>NZ_CCVW01000002.1:0-1027500 GCF_000756815.1 Legionella massiliensis
TGATGATACATGATGAAATGGGAATAAAATCCCGAAATACACTTTGGTTATATCTTAAGAATTAAAAAGAGGCTAGGACAATTGGGACGGCTGGGACAGCATGTAAACACTGGCTTTAAACTGTCCCGTTATGTCCCAAAACTTAAAAATAATGGGACAAATTTCTGGTTCATTGCAAAACTTATTCCCAGCCCCAAAACTTAATAGTAAAAACATATACTCTAGACGTTCCTACCCCCTTGATTCTGGGCTTTTGCGTAGGCGTTCCATCTGCTGCAGGTACTAACCAACCCTCATTTATTAATACCCGTACTACTGATCGTGGCTCAAATCCCTGACAGAGTTCGTTTTTAAATACTCCCGGTAAAACCATAAATCATCGGTTTTATAGAATCCTGCACGATTTTGAATCCGAGCATTGTTTGGATCATTCACGTTATCAAAACGACTAGTGCCATAAGATTCAAAAAAAGCCTTAACCTGAGCCAAGATTGCTCTGTCTTCTCGATTTCCATCACTACCAAAATGCTCTAGCCATGCTTGGTAACATTTATAAGCTGCATTTTGGGAGTCGCCTGCTGCCCAGCCAGTCAAACCATATTGGCTGGCTAACTCACCTGCAACAGCAACTAAAGCAAAACGGCGTGCTACTCGGATAATCTGTTCCGTTGAACCCGGTAGGACAACCCTATTCACAAACTCCTGTATTGACTCAGCAATCTTTTCCGCAATACTTTGTTGATTGGCAACGACCTTCTGCAACCAGGCTAACCCTACCGCACCATAATACTTAGAGGCATATTCTTTTAAGGATAAAGCCATAGTAGCTGGACTAAGCTGATTATGGATTTTTTCAAAAATTCCCATCTTCAATCCAGCATCGGCTTCAATATCAGCAAGCCTAATCTCCTGACCGACATTTGTCTTTTGACCTACTTTGGCCATAAGAGACATTAAGGACTCCTCGCCTGCGGAGAGAAAGAACAATTACCAGCGAGATGATGGTCTAACTGTTCCCTGACGCGAGGCGCGTGTTTTTCCTTGGCCATTAGCGAGTAGATAAGCTGCCTCCCCTGTTTCTTTTGGTTCCATCTGACTTAATTCATCGAGAATCAACAAGCCGTCATTATGCAAGGCAGCCAAGCCTTCAAGGTCGTTAGTCGTGCTACGCCATAATCGGCAATAAGCTTGAGGATTTCCCCAAACCGAAGCAGCTACTTTTAAAGCAGTACTTTTGCCGCTTGAGGAAGCACCTCTGAAGTGAAAACCACCAGAATCTTCTCCTGCAATCCTTGCCAAAGCTGGAGCAAAAGCAGCAGAGATAGCGAAAATCAATCGTGAATTGCCAGATGCGAGCAGTGCTATTGTTTCCCGCCAATTTTCAACGGTACCCGATACAGACATTGCTGATTCGACAGCATGGCTATTTTGGAAAACAACTTTCTCGGAAGAATGACCAATGGTTTGCGAAGCAGCAACAAAAATATCCTCATGCCAGCCCAGCTTATCAACGCATCGCGCCCTATCTTCTACAGGAAAAACCTGCAAATAACTAATGAGTAAATCGCGAGCTAGTCTATTCGGCGAAATGGTTAAACCAAGACAGGCTAACTCTCTTCTCACCTCAGACGCATCGCCTTGTAATAGAGACAGAGGCACTGCCCATTGATGAGTCACCCGATCATCATCCTGCCATTCCAATAATCGCCCCCACTCTCCGCTTTTCGCATCACGGGTTTTAGCCACTACGTGTAAAAACGAGCAAATCCATCGGGGAGCGGTTGGATTGCCATCTTTGTCTTTGCCATAAAACGACAGACCCTGCTCAGTTAATTTAAAATACCCGCCTGCATAGTCACAGAGCACAGGATAATTATTGTTTGTATTTTTTAATGTAATAACTTGGTTTTGTTGCATGACTATTTCCTCCAGCAGAGTTCATGGAAGAGAGAAAATCTATCCTTCCGTGAACAGTTTATTCATTCAGTGACAAGTGAAAGGAACTGCCCTTCATCACAGGTAGAACGATAGATTTTTTGTCGCTGGAGAAATGACATAACGTCAGATTTACGATACAAAACCTTGCGGCCAATTTTAAGGTAAGGAACACCCTTTCCTTCCCAACGATTACGTTCTAAAAGCTGGGTTGAACAGTCTAAAACTGCTGCTAAAGTTTGTTGATTAAATAAAGCAGAATCTGGTGCAGATTCAAATTCGTTTAATAGTCGTAAACGGGTTTGTTTATTATTCATATAGCCCTCATCAAATGATTTATTCATTCAGCATAATATCGACGGTTTGCGTCTTGCTCGATGAATATCAGTTGACTATCCGGCCGGGTTCCCTTGAGGGAAAAAGTCGTGATATTTCGTTTGCCGTCACTTTAATTGAACCGTAAAAATTCACAGTTCAGACGAAGTATTGCGTGGAATTTAAAGGGCCGTCAAGGGCTTTGGAGGCTTACGATCAGAATGATACTAAATGATATCGATTGATACTCAAAAAATTTTTCTTGCCGGATTTGTCCCTGATGTCCCAATTGAATTTTTTACTTTGGGACAACAAAATTCAGTGTTTGTATAGTTGTCCCTGTGTCCCGTTTGTCCCAGTGATTTCTATTAACTGATTTTCATAAATCGCGGAACTATGGAACCCTCATATTCAACTTGCTCAAAAAACATTATTTTAGGTCGAACCCAAATTTGATCTTTACCAAACTCTTCGCATTCATAAAGCGCTTTATAAATAATCATCTCTTCTAATGTTTCACTATGTCTGGCTACACCAATCACCTCGTATAAATTTTTATTTTTAAAATGCTGGTATTTGCCACAATAATCTTCGTTAGCTGATTTCATTTACATTGTTCTCTATTCTACTATATTTGCACCGAAGTAATTTCTTTGCTCTGTACTAATAAATGCTCGCATCGCTTTGTGATAATTTCCTGATACTGCCTTAAATATTTTTTTTCATTCTCATCAACTAACAATAATTTGATTTCCTCTTGCAAAGCATCTGTTAATCTTTCAATTAAATATATCAAACGATTTGTTACTAGCGATCTTGGTAATCGGCAAGTATCTGCAAAATCAGCTAATTGATAAGCATAGATGTTATTCTCATCAAATTCATCGCCTAATGCCATAGCTAGTGCATGCTCATATTCAGGGTACATTTTTATATTGACCAAATCATAAAAGGGTGCCAGTGAAATACCCTTTGAGCCAACAAAAAAACTTATATTTTTCCCGTGAGCATCACAATTAAAAATCAAAATATTAAATAAAACCCAATCAAGGATTTGTTGCTTGGTTTTTGCAGGATTTATACACTGATTAGCAAAATCAAACAGCTTAGGTAAGCTTACCCCATCCCTAATATGTGCCACATCCCTGCTATTTCCAAAATTTTGTTCATATTTGTAATCGGGTGGTAGATTCAGTGCTTGACAACCATCTATTAAGTGGCGTCTTTTCACAATATTGTTAGTAATCGATTTCCTGTCAAAGCGCTCTACCAATAAAGCTGAATGCGGGCCAAAATGTTTTATCTGGACATTCGCCACATTTAAGGCACAACGTTTAGCTAAACGCATAGAAAGATATTCGTTTAAAACAATAGATGAATTTTTTTTTGTCTCAAATTTGAGGATATGAGTAGAACACAAACTACCTTCTCCAAAACCAAGCTGTCCCTGATCGTTAAGGACTACGTTAATTTTATCCTGTACTCCGGCAACTGAAAGACGAGGTTTTCCATCCCAAATGATTAGACTATATCTGTCGCGATGGTCTAAACGTTGTGCTAATTCCTCATCAGTGATTACTCGAAAATTAGCTTGCTCTGGAATTAGTTGATTAGAGGCTAATATAACTAAGGAACCCGGTGTATCTAGTCCTAAAGCTCGAACCAGACCAAAGGTATTGTTTCTACTTAAATGAAAGTTATTCAATAATTCTTCTAGAGCAGCTCCCTCGGGTAATAAATTTCGTAGGAATCGCTGCACATTTAGTGGTGGAATCTCTTGCTGCAAGGGCAAATGTGGAGAAACTGCATACCCTTCTCTTTTCCAGGGATCAGAATAATTCCAATATAACTGATCATCGATAAGTGCTAGTTGCGCTATTTGATCTTTGCCTAAATAAACATCTAAAACCTGCTTAGCTCCAATCATTTTCACTCTCATTACTTGTCCATGGCGCTACATGGAGTTTTATTCCTAATGCAGAACAAATTTGTAATACGCTTCCTAATTGACAAGTCGATTGGCCATGTTCAACTTTCATCAATGTATCTTTAGCTACACCGCATAATGCAGCTGCATCCTCTAAGCGCAAATCACTTTGCGTTCGACGCGCCTTAATTATTTTTCCTAGCAACTCTGCGGTAATTACTTGTTGCAGATTCGGCGTTTCTAATTTTTTGATTTGCTTGGCCATATAATCCTACTACTATAGTCTTAATTAGAAATCTTAATGAAACCTCTTCATTAATCCTACTATTATAGGATTAATCTAAAGAAATAGTAAATTTTAAATATAATCCTATACAAATAGGATTATATTTAAAAAGCTAATTAATTTCTTCAACTTCTGGAGTATTAGCCATCTGACAATTTAAATGATCAGCGATACGTTGCATAGGAGTTCTTAATCGTTCAACATCCCGCATAATATAGCCAGCTGTCACATCATTTGTCATTTTGTGATTCAACAAGCGCTTTAGTGCATAGGCCGGTAAGTCCAAGCTTTCTGCTGTTGTAGCAAAGGTTCTTCTTAAATCATGCACTGTAAAAGAAACTCCCGAGAGTTCGACCACTTTTAACATTGCCTTTCTTGGTTCCACAACATGACCACTTTTACTTGGTGCAGGAAAAACAAATTCTTTTGTTTTGCTTTGCTTCCTTCGCAGGAATAATTAATAGAGAACATCAGACATAGGCAAGGTATGAATCTCTCTATTTTTAGTATCTTGTACAGTAAAGGTCTTCGCTTGAAAATCGATGTCCTTCCAAGACAAAGAAGCTGCTTCCATCCGTCTTAAGCCTGTATAAAGAATCAATAAAAAATAATCTTTCCACATCGTTGCTTGCGGATAACTTTCTTGCTCACCGAGCTTTGTTAAAGCCTCAGACCAAGCAGCTAATTGATGATTTTTGATCATGGTATTTTTACGATCGACTCGGTACCAACTACGCGCATGTGATAAATATTCCACTGGATTAATCGCAATAATAGGTTGGCCATCATCTAACTGATACTCATGAACAGCAAAATTAAATACCGCACGTAAAACTCGCATCGCATAATTAGCCCGTGCTTTACTATTCGTTTGGCCATATTGCGCGTGACGCTTGGCAATCATTTCTCTTGTAATATTAATCAGGGGTTTGCCAAGCCCATCAGGCATCACTTGCTTTAGAACACTTTGATAATCTTTGATAGTCAGCGCTTTTAAATCTTTACGGGCTTTAAGGTAATCATTAAACACCTCCTGCAAACTAAGCGATTTAATTTTATTTGTCTTATTCTCAGCAACAGGATTATCCCCTTTCGCAACCTGCCCTAATAAATGCTTTGCCTGCTTGCGCGCTTCTTCAGCGGTAAGCTGACCATACTTGCCTAGAGTAATGCGTTTAACTTTATTGGTAATGCGAGTTTCAACAACAAAGCTTTTTACTCCGGCAGCAGTCACTCTTAATGCAAACCCTTTTAATTGCTCATCTCGATAAAACACCTGATCTTTTCCTTCCACAGGTTTGATTTTATCAATCACCGATTTAATGAGTTTCACCGACTTATTGTTTTCCATATTCTTCTCCAGAGAAAACCGAGGATTAATTTCCATGTAGACACAAGGAAAAATTATTTCTCATAAAAAAAACCTGAACCATATAAAGATGTTCCAGCTGCGAGAAGAAAGAAGTGATTCTATATAATCCTCTTGATGGGGATGCCATCACAAGCTCAATTACAATCTGATTTTTCGGCAAGAGTGCGTAACTAAAGGCAGAGCTGTTGTTAGCCTATAACCCCGATGATTTAATCATCCTCAGCAGCCTTCACCTAGCGTCATTGGGGAATATGATTTTCTAAAAGATGGAAAAATTAAATAGTTAATAATTAAAAATCAATAGGTTCTATAACTAAGGTTGGAGTAAGCTGGCGGTTCTACTCATTCACAACCCCTAACAGCTCATTCATCAGTACTCTGCTGAAAATCCACGATTAACTGTCAATTTCCGATGATAAAAATTTCCGAGGCTTTGTAGAAACTTGCATGGGTTTAACTCTTCTGAGGTAGGTAGGTAATCGGACTTATCAAAGTTAGCTTCTTGCTGACCATTTGCTAGGGTTGGAGCTATAAAACCAGAGCTAATGCATGCGTAATGAACATTCTAAATCACCCTAACATATCCCCCAGATGCTTGTGAAATTTCCTGGGTTGTATCATTCAATATACTATTTAGCTCGTCACTGCGAATTTCCACATCTGCTCCATAAACAAATCTAATCGCTTGCCAATACTCTGACACTAGTTAACAGTAAGAGCTGTCAAGCGTTTTTGTAAGACATTTCTCACAATATTTACCAATCCGGTCTTAATGACGCACAACATGAATTACGTCATACTAATATCCATGGAAGTTGCAAATTTGGGGACATTGATGTCCTTAAAAGGAAACAATACAAGGATGTATTGACCACAGGAAGTGGAATTTGCAACTACCCCCTACCCACTGCTAAGCAGACAACATAGTTAGTACAAATGCTCTAACGGAGTATACTATTTTCATTTCAATCAACCATTGTAAAAAATGATAAAGATATCGGGATTGATAGCTAAAAAATAGAAACTATTTAAGGATGAAGTAATGTTTTATGACAAGTTGTATCAATCTAAATTAGTCACAGCTGAACAAGCGGTGGAACGAATTAATAATAACTCTACGTTAGTAGTAGCAATGGGTGCAGGGGCTCCACCTGCCTTGTTATCAGCTATCGCACAAAGAGTTCTTCATAATGATCTGCAAAACCTTTCAGTGTATTACAAAATCGCTACTCGCCATTTGGCAGATACCCTTCTAACCGAAAAAGTTTTAGAGAAAATTCGGGCTCATAGTTTTTTTGTGGCAGGTATCGATCACAACATTATTAAAGAACAACAGCAGACGGGTAAAAAGCTATTGAGTTTTGTGCCTTGTAATTTCAGTCAGATTCCCCGTGTATTGCGAGAAATTATTAAAGTTAATACATTTATAATCACTGTGTCACCTATGGATTCTGGTGGTTATTTTTCTATGGGAACTAATAATGATTATGCTTCCACTGCTGTAAGGCAATGCGACCAGTTATTATTGGAAGTGAATCCAAATATGCCAAGAGTATTTGGTCAATCACAAATTCATGTTTCTCAAGCTGCCGCTATCGTTGAAAACACGGCACCGCTAATAGAGTTCCCCTCCGCATCGCCCAGTGAGAAGGATATTAAAATAGGGAAATTGGTTGCCCCCTTAGTTCCAGACGGCGCTACAATACAACTCGGTATTGGCAAAGTCCCTGAAGGCATTGCTCGCGCACTTGAGGGACATAAAAACCTGGGTATTCATACAGAACTCTTTTCTAATGCCATGACGCAATTAATCCACAAGGGAGTTATCAACGGAAACAATAAGTTTATGAATCCGCAAAAGCATGTCTTTACTGTAGCTCTTGGTGATAAAAATACTTATGAGTATATGAATAACAATTCGGCCATGGAAAGTTATTCTTCGGAGTACGTGAATGGCATTAATACCATCGCTTTGCAAAATAATTTTGTATCCATAAATACCGCGATTTCCGTTGATTTATATGGTCAGGTGAATGCTGAATTTATTGAAGGTCATGAATATAGTGGCTCAGGAGGGCAATTTGATTTCGTCAAAGGGGCTGCTCTGGCAAAAAATGGGATTTCTGTCATCGCTCTTCACTCTAGTGCAAAAAATGGGGCAGTATCTACCATAGTTCCCAAGGTTGAAATGGTAACTGATGTACGTATGGATGTTGAATATATTGTGACAGAAAATGGCATAGTAAATTTGCGAGGAAAATCAACAAAAGAGCGTGCTCTAGCCTTAATTGAAATAGCAGATCCCAAATTTCAGGAAGAACTGATTCAAGCGGCCCAGAAATTAACATTAATATAAGAGCTCTTATGACATTAATAAAAACCAAAATTGAAGATGCAATTGGTACTATCGCCTTAAATCATTATGAAAGAAGAAATGCTCTGAGCTCTGAGTTAATTAAATCATTGTTACTCGCGTTAGAAACCATGACCAATAAAAAAGTAAAGGTGGTTGTTCTGCGACAAGCAGAAAATTATCCCGTTTGGTCAGCAGGCCACGATGTTACAGAATTGCCCCTAGCTAATACTGATCCTTTACCTTATAACGATCCTTTAGAAATCTTGTTAAGAGCAATACGTCATTACAAAATCCCTACTATTGCAATGATTCATGGCTCTGTCTGGGGAGGTGCATTCGATCTCGTTATAAATTGTGATCTCATTATTGCTGATGAAAGCTGCACTTTTGCCATGACCCCTGCAAAACTTGGCTTACCGTATAATGCCAGTGGTATTCAACATTTTCTATCTCGCTTACCTATCAACTTGGTAAAGGAATTATTTTTTAGCGCAAATCCTATTAATGCCGAACGAGCACTTCACTATAATCTTATTAACTCCCTCATTCCTGAACTGCAATTGGAAAAGTATACTTATGATCTCGCCAAAACAATTGCCAGTCGATCATCTGAAGCTATTTCCGCTTTCAAAGAACAAGCAAGAATTATTAATGATTCTTGTGTAATTTCGCCAGAGCTATTTGAATACATTGAGCAAATTCGGCGTAATGTCTATCAAGGGCATGATTATAACGAGGGAATACAGGCTTTTTTAGAAAAAAGACCGCCTAAATTTAATTAATTTCCACCTACTTTTTGGATATAAAATGCGTTATTACCCATCCATTACTTACAGAGTAACTCATGAGAATCTTTAGAAAGAAAAATAAACCCTTTTTGACAATTAAAAAGAAGTCGGTGAAACCTGATAATTTCTTAATCAAAACTCTTCCAAAAATTGATTATGCTGAAGCGTTAGTAGGCAAATATAACCCCAATAAAAATTATCCAATTGAAATCATAGCAGACTTATTTTTCAACGCCTCTCCACTATGGGCTCGTCATCTTTTAAATATCAGGAATAGCCTGGTAGGCTGGCTCGGTCTTAAAACACGAGCCATTCCAATAAGCAAAAAAGTTGACGTTACACTCATTGTCGGAGAAAGAATTGGACTATTTCGCCTGTTTGAGATTAATCTCACAGAATTGATATTTGGTGAGGATGATAAGCATTTAGATGTGCGAATGATTTTAAAAAAATCTGATAATGAACTTGCAATAATTACACTGCTTAAGTTCCATAATATCTGGGGAAGATTTTACTTTAAAACCATTCGAATTTTTCATCAAAAAATCATTAAATCACAGTTAAAACAAGTGATAAAAAAACTAAATTCCCTTTAAGTTTTCGCCATAGGTTCCACTTGGATTTGATTTTAGGGTTGTTGAGATAAATGTACGCTTGTATCCTTCTTCAAATTGCTATTATCTAATTGTTTCGGGGTCTGCTTAAATAGCAAACTCAGGCTTCCTAGCTGGCTAATATTTTGAGTAGGGTCTCGTAATTGTTTAATCCATTGAGGCCGTTCACAATTAGTCATCCGTTTCCATTCCGTCAAAACGATATCGTCAATTTCTTTTTGAGGGGGATTAACTCCAAAGTGTTTTTCATAATCCTTTATGAATTTGCTAATGAAATCTTCTGCTGTTATTTTTTCGAAAAAAATAGCTAAGGATCTTGGTTGTTGCTCTTTTAAAATTTTCCTTATTTCAAGTGCTAGCTCATTATTCCATTTTTTATGTGTTTCTATATGGGAATCAACGATGAGTTTTAACCAGTCTTTGAATGAATCAGAAGGTTGTTCTTCCAAAAGTTTTTTTAAACTTTTAAAGCTGGTTTTTGCTAAATCTTCTTGTGCAAGCTTTAATAATTGATTACTCAGTGAAAGATTTATTTCTCTTAAACAAAATATGTTTTTTAAGACACCCAAAGATCCTTTTTCTTGACCTACCAAGGCACGATAGAGAGGTTGATCCGCAAGATGATCCGATTTAAGAAAGCTTCTACCATCTACCCCAAATTTTTCAAGACCATGAATTGAAAATAACTGTATTCCTCTTGCTAGTAATTTAGTTTGTAGTCGCGGTAGAGCTGAAATTGTTTCTGGATGAATAAAAGAGGTGCGAAGTTTGCCCTGAGGTAACAATTCAAAATCCTGTAAAAAATAAAAATCCATGATTTTTTCTTCTGGGTTTTCCTCTGGATTTTCTAAGGCAACCTGATCAATATAGTCAGTTAATTTTTTAACTTCTTCTTGAGAGTTAAAAACTGTATTTGGAAAGCATTTTTTTATAAATAGCTTGTAGTTACTTTCAAATTGAGAATTAAAACCTGTATCCGTGGAGCATTTTTCTACAAGTAATTGGTAGTTATTTTCAAATTGATCAGAACGGTTTCTTAGGCAAGCAAGCAAAGCGTCTTTTTGAGTAGGACTATGAAAAATTGATAGGCCTCCAGACGTTAACGGTATCTTATCAAAAATACTCGGAAACCTTTTGTAAAGAGATACGGCATTACGTATAAATTGATTATCTAAATCCTTCGTAGCTCGGTACAGGGAAAATAGATTGTCTTTTAATGCGGCATGCTTAAGAATGAACTTAACTTCGTTTTCAGGAAGCGATAATAGTTTTAAAGTAAATTTCTTCTTTTCCTTATTTTTATAAAAACAAGCAAATTGAGGGTTACGCTTTTTAATTGCCTCTAAACTCCAGATTTCCATTTTCATGTTATTCCATGGATTAATTAGAGTAAATTCATATCCACCAGGTACTTGGAGATTGGGTGTTATACTGTGAATTCTTAGTGCATGATATCCATGAATTATCCCCTGCCTATCTGGCTTACCATAGGCCATAGAGATATAGACTGGCTCGTCCGGAATAGCTTTTTTTAACTTGATTACTTGCTCAATATTCTTCAAAGAACCCGCTTCAAATCCAACAATTTTAGCCATAAAATCAGGTGCAGTACCTGCATACCGCCATTGACTATTATGTGCTTGAAGACTATCTGCATTTGAATCCAAAAAATAATAAGAGCTAAGGTGCTCTAAAATTAAAACAGCTAAACTATTTGTTTTGGCACCCCTCGTGTCTTTAACAAAGGTTTCCAGGGAAGCTTTAGGTATGGTAATAATGTCTTGATTATCCCTATACTCATAGTGATAATTTTTTTGATTGATCTTATTAGGTTTAAGAAAAGAACTTTGATCACTGCGCTTAATTCTTACTTCTACGTCTCCATTTTTTAGCTCAGTAAACATGTTTTTTAACCTTTTTCTTCCCTCCGTAGAGTTATAAAGACAATCAAAAACAGTAAGTAGATAGCAATCACCTATACTGCCTTGTTCTATAAAAACAGGCTGGTCATTTTCAGGAAATAAAGGGGGCATGGCAAAACCTCATGAGTCATTTATATGTTCAAATAGATATCGCAATTGACAATTTTCTACTTCGAGCTTGAAGTTCAAATGTCTGAGTAAAATTTAATCATATTGATGTTAGCCAAACATTAGAAAGGAATGAAAATATCGACTTTGCCTGTTTCCAATTTTGATTACCCTTAACGGGTGATTGATAAGTAATAAGGGCTTTGGGAGTCGCGAACTATGAATTTGAGCTAATTATTAGAACTCCATTCTTGATTTTAGCCTACTTTTAATGTGCTAAAATAAATTCAATAGGTTTCACTTAATAGAAAAACAAATTGTATGAACAGCAATGAATTAAAATCTTTTTTAATGGCCTACGAATACCGCTCGTTTACGATTGCTGCAAAGCGTTTGCATATAGCTCCATCAACTATCAGTAAACGCATTAGTAATTTGGAACAGGTGTTTAAAGTAAAATTATTTGAAATGAGAGGCAACATGCTTTTTCCAACCACAGAAGGAAAGCAACTTATCCCTTATGCTCGCTCTCTTTTACATACCATGTGCAATGCTCTTGATAATTTTAAAAATCCTCAGCTTTCTGAAATCCCAGTTATTATTGGTATTTCAGCCTATCCATCCTTGCAGTTTTTACCGCGATTCATCAATTATTTAATCAAAAATGAAATTATTTTCCCTAATTTTCAAATTAAGCAAATGCCAAAGCCAAGCCTAGTTTCAGCGCTGCAAAATGGCATGATTGATATTGCTTTAACCTCCGAGGATTTAATAGTTGACAGTGAAATCAAATCTAATCCGCTCAAGGAGGAAGATGTGTTCTTTATTGCGACACCTACCCATGAATTAGCCCAGGAAAAAAATATCGGTCTAAAAGAGCTCTCTCAATATCCATGCATCTTAACACAGCGAGGTTTTGCTATCCGTGATAATTTGGAATTTATCCTTTTGACCCAAGGGCTAACTCTTTTTGTAGAACATGAATTACTTTCTTTAGACGCAATAAAACTATTGGTGAAAACTGGCTTAGGATGGAGTGCTTTGCCCGAGCAATACTTCGATGACGAGTTGGTAAAATTAGAGCTTCAAAATCACTCACAAAAAATAACTCTGTGTTGGTATTGCCATAAAAATCGATTCGAATCAAAACTAATACAATATATAGGCCAATTGTTGAGTGATGGCATTAAGCATATTTACATAGCCTGAAGTATCTTGTTTCATTAAGAAAGCCGCCAACTTAACTTAAAATTAATTTTTAAACACTTCATAGTCAATAAATACGGCATGAGCAAAATATTTGTCACAGCAAGAATGTATTTAAAAGGGGCGCCCAAATTAACGGTCAATGGCATTTATGGGATTACTACCCTTGAATTAGGATAAAACTTGTTTTAAATACTAAGCGCCACTTGACGGTTCTTAAATCAAAGTGTGACTGAGGTATCATATTTAATGCAGGGCTTTCGGCGGTCCTGTATCACAGCAGCCTTTCTGTTTGTAGGGATAGCCAACTTTACATTGGTATCAACTAAGCTACCTTACTTATTAGCAGCAGAACTTTATCACTATGCTTTTCATTCTAGACACCAGGCAGGTGTATCAATACCCGCTCAACATCGTTATTTTCTTCAAGCTTGCCATAATATTCATTTTTCCATCGAGGATGAATAGCCGATGCAGGAATGGACTCTAATGGTTCACTGATGACTAGTTTGTACTTTTTGAAAAATTCGACTAGAAACCCCTTAAATGCATACTCAACAAAACTATTCCCTGCAGGACATCCGCGACTACCTGCTGAAAATGGAAAAAAGTTTTCACCGATAAAGTGTAATTCATGAGCTGCAGCCTGTTTCATGAACCGCCATGGGTTAAATAATTCAGGGTTCCGCCATAATTCTGGATCATGATGAATAGGACGAATTGCAAAGAATAAATAAGCATTAGGATAAATAGTACAAGAGGATTTTTGGCCGTTTGTACTTACAACATCTATGACTGAACTTTTTGATGTATAGCGAGGCACCACGGCTGTTGGAGAAGCAAAACGTAGGGCTTCTCTGTAAATACAATCTAAAAATAGAAGCTGCTCAAAGTCTTGGGGACTGTTTAAGTCTACATCTTTAACTTCATTTTGTAGTTGCTCAATAATATCGGATGATGCACTAACATAGGCTAAGGCAACCATGATTAAAAAGGATAAATTACTCTCAACAATGAAGCCAGCACCAGAATGTGATGCGATTAATTTTTCCTTCATTTCTTCTGAGCTTTCATTACCAGTTGATTCGAACTGAGTACTTGCATAAGCATTTTTACTCAAAATCTCATCGCTATTTCCACTAAGGATTTCAGCACTCATCTGCAATATTTTCCTGCGCATATCAGCAAATTCATCTGAACTAGCATCCCCATCAGCAATTAGATCATTAGCTTCTCGTAAAAATCTAATATATTTTTTAGGAAATTCACTAATTCCTAAAAAACAATTGCCAATAATTTTTGCGCCAATGTAGGTAATATTATCTTGAAGGCTTAACTCGTCATCCCAAAATTGGTCAATATTGGTTCCTAACATTCTTGCATAGGAAAATGCCTGCGTGCTCGATAAATTTCGGGTGATTTTTCGCTTTTCGCTGCGTGCTTCTTTACCCAATTGATTTACGATAGTTGTTGCACCCGTCGCCTCTTGCACACGGTCATGTGGTTTGCGCGCTTTTTCATCTTTATTTTGCTCGCCATATTGAGCAATAGCTGTTAAATTCTGCCTTGTACCAGAAAATATATAAATAGAGGGAACTAAATTCGCGGCCCGAGAAATTAATGGAAGTTTTCGCAAAACTCCGCCAAGTGGAAGTGGATCAATAATGGCGACCCCTGTCTCCTTTGAGCGCTCATACCCCTCACTCATAAAATATTCACTACCATTTTGCCAAAGTTGATAAGCATCATTTACTGGTCTTATAAAGTTTACATTGAAAAAATTATCTACACTTTCCAGGACATATTCAGCAAACTGAGGTATTACCATCTGTGGTAAGGCATTGTTATCAGCTTCTTTACCCATATTGCGTTCTTGCATAAAATTAACCCTAATTGTGAATTGATTACTGTGTAATTTTTCTAACTTATCATAAAACAGGTTCAAAATTAAACACAGCACGACCGATTAAAAATAGAGCATTATACACAATTTTAGACCGTTTTTGTAGGTAAGAGTAATCTTATTAGATAAAGAAAAAGTAATGAGGCGAGGCTTCTGGCACAAAGTACAGGCCTATTATTTAGGTATAGCAATGCAGGTAACTTCAACTAACAATTCAGGAAGGGCTAATGCTGCAACCCCTACAGAAGTGCTAGTATAAGAAGAAACTGGCATGCATTCTTTTCTCGTTGCAAAATAAGCGGGACCATTTTTCTCAATGTTAATAATATAGGAGGTCATGGATATAATTTGTTCTAGACCTGAGTTTGCAGCTTGAAGAGCATATTCAATATTTTTAAATAATTGTTTAGTTTGGTCTTCAATATTATCTGCAATAACTCGTCCTTCTTTATCTTGCCCTGCCTGGCCAGTGACAAAAATTAAATTATTCACTTGGACGCATTGCGTGAATCCGTATTTTTCATAAGAAAGTAACTCTGAAACCTCAATTACCGTTTTTGTCATTATTCGTCCCTCTTTTTATCACCTATCTAGAAATAGCCTATTATATACATACAATGTCAAAAAGGATTTACCATGAATACCGTCATGAACTGGATAGATCTTGGCTTTTTTATTATTTTTCTCTTATCTTTTATCTTTGGTCTAGTTCGTGGATTCATTAGAAGTATCGTATCACTATTTTTTTTGATTGTGGCGGTTTATTTAGGCATTAAGTACGCGCCTCAATTAGCTGAGTACTTTGCAAAACCGAAGGGAAATGATCAGGCTATTCCCTATCTGCTTTTGATTGGCATGTTTCTCCTTATTTTTATAGTTACGCTTATTATTGGAGGATTTGTTAACTATTTTTTAAGAATGATATTTCTATTTAGTGATTTAGGGTTTATTGATAACTTTTTTGGAGCCTTATTTGGTCTTGTTCGGGCGGCAATTATAACTATTATTATTATCTACATTGTCCAGCTGACTCCTTCAGCCTCTAAACCAGAATGGCGTGAATCAAAAGTTGTTATGTATTTTCAGCCGATGACAGAATGGATAGTAAACAAGATATCTCCTACTCTTCAGAATTTAAAAGAAAAAGTGAACAAAACAATTGAGAAGATTGAACCTAAGAATAGTGGGTCTACAAATACTGTACCTGCTAATACTCAGCCTGTTAATACTCAGCCTGCTAATACTGGAACCACAAAATTTTAATCAAAATAGAGTTGTTTATTAAAGAGTTACGTTCTTCTTATACCGTTTAAGCCTGAGTGGAATCCATTGTAATAGGTTCCTTAAGCGCAAAATTCTGTCATAGGGTAATAGGTCAGTCCCATCACGAATTCCCGCGGTCAAGCCGCGGGAATTCGATACTGGGGCGGGGCTGACCTATTACAAAAAAGGCTTAGGTAGAATGGCTACGCGCCCTTTTTTCAATCGCAAAATTTAAATCTGAATGTCATACAAGCAAAGAAAGTTATAGATATTTAATGAGCTCTGCTGAATATATCTTATCAATGCTACTAAGGATGGGAATTCGACCAAATCTTACCAAATGCTATATGTGCAAGCTGATCTCTGCCTTTAATTCATACCCTTATCCTTTAACTCCTTCAACGCATTCTGATTTTTTTTAATATCTAAATGCATTCCCTTTAAAACTTGAGGAGCTTTTGTAAACTGAATATCGGCGTATTCAACGACTTGAATACGATTACCCCAAGGATCTAAGAAATCTAGAAACTGACCATCAATTAATTTTGCCCCGGCTTTAATGGCTAATTCTTTTACATTATTACGATTGTCTACAACCAGGCCGAAATGTCTTCCTTTATCAGGAACAGTGTTTTCACTTTTCATTAATGCCAGAAATTGATCACCTAAATCGATAAAAGCCATTGATTTTCCTTTGCCTCGTAATTTAAAAGAGAAAATTTCTTCATAAAAGCTGAGAGCTTCTTCGATATTCCCGACTTCAAGAGCAACATGATTAATTCCAACTAAATTAGGTTTCTGCATCATTTTCTCCTAATTTTGGGGTTACTTACTAACTATAGTCGATACTGAGATCGCTTGTTTGTTTAATTAAACACAGACTTTAACTTGAGGATCCCCGAATATCTTTTATATCAACCATTAGTAATTCACATACGGACTATTAGCTTTCTAATAGCAATTTTAACTCCTCATTAATCAATCAAATAGCGCAATTATCATTCAATCAGCGACAGTGATTACATGTCGTCTGATTTTTCAAAATTATTGATTATAGGAAAAACAAATATGGCAGCTTCAAACGAACATATAACGTCATTGGTAGATGGATGATTCATTCACCTTAGCCCCAAAAACTTCGTTGGAAAAGGCTTGGTAAACCCACAGATTTATTTCAACCAATCTTACAGAGCGGGGCGTTAATCCCTGCTCTACACACACTTAACTTTGAGGAAATGGAATGTACTAACACTGAATCCTTTTCCATATTTTTTCCTATTCAAGAAATTATCAAGGAATCATAGATATTCTTTATCTATCTAATGGCTCTATATTAGTAAACCTTATAGAAGGAGGATCAGCAATAAGCTGGTTGTTAATATAGCCTCCCTTCAAATACAAGTCACCTTGAGGAGGTGATGCGAAACCTCCCCAAAGAGTGTCTCTATTCTCTACAAAGTTATCACTCGTTTTGGTTTTTATATTTAAAGGACCGCCATGAGGAACTCCACAGGGTGCCAGCAGACATTCATGGATCGACATTTCAAACCAGTGACCATCCAAATATCCACGAGCCGAGCCGGCCCAGACAGGAACACATTCATCCGAAATGGGATGTGTATGAGCAGCAAATGAATCCCCAGGCGCGCAACGCGTTAAATGAAATCCGCATTGACGAGTGCCATGTCCAGGCCACAGAATAAATCGCATAGGACTGCCATTAGCATTAAATTCGGCCCCTCTAAAGACATTGAACAAAGCGCCATTACGACGAATATCAGATGATTTTAAATTCCAGGCGCGTATCTCTTGATGAGTGTCTCTATAACGAAGGAAATTGGCAGGAGAAATTTTCCCGCGACCAGCTGTTTTCTTTGCCTCTTCTGCTGCGTCAAAATCAATAGATCCCAGTTCACGAATATAAAAACCCGCGGCTTCATATAAACTTACCAAAGGAGGGGTAATCGAGTGCACCAAAATAAAATCTTCCTTATTGCTGACTGGATTACGCAATGCGTGCGGAACATTTTCCGGAAAATAGGCCATATCACCAGGCTCAATACTTACCCATTTTCCCCGAAGATATATTTCGCCTTTACCTTGAACACATAAAAAAGCCTCTTCTGAAATCTGATAAGTATACATGGGAGATTCCATCTCAGGCGACAGTGTTGATACATGTACGCTTTCTGTTTGAAACCCATTCCCTGGCCATGCAATTAACCTTGTTGGAATATCATGCAGTATTATTTCAATTCCTTCATTCAGATCACCGATCGCGCCTGCCCGCCTAATTTCATCATAACTACGGTTTTTAGCCAGATAATCTTGTTTTGTTAGTGCCATTTTATTTTCTCTTAAATTTTATCCAAGTATAGACCAGTTGCCAGGATTTGCTATTTGGCCTTGTTTTATCAATGATGTGAGGGAGCAATAAATACGGGTTGAAGTAATCTAATAGATGCAGACATCCAGGTTAAGAGATAACGTGCTTAACAGGGGAAAGTAATGACGATAAATCCTAAAGAATTTAAACTTGATACAATTAGCCTCTTCTTAGAACAAGGTAGGTCATAAGAATGCATTGAAGTCATTTGTGAGGTTTCAGTAGAGTATCGATGAATGTGCTGTTAGGGGTTGTGAATGAGTAGAACTACCAGCTTAGACCGACCCTAGTTATAGAACCTTTTGATTTTAATCGTTAATTATTTAATCTTGCCGTCCTTTAGAAATACATAATTCCCAAGGGCTCCAGGCAAAGAGTTACCCAATGTGATTGAGAAGTCTCAAGAAGAGATAGAAGAAATCATTAACTTTGTTTAATCATCAAATCTTCCTGACGAAATAAAGCCTTTTGTGATTGGCTGTATTAACCTTGCCTCATGGATACCCAAAGCGTTAGTCGAGCATAAAATTACGGTATCGAATTTAAAGCGGCTTCTCTTTGGCAAAGGCGCTAAAACTACTCAAAAGCAATCACCAACGATAGCAAAGCCCGACGCCATCACAGACGCTGAAAAATCAGAGGCTTCTAATCAAGCCCCTTGTGAGGCTAAAAAACCTAAAGGACATGGCCGTCTACCCCACACCGCATATACCCATGCTATAGAGATGTCTTTAGTCACGCAGCTCTGCCGCAAACTCAGAATAAAGCTTATGTATCCGATATTACGTATATCTGGACTCAGGAAGGCTGGCTTTATTTAGCGGTTGTTATGGATTTATTTTCAAGAAAAATAGTGGGTTGGAGTATGGGTTCTAGAATGGTTTCTCTTTGTATATAAAAGATGGCAAGATCAGTCTACTTCTATATCTCTTGCAGCACATCTATTTAGGCACCTTCATCTCCTTTATTCCTGATTATCGGTTGCGTTGCAAAAAATATTTCTTGCTTTTAGAGACAGCTCCTGAATTTAATATGATCAATAGCTATTTATTGTCAGAGTAACAATGGAGAAGCTTTGGGTTTCAAAAAAAACAGGTGTCATCATCTTGCTTGGCAGCGTACTGCTAATGCTTGTGATTGGCTTATTGCTCCCACCTATTCCACAATCGCAAAGTTATCACAACTTTGCCGATCAACGAAGTTGGTTAGGTATCAACAATGCCTTCAATGTTTTATCTAATCTGTCTTTTGCCTTAATAGGAATTTGGGGCTTGTTCCTCTTATTTTCTCATAGCAAAATCCAGTTTATAGATAGTAGTGAGCGCTGGTTTTGGGTCAGCCTTTCGCTTGGACTGATTTTGGTAGCATTGGGTTCAGGCTACTACCATTTAGTACCAGACAATAGTCGCCTAGTATGGGATCGGCTACCGATGACTATTGTTTTTATATCATTTGTCTCAGCCCTAATATCCGATAGAATAAACAGCCGTCTAGCTTTTTGGTTATGGCCTTTTCTTCTAATGATTGGCATTTTTAGTGTTTTACAATGGCATGTTAGCGAGCTTCATGGAGCTGGTGATTTGCGACTTTATGCGGCGGTGCAAGCCTATACATGCTTATTAGCATTGATAATGCTGCTGTTGCAGTCTCATTATACCCGCTCCTGGGATATCGCTATAATTACCTTGTTCTATGGTTTAGCAAAAGCATTCGAACTCTATGATGCACAGATTTATCAGTTCTGTAGAGGTATTATCAGTGGACATACTTTGAAACATTTAACCGCAGCATTATCGGCTTTCTGGATGATTCGGATGATATGGAAGCGACAAATTTTATAGAGCGCACGGGTATAAATTAGGGAAATTAGCTTGGCTTTCTTTGTTGAAAGAGAAGAGCCTTAGGGATAAAAAGATGAGAATTTTATATAACCGTTTGTTATTGAGCAGTTTTTTCATTATTGCACTGGTTGTGGTAGCCTTTATCTCAGCTTACGTCGTCCTAAACTTCACGGGTGCTGGCCCAATCCCTTCTCGCTCAGCATTCACCTCTCGTTTACCCAGCATCCAGAATGGAGATCCTCAGCGCTTTCAATTTTTTTACAGCACCAATCGCATTAATAATAAGCAAACCATAAAAGACCAAGGAAACCAACTCAGTAATAATATTACCTTCGGCACATTTAATGTACGTATTTCCCCCTATTTACCCATAAAGCCTTTGGCTTGGTTTGATACCAATAACATGGAGTGGTTAGCCCATAAAGAACTACCTGAAGATCAATTTTTGTCTCAATTACGTCAAGCTGTACTTGCTTCTCCGCAAAAATCGCTGTTAATTATAGTTTGGGGTTATAGAGATTGGTTTCAGTCTGCAGCACTCAAAACAGCCTATACTGGTTATGTCTTAGATATTAATACACCGATCTTGCTGTTCGATTGGCCAGGTAATCAAGGAGATGGACTTAGAGGGTATCGGTCAGCCCAAAATATAGCGAACCAGTCTGCTCCTGATTTGGGTAAGGTTCTCACCTCCGTTATTCACCACGCAGGAGCAGACAAAGTTTGGTTGATGGGCAGTAGCCTTGGTTGCCAACTAATCTGTGATTCTTTCGATTGGCTAGCTAAACGACCAGACATGCTCCAGGGAGGTCCTAAGATCGATCATGTAGTGTTTTCTGCGCCAGATGTCTCTGCCCAAGCTTTTGATGAAAAATTTGCCGAACAAGTCAAAGCATTGTCCAAGCATTTGACGGCCTATGTAAGTTCAAATGATCGTGCCTTGCTAATGAGTTATTGGTTGAATGGGAGCCGACCACTGGGTCGAAAAGCTCAAATCTCGATACCTCCTGAAGACAGAACTACCGAATATGAGTACGAGGAGGCTCTTGAATTGCTGAATTTACAGAGCAAAGGAGCAAAAGAAGTTTCTGTTGTCGATGCAACGCCAATTAACCGTACTAGGAATTTGCATCACTTCTTTACTGATTCGCCAGAGTTTTTTGATGATCTCTTTCGTCGTTTATTACAGCCAGAAAATAACCTTAGCCGACCTCTTTATACTGTTCGAACAAAAGAGAAGTCTACCTATTGGATTTTATGGAACAATTAAGTAATTAGAGTATCAATTCTGAGAGACTTTTGAGCTAGAGGCAGTAAGGACTGTGAAGTCCCTATTGCCCGATGGATGTCTGTTAATATTGAGGACCAGCATAGGTATCCAATGGCGCTGGATGCAAGGTTGAGCAATTTAGAAAATCATTTGGGGATAAATGAGTTACTGGGGAATCAAAACAACCTTTTTCAGCATTTTCTTTGCTATGCAGTGAAAGATCACCTTTGCCGTTAACAAGGATTACTGCAGAATCATCGATATGCCAAACAGGAAGATCCAAATCTTCATCAATCGGACCCTTTTTTGCGATTTTAATCTGATAGATTGCGCAAGAGTCTGCAGGTTTAATATCAGACCGCTGGATTGCTAAAGCAGATCTTCTAGGGGTGTGCCTAGCATTACCTTCATTATCACGAACCAAGGCCATCAAATCTTTGTTATTAATATCGGGTTGAAAATTTGCATCAGACTCTATTTTTTTGCATGCAATCTCAAAATTATTTGAGAAATGTGTAAATTTAGTTCGCATATATTTTTTTCCTTACAATCTTAGATATAGCTATTAATTGTACATAGGTTTGCTTGTCAAGGCTGCGGATTTATTGAAATCAGGCAGGCTATCTCAAATCCAGAGCCAAGCCCATATTTTAATCACATGGCGCATATTTTGTCGAGAAATACTGCAAGCAAAAAGGAAGGGACAATTGTTTACTCTTCTTAAGTTGAGCAATTAATAAAAAGTTGGCTGAAAACGGTCTGAATTGCGTTCTGCAACAGTCGTTGCAAACTCCCACAGATATCCTTCAGGATCTAAAACACGAAAAACGCGATCTCCCCAAAACTGTAAAGAAAGAGGAGCTACTATTTGCAAACCATAATCCATTGCTTTTTGATAACGGCTATCTAGATCATCACAATAAACATAGATTTTCACTGGCGTTTTTGTATTGGAAGCATAGGGACTTAACCCCAAATTACTCTCTTGATCATCAAATGTATCTGGCAAATAAAGACAAATATTTGAGTTTTTATAAGTGATTCGGGCTGATGTGAATGCAGGGGAAATTCCTCCTCTTTACACACTAAAGCGGCACCGTTGAGGACGACATTACTGAGGAAGCGCGGAAAGTAGCAAAATTCCTCTTGAAAAATAACGCGCAGCTTCACAGCAGCCAATTTGGCGCTGCGTTCTTTGATAATTACGAGGAATGCTATAGTACATCTAATCCTAGAAAAAACAGTTGATGTGCCCAATAGGAACTGATCTGAAAGGTCTAGAAATATCAGGTTGGCTCAATTGCTTAAGAGATACTAATCTTATCTATAATAATGATTAATGAATTAATGAGGAAACTATGAACGTCATTCAGATAATAAATAATATTGAACAAATAAGACAATGGAGCCAAAAAACAGACACGAGTAGATTACCAGAAAATGCACGCGACAAGATAAAAGAGCGTGACAAAGTAAATCATGCTAAAGCAAAAGATAGCCTCATCAAATTACTCAATGTTATAACAACCTCCCATGATGCAGATAAAATAATGTATTTCAAAAAGTTAGTGGTTGGTTATGGCTTGGGTGATTTATTATCTTCTAATGACATTCTACCTGCTTCCGAGATGCATCCCAATTCAGGTCGTTGGGGTATTCATTATAATCATTCTTTATATCAAAAAATTCTTCCTTTATGTCAATTAGCCTATCTTGAGGAAAAAAACGGGATCGCAGAGGATCATGCGCTCAAGTTATCTCTGATATTTAATGATGAAAAGTCCGTAAATGAATATCTAAAAGCCATTTCTGTAGGCACCAAGTCAAGATATCTTGTTCATGATGCCTGTTTGTTTGATTTACCTGCACCTGAAGAATGTAATTTTGAGCAATGGAAAAAAATAGCTAATAAAAAATCATACATGGCAAATCCACGTTTCAGAGAGTTGCTTCCTCATATTCCGGCAATTGAGGCTATTGCACAACGCCAAGAGAGAAAATCACTAAATATCCAAGCAATAACCGCTAAAGAAAAGGAATTACAATCAGTAAACCAAAAATATTCGAAAATTGAACAAACTCCTATAATCAATCCAACAGAAGCAGACAAATTAAATCGTAAACAAGAGCTAATGCAATTAAGTCAGGAAAAATCTCGCTTGAGTATAGAACTTGCTGAACTGAGTAAAGGGTTACCTTTACAAGATGCCTCTGTAACAATATTACAAGCCTTTTATGAAGCGTATAAAGCGGATAATAATGCAGCGCATAAAATCCTAATCGACCATGGAATTAGCACACAAAATATCGAATTATTTTATTCTCTTAAACGACACAATGACGATCAGGCCATACCGGCAATCCTAATTAAGGGCTCTGATCTTGGATATCCTAACTGTTATTTAACCAAACTTGATACCCAAAGTGATGCTGGTGCTGCACTTGCTGCTTGCCTGGGAAAAATAACCGATTGTTGCCAATATCTAGGCGGAGCAGGTACTGATTGCGCGAAACACGGCATTGAGTCGCCTAATAGTGGATTCTATGTGATGTTTCAAGGGGATGAAAATTATCCCAATCTGACTGATCGTATTATTGCACAATCATGGGTATGGTGTGATAGAGACGGAAACTTGTGTCTTGATTCTATAGAAGCAGTCTCGCAAGTACATTTATCTCAAGTTTCTGATTTTTATCGCTACCTCAGTATAACTCTATGCGAAAATCATGGCATCAGACAAATAAATACTGGCGCACAAAGCGGTATTACCACTCAGATAGCATTACAAGACTATCCAACAATCAAACTGAACGCGATAGATTATATAGGCTATAGTGATTCCATCTCTCAATTATTAATAGCCGACGCATCGATGCCTTATATTTTTTTGGGGAGAGTAGATTCAGGGACTCTTCAACACAAGATTACGACCAAAACACATGAATACTTCAAGGGATTATTTAGCAGCAATACAGACTTAAAATCGAATGTAGAGTTACAAAAAGCGATAAGCTATTTGATCTTTTCTACTCAAGACCAAGAAAGTAGCCCTCTCTATCAGTTGTTAGTTGATGCAGCAGGTAATCGAACAGAAGAGCTTATTCAGCTAATTCAAATTAATCGTAAATATGTTGATCACTTGAATAATAACGAGCTGAATCTTGCCTTCGCTTTACTTGATCAAGGTGCGTATATTAATTCCATAAACACTCATGGACAAAGTCTTTTGCATGCAACAGTACTATCTGCCAATCATAAATTACTTGAACAATTAACTGAACGGAACATTAATCTGGATATTCAGGATACATATGGGAACTCCGCTTTAATCAATGCATTGGAATCGCTCCTTTATACACAAAAATCAGAAGAAGGAAGAGCTATTGCTCGATATCTTGTTGAGAAAGGTGCCAATGTGGATATGAAAGACGACTACGAATTTACCCCATTAATAATTGCCGTAAGGAATAACGATCTGGATATGACTCGATATTTAATTGATAAAGGTGCCGGAATTGATATTTATGATGGATATATGAGAACCGCAATGTTTTGGGCGGCAAACGGAGGTTATTGGGAGGTTTTTTCTGAACTAGCAAGTAAAAATTGCAGAACTGATGTAGTAAATTATATAAACGAAGATAACCTATTAATGACGGCTCTCAGAGGCCAAAATCGCGATATAATTCGTCACCTCATCAATACGATGCCCGTTAATATTCATTATCAAAATAAGAGAGGCGAAACAGTATTACATTTAATGGTACATCATTCTGAATTCTTTAACATGATTATCGCTTCACTATCCGCAGATCAACTATTCAAAGCACTTAGTGTACGCAATGTTGATGGCAATACAGTCTTGCACTATGCAGTGAGCAATCCGAAGCTTTTACAAACCATACTTCAGCGTCTACCAACAGATAAAAGAGTCGAATTGTTGTTTTTAGCTAATTCTGATGGCGACACATTGCTAATGCTAATAGCAATAAATACATATTTTTTGGAAGACACCCTTGAGCTTATTCCCGAATCGCAACGGATAGAGTTAATCAGTGCCACTGATAATCAAGGAAATACAGTACTGCATCGAGCCTCCCACAACCCAGACACGTTGAGAACCATTCTTGAACTTATACCTGAGACTCAACGATTTGCATTAGTAAATTTGTGCAACAAAAATAATGAAACGGTGTTGCATTTGGTAGCAGCGAATTATGGTTCTTTGAAGGGAACTCTTGAATTTCTTACTGAGCAGCAAAGGGTCGATGCAGTAAACCGTATCAATAATAAAGGCTTGAGTGTATTGAGTATAGCATCTACAAATCTTCAAATACTGAAGGCAATTTATGAATTATATCCAGAAAACCAAAGACCAGAAGGTTTTGGTGGGCCAAATGAAGAACAAGTTTTATCAGAAATTTTAAACGCGTTTAAACAACAACGACAAGTTGATTACTATTCTTATGGCGACGAAAGTTTCGAGCTCAATTTTGATGTAGCTGTAAATGAAAATAATACAACTGAAGCAAACGAACCAGCGACATCTTCTACCGATAGCTCAAATGATGAGCTTTATGAAAAGCTTAGTATCATTCTGGACAACCCTGAATTTATTGAACCGGGCGTAAAACTAAAGAGTTCGTTGTATCCAAATTTATCCAAGCTAAAAAACGCTCTGAATCATAAAGAGGCGTTTAATGTAATCCAAGAGATTGCGGCCAAAGGAGTTGCAAAAAACAAGAAAGTCAAAGAGACAGCATCGCCAGAGAGGTACAGTTATATTGATAAGCGAATTAGTTTATTGACAGCAATAATGGAAGCCCACAATTTTGAACAAGCGCTTGAAAATATAAAAGAAAAATTACCAGATATAGACATTCCGTACAACTTTGTTTCTTAACCTCGTAATAGGTCACCCCCATCCCAAAATCCCGCGGCTTGACCGCGGGATCTATGGGCTCAGAGTGAACACCGGATCCCGCGGTCAAGTAGATAAATACACTCAAGAGAATTAAAGCATGATGATCAAAGCAGCTATAGGGCAAATCATTTGCTCAAACATACTGAATATTCAAAGGCAATTGGAGAGTTCAAAGATACGGTCATTCAATTAACTGCTTTTTTCAGTACCACAACAAAAGAGCAACTAAACCCAACGGAATATTATATTCGCTCAGGAGTTCCCTTCCCTGAGGTTGAAAATGGCGTCGCGCGCTTAAAAGAAAGCAAATTAGAGACGCCAAAGACGCTTGAAAACAAATCGCAAATGGTTAAGCGTTTAGAGACAATTGCCCAGAATGGCAAAGCGGTGAAAACTCGTTTTGAGGAAATGCGAGCAATTACTGAGGAGTTTTCTATAGTTGTCACAAAATTAGCTTAGCTATACTTACCTAATTAAAGATTGGGGAAACGGAAGAAGTAATATCTTGAGTTGCTAAGAATTTGTAATTGCCTTACACCTACAAGTAGGACTCTAAAAATTCCAACATATCCGCTCTTGCTTCCTCTGCCAGTGATGTTGGCATCATAGTAAAACCATGGATACCTCCAGGGCAAAGAATGAGTTTTGCTTCATTTCCTGCAGCCAGCCATCGCGTATACATAAATAACGAATCATCCAACAAAGGATCTAAGGTACCAATAGTAAAGAGCGCTGGCGGCATTGATCTTAAATCTGCATAAAGGGGCGAAACATAATGATTAGAGTGTTTTCCTCGGTGGGTTTAAATCACTATGATAAAATGGTTATTTTGAGAGCAGAGAAATAATGACCTCTTCCAGGCAGATAACAACATGAGCCGCACGTTTCTTACTAATATAAGTCAGTTACTTAATGAACACGGAGAAATCTCTGATACCCTACCTGCTTCGGCGAGGAAACGTACTGCAGCAATTATTGGAATTATCAGCTCAGTAACGGCATCTGGACCTTGCTCTAAGGCACACATTTTATGCTGGAATAGTGTTCATAAAAAACGCTGCACAGGAAAAATTGATGCCTGTATCGACTCAAGAAGTTTCTTCATTATCTGGCATTGCTTGCGCTGCGGGGATAATGGCTCCATTAGCCACTGGCAAAATACCCTTTGGGATGGTGGTAGTCGCTAATATAGGGCTATAATCAAGCTCCCGCGCACTGAGATATAGGCGAATAAATGACTGTTGAAACCCGCTTTGTGGTGATTCGCAATGGCCAGGAGGTAGAAACCTTTGTGGATAGAAAAGAAGCTGACAATTACGACAAAATGCTGGATATGGCAGAATTCATTGCAGACCTGCTGGAAAAGTCTCCTGTTGAGTTAACTGAACAACAACGTGAATCATTAGGAATCTATTTGGCTAAACGTCGCGAAGAGCTTCTTGCCGTACTGCAGCCTAAAAAGGTGAAACCGAAAACCGATGAGTCTGCGTAGCAGTCAGTCCTCTGATAAATTTTACTTAAAAATTTATCAGAGGACTGTAAATTCCGCGCATTAAAAATCAATAGTTCAAAATAGATGACTTTTCAATTCTGTAGAGCTACTACGCTCAAAGCGTTTAAATCATGTAAAGCGTTGATAGATTCCTCATGCCCTTGATCCGCAGCCATTTGAAAATATTTTTTTGCTTCCTCCATGAATTGTTCGCGTTCATTGGGGCTTGGAAAGAATTGAGATGATTTCGCAGTTTCTGCTCGTTCTGCTTTTCTTGAATAATATTTTCCTAGCTTATACTGGATATTTTGTACTTTTTCTTGTGTGTTTCTTAAGTCGCTTTTTTCAGCAGCGTTTAAAGATTTCTCAGGAGCAGTGAGTGTTTCAATCCATTTAAGCGATTGGTCACAGGCCTTTTTGAAGAATTCAACCCAATAGGACTCTTCCCTTAATACGCTTGGATCTTTAAGTCGTTCTTTGGCAATAGGATGCGAGCTTTGTTCGTAATATTCAAGCGCTAAAAATATATCAGGCTCTGATGAACCTATATCCTCTCCTGTAGAAAAACATAAGCCTGAATAAAAATCACCTAATCTCAAGGCTGCTTCCGGATGGTTTTTACTCAGCGCAATTTTCAGGAAAATCTCTGCTTTTAATGAGCTTTTTTGAGGCTTAACAAGGTTTTCATGATATTCCCGCGCAATTCTCCTTGTTTCTTCCGGCGTTTTTTCACTGAAAAAAGATTGAAATGTGGGAGGCAAACTATTTTTATATAATCGTTCGACAACACCAGAAAATATACGTGCCGTCTTGAATATAAGTTCCGACGGATCTTCTGCAGGTATATTTTTTTCAGGAGTTGAAAGCATCGGGCTGGCAGGTATAAGTAAAGCAGAAAATACATCTTTATTATTTACTGGCAGTAATGGTTTGAGTCGAGGCAAAGGTTCTTGTTCTGACAGTTTTTGGGATTCCATGAGGAGACTCTGTTCTTTATCGCAATGATCAAGGAAGAGCTTTCTTTTGTGATGCACTGCTTGCGCATAGTTCAGATAATACTCAAAAGCCTTATTTGGTTTACCCCTTTCATCATATAAAAGACCCAGTTCGAAATAGGCTTCGTCTATGCCTTGTTTGCTTGCAGCAATAAATAAATCTTTAGCTTTTTCTTTATTCGTCTCCGTACCTTTTCCATACATATAACATAATCCAAGAGCAAAACTTGCTTGGCCTAAGTAGGGGTTTTTTGCTGCTTTTTCATACAATTCAAAGGCTTTCTTTAATGCTAATTCCTTTTTAGGTTTGAAAGACTTTTGTGTATTTAACTCCTTCATCAAATCGCTGTCACAGCCTATATCATGTTCATAACACCAGCCTAAGTGAAACATTGCTTCGGTATGGGCATTGTTTTTCTCGTAAGCTTTTTTAAAATTGTCGAAAATTTCTTTTTCTCGTATTTCCTTATCAAAGCCAGAAGGCCCCCATCCGTTTTTAAGTGATTCTCCCAGATAAAAGAAGGCTGGTACGTATCCCGCTTTGCTCGCAAAGACAAAATAGCTGTGTGCGCTGGAAAAGTAGCCTTCCCTTTTATTATAAAGGCCCAATTCCAGTGCCGCTCTAGGACACTCTTTCGCAAAGGCCTCATGAAAATACTCAAGGGCTTGCTTCTCGTTCTTTTCAACGCCAAATCCTCTTTCATAACATTGACCTAAAACAGTGATTGCATCTGTGATGGATTGGCTCGCTTGCTCAAGAAGTGGAATCACTTTTTCTTTAGCTGTTTTGGTATCCAGGCCGTCGATGATATTCAATGCGGTGCTATATACAGCAGGTATATAGTTTTGCTGTGAAGCACGCTCACACCAGCTAAGTGCAAGATTCATATCCTTTTGAATACCTAAGCCGTCGCGATAACAGAGAAAAAGATTATACATTGCTTCGGCAGAGCCAAGGTCAGCCGCTTGTTTATAACAGATAAAAGCTTCAATCAGATCGGTTTTTGTTCCTGTTCCAGTTTGATAACACTTTGCCAATGCACATAGCCCTTCCGTATGTGTTGTACCTTTAAAAACGCTGAAATGTTTTGTAAATGCTTCTGTCTTACAATCTAAAGTTGTACTTCTTATATCGTCTGATAATAACAAAGCAGCTCTATAGCGCGCATCCAGATTGCCTGCATTAGCTAATTGCATATATTTGTCATAGGCTAACGGTCTGTCTTGCTTAATGCCGAATCCCAATTCCAGGCAACGGACTAGTGCAAATCTTGCTTGATCATTTCCTTTACTTGCAGCCGTCTTATAAAGCTCATAAACAGTTTCACGGGATATGGACACACTGACTGTGAAGTCCTTTGCTCCATAGAATTGTTCCATATAAAAGCCTGCTTTATAGGCAGCTTGGTGGGATGCTTCTCTTGCTTTGTAATAATATTCAAAGGCAAGTTTATGGTTTTGCTCAGTTTCATAAAGCTCGGCTAATCGCATGGTTGCGATTCGATATCCCAAGGCATCAGCTCTTTTATAATACTCGATAGCCAAAGTGCGATTCGGCTCTGTTCCTATTCCTCTGAAGTAACAGTCTGCAAGCTTAGTTAATCCAGCAGCATGTTGTCCAATATTTTGATTGGCAAAAATCTTGTAATGCCAGTTAAATGCTTGTTTTTGAGCGTCTTCTAGGGTTCTACCCGGCATGAGTTTTTCATAATTAGCTAATAATAAAAAAGCTGCCTGAAAATGAGCCTCCGGGATATTCGCCAAGCTGGCTGCTTCCAAGTAATGCCCATAGGCTTGGATTTCACTTTTTGGCGTGCCAAAACCATCTTGATAAAATTTCCCAAGCTTTAAACAAGCTAGTGCATACCATCTATTTTGAACGCGCCATTCTGATGTGGTCTTTTCTGCGAGTTTCAGGGCTTGAGCATAAACAGAACAAATAGTTTCTGGTGTTATTGCATAGTTATTGACCGCTTCAATCATCCCTGCCTTATGGCGGTTTTCTATAAAGGAACCTATAAAAAAGCCTGCTTCTGCATAACCACCTATAAACGCCTTATTATAAAGAGCAAAAGCCTCTATCCCGTTTTTCTGAGTACCTATGCCCCTCATATAACATTGGGCTAATTCGAATATAGCCGGTGTGAATAACCTGTCAGCAGCCAACTTGAATTTATTGAATGCCTCATTCGGATTATTTGATTTTAATTTAATTCCTTCTTTATAAAGAGATTCTGCATGAAGATCTTTATCAAGTGCTATTCTTTTATATGGATTTAGAAGCGTATTTTCGGATGGTCTTTTCATGAGTTAGTCTGCTTTTGGTTGGGGACCCTATAGCTATACAAAAAGCTGAGCGTCAACGTCTGTTCTTTCTAAAAAGTTTACAAAGTAAAGATGAGTGCATTGCAGGACAGATTTATCGCTGAGCAAGTTTCATGAATGGTTTTGTTACCTTATTCATTCCATCTTTACCTCACCGACAAACCCGTTTAATGATTAAATCTAGGAAAATTCCAGTCCTCTTTCGTCCTTAGAGAGAAGATAAGTCGTTTGCTTGGATAAGTTTAATCTCCAAGGCAGCCTATTATGGTTTTCCTATATTAAGGAATACTTAACTGGGTTACGCAAAAATACCGGTCAGAATCCTAAAACCAACTCCGGTATTCTTTCATTGAAACATGAGCTCGAATACAATTTGATTGGTGCCTTTAATAAAGCAAGTTCCAACATAGCCATTATTCGTTAGTTGTGTTAACTGCTCATCATCCAAGGCGGATACTGTACAGCGATTTACAGTCTTTAAATTTGATGTTGTTTCAGATAAATTTTTTTCCATAATGCATCTGAATGTATCCGGGTATTCAGCACCTAGATAGGCAGGAACAGTTTTAACAATTTTATAACCATGCTTCATATAAGTGGAAATTACACGTCCATTTTGGGGGATCACTGCTAGTTGACAGTATTGTAATGCATGTTCTTTTGCAATTTGTTCAGTTAATTTGATGAAATATTCGCTTAAGCCTAATCCATAGAACTCTTTTTTTATAGCAGCACCCATTCCAAAAAGACAATTAGGTCTTTTTTCACGCCATAGGTATCCCACTATTTCCTTATTCACTAACAACCACAATAGAATATCTTGCTTATTATAGGCAGATAATAATTCATCATTCGTTAAAACTGGAGGACAACGAGATGCCTCAATACCTAACTCGCTCATCACTTCAATAAGGTGAATACGATCAAACTCAATTAAAAGAGGAAAATCTTTCGGTTTAATCGTTTGAGTTTCTATAATCATACACGACCCTTTAAGAGCTATTTATGGGGTTGTAATTCGTATTTGCCCCGTTCCTGTAATTTAACCCTAAATCCAGTTTTCATTGGCGGTAAAGGCGATGGTTAGCCAACGTTGAGGCGTATCTTCACCAATAGCCAATGCGATTTCATTGCGAATCTCATCCAAGGTTACAATGTTCAAAATTAGGTAATCCTTGGGGACTACTATATGTATTTCAATAAATTGTGCTCTCCCTATTTTTGCAATATAGCTTGTATAAGTTTTAAAATGACGTTGTTTGATAAGTTCATCTAAAAATGCTCTTATTTTTTCATCAAGCTCTAAGGGAGCCATACGAAATATATCTCGCATGGCATCACCGACGGTGGTCATAGGCACAAAAATCAAACAAGCAGTAAGAATTGCTAAAATAAGAGGGTCAATGTAGACCGTAAAATATCCATAGGGTCCGCCATTCAATAAGGCTGCGATGCCAAATGCTAGTAATAAAGAGGAGGAAATCAATGCGGACATTAACCAGCTTTGGATGTCTAATCGCAAGAATTCAGATTTAATTTTGCGGTTCTTTTTAGTCAAGTAAAAATACATACAAGTAGATAAAAGAAATACCAAAAGAGCAAATACAAATGCCGCGTCAAAATTCAGTTCATGTCCACCAGACATTAAACTTCCAATTGCATTGATTAGTGCATAGGTACAAAGAAGTATTAAGATACTGCCATTCAAAACAAGAACCATAGGTTCTATATGCCAGTAACCATATTGAAATTTCCGATTCCCTTTACTTGTTAAAAGGCGAGCAACAAAAAAGGCAAGGGTTGATATAACGGTATCCACCATATTAAACATACCATCAAAGACAATAGCCAACGAACCTGACAATAATCCAAATATAATACCTACTACAGCCAAGAGGAAGGTTACCCCTATGGATAATTTAAGCGCTTGTTGTTCATGTAACCCTTCTTGTGTTTTCATTTGAGTAATCTTTCCTATGGATTGGCCTAGCCTCATGGCGCGCCAGGTCTATTTAGGGTCTTTGCTTTTTTAGAACGCGATATGGTGTGTAAGAGCGAGCTCAAACAGGCAATTCAAAACAAGCCTTCGAGGAAGGACTGATTATGTAACCTAGCCCTTTCTTGCTTAGATCCCGGCCTGAAGGTCTCTCCTGTTATATTGATAAGGAGAGCTCTTGGTTTTCATTCTTCGGTGAACTATTTAAGCCATCTCTTGCAAATAAGCCAAAGAGACTAAGGCCACCAGCACAAAAGGCCACCGCTCCGATACTAAAAAGTATTGGATTAGTCATAGCAAGCCCAGCAATCAATAAGACTCCACCTGTTACAAGTGCCAAACCAGATAAGCATTTAAAGTAGAAAGAGTAATTAGTCGCACCAGTATTATTTCGAGCATTTGAAAAAGCAATATCGATTTTATTCAATGGGCGTAATTCACTTTGCTTAGTTGCCAACAAAAAAGCATCCAGTGGTTTTGGTGCCATGGCGAATAAAGTAATTGGTCCATTCTCTTGGCTTTGAGTAGAAAGCTCAACATAATACCGTTCGTCAAAAATCTCAGCTTTTTCTGTCCCATCAGTAAAATTAGCAACAATACCTGCACCTTCAAAAAAGACGTTAAGCTGATTGACCTCAACGATACTCCGCTTCTTCCGAATACGGGCACTTTCTGCGATATAAGTGTTGACCTGAGTTTGTGATGCTGAGGCGCCTTTATCTGAAAACTTTGCTTCACTCTCAATTTCGACACGCAGATCATCCACACGAGGCAAACCATAAAAATTTTCTAGCCCGACAAAAGCGTTATAGATTCCTTGGTTTGTTTCGAGTTTACTTTGTATTGAATGTTGGTTAGAACTATGAGGGGCAACAATATGAAGTTCTACTCCCTGATCCTCTCTTTTTCTAAGCGTAAAACCATTTATAATTTGCTGATTACCTTCTTGAAGCGAATTAAGAGACTCTAGCACTGCATCACTTAAACGAAAGTCTCGAACAATCCAATAACTCTTTCCATCTTCTCGTATGAATGGCTTTGTCCACTTCTCATTTTGCGCAATTTTTGTAGTGAAAATGACTTCGTCAGCATTTTCAATATGTACAAAGCTGTTCGCTTTAGTTTGCAAAGCCTTATATAACTGCGGGCATCTTGATCTTACCGCACTAAGGAATTGGTTTCTGTCGGCCAAACCAATTGTGAATTCAAATTCTAAAGTCTCTCGCTTTGGAGCATTTAACAGCTCGACCCAGTCAATATCATCGAGCAGCATATCAAGTTGTTCTTTAGTTACATTCTGGTTTAGCTTAGCAACAACTTGTCTTCGTTGTTCTTCATCCAGGCCTGCATAAGCAATTAAAAATTGTATCGCGTGCATAGGAGAACGGGTAAATCGATCGCTGAGCACACTTGGATCTTCTGCATCAAGCTGGCTTTGCATTTGATTCAGCAGCACAAAAAGTTCATTTTCTTTTAAATCAGTCAGAGATCTTATAGTCATTTTTAATACTTACACATCAAAAAAGGATGCTAAGGATAGCATATCTGCAACTCTTGGCGAAACGACCAATATAAACTTAACTCGTTGTATCACAGCAATATTCACTAATAGGAAAAATGGGAGCAACTGATGGGTTGCGCGCTTACATTGCGGTGATTCCAGAAAAACGTAAAGGGGTTAAATAATGTAGGCTGGGCTGACAAGCCCAACCTATAGTGAAGGGAAAGGGAGTTTTCCTTAATTTAATTATTGTGCTTATGGAGTCGGGTTATTATTCTCAAGCATCAACTCAACCAGAGCCTCTTCCTCCTGATTCAAAGCCATGCTCAAAGGGCTAGCTCGCTCATTATTTTCCTGTTGAGGATCAGCGGCTCTTAGTAATAGAAGTTGAACCAAAGGGAGTATTCCTGGTTTATCAGCATCCGCAGCCTTTAGATAGTCACTTGTTACCAACAATAAAGCACTATCACCAGCACTATTGGGAAGGCTAACAAGGCTTGGATCTTCTATTAACATATTTTCAATTTGAACCAGGTCATGTAATAAAACTGCTTCAAAAAACGCATTATGGACAGGATTAACGACTGGCTGTGCTGCGGGTGCAAAAAAGCCTAGGCTATTCCCAACCTGTGATTCCTCTACCTGTGAACCAGAGGGCTGATGCATTGATGATCTTGTTGGAGCATTGTGAGCGGTAGGCCGCACAATTCGGGTATTCAATAAATCAAATGGTGTCTCTATCTGTGAACTAGAGGGCTGAAGCCTAGATGAGCTTGTTGGAGCATTGTGAGCGATCGGCCGAAAAATTAGGGTTTTCGATAAATCAAATGGTGTCTCTACCTGTGAACTAGAGGGCTGAAGCCTAGATGAGCTTGTTGGAGCATTGTGAGCGATCGGCCGAAAAATTAGGGTTTTCGATAAATCAAATGATGACTCTACCTCTAAACCGGAGGGGTGATGGCTAGATGAGCTTGTTGGAGCATTATGACTTGTCAACCTATGGGGAATCATGGAATTCAAGAAATCCATTTTGCACTCGATACTTGCAGAGGATGATGTTGAAGGCATCGTTTGAGAGCTCAGCTCAGGAGTTGTATTCATAAGCGCTAAGAGCCGTTCACCATATTGTTTAGCACCTATAGCCAAACGTGCATCAGACCAGCCATTGTTTGCCATGTTCTCAAATTGATCTGCCAAGATCTCTACAGCGTTTCTATTGTCTTTAGATCTCAGACGAACCTGAGCACCTCTCTCGAGCAGGCGATCGATAATGGTTGAGTGTTGAAAATAATCCTGGCAGGACATTTCCAGTGCTGTCATCAAAGGTGTAGTACCATTTGCTAGTGTTGCAATGTTAACGTCAACAGAAGGATAGGCAAGGAGAGCCTCAACGGCCTCTTGTTTCAGGCTACGGCAGGCCGCAAAAAGTGGTGTCCAGCCTCTCAGATTAGTAACGTTGGGATTAGCCCCCTTGTCTATCAGCCGCCGTATTTCATCTGGGTTGTTTTTACGTACAGCCAGAAATAATTGCTCTTCAAGAGAAACACTGGCTTCCAGTATTTGTGTTTGATTGGGCGTTGATGCAACATCCTTAGACGGCTCTTCAATTAATGCTCTTATAGCTGCTTGAGTATGACGAATAATCGTAGCAACTTCGATCTGAGCGCTTACACTGTAACCGTGGAAGTTTGAAGCAGCATTATTCCGGTTATTCCAAAAGGAACTAATCATTTGCAACGCCATGCGAACATTGAAGTCGGCTACATCTTCAAACCTGTCTTCGGTGCTCATTGCCCTGCGCAGAAGCGCTTTGCGTTCAAGTGGATTTTCTATTGCATCGGCAATATCCAAAAATGAATCTTCCAGCCCCTTTCTCGTACTTTCAAGAATTTGAGTATACACAGGATCAACATAAACTACCTGGCTGCTGGAAGGGCCTTGTACAGGAACCACAGGAGACACAGGTGCAGCAGTAGCGTTCAGGTTCCTAAGGTTCACTGTAAGTGAATTCAACAGGAGCGGAGAAAAAGTGTTAACCAGCCTTTGCTTGATAGCAGGCGACATGCTGGCCGTATCTATATAGGTTTTGACCGCATGGTCAACTTTTCTATGAAAGAACTGTAGGCTCTCTGCCCTAGCGGGAAGAGTTGACGACTCCGTACGAATCGGTGGAAAAGTATTACGACCTATGATTGGCTGCTGACTCAGCTGCATGCTGCTGACATCGCTCAAAGGCCACATTTTAACGGCAGGATTCTTCGGGTCGAAGGCAAGAGCAACCGGCACTGTAGGTTTAGAATAAGTAGAAATGGTCACACCACCCCTTATTCCCCCGAGGTCAATCACCATATCCCCCACATTGGGAATATCTATCAGACCAAAGTGAATATTGGAAATCGACGTAGCTTCGTGGTCATGGTCATCAGGAAGCCAGCCAACACGCTTTTCCCGCCCAATTACATACATCGATGCCTCTTGATCCTCAGCTAGGGTCTGCAGGATTATTCGTGTATACACTTTTGCTGCCATGCGATTAAATGCCGCTTCTTGCACAAGCTCTTCATCATGTGGCACATTAGGTGGCAGTTTTGCCACACTTCTAATAAAGTCTTTGACGGCGTTGATATCGCCTGTGACCTCACGTTTGTACACTTCATCATAAACTTCTAGCACGTCTGCAATTCGCACTCTCTTCATTCCCGGCATCATAAGCCCCTAATAAATTCTGAATTTTTTGATGCAGGTCAAAAGGAGAATCAGACATATTGAATCACAAGCTTTTACCTGCCATCTGAACTTACAATTATCTCAAGCCATCGCTTAATGAATGCTTAAAAACCTTAGTAACTTTCTAATAGTTGGGATTAAAACCAAATACCCCTTATGGAGCAAACATCAAGAAGCCCCCACTGAGGACTTAGTGCCTAAGCTGACTTCTTAAGATATATTAGACTCATGGCTCCGTTGCAAAAATGTGGACTAGCTACGCGCTGCTTCGATCGGCTGGACGGACGGAAGGCTATTGGAGTAGACCAAGTTAGTAAGACGATGTACGGTGAAAGACTTGAAAGAGCACCTGGCCAAGGAAGAGGTAGAGAAAAGGGGCAGTCCCAAAGGCTTGTCTCAATAATAAAATGATATTGGAATCCGAGCACCTGAGGGTATGTATTTTTAAGTCGGATTAAATTAGGCTCTGCAGCAGGATAATGAAAACATCCTTCATATTATTTATTACTCCAGATAATTATAAGTTGTCGCCATCTTTACTTTTTAAGGAAGCAAGATAGAGGGTTTCAATTTCAGTCCTTGCCCATGGTGTTTTGCGCAGGAATTTAAGGCTTGATTTGATGCTGGGGTTGGAAGAAAAACAGTTAATCTTGACTCTTTCCGCCAAGCCTTCCCAGCCATAACAGATCAACAAACTATTTAAGATAGCCTCTAGGGTAATTCCGTGCAGTGGATCATTAGAAGTTCTTTCCATCAACTATACCTTTTCTTGTTGCTCCCCTCTTTCTGAACTGCCTTGAGAGCTGAAATATAATCTGTAGTTTATTAAACTAGCAATGAGTTCAACATCATCCATTTATGCTGACCTTTTTGCAAGACTGCAGAAAGGTCAGCATTTATGCAACAACGCCCTCTAGCAGACTCAAAAATAACTGGTGGAGTTTGCTTTAACCGATTCATCTGCTCGAGGTGATCTCCTTTTGCTTGAGGCAGTAGCTCATCCAAGAGTTTATTTCCCTGATGTCCATTTACAGTATAATTTTTGAGCCAGGTCATAATCTCTATTTCATCCCTTAAGGCTTGAAGCTCATTTAATGGACCTGAATTATTAACTTGCCTGGCAAAAAAGCTAAGATTGCTTTTCTGAGAGGACTGCTCTTGGAAAAATCTAGCTGTTTTAAAAATTTAATGAGTTCTCCGACATACAAGAGATGAAATTGAGTTGCGCCAAGTTTCCTCATCAACTTATAACGTACCGCAGCAGGACTTAACTGCATTTGCAAGCCCTCAAAATGATATTTCTCAAGGGATAGCTCTGTGGCTTGTAAGGTCTTTGAGTGTTTTCGTTTTCTGGCATTCATGGCGAGTTGACGAAGCTCTCCACAGAATATTGCAGCGAGGTTATCTTCTTGCCAGGCTGATACAGGCGAGCGAGGCTCATCATTTCTTTTGTTCTTATGAACACCACTACTTACTCGATAGCGATGCTCTTGCATAAAACGTGAAGATACAGACTTTCCCTCCGAACTTTGCGGAAAAGCTTTATCGAATTTAAGCACTCTTTTGTTTTTGCTGAGCAGTCTTTTTTCCAATGCTTTAAAATCAGAATTGGCTGATTTTTTATCTATTTTTTCATAGGGAAACTGAATACCGCGATAGCGAACTTCCTTTAATAATCGTAGACTTATCATTTGACAAATTAGAAACTCAATACAATCAATTTTTCTTAAACGAAACTCTTCACTCTCATTGCGATAAGTCGTTGCTATATAATCTTCTACTTCTAATAACTTTTCTTTGAAATAATCAGAATCAACAAGAATTTCATCATTTATAAAATCAAATTTATCCTCAAATAAAATAGAGAATACAAGCTGCCTTAATTTTTTATTAGATTTTAACTCTTCTGAGGTGGGTGTGTAATCAGACTTATCAAAGTTAGCTTTTTGCTGATCAAAATATTTATAATTCCTCATCTCTTTATAATTTATAATTTTTTTTGGATCAAAAATTTTCTTATGCAATTTTCGGAAAGTTCAACAATTTTCTCGGATGTTTTTAATATAAAATATGTCATAAAATTAGCGATTAAAAATCAGCAAAAAAACAAGCGACTCATCATAGTAAATGGACAATATTTCGTCAATTTATTGATTGTTTATTTGATCTAATAGGCGCCGTCAACTTAACAATGAGTTAAACTGAGTATTATTTATCAGCATAGCAGTATGGAGTTACCATCGGTTTAATGACAGTTATCGGATGTGTCGGAGCATCTACTATAGGCCTAGTGTGTCGCCTTTGTTTTACAAGTCAAGTAAAGCTGTTTTATCTTTGAAATAAGCTAGTCGTAAATAGCCCCCATATGTTTTTTAATAATTCTATATTACTCATTCATGGCTTCTTAGTGATTCTTAACAATCAAATAAGCTGCAACTAAAAGAATAGGTTAAAGATTAATCAGACTTAATCTAGATTTTGCCTACTCCAAGAAAAGAGAGCCTTTATTTCTCCCTTACTTTCCAAGGGCTTTAATAACTTTGTTGACCTCTTCTTCAATAATTTTATTAATTTCTGAAATTTGATCAGAATAACCAACAGACTCAACAACTAAGCTAGCGACTTCTTCGTAAAAAGCATCTCGTTCGTGATGTTGTTTTTCTAAAAATCTTTTCATATCATCCTCCGGAAGCAATGTTATTTCGGTAATGGCTCACGGTTGAAAAACCTCCGACCGGGATCCGAGTAACTGATAATAGGTTATAGACGATGATTTATTGTGTTATCTTCTAGTTCATCTCCTGGTTCTCGATGTTCATATTTAGCACGTTTATCATTTATAAATCCTTTGAAATCGGTTGAAACCAAACCTCCTCTTTGCGCTGCCCCTAACACCCTATTCTTTAGAGCACTGTCGTTATAATGCTCAAAGAAGGCTTTTGCAGAAGCTGTTTCTCCAAATTTGCTAGTAAATAAAGAACCCCAACTACTTTCTCTCTGTCTTGACGCAGCAATAATAAAGCGCAATAAATAATTATCTGCATCTTGAGGGCTAGCTGCGTTCTCGTATAAGGATTTCAAATTATTTAATTGGTCGCTTTTAGTTTGATGGCTATCTGTTGAAAGATGAGACTTTTTACTTAAAGCAGCAATTGCAGCATCCATAGCATTTACTACATCTGCGTTTACATAGTTTTTATTCTTTACCAAGGGAGGGGCAAGCTCATCTTTGTTAGTAGGTTTCACACCAGGCACAGAGTTAGGATTCTTTACAACAGGCTCCTCTATCCTGGAGGGATCTGTCCGTTGTAAGCTGTCTACGCGTTGTAATTCCGCTTCAGTGACTGGTTTTTTATTAAGAAGTTCCCTAAGGTCAGCAAGTTCTTCCCCTTCTTTTGCTAGTTTTTTATACTCAGCAAGCTCTACAGTGGTAAATATTGATAAACAAATATCAATATTATTTACCCCAGATTCTCTTACTAGTTTAATGGCTTGAGATACTGATTTAGCTATGGCTTTTTTATCATTTCCAAAAGCGCTTCCACCAACCATGGTAAAAGAAACTGGAATACGTTTGCCAGGATTCTGTTGAGCCTCTAAAATAGCAACTGCGGCGACTGCTTTATATTGTGCGCCAAGTAAAATCTCTGTCATTTCGCTTAAATGAACAACAGCCTTAGGTGTTCTTTGAAATGGCGCATATCGACCTAAAGCTAGCCCTGAGTTTAGTACTTGAATTGCTGTTTGATCAGGTACACCATCAATAGCAACGCGCTCTACATTTAAAACAAGTTTATTAATATGTTTCTTTAAAAATGCTAACCCTTGCTCTTCTCGCCCTTCTTTGGGTGTTAAATAACCAAAGCGATAATCAAATAAATTATTGAATTCAGCTTTTAAAGCGGGATGAGCTAATATGGCTGCAAAACTATCGCAACTTCTGTTATGCGCGTAACGAGCAATAGCCGCACCGCCAGACGTTCTTTGCTCTGCAGGTCCTTGAGTAGGATCGGTATGAAAATTATCAGGTTGAGTCAGATACCGGCCTTGAGATTCGCCATTGTTAAATTGCGAAGCAATTTGGCGTACAGAGCCGTTCATCGAAGAAAATGCAGGCGCTTTTCGTGCGTCACAGCCTTGTAGAAGATATAAACCAACTCTATGCTCTGCCTTTTCCTGTGCGCCATCTGGTATTTGCCCTAATAAATCACCAATAGAAATCATTGTGGGTTTTGGGCAAGATTTTTTACCTGAACGAATCTCATCTACTAATGATGCTGTTTCTGAAGGCTTTGCTTTATCAGGACTATATTCAGGAAAAACAGGGATAATGGGATTTTCAAAAAATGATTTAGCTCGAACTATATTCATCTCCGTTGGAGGAAGAGGTTCAGTCTTTTTAATCTCAATTTGAGCAGATATGTGGCCTAATTGAGCAGTAATACTGGCTGAATCATTATGAGTAGCAAAGTCCCAATGTTTATCTAAAATAGCACCTGCTTCATACTGAGGTACTCCTTTTCTGATTAGTTCCCAACGTAAAAATTCTTCAATAGAGCGAACAGTACAATTCCCAGTAGTTTGAGGGGCACTTAAAACAGAATGAGTAGTTTCTACTGGGCCAAGACGAATACTTTGATTTAACTTTCTCCATTTAGCTTGCTTTTCTGCATCTAATGTACCTACTTCATTGTTCGGCCCTTTTTTACCTGGGAGATCATGAAACACAAGCAAAGCTCGTTCTACATCAACTAGTTTAGCAATTTGCTCTTGCATTGCTTCGTCACTATAGGGAACACCAACTGGTAGTAAAACCTCTTGAGTACATACGGAATAGGTTTTTCCATCCGCATTAGGAGAAAATATCTCATGATACAAGGCAGGAGGATCAGTTCTTATATCATAAGTAGTTCCAAAACCAGCGTTAGAAACCGTTCTATAAACTCGGTATCGCTCTATTGTTTTTCCATCACCAGGTCTAACCGGATTACCGTCTTTATCTACACCTTGTTTCCATATAGAGACAATAGCGCTATGGGTTCTGCATCCTCCACCTTGGAGTACAATTTGATCAGTGGTGCCAGAGCTGGGTGGAATAGGAAAGAAACTAGGAATATCACGAGTTAAGGTTTTATCGTCCTCAGAACTGGCCATAAAACTAGTTTGTCTATCAACAATAGCACGTCCATTAGGATTACCAGCAACTAGATCTTGTCTGTATTGAGTTAGAGAATTACTTATGGAATGCCCATAGCTTAAGCGTTCACGTAAGGCCGTAATTTCATTCACTTCAGCTTTAAGGCCTTTTGCAAGCGCCTTTCGATATTCTGGGGAGGAGGGAGAAACTCCTAAAGGAGGAATATCACCAGCTAGAGCTTTATAAACATTATATAAACGCTGTAGTTCGGTTTTATTTAATTTATCATAGTTGCTTGCAATGTAAGTTAATAATGACAAACCATAGGCGGTAGTTGCAGCAAAAGGGTAATAACCATCTTGTGAGCCATCTACTAACGCATGAAATAAATTTAATCGTGTTGAATTCCCTTCATCATAATACGTGGAGCCCTGACCAATCAGTGCCCCACGAGTAGTATGGGCACCTTTTTGTTGTGAAGATACTTTATCGCCTAGCTCCATCGCCCTTTTAGCTGCTGCTATAAAAAACTCATGGGAGGGGAGTTCTTCCGTGCTCACAGAAGAGATAATAGCGGGTGGTTTTTTGGGTATTACTACAGCAGTATTTACAAAGTCTAAGGCCGGTATAGAAAAATGCTTCAATATTCCAGGTAATACCCGCATCATTTGTTGATGGACATAACCCAAAGCACCTTGCTTAACTAATACTCCACCTTTTTCACAATAAGCTTCTATGCGATTATTGTCATAGATTCGGAGGACTCTCTTGTTATCGGTTGGGTATGCATTTCGTCCTTGCACCTCATAATAGACCTTTCCTTCTTTATCTATTTTACGATCTATATTATCAACGTAATTGTTTCCCTCAGCGTCTTCTAAAATAAATGGTTTAGGCACTTCATTAGACTCAATTTTATCTTGCATGATTTTTCTACTTTCATGGGTAATATGGTTCCATTTTAAAAGTCATGTATTAAAGCTTACTTAGAGAGGTATGAAACAATAGAATGGCTGATTCTGAGTTGGAATATGGACGTCGAATAGTCAGTTCTGTAATTTGGCCTGGGGCTCCGGAACCGGTTGCTTCATCTTCTCCCAATCAAGGGGTCGATTCAGAAAACGGAAATTAAAGCACGCTAAGCCGGCTTCAAAGGGGCTTTGTCGCAAAAATTTTTTGATTTTAATAGAGTCTCTTGTTTTTCAGGTGTCTCAGGCAATGCTCAAATTCAAGTGGAAACATTTTAAACAGGATATTATTTTGATGCTGATGAGATAGTATCTTGCCTATGCGTTGAGTTACCGTGATGTTGAAGAGTTGGCACTGGAACGCCGCCTGAAAGTAGATCATTTCACTATCAATCGCTGGGTAATTGAATATGCCTCCCAGCTAGAAGAAATATTTCGTAAAAGGCCTGGGACTAAAGATCGGCGATTTTGCCGACATTTGAAGACTGCTTTTTAATGATAGATTTAGTCCTGGCGCGGCTTTTAGGTACTAATTCAAAAGCAAAATTTTTCCTGTTGGAGGTGGCATATCCTATTAATAATAATTTTTAACCATAAAGGAGGCCAACAAAAAATCAAATGTTTCCTTTAAAGTCTGAGGTTCCTTATAATGATTAGAACTATCAGCTTACTCCGACCCTTGTTAAATAACCTATTGATTTTTAATTGTTAATTATTTAATCTTACCGTCCCTTAGAAATGCATAATTCCCAAAGAGATTCTTTTATAAATACTTAAAGTTAATAAAGCGGGGGTCTTTACTACCTCACCCTACCCTCTCAATCTCCGAAAACACAATAAAAAAGTGGTTAAGAAATGTGGGCAATATTCTGAGTTTGCTGCAAGCGTGCGTGACTAAAGATACCTCTTTTGTTTAGCCTATAGCCTCGATGATTTCTGACCTTTCTGCCAGACTGCTGAAAACTTACAATAAAGGGCATACGAAAAGTGATATTCTTAATAATGAGAGTCGGCCGATTCATTAACAATCCACTGATAGATTTTCCACTTAACTCAAAATGATGTTTGACTTTTGATTTTTTCTAAAATATATAATTTGAGCATGGTGGCCGTACAGACGCCTGCATGCTTACATCGCCAATCCCTGTATAGCTCTAATAGTTGTTGATGCTGAGTCTTTTTTTGATATTAGATATATTTATTTAAAATCATATTGTTAGTATTTAAATACAAGGAGCTCCAATGAAGACTATATTATTTATTTTGTTTATTGCATTTAATGGCACCCTTTTAGCAAGCAATTTAGGCAAACAGACTTATGAGATGGCATGTAAAACCTGTCATGACTCACAGGTTGCTAAAGGCATGCATGCGCCTGCTGCCTTTAATAACAAAGCATGGGCTAAACGTTTTAAGAAAGCCGCCATTGAATCAATAAATCACCCATCTAAATATAAAACAGCAATGGACTACTTACTTTATAGCGCTAGCATAGGCAAGGGATTAATGCCACATGGCGGCTTATGTAAAGAAGCAGTTATGTATCATAAAAATTGCTCTACTCAAGCTCTAGCAGATGCAATTAATTATATGTCAGGCAATTGATTCTCAATAAGAGCCTACCCGATAAATGCCTGGCTTCGCCCGCCAGATGCGGGTCTGTTCTTTTTTAAAACTGCTTCAGTTATAGTTTTTACCATTCCCTCGAACAAGCCTTGATACCTCAGAAAAATAGCACTGTCTTTTTGTATGTTTCTGTATTTCGGGCGTGAATATCCAACCTGTATATCGCAGGTTAAACATCATTTATGGATGCTCCCGTTCAGGAATCTATCCTGGCCGCAATCGATGCACCATAACATTGATGGAAGCAATCTTCACCCAGGCTTCCGCACTGGCCTCATAATATTCATAGTCCTTGCTGAGCCTTCTCTTCCAGTTAAACCAGCCAAAGGTACGTTCCACAATCCATCGCCATCTCACAATCTGGAATTTTTTCGGTGGCCGTCTGACAATTTCCAGCACACACTGAAAGAGGGATAAAAACCATTCCTTCAATGGATTGCCTCTGTATCCGCCATCAGCCTATAAGAATCCCTGGCTGTGTTTTGGAAATATAATTCGCAAGTTGGTTAACAACTCCATCTCCCTCAATATGACCATTCACTGATCAAAAAAAGGATCTATTATAGGTAATTAAAGCTATTAAGTGTTTAAATAAGACACATGACTCTTTTTCGCTAGGATCCCGGCCGGAGGTCTTTATAGAGTCATTTAATGTGAGCAGGATATTACCGATAAATGCGAGAATAGTGATTTATAAACGCGAGCAACAACACCTAGTGCTCCTGAACTTGAGCTGTGATGCAATAAATACAGATGAAATTTGGGTTAACTTGTAGGCTATATCAGGGGTTGTAATTCGCATTTGCCCCAATCCTGTAATTTAACCCTATATGTTGAAGGATAAGTTTTTATGATTAACTTTTATTGGACTGAAGAAAAAAGACAACAAGATTTACACGCTGCTACTCAGGGTAAACTACCTAAAGAACAAGGCGAATTGTTTTTACAGCTTATTTATCGTCAACGCACGTTATTAAGCCTTATCGTTCAAAAATTTAAAAAAGATCCGCATGATCAAGTAATATCAGCTTTATTAAACGAATATTTATTTTATTATCGGGAGCAACAACAATCTCTTATGGCGTTTGGACTTTATGAACTAAAAATGTTCTATCTGCCAGATATCCCAGATACCAAACCAACATCCAATCAACCTGCTCTATTAGCTAATGAAATGATGGACCATCAGAATCAAACGAAACAATTTTCTGAAAATAATCTATCGCAAGATAAAAGTGAAGTAATTAATATCGAAGGGGAAAAAATTACCCGCGATACATTTTATAAACGAGAATGTTGTCTTAAAGACAATCCCGCGCAATTTACAAGCCAGATGGAGCTACAGCAAGCTGAATTTCGCGAGGATAGAACAGCATCAGTGGGTCGGCAACAAATCACCTGGGTGTCAGAATCAGGTTTTTATAAAAAAACAAAAACCCCCCCCTCTTTTAATGTAAAATCTAGCAGGAGCAGGTTAAGTACAGTAGAAAACTTTGCTCCTAATCAATACCATTGGTTTCACAAAAATGTTACTAGTGACTTACCCAACACTCCTCTCACTGCGATGAATTTAAATAACCAATCTAACAATTTGTTACCTCATGCCCCTCCCACAGCGGATAAAGCACAAAATATTTCTCATACGCAAAAAACCATAGTTTGCGAGGAAATTGAGTTAGATTTTTCTGAGGAGATTGTAAAGCAATTACACGATGATCCTTCCCTGGAAACATTGATACAATCATTTAAATCGAAGGCACCCTCTTTATCCAAGATTCATTCCAATGCAGATGATGTACTCCAGACAACTTCTAAAAAACAGATTACACCTCAGTATAACAATCATAGTTTTTTTCCATCATCACGAGTGATATCGATCCCCCTCCAGGATTTTCAACTTTTTTTAAATTCCCAAATATACATACTGCTCGATCTTATTGGAAATTCACCACTGAAAGAGCATTCCGACACACTGAAAGCTTTAGTAAAAGAAAACAATTTCTGTAAAGTTGCAGTATTCTGCCATGATTTATTAGAGCAACATAAGGATAATAGTCTACTATTGGCGCTGCGAGGAGAAGCCTATCGTCGGTTAAATTGTTTTGAGTTAGCGTATAAAGATTTACATCAGTTGTTGAAACAAAATGGTAATTTAATTTACTGTCCAATGATACTCCATCAACTTAATGAGCAGAACGAAAACATCACTGCGGCAAAAAACTCAATTTGATGACGATTAACCTCCGGCCGGGATCTTAACGAAAAAGGGGCATGTGTAAATTACATTCAAATGTTTGCGCAAGTTTTAAGCAAACATTCAGGCTAATTCATATTTAACACGCGAGAAATTTACTGACGAAAGATAACAATTTCAATACGACCATTCACTGTTCAAAAAATCCCCAATTTATATTTATTTATGGGTAATTAAAGCTATTAAGTGATTAAATAATACACATGGCCCTTTTTCGTTAAGATCCCAGCCGGAGGTCTATTGGTTCAAGCGGTGTACCAAAAAAGGTAACCATAGATAAAAGCGGTGCCAATAAAGCGGGTATTGATACTATCAATCGTACGCTGGCTCTCCTTTTCATGAGAGGTGGTGTATTCCTTCAGCAAGATTGATGTGAGGCAAATCAAATACCTCAACAATATCGTGGAGCAGAATCACTTGATCTAGAGACAAAAAACTTCTGCGGGGACTATATGAAAAACTTAGATGTCAACGCCCGATACCTTTATAACCGCCTGCCACAGGGCGTCCTGATTTACTCGGTCATCGAGGTGTTCATATCGCATGATCTCAATGGGACCCGTCATCTTTTTTGGAGGCGAGCAAAAGAACTTTCCAGAAACATCGACACCAAACTTCGAGGCGGCGAGATATCTTTTGGCCCCTTCATCAACTGAATGTGACATTCCAGGAATAAGTTTCACGATTGGCATCATCACGTGCTTCATTATAAAACCTAGATGACGAACCGCCTGGGTATCTGGAGCGGCGCCAGGAGCAACTGCGTATACGGCTATGTTTTCAGGAATCTTTCGCGCAAGAGCCGCGACCCACCACGCGATAAATACTTTAGCGTCAGTGTAAGCCGTGTTAGGATTGTATTTTACATTCGGGGAGCTGCGCAAAATCGCTTCTATGGCTGAAACTCGGTCGCCTTTGGACTCTTTCGTTGCGAATGCTGCCAAGTCAGTGTATTTAAACATGGGCACGTCGCCGCGCGCAGGTTCCGCACCGGCAATAACGATACGAGTGCCCGCGGCCAAAAGTCCTGCCTTTAAAAGCCCTATCGTTAACTGGTGATGGCCGATGAGGGGCGCTTGCGACGACTCAATATTCTCACTGGTCACGACACGTTCTTTACCCGGCATCAAACCAGCGTTAAGAAGAAGAAAATCTATGGGTGCGCCTCGCTTAACTAGAACGGCGAGAGCCTTCTTCACGCTGGTAGAGAAATTAAGGTCTAGGGCAATACCAGTAAAATTTTGCGTTCCGGTCTCTGCCTTCAATCTATTAACGGCTTCATCGACCCCTGGCTGGCTGCGCCCAGTGACGATAACGTGGTTCCAACCATCTTGGACAAGTTGCTTGGCTGCCGAATATCCTAAACCAGACGTAGTGCCGGTCACGAGTGCGAGATTTTTTTCCATATGCCCTCCTCCTTGAAGTTTGTGCTTATTACATTACTTAAAAATAGAATTCATGGTTGTTTCGACCATTTGCTCCAACGTTCGAACATCTCGTATATTCACTCTCGCCATAACGTTCATGCCCATTGATGTGCCTATAATTGCGGAGGCAAAAGCCGAAGCGTCTTTTTCGTGAGGTATTTCACCTGCTTTCTGGCCTTTTTGAATTTGAGAGAGAAAAAGAGCATGCATTTTCTCCACTGACTCCCGTATTTTTTTTTCCAACGGAGGAGGCACATTATTAAGGGAGATAGCAGTGTTAACCAGAAAGCATCCACCAGGGAACTTCTGGTCAGTACAACAGCGAATTTGCTCAGCAAAAAAAGCCTGAAAGCCAGCTTTTACTGAGCTCGCATTAACCAGCATTTCAACCTTTGAAAAGGCGATCTCTTTTACGTAAAGATCAATTGCCTCTTCAAAAAGTTTCTTCTTGTCGCCAAAGGTATCGTAGAGGCTCGACTTACTTAGTCCCATCGCTTCTAAAAGTTCCGGGAGATTCGTTGAATCAAACCCGCGGGTCCAAAATACTTCGATGGCCTTACGCAATACTATTGTGCGGTCAAATTCTCGGATTCTTGCCATTTCTACAACATACTAATTCCGGACCATTTAGTCCAGAATAATTTTTACAGGTGCCGTGCTTCTACTTAGGTGTAAGGGGGTGACAATCATTGGAACGAAAAGGTACTCTAAGAACAGCCCCCTTAATTCAAGCCTAATTTTTGTTATTTCTGCATCCGTTCCTTTACCTCAATAATAGCTTTTTTTACAAAAGGTTCTTTTGTTATTTCATCTACATAGTATTTTAGGGATGGCCATCGTTCGCGATTAACAGTATACCCTGCTAATTCTAAATTTATAAAAGATGCCGTAATGCTAATATCAGCCAAAGAAAAGCTATCTCCTACTAAATATTTTTTATTGTTAACTTGTTGCTCGAGGTAATTAAAAATTTCTGGAAGCTTTGTTTCTATAGCATTTTGTACCGCTACTTCGTCAGGTGTCTGCCCAAATTTTACTGCGAGTAATTTATTAAAAAAAATACTTAAAGTTGTAGGTATTAATACTGTATCAGCATATTCTTCATACCATAAACATTGAGCATAACCTTCGGGTTTAGAAGGATAAACTGGAGTAGATGGGTATTTTCTTTCCAGATAAGCACAAATTACTGATGAATCGGGAAGAAGCAAATCATTTTCTTGATAAACAGGAGTCTTACCAAGGGGGTTTAATTTTAAGAGAGCCTTTTTATGCTCATGTAGAAAAGGAATTATTGTCTTAAGCTCAAAATCCAAGTTTTTTAAATTTAGTACTATCCAAACCTTGCGTACAAAAGGTGACACTACGGAACCATACAGTATTCGTTGTATATTCATTAAGACTAGTCTCCACTTAGGGAAAGGTGCCGATAAAAACTGGCGCGAGAAATTTTTAGGGTTTTGCATAGGCATTGTTGCATAAATCAAAGTTAGGTTAAATTCCATTCAAATAGGAAGTTGTTATTTCATTTTTATAGAAATTGGCATACCGAGAGAAATCATACGGTTTAAAACACGCGTAGCAATCCCCCCTTCTGTTTTTTGCTGCGGTAATACTCTCGCTTTCATATCCGGGCCAATGATTTTTTTGTAACGTAAAATGGCTAGCTCTACATGGCTGCGAAGACCATAGTTGTTTAGTTTTTGCCATGCCATACGCCCGGCCTCCTGCAAACGACGAATATGCTCATCGCACTGAGTGTTCTCTTCCTAACTAATCACAGCAATTGATGGAGGAGGAATGACGATCTTTGCGTCAGGCTGCTTCTTCAAGATGACCTCATTAAGCTCAAAGCTATCATAAGCGCCATGTCCTTCTTGCTTTGGCCGCATGCTTCTCCTGGTGCCATTCGGATTTTCCGTAAACCTTAAGTCCTGTAGAATAAACAATGACATGGCTTCCCGGGGTTAAGGTTTGGGCAAGATTGCTCAATTCCAGGTTGATACTGCATTTCGAATGCGTGGAGAAATCAGGAATTTCCAATTCAAGATGCATGAGTTGAACCAATGAGTTGGTAAATCCCTCTGCCTGTCGCAGTGGCAAGGAAAAAACCAACCGCAAAAATAAATAGGTCTCTATCGCCAATCCCGAGTGATCTTTTGGTCGACCTCGGCCACCAGTTTTCTCGGGCTTCCAGGCTTTAATCACATCTTCTGTAAACCATATCGTAATATCACCCCGCTTTCTCAGCGCCTCGTTATAGTCTGCCCAGTTTGTTACTTTATACTTGGCTTTTTTAAATTTATGGCGGTATTTGTCATTATGCTTATTAGGCATGAGTTAAGCAAAGAAGAGAGAAAAGGGTGGCATGTTAACAACTAGGTACACTATCAGCTATCTTGCTGTAAATTAATACAATATCATCCATTTATGCAATAACGCGACAAAACCGTATAAAGTTGCTTTTTTTACCTGACTTGGTAGCGATACTCTTTGGTTCGAAAAATAATTTTGCTAAGCTAATTATTAATACAACTATGGATAGGTGAAATATGTCTACAATTTCTCATGATAGAATTATCAACGCGAGTTGTGCAACAGTCTTTAAAGCGTTAACCACTGCTCAGGGATTAAGATCATGGTTTACTAGACAAATTCAAGGTTCTGGCCAACTTGGTACAGATTGGATATTGAGCTTTGAAGATCACCCCTCTTTTGACTGGAAAATAGTATCAATCGATAATGAAAAATCGGTAATCTGGAAGTGTATAGAGGGGCCAGGGCATTCTCAAGGCACAGAAGCGAGATTTCAGTTAAAGGCTTCGTCTAATAGTCAATGCACTCTTACTATTAGCCATCAAGGCTGGAATAAGGATGATCCCAAATTTGCTCGCTGTGTTGATATTTGGCGAACCCTCATGCAGCATTTGCAAGTCTATTGTGAAACAGGTATTGCTTCTCCTGTTTACCACTAATAAGGATATCCCATGCCACAACAATCACTACTTGATTTTGTAAATGATCTGGAAAACGCGAATATGTTGGAGCGAATCAAGGAGGAAAAACGTGTTGATGAGTTACCTCAAATCATGGAAAAGTATCCGCTTAAAGCAGTTTTGGTGGAAAAAATTAAAGATTGTGAGTTTCAATTTTTAGCTAATGCTTATTCTAATCCTGAGCAATATGCCTGGGCTATGCAATGCAAAAAAACTGAGACCGGCTTTAAAATTGCGGAAGCAGCCAGTGGTCGTATCAAGCCGGTCATTGTAGATAAAGCACCTTGTAAAGAAATAATTTTAAAAGGCGATGAGGTAGATCTAACTAGGCTGCCTCTTTTCTTACATCATGACCGCGATGGTCATGCCTATACTGATGATAATTTACTAATTAGTAAAAACCCTGATACGGGAGTTTATGATTGGGGAATTTATCGCAGCATGTTTCGCACTAAAAACTGTAAGACACTCGATATGACTTGCACCTCACATAGGCAACGCATACATGCACAAATTGCGGCGGCACAGGGCAAGAACTTGGAAATGGCTATCGTCATCGGTGGGCCTATTGTAGATAAATTAGCTGCCTTACAAGGTTCAAGTGATGAGGTCGATGATTTTGAAGTTTTAGGCAGTTTTTATGGACATGCCGCACAATTAATCCAATGTGAAACTATCGATGTATTAGTACCGGCTAATGCAGAAATAGTATTGGAGTGTGAGCTTTTGGCTACTGAAGGATGGATACACGACGAAGGTCCTTTTGGTGAGTTTAGCGGTATGTATGGAGGTGGCTTAAAACAGAATATACGCTGCAATGTTAAAGCCATGACTTATAAAAAAAATGGCATCTATCAATATGCCACTATAGGCTGTTCCCATCCATGGTATACCGATAATATGTTGCAATTACCAGCTATTGAAGCCGATTTATTTAACTGCTTACAACTTGCTGGAATTAAGGTTCTGGAAGTTCGCTCACCAGAAGGTGGCTTATCCAATATGGCTTACGCGAAAATTCATAAGACTGGTGCTGGCGACGCCAAGCAAGCTCTAGGAATCATGCTGACAGGGTCTAAGCAGGGTTTACCCAAATTGGCTTGGGTCTTTGACGAAGATGTCGATATTTGGGACGATAAGCAAATTCAATGGGCAATGGCTTTTCGTTACATGCCTCATCGCGACACTCTCATTATTCCAGAAACCAATACGATGACAGTTGATCCAAAAATAGCAAGTTTCGACCCACCTGGTACAGCATCAAAAATCGGTTTCGATTGTACTATCCCCTTAGGCCCAGGATATAACCTGCATGATTTTGACCGCAGCGCAGCAGTTAATTTAGGTGATCCACCAGAAAATCTAACTCTCATGTCAGAAGAGGAATTAACGTCTAAAATGTCTGACTTTATTAAAACAAAGCCACGTTCATGGCGAGAAATTTTAGTGGAATATCATGGCCAACCTTATCCTATTATTTACCGAGCTTTTGGCAACCTTAGGCCTTTATTAGGCCGTATGAATGATGAACCCTGGTACCGGTATACCTTTTCACCTAGCAATTTTGTGAATGGGAATGAAGGTAAATAATTCAAGTGTTCACACCTCCTTCTATCTGCATGCAAAAACGTAAAGGAGGATTAGTGACTCTGCCGGTTCTTAAACTGAGCTAGCTCAGGAAAGTTATACTCTTGCCAGCCAGGAATCTCAGCCACTTTGAAATACAGTGTTTTATCAACACTATTGCGTTCGCTTGGCGGTATTTCATCAACAATGGAGCCGAATGGATAGGTGGCATCTATTCCCAGAGCTGAGCCTAACCGTTGATCTAAGGGCAAGTCATCAGGCACTGATGGATCAAGTGGGCCTGCCGGGACATCACCGATGATAATAACATCGGTCTGGGGCTGCATTCGAAATGACATAGCCCACTGTACTTGATCGGGATTTTGCACATCGATATCCGTATTAACAACTACGACCATTTTCGGTCTAACATTAGAAGCTATGGCAGCAAGAATAGCCTGCCTTGCCTCACCAGAAAAACGGGGCTCCATCGCAATAACCATATAAAAAGAGACACCGCCCGATGCCGGTATTGCCACCTGCTTTATAGTAGGGAATTGTTGTTGCAAGTTATTTAATACTGAAGCTTCAAAGGGAATCTGTTTGAGAATATGGTTTTCAGTAGGAGGTACACCTGTTAATAAAGCTTGAAAATAGGCATTATTACGATGAGTAATAGCTACAACCTTTGCAACGGGCTTGGGCGAGCCTGGCGTGTAATATCCAGTGTATTCACCCAAGGGCCCCTCAAAGACTTGCTGTGTCAAATCAATTTCCAGTTCTAAAACAAATTCTGCAGCAGCTGGCACCATGAGATCTATCATTTGGCATTTGATTAGCTCCACTGCTGCGCCACGTAATCCCCCGGCAATGTCATAGTCATTAGTATTATCAGATGATTGAAATTGGCAGGTGTACTCCAAAATAGGGTCAACACCAATGACAATAGCTGCATGATATTTAGTTAGCCCCATTTTTTTAGCTTTAGCAATATGTTTGCCAAGTCGATGGGAAGGTTGGGCAAGAAAAGATAAGCTGGTAGTGTTAATGTATTCAAAACGATAATTTCCTAAGTCGGTGATTTTAGTTTCCGGATCCTGACTTACAATCAGACCTGCGGTAATGTAAGGGCCCCCATCCAATGGGCTGTATTTGGGAATAGGAAGTTTGGATAAATCAATTTGAGTGCCTCTTAAAACATTTTCACAGTTAGCACCATACTTGACAATCACCGGGGGAATAGGCTTATTTAGCCCTTTCATAATAGTCTCAAAAATAGTCTCTTCAGTAGCTTGGAATGCTAACAAAGCCTTTGCTCGGCTGTTATAAATACCCCCTACTAAAGGATAATCCGTGCCGTTATTTTTGAATACTAAAGCAGGGCCGTTTATTGCTGCACTCTTTTGCAGAGCTTTGCCTAGGTCTACTTGAATATCCACATAGCGATCTACTTCTAATAGGTCATTCTGTTTGTTTAATGCACTTAGAAAATCACGAAAATCTGCATACGCCATAATTCCCCCCTAATAGGTTCAATAGCCAAAGAAGAACGATTAAAAATTTCATCCATGAAAAGCATTTAATCTATATTTCATCTTACCAAGATAGCATATTTAAATTTTATTAAATAATCAGACCTTAGGGAGGGCTCTTTGGCATTAGTACAGCGTCGCATTCGGGAGATGTCTCATTACACTCGGCGTGGGCACCGTCAAGTCAACTTGACCAATTAATTGTGCTTAGTGTATAGTTATAACCAATTCTGATTATTTAATAGTCTACTCAATCCTGATGCTTTACAAAGATATCAGGCGTTTCGCGACTTATCTTCTCCAAAGTAATGTTGGAGGACTGGTATTTTCCTAGTTTTAATCATTAAACGGGTTTGACGCTTAACTTATGAGCTAATGGGTCTAAAACTTTGACCATCATTGAGTCTATAGTTCTGCGAAAACTTAGTTTCTCCAGAATCATTGTCTCTGCTCATTTCAATAAATCAACTTAATATTGATGGAGTAACAATATGAACATTGATGAATTTAATAAGCAATTTGCTGAAATTACAAATTTAACCTTAGATGAAGTTACATCAGACGGCGTTGAAAAAATTGTTTTTGAGCATGCCAAAAGATTAAATCCAGAGCTTAATAATCTCGATTTTAAAATTGATGGCCAGGCAGTTTACTCTGTAGAAAATGATAATTTAGTTATCTCTTATAAGTCTCTGAATAATCGGGAAGACTTTGCCAAAATAGCCAATGCCTATAATGATTACTATGAGGGTATTCAAGTTGATCTTACAGATTGGGAAGATCGGAAAAAGAACAATCCAAATTTCTACTTTGCTTTGGTGATAAATGTAAACGTTTTTTTAAAAAAAGCTTTACCTGATTTTGTAGAGCAAAGGATACCCAATAATAAATTAGCAAATACCTATAAGGCAGTTTTAGCTGATATAAGAGCCCCTTCAATTTTATCTAAGCAGGGCTTTAGGAAGAACCCTTATCGCGGGGGCTATGTTTATCCTCAAGGATTATCTTTATATCCATCGGCTGTTGTTAAAATCCAGAAATCTCAAGAAGATGTTAAGAGCCCATCTGCTAGTGAAAGCCAAAAAATACAGCTAAGAAAACTGATTACGAAAATTTGCACGAATCACGATTATTGGAGTGATAAAATTAGATGTGGATCTAGGTTTCCAGATGGTATTAGTCAGATTATCGATATCAGTAATGATTACCAACTTGATCAAGCATTACAATTAATTGGTCAAACTGCAGACTATAAATATAGCCCCTATTTTCAATTTGCTCATTCCTTTTTTAGAGGGCGGGATTCGAAGACCAATGAGCTTTATGGAATACTGGCTAAGCTTAATCAAGGGGTTGATAGCAGAACGGTAAGTACAGTGATTGGGGATTTAGAAAGGCAATTTCCTACTGAAGAGTCAGCAAACGAAAAATCAAATTTGCTCGATTTATCATAAAGGCCTGAAACTAAAGATCGTCGGTTTTGCCGCCATTTGAAGACTGTTTTTTAATGATGTATTTAGTCCTGGCGCGGATTATAGGTACCAATTCAAAATCAAAACTGTTTGCCTTTGGTCGTGACATATCCTATTAATCAAAATTATTAACCATATGATAATAAAAACAATATTACAATTATCAGGCTTTTTATAAGTTAAAATTTCATCGCAATTTTTAACTTATAATGGCGACAAAACCGACGATCTTTAGTCCCAGGCCTATAAGTATAATTATGACAAGGCAAGAACAATGTTCCGTGGTTGTAATAGCGTGACTGACACCCAATTAGAAAAAATATGAATTTACCTTATTCATAACTACTGAGGCTCCTATTATCTAACTAATAAATCTCTTCAATCTCAAAACGAAAAGCCTGATAAGAAGGTGACTCATAGGGATGAGATTTCTTTAAAGCCACAACGGCAGCTTTTATTTGCTCTTCAGTACAGATAATTTCTACTTTATATTCGAGCACTTTTTCAATTAGATTTTTATTCGATAACCGCCTTAAGGCATTTTGAGTTGTATTCTTATTCACACTAGCAAATAAATTTAGATATTTCCCAGCTAATTGCGGGCGCAGGTAGTGCCAATCGGTTTGAGCCATAATTTTCTTAAAAGTTCTTAAGTAAAATAAGAACTTTTAATAACTTCCTAATTTATAAGTGAGGAAATAAAACGGGGCGGCCTGTTGAAAAATATGATCAAAGTTGGATCAAAGTAAGCATCATTTTACAAAGAATAAAAAATACCAGTTTTTTGATATTCAATGCTATGGCAGCGAAATAGGCTTGTATTTGTGTATTTTCTAATCCCCTGTACTGAGCTCGCTTTAAGTCATGATAATTTTTTAGCTCATTCATTATCCCTTCTAATTTCCACATCCTTTCATATAACTTTTCTTTAAAATATTGTTGATCCATTTCGTTTATCATCTGATTATAAAGATCAGCATACCTACTTCGAGTCACATACCGAGCTGATCCCTTATTTTTAATCTTGGCTAAACACTTTTGGGCAAAAGAGCATTGTTTACAATCCTTTGTTGAGGAAATGTAGGTAGTGGTATCCCCATGAGAATGACAGGGATTTAATAGGCCTAGCGCTCCGGAACTTGCGCTGTGACGCAAAAACGCCCAATATATTGGATTGATAATGAACTAATAGTCCATATATAACCCAGGAAGGCTCATTGAAATTAGTTTAAGCAAAACAAAATTTTAAATCAGCTGATTATCAATATCAATTTGCATTAATAAAATAAAATTAGTAATAAATTTTATCTATATTTTTGCATCACAGCGCAAGTCCCGGAGCACTAGGCCTTATTACAGTATCCAAATTTAGTTCCTGTTCAATCGCTTCCGTACCGGATACCATCTTTTTCAGTTGATAAATCGAATACAGCACAAATTACCCCTTTTCCTCAAAAATAGTACGCTTCATCTTGACCTATCTGCAAGAGTGCAGATAGGTCAGTTTCTTATATCTCGGCCGTCAGTGACATTACTGGAGAAAAAATTAATCAGTATTAATCGTTAGTCAAGACTGTTTTTTTATTATTTATTTGTTATCATCTCCGCCCATAGTCTTTCTTTGTAGACGATGTGGATATTTTATTTTATCAGCTCGCCTTTTTCAGTCCATACTCATTTACTTATTCTGTTAAGTTCTTTATTCATAAGGTCTGTTGGTATTAATTGCTTTTGAAATACCATGTTATGTTATCCACAAATTCTGTGGATAAGTTTGTGAATACTCTGCTAAATACTTTGATTGGATGGAAGCCCACTGTTTGATCAGCGACGCATCAAGACCTCAGGATGGGATCCTGTTTAAAAAGAGTCATGTTTAATTTTTAACCTCTATAAATGGTAGCGAACCCAATTGTGGCAAAATTAACGGTTTGGGGATTCTAGGTAAGTAGAATGGCCGGATCACTCCGACTTAACCTAGTAAATTGACGACGCCCTCTAGGTCATTAATGCCAAAACTAGATTTATATACGGGGTGCGACAAGCAACGGAATTTAAAAGATACTCTAAGAAATCAACCAATTGAAAATTAATAATTTTATTTTTAATGCTTATTGTTAGCTAGGGTTTTATAAACGCATTTTATTAATTTAAATTTATATTTAATGGATTACTATAGAACTAAATTTGGCGTTAGAGTATCTTTTAATTCCGCTGCTTGTCGCACCTCAATATCTATTACTCCCTGAAGGCCAAAGGTAAAAAGCTTTGTAGTTCAAACCTGTATTGTCAACAAAGTTAAACGTATGGTTCATTACATTAGAACCGGATTGCCTATACAAACAATCATTGCTACCATGAATTCACTTGTACTTAGGGATAGCTTGATGAAAAAAAGATGCTTTATTTATCAGATGATTATAGGACTAATTACCTTTAGCCTTATGTCAATTACACAAGCAGGTTTACCTGTTCTGACCTTTACACCGATAACTTCAACCTCTCAAAGCGTAGTAGAAACTGGAAATGTCACCATACAGTACCAAGTGACGAATCAATCTCAGCACCCTCACACCTTTGCACTCCTCTCAGTTCCTGGTGTTAATCAGACGACGACTCCTGGTAATTGTGCAAATCCTTTTATTCTTTTTCATCAGCACTCATGTACCCTAACCTTAACTATATCGGGGAATACATTGACAAGCCAGGGTATAACAGCAGTTACTCGCGGACCTACTGCTTGCCAATCTGATTTAAATGGCATACCAAATCCCAATCTCTGCTATGGACCCTTGCCTAAGGATGAGCTGAATATTCAAGTAATTTCACTCTTTCCTAATGGCAGTAGCTGTACTGATAACTCACAATGCAAGACTAATTCTTGTATCCCTGCGACACAGACTTGTGGATTTTGCATAAGCAATAGCGATTGTGGATTGGGTAATTTTTGTAGTAGCAATGGCCTTTGCCTATCATCTAATGGTAATCAATGTCTAACTAGTGCAAATTGTATTACTGGAAGTGTCTGTAATGCAGGTCTTTGTGTTGCTCCCAACGGCGCTTCTTGCTTCGCTAATGCAGCTTGTCAAAGTGGCGCCTGTTCGACTACTAGCCACACCTGTCAAGGTAAGAGTCTAGGGGCAACCTGTACTAGCAATAAAGATTGTCAGAGTAATTTTTGCAATAGTGGTGTTTGCTCAACCCCTAATAATGGTGTTCATTGTACCTCTAATGCAGAATGCCTAACTAATTACTGTACCCCATCAAATACCTGCGGCGCTCCCAATACAGGACAAGCCTGTACTACGGGAGCGACTTGCCAAAGTGGGGTCTGTATTGCGGGTAGCTGTACTGCCCCGGCGATTTCTTGCTCTACTGGCTCTGCCTGCCCTACTGGCCAGGTTTGTTCATCGGGTCATTGTGTCAATGCCTGTGTTCCAAGAACATGTGGAACTCTCACTGCCTGTGGCCCTATCAGTGACGGTTGTGGAGGACTAATCACTTGTAATAGTTGCCCTAGTGGCCAAACCTGCGGCGGTGGAGGAGTTCCTTATCAGTGCAGTGCTACTGGTGGGGCTTGCACAAGCAACGCGCAATGCGTTGCTAGGAACCCGGCTACTCCTATTTGTAATATAGTTACAAACCAGTGTGTGTCAGCTGTCTGTACCCCACTTACCTGCGCTCAGCAAGGATTTAACTGTGGTGCTGCTGGAAATGGCTGTGGAGGTACAATTACATGCGGCACCTGCAGTGGAGGACAGATTTGCGGACTCGGTGGCCTATCACGATGTGGTTGAGTTAGATAGAGCTTGTGGTGAAGTTGAGGGGCGGGCGGGGTTTTAACCGAAAGAGCCATGTTGTTTCAAAAGAGTTTGATAGGTATCACTACGCCCCCCTGTCTGAATGATGAATCACACCCTTGGGTGGTTTGCTGCGCGTGATTGCCATAATTAGAGCATCATCAATGAGTTGGCTAACCAGCCGCGTCCCCATAGCCCAACCAACGATCTTTCTATTGTATAAATCAACTACAGTCGCTAAATACAGCCATCCTTCATTGGTTTGGATATATGTGATATCAGATGCCCAGGCTTTATTTAAACAGAGGGGTCTAAACTGTCTGCCTAAAATATTTTAGGCTTCTTGTTTACGTTGGCTTGGTATTTTCTTAGACCAGGCATAATAGGCGCCTTGATACACCTAAAATGAGGCAAAGGCGTTTGGTGGTGTGGAAAACCGACTGTTCTTTAATCATCGCGTAGATCGCTGGCTTTCCTTGGCGAAAAACGCGGCTGCTTTTTTTAGTATTTCACGCTCCTCCTCTAGCTCAGCAATACGTGCTTTCAGGCGTCTCAACTCTAGTTCTTTCTCATCATGCTTGGGCTGATTAGGGAACGCATTTTCTTGTTTCTTATGTAACTGTTTTCGCCAGTTATATAGATTGTTTTCAGCAACCCCCAGTTCCTTAGCTACTTGCCTTACTGACTTATTTCCTTGCTCAAGAAGCTCTACTGCTTTTATTTTAAATTCTTTTGTGTAGTTATTGTTGCTCATCATTACTCCTAGTTTCTGGGATTATACCCATTAAACAAGGTGTCCGGTAAATGGAGGGAGGTTCAAAGATGCATGAGTTGAACCAATGAGTTGGTAAATCCCTCTGCCTGTCGCAGTGGCAAGGAAAAAACCAACCGCAAAAATAAACAGGGCTCTATCACCAATCCCGAGTGATCTTTTGGCCGACCTCGGCCACCAGTTTTCTCTGGCCTCCATACTTTAATCGCATCGTCTGTAAACCATATTGAATTACTTCTTGCATCCAACGCAACATAGATGACGGCTACTATCTCAATAAGTGTGTCTTTCCCATGTCAGACCAGAAGAGCTATTATCAGATTGAAATTCCCTAACCTCTTCTGGATGTACAATATTATGGGTAGCAATTAAAAGATTTTGAATTATTTCATTATCCTTTGGAAGATTTCCCCCAAGGTCTGCACCAGGTAATCCATCCTCATAATTATTGTAATGATGATTAAATGCTTCCAAAATTTTTTCTATGTCACTTCCTTTAAGAGTACTGCAATCATGAAAAAAACTTGCTTGAACTACCCGCTTACCGATAAAACTTTGTAATTTTTCGCTATATTTATCAGCTTCTGCACCATCTGGAAGCTCAGAAATTATTACAGGCTCCTCTTTTAGAGATGCAACAACACCACCTGCAGCATATGGCAATGCCCAGGGTGTATAAGTAAAGGTTATTTTGATATACATTTTTTATCTTATTTAAAATTTAAAATGAGGCTCCATTTTAAAAGTCATGCATTAAAGACGACTTAACGCAGTAGGAAAAATTAGAATAACTTATTCTTAATTGGAATATCGATTTTGATCACCGTTGCGTTAGAAAGTTGTCGGAATAACTGTCGATTTTCAGCAGGGTGCTAAAAGTCAAACCTTTAAGGGGTTCTTTTCATCAAGGTACGAAATTTCCCGGCCCAGCCTTATAACCCTTTACCAGCCTAAGCTGTAGCCAATAAATCGATTTTTTTAGCCATCTGTTTTTACTATAACCATATGTAAATAAATACATTTCTTTGGTTGTGGAACTCATGATTTCCAATAAAATTAATATGCTTCCATCATAATATAATTTGGAGTAATTAGCCGGAGGACATTTCCTATTATTAACTATTTATTTTTTATATAAATTGTAAATATTACTAATTGTGATATTTTACGACTTGGAAAAATTAGCTTAAATCTATAATTAGGGAGAATTAAGGATGTTAAATAAAACTGGTTTACATTTCATCAACCTCGCTTTTGGTATTATGTTTACTTCTAATGTTTTTTCTGCATACACACCTATTATCTATTCCAATAACAGGTAAAAAAAATGGATTATCACTCTAATTAATACACTAATAGCTGTAAATAGGGTTTTGTCGCAGAAAATTTCGAAACTTTAACAGAGCATCGTCAACTTAACAGAGCGTGGCGCAAGAAAGCACTGCTGTTGAATTTTATCAGGCTGTGTTAGTTACCGGGCTTATTGGTATCCCAATTTCTGTATTTACTATCGATTAAGAACTATAAAAAATAGTAGTTGGGGTTTGAAGTCCAACGGTACGGAAATGTACGTTAAGCGAAGATATAGATTTAATAAAGAACAACTTAATTTGTTTATGTTTTTTTTTAAGATTAATAGAATATACTTGGTCAATTAATTTGTTGTTTTTTTTGATTTATAAATCATGTGGTTAGTTCTTATAGTATGTTTCCGTACCGTTGGACTTTAAACCCCTAAAATTTCTAGCTTGTCTTTCTATTGAGCCAAGCGGGCAAGGATTTTAAAAATTGTCCCGTACAAAGGGCTGTGCAAATAAATAATGGCTGCCTTAATATTTCCTTAAGCTTTCGATTTGATTGCGAGATGCCCAATTCTTTTCTATCTTAGATAATATGCAACCTAGCAACTGAGAGGATAATGAATCTAACCAATCTAAAATCATTTCTGGCTGTAGTCGAGTATCGCTCACTAACTCTTGCAGCCAAGAAGCTCTTTGTTACCCAATCAGCAATGACTAAACGTATTCAAAAACTCGAGGATGAGTTAGGTGCGCGATTGATTATTGTTGATGGTGTAAAAACAAAAATCACCGATGCAGGTAAAATTTTTATTCCCTATGCCAGACAAATGTTAGCGATGGATAATGAGATGCGAAACAATATAGAGCATCTTGAGCAGCAGTCAAAATCCCCTGCCTTAATCCTTGGAACCTCCATCTATCTAGCCCACTATATAATCCCCTATTTTGCGCAATATTTTTACTCACAAAATCAAGGAGAACTGATTGATATCAGGGTCATTAATGAAAGAGATTTTTTTGAATATTTGGACAATGGGTTAGTTGATATAGTGCTATGTACAACACGACCGAATATCGATAAAACCATCTATTGGGAAACCCTTTGGCAAGAAAAACTAAGCTTAGCTTTTTCTGTCAACCATCCCCTAGCAAAAAAAGATAAAATTAGCTTAGCTGATCTTGCAAAATACGAAGCTGTATTTCCAGAGAAAAAAGGCTATATTCGAGAAAAGGTTTCCGAGCTATTTTCTAATCATCACCTAAGCCTAAATAGCACAATGGATGCAGGCTCAATCTATACTGTAAAAAATTACATTTCCACAGATAATTATTGGAGTTTTATTCATCAACGATTTCTCGATATGACTGAATTAAAATCTGCCGAATTAGCTGAAGGATCACTGACAATGGCTTTCAGCGTCTATTGCATAAAACGGCGTCATCAAGAGAAATTAATTTCTCTTTTTTTACAGCAATTCAAACTATGGATGGCTGATTCTGACATTATCAAAGCCTATTCTCTTTCTTAATTTAATCCCCCTCTAACCCCACACTGCCATTAAGTTAACGCCAGTTATAGACGATCCGTTCGGGCTGAGGTATCCCCACAAATTTGAAATTCAGATGTATGACTAAAAAAATGTATGCTAATTGCATAAGTTGATCTATTTTTCTGTCATTCCTGCGCAGGCAGGAATCTATCTCCCAAACAGAGTGATGGCCTTTGCTTGAGAAATGGATTCCCGCCTACGCGGGAACGACATAAGAAAGAGCATAATGATTTAGTAAATAACTATTTTTTGAGTTACAAATTCGTGGGGATACCTCAGGTCTCGAAGCCTTTCACTGTGACGCTTCTAGACCTGAGCTAACGCTCACTCCTCAGCGCGAACGAATATAAAAATCCTTAACTTAATGGCAGTGCCCTAACCCAGGGGGGGATTCCTGCTAGGAATAACCATAAATATCTTTCAGTCAACCTTAATCACCTATTAATCGCCACTTTATAAACTAGAGAAAACTTGCAGAGAAAAATGCAAATTTTATTAGTGAATTAAGGAGATTATTATGAAAGAGAAGAGCCTAAGTATTAAAGATCAACTAGCTAAACTAGTTTCTGAAAAACCCTATCCTGATAACTATGAGGAAGCTCTAAAAATATGGGATAAATTTAATAAAAAGCATCAGTTTTATATCCCTGGGGCTCAAGAAGAGACTAATAAAAAAAGTGCTCCTGATGAAATTCTCAAAAAATATTCAAGTCCAGAACAGCAAAAATCGATTGTTCTTATACAACAATATTGGAAAAAACTTAGAAGCCAAGATAGCTTAATGCAAGTGCGATCTAAGAATCATCCTTTTCAGGGATTTTTGGGAAATGAGCCTGTAAAAAAATCAATTAATTCCCAAAAACTATCGCAATTAGAAAATGCAATTAATGAGGGGAACTGGAATGATGCAATATTTCAGGACGAAACCATCCCCTATCTTACCCTATCCTTATTGACGTCTAAAAAAATTTCAGAACAACAAGGCCTTACAATTTTAGAGCGTCATCAAACCTTTAAAGATTATCCTCCCAAGCAAACTTATAGGATCTTGGATGATAATAATCAGTTTACTGAGGATGCAAAAAAAATCTTAATTGATTCAATGCAAACAATGAACTTCCTTAAACCACTTTCAGAGAGACAAATTGAATCATTTCGGGTGCTCATCATGTGTTTGCCAAAATCAGAACAAATCTTTTATACAACAGAGCTAGGCGATATAGCTATTTCAACAAGCTTTGGTGCTAACTTATCGGAAGCATTCGACACCATTACCGTACGTAAAGGAGAGGTGATTCACATGTCTAATGGTGCAGAACATGCCTCAGGGATTGCTCGTTTTGGTATTGATGAATATGAGGTACCGAAGGGAGAAATAGGTTCTAAGGTGATAGCGGATATTGAAAATAGAGTAAGGGCAGGAGAAAGGCCTCAGGCGCTTCACTATCCTGGAACTATCCCATATGGAGACATCCATAGCTATTCTAATGTTAGTTTTTTTACCGCCTCACGCCATGATGCTGGTCATGCGCTGGGTCAATCGTGCACACCCAATCCTTTTCTACGTGCCTTTGATCGAATGATTGATGTTGCCCGCGCAGCTACTGATATTAAGTCATCCAAAGAAATCTGGTCCTGGACCGATCGTGACTATAATTATTTTCTTTCTAAAAACAAAACCCTTAGGTTTGACCCAACAAATCTGAGTGAAACAACTGCATTGTGGTGCGAAATGCTATCTTTAGGCGATGCAGATTCACGCTATAGCTTTAATGGCTATTTATTTAATAACAAAACTCAGTGTCCGCCAGTACTTGGAACTGCAATTTATATTGATATGCTAAAGCATCCAAACCAATGGCTTGAGCTCAAGATCGCTCCAGAATCCCTAACTGGCGAGTACAAAAAATCCTATGAATTGGTGAAAACAATTTATGACAATATTAAGAATGATCGCCCCTCTATCCAACTATTAAAGTGCCAACTTTATTTCAACCTAAATTTAGAGAATAGAGCAGCAGAGTTTGGGCGTTTAAATGAATTAATTAATAATAATTCTGAAAAAATCTCTACACTCTTGGAATTTAAAAAAGTTACAAAGGCTACTACGACTAAAACTCATGGAACCAATTCGCTTAATCTAACCTTCAATGGCGTACCCACTGATTTAATTCGCAGTAATACCTATGATTTTATTAAAGATACTATTGAGAAAGGCGAGAGTAAAATATTAGGGCTTGTTGATCCTAAAGTCTTACCTCAATTGCCGATACAAAGCCGTTATTGTTTAGAGTTAATAGGAAAAGGAAACTCACAAAATATTCTTAAAAAGGTAAAGGAGGAATTAGGATTAACCAGTGCTCATATCCAAAACGCCGAGGACATCGATAATTTATTTACCCTTACTTTCAAATATAATGATATATCCTGTCTTAAACCTTTAATCGATTCAGGAAAGATCAGCATATCTCAGCTCTTAAAACTAAAGAAAGAAAGCCATGAATATTTAAACCAATTCAACCAAGAAGCAATAACCTTAATCACTCAGGATGTAATGTCGCTAGACCAATTTTTATCGATGGCTAAAAACGAGAGAACAACATTATGTAGATTATTACAAAATGAGCGAGAAACCTCTTCTGAAAGGCCGCTAATGGGTCTGTTATGTGAAGGCTATTTGTCATGGTCTGAGCTTATTCACATGTCAGCAGACGAAATAGAAACAGCCAAGGAATCAACAGTCCTAGCAACACTAGGGTCCTAAGGCCCTAGCCAATGAACTCTGATTCTCGTGCTTTATTTTCAAGAAAAAAATGAATTGCCGCGGTCTTCTTCGCTCAAGAAACGAAATAAAATATTCGTTTGTTGCCCAAAATAAGAAGACCTGGCCAGTTGGCGTAATGTGCCAACTACTGGGCATTACACGGTATGGCTATTACAGTTATCAGCACCGCCAAAGAAATAAACCAGATGATCTTGCGCATCAAGAAACTCTCGAATGGGTAAAGAAAATAGCTGAAGCCAGCCAGTATTGCTATGGAAGCCGCAGGATGAAGAATGCTTTAAATGCATTGGGTTATCCAGTAGGTCGAAGACGAACTCAAAATTTAATGAAAGAGGCGCAAGTTTTTGTTCGCTATCGCAAGAAATGTAAAGTGACAACAAATAGCAATCATAAACAACCGGTTTATGAAAATGTTTTAAATAGACAGTTTGACGTTAAAGAGGCAAATAAAACTTACGTATCCGATATTACTTATGTCTGGACTCAGGAAGGCTGGCTTTATTTAGCGGTTATTATGGGTTTATTTTCAAGAAAAATAGTGGGTTGGAGTATGGGTTCCAGAATGAAAGCAACATTAGTCTGTGATGCTCTGAATAGGGCTATTTGGCAGCAAAAGCCATCAGCAGGACTCGTTGTTGATTCAGACAGAGGAACTCAAGTGCGACATGAGGTTGCTTAGAAGAGTTGTCCTACTAATTAGATAGGACTATTTGTGCTACCAAATAAATCTAGGGTTCTGAATAAAGAGCGAACCTGACAATGTAGCGAAAGGCGAATGCCTGGGTTAAAAGCCGCGAGGCGAACAACCTTCTGCTAGCTATAAGCGGATAAGCGCTAGATAGTTGGTAGGGTAAAGATATCTGAATTTGTATACAGGTCGTTACTCTGAACAAGTGAAATATAAAGGTCGACCGATAGTCATGCTGGTAAAGGATACGTGAGAAAGCAAATGCCTTGCTGTAATGGCTTCGTCAATTGAACTCAGTCTAGCTCAAAGTTAAGTTGACGATGCCGAAAAGGAGCTTGAATTTATTCCATTAGAGGCTCTTGATGCTGTTTTTTATAATGTTGTTGCTTCTCAAAAAATCACTTTGAATCTGAGTTGAACCTCCCTTGTGTATTTATTTATGGCCATTAATCACTAAGTATTTTAATAATCAAAGAGGGCTACATACATACCAAGACTATTAGGAAATTAACGCTTTACCATAACAAGTTAATTATTATTGATAACTAATACCCCCACGGCTTTTGTATTTTAATTAAAGAATAAATACCGTTTATGAAAGAAAAAATTGCACAAAATTTATAATGTTACAATAAAGTCATTAACATAAAAGGAGATTTCTATGAGTGGCTTTTATCGGGTGGTTGTTTCGGGTAATGCTGAATATGAGGAGGCCTATTGCCATGGAACCTATGAAACGAAAGCGAATTATGTTTTTGAAAAACTTACCTTTCTAAAATCCATAAGAACACTGGCCTCAGTTCACAAGAGAAATTCTCATATCGATTACATGGCGTGTAGCCCTTTAGAAGAGCACGAAACTCTTGTTCGATTTTTATACTCACTATTTCATGGTTTACAACAGCAAAAATAATGTTATTGCTAAAGGTGAATTTAAATCTAGTTCTCTTAAATTCACGCGGAAAGAAGTAGACCAAAATATGATTAGGGGTTCCGTGGAAGAAGTGACAAAAGTATGCGTTTCAAAAAATATTGATTGATATCAAAAAGTTATAATGACTCCTTGTAAGGAAAATATTTAACCAAATCATTTGTTGATGGTGTTATTTAAAATAAAATTATAGAAGAATTTACTGCAAATAGTTGAAACGAACACTTTTGTCACTTCTTCCACAGAACCCCTATTACTGCGATTTTAATTTAATTACTGTAACTAGAACTTAGTTGCGATGGGTCTTCATAGGTAATTGCCAACCTTTCTGCAATCTTGCAGAAAGGTCAGAATTCATTCCATTGATTGTCGCACCCCAACTTCTTTTGACAAAACAATGAGTTATTTTCAAAATTCTTTAGCGTTTTTGCGTCAGAGCGCAAGTTCCGGAGCGCTAGGCCTAGTATAGCTCTCGGGGAATCAAGGACGGCTAACGCAAAAACCTTCGGATGCTGTCAGCGATTTCTTGCACATGGGTTTCGAGCGCAAAGTGTCCTGTTTCAAAAAACTCTACTTTCGCATTAGGATTATCACGTTTGAATGCTTCAGCACCTGGAGGAAGAAAAAAGGGATCGTTTTTACCCCATACAGCTAAAAATCTCGGTTGATATGTGCGGAAATAGTTCTGAAACTCAGGATAGAGGGCAACATTCGATTTATAATCACCGAACAAGTCCAACTGAACTTCATCAGCACCTTTTCGCCCCATATAATAGTTGTCGAGCGAATACCCATCTGGAGAAATTATCGAAACATCATTGGTCCCGTGTGTGTATTGCCAAAGTGTTGTCTCTGGAGTTAAGAAAGCGCGTAATGCTTCCCGATTAGCATTTGATGCCTCTTTCCAATATGCCTGGATTGGCCTCCAGCCATCACTTAATCCTTCTTCGTAGGCATTCCCATTTTGAGAAATAATAGCCTTAATACGCTCTGGATGTTTGAGTGCAATACGTAAGCCAGTTGGTGCCCCATAGTCAAATATATATACCGCGAATTGATTGAAAGCAATGATCTCTGTGAATTTATCGATCACATTCGCAATGTTATCGAATGTGTACTTGAATTCAGAACGAGGTGGCATATCTGTCCTGCCAAAACCCGGTAGATCGGGCGCCACAATATGGAATTGATCAGAAAGAATAGGGATCAAGTTCCTGAACATATGGCTCGAAGTCGGAAATCCGTGAAGCAAAAGTAAATTAGGTAGCCCCACCTTTCCCGCTTCTCGGTAAAATATATTGAAGCCATCAACCGTTGCATTCTTGAAGCGAACGCTATTCATTCTATTTCTCCCTCAGCTAATCGACTTTTAGTCCGTTTATATGTCTTATAACTAATATAAAATGTAAATGCCCCTGTTGAATAAATCAAATCCATGAGCTACTTCGTATCAGGCTATCGAGGTTCGGTTGAGATCCTGGCGGAAAGGACCGTTTTCTGTTTATTTTTAGTTTAAGTTCTATTTTCCATACAAAATGGTAAGTAAAATAGGTAAGTGGATACTTTTATTGCTACGAATGGTAAAAAAATACTTTTTGTAAGGAGAGCTTTCTATAATCTTGCAGAAAGCTCACAGATCATCTTTAGGGCTGTGTTGCAAAAAATATCATAAACGCAAAAATCTGAATTTCAGGCGCAGGTCAGCAATATAATCCAAATTGCTCATTAATAAATGAGATTTCATTACGATTTCCGTACATCCAGATATTAAACTGCCCCTTTTTAAACATTCGCATGACTTCAAAACCCTTGATAGTTGCATAGGCGATTTTCATGGAATGGAATCCTCTCACAGGATTAATAAGTCGCTTGAGCTTGCCATGATCTGCTTCAAGCCGGTTATTACGATATTTTATCTGTGAATGGCATAAGTGAGAAGCCAGTTTTCCTTCCCGTTTTAGCTCCTTAATTGCCTGACCATAAATGGTATTGCGTCGGTGAGATAGGTAGAAATCAATCGTATTCCCTCGCTCATCAATTGCACGGTATAGGTATTTCCATTCTCCTTTTACCCTGATGTAAATTTCATCCAGGTGCCATCTGTTGGAATAACGCCTTTTATACCATTCCAGCCGTTTCTTCAATTCTGGCGCATAGTGCTGAACCCAGCGATACACAGTAGTGTGAGCTATTTCTAACCCGCGTTCCTTCATCATTTCTTCTAGATCACGATAGCTGATTCCATATTTACAGTACCAGCGTACGCATTGCATAATCACTTCGCCATGAAAATGGCGCCATTTGAAATCCCTTGGTTGGTATTTATCCATATCTTACCCCCAGCATTAATTAGGTAAGTATAGGAAAGTTAATTTTTTGCAACGCAGCCAAATCTAGCCTAATGAAAGGTAATTACCTATTTCGGCAGTAACTTCATTATTTTCATCTAGCCACCCCATCCTCTTCATTACCTCCTGACTACGTTTTCCACTACCTTGTTCTGACAGTCCTCTGGCATGTTGAACTAACTCCCTTAATGACTTGTTCTCATCCACATTGCTGCGGGCAAAAAATGAATATATACCACACCAGGAGGCTTTGTCAGCGTCCCACTGTAGCTCATATTCTTTGAGAAAACGGCTTTTTAATTCAGCCGATTCGTTGTTTAGTTTTTCTGCTAATTGCCTGTGATTTTCTGCTGTTAATCGTTGCTTTTCTGCACATAGGTAGCCAACAGCATCTGCTGATTTTTCATATCCTTGGGATGCTTTCCTAATTTCTTCCATCTGGGGTTCTGATAAATCAAGTAGATATTGAGAAGGACAGCTAGAAAGCAGGCGTTGGACTACAGCAAGATTTTCTAAAGAAATGGCCATCACTATCAACGGAACGAAGGTGTCTTGCGGAATTGAGGTTAAACCATCTAAATTCTTATTGAAATAAATAAGACCTTTTTCTCTTGCCTGAGCAAGGGCCTGCTTAAGAAAATCATCATCATTAAGGGCTGCGGTTAAATCTTGCTCTAGCAGCCTGCAATATTCAAAAGTAGAAGTTTGAGTAGTGTCGCTGTTTGGATCGTTATTGCTCATTTCAGTTATTGCAACAGCAACACCATTTGCAAGATGCCCTAATCCTCTGATTGGAGAAGAGGAATAGCTTGACTCACCTCCCGACTTTAAGAGCCCAAGGTTTGGCACCAAGGGCCAACCTGATCCTGAAAAATCGGAGACAACGTCCCAAAATATATAACGAATTAATGGAGGTTCAGAGGAGCCATTGACCGGTAGTTCAAGTAAAAAATGCTGGCTATCATCAGTGTATTGAATAATAGATATTGGTAACTGAAAAGTGAAGGCAATTGCATATTCACTAACAATTTGTCTTAACATCTTTCGTGCAAATATTGGATCACGCAGTTGTTCTCTTAAAACCCTTAGATTCGGGGGATTGCCAACAACTCTGTCGCGAAGACCTTTTGGGTTATAGATGACAAGAGACTCTTCTTCACAAAGACTTTGTAGCTGTTTGGTAACTAGCACATTTATTGTAGCATCAGGCTTCCCCTCCTCTTGAGCAACCATTGGAATCATTTCAAATTGTTGTGTTTTTAACCCCAATTCAGTGATGAAATCCAGTATAGCTTTTTCAGCACCGATGCGATCATCCCAAACACCTTTAACTTTATTCGGAAGGAAAAAACATTGATCGGTATCTTTGATCTTCCAGACATGTTTTTCAGAACCACTAGCAAGATATTCAAAATCTGATTTTTTGTAAGTTTGACCCTTTAATTGGAAGTTAATTGCTGTATTTGGACTCTGAAAGCGTTTAAACCATTCTCGCATGACTAATCCTAAATGATAATAATGAGCGCCCCATTTTATCATTTAGATGAAATATAATTCTGTTTGAATTTCTTATAGTCACTATATGTATTTTTAATATAAATCCAATGCGGCTTCTTGCATTACACTAGGGCTAACTTAAATTAATTGTATCTATCTGGTAGAGGTCAAAACTGAAAATAGATAGGCAGATGATCAGTAGCATACGAAGAAAAAAACCAGAAATGATCTAATATTAAACTAGTAGATTGTATTTTGGGCTGCGTTGCAAAAAATTAACTTTCCTATACTTACCTAATTAATGCTGGGGGTAAGATATGGATAAATACCAACCAAGGGATTTCAAATGGCGCCATTTTCATGGCGAAGTGATTATGCAATGCGTACGCTGGTACTGTAAATATGGAATCAGCTATCGTGATCTAGAAGAAATGATGTCGGAGGTGCTTTGCTTGAGCGCGGTCGCATATTTGATCATTTCATCATATTGTTGGATGATTAGTTCCCAGTTGATAAAAATTGAGTATTTTCATTTGATTAAAAGAAATAATCTTTAGAAAAAGAAAACCTTTTATTACCATTAAGCTCTATACGAGTAAATTCTATACAGCGTCTATTGGCAATGCATTTCCAATTTTGCTGATTATTAACATATTGATTTTTTTTAGTTTGAAATACAGATTGAGTAAATGATGCTATATTTTTAGACATCACTTCCGTTCGCGCGGAATTAAAAATAAAAACCTCTATATTATCCTCTCTCATATGTGAACCTAATAGCTGGCTATGTTCATAGGTATTTTTGTCTGAAATATATTTAGTGTATTCATCAAAAGGCTTAACTGTTAGATCTATTCCCCTATTACTGACTATAAAAGCAGTAAATGCTGTCATAGAAATTTCAACATAACCTAGATCGGCACTTGTATCTTCAAAAAATTTTAATCTGTAATAAGCTACCTCAGTAAAAGCTGTTTCAAGCTGTAAAGAGCCGTACCAAAGAGAGGGCTCGTAAGTACTGCCAAATCGAGAGCCGTATTTTAAAGGAGGGTATCGAAATGGAGTAAATATTAAATAATTTTTTTCTTTTTCAATTAATGGCTTAGATTCCTCCATTAATTCTTCTAGTAAATCATGTTCTTCTATTGAGTCAACTAAATCACGAGAGCTTAAAACATGCTGATCTTCTACTACTCTCCATGGTTCAGCAGTTATTTTACTGATGAATTGTTTTCCATCACGCAACCCCCATATATTCATAACTTTCCACGCATTGCATCTATATAATTCACTACCTCGACTAAGCCAGTAACAGTTTTTAACTGATCAATCGGTTTTTGTTTAAAATATTTATTGTCACTATTTAACCATAATTTTGCTTTTTCATGATTATTTCCAATTAATGAATTTAATCCTCTATAAACTCTTAAAAGCAGTAATGCTATTTCTCCCTCTTTAGTCGCTGGCGATATCCATGCTTTACCTTGATTTAATCGTGTTACCGTAGATTCACTAACTCCGATAATGCTGTGTAAATCCTTACCGGTTAAACCATAAAAATCAGCCAATTTTAAAATAGCCTTAGTTAAAACCAGCTCTTTTTGATGATCAATTTTTAAGGAAGATTTCATAAGGCACCCCTTTCTCTTAAATTTCAATTGAAATTATAGCTCATGAAAGTTGCATCTGCAAAAAGAGATTCTTTTATAAATCCTTAAAGCTAAAAAACGGGCCCTCTATTAACTTCCCTAGCCTCGTTCCTAATTTGATGCAAACTTAAGGGGTAATGGGGTTTGAAGTCCTCACGACTGAAAACGTACGCTAAGGTAAAAACCGGTGCCATTTAAATTCAATGCGACTCATTAACGCGCATTTTGATTTATCAAACATTGTTATTGAGCTCATTTTTATATTTTTTAATTCATTATAAATCATTTGGTTACCGCTTAGCGTACGTTTTCAGTCGTGAGGACTTCAAACCCCAATATTTGATCTTGATTATTAATAAATCATCATGTTAATTAATTTAGCTTTAGCCAGCGCATATTATTTATAAACCAGAATTTACTTCACAATATAAATAGCCCCCTTCCCTCTTCTTTGAATTACAATGCTCAATGACTCCTTGTTAGAGCAGTGATAATGTCTCTCTCGCGGTTGGCGCCTTAGGGTTTCTTTGTTCAAGTTCATTCGATATACGAATGTTTAAGTTATTTACAAAGGCATAACGATTTGAGAACGAAGAGGATGAGGTTCCTATCTTTAGGTCGTTTCGCATCCAGAAGCCTGAAGCAGTCTTTTCCGATCGCAAAATTCCATATTTGTGAAGTATATGGGTGTATTGCTCATCCACTCTTTTCAACATTTCGCCTAAACCTGGTTTCATAATCAATTGATTTAATAGCGCAGGTTGGTATTTATTGAGACTGTGAATTAATTGATCGAAGATTTTTAATGTAAACAAGGATTGTTTTAAACCATCCTGTAGACCTTCTTGCAGACCGATAACCTCATTGATAAAAACTTCCAGCAGGTTAAACTCTCTTCCCCTGCGATCTTGAGAAAGCTTTTTCAAATCCCCGTTCAATTCCAGAAGTCCTTTACTCCACTCTTCGTTTTTGCTTTCCAGAGCTTTTAATACCAGAATAAGATTTTTTGACAGGCTGTACTTTTCATCTAGTTTATTAAATTTAAACATGGGTGCGTAATGGTGGAAGGGGCGCTTTCTATCTATTGCATCCATGAGTTCAAGATAAATGAGTTGACGATTAACGTCATAATATTTATCGGCAGCGTTGAATAAGGCATCTTCATCTTTATATACTTCATCCAAATCCATAATCACATCATTATCAGCTAGGAAGTAAGCAATTTTGTTTGGATATCGAGGATTAATTCGGACTGTCCGCCCAACTTTTTGCGAATGATCTCCTACATTGCTTCCTTTATTTTTGGCATATAAACCCCAGACAACATCCGGATCGTCGTAACCTGTACCGAGCATATCCACAACAACCAGAATGGCAGATGTTTCCAGACTTTTTCTCTTGAACTGCTCAATCCACTTTTCATAGTCTTTAATCTGAGAGTGTATCGCTTGAGCCAACTTAGGTTTTTTCTTCTGCTCTGCATCACCCGACGCAGCCTTTTCGCGTTCAGCCTGCTCCTGATTAATAGCTGCAGCTAATTGTTTCGCCTCCTCAATGCTGCTGGTATAAATAATCCCTTTATAGTAAACAAGCGGCTTGCCCATTGGATGAATATGGTCCCAAATAGATTTGACGATTTGCTCATGCTTCTTATGATTCATTTCTTTATTAAACGAATAAGAGACACGATCAATAATTAAAGGCGCTGTCTTACCTGCTTTACGCGAATCGGCTCGCGTAAACACAAAAAGCGGCTGGATGTCGTTGCCAGGAGTTGCTGAAAAGCCTAAGACAGACATACCACTCTGCATCAAATGCAGCGCTTTCTTTTTATAGAGATGAAATTCATCCAAGATTACCAGACGTGGTTTACGATGTTTTTCTAGACACTCGACTTTTTCCGCTAGCACTTTGGAATAACTAGCGTCACAAAAAATAAAAACACTCGCCTTCTCCCTTAAAGGATTATTAGTATTAATAAAATCTGCAGTGACCGCATTTTCCCGGCTATGCACCGTAATCACATTTTTTTCTTCAATTGCAGAAGCTTTCCCCAATATTTTAAGAGTTCTGATGAACTCCACGTAGTATTGGTTGGCTAATTGGACCGTTGGAACAATGATGTGAATAACCGCGTCTGAATCCTGCATTATCAGAAAATTGGCCAGCAGAATCCCTAATAAAGTTTTACCACCACCAGTATTAAGTCTTACAACACTATGAAACTCCTGTGATTTACTGACGGCTCGTAATGCGTCTGCCTGATAAGGGTAGAGATATTCAACGATCTCTTTGAGTTGCAAATAGTCAGCTAATTTATCAGTGGGGATAAGTTCGTTAAGTTTGCAACCAGTCCAAAATTGAGCAATAAACGAGCTGTTGCAGGCATTTGCACCTCTTTTCAGTTTTTGTTTCGCTTCAACAGGGCCATGTTGCTCCGGCTCAACTTCTTGTGATTCTTTTAAGTCTGTATCCTCATCAGGTAGGTCCCGTTGATTATTGGACTGGAAAATAATATCGCGATAATCGTAATTCGTGATCTGAAGGCGTTTCCTTTTAGCCATATTCAGACAGCGTTGAATTTCTTCTTTTAAATGACCAAGACTACTCAGCATCCACTGTGCATGCTCTTCCTTTACTCCATCCGGAACAAAACTCACCTCATCAATTTCTTGAATATCTTCAATTAAGCCTCGCGCAAAAGATTTCGCAGCATTTTTATTCCGTTTTGCCCGGAGCAAGCTGATTGATTCTGTAGGCGGCAGATGCAAGAGGCGTTTGGGTAATTCGATATTATCTGCTTGAGTCTTGCTGTAAGCATCAAAAAGGGCAAAATCAATAACCATTTGAAAATAAAAATCTTGCATACAATAGCCTGAATAGATTGATGGATATCCAAGGACAAATACATCTTCTGCAGACATTAACTTCAAAACCTTGGCTGTTTGCTCAAAATCCACAACAAATAATTTATAACAATAATCTGGCTCAACGTAATAATAAGGCTTGTTTGATAAGGTTTGCATGCCACACATCAACGCTTGCTCATTATCTCGAGCCTTCATAAGGGACGCAGTGGTCTCTTCCCAGTTATTAATGGGTGTAAACTCAGTGGCAGCCTGAATCAGGGTTATATTGTCATCCAGATAAATACAATCTTTAAGTCTCCATGCATAAGACAGGATAAAGGCAGTTAGCCGGCGAGCCTGGATATCCTCGGGGTGATAAGTTCCATGGGTCGCTGACTCTAAAGAATCGGTTATTAAAAACTCTACATTCTCATTATAATTATTCTCATGAAGCTCCTTGTACTCATCGGCTCCCACCACTACTAATAGGCGCTGCCTTGCGCCAAGTATTGTAGGATCAGGAATCATTGCCTGTTCTTTACGACCGGCAAAGATAAAAGTAACTGTTTCATCGTTGGATGGCAGGCTATCTTTAAGGGTCGAAAGCCTAAATTTTGACTTTCCTATAGCTATTTCATGAGTTGTTCTTTCTAAGCCTTTTGGTTGGCGGCAGGACAGGAGTATTTGAAAGTTAAACTTACTGATGTAATAGGTATTCCTTTTTGAGCCAACGGAGAAAAAAGGCGTTTTGGGAATAGCTTTGTATTCTCGGGAATATTTCCCACTAATCAGGGCATTTTTTTTCCAGGGTTCTTTTCCAGTAATTGATGTTTGTTCAGATTTTTTACGACGCTTTGTAGTTGACGATAAGGGCTCTTCTAAATTCGTTGCATTTCCTAACCGTTTCAGTGATTGTTCTTGAGACTCTTTTCCTTTGTAATTTGCCGTTTGATTTTTTGAAGCAAACGCAGCGGTCACTGGCGAAACAATCAGTTTGACTTGAGTTTCAGAATTTTTTGGTAGTTCTCGGAGAAAAGTAACATATTGAGTGTAGCCCCCTTGTTGTGCACCTTTAATAATAGAATTAATATTCGCTCCTGAACTTCTCAAATACTCCGAATAGTGGAGATTTCCACCCTTAGCAGCATTTAAGGCCATTAAATCAATATCAGCTCCTTTTGCTCTCAGTAATTCTGCATATTCACGATATCCGGTGAAGGCAGCATGATCTGCCAGACGCTGCAATTTAATAGGTGGGTTTTGTGTGCGTAAAAATTCCGCGTACTCCCAAAACCCGCCCCTTATAGCGCCCATAGCCATCATTGCTCTATCAGCTCCCTGCTGTCTCAACTTCTCAGCATAGGCCCGCCGTCCACCAGTCGAAGCTCCTATCGCAATTCCATTTGGGTTTGCACCAAGGCCCTGTAATTTTTCTGCATAGGCATAGTTTCCACCTTCTGCAGCAGCAGGTGCAATCCATGTAACAGCTGCACCTTCAGAACGGAGAAATTCAGCATATTTTAAATGCCCCCCTTCCACAGCACCTCTAGCAATATGATTAATATTGGCACCTTTTCGACGCAGGCGCTCTGCAAAATACAAGTTACCGCTCAGGGCTACTGCTTCTGCCACTTGGTTGATATCAGCTCCATCATTAATCCATTGCTCAATCTTATCAAGATACCCTCCAACCGCCAGACCTCGAGCAAGGTTATTACTTTGCCCTCCTTCACGATTTATTTCTTCAGCGTATTCGTGGAAACCGGTAGCAGCGGTATTAAATGTAAGAAAACCGATAGATAATAAATTTTTGCTGTAGAGTGATTTTACAAATTCCAGGTGCTGACCTCGTAAAGCGCCTCGCGCAACAGCACGAATATCAGCCCCTTGCAAATTAAGCTTTGAGGTCAATTCCCAGTCAGCTTGAGCCGCCGCTCCCTCTGCTAGGGAAGAAATACTCGCACCCTCAGCCTGTAAAAGCTGCCTATAAGAGGGTTTTAAGTGCTCCGCTGCTCCAATCGCAATTATATTGATATCAGCTTCGTAATCTCGTCGCAGCAATTCGCAGAAATTGATATTTCCCGCTCGCGCAGCACCTCTGCCTATTAAATCAACATTCGCCCCAAAACTTATTAGCAAATTAACTGCAGCTTGTTCATTTTCAAAGGCCAATAATTCTGCTGGAGTTAAATCGCTACCTACTTTTCGCACATCCACACTAATGAACGGAGAAGATAGCAACTTTTTTAATTCTTCCTTTTTCCCTTCCTTGGCAAGATTGTAGATGGTGTCGAAATAATTGATGAGGGATTTCCATTTTAGAACCATAAACCAATAACCGGCTTCTTCTGCTCCTTCTACTACAGATTTAAGGGATGCGCCTTGCTCAATTAATGTACCCGCATAGTCGAAATGACCACCGCGTGCAGCCCCTTTGGCAATATCGTCAATGTTTGCACCCTCGAGACGATACGATTCTGCTTCTGAAATAAATCCGCCGTTAGCAGCCCCTTTTGCAATAGAATCGAGACTTGCACCTTTTGGCCTTAAATAGTCAATATATATCCAATCACCAAAGGATGCCGCTGCCTCAGCCATGCGATTGATGTCTGCAGATTTCACTAACATCTCTTCTGCGATATCGTAATTTTTGCCTTGAATAGCACCTATTGCTATTAAATTTATATCAGCACCTTGATTTTGCATGGAAAGTGCATAACGAGGATTATGACCCTGGGCGGCTCCCTGAGCAGCGTACCTGATATCAGCATTTTTGAAAATCATCAACCAATTCGTTAATGCTCCATTTCCTGCACGAGCTGCTCCTCGGATAGCCAAATTCTTGTCGGCTCCCAGGAGCAATAATAAATTAAGTTCCGATTGTCTTCCCTCAAAGGCCAAAAGTTCCGCCACACTAATATTTTCTGATTTTTTAAATACATCGATACTGACATGCTGTTCTTTGACATAAGCTATAAGCTCGTCTTTTTTTTTCGTAATAGCAAGCGCGTAGATTGTTTCAAAATAGTTCATAATAAACCTTTAACTGTTACTTTCAGAGCGGATTAACTGTGTTCAACATTGTATTATTAGCTTGCACATACTTCGATTAGCCATGGTAAAAAATGGAGACTCTTCTAAGCTATTTGAAGATTTAAAGCTGAGGGAAATACTTCGGTTGATTTGATTAAGCTCATCTTGATTTGGTTGAAAATTATTTATTGTTTATAGTCCAATAGTTAGTTTTAAACCAAACGTAATAGTTTTGAAATATAAGCCTATTTTCAACTGCTTTAAGTTCAAACTGGTAAATTTCATAAAATTCTTAGCTAAGCAATAAGAAAGAAAAATGGTGAACTTTACCACAATATGATCTTTAAAACATATAGGAGTCGATTCAGAAAACGGAACAAATCGCAGGCTAAACCGGTTGTAGCGGTCTAAACTTGCCAGCACCGATATTGGAGCTGCTGCGCTAGAGGTAATCGCCGATCAGGTTGATGGGCTTCCTGCCGTGCGGCGACAGGTACTTCAACAGCGCATTATTCGGCTCTATCGAAAATTTTTTGGATAATTGAGGCTAGACATATCGTAAAACTGTTTCCAAACAGAGGAGTCTCCCGTATTGTTCATCTGTCCTTTTTTAAGCATTCGATGCAGCTCAATTCCCGCAATTGTTGCTTCGGCCGATTCAAATGATTTAAAACCAAGGGTAAATTTGGTGATATTTTTAATACCACGGTGGTCTTGCTCCACCATATTATTCATATATTTTATTCGCCTTACTTCAATGAGCAAATGCCACAATCCATAGATAAACAGCAGATTGTTAATACGTTCCAGTGCTGCTGTATTGGAGCCCGATTTATCAATATTAACCTTTAGCGGCAACCCACTAGAGCCAATTGCCTTTTTGAAAAACTTCAATACAGCAGGACGATCCCGGGTTTCTGAAAGCATAAAATCAATAGTGTTTACTTCTTTATCTACCACACGATAAAGGTAAACCCATTTTCCATTAACTTTGATGTACGTTTCATCCATTCTCCAGCTGCCGCCAACGGCTTTCTTTCTTTTTCTGAATGACTCCTCTAATTGCGGTGCATAATGAATAACCCATTTTTGAACTGTCGAGTGATCTACATCAGCACCTCACTCCTCCATTAATTCTTCAATATTTCGGTAGCTCAGTGGATAAGCAAGCTTCCATCTCACCGCCATCAATATGAGATCATTGGGAAAGTGACGTCCTTTAAATATGAGCATTATTCAACCACTCAGTTGCTTTGGAGCGGCAGTATAATTTGGATTGTCTATTTTCGACAGAACCGCTCTATCTTCATAGTATGTTCATTGCCAGTTTGGGCTGGATATGCGTTAAAACCCTTTCCGCTAGAATCCCGGCCGACCCTCTCTTTGCCAGAAGCCTGATCCTGATAAATATCGTCCTTTAAAACGCCTGCCTGAACAAGCGCATCTATTTGCAAATCCAGAGATTAGGATCCATCTGTTTTTGAAACTCGCGCATAACCCACTAGGGCACCGTCAAGTTAACTAAAATGCCCACAAATATAACGATTAGAGCATTTTGTTCATATATTGTTAATAAATATTTCTTATAATGATTATTAATTAAACAAATGTGAGATTGATATGATAAATAACGACGAAATATTAGCAACGATTGCCACGGATCTCGCTACAGAAGAGAGAATTTCAATCAGTAAAATGCTTGAGTTAATCAGTTCTGCTGAAGATCCTGAGAGTGTGGTGCAAGAATTGGATACGATTGAAGGTGGTTTATTGCATCTTCTTATTTCAAAATATGATGACCTTGATATGCTTCTTGCCTTCCTTGCAGTCTATTCAAAGAGTATTAATCCCAATCAAGTAGAGAACGGAGAGACTGTTTTACATAGGCTGGCTAAAGATGATCAGCTGGAATTAACAACAATATTACTCTCAGGTGAACTTGAGTTTGCTGAGAAGCCTAATTTATATATTGTTGATGATCAAGGGAGTGTACCGGATGCATTAGCAGGTGTTAATACGGCACCCATTTTTAAACAGGCGCTGAAAAATGACTTTGTTGAGCGTGTTGTTTTGGTTCAATCATGGGCACCTGATTCGATTTTCAATTATCTTATGGACACCAATCAGTTTGATATTCTCGATTTTGAAACCCCGAAAAACTCTGTTGTTAACGCATTAGCAGAAAAAGATGGCCTGATATCTAAGGATGGTACCATTGGTGGTCATCTGGATTTTGTCAATAATCTCTATTCTGATGATTTTGTTGACAGACCTCATACTCATTGGACATGGAATACGCTTTGCCAAGCAAATATTGGCGGCTCCTGGGAAGATGCCCCGGTTGCAGTGTTAGAACCTCTAAGTAGTTTTAATAATGTTGAAGGAATTGCACCCTATGACACCACGATCATGGGTCCCCATCGTCTCAGTGATCAAGCTATTATTTTAGTACCCCAGGCTGACGTCCAACGAGTTACAGCCCGCCTTAAAGAAAATGGAACTTTCGCAGGACAAATTAAAGGTTATGCTGCGAATCTATCCTTACGGGATGCTGTCAGAGCAGAGATAAGCGCTAGCTATCCTCAGGCAGCAAAACTTGTAAATAGCAATGGCCGTGAGATATCCCAGGTTGTCATTAATAAAGGAGGTAATAATGCCGCGGCTAATGGCTATAATTATATAAATGGCTATTTTAATACAGTTTCCATGGAAATTAATGGCACCGTTAAACCATTGATGACCGGTGCGAGTAATGCAAGCCTCCCTGCTTATAGAGAATATGGTCAGGGAAAACATGTCGGTATGCATAATGGTTCAGTAAGTGATATAGAAAAAAATCCTATCTTTAAAGTACTTAAAGAAGTATCAAAAGAACCTAATAAGATTTCCACAAATTTAACTCATTTTATTGGCAAAGAAGGTGCTAGAGATGTTAATGAACTTTGTTCAGTAAAAGCCTACAGCAGTTATCAAGCACTGCATGCTTATGACCAAAGCACTGGAGCACATGATTTTGCTGAGTATTTACTTAAGAAAGCAATAATTGCCGACTTTAGAGCCTATCATCAGCAAAATAATAATCCTCAACCGCTGAAGACTGAGCAACTTAGAGCAATGGTCGATGAGAGTTATGGCGCATTAAAAGCTGCCTTAAACAACATAACGACTGCTACACCCGATTTAACTGCATATCGAGCTATCCTTGCAGAAACCCATACCAAGGTTTTAACTCCGCCAAAAATTATGGAGAAAAGCGTCAAGTTTAGTATCTGGTCACAGGAACCTTCTCAATTATCTAGCGAGCTCGCAAAGGATATAGACGCTGATAATGCAGGAGCCGTTGAGAATGATGGTGTTGTTAACCCTTTAGATAATAACGTTAAAGTTAATATGTAAACTATTAACCTAACACCCTAACATTAAGGAGGAATCTGCCAACAAAATGCAGCTTCCTCATCTCTCACTTATAGCTTCCTAGGAACTTTGTGCTCAAAAGTCTCAGAGGTTTCGCCGTCTAATTTATTGCCCGATTCAATCTGCCTTTTTGCGCTTGAGTAAAAAAAGTCCATTCTACTCATTTTCAACTTTACGTCCGTCTAATGTGTCTTCTGAACATAAAAATTAGAATATTCGTCATATTTCGCATCAAGCACTTTATCCAGGGTTTTAGGTGTTTTCAAACCATCCAAAATCGCTTGAGGAAGGTTGTTTGGAAGTACTATTAAATCAAAATTTAATAGTAACGAGGCTTTCAGGTTAATTAGTAATAACTGAGTAATCGCTAACACTATGCTGCGGAGTCTTTCATTGCAATGAGACCGGCGATCCATTTTTGATATAGATCTTCATTTTTTACGCCATTCTTTGCCCTTATATCTTCAAAAGCCTTGAGGATCGAATTAATTAATTGCTCTTTATTATCCTTGCGCATCAAATTACTGATATAAACTTCATAAACCTTATCGGACGCTGCACTTATAATTGCTTTGGTATAGGTATTAATTACGCCTCGATCAATAGCTTCTATGGACTTGCTATGAATTGTAGACTGAACAATAGGACTAGTTTTTACTTTGGCTTTTTCATCCTCAACTTCTTTTTCTACACTATTATTTGCTGCAAAAAAAGAATTTCTCGCTGGTAGATAGCATGCAAAAGAAGAATGAGGCTTTTCTGTATAACGTTTTGAATTATCATGATTTTTGTTTAATTTAGCATGTAATTCAGCTGTAGCATCTGAATATGCCCTACCCCCTAACTCTATTATTAAATCAACAACGAGATGATTTGGCAAATCCCTCTGTCTGCCGCAAGGGCAAGGAAAAAACCAGCGGCAAAAATAAACAGGTCTCTATGGCCAATCCCGAGTATTCTTTTGGCCGACCTCGACCACCAGTTTTCTCTGGCCTCCATACTTTAATCGCGTCGTCTGTAAACCATATCGTAATATCACCGCGTTTTCTCCGCGCTTTCGAAACGTAGTATCAACCTGGAATTGAGCAATCTTGCCCAAGCCTTAACCCCGGGAAGCCATGTCATTGTTTATTCTACAGGACTTAAGGTTTACGGAAAATCCGAATGGCACCAGGAGAAGCATGCGGCCAAAGCAAGAAGGACATGGCGCAAACTCCATATAGCCGTTGATGAAAAACATCAAATTATTGCCTGGGACATCACACCCAACTCAACAGGTGATACGACAGGTGATACGACAGGTGCTTATGATTTGCTCGCCCAGGTTGAGCATGAGTTCAAGGTGGTTATGGGAGATGGCGCTTATGACAGCTTTGAGCTTAATGAGGTCATCTTGAAGAAGCCGCCTGACGCAAAGATCGTCATTCCTCCTCCATCAATTGCTGTGATTAGTCAGGAAGAGAACACTCAGTGCGATGAGCATATTCGTCGTTTGCAGGTGGCCGGGCGTATGGCATGGCAAAAACAAAACAATTATGGTCTTCGAAGCCATGTAGAGCTAGCCATTTTACGTTACAAAAAAATCATTGGCACGGACATGAAAGCAAGAGTACTACCGCAGCAAAAAACAGAAGGCGGGATTGCTACGCGTGTTTTAAACCGTATGACTTCTCTCGGCATGCCAACTTCTGTAAAAGTGAAATAACAATGGGCTAATTGAATGGAATTGAATTTAGTCTAACTTTGATTTATGCAACAACGCCAAAAAAAACTGTGGCCTTCGTCAAAAAGGTCAATATTGATAAATCGGGCTCCAATACAGCAGCCTTAGAGTGTATTAATAGCTTGCTACTTATTCATGGATTGTGGCTTTGACTCATTGAAGTCAGGCGAACAAAATATATGAACAATAGGATTAAGTAACACCGTGGTATTAAAAATATCACTAAATATACGCTTGGCTTTAAATCATCTGAGGGGGAAGCTATACTTACCCGCAGAGCACCTCTAATGGTGTAGAGTCCTTAATTCCCTTTTGGGACTTTAATTAAAGGAATTAATTAATGTTGCCCACTATTAAAAGAGTTTCTACCTATAGTAGAAGTAGTGCTCAAAATAAAATTATGGTTCTTGCTTCTAAAGGTTATGAATTAATTGGCTCACTTCCACCTAATTTATCGGTTGAGGCAAATTTAAAATTAGCCGTGTTCCTGTTTAAAAAAGAGGATCGTTTCTATCAGTGTAAAGGGAAGTTTTTATTTTTGGACTGCCCAATTTCAGAAATAGAACTCTGTTTTGATGAGCAACTAAAACCTCTCGCCCATAAACCATTTTCTTCAATTTTCACTGCTAGCTATATTTTTGTTCTTTTAAAATTTCAAGAAACATATGGGCTATTTTTAATGAGGGAAAATGCTGATGTTTCGGGGCATGATTTTTTGGCGGGAGATTGGAAAGAGGGGACTATTGGAGGTGAGCTTTATTTTGAAGAAGGAATGCCTCTACTAATCGCACCCAAATCTGGTAGTTTTCGTGTTTCTCCAGATAAAGCTCTAACCGCATTAAAAATAGTTTTAGGGTCTGAGGCTGAAAAAATTTTTTATTCTTGTGTGGAAAAAGAGGAAGTGAAAATAGAGCTAGAATGTCGTAAAAATGATTATAGCCAAAGCAAATTTTTAACTCATACAGCTTTTTTTACACCTTCTCTGCCTGAAGGTAGGAAAGACAAAGATAAAGATAAAGATAAAGATAAAGATAAAGATAAAATATATTGCTGTGCCCTTTCTTAGATCATCTCACTATCAGAATAACATTCTATAAATTCTTTCTAACTTAAGAGCAGGGAGCTATATCAACTAAGCCCAACACTGAGGCCACAAAAAAGTAATTGATGGTTTGAATGGACATAAAGAAACTATTGAGAATAGCAAATCTATCCTATACGGCCTGGGACTAAAGATTGCCGCTTTTGCCGACATCAGAGGAAAAGTGCCGATACAGGCTGTTATAGGAACTTTTTAGGATGACTAACAACAAAAATATACAATTCGACGAATCGCGTGACATTACGCCTACTGGCAGAATTTCTAGTGATAATGCCCTGTCGATTTTCCTCGAAAGAGATAATAAGCATAGAGTGTGTACGCAAGAAGAATTGGAAGCATAATGACGACACCAATTAAAATAAATTTAAGCGTTGAGTCAGGGGCCGCGGCTTCCCAAACCGTCACCTGATGCGGAATTAAATAAGGATAAACACTGATCGCAATACCTATATAAGCACAAAAAAATACAACGATACTGTAGATGAATGGCTTGTATTCACTTGTTGAATCTAAGTTTTTCCAAACTTGATAAAGTGCAACTGCGGAAAGCACGGGTAGCGGACTCAATAAAAACACGTTAGGAACACTATACCAACGATGAAAAATTTCATCACTATGTAAAGGGGTCCAAATACTAACAAAAATCAAGAATAAACCAACTAATACTAACAATCCTCGTGCATGATGAATCATTGTACGCTGCAACCTTCCAGTGCTTTTGATAACCATCCAAGTTGAACCTAAAAGAGCATACCCGCAGATCAAAGCAATCCCGGTACACAGACTAAAAGGAGTTAGCCAGTTAAGATTATTAATAGTCATTGAAGATTCATTGATAGAAAAACCCTGAACAAAAGCCCCTAAAATAACTCCCTGAAAGAATGTTGCGGCAACCGAGCTGATTGCAAAAGTCCAATTCCAGATTGCTTTTGATCTCTTTGCTTTAAAACGAAACTCAAAACTGACGCCGCGAAATATTAAAGCAATCAGCATAAGCATGATTGGCATATAAAGAATAGGTAATAGCAAACCATACACTTTAGGAAATGCACCATAAAGCATTGCTCCGCCAAAAACGAGCCATGTCTCATTACCATCCCAAACAGGGGCAATGGAATTCATCATCGTATCACGGTCTTTTTCATTCGAAGTAAAAGGAAAGAGAATACCAATACCTAAATCAAAACCATCGAGAATGACATACATTATAATAATAAACCCAAGAAGCACGGCAAAAATAAGTGGCAACATTATTTTTTCTCCTCAGGAATGTCAGTCATGTATTGAAATGCATGATGCTCTATTTCTTCTTCTGTTAATGTTTCTGGCCCATGGGCAATTAGCTTGAGTAAATAATAGAGATAAAAACCAAAAACAACCCCATAAGCAAGAATAAGCAAGGTAAAGGAAATCATCACCTCTTCATAACCTATTGAGGATACTGCATCCTTTGTTTTTAAAAGATTATAAACGACCCAGGGTTGTCGGCCAATTTCAGCGGTTAACCATCCAGCAATACTGGCAATAAATCCTAATGGAGCCATTGCAAGACACCACCGATGAAACCAGCGATGTTTAAAAAGAGTGCCTTTTAAATGCAGTATAACCCCTACTATGGCAGTAAATAACATCAAAATTCCAATACCTACCATAATGCGGAATGAGAAAAATACAGGGAGCATGCGCGGTTGCTCAGCCGGAGGAACTGAACTCAAACCTATAAGCTCGCCATTCCAATCATGTGTGTTAATAAGGCTTGCAAGTTTTGGCACCGCGATTTCATAAAAGTTTTTTTGTTGTTCTTGTGATGGAATAGCAAATAACACCAAGGGTGCTCCTTTTTGTGTCTGCCATGCTCCTTCCATTGCCGCTGTTTTTAAAGGCTGGTAATGATACACATTAATACCAACTACATCGCCTACACCTATTTGTAATGGAACTAAAATCAGTGCCGCCCATAAACTAAACGTCAAACATCTTTTGGCAATCGCATCACACTTTTCTTTTAACAAATAATACCCAGAAACAGCCATAATGACAAAACATGTGGTCACATAAGAGGCCAGTAGCATGTGAATAAAACGCGGAATAAAACTGGGATTAAATACGACGCCCCACCAGCTATCAACAATATATTTCCCCTCAACCAATTGATACCCGCTAGGAGTTTGCATCCATGAATTCGCCGACATAATCCAGAATGCAGATATTGTTGTTCCAATAGTTACCAGAAGCGTGGCAATAAAATGAAGTGTTGGCGGCACTCTTTTCCAACCAAAGAGCATCACTCCTAAAAATCCAGCCTCGAGAAAAAAGGCAGTCAAGGTTTCATAAGCAAACAACGCACCTAAGACGTTTCCAAACAGCATGATGAAGGGGCCAAAATTAGTGCCAATTTGATAAGCTAAAACAATTCCAGATACGACCCCCATTCCAAAAGTCAAAGCGAAAATCTTAGTCCAAAGCTTGCAAATTTCGAGATAAATTGGATTTTTTGTTTTCAACCAGATTGCTTCCATAATCACTAGAAAAATTGCAAGACCCAGATTTAATGTGGGAAACAAGATATGAAAACCAATACTAAAACCAAATTGAATGCGAGACAGAATTTCTACAAGCATAAAGACCCCTACTCCGTGTATTCATCTTTAAATTCTAGCATAGTTGCTCTCACAGAAGGGCAGCGTCAATTTAACGATGGGCTAAACTGTCTTTAGTTTACTTGGGACGAAGCCCAAAAGATATCGCTATCCATTAGAGCTGATTAGCATAGCAGTATGGAGTTATCATCGGTTTAATGACAGTTACCGAGATGTATCAGAGCGACTACTGCACCGAGGTATAGAAGTGAGCTATGAAACGATACGTCAATGGTGTATTAAATTTGGCCCTCATTTTAGGGATGTAATTAAGAAGCGCGAGCCAAGCCTCTCTAGTAAATGGCATTTACCAGAAGCCTCTTCGCTATTGCTGTCGGACGATATACCAATTCAGCATCGGTGCAACGGATTCAATTTAAGAAGGCCAAAGATATTTGGCAACTTGCCGCATATCAACTCCTTTGCGCCTAAAATTTGTTAACCGATCTTTCTTGCGTTATCAAAAGTTAAATTGACGGCGCCCTTTGGTGAAATCAGTCCATAGATGATTTTAAGGGCTGTTGAATTAGCCAAATTAGACCCCGACTATGATTTAGCATCAGCCCAACACTTCATCTCAGAGCTAGGGTGGAGAGAATTCTCTGTTTATTTGCTTTATCATTTTCCAAGGCTTGCATCTGAGAATTTTAGAAAAGAATTTGATGGCTTTCACTGGTGAGATGATGAGCCTTAGTTTGCTGGCAAAAAGAACTGACTGGCTACCCGGTCACTACCCCTAATTCAATAAATTACAAATGGTTATAAAACTAAGCGTGGAGGGTGCACAGGCGCAATATGATTGAGCAGTCTTACCGTGGTATTATAAATATCACGAAATATACATTTAGTCTTAGATTAAGAAACTACTGCTGGAATTGAGTTGCATCGAATGCAGAAAAGAGTCGATGGAAAAGGCAGGGCAATATGTCCTCTTGAATTTAAGGTTAAATAAGGCGCCGTCACAAGCTTTTATAAAATTTAGAACCATTAAGCCGGACAACTATGAGTATTTTTCAAAAGATAGCTGCGGCGAAAAAGACAGAGATTGCCGCTCTTAAAAAAAATTCGGTGAGTTTTGCGCGACTTCAGGTAAGCACTAAATCGTTAGCGGCTGTCCTTACTAGCGAGCGCTTACAAATTATTGCTGAAATTAAACGGGGCAGTCCGGGTATGAAGGAAGCTTTTGAGCCTCCGAATTTACCTAAGATTATAGACGCTTACAATAAGTCAGCTGCAGCTATTTCTGTGGTCGTGGAAAGCCAATTTTTTAATGGCCAAATAGAAGATATAAAATTCGTAGCAGATAACTCCCCAAAACCTATCTTGGTTAAAGAGGTTGTATTAGATAAAGTTCAGGTTGATTGGCTGCGGTATAATGGCGCCGATGCTATACTTTTGAATGCCAATCTTCTTTCAAAGCAGCAACTTAAAAAACTATCAGATCATATTATCTCTTATAGAATGGAGCCATTTGTTGAGGTTCATGATATTCGAGAATTTTATACTGCTTTAGAAATAGGAGCGCAAATCATAGCCATTCATAATGTAAATCCCTCAACATGGGAAACTGATAATGGCGCAACTGAATCAATACTTGAAAGTGTAGGTATTGAATATTTAAAAGATAAAGTTCTTGTTTATGCTTCGGGCGTTAAATCATTGAATGATTTGAGCAGAGTTAGTAAATACACGCAATTTAATGCTGTTCTTATAGGTACAGCTTTCATGCAGAATCTCGATTTGGTGCATCGTTTCAACGAAGAATTAACAAATAATATTTAAAAGGGGTATCAACCCCATTCCTGTAATTTAACCCGTTATACGATTTTGCAAACTGTAGAAGGCACTTGCTCACAACAAGATGGGCTCTGTTTATGCTACGGGAGCAATTACTAGCGATTGTGTAGTTGTTTTTAGCGAAACCCCTAATAAATAGGCATTCAGAGACTTTTTTCTATACTTAAGTAACACCGATAATTAACTTGCGGCATTAACAGGATTTAATCATTTCCCACACTATAGGGGTCTGACCCTAAATATCATAAAGGCGGATTTTTACTTTTTAATTTTTAAGCAATAACACAACCTCATATTAAGTCCCTCAATATGACATATCCAAACAAGTAATTGGATAAATATTAATCACCTTGGTTTAATGTCTATTAGCTCTTTTGAAGCATTTAAGCCAAAACATAGGAAGTAATAATGGAGTCAAAATCTGATAGTACCGTTTTAAGTCTGGAAGCACTGCACGCCAAAGCCTTAGCACTGCAAGAAACCCAGGATTTATTAGGTCTTATTCAATTCCTTGATTACTTTAAAGACAAAGCCATGCCCGAAGACATTGCTTTGATCTTAATCAATACGTTAATGGGGCATCGTCAGGTTAACTTTTTATAGAGCAAGTAAATAGCGGATGTCTAATTTTAGGCGCCAAGCAGCTCAATAGCAGCGTCATTCCAAATTTCTTTTGCCGATTGAAATTGGCTTCTTCGTTGTTGGGCTGCTTTGGTGTATCGACCCACGGCGACTGCAAAGAGATTTCTGATGCTCCCCATGAGTGCGATAACGCTCTGCGCCCCTGCGGGTGATTTAAAACGAATGAGGCACTTTTCTTTTCTTCGCGTGGGTTGATGGGCATTTTCTACCCGGTTGTTGAGCCCCTTATGCGAGCGATGCGCGACTCCTTTGCACATTTGGCGAATTGGCTTGGTGTAGCTCCTGAGCGTGTCTGTTACAATCACCCGAGGTATGGGATGGGCATCCAATAGACGAGACAAAAAGCGGATGGCCGCCTTTTTATTGCGCCGCTTTTGCAGAAACACATCCAGTTCATAGCCCTCATCATCCACAGCACGCCATAAATAATACGCCGCACCACGTATGCGTAGTTGCTGCTCATCCAAGTGCCATTTGTCCGATGCTCTCGACGCGCGCTTCATAATAACATTCTTAAAATGAGAACCAAATTTAATGCACCATTGACGTATTGTCTCATAACTGACATCAATTCCACGGTACAGCAAACGCTCCGATACATCTCGATAACTGTCATTAAAACGGTGGTAACTCCATACTGCGATGCTGATTAGCTCCAATGGATAACGATATCTTTTCGGTTTCCTTGCCAGCATCACGATCTTCCTGTAAATAAAATACAGTTTAGGTCAGAACTTAAATTGACGATGCCCTACTACATCATCGTCCCCTATTTCGATAGGCCCTTCCACTCTTCTTGGATATCGTAGTAAAAAATACTCATCGAGCTTTTCTAATGTACACTTAAATTGCTCATTTAATTTTATTTCCGGAAGTAAGTTAACTAAATTAATAAGACTATGTTTATTTGGAAACTCTTTAAAGTAATGTAAAAGCCATGCTTTTAAAATCTGTTCAAATCCCAAATGAATCAAAGTTCCTGCCGAGTCAAACTGACTAGGTTCACCAGATTTTAATAAATACAAACCAGTATCTATATGATCATATCCAAAATGAAGGAAATCCTCTTCTAAATAACCATCATCCTTTTTAAAGTTCTTTGTCATTTTAATCTACAAAAAACTTCTATAATCAATTTTAAATTTTTCAGCTATACGCTTTGCTAATTCCTTTCCAATAGTCCGTCTACCATTCTCCATTGCAGATAAATTAGTTTGAGAAATATTTAAAATTTTAGCTAACTCAAGTTGGCTTAAATCTTCTCGATGACGCAAACCCTTTAACAAAAGGCCTGGTTCACCATGTTCTCTAATCAGATCACCAAACACGTCATCAATAGATAAATGCGCTTTGCTTTCTTCTTTAACCCTATACTTTTCTATAATACCTACTGGCAATGCATAATGCGCTCCATGCCAAGTAACCATAGCAATACTTTCAGTATGGGGCTTTTTCATGTGTTCCGACATAATACACCTCAATAAGTTTTACTTGTTTATCTATCACTTCCCAACAACAAACGTAGGTGGGCTTTCCTTTCATTAAATGGCAATGACGTTTGTCCCCTACCATTCCTTTTAATTTTCCATAATTTTTCCAGCCTCCACTTGTACTTGGCCCATTTCGCTCTATATCGCGAAGCAAAAGCAATAACGTAGTCTTAGCAGATTTAGGTAGCTTATCTACTTGCTTGGCTGCTTTATTTGTTATTTTTATTGTCCAGTTCATAAAAAAATAATATATCATTAATTGATATATGTCAATATTAGACTATATAGAGTATAAATTGCTTGAGAATACTTAATATACAAAACGTGAATATAGACCAAGAAATCCAAAAATTTATTGCTGAACTCCAGCTGCCAAAAGTTATATATTCTAAACTAAGCAAATATATCGGTGGATTGGTTTTTAGCATCAACTCACGTCTTTTTAATTCTGCGCGGGCTAATGAGGGCGTAATATTTTTTGATGCACTATGATTGATACTTTTTACAATATTATCTTTATATTTGAAATAAGTTTTATCGTCATTTAGGCATGTTTTCCTCGCTGTCTCATCATCATCGCTACTGAGAGTTTTTGTATTGTCAGACAATATAAGTAAAGAAAGATCTGTGAATGCATGCAATGGCATCGTCAATTTAAGTTCTGACCTAAACTGTATTTTATTTACAGGAAGATCGTGATGCTGGCAAGGAAACCGAAAAGATATCGTTATCCATTGGAGCTAATCAGCATCGCAGTATGGAGTTACCACCGTTTTAATGACAGTTATCGAGATGTATCGGAGCGTTTGCTGTACCGTGGAATTGATGTCAGTTATGAGACAATACGTCAATGGTGCATTAAATTTGGTTCTCATTTTAAGAATGTTATTATGAAGCGCGCGTCGAGAGCATCGGACAAATGGCACTTGGATGAGCAGCAACTACGCATACGTGGTGCGGCGTATTATTTATGGCGTGCTGTGGATGATGAGGGCTATGAACTGGATGTGTTTCTGCAAAAGCGGCGCAATAAAAAGGCGGCCATCCGCTTTTTGTCTCGTCTATTGGATGCCCATCCCAAACCTCGGGTGATTGTAACAGACAAGCTCAGGAGCTACACCAAGCCAATTCGCCAAATGTGCAAAGGAGTCGCGCATCGCTCGCATAAGGGGCTCAACAACCGGGTAGAAAATGCCCATCAACCCACGCGAAGAAAAGAAAAGTGCCTCATTCGTTTTAAATCACCCGCAGGGGCGCAGAGCGTTATCGCACTCATGGGGAGCATCAGAAATCTCTTTGCAGTCGCCGTGGGTCGATACACCAAAGCAGCCCAACAACGAAGAAGCCAATTTCAATCGGCAAAAGAAATTTGGAATGACGCTGCTATTGAGCTGCTTGGCGCCTAAAATTAGACATCCGCTATTTACTTGCTCTATAAAAAGTTAACCTGACGAAGAAGCCAATTTCAATCGGCAAAAGAAATTTGGAATGACGCTGCTATTGAGCTGCTTGGCGCCTAAAATTAGACATCCGCTATTTACTTGCTCTATAAAAAGTTAACCTGACGATGCCCAAAAAATATATAATTTGACCACATAATCCTAATATTGTACAATCTGTATTATTTAATAGATTAGAGAAAAAGAAAAATGAGATATTTCTATTGTGAACAATTAAAACAATTTTATCGTATCGAAGATACTCCGAAGAAGATATATGCGTATGAATCTGAAAAAACACAGTGGACTGAAATTCCTATTACTCAATCAACACTAGGAAATAATTGTTATGAATATACTCTTGATATTGGCATAGCAAACACGAAGGCACTCCTTAGAGAGCCTGATATGCATACGATAACTAATTATGTTATTTTGGAAATTACAATATGGAGCAATCCTCAATCTTTATTCGGGAAAACTCAACACCTAAAGTTAATTGAAATACCGCTTCAGTATATACAAGCTCAGAATCCAGAACTATTAAAAGATTCTAATCCCAATACTAATACAAATTCGCAACAGCAACTCCAGAAGATTTCAAAAGGATCTCAATCCTTTTTTGCTGAAAGTAATCAAGAAGATAAGCATTATGATTTATCTGAAAATCAACGGAGAGCTTTAGAGGCGCATCGAGAAACATTAAGAAATCGTTGGACAGAGTATCACTTTCTAAGTTGTATATTTTTTTGCTTTAGTTGCTTTAGCACAGGCTTTTCCAAAACTGAAAAAATCGAGGAAATTACTCGCTTGCTAGATGCAGGTGTAGCCAAAGCAGAAGTTGTAGAGCAAGGTTATACCGGCAGTATTGTATTAGGCGGTAGTGTTAATAACTGAGTCATTTATTCAGAAATTGTATAATCACCACAATCACTTGAGGATTGATTGTTGTTGCTAACACTTATAACTCAGCTACTCGAGGCTAAAGGGAATTAATTTTGTCGGCATCGTCAGGTTAACTTTTTATAGAGCAAGTAAATAGCGGATGTCTAATTTTAGGCGCCAAGCAGCTCAATAGCAGCGTCATTCCAAATTTCTTTTGCCGATTGAAATTGGCTTCTTCGTCAGGTTAACTTTTTATAGAGCAAGTAAATAGCGGATGTCTAATTTTAGGCGCCAAGCAGCTCAATAGCAGCGTCATTCCAAATTTCTTTTGCCGATTGAAATTGGCTTCTTCGTTGTTGGGCTGCTTTGGTGTATCGACCCACGGCGACTGCAAAGAGATTTCTGATGCTCCCCATGAGTGCGATAACGCTCTGCGCCCCTGCGGGTGATTTAAAACGAATGAGGCACTTTTCTTTTCTTCGCGTGGGTTGATGGGCATTTTCTACCCGGTTGTTGAGCCCCTTATGCGAGCGATGCGCGACTCCTTTGCACATTTGGCGAATTGGCTTGGTGTAGCTCCTGAGCGTGTCTGTTACAATCACCCGAGGTATGGGATGGGCATCCAATAGACGAGACAAAAAGCGGATGGCCGCCTTTTTATTGCGCCGCTTTTGCAGAAACACATCCAGTTCATAGCCCTCATCATCCACAGCACGCCATAAATAATACGCCGCACCACGTATGCGTAGTTGCTGCTCATCCAAGTGCCATTTGTCCGATGCTCTCGACGCGCGCTTCATAATAACATTCTTAAAATGAGAACCAAATTTAATGCACCATTGACGTATTGTCTCATAACTGACATCAATTCCACGGTACAGCAAGGGGTATCACCCACATTCGTGTCAAAATTTACGGCTTGAAGGCCAGTTTTTCTCTGGGGTTCTTCGCAAGAAGGTACGAAGAACCCTAATGATAAACCTCTACCAAGACCACAGTATGCAGGAAATTATTATGCTGCGTTCATAATTGGCCCTAGTGGGCACAATATTGAAGATGTTTTTGACCCCAAACCGTAAATTTTGACACGAATGGGGTCACTACCCCAATAAGCGCTAATGCGGTAGCCGCGGCTGTTTTATTTTCATTTTTGATGGCAATTAAATAGCGGGTTTTTCTTTCCCTTAATGTCAATAAGTTACTTTTAATACCGCGCTTAAACATCATGAGGTCACCTTCCCAGTGACCGAATTCAATACGTTCATTAATGCCTGGAGGTCGATTAGTAATAAGCAATTCACTAGGAAATCTTGATTGACGTAAATGGCGTTTAATACGTAGCTTATGCTTGCGCCTTAGACATGAATAAAATCGATTACGAACTGCATAATCACTATAAATATAACGGTAAATCGTTTCATGAGAAATACGCATTCCCACGTTGTTTTCACGCTTTAAACGCCCTTCTATTTGCCAAGGTGACCAACCACTCGAGAGCTTATCATGAACATAATCGCGAAGTTGCTTATTACAGACTAGTTTTACTTGTCGTTTTCGACGTTTTAAATAACGCTTATGGGCAGTCTGGGCTAAATAATAAGGCTCATTATCAGTCCATAAGCTAACAAACCTATTACGCTTTATCTCTCGATAAATTGTGGAGCGGTGCACCTTTAATAGTTTTGCCATCTTTGATTTAGCATAACCTTTGACCAGCATTAAACTAATAAATTGTCTATCTAACTCCGTTAGCTGCTTATAACATTTTCCCATCTTTCTCTCCCAGTACAACTGATGATAGTTTAATCATCTGTCGCACTTCGGAAAAGATTCTGCCGATTGAATGAACTTTGAAAATATAAAAGCATGGTATATTGCCACAGAAAAATTAAATAGACTTACTCTTTTTAGTGCGATTTATAATCCGAGAAAACTTCAAATTCAATTACAAGAATATGCTGTATTAATCGTGGACGGGCGCTGTTATATTTCGGACAGATAATTTCATTTTTTTGTTTTTTATATTCTCAATTGGGAAAATACACCAAGAAGGGGGGATTTAAAAAGTCCCTCCAAAGTGCCTGGTCAAAAATAAAACGATGCTGATAAATTATTTTTTTATTGACTTTCCTGCGGAATATTGTCCTTTTGTATGATAGCCTCTGCTTCTACCTCTACTAAACAATCACCTACTAAAGTGGCCTGAATTAAAGTATTAACCGGCCGAATTTGACGAAACTTATCACCATGAATCTTGGCAACTATTTCCCAATCACCAATATCGCTAACATAAATTCGTGTACGAACAACATCTTTTAACGTACCGCCTAGATGCGTGATAGCCTTTTCGATTTTATTAAGGATGAAGTGCATTTGTTTTGCGGGATCATCTTTACCAATAATAATACTGTTTGATTCGCTGGCTGTCGTACCTGCAACATAAATATTATTATCAATACGTATCGCACGTGAGAATCCGGCTATCTCTTCCCAAAGAGTTTCAGTTGAGTATAACTGTTTATTAGTGTTGTTCATGCTTACTCCTACTTGCTCAATTGATCCTTGGCATTTTTCAAAACTCTATACACTGTTGCCGGTAAGCCCCCCATTTTTAACTGAAGTTAAAAGTAGAGGATTAGGCAACTAGTGCCAATTTTTGCCTAGGAGGAATGCCTCCAATAGCAGTATTTGGACGTTCATTGTTGTATATCCATAACCATTGTGTCGCATGGTGTTGTACCTCAGCAATAGATTCAAATAAATATTGGCTTAACCAATCATACCGAACAGTACGGTTATACCGCTCAATATAAGCATTTTGCTGTGGTTTACCTGGTTGAATAAAGACCAATTGTATTTGATTCTTATCAGCCCATTGTTCTAACAACTTGAAATATCCGTATTAGCCACCGCCTTTCTCGCCAATTCTCGTCGACGTGACGGTGTTACCACTTTTTTTCAATGGCCTCTTTGAGTATCTCCGCTTTCAATCGTTCCTCCGCATACATCTTTTTAAGCCTGCTATTTTCAGCTTCCAGCTCTTTTAACCGCGACATCATTGATGCATCCATTCCTCCAAATTTAGCTCGCCATTTGTAAAAGGTTGCTGCGCTTATAACATGCTCTCGGCAGAGTTCTGAAACAGGGCCGCCGCCTTCGGCTTGTTTTAGAATGGACAGGATTTGGCTATCTGTAAATTTTGATCTTTTCATGAAGAATCTCCTCCTATATAGCGTATGAGAAAATTCTACTTTTAACATCACTTATTTTTCGGGGGGATTACCAAGGACTCCAAATCCCAAAAGTAATATTCTGAAATTAGAGGTTATGCATCAGGGAGCAGTTTGTAAGTTAGGGATATGCAAGCTAAAATCTTCTGATATCAAACTATAATCTCATTCCAAATGAGAAAACAGGAAATAACCTATGCTGGAAAAATACTTCATAAATGAGCATTAACATACAAATAAGGCTTCGCCCTATAAGATTTGGTTTTCTAGTAAAGCCGGATGACTCTAAAAATTTAACCAAAATATTTGAAATAAATACGTGCTTATGGGGAGGTCAATTTAATCCAATTATCCCCTACTTTTCACGCGTTCCGAGTTGGTGGGAAAGAATAAACTTTAAATTTGATAATGCTAAACAAATAATCAATGGGTATCTTGATTTCTTTGAACCTGACTTTTTAGTTGAAGCGGAACCAGGTCTTTCTGAGAAGCTGGGCTTTGATTCAGACAGAGTCTTACAGCTGCACGAAATTCTCAAATATGATGAACAGAAGCTTCGCAGATTTGGCTTAACTTTAAATGACCTTTATCGCCATTTATATAATAAAGAGTTTCAGTTTCAAAAAAGATATAAGCAAAATTTTATTCAAATAAAAGCCGATAAAAAAGAGCTTTCAAGCTTTACTGCTTGTATATTTGGCAACTTTCCGCGGCAAGATTTACTAGATTATTTTGAAGAAAATTATCAATATGTTTTTGAGCCCTCAATTCTAGTTTTGAATGGCTCCACCCTCAATGAAGTTTATAGATCAAACTACATTTCTCCCTTAATGATAGGAAACCAAGAACTTGAAATAAATTACAATGAAAATCAACCGCCTACATTATTTATCTTAGATATAAGCAAATCAAGGGATTTGATAGATTTTTGGAATTTGCGGGCTATTCATAAGGATATGCTTGCTATACCTCTTCAGTATATCGAGGAATTATCTTCTTTTTGCAAAGAGTATATTCTCAAGCATCACCGCCCTCTTCCCGGAAACCATAATGGTGTCATGATTCATCCTACCTGTATGTTTTCTCGCTCTATCCCGGAGGGGGATATAGAACAAATTCATAAACAATATTTACTTGTAGAATCTGGCTCAAATACAATTCAAACCTGGTATCCTCCAATTTGGCGTGATCAACCAAATTATACTGTCAGGAAAACACGCCCTATACTAAATTCCAAAACTATCAGCTTAATATCTGCTATAGAGAATAATAATTCTAAAATTCGTTTTGACTCAATATATCCTGATTTCTCAATCCACCTCAATGGTTCATACGGGATCGCTAATGTTGTCAAGCTCCGAGACGATACTAATCAAAATCAAATTGCCACAGTGTTTCCCTGTAATTACAAAAATTCTTTCTTTTTAAAGTTAGGCTTCTCTACTGATAGTTACCTCTCTACCACTGAAGGAGTTGTTTTTTTCCCAGAATTTCAGAACGTTACTGAATCCTGGGATTTAGTGGATTGTACTACTGCAGTCAATACTTGGTTTAATCAGAATAACATTAAGGCTGCAGTTTCTGATGCAGGAAGAGCAACACAACAAATTATTCAAACTCTTGGTGGCTTCACAGGAGTTTCTTCGATAGCTCATAGAGAAATTGTTAAATTACTTAATAAAATTTCCCAAAAACCGATTACACGCAGTGCTCAATATCAGAAGTTTCAAAATGCAGTATATAAAGCCATTAAAAATACTTCCCAGAAGGAAAATGTTTTTAAACGACTGATCGAGAAAAAAGCAGTAGAACTTGGGTTAGAGGTAAAGTGTGATAATTGTGGAAATTGGAGCTGGTATTATGTAAATCAACTTGACTATGAATTAACTTGCGACCTTTGTTTAAAGAAATATCCTTTCCCAATTACCTGCCCATCAAAAAACAAATGGTCTTATAGAGTTATTGGACCATTCGCATTACCGGATTATTCACGAGGCGGCTATTCAGCATCTCTTGCTATTCGATTCTTTGCAAACCTAGGTTTAAGGAGCTCTAATCTAACGTGGTCAGCCGGCCAAGAGCTATCACTACCTTCAAGAGAAAAAGTAGAAGCAGATTTTATACTTTGGTATCAACGTCAAACTCATGTAGGCCCTAACTACCAAACTGAAATTATTTTTGGAGAGGCCAAAAGTTTTGGTAAAGAGATATTTGAACAAGATGATATTGATAAAATGAAGCTACTGGCTGAAACATTTCCTGGATCAATTTTAGTATTCGCTACTATGAAAAAACCAGAAGACCTTTCAAGTAAAGAAATTATTAAACTAAGAAAACTTTCAGAATGGGGCCGTTCGTATAATAAAGAACGTAAACAATCAAGAGCACCAGTAATTATTTTGACAGGTACAGAATTATTTGCAGGCTATTCGATTCAACAATCTTGGATAGAAAAAGGAGGAAACTTCAAAAAATTGGCTGAATCGTATAGTCCTTATATTCAAAACTTAAGGATTTTAGCCGATCTCACACAGCAACTATATCTCTCCATGGAATCATATAATAAATGGCTCGAAGATAAATGGAAAAAAAAGTAGTAGTGGCATAAAGAGCCATTTAAGAAATAAACAGCTCTTCAATTGTAGCTTGCATTTCTTCCTGACTAGGTTTGGCATAACGAAAAATTTCTTTAATCGACACATTACCGCTGATTTCTTGCGCGAAATGCACGCCATGTTTATCAGTCACTCTCTTTAAAAAAGTATGTCTTAATTTATGAGGAGTAAACTCAAATTTTTCATGATCAGGCAAAAAAGCCAAAGCTTGCTTTAATACTCGCTGGCAAATCCGATACACATCCAAGGTCTTGAGGCGAACTCCATAACGACTTACAAATAATGGCTCTTCTGGCTCAGGGCTTCTTGCCTCAAGATAACTCTCTAGTACTCCCCTCGCTTCTTGCGGCAATGGGATTTTATTAGATACCCGCTTTGATTTATGGCGCAGAACCTGATGAAGCCCCTTACTATGATACTGATAGACATCCAGCGTAACTAATTCTGACTCTCGAAGGCCTGTACTCAACAAGGTATAAAAAATTGCCGCCTCCATTAATGGGTTTTGGTTTTTGCGAGTACAACTTTTTAATCGTTGTTCACAAGCTGATTTTAAGCGCATCAATTGTTTGGAGGTTAGGCCATTCCAATCCGGCGCATCAGTTTGTAGATCTTTGACTTGAGCAAGTGGGTCACCAGCTAGCAATGGGCGTTGTTTATGTAACCATCGACCAACATGACGAATTGTTGCCATTGTTCTATTCACCGAAGTTGCTTTATAAGGTTTGCCTGTTTTTTCCGAAACTGTTTGGCAAAGTTGTCGCTGAAATTGTTTGCTTACAGCCGGCGTCCAACTATCAACCAGATCATGCCCTACTTCATTTTGAAAGAAACTTATAAATTTGGACAAATCTTTCATTTTCGCTTGTTCAGTTTTTTCGGGCGCCCCTTTCACATGCACTGAGTAATAATAGGACAACCATGCTGAAAGCGAATTGGTTTCAAAATGAACAGCCAAAGGATGGCTAATCTTATCTATCACAAACTTTTGAGTTTTCACATTTTCTGTCATTTTTGCCGCTCAATGAATTCAAGGGATCATTAATTGGCATTGTAAGCTATTTCGCCACTTTGAGATAGATAAGGTACGTTATCTATCTCTAATACTAATATAACCATAATTTACTTTGCACGTCCTTCTTTTCGTATTTTATATACACCTGCTTGACATATACCTTTTTTAGAGCCAAAATACCTCTTTTAGAGGCATCGAGAGTCTACCGTGAAATCAAGAATAAATAAAACCCGGTATGCCGTATTGGGAATGTTGTCCTTCTCACCCAAATCTGGGTATGAGATAAGCAAGGACATTCAAAACAGTACCAACTATTTTTGGTCAGAAAGTGATGGGCAACTTTATCCGATTCTGAAACAGCTGACTGAGGAAGGATTGGTGGTTTGTATTGAATCTGAAACTTTGCCGGGCAAACGCAGTAAAAAAATATATGAACTGACTGACGAAGGCCATGCGGCATTGCAGGATTGGTTACGTCAACCCCCGGTGACGTTTACGGTGCGTAACGAGTTTTTACTGCAGCTATTTTTTGGTCATGAACTGTCATGGCAGGAGAACCGGGATAAAATCCAGGCACTGCAAACGCAGTTAACGCAGGAGCTGGCGGTATATGATTCTATCGAAATACGGATTAAAGAAAACAGCCAAGATCCTACCTGGCTACTGATGGCTCTGGCCTATGGTCAATTTGCCACAAAAGCAGAAATTGCCTGGTGCGAAGAGATGATTCATCAACTGGAACAGCAATATGGGAAGGGGAAAAATGAGTAATGGTGATAATCCATTTTTGCATGGAGTATTTGCTCCGTGGAGAAAAGAAGAAACTTTACAGAAGCTGGAAGTAGTTGGCCGTATCCCTACTGATTTGCAAGGGGTATTACTTCGCAATGGTCCCAATCCGCAGTTTGAACCACTGGCTTCCTCTCACTGGTTTGATGGGGATGGCATGATACATGCCATCCGGATAAAAGAAGGACAGGCAAGTTATGATAATCGCTGGGTGAGAACAGACCGATTTCTCCAAGAACGAGCTGCAGGCAGGTCATTGCCTGACTTGGATCATACTACTGCGAATACCAATATTATTATGTATCAAAACCAGATCCTTGCTTTAAATGAGGGAGAGGTTCCTACCGAAATGCAATTGTCTAACCTGGATACTTTGGGGCATTTTACGTTTGGTGGACAAATCACACGTGCTTTAACCGCTCATCCACGGTTTGATCATCAGCGTAAGGAGTTTTTAACCTACAGTTATACGGATCCAGATGGGCATTTGCTGTATTACCGTCTGGACTATCAACAGCGTTTGATTGCACATCACAAGATTGACTGGCCTTATACGTCAATGATTCATGACTTTATTAACACTGAACATTATGTGATTTTCCCCATCTTTCCCTGCACACTGAGCTTTGAACGTGCACGACGAGGGGAAAGTGTTTTTATGTGGGAAGGAGATCAGCTCAATACCCTTTTTATTGTGACCGATCGTCAGGGTAAGGAAGTCATGCGTATCGAAACTGATCCCTGCTACGTTTACCATTTTGGCAATGCCTGGGAGCAAGGAAATTGTATTATGATCGATGCACTCGTTTCTAAAATCGAGCCTCTAATGCCAGACAGACGCGGTAAAACAGCTTCTGCAAAGGAAGGAGCGGCACGTTTGGGCCGATGGTGTATTAATCTTGAAAAACGCTCTATTCAATTGGAGTTTTTAGACGAAACCACAGGAGAATTTCCACGTTTTGATGAGCGCTTTAATGGCTATGGCTATCGTCATCTATATATGAACGGTCAGAAAAATTCTGAGGGTCTTTTTGATCGGATTGTGCATTATGATTTACAAAAGGAAATACTTGTCGTACATGAGTTTGGACAAGATGTTCCAACTGAGCCTGTATTTGTACCCCGTTCACCGGAAGAAGGTGATGGTTATGTCTTGGCCGTCGTATATCGTACTCAGGAAGATCGCAGCGATGTAGTCATTTTGGACGCGCAACAGATCGACGCAGAACCTCTTGCGGTGATCAGAATTCCACACCGAATTCCCTTTGGATTTCATGGGAATTTCATAAGTTTATAGCCAAAGTTCAGCGAATATGTCGGGTCGGACCAAAAATATGTAATCCTTTTGTTTTATATATAATATTTTTGGTCTGACCCTATTGTCGGATATACCTAAAAACCCGACTCTTAGAAGGAAAGGCTTTTCACCTCAGTGCTGGTGATTTGACTGGATACTTTGTCGGCATTATAAATTTTCATAGCACCAATAATTTCTCTGCGCATCTCTTGTAATTGCTTAGCATAAAAGTCCTTGCTTTCTGTATAATCAAGGGCCATTTTTACTGCTAAAAATACTTTATCTGCAGTCATCGATTCTGTAATTTGGCCCAAAATTCTGTCAATGTAAGGTACTTTAGCCTTGGCGGAAACACTGCCTTCAAAGCTGTTCTTTAGCCAATGCTTTAACAATATAGAATGGATATTATTAATAAACTTACTTTGATAATTTTCAGTAGAACTTTGGACTTGATTGCTTTTAATTAACCAATTTAAGAAATGAAATGAGATGGAATTTGGTGCTCCATTTTGCTTTTGAAGTTCTTCAATCACCATGGGAATTAATTTTTTAAGTGATAATTGAACGATGTTCTTTGTATTGGCATCCTGAATAATATAGGGTTCATTTGCTAAAATGTGCTCCATAACCTCGTTAAATGGTAACGATATAGCCTCTCCGCTTAAAACTAGATTTATATTTAATCGTTCATATTTTGTAGGATCGAGAACTTCTGCATGCTTAGTAAATAGTAAAGGTTCTATTTGACTACACTGATAAGCCTTTGCCCAATAATTAGCACCATAATCAAAACCAAATTGTGAGTTAGGTAAAACATCTTCCTTAGTAATGAGTATGACTAGAGGCATTCCCTCATAGACGAAATTATAGGCATCAACATTAGCAGTGGCAATATCTTGCAATTGAAGGCTAGAATCGAACTTAAATTCTTTAGAAAGGCTCTCTGCATCAGGAAAATGCTGTACAAAACGTGCATGATTCCCCTGAAATCCATTTATTACCCCCCTTGCTCCTGAAGAGTAATTTTTAAATAGAGGATGAGCTGGGACTGTGTACCCATAACCCGAAAAATTCGCTACCCCTGATAGTGAGGCATCCATGATTCCAGAATAACAAGCGATTGCGGTCCCTTTCTTTAAAATTCCTGGGCCTCTCCAAAATAAACCTTTCCCCACTTGGTCATTGATATCACATACAACTAGATTAGGTATAACTGTTTCAACTTGTTTCAAATACTTTTCAGCTGCTTTTTTCTGTTGTTGAATTAGAGCTGGAAGATTAGATATCTTGTTTAAAATAAAGGATTCATTAATAGATTCTTGCGGGTAACGTTCTGAGTAAACTGCATAACCACAAGCTAAGGTATGCAATTTCCCTTTCTGCTTTTGGTAAGATTGCACCAAAGTATCTTCAATCAGTAAATCATCATGCCACTCAAAATTAAACTGCATTGCAAACTCTTGAGGGCTAATTTCTATAATATCATCATTGCCACAAAGCGGTTTGGAAGAGTAGTTAACTGTATGTGTTTTTGGAAGATCTAACACTGTTGAAGGCATATAGTATCCTTTGAGTTATTTTAGAGCAGCATAGTATATATGAATTTGAAATTTATTTAAACTTAGTGTTTAATAAAAATCTAATTTTTGTTCGCACTGAGCAACTCAGCCCCTTTGGGACAAATATCAGGAAGGACTTCGAATCAGAAGCCCCTTATCCGCCCTTCGGGCACCTTTTCTCCACGCTTAAGTGAAGGAAATAATGAAAACCGTTCTTTGAGAGAATTATTTGATGTAGGCTGACCTTTCAGCAGCCTTGCAGAAAGGTCAGCGTTGAATCCGAGTACAATTAATCCGAATGTAAAATCCGCCACAAAGCAGAAATAAAAACTATACCTGCTCTCAAAAAACGACCTTTCCTTAAGACTTCATTTTGGCGATTAGTTCTCAAAATTCCTAATTAATAAAGGAAGTTGTAAAATAATTTTATGCATATTCACAGTCTGTGTCCCATTGTTTACTTATGCGATTTATTTCCATTTAAAATTTGGCAAACAAGTACAAGACCTTTAATTCAACTTATAATTGTTTGCTTGTACTTGAGAATCCTTAGCCACCAAACAAGGTTGAAGAACTGGCTGATGCTTGGTTAAAAATGCGCCCATTTCCAAAAGAAAAGCATCGGTTTCGTCAAGAAACAAATCCGCTTTTGCAAAGTTTTCTTGTTCTTGTTGTCGTTCAACTTCAGTTCTTTCAACAAACCCATCGGTTAGCTGTTCAAACCGACTGCTTATTGAGCGCCCTTCCTCGACTCTAAGTGGTTGCACGTCATCTTTTAACTCTGCAATATCAATTTTAAAGCGTAGTGTTGATTGTTCTAGTTCTTCCGTATTGCAATTAATTCGCTCAGCTTGTTGGGACAAACTGTCAGTAATTTGCCGAAAGCTTTCCGAAAATTCCGTCTCAATAGTTTGCATAGTCTCCGTATGGGCGCTAAATGCGGCCTTTAATTGCTCAAACTGCAGTACAGCAGCCTCATACCGTTTAACTTTTTCATCTAATATCTGGGCTTGGGCATTATAGGTATCAACAACCTCGGCATTCGCTTGTTCAAATTCCCTTAACTGCCCAATTAAAGTAAAGAGCTCCTCCTCTGCCTGCTGAAGCTCTAAAATCGATTGTTTCATTTCCTCTTCGCGCTGCACTAATCCCTCTGACAGCTGGGTAAAACGTTTTTCATCCGATTGGGTATAATCATAAAAAATATAGGCAATAGCACCATATAGCGATAAAGCAATAATAGGCAAAGTAATAACCCACGCTATAGAAAAGGCCAGACCAATAAGGGCTGCTACCCCACCGATTGTCAAAGCAATTAATCCTTTTGCCCACCATGGTAAGCCCCAAAAGCGTGCGGCAACCTTGCCAAAGGTGCTTTTCTCAACATCAAATCGCTTTCTTTGCAAATCCATATCGGCAGTATATAAATCGGCCTGCTCACGATGCGCCTTAATACGATTGGTCGTCTCTAAAAGCTGAGCCGGTAACGACTTGGTCGCTGGTTCTTCGATGGCTATTGTTAACTCTTCTTTCTTATATGTCATAACATTATTCCTTTACTACGTTATTAATTAGAAAAATCTTAGATTAGTTTGAGATGATTGACCTGATTCTATAACAGGCTCGGTCACTTCATTTTGTAAGCCAGAGATAATTTTTTCTTGCTCAAGAATGGTCGTTTTTGCTTTCTGCAAACAAGCAGTTAACGCAACAATTCGTTGCTCAGCTTTAGCATATTTTTCAGTTTGAATATCTAAGCTTGTTTTAAGCTCAGTGTTAGATGATTTCATGCGCTTTATTTTCTCGATAACTTGACCCGCATAGTCTCTTTCACCGCTGACTTGAGAAATTGTTTTTTTGATAAGATCTAATTCTGTTAAGGCATTCTCAAGCTTATTAACCGCCTCAGCAAGTCTCGTTTTCAGTGCCTCATAGTCATCGGTTATCTTGAGGAGCTGTTCTGTTTTCGATCTCAGTTCCGCCATTAATTGTTTGATAAGCTCATTTTCTTGCTTTGTTTCATCAATAACTACCCGGCCCAATTCATGATGTTTTTCAGCTGAACCAATACTTTGTTCTATATCCTCTATAGCAGTAGCCGTTCGTTTTTGATTATTTGCGATATCCCGCATGGTTTCTTCTGAAGTTTTAGATACGCGTTTAATGGTTTTATCGAGAGAGCGTTGTCGTTGTTTTTCACGAAATGACGCTTCTTTATCAAGCATCTCATATTCCTGCTCGACATCAGCTTGACATGTCTGAATTTTCTTCACAATAAGGTAGCTAACTGTGCCACCAACCAAAAGCCCCCCTGCTACAGAGCCCCCAATGATTGCAACAAGCGCCTTAGTCGTCAGTGAAATTGCTGCTAATTCTAAGATCATTTTATTTTTCTCCTTTCCTTTATTTATCCAAGTACCAGGAGAAAACCCAACTCATAGAATCTAAATCTAAAGACAAATCCATTTTCTGAGATTGAATGCTTTTTCCCTAATACAGAAGAATTCTAATTTTTTTTTTTGATAAAACGCATTAATTATTTAATGCAAAGTTAGTTTTAACGAAGCATTCCAAAGAAATTTCAATGATTAATTCATAAGTTAACTTTCACAACTTTCAATAGTATTTCTAAGAAATAATCCTTATTAAAAATTCTATTTATCTCTCGTGTGATATAGAATGCGTCGCGTGTAATGTTGAAAGGAAAACACATGAAAAAGTCCCAAATTATGGAGTTAATTGAGAGCTATAACGGCGAGGTCAATTGCGAACCCCTTATTGCCCAAGAACCCTATCAAAAAGGCTGGATGAAACGGCTGTTAGATACTCGCACCCTAGGTATATTAAAGCTCGAGACCTATTTAGAGTCTGAGTCTGTCAAACAATTAGCCGCTGATGATGAAATTGAAGGCGAGAATCTAATGCAACTGCTTAAAATCATGTACAGAAGGGATCAGCGAATTCATAAAACAAGCAGAAGTTATGAGAATTATCCTGAAAAAAGTACAAATCGCGTGTACAACCGCTTGTATCAGATTTTACTGTTAGATTCCACGATACAAGCTGATATTGGCATCCCTTTTTCCCATACCAAAGCCCTTCATCAAGCCCTTTTTAGTCGGATAAGGAATAAAGTACTGGCTAACATGGAAGATAAAGCAAAAACGACCTATGAACAGGAAGACGTGCCCGATAAAGGTAATAGAGGGTTTGTACGATTAGGATTAGCCCTTATTTTTGGTAAACGCATTAGTTATCATTTTGACCACCACGAAACCCCGCAACTCGAACAGTTAACACGCCATGTCAAAGAAATTAACTATGACGAGCAATATGCGCGAGTAGAATTTCATTTTTTAAATGGCGAATTGCACGATGCAATACTCCTAGACACTGATATTCACTGCGATCAAGATATTGAAACGGGCCTTGACTGGTTAAAGCTGGCCTCGGATAACGGGGATAAAAATGCCAGTCTTCATTTGGCCGCCTATTATGCGAGACGAAAGAATTATCGGTTAATTAACCCAACGCTTGATCCTGATAAAACCTTCGATTTGTTGACCCTTGCCAGCGAGCAAGGCTCATCGCTCGCAACACGTGTCCTAGACGAATGCCTAAGTTTTGGCATGGTTTCAATTTACAACTTGGATGAGTCATCTGCATTAATCCCTTAAGATTTTTGTCGAAAAGGTTTCGTTCTCCCACACATTGATTGAACGCTAAACCATCTCTGAGCAGGGCCTGACGCCCTGCCCTACCTTGGTTCTCTGCCTTTAACTCCTGAACTGCACTTTTTACGTAGTTTAATCAATATATCCTTAAGTCTGTCTCACTAAAATAACCTCCATGCAATATAGCCAAACTATACTTCAGTCAATTTTATAAATAGCAAACTGGGTATACCCCCTTTCATGAAAATTACTGGAGGTTTTATAAATGCAAGCAAAGTTTGAAGAGCCTACGTTCGATACTATTATGTTAGAAACACCATTGTTCTCAGTAGAAACTGGGAGGCAGATCAATTCTGATATAACTTATCTACACCCTAAAGGTATAATTTTTAAAAATGCTGAGCTCTATTCGCTTTTTAAAAAATTCATGGATGAGTCAACATTTGGAACCCCTCCCAGCTCACTGACGCAGTATCTAGCAGTATTTGATGACAACACAAAAAGCGTTAAATTTGATACACGCCATGGAACAGACAATATTATTGGGAAATTTTTTTTGGAAACCAATTTAGATTGGCCAAAAGCCTATTATGAAGGGCGAAACTATATAAATCCTGAATATAAGCAACCTGTAATGTTTATGAAAGAGGCTGAGTTGAAAAAATACTATGGTAAAGGTGTTAAAACAATTGACTTACCCCACGTGGGGGCAGCTGTGATACCTGAGGCCATTATAGAGTTATTAAACAGTTTCGATCCAAGGGATTACATCAAAGAAGCTGCGCCAGTTATTGCCCAAGCCTATCGCACTAATCCCGAAGGTACCTTCCGATTTTTTAAACAAGATTATTTTCTAGCTGAAGTTGCTCATCAGTTTGATCCAAAGCTTAGTAAGTTTGAGGCCGCAGCTAAACTAAATGATACTATCAATCAATCACAAGTAGTGTATGAAAAGATGCTGGCAGAGCGCCCCTTTTCTTTTCAAATGGATAAAATAAGTTTCAATCGTCGGAATGGAACTCATGTTGAGATTAATGCATCTCCTTTTTTTATTGACTGGCTTTTCCAATTTGAGCTCGGCAAGCCCGTTAAATTTGCCAATGACTTCGTAATTTTCAAAAAATCTGAGAATGTTGTTTCATTTAATAAAGGAATTGGAACACCTGGAATAGAAATTACAAAACAAGGAAACAGCTGTTTTGTATGCAATAATCAAAAAGCAGATTTATCTGATAAATTGACTACAGATGAACAAACAACAGAGAGAAGAAAACAGCTAATAGCTACCTTATCCCATCTTTATAGCTTAGGGTACAATAAAGCTAAACCACTTGCTGATAAAGCTCCAGCACCCACTGACGCATCATTTTCTGAACCTGCTCCTGAAAATAACGAGATATGTCTCATAATGTAGCATTAACACGGCGGGATTCTGTGATGCTTTGAGATTTCAGGATCCGACGGATGAGCCCTGAGAGCTCCTCCGTTTTGGTTCTGTATTAATTATGATATAGTAGCGCTCCAATCAATAGGAATAACTACTATGTCAGAAAAAATACGCGGTACAGTTAAATGGTTTAATGAAGCTAAGGGCTTTGGTTTTATTGAAAGTAATGGCAAGGACTATTTTGTTCATTTCAGTGCTATTCTAGGAAGTGGTTTTAAAACTATTCCTGAAGGTGCTACCGTACTCTTTAAAGCAGGTAAAGGACCTAAGGGACCACAAGCTGAAGAAGTCGAAATAGTTTAATCTAAAAACAGGGTATTTTAAGGAAAAAATCTTTTTTTGTCTTAGATAAAAGATCGGTTAATTCATTGGATTAAGGCAAGACAGCATAAAATGCTGATTTGCGTGCCGACCCCCCCAATTGTAATAGGTCAGTAAGTTAACCACCGCGGAGCGGTGGTTAACTTACTGACCTATTACCTTCTTTTTAAAACAAAAATCTTTCATTTTCTGCTCTGAAAGGTTTGAGACATTGCAAAATTTATATAATCTAAATAATACAATTGCCAAAAGGGACATACGGGTAACCTATAAGAGTTCCTCCTTACTTATCATAATCAATCAGGGAAATTAAGAATCTACTTTTCTTGCCAATCTATACAATACAATTTATTAGCCTGAAATTAAAAATGGTTCGAATGTAATGAATCAATAAAAGACATGCAGTGTCTAGTATTAAATCTTTTTGGGTATGAAATTTTTGAAAATGCTTTATTCCAAAGTAGAATGAGTCAATAAAGGAGTAATCAAATGGCAGGAATGCATTCATTAAATTAAAAGAAATTAATATGATGAAGAAAAAAATCTTATCTCTATTACCGCTTATCTTTATGCTTTTGTGTCAACTTGCATACGCTAAAGATGATGTTGGTCGCCAAATTGAAGCTAAACTGGATAAAGCGGCAACGAATCTTATGGAAAATAAGGATATCCCTCAATCATGGCAACTCATGGTTGAAGTATCACAGATGCTCAAAGTGCATCCTGAATATAATGATGGTGAAATCGCAGAAGGTATTGCTGATGTGTTGACCACGTTGCTAACGAAACCGTGGAAATATGCAAATCCATACTTTACTGGAAAAAATAGCATGGAATTCAATCATTTTGTCCTTGACCATATCAATGAAATTTATACTGTTGAGGATTTAAAAACTGTCAAAAAAAATATAATGAATGGTTGTAATCAAGAGCAGTTTACTATTTGTAAGCAATTAATCACAAAGATAAATGATGCAATAGCACTACAACCGTGATTTTCCCTAAAGCGCCCCAAATAAAAGGTGATACACTGGTGCATACCAACCGATGTATGAATTATGCCACAATCGTACATAATATATTCACTAAAAATTGTTTTGAGAGGTTTTTATGGCTAAAATTGTATATTTTTCAACTGATTTTGATGGATGTTTTAGTCATGAAACCTCAAGTGTAGCTCTAGGTATAGGGTGGGAAAATTCAAAATCAAAAGAGGACGCGAATGCGGCCTATATCACTTCGAATGGGGAAATCCTCGAACAATTTAGAGCCCAAAAAGGAGATCAAACCGTTCTTTTAGTCGGCTCTAATCGTCAAACTCCATTTATCGATTTAAAAAATGGGGGAGAAAATATAAAAACGGTGTGTCCAACCGGTTCGGTTTTTCCCGTAATGGAGGCAATCACTGAGGAATTGGGCGAAAATACAATATTTAATCCTTTCCTTCTTTCTGATTTAGAAGCCGATGTAGTTGAAATTGGGCAAACTCATAGAAAACTTAAAGAGAATGGATATTTAAAAGATAATGGAGCCTATAAGCCCGAAATTAGCGATCAAGATTTCATAAGAGATGGTTTTCCTCAATATAAAGATGATGAAAGTAAAGCCTCGTTATTAGTTGCTCAAATGAAGCTTGCCGCGATGACAAATCCTGATGATGAAATTGAGTTTAATTTCTATGATGATCGAATTGATATTGTGGAAGGTCTTCAAAACTTTTTTAAGGCGAATCCTGAACTAATACCTGAAAATGTAAGCTTAAATCTATTTGGATATTCAGGACCCCATCTGACTCAAGAGCAGGCCCAAGAAAATCTCTCGAATTTTATATTACATACAACAACAGAATTAGAAAAACTTGGCAACCCAGAAATAGAAGAGACATTAGATCCAAGAACATTAGGAGTATTATCTGATGCTCAAAAAAATAATTTTCCAATAATATTTAGAGATCCAGTAAAAAATGAATTCAAGATATATCGACGTGATATAGATGGTGTATGGGGTTTCGAAAGTTTTAATGGCGTCATTCCTGATATGGAGCCTCCCGAAAAATTTAATGCTTTGTTTTATGGACCTGGAAGCTCTAATTATCTTCCCACTACAAGAGAGCCTCTTGTATTTGACTTTTTAAAAAGAGTACATTTTCTACCAATTCCGACAACAAGACCGTCAAATAGAGTAGGTGCAAAGGATGTCTACGCCTATGGGGCTCCAACTCGAATTGATACTATAAAAGGAGAGGGAAGTATTCCTAGGGAAGTATCTGATTGGAAACCGCTTTATCAAGCAATTCGTCAGTCTTCAATACAATCTGATGCAGGTATTGATGATAAGTTGTCTGTTGCAAGTAATTTCTCTTTATCAGCTTTCATAGCTCACACCTACACCGGCCCAAATCCTCAGCCTCCTTTAGAAATTCAAACCTTTATTTCTCAAAAATTAAGTAAGATGAGTCCTCCGGATATTGCTTCGCTCCTTATTGATAGCAAAATAAGTGTTTCTGCGGTAGAAAAAATACTTGAGAATAGGGGAGACAAAACTGAAATACTGATAAAGATAATAAGAAAACAGGAAGAAGCGTTGCAAGGCGAGTTGGAACCTGAAGAGCGTATTCAGCTAGAAGCTGCTTTACTTGAACTGTATAAGACAACGATTAATTTGCGCAATCAAAATCTTTCATTAGTAAAAATCACTCAAAGTAAAAATTTAAGTGATACAAGAAATGCACTTTGTACTTCGATTGACGAGGCAATAAAATCACCTGACTTATCTCTTGATGATTGTCGAAATATATTGAAAGTACTCAGTCACGCTAGCCTTGCCATAGATAAAAAAGTAGATCCGGATGTTCAGTTTAATTCCATTTGTGAACTTGGTAATCTTTCTGACGAGCTTGTTGGTAAAAAGTCAGAAAATTTGAGTACAGTCTCTGTAGTCTGCGGGATCCTTGCTCTTGTCGCTGCAGTAGTTGCCCTTGCCCTTTCGTCAACAGGTATTGGTTTGATAATAGGTTTAGCTGTAGCAGGAGCATTAGCAGCAGCATGTGCTAGTACTGCAATTGCATCTAATGTTACCGAATCCGACTTGTCAAAAAAAGCTAGTGATTTCAGAAGTGCACTGGAAGAAATAATAGAAAAGGATGGTTTAGATGAGGATCGCGAGCAAACTATTTATAGTAGGTTGCATTAAAAATATATCCTTGTGCCTTAAACACTTTAAATGACTGATGCTGCGCTGCATCAAGGCTAGGTTTGATTTTTTTGTGTAGATACCTATGAGCTTGTCTTATCATTATTTTGATATTCTTCTTTTGATAAGCGATACAGGACATGCTTTCTTAATGGACTATCAACACTTAAGCGGGGATGCTCAAAATCATCCGGTGGGTTATGGTGCATACCTATTTTTTCCATTACTCGACGAGATGCCAAGTTATTAACAACAGTAAATGAAACCAGCCGCTCTATGTTCAGGCAATTAAAAGCATAATGCAAAACCGCTTTGGCCCCTTCAGTAGCATATCCCTGATTCCAATACTTAGATGACAAGCGCCAACCAATTTCTACGGCAGGCGTAAAATGGGCATCAAATGAAGGTGTCATTAGTCCTAAAAAACCAATCATCTCTTCTGTGGCTTTCAATACAACAGCATAAAGCGTAAACCCTTTCTCTTGGTAATGTTTGATAATGCGGTAATCCCCCCATTTTTAACTGAAGTTAAAAGTAGAGGATTAGGCAACTAGTGCCAATTTTTGCCTTGGAGGAATGCCTCCAATAGCAGTATTTGGACGTTCATTGTTGTATGTCCATAACCATTGTGTGGCATGTAGTTGCACCTCAGCAATAGATTCGAATAAATATTGGCTTAACCAATCATACCGAACAGTGCGATTATACCGTTCAATATAAGCATTTTGCTGTGGATTTCCTGGTTGAATAAAGACCAATCGTATTTGATTTTTATCAGCCCATTGTTCTAGCAACTTAGAGATATATTCAGGGCCATTGTCACAACGTATTTGCCGGGGTTTGCCACGCCATTCAATGATTTGATTAAGAGCTCGTATGACCCGCTCTGCCGGCAAAGATAAATCAACCTCGATAGCAAGACCTTCGCGGTTGAAATCATCGAGCACATTAAATAACCGATAACTCCGACCATCTTCTAACTGAGCATGCATAAAGTCCATCGACCAGCATTCGTTGATTGCAGTTGGTACCGCCAATGCCTCTGGCTTTTCCCTTATTAACCGTTTTTTGGGTTTTATCCGCATGTTGAGTTCTAATTCCCGATAGATTCGATAAACGCGTTTGTGATTCCAAACAAACCCCTTCACATTACGCAAATAGAGAAAACATAAGCCAAAACCCCAATTACGTTGATTCTCGGTTAAACGCATCAACCAATCCGCTATGATTACATTTTCATCATCTAATTGTGGCTGATACCGATAACAGGTCTGACTGAGACCAAATAACTCACACGACAAGCGAATTGAAATATCCTTATTAGCCACCGCCTTTCTCGCCAATTCTCGTCGGCGTGACGGTGTTACCACTTTTTTTCAATGGCCTCTTTGAGTATCTCTGCTTTTAATCGTTCCTCTGCATACATCTTTTTAAGCCGGCTATTTTCAGCTTCCAGCTCTTTTAGCCGCGACATCATCGATGTATCCATTCCTCCAAATTTAGCTCGCCATTTGTAAAATGTAGCAGCGCTAATAACATGTTCTCGGCAGAGTTCTGAAACAGGGGTGCCACCTTCAGCCTGTTTTAGAATCGACAGAATTTGGCTATCTGTAAATTTTGATCTTTTCATGAAGAATCTCCTCCAATATAGCGTATGAGAAAATTCTACTTTTGACATCACTTATTTTTCGGGGGGATTACCATGCGATTAATTAAGGCTGTGGTTTCTTCTCGATTACCAATCTGAGGTAAGTATTCACAGACTTTGGGATCCTGATTAATTGCTGTCATATCATCAAGATCGCCAACAACAAAGGTGCGCAGTATCAATCGCTCTGTTTCTAATATATTCATAACAATATCGTCTAAAGTATAGGTATAGTAAGTTGCCGATCAAAGAACAAAAATTGTGCTAATCTCAGGGAGGAAAATTTGCAACTATCCCCCTCCCCTATTAATTGATCATTTATTGCGGTTCCGATTAACATCAATTGCAGATGGGACTGGAATATTTTGTCCGCACTCGCAGTGACAATCCATAAAAGGATACAGCAAGTGACTCTAGCTCTATTGAGCTTAATGATGACCCTGTTCATTTAGTATAAATTAACGACAAACTTTTTTCATATCCAAATCGCGTTAATATGCAGGTTAATTAGTTGTTCCAGATGGATTTAGCACATAGCCTTGTTTTTTGACAACTGAGCTACTACAAGTAAGGCTGCAAACAAATTTCCTTGATATAAGCCAATCTGATATGCTCTCATTTCAAATCAACATACACAGGTTTACCATGACTATTTCTATGTATAACTCCTCTGTCCCAGTATTTAAACAACTTCTTTCAGCACTGGGTGCTATTTTAACTAAAGCCGAACAGGCTGAGGTAAAATCAGAAACCTTACTGCAGGCACAGCTATTTCCAGATATGTTTGATTTTACGCGCCAAGTACAAATCGCAACTGACTTTGCTAAAGGCGTATCAGCTCGTTTAGCTGGTATTGAGGTTCCTGCCTATGAAGACAAGGAAACAACCTTTTCTGAACTACAAACACGTATCACTAAGACCTTAGAATTTATATCAAGTATTAGCCCTGATGAAATCAATGGCAGTGAGGATAGGGAAATTATTACACGTCCAGGCACACCTAAAGAGAAAAAATTTAAAGGAGAAGACTATCTTTTACACTACGGATTACCCCAATTTTTCTTTCACATCACAACTGCTTATGGCATTTTGAGAAGCCAGGGGGTTGAAATCGGAAAACGTGATTATATGGGTGCTTTTTAAATAATCTATCAGAAGGAGCAATCAATGACTGATAAAATCAAAGGTAAAGTAAAATGGTTTAATGAAACCAAAGGTTTTGGTTTTGTTGAAAGCAGCGGCAAAGATTATTTTGTGCATTTCAGCGCTATTTTAACCAATGGATTTAAAACCTTAGCCGAAGGTGCCACCGTATTATTTAAGCCTAGCCAAGGGAAAAAAGGGTTAGAGGCTCAAGATGTTGAAGTGATTTAACCAACTATGGCCATTGCCACATTAAAGGTCAAGGGATTGGCCATTCACTTATGCTTAAAGCCGCAACTATGCCAAACTGCAACAAGCGATGACAATGACTGTTGAAACCTTGGCACCAGAAGAATCTGATGAAAATTATCTAAAAACTTATCATTTCCATGAGAGCCAAGGATTCAAACCACTCTTTAATCTTAAACCTGCCGGCTATGAGTGGAATATGGTGTACATGCTAAAAACCCTTTTCTAATTTTATATGCTAGTGCAATTTTTCATTTCAATTTCCAGCAAATCCTCTACATTTTCAAACTCCTTTCTATAGTCGTCAGGCAACTCCTGTCTTTTGTATTTATAATTATTGCCCGCTTCATTTATGTTAGCCTGTAGCTCTTAAATTTTGCATTACACTGATATCTTTCACCCCGCTCAAACAAGCTTTTAGGCATTGGCGATAATATTTTTGATCAGCCCCCCATTGCAGGTATTTCGGCGGCCTCCGACACCTCTAATTGCAACTCTAATTTAAACGGCGAAGTAATAAAGATAAGATTCTCAGGTATGAATGCTGGGCCAGATACAAAATCAAAGAAAAGAAGAGGAATCTATGTTTAATAATAAAATAATTAATGACACTCTTAACCTAGATAATCATAATTTAGAAGAACTTCCTGATGGATTATTAAGCAGCTTAGGTAGCCTGGGAGGAATTAGCCTTTATAATAATCAGCTAAAAAATCTACCTGATGATTTGTGGTCAATAAAATCTCTGAAACATCTCAATGTTTCAGCTAATAATCTGACATTCCTATCCGAAAAAATTGAATATCTAGAGGCATTAGAAACCTTAGATCTAAATGCAAATAAATTATCAGGTTTACCTTCGAATCTAAATAAAATTCCTTTAACAAAATACCTGTACATGGCAGATAATGAGTTTGAGGAAATTCCTGAAGTAATTACTAAGTTAGATAAATTAAAATATCTCAATTTTTCTGGTAATAGAATAAAGCAATTACCAACTGCGATTGGAGGTTTAAAGAGTCTTTTAGAGCTTAGGGTTTATAACAATCAAATCAAAGAAATTTCCGCCTCAATCAATCAGTGTAATAAACTTAGAGAAATTCATTTGATGAAAAATCAAATTAAAAATTTACCCTATGATCTAAGTAATCTGAGCGAATTAAGAATCATGGATTGTTCAGATAATTTAATAGAATCAATCCCAAATAGCATTCGGACCTTGTCGTCGCTTAAGATTTTAAATCTTCGTAATAATAGGTTAACGTTTCTTGTAGAAGAAATTGGGAGTTTATCTGAACTGCTTTATTTAGATTTGAGAAATAATGATTTAAAAGAAATTCCTAAAAACATACTCAATCTCCGAAAATTGGAGAAATTGGATTTACGATGCAATAAGAATTTTAAATATCCTGATTGGCTAAATGAATTACAAAACAATGGCTGTATAATTCTAAATTAATTGACAATATATCCCTATTATAGACGATATAGGCTAGCTCCGCTAAGCTAGTCCTGGTAAGAAGCACAGAGTATTTTTGTTGCATTCGCAGATCGAATTCACCCAAGGAAAAATACTTTAATCGAATATATTTTGTATATTTCTTCTCAAGCTCGAAGTATATTGATTAGTTCGATTGTTAAAATCGAATTATTGAATGTATAAACAGATTACCGGCAAAGATAGGTAATTTTGTTTTAACAGCCACCTAAATTTTCTTTTTAATAAGGACATATATGAAGAAAATATTACTTACAGCCGTACTGTCAATTATCTTAAATGATTGTATTGCCTATACTCCGATTGTTGCACCTCAACCTACTACTTGTATTACAGCTAATTTTAGTTCAACAGGGAGTAGTAGCTGGCAAACAACCTCCTTAAAATTAACCAATAACTGCAACCAAGCCGTCGATTTCCAAAACTCTACAATAACCTTCTCCAATGCAAGCACTCTTAATAGCCAAACGTTTTGGGGAAATTTTTCACCCTTATCTTATCCAACTAATAACTTAGTAATTAGTTCACAACAACAAGGGTCAGGGACTTATTTATCAACGCTAAATTTACAATTCCCAAATTATTCTGGTGCGAACAGTAAATTGCCGCAAGGAGGTTCCTTTACCCTTATTTATGGGTCCCCTAAAGCAGATTATGTTGCAAATAGTGTCAATGTTTATTTAGGCTCTCCAGTTGCAACTGGCAACATCAATTTAATTAATACAACTGCAAAACCAGCGAATCTAACCCAATCTTATGCTTTAGTAAGCGTCACTCTAAATGGCTCACCAGTAAGTAACGTTCAGATCCCTTGGTCTGGACAGCAGACCCTATCTGGTTTAGCTGCAGGAACCTATGCTATTTCACCAATGAATGTCACAGATAGCAATGGGCTTATTTATCAAGGAGCGGCTAATCCTGCAACAGTTACTGTCGTTGCAAACTCAAGCACGACTTCTACAATTAGCTATACCCCACAAGCAGGAACAGGCCAAATTAAAGTCAATAACTCAGCCTTACCTGCTCAATTATCAGGCTATACAGCTGTTCCAACAGTTACTTTGACTCGAGCTGATAATAATAGCGCTATTACTAGTCCAGTGGCGTGGAATGCAACAACCACAGTCAATCAATTAACAAGCGGGGTGAGTTATAGTTTTTCTACAGCTCTGATTAATTATAATGGTTATAATTGCGCGCCATCTTTTGCGCCCACCTCTGCAATAGCAGCAGTATCAGCCCCAACAGTGCAATTAACCTATACCTGTACCCAAGTAACACAAGCTAATGTGCCTATTACTATTAGCGGAGCACCTTCAACCTTATCTTCAACCATAATAACTTTTACAGGTACCGGAAATACCGCTGCTATAAGTGAGACAATACCCTTAGTTAATGGAGCAGGTTCAGGGACTATACAATTAGTTGATGGCGCTATCTATACAGTAAGTGCAACATCGGTAAATGGCTATACTATCAGCTATTCTCCGCAGCCATTAACCGCCTCTTCATCCACTCCTGAGACAATTAGCTATACACCCAATTCATCTAGTAATAAGGGACGAATCATCGGCTACCTGCCAGGATGGGTAACGCCACCCGCGGCTACTGCCCTAGCCAATGCAGGGTATACCCATGTCCTAGTGGCTTTTGGTGTGTTTAGTACGACTACTCCCGGAGCAATCACGCCTGCGTTCAGCGCAATAACTCCTGCCTACATTCAAGCCTTGCAAAGTGCAGGGATGAAAGTGTCGCTTTCATTAGGAGGTGCATCGACGAGTGTAGCGGATACTACAGTCAATTTTCATCAAGTAGTTTCAGCCGCTTCATCGCCTACTGCATTTCAGCAAACGTTCATTAGCTCATTAGAGAGCTTAATGACTCAATACAATTTTGATGGTTTTGATTTTGATATTGAGAGTGGTTTAAATGCTGGTGGCACCTTCGCTAATCCAAGCGGTGATATTGCTATTTTAGCCAACATCATCAATACGATGCATACTAACCATCCTAATTTGTTACTTAGCTTAGCCCCGCAAATTGCTAACATTTCTGCTACTTCAGGATTTGATGCTACATGGGGTAATTATGCGTCCTTAGTCATGCAGACCCACCAGTCTTTAGCATGGGTTGGTATCCAAATGTATAATGCCGGCTGTGCTTTTGGGATAAACTTAATTTGTTATGACCCTAATAATACAAGTAGCCCTGATGCCTCTGTCGCTATGGCAACTGATTTACTAGCCAATTGGCCAGCAAAAACCAGCTCAGGCCAGGCAACAGGTTTCCAGCCTTATATTAGCTACTTGACGCCATCTCAAGTGGTATTAGGGTATCCCGCACCAAATGCCGCTGGTTCAAGTGATGGTTCGCCTGCCGCAGTGATTAGTACAATAAAACGCGCTATCCAATGCTTACGTACCGGTATTGTCAGTTCTACAAGCTGCGATACCTATGTTCCCCCACAAACCTATCCTGGATTTGGAGGGGTTTTTGACTGGGAAATTATCCATGATCAAAGTAATAATTATAATTTTGCTACCAGTTTAGTTAATTGCGTAATAAATAATAATTGTGCTTGAATATAATTTATCCCCGCGTCAGCGGGGATTTTCACACTGCTGCTTTATCCTAAATCTCTATATCAATACGCCCCTCTTTTAGGGCTTGTTGGACATGGAGTTGGTGTAGTGTAGGTATTTTCTCGTGAAGTTATTTCTTGTTCAGTTCTGTTCAAACCATTCTTGGTTCGTTCATCAGGAGCTTTCTTTTGATCATTTCCTAATTGCATACCAATTTCTGCTCTTATAACATCGCTAGCCTTCATTGTACGATGCTGCACAGGAGCAAATGGAATAGTTTGAGTGTTTTGATTAGACTGTTTTATAAATTGAGCATTGTCATTTGTATATCCGTCGCATCTTTTTTTCATTGCATCAAGAGCAGCCCACTCTGCTGGCGATCTTAGTATAGGCAGACTCCCGTACCCTTCCTCTTGAGCCTTCTTTAAGTCTTTCAGAAATATTTGAAGAATTTGTGCATCTTCTTTAGCAGACCGTGCTGAGCGGTCAGCAGGGCCTCTCTGGGCTCTATGTTCGCAGGCGCTTAACATTCTATTAAATTCTTGAATATAGTCATCTACACTACCGATCGTGAGTTCACTTTCATTGTTCATTTAAAAAACTCCCTACACCTGATGTATTCATTTGTTTCTTACATTTCATTGTAAAACTTAAGGATTACCCTGGACTTAAGAGCACAGTAGTATTTTTCATGGGCATATTCCATAACGGAATGAGGGAAGGAGAATTTTAAAGCTGAGCCGGCCCGACATTAACGACATCCGCCCCAATAACCAAACTTTCTATCCACATTTTCAATACTAAATATCAAAAATGCGGCATGTTAGCATTTTGACTATTGTGGTTAAATAATAGCCTTTAATTATTCAATTATGGTTGAGCATGTGTCAAAGCAAAAGGATGAACAGCTCTAATTCTATAATCTTTCAAGGAACTATTTACAGTGCAATATAAATTAACTGATGGTCAAAATAAAACCGTTGCTGTGCTGGTTAAAGAAATCCAACAAATTCCCGTGTATATGTCTTCGCTTGAATTGGATTTAAATCAACTGGGCGCTAGACCTATAGAGGAGTTAGTCCAGATATTAGGAGCAATCCGCGATAACCTTACCGAACTTAATTTGTATAATAATTCTCTAAGCAAAAAAACTGGAGCAGAACTAGCGGAGGCTTTTAACGCAATCCACGATAAAGTGACTAGGCTTAATTTGGGTTTCAATGAACTGGGCACAAAAACTGGAGAAGAACTGGATCAAGCCTTTATTGCAATCCGTGCTAATGTGATTTCGCTTGATTTGAATTCTAATGGGCTGGGCAAAAAAACTGGAGAGGAACTGGCTAATATGATACGACATTTGCCTCGAACAATAACCCACCTTGACTTATCTAATAATCATTTAACTGAACAACATCTGTGGGCAATGCTTCCTGCCTTACGACTATCAAATATTAAAACTCTCGATCTTGGAGATACAAGAAAATATAGCTTGAAACTAAAAACTGAGCTAATTGGACCACCTTTACTGAGTCAACTCTTGGAGAACTTAGGCCATTTCAGTCAATCGCCGCAAGAACAAAATCCACCCTTGGTAGATGTTATACCACTTGTACCAACAATGTAGCTGGAAAATAGAAAAGCCACTTCTCAGTAATAAGAAGTGGCTTCTCTGAGTTATTAGCATGGATTCCATTGTTTAGTGCGGGGATCATACCATCTGTGTTGGCCTGGATCGCATTTACCTCCAAGCCCAGTAGTCCCATTTGCAACACACTGTGCTGGATTGTATGGGTTTGGATGGTACCCAGTTTTGCAACCCTGCCGAGCTTCCGCAGTAGGAACAAGACAAAAGGTTGAAGCAACGAAAATTGCTACTGGTAGTACTTTCACTACTTTAGAAATAGTTATTGTGTGCTTAGTCATTGAAATCCTCCTGATTATTTTTTGACTGGCATCTCAATTATAGCAGGTTTAAATTTGCCAGAGACGGAGGAGCAGCCCTCTTAAACCTGTAACACAGGTTGTTATCTTTAAAATTCGTAATAGGGGTCCCCCCCATTCCGAATTCCCGCAGCTTGACCCATAGGTATCTACACAAGTGACTGTAATAGACGCAAGTCATCCAGAGCGCAGCGAAGGATCTCCGGGATTAGCACGGTGCCACATTCAGGAGATCCTTCGCTGCGCTCTGGATGACCTAATGTTGAGACAAGGAGGGACATTTGTGTAGATACCTTGGGATCTATGGGCTCAGAGTGAACACCGGATCCCGCGGTCAAGCCGCGGGAATTCAATACTGGGGTGGAGCTAACCTATTACTAAAATTCCAAATTGGAATCCTCCATGCCCAACTAAGTCATAAAATAGGTTAATGAGCGGGAGCGACAGGCGATAATTTAATCAAATCTCCTAATTGGCCTTCGTAAAACATATTTCCTGAATAATAAGGCTGAATCATTGTACCTTGCGTCATTGCTGGTAATAGAGGCGAACGTGCAATTTCTTCACCAGTTAAAGCATTTCTCCATACCGCATAATCATTGTGGTTATTACCCGGAATTTCTCCGTCCGGGATGTCTGTACCGACTATGACACGGCTTAATGGCGGATTGATAAGTGCTGTGAACTCGGTCGTTCGTTGATCAGCTTTCCAAACAATTTGTAATCCGCTATTAGAAATGCTGATGGCCGCAATTTTTCCAGGTAGTGCATCGCTTGCGTATATCAAATTGGTGTCCGAATCACCAGAAATCGACATAGGTGCCCAGCTTATTGACGGAGAAAATGCAGCAGCAATTAAAGGAGAAATAGGATCGCCCAAAAAGGGTTGAATAGAAAATTGGTTTGCAGCATTCCCCTGATTAATACTAATAACACTGAGAGCGGTTGTGGCAGGCAGCGTATTGGTTTGCGCGATCACCCAATCATTCACTACTACAAATGAAGTACAAAGTGTTTGGCCTGCTAAGGTAATGGTTCCTGGATTCCAAGAACTATCAGCGATAAATACGCCATTTTGAACGATATAACGGATGGCTGTTGTGGCCTCAAGTAAATAAACATAATCTTTACCATTGTAACGAGTCACAGTTGGCCTAGCACCTACAGGATTTGTTAGAGTAATTTGATGAATCCATTGCATAGTTTTCGGATTAACTGAAACAAGAATAGACGGCGGTACGTCGGTTGGATCAGGGCAATCTAATAATGCATTTGGGCCTTGGATAGTGCATCCCGCCTGACGATATACCGACTTCATTACAATAGTCCCATCTTGCGTCGCATTGAAACCATTGAACGAAGTATTTTCGGGAAGCCCTCCTCCAGTCGGAAGTACCAAGATTGAAATCACTTTACCTGTAGCTGGATCGAGTTTTGCCAAACGGTAGCCGTAACTTACGTAAAGGTATCCATCCTCTAAAATACCTAGAGAACCTGGATAATCCCATTCACCGTTATGATGCGTATCAATGAGCTGAGTGCGCCAAATAGGTTCGAGAGTATCTGGATTCACTTGAGCGACATAAGCACCGATAGAGAGCGGAACATCGCCATAACCTCCGCCATAAATATAAGCAAGATTGTTATTAAGGTAAGACATATTGTATCCAGAGGGATACCTGCTAGTAGAGTTTAAGGTATTAACGGTGTTGTTCCCACTCATTGAACCGGCAAAGGTGGCTTGAGGAAATACATGTGAACGGCCAGAGTTATAATGCTCAAAGGCTTGTAAAGATGGATACCAGGGTGCGTTTGTATTAATACTATTAGTAATAGCAATATTTGCTGCTGATAGATTGCTAACAGCGAACAGACAATAGCCATTAGCTATCATAGTACAACCAGTCAGCTTATAACCTGGGGTATTAATTTTTATGCCCGCAGCAGGGTAAATGTGATTGGGAATGGTGCTTAATATGTTTAAATTTAAATTATTAACACTATAAATTTGACAAGATAGTGCTCCTACTCCATTAAGACAGAGTGTGAGTGATATAGGTCCTGGTGCCCCGCCAGTCGCTGTTATATTAAACAACAAACCACTATATGCTAATTTTGCCTGACTCATTAATAAAAAGAGTAAACCAATAAGATACTTAGATTTCATATAAAAGCTCGTCCTTTGAGTGATAGGTCTTTATGATCTTGAGCACAGGCCTTCCTTGTTTAAATAATCATTGAGCATATGATTGCATTGGCATAATTACTACCCGTTTTCAGCCTGTTTAGCACTTGATTATTTGCTTTATTGAAGCTGCCTTGGCCTAAATAGAAAAATCGATAGCCACATTCTAGAGGTGCTTGACCAAAAACCTGATTGATTCTTACGCCAAATCCAGCTGTAGCACTGAATGTAGTAGAGCTATGGCTAGAAAAAATGTTATCAGGAATCGTTATACCATCTAGTGAATGCTCTTTAAATCCATCCGCTTTTATGAAATTTGGTCCTATGCCGGCATCAAGGGTTAGCGCATATTTAGGAAATTTTGTTTTAATCGTTGATTTTGCAATAGCATAGACAGGGTAATGTCTAAGATTGTAATGATAGGAAAGATTAGTGAATAAATTTTCTTGAATGACATCGCCTACTACGCCCGTTTTCGCCAGATAGAACGCATTAATTCCATAGCTCATTCTAAAAAATGATGTTTCTTGGCCATCTAGAAAATAGCCTAGTCCGACCAGACCGTTACTTCTCTTATGCTTGGTTAGAGTAAATTCATCCCCAACTAAGTCTTGAATATTAATATGTTGTGCCTGGCCTTGGCTGCTCCAATAACCGCCAAATTGAATAATTACATGACCTTGTTTCAATGAAGAAGGAAGACTAGATAAAAAATTAGGGTTTGGCAGCGCAATGGATGCATGGATCCCAGTCAATACAAAAAGCAAAAATTGCCAGCATTTATTTTTATTAAAAAACATAGAATGTCCCTATCAATTTCAGTTCCTTTTCCTGAATTGCGGTTGATACTAACATAGAGTTGTACCCTTTTCACCGGCAAAGAAACTCTGGTACTTCATATCACGACTACGTCGAAGACGTTTCCGAGCTGATATTTTAGACCTGTTCTTTGCAATTACTTTACGACTACAGCCCAATACTTAGCTTGACAGAAAAAACACCTGTTCATAACATATACAAGATATAGAGCAAAATTTAGCCCTAAGGGCTGGGAATATTAAATGTCATCTTCTAATAACGATACCGCTAAAAATTTACAAAAATATAAAGAGCATTTAGAGAATTTAGCAAAACAAAGAGATTTGGATTTCGCCTTATCCCTAGAACAACCCCCTATTATTCTCGATGATATTGATGAAGAACTGGAGCTAGGCGCTGATAAACCACAGTTTCTCATGTTTCAGGTTAATCCCGCTCCGCGAAAAACAGCAAAATCGGAAAACGAGAAGGAAGAAGAAGAACCAGAGCCACCACAAACTATCTGCATAGCAATTATCCTAGGTCCTGATGGCAAAGTTCTTGCCTATAGCATAGGCCTTAATGGTTTCTCAGATGAGTTCCATGATGTTTCAGATCTAAATATTAGTTTGGGCGCATTCACTAATCAATTGCACGGCACCTTAGGTTCAACGCTAAAAGGCGGAGGTTCCGTTGATCAGGCTATTGATGCGGTTCGAAACCAATTTCCTGGCAGCAGAACCTATAAAGATACTCCTATGCAAACTCGAGCAAATGAGCAATTTAAAAAATGGTGCGAAAAAAATGATAAGCCCGCAGCAAAAGAGAACGAGGCGACAGCTCCTTCAATTACACCTTTTAATACAACCCCAAAACCTTGGTAGAAATTATGGTTTTAGCTAAGAAATACTATTACTAATAGGTCAGCCCGGTCACCCTCCCAAAGACGTACGCCATGTAGAACGCAGAGAGACATCTCCTGATGTGTAGCACAGTGCTAATCCCGGAGATCCCTCACTATGTTCGGGATGACGGGGTGGGAGACGTGACCTATTACACTTATTCGCATCCATATGACATGGCGGGCAAGATTTACCAGTTTTTTGATACCGTTCATACCATCCGCAATCTTCTCTTTATTATTTAATTTAAACAACTTACCATAATAAATACTTTTACTTCTTACTAAGCAACGGATTGCAAATGAAAAAAAATAAATTATTTTCAGGATTAGTTTGCTTTATTTGTTCCCTCTTTATGATGGTCTCTGCACAAGCAACCTCAATACCCTTATGGACGTTTACTCCGCTCACACCAACAACAATTCAAGTACCTACCAATAGTACTGCCATAGTTCAATATACTGTAACCAATATGTCTTCCAAGCTTCATACGCTGATGATGGTTCCTATAAGTGGTATCACACAAATAACCAGTGCTGGGTCTTGTCCAAATCCCTTTGTTCTAGCACCTACACAATCGTGCACGCTCAGCCTACAGGTGAATGGAAATTATCCTGTGTTGGGTGGCCCCCTCGTATGCCAGCAAGATCCCAATGGATACCCCAATCCACACCAATGTTATCATCCATATCCTGCTAATCTTTTAAATATTGGACTGACCTCACCTCAAGTACCTACTTTATATGCAGGTACACAAATTGGACACTTATATTATTCAATCAATAATGGTGCTACTTGGACTGCAACAACACCACCTGCTAAAGGCAATGCGATCAACTCTGTTGTTGCGACAAGTGCCCTATTGTATGCAGGTATTGCTAATGGAACTGTATACTCTTCAACTGATCATGGTAATACCTGGTCAGCGATTGCAACGCCTGCACCTGGATTTGCTATAACTAGCCTTTATATTTCAACGACTACCCTCTATATAGCAAGTGCCAATGGGAATATCTTTATCTGCACCCTCAATGGAAGCTATTGCACCCCCACTAATGCACCAGCCCCAGGCTTTGCTGTGAATGGGATTTTTGTAAGTGCTAATGCGTTATATGCTGCAAGCGCGAACGGCAATGTTTATTATTCCAATAATAATGGGTTCAGTTGGACAGCCATCAATGGCCAAGTTGATGGTAATGCTGTGAACTCAGTTTATGTTGCTGCAAATACCTTATATGTGGGTACTGCAAATGACTATATCTACACAAGTACTTCATTAACTGGTGGCGGAACTTGGAAACCTTACGCCCATACAGCCTACAGTTTGTTTGTCAGTGCAGATGGCTCAGTAGTTGGTGCAGGAACAGAAGGTGGCTATCTATATTCCTTAAGTGCTGGAGAAGAGCTTGGTTTCGTTACCTACAGCCCGATTAATAGTGTATTCCTTTTAGGATAATGAGGTATTGAACCTAAATCCTAGATATCCTTACTATGGAGATAAATCATGATCCTAAAAAACGAGTTACTTATCATTTCTCTTTTTTCAGCAACCTTAGTTATTTCTACAACAACTTGGGCTAAATCTGAAATAAAACAGGTCAATTTTCATAATATTGAACTATCTACATTGCAAAATGCAAAACGAGTCGGACCTGTAGCTCCTCAGCAAACAATTACTTTCAATGTTTGGCTTAAACTTAGAAACCAAGAGAAGTTCGACCACTTTATAAATGAATTATATGATCCCAATAGTGGTCATTATCAAAAATTCTTAAGCAAAGATGAGTTTAACGCTAACTACGCTCCAAGTGAAAAAGAAGCACAGGAGGTGGAAAGCTATTTCATCTCGCAAGGAATGAAAACCAAAAGAGTCTATACAACAATTCAGGTCACGGCAGAAGCAAAGAAAATTGAGCAAGTATTAAAAATCAAGCTGAATAACTATCTCTATAAAAATAAATTAGTTTACGGGAATGATTCTGAGCCGAGAGTCAACTCTGAGGTTGCAAAATACATCTCCGGGATTAGTGACCTCAGTAATATTCCTTACGGTCATCCTAAAATCCGTCAAGAGCCCACAAAAAAAAGGAAAACGCTTGTAGAGTTTCAGGGGATTCAGCCCGTTGAAACACTGAATCTGATTTGGGATTCATTTATGCCTAAGGCCCTACCTACGACTACCTCTTTAAACGGCTTTACAGGCCAGCAAATGCGAACTGCTTATAATCTGGCTGGCATTGCCCCTATTAATGGCACAACCATAGATGGCACAGGGCAAACCATTGTCGTTATTGACGGCTGCACTCATCGAACCCCAACAGAGCTTATGAATGACGCTAACCAGTACAGTAGTGCCAGCTCGTTGCCCTCACTCACTACAAGCAATTTTACCGTAGTCGACTATCAAGGAACGCCCTATGGTCAACCGTCCTATATCAATTGTTCTGGCTCTGGCTGGGATGGTGAAATTGCACTTGACATTGAAGCCTCGCATACGATGGCGCCAGGAGCCAACATTGTTTTAGTACTGACAAACAATATTAACAATACAGAAGTAGCAACAACGATTAATACAATTATCAACAATAACTTCTCACTTGGTGGCTTTGCAAATGCTTATGTCGTTTCTAACAGTTGGGATAATAATTATGATCTGCAGAATGAACCCTTAGACGCCACCTTACAAACAGCAGCGGGGATGGGCTTAAGTATTAATTTTGCAGCTGGGGATTGTGGCGATCAAACCTACAATAGTTCTTGGACTTGTTCCAAGTATGGAAATACACCATCGATACAATACCCAGTAAGCTCTGCTTATGTCACTGCAGTCGCTGGAACAAGCTTATTTGTTGACGCTAACTATAATTATGCCTTTGAATCAGGATGGGGCAATTATCTTAATGGAGCCCCCTACTCCGGCAGTATGGGTGGTATTAGTCAATGGCGTAATTTTCCGTCCTGGCAGGCACCTATCACTAATTTTACTGCAGGTGGATATGGTCTTGTAGGTAGCTACAACAAACGTGCGATTCCCGATATTGCCATGGTAGCCGATTATTATACTGGACTGATTATTTACGAGGGCGGGTCATTTTATAAAACGGGTGGAGCCAGCCAATCGACTCCATTATTTTCCGGGGTACTCACGTTAGTCAACCAAGCTCGAACGCTATTAAATGGTGGTACACCAAATCCGATTGGCTTGGCAGCACCCTATTTCTATACCTACAACAGTCAGTTAATCTCTGGGAAAGCATTAAACCTTATTACTCCTCCTCATCAAATCATCAGTGGCGCAACACCTGTTAATAACGCCCCTGTTGGTTCTCCACCACCTAACTCTGCTTTTAATATTCACGTATCTGGTGATATTGTCACCTTTAATTGGGATGGGGTGTTGAGTATTATTGAGAATCAATCATGGAATGATGTTGTTGGGACTGGCTCACCCAATGTTCCTAATTTTGTAAGCATGATGGCTCAGTTATAACCTTACAAGTAATAGGTCACCCCTACCCCGAATTCCCGCGGCTTGACCGCGGGATCTATGGGCTCAGAGTAAGGTGCGTCTAATCAGCGGATCCCGCGGTCAAGCCGCGGGAATTCGATACTGCGGGGGCTGACCTTACCCTTACAAGATCAAGGCGAGGTAATGGTCTATAGTAATTAAGAGCAGCTCTCTGAAAAAGTTCCTATGAAAACTATAGACCCTATTGTAATAAACTCTCAGGCGACTTTAGGTGAAAGCCCTATCTGGTCAGTGCAAGAAGGTATTTTATATTGGCTTGATTGCCTGCTACCTGGGATATATTGTTTTAACCCTCTTACAGGGGAAAATAAATTAATACAGCTGGATCAAATTGTCACCAGTCTCGCGCTCTATTCGCAGGATCGCTTACTAGTTACCGTTGAAAATGGCTATGCTTTTGCCAACCTTACAACCGGTAAATTAGAAGGCTTTGCTAATCCTTATCCTAAGCTTGATGTGATTTTTAATGATGGAAAATGTGATCGTAAAGGGCGTTTTTGGTCTGGTACAGCAGCCAAAGATTGGATATCACCCCTTGGTATGCTTTTTCGCTTAGTGGATGATTTATCATTTAAGCCCATGGATAAAAATTTCATCCTATCCAATGGTATTGGTTTCAGCCCCGATGATAGCTACATGTATTTTATCGATTCATTAGCTTATAAAAGCTATCGCTACCGTTTTGATTTAGAAAAGGGAACAATTACTAACCGAACAGATTTTATTAATTTCCCTAGAGAGGAAGGCATACCAGATGGTATGACGGTTGATGCTGAAGGATTTTTATGGATTGCGCTATGGGATGGTTGGTGTGTAAATCGCTATAGTCCGCAAGGGGAAAAAGTAGGGTCTATAAAATTACCAGTCCCTCGCCCCACTAGTCTTGCATTTGGCAATAAGGATCTTAGAACCCTCTACATTACTTCAGCAAGAATGGGGCTAAGTGATGAACAGTTATTGCAAAGCCCTTTGTCCGGCAATTTATTTGCCGTGCAAACGGCTTTCCAGGGTTTGGCTGAACCAGCCTTTATCACTCAGTAATAAGTCACTCCCCCTCCGTCATCCTGAGCGTAGCGAAGGATCTCCGGGACTAGCACAGTGCCACATTCAGGAGATCCTTCGCTACGCTCAGGATGACGGGCTATGTTAGGGTAACGGGGGTGACATTACATTATTCAACAGAGCTTGGGATGATATTTAGCCTGGCCTATTTATAGATTTCATAGACTCTTGAGTTAAAACTTCTTTCAGGTTCTGGAAAAAAAGCGAAGAATTAGAATGGCTTATTCTTATTTGGAATTTGGACAAAACCTATCCAACCACATTAGGTGGGTACACATCCATCACAACAGCAAGGCTACCTCAGAGAAAGGCTCGTACACTCTCTAATAATCAAAAAAACTTGTCGAACTTAACTCCGCGAGAAACTTCTTTTTCAGCTATTTTTTGTGCAATAGCCATACTCCGTCATTGCGAGCAAAGCGAAGCAATCCAAGGTTCGAAGCACGGCACCTTGGATTGCTTCGTCAGGATTTAGTGCCTAAGAGGGTGACCTTTTTGTAGGTTTAAGGCTATGGCAGGAAGGTTTGCGTATTGTTGTTAATAGTTAGCTAACCGCAAAGACCCAATAATATACACATTGATTTTCTTTGAATCTATTTGCTTATTTAATGTGTATATAGGATTAACTATTATGAAAGAGCCCTTCGAAAAGCCTGTTAGCAATACTCCGAAATCTGCTATCCCTTCTTCTGCAATGCACAGTGAGATCTGTACATGCACCATGTGTATGAAGAGCAAATTACAGGCAGAAGTAGTCAGTGAGCATTTACATAGCTTGCAATCTACTATGGTAGATCGCCGAAATCCAGATGCATCTGGTGATAGCAAACCATTAATGAAAGCTGCCCAGGCCCATGCCATTCTTAAAGCTGGCGCAGAAATAAATATGTTGGCTGCAACAGGAATAAGTGAATCTGATTTGCCTTCTTCAACCAATAAAATTCAAATAACCTCACCGCAAGAAATAACTATCAAAGCAGTCTGGAAAAATAAAGATCAGGAACAAGGTGTCAGTGGTAGAGGTGCAAATGTCTTTGGAAGTTTAGGAGTATTACTTATCCCCTCTGACTATAAAGAAATTAACATTCCTAAAATGAATGCACTCGCCGTACCCACAGCATTTTTAAAAAAATACGGTGCTGAACTAATTCCCCTGGAACAATCATTTACCATGGATAAAGTAGATGATCCCTCACTAGAAAATTTATATTTAGTCGAATATCAATGGGATAACGATTACATCCAAGATTATGTAATGAATAAAAAAGGCGGCGGTGGATTATTTGTAGAAACACACCCCTTTCCTCATATTTTTACCCCATTATCGCCTGAATGCAGTGGTGCATTGATACTCGGCGTAGATCGTGGCGATGGAACATTTAATTTTGCTGCCTTCGAAATACCCTTTGGCTATACCATGAAAATTGATAGCAATGTAATTCATGGAGACTCATTCTTTGTTGGACCTTATGCTATAGCATTAACCGAAACTGAGTTAGCAGACTCCGTTCTTTTGAAGCAAGATAATCCTGAGCGTGACATACAAAAAGTAGCTCAGATTCCTACAAAAACTGTTTCATTACCTTTATCTAAGGGAAAGAGTTTAGCCACTAAGATAAATAGTGAGATAGATGATAAAGTTCGATTCACAGAGCCAACTAAAAATAACGTGAGCTTTTTTAAACCGCCAGCTCCTGAGCTGTCAACAGAGATTAGCCGCGAATTCAAACCTAATCCAGTTAAAAGTTATATTCGCACAGAGGCAAAAGACCCTTTAACCGATGCGCCCATTTATCAACATTCTTTTAAGGTTGATGATACTGAAGTTGCAAGCATAACACTTTATGGCGTTGATTTACCTTGTCAGTCTGAGGATGGCACCCGGACAAATGTTCTGGAAGTAACAGGAATGTTAGATGAGTTGGATCAAGCAACATTTCAAGATACCTGTTCCATTCTTCCTAAAACTCACTTCCAGATGACCTATGAGGGTGCTGCAAATGGTGCCGCTGTAGGCGCTATGCGTGGTTTAACGAATGTAATGGGACAGGAGCTGACTCAATCGGGATATAGTGGGTTTAAATCGCAGGTTATTAGTCAAGGAGTTTTTTATAGCGGGCATTTTTTGTGGCGATTAAGCGCAGCTTATCAAGCCAACCCTAGTATAGATAACTATACTGCTATGTACCAAGCCGCAGTAGATACTTCTGCTGTAGCTGTTACTAATGTCGTACTTGGAGCAAGTAGCTCCGGTTTGCAGCAAATGGGTAATACGCTGCTCCAATCAGGGTATAGTATTGCTGGAAAAATAACGAATACAGCTGCCGGTATAATTCCTTATGCGAATTATGCATACCAACTAAAACACTGGGCGCTCTCTCCTACCCCTATAAGAACACTAAAAGAACTAACGGTATCTACAATTTCAAGTATTGCCAGTGGTAGCATCGCTCAGCATGCTACAGAAAAAGCATGTACCTTATTAGGACAAACTGTAGGATTTTTCAGATCAAATGATTCAGCGAAGGTTTCAGCTCAACAATTAGAGGTGGATGATAGCCCTCTTTTAGAGATCTCTACAGGTTAATTGAGGTTCAGCTCGGATAGCGAGGCTTATGAATGTTGTAGATCGTGGATCATCGTAATAGGTCCCCCCTTCCGTCATCCAGAGCATAGCGAAGGATCTCCGGGATTAGCACAATGCCGCATTCAGGAGATCCTTCGCTATGCTCTGGATGACGGGCTATGTTAGGGTGACAGGGGTGACCTATTACGGATCATAATTTTATATACCTATTTCCCCCTATTCTCCTTTCAGAATAAGTGAATGAGAAGTTGAGGTCGCTATCAATTTACCCTCTCTATTTTTAGCTTCTGCTTTTAAAATTAGTAATGTTTTGGATTTAGCGACTAATTCCGCCCGAACTATAATAACCTCATCTTTGACAGTAAAGGGACGAATAAATGTACATTAGTTTTCTTGATCATCGACTAGACACCGACCTCTGCCGTAGGAAAATTGCGAGCGGTTGCCAAGCGTCAGCCCTGATTCCATCAGATGTTGGCCGAGAGACATTTGCCTTGGCTCCCATGCTTGCAACGCAACTAACACGTCATGTTTATTCTCAGCGAGTGCTTCGGATAAGTCCATCGCGCTCGATGCTGCTTTTGACGTACTAGCGGCCGTATGTGGGCGGAGAATAAATCCAGCATAATGCGGCTTCGTACCGAGAAACAGCAACTCGCGCACATACGAATGCGACCCATCTGCGGCGATTAACATATCAGCAGTTCACGAGGTTTGAATATATCTATTTATTTATAATAAATTTTTTTGGTCAGACCTCTAGATGTTATTTTTGCAGTACTATCAATTTTTGAATGCACAACTTCATTTTATAATGAGGAACCGGATGCCATGAAGCAATAAATTCACCAATAATTTCAAATCCAGCTTTTTTATAGACATGAACCGCACGCTCATTCGATATTTCTGGATCAATAAGCACTATTTTTGCATCAGGAAATTGGCTTAGGATAAATTCATGAATCATCTGTACCGATAGCCCCTTTCCTATATAGTCCAACCTACAAATAAATAAATCCAGCGTAATTGAGCCCTCAGGATATTCCTTTGATGGCTCTATTTCAGACGTAATTAAATAGGCGAATGGGACATCTTTATCATAGGCTATCCAATGAGTAGCCCAGGACTCACCTTCGTTCAAAAACGCATTGATGTCTTTAATAGTATTATTTAGACCATCGCCATGAAGCCATTCATTAATATGAGGTTGATGAATCCATCCTAATACTAGTTCATGTTGAGATTTATTCATTGGCGTGAAACAAAAACGAAAGCTATTTTTTTGAGGTGTTTTAATCATTTTAGGGTACTCAGTGGCTATTATTTTGAATTGTATCACTGAGATGAAGACTATAAATACAGTGGGGGTCACTACCATTATGTTAAGGGCATTTGTCATTCCCGCGAAGGCGGAAACTATTTCTAGCTAAGCACAGTGCTAATGTAGAGATGGTTTCCCGCTTTCGCGGGAATGACAAAACCTTCCTTAGCCATAACTGACGTTAACTTAATGGCTGACGTTAATTTTAAATGATGCAAGTAAAACTACGAACATCATTGTAAACACGGTAATTAGGGCCATAGAACCATAAATTTCTAAATGAGTTGAAGCACCAAAGGGGTCAACTAATTGTGTTAAACCTTGTATGCCGTAAATAGCGACCGCTTCTCTCCAAAAATTTTTAGCTGAAAAAACCTTAGGCTTGCTTGTAGCCCTAACATCATGTTTGGCAATATAAACCGCAAAAATTTGATAGATAATATAAACCACTAAGAACCAACCAAAATAATTTTGCAGTGGAACACCAAAATATGCTCCGCCATCTTTCCACACCCATAATGAATAGACAGTTGAAGCAAGAGGATCCATGCAGATATCCCACATCACCATAATAAAAGCAGCGATAAAAGGCACAATAAATATCTGCCTTCCTGTAAGTGGGGTAGCGTATTGTCCTAGAAGGATGTGAGCCAAAATCCACGAAGCGTAACCTGTTCCAAAATATGCAAACATTATTATGAGGGGCACATCAAATAACCTTGGTCCAGCTAATTTATCATAATAGTAATGCCCGAAAGGAAATCCGGTCTGAATGCTTAACGCTTCAAAAAAATGACTGATAAACCAAGTTATTACAAAAAATATAATTATATTCTTTGTTCCATAACGTTCCTTACCATGTAGGCAGGCTGCAATAAAAATAGCCAAGACGAGGATAATAGGTAAAACAATCTCTGCGACCGGACCATGCCAGACAGCAGAGAAAAGCGTTATTAGAAGATAGATAGTAATTACTATCCATCTAATTATACCCCGACTATTACTCGTCCCTTTATCCTTAGTCATTTAGCCTGTCCTTATACTTGTACCATTTGAAAAACTTACACTATAACACCCCAAAAGTCCTAGTGTATGCTTAGGGAGCAATCTGCACTAGGCTCTCTATATTCATGCATTTTCAGATCTTCAAGCTCAGCAATAACCTTAGACAAATCAACTTGTGTTCTACTTTTTGCTGGTTCTAAATGAAATATCTCAATTAAGAAATCCCATATAATATTAGGTATTGTATAAATACCACCTCGCCTACCATATTCCTCAGATAAATTGGTCGCGGTCATGATGATGTCCTGTAGTGACTCTAAGTCAGACATTTTCTGTTCAGCCTTGGTCAAAACGCTTCTTTGTAGTGTATCGCTTTGAAATAAACCACCAAGACGGCTTTGGCTATTTACTATGACTTGAATAACCTTTGCTTTGGCATATAAGACGTCATATTTTGCTTTTTGTGCTGGAGTTAACTCTTGGGGTTTATATCCCGCAATATCAGCCAGTTCAGTACAGCTTTTCATCGCACTAATCAATGATTGGGGATGTTTGACTAATAAAGGATTATCAAAAATAGATTTGATACACTCATCCAATTCTTGTTGGTAACTAATTGTTCTCCCATCGCTAGTTGTATAGCATTCATCCCCCAAAGATAGCTTATTGTCCATATGTCTCGTTAATGGAGCTAGATTCTTAAAGGTGCGGGCTATAATTTCTAAGGTTTGCACAACCCTCCTTAAATCTTTCTCCTTAGCAGGCACAGTTAAAGCGTTTTTCTTAAATAGATGAGTTATCTCTTGGGGCCTTAGGTTCTGAAATCGCTCATTAAACGTAGACTTATCAGCATTTCCAATTTCGATATGTATGCCCCTTGTTAAATTTTCAAGCATAATATGATCTTTCTTTTCTTGAACTTTGTTTTCAAACAATGCGAATTCAGCATTATCCCCTAAACAAGCCCCTAGAAAACTTGACATATCCATACTTAAATTTTGAACAAGAAAGTATAGATATTCTCTAGATTTATTAATATCCTGCGAATCGTCCACGCCTTCAGAACCGTTCAGATCTGCAGCATTTTCCACATCTTCTATGGCACCTCTTGGGCGCAATATGTCTAAAACTGCATCGTGCTTAAAATGATTTTTTAAGGCTCTATTGGTAAATGAATAGGTATGTTCAAATAACTGATATATTCTCTTAGATTGCCGCAAATTTAGTTCAAATGTAAATTGTTTAATTAGTTCGTCAAAAACCAACCTTGCATCTTGCGCCCCTAATTCTTTATCTTGGGAAACATAAAATCGATTAATAGCTAAACGTAAGCTCATAAGAGAAGTAAGAAAACCTAGATTATCTGTTTCAATTTTTGTAGCAGCTTGTATTAGATCATGGCAAACATCTTGCACCGATTCATCTTGCGCACACAAAGTGCTAATCGATTTATCTTCTTTTTTATACATCTGAGAACATCCAAAAAGTACGAAGAGTATCGGGATTTAACAAGATGAGCAAGTATTATCAAAGGTTAAATAACTTATTCATAACTGACGTTACTTAGTGGTAATGGGTAAAGAAGTGGCCGGATATTTCTCCATATCATCTTTTACAATCACCCCACCATTAATTGCTGTTGCATTTTTCCAATCAGCTATAAGCGTTGGGAAGGCAGGATTTGCAGGACTAACCCACCAGGCCCAGGCGGTATAACTACCATTGGTCTGATTCAAAAATAATAGTGTATTTATATAAGAAGAAGCAAAAGAGTTTGGATAATCCTCTGGCGCATTATCACCAAACTCTGTAAAAAGCATAGGATACTTATTAATCACTCCCGCTAAGCTGGAATAAATAGACTCATAACTTCGACGATAGGGATGGGAACCATAGACAATGTTGTCACCTTTTATAGCGTATTTATATTGGTCCGCTTCACTAAGAAAATCCAGATTAAAGCCCCATTCCAATCCATTAATAATGCAAATATTCTTTGCGCCAGTGTCTCGTACTGCCTCATACAATTGTTGATAACCTGAAAACTGTGAATTACCGCTTAACCACTCGTCTTTATTAATTCCCTGAGGCTCATTAAATAATTCGAACAGTACTGTTCCAAAATCTTTATATTTTGTCGCTACTTCCGTCCAAAATCTAAGGGAGTCCTTATTAGCCATTTTTGGCTGACCAGCCCCTTCTTTGGTCCAGTGTAAATCTAATATGACTGCCATCCTATTTTGAGTAGCGTAATAGATAATTGCATCAATAATTTGCTTGTAAGAACCTTTAACATCTATTGCCTTTGAGTTAAACCATAAATCTTGAGTTAAACTTACTCTGATAGTATTAGCGCCCCACTTCTTCATATTTGCAAAATCCTGCTCACTAAGAAACTGTCCTTGTTTATCCCATTCTAATGATGGTCTTGCAAACCCTTTAAGCCTAATGACAGTTCCATCATTATCAACGATGTTCTCGCCCATAACCTTTAAGACATAGGGGGTATCTTTTTTAGTGGTATAAACCGCAGGGGTTGCCAGGGGGGCGTTGGGGAAAGGTCCGCTGTCGGCAGAACAGGTCTCACTATTTTACCTGTAACACTAATTAGCCACTGTGAAGGATTTTTTGGTTCTACTTTAAAGCCTAAGCCATCTATATAGTAGCCATTCATTTGTTCATTAACATATTTTACAAAGCTTACTGTTGCATCATTGTTTAAAGTAACAGTTCCATAATAATTCCCTTTTTCATCCGTAATATTCCATACACTCCACTTATCATTTGCACCAGGATTCGTTGGAATGCCAGCCCCTATTGAAGAACTGCAATTACTATATCCTGCCGTATAGGTACCCCAAGACCCTCCGCCATTAGCTTTAAGAGTAATTGATAAATTGGGATTAGAACCCTGGCCGAGATAGTTACATAGGAATTGAGGAGTTGCTGCATAAGTGGAGGTAAACGCGAGCAGCAATAAAATAGTGAGCAAGAAATTATCTTTTTTCATTAGATTACTCTGCAACAAGAGCCATTCTAGAAGTATAGTATTGGAATTAATAACTGTTGAGGACTCTACCTCAGCCCGAACGGTTTTGGGTTTTGAGTGAGCATCCCTAACTTAATGGCACAGTAACTGCTGTCCCAGCTCGCAAGGTGGCCGCAATTAACGCAGCTTCAGCAACTTCTTTAGCACGACCCGGCATGCACTCTATATTGATATTAAATACACAAATATGACATATCGATACAATCAACTGGATTTATTTAGATCAAACCGCTTAAATATAAGCCGTTTAGTTGGCGCACAGAATACGCTACTTTGTGGGTCAGACCAAAAATACTTCTTATAAAACAAAAGGATAAGTCGAAATTCACTCTTATTTTCTTTTTTAAAAGCTAATTTTAATAGGAAAAATAGCGTTTAAAGTATCATCTACTGATATAGCTATAGAAACAGTGGTTTTTTCTTAAAATCCATTTTTATTATGAAATTGGGGTTTTAAGGCTAGTAATCGCAATGAATTTGAATATATCTATTTATTTTATAATGCGTTTTTTGGGTCTGACCCGGTATATGTTACTTTTTACTTACAGGTTTACCAATGAGACGCAATGCATCAACAAGCAAACAGACTGCGAAAAAGCGGAGGCTAAACTTACCGACTACTGGTCAGCAACAGGCTCCAACAGCAGCACAACTAGGGATTCAGCCGGGAGAGGCAACTACTGTACAAGGAGATCCTGTATTTGTTGCTATTCCTGTTGCCCAACAACCAACCCCTGTATTTGTTGCTACCCCAGTTGCTCAACAGCCAACTCCTGTATTTACTGCTCCCCAAGTTGCCCAACAAGCAGCAATTACCCGACCACAAACTTACACAAACACAGTACCTCAACAAGCCGACTTTATTTCTCCTTCCAATTATGAGGCTCTTATGCAGCAAATTGATGGGATGCTGCAGTCCAGAAACTTAGATCAAGCCCTCACTCTTATAAACCAGCTTTTTCTCAAGAGCCCCACCAACTTCTCACTGCTGCATAGACGAGCAACTGTGTATTCTATGCAAGGCAAATGGTATGAAGCCGAAAAAGATTTAACGGTACTTATCGCCGCGTATCCGCAAAATGCAGGATATTTATCCAGGCGAGGATTAGCCTACCGTTTACAGGAAAAATTTGCAGATGCTGAAAAAGACTACACCTCCCTGCTAGATATTGCATCTGACTCTGACACCATATTTCGTAGAGGTGAAGTTTATCTCATGCAAGGTAAATATTCAGAGGCTGAGCATGATTTGAATCGCGCCCTTCATCTTGGCAATGATCGCGCATTGGTGCTACGAGGTGATCTTTATCGTCAAATGGGGAAATGGCAAGAAGCTGAAGACGATCTTAATCAATGCTTGTTGAGAAACCCAGGAAGCAGCCTTGCTTTAGTGACAAGAGGTGACGTTTATCGTCGTCAAGGAAGATTGCAAGAGGCTGAAAAGGATTTGACTCAGGCTTTGGCAACTGCACCAACCGATGAACAAGCCTTATCCTGGAGAGGAGACGTGTATCGTAGACAAGGAAAATGGCAAGAGGCTGAAAAGGATTTTAATCAGGCACTTCGTATTGATCCAGCAAACGATTTTGCCTTATTGAGACGAGGCCATGTTTATTGTATGCAAAACAAATGGCAAGAAGCCGAAAAAGATTTTACTGCTGTCCTTAGAGCTAATCCTCAAAATACCTACGCTTTATCTTGGCGAGCAGAGGTTTATTACCGGCAAGAATTGCTATTGGAAGCTGAGCAGGATCTAACTCAAATACTTCGACTCGAGCCTGCTAATGATTTTGCTTTATTAAGACGGGCTGATGTTTATTGTAAACAAGGTATTGTGTATCTAGCCAAACAAGATCTTAACAGGGCTCTTGATTTATGCCCGACTAACGATTTTGCTTTGTTACAAAGAGCAAAATTGTATCATCTTGCCGATAAGCTTAATGAAGCGCAGGAGGAATATAAACTTGCTATCTCCTATAACAAAGACAATGAATATAGCACTTGGGGAAGGCTGAATTTTACTTGGGATACAGGTGGTTTCTTAGACGCAATAAGCCATAATCTTTACACTGTGATTGGCCCCTTAACTAATTTTTCATCCTTTATTAGTCGTGAGAGTTCTACTTGCCTCTACCATTTGAACAGAGATTCCGCAGATTTTAGTCAATTATCTTTTTTTTCCTACCCAGGTAGCAAATCTGTTCTTATGAGTGAATACGAGATACATCGTTTAGAGGGACTATTTTTTAACAACGAATTGTCTTTACAAAAAAAAGGGTTTTCCCTTGATACAAATACCCCTGAAAATCTAGTTGCACATAGCAAAGCCCAGAACAAGCGTGTCGATTATGCCAGCAAATTGGAGAGGTTAAGATATTTACATGCAGCCTTGCAATATCAACCTGGCTACTTACCCGCTTTGCTTGCCAGGCTAGAAATTTGGATTCAGCTTGGACATCAAAAGGAAGCCTTTGTCGATTTAAATGAAATATTAAAGCAGGATCCAAATCACAGTACAGCACTTGCCTTAAAAGCCAGACTTTACCTAATGCGCAATAATCCTGATGACCTAGAAAACGCTGAAGGTGAATTGCAAAATGCATTTGAAAATGATTCTGACAATGCTGCTGCTTGGGCTGTTAAAGGTCATCTTTGTATTCGCAAGAAGTGCTTTGAAGAGGCTCGACAGGCGTTGACCTCCGCTCTAGCTAAGGATCCATTAAACGATTATACCCTAGGCCTACGAGGCCGCGCTTTGTACCACCTTGACCATTTTGATGAAGCTGAAAAAGACTTTCAGCATGCACTTCTGGTTAATCCAAAAAATAAAAATGCATTGCAGGGGCTCCTTAAGATGTATTGCTCTCGGGAGAGTTGGTCGGCCGCAATAAATATTGCCAATCAATTGATAGAATACGGTCATTCCTCAAAAGCTCTCCAGCTACGCTCTCAAGCCTACTACAAACTCGGTAAACTAGAAGACGCGCTAAGAGATTTAAAGCAGCTGCTGTTCACTAAGGATTACGATTGGGAAGACTTGCTGAGAACTGCCCTTATTTACTTTGAACAAGGCGAATTGGAAGACGCTAAATTTCTTGTCTTCCGATCACTCGCAAGAAATCCAAATGCTACGCCTACCTTATGGCTGTCTTATAAAATTTCTTGCGCTCAAAATCAATTTCAAACAGCGACAGAAACGATTTTCACCCTAATGCGTACTAATAAAGATTCCTCAAATTTTTTACAGAGCCATGATTTGGATCCAGTAATTTTGGGCGACATCTATTATCAGCAAGGTAATTGGTCTGAATCTGAACAAATGTTAACAAGGGTCATAGACTCTTCTTTAAATGAAAAAGAAAAAAGTTATGCCTTAACAAAGCGTGGTCTGATCTATAACAAACACTATCAATCCCAAATGGCTGAGCAAGACCTCCTATTAGCCTATACCCTTGACTCAGAGAATGAGTTGGCGTTAGAAAATCTGGTTCAACTCTATAGTTCCCAGAATAGATGGTCAGATGCAGAGGATATTTTAACTAAACAGCTTGCCTCTAATCCCGAGGACGTTTTAGGTTTACAGTTTCGAAGCAAAATTTACTATAACCAAGGTAAATTATTAGAGGCCATAAAGGATTTACACAAGCTGCGCTATACCGACGCTAAAGCTGAAACCTTGACAGAGGCTTTAACTTTGCTGGCTAGGTCATATTATGACCTGCATCGTTTAAGTCCAACTGATGCTGTTATAAATTACGATGATCTTGAGGAGGATGATGATTTCAGTGGAGATGAGGAGCTTATACAAAGCAATATAGAAAAACAGCAAGAAAATGCTTTGCAAAGGGCTGAAAGATACATCAAGGAAGCACTTCCATACAAGTTGGCAAATGAAACTGCCTTAGTGCTCTATTACAAGATTTTGCGCCTGCAAAATAAATTGCCCCAGGCAAAGGAAGTACTAATTACTCTAATTAGAATAAATCCCAGTTTCCCTTTGACTCTAGAAATGCTGGAAATCCAACCAGGCGATACAATTGCCCAGATGATTCGTGGTCAGATTTTCTATCATCAAGACAAATGGTCAGAAGCTGAACAGGATTTCCACCAGGTTCTATCTCATCTCTCTAAACATGCTCCCCAAGGGATTGGAGAACAAGATACTCTCTTAAATCCATCAGAAGAAGAGGTTTATCTGAATCGAGCAGATGTCTATGTTAAGCAAAACAGGTTATTTGACGCTTTATGGGATCTTCAGCGAGTGTTGACTATTAATCCACAAAATGATCTTGCCTTGACAAAGCAAGGAGAAATTTTCTCTAAACAAAAAAAATGGGTAGAAGCAGAGTTTAAAATCAATCAGGCTCTTGCTATAAATCCTCAAAACTATGCTGCCTGGCAACAACGAATTTACATAAACAATGCGCAGGAAGCACAGAAAAAATCTGATCCTCTACAAGAACCTTCTCAGGTTAGTGAAAGCAAATTTGCAAAGACTGAGCAAGGATTATTGCAGTTACAAGAACTTGCACCTGAAAATCTTTCTCTTTATCAGGCACAAGCCTTCCTGCAATTTAAACAAGGCAAATTTTCAGAAGCAGAGGAAAATTTAAAAAGGTTAATTCTGTCCGGTAATCCTAAATATAAGATTCAAGCCCTGATAATCCTAGTTGATGTTTACATGAAGCAAGAGAAATGGCCTCAAGCACAAGAGGTTTTAGCTCAAGCGCTCTTGCTTTCCCCTCAGAATCACTCTCTAACCCTAAAGCGAGCCCTGCTATATGGTTTGAGCGACAGATGGCAAGCTGCTGTAAGAGATGCAACTCAGGTTTTACATGCGGATCCCGCTTGCGAGCTTGCTTTGGAAATACGTTCAATAGGTTATTTGAATATTGCTCGAGACTGCCTCATGGAAGCAAAATGGGCTAATAAGAATTTACCAGGGATAGCCGTAAATAAAGTTGACATCGTGAAAAATGCAGAGAAAGCTGAACACGATTTAAAGCAATTGCTTAGGCTTCATCCAAACAATGAGGAAACACTTTTGCATTTGAAGCAAGCTTACGCCTTTCAAGGACTACCTCAAAACTATGGGTCTCAAAGAACAACCTCTAATAATCTCGGACTTCAGGCCCTTACTGGATTAAAGACCTCTGATCCCTTATATAAGCTGTTGCAACTAGCTCAAGGCTATAGAGAAACAGGGCAGCATGATTTAGCGATTATTTGTGAAGATAAGGCTCATCAGCTTCAGTTGGCGAATGGCAAGGGAGTACCATCTTTGCAGACTTTCGGCAAATGGGCATTTTTCGAACATGAGAAAAACATCGCTCGGCAGAAAGATGTGCCTAAGAGTAAATGGGGAGCTCAAGCTATACAAGAGAATTTGCAGACCAACGGTATTACTCGCCAAACTCTTGAGGCCATGAATGGAAAAAGAGCTAGCTGGGAACCTAAAGATTCTGTTTTTGATCAGCTAGATGAGATGGAAGGAAGAAATACTCGTCCCCGAAGATAGTAGTAATAGCCCCCCCTTCCGTCATCCTGAGCGCAGCGAAAGATCTCCTGAATGAGGCATCGTGCTAATCTCGGAGATCCTTCGCTGCGCTCAGGATGACGGGTTATGTTAGAATACGGGGGAAACCTATTGCCGTCGATCTATCAAAATTGAAAAGTTATGTGTTTAATGGTACTTCCATCCTGCTCATATTTAACAGCAACTACATAACCCGTTTTTCTACCTTTAACAGCTTCAATTGGCGTACCAGCAACTTCCCAAAGACCTAAGGTACCAACATCAAGAAGGCCATGCATTGCTGCACGGGCAGCTGAGCCGGTAGGCATAGTTGCACGAAAGTTCTCAGAAGCGAGTTTCCCCTGCTTACTATTAGTATGATCGATAGGTATAGCTCCAGCAGCAATCAAACATGAACGTGTTTTGCAAGCGCCCAAATCTTTCGGATTTACACCATTTCCTTTCGATGCCATGACAACAGAGCATGCAGTTAGTGACACACTAATGAGGATAATCAATAATTTTCGAATCATTGTGAACATATTAAGTCTACTTAGGATTAAAAGTGAGCGGATAATAGCACCGCTCAAAATATTTTCATAGCTAATGCCTCACTACATTCTCATAGTATTCGAAGGTACCTCTGGCTCAATTTGTTTTATTCGATACAAGTTATCTGGAGCCCCATCAATTGCTTCTAACACTTCTTTCAATTGCACGATGTCATCTTCGGACAAATCCTCATCGACCTCATCAACAACTTTGCTTAAATTACCATCCTGGTCAATTGTATATTCAATATCATTGACATCATTTAATTCATTTAGAAATCGTGCCTTTGCGTTAACTGAATCCAAGCCAATGACCTTAGCGCCATCTTCAGTGAACTCTACTTTAATCGATACCTGCTGGTTATAACCATGCGTAAGTCTATCTAAAAGCGCCTTTTGTCTGTTATAGACTTCCATTTCTTTGGTTGTGATAAATAAATTGAGGAATCTTTGCCATAAGCTGTTTTCAACAGGGCTAGGTAAACGGAAGTCAAGCGTAGCATCCATTGCATCAATTATTCGATTAGCTGCCCCTAATAGGCCTTGAGTTATCTTGGAGACTTTGGGTTTATCATCCATCATAGCAAAAAAGCCTTCAGAATCAGCTATTAGTTCCCGAGCCTCGAGTAACGCACCCTGGGCCTCAACTAATCCGGGAATTTCTATACCAACTGTTTCAGCATGGACTACTAGTTGATCAAAAGCCTTAACAAACCTTTTTGCTTGCTTCATATTGTCAATATCAAGCGTTGGCTGTATCCCTTGTATAGAAGTAAGCTTTGCCAGTGCTTCCATCGGGGTATTAAACTGCTCATGAAACCTTGTTTGCCTGTCCCGATCAGCATCCTCTTCGTTTCGTACAGCCTCTTGATAGGCGTTTGCCAATTGACTTAATCTCTCCGTTTTTTCCTCCTCTGAAGGTGACTCTGACACTACAGCTTCTGTATCATCATGAAGTTTACTTGTTAGTTTTGCTATTTCGGTGTTCATGAGCTTTATGGACTTGGCTTTTTCAACATCAAGAACTTTTTGAGTAAAACTCACAATGATTGCTTGTACAAACTGATTAGCTATTTCTTCTTCGAAGTTGCGCTTGCAATATTCGCCATATAAATTGTTGATAGGAGGGACCAAACCTTGCCCCGCAAAATTAATCGCATTGATAACCTTGCGATTTAATTTGCTACCACTCTCATCTAAAAGAATAGGTAAAATATCATCCAATAATGATTCTGTATAAGCTCTTAGGCCAATTTGTGTAACTTCGGCTGATATTTTTTCATAGGCAGGGATAGGCCAGTGCATTTGCTCAAATATTCGGGATAGTTTGCCTAGGCTGTCTTTTGCTTGTAGAAGAAGATCCTGAGGATGATTTTCTTGTATACTTTTTTCCGTTTTCTTTGTTGTCAAATAAACTGCAAGGCCTGTATTAAGGCAAGAAGCAATTGCTTTGCCTGCAGATGTTTTAGATTGAGCATTCTGGTTATAAAAGATTTTCCACTTAGACATAACAATTCCACAATAATAATTAAGAATATTAGCAATTGTGTTCTATTAGGATTAAGAAATACTTAAAAAAAGATCTAAGTATTGAATGTTCATTATTCAAAATTTATATAAGAACAAGTCTATACGGGTCAGACCAGAAATATTTTTCTCAATTTGAATCATTATTTTTTCCTACCCTAGTATCTCGGGCTTAACCTCAGAGACTATTAACTTAGCTCTCAGTATTTTGTTGTGGGACTCTAAAAGTTGATAATCAGGCCTAAGAATAGCTTAAGGTCTCCAGTCATAAAATATACCTAATGAAGTAATTTTATGCACGCAGGGTGATTGTCATGCTAAAAATCAAAGAAATCGTTATCTCTAGTCCAACTTCTGGCGAGACCAATTTATCTTCCTATCAGATCAAAAATGGCAGACGGCCACTTATCATCGCTATGGGACACAATAGCTCTGATCGGGTCTACAGCATGTTGGGTTATATAACAAACTTGATGCAAAATGCCGCGATAGCGCATTCAGCAAATTTACAAGAAAATGCAGCCCTCCACGATGGCAGCGAATTAATTACACGTGTCTCCTTGGATGAGTTTAGCTTTTACCCTAAAGATAGACCACTAACTATCGATGAATATAGGTATATTATCGGAGAAGTTTATAAGCTAGCGAAAACCTTACCCCCAAATGTGCATATTCAGCTTGCCACCTTCCCTGTCTACTGGCCAAATGGTGTAGTACAGAATTGTAATTTGTATGTCCAATCACCAAAACGAATTGGTCAAGAACCTTTGATTCACCATATGTCAAAAGAGAACGCCTCACATATAGATTTTCAATATGGTTATTTGAATCAGGGAGTAGCGCGGTCAATTCCACTTACAGGTGATCGGCCTGACCTTGATAAGCGATGCGAGCCAGGACAAGACTGTGATCCTAATTTAGTTTTGCGAGGCACTGGAGTTGCGGTATACGATGTCAATCAGTATAAAAATGCGCTTCGAATTACATCAGCGAATGGGCAGAAAGCGCTTCAAGTTGTCGATATCTGTTTGGATCATGCTTATGGTGTAGGAAAACAACATTTAAGTGCTCTAATGACTCAATTGGGACTGAGAAGAGAACATGTTCCTGTTCTCGCTAGTCACATTATTAGCTCTAAAACAATTGACGAAGAAGAAGCGAATGCAGCAGCTACAGTAGTCCATGCCGATGTTCGAAACGGAAAAGTGGGGAAACATAAGCCGGTTTTTGCTAAACAAGCCGTTAACTTTAACGTTGGAGGTTTCGGAGCAAACGCTCAATACAGCGTATACCAACCTAAAGTCGTTGGTTTTTTATCGGGAAAGGATTTTGATAAGGCAATAAATTATAATTTTCTAGGCCATCCTGTAAATGTAAATGCCATTTATGGAAACGGCACGACGATGCTTCATGACATTGTTAATGATATAACCACAGAAACAGATTTGAAAAGAACGCTTAGTCGTATTCAAACTTTACAAAAATATGGCCTATCAATTGATATTCCTAATGCTCAAGGATTTACCGTAAGAGAGCTAGTCTGTCGGCAAACAGTAAATGCTCTAAATTCAAGGGATGATGTTCTTTCACTTATGACGATGCAAATTGCCAAACAGCTTGGTATTACTACCAATCAGATTATCGCATCTGATACACCAAAGTCACCCTTAGCAATCCCTCCCAAAATTGAGGTACCACCTAAGGTTAATCCCAATAATATCCTCGATAACTTTATTGAGAGAACAATTATTGAATTCAAAATAAAAAATAAAGTTGATCTTTCTTATGCACAGCAGATAATAGAAAACCAATTATTTGATTATTATTTGGGCAAAATTGAAGTGGATAAACTTTCAGAGATCTATGGATTTCGCCAAAAGTTTATTGATGGTACGTTCTCCAAACAAATGATTATGGAAACGTTCAAAGATTATCCTGACTTCCAAAGCAAAATCGCAAGACATGAAGAACGAATCGCATTAAAAAAAGAAATAGCAGAATTGAAAATGAAATTAGCATCTAAGGAACATGAACATCCCGATCCAGATAAAACCACAAACCCAGTAAATAAACACTCATTCTTCGGTACATCACAGAGTGCTGAAAAACAAGCTGAAGTGGAAAATGCACCTAATAGTCTATACCACGACTGAAATTGGCCTGTTTAAACAGCATGGTTTTCCCATATTCCCATGCTTCAGCTGCTTCAATTAATAGTCTCCATTGACCATAGGTATTTTTAACCCATGCAGCAGATATCACTTTACCCATAATCATAGACCTTCTGTAGATGATGATTTCGTTTTATGGTTTACTAAAAACTTATAGTATCCAGGGTTTCCACTATGCCTACCACGAACGATATAGCACCTAAGGCTAAAAATAAGTTTTGGCATTTTTTCCTCACGATGGCCAAACCCTATCGTTGGTGGTTTTTGGGCATGTTCTTTGTTGGTCTTTATGCGTCGCTTCATAGCGTCTTACAACCCTATGTTCTAAAAGTTTTATTAGACAGGATAGCTCACTCTAATAATAAAAATTTTCTAGCTCTTTGTTTAAACCCTGCCCTACTCTTAATTTTTTTAGGCTTTTTAATTACCTTGGTTTGGCGGTTTTATAATTATATAGTTTTGAAATCATTGCCAAGAATGAAAGCAGATATCATTGCGGTTACCACTGCTTATCTAAGAGAGCAATCCTATGCCTTTTTCCAAGATCAATTAAGCGGCACTCTTAGTGCCAAAATATCCGATCTAACCTCTAATATTCAAAATATCGCCAATTCTTGGTTTAACATTGCCAAGCAGGGATTAACAATTTCGCTATCGATTGTGATGGTTGGCTTAGTAAATCCTTACTTCAGTTTGATCTTTGCCGCTATTTCCCTGGTATTTATTTTCCTTGCTTATTACTGCTCAAACAGCATAAAACCCTATGCAGGTGCCTATGCGGAAGCAAAAACAAAGAACACCGGCAGCATAGTGGATTGTTTTTCTAACGTTTTAGATATGCTTTTGTTTGCTAGGGAACGCTATGAATCGGCTTATCTAAGCCAAACAACAAAGGATGCTGTTTTACAAGAAACAAAGATGCAATTTAAAAACATGGTGAATGCGTCCTTACTAGGAACCTTTGCTTGGTTACTGCAAGGCTCATCCATTTTATTATTAGTTTTTCTAGGAAATAAAGGGTTGATAACGGTTGGTGATTTTACCCTTGTTTTTATTTTATCGATGACTGTTATCGATCAAATATGGTTTTTAACAGAAAATTTATTAGTTATTGGCGAACAAACGGGTACTTGTGAACGCGCGCTTGAGACAATTTTTACTGAACATCTACAAAGAGCCCATCCCCCGGAGTCTGTCTTAAATGTTAAGAAGGGAGAATTGAAGCTGAATCAAGTTAATTTCGCTTACCTAGCAAATAATTTGGTAATAAAAGACTTTAGCCTTCATATACCAGGCGGCACAAAGGTTGGCTTAGTGGGTTACAGTGGTGCAGGTAAAAGTACTATTGTGCAGCTAATAACACAGCTTTTTGATGTCAGTGATGGGGAAATACTCATTGATCAACAAAATATTTCTACAATTAACAGAAAAAATTTACGTGAAAATATTGCCTTTATTCCACAACAGCCCAATTTATTTCATCGCTCAATCTTTGAAAACATTTTATATGGAAGAGTTGATGCCTCCTATCAAGAGGTCATAGAGGCTTCTAAAAAAGCCCATGCCCATGAGTTCATCATTAATTTACCCAAGGGCTATGAGACGATTGTAGGTGAGAGAGGTGTAAAATTATCTGGCGGACAACGCCAACGCCTCGCTATTGCAAGAGCAATCTTAAAAGATGCCCCAATATTGATCTTAGATGAGGCCACTAGTTCCCTCGATTCGATTACCGAAAAGTTACTGCAAGAATCGTTGGCAATCGCCATGAAGAGTAGAACCGTTATTGTAATCGCTCATAGGTTATCCACTATCCTTTCGATGGATAAGATAGTTGTCATGGATAAGGGAACGATTATTGAAATAGGAACACATCAAGAACTCATTGCAAGAGCTGGGTTTTATAAGGACTTATGGGATTCTCAAAGTGGTCATAGTGCTATTTAAAAATAGCATGTCGGACCTGACCAAAAACATGCAACTTGCGCTTATTGTAAATCAAGTGTACAATTTCAACCCATTTATGTCTGTGATAGTCTTATTAAGACCAACATATATAAAAAACTGAGGAACTATGTATAGAAGAGAAGAAAAAGGGCCTTCCACTTTTTTTCAAGGCCTTAACGAAACCTTATTACCACAAAATGAATTAGAAGAATTAGAAGAGAGCAAACAAAGCGATTATCCCACTTATATTGTGGGTAATGATCCGGTAATTACAGGCTTGGATAATTATAAATCGGATAAGAAGATGGGCTTAATTGCGACTGGCGGCCTCCGATCTATTCTTTTTGCTTTACAATTGAATAATTCCAATGAAACACCACAAATTATCTTAATTGATAATAGTAAATCTGTTTGTAAATTTTGGCGGGAACTGAAAAAATTCGTCGAACTTAAGGAAACTGAAGACAGCTTTCTAAGTTCATTGCCTCAGTTTTTTCAGGATAATGCGTCTTTATGTTATAACCATATTGAAAAAGAGGGAGTTAGCTATCAAAGTGAAATATTTGATAGCACAACGGAGACTCTTAGGCATAATCAAAATCCACAAAAATTTTTAGAAGCTATTATCAGCGAATTTGGATATGAATCATTCCGCTCCACTCTTATAGAAGCAAAAGTAATCAATCAATCCTGGACAAATAGAAATACCTTTGTCCAAGTTATGAAAGTGCTACAGCAATCAGGGATCGAAAATACCTACATGTACCCCTCAAATATCTTTGCTTATATGCAGTTTGATGCTGAAACAAGCGATGACGCGCCGAAAGTTTTAGAGAATATAGCCCTAGTTAACCCTAAGCTTTGTATCCATACCGATCTTCATTCCATATTTAGAACTTCAGCAAAAGCCTATTTAGTTGAAGCTCACAATCCTGAAGAAGTAAAAGAACTATTGGCCATTAAGCAAATCGATATCACTGCTACAATTATGGGATTTAGCTGGTGAAGGGACAATAGGTAGACAATAGGGGTCAGGAATAACCAAAGGGGTCTGACCCAAAATATGTATTATAAAATAAATAGATACATTCAAATTTACCCGGATTACTACCCTTAAAACCTAATTTTAATAAGAAAAATAGGTTTTAAGAAAAAAATCACCGTTGCCATAGCAATGTCAAAAGATGGCCTTTAATGTATTAATTAAGAAAAATACTTTATAAATTCTGGTGAACCAATTATTTTATTTTCTGTCCAGAATGGCTCTCGATTCAATTTTCCTGCTTTTAGGACATCATTGATTGTCTCTTGATGGTTCTCTTTAAAACTTTCAAATGAGCTATACCCTAAAAAAGCAACTAGCTCCGTAATTGCCAGTACTTGATAACGTTGTCTGCCAGAAAACAACTCATAATAACCGCAATGTTCCCATTCTATGGGGTGTAGAATTTGTCCAGTCCTTACCATATTCATATCGATATAAGTAAAACATCGGTGCAGATAATCTTCAGCCTCTACTATGCTAACGTGATACCTGTCCTCCCAAAACGCCCCTGTTCTCTTTTTTCTTAGGTTATATTCTTGTGCAGTTCGTCCTGCTACTAGCTGCATGGAAAGTGGCACGGTATCCTCATTTGTACACTTCACCAATAAATGAATATGATTTGATGTAATCATGTAATTTAAAATGCTAAAACCATAACGTTTTCTTGCTTCAAAAAGCCAATAACGATATCTATCCCTGTCTTGCTTGAATCTTAATAAAAACTGCTTTTGGTGACAGCGATGCGTTATATGAAACACTTCGCCAGAGGCATACACTCTACTTGCTCGAGGCATCTTCTTTCCTTTATTTGGACTTCCAGATGCCATTCTCTGCTAACTATATTAAATATTCAAACTTTAAAAAATAGCTTCTCCTTAAACGTTACTTTTCTTATTAAAATTGGCTTTTAAAGAGAAAATCAAAGTTAAATTATTAGTTATCTTTTTGTTTTATATATAATATTTTTGGTCAGACCCCCACATTGCCTCTACTGGCTGCCCCGTTTGTACAGCGATTAAAAGAGGTGTATCACCTTGAGCATTCTCTTCATTAACATCAATATCCTTGTTAGTGAGAAGTATTCGAATTGCTCTAAAATGCTCATCCTCAGCAATGTGAAAACTACTAATCTTGTCGCGACTCTCTTTGTCCGCCCTTTCCTTAATCGCTTTTGTGAGAGGTGTTTCGTCATTAGCATCAAGATCATTAATATTACCTGTCATAGTCTTTTTGTTCAAAAAACGAACTACTTCAAGTATAGATAATATTAGCGGAAAAAAGGTTAGTCTGTTTGTAGTGGTTTAGTATTCAAATAACAAGGCTATGGAACTTTAAGACTTTAGGGGTCAGACCCAAAATATTATATATAAAACAAAAAGATAACCAACTTTTTAATCTTGATTCTCTCCTTAAAAGCCAATTTTAATAATAAAAATAGCGTTTAAAGAGCAACGGTAGTTTTTTCTTAAAACCTATTTTTATTATTAAAATTAGGTTTTAAGGGTAGTATTCGGGATAAATTTGAATATATCTATTTATTTTATAATACATTTTCTTGGTCAGACCCCAATATCATTGCCTGAATGTAGGGAGCGAGACCTTGTGTCCCCCTATTTTTCAAAAAGTGAACGATTCTGATATTTTTTGAGTTGTCGACGGCGGTTTCTCTCTAGTACTGTCTTCTGCAAAGAAAATACCATCATAACCGTAATAACTAGATGGACTAGCCAAACTAAGTTCTGAACCTGTTTTCATTAGTTTCAAGAATTTTTCATAAGCTGTTTCAACGTTGTGAATCCTAGTTGCAACCTGAATAAGAGGAGATTTTGAGGTTTCATCTATCTTTGTCTGACCTGTACTTAAATCGATAGAGAGTGGTAATTCCTCAAAGGCTGCCATTGCAGGATCTAGAGTTATCATTGCTGATAAGCTGTCCCAAAATTGTAATTTTCCATAAAATAATTCCTCGCCCATCGCTATTAATAAGGTCGTTAACATGCTTTTAACTAACTTTAATGAGGGCAATGATTCCTTATCTAATCTTGCATAAAACTCTTTAGTCATAGGCATTTGGCAGGTAATGTCGATTGGGACAAGTCTTATAGGAAGATCTTTAGTCGAAAAAACAATTTCTGCTGCTTTGGGATCAGCATAAATATTCCATTCTGCCACCGTATTTTTTGTATCACGTATCAGATCCGAAATATTTCCAGGTACGTTTACCGCGCCGCCCATGATGGTTAGGTTTTCAATTTTATCTACACAATCGGGATGGGCGAGTATCAGCTGGGCAATGTTGGTTAAAGGACCTGTTGCGACTATCGTTACTTTTTCATTACTAGACATTAATGTGTCATAGAGTAATTGCACTGCAGAATCTGTAACCTGAGAATCCGTTGAACTTGGCACCTCTGTATTATTTAAAATTGTATCTGCTTCCTGTGTAATATATTCAGGAAAGGATGTGCCCTGATCATCAAGGGAAGAATTAATGCCATAGGCGACGGGGATTTTTACTGAAGGTTTTAACATTCGGCATACGCGCTCCATGTTTTCAGCACCAATCTTTGTAGTCGATTCTCCGTAGGTTACAGTGACAGCCACAACCTCTGCATTAAGTAGTAATAAACATAATGCCATTATGTCTTCATAGGCAGCATCGCCGTCATGTATTACTTTCATTACAATTCCTTGGTTTATATTTTAATTTCCAACTTAGCTTAGTTAGCACCGTCAAGTTTGTACGATTCTAAATTGTGCTTCATTCAGGAGATCCTTCGCTGCGCTCAGGATGACGGAATGTAATAGTAACTCACCCAAACTCAGTTTGGCCCACAATCTTGTTTGCTAGCAAAGCCTCGATTTGTTGTTGGGAATAATTGAGGGCAGCCAAAATAGCAGCTCCGTCAGCACCAATACGTGATGCTGCGTTAAGCCTATCACTTGGAACACCATCAAAGGCAAACCAGGTTGGCGCAAAACCTTCGTTTTTCCATCCATCTTTTTCACGTTGCTGAAAACGAATTGTTTTTGATGGTTTATCTCTGTGTCTGTTAGCTAATTGTCTACAAGTTTGGATCGGTACTGCTTTAATACCCTGTTTTCTTAGATAATCCAAAGCCTCGTCAACGTTTTTTTCTGCTAACTCCTTGGAAAGATCTTGTTTGCCCTGTGCGAAAATCCAACCGTTTGCTAAAGAATATACCCTTTCTCCAAGCGTCATCCCGGTAGCAAAAGGGCCTCTTGCAGAAGCAGGTTCGGTTGCATACTGCAAAGTCAGTTGTGCTAAGGTTGCCGCAGCAGCGAGGGAAGTTTCAGCCCAATCGCCCTGCCCGTCTTTACGATGCTCTCTGGCTGCCAAAGCGCTAACTGCTGCCCATACTGCCAGGTACCCGCATAGATAATCGACTGTGGATGCAACACCGTGAAAAGAGGGGCATTCTTCCCTCCCGAAACGCGTCATGATACCAGTAGAGCCTTGCAGCGCTGGGTCGTATCCAGGATAACCATGGCGTTCGCCTAAAAATTGGCCGCGATAAGCAGATAATTGAACCCCTATGGCCTTGGGATTTATTGATTTTAAAGATTGTTGATCAATTCCCAAGCTTTTCATTTGCTCATCTAACATATTAGCTAGAATGATATCCGCCTTTTTTACAAGGTTTTTGATAACTTCAAGGCCTTGATCAGTTTTAGCATCAATGATGATACTTTTTTTACCTGTACCAAATTCGCCAGTCCAGGTAACGACAATGGTAGGAGAATGTTCAGGTATTGCTGGTACGATTTGATAAACAATTGCTCCCAGCTCAGCCATCATTCTTCCTGCCGCAGGCCCTGCGACCACATTACAAAAATCCAATACGATATACCCTGTTAAGGGTAAGCGAACCGAAGCAGCTCCTGTTAATGCTGGTAAAGCAATTTTTCGAGCCGGTATCTTGGCTTCTTGCCGGCAGGCTTTTAGTGGTGGATAAGGTTTTGCGCTGCTCAGCCAGGATGAACGACCAATTTGCAATTTTTCACAGCCTTTGACCTCAGTGAAGATACCTGCGTGTTTCGCTTTAGAATCTTTTTTCCATTCCTCCCAATTTTGCATGGCAACACAGGGGAGACCGATACTGCAAAATTCTTGCTCCCATTCTGCTGCCGTTCTTTGAGCAAATGCTTGCTCTAGCATATCGGCCAACAAAGAGGTCATAGTAAAATTAAGCGCCATAGAATCTGCCAAGTTTCTTCCTAAATACGCTTGGCTTTGTGGCTGATAGCAAGATACATCGGCCATTCCGGCAGCTAAGGCTTGTTTCCATAAGCCAAGATGCTGCAACATTTTTCTGGTCAAACGCCGGTTAGGTGCAGTCATTGGTAAAATAAGGCGTTTATCCGCAGCCCAGTATGGTGAGGCCAAGGGAGTAAACCGCTGCTCCAACCAGAGTTGCTTAGCTGGATTTTTAGCAGCTTCTACCGCAATTTGTTTAAAGGTTTCGGGACTTAATCCTTCAGGTAAACCACCAACAACAGTAGGTGCTAAATGCTCAGGAATACCCTCGGAGGTTAGGCACAAAGCGCCGATAGCAGATAATCCGCTAGCCATGCGAGATACGATAATTGTTCTACCCAACCCACAACTCTCTCTGTCTAGCAATGAGGCAGCCAAAGCAATAGCTCCGTTTACTCCAGCATAAATCGAACATAAAGGCAGCGGTGTATATATGACCGGACGGCCAAGATAACGGGCGGAGGTTCCCATATCGGTGAAAAAACCCAAGAGTGCATTAAGCAAGTCATCACTGCAATCGTCTGCCAGATCACCGTAATCTTCATCGCCGGGTAAGGCAGCGGTGATTCGCATTAGGATTTGATGGGGTAAAAGGTCGATAGCTCTATCGCCATCTACAATAATGATGTCAGCAGAAGAGTGATCGATTAATGAATCTGCTGGTAGTGCAATTTTGCCTCTATTCAAATAATCATCTAAGGGCGTATTGCTTGCCTGCTGAAGATAAACTTCGGCACCTTGATCAGCAAATAATAAACCGGTTAAACGGCCTGTTAATTGATGGCTTAACTCGATAATTCGAGTAGATTGATAGGGAAGTCTATGCATGAGAGGGCATTCCAGTTCGTTGATTTGCCAAAATATTTTCTATACCCAAGTAACATCATGTGACCTGATAAGATAAATGTAAAGTAGATTTCCTATGAAGGCCTCTGCTAACATGCCTTTACCTACTCATGGAAATCAAAAATATGAAAAATATTTATAAGTTATGTTACACAACACTTTTAGCCTGCTCTACCCTATTATCACCAGCCGACGCATGCACAAGAGCACTTTATCACGGAGCTGATAACACCATTATCACTGGACGTTCTATGGATTGGAATGATTTCAATATTCCCAATCTTTGGGTTTTCCCTCGCGGCATACAACATTCTGGCCAGCCTGGCGGGAAACCAATGAGTTGGGCAGCGAAATATGGTTCTGTTGTGACAAGCATGTATGACTTAGCAAGCGTAGATGGTATGAATGAAAAAGGTCTTGTCATGAACCTTCTATATTTAGCTGAGTCTGATTATGGGGCAGCCTCGGCAGATATACCTTCGGTATCAATTAGTTTGTGGGGACAGTATGCCTTGGATAATTTTGCCACAGTCGATGAGGCAGTTAAGGCTTTTCAAACTAATCCCGTACATGTTCAGCCCTTCAATTTACCGAATAACAGACCTGCTACTGCGCATCTGTCTTTATCAGACAATACCGGTGATTCTGCGATTTTTGAATTTATTGATGGTAAATTAGTTGTTCACCATGGAAAACAGTACACGGTAATGACAAACTCCCCTATTTATTCACAGCAGTTAGCATTGAATGACTATTGGAAAACGGTTGGCGGTACAGCGTTTTTGCCTGGCACCGACCGTGCAGCAGATCGGTTTGTCCGCACTCAGTTTTATATTGATACTATTCCTAAACAGGCTGATCAAACTCTTTTAAAAGGTATTCCCAACCAAAAATTCGAGTATCAGGCTGTCTTAAGTGTACTTTCTGTAATACGCGCCGTATCCATTCCAATGGGTATTACCACGCCTAATCAACCTAATATTGCAACAACCTTATGGCGGACCGTAGCTGATCAAAAAAACATGGTCTATTACTATGACTCAGCTACAACACCCAATGCCTTCTGGGTATCTTTTGACAAGCTAAATTTCAAGGAAGGTTCTCCTGTGCTTAAGTTAGCCTTGGATAAAGGCCAGGTTTATTCTGGAGAGGCTAACGCAGAGCTAAAACCTGCTGAATCGTTCAAGTTTCGCTAATAGGTCAACAAGCCCCGTCACTAAGCTCCTCGCTATGGCCGGGCTTAGTGCCTACGAGGCTGACCTATTACTACAATATTGATTTATTAATAGGTCGGATAATGTTTCAAACTACCTTATATGTTATTTATGATGGTGAATGCTATTTTTGCAATCATACCGCAAAGGCTTTAAAAATTAAGGAAGCTGTTGGTGAGTTAGTATTGATTAATGCCAGGGAAAATCATGAGTTAATCAATGAGGCGCTTAGGCAAGGATTTGATATAAATGAAGGGATTGTGGTCTATTACAGACTAAAATTTTATCATGGAAAAAAAGCGATAAATTTACTTAACAGACTTGCCGATAAATCAACGATTTTTAATAAGCTTTCTCATCTTATTTATAAAAATAACTGCGCTACGTTTCTCGGGTATCCTTTTCTAAAACTACTGCGAAATGTGAATCTTTCTTTGCAGGGAAAATCCAAAATTCAAAATAAAGATTTTTGCCCTATCTTCAAACCTATTTTTGGCGATGATTGGGAGAATTTACCTGAGGTATTAAAACGGCATTATGCGAACCGCCCTTATTCAGAGGATATCACTCGAGCAAAGGGACATATGACGATTACTTTTTCTCCAATTATGAAACTCTTAGCCCCTGCCCTATCACTTTTTAAAGTATTTGCTCCTAAGCCCGGAAAAGATATCCCTGTTGAGGTTGATTATTTAAGTAGTCCAAAGAATTCCTCTTTTATTTTTGATCGTCGCTTTTATTATCCTCATTTAAACAAGCCCTTTACCTTCAAAACCACCTTATGGCAGATTAAAGATAAGCTAATTATTGATACCTTCCGTTTTGGAATCGGATTAAAAATGCGTTATCAATTTGATGGCACAAAAATTCAATTTATCCATCGCGGATATGCTCTTGTACTAGGTAAATTGCGAATCCCCTTACCTTTAACCTTTCTATTAGGTAAAAGTTATGGTGAGGAAACTGCATTAACAAATTCTAGTTTTCATTTCTTTATAGAGTCTGTTCATCCGCTATTTGGCCTTATTATTCGATATGAAGGGGTGTTCAATCTATTTTAATGGCGTTGCGGCATTTTCCTGACATAGGTAAAGCCATATCTAAATGAAAGATCAAAAAAGTATAACTTTCTATTCTCTATCTTTAATAGTCACTATTAACTAAAACATATTCAATTTAATTATTTACAAAGCAAATAGCGCGATAATAGACCATGTGTTTAGAAACAATGAAGGAGCTAATTATGCACGCGGTTTACTGTTATAAAAGTTATATTAATAGTGATGATTTAGGAGCAAAAGCGCTTGAGGATGTAAGTATTATTAAATCTAAAAGTGGGTATTTACAATTTGAATATCTAACTTTCCCTAATTATTCATCATCTACAATGGGGAGAGGTTGGGGGGCCAAAATCACATCAGGCACTATGGATATTTATGAAATTAAAGATGAAAGTGCTTACCGTGTAGCGCAAGTGGCTATTATAGGAAACAAGCTAGATATTAAACCTCATAGTAATGAGTCTTTTTACCCAGGCACTAGAGCCCCATCGGATAAAGAAGATCTTATTGAGACAGTTACTAATCTATTTGCACCCCAGATTAAAGCCCTGACAGAGTTAAAAGAGCCTGCTCTTACAGCGGCATCAAGGGGAACTAGTAAGGCTGTCTTTTTTCAGCCAGGACTCACCAACTTTCGAGAAAGCAGTGATGATAAGCACAAATGTCAAATCCTATAATCAAGGGCTTTGTCGCGAAAAAATTAAGAACATTGGCGAGTTTATTTTGATCTTTTTGACTCAGTATTAGTTTTGTTGAGGAACTTATAATGACACCCGAAGAAATGATTGTTCATGGAGCTGATATCAGCGCTCACTATTTAAAAGACAACCCTCGATATAGAATTATTCGCTATAACGAAAATGTTTATGCGGTCAATCTTGATGAAAATAGAGTGGCTACTGATTTTATTCACTTGTGGAAAAGCCATAAAGGGAACAATCCAGTCGAAGAGCGCGAACTAGGCCACGGAGCAATAGGTACTGTATATGCTAAAACAGAGGATAAAGTTAAAAAATCCCCATTATTTTTCACAGCAGGAATGGGGCGATTCCCTAAAAGAAACCGGGTAGACCCGGATGAGTTTATCCAGAATAAAAGCGACAGCAATAGTAAAATACTAGATCAGCTATTTGCGCTTAAACAAAATGGCCTCAATTCAGTTTTTGTCTTTGGGTTGCATAGCATAAAAAAACCAGATAATCCCATGTTTTTTATGCCCAAAGTAAGCTCTTACAAACCACGACATAAAGAATTCAACCGCATGCAAATCGACTTTATCCTTAAATTAAAGCAAGTTAATGAAATGGGATTTGCTCATGAAGATTACTGTGGATCGCTGAGTGTCAAACATTCAAGTTTTCAAAATGAAATGGTGACCCGGGATGGAATCACATTGATTGATATGGACAATGGACTTCTTGAAATATATGCCATGCATAATCCTTTGTGCGGCCAACAGGCACGGATGAGAGATCAGTGGTTATTAGTCTATCTTAATAAAAAGAATGTGGACGTTTTAAATGACCTGGAGTATTGGTATCAAACGCATAACTACGAACCTATCTCTGAGTCTCCCGAGGAGATTTTAAAAATTGTAAAAGATTTACCTAAACAAATTGTGGACAGTATTACTCAGCAGGCAGCACAAAGAGTTAGCGGATCAAGTCACAACAGCTGGGTGACACAATCCAGTGAACCAAGCCCTAGTTATGCCGAAGAATTAACAATTGCAACTGTTCTACAAACGTTCCCAAGCTCATCAATTGATAGCAGTGAGCAACAGGTAGCAGCATCCAGTATACCCCCTACTTTTGCAGAAGGCTCAGAAACTGATCTGCTGTCGCTCTCAGAATCACCAGTACCCCATATAGATCATCGGGATCCACAGGCAGAAGCATCTAGTATACCCTCTGCTCCTCTAGAAGAATTATCAACTGATCCGCAATCGCTCTCAGAATCCTCAGGAACAAGTAGGGAAACTAGTGAACAACGGGCATCATCCAGTGGGCCTCGACCTGATTCGGTAGAAAAATTAAAAACTTTACGTAATATGGTAGTAACCAAACAAGAGTTTTTTTGGGTCCGGAAACATAATCTGGATAAACGTGGTGACAATACCCCGGAAAACTTATCTAGTAGGCCCCATAAAAAGTTGGCGTCATGACTAAATCACGGGTAATAGGTCCCCCCCACACCAGTACTGAATTCCCGCGGCTTGACCGCGGGATCTATATCGGAGCGGGGCTGACCTATTACAAGGACGTACGTCATGTCGAACGTAGAGAGACATCTCCTGATATGTAGCACTGTGCTAATCCCGGAGATCCCTCACTATGTTCGGGATGACGGGCGATGTTTGGGTGACGGGGGTGACCTATGACAAAGACGTACGTCATGTTGAACTTAGAGAGACATCTCCTGAGTGTGGCACTGTGCTAATCCTGGAGATCCCTCACTATGTTCGGGATAACGAGCGATGTTTGGGTGACGTAATAGCAAGGTTTTTTGCCTAAGGGGCTGACCTATTATGAATGTTCTTAAATCAGATTTACTTCAACAAATACATTTTTCTGATCCGACACGACATGCCCTCTCTAGCATCTGAAATTGACTGTTAGATAAGGACCACCTACTGCAAAATTACCTTGAGTATGCTTGGCACTTGATATCGAGGTACCTGTAGCTGGCTGCATTTTGCCATAGAGAAGAGAGCCCGCTAATTGCCCCACTAAATGCATGCCATGATTAAAGTTATAAAGAGTTGTTCAGGATTTTTCGGCGCAAACCATAACACATTAATTATAAATAAAAACTAGCATTGCTATCCTGCTTGGTTGTGTGCTTCGGCATGTCAAAGATCTCAGGTTACAAGGTTGATGTCCTATAATTAACCATTATAGGTAGGAGACTATAACCCTTTGACCCTGTCAAAAATGTCAGTGGCTCATAGATAGCCTTGTGGGTGAAAATTTAGTCAATTAACTTGCTGAGAAAATCTATGAAAAAATTAAAATCCCGTGTTCTTCCAATACTGACAGCATCGTTACTTTTCCCTCTGGCAGCGCATGCATCACTAACTCTTTATACTACTGGTTGGTCAATGTACGGTGAATCCCCCTATGAGTACGATGGTGCTTATAAAAATGGTCAGCCCTACGGCAAGCTAAGCTATGTCTCTAACCCTGATATGGTTGCCCAATTTAATAAGGCTGATGTTGTCGCTTGGGGATTTTTACAGGTATGGAATAATGCTGATCCTAATCAGGCGCAGTACCAAATTCCTGCGTCTTGGAATGGTCTGATGCATTTTGATGATCTATGGGGCGAGCTACCATTAGAAGGATCCTGGGTTTCTCCCCTACCACCGGAAACAAATGAATTTCTGGATTTCTGCCGAACCAATGCAGGGGCTTGTGCTGCTGTACAAATGAATGGTACTACCAAGGTAAGGGAGTTATTTAATTACACTGATCAGAAAGGCGTTGGCCAGTTGAATAGCTTCGGCGCTTTTATCAATTCAAGTAAATATAAGGCAAAACGAATTATCGCCGTAGGCGGAGCAAATACACCAGAAAATAAAGCAGTAAGTACCTATACCTTTGATGCTATTTTTGCAAATCAAGATAAATTTCTAACCCAATTTAAAACCTGGATGACTCATTTTAAAAATCTAAAAGGGATTGACTACGATTTTGAACCACCGATTGATGTGCAAACCGGTGGCCAATTACCACCTGATGCAAAGACTCTGGCAGATTATAAAAACCTGTTTGAGCTTGTTAAAGCGAGCAGAACCACTTTAGGAAAGGATGCTTATATTTCAGTGACAATTACTGTTAACAAAGAGTATTTAACTGCCATTAATAAGTCAGTAGAAGGTGGATGGTTTAAGGCTGTTGCGCCTTATGTTAATTCTGTCAATTTGATGACCTATGACTTACACGGACCTTGGAGCCAAAGTTCGGATCCTTATACAGCCGTTCATGCTTATCTCCAACATCCAGAGACTAGTCATAAGGATGAGTTTGCCATCAATTACGGAACCGATGCTATTACCGAGCAAGTGTTAGGCTATGGTATGCCCAAAGAAAAACTACAAGTCGGTCTTGCAGCTTACGGTCGAGGTTTTTCTGGTGTTGCTCCAGGCGAAGATAAGGAACTACCAGGTTTTGAACAGCCCTGGACTGGTCCTAGCCATTTTCCAACAACCTACTCAAATCAAGATGGTATGTTTCCCTATAAGTCCGTAGATCAAGCAATTAGTCAATTAGCTTACAAAAGCTATGATATTAAAGCCTTAGATAACGAAAACCAGCCTATAGTCCTCGGTTCTTATCTATATAACCCTTCGACTAGACAGTTTATTGGTTATCAGTCGCCTGCGGCAGTAAAGGCGGTTTGTCAGTTTGTCAAAACGAAGCAATTGCAAGGTGCGATTATGTGGAGTGCAGATACTGATTTACCAGTATCGAATCCGAACAGCTTGGTCGCTGCTTATAAGAGTGTTTGTAACTAGTGTGTCGTGGAGTTTTTTAAACGCCACTGCCATTAAGACATCCGTTCGCGCGGAGGTCTGTGCCTAAGCACATGTCTCGAAGCGTCACTATGAAAGGCTTCGAGACATGTGGTATCCCCACGAATTTGAAATTCAGAAGTGTAACTAAAAAGATGTTTATTTATTGCTTAGACTGGTCTGTTTTTCTGTCATTCCTGCGCAGGTAGGAATCCATCCCTCAAACATGGTGATGGGCTTCGCTTGATAAATGGATTCCCGCCTACGCGGGAACGACATAAGAAAGAGCATAATGATTTAATAAATAACTATTTTTTGAGTTACAAATTTGTGGGGATACCTCAGTTCGAGACGGCCTAAAGGCCTCCCCAGCCCGAACAGCCTTGAGGTAGCGTCCAAGGCCCAACCTATAACTGCGATCTTTACGTAGTTTAACCAATAAGTGTTTAAGTATTCCCCTCTAGAATAACCTGCTCGCTAATTAAGAAAAATAGCCAACCTATATTTCAATCAATTTTATCAATAGGGATTTTATTTGCGCAGAGATGGATTGGCTCCAATATAAAGCAACTACATGCAGTACGAATTCATACTGCATATATAAAATTTTTCACTAACCATAGGCCTGACAGTTATTATTTAGCCAACAGCTAGAGATAGTTAGGGAATAGGTGCATTGCCCTACTGGAACTGTATTAGTGTTAGTTTGGGGATTGGTTATAGGAGTTAATAAGCCAATATTATCGCCCTCAATTTCACGCTTATACATGGAAATTGTATTATCCTCATTGTTACTACAGTGTTGAGCATCAGGGTAATTATAACCGTTAGCTACATAACCAAACTGCCCATTCTGACTAAAAATCATCCTATCGACCGTTCCCATACCTGTCGATACTGAGGCAGGAGTTAGGTAACTTAACATCCCATCATCCGCAATAGCTATCATAAATATAGTGCCTTCAGAGGTAGGAATATAAAGATTTTTACCATCAGGAGACATATTAAAATAAGTTGTCGTTTGCCCCTCAGGAATCATAAGTACAGGTAGGGCTGATAAAGTTCCTTGTGCTGGATCAATTTGATAAGTAAAAACAGAACCGCTACAGAGAACGAAGAGGAATCGATTATCAGGGGATAAAATCATATCCGCTGGATTTACTCCTGTTGGAACCTCTTGAAGATAGGTTAATATACCTGTTGCTGGATTCACCTTAAAAGTAGTAATAGTGCTGGTATACCCATAAAAATTTCTAACATAGGCAAATTGTCCACCACTTGTAAATACTAGCGACATGGGCCAATGAGCCCCATAGGGCAGGCCACCATCTTGTGTACTTGCTATGGTTTGAATGTTTTTTAAAGCCCCATATGGTCCGTCCATGACATTGTAATTAATTTGATAAACACCAATAGTATTATCGCCAGAATTGGGGATGTATAAGAATTTTCCTTGGGGATCGACAATAGGATTCTGTACATTCGAACCTGCTGATACTACGCTGTTATCAGGTAGTAACTCTAACCTACCGGTTGCATCATTTATTCGATAAGCAGTAATTGTACCGCTGCTGTAATTACCTAAATAAGCAAATTCACCGGATGGTGTAAAGGCTAATGAGCCAGGGTTATTTTCAGGATTTGGTATAGAGGTAAATTGGCTTAAAGTAAGATCAGACTGATCAATAGCGTATGCGCTTAATGCGTATTCATTCAGATTAGAGTCCCATCCCTTCCCATATAAATAACTTCCTGAAGGATCTATCGTTAAAAGACTTGCACCATTGGAATTGATTACTGGCTCTGACAGTAGAGTTAATAATCCAGTTTGAGCATCAATATTAAACATATAAATATACTGATTACTTCCACTAGGAGCATAACTACTAGCGGCGTAAATAACTTCCTGGCCTACAAAACGAGGCTTAGCGAATACTTCTCCTGCACTGTTGGTTGCTATTAATGTACTAATTACGGGGAGAATCCATTTTCTTTTACCTGAGATCATCTTAATTCCTTATAAAAACTGCTAATGATTTGCAATAAAGCTGGGCTTTCAATTAAATACTCCGAGAAAATATTATCTTAAACTGAGATGGACAGCAAAAATCAGACGTTATTATCAGTTTCTCTTATTCTCTGGCAAGATATCTGTGGCTATATAATAACAAGTGGAAATTTTTATCATGAACTCAGTCTCTAATATATTATTTAAATTTGCAAATAGCTTTGATCTCAAAGATTGGGATGGATTAGAAAACACATTGATGGATGATGTCGAATGTGATTATCAAGACTTGAGAGGAAAAAAGAATACTTACACTAAAATCGAATTCGTTAATTTGAGAAAAGAAACATTAGGTCACTTAAAAACGCAGCATTTGTTTTCAAATTTAGAGATTAGGTCTGAAGAGAAAAGCGCCTACTGCAGATTAAGTGCAATTATTTATAGACAAGATAAAGATGGGAAAAAATTTGATTCTCATGTTATTTACAACTTTGAATTGTGTAAATCATCAAACAGCGAATGGAAAATTCAGAAGATAAAACAGATTGTTTTATGGAATGAAGGCGACTCTACAATACATAAAGGCGTTAGATAGTTTTTAATATATTTGATACTTATTCTTTACTCACCATTTATATTTGAATATATGGTGTAATAGCTCACCTTGATCTTGCCCCACCATTAAAAAATAGGGAAAAACGACAAAAATCCCTAGATATCTGCCTCAATAAAATTTACTCCTTGAAACCTGGATAAGATGGAACTGTAAACCAAGTAATTCAAGGAGAGTCATCATGAGTAAAACAGCCAGATATATGTCACGTGCAGCCAAAGAAAGCCAAATCAAACATGCTCATACAAAACTACAAGGTTTGGAAGCAAGCCTTGCACAGGCTAGCACAAACACTGATGTCCTTCGATATGTCCGAGAAATCCAAGAGCTTTTGCAGAATTCACCCAATGGAGCGAGCGCATTACTTAAGCAAGCTTTAGATGAGAATAATCTAATAAAAATTAAAGAAAGTACCACACAGGCAATATCCGCAGCAAATACCCAATATGAAGCTGAAAAAGCGAATTTCTTAGGCTTATCCAAATGTCTTGAACTATCTAATAAAGCCAAATCAAAAATCGCTTTAACCTCTGGTTTTTCTAATAAGCCAAACAATTCCGATTTATTTGTAGCATTCATTATCTGCCTTAATTTAGCCATCCGCGCTTCAACCGTTTTCGCTGAAACATACATAACCTTCGCAATTTTTTTATAACTAAAACCCTGCAAATAATAATAGGCCGTATGCGCCAACGTATAATTCAGTTCGACAATCTGATTATTGATTGGTAGTTGAATCATTTTAATTTGGGTATTCTCGATAAAATAATCAATCTCCCTGTAAAACTCTTCTTTTGCCAAGGAGTTTTTAATTATCCCCAAGTCTTTAAGACTGATTGCATGCTCTAAAGCAATCTCAATAATTTTCTTTGCCTTGTCTCTGAAATAGAGAATAAAACGTTCAAGAATTTCCTGATGATGTAAATAAAAATCATTGACCTGGTAGTTATTGCAGGTCGTCGCAAAATTGAAATGCTCTTCCCTGTCAGCAGAACTTTTAATGATGGTAAGGCCGTGATCGATATTGTAATTGTGGCGGGCATCATCATAGACATGGATTACTGGGCTGTCTTTGTTGATTGCATCCCAGAGAATCGTGTCATGTTCAGGCTGATAGGCAGAGAGGTAATCGACATAATTCTTATCGATACAGTTTTTAAGCCAGTCATAGTTATTGGTTAGAAAAATGAAATTATCATTCACTGACAATTTATAAGAAAAAAAGGTTAAATCGAAGGATTCAAAAAGTGGTTGGGCAATTTTACTCACCGCATCACAGCCAGCCTTGAGGAACTTATCACCCAATTGGAGTAATTTCTTTTCTCTCAATTTCGCTCCTGATCTAGGTTTTTTATTATTTAATTTAAACAAGTTACCATAATAAGCTCTAGAAACAAGCAGCGTTAAATGTAGTTGGATGCAGTAAATGAAACCTTGATTACGCAGCGTAATCAAGGTTTTCCTTAGATATGGATAATCATCAATTAAGCTTTTGTGGATTGGTGACTATTACCAGTTTAAAACCCAGGTTGAGTCAAGGTATTTAAGCCAGTATCCTCCAAAGCTGTATTGATAATCCCTTCTTTTAACCAATCGTCTTCAACCAAGCTATTTTTACAACTTGTATCATAGATTTTAAGTCCGTTTTCTTGCACCTGGATTTCATAGCTCCCAAGACGGATAGCAGGACGATTTTCTTCATCGTTAGATATTCCCAAGACCAATCCATTTCCTAGATCGAACCACTCACCAGCTTTACATCCTAAGTTATTCACTTGTTCTATAATGAGCCTCATTAGAGCGCTTTCCTGCGAGTTTTGCGGCTGCGAATGGGAAGAACTAGAAGAACTCGATGAAGGGCTAAAGAATCCCTGAGAAGCACTTGATGCAAAAAGCGGTTGAGAGCTGATGTTTTGGTCTTTTGATACCATTTTTATTGCCTTATCCAATAATATCTCAACATCATCTTCAACAAGCCCCTTGAGTGCTACGCGCCCTTGATCAAGCGGGGTTTCCAAGATTAATTTTTTAGTTGCTTCGTTAAAAATATCTGGTCCCAGATTCATTTGTGTAAGATATTCATTGAGAATCTCTGCGATTTCTTCTTCGCTTATACTTAAATTGTGCAAGGCCTTAGCGCTAATTTTTGCTGATACTTCGAAGAGTGATAGCGGTTTATCTTCAAGATTCCAGCCGAAATGACTAATATCCCTTTTACTTTCTTCTGAATGGGAGGGCTCAGCTGGAGCTGGAGCGACACTTGCAGGCATATAAAGTTGTCGATAATGCTCAAGAAAGGTCTCTTTGTCTTGCTGAGTGATAGCTTGGTTAAATATAAGTTTGGTAAAAATGGTTTTTAGCTCATAGGCATGACTGAAGGCTGCTTTAGAATCTTGAGAGCTGGAACTGGCACCAGCAATAGTTCGAGAACCATAAAAGACACCTAAATCAATAGGTAATAAATTCTCAAAGGCGACATCTGGATATCGTTGGCCATCAAGATTTAAATTCAAAAATGATCGTAACCTAAGGTTTTCTCTGTCAATCTCCTTGACTGATAAGCGATAAGAATCTTTTCCAGTTGGGCAAAATTCGATGAATAGTTTCCCCATCTTTACTTTCACAATTTCACGCCCATTCTCCTCGGGTCGAATCACAAAATCGTCATCACCATACAAGTGCTGTTCTAACTGCTGATCTGAAATTTTCTGAAGCTTTTCGATATCATAGTAAATTGTAAACTGGCCTATGTAATTACCATCTTGTTGCTTGTAGGATGGACGAACAAGCGAAACATATGGTTTTATGTCACTTATTTTTTTGGCATCACTAATCACCTCAGCACTGCTACCTGATAAAAACGGATAAGCCCTAACCATTGCCATATAACTTCTATAACGGTCGTATTGAACCGAATGAGACGGATAGAGTCTGAGAAATTCCTCAACGCTTTTCACCTCAGCAAAAGAAACCATAGAGCTCTCCTGCACAGCGATGCTTTGCTGCTGATGAACACTCTCTTGCTTACCCTTATCTTTTCCCACAGTCTTGTTAAACATTGTTCTATTTCCTCTGTTACTAAGGTTTCTGGAAGCAGGCAGCCCCTCAAATTTCATTAAGTGAAAACGATCCCTTTTGCTTCAATTTCTGTTTTCAATAATTAATTTTACAGAGGTAGTCTTAGGTAGAACTTTTGTTACAAGATCAGATATCGTGAATGGTATACAAATATTAATGAGTCCTTCAGCTTTCATATTGATTGCGAGACTCTCGATTTTTTCTATAAATTAGAGGACGAGGTAGGTGCGCGATTGATTATTGTTGATGGTGTAAAAACAAAAATTGCCGATGCAGGTAAAATTTTTATTCCCTATGTCAGACAAAGGAAGGTTTTGTCATTCCCGCGAAGGCGGGAAACTATTTCTAGCTAAGCACAGTGCCAATGTAGAGATGGTTTCCCGCCTTCGCGGGAATGACAAATGCCCTTAAAAGGAGCAAGGACAGATGAGGGTTAGCTATCTTCAATGCCGCTGCTCAAACTCAGCATACAAGTCATAATCATCACTGTCCGTGATCATAACCTCAACCAAATCCCCAACCTTAACGCTCTCGTCAAGTGGGAGAAAAACCAGACCATCAATTTCTGGTGCATCACTTTTAGAACGTGCAATGATTTGCTCATCATTGATTTCATCAATTAACACCATTTGTTTGCTGCCAATCTTATCTTCTAGTTTTTCTCGGCTGATTTCTGCCTGAATTTGCATAAAGCGATGATAACGATCTTCCTTAACCTCATCCGGTATAGGGTCGGCTAATTCATTGGCTTTAGCTCCTTCAACAGGAGAGTATTGAAAGCACCCCACCCTATCCAAACGCGCTTCTTGTAAAAAGTCGAGTAACTCTTCGAACTCTTCCTCAGTCTCGCCAGGAAAACCAACTATAAAGGTGGAACGAAGAGTAATATCAGGGCAAATCTCTCGCCATTGCTTAATTCGAGCTAGGGTATTTTCGCTCGAAGCTGGGCGTTTCATTGCCTTTAATACTCTTGAACTAGCATGCTGCAAAGGGATATCCAGATAAGGCAAGATGAGGCCATCACGCATTAGAGGAATAATTTCGTCAACATGGGGATAGGGATAAACATAGTGTAAGCGTACCCAAATTCCAAGTTCACCGAGCTGCTCGCACAAATCATAAAACTGAGTCTTCACGGTTTTGCCCTGCCATTCAACAGGTTGATAGCGCGTATCAACACCATAGGCGCTGGTATCCTGAGAAATAACCAGCAACTCTTGCACCCCAGCAGCCTTTAATCGCTTCGCCTCGCTCAGTACCTGAGTCATTGGATAACTTTGTAGCTTACCGCGCATCGTCGGAATAATGCAGAAGGTACATTTTTGGTTGCAACCCTCGGAAATTTTCAGATAGGCATAATGTCTAGGGGTTAATTTGATCCCCTGAGGTGGCACAAGCTGGGTAAAGGGATCAGCTGGCGGCGGCAAATGCCGATGTACAGCACGAACAACCTCTTCATAAGCATGGGCACCACTAATATGCAAAACCTCAGGACAGGCTTCGCGGATTATATCGGCCTTCGCGCCCAAACAACCGGTGACAATAACCCGGCCATTCTCCGCCATTGCCTCTTTAATAGTATCCAACGATTCTGTTACTGCGGCATCGATAAAACCACAGGTATTCACAACAACAACACCTGCATCCTGGTAGGTTGAGACGAGATCGTATCCTTGCGCTCGTAATTGAGTAATGATTCGCTCAGAATCAACCAGAGCCTTGGGGCATCCCAAGCTGACAAAGCCCACTTTATGATTCATAATTTTCTATCTGTAAAAAAAGTGGGCGAATTATAACGCTTTACGGCCTGTTTTGTCTAATGGTGATGGGGTCTGCTTCCTAGACGCCAAGTCTTAAGTTAATGAGATGTGAAGTGACTATTAGGTCTAATCCCCCAAAGCAAGATCCAACTGCTTCAAAAACTTATTTGTCGGGGTTTCACCAACTAAACGCAGATTCGTTTGTTCCTTACCCTGCTTATTAAGAAATACAAAGGTTGGTGGGGCTACGACATTAAATTGACTTAGCAAGGCTTTTTGCTGTTCTTTGTTTGCCGTGATATCAACCTTTAAAACTACAAAATCTTTTAAGACAGATTCCACACGCGGATCTTTAAACAACGTCGCTTCCATAACCTGACATGAACTACACCAATCGGCATAAAAATCTAGCATAACAGGCTTCCCTTTCGCATTTTTTAAGGCTTTTTGTAACTCATTGATTGTATTGACCGTTTTCGTGTCGGAACTCTTAATTGCAGCGGAGGCTTCTACTCGAACTAAGGGCTGTAAGGGATTAGTATTTCCCATACTTGCCCCAACCAAAACCAAAATACCGTAGAGTAAGAGCATTATGCCCAAACCTTGGCCAAATTTTTCCAGGTTTGTCTTCGATAAGGCCAGAGCCCCACAATAAATACCGGAGAAAATCATCAAGGCCGCCCACAGCCCCATCACCAAGAGACTGGGCAAGATACGCCCCATCAGATACAGTGCTACAGCAAGTAACAAGACCCCAAAAAATGTTTTGACAGCATTCATCCACTTACCCGCCTTGGGTAGCCATTTCCCAGCAGAGGCACCAATTAGCAAGAGTGGAGTTCCCATGCCTAAGCCTAAAAAGAACAGAGCCGAGCTGCCCAAGGCCATATTACCGCTATGCGCAATATAACCCAGCGCCCCCATTAGAGGAGGTGTAACGCAGGGCGACAAGATTAGAGTTGATAAGGCTCCCATAATAGCGGCACCAATATAATGTCCGCTCGATTGGCCTCGACTCAAATTCGCTAATTTTGCCTGCCATGAGACAGGTAGGCGCAGGTCATAGTAGCCAAACATCGATAGCGCCAAAATGACAAAGATAAGACTGAAAAGACTAATCGCCCATGGGGTCTGCATAAGCACCTGCAAATTCGAGCCTAGGGTAGCAACCACAGCACCTACCACAGCATAGGTAAAGGACATACTCAGTACATAGCTCAGTGAGAGAAAAAAGGCTTTGCGCGTAGAAATCTCATGGCCATGCCCGACAATGATGCCCGAAAGAACAGGAATCATAGGCAGGATACAAGGTGTAAACGCCAGCAACAAACCAAAAAACCAAAAGCTTAAAATTACAAAAGCCCAGTGATGATTAATGAAAACAGCCTCTGTCTCATCCTGAGGTGGTTGAGGAGGCTCTGCAAGAGATGTACTTAGTGACTCCCCTTCCAGGCTCACATCAGTCAGCGCTAAATTGTTATCAATAGTTAGCTTAATCTGCCTGGTTTCAGGTGGATAACAAAAACCGTCATCCGCACAGCCTTGGTAATGCACCTCAATCAAAGATTCGCCAGGCTGTTCACCAAGAATGGCAACCGGCACAGACAGCTTATCACGATAAATAGTGTAAACACGGCCTTGTTTATCAACCTTCTGCATCGTTTCAGGGAAACGGATAGTGCCTACATGAACATTAGAATTCGGAGTTTCATCCAGTTTGATACGGTCACTGTAGAGGAAATAACCTGGCTTAATTTGCCAATTGATGATCAAGGTATTCGGATCGAAAAGCTTTGCTTCGATTTGAAACACTTCTGACGCTGGCAAGGGTGTCGCATTAGTCAAGAATGCGAGACTCCAAAACACTGCCACTAACAACCATTTTTTCATGAAATGCTCAAAAACCTGTAAAATTGCAGACCATTGTAGTTGCAGAGTAAAAAAAACCAAAATTTTTTTACCTTCTCCCCTTGAAAGCATTTTAGCTGTCCCCATATATGGCAGTCATCAGCGCTGCATAGCGATTTTATGCGGGGCTAAAAGTCAGAGCTACTCTGAACATTATAGGTGATTAACCAAATCAGGAGAGAACTAGTATGAAAATTCGTCCTTTACACGACCGTGTTGTTGTTCGTCGTTTGGAAGAAGAACGTACCACAGCAGGTGGTATCGTAATTCCAGACAGTGCTACTGAAAAACCAATGCGCGGTGAAATTATAGCTATTGGCGCAGGTAAAATTCTAGACAATGGCGATGTTCGTGCCTTGGCTGTAAAAGTTGGCGATGTAGTCCTGTTTGGCAAATACTCAGGTACTGAAGTTAAAGTTGCAGGTCAAGAATTAGTTGTGATGCGCGAAGACGACATCATGGGTGTGATTGAGAAGTAATCTGAAGATTAAAGGAGATTATAAGAATGGCTAAAGAATTACGTTTTGGTGACGACGCTCGCCAACAAATGCTTGCTGGTGTGAATGCATTGGCTGATGCGGTTAAAGCAACTATGGGCCCAAGTGGACGTAACGTTGTATTAGAAAGATCTTTTGGTGCTCCTACTGTTACCAAAGACGGTGTTTCTGTTGCAAAAGAAATTGAATTTGAAAACCGTTTCAAAAACATGGGCGCACAAATGGTTAAAGAAGTTGCTGCTAAAACTTCTGACACCGCTGGTGACGGTACAACAACTGCGACTGTCTTAGCTCGCTCAATCGTTGTTGAAGGTCATAAAGCAGTTGCTGCTGGCATGAACCCAATGGATCTGAAACGCGGTATCGACAAAGCAGTTACAGCAATTACTAAAGAACTGCAAAAAATGTCCAAGCCTTGCAAAGATGGCAAAGCTATTGCTCAGGTTGGTACTATTTCTGCTAACTCTGACCAAGCGATTGGTTCCATCATTGCTGAAGCAATGGAAAAAGTAGGTAAAGAAGGCGTAATTACTGTTGAAGACGGTAATGGTCTGGAAAATGAATTATCTGTTGTTGAAGGTATGCAGTTTGACCGTGGTTACATTTCTCCATACTTCATCAACAACCAACAAAACATGAGTGCTGAGCTTGAGCATCCATTTATCCTCTTAGTTGACAAGAAGATTGCTACTATCCGTGATATGTTGTCTGTTCTTGAAGCAGTTGCCAAATCAGGCCGTCCTTTACTGATCGTTGCTGAAGACGTTGAAGGTGAAGCACTGGCTACTCTGGTTGTTAACAACATGCGTGGAATCGTTAAAGTATGTGCTGTTAAAGCACCTGGTTTTGGCGATCGCCGTAAAGCAATGTTGCAAGATATTGCTATCCTGACTAACGGCCAAGTGATTTCTGAAGAAATTGGCACAAGCTTAGAAACCGCTTCTCTGGAAAGCTTAGGAACTGCAAAACGTATCGTTGTTACCAAAGAAAACACAACCATTATCGATGGCGAAGGCAAAGCAACTGAAATCAATGCTCGCATCGCTCAAATCCGCGCTCAAATGGAAGAAACTTCTTCTGATTATGACCGTGAGAAGTTACAAGAGCGTGTTGCCAAACTGGCTGGTGGTGTTGCGGTTATCAAAGTTGGTGCTGCTACTGAAATCGAAATGAAAGAGAAGAAAGCTCGTGTTGAAGATGCTCTGCATGCAACTCGCGCTGCGGTTGAAGAAGGTATCGTTGCAGGTGGTGGTGTTGCCCTGATCCGTGCTCAAAAAGTATTGGATGGCCTGAAAGGTGACAATGCTGATCAAGACATGGGTATCAACATCCTCCGTCGTGCAATCGAATCTCCTCTGCGTCAGATCGTTGCTAATGCTGGCTACGAATCATCTGTTATCGTTAACAAAGTTGCTGAACACAAAGATAACTTTGGTTTCAACGCTGCAACTGGCCAATACGGTGACATGGTTGAGATGGGTATTCTTGATCCAACTAAGGTTACTCGTACTGCCTTACAAAACGCAGCTTCTGTTGCAAGCCTGATGTTGACCACTGAGTGCATGGTTGCTGACCTACCTAAGAAAGATGAAGGTATGGCTGGTGCCGGCGACATGGGCGGCATGGGTGGTATGGGCGGTATGGGTGGCATGGGCATGATGTAATCGCCCCCCCCCCTCCGTTCAATAAAAACCCGCCTTTTGGCGGGTTTTTGTTTCTAACGAAATGTAGCCTGGGTGCAATCCTTCTCGAGCACACAAGCATCAGTCATTTAAAAGTTAATTCGCTATATTAAAAAACCAGCAGCCTTTTTAAGATTTGTTTAATCTGAAAATTGAATAATACCACACAGAAATTATATCAATTAAAGGACCTCTTAATCATGGCAGCAACTGAAGAAGCAATACGCGCCGAACTAGCCTTAAGTCAAGTAATAGAACACCCAGCAAACATTATCTTTGCACGATCTCCCAAAGACGATATGACCAATAAGGATATAATGGCTTACTATAGTAGGCTGATAAGACAGAAAAATGTCGGGTCATTCCTTATACGAGAAAGCAGGGTGCCAGGCTGTCTTTCATTAACTATCCATTCAAAAGTCGAGAAACAAGGCGTGCAAGTATCAGAAGCAAGTCATTACCGTTTTTACTTTGCAAATGGTAAATGGAATACACACTCGCCTGACACACCCTTACCTGATTACACTCCCTTAAACCTGCAAACTATCGGCAGGAGAGCTCAGCAATTTTTAGTTCTTCTTGACAGCTTAGGCTTTTCGCATGACAGGATGATCTTGGCCACTACACAACAAGCTAGCAGTATCCCTGCCTATAGCAGCTATGTACGTCTTACGCCCCCTCCTCTACCCGTGCAAATAATTAACAGTCCTGTTGAAGGCATGGTAAAAGTCCTTTCTGCGGTCAATGAACTGCGCGAAAATCCGCAAGGCAATACCCTATTCAAAGTAGTTCTGGAAAAGTACCAAAGCAATCTTGATGATGAAGGAATCGCTGAATTGTTTGAAGAATGGTTGGCCCATACTCCAGCAGAAGGTCAAGTGACACTACTGGATCTTGTTCAATGTCCAATAAACCTTTCATTAATGACAGAGCCCTATGTCCTTTCAAGCGGACATGTTGTTAATAGTGATATCGCGCCAATGTTGACATTTTGTCCAATGACCAAACAACCTCTTGACCCGCTAAGGGGAAAGCCACTGCCTGAGATAGACCTTTATAAATCTATGCTGGCTATGGCCTTAACAGGATTCAGGGAGGCCGTTATCAGCAGCTTGAAAGAAACTCAGCAAAGCACAACAGCCAGCTCTTTAGGATTTTTTGCATTAAGCCCAAATCGAGCTAGTACAAACTCAAGCCATGCTGCTGCACCTGTAGATGACTCTGCACCACACTCAGGTTCACCGCCATTAAATTGAGAAGGTTTTGTCACTTCTAATGTGAAGATTGAAGTATTCCGGATGAAACCTTAATTGAGCTGCGCTGCATCGCAAACTAGGATTTAATATCCAAAGCAATTCAGGCTCTTATTTCGGAGTCAAAGAACTTGCTTCAGGCAATAACTTATCCAAGTTTTTTTCATAGGCATCCAGACTAGTTTCAAACTGCTGTAAAGGCAGCTTTCGAGCGTCACTCATGCTTTTTGAACTTTGAAAAACAATGGCAGGATCCGGTAATCCCATGATTTTTCTGCTAATTTTACTGCTCAAGCTTAGAGAATTATGTTGATACTGCCTGATCGCTTCAATATTGGCTAAAATCTCCTTCGCAGTATCCTTCGAAACACCGCATCTTGCCTTAAAGGACGCTTCACTAACAAAAAAACTAAGCCCCATAAGCGTACTTGCCTTAGACACAAGCTCATCTAAGAGGCGAGGCTGCGTAAGCAATTTATCAAATGTGTAACCTTGGTCCAGTGCACTTGGACTGTTAGCTAGCGCCTCTGTAGCAAGATATAGCTTTTGTATCTTTTTAACGCCAGCAAGCAAATCCTGTAAATCTGATACCTCATAGCCCTTCACCTGCAAAGCATTAACTTCGACTTCCTTAACCCTTAATGCTCTTGTTTCGTACTCTTCTTTTGATAGCAGATCTTCAGGACGAGCAGCCATAATAACCCCTTTAAAAAGTTAAAACACTTGTCTCATTTAAACCATATAGATCTCATTGAGATCAGATTGAGTTAATAATAGCACCAATTATCATAAAAGGGGTTTAACTATAACTTCCAACAGGGGTAGAAAGCCGTTCAGCCGCAATTGCAATCCGAGGTAGAATCTTTATCTTGGGATGGCCCTCAGGCAAGGCAAAGAAACTATTCGAATTAGAAGCTACCTGAGGGCTCACTTTTGGCTCACTCAAGGTTTTAGCAAACTCCTGCCAACACTTTTTCAGCAATGGTGTTGCAAGAATAAATTCAGCTTTGTTCGAATCAACAGAAAAAGGAATAGAAGAATAGTTACGAATACCCTGATCGACTAAGTACGCTTTAAATGCTTCAAACCTATGTTCAATTACATCAAGAGTACCTATTATTTTCAGAGGGCTAAAATCTTTTATTTTCTGATCTAGCTGAGCAATTTTATTGCTTAACGCTGAAATATAACCCCCTGCATCATTTTCTTGCATAAAATTAAGATGCAAGGTAGTCCGTTCATGGCCCAAAATACTATCTACTAAACACTTTAGAGAAAAAATAGGACAAGAGCCGCCCTCTTGGAAATAACCTCGTTCGTTTTGAACTTGAGATACTTGCTTCATTAAAGGGTTGAATGCATTTTGCGTCAGGTATTGAAGAGGTTTCCTATAAGGAATCCCACTCAGCACTTGATTGGCATGGAATAGGCGTCGCCATTCAACTCCCTCTTTACTTTGAGGATCAGAGCGTCTTGAGGACAGGGTATGATCACCGTTTCGACGATAAAATTTTAATTGATGCTCGGTGCTAATTAGCATTTTTAAGGTAGATTCCATTACCTTCTGATACTCCCCTGGATCTGAATAAGGGTTAATAGGCATATGTTCAAAACCCCGATCATCTGAATAAGTACAGGGAATAATTCGAGTCACATAAGTTCCCCAGCAGGTTTTTGCTGTGCTATCTATGGTATGGCAATTTGCACCTAAATTATTTTCAACCTTAAAATACTCATAATGATGTGGTATTTCCAATGGATTGGCTTGTTCGCCGTTTTCCAGAACACCAACTTTGATTAATCTAAAATTAGACATGTGGGTTGCCATCCCCCCGCTATCCAAAATGACTTCATCCGTATCAGAGTTCCCTTTGTCATCAGGCAAGAAGCGTGCAGCTGAAAAAGTAGCCTTGCCATCTAAGTTTGAATCTGGGTTGCCATACAAGAGATCCTCTGCATTTTGGTTAATGGCAGCATAAATCTTACTTCTAATATCTTCTGGTAACTCTGCTATTGGGGTACCTCTAGGAAGGGAATGTTCTATTAAATACTTCTGATAAACATCAGTTTTAACATAATCCATAAAGATGATATTTGACTTCAAAGATTGCAGCAGATTTCCATCACGATCATAAGCAGATAAACGAGCAGCAACCGCATAGAACAGATCATAATCCTCCTTTGGCATGGCATAACGATGTAATTCAGCGTAAGTTCTTAGGGATAGCGCATAAGCAGAGCAATATTCTACATCCATGATCCTGCCAGTATTATCATAATCAAGCGCTAAATTTTTGGCCAAATCCAAGCTTTTGCTCATAGAGTGTTTCCGCATTTGCTGCAGTAATTTCTCTAGACGGGTTTTTTGCGCCTGCAACATTTTTAGCGAGCCCTTGGGCGCAGAAGAACTGCGGTAATAGCAAGCGAGTAAATGGCTCAAGAGGCTGCTTGAAACTTCTACTGATTCGGCCTTACTTATAGGATCATAACTTTTTTTGGCTCCCATATGAGCAAAATTTTGCAGCAAATATTGTTTATGGCTTTCATTAACAACTCTAAGATGAATATTAGGTGGTGTTCTGAATTGAGTTTGCGCTGGGGCATTAAAGCCTAGACGTGCAAAATAGTGATTTATATAGATTTCGAACGCCTTTGCATCAAAGTATCCCTGATTAATATGTTGAAATTGGAACTTTAGCTGCAATAGAACGTTGTTGTAACTTTCCTTAGTAATGCTCAAACCCTCAACCCCCTCATGTGTTGTGATATACCCGCCATAGCTTTGCATGAGTATGTCAAGATATGGCCTATTCTTTGGAATTGCCGGCAGGAAAACACGATCAATTACTTTTCCTTCAGTAATAGTGCTAATTCCATAAACAGATAAACACCACTCTTTAAAATGCACAACACACCTCAGTTAATAAATTTTAATAATATCAAATGGTTAGAAAACAGATTCTACCTGGAATTGGTTCATCTGTATAAAAAAATGGAGTATACACTAAACTTATTAACTAAATATTAACCATTTATTAAAAGAAAGAGTTTGCTTTGCAGAGAAAAAATCAACCAAGTGTAGCCTTGATGCAGAGTACGTAATCAAGGTTTTCTTTAGACAAGGATAATCATCAACTGAACTTTTGTGAGTTAGATTTTGGTGAATTTTAAATGAAACCTTGATTACGCTGCGCTGCATCAAGGCTACACTTTTTAAAAAATACGCCTAGAACCTAGGCGGCCCTCATTGATTTATAGTTACTGCTTCTTTCTGTGCGTAATCTTTGAATTTATTCTGACTATACCGCCCTTTCTTCAGCTCTCTTAGTAACTCTTTGCGAAAACCAAGATAATCGACTTCAAGAGCGTGCCGAATTGCCTCTTTGTACCGAGAGCTAGATTTCTTCATTTCTTTGTCAATCTTTGCCGGTAAATTAGCAGGACGTTCTAACCTGCCAGCAATAATTCCTGCAGCAATCTTTGCTTGATAATCAGCAAGCGGCCAGATACATCCTTGGGGTTGAAATAAACCGATAAAATATAAAGAACTAAACTGTGAATGCATCATTTTTCGGTACAAGGGAATAGAGGTTAGACCGCTAAAATCAATAAGATCTTTTGCGAAAAAAGGAAAACTCACCTTATAACCCGTAGCAAAAATTATGACATCAAATTCTTCTTTACGGCCACCAACAAAATGCACGGTAGAACCTTGTATACGCTCAATACCACGGCGCGGTTTTACCCTGCCATGTCGAATAAAATATAGTAGTTCTGTATTAATTGTCGGATGAATATCCAAGGGTTTGCAATCTGGTTTTTGTAAATGATATTTAGGGTATCGTCCCTGAAGAATTCGAATCACAAAACTTACTAAAATTTGTTTTAACCAACGTGGCAACATTCTGATTATTGAAAACATAATATCCGTCGGTTTTCCAAAAACAATTTTCGGAAATATATGTTGGCCCCTACGCATACTAATACAGGTTTTTGGCGAAATACGGGCTATTTCTACAGCGATATCACAAGCAGAATTTCCCCCTCCAACAACCAGTACCCTTTTATCCCTGAAAGGAGCTGCTTTTTTATATTGATGGGCATGGATTAGGCTGCCATCAAATTCGCCATAGGAATCTGGCATAGCCGGATCCCAATGGTGGCCATTTGCGACAAGCAAATAATCAAAAACCTCTTCTTGCACACCAGTTTCATTGCGATAAATCACCCGCCATTTTTCATCATCCTGGGGTATTACCTGCTCAACAACTGTATTAAATTGAATAAAACGACCAACACCAAAATGCTCTGCATAACTGTTGAAATACTTAAGGATTTGCGTATGAGAAGGATAATCGGGATAGTCCGCAGGCATCGGAAAATCCTCAAATTGTGAAAGGCGTTTAGAGCTGATTATATGGGTCGTTTCATAGATGCTGGAATGAGAATTCTCTTCGTCAAAAACCCAATTACCGCCGAGACGTTCATTTTTCTCAAATACAACAAAGTTAACTAAATTTTCTTGCAGTAAATTTTTTGCGGCTGTAAGGCCGCAAGGCCCCGCACCGATAATGCAAATTCGTGGTGAATTATCAAAAGAATTATTCATAATAATCTACTTTTCTGAGCATAAAACTTATTGCTCTAACATCCTTTATTAACTATTAATTTTAACATCAGTTATGGATAATACTGGCGTTAATTTTTTTTGAGCCTGCAGCTGCTAAAGTTTCCTCAAGCATCAGCCTTTGAACCTCTTCATTCTTATCGATAGTAAAATGATTGACTGCAACCTTTTTGAAGGTATCAACGTTGACATTTTCTATCGTAGTATGCGCAGGATCCATCGCCTTGACTCTTAGGCCGCTGAACATGGGTACAAAAGATGGCTTGTATATATTAAGTACATGTTTCACATTCGGAGGAACTTCTAGTGGAGAAACAGCATCGATAGTAATTAGCAGAGCAACTGGAATATTTTTCTTAGCCAAGCTTTGCGCTACCTTAATTTGTTCGTTCGCGCCGAGTGAGTGCCCAGCTAAAATAATTGGTCCAGGCAGCTCTTTGGTTCCATAATTTTTAATAATGTAATGGCTTAAAGTATTAGCCTTATACCAAACCGTACTTTCGGTTCTAATGCGATATTGTCGTTCAAGAGTACTTTGCAGATGATTCATACCCTTACTAAAGACGCCCCCCAAACCACCACGCATCACAAAAACCTGGGCCTTGGATTTGAAAACATAGTCTTTATTCTTAGCCAGACTCTGCGTGCCGGCAAGATCAAAACAGCCAGTTAGAGAAACTATGGATAGTAGCAATGATAGATAAAAAAAGAGCTTAGGCAATTTTTGATGGCTTCGAGAACCCATATTTCACTTATTCCTCAGTAATTGGTCGGTCGATTTTACATAAATTTGCAAAGGGATAAAATATTTAAAGCGGGAAAACACATTACTGTATCCCGCCAAAACCATCAAATCATCTAGCGACCACCACCGCCATGACCACCGCCACCGCTGCCACCACCCACGCCACCACCATGGCCACCACCACCATAACCATCATGTGACTCAGTTGAGGATTGAATTGATTGGCAAGCCGTTAAGCTACCGGTTATAGCTGTAAAAAACAGTAAAGCAATAATTGTAGCTATCCTTGTCATTTTTTCTCCTTATCTAAAAGAACCTTATCATAGGCTTTTGTCGGATGATTAGTCAAAATTTCAAATCCATTTCTTTGCGAATTTATTTTTTGACAGCATTAAGATCGTCTACTAGTTTTAAATAGCTTGTTAAAACATATCCAAGTGCGAAAGATATTTGACTCATACTAACAATACAAGGAGGTTGTTATGTATTTAAGCAAGCTAGGTTTTTTCAAGGAACAGGAAAATCTTAAAAACAATAATAAGATCAGCGAGTTAAATCACATAGCTGCAAATCTAAAAAATAGTACTCTAAGAAGGATGCTCTGTGCTTATTTACAGCAAGAACTTAATAGCCTAAACAAGGATAAAAAGTCGAAGCTGGCAATCGAAAAACAAAAACGTCTTATTGCCCGTTTAAAATTTACCAGAGGAAAACGCCAAGCAAAGAAACGTTTAATTTTGAGGAATAATCATAAGGTTGAACTGATAGAGGTTAAGAAAAAAAGAGCAAAACCAGCAGTTAGATATTCAATGAGATAAATCATGCATTCCCCTTTCCGGGGAATGCTTTTAACTCTTCGCTATTGCGAATTTGACATACCCAGATCAGAAGGTAAATCTTGTTGATTTTCTGCATCATTTTCTTCAGATTTTATTTTAATTTCCTCAACCTTATTCAGACCAAAAGCCCGTTTCAGATAATCAATAAATATTTGCCCTAAAGAACGATTATCCATAGCTTTTTCAATCCGTGGATCGTTATATGTTATTGCATTGTAGCCAATAGATATTTCTGGCTCGCTTTTTAAGCAATTTACAATTACTTCACCTTGGGCTTCTATTACGGGAGATCCATCTTCCTTTTTAATAGAGCTCTCTTCTGCCTCTATAGAAACCTCTCCATTAGGGAATGTAACTGTTTGATAAGGAATCCCATATTTATCAAAGTATTGTTCACTCACTATAATGTTTTGAACCGTAACATGTTCTTGAATTTTTATTCCTTCTTCAATGGGAATTATGTTAATAGTTTGGACTGTAGCACCAACAGTAGCTTCGGAAACCCTACCATTATGAACATGCGAAGCATCTGCCTCTTCCGCTGTTGCATCTCTTTCCATAGCGACTGAAAGTGCTGAGGTTACAGGATATAACAGGCCACCTTGATGCAAGGTTTTTTGAAAAAAGCTGAGAACTTCTGCTTCATTTTGTACAGGTTTTTTCATTTTTTCCATAAGAACTTCTTTAAAGAAGTTTTCTACGTCACTCTTATTGGCGAAATTATTATAATTTTCAGCATAATCACTAAGCGGTTTACCATCGATATATACATTAACAGGTTGGTCCGGGCTTTTTGTACTAGCTGCAGCTCGCCTCCAATCTGCGGCTAAATTTGTTGAGCCACCAGCTTCCTTGGGTTTATCAATACTCAGAGAACTATGTGTACTATGAAACTCCGCCCATTTACTTCTGCTCATTTTTTTACCTTATCGATATTAATTAGTGATAGTTTAGTCCCATTAAATTAACCCAGTATTAAGTCTTATCTTCAATTTTCAATAATTCTTTTTACGAAACAAAAAATGTGTCATACATAGAAAAAGCGCAGGATTCGCAATGAAGTAGAAGATCTCTATTTTGTCCCGTACAAAGTATAATTATAAACTATTTTGAGAGCCCGAACGGGCATGCTCGGGCGAAAGATTCAAGTTGACGGCTATCTACCAATAAGAATAAAAATAGCAGCTACCAAAGCGATAACCGCAGTGATCGTGCTAGGGATCGCAATTGCAGGAGCTAAAATAGTAAGGGCAACAATAATCAGATAAATCGCTAAAAGTATGAAACCGATGTTCTTTGTGAATCGCATAATTAATTCCTTTTAGTTAAAGTTAGTTAAACCCTCGGTAGATTAGCCTGTTTTTTGACTGCGAGTAAAGTTAGTTCACTGTTAGCCTAGAGCTTTGCAAATCCAGAAACCTCTTTCCAAGCCAGCTCTTCCCGGCTACATTCGCTAACAATTGCATGTTGTGGTCCATGCTGAAGCCAAGTGTAAAATAGTTCTAACTGATCTTTTTCGCCACAAGCAAAGACTTCAACCCGGCCATCAGCCAGATTTCGTGCCCAGCCGCTCAGCGCTAATTGTTCAGCCTTCTGTTTTGCGGAAGCACGAAACCAAACCCCTTGAACCTTGCCCGATACATAGCAACGCATACATAAACGCTGAGTCATAGCGATATCCCTTTGCTGACAATTTGAGTTTAAGTATTATTCATCATCCTTATTTCAACAAGAAAGCAGCACAATTCTCAGCTGCGCTTTGTTCATTCAAACCAAGGTCAACTCTTTTAGGCGGTTCTTTAGGTGATGCGGTAAAAAATGTCGCTATGCTATTAGCAAAATACTGCTCAGGCAAATAAGGTTTACCTAAATGAGAATAGGCTGGTTTACCCTCCAAAGCGGCTTGATTCAATAAGGCACCAGGCACAGCTTGAGCAATCCGATTAGCCGCTGCCGCCGCCTCCGCGCCGCTTACATTAACGCGCTGGAAGACAGATTGATAAGCGGGATTGTTAATTGTCAAATCGGGAGACTTGAAGTGCTCTACTAAGTTATCAGGCAGAATAATTTTAAACTGTAGCGCAGCATTAAGATGATTTGCATAGACGTCTAATATCGCTTTCACATAGGCATCTATGTAGTCTTTAGTACCTGGATGAAGGCCAAGGCGTAATTGCATGCCTGGATGGTTCGGCAGTTCAGTCAGTAAACAATCCAAGAATCCTGTATCAACAGCCAGATCTTGGGTCGTAGCACTTAAGAAAGCCAATTGTTGAGCTACGCCTATCTTTAAAAGACCTCTGGTTGCATCCAATTTCTCAAGTGATGGTGCTTGCGTAGCATAAGCATTATCAATACTTAAATGCCCGATAATCCCTGCTTTGAGCTCAGGACTAAAATCCTCTCTTGCGGTATCTAAGGGTAAAGCCCATTGCAGGTTCGATTTTGTTGTTAATGCGGGCAAGTATTCCCATAACTCATGCCCTTCTGGCTTGAACATAAATTCATAAGCCATCAGTACAGGAATCTCATTGAGACACTCTGCAACCTGCAGAGGTATTTGATTTTTGGAAACCGAGGGAACACCTATATAGGCCTGAGCGATATCCTGTCCTTTAATATAATGAACAATACTCTGAATTTGTTCGGACTCACAATGCAATTCTGGGCAAGACTCGCTATCCAGCTGCAATATTTCAGCCAACGCTTTTTTCTCAACAACCAAGGGCGATTGAAAACTATCTACTGACTTCTGGATAACCTTAGATAAAGCAATAAGGACAACTTCATGATGCTCAGGCTTTGTTTCTATCACCTTGATTGTCTTATAAGCCAACTCAGCGTCCCCATTAGAACTCACAAGAAATGCAATTTTCAAAATATACCTCCTGACAAAAAGATCGATTTTAATCCACAAAAGCAATTATTTGAACAAAATAATTTCAACTAACGGAAAATAAAAGAAATTTGTTAATCGTCTAGTATTTGCCGCTGACTTTGGTCTAAAGTATATAGCCATAGCTTTGCGCTGTTCTGGGAAAAATCTTGAGGGATCAAAGATGAAAACAACTAGCAAATCAAATTGGTTCTACGCCCTTAGCTTTACACTCAGTCTATTAACCTCTAGTAGTTTTGGAGGAACAGTAGAAAGCGACATCAGCTCTTATCAGTCTGGCGAATCCTATAGCACCATTGAGGAAGATGGTAATTTTTGTGGAAACGGCAATCAATGTGGCGGTCCCACTGTGGCTACGGTCAATCGTGTTAAACGCTGTAATGATCCGCTAATCTGCCCAAGTTGGTTTCGACGATATATTATCAATCCAATCCGCGGCGCTATACGTACTGGCTGGGACTAGTTTCTTTATACTTGCTTTTTAAGGATAATTTCTGTGCAAAAAGATCAACAACGGCTGTTAATTCTTTCAAGTTTAGGTGGCGCCTTAGAGTTATACGATTTCATTATCTTCGCTATCTTTGCCAGTTATATCTCAGATGCTTTTTTTCCTGCCAGTTCTGAGGTTGCAAGCCTAATGGTTGCTTTCGCGACCTTTGCGATTGGTTATTTAATGCGGCCTTTGGGCGGCATTATTTTCGGTCATTTTGGCGATAAATTTGGTCGCAAAAAAACCTTTACTATTTCCATTCTCATGATGGCAATCGCCACCTTAGGTATAGGCTTAACGCCAACTCACAATTCAATAGGTATTACAGCCTCAATATTGATTATCCTTTTTCGCATTATTCAGGGCTTTTCCATTGGTGGTGAAATTCCTGGGGCGATTACCTATGTCACCGAATCGATGCCAGAACGTAAAGGCCTTGCCTGCGGTGTTATTTTCTGCGCTTTATTGACTGGGATTCTTTTAGGTTCTGTCGTTCATGCAACAATCATCACCCTACTTTCGACTGAACAATTGCAGAGCTATGGTTGGAGAATTCCCTTTATTCTTGGCGGTCTTTTTGGTTTGCTAAGTTACCATCTCCGTAAAGATCTTCACGAATCCTCACAATTTTTGGCGATTGAACAATCCGTTGAAAAATTCCCTATTGTCACCGTTCTCAAACAACAATTCGGTTCTGCAATTGCCGGCGGCCTCATTGTTGCTCTCTGCGCTGCAATAATCACATCACTCTTTTTGTTTACCCCCTCCTATTTCACCTCCGTTTTACATTTGCCAGCCAATGCTTATATCTGGCAACGTTCTCTAGCAATTGCCTGCGGCTCTAGCCTTTGTATTTTATTTGGTTATCTGAGCGATATTTTAAATGTGAGAAGGCTAGTCACTTCCTTAGCTTTACTCACCGCAGCACTCGCTTTCCCGATTTATAGCATCTATGTCTATTACCCTAAACTTTACTATCTGGCTTTTATTGTCAGCTCGCTGCTGCTTGGTGCCTCAGCCGGTATCATTCCAGGATTGCTTTGTGAATTGTTCCCGACAAAGATTCGCTATAGTGGAATAGCAGTCAGCTATAATCTTGGTTTTGCTTTTTTTGGCGGGTTGACGCCTGTTATTTCACTGTCACTCATTTACTATACCGGTTGGCTGACTAGCCCTGCACTCTATTTAGTGAGTGTTGCTTGTCTGGCAATCCTGTCGCTATGGTTTTTAGGACAAAGATACTCTTTTTTCAATACGACAAAAATCCAACCACAAGAAGCCATCAAAAACACAAATTGATTAATTTTAGATCTTTTGCTAGGATCGTTTTTTTATTTGTATAAGGCTTTAAGATGAAAAATCACTTAATCTCAGGCGCCGCACTCATTCTTGCTTGCGGCATAGCACAGGCTAACGTTTCTACCATTCTTATAAAAAGTACCGGTGATAATCAAAAAAGCCAAATTCGCTTTACTTTGAACAACCAAGCTAATGCAGACATTATGTCAGATTCAGCCTTGGTTCCTGCCTCAGCCAAAGTCCTTGCCCCCCAAGATGCCGTGACCTTTAGTATTGATGCGCCTGAAGAAGTAGGTACCCAACGCATTCGCTACAACAATGGCAACTTAGGTTGTGATTTTTACATCGATACCCAAAGCCAAACCGTAATGCCAAATATGCCACCAGCCTTCTTCAGCTATGTCACTGCAGTGCCAATTAATGCCGGCACTAGCTGTGATGTAAATGCTATTGGTGGGGTCAACCATCTGGCTGTTTCTTTTATGAAATTCAACTAAGGCATTCGGGGTTAATGGCTAGCGCGTCATCCCCAACATAGTGAGGGATCTCCGGGTTTAGCACCGCGCTACACATCAGGAGATGTCTCTCTACGTTCGACATGACGTACGTCTTTGGGAGCGTAGCGAAGGATATAGTTGGATCTATTTTCCCACTGTCAAAGAGTTCCCGAGCTATTTGGCTATTATTTGACGAGATTGCCTAATAAATAGGGATATGGCTTAGATCATTGTTCCTAGAAATATCAACTCCCTCTACAGCCAGAAATTTCTTTAGGTCATCCCCAACCCCCCAAATTGCTGCCACATGTAAGGCAGTATTACCGTGTGAATCTGCACTATTAATAGTTGAATCTTTAGCAATTAAAGTGTGGGGGTAACCTATTCGCTGAACTAGAACTATTAATCCTCGCTCTTACCAAATTTTATAGACAGTGATACCATCGGCTTGGATGCTAATTAGGATACATTGACAGGACGGTCGATATGGACAGAGGTATCAATAAGCTCGTAATACTCATAGCAGTTATTTCAGGATTTGGTGGTTTTCTTTTTGGTTTTGATTCCAGCGTCGTTGCCAATATCCAGGATCAGGTTACAGCTCAGCTTTCGCTCACGACCTGGGAATGGTCTAAGGTCGTTAGTTTTAGCCTTTTAGGCGCTATTTTTGGGATTCCTCTAAGCGGACTTATTGCAGATCGGCTTAGCAGACGCTCTCTTTTAAAATTAGTTGCTATTGGCTTCATTGTTGGGACCTTGCTTTGTGCCCAAGCCAGGGAGTTAAACATCCTTCTCTATGGCAGGTTTCTAATTGGTATCTGTATTGGCATTGCCTCCTATATCGCCCCCCTATTTATTGCTGAAATTGCTCCACCGCAGAAACGCGGCGCACTTATTCTTATCAATGGCTTAGCCATCACTTTTGGCCAGGCTGTCGCCTATCTGATCGGTTATTTTTTCCACGATATATCACCCACAAGCTGGCGATTTATTGTAGGTATGGGAATTATTCCCGCCCTTGTTTTATTTGTCGGTATGTTTTTTGTCCCCCACTCGCCAGGTTGGCTCATGAAACGATATGGGGCAGAGCGAACCTTAGGCACCTTGAAGAAAATCCGTGCCGAGGGTGCTGATATTCATGCTGAACTTGATGAAATCATGAACCATATCAACCATAACGCCATAGTCGACAAGCGATTATTTTTAAAACCAACGATTATCGCTGTGCTCTCAGTAGGTATCGGCCTGGGGGTTTTCCAACAGTTTTCGGGCATCAATGCCATTTTGTATTATGGTCCGGTTATTTTTGAATCAGCTGGTTTCGTTCCGGTAAAAAACGCGATTCTCGCTACTTTTTGGATAGGCCTGCTCAATTTTATCTTTACGGTAGTTACCCTATTCTATGTCGATAAAATCGGCCGACGTTCTTTACTCTTAGGCGGGACTCTGCTTGCCGCCCTCAGTTTGTTTGTTGTATGCCTCTTCTTTCAATGGCATTCGTCTATCCAAAGTTTTGGCGTACTCATCGGCTTATCCTGTTTTGTTGTCGGCTATTGCATTAGTGTCGGCTCTTTATTTTGGGTGCTTATTTCTGAAATTTTCCCCTTGAAAATCCGCGGTATGGCTATGAGTATTGCAACGGTCATCCAATGGGGTGCAAACTTTCTGGTGTCTATTTCCTTTCTGCAAATTTACCAAAGCTATGGCGAGGTTTTCACCTTTGGCCTCTTTGCCTTGCTCTGCTTCTTAGCCTTTCTGTTTAGCTATTATTTTGTTCCTGAAACAACAGGAGTTCCCCTGGAGAAAATTGAAAGCAATTTGGCAGCAGGGAAAAGAATTCGTGAACTTGGACAACCTATAAGCAAAAGCCGAGACAAACAGTTGGAGCTCGAAAACAGTGATGCGTATTTAACCTAACCCGGAAAATTTTATGAATAAAACAAGAACATGCAAAATTGGTATTATTGGTGCAGGGCGAATCGGTAAGTTACATGCCGAAAACATCAAATACCGCTTGCCTCAATTTGAGCTCATGGCGATTGCTGATCCCAAACTGGATCAGGTCTGGGCTGAATCCTTAAATATTCCCTTAACAAGCTTAAATGCCGAGGAGCTAATTGAGGATAAAAATCTCGATGCCCTGATTTTAGCAACGCCTTCAACCATGCATTGCCCACAGATAAAAGCCGCGGCCAACACGGGAAAGGCTATCTTTTGTGAAAAACCAGTCGGTCTTTCGGAAGAAGAAATTCGCTCAACCCTGGATGTCGTTGCCAGCAATAATTCCCTGCTCCAACTTGGCTTCAACCGGCGTTTTGATCCCAGCTTTGCTACCCTGAGAAAACGAGTTAAAGCAGGTCATATTGGCACCCCCCAACTAATCCGCATTACCTCGCGCGACCCTGCCTGCCCGCCTAAGGAATATTGTGCAACCTCCGGTGGTTTATTTATGGATATGACCATTCACGATTTCGATATGGCACGCTTTCTCGCATCTTCTGAGATTGTTGAGGTTCATGCCATGGGCGCTATTCTGATCAATCCTGATTTTGAAGCCTATAACGATATTGATACGGCCATTATTCAATTGCGCTTCGCCAATGGCGCCTTAGGGGTCATTGATAACAGTCGGCAAGCGGTATACGGCTATGATCAGCGCATAGAAGCCTTTGGCTCAAAGGGAATGTTACAGGCTGAAAATCAGTTAAATCATGCGGTCAAAGAATACCTGGCGACTGAATCCTCCTTTGCCAACCCGCTTTATTTTTTCCTTGAGCGCTATGAGCAAGCCTTCTTAGCGGAATTACAGGCCTTTTATCAAGCCTGGGCAAATAATGAACCCAGCCCTGTTTCTGGTTTTGACGGTTTGCAAGCCCATTTAATTGCTAAGGCGGCGCAACAGTCTTTGGTGAGTAATCGTCCTGTGGGTTTAAGTTAGAGAGAAACTTAGCCACTGAGAACGCTACCCTCATCCGCCCTTCGGGCACCTTCTCCCTAAAAGGGAGAAGGGATACCCCTAATTTTTCCCTTCACCCCTCTGGGGAGAAAATGCCCGAAGGGCAGATGAGGGGGGCTTCTCAATGGCCCTTTGCATAATAAGTTAGGATTAACCATGAAAAAAAACGTTTTCCAATTTGAACCAGATAGACCCATCGACTTAATTTGCATGGGACGAGTTGCTGTTGACCTCTACGCAGAACAGATTGGCTCTGAATTAGCCGAGGCAGAAAGCTTTCATAAATACCTTGGTGGTTGTGCGGGCAATATTGCTGTCGGTACGGCCCGGCTCGGCTTAAAGTCGCTGATGTTTTCCTGTGTTGGCAAAGATGAAATGGGGAAGTTTCTTAAAAACACCCTTAAAAAAGAAGGGGTTGCAATCGACTTGCTCTATGAAACAGCTAATCATTTAACCGGCTTAGTCCTTCTCGGAGTTAAACCTCCTTCGGATTTTCCACTCATGTTTTACCGCAAGGATTGTGCCGATATGCAGCTAAGGCCAGAACATGCCGATGCTGAAATCATCGGCCAAGCCAAAGCTATTTTAATTACCGGAACAGCCCTTTCGACTGAATCTATGTTTGCCACCACGCTTCATGTTGTCGAACTTGCCAGAAAATTAGGCACAAAAATCATTTTCGATTTAGACTTCCGCCCCGTCCTCTGGCAATTAACCACCGTTGGTAACGGCGAAACACGATATATTGCTAGCGCTCATGTCAGCGAAACCTATCAGAAAATCCTACCCTATTGTGATTTGATCGTAGGCACCGAGGAAGAGATTGCGATTGCCGGGGGCTTTGACTCTAAGGCTCAGGCGCTGGCAACTCTGCGCTCACTATCTAACGCACCGATCGTCGTAAAATTAGGCGTCAAAGGTTGCCAGATTCATTTTGCCCAGGCCTCATCCTCCTCAGCCAAACCCTTTCCTGTAGAGGTGTTAAATGTCTTAGGAGCAGGCGATGGTTTTATGTCTGGATTATTACGCGGCTTGTTAACCGGGGCTGATTGGCAGAAAGCAATGCGCTTTGCCAATGCTGCCGGTGCGTTGGTAGTCACTCGCCATGGCTGCTCACCGGCAATTCCCTATTGGGATGAGCTCAATTATTTCATGGAGGAATTTGCTCAAAACCCTCTGGTTTGGAAATCGCAACGCCTTGCACAACTTCATCAACAAGACAGCCTAAATCAGGCCTCTCCAATACTAATTAAAAACCCCCTGGGCTTTGATGTCGGCCTTAATCCCATCCTAAAAACTGATGAAAATGATCCGCATTCATTGATGAATTTTTATTCGCTAAAACTCCATCAAGGCCAATCATTCCGCTTTAATCCTAGGGTTGAATTTGCTGCGCTGCTAATGACGGGTCGAGTGATTTTTAATTTTGACAACCAATCCATCAAAACCGAACGTGCCGATTATTTTTCCCAGCCACCACGCGTTTTGCATGGCGCTGCCGGACTAAATGCAACCGTTAATGCCTTAACTGATTGTGAAATTTTACTGATTGAAACCGAGAATGACCGCTATTTTGCCCCCGTCTTCTTTAATGAGCATAATAGTGTAGAAATCGATCATCGCGGCAAAGATCTCTTGGACGATACCTCCTATCGGATTGTACGAACCGTCTTTGATAAGCGGAATCGCCCCGAATCAAATCTAGTGGTTGGTGAAATCATCACCTTTCAGGGACGCTGGTCAAGCTATCCTTCGCATTATCATTCGCAACCTGAAATTTATCATTATCGCTTTTCTGAACCCCAGGGTTATGCCTTCGGTGAAAATGGCGCAGAGACCCTGCGCATTGAGCAGAATGACACCTATCAAATAAGCCAGGGGCAAACCCACGCTCACTGTACTGCGCCTGGTTATGCCCTTTATACCCTATGGTTTATTCGCCATCAGGAAGAAAACCCCTATCTTTTACCAACCTTTCTTCCACAACACGCTTGGACACGGGACTCTTCCTCTAACAGACGTGTATGGAAGCTTAAAGAAAACCATGGAGATGCTTAGGATGAAAAAAATTCGTTTAACGATGTCTCAAGCCCTATTACGCTTTTTGGCCAATCAATATATCAGCCTGGATTCTGAAGAATACCGCTTTGTTCAAGGTGTCTTTGGTATTTTTGGCCATGGAAACGTAACTGGAATTGGCGAAGCCTTGGAATATGATGCCCATGGCCTGCTCTATTACCAGGGACATAATGAGCAGGGAATGGCTCATGCTGCAACCGCCTTTGCCAAGCAAAAAAACCGCTTAGGGATCTTTGCCTGTACCTCCTCAATTGGTCCTGGCGCAACAAATATGATCACCGCAGCAGCAACAGCAACAACTAACCGCCTCCCGCTCTTACTGCTTCCCGGCGATATTTTTAGCTGCCGCCAGCCTGATCCCGTTTTGCAACAGCTAGAAGTCAGTCATGACTATACAATCTCAGTCAATAACTGCTTTAAGCCTGTTTCCAAGTATTGGGATCGGATTTCACGCCCTGAACAATTAATGACGGCATGTATCAATGCCCTGCGGGTGTTAACCGATCCAGCTGAAACAGGTGCAGTGACCCTGTGTTTGCCCCAGGATGTGCAAACGGAATCCTATGACTATCCTGCAGAGTTTTTTGCGAAACGTGTCTGGGAAATTGAACGAGAACCCGTTAATGAGCAAGCGCTTGAACGTGCTCTAAGCTTGTTGCAGAAGGCCAAGAACCCACTCATCATTGCCGGCGGCGGTGTACATTATTCGCTAGCCACTCAAACCCTGGCCGCCTTTGCTGAAAAACACCAGATTGCCGTTGCTGAAACCCAGGCTGGTAAAAGCGCCTTAGCCGCTACTCATGTCTTAAATATTGGCGGCATTGGCGTTACCGGTTCAGCCGCATCCAACCAGCTTGCCGCCCTTGCTGATGTCATACTCGTTGTCGGTTCTCGTTTGCAAGATTTCACCACCTCCTCAAAATGGGGATTTAAGAATGAAAACTGCCAACTGATAAACCTCAATATCAGCCGCTTTGACGCACTAAAAATGAATAGCCTGATGCTAAGGGGCGATGCGCGCTGCGGCCTGGAGCAACTATCAGCAAAACTGGGAACCTATCAAACCTCTGAGCGCTATCAGCAGGACATTAAAAACTACCGCGACAGCTGGTATCAGGAGGTAGAACGGGTGTGCTCCCCCTCTGCAACAACAGCAAAGGGTCTACACCAAACCCATCTCCTAGGAGTCTTAAATCAATTTGCTAATAAGGATGATGTCATCGTCGCCGCTGCAGGCAGCCTACCCGGTGATTTACATCGCTTATGGCATTCAAAAGCCCCCAAAGATTATCATCTTGAATACGCCTATTCCTGCATGGGCTATGAAATTGCCGCAGGGCTTGGCGTCAGGCTAGCCAAGGCTGAGGGCGAAGTCTATGTCTTAGTCGGCGATGGCAGTTTTATTATGTTGCATTCGGAATTACTCACTGCCATTCAAGAGCACAAGAAAATAACGATCATCGTCTTTGACAATCATGGCTATCAATGTATCCGCAACTTACAGGAAGCCAATGGCAGTCAGGGTTTTGGTAATGAATTTCGCTATCGTGATCAACAAAGCAATCAACTCAAAGGTGATTATCTTCCTGTTAATTTCTGCCTCTATGCCCAAGCCTTAGGGGCTAAAACCTTTTATTCCGAGACCTATGAGGCCTTTCAACAAGCCTTGAATGCGGCTAAAAAAGAAACTAGCAGCGCTGTCATTGTTTTACCTGTACTTCCTAAAACAATGTCACAGGGCTATGAAACCTGGTGGCGGGTTGATGTAGCGGCTATCTCACAATCTGAAGCAGTGAAAAACGCCTATCAAAACCTGCAAACACAACTTGAGACTGTTAGGGTCTGTTGACATTTGATGTCACGACCGAAAATCAAGCTAATTTGCGAAAATTTTAGCTTGAGTTCGTTAAATAGAGCTGGCTATTCGCCTCACTCAAGTTAAAATTTGCGCGAAATTATCTCGATTTTTGGTTCGCGCCCTCAAATATCAACAGACCCTAAGGATTACTAAGATGACGATTAAATTAGGTATTGCGCCGATTAACTGGTGTAACGATGATGACCCCAATTTGGGCGGCAATATCAGCTTTGAACAATGCATCAGTGAAATGGCCTTATCGGGCTATATTGGTACTGAGTTAGGCAATAAATATCCGCGCAATGCTGAGCAATTAAAACAAGTTTTAGCCGATAAGGGTCTGGTCTTGGCAAGCAGCTGGTTTAGCACCTATTTCACTGAGGACGATAAATACGAGCAAACCCTGTCAAATTTTCTCGATCAACTCAGTTTTGTCCGTGCTTCAGGCGCGAATTATTTGAATATTTGTGAATGCGGACATGCTATTCAAGGCAGCAACCTGCCTATTTTAGGAGAACATAAGCCACAATTTAATGAGCAGCAATGGGACAATTTAATTCAAGGTTTACATACTCTGGGTCGAATCGCTTATGATCATAAAATGCAATTGGTTTATCACTATCATGCGGGTACCGGCGTGTTTACTGAAGAAGAGATTAACTTTCTGATGCAAAATACCAGCCCCGAGTTGATTTCATTATTGTTAGATACAGGCCATGCAGCCTTAGCAGGGATCAACCCTGTTAATCTCATTAAGAAATATAGTGAACGAATTCGCTATGTCCATCTTAAAGATATCCGCCAGTCGGTCTTTGGTACTCTGCAACCTAAGCAATTGAATTTTATGGACGCAGTCAGAGCTGGGGTTTTCACTGTTCCCGGTGATGGCAGTATTGATTTTGCCCAGGTGCTGGCAGAATTAAAGCGTATTAACTACCAAGGCTGGATGATTGTTGAAGCAGAACAGGATCCTGTCAAAGCCCCACCGTTGGAATATGCCCAAAAAGCACGCCAGTTTTTAGAAGAAGCACTTTATTGAACTTGGCGCGTTAAAATGCTCCAATAGAGCCGCGGTTAATGTAAATTGTAATAGGTCACGCCCCCGCATTCCGTCATCCTGAGCGTAGCGAAGGATCTCCGGGATTAGCACGGTGCTTCATTCAGGAGATCCTTCGCTACGCTCAGGATGACGGACTATGTTAGGGTGGCAGGGGTGACCTATTACAGTAAATTTTTTATCAGGAGTTTTACCATGACAATAAAAAAGGTTTTTTGTACAGCAGTTATTGCCCTCTTTGCTACGGCATCAATGGCAGCAAATTTTCAAATTAAACGTGGAGATTTACCTGACGGCAGTAAAATTGATGTGGAACTACGCACAAGATCTGGTGATTGCTCCACGTTTCCAACTGATCAAATGCATTGCCTGGAAACTTATAGCAAGCTCAAAGGCATCTCTGCAGAGAACATTGACCGCTATAATGCAATTAAAAAGTTTGAGCTTGAAACCACTGTGCTTCTGAATATCGACATAAATAGCCAGCCTGTAGCTTCTTGCCAAATGTTACAAACTCGACTTGTTCCTAATGCAACTATTGTGATTAATAAAGAGGGTTGTGTGATTCAATAGGTTTTTAAGACCCCTCATCCGCCCTTCGAGCACCTTCTCCCCGGCGGGGAGAAGGGAAAACAAGCAGAAAAATCCCTTCGCCCCTTAGGGGAGAAGGTGCCCGAAGGGAGGATGAGGGGCATTCAAAAACCATCTCTCCCAAACGAACCTAAATCCAATTTACAGCAACTAAAAACTTCTATATCATCCTGCGTATTTTTTAGTTTTTTCAAGGATGTAAAAATTATATGAAACTTAAAAACCTTTCCTTCGGACTCCTACCCCTATGTTTTTCATTGATTACCCATGCAGGCACCATGGGGGAAAGCCCTGCCCACTTTGAAGTTTCAGGAGCCTGGCTCTATTTGCAGCCCATGAGTAACAACCATACTTACGCTTACTATGTGGCTGGCGAGCAGCCTTTTTCTCAGAGCTGGCATGCCCAATCGGTCGATCCCTCTTATACCTCAGCCTTTGAACTGGGTTTGTTATACCAGTTTAGAGACAGTTCACTGGGGGCAAGTGTCGATTGGATTCATTTATCGTCGAAAGACTCGGCCTCTAAGCGAGGAAATCAGACAACGCAGTTTACCAATGTTGCCTTTGTAGGCCCACCCTTTGATATGGGACCCCAAGTCTTTGGTATTCGCCGTGCTGAGACGCAACTAAAATATAACTACGATAACGTAGCGATAAACCTGGAAAAGAATTTTACGCCATCGACAGAAAGGATTAAGGCTAAAATTATGGCGGGTATTAATCTGCTCTCTCTAAAGCAGAACTTCTCGACCACCTTCGGCAATTTTGTTGGCGCGACGACGCCACTTACCGCACCCCTGCCAGCCGACCCAAATTTCTCATTCAATATTCATTCAACCTCCAAATTTAGAGGCCTAGGCCCTGATTTAGGACTAGGTGGTCAATTAGAGCTCTTTAAAGGCTTCAGTCTTGTTGGAACAGTCTTTGGTTCTTTAAACGTTGGGCAAACAAAGGTTGATGAAGACTTCCGCTCGACTTCAACCACGCTGCAACAAAACGGTTTTGCTGTTAGCAGACAGCAAATTACAACACCGAGTAAAACCCAGGTTGTGCTCGGCTTTGACGGCAAATTAGGCCTTATGTATCAAATCCAAACCAAGCAAGTGCCCAATTTTAGCGTGGAATGTGGATACCGATTAATTTCATATCTGAATGCCATCTCAACCACTTCCCCACAAAACCTGGTGGAAACAGGTACCACCCCTGGCTTACCTGATTTTGCAACAGGAACTATGGGTATCGTATCGGCAGCACAGCAAGACAGACCCTTTAATTTGAATGGCCCCTATGTTGCCTTAAAGTTGAGCGTTGCCTGAGGGAATAGCAGATGAAAAAAATTCATAGCTCGTTAAGGGAGGGGTAATCTAATTGATCTAAAGTTTAGCTAGGTAAACAACAAGGTACCCATCATGAACCAAGGAAAAATTTTAGAAAGCAGCTCTTACTTTTCTGCTTTGCTAGTCTTAGCTGCTGTTCAAGGCTTCTTGATTATGCTTTCAATATATGGAAACCTAGTTTTTACCCCCTCCCTGTACCCTTGGACTTTAGGCGCATTTATCCTGGCTTTTGCTACAGATAGATCCCTTATTCTGCTCTCTCAAAGTTTAAAAATAGAAAAACCACCCGCTGCAGGGAATAATCGCCGCAGTAAACTATTTAGCAACTATGTAACCCTTTCTAATCTTATCGGCTCTATTGTTTTTATTTTCCTCCTCTATACAACGGGAAAGACGTACTTCCTTCCCTTGCTTAAGCAAGTATTTCCAGGGTCTAAAGTTGCTTTTTCTTCAAAGTTTTTTGCCCTGATCGCAGGCTACCTAATCTATCTAATCACCCGATCTCCGCTGAAGAATTTTTTTAACTCTTTCTTTGATAAGATTGCAAAACCATCAACCTATAAACTGATCAATGATGGCATTGAGATAGAATTCAATATTACTAATCTGGGTAAACAAAATTTAAGAGAAAACTACAATCTTGCTTTTTTAAGCTTTGAACATATTGAAAGAATTCATGTGTTTCCTTCCAGGATGGATGCTTCTTCTTATTATCAGTATCAAATATCCCCTAGCACGAAAATTCATGTAGCGAAAGACTTCGCTAAGCAAAATCAAAAACAACCTGATTATTATATTGGCCTCTCTGGCAACAATTGCACCAATGTCCTCATAGAAGGTCCTAATTTATTTTATTTGATAGGCTTTAAAACAAAGGATGCTACTGACTTAACTGATGCCTTTAAGGCTTTTAAAGAGCGGGGGTAAGCATTCACGCCCTGCATTCCGTCATCCAGAGCGCAGCGAAGGATCTCCTGAATGTGGCACAGTGCTAGTTCCGGAGATCCTTCGCTGCGCTCCCAAAGACGCACGTCATGTCGAACGTAGAGAGACATCTCCTGAGTGCAGCACTGTGCTAATCCCGGAGATCCCTCACTATGTTCGGGATGACGGCTACATTGGGATAACAGGAAAAACAAACCCTTTATTTTCTACATCACTCTGTTATACTCCCCAGCCTCTTTGACCGGTATTCTCATGAACCTTATGAAACATCTCAATAATTTCATACATGACGCTGCTCTCGCTGCCGGTTTAATCTATGCCTTAAAAGCACATCGTACCTTCAAACGTTTTCTCTTAGCTGTCTAGCTAGGCTCAATCTTAAGTTTTTAAAAAGTTTTGGCTAATCCAGGCCGATTTTTGTTTTAAATTTAACACTGAGCTTATTATGAAAAATTTTGATTTTATTATCGTTGGCGGCGGTACAGCCGGATGCATTATTGCCAATCGCTTATCAGCAAACCCAAACTACAGCGTTTTACTCATTGAGGCAGGAAGAAATGCCAATCATTTATTTACTAAATTACCCGTTGGCCAATCAAGAATAGTTGCTAATAAGAATTGGGACTGGCGTTTACCTGCGCAGGCAGATAGTTCCTGCGCAAATCGCGAGGCAATTTGGCCTGCAGGAAAATGCCTGGGAGGCGGTAGTTCTATTAATGGGATGGTCTATGTTCGCGGCCATCGCCTGGATTTTGATAACTGGCAAGCCTTGGGTAATGAAGGTTGGTCATATGCAGATGTTCTTCCCTATTTTAAAAAGATTGAATCCTTTCAGGAGCTGACAAGTCCATATCGCGGCACGACGGGTTTGTTGAAAGTTCGTGAGGTTATTAAACCCCACGCGCTTACTCGAGTCTTTATTGAAGCCGCCCAGGAATTAAGAATTCCTTTCAATCCAGATTACAATGGGAAGGAGCAAGAGGGTGTTGGTATTTGCCAAACCAATCAATCCAAGCGTTGGCGCCAAAGTACAGCAGAGGCTTATCTTAAGCCAGCAGCCAAGCGCAAGAATCTAACTATTATTAGCGAAGCCACAGTTCATAAGATTAATTTCTCCGCTAAAACGGCCCAAAGTGTCAGTGTTTACCTTAAAGGGGGTTTAGAACTCTTTCATGCCACCAAAGAAATTATTCTTTGTGCCGGTACCATGAACTCAGCAAAACTACTTTTGCAATCCGGTGTTGGTCCCGCTGATGAGCTCTTTAGCCAATGTATTCATCCACTTAAGGGAGTGGGCAAGAATTTGCAGGAGCATCCCAACAGCTGGTTAAGCGCCTTGGTTAATCTTTCAACCTATAATACTGACCTACATCCCTGGCGCGGCCTGAAGCATCTTTGGCAATGGTTAAGCCAGGGCGGCGGTGCCTTAGCAACACCCATCGCCCATGCCCTTTGCTTTCTCAAGACAAGAAAGGATTTATATCAACCAGACATTCAAATCCATTTCACGCCCTTCTCTTATGAGTTAATAAAGGGCAAGTTATCACTGTCTAAACAAGCCGCCTTTGTCCTTACCCCCAATATTTGTCGTCCGAAGACTCGCGGCTTTATCAAATTACAAAGTGTTGATCCCAAACACCCGCCCTTGATTTCCTATCAAGCCTTAGCCAATGAGCAAGACGTACAAACTCTTCTGGCTGGCTGTCAATTTGCTAGAAAGCTCATGCAAAGCAAGGCATTCAAACCCTATGTGCTCTCTGAGCGTTTCCCCGGTGGAAACATCAATAGCGAGCAAGAGTGGATAGACTATCTTCGTAATCATTCTTCCTTAGGCTATCACCCTGTTGGCAGTTGTAAGATGGGAAATGATGAAAGCGCTGTAGTCGATAGCTCGCTCAGAGTGCATGGCCTACAGCGCTTACGTGTTGCTGATGCTTCAATAATGCCGGTTATTACCTCAGGTAACACTAATGCACCTACAATGATGATCGCTGAAAAAGCGGCGGATTTGATTTTGCGGGCTTGTGATTGAGCTTAGTGGCACCGTTCGGGCTGAGCAACTCAGCCGCTTGGGGGCAAATATCGGGAAAGAACTTCGAACCAGCCCCCCTCCGATACTTCTTAAGCCCTTAGCCTAACAGCTATAGACTTAACAGCCCGCCTACATCGACTATACCGAAATCCCGCGGCGTGACCGCGGGATCTATCTCCTGTCACTACTGAAAATATGGTGCGCTTGCTCAATAAAAGGGATAAGAATAAAGGGCAAGTTATCCAAATGTGTGATGCTCTGATCTTGCCTCGAAATCCCGGACACCAACTTTATGTTGCTAACTGAAATTCATCTGGTGTCAGATATCCCCGAGTAGAATGTAGTCGCTGCCGATTATAAAACACCTCAATGTAATCGAATGTGAGTTAGCGGCAAACAAATTACTTATAACGTTACCGCTTCACTCTACTGAAAACACACCATCATTTTGAATATGAGATATCAAGATAAATGATGAGATTTAAGAATAACATTTGATTATAATTAGCCCACAATGTGGTGTTATGAATCAGCAAACAAATTATGCAAGTTATTATCAAGCAATTAGTCAAAAAACTATTTTCATATACTGGGTTTCCCCACAATTTATATGCGGATGTTGGTCCATCTGATGGAACTATTCATTACAAATCACAAATAGTCCTAATGACGGTTCACAGAGAATATCATCGTTTAGAAACAAGTGACGACCTTGGAAAACAAAGAAAAATGATAAGTTTGTTTCTTGGAGGAACTATTTATACGATGCTCCAGGATGAACTAAGGTATGGCTATAATATAGGTGCGCATGCAATTGCTCAAGAAACATGGAAGCACGTAGAACGATCCGATGCCCAAAACAATGAAGGTAGATTACAAAATATCTATGCTATAGGTGATTACGTTTTAGCTAACCTATCAATCCTCCCAGAGGATTTTTATACACGAGGACGGAAATATCTAAGGGGAAACACCGATCCCTTTGCCGCTCCCGAGCATGAAAGAGCCTATTTCTGGCCTCTCGCATCAAATATAGAAAAAATGAAGCTCTTGTTACAGTTTTGCTTTAAATATAAAGATAATTTAGAGCTTCCTGAAATAGACTCTGATGATCTGGCAAATGTACAAATATTAGAAGGGATTTCTAATGTACCACAAAGAATTATTTCTGGGGAAACTGTAGAAAATAGACCAGTCGGTCAACGTTTAACGCGAGATAATATTGACGATAATCATATAGCAACGATAACAACAAAGGCCATTAATTTGGAAGAGTTTGGTAATTCTTCTCCTCGTTTTTTCTCTTCAAGATCAGAAGATAAGCAAGAGTCACAAAATTGGGACTTTGCTCATCCCTCGACTGGAATGATAATTCTTGCTGCCTGTGTACCAGTTATTGGTTGGGCTTATCTATTATTCGTGCTTTTTAATGCGCTTGCTGAATCTTGTTGTATAAATAATGAAAGCTGTTCTAGAGGAGTGAGCGCTAGCTCACGTCTCGAAGCACTGCTGTGAAAAGCTTCGAGACGGCCTAAAGGCCTCCTCAGCCCGAACGGATTCATATGCATAACCTCATCCAAACGAAGGAATCTCCTTCCTAAGCCCCTCCTCAAAATCACCCAAGTACTCCGCTGAGTCAGTTGGTGGATTAGCAAAGAAGGTGCCGGAATAACCATGCTTTACCGTGCAAGCGAACAACTACAGCGTTTAACTCGGCGTTTTGTGTTTTTGAGAAAATAAGCCCTTTGGAAATTTGGAAGAGATCGGCTGCACAAGCGCCCTGAGCTAGCACATTGCTTAAGGTATCAAATTACTCTAATAAATTACTTAGGGCTGAAACGCCTAACATGCCCGTTTTATTTTTTATCGTTTTTTGCCCTTCGACTAACAAAAGTAAGCGCTTCACATCAATACTGTCTTTAAACACTTGCTGCTTGCCAGCAGCCTGTCCTTGGTTGTAAATCAAGTTAATCAGATTATTGGGATGCAAACCTCTGCCCCGGCAAAAATCAAGGATTTCAGTCTGCAAGCCTTGATTCAGGCATTCATCAACATGCTCAGATTCCTGCGCTGCCCGCTCAGCTATTTCCTGATAAAGCGCTATGAATTCCGAGTCTGGCATTTGCTCTTGCCTGGTGATAGCTGCAGAACTCATAGCACTTATAATACCCTGGCGATTAATTGAGCGCTTTGTTACTTCAGCTACCGCTTCATCGGGAGCCATACAAAAGGAAGGCGCCAGCTTGCCAGGGTTATTTTGCATCTTATGTTTTAAATACTGTAACAGGGTGAGGGTAAAGAAGGTTTTCCCTGCGCCAACCCCCATATCAATCTTGCCAGACAACTTCCTACCAGAGGCCGAGCGACGCTGTCGATAAATTCTCGGCAATTATTAAAAAGTTCTAATTGATAATCACGCAGGCGAGCTGGAATAACTATTTCCTATGCTGGAGCTAAGATTATTCAAGACTAAGTGTTGGCCTTCTGGAATACATTCCAGAATAACTTGCGAACCATTAACCGCTCTCGGATTTGCACATTATAGGATGTCGGGGTTATGCCAAATTGTTGCTCTCGGGTCGGTGCAAAACCATTTTGCCTTTCAACATAGACTTGCGCCAGAACAAGCTTACCATTGATATTGAGAGCAAGATTGGCAATGCGGGCATTAATAAGTTCCTCTTTCACATAGTCAATTGAACGTTGTATAACCTGTTCAATCACATCATAGGGTGTTTCTTGAGTAACCGATTTTTGTGTTAGTAGGAAATTAAACAAGACTTCATCATTGCTGCCAGGCATGTGATCCTTTTAACTGGATAGAGTGTTCAAAAGAGGAGCATTATAGATCTATGTTGATAAATTGTAAGCACGTATTGTTGTGCTATAGTTAGTTTGAAATTCACTTGGAGTTAAAGCAAAGGATGCAATCATGACTAAAATTGTTCTAAGAAACCTGATGTTACCCACGCTAACCTTAGTATCAACCCTCGCCATAGCAGATACAGCTAATTGGCAAGTTGTTCCTGCTGAAAGCACACTTAGTTTTACTGCCACACAAAATAATGCGCCAGTAACAGGGCAATTTAAAACCTTCACCGCCGAGCTCAAATGCAACCTGGCACAGCCTGAAACCTGTGGCTCCAACATAAAAATTGTTGTCGATATCAATTCCGTTTCCGATGCCTATAATCAGCTCTCAGATACGCTGAAAACAGCAGAATGGTTTGATACCAAAGATTTCCCTAAAGCTGTTTTCCAAACAAGCCAAGTCAGCAAAACTGGGGACAAAGCTTATGAAGCGAAGGGCAGCTTAACTATTCGAGATAAAACACAACCGGTTACCCTAAGCTTTAATCAGACAGATGGTACGGACTCCAAGGTAGTATTTAAGGGAACCACAACCATCAAACGTACCGCCTTTGGCGTTGGTACTGGTGAATGGGCAGACACTAATGCCGTCAAGGATGATGTACAGATTAATTTTACGCTTTCGGCAGCAAAGCAGTAGATTTCCCACGTCACTTATTTGACAAACCGTAGCTTTGATGCAGCGTAGCGTAACCAAGGTTTTCCTTAGATAAGGATAATCATCAACTGAACTTTGCTAAGTCAGATTGCTAATCCCGGAGATCCTTCGCTACGCCCCCAAAGACGTACGTCATGTCGAACGCAGAGAGACATCTCCTGATGTGTAGCACTGTGCTAATCCCGGAGATCCCTCACTATGTTCGGGATGACGAGGTCTTTATCGATGTTTGCCCAAAAGGGGCTGGGGCGCTCAGGATGACAGGACAGTCTGAGTTCTGAATAACGTATTGCCCAGACTTATTAAATGTCTGCTACAATCCCCAGCAAATTTTAGCCAGCACAGAACCCCATGGAAACTGAAAAACAGATTGCTGCCATATACGTAGCAAAACCCGAATTTAAATCCGAGCTTTGCCAAGAACTAGGAGAAGTTGCCAACCTGGTTGAGGATTTGGTTTTTTCGACCGTGAAGAAACTCGATGTCTGCTTTGCCTTAGATATCTGGCTGGAGCCACAGATTGTTGAATTTCAAACCATTTCTGAGGCCGCTAGAATTCTGCGTCAGGCGGGTAAATTCTGGTATCAACATCCCATATCCCATCATCGACGTGCCTGCTTAATCGAAGAACAGCTAAGAACTTACAACAACCTAAGCCGCCATTTTCCAATTGAAGCGGACATTCCACCAATTGGTGCCTTCTCACTTCTCGACAAAAATACCCTGGTTTACAGCGCAAAACGTTTAAAAAAGTGGCCACAGGGTAAATGTTTTTTTATTGAAGATAAGATTAATCCTCCAAACCGCGCCTATTTAAAATTATGGGAAGCCCTAACACTCTTAGGCAAATACCCTAAACCCGGCGATAGAGCCTTAGACCTTGGTGCATCCCCTGGCGGCTGGACCTATGTTATGCAATCGCTGGGAGCCCAGGTCACCGCTGTAGATAAAGCCTTTTTGGATGAAAAAATTGCCCGGCTTCCCGGTGTTAATCATCTGCAACAAAGTGCCTTCGCCTTGGAGCCTGCCGAATTAGATCAAAACTATGACTGGGTTCTCTCAGACATCGCCTGCTATCCCGAGCGCGCTTACAGCCTAATTATGAAATGGATAAGCTCTGGCAAAGCCAAACAAATGATTTTCACGATTAAATTACAAGGTGAAACTAATTTACAAATTATCAGACAGCTGCAAGCCATACCCAACTCACGCACCTTGCATATGTTCTACAACAAACATGAGGCGACTTTTTTCTACCCGATGACAGAAAATTGACTAAAACAAACCATTATGGTTAAATCGAGCGCAGCAAACACAATGGGTTATCAAAGTCTGTGAGGTAATTATGTTTCAACGCGAAGAACCAAATCCTTTTATCGAACGTTTAAGAGAGTGTTTCTACACTACATTGCTTGAAATGGCGCTCGCCGAAGAAGATATAAATATCGCAAGATTCGAGGGTTATATACTAAGTTTTATCAAGCAAATTATCCTCAATGGACTTAATTCCTCAAAAAACATAGATCATGGCATCCGGCTTTTTCCCGGTTTAGTCATAGACGATGGAAATTGCCCTGGGATTTACCTGGCATTTTTCCAAGGACTAAAACAAATTAATGGGCGATTTAGATTATTAGGCGCAGAACACGATTTAACCATGTCGGAACTTCCGCAAGCCTTGAATGAATCCATTGAGCAGTTAGCAAGCAGATTAATGGCAAACGATGTTTTTCAATTCATGCTACCGCAACTTATGGAAATCACAGGCCTAACTGAGGCGAAGCGACCATTAGATAGTCAGGGAATCACTAAAGAACTGATTCGGGAAACCTTTTATGATGAAATGGTAACGCAAACATTTGATGCGATGTCACTAGGATTAATCACTGGTGATGACCTGGAAGGTCAAGAGTCCTTTATTTATTTTGCCTTATCAAGTCTGACTATTGTTGCAGCTATTATCAATTCCAGGCATCAGCCAGGCATTGAAGTCCTGAACCAAAAATTAGTAACCCTGGAAAACTGTCCACAAGATGATAACTTTCCAATTTTTGTAAGCATAATCCTTGAAGCCAAAATTTTGATGCAAGCCCTTTATGACAAGGACAACAACATTTCACCCGAGGACTTGCTGGCTTTAAAAACCCTTTTAGTCTCTTACGCCAATGAACACGCTAAAGAGCAGGAATATAGTGAGAATATATCAACCTGTGCAAAAGCGATTAATAAAATGAGCATCAAAATTAGTCAATCGCCTATGTTCAAACAAATGATTTCCTCGGTTATTGAAATTGCGAAGCCAACTGTTACGCAGACCTGTTCTTGAGGTGAATTTTTGCAAGTATCCTCTCAGCCGTCATTGCGAGGAACGAAGTGACGAAGCAATCCAAGATTCGGAGCTCTGAACCTTGAATTGCTTCACTGCATTCGCAATGACGGCAGTAGGATTATTGCAAACCAACCCTCTTTAAATAATCAAGCAACCCCAGCTCATCAAGCCGATCACTCTGATAAGCAATATAATTATCCGGCCTAATCAAATAAACGCTGCCAGATTTTGCCTGATAAATCTTTTTAAAATTATCGTCCAAATCACTTAATAAGGTCAGGCTTGAATTTTCTGATAAGGAAAAATCCCTTGGTGCAATCAGATAGCTATCAGCAAGCACAGCTAAGGATTCCCGCAATTTTTCGCAGGTTTCCAGCTCATTGTTAACCATCGACGAATCCGCATAGATCAACAATTTGAATTTAGGTCCTCGCAACAGCTCAAAGAGTCTGAGGGTGAAATTGCTAATATCGCGTTTCAGCATAGCAACATCTGGCGCGCGGTCACCGGCTTGGCAAGACTTGTCTTGTAACTCCCCCTTCGATAAGGAGCTGTTGCGATAATTAATAAGAGTTTGTGAATTAACCAAGAGCGCATAATGCGCATCGCTGGTACCTAAATCCTTGGCTACCATGCGTTCATGGGTGCGGTTAACAACATCCATACCCACTGGATGGCGTTCTTCATGATAGCTATTCAACAGCTCAGGCTTTGCCCGCTTTTTGAGGACTAAGGCCAATTTCCAGGCTAAATTATAAACATCCTGAATCCCGGTATTTAAGCCCTGGCCACCAACAGGTGGATGAATATGTGCGGCATCGCCAGCTAGAAAAACACGCCCGGAAGCATAGAGATTCACAATGCGATGGCTAATTTGGTACATCGAAGACCAGCGTAAGTCATCCAAGGTTAGAGCGACAGGAACTGCTTTTTTAAGCACCTCGTTAAATTGTGCGAGTGTGGGTTTGCCATCTTTGATTTTTGCCAATAAGTGCTCTGGCACAGTCGTGGATATTCTAAAGCGTCGATCACCGCGATAAGGCACAAAGACCACCGTATTTTCGAAATCCCCATCATTGTAGTTGAAACGATAATTAGTTTGATGTGGAAGTTCCCAATTCACTTGCACATCAGCCAGCATAAAATGCTGCGGAAGCTTGCCGCCTTCAAAACTAAGATTCAATAATTTCCGAGTTATACTGTGCGCTCCGTCACAACCGACCAAATAGCTGAGGTGAATCTTTTCCTCAGTATTCGTTTTATTGTTGTGTAAAACAGCATGAACAGCTTGCTCATTCTGCTCAAAACTAAGCAACTCAATCCCTTGCTCGATCACTACCCCCTGCTCCTGCAGCTCATTAACGAGAATATCTTCTAATTTAAATTGGGGGATGGATAAAAACCCAAAGGGTAGCTCTGGTAATTCGATAAGACTGGAATGAACTTCTTGGCCATTCTGAAAGACTCTTGTCTCTTTGAAACAGAGACCCTCATTGATAATAGGATTTAAAAGACCCACATCATCCCAAAGCTCAAGCGAGCGCGGTTGAATGCCTAAAGCCTTACAATAGCCCTGCCGGCTAATTAGCTTATCAATAATGCGACAGGCTATGCCTTGTCGTCGCAATAGATAAGCCAGCATCAACCCAACTGGGCCGGCACCTACAATTAAAACCTTAACTTCTTGATCCATTCACTTCCCCTCATTTTTAGTATCTTCGTCACTATGCTTTTTTATCCCCTCGCCACCGCACGTAGTGTGGGGGAGAGGGTTAGAGACACTACCATTAAGTTAAGGGCATTTGTCATTCCCGCGAAGGCGGGAAACCATCTCTACATTGGCACTGTGCTTAGCTAGAAATAGTTTCCCGCCTTCGCGGGAATGACAAAACCTTCCTTGACTTAATGGCAGTGAGGATTAGGGAGAAGGGGTTAAAATTAACTTGCGCAATCAACCTTTTTGGTTTTGTAGTCGCTATGCGACACCCGTGTATCCCCCTCACCCCACCCTCTCCCCCACGCTTTGCGCGGTGGAGAGGGGACTTTTTTTTATAATCCACATCCCGCGGTAAGACCGGCTTAACCGGGGGAATTCAATAAAATTTTAACTTTGATATAAATCAAAGACTTTACTTATAACCACAACATCAGCGAACTGCGAATCGTAGACCGGCGACTGCAGATCCGGTTGTAGTAAATTATGGTGTAGCAATTGATGATAAAGCTTATAAGCCTGCTTGAGCTTGGCAAATTGCCCCTGCTGTAAAACCCCTTCGGCATACAAGGTTTGCAAGAGGCTCAGGGTATTGGTATAGCGTGTCAGACTTTGTTTGGGATTTGCCAACACCAAATATTGCACAAGAAATTCAAGATCAAGCAAGCCGCCGGCGGCAAATTTGACTTGCAGCTCATCATTATAACGATTAATCCTTGCCCGCATTGCCAAGACATCAGAGCGCAAAGCCTGTTTATCACGGGGTGAAAATAATACATCCGTCTTCAGCTGCTTAAAGGACTGGCGAACCCGTTTATTCGCTGAAATCACCCGGGCCCGCAGCAAGGCTTGATGCTCCCAGGTCCAAGCCTGAGTCCGCTGATAATCGATAAAGGCATCAATATGGCTAACCAGCAAACCAGCTGAGCCAGAAGGTCGCAAGCGTGTATCGACAGAATAAAGCACGCCGGCCTGCGAACGGGTTGTTAGCATATGCATAATTTTCTGGGTCAAGCGAGTAACCAGGCTTTCCCCATCAGGCAAGGATGCATGGACGAAAACCAGATCCAAGTCAGAATTAAAATTCATTTCCCTACTTCCTAATTTGCCATAGGCAATAATGGCGAAAGACGATTTAATTTTCATAATTTGCGGATAGCGCTGTGATAATTGTTGACAGGCAAGCAGGAAAACTTCAACCACAATCACCTCTGCTACATCTGCTAAAAAACGGGCAATCCGCGAGGCATCATATTGTCCATAGAGCTCAGCGCGCGCAGCAATAAGCCAGTGTATGAGTTTAAATTGACGTAGAGCATCCTCTTGCAACTCATACTCTGGGCAATGCGCCAAACGCGCCCGGAGCCTTTGCTCAAGCTGGCTGCGCGACGGCAATATCTCGTTTCCTTCCTGATCAAGCAGAATTTCTAAAAGAAAGGGTTGGTTGACCACTAAGGAGCTAATAAAGGGGCTGTGCTCAAACCAATAGAGCAACTCTTTGACTACCTGTGGATTCTCAGTCAGCAAAGCCAGATAGGCACTGCGGCCGACAATATTTTCCAAAAGATGCAAGACTTGCAGCAATACCGCATCAGTCTGCGGCACCTTGGTCAATTCACTCAACAAAAGCGGCATAAAGCGATCAAGCCGCAAACGGGCAGCCTGAGTTAAACGGCGGCAGCGTGGCGCATGCCTAAAAGCATGGAGCATCTGATAACAATGTTCAGCCTGTTGAAAGCCTAGGCTGGCCAAGAGATTAATCGCCATGGAGGTTTCGACATGCCCCTGCCATAAACTGGATAATTGATTGGCAATCAGGCGATTTTCATCCTCATAGGAATCAACAGTTCGTAGCACGGAACGAAAAATGGTTGAAACTATCCGTTGATATTGCTGTAAACGATGCTGCAATTGCTCCCAATTGTCGTAGGCCATCATTAATAAAATTTGCGCCTGTTTTAACTCATCCTTTGGCAAAGAGTGTGTTTGTTGGTCATTAAGGCCTTGCAGGCAGTTTTCCAATTTTCTAAAAAAAAGATAGCTCTGTTTTAAGGCAGCGGTTCGTGTCAGCAAGCCGTCTTGCTTGAGCGCATCCAAGGCGGCCATAGCGCTTTGCTGTCGCAGATGGGGCAAGCGCCCGCCGCGGATAAGCTGAAAACTCTGAATGATGAACTCAATTTCACGAATCCCACCTAACCCCCGCTTAATATCATCCAACATAGGATTAAGCTGCACTTCGCGCTCAATCAAGGTTTTCATCGAACGCAGGGATTCAATCACGCTGAAATCTACGTAGCGACGATAGACAAAGGGGACTATCAAACGCTGAAACCAGGCTTGGTCTGAGCCAATCAAACGCGCCTTGACCATGGCATAACGCTCCCAATCACGCCCCTGCTCTTGATAATAGGTTTCCATTGCCGCCAAAGAGCTCACTAAAGCACCACTATCGCCATTAGGACGCAGGCGCAAATCAACGCGAAAAACAAAGCCATCGGCGGTAACTGATTGCATTAGCTGCATAAACTGCTGTACCAGCTTAGAGTAATATTGTTGATTCGTTATATTTTCCTCACCCTGCGTGAAACCTGCCGCAGAGAAGGCAAAAATCAAATCGATATCAGACGAGTAATTCAGCTCCCTCCCCCCTAATTTCCCCATAGCAAGCACATAGAGCTCACTAGCCTTCCCCCCCTCATCAAAAGGCTGGCCATAGCGTTTGGTCATTTCCTGCTCACAATAGGCAAGCGCCTTTAAAATAAGAGCATCCGCACAATCAGACCAGGAAGCCATAGTTTCTGCGGTATCAGCCAGCCCCCCTATCTCACGTAGCATTAAACGCAGAAAATAACGATGGCGGAAACGGCGGAGGTCACGAGCAAAATTGCTAGACTGCTCGCTGAGTTGATTAAGCAGGCTTTGATAATCCGCAAAAAATAAAGGTTTTGAGCAATCATCCTCTAGAAGAAGCGAGTTTAAGATTTCAACCTGACGATTCGCATAATCACTATAGAGCAACAGGGTTTGCAAAGCCTCGCGCAGAGGATGCGCCAGATTAGCAAAATATTTAAGAAAGCCCGTCATTTTGGCTTGTAAGATAACAGGCACCTGGATCAGCTCTTGCATAGATAGATTCTTCGAGAAGACATACCCAAGCCTATCCAAGCTTGTGAAGAAAAACAAATTTTGCAACCCCGCATAACATTCCTTAAGTACACGTCTTTCCTCCAAACAAGAGCAGGTCATCCCGAACTAAACCCTCCGTCATCCCGCCCCCCCGTCATCTCGAACATAGCGAGACATCTCCGGGATTTGCACTATGCCACATCCAGGAGATGTCTCACTACGTTCGACATGACCTACCTCTTTGGAATACACCATTCCGAACAAATCCCCCAACACAGTGAGGGTTCTCATCCCGTCAGCAGCACAATTCCTAGCATAATGACCAATACAAATCATCCCACTGAGGATTTAATACATTAATCAAGGCTTGTTTCTTTTTCCGCGACCATTTTTTGATTTGCTTTTCTCGTTCAATGGCTACAACAATGCATGAACAAATTTCATAATAAACCAGTCGATCCACATTGTATTTTTGGGTAAATCCTACCACTAGTTTATTCTTATGTTCATAAATACGGCGTATCAAGTCATTAGTGACGCCAGTATAAAAAACATTATTGTGCTTATTGGTTAGAAGATAAACGTATGACTCTGTATGCATGTACTATTCCTTGTTGTGTTGGACTGTGTTGTTATTTCTGATTCCTCATAACCCCTGGATAGTACCAAAAAATTAGTCGGGAAATACATCCTTCACTCCAAACAAAGCCCTCGCCATCCCGAACAACTCCCCCGTCATCCCACTCCCCCGTCATCTCGAACGTAGTGAGAGATCTCCGAGACTCGTACTATGCCACATCAAGGAGATGTCTCACTTCGTTCGACATGACGTATCTCTTTGGAATACGCCATCCCGAACAAAACCCCCATCATCCCGCCCCCCCGTCATGTCGAACGTAGTGAGAGATCTCCGGGATTTGCACTATGCCACATTCAGGAGATCTCTCACCACGTTCGACATGACGTATCTCTTTGGAATACGCTATCCCGAACAAAACCCCTGTCATCCCGCCCCCGTCATCTCGAACGTAGTGAGAGAGCTCCGGGATTTGCACCATGCCACATTCAGGAGATCTCTCACCACGTTCGACATGACGTATCTCTTTGGAATACGCCATCCCGAACAAAACCCCTGTCATCCCGCCCCCCGTCATCTCGAACGTAGTGAGAGATCTCCGGGATTTGCACCATGCCACATTCAGGAGATCTCTCACTACGTTCGACATGACGTACCTCTTTCATAACACAGTGCCCTCTGTTTCGCTCTGGAGTAACTTTGTCAAACCCCCAAAATCCCTACTATAGTTAGATAGTATTTTCAACAACTCAACGGATATCACTTACAAGGAGATATATCATGGGATATGTACAAGTTGATGCCTCCACCAAGGTTTTTGTGGAAGATTGGGGGTCAGGCAAACCTATTGTTTTTATTTCAGGCTGGCCCTTTGATCACCGCTGCTACGAATATCAGTTCACTCAATTGCCTAAACAGGGCTACCGTTGTATTGGCATCGACATGCGTGGTTATGGACTATCTGACAAGCCCTGGGGGGATTACAATTACAACGTTTTTGCGGACGATATTCTCAAGGTTTTACGTCATCTCGATTTGCACGATGTCACTCTCGTAGGCCACTCAATGGGCGGTGCAATTATCATCAATTACTGTGCCCGCCATCACAACGAACGAGTATCCAGCTTAGTGCTCATGGGTGCAGCCGCACCAATTTGGACACAAAGGCCTGACTATCCTCATGGTTTTACAATTGACCAATGTAATGAATTGCTCAATCTATGCTATTCAGACAGGGCTCAACTCCTAGAAAATTTTGGTAAGATCTTCTTTTATAAAGAAGATTCCGTAAGCCCCAAATTTGCCGACTGGATGCAAAACATGGGTATGGAAGCCTCTCCCTACGCCACCTCCGAATGTATTATCGCCCTGAGAGATACCGATCAACGTAAAAATTTAGCAAAGGTTCTAGTTCCCACTGCAATTTTCCATTCACCTAATGATAAAGTGTGTCCATACGGCTTTGCTGAAGAAATGCACAAAGGCATTAAAAACTCAAAAATTATTCCTTTTGAGAAAAGCGGCCACGGCCTGTTCTACGATGAATGGGAAAAATGCAATTCTGAGCTTATGAAATTTGTTGACGAACACTCTAAATAAGAGTTCTGCAATACCGTTTTAAACGGTATTGCTTTAACAAAATTTATAGGAAGATTTATCAGTAGAAATACTGCTACACTCTATATATTAGTTTATAAATATTTTGCTATGTAGTGATTTATTAGCGGAGAAATGAAGATGGGTATAAAGCTAAAGCGGTTAAGAAACCATGAAAAACTTGGACAATATGCTGCTAGCTTGGAGCGTTTTGACGAGCTGAGTTTAGATATCGAGGAAACCGATCTCACGGCAGAAAATGTGACTAAGCTCGCAAAAGCATTTCAGATTTATAAATCTGCTAACAAGCTTAATAAAGATAATTTTTTTGATATTTTAGACAATTTCAAAAACAACCGTAAACAATTTGACGCTTTTGTTAACCTGTATAGTAACGAAAAGCAGGCTAACTTATTTAAAAAAGTAGATCCTGAATCTCTTCTTAACATGGATGAAAATCAATTATTGTTTTTGAATGCTGTATTAGCCAAAACGAACCCCAAACATGTTAATCAAGAACTTATCGACTTTGCACTGGCATTTTCCAAAAAACCTGGGGTTAAACCAGAGCACGCACAACAACTTTCCGACTGTTTAAATGCCATATATGGCGCAGAGGTACCTATAACTCAAGCTTGGTCAAGCAAAAATAGATTACAAAACTTTTTGAAACAGGTAGACAGTAAAAATATTAAGGATGTCAGTACAGTTCTAAATAGCCTGAAAGAGAGCGAGGCTCTGAATAAAGATTCTTTTGATAATGTAATGAACAATGCACCTTTTTTATCTCGTAGCAATGATATTGAAAAAATTTTTGAAGACATGAGAGAGGTTGGGCTACCAGTAAAAGATTATCAACAAAGAATTATACAACTTGCCGTAGATGATGACTTTGAGCCTTTGGCAGCCACACATGACAGGAGGGATCCCTCTTTTAAGCTACCGGGGCTAAAAGATGTTTTACACGGCTTAAGCTCTGTAGAATTACCTAAAAAAGAAGGCGCTAAAGAAGCTCCAAAACTCGGCTTAAAACCCAAGCTTTTAGACACTTTACTAGCTAATGTTGACAAATTGGATGGTAAAGCTGCTTCGCTTAAGGAGTGTTTCCAAGCGCTTGTAAACAATGGCATACCTCATAATGTAGATGGTAAGAGTAATAGACTGGAAGCCCTCATAAAACTTGATGATTTTACTAAAGATAAAAACTGCACAAAGATAAAAGCTGTTGCATCTATCCTAACAAGCTTAGACGGCAGCACTCCCCCCCCTCCTAAAAAGCCATCTTTCTTAGACGGCAGCAAACTTGATGATATTTTGGCACAAGCTGCTCTCCCAAATTCAAAATTAGTAGCAAATGCCCCACAAATATGCAAAGCATTCGATGCTGTACGAGAAGCTGGTATTTCATTGAAAGGCCTAAGAGGGCCTATTATGAGTATGGAGAACAGCAAGGATTTAGAAAATCTGGCAACTATCTTAGGTGAATTGAAAGCTGACCCTAATAAGCCTGATCAGATTAAGGAAAAACTGGATACAACCGCTGTAAAAGTGTTAATTGCAAATACTCCGAAGATGGACAAAGAGAACGCACAAGCTCTTGGGAAAGCAATAAGGCAACTGCAAAATCACGGTATTGCTCTTACAGACACTACCACTGCAATAGCGCAGGCAGTAGGGACGAATAAAATTGGCCAGGATAATAATTTAAATAAACTTCTAACGCTTAATACAGCTCAATTAAATGCTGTAAGTACCATTCTTTCCAAACTGCCAAAGAATATCAACAACGAAAGTACCTTGAGACATATACTTGATAAAGGTACTTTGACAAAGCTCACGGCTCTCTTCCATCCCATGACCGTACAAAGAGATGGTAAAGATGTTAAATTCACTAGCTTTGCAGATATATACGCTGATGCATTTGAAAATATCAATAAGGCTGGTGTTGATCTCAAAGGGCACAGAGCAGATATCCTTAAAATGAGCCCAACTGAGGCGTTTGCTCTCAGCAACATCATGCATGGACTGAAAAAGTCCTCTATCCCATTAAATACAACAGAATTTGAGACTCTAAAAACCAGCATGACTGGCTTAGTTAATAACATTGTTGGTCAAATTAAATTCGATCCGACTAAAAGTCGGGATCTGCAGATATATGACGCAATCAATGCTCATACAAAGCAACTCGGCGAAGTCATAGGATTAATAAGAGGTAATGGACACTCTCTAACAGGATTCACTGCTGCACTTGGACAACTAATTGGAGATAAAAAACTTAGTAAGGACAGTCATCTAGCACGCCTTTTAGAGATGAATACTGCTGAGGTGACTGCGGTTAACAAGGTTTTAAGCTCACTTAAGGGCGAAACAATTGACGAAAATATCCTCAAGCATGTTATGGCAAAAGCAAAAGATCTCAGTACAGACACCTATACTGTCGGGGAAGGGGAACATAAAGAAACGTTTACTAGAGCTGAGCTTGCAGCCAATATTTTTAACCTAATGGATAAGCCTCTGAAAATTACCCAGAAGGGGCATCGTGCAGATATCGTTAATATGAAAGCTGATGAATTGCACGCCTTTCACAGTATACTGGAAAAATTAGGACCTAAAATTACAAAACCCTTGGATGCAACCGATTTTGGCATCCTCAGAGCAAGTATTCCAGCCCTACTAGATAACCTTATCGGGGATGACAGAGATCCCAGCAAGAATACACCAGCAATACAAAAGGTTATAACTGAACACACTACATCACTTGGTAACGTTATAAATATTATACAAGCGAACCATCACTCTCTAACCGGTATCGGTGCTTATGTAGGACAGAAACTTGGAATAGATAGCCTCAAAAAAGATAGTCATTTAGGTCGGCTCTTAGAAATGGATACCGATCAACTAAAAAGTGTGGAAACGGTTTTAGGTTCACTTAAAACAGAAACTGTTAACGAAAGTATTCTTAAAAAGATTTTGGCAGCAGAAAATCTTCAGGAAATACTTGAAGTCGACGAGCAAGAATTAACCAGGGCAGATCTTCTTAGTGATATCTTTAAAAAGATGGATGGCACCGAGACTAGTATAGGTATTACACAAAAGGGGCATCGAACAGCACTTCTTGAGATGCCTATAGAGGACTTGTATGCTCTTAAAACCGCATTAGATAAAATCCAAAAACCTAAACCACCTGCGCAACCCTTGGATGCAACCGACTTTACAGCTTTAAGAGAAAGTATACCTGTTATTAAAGAGAAATTTTTTAAAGAGCTGGTAGAGCCTGAAATTAAAAAACTAGACAGCTTAAAAGAAGAGCTTAAAGCACTTGAAGCTGAACTTCTCAGTGCCAAGGATGAGGTAATCGAGCTTACAGATATCGCCCAAGGTAATGTAGACGAAGAAGATGACGATGCATTTTTTGATAGACTTGACAGCATTCTTCCTGATGATGACGAAGACTTAGGCGGCGATTTTGACAACGACTTAGAAGATGCACCTCCTTCTCTTTCAGAGAGAATAGCACAGCTAAAATACGATATTAGATCTCAAGAGAAACAAATAGAAGAAAAAAAAGCTGAGGCCTTAACTAAAGCCTATGCTCATGCCGGAAAACTTGGTGAAGCAGTTAATATGATAAAACAACAAGGTGTTGCTCTAACTGGCGCATCGGCTGTTGTTGGGCAAGCTCTTGGTAGCTCTGCCCTTAGTCAAGATAATCTGATAACTAGTCTTGCAAAACTTGGACCGAAACAACTCGAATCCGTAACCAACATCCTGAATGTACTAGGCAAGGACCCTAAACCTGGTTCAACAGAATTTAATTCGAAAATCGTTAATTTCCTTATTGAAAATAGCGATGAGCTGGCTGAAGTCGCTAATAAAAAAGGTAAACCGCCTACTCCAATAACAAACGCAGAGGGAAAGGAGCTCACAAGAGGAGAGATTATTGTTAACGTCCTTACTGAAATGAATAATGCCGGTATTCCTTTTAAAGATCGCCGTGAGCTAATGAAAAAAGATGCTGAGGAACTGAATAATCTTGCTAGTGTACTCGGTGAAGTTAATAAAAAATTAACTGAGCTTAATGGTGGCGTGAGCAAGCCACTACCTTATAGCACCTTTGAAATGATACGCGATAATATTGGCGCCTTTAAAGGACAAGACGCTGAAAAGTCTAAAGCACTTGCAAGCTGTATAGCCTCTCTAACAAATAGTGGCATCAACCTCAAGAATCCCTTGTTTGGCAATAAAGTTGAAGAGCTAATGAATAAGAGTGCTAAGGAGTTAACTGAGGTAGCAAAAGTTTTAAACGTCTTAGCAGGAAAAGCAAATTTAGACCCTAAAACTTATAAGAATCTAATGGAGAGATCGAGTAACCTAGTTACTGACACAATAGAAAGAACCTTAAAGGATGGTACTACAGTTACTCAAACAAGAGCTGATTTACTTGTTGAGGTTTATGGCAAAATGAGGAAAGTGGAAGGCTATAGACAACCACTCATGGATCTCGATTGTAAGCAGTTAGAAAAAATGAGTAACAAATTAGATGAACTGAAAGCGAACGGTAAATATTCAACATCCACAGATATTAAAGGGATAATAGAAGACATTAAAGAAGACCCCAATTACGGCGAACCCCTAATACGAATGGATAGGGCTTTATAGTAATATTTAACAGCTAATATTAAAGCAAAGACAATGCGGGTAAGAAATTTACCCCGCATTTTTTGCTGTTTATAAAACTTGAAATTGTGAGGGCTAGAAGAGAGTTCCTGATTAGGGTATTGTCTTTACTCCAACCTTGGAGTGAATAAAATGAGAAAGCACTCTGCAATTTATATCCTGGCTAATAAAGCCCATGGCACACTATATACAGGCGTAACTTCCGAGCTTATCGCTAGGGTATATCAACAATAAACAAGGCTTCTTAGATCATTGCTCTACTAACAGATACCACCACGTCACTCTGAACCTTGGATTGCTTCTCTCTGTTCGCAATGACGGTTGAAAATAGCAAAATCTTTCCCACAACAAGCCACAACATTTGCAATTTCCCTAAAAAAAACGTTGAATTAGGAAAGAGCTGTAGCAATCAGCAATTTATAGGCTATAAATTAAAAAGGAGTTCTTAGATCTTATGAGCATTATGAAGATAGTATATTTTTTTGTATCCCTTCTGTTTTTTTCCAGTTTTTCCTTGCACGCCGAGGGTGAGGTATTGAAAGTTGCGGTCAATGGCTACTCCCCTCCCTTTGTCATGCAATCAGCGAATAAACAATTATCTGGCTTTGACATCGAGTTGATGGAGAATGTTTGTAAAAGCATCAAACGCACCTGCCAGTTTGAAATGATGCACTTTCAGGATCTGATCAAAGCTGTGCAAACTAAAAAGGCTGATGTTGCTGTTAGCTCTATCTTCATTACCCCTGAGCGCGCAGCCTTAGTTAACTTCTCCTTGCCCTACCTCCCAAGTAACGCACTTTTCCTAGGCCCAAAGGATAAGATTAAAGGCCCCTTTAATTTAGGGATGCTAAACAATAGTACTATCGGTGTTGAAAAGGGAACTATTTTCGACAAGATGGCGGATACCTTGGGAATTCAAAACCCTAAAATTGTTAGGTACGATAAATATGCCGACGAAATTGAGGCCTTAAGAGACAATAGTATTGATTTTGCCTTAATGGATGAGCCTGCAGCACGGTATTGGCAAATCCAATCCTCAGGAATCTTTATGGCCTTGGGACAACCGATGGTTTATGGCTCTGGCGCAGACCTTGGCGTAGCAATTGCAGTCAATAAAGAGGAAGGCGATTTGCTCAATGAAATTAATACGGCTTTGCAGGAATATAAAAATAGTAAGGACTATAAAGATAATTATGATCGCTATATTGCTTATTTCTGAGAGTTAAGGTGACGGGGGTGACCTATTACCAACGATACTTGTTAATCCTTTAGCCCGAGCTACGGACTTAACACAGTCTGCCTACATCGACTATTCCGAAATCCCGCGGCATTACTGCGGGATCTATCTCGTGCGACTACTAGACTCCGCGGTTGATGCCCATAGATATGTGTAGCCTTGATGTAGCGCAGCGTAATCAAGGTTTTCTAGTGCAAATTATCTCGAGAGTTATCCCCTTAGAGGAACCTAGTATTAGAGAGGACTGTTAGAAGGTTTTTTTTGAGGAATCGGAAAACCTTGATTACGCTGCGGCTACGTTTGATTTTTGTAATATGCCCCTTCCGTCATCCTAAGCGTAGCGAAGGATCTCCTGAATGGACACCGCGCTAACCCCAGAGATCCTTCGCTACGCTCCCAAAGACGTACGTCATGTCGAGCGTAGAGAGACATCTCCTGATGTGTAGCACTGTGCTAACCCCGGAGATCCCTCACTATGTTCGGGATGATGAGGTCTTTATATCGATGTTTGCCCAAAAGGGGCTGGGGCGCTCAGGATAACGGGCTATGTTAGGGTGACGGATTGCCCTTTTACTGGTTTTTTTGTGTAGATACCTATGGGGCGATGCTAGTAATAGGCCACTCCCCTAATGTAGAGTCTGACCCTTGGTAATGCAGTAGGTAATCACCTGGCGAGTTACAAAGTCGCCCTTAGATGCGCCATAAACAGATTTAAAATGCTCTGCTAAGATCATGACCCATGAGGAAAGACGAAAATCCATTCGCTTTTCTTCTTGATTAACAACAACTTCGAACAATCCCAGTGAATCGGTATTCTTCTCATTCGCATATTCTTCCATGATGCGTTGCGCAGCGCTCATATCCTTGTGTTTAGTTGGCCAATTCTTATTCATCTTACCCCCTACTTCATGACAACGGGTTGAATAACGTCTAGCAAAGCATCGTTATATCGCATATCATGCCACATTTTGGTCATTTTTTCAATATTGTGCCCATTTTTTTATCTCTTGCATCCCCACTCTCTTGTAATTCCTGCCAAAGAGTGACAAACAAAACCATGATGATAGGCCCAACGAATAATCCTAGCAAGCCAAGTGTTTCAACTCCACCCAAGATACCAAAGAGTACTGCAAGAAAAGGTAGCTTAATGGCGCCGCCGATTAAAACTGGTTTGATGAAATGATCGGCAACAAACATCACAACAGTTCCCCAAATTATCACAATAATTGCGCTAACCATTTTGCCTGCAGCAAAGAGAACCAGGGCAACTGCAGTAAAGACAACAGGGACAACGAAGGGAATCATTGCAGCAAACGCAGTTATAAAGCCAACTAGGGTTGGGGCTGGAAAATCGACAAAGAAGTAACAGAATCCCATCAAAATACCCACGCCAAGGCCTACTAAAATGGTGCCATTCACCGTTCCTCGCAGAGCGGAGGGTAAGCCATCTGCGTAACGGAACCAGCGTTCGCCTAGGCAATAATTACCAATCTTGTTGATCTGCTGATATAACTTGTCGCCATCGCGATAAAAGAAAAAGAGGGATAATAGGGTGAAACCCAGTTGAAATCCACGATGAGCAAGATCGGCACCAACCTGTTTAGCATAATAGCTCAAAGGTGTTAAAGATATATGGAGATTAGAGAGTAACCCTCGGACATTTCCAGGATGACTGATATTAGCATCCCAGTAGGTAACCAGATCATTTCCTACTAAAGGAAATTGCTTGATAAACTCAGGGGCTGTCCCGCCCACTTTATTTACTGTCTGTAAGTAGTTGATGAATAACTGTAATTCTGTAACAAGAACCGATATTAACCAACTTAAAGGCAGTAATAATAACAGCGCAAACATCGTGGTAAATAGCAAGGCAGCCAAATTGGTTCGTGAGCCAAATAAGCGCAGCCAGCGTTCATAGAGGGGGTAAGTAGCTATAACAATTATCGCAGCCCAAACCATGGATGGAATAAAACGGTGAACAATAAAGGTTGCCATAGCCACAATTGCAACTGTCAGCCCCATGCTTAGTAATTCTTTATGTCCTTCATTCATTTTGCGAAACCCCATACCAATAATTGTAGAATCAACCAAGCAGGTACTGCGGCCAGCACGTCATCTAGCATAATTCCTAATCCACCTTTGACCCTTTCATCAACCAATCCTATTGGCTGTGGTTTCCAAATATCAAAAAGGCGAAAAAGAAGAAAACCAGCGATCATCCAAAACAAACCAACAGGAACCATTGTCATCGTTAATAAATAACCTACAACCTCATCCCAGACAATTCCTGAATAATCATGCACACCCAATTCACGCGAAACCTTATCACTGACCCAAACACCGAGGATAAAAGCAGCTAAGGTAAACAATAGATAAACTGTTAGTGACTGTCCGGCAAGTAATAAATATAAAGGTACTGCCGCTAGGGTTCCCCAGGTTCCAGGAGCAACAGACATTAAGCCGCTACCAAAACCAAAGGCGATAAAATATGCAGGATCCTGCCAAACTTTATTCGAAATTTTTATGGTGTTCAATTTGCGGTACTCCTTTCATTTAAAAATGGCTATACCCAAGAGGAACAAGCTCCCGAATCCCCTCTCCGTCAATATTCATACGCATACCAGGCTTCTCTTCAGTCTGCCCTATGGGGAAACAGCTTAACCCAAGACCTTTAAGAGAGGCTAACAATCTTTTCTCATTTTGCTTAGGGACAGTGAAACATAGCTCATAATCGTCTCCGCCTTCCAGGGCGAAATCAACTGCCTGCTCCGCCTGATACTTTTTAACCAGCGGATGAACAGGAATAGAACTATGGTTAAGGCAAGCCCCTACCCCGCTCGCGACGCAGATGTGATTAAGATCAGCGCTGAGGCCATCAGAGATATCGATTGCCGCAGAGGCACAATCCTGCAAGAGTTCTGCTAAATCAACACGGGGAACCGGATGCTGTAATTTTTGCATCAGCACCTGTTTATCAAACTCATCAGAGAGATCAACTGGCAAAAAGGTTACAGCAAGTGCTGCAGCACCTATCTGGCCGCTTACATAAATCTTGTCGCCAGGTTTGGCACCAGAGCGCCGTACAGCCTTGCCCTTAGGCGCCAGGCCATGAATAGTTAGGGTCATGCTTAAAGGACCATGGGTCATATCACCACCAATTAAAGCAACGTTAAACTGCTTTAGCGAATCATGTAGTCCCTGAGCAAAGCGCTCAAGCCAGCTTTGATCAAATTTTGGCAGTGTGAGTGCTAGAGAAAGCCAGCAAGGCTTTGCGGCCATAGCAGCAATATCACTGATATTGACCATAACCGCTTTAGAAGCAATATCATAAGCATCCCAACTCTGCAGAAAATGGACGTCAGCAACCAGTGTATCCGTGCTCACCAACAAGTCCTGATCGACAGGGACACTGAGGCAGGCAGCGTCATCACCTATGCCAAAGACGATATCATCACGGTGCAGAGCAGGTGCTTTAAAAAAGACATCAATTAATGAAAATTCATTCATTGCCTAGACTAATTTCAACGGCTCTGGCTTTTTGCGCCAGATTATTTAGCACACCGTTAACATAGCGGTGACCATCCTGGGAACCAAATTCCTTGGCTAGAGAGATTGCCTCATCTAAAACCACCCGATAAGGAATTTCCGGGCAATGATACAATTCAAAGGCACCCAAACGTAAAACGGATAATTCTACCGGGTTTAGGCTTTGAATTGGCCTATCGAGAAAGGGCAGCAGATTTTCTTCTAAAATACTTAGATGCTCTGGCACGCCATGTAATAAACGACAAAAATACTCCGTATCAACCTTTTCCATATTATTCGCTACACGAAACTGTGTCTCGATTTCATAGATCTCATGGCCTGACATTGACCATTGATAAAGCGCTTGCACGGCGAGCTTACGAGCGCGCCTTTTGCCGCTGATAGTTTGTTTTTCCACAATTACCTCACGAAGTTCTATCGTCTTTCATCTGATCGATAGTTTGTCTGAAATCACTGACGTCTTTAAAACGTTTATAAACCGATGCAAAGCGTACATAAGCAACATGATCGAGACGATACAGTTGCTTCATTACCAGTTCACCAACCTCGCGTGAGTCGATTTCTCGCTCACCACTACGCCTGACTTCCTGCATGATCGTGATTATCGCTTCTTCAAGCGCATCAACACTTACTGGCCTTTTTTCCAAGGCACGCAGCATGCCGGCCCGTAAGTTAGTGATGTTAAAGGGTTCACGACGACCGTCCCGTTTAATGATCGAAGGCATGATTAGCTCAGCTGACTCAAAGGTAGTGAAGCGCTCATGACAGAGAAGACATTCACGCCTTCTACGCACCTGCGCTCCCTCTGCAACTAAGCGCGAATCAACGACTTTGGTTTCTTCTGCATGACAAAATGGGCAATACATAATTATCGATACACCGGAAATTCACGACACAATTGCAACACTTGCTCTTTAACTCGGGCAATAGTTGCCTCATCATTTACATTATCAAGCACATCGGCTATCCATTCTGTTAGGCGGCTTACCTCTTTTTCTTTAAAACCGCGCGTTGTAATAGCGGGTGTGCCAAGGCGAAGACCTGAGGTGACAAAGGGTGAACGAGGATCGTTAGGCACTGTGTTTTTATTAACAGTGATATTTGCTCGCCCTAAGGCTGCATCAGCTTCTTTACCTGTAATATTTTTCTCTATCAAATCCACTAGCAAAAGGTGATTTTCCGTACCACCAGAGACAATCGGATAACCTCTGCTCTTCAATACTTCTACCATTACCTTAGCGTTCAGCAAGACTTGTTGCTGATAGAGTTTGAATTCAGGTTGCAAAGCTTCAGCAAAGGCCACTGCTTTGGCTGCAATAACATGCATTAAAGGACCACCCTGCATACCAGGAAAAACAGATGAATTTAGTTTTTTCTCTATCTCTTCATTCGCGCGCGCCATAATCATCCCGCCACGAGGTCCACGCAGCGTTTTATGGGTAGTAGTGGTTACCACATCGGCAAAGGGAATTGGCGAGGGATAAAGGCCTACGGCAATTAAGCCAGCAACATGGGCTATATCCGCCATTAAATAGGCGCCAACTTTATCAGCGATAGACCTGAATCTTGGCCAATCAAGAACCTGCGAATAGGCTGAAAATCCAGCAATGATCATTTTAGGCCGGTGTTCTAAGGCTAATGCCTCCAACACATCATAATCAATTAAGCCTGTTTGCGGATCCACACCATAGGGGATCGCTTGATATAATTTTCCGGAAAAGTTCACCTTTGAACCATGGGTCAGGTGGCCACCATGAGGTAAGGACATACCAAGGATGGCATCTCCGGGCGATAGCAAGGCCATCATTACTGCGGCATTCGCCTGTGAGCCAGAATGAGGCTGAACATTCACATAATCTGCGTTAAAAAGCTGTTTTGCGCGCGCGATAGCAAGGGTTTCTGCCATATCGACATATTCGCAGCCGCCGTAATAGCGTTTTGCAGGATATCCTTCGGCGTATTTATTGGTCAGAACTGAACCCTGGGCTTCTAAAACGCGGGGACTGGCATAATTTTCAGAAGCAATCAACTCAATATGCTCTTCTTGTCGCACGCGTTCGGCTTCAATAGCTCGCCAGAGCTCATCATCAAAACCTGCAATTGTGTAATTTCGATCAAACATGGTTCTTTTACCCCCTCAATCTATATATTAATTATACAATCGCTCAGTCAGGTGCGTAGACAAAAACTCCCTTCTCCCCTTGTGGGGAGAAGGGATGTCTTATTTACACCAGAGATACTGCGAGCTTCGTTTTCAGGCTATTTTACAACCAGGTCGTTAATTACTCGTTTAACACCCATAATGTTTCCAGCAAGTGCGCCAGCACGTTGTTTAACGGCAGCACTACTCACAAAACCACTTAATTGAACTTGGTCTTTAAAGGTTTTAACTTTAATAGTAAGCCCTTTGGTACCCAATTTATCGACTAATTCTGCCTTCACTTTGGTAGTTAAAGCGGAACTATCGATATACTGACCAGTACTTTCGCTGGTTGGTGTTGGGGAGCATGCGATGATTGATAAAACAGAAAAAGCCAGAACAAATATCTTAAGCACCTTTAGCATTATTTCTCCTTTACGATAAAACTGCCAAGATTACCACAGCTGCCATGATGAGGAAACTAGGAGAGAAACTTTAGATATCGGTCGCTGAAGTTTATACTGCAAGCGGGGCTGATGTTGCTTGGTCCGAAGAAGACCGTAGCCTTAGGGCTGTTTCGCCTGAGCATACTTATTAATAATTACTTTTGACTTAGCTGCTTGATGGCTATGATTTGGCGTTATCACAGTCTTAGGGTTTGGACGATGACTAGGAATTCCTGACATAGCAACAGCATGTTGCTGGTTTGATCTATGAATGTCTGGTTGAACGCCTTCCCGCTTAGAAGTATTTCCTGGAAATACAACCTCTGAAGCTATTCCAATTGATGGCAATAAGACGACCAAGATAAGCAAATATTTCATAAAAATCCCTTAACCATTAACAAATAAAAGAAAGGCACAATCTCTCGGTTGTGCCTTTAAATGTATCTTAGAGCCTATTAATTAACAATTTCGATAGGATATGGGTATGAAGAGGAAACAAAATTCTTGAAAACGACTTTGCTAAACCACCCGTTAGTAGTGATTAACAAATTAATTCCTTGTGGGCAGTAATAGGCGTCGTAATCATACAAATCGATGATGTGTGATTCATAATATCCCCAGGAAGCTGGACCAATGTAAAATTCATTCACTATACCGCCATATGGTGATACCACTTGGCCTGAAGCTGTTAGTGAATAGCTACTCTTATTGATGATCTGCACCTCACAATAGCCTGGCATTTTTGCTTTTTTCACAGCCGTTTTTACGTCGGGCTTAGCTGGATAAACAGCACGATGACTATTCTCAGCATTAGCAGATGAGAAAAAAGCTATCAGACCAACAAAAAGCAAGGACTTCAATTTCATTATTGTTCTACTCCTGAGTAATTTGGAAGCCAGATGTTAGCAAAGCGTTAAATTTAGTCAACAGGTTTTTTTTGATACCAAATATCGAGTCATATTAGGGAAAATTCAGAATTGGAGTGCAGATATACAGTATTTAGGAGGATATGGTAAAATCCGCGACTTTCATTCGTACAGGTTAAACCATGGACAAAACGTATTCTCCGCAAGCCATCGAGCAATCAAGTTATGAAAAATGGGAAAATCATCATTATTTTGCCCCAAGGGGAGAAGGTAAGAGCTATTGTATTATGTTACCCCCGCCTAATGTGACAGGCAGCTTGCATATGGGGCATGGATTTCAGCATACACTTATGGATGCTTTGATCCGCTATCAGCGCATGCGCGGTTCCAGAACCCTCTGGCAGCCGGGTACTGACCACGCCGGTATTTCCACTCAGCTCGTCGTTGAACGCCAGCTTGATGCCGAAGGCACCTCTCGCAAGGAGATGACACGCGAACAATTTCTAGCCCGAGTCTGGCAGTGGAAGGAAGAATCTGGCAATACAATTACCCGCCAGATGCGGCGTATTGGTTCTTCAGTAGACTGGTCACGCGAACGTTTTACCATGGACGATGGCTTATCAGCTGCTGTACAAAAAGTTTTCGTACAACTCTATGATGAAGGTTTGATTTATCGCGGCACTCGCCTGGTCAATTGGGATCCCAAATTAGGCACAGCAGTTTCTGATCTCGAAGTTTTATCAGAAGAAGAGGATGGCTTTTTATGGCATATCCGTTATCCCTTGGTTGACTCTGAGGAATCAATCGTCATCGCAACCACCCGCCCAGAAACCCTTCTTGGTGACTCAGCGGTTGCCGTTCATCCTGATGATCCTCGCTATCAGCATCTCATTGGTAAAAACCTGCAGTTACCGCTTTGTGACCGAGTCATTCCAGTCATTGCAGATGATTATGTTGATCCCGAATTCGGTAGTGGCTGCGTTAAAATCACACCCGCCCATGACTTTAATGATCATGAAGTTGGCAAGCGCCATAATTTGCCTTTAATCAATATCTTAACCAAAAAGGGAACTATTAATAAAAACGCCCCTATTGCTTATCAGGGCATGGATCGTTTTGTAGCTCGTGAGCAAATTATTGAAGATTTAAGAGTTGCAGGGCTTTTGGTTAAAACAGAACCTCATAAGTTAAAAGTGCCACGCGGGGAAAAATCAAATGTTGTAATCGAACCCCTACTCACTGATCAGTGGTATGTAAAAATTAAACCTCTGGCAGAGCCTGCTATTGAAGCGGTGAAAAAGGGAGAAATTCGCTTTGTTCCTGAAACCTGGACTAAGACTTATTTCCAATGGATGGAAAACATCGAAGACTGGTGTATTAGCCGGCAACTCTGGTGGGGACACCGCATTCCAGCCTGGTATGATAACCAAGGCCACATCTATGTAGGTTATAGTGAAAATGATGTTCGTTTTAAATACAAACTCGATGATTCACTACCGCTGAAACAGGACGAAGATGTGCTGGATACTTGGTTCTCCTCTGCTCTCTGGCCCTTTTCAACCTTAGGCTGGCCTGAACGTACCCCTGAGCTTGAGCAATTCTATCCTACCTCAACGCTTATCACCGGCTTCGACATTATTTTCTTCTGGGTCGCCCGAATGATTATGATGGGATTGAAATTTACCGGCAAGGTCCCCTTTAGAGATGTAGTGATTACCGGCCTTATTCGCGATAGCGAAGGGCAAAAAATGTCTAAATCAAAGGGGAACGTGCTTGATCCTATTGATATTATTGATGGAATTGATATTGAAAGCCTGATAGAAAAGCGTACTTCCAATCTCATGCTCCCCTCTGTTCGCGACAAAATTGCCAAGGCAACACGTAAGGAGTTTCCAGAAGGCATTGCTGCCTATGGTACTGATGCCCTACGCTTTACCTTCTGCTCTCTGGCTTCCACCGGCCGTAATGTCCGCTTTGACACGGGACGTGTTGAAGGCTATCGAAATTTCTGCAACAAATTATGGAATGCTTCTCGCTATGTCTTGTTGAACACTGACGAAGAACAGGTTGATTTTGGCGATGGTGCCTTCCAATATAGCCCAGCTGATCAATGGATCCTCTCGCGTTTGCAGCATACCATAGCCCTTTGCCATCATTATTTTGAAACCTACCGCTTTGATTTATTGGCAAACACGCTCTATGAATTTGTCTGGCATGAATATTGTGACTGGTATCTCGAATTGTCGAAGCCCGTCCTTTATGACACCCAAGCTTTAAGTGCAATGAAGCGAGGCACACGCCGTACTCTTATCCATGTACTTGATCAAATTCTTAAATTATTACATCCGATAATGCCTTTTATCACCGAAGAAATTTGGCAGCGAACCTGCAAATTCACTAGCCAAAACGGCGAAAGCATCATGCTAAGTGCTTATCCTACGGTGAATAAGGATTTCATTAATGAGGAAGTTGAAGAGGAATTAGCCTGGTTGAAGTCGGTGATCCAGTCTATCCGCACGATTCGCAGCGAAATGACAATTTCGCCAGCCAAGCTTATTCCCCTCTTATTCCGCAACACGACAGCCATCACTAAAGCGCGAATTGAAAAATATCAGGGCACACTCATAGCCTTGAGTAAATTGACTAATATCCGCTGCATGGATGAGAACGAAACAGCCCCAGTATCGGCTTCTGCAGTCATTGGCGAGATGGAGTTACTTATTCCAATGTCTGGGTTGATTGATAAGGAAGCGGAGTTAGCGCGTTTAAATAAAGAAATTGCGAAGCTTGATAAAGATATCTCGCTCGCTGAGGGTAAATTGAATAACCCCAAATTTACTGACAACGCACCGGCAGAGATCATTGCCAAGGAACAGGAGAAGTTAGCGCAGGCAAGACTTGCAAAGGACAAGCTGTTGCATAATAAGAAAACTATAGAGACGCTTTAATTGTGGTTTTGGCCTTGGAGAAAGTTCAATTTTGAGCCCCGTTTTTCTCTCGAGATGGACCAAAATTGGACTTTCCTAGGTACAGAGTGATCTATTACTAGTTTTGTAGTCGCTACGTGACACCATTATATCCCCTGACCTCCGTGCGTAGCGTGGGGGAGAGGGGGTTAAAATCAACTTGCGTAAGCAAACCTTTTGGCTTTGTAGTCGCTAGGAGACACCATCCACGGATTTCGCTGCGCTACATCCAGGCTACCATACTGACTTATTCTACCGCTTCACTATGCTCTTCATTATCGATCTTAGCCATTTATGCGCAGGATCATCATTATCCTTCGGATGCCAATATTGGCTGCAAACATATTCATCGATTTCAAAAGGTACTGGAGCGATTTGCAGTTTCAGCAGCTCTCTGTTGATCTTTTCTGCTACGCGGCGAGTCGTCATTGTTAGATACATAGTGCCGGGTAGAGAAAGTATTGGTAATAAGCCCTGCCCTACCGCAACAGCGACAGGTTTTGTATAGCCCAAGGCATTTAAATATTTATGGAAATAATTCTTAAATGGCGTTTCTTCTAAAACCATTTGAATGAGTGGGTAATTTAATACAGACTCCAGACTAATTTTACCATCCTTGAATGCAGGGTGCTGATCACAGCCAACAATAACCCCCTCATCTTTGAATAATAATTGGCATTTTAAATTTTCTGGCACACCCTCATACATCCCTACCACTAAATCTAATTGATTATTTTCAAAAACCTCAATTGAAGTCAGATACTTAGGATGCAGAAGCTTGAGCCTTATATTAGGCGCTAACAGTTCCATCTGGTGGATTAAGGGTTGGATCAAATTGATTGATACCAGGTCTGTCATACCAATTTTAAAAATTCGTTCTGAAGTAGCCGGTTCAAAAGGAGAATGGGGGCTGAAGATTTTGTCAATCTGCGACATCACCTCACGCACAGGCTCAATTAGGGTAACTGCTAGTGGGGTCAGTTGCATAATTTTATAGTGACCCGGAACAAGTAAGGAATCATTAAAAAATTCGCGCAACTGTTTTAATGAAATACTCATCGAAGATTGGCTTACGCCTATTTGCTTGGCCGCAAGAGTTACATGCCGGCAACTAAGGAGAGCGTAAAGGGCTCGTAACAAATTTAAATTTAGCTGGTTAATGCTCATATTTTTTTCAGCTTATTGCTTTTCTAAGGTATAGCTAATATTTATATTTTTTTCAATTATTTGCAATTGTGTTGGGAAAATAAAAGTGCCACCTTTTTAGATGGCACTTTGAAGAAGGGCTTATAAGGATTGTGATAATTCAATCTCTACTTCATCATCCTCAAAAGCAACCGTAGTTACTGAGTTTAATCCAATCCTCGAAATCACAGCAGCATTGGAATAACTCGAAGAGGAGCTTGAAGAAGAACTTGAGCTCGTAACCATGGAGGAACTTGAAGAAGAGCTTGAAGAGGAACTTGGGCTCGCAGGCGCGGAAGAACTTGAAGAAGAGCTCGAACTTACCGGCACGGAAGAACTTGAAGTAGACGCCGAACTATAAACACTTTCTTGCTCAACCTTTTCACCTGTTGCAATATTTGAATGGTTATCAGCCTGTTCAATATGGTCTATCCAGAACATTAACTCTGCAAACTGACGCTCGTGCTCCTTACTTCCCTCTTCTAAGTAGTTTAAATTGAAGTTTATAAGCAGCTGCATACGTCCAGCTAATCTTCTTGCGTGGGGTGATTCTGTAATTTCACTACGTGCAACTCCTCGCAAGCTTGTCAAGAGCTCAGCGACCTTTTCGTCTTCATTTCGGGTAGCGTTGACTTCTAAGTATGAATGCACTTGCAAGAAACCTTTCAATGCATTCACCGCAGCTAACTTCTCTTGTTTTGAATTCGCTTTCAAATACGCAATTTGCAAGCATTTAAAAGCAGTTTTCGCTGAAACGCTTTCATCAAAGGCCCGGGAACCCTTCATTGCTAAAGAAGCCAACTTCAGCATTTGAGTGGAGGTAGCATAGTTAAGATTGTCTTTGATAGTAGCCAGATAGTGACGTCTTGTGCTTGAGAATATGAAAGTGTTATCCACGTTTTCAAGCGCTTCAGATAATTCATTGACATTAGTAACTAACCCCACATTTTGCGCAATTGCCTGCTCATATTGTGCTCTCATGTTAGCACCTTGAGATACAGCAAAGTCTCGCGACATGAGGCAGGTTGATAGTGAAACTAAGCCCGCTCTGGTATAAGGTTCTGCGGCTGCTATTGCGCCGTCGATATGCACCTTTCGATCATCAAAATAAGTGATTGCAATCTGGCCATACCTTGCCACCAACTCACCAATCGCTTGCTGCATCATTAAGCCTTTATTATCGGTAGGAACAGCGCCCTTAACCTTAATTTGCTTATCAGAGCCAGAGCCGTTGCTAACTGCATATTTAGCAATTTGTTCAGGATCGTTTAAAAACGATCTTAATGAATCTGAATCCAGAGCAACCTCTTCCTTGCCATTAGCTCTATTTATCAAGGCAAGATTAGGCAATTCAGTCAAGGTTTCAGTATGAATAAAAGGATGTTCGCAACGCGCACTTGCAATACCACTAGCCAACTTCCATCGCAGGCTGTTTTGCAGGTAATCAAAGAGATCTTCGCTATTTGAGCTATAGTGCTGTAAATCCAAGCTACCCTGTTCACGTGCACGAACACGTTCCATCAGCGGTAGATAGAGCTCATTAAAGGCTGAACCTATTGGCTTCACTTGGCCGTTTTCATCGTAGTAGCCTGGATCAGCAGAGGTTATTACTCCATGAACGGTGAATCCTTGAGCCTCCATACGCTTAATAATTTCATAGCGGCTAGTCGGGACTAATTCTCTTCCATAATAAGAGACATCTTTTATATCCATATTGGTAAAAAAGTACACATCGGTCACACCCTGTGCACGTAGACTATCCAGTAGCGCCTGATTAATATCAGAGCTGTTGTATAACAAAGTGTCATCAACGTCCAAAAACGCAAAATGTCTCATATCGATTCCTCAGTAATTTAATTGCCTGAGTAAATTATGAACAATTTTGCTTAGGGGATTCTTAGCTTTGCTCGTTAAAAATTGATAGTGCTATTCACTTTTTTAATAGCCTGTAGAAAACATTGCCATTAAATGTCGTTAGGTCTGAGCTAAATAACTACCTTCAACATGCAACACCCTTCTGCTATGAACTCGAAATTGCCCATTAAAACGCTCTAGCGCGTCCTTTCTCATATGAGGGGCGTGATTATCGATGTAATTCAGATAGTCTTCATAATTATCAAGATAGTAAGCAACTGTTACTTTTTTAACAGCAACTTCACCGGCTTGCTGTTCTAACAATAGCTCTGCTTTGACAAAACCCTTTAGCGCTAGTAATTCCCCAATATGCGGTTTTAACCAAAGCATATAGTTGTCAAATATCGCTGAATTCACTTCCAGATTTACTTCATAGATCAACATCTCTAAACCCTTATTGATTTGCTTATTTAAAATTTAAATAATCTCAATTTACTAAGCAACAAATAAATGCGATTCTCAATGAAGTATGGGGGAGCGCAACCTTTATGAAAAATTTGGTCATCCAAAAGTGCGTACAAGGAATTCTGGATAAAGCCAATGTAACCATTAATGGCTCAAAGGCCTATGATATTAAACTCCTGGATGAAAGGGCTTTAAAGGCTATTCTCAAGCAAGGCTCATTGGGCTTGGGTGAATCTTATATGGCCGGTTGGTGGGAATGTGAGCGCTTGGATGAGCTCTCCTTTCATCTTTGCAGAGCAGGACTTGATACCGCGATAAAACCTAGTTTCTTGCAATTGTTATATAATTTATCGACAAAAATCATCAACTATCAAAGCAGAAAACGAGCTCCTCTGGTTGCCCTGAAACATTACAATCTTGATAACAAAATGTTTGAATTAATGCTTGGGCAATCGATGGCCTATAGTTGCGGCTATTGGAAAAATGCCACTAATTTGAATGAAGCGCAGCAAGCAAAATTTGATTTAGTTTGCCGAAAGTTATACCTGACTCAGCAAGATACCCTATTGGATGTGGGTTGTGGCTGGGGCGGATTGGCTGCCTATGCTGCTGAGCATTATGGCTGCCAGGTTGTCGGCATCAATATTTCCGAAAACCAGATTTCCTATGCTAACGAGAAATACAAACATTTGCCTATTGAATTTCATTTGGCAGATTATCGTGATCAGCGAATCTACAATCCTAAGCAGAAGCAATTTAGTAAAATAGTCAGTGTTGGCGCTTTTGAGCATATTGGCTATAAAAACCATCAGAACTTCTTACAACTACTAAGAGAACAGTTGAGTCCCGAGGGCTTATTTCTATTACATACCATAGGAAATAACAGGACAGTAACAACCCTCGATCCCTGGATTAATAAGTATATCTTCCCCAATGGCATCCTCCCCTCGATGCTGCAATTATCGCAAGCAATCGAAAATTGCTTCATCGTCGAAGACTGGCACAATTTCGGCGCCTATTACGATAAAACTCTTTTAGCCTGGTACCAGAATTTTGAAGATAACTGGCTCTCATTAAAGGAACGGTTTGATACACAGTTCTATCGAATGTGGCGCTTTTACTTATTAATGTGTGCCGGTATGTTCCGATCCAGAACAGGGCAACTCTGGCAAATTACGATGTCTAAATCTGGTTTGTTGGGGGGCTATGAGAGTGTTCGCTAGCTAGAGGCCTTATTTAACAAACTCTAGCCTTGATGCAGCGCAACGTAATCAAGATTTTCTTTAGATATGGATAATCATCAACTAAACTTTTGCTGGTTGATTTTTGGTGAATTTTAAATGAAGCCTTGATTACGCTACGCTCTGAGGAATACTGGCATTTTTTTAAACAGAAGGCATGCGCCATATAAGTTCTTTCTGTTCTTTTGTGTGTCATTCCCGCCTACGCGGGAACGACACACATATAAGTCAAAGTAACCGATTAATGTTCACATAGGTATATAAATGATACCTTGATTAAAAAAATGCCAGGATCACTCAGCGCCGCGCTGCATCAAGGCTACACTTATTTGATAAATAGGTCAGATTACAGTGTGTTGCAGTTGAAGCCCTTGCTCATAACATTTTTCAATTACATCTTGTAAGTGCTCAGTCATTTCAAGAACTAAATCATAACGCTTGCTTTGAGTCCCCTTTTTGGCTTCAATCCAAGTTTCTAATGCTTCCAATAGGACTCTATCACTCTCTTCTGAGGGCTCTGCTTTAGCATGTTCCTCAAACGCTCGATCTAATGTACGAGTTTCGTCTGTTTTAAACCAGGAGGCATTCAAACTTCCCTCTGTCCAGTGTTTTTGGAAGTAACCCGTTCTATGCATAACCTGGCGGTTGAGTTGATATAACTCTACTTTATCAATGTTTAGATTGTTAACTAAATGATCATAAATATTATTTCGTAAGCATTCTACTTGATTGTATCGAGAGGTAGATACGTGCTCTTTAGCAATCAGCCAGCTATCAGCCTCTTGGAAAAGATTTTTTAATTGCTCTACATCCTCACTTTGTGTATTTTCGATTGCTTTTACCAAATCTTTGGTTAATTGACTTGAAAAATATGACGCTTTTTTATCTTGCTTAGACCACCAATTAATTAACGCCTCCTCTCTATTCCAGGCCATGCCTTTTCGTAGATGTACTTGAGGATGTAACTTATCAATATAACGATAAGCTTTTTCATTTTCTAAACCAAAAAAACTTTGTAACCGAGAAATCACAGGAAAGGGTTTTGCTTCAAGATGTTGATTCTTAGTATAAGTTGCACGAGCCTCTTCAGTTTTTCTTTGCACTTCTTCTTGAGCAACCAAACCTTGTTTATGAAGATACTTAGCAACTTGCATATGCATATGCGCATCACCTTCGGGAGTATTTGGCGGATTCTGGTGATGGCTCTCACGAGGAATAACAATCAAGTCACGATGAGCAGTTCTTGGTAATTTAGGTACTACCTGTGAAAAAAATCCGCGGTGCACAGGATCCGTACTTTCATGTTGTGCCTCAACTGCATCATGCGTTGTTAAATAGGCCATCATTGCAGTAGAAATAGAATGTTTTCCTTCTATTTGAGGATTAATTTCTAAATGCTCTAGAATTCCTGACGTGTTATATTGCGTATTAAACTCTAGGAGTTGGGCTCTGACATCAGCTCCTACATAATAAAGCGCATTATTCACTAAAAGATAGCTGTTCTGATATGGTGTAAGATCCTCAGGCATCTCTAATTTTACACTGAGGTTGACACTTGTTTTTGCACCGGTATAAGCCCCAAGAATAATACTAACATTTCTTAAATTGTTTAAATTGCTGCAATCAGCAACACTAGCAACATTTGATCCAGGCCCCGAATAAAAATTTCCAGGAACAGGTTGATCAGCTACTATATCCACGGGGATTGTAGGAGCAATTTTATTTAATTCTTTAGCGACTTCAAAACAAGTTACTGCACCACGACTGTACCCACATAAGGTGATACTTTCAATTTCCTCATCACCCACTCCTTGAATATCAGAGCGGTCAAGACTAATACCAATGCCTTCTAACTCTTTACTTTCAGTTGTTGCAATTTTTTTATCTTTACCAAATAGTTTTTTGGTAAAGCGGCGGGCAAAACCTTTTAAATCAGGAAATAGCCCGTTATTACATACTTCTGGCTTATCACATCCCTTAACAAAAACCGTACGTACTTGACCGTCTCCAGGTGCATAATCAAATTGTCCAGGGAAATTATTTCCTGGATTACCTGTACCACAAAAGTAAATGACTAAATGCATAATAATCCTCTTAATAAGTAATTTTAAGATAAAGATTTAGAGGACTAATAATGACCATAAAGTTCATTTTAACCTCAGGCGCAATTTTATAAGTGCATCATGAAGTCAGAATTAATTTCGAATGAATCTTTTTCATGTTGAATTCCATATTGGAATAGTTCAAAGATGGGCCGCTCATTGAAGTGGAGTAATAGGTGACTCCCCTTCCGTCAACGAGCGCCCCAGTACATCATGTCGAACGTAGAGAGACATCTCCTGAGTGTGACACCGTGCCAATCCCGGAGATCCCTCACTATGTTCGGGATGACAGGGTCTTTATCGATGTTCGCCCCTAAGGGGCTGAGGCGCTCAGGATGACGGGCTATATTAGGGTGACGGGGGTTACCTATTACAAAGTGGATGGTTCTGAGCATCAGCTCGGTGAATAAAACATGCGCTCTGCTTATTTCCTGCCATAAACCCGATGGCCAATCCACCCTGCCAAGGCCAAAGTCGAAAAAACAGCGAGTACAATGCCGTAAGGATGCCAGCCTGGGCCGACCAGAGTTAAAGCATCGGGGCTATGTAAAATTGAAAAGGGGATAGCAAGCAGCACATCGACTAAAGCAGAGCCAGCAACTAGCCCGCAAGCAATTAATACCCCTGTTTGCTTACGTAATGATTTCTCTTCCTCAGGAATAGGCTGCTTATTTAAACGCCATTGCACTGCAAGGGCTATCATACCACCTAAAAAGAGCGGGAAAGATGAGGCGATGGGTAGGTACATTCCAATCGCAACCCCTAGAATCGACAAATGGAAATAACGGCCAATATTGCAGAGGTAGTTAATTATAATTAAGGCAAGAATAATACCAGCCCCGATGAACATCATGCTCCAGGGTAGTGTATTGCGAAATACTGCCTCAGTAATCGCTGCCATGAGAGCTGCTGTAGGAGCAGGTAATGACTGGCTAATATCCATCCCCTCTCTAGGCATAACCCCTGCAATGCCATAGACATCAAATAACAACTGCATAACAGGTGGAATAACTAGTGCCGAGACAACAACTCCCAACAATAACATCACTTGTTGCCGCCAAGGGGTTGCCCCCACTAACTGACCAACCTTTAGATCCTGAGTATTGTCATTGGCAATTGCCGCAATACCAGTAACCACTGAACCAATGATAATAGTAATCGCTTCCGCAGCCTTAATTTGGTCATCAGTTAGGGGAAAGGGCAAGCTATGTTTAATTGCCGATAAGAGAATCCAAGCAGCGAATAACATCCCTGCAATAACTACAGACGAGCCCGGGCTTGCTGTCACACCAACCATCCCTGAAAAATAGCCCGTTATTACTGAGAATAAAAAGCCGATAATTAACACGTAAAGCACTGCGCAAAAGACCAAGGTAGGCGCAAAGGCATCATCAAGCCCTACATTTTTCAACGGAAAGATAAATTGAAAGAACAAAAACAAAATAGCGGCCATGAGCACAACGCCTATTAAGATATAGGGCATGGGAATATCTCTATCAGTCCGCGGAATTTTTACATCGGTTCGACTTCTGGCAAAAAAAGCGCTAAATGAAACACTCATACTTTTAGCCAGGGGTTTTATTAATTTAAGGAAGGTCCAGGTGCCAGCAAAAAGCATTGCCCCAATTCCTAAATAGCGCATTTCACTGTTCCATAGCAGTGTTGCAGCTGCATCAGGCGCATTATTACTAATAAACTCAGGAAAAAACTGGCTAACTATAGGCATTGCGACAAGCCAGGAAATAATTGCGCCTAAGAAAATACTCAGGGCCATTTCATAGCCTACTAAATACCCTGCTCCAATCATTGTGGCCGAAAAGCCTACCCCAAATCCAAAGATTGAACGCTTGGCGGTAAACCAAAAAGTCCAATTGTTGGCAATTACTTTGAACCCAGCCTGTAATAGCTCGATCAGTGCCCCGATAGCACCGCCAAAAAAAATATCCTGGATCCCAGCTTTTTCAGCTGAAGATTTTAAAACTTCCGCAATTGCACGGCCTTCGGGAAACCTTAACACCGGTTCATTCACTAAAACCCGCCGTAAGGGAATCGAAAAAAGGACGCCTAAAATACCGCCACAGGCTGCAATAAAGAAATTGGTTAGATAATCAAAATGAGTCCAATATTGAATGATGATCAAAGCAGGAATCGTATAGACAATACCACCTGCTACTGCTTCGCCAGCAGAAGCCGCAGTTTGCACTGCATTATTTTCCAGAATTGTTGCATCCTTGAATAAACGCAAAATCCCCATAGAAATAATCGCCGCGGGAATAGATGCTGAAGTCAGGATACCCAACTTTAAGGCCAGATAAGCATTGGACAAAGCCAATACCACTGTCAGTAAAATCGCCAAAACAACAGAGCGTACTGTCAATTCAGCAATTTTTCTATCCGCGGCAATAAACGGGGCAACCTCACTCATTAGTTACCCCACAAGGTTTGAGAGACTTCAGGACGCAGCCAGGCACTAAGCTTAGCCTTGGGAATTAAAACCGTTTGTGGGCCATAAACATAGGCCGCCACCTGATAAGTATCAAACACGATAGCCAAGCCATTTTTGCTAAAAAACCAATTTTTATAATTCTCTTGAGTTGGTTTGGTGCCAGTTGCAATCCAGTCTTTATCTGAAATTTGCTTAGCTTTGATGGCCGCAGAACTTAATTTTGCAAGCTCTGTCAGATAATTGCTCTCGGGTTTGAATAACTGATCCAAAGTCACAACCTGATTATTTAGAAAATTTAGCGATTGTACACTATTCGCAGGATGAGCTGCACCACGAGTATAAGCAGAAAGTGAAAATAAAAGACTTAAGGCCTTTGGATTTTGGAATTTGATTTTATAGTCAATACGGAGGCTGCTTATCCCTGGTACATCCGCCGACAATTTCTCAGCCTTAGGCCTATTGTTCTTCTGCATGGATTGAATAAAATTTTGCACGGTTTCATCGATATTCTTATTTGCAAAACCTTGGGGATACTTGATTTGGAGATCCAACTCAGTAGTTTCTTTTTTAATTACCACTGTTGCAGGCTTAGAAGCCCAGGCCTGTCCTAAGGAACAACATAAAAATATAAGCGCTAAAATCGATCTTAGCATTAGTGAAACTCCTTAAAGATCAACTAGTTAACAGCCATTCACCCGCAACCATGGTACGGTGAGGGAGCGGAAAACCAAAGTGGTAACAAAGTGACGCGCTATCATACACTGACCAAAGAACTAAATCTGCATTTAAACCAACTTTGATAGAGCCTGTTTCTTGCTCAAGACCTAAGGCCTTTGCCCCCTGATAAGTAACTGCTGCTAAAACCTCAGGAACCCTAAGTTGAAAGAGTTGACAAGCCATATTCATCATTAAGAGTAAAGACGTTGTTGGCGAGCTGCCTGGATTAGAATCGGTTGCTATCGCGATTCCAACCCCCTTTTCTCGCAGCAGATCAATAGGTGGTTTTATTGTTTCACGCAAGAAATAATAGGCTCCCGGCAAAAGCACAGCTACTGTACCACTTTCCGCCATTGCCCTAGCTCCAGCTTCATCCAGATGTTCTAAATGATCACAGGATAAGGCTCCCATCTTGGCTGCCAGTTGACTTGCCCCTAAATTTGATAATTGCTCAGCATGGCATTTGATAGCTAAGCCAAGCTCTTTGGCGTTTAGAAAGAGTTGCTCTGTCTGTTTTAAATTAAAGGCAATCGACTCACAAAAGACATCAACAGCATCAGCTAATCCACTCTCTGCAACCCGAGGTAACATTTCAAAGCAAAGAAAATCAACATAGGCTTGGCTATTATCCTTATACTCTGGCGGGATAGCATGGGCGCCAAGAAAGGTTGTTCTAACACGTAGGCCGCTTAGCTTAGCTAAGCGTCTTGCAACCCTTAACATCTTAAGTTCTGAATCTAAATCAAGGCCATAGCCTGATTTAATTTCCAAGGTTGTCACCCCTTCTGCTCGCAAGGCCAAAATACGGGGTAAGGATTGCTGCAGCAACTCCTCCTCCGAAGCAGCACGAGTATTTCTTACAGTTGATAAGATACCGCCTCCCGAGCGCGCGATTTCTGCATAGGTTTCCCCTTCCAGGCGCCGCTTAAACTCATCAGCACGATCACCGGCATAAACAAGATGAGTATGGCAATCAACCAAACCTGGGGTAAGCAACTGGCCCTGACAATCTTCAATTTGATAAGTTTGCTGCAAAAATTCAGCAGGCAAATCCGCACAATTACCGCACCAAACAATGCGCCCTTGATCTATGGCTACCGCCTGATTGTCTAACTGCTGACCCTCAGCATCAATTGTTGTGGCATTTAATAATAACCGCTCATAGGAATGCATCATTTACTCCCACTCAGGAACCGTATTAGGCGCTCGCAGCCAATATTGGTGGTGACTTTTATCATAAATATCCCATTCTTTCGAAGAATAGACTGCGGGTTCTATATCCAGTAGCAACCAACAGAGGAAATCCCCTACTGTTGCCGGTGATAGCAGTAAGCCATTTCGATGCAGGTTAATAAAAAAATCATGCTTTTCTTCTTCCATAAATTGGGCGTCGCGAATTAAACCCTGCATATCAGTATCAATAATTCCAGGCATCACAGAAGCCATTGCCAAGTTTGGTTTCTCTAGCTGCCAGCAACGTGTCAGCATTGACAAAGCCGCTTTGGAAACACAGTAGCCAGACCAGCCAGCTACTGGAAAATAAGCTGCCCCAGAGCCAATGTGCAAAACGCGACCCTGCTTTAATTTATCGATTAGCAGCTGAGTTAAAAATAAGGGGGCATTAAGATTGGTCGCCAAAATTTGTTGCCAGGCGGACTCACTAATCGATTCGATAGGGGAAATAGGTTGGATAGTGCCAGCATTATGCACTAAACCGTCAATTGAATGCACTTCAGCTAAAGCAGCAACAAGCTGCTTACGTTCCTTGTCGGTAGATACATCAGCACAATGGTAACTGATTAGCGAGGAAAACGAGGCTGTTTCAACAAGGGCTTGCTCTCGCCTGCCAACAATCAAAATCTTTTTACCACGTTTAGCTAAGGCCAGGGCTAAAGCACGCCCAATCCCGCTTCCTCCACCTGTGATTAAGTACATTGGATTCCCCTAGGAGACGACAGTTAAACTTCGCGATAATAGCAGAGGCCCATCTAATTAGCACGATTCTTTGTAGGAGACAAAAAATAGAAAATCCTCTAATTTGCTCCTAATCCCCGCGGCTTGACCCATAGGTATCTATACAAGTGTCTGTAATAGATGAGCTCTGTCCCCCTAAGGCACGTCATCCAGAGCACAGCGAAGGATCTCCTGAATGTGGCACGGTGCTAATCCCGGAGATCCTTCGCTGCGCTCTGGATGACGTAGTGTTGAAACAAGGAAGGACGTGACCTTATTACAAACACTTGTGTAGATACCTATGGGCTTGACCGCGGGGTCTATCAAGCTTTCACTACTCCCGAGGTCAAGCCGCGGGAATTCGAGTTTTCCTGGGATTACCTATTTTTTTCTGTGCAAAGAGCACGATTATCGCGCAAGTAGATGCAAATGAGCTTTAAGAGAGATATATTACTGTGATTTTGCAAATCGCCAGAGCCAGGATGCTAAAATGCTAAACAAACTTTCAAATTATCAACCAACTCAGCCATCCCTATGGCAAGGACGCAAAGATAGTCTGCCCGGCGAACGTTTTTTTCAACATGTTAATCTCGTCGATTTGAACAACCAATCCTTAGCAGAATCATCGAATGCAACCATTCTCCTTGGATTTTGCAGTGACGAAGGCATACGCCGAAATGAAGGACGTATCGGTGCTAAATCAGGTCCCCTTGAATTAAGAGAGCAACTGGCAAAGCTTTCTTGTCACTCCCAGCAACAATTTATCGATCTAGGTAACATTGTTTGCGAGCACGATCTAGAAGGTGCGCAAGAGCAGTTTGCCGAATTAATTAGTTATTGCCATCTGCAAGGATATAAAACTCTAGCCTTTGGTGGAGGACATGAAATTGCCTGGGGGCACTTTCGCGGTTTAACTTCCCATTACCCTAAACTTGGCATCATTAATTTCGATGCTCATTTTGATTTGCGCCCTCTAAAAGATGGACGTTTTGCTACTTCAGGCACTCCTTTCCGTCAAATTTCAGAATATTGCTTGCTAAATCAACTACCTTTTGATTATTGTTGTCTCGGAATCCAGAACATTGCCAATACTCGAAGCTTATTTGACTGTGCAAAAGAACTAAAAGTTTCTTATCTGTGCACAGAACGAATCAATCAAGAAAGCTTTGCCTGGCAAACTGCGTTTCTGGATGAGTTTATGTTACGCCATGACTATATTTATCTAAGTCTTTGTCTTGATGTATTTGCCGAGTGCTTCGCACCGGGGGTCAGCGCTCCTCAAGCTACGGGTCTAACACCCTGGCAGGCCCTCCCACTGTTGAAATACATCCTACAAACTGGCAAAGTGGTAAGTCTTGATGTGGCTGAGCTCTCGCCTCCCTTAGATGAAGGGAAAAAAACTGTGCGATTAGCCGCAAGTCTTGTGGCAGAGTTGCTAGATTACTATTAAAGCAAGGAGTGTTATCGATGAAAAAATCCATGCTGTATGCAGGATTAATGACTATTTTAAGTGCAACAGCGTATGCCGAAGATAGTAACAACCTCAATACTATACAAACAAATCCTGGAGCTACTAATGCTGTGCAATTAGCCATGCAACAGGGAGTACAACTAGCATCTTCTGATGCAGTGCAAACACCCGCTAATAGCACTGTCAAAACACCTGCTAACTCTGAAACACAGCCCGCAGCAGTCAGTACACCAACTTCCGCCACCGGCGCAGCACCAACCCCGGCTTTGGATACCTCAACAGCACCAGCAGCACCAGCAGCGACAGGTGCGACTACGACACCAGCGACGGGGGATGTTACAACGCCAGCGGCAGGTGCTGCTACGACACCAGCAGCAGGTACTGCTACGACACCAGCGGCAGGTGCTGCTACGACACCAGCGGCAGGTGCTGCTACGACACCAGCGGCAGGTGCTGCTACGACACCAGCGGCAGGTGCTGCTACGGCACCGGCAGCAGGTGCGACTACGACACCGGCAGCAGGTGCGACTACGACACCGGCAGCAGGTGCGACTTCGACACCGGCAGCAGGTGCGACTACGACACCGGCAGCAGGTGCGACTACGACACCGGCAGCAGGTGCGACTTCGACACCAGAAGCAGGTACGACTACAACACCAGCAGCAATCAAGCCAGCCCAACCCTTGGATTGTAGCTACCGTATTCCGCCAGAAACTTCGCATATCGAACAAACTATTGTGATGAAATGGGCTGAGAAGGCTGCAGAGCAATCCTTTGATTTTGACTTCAACAACCTTGATAAACAAATTTCCCTATTAAAGTCTTGTTATACTGAGCAGGGATGGCAAGGTTTTAATGATGCCTTACAAAAATCAGGAAACATCAATGCCATTAAAACTCAGCAACTTACTGTAAGTTCGATGGTAAATGGGGAAGGCAAAATTACTGAGCTCAAAGATAACCAATGGAAAATTGCTATCCCAATGCAGGTGGTTTACCAAAATGATAAGGAAAAATTAACTCAACCGCTAACCATCAATCTGATTGTTGGACGCAAAGTCTCTGGCGACTTAGGTATTATGCAAATGATTGCTATACCTCGCCAACCAATGACCAATGCAGCTGGTGGTGAGAACCCTCAAGAGACAACTACCACAACGACTACACAGAAGCCCTAAGGATTTGCATAGGTTTTGTAGTAGCTAGGCGACATCATTTATACCCCCTCATCCTACCCTCTCCCCCACGCTACGCGCGGTGGAGAGGGGATAAATGTAAGATCAAGTCTCCCACCCCGTCATCCTGAGCGCAGCGAAGGATCTCCGGGATTAGCACAGTTGCTACACTCAGGAGATCCTTCGCTGCGCTCCCAAAGACGTACGTCATGTCGAACGTAGAGAGACATCTCCTGAGTGTAGCAACTGTGCTAATCCCGGAGATCCCTCACTATGTTCGGGATAACGAGGTTTTTATGGATGTTTGCCCAAAAGGGGCTGGGGCGCTCAGGATGACGTGCTATGTTAGGGTGACGGGGCTGACCTATTACGGATAAATAGAAGATTACAAACCCATTTAGCCAAAGTGCAGAACATAACGGATTATCCCGTTTGTACCCTGAGAATGGTTTCTCGCGCCCCGCTCAATGTATAAGTTAAAAAATACAAACTGATTTTTGGTTAAACCATAAAGCATTCCAGGACCAATGGCCCAAACCTTTTCTTCTCTCCCAGCAACACCCTGACCATTTACACGAGTATTGGTAAATTGATTAAACACATAGCTATTGATACCTAAGTGAAATTTTTCTGTAACTGCAAAATCAGTTGCAATGTTAGCAAAGACAGCTTGTCCTGCTTGTGTGGAATGCACCGTGGGACCAAAACCAGATGGATCTTTATTTTTTGCATTCCATAGATAATGCAGGCGCATAGATGCCGCCCATTTGGGTGTGATCCACAAAGTTGATGCCCAATAAGGGTTAATTGACCAGAAATTAGCGCTGGGGTTGATCGAAAATTCAGAGTCATAATGACCAATTGGCACAATGACATCAAATTCAAAACGCTGAACAAATAAAGGACCCTGACCATTTTTACGCATAATTGGGTCAAATTGTAAGGCTGGACCTATCGTCAAATCACCAATACCATCAGCCGCTCTTAAGACGGGGTTAGGTAATCCATCATTGACCCTAGCATGTAATACTGAAGGTAGGACCGCTGAAATTCCCAGATTCGCACCTAGAACTTTCTTGGTTGATAAATAAATTAACTGCAAGATATCCGCAGTGACGCGCAGATCATTTTCCGGAAAAGGCAGCTTATTTCCATTCTTATCATTAAGTCGGTTAGCTGTGTAATACTGGAAGTAATTTTGAAAATAAAAACCCGGGCCAGATGGCGGACCACCATCCAAAAAGCTGGTATATCCGAGATTAACAACGGGTTCATCGTAAGCTAGAGCAACTGATGGTAAGGTCAGACACAGTAAGCCAGCAAAACTTGCTAATAGCTGATTCCGTTTCATTATTATCCTTAATATCAATCTAAGATAAGAATTCGATTATTTATCAATAGGATAATCAGTTTTATATTGGCTGGGAATAGTTTTTGTAATTATTAGGCTAACACATTCGCACTGAGTTCTGTGCGCTAGCACAGGTTCTCGAACTGATGTATCTTCACAAACTTGTAACTCAAAAAAATAGTTACTTATTAAATCATTATGCTCTTTTTTATGTCGTTCCTTCGTAGGCAGGAATAACAGGAAAATAGATCAACTTATGCGATTAACATACATTTTTTTAGTCATACATCTGAATTTCAAATTCGTGGGGATACCTCAAGTCTCGAAGCGTCGCTGCGAATAGCTTCGAGACGGCCTAAAGGCCTCCTCAGCCCGAACGGGTAATTCACTCTCCCTCACAATGCGCGTGGTGGAGAGGAAATAAAGACTATTTACGCTGAACCCTTTTCATCCGCATAGGGTAGGATAGTTACCTGCGTACCTACAGTAATAAATTGCTCATTGAGCCATTTAGCCGCGCTTGGTAGTACACGCACGCAGCCATGGCTAGTATTAGCGTAGGGCACTTCATAGCCGGCATGAATTGTAAAACCCTGGAAGAAATACATACAGTAAGGCATTTTTGCGCCCCCGGTAGTTTCTACAGGATATTCACCTGACCGACATTCAAGGCCACGCTTATTATAGACACGGAAGGTACCAGTCACGGTTCGGCAAGATTGGTTGTGATCTTCATCGCAAACATCTTTTCCACCCGAAGCACTACCGGTCATTACTCGGACACCATCTTCATCATAAGCTGCCCAAGCATAAGCTTGCGGGTCAAAGATAAATTGTCTTTTACCTGTTGCAGGCGCTTTTTCCGGAAAATGATCACGGCCACGTTTATCGCGAAGATAATGAGTAGTGCGATGGACAACGCCAACATCATCAGTTATCAGGGTTGATTCATCATAATATTCCATACAACCGGCAAGCCCAAGGGACAGCATGCTCGCCCACAACAACTTTTTCATGGTAAAAATTCTCTCTATTATCGTTGAGTTACAAAGTTATCAATCTTTCAAACGACGATACTTAATTCGTGAAGGCTTGTCGGCCTCATCCCCTAAACGCCGCTTTCTATCTGCTTCATAATCGCTGTAATTGCCCTCAACAAACACGACTTGGGAATCCCCTTCAAAAGCCATTAGATGGGTGCAAACTCGATCGAGGAACCAGCGATCATGGGAGATAACAATAGCGCAGCCAGGGAAATTGAGGATCGCATCTTCCAAGGCTCTTAGGGTTTCGACATCAAGGTCATTACTAGGTTCGTCGAGTAACAACACATTGCCGCCACGTTTGAGTAATTTAGCTAGATGTACACGATTGCGCTCACCGCCCGATAATTGCGACATTTTTTTCTGCTGATCCGCGCCCTTAAAATTGAAGCGGCCAACGTAGGCTCTGGATGGCATTTGGAAAGAACCAACCTGCATAATGTCATGACCATCAGCAATTTCTTGCCAAACCGTTTTATTATCATCTAAATGGTCACGCAACTGATCGACATAAGCCAGATTTACTGTTTCACCAATACGAATTTCACCGCTATCGGGGCTTTCCTGACCAGTAATCATTTTTAAGAAGGTCGATTTACCTGCGCCATTGGGACCGATAATTCCAAGTATCCCAGCTTTAGGTAATTGGAAGTTTAAATTTTCAAATAAGAGGCGATCACCGAAGGATTTGCTAATTTGCAGGCCTTCGAGAACCAAATCACCAAGTCGCTCACCCGGCGGAATATAGAGCTCATTGGTTTCATTACGTTTTTGAAATTCTTTTGAATTCATTTCATCAAAACGAGCAAGTCTTGCCTTGTTCTTAGCATGACGTCCCTTCGGTGAAGTGCGAACCCACTCCAACTCTGCCTTGATAGCACGTTGGTGGGAAGCCTGTTGTTTGTCTTCCATCGCCAGGCGCTCTTCTTTTTGCTCGAGCCAGGAGGTGTAGTTTCCTTTATAAGGAATACCCTCACCGCGATCGAGCTCCAGAATCCACTCAGCAGCATTATCCAGAAAATAGCGATCGTGGGTAATAGCAACCACTGTTCCGGCGAACTCTTCAAGATAACGCTCAAGCCAGGCAACACTTTCTGCATCGAGATGGTTAGTTGGCTCATCGAGTAACAACATATCTGGGCTTGACAAGAGTAAACGACAGAGAGCGACTCGGCGGCGTTCTCCTCCCGATAAATTTTGGATTTTTGCATCCCATTCTGGCAAGCGAAGCGCATCTGCTGCAATATCCAAACGACGATCGAGATCCCAGCCACCATGGGTTTCAATATCATTCTGCAGTTCGCCTTGCTTCATCAATAAGTCATTCATTTCATCATCACTCATTGGCTCTGCAAAACGCATGCTAATTTCGTCGAAGGCAACGAGTTTGGCTTTAATCTCTTTAACACCCTCTTCAACGATTTCACGAACAGTCTTGTCCATATCAAGCTGAGGCTCTTGCTCCAGATAGCCAATTTTAATACCTGGTTGCGGTCTCGCCTCGCCCTCATGTTGGGTATCTACACCTGCCATGATCCGCAGTAAAGTCGATTTTCCTGACCCATTTAAACCCAGAACCCCAATCTTGGCACCTGGAAAAAAACTCAGGGAAATATCTTTTAATATAAAGCGTTGATTATCAACCACCTTAGAAACGCGGTTCATAGTAAAAATGTATTGGGACATAGATGCTCCATCTCGCTAAATGCAGGCGCAGAAAGTAAACCATAGCGTTTAATTTCTCAAGTCTATATTGCGCCTGAATTAAAAATATATTTAGATTCTTAAGTTGGACTAAAGCCCAGCCTACAATTTTTATAACTCACATCAGCTTCAATCAAGCCCAATCAAGAATTACCTTACCAGACTGGCCTGAAGCCATGATTTGAAATGCATGTTGATAATCATCGACTGGAAAATGATGAGTCATAATTGGTTCCAGATTCAAACCACTTTGCAACATGGCTATCATTTTGTACCAGGTTTCAAACATTTCCCGGCCATAAATTCCTTTAATTATCAGACCCTTAAAAATAACATGATTCCAATCAATAAGGGTTTCTTTGGGAGGAATACCCAATAAAGCGATATGGCCACCATGGTTCATTGACTTAACCATATCGTTAAAGGCCATGGGATTTCCAGACATTTCAAGACCGACGTCAAATCCTTCAACCATTCCTAATTCATCCATGACATCTTTGATTGATTGATATTTGACATTCACAGCACGGGTCGCGCCCATTTTACGTGCTAGTTCTAAACGGTGATCATTAACATCGGTAATCACCACATGGCGAGCACCAATATGACGCACAATAGCGGCTGCCATAATACCAATTGGCCCTGCGCCGGTAATTAACACGTCCTCGCCTACGACATCAAAGGCTAGGGCACAGTGGGTGGCGTTACCAAAGGGGTCAAGAATAGAGGCTTGTTCAGCAGTGATGTTATCAGGCAATACCAGCACATTTGTCGCAGGTAATGATAAATATTCAGCAAAACAACCTGGTCGATTGACGCCAACGCCCTCTGTATTACGACAAAGATGTCTTCGTCCAGCGCGGCAATTACGGCACATACCACAGGTAATATGCCCTTCTCCGGAAACACGTTGCCCAACTTTAAGGCCCTTTACTTCCCGCCCTACCTCAACAATTTCTCCATAAAACTCATGGCCTACAGTCATAGGCACGGGGATAGTAGCCTGTGCCCACTCATCCCATGAATAGATGTGAATATCAGTTCCACAAATAGCAGTTTTGTGAATTTTAATCAGTACATCATTCACGCCATGCTCAGGTACAGGGACATCCTCCATCCAAATTCCTGGTTCTGGTTTGGCTTTTACTAATGATTTCATGCATATCCCCCTTTAATATCTTAACTAATAACCCTAAGCTCTTTACCTACTTTCGCGAAAGCCGCTATAGCCTTGTCCAAATGCTCTAACTCATGAGCAGCTGACATTTGAGTACGAATTCTGGCCTTCCCTTTGGGAACCACTGGGTAGGAAAATCCAACAACATAAATACCTTCTTTCAACAAACGATCTGCCATGCGGCCTGCCAAGGCAGCATCACCTAGCATAACAGGTATAATTGGGTGCTCGCCTGGAACTAAATCAAAACCAAGCTGAGTCATTCCTTTACGAAAATACTGGCTGTTTCTCTTTAATTTTTGTGACAACTCATTGCTTTTTTCCAGCATATCAAGCACGGCAATCGAGCTATGAGCAATTACAGGCGCCAAGGTATTGGAGAAAAGATAGGGTCTGGAACGCTGACGCAACCAATCGACGATAACCGCATTCGCAGAGGTATAACCACCTGAAGCACCGCCAAGCGCTTTGCCCAAGGTACCTGTTAAGATATCAATTCGATCAGCTACCCCACAATATTCCGGCGTACCACGCCCTGTCTCTCCCATAAATCCAACCGCATGGGAATCATCAACCATAACCATTGCATCATAACGCTCAGCCAGATCACAGATTGCTGCCAAATTAGCAATAATGCCATCCATCGAAAAGACACCATCCGTTGCAATTAAACGGAAACGAGCGTCTTTTGCGGCGATCAATTGCGCCTCCAGATCCTTCATATCGTTGTTGGCATAGCGGAATCGTTGTGCCTTACATAATCTGACACCATCAATAATACTGGCATGATTAAGCGCATCGCTAATAATCGCATCCTCAGGGCTAAGAAGGGTTTCAAACAAACCGGCGTTTGCATCAAAACAAGATGAATAAAGGATAGTGTCTTCCATACCAAGGAAATGGCTGATTTTCTGCTCTAACTCTTTATGAACAGTTTGTGTACCGCAGATGAAACGCACTGAAGCCATGCCATAACCATATTTTTCCAGTGCTTTTTGCCCTGCTGTAATCAAGTCAGGATGGTTGGCTAAACCTAAATAATTGTTAGCACAGAGGTTGATAACCTCACCTTCTTTTACTTGGACAGCCGCCTGTTGTTGGCTAGCTATAATTCGCTCAGATTTGTATAAGCCTTCTTCCTTGAGCATTTCTATCTCAGATTGCAGAAACTCAGTATATCGCTGTGACACCTCATTCTCCTTTCGTTTCAGACTATAAAATGGCGCAGATAATAGCAAATTTTACACAAGTCCTCTATGAAATCCTCTCTACTTGAAAAAAAGAAAATAAATCTAAGCAATCGCACCTTTTCTCATTTCTTGCTAGAATCATCGCAACGCTTTAACCTAGCTTGTGCAGATAATCCCTTGAATAGCAATTAACCTGCTGATTCATAATAAAAAAAATTAACGGCACAATCCCTTTTTTCTGATGGTGAACCAATGACTACTAGTCAAAATGCACGTGTTAATATGGTCAAACAACAGCTCCGCACAGGTGACGTCCTTGATGAAAACATCCTCTCGCTGTTTAACTCAATCCCACGTCATGAGTTTGTTCCCAGCACTTTAAGAGACGTTGCTTATTCTGACATGCAACTTCCGTTAGCGCATGGCCAACGTATGATGACGCCCTTGGAAGAAGGCTTAGTTTTACAAGCGCTGGCACTGAAAGGGACTGAAACAGTCCTGGAAATTGGAACGGGTACCGGATTTTTTACAGCTCTATTAAGTCGTTTATGTAAAAAGGTGTTATCTGTTGATTATTATCAAGAATTCACAGAACATGCGCGACGTAAACTGGATGAACATCGCTGCACTAATGTCGAGCTAATCACAGGTGATGCCTGTCGCGGCTGGCTTGATAAAGCACCTTATGATGTTGTTATATTTACCGGCTCTATCGATGCAGTTACTGAAACCCAACGACTGCAAGTTTTACCAGGTGGAAAACTATTCGTTATAGTCGGCAAGGAACCTGTTATGCAAGGACAGCTACATTCTTTAGACCACAACGATACCTGGCATGGCAACGTGTTATTCGAAACCTGTTTGCCCTCCTTAATCGATAAATCTAAGCCGAAAGAATTTGTTTTCTAGGATAAGCTGTATGAAAAAAACGTTCTTATGCTTGCTGTTCGGTCTTGGTGTACCTGCCTTGTCGTTCGCAACAGACCTGATGGATATCTACCAGCAAGCGTTGGAGAACGATCCTATTTTTAAGCAAGCCTATAGCACTTACATGTCTAATACCGAAGCAGTGCCTATAGCTCGTGCTGCCTTATATCCTCAGTTGACTATCAATGCCTTAGCTGCACGGAATGTTCAGGATGTTGCGGCATCCACTAGCAGATTAGCGACTACCTACAATTCAAACCAATGGCAGGTCAATGCTTCGCAGGCCTTATTTAACTATAAGGCCTGGGCCCAAGTGCAACGCGCCAAAGCTTCAGTTAAAGCAGCACAAGCCAGTTTTAATGATTCAGCACAAAATCTGATTTTACGCACTGCCAGCGCCTATTTTCAGGTGCTATTGGCTAAAGATACTTTGAATTTTGCTGAAGCAAAAAAGCGGGCGAACAAACGCCAGTTTGATCAGGCAGAACAACGTTTCAAAGTGGGTTTGGATGCTATTACCTCCGTTTATGAAGCGAAAGCAGCTTATGACCAATCCGTTGCCCAGGTGATTTCGGCAAGAAATAATCAGATCAATCAAAATGAGAATTTACGTAAATTAACTAACCATGTTTACGAGCATTTATCGCCACTTAGAGACAGCCGTATTCCCTTAGTCAAACCTGAGCCTGACAATATTAATGAATGGGTGAATACCGGATTAAAGCAAAACTATAAACTTTATGCCGCCAAATATGGCCTAGAAGCGGCGCGTGAAACCATTAAAGCACAATCTTCTGGTGCCTGGCCGACCTTTGCCCTGCAAGGGAATAGCACAACAACCCATATTCAATCGGATGTCTCAGCGTCAAATTCGGCTTCCTTTTTTGTTCCCTCACGCCAAAGTACATCTAATGTAGCTATTGCTATGAATTTTCCTGTTTTTCAGGGTGGTCTTGTGCAAGCTCAAACCAGACAGGCGCAATATAATTTTCAAACAACTAGCGAGCAATTAGAGCAAACCTATCGCGATGTTGAGGTCAACAGCCGTATTGCTTTCAATACAATTATCGATGGTATCAGCAAGGTAAAAGCAGATAAGCAAACGATTATTTCTCAGCAAAATTCGCTTGAAAGCACCGAAGCCCAGTTTCAGGTGGGTACTCGTACGATGGTTGATGTTGTCAATGCCCAGCAACGGCTTTTCGAAGCGCAAGAACAACTTGCCAGCGATCAATACGACTTGATTAATTCCATTTTAAATTTAAAATACCTCGCCGGCACTTTGAATGTGACTGATCTTGAAGAAATTAATGCCTGGCTGCAAACAACCCGTATTGCCAACTTCCCTCCTGAAACCTCAGCAGTTTCTGCTAAGCGTATTGCTGTTCGTAAAAAGCAAGGTAAGTAGTGATACAATTGAGTCCAAGTTTGTAAGTAATAGGGCACTCCCCTTCCGTCATCCTGAGCGTAGCGAAGAGCTCCTGAATGTGACAGAGTGCTAACCCCGGAGATCCTTCGCTACGCTCCCAAAGGCGTACGTCATGTCGAACGTAGAGAGACATCTCCTGAATATGGCAGATGCTAGTCCCGGAGATCCCCCACTACGTTCGGGATGACGGGATCTTTATCGATGTTTGCCCCAATGGGGCTGGGGCGCTCCCAAAGGCGTACGTCATGTCGAACATAGAGAGACATCTCCTGAATGTGGCAGATGCTAGTCCCGGAGATCCCCCACTAAGTTCGGGATGACGGGATCTTTATCGATGTTTGCCCCAATGGGGCTGAGGCGCTCCCAAAGGCGTACGTCATGTCGAACGTAGAGAGGCATCTCCTGAATGTGGCAGATGTTAGTCCCGGAGATCCCTCACTACGTTCGGGATGACAGGGTCTTTATCGATGTTTGCCCCAATGGGGCTGAGGCGCTCCCAAAGGCGTACGTCATGTCGAACGTAGTGAGACATCTCCTGAATATGGCAGATGCTAGTCCCGGAGATCCCCCACTATGTTCGGGATGACGGGATCTTTATCGATGTTTGCCCCTAAGGGGCTAGGACACTCTGGATGACGTGCTATGTTAGGGTAATTACAGTTCCATTTCATATTTAATTTAGGTTTTTATTATGTCTACAAACCCCACTATTGTTGAAAAAAAATTATTACATTACACCGGCAAAGCCATTTCTGATTTTAATATGATTCAGCGTGGTGATCGGGTGATGGTGTGTCTATCTGGCGGTAAAGATTCTTTTAGTTTGCTTACCCTATTGCATACCCTACGTCGCCGCTCAAATAATAAATTTGATATTTTTGCTTTTACCCTTGATCAGGCGCAACCCGGTTGGGATGATAGTAAATTACGTGCCTGGCTCGATGAGAAAGCTATTCCTCATGAGATCTTAACTCGAGATACCTATTCCATCGTTAAAGAGAAAATTCCAGAAGGCAAAACGTATTGCTCGCTCTGTTCGCGTCTAAGACGAGGTATTATCTATCGCTACGCAGAAGAAAATGGCTTCACAAAAATTGCCCTGGGGCACCATCGCGATGATTTAATACGCACCTTAATGATGTCTATTTTGTATAACGGGGATATCCGTTCGATGCCGCCTAAGCTATTAAGCGACAATAAGAAACACATCGTTATACGTCCCTTATGTTATGTTCAGGAACGAGACATTATTAAATTTGCTGAAGAACAGGCTTATCCGATCATTCCCTGTACTCTATGTGGTTCCCAGGAGAACCTTGCGCGCAAACGGATTGGTAAATTAATCGATCAACTTGCCGAAGAAAATCCTAAGGTTCCGTCCAATATTCTACATGCTTTGCAAAGCATCAAGCCGAGCCAATTGATGGACCAGGATCTATGGCAGTTTAAAAATCTTGAAAGCCAACTGCTCAATCCAATGCTGGATAATGGAGAATCTGTCATTGGTGAGGAAGAGCTGGAAGTTATTGAAGACTAGCTTTGAGATCCCGCGGTCAAGCCGTGGGATTTCGGAACGATTAGGACTGTAGATTATTCTCATCACCTTCACATAGCCCCTCACCCTGAGCGCCCCAGCCCCTTTTGGGCAAACATCGATAAAGACCCCGTCATCCCGAACATAGTGAGGGATCTCCGGGACTAGCATCTGCCACATTCAGGAGATGTCTCTCTGCGTTCGACATGACGTACGTCTTTGGGAGCACAACGAAGAATCTCCCAGGTGCTCTTCCTTATATATCATCGAATCCCCTTAACTGCCTTATCCCCTCAGGAGCGAAGGGAAAAAGCGGGGGTTCTCCCTTCCACGGGACGGATGAGAGCTCCTAAAACTGCCTCACCTTGAAGTTAGGCTTGCCCAAACACATGGGTCTCGCAATCAATCCAGTTTTATACAATAATATTTACACTCTGAATAATTGCTTTACACCTTGGCCCGTATGGATTTACATAAAAGTTAAGAAATATTTCTTTCTTGTAAAGATTCACAAAGTATTTAACCTGGGTTACTATTGCTTCACCTCTAGCCGTTGCAAAAAAAAAATCATCATGACTGAAGCATTAAATTCTGGTTTTCGTAGGCTCCGTGTTTATCAATCACGCCATTTAAAGTTTGATTTCGTCGCAGGTATCGTAGTCTTTCTGGTGGCAATTCCCCTCTGTCTTGGGATTGCGCTAGCCTCTGGCGCCCCCCTATTCTCAGGTATCCTAAGCGGAATCATCGGTGGTGTAATCGTTGGCTCCCTAAGCGGCTCGCAGGTGAGTGTAAGCGGGCCGGCTGCTGGGATGGCTGCTGTAGTTCTCGCTGCAATTGCACAGCTTGGCGACTTTAATACCTTTCTTCTGGCTCTGGTGCTTGCTGGCTGTTTGCAAGTTATCATTGGAAGCCTTCGAGCTGGCTTCATTGCAGAATATATTCCGTCCAATGTCGTCCAAGGCCTGCTCTGCGCGATTGGAATTCTGTTAATTATCAAGCAACTTCCTCTTGCCTTTACCCTCTCTACTGATCTTAAAGAATTGAAAGTTCATCTCTTAGAATCAACAGAGAGTCTTGCCTTTAACCCCCTTTATCACATGCATGAACATATTAATCGTGGCGCTTCGATTATTTCGTTGATCTCCTTTGCTATTTTAATTTTCTCCGAGAAAACAAAGATAAAATGGCTGAAGGGAATTCCGGCACCTATTATTGTTGTTATTGCTGGTATTGTTATTAATGAAATCTTCCTGATGACAGAATCCTCTTTTGCTCAGGCTTATCCTCATTTAGTTAATATCCCTGAACACAATGGCTTTTCAGATTTACTTGGGCAATTGCAATATCCCAGTTGGTCCGCCTGGTCTAATCCTAAAGTTTATCTTTATGCCTTTATTATTGCGATTGTGGCTTCATTAGAGAGCTTGTTAAATGTCAAAGCCGGTGAAAAACTTGACAGTAAACATCGCTATTGCTCTAAAGATCAGGAATTAATTGCTCAGGGTGTTGGTAACCTAGCGGCTGGTTTAATCGGTGGAATACCAGTGACTTCAGTTATCGTAAGAACCTCCGTTAATATCCAAGCTGGCTCAAAATCTAAATTTTCTACTATCTTACACGGCATATTTCTTTTTCTAGCTGTATTGCTAATTGAGCAATGGCTTAACAAAATACCGCTGTCTTCCTTAGCAGCCATCTTGATTTTTACGGGTTATAAACTGACAAAACCGTCTATTTACCGCGCTATCTATGAGCAAGGTATGGATAGATTTATTCCCTTCGTTGCTACAGTAGTTAGTATTGTTATCTTTAATCTGTTGATAGGGATTCTCATCGGATTAGCGATTAGCCTGTTTTTTATTTTGAAATCCAACTCAACTGCACGTTTTGATATCATTAAAGAGATTTATCCAACTGGCGAGGCTAGTCGCCTGGTCTTACCCCAGCAGATCACCTTTTTAAACAAAGCCTCACTCATTGCGGAGCTAAGTTCTATCCCGAGAAATTCTCAGTTGATTATTGATGCGCGCTATTCAAACTATATCGATAAGGAAATCTGTGAATTAATTAAGGAATTTCAGCAAGAACAAGCGCCATTAAAACAAATTTCCCTAAATCTTATTGGTTTTAAAGAGCATTATGATATTCATAATTATATTGATTTCATTAATGTAACTACCTTTGACGTGCAGGCCAACCTATCACCCCAGCAGGTGTTGAGTATCCTGTTAGAAGGAAATCAACGTTTTCTCAATGATACACGTATTCATCGCACCACAAAGATTGACATCAAATATACAGCTGAAACCCAACATCCCATAGCGGTTGTCTTGGGTTGTATCGATTCTCGAGTACCTGTTGAAACCGTCTTTGATATGAGTTTTGGCGATCTCTTTTGTGTGCGTGTAGCAGGTAATGTCGTCAATGAAGACATCCTGGCCAGTATTGAATATGCCTGCCACGTTGCTGGTGCGAAATTGATTGTTGTTCTTGGTCATACCCGCTGCGGAGCAATACAGGCAAGCTGTGATCATGTTGAAAAGGGCCATATAACCCAGTTGCTAGCTAAGATTAAACCGGCAATCGCAGCAGAAACTGAAATAACCAGCGATCGAAGTTCGAAGAATACCGAGTTTGTAACGCGGGTAACAGAACTTAATATCGCCAATACCTTGCAACAAATTTATCACGACTCTGAGATTCTAAAATTGATGATTGATCAGGAAAATATTGGGCTGGTCGGCGCACTCTATGATGTAAGAACAGGGCAAGTTTCCTTTAAAGACTATACCCCTGCGCTAAAAAGCCTAGAGCATGAAACTGATAATCATCTTAGAGAGAAAATACAGAAGGTCTTGGGTGCGGCTAATCTGGGAACGGTAATTGGTTAGAAATTCTTCACTCTGAGCCCAAACATTACCCGTCACCCTGAACGTAGCGAAGGATCTCCTGAATGTGGCACTGTGCTAGTCCCGGAGATCCTTCGCTACGCTCAGGGTGACGGGGGTGCTATTACTGTTAGGGTGTTAACCCTTCCTGATAACAGGCAACCAACTCTTCAGGAACTGTAATATTACGCTCCTCACAAAACTCAAGAAATCCTTGCATGATCTCTATATCATTAACCGAACCAGCCTCCGTTAGGCGCTCGACGATTAAACGCGACAACAGGCTGTTCTCGCCAAAAAGTTCATCTTGTATTTTTAAGCGGACTAGATTGAGTGCGCTTTCTTTGATTATCTGCCGCTCTACAGGCTGAAGCGCTTCATTTTCGAGCAAATAAGCATTGATATCCTCAATAAATTGCAGTTCTTCATTACGTGTGCTGACTCTGCAAAAGAGCTTCAGTTTTAGGGTGAAAAAACCGAAACATCCGCCGCTATGATTCTCTATATAAGCTTGCTCATACTCTTCTCTGAGATCCGTTAATCGTAAATTAAAACTTTTTTCTCGTTCCGGGAAAAAAACATTTAAACCATCTTCAATCTGTTTTTGTAAAAGAATTATCTCTGGCAGACATTGGGTTTGCTTGGCTGAATCTTTAGTTTCCAAATAGGCAAGACTTTGTTCTACGATTTGCTGCGCAGCCACTAAAGCAAATAGAAGCACTCTTTTCTTTGCTTCAGGAGAATTAATTTTCTTATTAGGATCCAAGAGGTATTTAATATCTCGTATTAAAAAATCAAGCTTATCCTGATACCCTCCGAACCATCTTGGTTTTACAAGAGGTAAAGCGTAAACGGAGAATTTCGCTTTTTGATCCTTAAAATAACTAACATCATAGGGAGTTAAACCCCAGTCATTCATCCCTTGATCCAAGCGCTGGATATCGCGATTGATTTCTTCATGAATAATCTTAATTTCTTCAAATTTCCAAGCCATCTAAATCTCCGGGATGCATTAAAAATGCGCAAGTGTATCATAAGCATCCATGACTTAGAAATTTAACGGCTCTTATCCATAACTCACGTATTTACATAAAACTGCGCAAATTAGCAGACATCTCCTCAATCCACACTCTAACCTTCGGTTGCATAAACCGTGTGGGATGGTAAAAAAGATAGACAGGAATAGTTGGCATTGCATAATTGACAAGAATTTCCACAAGACTCCCCTGCTCTAGCGCTTGTGCAACCTGATAGTGATGCAGCGCCACTATGCCAAGCCCTCGACATGCACTATCACATAAGGCAGCTGCATCATTTAGATAAAGGATTGGCTCAAGATAAACCGTTTCACCAGAAGGAAAGATCCAACTATTGTTGGGTTGGCGCATGCTGTGAGTTAAATAATGATGTGCTTGCAAATCGCTAGGTTTTTCAGGATGACCATACTGTTCCAGATAATCAGGCGAAGCACAAAAGACATAACGCGTCGTCGTTATTTTCTTTTGCACAGAATTGGAAGCGACCTGGGTAGACATACCAAAAACAATATCCAATTCCTCTTCCAGCATATGGGGAACCTGCTCTGCAATTTGCAAATCCAAGGTTAATTCTGGATATTTGCGCTTGAATTCCGGCATTCTTGCCAAGATTATTTGCTCCGCAAAGAAGCGCGAACTTTTTACACGTAAGAGCCCTTTGGGTTCAGCCTGAGAAATCGCAACCGTATTATTCGCTTCATCCAAGGCGTGTAATACTTTTTGCACTTCAAAATAGTAAGTCTCACCCACTGAGGTTAGGAATACTTTCCGCGTTGTGCGCTCCAATAAACTAACACCCAGTTGTGCCTCAAGAAGGCTAACCTGTTTACTGACCGCAGCAGCGGAAATACCTAGCTGCCTGGCCGCCACAGAAAAACTTCGCGCCTGGACTACTTTGCAAAAGGTTTGGATAAGAGCGATGGTATTCATTTAGCTATCCTAACAGGATTAGGGCATTGCCGCTTAGACCGAACAAGACCGTAGCCTGGATGCAGCGAAGCGAAATCCGGGAAGTCGTACCACTGCTCCCGGATTTCGCTTCGCTGCATCCAGGCTACATTCAATTCAAGCAATGGTGTTTTGACGGAGAAGTATATACCCAAGTTCATTTCCAAAGAACTTGAGTATATAATCGGCAGCCAAATATTTGAATATCACCAGGAGCAGGTATGCGTGCATCTCAATGGCTTCTAGCCACTCTCAAAGAAACACCTAATGATGCTGAGATTGTTTCTCATCAACTCATGTTAAGAGCAGGCATGATTCGTAAACTCGGCTCAGGCCTTTATACCTGGTTGCCTCTTGGCCTAAAAGTCTTAAGAAAGGTTGAACAAATTGTTCGCGAAGAAATGAATCGCGCCCAAGCAATGGAAGTACTCATGCCTGCTGTGCAACCAGCGGAGCTATGGCAGGAAACTGGGCGCTGGGAAACCTTTGGCGGCCAATTGCTCAAGATGTTTGATTCTAATGAGCGTGAATACTGTTTTGGCCCTACACATGAAGAAGTGATCACCGATTTAATGCGCAATGAATTACAGTCTTATAAGCAATTGCCAATTAATCTTTATCAGATTCAAACCAAATTCCGTGATGAAATCAGACCCCGCTTTGGCGTCATGCGTGCACGCGAATTCATTATGAAAGATTCCTATTCCTTTCATTTGAACCAAGAAAGCCTGCAAGAGACCTATGATGCGATGTATCAGGCTTATTGCCGTATTTTTGACCGTTTAGGGCTGCGCTATCGTGCAGTGGAAGCGGATACCGGTGCAATTGGCGGCTCCGCCTCTCACGAATTTCAGGTTTTAGCAGACTCTGGCGAAGACCTAATTTTTTATAGTGACGGTTCTAGTTATGCAGCAAATATTGAGCAAGCAACCTATCTTCTCCCTACCAAAGCGACTACCACAACAACAGAACAGCTTGCGGAAGTTAATACACCAGAGCAAAAAACAATTGCCGAAGTTGCTGCCTTCTTGAAAACTGAGCCGCATCAGATGGTTAAAACACTTATTGTCCAAGGAAAGGAGCATCCGCTGGTTGCCTTGGTGCTGCGTGGTGATGATGAACTTAATGAAGTAAAGGCGTCTAAGCATCCTCTGTTAAAAACACCTTTAAGCTTTGCCGATGAGCAAACAATTTTGCAAACTCTGAAAGCACCTATTGGCTCACTAGGCCCAGTTAATCTTTCTATACCCGTGATTGCAGATCACAGGGCCTTAACCCTGTCTTCATTTATCTGTGGCGCAAACCAGGCTGATAAACATTATATGAATGCTGCCTGGGGTCGCGATGCCCAATACCAAGAGGCCTATGATCTACGCAATGTAAAAGATGGCGATCCAAGCCCTGATGGCAAGGGACAGCTGCTCTCCTGCCGTGGCATTGAGGTTGGCCATGTATTTCAACTCGGCGATAAATACGCAAAGGCCATGAATGCAGCAGTCATTGATGAACAAGGGCAATTACAAACTATGCTTATGGGCTGTTATGGTTTGGGGATTAGCCGTGTTGTAGCTGCAGCGATTGAACAACATCACGACGAGCATGGTATTGTTTGGCCACTTAATATCGCGCCTTTCCAAATTGTGATTGTTCCTATTAATGGTCACCGCTCAGAGCTCGTCAAAGAGCAGGCAGAAAAACTCTACCAGCAACTTTGCCAAAAGGGCTATGAGGTCTTACTCGATGATCGTAATGAGCGCCCAGGAGTCTTGTTTGCTGATAGCGATCTCATTGGTATCCCCCATCGCTTTGTAGTGAGTGAGCGCAATCTAGAGCAGCAGGTCATTGAATATAAAGCGCGTGATAAGGCTGAGGTAATGAAGATTGCCTTAAGCGAACTCGACTCGTTTGTAGCTAATTTAAAATGAGTTAGATGCCGCGGGGATTCGGAGTAGCCCCGCCATCCAGGGACTAGACGCAACTCGAATTCCCGTGGCTTGACCGCGGGATCTATCTATTCTGTACTTCACTCAATAGCAAGTATCAAAAATTAAAGGCGTTGTTAAGGTTTGGTTAATAATTCGGCATTATACTGGCTGTATATTTTTCTCTTAGATCAACATTGGTGCCCAATGAGCGTATTAATCCAAGCACTAACAACTCTTAAATCAGAGCTTGAGCAGATTGCCCAACAACCACTAGGGCGTAAAACTGACGGTCTCGACGACAAAAACGCTGCAAAACAGCTTTTTGCAAATCCTTCAATATTGCCAGGAATACCCGATCTCAGAGATACAAAATATACTCATCCCAACAGCTCCTCCTATTCGGATAATGTAGTTCAGGCAATTTGGAATATTGCTGATATTGCTTCCTGGGCAACAAACAAGATTATGGCTCTTGCAATAATAAAAGATAAACGTGAACTGGAGCTCAATTTCGACTATCTAGATGAAGAAAGCTGGGTGCCCAAGATTATTGACGATACAACCTATCAGGCTGGTAAAGCATTAATAAAATTTCTAAATACCCTAACTACTGATGAGAACGCTCTTGATGTCCTTCCTACCCAGGATATTAAAAACAAGGTCACCGCCAAATTGCAGTCTATGAGAGTGGTATTAGAAACACGGATTGACCTCTACGAACTTCATCTGCCCAAAGCTTTTCATGAGACTGTAGATGCTCTAAAGGTAAAAAAAGAACGTAGAACGATTTGGCATGAGCGTAGAGACCCGTTATCAGATCAAATGAGAGAGGCAGAAACCATCTATATGGAAAATTGGCCTACTTTAAATCAACATCGTGGCACTGATAGTACGGCCCTGGTCGCAGCCAACCAAAGAGTAATGCAAGCTCGTGAAATACTTTTACAGCAGTTTGCAGAATTTAACCGTTTCAAAGACGACTGGCATAGAGAGAATGAAAGTTTAGGCTTACCCACAGAAGTTAGGGCTTCTGATTTAGCCTTAGCCCTTGGATACGACAAACCAGCTTCTGATATAAAACACTGGTGGATACGGCTCTACAACGGTGGTATACGCGTTCATGATGAGAGAATAGCCTCTGCCTTAAATAGCGACTATGAAAGTGCAATCCAAATCGAAAAAGCTGTAGAGCAGCTTATCGGGAAACTGGATGGGCAATCTAAAATGTTAGAGAGTAGTATCGCAGAATGCGCACTCTTAAAAACTTATGAGGACGATATCGAATTAGGCCTCAGACCAATTGTTCAACCAGTACAACCTGATTTTCTACGCACCGAAAGCGATGGACAACTCAGTTTTGTCTTTGTAAGCTCTACCAAAGAAAATGAACTTGAGCGTAATCAGGAAAATGTGCAATTGTACCAGTTACTCATTGAGAACTTGGCACAATATCGACAAAGTCTGATTAGTTATGAAAGAACGGTTACAGCGGCAAATGAAAACTTAGCCCTTAACCACCCTCCTCTAGAGGCAGACGCTAAAACCAGGCTTTGCCAATTATCAACGGAAGTACTCGTGAAAAAACAGGAACTATTAACCACTACAAGTCAAAAAAACCAATTACAAATTGAAGCTGTAAGCGGCCTAATTGCCAAAGCCCAAGCTGAGCAAAACGCAGTTACTTACGCTCAGGAAATACAAAGCTTCATCAATTCGCTCGACCCAGCTGAAAAATCGCCTGAATTTATTAATACTGATGGCAGCGAGCCTCTATTAGTTTTCAAAGCATCGCAGAATGACAATAAACAAGCTGCCTTGACAGAAGACAGTCAAGCCTATGACAACCTGCTTCTAGGATTGCAGAGCTATAAGCGAAGTCTCGCCAACTATCAGAGTTATTTACAGCAACAGCAAGTTCAGATGCAAAATGCATTTGCAATACCCTCTGACACTCCCCAAGCCTATGTTGATTCCTATCAACAAGCCTTTGATAAGGCTAAGGCAACCATTCAGCAAAAAATGGATCTGACCCTTGCAAGCTATGAAGCGATTGCAAAACTACAGCTGGCAACTATTCAACAAAAAAGCGAGATTGATTTTGAACTTGCAAAAATGTCTGATGAAGGTCGAAGAAAGGTATTAGAAAACGCTGGCATAAGAATACGAGACGCGTTTGATTCTCTGCAGAGAAGCCAAAGGCAAGAAGTTGCTGCTTCCGCAAAACATAACGCTTTCCTGATCAATCAGTATGATCCCGCAATACGGGAAATTCATTCTCAGTTTGATAAGCCACTCGAAAAACTTCAAAGCCAGATTGGCCAAACAAAACAATACCTAGAGAACGATAGCCAAGGTCTGAGAAAGCTAGAACTATCTGCAACTGCGCGCACAGAATATTTACAAGCAGCCTCTGCGAGGTTAACTGTATTCAAGAAAATACTTGAAGAAAGTACAGGACTTTATGTTCCCGCGCAGCAAGTGCCTAAAGCAGAGTTATTGTCCCTTCTGGAATGCTTACCAGACTCTAAGGAAGCGCGTTTGCTTGATGAGATGTATGCAACCGAGCAATCAGGTTCTAGCTGGTATGGTCTAAATTTTGCAAATTTAAAAAACAAATTTAATCATCATACAACCCTTTTCGGCGCCAGTGATTTTGACTGGGATATGCACGATTTAGTGAGAGTGCTTAAGGATCGGCTCAAGCAAATTGACGATGAGTTAAAAATTGAAATTGACTCTCAAACTGAGCCGCAAAAAGCGCCAGCTGGTTTCGCTGAAAACAGTCTCTATACTCTTTGGCGTTTTTACCAAAAAACTCAAAGACGAATTGAGAATAACGAAGAACGCTTAGAGCAGCTGCAACAAGAACATAGTACTCTGTCCATAAATGCAACCCGGAGTTTGGCAGTCTGGCAAGGCAAAAAAGAAGAACAAGATCGGGAACTTACCATAGTTCAATTGCATCGCCAATTAACTCAATTTAATCATGCACTAGCCATGCTCGCGGCGGATAGTTATCGCTTGGAATATCAGCTGGACAACATTGCCGAGGAAGCCGGACGATTTAGTCGGCTTGTTGTTGAGTTGACGACCCAAGATAATCTGCAGCAGGTTCAAGCACTTTATGAGTCTAACCTAAGCACCTATAGCGATATCGATACAAGACTCGATGCTAAGGCAAGTTTTAGAGATTATTCACCCCACGAACTAGCACCTAGAGTCAAAGACGCCTTATCTAGTCTGGCGAGGACTAGGGCAGAGCTAGAACATCTTGCCAATTCAATTAGCGATTGCCCTGAAATTTTAAGGGAAAGCTTAGCCTTATTAAGTGGCGAACTTGACGGTCTAGAAACTAGAAGGAAAGCAACTGCGAAAACAGTTGCGCACCTTGAACAAGACCTTCCAGAACTAAAGGCCGCCTTTGATGACCTGGGACAACTAGCACAAATTGACAATGAATTGTCCTTGCTACTTGAGCAAAGCCAAGATCCAGACCTTGATGAGCCAACAAAATTGCAATTGACAGAGGAAATTGAGACAGCTCTGGCTAAGCATCAAGACTACTTAGACGAGCTTAGAACTGTGCGCTTCAATAGTATCGAAGAAAGAATTGTCCATGTTGATTCTCTAATCAATAATCAAGATGGTCTCATGCACTTTATTGCCCGCAATAAATTGGCGCAAATCGAGACTAGATATGCTGAGCTAGCCCTGAAAACAACTGAACTAGCAGCGAAGTTTATGCATGACTTTGAGCAATCCTACTATGATGAAGCTCTCGATGTGGCTAATGAAATCGTTGAGGAGCTTGATAAACACGATGCCTTTCTAAGGCAATGTAAGGAAATACCCTTTCAGGATGTTCAGGAAAGTTTCCGTACTGTTGATAGTTTCGAGGATGTTCTTAGAGAATTCATTATTGACCCCTTTATGTATATCAACGAACCAGAAATTCCTGAACCTGAACCCTTAGAACCTTTTGAAGATCAAATAGACGCATTAATAACGGATTTTTTTGGCAGCCCTATACAACAAAGAGAAACAAGCATTGCAGGGTTTTTTGGTGCCTATTTACACGAACGTGCAGAAACCTATGCCTGGCGTGACTGGTTTAGCACGCTTGCTGCTACAGTTTTAGGCGTCTTTGGTTATCAAACAGAATCTGCAAAAAGACAGGAATTTGTGGAAAATCTGAACAATGCAATAAGCATTTACGAAAGAGCTGGTTGCGAAGCCAATTATCAGATAGTTACGGCTCTAATAACTACAGGTAAGGAGACTTTCTCGCCAAGGGCTAAAGAAGGTGATGAGCACGATAAATCCTTGTTCGCCAAATTGAGCCTATTGGAAAGAAGAATCGAAAGAGTAGAGCGTGATCGTATCGTGGATGATGAGCGAGTACGAAGCGAACTTGCTGTTGCGGTTTAATAGGCCAGCCCCGTCACCCTAACGCAGCTCGTCATCCTAAGCGCCCCAGCCCATTTGGGGCAAACATCGATAAAGACCTCGTTATCCCGAACGTAGTGAGGGATCTCCGGGACTAGCATCTGCCACACTCAGGAGATGTCTCTCTACGTTCGACATGACGTACGTCTTTGGGAACGTAGCGAAGGATCTCCGGGACTAGCACTCTGCCACATTCAGGAGATCCTTCGCTGCGCTCAGGATGACGGAAGAGGAGGCCTAAACCTCTAAAACACTCTCCAACAATTGCTTGGTATAGCCATGTTGGGGAGCGCGCAAAATCTGTTCACACGTCCCTGATTCAAGCAAATGCCCGTCTTTCATCACTAAGACCTCATCAGCCATATAGGAAACTACTGCCATATTGTGTGTGATAAACAGGTATGACAAACCAGATTCTTGCTGTAACTCCTTCAATAAATTAAGAATCTGTGCTTGGACTGACACATCAAGAGCGCTGGTCGGCTCATCACAAATCAACAATTCAGGCTCAGTAGCCAAGGCTCTTGCAATGCAAATTCTTTGCCGTTGCCCCCCAGAAAATTGATGCGGATAACGATGCAAGCTGTTGCGCGGTAAATTGACCTGCTCCAAAAGCTGCTGCTGTTTTTGCCTGATTAATTTGCCGCTAAACCCCTGAACATGCATCCCCTCAGCCAGAATTTCACCAATTGTCATGCGAGGATTCATTGAAGAAAAGGGATCTTGAAAGATAATCTGCACCCGTTTGCGGTAAGCTCTTAACGCTCGCCCCTTTAGCCTTCGCACATCTTGGTCGCGATAAAAAATGTCTCCCGCAGTGATAGGTATCAGCCCTAATAAGGCACGGCAGGCTGTTGTTTTTCCGCAACCGGACTCCCCGACAACAGCCAAGGTTTGTCCTTTAGCCAGGGTAAATGAGAGGTTATCGACAGCCCTAATCTCTTCCCCTTTGGCTCGAAATAAGTGCTGTTTCGCTGAAAAATATACGGAAAGATTTTTTACATCTAATAAAGTTTCTTTTGCTGGCTCAGTTTTCTCCCTAATTATTACCTTATTTAGCAAGGCTGGTGGATACTCATGCTCAGGATATAAATGACAGCGCACCTGACGATGCTGGATCATTTGTAAAGCCGGTTCCTGATGATCACAAAGTGAAAAGGCATGGGCACAGCGGGGATGAAAGCGGCAACCCATTGGCAATGCATCCAAGGTAGGTACAGCGCCAGGTATGGCTTGCAAAGGTTGATAGCGTTTCTTAAAGTCAGGTAACGAAGCCAATAACTGCTGTGAATAAGGATGCAAGACCTGAGTAAAAAACTCACCCACAGAAGCCTGTTCGACAATCTGACCTGCATACATCACACACACCCGATCAGCCACTGCCTTCACTACACCCAGATCATGGGTGATCAGCAACATGCTCATTTGATATTGCTGCTGTAATTTTTTAAGCAGTGCTAAAATCTGCGCTTGGATGGTAACATCCAACGCCGTGGTCGGCTCATCAGCAATTAATATTTCTGGATTGGAGGCTAAAGCCATCGCAATCACAACCCTCTGCTTTTGCCCGCCAGATAATTGATGAGGATATTGCTGCAACCGTAATTCGGGCTTTGGCATTTCCACTTCACGAAGTAATTCAAGTAAACAAGCTTGAGTTTCTTGGCTTGTGCGCTTCGCCTTAGGCAAGGTTTCTACCAACTGCTCGGCAATCGTTAAAACAGGATTTAAAGCAGTCATAGGCTCCTGAAAAATCATGGCTAAGCGCCTTCCGCGCAGAGTTCTCATGATATATTCAGGGAGATTCAATAAATCCTTGCCTGCTAGCTTAATTTCACTTTTAGCACCATAGGCAGCCTTAAAGGGCAAAAGTCGCATCAGAGCAAGCGAGGTCAATGATTTACCACAACCAGACTCTCCCAGCAAAGCCAGAGTTTCACCAGCATTTAGCACGAAATTTAACTGATCGACTGCTTTAATTAATTGGTCTTTATTTTGGAAAGCAACGCTGAGTTCTTTAATTTCGGCAAGTAGAGTCATGAAAGCAATTGTTAAATAAGGAGTTATCACTGTAACAAGAGATAGATCGGGGAGCAACCAGATGCTGACACAGGACTCACTCCCCGCTATAATCCACGCCCATGGGTGTATATCTGGATCTTGATTCACACCATAAGTCCAGCGGAATAAACTAATTAGAAGAATAAAATATGTTTAAAAAGATAGCCTTAGTTGCAATGATGCTCCTGACAAGCCTGGCACAAGCCGCAGCCCTTTATCAAATTGATCTTATAGTCTTTGGCTATCAACAGTCCCCTATTTCGCCAGAATTATCTCTAAGCTCTACCCTGGCATCCCACTCAGCAAATAGTATTCCCCTGCAAACAGAAATCAGTAAAAACCAGACCCCCTACCACCTTCTCCCCTCTTCATCCTCGCAGTTACAAGAGGAATATTGGGCACTACATCGCAAACCCCAGTACCGGGTCTTAATACATTACACCTGGTTACAACCCTTTAATAACCAGAGCGCGATTGCGATCCCTAAGGTTCAACGTGATGGTTGGGAAATAGAGGGCACCGTCCGCGTTCAACGTAGCAATTACTATTCCCTAGATTCAGAATTGTTAATTTCCACACCCAGCTCCAACTCAGCCCCCTTTGTCTTGGTACAACAGCAACGCTTAAAGGGTGGTGATATTTATTATTTGGATCATCCACAGGCAGGGATGTTGATTAAAGTGCATCAGGTTGGTTAGGTAATTACCTGGCGTACCCTACCATGCTGGGCAGTCACTCCCCTTCCGTCATTCTGAGCGCCCCAGACCCTTTGGGGGGCAAACATCGATAAAGACCTCGTCATCCCGAACATAGTGAGGGATCTCCGGGATTAGCACAGTGCCACATTCAGGAGATGTCTCTCTACGTTCGACATGACGTACGTCTTTGGGAGCGATAGGAACCATTTATTTTTGATTTTATAAATTTTTTATCATAAATTGATTACTCGCATCTCAGATATAAGAAGTAGTTATGGATATCCTCTTTGGTAATTTTTCTGTTCTTCTAACAATTGCCCTAATAATTTTCATTTTAATTAACTCTGTAGTCATCGTTGGTGGAACCAAGATCGCTATTCTAGAGCGCCGTTGGTTTGGTAAACGTATTCCTGAAGGACGAGTTGTCGCGCTAAGCGATGAAGTAGGTATTCAGGCAAGAACGCTTGGTCCAGGCTTACATTTGCTAGTGCCCTTCTTATACCGTGTAACAAAATCCGAACTGACGATCATTAACCAAAATGAGATTGGTATAGTTGACTCTATTGATGGAGTGCCTGTTAAGTCTGGGCGAATATTCGCAAGAGCGTTTAAAGAGCATAACTTATTTCAAGACGGTGAATCCTTCTTAAAAGCAGGCGGCGAAAAGGGGCCTCAGCTCGAAATCTTACCGCCAGGTTCTTACCGCATAAATCCCTATCTATTCCAAATTACCATTTCTCCAGTTGTGAGTATTGGCAACAATCAAATTGGTGTAGTCGTCGCAACCGATGGTAACCCTATTGCCAGTGGACGCTTATTGGGAAAACATATCGACAAGCATAACAATTTCCAGGACAGTAATATCTTTTTAGAAAGCGGTGGCCAGAAAGGACCGCAAATCGATATTTTACTTCCCGGTACCTATCGTATTAATACTAAGCTTTTTGAAATTACCGTTATGAATGCGACAGTGATCCCTGTCAAAGAAGTTGGGTTGGTCACTGCTAAGGACGGAGATGCCCTACCCTCTAGCGAATATATTGCTAAATCCGTAAGTGGGCATCAGGATTTCCAAGATGGCGCAACCTTCCTCGCTAATGGCGGACAGCGAGGACCACAGCTAGATTTTTTAAAACCGGGTACCTACTATATCAACCCACTTATGTTTGATGTTTCACTTGATAAGGTCTTAACCGTTGAGCGCGGTGAAGTCGCTGTTATTGTCTCAACGATTGGTAAAGACCCTTCCGAGGATACAGACTTGCAACCCAGCAATGAGAAATCGTTAAAGGATGGTATAGAGCGTTATGTTGTTAGTACCGGTTATCGAGGGATACAGCGCGAGGTGCTTGGGCCAGGAACCTATTATTTAAATAAATTGGCGTTTACACCCCATATCATTCCAACAACCAACATTACTATTGACTGGGCAATGCCAAAGTGGTCAGCCAACAAATATACGCCAGCAGGCAGCGTACCCACTACTGTAGAAGCGCCGGATGCATCAGAGGCAATTAAATCACGCACCTTTAATCCCTTGAATATTGTATCGAAGGACGGTTTTGAGATGTCCGTCGAGGTGAAAGTTATCCTGCGTGTTCTTCCTGAACAAGCACCACACATGGTGGCAAGAATTGGTACGATTAGTAACTTAGTCGAAGACGTGATTCATCCGCTGATTGACAGCTCCTTCCGTAACCAAGCCTCCTCCTCCGAAGCGATGCAGTTTATGCAAGACCGCTATGAGGAGCAACGTAAGGCAGAGGTACATTCAGCAGAGGAATTACATAAATATCATGTTGAATGCGTCAGTGTATTAATTTGCCAAATTAAATTACCGGATCGCTTGATGCAAACCCTAACCGACAAGGTAGTTGCCAGCCAGCAAAAAGCGATGTACGACGCCCAGCAAGAAGCAGAAGGCCGCCGAGCTGAGATGGAAAAAACCAAAGCCCAAGCTGATTTACAGCCTAGTGTGGTGAAAGCAGAGTTTGATGTAAAAATTGCCTCACAGCAAAAACAACAGAATATTATTCTGGCAGAAGCAAAAAGCCAGTCGACCCGATTAGAACAAGAAGGTATTGCAGCGGGGATCAGTTCTGTAGGTAATGCGGAGGCGGGAAAAATCAGCGCAATTGGCCGAGCCACTGCAGAAGCCTATAAACAACAGGCAGACGCTCTGGGACAGCAACCCATGTCTATTATTGAAATCATGAAACAGGTTGCCGGCGGACAGGTGAAAATCACACCCGATATCCTTATACAAACAAGCGGTGATGGCAAAGATGGTGCGAATACTTCCAACCATATGCTGACCTTGTTTCTTGCTGAGTTAATGAAGAATAAGGAGCTTTTTAAGAATAACTAAGAGCCCATCTACTCTGGGTAATGAACTACATTCGTAAGGTTGCCCCTCGTCACGTCATCCTGAGCGCTCCAGCCCCTTTGGGGCAAACATCGATAAAGACCTCGTCATCCCAGGGATCTCTGGGATTAGCACAGCGCTACACTTAGGAGATGTCTCTCTACGTTCGACATGACGTACGTCTTTGGGAGTGCAGCGAAGGATTTCTTGAATATAGCACAGTGCCAATCCTGGAGATCCTTCGCTGCGCTCAGGATGACGGGCTATGTTAGAGTGACGAGGTGACCTATTACCTACTTTCTAAGATCCCTCACAGCCTTGGCTGCACAATCGAACTAATAAGCCCCGCCATCGCCTTCAAACAAAGATCTTTTGCGCTACCCGGCCGCCAATAAAGAGCGATCGAGCGCGATGGGGCTGGCTTAGCAAAGGGGATCACCAATAAATTGCTGCTCTCAGCCTCTTGTAGAGCCAGAGCAGGTAAAAGTGTAACTCCGACACCTGCTTGCACCATCCATCTTAAAGTTTCAAGGCTCGTTGCTGTGAAATCGGCGCGAACCTCTGCCTTTGCCAATTGGCATACAGCCATTGCCTGCTCTCGTAAACAATGGCCTTCCTCCAAAAGCATCACTGGTTGATTAGCCAATTCATCAACCTTTAATTCTTTTTTATTCCTCATCAGGGAGTCATTGGCAGCAGCAAAATAAAAAGGCTCTTCAAAAAGAATTAGATGCTTAAAATCACCATCAACTGGCGTCGCCATTAAAGCCGCGTCCAATTGACCTGCGGCCAGTTTTTCGCTTAGCCGCTGCGTTTTATCCTCATAAAGCCAGACTCGGATTTTTGGAAAAGCACTTTGTATCTCTGTCATTATCAAAGGAAGCAGATAGGGGGCTAAGGTAGGGATTAGGCCTAGCCTTAACTCCCCTGCATAGGGATCTGAGGATGCCCTGGCAAACTCTTTCATCTCAGCGACCTGAGTTAAAATTTGCTGGGCTCGACCCACCAAAGCCTTTCCGGCGTCAGTTAACATCACCTGTTTATTATTCCGCTCGAAAAGAGGCAAACCAAGCTCTTCCTCAAGCTTTTTAATCTGCATAGAGAGTGTAGGTTGGCTTACATGACAGCGCTTGGCTGCTTCACCAAAGTGCATTAGTTCCGCAAGAATAACAAAATAGTGCAAATCGCGTAGATTCATTTTTTTCCCTATAAAACTTTGCATCAGCCCGCACAATCTCGTATAGTCGCGCTTTTTGCCAGAAACTAGATCAATGATAGCAGCAATTAGTATTCCTGAATTAAATGCCAGAAGGCGAACTGGTATTTGGCTTATCGGCGTATCCTTTGTATTGTTCCAATTTTTCTTACAATTGTCATCTGGGGTAATTATCGGCTCAATCATGAATGAGATGGGGCTGACAGCCTTTCAGGCAGGGATTATTAGTAGCGCTTTTTATTATGTTTATACCAGCATGCAAATTCCCGTAGGTATGCTTTTCGATAGAAAAAGCACTCGCTCTTTGCTTGCAATTAGTGCCCTAGTCTGTAGTTTTGGATGTGTTTATTTTGCACAAAGCCATAGCCTTAACCACTTATTTATCGGACGACTAATAATTGGCGCCGGCTCAGCCTTTGCCTTTGTTGGTCTATCACATTTGTTAAGACAGCATTTTCCCTTAAAACAATTTGGCTTTTTGATTGGCCTTTCAGAAACTCTGGGCTTTCTTGTCGCGATGTTTGGCCTGATATCAATGGGTTCTTTACTCAATGAGATAAGTTGGCGAACCTTCCATAATGGTGCTGCTCTATTAGGCCTTATTATTAGCTTTTTTTGCTGGCTCTATATTCCTGAAAACAGCCCGTCTTCCCAATCAACAACAAGGCAGGGCAAGCAAGTTTTAAGCATTTTAACCAACACCAAGGCTTGGATTAACGGCTTATTTGCCGGTTTAAGCTTTAGCGTGATTACGGTATTCGGCGCAATGTGGGCAGTCCCCTTTATCCAGGCAAAACTGGGTTGTAGCTTGCAAGAAGCGAGCTGGGTTGATGCAATGATTTTCCTCGGTACAGCCCTTAGCTGCCCGCTATTCGGTAAATTAGCTATCTTTTTCAAGCGCCGCAGACCAATGCTTCTGACCTCCTGCCTATCAACAGCCTTCTTGCTGTTGGCTCTACTGTATTTACCTATTCATCGTTCGGACTTATTAGGCCTCATAATGTTTGCTATTGGTCTTTGTTGTGGCGCCTATATGCTCGCCTATAGCATAGCTAATGAATTATCGCCCCCCGATTCCTTGTCAACCTGCGCGGGATTTACCAATACCTTAGCCATGCTAACAGCACCGCTGATACAGCCCTTGATTGGGTATTTATTAGATCTCTTCAGTGATTCCAAGCAGGTCTACAGTCTAAGTAATTACCAAGATGCTCTGGTAATTATTCCTATCGCCTTGTTTATTGCCAGCGGACTTGTGTTCTTTTTACCGGAGAAGCAATGCTAATTTTTTCATTATAACTAAGGTCAGCCTCCGCTCTACTATTGAATTCCCGCAGCTTGACCGTAGGATCCGCTGGTTATAAGCTCTTCACTCTGAGCCCGATCCCTCGGTCAAGCCGCGGGAATTCGGGATAGGGGTGATCTATTACAGATAAACCGCAATTACAGGAGGATCTTTGTTATGAAAGGGAGTTATGTTTTTAAAGCCTTTTTGGCTTTTTTTGTTATTTTGCCATCATTCATTACGTCTTCGGCTCAGGCAGCAGATGCTCCAACAGTGAATCAATTAGTAGCCACAGTGGCTAATTCCTTCCTTAGCGATAAGCAGATTCCCGGAGCAGCTATTGCTATTTATTACAAGGGTCAGGACTATTATTTTAATTTTGGTGTTGCAAATAAGAGCTCTAATACTCCAGTGACTCAAGAGACTATTTTCGAATTGGCTTCCATCACTAAAATCTTTGTTACTACCTTGTTGGCTGTTGAAGTACAGGAAGGAAAACTACGTTTAACTGATCCCATCGTCAAATATCTTCCCCGATTAGCCAATACTACTGGCCTGCCGATTGATCAGGTCCAGGTGGTAAATCTGGCAACCCACACCGCAAGCTTTCCTCGGCAATTGGAGCAATTTGGGGTGAAATCAGGCAACATAATCGGGTTCTTTAATAAACTACAAACCTGGCAACCACAGACTCCTATAGGGACACATTATCTCTACTCTAATGTTAGTTTTGGTTTATTAGGCAATGTCTTAGTACATGCTAGCGCTAAGCCCCTTGCCGTTTTACTGAGTGAAAATATTAGCCAACCACTAGCGATGACTAATACTTATTTTACCTTGCCTGCCAATAAGCAAGCATTACAGGCACAGGGTTACCGTCCAAACGGTAATCCTGCCCCGCATTATGTACCTGCTAATTTTCTTGGTGGTGGCGCCTTACGTTCTTCCTCAGCAGACATGCTTAGATTTTTAAAGGCTAATTTAGGCGTTAAAGAGGAGAATGCTTCGCCACAACTTTTGTCTGCTATGCAGTTTGCTCAACAACCTCAGTTTGAGGTCAAACCCCAGTTTGTTCTTGGCTTAGGCTGGCAACGCATCAAACACGGGCAACAATTATTGATTACCAAGAATGGCGCTAATATGGGCTTTAGCACCTTTATTGGATTTTCGCCAGCTAAGCAACTTGGGGTTGTTGTTTTAACCAATAAATCCAAGGGCAAAGCAACTATGCTGGGGAATCAATTGCTAAAAGGTTTGTTGCGGTTGTAAAACGAATTTTGTCATTCCCGCGAAGGCGGGAAACCATCTCTACATTGGCACTGTGCTTAACTAGAAATAGTTTCCCGCCTTCGCGAGAATGACAATCGGAAAACCTTGATTACGCTGCACTGCATCAAGGCTACTTTTGTTAGTCCCCTAACTTCGCTTGAACTACTTGCCCACCAATTTCATCTCTGCTTATTGTACAAAAACCAGGCCTGTCACCCTCTGTAAGACCTGCAATAAGCTGGTGTTTTTCGCCAGTTTTTGCCAAAGCATCTTGCAGTGACAGAAGAACCTTCGGTGAGGAGATCTGAATGGACCATTGCCCAGCCTCGTTTTCCTTAATAGAAACGAATTGAGACATCGGAATGGCGGTTCCCTGAACATCACGCCATCCAGCCACTGCCCCTCTCAGGGCATCGGGTTCTTGTAGGTTGACAGCATAGAAACCGCTACCATCATTAAATTGACACAACACACCTGTTAGAGGATGCATCGTATCTTGTGACTTTGATACCCAAATTTGTTTAAACCAGGCTTTTGCTGCAGTAACAAATTGATCTTTGCTCGATTTTTCGTCTGTTTGTAAATGGCCGTTCAGTCGTCCTGTTTGATTTACTGATAACTCAACACCTGAGCGAAGATCATGATTCAAGGGAGTTATCTTGGTTTGTCCTAACATATCAACTTTAAAATTAAAACCCTTATTCTCCTTTGTTTTAACTCCAAAAACCCAACTGTTATTTATCGGGTTAAAGTGCATGAAAATCTTACCAACATGCCAGTTAGTTGCTACAAAATTCTCAACAGTCGCATCACTTTCTTCAAAGAGCAAGACTGCTTTACTTTGACTATCGATTAGAGTTGCTAGCGCATGAAACTGCGTATCTTTGCGTTGCATTTGAAAATAATAATCATAGTGCTCACCATTTTCATTGGTCACTATGCCTGAAAATACCCAATAGGCTTGTAATGCATTGCTAGAAACAGAATTTTTTTCTTGTTCTATTATGACTTTCGGCGGCGTGACAGAATCCGTAGCTCCGACATAATTTGCGGTCAGTAATGCTATACCTATTAATAAACTGCGCAGTCCTGTTCGTTTCATTAAATGTAACCCTGTAATTGTTCATGAGCCCATAGCGCCTGCCAAAACGAGTCGCTTAATTTTGCTTCAACAGGTAAAAAATACCAGGAATCAGCTGCAAATGCTCGGCATTTGACCGCATCTTTCTCAGTCATAACCACTACATTCTCCCTAAACTGTAGATCATTGATGTGAAAGCGATGATGATCTGGGAAAGGATACTTTATAATTGCAATCCCTAGGTTTTGCAAGGTTGTAAAAAACCGTTGTGGATGGCCAATCGCTGCCACAGCGGCAACTGGCGTAGACAAGGTGTTTAAGGCAACCTTTTCTCCTGTCGCCAGATGGGTTAGCTCACCTGGTTGCATATTCATTGAATAAGCGCCAGGCCAGACTCCCTCATTAACAACTAGTAAATCACTTTTCCCTAAACGACTGACCGTTTCACGCAGAGGACCTGCTGGTAAACACAGGCCATTACCTAAGCGCCTTAGACCATCAATAACTACAATTTCAATTGACCGCCCCATTGCATAATGCTGCAAGCCATCATCAGAGATGATGATTTGGCTTTGGTATTTGTCCAGCAAATACTGCACTGCCTGAACCCGTTTAGGCGCTATCACAACTGGGCAACCCGTTTTTTGGGCAATTAAAAAGGGTTCATCGCCGGCCTGGCTGGTTTTGTCGCTAAGAGATACCTCATGCGGAAATTGTTTGAGTGTAGAGCCATATCCCCGGCTAACTATACCAACCTTTAATCCCCTGCTCTTTAGCTGTTCGGCTAAGGCAATCACCAGCGGTGTCTTACCAACGCCACCTACCGTTAAATTTCCAACCACAATAATGGGAACAGGGAAATCTAATTGGCGAAACTTTAGTAAATAGGCGCGCCGTATTCCAGTCACCACCCTGTATAACAAAGCTAAGGGCCACAGTAGCCAACGTAAAGGATGCTTACCATACCATAATTTATCAATAGTCCCTGCGGCCATTATGCGAAAGCTTCTTCATCATTATCTACACTCAATTGTTGTACGCGATACAGTTGGGCATAGTGACCATCCAAGGCCAATAACTGTTGATGTGCTCCCTGTTCAACAATTTGTCCTTGGCTCATTACAACAATCTTGTTCGCTCGTTTGATTGTCGATAAACGGTGGGCAATAACCAGAGTAGTTCTGGTTTTCATAATTTGTTCTAAGGCAACCTGAATATAACGCTCTGACTCCGAATCGAGAGCGGAGGTCGCTTCATCAAGTATCAAAATTGGTGCATCTTTCAATATCGCTCGCGCTATCGCCAAACGCTGACGTTGTCCGCCTGATAACAGGACGCCATTTTCACCGATTCGAGTATCGTAGCCATCAGGTAAACGCTGAATAAACTCATCAGCAAAGGCAACTTTAGCAGCTTGCTCAATTTGTTCACGGCTTACATCAAAACGACCATAGGCGATATTATTGGCTAAGCTATCATTAAACAGAGTGACATGCTGACTGACCAAGGCAATCTGCTCACGTAAACAGGCCAAAGATAATTCATGAATTGGCTCGCCATCCAGTGTTATTTGTCCCTGCTTTAATTCATAAAATCGCGGTAATAAACTTGCGATAGTCGTTTTACCACTTCCTGAATGACCGACAAGAGCAACCGTTTCTCCAGCTGCGATGTTAAAACTCACCTCATGCAATACTTGCTGTCCCTGGCGATAAGCATAGCTAACCTTGTCAAATTGAATATCGCCTCTTACCTTTTGCTGCAAGCGTCGTCCTTTATCAGTTTCAACAGGTTTATCAAGCAAATTAAACACACTTTCAGCACCTGCTAAACCACGCTGGATAGTAGCATTCAAGGTAGTTAGGGTTTTCATCGGCTTAATAAGCTGTAACATGGCGGCGATAATGGCCAGGAAAGAACCGGCTGTAATGATAATTACTGTTGATAGTTGGATAGCAGCCAGGATGATCATGGCGATCCCTATAGCGATAACAAACTGTACTCCAGAAACGTTAATCGCCTTGGAGATAGCCACCTTCATATCATTTCTACGCGAAACCTCTGTAGCATGATTAAATTTACTAATTTCATGCTGCTCGCCACCAAAAATACGCACAACCCGATAACCATCAATGACTTCACCAGCAATCTCAGTCACTTCGCTCATCGATTTTTGAACCTTATGGCTAATACGACGGACTCGCTTATTGGTATAGTTAACAATGATACCGATAAAGGGAATGGTTAGTAAGAACATCAGTGATAGCTGCCAGCAAATCACCAGCATTACCGTCAAAAGACCAATCACCAGACAGGTATTCTGCACAATATCAGTCAACGCATCAGCGCTCACCTGCGCGACCTGTTCAACATCATAGAGAATCTTTGACAACAATTGCCCTGAGGTTGCTTCATCATAATAGTCAGCCGGCAATTTAACGATATGGGCAAAGACACGCTGCCTTAGCACCTTCACTACCGATCTGGCAACCCAGGTCATGCAGTAACTACCCAAAGAACTAACAAGCCCTCGTACAGTGATTCCTATCAGCACGATAAAAGGAATTTTCTTCACAAAATCCATATCAATATGAATAAAGCCCTTATCAAGAAAAGGACGCATCATATAGGTAAAACCAGCATCGATGATTGAATAGAGAATATTGGCGAACACGCCTAATAAAAGGACAGGCCAGAAAGGTTTAACATAAGAAAGCAAGCGTCTATAAAGAGGGCCCGTTTTGCCTTGAGGCTTTCTATTCAGAGGCTTTTTATTCATCAGTCTGCGATAAGGTTGGATCAAATGGGGCGAATTGTACCTCTAAACCAGTCCTCGCGCCAAGTAATAAGTAAATTGCTTTGTACGGAACAAAGATATGTAATCCCAGAAAAAACTCGAATTCCCGCGGTCAAGCCCATAGGTATCTACACAAGTGTCTGTAATAGATGAGCCCTGTGTTCCCCTAAGGCACGTCATCCAGAACGCAGCGAAGGATCTCCTGAATGTGGCACGGTGCTAATCCCGGGGATCCTTCGCGGCGCTCTGGATGACGTAGTGTTGAAACAAGGAAGGACGTGACCTTATTACAAACACTTGTGTAGATAGCTATGGGTCAAGACGCGGGGATTCGAATATTTGAGGGGATTGCTTAGATTAACTTATGCATCTAAACCAAACCCTCAACCAAATCTCTTACCAGTCTTGGTCCCTTATAAACAAGACCACTATAGACCTGAAGCAAATCAGCTCCAGCATGCAACTTTCCTAGGGCAGTTTCAGGACTATCAATCCCGCCTACCCCAATGAGTGTGACCTCATTACCCACAACCTGTTTTAAGATCCTCAGACATCGTGTAGAACGATCAAATAAGGGACGCCCACTCAAACCACCCTGCTCCTGAGCATATCTCAACCCAGGGACAGCTTCGCGGGAGCAGGTTGTATTGCTAGCAATAATTCCGGCAACACCCATTTCAACAATTACCTCGGCCATTTCCTTTAAGGTTTCATCCGATTCATCTGGAGATAATTTGATCACCAAGGGCACGGCACGCTGATATTTATCAGTCAAACGTTTTTGTTCCTCAACCAATTGGCCGATAAGCTCGCGAAAAAATGCTTCTTGTTGCAAGAGGCGTAAATCTGGGGTATTCGGTGATGAGATATTAATAGTTGTATAGGAAGCTTGTTGATAAACCTTATCCAGACAATAGAGATAGTCCTCAGCTGCTCGATTCAGGGGGGTATCCTTATTTTTGCCAATATTAATCCCCAAGATACCGCGGTATTGCGCTTTCGCAACATTGGCTACTAGGGCATCGACACCCTGATTATTAAAGCCCATCCGGTTGATAATAGCCTCAGCTCGAGGTAAACGAAAAAGCCTTGGTTTAGGATTACCTATCTGCGGCCGCGGGGTCACTGTGCCTATTTCGATGAAGGAAAAACCAAGCCTAGCCAAAGCATCCAAGTGTTCGCCATTTTTATCCAGGCCTGCCGCCAACCCCACTTGATGAGAAAAACTCAGACCCATAGCGACTTTTTCCTTAGCTACAGAGTGCTTAAAGCAAAAATCAGGTAGGTGATGAAGGGTTGCCAAAGTTAAATGATGCGCCTTTTCTGCATCCAGGCTAAACAGCAAAGGGCGAATGAGGGAATACATAGCAAACTCCAGGAAAAAGGAGCAATCATCATAATATAGAATTTGCTATTAGGCTAAAGGTGGAGGATAAAGGTCACTGCCATTAACTGAAGAGCGCTACCTCAAAGCCGTTCGGGCTGAGGAGGCCTTTAGGCCGTCTCGAAGCCTTGCAGAGTGACGCTTCGAGACGTGTGCTATCGCACGCCATCTCAATGAATGGTGTCTGAAGGTTGCTGGTTCGAAGTTCCTTCCTGATATTTGCCCCAAAGGGGCTGGGTGGATTGAGCTGATAGGATTATATCCGTCATCCAGAGCGCAGCGAAGGATCTCCGGGATTAGCACTGTGCCATATTCAGGAGATCCTTCGCTGCGCTCTGGATAACGAGCTATGTTGTTATTTTTCTACAACCTTATAAGGCCTGCGACTTTCCTAGTTGCTGAACGCTGTCATCAACCGGCGATTTAATATTTTCCTTATTCCCTGAAGAAGCAAAAAAGCCAGCAACCTGCTGCGCCTCGACAGAAACCTCTAATGACGAACTTTGAGCGATCGACTCTTCTTCTCCAACCAGGGAAACATCGACCTCTTCCGCTTGTACCAAGGCCAATTCTGCTTGCTCTTGTAAATAGGCCTGAATCTTTCTGATCTGGCGATCGCCATAGGACTCTTCTACGTATTGGCTACGAGCTCTAAGGGATTCCACAATTTCCTTACCAAAGGTAGGTTTATAGTATTCCTCACTGTCGGTAGCAATAGAACACGCTTTAGAAATAAAAGGGGGGGTGTAAGCGTGGTCACAATAAATTTCTTTGCGCCCACCTTCAGCAATACTTCCATTACTAAATCTAACTGAGGCCTCTTCTAATGAGAAGGCTGTTGGTTTATAGGTAATGCCTTTCTTTCTGTCAGTTACCTGTGCATAAGCATTGACACTAGCGGTTGCATTTTTACCGACAAAACCAACAATATCGCAATCGGGTAATAGATAACTTAAGACTCGAGCCGGTGAAATAAAGTATTCCTGAGTAGATTGGTTGTAATATTCATTCGCCGAGTAACAACTATTGAGGATAATACTATTAACTTTCAATCCTGTTTTTTGCTCCAGCTCTCGAATGTACTCCACAAAGGCGAAGGTATTATCCATTTCTGATTTCGCTGTCCTCCTCGCTCCAAATAACCATCCTGGCGCACCATGAGACTCAAGATACACAGTTAAACCAGTTGTTTTGCCGGTGACAGGCTTTAGCTCAGAATCGAAGCCATCAAAACTAAATTTTACTGGCTTTCCAGGTTTACTAAGTACTGTAAACCCACGATCCTCTACAACACGTAGGGCACTCTCATATTTAACAGCACCTCCTTCATCGTCGTAAGGCGAGCTCACAACTATAGCAGAGGGTTTAGTTTTACCAGTTAAACCATTTTGCTTCGGATATAAAATTTCTTTAATCTTCATTTAAGATGACCTAAATAAACACCAGCAACATTTATCATCCATTCATCCGGTATTAAAAAATTGGCAACATGCTCCGTTATTTACCACACTGAGCATAACAATAGCATTTAAATTGGTTAAAATAAAGTCTTCTTAGATTTATTAGACCTTTAAACACTATGACATCCAGCTGAATATAAATTTAGAGATACCGTGGACAAGCCACGGTAACTAGACTTTGAGGGCTTGGGTTATTAGACCTGAGAATTGTTTAAAATCTGCCTATAGGTAAAATTAACAGACTGTCTTGGTCTCCGTTGTTAGTAGGAAAAGGCTTAGGGCCAAAGATTGAAAGGCCATGCTTAACTGCCTTTTCAAGGCTATTAGAACTAGCCGTTCGCTCTATACTTTTGGATACAGTAACACCAGAAACCGCTAAAGCACTTATCGCTAATTGTTTTCGAGTAGACTCATCACTCGATATCTCGAGCTGTTCAGCTTTAATTTCTGGTTCAGAAACAAAGCTCGGGTACATCTCTAATTCGGGCGGACTTACTTGGCTTGAGGCAGCTAAACTACGAGCCATGTCTCTGCTAAACATACTTTGAGACGATAAAGAAATACTCTTATGATCTCTAGTGCGTTTTCTGTTCTCAGATTTCAAATCATCTCCAGTCGTCGCCCTCCTATCTTGCCCAGCCTCATGAAAAATTGTTTTCAGATTCATGGCAAAGGCACTCGCTTGCTGATTTTGCCAATCCCCCAGACTATCGTAACTAGAGGAACTGCCCTCTGCCCTCACTTGATCTATAACTTCCTGTGCCAAAGCAACCTGCAATAATTCGTCTCGATCAAAGCCACAGCCATCAAGAACAAACTTTGGTGTACAGGCTGTTTTATGATCACATAAAAGCAGGTTTTTAAACGCTTTGCCCGTTTCTAATACTTTGCCAGAATTAAAAAGAACGGCTCCGTCATGCAATCCCAGAAATGCAGGCGCATATCCTTCCTCCCCCACCTGGAAGAGATTGGTAATAACTGCTGAAGAATTAGTGCCAACAAAACCCATTACATTTATACCCGGTAACATAATGCTCAAGATCCGCGCCGGAGAGATAAAATAACTAGGCTGATCCAATTCCCAATTACAGGCTTCGGTAGCTGAATTACAACAGTTGAGCACTATATTGTTTACTTTTACTCCCAAGCCACGCTCAAGAGCAGCAATGTATGAAGCAAAATTTAGGGTATAGTTAAGTTCAGATATTTTAGAATCTTGAGAACCAAAAACCCATCCTGGAGCGCCATGCGCTTCCAACCAAACAGTGACCTCTCTGGACTTAGTAGTTATTGGTCTGATTTTTTTCAAAGAAATTTCGCTTTCACCGAAAAGAAGGGGCTCCTTGTTTAAAACATTATATCCAAGGTTATCGACAAAGGTTTTCGTTCCAGAGTATTTGACGGCCGAATCTCCACTAGAATCATGAGGGGAACCTAAAATAATTACCTGTGGCTTAGATTTTTTGGTTAAACCCTTTCTCTTTGGATATATTATTTTTTCAATTTGCTCGCCCATGTCCTATCACTTCCTATAGTTGGCCAGGAATAAATTCGCTTCAATCAGGCAAAAATAACAGACTTGCTATTGCGGTTAATATTGCTGGCGAATAAAAAGCGGGCATTTTATCATGAAATTACCAAAATGTGATCACAGTGAAACAAAAAAATGCACCCACCTTGAACCTAATAGCTCAGGTAGGCTGCAAAAATCTTGGAGAAAGTTCAATTTTGAGTCCAGGTCGAGAGAAAAACGTGATTAAAAAGCGCAGAATAGCTATCTATTTGAGCATTTTTAATCACGTTTTTCTCTCGAGATGGGCCAAAAGTGGACTTTCCTAAGTACGGAGTGATCTATTGCCTAAACTTCGCATTGATGAGCCCAGACACGTAACATCGCATTACCCGTAGGTTGTAAGTGGTAAGGCACTTCCCTTACTTCGACACCATAATTTTGTTGTTGCAAGCCAAGTAAGACCGGACCTAAAAATGGAGAAGGTTGTCCGTGGCGATCAATAAGGGGAAAAATTCGCACCTCTTTTGCCACTCGCGCAAGCTCTTTGAGAACTTGTATATGAAACTCGACATCCTGATCATCTAAATCAGCAAACAAATAATTCGCGCTTAAAGCAAAATCAAAGCTAAAATCGGCAAAAGGCAATTTATATTCGCTGACGCCCAGGTAGCGCTCTTCCTTTTTGCCCTCTTCATAATCAGCAAAAAATTTAGCCATCCCTTCATAACGCTCGTCCATGAGTAACTTAGCACTACCATAACGACTAAAATCAAATTTCTGCTGATCACGCATTACTCTGCCAGCCATATCAGCAAAAATAAGGCTTACCTTGCTGTAAAGAGTATCTTTATCCAGGGTGAATAAGGGATCACAACTGATAATTTGCTGTCCCGATTTAGTTAACTCTGAATTGACAGCACTTGGACCACAACCGTATTCCAATATACGTCCTTTCAAGTCCTCGGAGGATAGATCAAACATCTCCTGATATTCATCAACATGGTTTCCCCAGAGTACAAGTTTTCGCATGAGCCACATCTCCTATCTATATGCTGGCATAAATTTTCGATTAAATTGATATTGCAAGATCAATTCGATTGGGTATAGTCTAGCCTATTTGCTTTAGTAACAGGAAGTCATCTATGCACAGAGGTTTGCAATATCAGCTTGGTGAAACCTATGACATGTTGCGTGATAATGTCTATCATTTTGCCCAAAAAGAAATAGCCCCCCTAGCCGCTCAAATTGATCACAATAACAGTTTTCCTAATCAGCTCTGGCGAAAGCTAGGTGAGATGGGTTTACTCGGTATTACTGTCAGCGAAGAATTTGGTGGTGCGAATATGGGTTATCTTGCCCATGTACTTGCCATGGAAGAAATATCTCGAGCCTCAGCCTCTGTCGGCCTAAGCTATGGCGCCCACTCCAATCTCTGCGTGAATCAGATTTATTTAAACGGTAACAGTGAGCAAAAACGTCGTTATCTGCCTAAGTTGGTTAGCGGTGAATACATTGGCGCTCTGGCCATGAGTGAATCTAACTCGGGTTCTGATGTTGTGAGTATGCAGCTCCAAGCCCGTGCAGCTGGCGATAAATTTATCCTAAATGGCACTAAAATGTGGATTACCAATGGTCCCGATGCCGATGTCTTAGTTGTTTATGCAAAAACTGACAAACAAGCTGGGTCTAAAGGCATTACGGCATTCATCATTGAGAAAGGCTTTCAGGGTTTTCATACCGCACAGAAACTCGATAAATTGGGTATGCGTGGCTCAAACACCTGTGAATTGGTCTTCGAAGATTGCGAAGTTCCTGTGGAAAATGTCCTGGGTGAACTCAATAAAGGCGCTAAAGTCCTCATGAGTGGTCTCGATTATGAGCGCACAGTCTTAGCTGCCGGCCCAGTCGGAATTATGCAAGCTTGTATGGACGTTGTTTTACCCTATGTCCATGAACGTAAACAATTTAATCAAGCCATTGGTGAATTCCAGTTTATCCAAGGCAAGCTAGCCGATATGTACACCGAACTAAGTGCTTCACGCGCCTACCTCTATGCAGTTGCCAAAGCCTGTGACCAAGGAATGGTAAGCCGTCAAGATGCAGCAGGCGTGATTTTATATACTGCGGAGCGAGCAACACAAATGGCTTTACAAGCTATTCAGACACTAGGTGGAAATGGTTATATCAATGAATACCCTACTGGCCGTCTACTCCGTGATGCAAAACTCTATGAAATTGGTGCAGGTACCTCGGAAATCAGGCGTATGCTGATTGGACGGGAGCTTTTTAAAGAAACAATGTAAGGGAGATAAAGAACCATGGAACAAAATGAAATTGTGATTGTAGCAGCAAAAAGAACGCCAATGGGTAATATGCTTGGCAGCTTATCTCCACTAACCGCACCCGAATTAGGCTCAGTCGCCCACCAGGCAGCAATTGAACAAGCCGGCCTTTCTCCTGCTGATATTGATGAAGTAATCTCAGGCTGTGTACTCCAAGCAGGTATTGGCCAGGCACCAGCAAGACAAGCCGCAATCAAAGCCGGTATCCCTAATTCAGCCAATGCAACAACTATCAATAAAATGTGTGGCTCAGGTATGAAAGCAGTCATGCTAGCCCATGATCTGCTCAAAGCAGGCTCTGCCAATGTTATCTTGGCCAGTGGTATGGAATCCATGTCGAATGCGCCTTATTTATTAGCCAAAGCGCGCGCAGGCTATCGTTTAGGTCATGGTGAACTAAAGGATCATATGTTTTTAGACGGCTTGGAAGATGCTTATGAGCGTGGTCAATTGATGGGCTGTTTTGCTGAGGCTACAGCTAACCATTTTCAATTTTCACGCCAGCAACAAGATGACTATGCAATTCGCTCTATGAGTCGCGCCTTGGCTGCTCAACAAACTAATGCCTTTGCTGAGGAAATCGTGCCCGTTATTATTCCTGGCCGTAAAGGAGATGTCGTTATCAGTCAAGATGAGAGCCCAGATGAGTCCAAACTAGCCAAGATGTCTCAATTGCGCCCTGCTTTTAAGGCTGATGGCACGGTAACAGCGGCTAACTCCAGTTCTATTTCCGATGGTGCTGCAAGTCTTATCCTAATGACGGCTGCTCATGCGAAAAAACTGGGGCTGCGTCCCTTAGCAAGAATTGTAGCCCATGCAAGCCATGCTCAAGCGCCGCAATGGTTCACTACTGCTCCGGTCGATGCAATTCGCAAGGTTTTACATAAGGCTAATTGGCATCAATCCGACATTGATCTCTTTGAAATCAACGAAGCCTTTGCCGTTGTTGCGATGGCCGCAATAAGTCAGCTCGAGTTGGATGATGAAAAGGTTAATATTCACGGTGGCGCCTGTGCCTTAGGCCACCCAATAGGTGCATCTGGAGCACGAATTATTGTGACTCTGATGAATGCCCTGCGACAAAAACAAAAAACTCGTGGTATAGCTTCACTTTGTATTGGTGGAGGAGAAGCAACAGCGGTTGCTATTGAGCTTGTTTAGTAGGCTGGGCTAACAAGTTCATAGGTGCATGCTACATGAAAGCCGTTCGGGCTGAGGAGGCCTTTAGGCCGTCTCGAAGCCTTGTAGAGAGTGACGCGTCGAGACGTGTGCTTGCGCACAGACCTCTCAAAGAACGGTGTCTGAAGGAGAGATGAGGGGCTTCTGATTCGAAGTTCTTTCCCGATATTTGCCCCAAAGGGGCTGAGTTGCTCAGCGCGAACGGGTATAGAAGTTGACGGCTATAGGCTTGCCAGCCAAGCCTACACTTGTGCTAATTATAAAAATATTGAATTCCCGCGGCTTGACCGCGGGATCCATAAATCTATAAGCTTGCCAGATCCCGCGGTCAAGCCGCGGGAATTCGGTAACGAGGAAAGACGTATTTAGTTTTTAAAGGATACACATGCTCAAACAATGTCTTATTTATCTGCTGCTAAGTGTTTTAGTGATTATTTTTGCCAGATACGCCAATATGCTGGTTCTTTATGTTGATATGCTATATGTCTTTATAAACCTCAAATTAACGCCAATTTTCAGTCAGGGCGGATTGGGTTTATTAATTCGCAAAGTAATCCTCTTAGTATTCATACCTGTCGTTATTGCAGCAATACCCGCTCTTAGTTATCGACTAGTTAAGGGTAAAGACATGCCTTATTTTCTTGAGACAACTTGGTGTGTATGGCTCATCGTAGTACTTAGTAATATTCTGATACCAGTTTAAGGATTATCCATGACTAAAATTGTCAGTCAGTTAAATCCCGGGAGTAATGAATTTAAAGAAAACCAAGCAACCATGCAGGCTCTGCTTGATGAGTTGCAGAATACTATTCAAAAAATTGCTGAAGGTGGCGATGAAAAGGCGCGTCAGAGACACTTAAAACACGGCAAATTGCTCCCACGTGAACGCTTGCAACAGTTGTTGGATCCAGGCAGTCCCTTTCTGGAATTATCCCAATTAGCAGCCTACAAGGTCTATGATGATCAGGTTCCAGCCGCAGGAATAATTACTGGTATTGGACAGATAGCTGGTACAGACTGCGTTATTGTCGTCAACGACGCCACAGTAAAGGGGGGAACCTATTATCCCCTGACCGTTAAAAAGCATCTGAGAGCTCAGGAAATAGCAAGAGCAAATCATCTGCCCTGTGTTTATTTGGTGGATTCAGGCGGCGCTTTTTTGCCCAGACAGGATGAGGTTTTCCCAGATCGCGAGCATTTTGGCCGTATCTTTTATAATCAGGCTACCCTCTCCGCAGCCAATATTCCGCAAATCGCCGTTGTGATGGGCTCTTGCACAGCAGGTGGCGCCTATGTTCCTGCCATGGCTGATGAATCAATTATGGTAAAAAATCAGGCAACCATTTTCCTTGGCGGCCCCCCCTTAGTCAAAGCAGCGACCGGAGAAGTGATCTCCGCCGAAGAATTAGGTGGTGCCGAAGTGCATTGCCGCCAATCAGGAGTTGCTGATCATTATGCAGAAAATGATGCTCATGCCCTGCATCTGGCCCGGGTTGCTATTAGTCATTTGAACCGTAAAAAGCCAGAGACAGTTTGTCGTATTGCCAGTCGTGAACCACTTTATGAGGCCAAGGAGCTCAATGGGATTGTTCCGAGTGATCCACGCAAACCCTTCGATATAAGAGAAATCATTGCACGGCTTGTTGACGCCTCTGAATTTGATGAATTTAAAGCACTTTTTGGGACAACCCTGGTCTGCGGCTTCGCCCATCTTTTTGGTTTTCCTGTAGGTATCATTGCTAATAATGGGATTTTATTTGGCGAAAGCGCGCTCAAGGGAGCCCATTTCATCGAATTATGCAGCCAACGTAAAATCCCATTGATTTTTCTACAAAATATCACTGGCTTTATGGTCGGCTCTAAATACGAAGCCGCGGGCATCGCCAAACATGGTGCAAAAATGGTAACCGCAGTTGCTAGCGCAAAGGTTCCCAAGTTCACAGTTATCGTTGGCGGCAGCTTTGGTGCTGGAAATTATGCTATGTGTGGACGAGCCTATGACCCACGATTTTTATGGTCCTGGCCTAATGCACGAATTTCAGTAATGGGCGGAGAACAGGCAGCCAATGTCCTTGCCCAGATTAATCGTGATAAACATAGCAAACATGGCACCATTTGGACTGAAGAAGAAGAGGAAGGTTTTAAGGCAAAACTCCGTGCTCAATATGAGGCTCAAGGTAATCCTTATTATGCCAGCGCTAGACTCTGGGATGATGGAGTTATAGCGCCGGAGGATACTCGACGAATTTTAGGGCTTGGTCTTTCTGCTGCCTTGAATGCGCCGATTGATGAGACGACTTTTGGGATTTTTAGGATGTAAGTGTCGCTTCGTGCCACCCTCTCCCTTTAGGGGCGAAGGGCGGTAGGAGTACTTTGTCTCTTAAGGGACAAAGTGTTTATGAAGGAGAAAACTTTGAGTGACTTATTAAGTGAACAGCATAATCACGTTTTTATCATCACCTTAAACCGTACCAACAAACACAATGCCTTTGATGATAATTTGTTAATAGCCCTGCAACAGGCACTCGATAATGCGATAGCAAATTCCCAGGTTAGAGTCATTATCCTTAAAGCGAATGGCCGCCATTTTTCCGCTGGCGCTGATTTGGCCTGGATGCAGCGAGTGGCTGAATACAGCGAAGAAGAAAATCTTGAAGACGCTATGATTTTGGCGCGTCTGATGTATACCCTAAACCAAAGCCCCAAACCCACTATTGCTATGGTACAAGGCGCTGCCCTTGGTGGTGGCGCAGGTCTTGCCGCTGCCTGTGATATCGCTATTGCCGGCACCTCAGCTCGTTTTTGCTTTTCCGAAGTCAAGCTCGGTTTAATACCCGCTGTAATAAGCCCTTATGTGATAAAGGCTATCGGTGAGCGAGCAGCGAAACATTTATTCATGACCGCGGAAGCCTTTGACGCGCAACAAGCCCTGAGATTACAGCTTGTACAACATTGTGTCGCAGACGAAGTCTTATGGCCTTTTACCCTGAATTATGCTGAACAAATTGCCAAGCTAGCGCCACAGGCTGTCAATGATTGTAAGCCCTTGGTTGCTCAGATTGCAGGAAAAACTATTAATGAAGACCTGATACATCAAACTGCTGCACTCATCGCAAAAAAACGTATTTCGGCAGAAGGTCAACAGGGTTTGCGTGCCTTTCTTAACAAAGAAACACCTAACTGGAGCTAGAGGTTTTCATGTTTACTAAGATCCTAATTGCTAATCGCGGTGAAATTGCTTGCCGAATTATTCGAACAGCCAGACAAATGGGTATTCACTCTGTTGCAATCTATTCCACTGTCGACAAAGAAAGCCGCCATGTGCTGGAAGCAGATTCTGCCTATTGTGTCGGAGAGGCGCCTGCTAAAGAAAGCTATCTGAATATTCCAGCCATCATTGCCATAGCAAAAAGTGCTGGGGCACAAGCAATTCATCCAGGCTACGGCTTTTTATCTGAAAACCCTCATTTTGCCAAAGCCTGCGCTGAGGCAGGAATCGTATTTATTGGTCCCTCTATCCCTGCGATGGAGGCAATGGCTTCAAAACAACTCGCCAAGCAAATGCTGGAGAAAACCAATGTTCCACTCACCCCTGGCTACCACGGTACTATCCAGGATGATGAAACACTGTTGAAAGAGGCGCGCCAGATAGGTTTCCCGGTTTTGCTCAAAGCAGCCAGCGGCGGTGGTGGCAAAGGGATGCGTTCCGTTTATGAAGAGTCAGAGTTTTATCAGGCACTGGCCGGCGCCCGTCGAGAGTCAATGGCCAGCTTTGCTGATGACACCATGTTGATCGAAAAATTGATTCAGAATCCCCGTCATGTCGAACTGCAAATTATGGCCGATAACCATGGCCAGGTTGTTCACCTTTTTGAACGTGATTGTTCTATTCAAAGACGCCATCAAAAAATCATTGAAGAAGCCCCCGCCCCTAATTTACCAGAGAAGTTGCGTCAGGGACTGGCGGAAGCCGCCTGTGAGGTAGCCCGTTCTATCGACTACCGCGGTGCGGGTACGGTGGAGTTTTTAGTCGATGGCGCAGAACATTTTTATTTCATGGAAATGAATACCCGCTTGCAAGTTGAGCATCCAGTTACCGAAATGATTACTGGATTTGATCTAGTGGCCTGGCAGTTAAAAATTGCAGCTAATGAAGCTATCCCCTGTCTCCAGGATACTATTTCTGCCAAGGGTCATGCCTTTGAATGCCGCATCTATGCTGAAGATCCCCGCCAGGGCTTTATTCCCTCGATTGGACAAATAGACTTCCTGCAAGAACCTCAAGGCAGCGGTATCCGAATCGATAGTGGCGTGCATCGCGGTTCGGTGATTTCCAAATATTATGATCCGATGATTGCCAAATTAATTGCCTGGGGCGAAACCCGGGAACAAGCCTTGCAGCGTATGCAACAAGGCCTGAAACACTATGCAATTAGTGGATTAAAGACCAATATTCCCTTTTTGCAGGCCATTTGCAGTCATCCGCGCTTTGTTCAAGCAGACCTAAGCACAGATTTTTTAAATCAAGAAAAAATTGCTTTGCCTGAACCTGATAAGGATTTGGCGCTAATCTTTGCTGCAAGCTATGATTTTCTGCAGCTTAGAGAGACGCTTAGCGATCCCATACTAAGTGACAGCTTTGCCTGGCAAATGCACCTTGGTTCACATTGGATCTGGCGTTATCTTATTGCTGATGAGCAGCTTGAATTAAAAATTCTTCCCCTTAACCAGGAATCCTTCAAGTTGTACCTTAGGGAGCAAGAGTTCACTCTAAGCCCCCGCCTAGCAGGTGAGCATTTATATTTAAATGATGGTCAGCTAACAAGACAAACGCTGTTTTCGAATAAATCCGAGGTGATTACTATTTACCTTGAGCAGGGTCCAATCCAAGTTGAACGCTTCAATTGGCAAAACTTCGGCACTACCTCGGCAACCCAGAAAGGCCAACTTACTGCACCAATGCCGGCAACTGTTGTCGCTATTTTGAAAAGCATAGGTGATAAAGTAAAAGAAGGCGAAAGTTTAATTGTTTTAGAGGCAATGAAAATGGAACATACCATTCACGCACCTAAGGATGGTATTCTGGCTGAGCTTTTTTACGAAGTTGGCTCGCAAGTCAATGAAGGGGCGGAATTGTTAGCCTTAAAAGAGGGATAATTATGAACTACCCGCAACAGGTCACTATCGTTGAGGTAGGCCCTCGTGATGGCCTGCAGAATGAAGCGACATTTGTAGCAACAGAGAAGAAAGTAGAACTGATCAATTTATTAAGTCAAAGTGGCCTACAAAACATCGAGGTCACTAGCTTTGTTTCACCTAAGGCCATCCCTCAACTTGCTGATAATGAGGCTGTTTTTAGCACAATATCTAAGACCGGCTCTATTCACTATTCGGCGCTGGTTCCTAATGAACGAGGTATGGTAAAAGCCTTAGAACTTGGTTTAACAGAAATTGCTGTTTTCACAGCGGCCTCAGAATCCTTTAATCAACGTAATATCAACTGTTCAATTGCTGAAAGTATCGCCCGCTTCGAACCCGTTATCAGCTTAGCAAAGGCGAATAAGGTCAAGGTTCGTGCCTATATTTCCTGCGCACTCGGCTGTCCCTATGAGGGTGAAATTAGCTCTCAGCAAGTCGCGGTTGTTGCCCGCCAATTACTCGCCTTGGGTATTGATGAACTTTGTCTTGGTGATACAATTGGCGTCGGTACGGCGAAGCAAACCCAAAGGGTTATCAAGGAAATCTTAGAACTCATTCCCCTTTCGCAATTAGCCATGCATTTTCACGATACTTATGGCCAGGCTGTAGCCAATATCTTTGCCTCTTTGGAATGCGGCATAAGTCGCTTCGACAGCTCAGTTGCTGGTCTTGGCGGTTGCCCCTATGCTCGAGGAGCGACAGGGAATGTTGCTACTGAAGACGTACTTTATCTTATGCACGGCCTCGGGATTGAAACAGGTGTTGATATCTTCAAGATAGTGGCGGCGGGCGATATGATCTGTAAGGCGATGGGGAAGAAGAACCAATCGAAGGTGGCTAATGCTTTATTAGCGAATCAAACTTGAGGGGTTTCTGGTAAAGAACTTCCAATCGAGCCCCCTCATCCGCCCTTCAGGCACCTTCTCCCCTGAGGGGCAAAGGGAAAAATCGGGATTCTCCCTTCTCCCTTTCGGGGAGAAGGTGCCCGGAGGGCGGATGAGGGTTTCTGCCTTCGAAATGATAAGAACGTAGGCTGAGCTGATAAGCTCATCAAAAAAGGTTTTTTTTGAAACACAACGAAAATATAATACCCAAGTTGACTAAACTATTTTATTATACCTAATTTTTAAAAGACGAGGCTGTAGATGACAGAAGGCAGATTAAAACTTGGACTAGTCCAAGAAAAATGGAGTGAAAACCCACAAGAACACCAGGAGAGGCTTGCTTCGGGCATTTTTGCTGCAGCCAAACAAGGCGCAGAAATTGTCTGCTTGCAAGAATTAACGCTTTCACCCTATTTCTGCACTCGCCACGACGTCGATGGCAGTCCCTATATGGAAGACCTTAGTACAGGTCCTACCGCTCGCTTTGTTTCTGAAATGGCTAAATCAGCGAAAGTAACTATTACAGCCTCCCTCTTTGAGAAGGCGGGATACAATACTGCGGTTGCCTTTGATGAAACCGGAAAATTAGCAGCTGTAACTCGTAAACAGCATATTCCCAGCGGTGAAAAATACCATGAAAACTATTATTTCAAACCAGGTGATTCAGATTATCCGGTACATAAGCTTGCCGGCCATAATTTCGGTCTGCCAACCTGCTATGACCAATGGTTTCCTGAACTATCGCGTATCTACGGTTTAAAAGACACAGAAATTCTAGTTTACCCAACCGCAATTGGTGGTGAACCCACTGCACCTGGTTTTGATTCCCAACCCATGTGGCAAAAAGTCATGGTCGCCCAAGGCATTATGGCTAATACCTTCATTGTTGCAGTCAATCGCATTGGCATTGAAGATGGGCTGGAGTTTTACGGTAGCAGTTTTATCTCCAATCCAATGGGAGAAATTTTAGTGCAGGCACCACGTAATGAGCCTGCAGTCTTAGTGGCTGAATTGGATTTTAGCCAACGCGCGCTCTGGGGCCGTTTGTTTCCCTTTGCCGCTCAACGCGAGCCTGAGACCTATCAGGAGTTGCTCAAGCCTCGCAAATCCAGTGTGGGAATTCCCTAATGACCATTAATGCCGCATCCGATGAAAACTTATATAACATCGCTAACTGGGGTGAGGGTTATTTCAACATCAATCCTCGAGGGAATATTGCGATTAGCAAAAAACCTGAGGAAGAAGGTGTTGAGCTGCAAGCTATCGTTCATGCAGCCTGCCGCGCAGGACTGCAACTACCTTTGCTAATTCGTTTTACTGATATTCTGCACGATCGAGTCATCAAGCTAAACGAGGCTTTTGCAGAGGCGATAGATGAAAATAATTATCAGGGTAACTACAAACTAGTCTACCCTATCAAGGTAAACCAGGAATACTGCGTGGTGCGTGAGATTTTAAAAGCCCCTCGCTACCCTGTTGGCCTTGAGGCAGGCTCTAAACCTGAGTTAATGGCAGTTATTGGTTTGCTGGGGCAAAACCCTTCAACGATTGTTTGCAACGGTTACAAGGATAGCTCCTATATCCGCACTGCCCTGATTGCTCAACAGATGGGACATGAAGTTTTTATTGTTATCGAAAAACGATCTGAACTGGATATTATCCTCAAAGAATCAGCCCGCCTGGATATCAAACCTAAAATTGGTGTACGTATCCGCTTAGTCACTAAAGGCGCTGGAAAATGGGAGAATACCGGTGGTGCTAAATCAAAGTTTGGTTTAAATGCCGAGCAGGTTCTCGATGTGGTTAATCAATTAAAAGCCAGAGATTGCCTCGACTTTTTGCAATTGATGCATTGTCATCTTGGCTCACAGATTGCCAACATTCATGATATCCGTCATTGCATGCAGGAAGTAGCGCGTTATTATATTGAGCTTCGCCGTCTGCAAGCCCCAATAAGCACCATTGATGTCGGCGGTGGCCTTGGCGTTGATTATGAGGGTACTCGCTCAAGCACTGGCTGCTCGATGAATTACACTGTTAAAGAATACGCAACCAATATTCTTTTAGCCTTAAAGCCCTTTTGTGAAGAAGCCAATATGCCAGAGCCTAACCTGATTTCCGAATCAGGACGGGCACTCACAGCCCATCATGCGGTTTTGGTCGCTAATATCACCGATGCAGAAATAATCAAGCCATCCCCTGTCTTGCCGCTTGTTGAATCGGCGCATTCCCATGTTATCCGCGATATTTGGGACTCTTATCAAACCATTAGCGACAGCTTACCCAGCGAAAGCTATAACTATGCCAGCCATTCCCTTGAGGAGGCTCATTCCCTCTTTAAACATGGGGTAATTAGCCTGCAAGAAAAGGCAATGGTCGAGCAAATTTTCACGGCTATCTGTATTGAGTTGCAACAACGCCTAGATAAGGAAAATCCAGCTGATAGCGAATTGAAAAATCTGATTGATGAACGCATGGCTGCAAAGATTTTCTGTAATCTATCGTTCTTCCAGTCTATGCCAGATGCCTGGGCAATAGGCCAGATTTTTCCTGTTGCACCTATCTCGCATTTAACTGAACAGCCAAGCATGCATTCTATTCTGCAAGATCTCACCTGCGACTCTGATGGAACCTTAAAAGAATATACGGGACGAGCTTGCATCAATACCACCTTGATGCTTCCACCCTACGATGCAGAGAATCCCTATCATCTCGCCTTTTTCCTGGTTGGTGCTTATCAAGAAATTCTTGGCAACCTACACAATCTTTTTGGTGATACTAATTCGCTGGATGTTAAATTGATTGGCGATGGTAACTTTGAAATTAATGACTTAGTCAGTGGAGATACAGTAACTAACGTCTTGAATCTGGCTCATTTCGACACTAAAAAATTGCTTCTTTCCTATGAGAAACAACTGATTAGTGCGGAATTACCCAATGATCAAATTCAAAGCTACCTCAATGAATTACGTAGCATTTTTACCCAATTAACCTATCTCGACAGCTCTAAAGCGAAAGGATAACAATGAATACACCCAAACAAGCTGGATACCGCATGCCACCTGAATGGCATCCACATGCCGGATGCTGGATGGCTTGGCCCTGCCATAAAGAAAGCTGGGCTGAAATTGGTTTTGAACGCGCACGCATTGCCTATGCCCGCGTTGCTAATGCGATTGCCCAATATGAGCCTGTTACACTCTTAGTTAATCCTGGTGATGAAGAATCAGCAAAACGCTTATGTGGTGAAAAAATTCGCCTGATTAGCCTGCCTATCAACGATTCATGGACACGTGATACCGGCCCTACTTTTTTGTTGAATGACAAACAGGAGCTGGCTGGTGTTGACTGGATCCACAACGCCTGGGGTGGAAATTATGCTGACTGCGCACTCGATAATGAAATCGCCAGCGCTGTAATTCGTGATACAGAGGCTCGTCATTTCAAGGCACCGCTAGTTATGGAAGGCGGTTCTTTTCATGTTGACGGTGAAGGGACTGTATTGACCAGCAAAGAGTGTCTGCTAAATGCTAACCGCAATCCCCAATTAAGCCAAAAGGAGATTGAGGATTACCTCTACAATTATCTCGGCACTGAAAAAATCATCTGGTTAAACAAGGGACTAGTTGGTGATGAAACCGATGGACACATTGACGAAATCGCTTGCTTTATCGCACCGGGCAAGGTGCTAGCCTTAATTACCCACGATAAAAATGATGTCAATTACCCTATCTTGCATGAGAATCTGGAGATACTAAAGTCAGCAACCGATGCCAAAGGCAGGCCTCTGGAAGTATTTACAGTAGAGCAACCTCCGGCCACCTATCTTGGGGAGGAGCGTCTGACCTTATCCTACATCAATTTTTATCTGGCAAATCAAGGCATTGTAATGCCTGCTTTTGGCTATGAAAAAGAAGACAAAGCGGCTTATGAGCTTTTCTGTCAGCTATTCCCCAATTATCATATTAGTCAAATCGATGCTTTAGATGTTTTTGCTGGCGGTGGCGGGATTCATTGTATTACTCAGCAACAGCCTGGTTGATTTGTTGTTCCTACTCCCAAAGACGTACGTCATGTCGAACGTAGAGAGACATCTCCTGAATGTGGCACTGTGCTAATCCCGGAGATCCCTCACTATGTTCGGGATGACGAGGTCTTTATCGATGTTTACCTAAAAGGGGCTGGGACGCTCAGGATGACAGAACATAGGAACAGTGACAAAATTGGGCTAGAACCCAGCCCAAATTAAAAAATAATAAGTAGCAAGGATAGTCAAAATGAAATCAATAGTATGGGAACCCAAGCAACCTGAAACAACTAAAATGTGGCATTTTATGCGTTTCGCAGAAAAAAAATATCAACAACAATTCAATGACTATCAACAACTACATCACTGGTCGATCACTAAGCCCAGCGATTTTTGGCAAGCAATCTGTGATTATTTCGGCCTAACCTTTGATACCCCAGCAACAGAGATTCTCAATCACTATGACCACATGATGGATGCACGCTGGTTCAGCGGCGCAACCTTTAATTTTGCTGAAAAACTATTAAAACGCCGAGACGAGCATCCAGCCCTTATTTCTATCAATGAAAATGGCGATCGCGAGGTCTTAAGTTATAAGGAGCTCTACTACCGGGTTGCCCATTGTGCTCAGGGTTTAAAAGAGGCCGGTGTCGTCGCCGGTGATCGGGTTGCAGCAATTATGCCCAACGTGAGCTACACCATTATTGCCATGTTGGCCACAACCTCGCTTGGGGCTATTTGGTCCTCATGCTCACCAGACTTTGGTGCTCAGGCCGTGCTAGACCGCTTAGGCCAGATCGAGCCTAAAGTACTCTTTGCTTGTGACGGACACCAATATATGGGGAAGACTCATGATGCTGCAGAAAAAATTAGCGAGGTCAGCGAGGCTATTGCTTCCTTAAAAACTGTAGTTATTTGCCCAATTATTAAGAGCAAAACCGACCTAAAGCATGTGAAAAAAGCCATAAACTGGCAGGATTTTATCAAGCCCGCTGAAGACTGCGAGTTCAAAGCCATGCCCTTTGCCCATCCTGTTTATATTCTTTATTCCTCAGGAACAACGGGTAAACCCAAATGTATAGTTCATGGTGCAGGCGGCACCTTATTGCAACACCTTAAAGAGTTGGCCTTACACTCTAATCTTGGCGACCAGGATAACCTTTGTTTTTACACAACCTGTGGTTGGATGATGTGGAACTGGATGGTTTCGGCCTTAGCCCTAGGTATTACCTTGACGCTTTATGAAGGCGCCCCCTCCTATCCTGATGCTAGCCGTTTATTTAAGTTAATTGATGAGGAACAAATTACCGTCTTTGGCACCAGCGCCAAATTTATTTCGTCTGTAGAAAAGGCTGGCGTCAAACCAGGATCGCAATTTGGCCTAAAAAGCCTGCGTGCGATTCTGTCAACTGGCTCTCCCTTGCTACCCCAGAACTATGACTTTGTCTATGAGCAGATCAAAGCGGATGTGCAATTAAGTTCAATTTCAGGCGGTACTGATATTGTCTCCTGTTTTGCCTTAGGCAACCCTCTACTCCCTGTTTACCGCGGCGAACTACAATGCCTGGGCCTAGGCATGGCTGTTGCGGTGTTTAATGAAGAAGGGCATGCGGTATACCAGGAACATGGGGAATTAGTCTGCACTGAACCCTTCCCTTGTATGCCTGTGAGTTTTTGGGGAGATCCTAAACGCGAAGCCTATAAACACGCCTATTTTGACCGCTTCGATAAGATATGGGCTCATGGCGACTTTGCTGAAATCACTAACCATAAGGGACTAATCATCTATGGTCGCTCAGATGCTGTCTTGAACCCAGGTGGGGTACGGATTGGTACGGCAGAAATTTATCGCCAGATAGAAAAAATTCCCGAGATCTTAGACAGCATCGTTATAGGACAGGATTGGCAAGACGATGTACGTGTCGTTCTTTTCGTTAAATTACGCGAAGGTAAGACACTCAATACAGAATTGGTAGAAACCATTCGCAAAACAATACGCAGCAATGCATCACCCCGCCACGTCCCTGCCAAGATTCTACCGGTTGCCGATATTCCTCGTACTATCAGCGGCAAAATCGTAGAAATCGCGGTGCGCCAAGTGGTTCATAATAAAGCAATTAATAATCTGGGTTCTTTAGCAAATCCTGAGGCACTGGAGTATTTTAAGAATCGAAAGGAATTGCAGGAGGATTAAGGTAGAAGTTTTGTAACCGCTCAATTATCATGCTTGCTTTTTTAAATCAGGAGAACCAATGCGATACCGTCTTTGTGATACAGCTTACCCAACTAATAAAGAACTGTTACGTACTCGGCTATTAGAAGAATCAACTACACATCCATTGAAACATGGTTTAAATTATTTTAGCAATTATCTTGCAGAGGGTGGCCAAAGAGAGCATCCAATATTAGGTGATTTAGCTGATTTTATTGATGAAGTGAAAAATAACTGGGATATCAATACTAATGGCACCAACTTTGTTGTAGCCCTTTTGGAAAAAAAGTTTGATTTGGCAAGCGAGTCAACAGCTGAAACAACTTTGACCGCCTCATTCTAATAAGAAGAGATGGATAGGAATAGCATTGTGATAACCAGGTGGGATGTAAAATCTTGGAGAAAGTTCAATTACATAGCATTAACCTAGCTATTACTATCCACTCTACTTGCTTAAGAGAGACTAAAAACTTTCATCCCCTTAGCTAATTCACAATTAATTTTACGGCTCGAAAAGGGATGATAATCCTTAGCGTCCATTATTGTCATGTGCAGCTCTGCTGAACCGTCGGCATTAATATTAAATTTTGCATAATCATAAACCGCTGTGCCGCTATATCCAGGCTCATCAAGGGTGAAATGCCTATCAGATGCAGTCACACGCTTATCAGCAATCAACATCAGAGCATTGGGTTTCACAGAAACCCTAATATTGCCTAGGCTTGCGTCACAGTCTTGCAGAGAGACTACGAACACTAAATCTTTGCCAGCAGAAACCGCTTGCGCCACCTCAGGAAAAGTCTTAAGTTCTGCTGCCTGAATTGCTAAAGGAAAAAGAGCTAGAACTGGAAAAATGATTTTTTTGAGCATTGCCTGACCTCATCTAATTAGAAAAATGCCAGGCAATCATATCCTTAGCGGATAGTTTTGGCGATAGTAGAGGTTTGGGATGAACAATTTAGTTTAATTTTAACAAATTAGCCTCAGACTCATTTTTTTTCACTTATACTGAAATAAAGTTTCCTAACATAATCCGTTGTTGTTATAAAAACAATAAATAAGGAGATTGCTATGTGCGATAGCAAATGCATAAGTAACGGAATTGTTGCCGGTGTTGTTGCAGGTATAATCTTTGCCTTTTTTCTGCTTTTAGGGGGAATGACAGAAGTTATTGGCGGTATTATTGGTATGCCATCAAAAATAGCCGGCATGTTTGTTCACTTTATAGTCAGCATCGTCGCTGGCGTCGTCTTTGCCACAGCCCTGGGCTGGCTCGTTCGCTCTTGGGTAAGCGCCATTTTAGTAGGTCTACTCTTTGGAATTGCCATGTGGATAATAGGTCCGATGACGCTATTACCCTCCTTATCTGCTGGCGAACCCCTGTTTGCAAAATGGAATAGCGCTGGCCTTCATGCCAATATTCATCCCCTTATCGGACATCTTATCTATGGTTTAGTGCTCGGCCTGGCTTATTGCTTTTTGAAAAAAGGCAAACTGCATAAATTGAAAAAACCTAAGAATTAATTAACCATCCCCTACATCAAAGAGAATAATTAAAAAGGAGAAACTAATGTCTCAGCTAAAAAACAAAGTGGCCATCGTTACTGGTGGCTCACGAGGAATTGGAGCTGCTATTGCAAAACGTTTAGCTAAAGATGGCGCTTATGTAGCGATCACCTATGCCAAAAGTCCCGAAGCCGCAAAATCAGTGGTCAGTTCGATAGAATCAGCAGGCGGGAAGGCCATAGCCATCCAAGCAGATGCAACAGATTCAACAGCAGTTACAACCGCCTTCGATAAAGTACTAAATACTTTTGGACAGCTTGATATCCTGGTTAACAACGCAGGCACAGCCATCCCCAAACCCTTTGAAGAAACATCAATCGAAGAAATAAATCAGGTGATTAATCTAAATTTTGTTGGCGTTTTAGTTGCAACACAGGTTGCTTTAAAACACCTTCCCTCTGGAGGACGTATCATAACTATCGGTTCCTGCGTTGGAGAACGCATGCTAACTCCAGGACTAGTTGCTTATTCTGCTACGAAGGCAGCTGTGAGAATGTTCACGCAAGGGCTTGCTCGGGAAGTCGGTGAACGAAATATTACCGTGAATAATGTACAGCCAGGTCCTATAGACACTGATTTAAATCCTGAAAATAGCGAGTGGGCGCAACCCCAGCTCATCAATACTGCATTGAAACGCTATGGTCATGTAGATGATGTGGCCGCTCTAGTTTCTTTTATCGCAGGTCCCGAGGCCTCGTACATCACTGGAGCAAATCTTACTGTTGATGGCGGCACAAATGCATAAAGTACCTCAGACCCCGCGGTTAAGCCCATAGGTATCTACATAAGTGCCTAAAAGCCTTACAGATAAGTGTTTTAGGCAGGTGCAGTGTTCCAACCCACAAAGCTTAATTGATTATTATCCATATCTAAGGAAAACCTTGATGCAGAGCAGCGTAATCAAGGTTTCATCTAAAATTCGCTGCATCCAGGCTACATTCTATCCAGACATGACTTTCTAATTTTTTATCCCCTAATAGCAATATATCAACACTTATAGTATGATGGCCGTTTTGCGCCGATTTGAAAACTCAGCTTGCGGGCGCTCAGATGTCTGGTCTTTGCCGGTCATTTGTAAATACGGCTAAAGCGGGACATTATGCCCTCCTTAGCAACCCGCACGCTGCAAATACCCTTAGGTTATAACGAATGATTGAACTAAATGGATTAACAAAATCCTATGCAGCAAATATCGCCATAAACGATATTAATTTATTCATACAAGAAGGTGAGATCTTTGGCATCATTGGTAAAAGCGGTGCCGGTAAATCAACCTTATTGCGCAGTATCAATTTGCTGGAAAAACCTGATAGTGGTGAAGTGATTATCGATAATGAAATCATTTCAGCTCTTCCTGCCAAAAAATTACGCAAAGCCCGCCATAAGATGGCCATGATTTTCCAACACTTCAACCTGTTAAATTCAAAAACGGTTTATGACAATATCGCTTTAGCAATGCGCATCCAAGGCATTGATGAAGAAACTATTAAAAATAAAATCGACGAGTTACTCCCACTGGTTGAATTAAGTGATAAGGCTGATGCCTACCCTACTCAATTGAGTGGTGGACAAAAACAGCGAGTTGCAATTGCGAGAGCCCTAAGTTGTTCACCGAAAATTTTACTCTGTGATGAAGCTACTTCTGCCCTTGATCCAGAAACAACCGGCTCTATTTTGGAGTTATTGAAAAAAATCAACAGCCTTTACGGCATTACCATGGTACTCATCACCCATGAGATGGAAGTCATCAAGCGCATCTGCCATCGTTTGGCTGTCATGGAAGCCGGTAATATTGTCGAAGTTGTTGCGCTCAGCAATGTATTCAGTAAAGAAAACAGCCCTGCACGGGCAATGCTCTATACGCAATTAAGCCCACAATTACCAACCTGCCTCACGGGTCATATTTCTACTGTGCCCAATGAGAAACCCTTATTACGCTTGTTTTTCCAAGGTGAAACTGCAACTGTACCCTTTATTTCTAAAACAAGCCGCGATCTGCACTTAGACATCAATATTTTGCTCGCTAATATTGATCGCTTTGATACGATTACCTGTGGCGTATTGGTTGTGGAATTAACCGCAGATAGTAATCTGCTGAATCAATTTATAAAGCGCTGTGAAGACGCTAAGTTAACTGTGGAGATTTTAGGTTATGTCACTGACAATGCTCTATGATTTGTTTCTAGCCAGTGGTGAAACACTCTACATGGTAATTCTTTCTACCCTTTTTGCTGTATTACTAGGTCTACCCCTAGGCACCCTGCTGTTTAGCAGCAGCAAAATCAAACCCCATACCGGCATCAACCGTTTTATTTCTGGGATTATCAATATTAGCCGTTCGATACCCTTCATCATTCTGCTTGTTGCCTTAATTCCCTTTACTCGCCTGCTGGTTGGCACTTCGATAGGTATCAATGCGGCAATCGTACCGCTTACACTTGGAGCGACACCTTTTTTTGCTCGCTTAGTTGATAACATTTATCAAAATCTACCTAATGGCTTGATAGATGCAGGCTTTTCGATGGGGGCAAATACTCGGCAAATGATTCGCCATATTTTATTCCCCGAAGCCTTTCCAGCCCTGATTCAGGCAATCACCGTTACAGCGATTACGCTGGTCAATTATTCTGCCATGGCAGGTACAGTCGGCGGCGGTGGTCTGGGAGATTTGGCCATTCGCTATGGTTATCAACGTTTTAACGTTGTCATTATGGTGTCTACTGTTTTGATATTAATAGTCATTGTGCAACTGCTGCAAATGGCTGGCGATCGGTTGGCGCGGCATTTTTCACATCAATAGTTTTTTGGAGATTCTGATGCGTATTTTAAGTGTACTCGTTTTATTAATTGGCTTAGTTGCCTGTAACAAACCCTCACCTAATACTCTGACTATTGGCACAATTGCCGGCCCAGAAACTGAGCTAGTGGAAGCAGGCAAAGAGGTTGCGCAAGAAAAATATGGCTTACATATTAAAATCGTCGAGTTCAATGATTACAACTTACCTAATGAAGCCTTACAAGATGGCAGCTTGGATGCCAATATTTATCAACACCTTCCTTATTTACAAGCCGCAATAAAAGCACACGGTTATAACTTGGAAGCTATTGGCAAAACCTTCGTCTATCCTACGGGCATTTATTCCACTAAGGTCAAATCAGTTGGAGAATTAACTGACCACTCAATTATTGCCGTACCCAATGACCCAAGTAACGAGGCCAGAGCCTTGCTTCTACTGCAAAAAGCTGGGTTGATTAGTTTGAAAAAAAACGACATGGCTACGGTAAACGATATAAGCTCTAATCCCAAAAACCTGCAAATTAAAGAACTTGATGCCGCGCAGTTGCCCCGTGTCTTACCTGATGTCGATGCAGCAGTAATCAATACTAATTTTGCAATTCCTGCTGGCTTAAGCCCCTCCCGTGATGCGATTTTTAAAGAAGGCAAGGATTCTCCTTACGCAAACCTGATAGTTATTCGCCGTGACAGCACGAAGAAACCACAGCTGGAAGAGTTTGTTAAGGCGATGAATTCACCAGAAGTCCAGAAGAAGGCAAAAGAGCTTTTTGGAGATGCAGCAATACCGGCCTGGCACTAACTTCATAAGCACCACTTAGTCGTCATCCTGAGCGCAGCGAAGGATCTCCGCGATTAGCACTCTGCCAAACTCAGGAGATCCTTCGCTGCGCTCAGGATGACAGAGCCTAGAGATTAAGCCGGTTTATTCATTGAACGGCTTTCGATTTCTTGCACTGTTCCCTCATCAAAATGCTGGTCATTGACCTCCGAGAGCAGCCTTCTGCCAATATCCAAAGGAAAGCGACCACCTCGAAACATCTCCCCCAATATTCTTGCAGCCTGGCGAACTTCACTAAACTCCCTAAATCCCTCTTCATCTTTGGCGAATGCGCCACCTAGTTCCCTAGCTTGATAGACAGCTGATGCAGGATTTTCCATAAGTGTAATAAAATTTTCTTGATTCAATTTGTCATTCTTTACTAGGGAAGAAAAAGCTATCGAAATACCTTGCGAAAATTGAATATTTGAGAGCAATAACCCCATATTCGTTTCATTAAATAAAGAATAAGTTGTATCTGATAACACATTAAAATTGGAATCGAAGGCTTTCATATTCTCTGGGTATGTCAACAACTCCAGACTCTCTATAGCTAATACATCATTAGATGCCAGGAAACTAAAGATTGCCCCGAGCGTTTCCGAGTACTCTGGGTATTGGCATAGGAGCCCCATTGTTAAAGGAGTTCGGATATGAGCCTCAGCCTTTTCTATACTTAACTTATATAAATCATCAAGTTGTTGTATTAGCACATCAATCTGCTCTGCTTTCTGCAATACAAACCCCAGATTCTCTTTAGTCAAACAACCAATATCGTTTAAGTGCTTGAATACAGTATTTAAACGCTCTACAAATTCGAGATTTTGGGCAACAGCTTTAATAAGCAAGGGGAGTAGATCAGCTGAGTCTAAAGACTCCAAAGTCTCCAGGACAGATCTAAAATTATTCTCATCTAATTCACGCAACCTACTAACAACAAAAACGACTCCCAAAAACTCCTCTTTGCCCCTTTCAATTATATACTCAGAAAGCGAGGGATAAGGATTTACCTCCGGTTTAGCAAGCAGCATAGCCAATACCTTAGGATTAGTTAAAGAACAACCCCAGTTATAAGCAATGCTACTGTGTCCAATAGTGGAGTAATCCCAATATACTTGAACCTTTTCAATATCATCATTGTGAAAAGCCGTCATAATCCCTTCATACTCATCATAAGCTTGGTCTATTCGCGAATCATTGAATAACAAGCGCAGAATTTCGTTTGGAGCGTATTTAGTCACTATAGCTAAAGAATACTGTCCAAAAATATCAAAGAGTGCATTGCTAAGTTTCGCGGCTTCTTCTGTGCTCAAAAATTCTTCGCTTGCAAAAGTGAGTTCATTGAGAAATTGCCGCAAGGCGTCGATCTTTGACTTTTCTGCAGCAGTTTGTTCATCAAATCCTGACAGGAAATCCTCTAAAAAAGGTTTATCAACGCTAGGAATACGTGCTTGTTTTTCTTTTTCACGCAGTTGTTCATAGTTCTCTAAAGCATTGCTAAATTCTCGGCAGTTTTCTTGACTTATAGTAACTTCAACCGACTCTAAACTTTGATCTTGTCTCGTTTGCATAATTGAAACCCTTTATAGCTGATTAAAAATTGATGAACCACATTCCTTATCTTGTACACTAACAAAGTCAGGCTCGATTGTTATTGAACCATTTTGCTTAATTTTTATCCAGGCAAATATATTAATATGTCTTATTTGTTTTTTTAATATCAATATATTATTCAATTGGTTAACTAGCTATTTTGATTGATTTACGACTCAGATAAAGATTGATCTAATTCAAGTTATTTTTGCTTAATTCTAAATTAAGAAATTACTGATATACTCATTTATATAACTATTTTCGCTACAATCTAGGGATTCTTACCATGTCTTATTCCAAACCTGATATCGATACAAGTCTCTTTGCCTACAATAGTAGATATAAGGCAAATTGGGTCGAGTCTTTTAAAGCAAGCTCCAATTACACTGGTCAATTGAAATGTACTGATAGCTTTGATGCCTTTCAGCAAAACCTCATTGGAGATACCGAGGGTTTGAGTACTGTTAAAACCCGGGATGGCAAAACTCTTACAGAAAAATTGAGAGATGCGGCTCCAGGCACACCGGGTCAATTGGCCAAAGAGGCTTTGGATGGCGCATTGAAATCCGATAAGCTCGAAAAGGCCTTGACAGGTTTTAGCAAAGAAATCAAGGGATTGAATACCTTGATAGCAAGTGATGAGCCTGAATTCCTCCCTGGCGACATAGGCTCTTTCTTACTCTCAATGAAGGGCAATGCTGTTGCTGAAATTAACAATCAGCTTAGTGAGGCAAAATCCAAAATAAATGATTTATTCGCAAACAATGCTGACTTTAAAAATAATTTGCAAACAAGCCTAGGCTGCCCGCCTGAGGAGCTTGAGACTGTCAAAGCAGACATGCTAGCGGCTCTAGATGAAAACAATAAAAAACAACTGGCAGACCTTGAAAAAGCGCTTGAAGATAGTGCTAAAGAGCTTTTCGTAGAATCAAGAAAACAATTTTTCCGTATCTATTGGCTTTCATACAACTATAATCGCGACGCAAATATGAAAGCCGATATGGATAAACAAATGGCCAGCAAGTTGAATGGCACCACTATGGATTTTAACTTTGCATCCAGTGATGGTAGCCTTAGAGACGTCGATATCTCTAAACTTTCGGTATTCACTACCTCAAACAATGGCTGGTTTTCAGGCGGCACAATTACAAAGACAGAGAATGGTTTTAACGTATCGTTCAGTCAATTTTTTGAAACTGAAGACAGTGCACGAGCAAAAGTTGCTTCTATAGTGGCAATTGCTTTGGCGCAGGGTCTAGATTCTTATACCTTGACAATAACTAACAAAGATCCTGAAAGAGCAGACGAGGATGCTCGTCTCGCTTACGAGGGAGCAATTTTGGCAGGTATGGATCCCAAAAAGATCACCATTAAAACCAATCATGGGACGGGAATAGAATACGATTCCAAAGGAAACCTTAAAACGTCACCAGATAAATCTATCTTTAAAGACTTTCCCCAACGCCTACAAGTGGCTCAAGGCAAGGCAGCAGCAATTACCCAAAGGGTAGAACAATTCTCAAAAGGCTCGGAAAATGCAACTAGACAAATTAAGCAAAGACTAATAGCAATGCAAGGGCCAGAATCAACTTCTACCCCTACTCCAGGAATAATCTAAGATATCAATAATTCCAGGTACCGTAATTTATGCGATACCCACTGCCATTAAGTTAAGGGCATTTGTCATTCCCGCGAAGGCGGGAAACCATCTCTACATTGGCACTGTGCTTAGCTAGAAATAGTTTCCCGCCTTCGCGGGAATGACAAAACCTTCCTTAACTTAATGGCAGTGTACGCGGTACCTAGGTGACAGGATTTCCTGTTGATGTATTAAAGTGCTAATGAGTATGGGTATTGTGATTTTTTATCCACAACAAAACTCACTAGGTCCGCTATGGCGTTTTGCTGACGTTATTATGAAGTTACAAAATTCCACTGTAACTCATTGAAGAATTCTGCTATTTTCATCTACTAATATTTCCAATTATCAGACTGCAAGGATTGTAATCTTCTGCATTGAGATAAAACAAATTCAGAATTTTCGACCTTCACCTAGTAAATTGGGGATCCAGGAGCTACTTGCGGGCAAAGGAGAATTGCGATGAGTACTAGAAGACGTTTTGAAGATTTTGAAACCGGGGTTGAAGAGAATATCGTAGCGCAAGAAGGCGTAACTGAATTAAACCTGAATATAAAGCTTGAAAGACGTCGGCGCATCGAAGAGTTATTTGAAGAGAGACGAATGCGTGCGGAACTGGATGAGTTTGATTTAGCTTAATTAGTTTAGCTAGAATTAGCGCCGGCAAAGACGCTAGCTCTAGCTTGAATCATTTTCAATTGTTTGAGAGATTCAAACCCTGCAGATAGTCTCAGTGATAGAAAGAGCAGTGGGAAGTTGATACAAAAGGAGTAGATTCACTTTGAAACCCAAATCATTATCCTCCAAACAGATTTGCTTTGGTTTATTAGGTTTAGGATCTGCGATACTCATCTTCTGGTTAATCATCGGCTATGCCAAAGGACTAAACACCCCAGTGCCTCCTGCCCATCCTTTGCTCCATGAGGGGGGCCGTCTGGTTATTCCCGAAACCTCTCCTTTGCGTCAATTTATAGTTGTTGAGCCAGTTACCGAACAACTCGTGATCTCTCCCTTTACTCTTCCTGCTATCGTAGAAGCAGATCCTGCAACCTTAGTGAAGGTATTACCGCCACTTTCAGGGCGAATAGTTAGCCTAAATAAACGCCTTGGCGATCCGGTTAAGGCCGGCGAAATTTTGTTTACTATCGATTCCGCCGATTTGGCGCAAGCGCTTAGCGATCTCGAAAGAGCAAAAGCTGCGTTGACCTTTTCCCAAGAAAATCTCAAGCGACAGCAAAGGCTTAGCGTCTCCAATATTGCTGCACGACGTGATCTGCAACAGGCTCGCAACGATTATGATCAGGCTCTCAGTGAACTCCAGCGTGCTAATGCACGTTTACAGGCACTCAATGTTAAAACTACTGATGTTAATGAGCATTTGCTGGTTGTTCGTTCTCCCCTTACAGGGCGTGTGGTCGATTTGAATGCTGCTATCGGGGGTTATTGGAACGATGTGACTGCCCCTATTATGACAGTTGCCGATTTATCAAACGTCTTTGTCACCGCTAGTGCTCAGGAAAAAGATCTCAAGCATCTTTATGTTGGACAGGATGTTGATGTGGTTTTAGATGCCTATCCACAACATCTCCGTTCCAAGATTCAATTTATCGGCGCGTTGATGAACCCGGATACTCGCACAGTCGGCGTCCGCATGATGTTTGAAAATAGTACAGGTCAGCTAAAACCCAATATGTTTGGCAAGGCAATTTTCCTAAGCCAACCCCATAAACGAGTTATTCTCCCACTGACTACTGTTATTCAAAGGGGGTTTGACTCTATCGTCTTTGTGGAGGTAAAGCCCTGGCAGTTTGAACCTCGTTTGCTCGAGCTTGGTCCACAAATCAATGATAAGGTAGAAGTTATCTCTGGGCTGCATTCAGGGGAGCGTGTTGTAGTCAAAGGGGGAATTATTCTCAATGATTGAGAGTCTAGTAACTCAGTGCTTTCATCGCCGCGGCATTGTCGTGCTGGTATTTTTATTTGTCAGTTTTTATGGCTTTTATTGCTGGAAACAATTACCCCTCGAAGCTTATCCCGATATTGCACCGACCACTTCGCAGGTAGTTACTCAGGTCAATGGCTTAGCTGCTGAAGAGGTCGAGCAACAAATTACCATTCCTTTAGAACGGGAAATTATGGGAACGCCAGGAATTAGCGTCATGCGTTCACGTTCAACCTTTGGTTTATCACTGATTACTGTGGTCTTTCAGGATGGCGCGGAAAATTATTGGTCGCGACAACGATTACTCGAACGTATTAATAACGTAACTCTGCCCTACGGCGCCCAACCAGGCCTTGACGCACTCACCTCCCCTATTGGTGAAATACTCCGTTATACCTTAAACTCCAAAACACGGACCCTCAGGGAATTATCTGAACTGCAATTCTGGAAAGTGATTCCCAGGTTAAAGCAAGTACCCGGTGTCACTGATGTAGCCAATTTTGGTGGCTTGACCACGCAGTTTTTGCTTGAATTTGATCCAATAAAATTAGCCAAATACAACATTTCTCTTGGGCAAATCATACAAACCATCAATGCAAATAATGCCAACGCCGGTGGTTCAATTATGAACAGAGGCGAACAAGGGATCGTTGTGCGAGGCGTTGGTTTAATTCGTACCTTAGATGATTTCGCTAATATCCAGATTTCACAGAATAATGGTATCCCCGTCTTCTTGAGGGATATTGGCAAGGTAACCTTGGGCTCTAAGCAACGACACGGTATCGTAGGCGAGGATAACAAGCCTGATGTTATAGAAGGTATCGTTCAGCTTCTAAAAAACGAAAACCCTTCAAGAGTTATGGTTGGTGTACAAGAGGCTATAAAGGAACTTAATGAACAAATTTTACCGAAGGATGTCAAAGTAGTTCCCTATCTTAACCGCAGTGATTTGGTCCATGCGACCGTGCATACTGTAGGCAAGACTTTGTTTGATGGGATGACGATGGTTACCCTGATACTCCTGTTCTTCCTCGGTAGCGTTCGCGCAGCAGCAATCGTAGCTATTACCATCCCCATATCGTTATTGGTGGCCTTTATCCTGATGTACAACTTCAATATTCCCGCCAACCTATTGTCATTAGGCGCGATTGATTTTGGCATCATTGTCGATGGGGCAATTGTGGTCATGGAAAATATCCTGCGTCGTCGCGAAGCCGACGAAGAAGGGGTTATGACCGAAGAGGAGGTCCTAAAATCAAGTTTACAAGTCACACAGCCTATTTTCTTTGGTATTCTGGTGATTATTACTGCCTACTCAGTTCTCTTCGCGTTTCAACAGATTGAATATAAATTATTCTCACCAATGGCCTTTGCTGTCGGTTTTGCCTTAATTGGCGCCCTCTTAGTCGCATTAGCCCTTGTGCCAGGATTAGCCTACTGGTCCTATCATAATCCTATAAAAATTTATAAGAACCGCGTATTAACCTGGATGTTACCGCGCTACGAGTCTTTATTAAGGTTCTTAATTGGCAAAACAAAATTAGTGCTTGGCCTTTTTGGCGTAACCTTATGTTTCGTAATACTATTAGGCGGGTCTATTGGCCGTGATTTTCTTCCCTATCTTGATGAGGGTTCAATCTGGTTGCAAGTAACCCTGCCCTCTGGGATCTCTCTCGATAAAGCGAGTGAAATGGCCGGTGAAATACGGGCAGCTACGCTGGAGTTCCCAGAAGTTGATCATGTCATTACCCAAGTAGGACGAAATGATGAGGGTACTGATCCCTTTACTCCCTCACACATCGAGTGTGCAATTACCCTCCATCCTTACAATACATGGAAATCAGGCTGGTCAAAGCAAGATCTGATTAGACACCTGTCTGATCGTTATATGCAAATAGCTGGGATCCATGTCGCCTTTTCCCAGCCAATGATTGATGGGGTCTTGGATAAGGTTGCAGGGGCGCATAGTGATTTGGTGATTAAGATCTTTGGCAACAATTTTCATGGGGTTCGTAAACTGGCTAACTCCGTTGTGAGGGTTATAAAAGAAGTTCCTGGAGCCCAGGATGTGATTATTGACCAGGAACCGCCAATGACCCAGCTACGTATCGAGGTTGATCGCCAGGCTATAGCTAGGTTGGGTATTAATATCTCTGACATTATGGATGTCATTCAAACAGGTATTGGCGGCAATCCAATTACCCGCATCTATATTGAGGATAGAAGCTATGATGTCACAGCAAGGTTCCTAAATAGCACCCGTGATAATCCCCAAGCTATCGGTAATCTGCTACTGACTGCTGCAAATGGCGCGCAAGTTGCCTTAGCACAATACGCTAAAATCAAATTTGTTGAGGGACAGACAACCATCACCCGAGAAATGAACAAGCGCCAATTAACAGTACGCTTAAATCTTCGCGGCCGTGATCTGGTTTCATTCACCGAGGAAGCGAAAAAGCGTATTGATGAGGATGTACATTACGATCATACACGCTATGAAGTAACCTGGGGCGGACAACTAGAAAACCAGCAAAGAGCGCAGGCACGTCTGGCAGTTATTATCCCCATGTTGCTTGGTTTGATGTTTGTCTTACTCTTCTCCCAATTCGGTAACCTACGCCAACCAGGTTTGATTCTTATGGCTGTTCCTCTAGCCATGTTTGGCGGCCTGGTTGCTCTCCTTATGCGTGGCATGACTTTAAATGTATCAAGTGCCGTTGGCTTTATTGCCTTATTCGGTGTAGCAGTACTGAATGCGATCATCATGATCGCCAACCTAAACCGCTGGCAGCGCCAACCAGAGATAAGTTCCTTGAAAGAAGCTGTCATTCATGGTGCCAAAGAACGTATGCGCCCTGTGTTAATGACTGCAACTGTTGCGGCAGTTGGAATGATTCCTGCAGCCTCAGCCCATGGCCTTGGTAGTGATGTGCAACGCCCACTGGCTACTGTAATTGTGGGTGGGCTTATCACGGCAACTGCACTAACCCTGCTGCTATTACCCGCTTTGTATTATTTGATTGAAGAAAATTTTATTGCGCGCAAAGCGAAGAAAGCGGCTCGCCTGCAAGATCAAGATAATAATAATAATAATGGTTCAGGAGAGACGCATTGATTTTACCTACCACTCTCAATAGACCTTTTTCGAAATTATGTCTTACCCTCAGTCTGGCTAGTACTCTTATCAGCGGTTGTACCCTAGGGCCCGATTTTCATCGTGCTCCACCACCGCCAGTTAAACGTTATACTGCTGAAACCCTGCCTTCACACACGACATCAGCGCCAGCAACAGCAGGTAAAAGCCAGTATTTCGCAAAGGGTCAGGATATTCCTGCTGAATGGTGGAAGGTTTTTCATTCCGAACCCCTTAATCAATTGATTAAGGCAGCTTTGAGTTCTAACCCTGATTTACAAGCGGCTACAGCAGGATTACGTATCGCCCAGGAAACCGCTTTAGCACAACGCTCTTTCTATTTCCCTAGAGCAGATGCCAATTTTATTTCTACTCGGCAGGAAACTGCGCATACCCTAACGCCAATTGTTGCTTCCAACTCGTTTTTTTATACCTTAATCACTCCTCAACTGACGATTTCTTACATACCAGATGTCTTTGGGTCAAACCGTAGACAGGTAGAGTCGCTCGAAGCCCAGGTAGCAGCTGAAGTGTTTCAGCGAGAGGCCCTAGCCTTAACTATATCCTCGAATGTTGTCTTAGCGGTTATTGAAGAGGCTTCTTTGCGAGCGCAAATTAGGGCAACGCAAAACACTATTGCATTAGGTAAACGCCAACTTAAGATGTTGCGAGAAGAACATGCTGTTGGAGAGATCGGTCTGGAAGGTGTCAGCGCACAAGAAGCGTTGCTAGCCCAGCTGGAAAGCACCCTCCCCCCACTGCAAAAACAACTTGCTCAGCAACATCATGCAATCGCTGTTCTTTGCGGTCAATTTCCCAGTGATAAGTTATTCGATAAATTTGAGTTGAAATCGTTAAACTTACCGGGAAAATTACCTCTTAGCCTACCTTCTACCCTTGTACAGCAACGCCCTGATATTCGAGCAGCTGAAGCGCTAGCTCATGCAGCCAGTGCACAAATCGGCGTAGCAGTCGCCCAGCGGTTGCCTAATATCTTATTAACTGCAACTGCCGGCTCAGATGGCTTAAATCTCTATACTCTCTTTAATTCCAATACAAATTTCTGGGCTCTTACCGCCAACGTAGCTCAGCCAGTATTCAACGCAGGCTTACTACGTCATAGACAACGTGCCGCTGTTGCCGCTTATAAGCAAGCGGATGCGCAATACCGCTCTGTAGTCTTATCTGCCTTCCAAGATGTTGCCGACACACTTAAGGCTATCCAATATGATGCAAACAATCTGCAAGCCGCCCAAGCTGCCGTGCAAGCAAGCAAGAAAAGCCTCAACATCGCCCAGCAACAATTGGCAGCTGGTGCAGTCGGTTATCTTGCAGTGCTAAGTGCCGAACAAGCTTATCAACAATCTGAAATTAACCTAGTACAAAGCCAGGCGAATCGATTTATAGATACGGTTGCTTTATTTCAAGCGCTGGGTGGCGGTTGGTGGAATCACGGCTAGGGGATGAGGGGTTGCAGGCTCGAAGTTCCTTCCTGAACTCAATTGCCCCCTCAAACAACCCGTCCATCATTGCCAGAGCCCGCAGCCAAATTCGGGTTTTGTCTGGGATCACACATTTTTGTCCGTACAAAACTGGAAAATTTTCATCCAAATATCCTTAATATTTCCTTAAGTATTCTCTGATACCATGCGCGCTCTTTTTAACCAACCTAAGAGTATAAAATGAAAAGAAAATTTGATGATTTTCAAAAACCAGAAGAAAATAATGAAGTAGAAATAACAGAAGAAAGTAATTCTCCTAAAGATAAAATTGCTAAAAAACTTCTGAGTTTTCTAACCACGAGCAACCTTTGCAAAGTTGAAGCTCAGTTATCTGAGTCTTTTGATCGCCACAATCCACCTGGAACAGGTCCTGCTTTCTAATCAGCCTATTCTTGTACAGGGATGTATACCCTCACCCACCGTTGCTCGGAATATAAATATCAAAACGCACTACCTTACCCGGAATATGGGTTGTCGGCGGCAAAATTGCTGCTAAATGCTGAGGCCATTTGATCACTACTCGTTTCATTGCCCGCGATAAAGCAACCTCAAGCAAGGCTTGGGCATCATTGTCTGCACCCAAAAGTTGCTGCAAAGCTTGCATATCTTTTTTGACTAAGGCTGCCTTTTGCCGTGTCGGATGCATAGGATCAATATAAATCACATCGGGATAATCAGCTGGACTTAGAGCCTGTAAATAAGTCTTTGCATCAGCTTCATGTAAATCAAGCCTTAAATTTTTCCTTGATTGCTCATCTTGTCGTGCTAAACCATCTCTTAACAAGGCAGCGATAACTGGTTGACGCTCTAGCATTAATACTTCTGCCCCAAAACTAGCTAATACCGCAGCATCGCGTCCCCAACCAGCGGTGGTATCAATAATCCGCACACCAGGACTGGGTTTGCAGGCCTTAACGAGTCCCTGCTTTTTCCCAGCATCACGCCGCTTTTGCCAGGTTTTGTGACTAAAATCACTGTACAAAGGCGAAAAGCTATCCATTTTCAAGACTAATTTGTCTGCAGTTAGCAGCAATTTATTTTTTGCTTGATTATCAATGAGCAAAGCCAAGCTCTCAGCAAGCTCTTTAGCCTGTTCATAAAGGGATTCAGCCTCATAGGCTATAACCAATTGCTCCGTCATTTATGAGCCAAAAGACAATCCACAAATTGTGCAAGTGAATTAAACACTGGAACATGAAGATAGTCTTGCAAACTGACGCGGTCAGTCATCGGTGATAAAACCATGATAGGCGTAGCTCCTGCAGCTTCTGCAGCCTGAATATCAGAGACCCTATCACCAACGAAGGGTACATCGCTCAAGGCACAATTCATGCGTTCTGCTAAGGCTAGCAGCATTCCTGGCTGTGGCTTACGACAAGAACAACCTGCGTCGGGCATATGTTTGCAATACTCAATGGCTTCAATATCGCCACCCACAGCCCGAACTAAGTGAAGAAGTTTAGCGTGGATAGCGCCAAGCTCCTCTTCACTGTAATAACCCCGGGCAACACCCGATTGATTAGTTGCAAGACCAATGCGATAACCTGCCTGAGTTAAGCGAGCTATAGCAGCAATGCTCCCCTCAAGGGGTATAAACTCATCAACGGATTTGATGTAATGCAAGGAATCCTGATTGATAACCCCGTCTCTATCTAATAAAACTATTTTATTCATAGGCTTCGTTGTAGTAATGGTAACTTCTTAATAAGAAGAGACACCGTCATCCTGAACGCAGTGAAGGATCTCCTGAATGTGGCTTTGTGCCTGCATCTGGAGATCTCTCACTCCGTTCGAGATAACGTTTTATTGAGAAATTACTAATAATGAAATATCAACAACCCCTTGTAACAAGGATTGCAATCTTGCCAATAACTGCAAACGGTTCTTTTTCACAGCCTGCTCATCAACCATCACCATAACCTGCTCAAAGAATGCATCGACTGGCTCACGTAAGCTCGCTAATTGGCTCAAAATCTTGCCATAATCTTCCTGCGCATAGAGTGGCTTAAGCAGTTTTTCCATTACCTGCAAATGAGTAAAGAGTGCTTTTTCTGCCCCCTCTTCTAGCAAAGACTCATTAATTGTTTCTGCCTTGGTATCTGACTGCCCTGCCTGTTGCAAAATATTATTCACACGCTTACAAGCAGCAGATAGAGCTGAAGCCTCCGCTAATTTAATGAAGGAAGCCAGGGCATAGATTCGCTTATCAAAATCATAGAGCCATTCATCTTGGCGAGCACGCACGGCTAAAACCTGGTCAACACTAAAACCAAGCCCCTGATAATAAGATTGCATCCGCTCCAGGATAAAGGGTTTTAACTCTGCAAGTGGTAGATCTGCGGCCGGAATTCGACCACCATAGACCCTCTGTGTTTCAGCAATGAGCTCAGACAGTTTCAGCGCTGTTGGTGTAGCAACCAGCATGCGCACCACAGCCAGTGCATGTCGGCGTAACTTAAAGGGATCTTTTACCCCGGAAGGTTTCTGACCAAGAGCGAAAATACCCACTAAGGTATCCAGACGATCTGCCAAAGATAAGGCTAATCCAAGTCTTGAACCAGGCAGCTCGTCACCAGCAAAACGGGGCATGTATTGTTCATTTAAGGCAAGAGCAACATTAGTAGTCTCGCCATCATGACGAGCATAGTAATAACCCATCAAGCCTTGTAGCTCAGGAAACTCACCAACCATGCCAGTCATGAGATCGCATTTGCTTAACTCAGCGGCACGACTTGCTTCCTGGTTATCCAGTTGCAAAGGCTTCTCCAGAAAATTCATTAGAGCCTGCACGCGGGTGGTCTTTTCTTTAAGACTGCCCAATTTATCCTGGAAGACTACATTTTCAGTCGCTGGGATATGTGAACTGAGTGGCTGCTTTTTATCTTGATGGAAGAAAAAGGCCGCATCACTCAAGCGTGCGCGCATCACTTTTTCATTGCCTGCAACGACTTGCTGCGGATTGGAGCTGACAATATTCGCTACCGTAATGAAATGGGGTAACAGTTGTCCCTCTGCATTTTGCAAAGCAAAGCATTTTTGATGGGATTGCATGGAAGCAATTAAGGCTTCCGCAGGCACATCCAAGAATTCCTTTTCAAAATTCGCAATTAAGGCCTGTGGCCATTCAACAATCGAAGTCACTTCATCGACCAAGGCTTCAGGCATAACTGCACGGGCACTGTGTTGAGCCGCCAAGCCTTCGACTTGTTCAACAATGAGAGCTCGGCGCGCTTTAAAATCAGCAAGGACATAGGCCTCTTTTAGCAAGGCCTCATAATTCTCTGCCTTGGTAATTTCGATAGCCTGAGGATGATGGAAACGGTGGCCATAACTCTTACGTCCTGTTTTAACACCAAGAATTTCACAATCAATAAGCTCATTCCCATAAAGCAATAAGGCCCAATGCACCGGACGGGCAAATTCTGCATCACCCATTCCCCAACGCATCGGTTTAGGAATAGGTAAGGTCGATAAAGCTTGGTTAATCATAGCTGCCAGCAGGTCTCGAGTTTTTGCACCCTGGCTCAACGATTCGTAAACCAACCATTCGCCTTTGTCTGTCTTGGCAACGGTTAAATCGCTCACAGCAACCTTGCATGACTTGGCGAAACCCAATAAGGCAGGGGTTGGCTGGCCATTCGCGTCATAGGCTGCCACCAAAGCGGGACCACGGCGCGTCAAGGACTGACTTGGCTGCTCATCTTGTAAATTGCTTATAAAAACTGCTAATCGTCTTGGTGTTGCAAAAGAACGTAGTTCGCCATAGGAAATTTGGGCTTTTTCAAGTACTGCTACCAAATTAGTCGCGAGGGCTTCTGCTAAAACTGAAACAGCACCTGAGGGCAGTTCTTCACAACCCAGTTCAAATAAAAAATCATTCGCCATTACACACCTTTTTGCATAGGAAAACCCAGCGCTTCACGCGCATCATAGTACGCCTGCGCTACCGCTCTGGATAGATGTCGTACTCTTAAGATATATCGTTGCCGCTCAGTTACCGAGATAGCCTTTCTTGCATCCAATAAATTAAAGGAATGTGAGGCTTTCATCACCATTTCATAAGCCGGTAATGGAAGGTTTAAGGCAACTAGTTTTTGTGCTTCCCCTTCATAATAGTCAAACTGTTGAAACAAAGCATCGACATTGGCATGTTCAAAATTATAGGTCGACATCTCGACTTCATTTTGATGGAAAACATCGCCATAGGTTACAACGCCATGCTCTGTTTTACACCAGGGCAAATCAAAGAGATTATCAACACCAAGGACAAACATCGCAATTCGCTCAAGGCCGTAGGTCAATTCGCCGGTAACCGGTTTGCATACTAAACCACCAACCTGCTGGAAATAAGTAAACTGAGACACTTCCATACCATTTTGCCAAACCTCCCAACCAAGCCCCCAAGCGCCTAAGGTTGGCGATTCCCAGTTATCTTCAACAAAACGGATATCATCAGCCAAGGGGTCAACCCCTAGCGCACGCAGGGAATCAAGGTATTTTTCCTGAATATCCAAGGGAGAAGGTTTTAGAACAACCTGGAATTGATAGTAGTGTTGCACACGATTTGGGTTTTCACCGTAACGACCATCTGTTGGCCGTCGTGAAGGCTGTACATAAGCGGCTGACCAAGGCTCTGGCCCTATAGCACGCAAAAAAGTTGCTGGATGGAAGGTTCCCGCACCCACTTCCATATCCAAGGGCTGTAATATTACACAACCTTGCGAAGCCCAAAACTGCTGCAAAGCTAAAATAATATCTTGAAAAGTGGTTGGTTTTGTCATGATTGTCTCGAAAATTACGAATACGTCAGATTGATAGCAGAATTGCGCTTATCATACATCTTTCTTAGGTAGACAAGAAGCCTGTTAATGTAATAGAGCCTCCCATATTCGTCATTCTTCGCTGCGTTCCCAAAGACATACGTCATGTCGAACGTAGAGAGACATCTCCTGATGTGTAGCACTGTGCTAATCCCGGAGATCCCTCACTATGTTCGGGATGACGGGCTGTGTCCCCCCGCGCTACGCGCGGTGGGAAGATGGCGAAATCTCAAGAAGCAGAGCTTGAACCTGCACTCTTGATAAGTTCTTGCAATGACTCTTCGCTAGCAGCACCAGGGATAAAGGTTGGTGTTGTGCCTTGCTTGAGTTTGCCGTCTGGGGTGGCAGCCAGAATAAAGGCCGGTGTTCCCATTAGATGCAGTTGTTCTGCTAATTGACGATTAGCGTTTAGAGCATCAGTAACTGTCTTGCTGTTCATATCTGCTTTTAATTTCGCAACATTCAAACCAGCAGCTTTAGCAGCGCTCATAATCATATCATCGTTCAAACGACCGTCTTGTTTGATTAGCGCATCATGCATTGCCATATATTTGCCTTGCATAGCAGCAGCTAAAGCAGCTCTGGATGCAGTTTCTGAGCTCTTACCAAAGATTGGGAATTCTTTGTAAACAATGCGCAGATTCCCGTTTTGTTTTGCCAGATCGCTGATCACTGGAGCCATTTTTTTACAATGGATGCATTGATAGTCAAAAAACTCAACAAGGGTTACATTCCCTTTAGGATTGCCAGCTACAGTGAGGTTATCATTGATGATCTTGTCTGCATTAGACTGAATCGCAGCCTGTGCCTGAACTTGCATGGCTTGTTGTTGTTTTTGTTGTAAGGCTTGAGAAGCTTCTAGCAGCACTTCAGGGTTCGCAACCAGATAGTCATGGACAATCTTCTCGATTTGTTTTTGCTGTGCATCAGACATCGGAGATGTACTGGCATCAGTATTTGCAGCTGCAGCAATTGCAGCAGGTGAGGCCATTGCAGTCATCAATGCGCCTGCAGATAACAAACTTGTCAATTTCACTCTATTCCCCTTAGATAATAGTAAAAATAATATATTTTCTGAACACATGTCGAAATAAACCCAGAGACCGTAGCACCAGCTTAGGTTAAATTCAATATGTTAAAGATAAAATTCTTCTAATCAGCTTTGAATCCCCGCGGCTTGACCGCGGGGTCTATGCAGCTTTCACCGCCAGCAGATCCCGCGGTCAAGCCGCGGGAATTCGAGTTTTCTGGGATTACACATTTTTGTCTTGTATTGACGTTAACTTGTCCAAAGTTCTTCTTTTCACCCTAAAAAGGTGCGCAATCATCTTCCAAAATAGTTAGGTTGGCGTAAGCTAACACTAACCATTTGGCCCCTTCTCTAGCAAATTTTACCTGTACTCTGGTATGAGCTCCAGCCCCTTCAACAGCTAAGACAACGCCTTGGCCAAATTTTGCATGAGTGACTGTTTGCCCAAGTTTTAGACCTGCGTCACTTGCGGCAGAAGTTGAGGAAAACTGTGATTTCTGCGTCTTTGGCGCCTGATAGCGCGCTGTAACGCGAATTTCATCAACCAGCTCAGAGGGCAATTCACGTAAAAACCGTGAGGGACGGTGATATTCTTCTCGGCCATACTGACGGCGTACTTCAGCATAGGAGAGGACCAATTTTTCCATCGCCCTAGTCATGCCCACATAGCAAAGACGACGTTCCTCTTCCAAACGCCCCGGTTCTTCAATCGACTGTTTTCCAGGGAAAACCCCTTCTTCCATCCCCACCAAAAAGACCAGAGGAAATTCCAATCCCTTAGCTGCATGGAGAGTCATCAGATGGACATAGCGCTCATGCTCAGCCGCCTGCATGTCCCCAGCTTCCAGAGAGGCATGGGCTAAGAAGGCAACCAGTAAGGGCAACTCTTCTTCCGCATCTTGCTCATAGCGGAATTGTTTTGCAGCGTTAACCAATTCTTGCAAGTTATCTAATCTGGACTCTGCCTTATCTCCTTTGACCTTGGAAAAATGTGCATACAAACCACTTAGCTCCATCACTAAGCTAATTTGCTCATCCAATTCTCGATCTTCTGTTTCGCGCTGTAAGCGCTCGATTAATTCAATAAACTTTGTCAGAGCTACAGCGGCACGTTGCGGTAAAGCTTGTCCCTGTAAAATTGCCTTAGCAGCCTGCCACATAGACATTTGCTCAGCTTTGGCAAAATGACGTGTTTCTTCCAGGGTTTTCTCGCCAATACCGCGGGTTGGAAAATTAACCACGCGCTCAAAGGCGGTATCATCATCAACATTAGCAACTAAGCGCAAATAAGCCAGGGTGTCCTTAACCTCCGCTCGTTCAAAAAAGCGGACACCTCCATGGATTCGATAAGCAATACCCGCACGCAGCAAGGCTTCTTCTAAGACTCGTGATTGGGCATTGGAACGGTATAAAATTGCAATTTCCTCGGCACCGCGGCCTTGGCTAATTTCCAAAGCAATACGCTCGCTGACAAAGCGCGCCTCATCTAATTCATTAAAAGCGCTGTAAAGAACAATTTTTTCGCCGGAAGCCCCAGAGGTCCACAAGGCTTTGCCCATTCTGGAGTTATTGTTAGTAATCAGTGCATTGGCTGCATCAAGGATGGTGGCAGTTGAGCGATAGTTCTGCTCTAGTCTGACAATCTGTGTATTCTTGAAATCCTTGGAAAATTGCTGAATGTTTTCAACCCTGGCACCACGCCAACCATAAATAGATTGATCATCATCACCAACAGCCATAACCGCTGCATGTTCACCGGCGAGCAACCGAATCCAGGCATATTGGATTGTGTTTGTATCCTGAAACTCATCAACCAGAATAGCCTGAAACCGCTGGCGATAATGCGCCAAAAGCTCGGCATTATCTCGTAAAAGCTCATGGGTTCGCAGCAACAATTCAGCAAAATCAATAACCCCGGCCGTCTGGCAGGCTTGCTCATAAGCCTTATAAATCTCTACTAAGGTACGACCAGGTCCATAGTGCAGCACATTAACATGCTGTGGACGCAATCCCTCATCCTTTTTGCCATTGATAAAGGACTGTGCTTGTTTAACCGGCCATTGTTCCTCATCAAGATTCAATGAAGAAATAACTCGTTTAATAACACGGGCTTGATCTTCGCTATCCAAAATATGAAATTGCTCAGGTAATTTGGCTTCCTGATAATGGCGACGTAGCAGGCGATGGCAGAGCCCATGGAAGGTACCAACCCATAAGCCAGCTAGCGGAACTGCCAGCATAGAACCTAAGCGCTGCTTCATTTCACCAGCCGCTTTGTTAGTAAAGGTTACGGCCAGAATAGAATGCGGTGATAACTGTTCATGTTCAATAAGCCAGGCAATGCGACTAACCAAAACCCGTGTTTTCCCCGAACCTGCACCCGCTAGCACCAAGGTGTTACCAAGCGGCGCGGTTACGGCCTCACATTGTCTTTCATTGAGTCCGTCAAGAAGCCTGTTTATCGTCATAACTCTGTCCTGGGAAAAATCGTGCCCGCATTATCTTAAATTTAGCAGTCAAAGACAAAGCTTTCTGAAGGCTTTCTGTGTAGATAGCCAATTAGAATAGGATTTAAACAGATATTTTCCCTCTGTTTTTAGCAACCATTTAATTTATTTACACATTTTTTATAAAAAACTATTGTCGGCTATCCCCATTTTAAGCTATGTTGAATTGAACCCATCTAAAAATGGGTTTTTTAATTGTCATTTAAGGACGAATGCAATTGCTCAACCAAGCCAAATTTGGTTGACGATTGGTCAGAGATAGCAAAAGGAGGAAACATGGCTACTGGCGAGGTTAAATGGTTCAATAATGCCAAAGGTTGGGGCTTTATTATGCCTGAGGGTGGTGGTGAAGATATTTTTGTACATTTTTCTGCCATACACGGTACAGGCTATAAAACCCTAGTCCCAGGTCAACAAGTGAATTACGACCTTGAAAAAGGAGAGCGTGGTTTACATGCATCTAACGTAATTCCTCTGGCGGAAGTAACCGATGCCTAGCTTTTGTGTTTACTATCAATTCATATGAGTTAGTCCTTCCGAAAAATGAATTGATAGTAAACCTAAATCTTCCTATGATGGCGAATATTCTGATATCGATTAATCCTGCTCATGAAAAAAGGTTTACTGCTAATCAATCTTGGGACCCCTGATGCCCCTTACCCCCCTGCTATCAGGCGCTACCTAGCCGAATTTCTTCGAGATAAACGAGTCATCGATTTGCCTGCATTACTAAGATATCCTCTGGTTTATGGCGCAATTCTACCCTTTCGCCCCAAACAGACAGCCAAGGCTTATCAAGAAATATGGACAGACCAAGGCTCCCCCTTAGAGATTCATAGCTTCAATTTACAAAGAAAGCTGCAGGAAGGTCTTGGTGAGCAATGGCTGGTGAGTTTGGGCATGCGCTATGGCAAACCTTCGTTGCAAAAAGGTCTTGACCAACTTAAGCATTGCGAGCAACTAACGATACTGCCGCTCTATCCGCAATATTCATCAGCAGCAACCGGTTCTGCCCTTGAGAAAATTTTAAGTTTAATTGCGAGTAAAACTACGATCCCTTCTCTAAATTTAATTCGCGATTTTTATCAGGATCCTGGTTTTATTAGATCCCAGGCAACCCTAATTAAACCTGAGTTGGATAAAAATGATTACCTTTTATTTAGCTACCATGGCGTACCGGAACGGCATCTAAAAAAAAGCGGCTGCTCGAAAGTTTGTACTGTGGCCTGTGCGCCTATTAGCGAAGCTAATCAAGCTTGCTATAGAGCCCAGTGCTATTCAACAACACTCGCCCTGGCTCAGGAATTACAACTTTCTGAGACAAAATACTCTATGTCTTTCCAATCCAGATTAGGAAAAACACCTTGGATCAAACCTTATACCGACGAGGTCTTAGCTGAACTAATCGACAAAGGGATCAGACGTTTAGCCATAGCCTGCCCTTCCTTTGTTGCGGACTGCCTTGAGACGCTTGAGGAAATTGGGATTCGCGCAAAGCAACAGTGGCTAGCTCTCGGCGGCGAATCACTGTCGCTGATTCCCTGCGTTAACGATACAGACCTATGGGTTGAAGCACTTTGTCGCCTCGTCACTGGAAAGAGTTAAGCTAGCTGCTCCACTCCAGAATGTATAAGGCGATTGAACAGCTGAGCTGTTAACCTGATTTTCATCAGCACCCAACTGACTAAACAGGGTTAGAATGGCTGGCTGCCCTTTAATATCAAGTGCATGACTAAGGTCTAGGAAATCTCTTAGTACCCTAGGTTTTTGACGTTCTAGCAATTTTAGAAGGTTCTTGGGGTCTGCGATTAACAATCTAATCTTCTCTGCCGATTCCAGCCTGGAGAATAAACCCCAATATTTTTCATAGATATCTTCAGGAATTTGCGCTCTAAGGGCATAACTTAAAACACCGTCGATATCCTTTTTATGCACATAACCGCGCTCGAACAACAATCGAGCAACCTCCCACTGTCTATTTAAGACTGCAATTTGCAAGGGAGTACAGCCCGCCCCCTCCGAAAGCTTAGCAACATCAGCGCCGCTAGCAACCAGGTACTTAACTATTTCAAACTCACCCTCTTTGGCTGCCCTGTACATAGCATGGTATCCCCATTTGCTTAGCTGATTCACCTCAGCACCCTGCTCAATTAAAGACTGAACCACCTCAAGCAAGCCGCGTTCAGCAGCGCTATGTAAAGGACTTGCACCACTATTTCTTGTCATATTAATTGCCGCAATACGCTCCTGCTCTGGATAGCAATTCAGTATCAACCTTAATGACTCTGGATTATTCACATCAAAGAGGGCCGTTTTACCTTCGACATTCTTATGCCTGAAATTGACGTTAGTACGCGCAAGGATTTTGCCAACCATAGCTGCATTGCCATACCAGGCAGCGATCATCAACAGGCTGACCTCGTCACTTAAACTAACAACATTCACATCGGCGTTTTTTTCATACAAATAATTAAAAATCGCTTCATAGCCCTTTTGGGCTGCACAATACAAGGGTGTCTTTAGGTTGTCATCGAGAATTTCGATATCCGCCCCAGCCTCAACAAGGGTTCTCACCATCTCCGGGTCATTGTTATTGACTGCTAGAATTAGGGGAGCATTATCATTTTTGTCTTTGATATCAAGACTAGCAGAATTGCTAATCAAGAACCTTGCTAGCTCACGTCCACTCTCATTCCTCCTCTCATATAACACCTCTTCCAGCGCATTGTTTAAAGGTGTATTAGCTGATTTGTCCTGAATATCCAGATAGGCACCCGCTGCAATAAGCTGTTCAACCAGCGCTATATCAGGTTTTAGAACGGCAAGGTGTAAGGCGCTCTGCCCATATTTTTCGGACATCGCATTAATATGAGCCCCTTCCCCAAGTAAGGCAAAATCAATACGCCCTTCATCAAGGGCTGCCATCCATCCCCGATTAACCTGAATTAGCCTTTCCAATTCGTCTTTATGCGCTGTACCGGCCTTTTCCATCAGTAACTCAAGCAGTGCGGCACCATTTTCTTTTTGAAAATAAAGAGCGAAGGCTATCGCTTTCTTTAGATCTTCATTGTCTTTTAATAGCCCTTCTTGGCGGAATAAGGCGGTAAAAAACTGTTCACTGTTGGTTCTTATTAAGGCGTTTAACGCTTCGGATTTACATTTGTTGAAGAAGAGATAGGGAAGCGACTGGTCGGCTAAATAGAATTGTGATTTAGAATCGCTATAACCATAATAATCCGGCGATTCTATTTTTATTGTTGGATAATCACGCAATGCCACTTCGCGGCTAATACCGCTTTGCGTACCTGTATTCACCTGAGTCAGCGGATAAGCGCCGGAGCAAAGTGTTATCGCCAAGGCGCGATACATATCGACAGCGATTTCTTTTGCTTCTGTTTTAGCCTCGATCGAATCGAGACAAAGTGCCGCAGTTTTTGCACGCCAAGCCCAGGACTGGGCAATTACCTCGTCATCCAGACTCGGATTGTCAGCATTCCCCTTCCATAATACATAAAACCCCCCAAGCTCCGAGCAAATCCCATGCAGGGAACAAGCTGCCCCTTGGCCGCCGAGATGTTGGCAGCACTTAGTCATTTTCCCCAGGCAGGCGGCTATTGCGGCTCCCTGGTCAGAGAGGGTGTCCAGTTTTGTTAAATAATAGCCAGGATAACCTAAGCTGGTACCGTCAATAATAAGCTTTGGAATTGCTTCACTGTCTTTACGAACCAGAGAGTAAAACAAGGCAATATCTCTTTCTGAGATACCCTGTTTAATCAGAATTCCTTGCGCAGGACTAGCTTGTTGCAGGTATTGCTCATAAAAGGCAGAGAGTAGGCCTACATTCGCCTTAGGCAGTTCAATACCGCGTGCAATGGTTGCCAATTCTATACTTAAGAGGCTTTGTTGCTGGCGTAAATTTGATAACTCTTTTTTACGTCTTTCTTTTTGTGCTGCTGTTGGGTGGAGCTGCGGTTTTTGGCTAATTTTTCTATATTTTCTTTTTACCCTATCTAATTCGCTTTGTTTCTTTTTAATCTCGTCATCATTGAGCGGGCTCGTTTCTCGCTCAGTCCGGATTAATTTTCCAATTGCTTCAGTATGAGGAAGTAAATCACGAAAACGAGGATTTAGCAGGTTTATCCTGCCTTGCACTCCCTTTTTGTGGCTTAGGCTCTTCCAACTATAAAAATCACTATCCGCCGCTGGTAAATCAAACAAACAAGCATCGTGCACCGGATAAGTTAGAGCGCCTTCTTGATTAAATTCTTTGAGATAATTCACTACCTTTGCAACATCCTTAAAGAGTAAGGACAATTTAAAGGCATGCTCTTCTGCTCGGCCATTCTGCTCTTCCTGAAAAGCATGCTGGCATAGGGGCAAAATCTGGCAATATAATTCGTGATTATAAAAGGGCGCATAATCACCTTGTGGTTCATAAGGCAGCGTTTCTACGCTCTCTCCAGGCATAGGCTATCTCTCGAGATTATATAGTGAGGTCTTGCATAACCAGCTTAGAGCAAGGCACAAGGGGTTCCAAGGATGGAGGAGGTGAATGAGTACCAGAAAACCCTTTGTAACACCGCAATAAAGTACAAAATGCAGGCTATGCAAGTGTCTTATTTTAAAATGCCCATCCTTAGTGGATGATTATGAAATGATGCACTTTTTTAATAGTGACTATTGTGGGAATGAGATAATCAAGAGGTTTTTTCTCAATTTTCTTGCTAAGATGCCGCCCAAACTATTTATTTTGCTGTGATAACTATAATGAGTAAAAAACTCTCTATTATCATTCCTGTTTATTACAACGAAAAAAATCTACCTATTACCTATGCTTTACTCGCCGCGGAAGTACTCCCGCATTTGCCTAGTTATGAGTTAATTTTTGTTGACGATGGCTCAGCTGATAACTCTTATCAGGAAGCCTTAAAGATTCATTCGATCGACTCCCAGGTAAAGGTGATTAAATTAGCGCGTAATTTTGGTCAACATATTGCCATCTTTGCAGGGCTTGAGCACATGAGCGGTGATTGTGCGGTTGTTATTTCTGCTGACTTACAAGATCCGCCTCATTTGATCCTACAAATGTTTGAAAAATATCTTGCAGGAAACAAGGTAGTTATTGCGATTCGTGAAGATCGAAAAGAATCATTTTTCCAGAAGGCTTTTTCATCCCTGTATTATAGATTAATGAAAAAATATGCCCTTAACGATATGCCCCTGAGCGGCTTTGATTGTTTCCTGGCAGACAAGCAAGTCGTAGATGTTTTGACGAGCATCGAAGAAAAAAATACTTCCTTATTTGCGCAAATATTATGGATAGGATTTAAGCGAGCAGAAGTGACTTACACCCGCCAGAAGCGAGAGATTGGCGTGTCACGCTGGACCTTATCCAAAAAACTAAAATTAGCGATAGACTCCATGCTCGCGTTCTCTTACGCACCTATTCAAGCTATTTCTATTGTTGGCTTCTTAGATTGTATTTTCAGTTTAATCTACGCGACCTATATCGTTATACAAAAAGTCATCTGGGGAGCGAATGCGGGCTGGTCTTCGCTTATGGTAGCCATTATGTTTACTTCTGGAGTTCAGATGCTTACCCTAGGCGTCATCGGCGAGTATTTGTGGCGAAATTTTGATGAAAGTCGCAAGCGCCCCCTGTATGTGCTTGATGAAAAACATGGTATCTAAGCGGTTTTTGGAGAAAAAGGATGGGGTATTTACCGCGTTCCGCATTGGAAGAGCTGGGCTTTAAGTATCTTGGCCAAGAAGTAAAAATTAGTGATAGCGCCAAGATTTATAATGCAGATCAGATCATGATCGGAGATAACTCTCGCATCGATGATTTTTGTGTACTATCCGGAAAACTTGAATTGGGGCGCAATGTCTTTATGGGCGTTCATGGTAATTTAGCCGGTGGTATTCATGGGATTAAACTAGCTGATTTTGTAACGATGGCCTATTACGTCAATTTATTTACTCAATCCGATGATTATTATGGCCATAGCTTAACTAACTCAACGATTCCCCGAAAATACAAACAAGAAAAATTCGGACGACTTGAGGTTGGCAAACACGCAATTATTGGCTCTAACTCAGTCATTATGCCCGATGCTCATATTGCCGAAGGTTGTGCAATTGGAGCAATGAGCCTTGTTACCAAACCGACTGAGCCCTGGGGAATTTACCGCGGTATTCCAGCAAAGCGGGTAAAGGAACGCGAACGTGATCTGTTGAAGTTAGAGCAGTTATATTTACTTGAGAGTGAATAGAGGTCATCCCCGTCATCCTCACTGCCATTAAGTTAAATAACCGTTCGCGCTGAGGTCTGTGTGTAAGCACATGTCTCGAAGCGTCACCGTGCAAGGCTTCGAGACGGCCTAAAGTCCTCCTCAGCCCGAACGGTTTTGAGGTAACGTCCTTCTTAATGACGGGCTATGTTAGGGGCAAGGGGGCGAGGGCTATTAGGAATAAAGGTGTTTGTTCAGGGGATAGGTTTGAATCTTAGTGAGAAAATGTTGTCATTAAAACAGCGAGTTATCTATTTTGGAATGCTGGTTACTATGGTAGTCAGCTGTTTTGTATTTTATAAATCCTTTCAATTTCATGTTGCCAATCCTAATCCCTGGGTTAGTGATTTGCCCTCTCACACGCAATATGTCCTGAAATTTACCCAGTCTGGTAAATTTCCTGCCTATACCCTATGGTATAAACTAGTTAGCCTGCTTTCAGGCCAGACTCTCCATTATAAAAAGATAGCCGTCGTCTCTATCCTTCTGCTAGCTGGATTGGTAGCCATCAAATACCTTATTAATTACCTTATTTTGCAAACAGCCCCCTCAACTAATAGCAAATTAATGGCTCTGCTCTCCTTTATTTTGATCTTTGCTATGCCCATTTTGAGTTATTACAAAGCTGGGCAATATCCACAACAAATTACTGTAGATAGCTTTCATGTCTATTTGGGAAATATTGCTGCAAATCAATGGCATAACGCAACTTTGATTTTGGCTATGCCCTTCAATCTCTTATTGTTTTATTACGCTCTAAAATATAGATCTTCAACTAAGGTATCCCATTTTTTCGGCCTAGGCCTTCTTGCTGTTCTTGGGATTCTTTGTAAACCTAATTATGCCCTAGCATTTTTGCCGCTGTATTGCCTAAGTTTATGTCTAATTAATTGTAGAAACCGAGAGTACCTACAAGGCCTTTGCAAAATTTCCGTGCTAGTACTACCCTGCTTGCTGGTTTTAATTTATCAATGGTATTACACCTTTTTAGCTAATGACTTATTTCCGCATCCAGATAAAACAATTCTGGCCCCTTTTTTAGTCTGGAAAACCTATTCACCCCATATCCTTCTCTCCCTTTCTCTGTCCGTTAGTTTTCCTTTCATGGTTGCACTATTTTATTATCAAAAAATGGATGAATATTTGCTAATGTCGTGGGGAGTGTTCCTTGTTGCCCTGGCTATGTTTTCTTTATTGGCAGAATATCCGGTATATTCCAATGGCAATTATTGGTGGGGTAGTATCGCAGCAAATTATATTCTATTCTTATTTTCTGCCAGGTTATTGCTAAGCCAACCCTTTGATTGGAAAGCCAAGATAGCTTATAGCGTATTGGGATTGCATTTTTTATCGGGTTGCTTTCTCTTAGCTAGCTTTTTCTTTAGACACAGTTCGCTTATTTTATAAAAGGTCATAATGATTTTATTCAATAAACCTCCATTTACAGGGAACGAATTCGACTATATGCAACAAGCCGTTGCAAGCAACAAAATCAGTGGTGATGGTGAGTTTACTAGGCGTTGCAACCGTTGGATTGAAGACCAATTTAATATCCCTAAAGCCTTGCTCACCACGTCTTGCACACATGCCTTGGAGATGGCAGCAATTCTGGCAGATATTCAGCCCGGCGATGAAGTCATTGCTCCATCTTACACCTTCGTTTCTACTGTCAATGCCTTTGTCTTAAGAGGGGCTAAAATTAGATTCGTTGATATTCGCCCCGATACCCTTAATCTTGATGAAAATCTCATTGAGCAGGCAATAACTGCGCGCACCAAGGCGATTGTTCTTGTCCATTACGCTGGCGTTGCTTGTGAAATGGATAGTATTTTAGCACTTGCCAAAAAATACAATTTGCTGGTTATCGAAGATGCAGCCCAAGGTGTTATGGCAACCTATAAAGGCCGTGCCCTTGGATCAATAGCTGATATGGGCGCCTTCAGTTTCCATGAAACTAAAAATTATAGTATGGGAGAAGGTGGCGCTTTATTACTCAATAATCCGGCCTATATTGAGCGTGCAGAAATTATTCGTGAAAAAGGAACTGATCGTTCCAAATTTTTTCGCGGCCAGGTCGATAAATATTCATGGTGTGATCTGGGTTCCAGTTATTTACCCAGTGACATTAATGCAGCTTATCTGTGGGCTCAATTAGAGCTGGCGCATGAAATCAATAATGAGCGTTTAAACACTTGGCAACTCTACTATGAAGGCTTGTCAGCTCTTGAGAAAAATGGTGATCTGGAATTGCCTTTTATCCCCAATGAATGCGTCGCTAACGGTCATCTTTTTTATATAAAAACGGCGAATCTACAAGTCCGTACCAACCTGATTAAAGCATTGCTCAGGCAAGGCTGTTCAACTGTTTTTCATTATGTGCCCTTACATAGTGCTAAAGCAGGGAAGATCTATGGCGAATTTGTCGGCGAAGATAACTATACCACCCGCGAGAGCGAGCGTTTGTTACGTTTACCCTTATATTACGGTTTAACAGAAGAGAATGTTGCCGTAGTAATTGATAAAATCTATGATTTTTATGGTTTGCGTCGCTGATGAAAAAAAATATAAACCCTGCTGCAATCCTGCTCATTTTCTCCTATGCCCTGATTTATTTTTTTTGGGGAGAGCGTTTACCTGTTTCTGGAGGTTTGGGATGGGACGGTCTTACCTACGCAGCCTATGCAAAGGATTTTATTCATGAGATTAGCACTAATGCAGATCTCTATCATGTTTCAAGATGTTTTCCCTCTTTGCTGATCTGGCTTACAACTAAACTATTTCACCTATCGCTGGATTCACCGCGCGATATATTTAATGCTTTTTTTATATTTAATGCCTTATGTTTTATGTTGATTGCTTATCTTTGGGGAAAAATTGTGGGTTTAAAGCATTTTTCTATAGCAACTCAGCTCTTTGGTTTTCTCTGTTTTTTTTGTAATTTTGTATTTTTAAAATACTATTTCTATGCACCTGTTGTTACCGATATTTTTGCCTTGTTATTAGGAATGTGTTCTCTTTATTTTTATCTAAAAAAATCGATAATCGGGCTCAATCTGCTTTTAATTCCTACGCTGTTAACCTGGCCAATTGGCCTTGTTTTTATCTCTATTCTTATTTTCTTTGATAAGCCGCTATCTGAGTGCATCAACGACAACCCCTCATCCGCCCTACGGGCACCTTCTCCCCTGAGGGGAGAAGGGAAAAATAGGGGCTTCTCCCTTCTCCCTTCTGAGGAGAGACGGATGAGGGTAGTTGCCTGGACTGTTGCTTTAGGCTATGGATTGAGTTTGTTCTTGCTCTCCCGATTCTCATTGACAACCCATCTTTGGCAGGCTGCAGGAACTCAAATTTCTACCAAGCTTGCACTGCTCAGCGCCATACTTGTCGGTATCTATGTTTTTAGAATAATGGACAGTATCCAGCCTTCCTTATTCCTTAAAAGCATTAGGGATTTTAACAAGACGAATTTATTGATCTATCTACCCTTCCTGGCATTAACTCTAGCAACGCATTATTTTCTTAAATCCTTATCCCCTAACCATCTGCTTTCTGAATCTTCACCCAAGATTTTGAACTTTTTTTTGTTTTACATTCCGACAGCTCCCTTAATTAAACCAGGATTATTCTTTACGATGTTTGCTGTAAATTGGGGACCGATGGCCTTTTTAGTCATTCTCAAATGCAGGGAGATGTTTATAAAGGCTTTTGCTGAGGGTAGCGCTCTGGCAATGCTTCTATTAATTTCTTTTTATTTTCTGTTAAATCCCCAATGTCGCTTTGATACCTTCCTAATCCCTTTAACAATTTATAGTCTTAGCTTAGTGATGCAAAATTTAAAAATAAATTTAAGATTTTGTTTTGCCTACCTTTTAATTTCGCTTTATTGCTCAAAATTTTATTACTCCTTAAACAGCGGCTATATTCCGATTCAGCCCACAGGTGAGCAGCTCTATACGACAGGCTTACAGCGCTTTTTTATGAACACGGGTTATTGGGTTTCCTGGGAGGGTTATTTACTAACCTTATTAATAACCCTGATGACTGGTCTGATGATGCTTGTGCTGTTAAGAAGGTTTATGCCAAGATCCACGGTTTCGAACCCCCCGTTCCAGTATCGAATTCCCGCGGCTTGATCGCGGGATCTGCTGATTAGAAGCTCTTCACTCTGAGCCCACAGATCCAGCGGTCAAGCCCATAGGTATCTACACAAGTGCCTGTAATTGAACGCCCTGTCACCTCAACACCACGTCATCCTGAGCGCAGCGAAGGATCTCCGGGATTAACACTGTGCCACATTCAGGAGATCCTTCGCTGCGCTCAGGATGACGTAGTGTTGAGACCAGGAGGGACTTGACCTATTACAGACACTTGTGTAGATACCTATGGGTCAAGCCGCGGGAATTCAGGATGGGGGTGACCTATTGCAATAAAAATTTTATCTCTCACCAAGTAAAATTCTTTTAAATCTGGATCTTCATAAAAATTGATGTTACAAATTATCAAAAAATGAAAGTTATTGTTTTTTAACTATGATTTTCCTTAAAGCTTTTTATATACCCAAGAAATCTTAAATGCTATTTTTGAAATTTCTTAGGTATATGCTATAGAAAATAGATATTAAAAATTTCTTTTGAGGTGGATATGTCCAACAAAATACTTGCTGAACGTCTTAATAAGGAACTTGATACAATTGGTGTCCCTCCTCGCAGTGATGAGCGTATTGACGCGTTTTCCAAACTAGTCAAAATTCCCAAATTTAAGGCTGACGCTTTTCTGAATGGAATTTCAGTTCCAGATCCTGTTGTACTTAACCGCATCGCTGATGAATTTGAAGTAAATCCTGACTGGCTAATCGGTAAAAGTGATCAGAGACAGAAAAAAACTAAAGCCTAATCCCAATCATCAGGATTATCCGTTGGCAACTGCACTCCTTCTAAATCCTCGAATAAGGCTACGTGAAATAAGGCGTCCCCTTCATTGACTAGAGGAATATTTGTTCGTCCTATGATAAGCCCCTCATAGGGACAGGTAATTCTGACTTTATTATCTCCGAGGGGATCTACAATTGAGCAGAGCAATTCCCCCTTGTCTATTTTATAGCCCTGTGGTTTTGCATCAACCATCATGCCGCTAGCTTGCGCACGTATCCAAAAGGTTGATTTTGCGATAGCGGGCAGAAATTGTTTTTTCGCTATATGCTTCGCCTGTGAGGGTGACAGCATGCCAAGATAGGCCATGACTCTTAAGATCCCCCGTAAACCAAGCTTAATGGCAAATTCATCAAAGCGCAGAGCCTCCCCTGCCTCATAAACAATAACCGGAATATTGAGATTGTCGGTTGCATAACGTAGGGAGCCATCACGGATATTAGACGGAACAATAACGGGCGTGGCAAAGGCTTCAGCCATTTGCTCTGATATCGGGTTTTCCTCACTAAAACGTACCTGCGGGTAATTACTACGGTGGATTGCGCCGGTGTGCAAGTCAATCCCATGTGTTGAGTGTTTAACAATTTCTGTCATGAGCAGATTAGCAAGTTTAGAAGCCATTGAACCTCGCTCACTGCCAGGGAACTGTCGATTCAAATCCCGCCTATCCGGTAAATACCGCGAATGCAGCATCAGACCATAAATATTGACTATGGGGATAGTAATCAATGTACCGCGTAAGCGTTTGATTTGTGGGGCATGATGAAGGCGACGAATGATTTCTACACCATTAATTTCATCGCCATGAATGGCTGCGGTAATAAAAAGCACCGGCCCATCTTTTTTGCCATGAGAGACATAAACAGGAATTTCAAGAGGAGTGGAAGTATATAACATTGCCACAGCAAGCTTAACGCAGCGAGATTCCCCTGCGTTCACCTCTTCATTAGCAATGGTAATGGACTTTCTTGTATTCATCCTTAGACCATTAATTAACAGCTTCTATATATTGAATAATTTTAGCAGCAATATTGAGCCCTTGCTGATCACCCCTGAAACCGTTGATTAAAGCGCTTAGGTTTCGCATTTTTTTCTATATATTGAATAATCTTAGTAGCAATATTTACATGGGTTGCCTTTTCGATACCCTCAAGTCCTGGGGATGAATTAATTTCCAGCACTAAAGGACCATGATTTGAACGAATCAAATCAACACCGGCCACCTTTAAACCCATAGTCTTTGCAGCGCTAATAGCTATTGCCCGCTCCTGGGGCGATAACTTGACTTTGACCGCCTTGCCCCCTTGATGAACATTGGCACGGAAATCACCGTCCTTTGCCTGACGCTTGATAGCAGCAACGACCTTATCGCCAATCACAAAGCAACGAATATCAACACCGCGCGATTCTTCGATAAATTCCTGCACTAAAATATTCGCTGACATTTCCTTAAATGCATTAATAATACTGACCGCTGACTGATGACTATCAGCCAAAATAACACCCTTACCCTGGGTACCTTCCAGTAATTTAATCACTAAGGGTGCACCACCAACCATACGAATCAAGTCTTCTGTATCATCAGGTGACTGGGCAAAACTGGTTAGGGGCATTGGAATCCCCTTTCTTGCCAGCAATTGCAAGGAACGAAATTTATCTCTGGAGCGCGAGATAGCAATCGATTCATTGAGGGTATACATTCCCATTGTTTCCATATGACGCAACAAGGCAGTACCATAGTAAGTTATTGAAGCGCCAATGCGTGGAATAACGGCATCATACATCGGCAAAAGCTCACCGCCACGATAATGAACCTTTGGATTTGAGGCAGCAATATTCATGTAACAGTATAGGGGGTTGATTATTGTAACCTCATGGCCAGCCTGCTCACCAGCGGCCTTCAAGCGCTGGTGTGAGTACAACTGCGGGTTAGTAGCCAATATTGCAATTTTCATGAATCGATCGTTCCTTTTTATTATATTTTTTCTATTTAAAGCCTAGCACGTAATTTCAAAATGAGTCTCTGAAGTTCTGAAAATTAAAAGCGATTTAACCCCACCAACCGTCATTCCCGCACAGGCGGGAATCTATTGCTGATTGAACACAATACCAATGCAGTAATGGATTCCCGCCTGCGCGGGGATGACAGAGTTCAAAGCAAATGGGCCTATCTTTCGGAAACAAGCAAATTGACCTGCTTAAGAAACTAACAACTGATAATCTTTAGCCAAAAATGTTGCCTGATGAGGCGTGGTGAAAAATGCACTCAGCTCACCCTTAGGATTAAACAACATCAGGGCGCCACTGTGCTGCATATCGTAATTCTCTTCATTACCCGTTCTTGATAGAGCAATCCTGGTATAAGCAATCCCCATTTCGCGAGTCATTTGTCTCACGATTGCATCCTCACCTCGGGCACCATAAAAATTGGGGTTGAAAGCCCGGACATAGGCATTTAGTTTTTCTTGGTTATCGCGATCTGGATCAACAGAAATCATGACAATTCTTGGTAGAGGATCAACTTTCTTCTCCTCCAAAATACGATACATTTTGTTCAATTCAGCCATTGTTGTTGGGCAAATGAAACCACAGTTGGTAAAGCCGAAGAAGATCATCGTCCACTGCCCTTCCAGACTGGTATTGGTAAAGGGCTGGCTATCAATCCCAGTAAGAGCAAACTGCTCAATTTCCCTAGGTTTCTCAAGCAAGGTTCCGTGAAATTTATTGGGGTCAATTTTCTTTTTGCCATGGAGATGCTGGGAAACAAATAAACCAGCAATTAAGGCCATAAAAGCAATCAAGACAATTACAGTCTTGGTAACTTGATTTTTTTGGGTCAACATATTATCCCCTCTCAACTGTAATGATCAATCAGTAAAAAGACAAAGAGCATCATTAGATACACGATGGAAAAACGGAAGGTACGCATAGCAATAACTGGCCGTTCGGTACGATATAGCGTTATTGACCAATGCAAAAAGCGTAAACCTAATAAAAGTGCACCAGTCAAATAAAGCCAGCCACTCATTCCAATGACAAAGGGTAATACACTGACGACTAATAGTAAAATAGTGTACAGCAATACTTGTAATTTGGTGTAGGCAATGCCATGGGTTACCGGCAACATCGGAATCTCGGCATTCCTATACTCTTCTAAACGATAAATTGCCAAAGCCCAAAAATGCGGTGGCGTCCAGGTAAAAATAATGAGCACCAAAAGTAAGGCCTGAGGATCCAACTGATTAGTTACTGCAGTCCATCCTAGCAAAGGCGGAGCAGCACCTGCCAAACCACCAATCACAATATTTTGCGGGGTCGCACGTTTTAAATAGCCAGTATAAATCCCGGCATAACCGATTAGGGTAATGAAAGTAAGGACAGCAGTAAGCACATTAATAAAGAGTATAAGAGTTGCCAAACCCAAAACAGCCAAGGTAGAGGCAAAAAACAGGGCTTGCTTTACGGAAACTCGCCCCTTTGCAACAGGTCGTTGCCGGGTACGAGCCATGATCGCGTCAATACGCTTATCAACCAGATGGTTGATTGCAGCCGCTGAGCCCGCACAAAAACCAATCCCCAACAAAGCAGCCAATACAGTCTGCAAGGGAATCCAGCCCGGTGCCGCCAGATACATACCAACAACAACGGTCAACAGCATAAGCGCAACTACTCTGGGCTTACAAAGCTCCATATAATCACGCCAATCGATTCTTTGAATTTGAGGCTCTGTCTTACCCTGCATCGCTGAGTCTCCCTTGGCCAAGATAAAGCATCATAAATAAGACTGCCATTAATGCAGCCGCAACACCATTATGTGCAACAGCAACCCAGAGTGGCAATAAGTAGATGACGTTCATCACGCCCAACAAAAATTGTGAGGCAACCAGCAAAATTGCCAATATTGCCAAAAGCCGCAGAGAAGTATTTTTAACTTTTGCCAGCAATAAGGCAGCCAAGGCTAACACATAGACTGCGGTCACCATTGCGCCTAAACGATGGATAAATTGTATCGTCATACGGATATCATTATCCAAGACCCCACCCTGGTAGTTAGCACCGACAGGAGAAAATAAGTTAAAGCCTTGGGAAAAATGCAGAGGTGGCAACCATTGCCCGTTACACTGTGGAAAACCAATACAGGCAATGCCTGCATAATTTGAACTTACCCAGCCTCCTAAAGCAATCTGGCAAAAAACAATAACCAGGCCTAAGAGAAGCCAAAAACGCCATTGAGGCAAAGCCATAGGCTTCACTGAGCTCAGTTGCAAACTCAAACGGCTTAGGCAGGAAAAAATCAAAATCCCCCCTAGTAAATGCCCCATAACAACAACTGGCAGCAATTTCAAGGTTACAGTCCACATCCCAAGCGCTGCTTGAAAGAACAGTAAGAGAATTAGAGTCAAGGGCAAGACCCAAGGTAGATTCTCGCCCTGCATCCGTCGCCAGAAAACTGAGCCACAAATAAACAGAATAAGAAGTCCTAAGGTACCGGCAGCATAGCGGTGTGCCATCTCAGTCCAAGCCTTTCGCGCTTCAATTGGAATTTGTGGGTATTGATTCTGGGCTGTTGCCAACTCATTTTGGGCACTCGGCAGCACCATATGGCCATAACAACCAGGCCAATCAGGACAACCTAACCCAGCATCTGTCAGACGGGTATAAGCACCCAGCATCACAACAAACAAGGCCAAGACCACTGCAGCTATTGCAGCATACCGTATTGCTTTAAATTGCATTCCTTCAATCACTCTTCTTTTCTGTTGTATTTAATAGTTGTTTGATATCGTGAAAAATATCCTGCGGCTTCGCATCGTCCCCATAGGCCAAAACTAAATAACCTTTGGGGTTTGCAATGAAAACCTTCGGTTTTTCATCAAGAATTGGCAAGGCTTTAGCCAGGCTCAGCACATGAATATCTGTCTCCTTCAATGAAGAGGCTATTGCCCCCTGCACTTGCTGATTTTGTTCTGCCAGCACCAGCCATTCATCCACTTCATAGAGGTGCCGTCCTAAAGCAAGACGAACCCTGGCAAGTTTGTCTGCCTCTTGCAAGCAAGCTGCTTCACAATTTTCAGGATACCAATAGACAAGGCGCCATTTCGGCTTACCCTGAGCAATCTCGGAAAATAATACAGGCGGTGTTAACAAGGTCCCTTTGTTAGTCGTAGCGGCAGTTAACCATTGTGGATTTAAGTAATATAAATAAGCAGTAATCCCCGGTGCAGCAAAGATCAGAGCTAGCACCAACAAGATGAAATAATTACGCTTGGTCATTTTCATAGTTTTTTCTTCATATTTAAGGCGATGAAAAGAATCAAAACTACCGAAGCAATAGCAAACCACTGCATTGCATAGGCATAATGTCGCTCGGGGGGCATCGCAACCACAGGCCACTCTCTCACAAAATTCTGGCCACCACCGTTTTCGAGGCGAATGATAAACGGATACACTGATTTATGCAAAAATTGACTTATTAGTTTGCTATCAACACGTTCAATAATTGCCATTTTTGCCGTTTTCTCTTCCATAACCTGCCCTAAAACCCAATTTTTATCGGAGGGATAATAGGCAGAACCCGTTAAGGTTACTAAATCTTTGGGAGTATTAATCGCTGGAAAATTCTGCCGCCTTATATCACCAGCAACCCAACCCCTGTCGATAAGCAGGATTTGCCCAGAGCTCAATAATAAAGGGCTAAGAACATGGTAGCCAAATTGATGTTGATAATGTTGATTGTCGAGAAGCAGGATTTCATCCAAGTACTGTCCACTCACACGCACAGGCTGGTATTGCTTGGGCAAGGGCAAGGTGGCCTCCCAACTAAGAGGAGCTTGCTTTGCAAGACTGGCCTGCGCTGCTAGCATCTGCTTTTTCTCCTCTGCCCTCTCTAATTGCCAAAATCCCAGGCGGGTAAAAAACAGGATTGCCAATAGGGCTAAAATTGTCATGCGCCAATCAGGAGTGAAACGGCGGTTAAAACAGGTTAAACTGACCATCTTAAGTAAATGACCCAACAGAATAGTTGAGGGAGTATATCAAATGTTATTCAAAGCAATCATCATTGTTGTTATGTTGATTATCTTATTTGCCCTAGGCAGCAGCCTTTTCTACCTAGTCAAAGATGAGGGAAAAACAACCAGAACTGTTAAAGCACTGACCTGGCGTATTGGTCTCTCTTTGGCCCTATTCTTGCTGTTATTTTTAGCTTTTAGTATGGGCTGGATTAAGCCGCATTCAGTTTAAGATATATTTCGGTTTCATATAATCAGTTTCAAGGACGGTAAAATGTATACACTATATTCACTAGGAACACCTAATGGCCTCAAGCCCACAATTATTCTGGAAGAATTAGAAGCACCTTATGAAATCAAGATAATTAATATCCGCGAGGGTGAGCAATTTAAACCCAAATTTGAGCGTATTTCACCGAATAACAAAATACCTGTTATTTATGATCCAGAAACTGATTTTTATTTGTTTGAAAGTGTTGCAATCCTGCAATATCTAGCTGAAAAGCATAAACGCTTTCTACCGACTGATCTGAAAGCAAGATTTGAAGTCCTGCAATGGTGCTATTTTCAGGTTGGCAGTGTTGGGCCGATGTTTGGTCAATATGGCCATTTCCATCGCTATGCTCCCGAAGAAGTACCTTATGCTAAAAAGCGCTACGCCGATGAGGTATTACGCTTGCTGGGCGTTATGAATAAACAATTAATGCATCATCCCTATATTAGTGGGATGGAATATACTATCGCTGACATGGCCATTTGGCCCTGGCTTCATGGTTATCAGAATTTTTATGAAGCAACTATTGATACCAATCAATTCCCGCATTTAATGCAATGGTACAAAACTATTGGTAGACGCCCCCAAGTTAAGGCGGCTATTGCTGCTTATAATGGGGATTAGGCGACTACGCAGTTAAGGATGCTATATTAAAGCCGTTCGGGATGAGGAGGCCTTTAGGCCATCTCAAAGCCTTGCATGGTGACGCTTCGAGACGCGTGCTTAGGCACGCTCCTATCAAAGAACGACTTTCATTATTTCCTTCACTTAAGGGTGGAGAAAAGGTGTCCTAGGGATAGATGAGGGGAAATCTGTTGATTTAGAAAACATTGTGAATTAAAATTAATCTTTTAATTACCCCTCTATTTCCCTATGAGATTTTCCTCCTCACTAAGCACCGATAAAAAATTAATTCTTGGCTTCGCTGCACTCTATCTAACGTTCGTAATGTTCGGTCCCATAATTATTATTATCTTCGCCGCCACAGTAGCTGGTTTGATTCAGAAAAAAATTAGAGATGCGAAAACCATTCAAAGGCTCGTTGAAAAAGCGCTGACAGCAGAGGATATCGAAGATTTACAGGTTTTGGAAAGCAGAGGGATAACACTTAGTGATACACAAAAACTAACTACGCTGTTAAATGCTTATAAACGTTCAAATCAGGGGGTCATCACTAAGCTTACAGCACAAAGTTTCAGACTTAATCTTACGACAATTTATAATTGTTTTAGAGAGGATTATGATCTTGGTTTATTAGCTATTTTAAGAGATGGTTTTCTTGATAAAAATGCAAGACCAGATCCGCAAATTATTAATGCCCTGCTTAGAACTCTTGCTACGAAAAATGCCTTTGACCAGATTGAAGCCTTATTTTCTCTTTATCCCGAACAAATACTTGGAGAAATTTTTACTCTTATTGATGAGAAAGATGCAAGTTCAGCTGAGTTTCTTGTTTTTTTAACCACAAAAAAAGAATGGCTTATTGCCAACCGAAAAATTACAAATGACGCACTTCAAGAGCAAACAAACGAAACTTTAATTAATTTTCTGATGGATATTTTCCCTGATGCAAATCTTAAATTAGACAACAGTCTAATCCATTTAATTAATGGGCCTAGCAGAAATGTTTCTCTGGAAAACCGCATTCTAAAATACATGCAAAAAATGGATAAAACAGAGGATTTTTATCAGAATTTAGAAAAGGTTATATCGCGCGTGTTATATCGAAAAAGACTCGATGTAGCAGAGAAAATATTCCAAGAAAATCCCAGCTTGCTACCGACAAGAAAAGCCTTTGCATCTGGACTCTTATATGTTTATTCAAGAAGCGCAAAAGCTAGCGAACTATTATTAAAATTTGGCGCGGATTCTAATGCCAAATATTCTGAAGACCTATCTGTATTGGAAAAAGGTATTAGTACAACTTACACGCCTGTAAAGAAGAAACAACGGATGCTTGATATCTACAGGAGACACGGGGTGGATCTGAACCAAAGATTGGTCGACGCACCCAAAAAACGATGTGATATGACCTTGCTTGGCTACCTCCCCTTTCTAAATTTAAAAGTTGATAATAACCAGGATTTTGATGCTATAAAATTGCAAAAATTCCTTGCCTTATTTTTGGAAATACCCGGGGTTAGCCATTCAAATGGCACTCTTTGCCATCACACCTATATGCAGGATTCGCAAGCTTATTGGAATTTTCTGCTTGATCTCTATTTTAAACGCTTAGTTCCACAGGGACTTATGGCCAATTTTTCTGCAGAATTCTCTGATGACTATGACCGATGCCTAAAGGCAATCTATAGTGAAGAGGGCCAATATGATCCTGATCTCCTTTATCAAGATTATTCTGCTGGTAAACCTATAATACTTCCGGTCTATCTCACTGATAGGTTTGGAGCCAACCATATCGCTGTTGTTGGACTTATGAAAACAGGGCTTTATTCACAATTAGTTGTACAAGCTGATCGCGGATTGGGGCGCCACGATTTTTCAATCTTTAGCCAACCCTGTTTTGATTATAATAGTTTCTGTAAATATGCAAGAACACGAGATGCGCCAATGTTAACTTACACCTGGCAATCTCATCCGGTTAAAGAGAGACTCAGAGTTGATCTTAATAAACAACAAGATGATTTTTGCTCTGCAATTTCGGCAAAATTCGCACTACAAATTGCTTTTTTTCTCTGTCTTACACGACAAGATCTCGATAAAAATGAACAATCCAATTCAAATGCTCCAATAGAAGATGAGTTAATAAGAAATAATTATGCTACGTCGGCTAGCTGGTATGAGAATTTTTGTCGGATGGCGCAAAGCACCCTGTTAAGTGACTATCGCTCCCTACAAACTAAATATATAGACCAGGAATTTCTCCAAAAAGTCGAGACAGCTATTAAAGATAATCCCCCTAGCGAATTCACCCCGACTGAATTAGGCGACCTTGCAGATAGATCGGATCAGCCTCAAATTTGTACCCTGTAAAAAACGTTCGTCTCCACCGCGCGCAGCGCGGTTAAGCGCTAAGACTTTATAAAATTAATAAATTTTCAATGCGTCTGAACTTGACAGTATCAATTTATACTATCTACACTGTGGGAAGCTATTAGTAGAATGCTCTTAGCTAAACCAAAATTTTTGCTCAACATAAAAGGAACTTTCATGAACAAAGTAAAAGCTACTGGCGCAGCACTGGCAATTGGTGCAGCCGCAATGTTTTCAATGTCTCCTGCTTTTGCATCTTCTTCTGATGCTGCCTCTGCAGGACAGGTTCAGTGTTCAGGAGTTAACTCTTGTAAAGGTCAAAGCGCTTGCAAAACTGCTACTAATTCTTGCAAAGGCCAAAACTCTTGCAAGGGTAAGGGCGTAGTGATGAAAGCGTCTAAAGAAGAATGTACTCAAGCTGGTGGTACTGTTGTTGAATCTTCTGGCAGTACTGGTTCTGGCTCTTAATTATTCCATACCAGGTAAGCCTGAGGCTTACCTGGTCTATCCAAAACAGCTTTGATGATCTCTCTTATGAAAAATCGCCAACTCTTTCCTTATCTAGGCTTTGGCTTAGGTCTGCGTCCTGAGCACTATGAAGATGTTCTGCAAGAAAAACCAGATGTCGACTGGTTTGAGATTATTACTGAAAATTACCTGGTTCCTGGCGGTAAGCCCTTGTATTTTTTAGATAAGGTACGCGAAAACTACCCTATCGTAATGCACGGCGTTTCCCTATCAATTGGCTCCACTGATCCCATCGATTGGGATTATTTAAAGCAAGTGAAATCCTTAGCCGAACGTGCTGAGCCTATATGGATTTCCGATCATTTGTGTTGGACAGGCGTAAAAGGCTTGAACATGCATGATTTGCTACCTATTCCCTACACCGAAGAAGCTATAAAGCACATTGTTGCGAGAATTAATGAAATCCAGGATTTTCTGGGACGGCGTATTTTGATTGAGAATGTTTCTTCTTATCTGACCTTTATTCAATCGCAAATCACAGAATGGGAATTTATTTCAGAAATAGCCCAAAGAGCCGACTGCTATATTTTACTCGATGTCAATAATATCTATGTCAGCTCGGTAAACCATGATTTTAACGCCATGGATTATATTAACTTTGTGCCACCAGAGCGCGTTGTGCAAATTCATCTCGCCGGCCATTCTGATTATGGTAGCTACATTATCGATACTCATGATGCCCCTATCATTCAACCGGTTTGGGATCTTTATGCAAAAGCCATCGCCAAACTTGGGCGAATTTCAACAATGATTGAGCGTGACGATAATATTCCACCCTTATCAGAGTTATTAGATGAACTAAATCTAGCACGCAACATCATGGCAAATACCCCAGAGGGTCTATTAGCATGAGCGATTTATTCAAGTTGCAAAGTCAATTTCAAAATTATTTACTCACTAATCAGGCAGATATTCATAAAGCGATTGTAGCGACTGAGAATGTGACCGTTGAAAAACGCTTATCAATTTACTCTGATGCCTATCATTTTCGCCTCATCGACTCCTTAGGCAGCAATTTTCCTATTCTTATGAATTACCTGGGTTTTGATGCCTTCAGCAGCTTAGCTGGAGACTATATCGACAAATTTCCCTCGCCCTATCGCTCGATTCGCTGGTATGGCGATACCTTTGCTGAATACCTCCGAGAAACTAGTGAACCCTATCTAGCTGAATTGGCTGAGTTTGAATGGAAGATGACTTTAACCTTCGACGCAGCGGATGATAAAGCGCTTGAAATCGAGGAAATGGCAGCGATTCCCCCAGAGTCCTGGCCAAATTTACGCTTCGTTCCCCATGCATCCTTGCAATTGATGCGCTTTAATTGGAATGTCGTAGCTATCTGGGAAGCGCTAAGCAATGAACAAGAGCCCTCGCCACCCCAATCCGGCGATAGCCGCTTATGGGCTTTATGGCGTCGTGATTATATCAATCGCTTTTATTCTCTAAATAGTGATGAAGCCTGGGCTCTCGATGCTCTGGTAAATGGTGCAACCTTTGGCGAACTCTGTGAAGGCTTGTGCGAATGGCATGACGAACAAGAGGTCGGCATGCTCTCAGCCTCTTTTTTAAAAAGTTGGATACAATCAGGGTTAATCGCTGGAATTGAGTTATAGCTATTTATTCCCTCTCCACCGCACGTAACGTGGGGGACATTGCCATGACTCTACCTCAAAACCGTTCGGGCTGAGCAACTCAGCCCCTTTGGGACAAACATTGGGAAAGAACTTCGGGCCAGAAACCCCTCATCCGCCCTTCGGGCACCTTCTCCCCAAAGGGCGAAGGGATTCTTATGATCCGCACAACAATGCCATAGAATTAAAGGACTATAATTAATCAAACACCCAAAGGAAGCAGAGAATGAAATCTGATTTGATCACGATAATTCTGGGCTTTATTGAAGGCTTCGCCTTGATTATTTCTCCCTGCATTCTCCCTATTCTGCTAATCATCCTAGCTGGCTCACTAAGTGGTTCCAAAAAACGCCCCTTGGGTATTGTAATCGGTTTTACGCTTAGCTTTGCCCTTTTTGCTTATTTCTCAAGGCAGTTTGTCCAACATACGGGGATTGATTTAAATCTGATACGCCATATTTCCTACCTATTTTTGCTTCTCTTTGGCCTGATTATGATGTCCTCTTTTTTAAGTGAAAAATTTAGTCAACTGACCCAGGGATTTGCAGGACTGGGCTCCACTCTCTCTTCAGGCTCGAATCCCCAGGGGGGCTTTCTTAGTGGCGTCTTCCTAGGTGGATTAGTAGCAATTATTTGGACCCCTTGTGCAGGCCCCATTCTGGCGGCAGTTATTGTGCAAACCGTACTGCAAAAGACAACCCTTACCAGCTTTTTTACGCTATTAGCCTTTGCCTTAGGCGCAACAATTCCAATGATTATTATTGCTTTTTATGGGAAAACACTTATGGACACCTTCGGTATTTTTAAAACAAAGGCGGTACTTTTCCGCAAACTCTTAGGCGCTATTATCATTGCCTCTGTTGTTTATATGGTTTATTCAGAGGGAGGCTTTGTTTCCTCTTCAATAGCCCAGACAACAATAAAAACCTCCACATCTCTGGAGGATGGCTTGTGGCGCCCTTATAGCGCGCCGGAAATTGAGGGTATTGAGGCCTGGATTAATTCACCTCCACTTAAAATAAGTGAATTAAAGGGCAAGGTGGTGCTTATCGATTTCTGGACCTATTCCTGCATTAACTGTATTCGCACCCTGCCCTATATCAAGAGTTGGTATAGCAAATACCACGATAAAGGTTTGGTGATCATTGGCGTGCACTCGCCGGAATTTGATTTTGAAAAAAACTTAGATAATGTAGAAAATGCCGTCAAACGTGATGGCATTCTCTATCCCGTTGCCCTTGATAATCGCTTTGTAACCTGGAGCAACTTCGGCAATCATTTCTGGCCTGCCCATTATTTAATCGATAAAGAAGGCAAGGTCGTTTACGAGCATTTTGGTGAAGGTGCTTATGATGTGACTGAGAATAACATCCGCTTTCTACTGGGAGTCGATGATCTAAGTTTGGTAAAAGCAGCCTATAACTCTGAACCTTACACCTACTACCAAACCCCTGAAACCTATTTGGGTTACGGCCGTGCCGATCGCAATCTAAGCCCCTATTTGACTCATGACAAAGTTGCCACCTACAGTTTCCCTACTGAATTGACTTCGAATGCCTGGGCCTTAGAGGGCTCCTGGCAGGTCAATGAAGATAAAATCACTTCAGCCGCAGCCAATGCTGCTTTAAAAATTCATTTTAATGCACGCAAGGTTTTCATAGTGATCGGTAATAATTCTGGCAAACCGATTAAAGTCAATTTGCAACTCAACGGTGAACAGCTCATTGCCTCTAAGGGCAAAGACGTTGAGAACTCTGCAATTCTAGTGAATAAATCCTCGATTTATGAGCTTGTGAACGCCAAACAATTTACCACAGGGATTCTAAAGGTTACGGCCACTGAACCTGGGGTGGAGATTTATACCTTTACTTTTGGAAACTAGGTATAAGCAAAACTTTTGCGAATTGGATTTTGGTGAATTTTAAATGAAACCTTGATTACGCAGCGCAGCGTAATCAAGGTTTTCCTTATCTTTATGCCCAAATTTAATCCCTTGATTTCTTTGCATATTGTTTTATAACCGACATAAAGCGCCCAAATGTCGATTGACTTTAACCTTGCTTCGGACATAATCACAGCGGGAATTGTCAAATTATGTAGGATGTATTATGGATCTAGACAAACTTTATCAGCAAAAATTGCTTTCCGCAGAGGCAGCTGTCAATTTAATCCCATCAACCGCTACTATCTCAATGGGTATGCGTGTAGCCACTCCTCCAGCCTTATGTACAGCCTTAGCGCAGCGAGCCAAGGCCGGTGATTTGAAAGAACTAAAGGTCTACTACCTGCGCTGCGGTGAAATTGCCTTAAAAACCATTTTTCAGGAAGAACTGCTTCATATAATCAGACCCTATTCCTCTATGATGTCCGCTGGTGAAGTCAAGCTGACTGAACGTGGTTATGCCCTAGGCAAAAAGTATATTAACTTTGTTCCGATCAGTTTCAGCCGTTATCCCAGCACTATTAAAGGCCAAACCAAATTAGACGCCTTTATCGTTACCGTCGCGCCAATGGATAAATTTGGATTTTTCAATCTAGGTACCAATGGTGATTATGCAATCGAGTTAGCTCGTTATGCCGAGAAGTTGATTATCGAAGTTAACGAAAATATGCCGCGAACTGCTGGCTTAACCTCAATTCATATCTCTGAGGTCGATGCCATTGTTGAAAACACGGTTCCTTTATTAGAGGAACCCTCAAAACCCGCCACAGATTTAGACCGGCAAATTGGCCAGCACATTACTAGCCTGATACCTGATGGTGCCACCATTCAGATGGGTATAGGCGGTGTGCCCAATGCTGTTTGCGAACAATTAATTCATCATAAAAATCTTGGTATTCATACTGAGGTCATTACAGCAGGTATGGTTGAATTAATTAAGCAAGGGGCTGTTACCAACACCCAAAAATCGATTCATCCCTATGCCAATGTCTTTACCTTTGCTATTGGCGACAGGCATCTTTATGACTTCATTAATAATAATCCCTCAATGCACTGCTTGCCGGTCTCCTATGTCAATGAACCAACAATCATTGGTAAAAATAATCTGATGCATTCGGTCAATGCCTTTATCGAGATTGATTTTAGCGGTCAGGTCAATGCTGAGTTTATCGGTCATCAGTTTTCTGGTGTCGGTGGTCAACTTGATTTTCTACGCGGTGTCCATTATTCCGAGGGCGGTAAAACAATTATTGCCAGCTCTTCAACCGCAAAACATGGCACGCTATCGCGAATTGTACCCAGGCTTACCTCGATGGCTACGGATACCAGGCTTGATGTCAATTATGTTGTGACAGAATATGGAGTCGCACAATTAAAGGGTAAATCGACCTCTGAGCGCACAAAACAATTAATTAACATCGCCCATCCTGATTTTCGTGATCAATTGGAACAACAGGCGAAAGAACAGGGCTTTATCTAATGGATTTATCAATCGCACCGGCTCTATTATTTACCCCGGGAAATAAACCAGAACGCTTTGCCAAAGGCCTAAACTCAGGGGCTAATGGCTTAATTTTGGATTTGGAAGATGCAGTTCCTGAGGCTGAAAAAGAACAAGCACGAGATAATGTGCTGCAGTTTTTAAACGGGGAAACCCCGGATTCTGTTTATACCATTATCCGCATCAACCACATCAAGACCAATGCAGGCCTGCGTGATCTACTCGCTCTGAAAGACGCTGATTATCACTGTGATGCAATCCTTTACCCTAAAACGGAAAGTGCAGAAGAGTTGAAGATCATTTATGAGCTGCTTAATCTCGAAGCCAGAAACATCAAGTTGCTCGCGCTGATTGAAACGACGAAAGGAGCGAATCAAATAAGCGCAACAGTCAACGCAGCCCCCTTTCTAGCAGGGCTGGTTTTTGGTGCAGCAGATTATTGTGCTGATGCTGGCTGTGAATTAACCTGGGAATCCCTATTATTCCCACGCTATCAAGTCGTTCAAGCCGCAGCCTTAGCCAAAATTGCTGCTATTGATTCACCCTTCTTTGATTTTGCCAATGAGGAAAAATTAGTTAGCGAAACGATGGAAGTCAAAGCCTTAGGCTTTAAGGGCAAGCTAGCCATTCATCCTAAGCAAGTTGATGCGATAAAACGCTGTTTTACCCCAAGTGCAGAACAGGTTGAAAAAGCAAGGAAGATCATAGCCTTATATGAGGAAGCTGGAGGTAAAGCCTGTCAGTATCAAGGGGAAATGATAGATGTCCCCGTTTATCGACATGCACAACAGTTAGTTCAATTATTTAAAAGTATTAGAGGGGAATAAAATGTCTAATCAAAGTTATCTGCCTATTGGGGAAAATCGTATTCGCGAGGATTTTGGCTTTTATTTTGAAGATTTCGAGGTAGGGCAAATTATTGAGCATCGTCCAGGTAGAACGATTACCCAGAACGATAATATTTCATTCACCCTATTAACCATGAATACTGCGCAACTGCATTTCGACGCTCATTATGCCGAACAGACCGAATGGAAAAAACCCCTGGTTAACAGTACCTTTACTCTGGCAATTATCACTGGCATGACTGTCAATACGATTTCCAAAAAGGTCGTTGCTAATTTGGAATGGGATAAGGTCAAATTGCTTAAACCCATTTTTGAAGGCGATACGATTTATGCTGAAACAGAGATTAAGAACAAGCGTGAATCGTCTTCAAGACCAGGACAGGGTATCGTCACTGTAGAAACGCGTGGAATTAATCAGCACAATGAGATTTTTATGTCGTTTGAGCGGACTGTGCTGGTGTATAGAAAGGGTGGAGCGCCGGATTATTCGATTTAGGGAGAAAGTTGAATTTTGAGTGTAATAGGTCACCCCCGTCACCCTAACATAGCCCGTCATCCCGAACATAGTGAGGGATCTCCGGGATTAGCACTGTGCAACACATCAGGAGATGTCTCTCTACGTTCGACATGACGTACGTCTTTGGGAGCATAGCGAAGAATGACGGAAGGAGAGTGATCTATTACCATAAAATCATAACCTCTGCACAACATTCACTAACCCTGCAAAAGAAGCAAAGCCCTCCAAATTATAAGCTAAGAGACTTGGCACCATATTCTTCAAAGCTGCTCGCGGTCCAAGTTCAAGGAAGGATGATATGCCGTATTCTTTGGCAATGGACATAACCTTATTCCAATGCAGGGTTTGTGAAAGTTCATGGGCTAATAGAGAGAGCATCAACTCAGTATCATCAACACGCTCTAGTGTCAGCGCATTTAAAATGGGAAAGCGCATTCTTTGGTCTTTAAACCTTTGCAAATAATTTAAAAATTTTCCGCTGGCCTCGCTAAGTAACGGTGTATGGGAGGCTAGTTTGACAGCCAGTCTTTCCGCTTTTAGTACCGACCTTTCTTTCGCTTCTTGTAAAAGGCTAAGCAAGGCTTTCTCTTCCCCACCAATAATGTAGTGATCATCTGCATTCACAATAGCCAGATAGCAACCATGCTTTTCACAAAGCTCGCTTGCCATAGCCAGAGAGATTCGTCCCTTAAGTACTATCAACCCTGTACTCTTCCCTTTTACTGCCTCTTGCATCATAAGCGCCCGGTTTCTCACTAGATCAAGACTCTCGGCCAGATCAAGCCTGGCGCTTGCACAAAAGGCGGATACTTCGCCAAGGCTGTAACCACATAAAAAAGGAGGCGAGAGTTGAATTTGCTTTTCGAGTGCATAAAAAGCACCCTCAGAGAGGATTACCAGAAGCAGCTGGGTATCTACCACATCAGCACAGGCCTTTTCCACGGCAAGGGCATCAAATAAATCAATATTGATAAGTTTGGAGGCATCACTCAGCCAGGTTTTACCAAACTTATCGCTGGCTAAAACATTAAACATTTCACCATGCTGATTACCCTGACCAGAAAATGCAATTAGTAATGACATCGCAGTTGCTCGCAAAATACCTGTCCTAAAAATAATACTATAGCAAGCAAATCCGCAACACCACCGGGACTAATATTCTCTCTGGAAAATAAATGATGCATATCAATGGCTTGTGTCATTCTGGCTTGATGACAGTTAAGTGCTAAAAGTTCGGCAGCCCTGCTTTTTGCATAAGCTAAGCCCTGCTCACCCTTTCTATAGAGTATGTTGGTATCATCAATTCCTTGCAAAAGCTCTAAATAGGCGAATAAACAAACTGTATCAATTGAGCTAGTTTCTAAAAATAATTCGATAAAGGGGGCTAATAATTGGAAAGGCAGTTCATAACCTTGCATAGCCATCTGCCGAGCGTCGACGATCTTGAGGTTTTTACGAACTACCGCACCATGACTCCTAGGATTGGTTTGATGTTCAGCCAGATCAGCTCGCCAATCAGCTAGCAATTGCTGTTGTAACTCTCTGGCTGTAAAGATTGATTGTGCATTCATCAGTCTGGCAGTTGAAATGGACAGTAACCCTAGGGCAAAAATGGCACCACGATGGGTATTAATTCCTGCCGTTTTTTCCAACATGCGTTGTTCAGCTTGAATAGCAAGCTGTTTTAAAGCTGCAAAATCATGCCGCCTTAGCCCTTCTCTTATAATTTGCGAAAAATAATGACGCAGGCTCAAGATAGAGCGGTAAAAGGTAGCCCCGTTCATATCTTGATGGGCACCTGAATCAACAAAGCTTACTAAGCCAGGCTTGGGATAGGCTTTAACTTCAAAATACAAAGCTCTTACCGCAATTCTGGCAAGGAAATTAGCAATTTCTGCTTCAGTCTGTTTGTAAGGAAGGGTAGCGTTCATAAAGCACTGTTCTTGCGATAAGCTCAACGCTGTCTCGCGTTTTTAAAAGGATTTGTCTTGCTGATAAATCAACTAACTCTTGGACAGCAACATCACCCAAACCAGCAAAACGAATTTCTCCGTCAATTGTTCGGTTAAATACCTTTGCTAGCTTTGCCACTAACTCATTGAGCTCTGCTAAGGAGTAATCGGAATATTCAATAAGTAAATCAAGATCGGAGGCTTCATTGACATAAGGTTGGCCTGATAAATAGTGAAATAAAAAGGAACCGTAGACAGAGATAGAATGGCAAATATCAGGAAAGAACTTCGAACCAACACCCCTCATTCGCCCTTCGGGGACCTTCTCCCCATTTGAGGGGAGAAGGGAAAAATCAAACGACTCCATTTCATTGAGTTTAGGCAAAGATTGATAACGCAAAACAGCATCTTCTCTAAGTTGTAATCCAATACGTTGTTTTTGGCCTGCAGCAATTAAGGGTAAGCCTAGATTGAGATCACCATTGTTAAGGCCGGACTGCCTGGCATAAATACAGGGTAATCCTCTGGCAAACCAGGCGCGTACCTGTTCATAAAGTTGAGCTTGATTAGTCTGGCATGAATGAATTCTAAACTCGCTGTTAGGATCAGCGAAGACCAGATCATGGCGCTGAGGGTTAATGTTCAATTTATCATGAAAACGCTGAGCACTGTCATCCCCGCGCAGGCGGGGATCCATTATTGCATTACTATTGTGCTCAATCAGCAATAGATTCCCGCCTACGCGGGAATGACAGGATATAGAAATTCCCTTCCTCCTTGCCAGGCCCCGCTCCCGTTCAGGCTGAGGAGTGGAGCTAGCCACGTCTCGAAGCCTTCCTGGTTCTGTGCCTAGGCTTCGAGACGGCATGAATGCCTCCTCAGACCGAACGGAGCATAAAATTTAACTCCCCTTTGGAGAAAGCATAGGAAAAAAGCGCCATCATCCCGAATGTAATGAGGGATCTCCTGGCATTCGGGAGATGTCTCACTACGTTCGACATGACGTAGGTTTTTAGGAGTATATTCATCAGTCATAAATAATTCATCACCTCATGAATAATAGGCAAGGCCAGCTTCCTACCTCCACGCTCATTACCAAGGGCAGCACGATTATCTATAGTATCTTCTTTAGCCATCTCGTCTGCGATTTTCTTAGCCAACTCGGCTAGCTCAACTATGTCATGCAAGCCGCCCAGTTTATAGAAGTTATTCACTCCAGGGGCAAAGACTGGGAAGGTTTTGCTTAATTCTTCAAGCTCGTTGAGCTCAATTTTGGTAACCTTGGAAATACCCTCCAGCCACATAACCGCTAGGGCAGCATTAGGCAAGGCAAGGATTGTATCGCCCATCAAACCAAAGGCAATGAAACCACCACCAATTGCCTGATTATAAACCAGTGAAATCAAGCGGTTTCCCTGTTTGCGCAGGCATTCCAGGCATTCTAGTAAATGACCAAAGTATTGCTGCATACCAAGCCATTCATCGCGCATTGCCAATTGCTGGCCTGCTACATCAGCCATTAGTAAGACTGGCGCCGTTGACTTGCTTTCAATGATTTCAATGACTTTTTCGGCTAATAAAAGGGCTTGTTCAACCCCTAAAAAGGTTGCTTCTTTTACACCGAGAATATGAATAGGTTTGCCTGCAATCGTTGCCTGAGCAAAAACCACTGAGTTCTCTTCAGACAGTTGAACCTCTTCATCGCAAAGCTGCTTTAGAATGTCCTGCAAAGCAATCATGATTTCGCCCCCTTTTCTCTGTTAATCAGAGCTGCTGCCTTGAGAAAATCGTCTTCACTCATATCAAATAGAGTCTGGGCATATTCGGGGAAGGCTTTAGATAAATAGCCGCCCTCATCCTGAAATCCCGCTGTAGTTTCCAAGCGTTGTTTTAATAAGTGATGCTTTTCTTTCAGTGCTGGCAAATCAATCGACCTATTCTTCTCTAAGGCCTCAACAAGCGCCTTGCGGATAGAGCTAACACCAGAGCCGACATAATGTTGGGCAATGGCTTGTAAATAACGGGTTTTGCCCCCATAAACCCGCCAAACCAGCGCCCTATTCTGTGCATCAAAACTTTCAATGCCTTTCACTGCTTGGATAACATCTGCGCCTGAAACGCCAATACGGCCAATTTCGTTAATGATTAGATAGTCCAAACAGGCTGAAATAATTCCCATTCCACCATAGCAACCATTTTTGCCACAGATAAGGCCAATCGTCATCACGCCTTGGTTCCTGGCTTCAAAGATTGCCCTGACTGTTTCGGAAATCGCTATCTCGCCGGCATTAGCCTCATGCAAACGAACACCACCACTATCGATTAATAGAATAACGGCTGCAACCTTGGCTTTAGCAGCTGCCTTAAATAGGCCAGTTAATTTAGCACCATGAATTTCACCGACTGCACCACCCATAAAATCTTTTTGCTGGGCAGCGATCAGAATGTTTTTCCCGCTAAGAAGAGCCGAGCCAATTACGATACCATCATCAGCTTCCCCAGGAAGATCAAAGATAGCTAAATGCGGACTATAATGTTTTTCATTGGCGAGCCATTCAGAGAATGAACCCTCATCACAAAGTGCTTGAATTCTGCTTCGTGCGTCCAATTCAAGGTAGTTATCTAGCTCGCGATGATAACCTTGAAAGGCCTCAAAGGCCTGCCGCAAGCGTAGTGAAACAACTGGTGGTGTCGCGCCATTGTCATTGAGCGTAAAGCGCAGACCAACAGGTTTGTACTCTTTAACAAAATCGTTAATCACCAATTCCCAGATTTTCTGATAGTGTTCAACCGAGGTCTGTACAGAAAATTGAGTCTGTTCAGCATTGATTTCTTCAATAATCACTTCCAGATTACCCGAACCAACAACCCCACAGACCGTTCTTTTCCCGCGATGGCGCTCACCAGAAATATTGAAACTGAATGTCATTTTTTCCATTTTCAGCCCTACCAATTTCTAAATTTCGCAGGTGGTTCATATAACCCCTGCGAACAATCGACAAGTTCACGAACTGATTTTGCTGCCAGCAAATCCCGTGTCGCATCGGACATTTTTATACCCAGATCTTCTGGTCGCATAATCACTTTTCGAGCCCTTAATTCATCAACCTTTGCTTTGTCTCTGTTGATACCAACCTCTGTATATCCAGCCACACCTCGGATCGCCTGTTCCCTCTCTGCGGGATTGCGGCACATTAACAGATTAGCAATGCCCTCCTCGGTCACCACGTGGCTTACATCGTCACCGTAAATCATAATAGGGGGTAAATCGGCAGCCATTGATTTTTGCAAGACCCAGGCATCCAGTTTTTCAACGAAGGTTGGTTTGGCAGGTCCCTGGAAGGTTTCAACCATTTGAATCACCAGCTTCCGACCTCGCGGCATCTTCGCCGAACGGGCTTCAGCTAGTTCTTGCCCGGCTTTTAGCCAAGCGTAGGACGAGTGACGGCGCCCCGGGGCATCACAACCCATATTGGGTGCGCCGCCAAATCCGGCAATGCGTCCATCAACTGCTGTTGAACTGTTCCCTTCAGTATCCATCTGCAAGGTCGCACCAATAAAGACATCGCAGGCATAATGCCCTGCAAGCTGGCCTAACATACGGTTAGAACGCAAACTGCCATCCTTGCCAGTAAAAAAGATATCTGGGCGCGCAGCGGCGTAGCGATTCATACCTACTTCACCACCAAAGGGATGAATTGATTTTACAAATCCGGCTTCAATCGCAGGAATTAAGGTAGGCAAGGGATTCACAATCCAATGTTGACAAATTTTACCCTTCAACCCCAAAGATTCAGCATAGGTGGGAAGGAGCAATTCGATGGCACAGGTATTGAAACCAACGCCGTGGTTTAAAATATTTACCTCATAAGGGGCATAAATTCCTTTAATGACCATCATGGCCATCAGAATTTTGATTTCATTGATTTGTGCAGGGTCGCGGGTAAATAAGGGTTCGATATAAGCTGTTTCTGGGCCTTTAACGATAATATCAACCCAGCCAGCCGGAATATCGATGCGCGGTAAACTATCGATTACCTCGTTAACCTGGACAATGACCACGCCATTTTTAAAATTGCAGGCCTCAATAAGCGCCGGTGTTTCTTCGGTATTGGCGCCGGTATATAAATTACCTTCCTTATCTGCTTTATCAGCCATGAGCAGGCAGACATTCGGCGTTAAATCAGCGAACAAGCGGCCAAACAACTCATTATAGGTGTGGATATTACCAATATGGATTTTATTGTTTTTTACCATATTGGCCAGACGCACCGATTGAGGACCTGAATAGGCAAAATCAACCTTGGCGGCTATCCCCTTTTCAAAAATATCCAAATGCTCAGGTAAGGCTATGGCTGATTGAATCATATGCAGATTGTTAACAACCTTAGGATCCAATCGAGTCATTTCCTGAGCCAGATAGCTCGCTTGTTTTTGATTATCCCCTTCAATACAAACCCTATCGCCGCTATTGATCACGAGTGAAAGTACGGTGACTAGATCAGAAGCATCGACAAATTTATTGTTTTGTATATAGGGTTGTATCTTAGCTAAGCGCTGCAAATAGTTTTTTTTATTAGAATCCCACATACCAGAATCCTTTACTTAGGTCTCACTCGAAATCCCGCGGCTTTACCGCGGGGTCCAGAAATTTCTCAGAGCTATATCCCGCGGCTTGGCCGCGGGATTTCGAGATATCCAACAATGTCTTAGACAGTCACAATAATTTTGCCAATTTGCTCATTGGACTCCATGTATCGATGAGCCTCAACGATGTTATCCAGAGTAAAACTTCGAGCAATTTTTGGCTTAAAGGCGCCACTTTGTAGGTGATCGGCGATATATTTTTCGAGTTTGGGGCGAAGTTCTTGATTCGAAGTAATTTCAAATAGGGTATAGCCTCGTATCGTCAATCCCTTGCCTAAGGCAGCAAACAGCGGATAGGGCATTGAGGTTTCACCTGATAAATTGCCATAAACAAAGATTATCCCCCCTTGGGAAGCGGCTTCAGCAAGCGCTTCTATACCTTTACCGGCAACAGGATCAAAAATAATTCTTGCACCTTTTCCACCAGTAATTTCCTTGACACGGCTAGGTAAGTCTTCATCGTTGGTGACAATAACATGATCAGCCCCAAGCTCTAAGAGTTCAGCCTTTTTAGCTTTGGTTCTTGTGGTAGCGATACTGATTGCACCCTGTGCTTTCGCAATTTCAATAGCAGCGATACCTACGCTTGAGCTGGCTGCCGTAATTAACACATAATCGCCCTGAGCAATCTTGCCATAGTGCACTAAGGCACCATAAGCCGTCATATATTGCATCCAGATAGCAGTGCCTTCCGCGAAAGAGAGTTTTTCTGGATAAGCAGCCAGTGCATAAGCCGGCACTATCGCAGCCTCACCATAAACCCCATATTTCCCCAAATCAAAACAGGGAACTGTGCTGAATTTTTTTCCTATCAATTGCTTGTCAACATCAGGCCCCACTGCATCGATAACCCCAGAGGCTTCATAGCCAATTTTAGAAGGGAATTGAGGCTGTATTAAATACTGTCCTAGGCGAAACATACATTCTGCACGGTTCAAACCGATAGCATGTACCCGCAGTCGAACCTCGCCCTTACCTGGTTCTGATAAGGGTAGTTTTTCTAGCCTGAGTACATCTGGGCCACCAACCTCATGAAAGCGAACAACTTTGGCTGTTTCATTTGACATAATACATCCTTATATATTGATATGGTTTTTAAATTACTTACGTACTATCAACCCATTTTGTACTGATTTAACCCCAGGAACCTTGCTAGCAATATAACCTGCAGTATCACTTTGACGGATCGTCTTAACATAACCGCTTAAAACTACGACGCCTTTCTGAGTCTCAACATGAATAGGCACTGCAGAAAGTTCAGGGTTGTTCATGAAGGCATTGTGTACTGAAGCGCTAAGATTTTGATCGGCATGTCCGGGACTAAAAATTTCGCTAGGACTGCTAAGAGTTTGGCAACCTGCCAAGAGAGCTAAACAAAGACCGGCTACAGCAGTTAGACAATTTTTTCTCATCGTTTTTCCTTAGTTAACGTCAGTTACAAATTTTGTTTTGTCACCTTAGCATGAGTTGCAGTTAATTTCTAATTTAGCTTTGCATGGGACAAAGCTAATGGCTCGATTCTTTATGCTGGAGGAGTGTTTACAACTATAAATAATCAGCTTTCTAATTATTTTGCTGCTATTTCTAGCAATTAAGGGGAGAAGGAAAACCTCAGGTTCGAAGACGATATATCCTCTCTCCCCTTGGGGAGAGAGTTAGAGATGCGGCATAAATTTACTCAAGTCGACACCATTGGGTGATCTATTACGATCACTCAAACACTTTTTTCAAATAGATACGGTCATGGCCAAGAAGAAATTTTTCAAGTCTAGCGATAACCACAAAACCTTTTTTTAGATAAAAATCGAGCGCCTGAAAATCAAAGGTATCAACAAAGATATTGTTTATGTTCTTTGCTCTTGCCTGCTTAAAAAGCTCTTCGATCACTCGCGACCCCAAGGATTTTCGTCGATATTGTTCTGCAAACCATAGGATATCAATATACATAGCATCACTATGCTGCCAAACTGTGGCGCCGCCAATAATTTCCTTTTGCTCATTGCGAACAAAAATACTGAAATGGTTAGCCCTTTCGTGTAGATGACTTACATTAAAACTAACAATCCCCTCTCGCAACACAGCATTGTTCGCTGGACTCGGATTGTTATCAACCTCTAATTCCCAAGACCCCATATCCAACTCCTAAGGTTTCTCCATTCCTTCATTAAGCAAGGCTTCCAAATGCTCAATTTTCCTGAGTAGCTCTAAAGCTAAGCCAGCCCCAGCTAAATTGACGCCTAAATCGTGGTTTAAACGTAAAACTGTGCGAATCCGTCTTAGCGCTTCGCTATCAAAACGCAGTTGCTGCCTGTCATCCTCTTGTACAGAAATAATACCCTCATCAATAATCTCTATGATTGTATCTTTAGAGACACCAAAGGAAGTGGTCACCTCAGTTAATGAGAGGTAAAACCACTGTTCACATTCCAGCGCCTCAGATTTATTTTTATACTCAGACATTATTAACCCCCAGTCTCTCCCGTGGATTGAAATTAGCGGCCTTGGCTAATTGTTCATAGAGCGCATCGATTTGTGGATTCTCTATTTGCGGAATCACAATTTCTAAGGTGACATACTGATCGCCTGGTGTATGAGCAGGCAGGCCTCTTCCCTTTAAACGCAGCTGCTTACCATTCTGCGACAGTTTAGGAATCTTCAGGCTGACTGGTCCAGCCAGAGTTGGAACTTGGATAGTTGCACCAAGCGCGGCTTCCCAGGGACTAATGGGAACCCGCAGGTAAATATCGTTTTTCTTTAAAGTAAATAAGGAATGAGGATTGATGATAATTTCAATGTATAAATCACCGGCCTGATGAGCCCCACCTTTGATTCCCTGGCCTTTTAAACGAATTTGCTGTTTATCAGCGATACCCTTAGGAATTTTGACCCTGACTGCGCGATTGTGATAGTCCATGCGTCCAGTCTTCTCGTCAACAACTGGTGTTTGTAGCTGTAGGGTTTTCTCAGCACCGGAGAAGCTGTCTTCCAGATCAATAGCTAAGCTGGCATGAATATCCCGGCCCTGCTCATAAAAGGAGCTTTGTTGCTGGCCATAGCGCTCGCGAAAAATGCTATTGAGAAAATCTTCAAAATCAGCCGATTGGCCTTCATCAAAATTTTGATACTGATATTTCTGCTCGGAGTGAGGATTATGGCGAGCCTGCTCTTGTTCTTTCCAATATTGGCCGTATTGATCGTACTTAGCACGCTTTTCAGGATCATGGAGCACTTCATAGGCTTCACCTAATTCCTTGAATTTAGCCTCGGCATTTTCTTCTTTGCTAACATCAGGATGATATTTCCGAGCGAGCTTGCGATAACTACGCTTAATCTCTTCCTGGCTCGCCCCACGCTCAAGCCCCATGATTTTGTAATAGTCTTTATAATCCATGGTTTAGCTATACCCAAAATTACTTTGGTCTATATTGTGGGCTTATAGAAAATTTGTCAATTTGCCTTTCCGTTAGTTTAGGGTATTGGAAGAGGATGGTGGAGTACTGCTCCGGCCATTATTAGGCTGTATGGGCGGCGGGCTTAAGTGTGGGGCACTGCCAGGTAGCGGCGGTGTAGTCCTTGAACTATTTCCGTATTGCTGGCCTAGGCGTTGCACGTTTCCTGCGTGATCAAACTCTTCTCTTGGTTTGGGGCGCTCTTTGTAAACAGGAGGCTCTGCACTCTCCCCATAACTACTTCCTCCCGTCCTTCTACTGAAAAACGAAACCACGTTACTGAGGAGACCACCAGCTGTAGCACCGAGTAAGCCCCCAGCAACTGCACCAATAATGGCACCCACGCCTGGAATTGGAATAAGAAGTTGTCCAACTAGCGCACCAGCTCCCGCACCAAGAGCCGCTCCACCTAAAAGAGCTCCTAATTTAAGAAAGAAATTCCCTATACCATTTCCTTTTAAATTAGAAGGAGAATAACTACCCATAGCTGTACATAATCCAGCACCGAGAATCCCGCCAAAAATAGCACCACCAATAGTTCCAAATACCGGAACAACACTACCGATTGCTGCGCCAGCCACTACACCAGTGCCTATAGAAAGTACATAGTCAACTAGGCCTGCAAATAAGTCTCTCATAATAAATCCCTCGTTATCATTTCTAACTATAGCTTATAAAATTGAGATTAAGGTTTTATTAATAGATTTACAATTCAGGAAAAAGAACTTTGTACGGGACAAAAACTAGAAAACCTCTAGCTCATTGCGAATCCCCGCGGCTTGACCGCGGGGTCTATGGTGCTTGTGCTGCAATCAGATCCCGCGGTCAAGCCGCGGGAATTCGAGTTTCTACGGGGATTATCCATTTTTTGTCCCGTACAAAGGAAAAGAATTTGTGTGAAACAAAGAAATTATAATTCGAATTCCGGCAATCTGGGGCGAAGGGAGGAGGTGCCCAAAGGGGCGACTGGTTCGAAGTTCCTTCCTGATATTTGCCTCAAAGAAGCTGAGTTGCTCGCCAAGATTATGTATTACCCCCTGAACGGATAGATCCGTTCAGGGGTAATACAAACAATACTAATGCACTCCCGGCGGTCTTTTGAGTTTATTCAATCCATGTAGCTCAGCAATCACATCTTGAGTTTCTGACTTGAAGAAGGTACTACCAGCCTTGGTCAATGATTTCTTGAGACGCTCTCGGCCCTCTTTATGTCCCAGCTTATCATCACTAGCCTCTTTAATTCCTTTCATGAAATGCTCAAGAGCGGGCTGGTTTTTGAAACGTTTTTCAAAGCAGGACTTATCATTAAAGGTGTAATAGCTACCAGTAAAACCAAAATTCCGTTGCAATTCTACTTGTGGATTAAATTGCGCAGATATGACTTTGATCGCTTTATAATCAAATTTCATATGGGGAAGTTCCTTACCCAGATGCACTAATGCTGTCCACACATAGCGAATTTCCTCAGGATCAACCCCACGTAAAACAAGAGGATTTTTCTCAGTAGGCGGTTCGGACAGACTAGCCAGAACTAAGCTCGCCATAGCAATAGAAAACTCAACTCGAGCAGCAATTAGCTTAGGATCATTAGGGTCTGCCATCGTCGGGAATTTGCTTGCTGTAACACGCAATCCAGGAACATGCTCTGTAATGCCCTCAGGGGAACGATGTTCACCAATTTGGAAGCTTGCTGGCCGCTCTTCTATAAGGCGCCCGCTATAGGCTTTGCCCTCGTTTAAGGTATGTTCGCGCACCTTGCCCTTTTTCAGGCTATCTACAGTCCGATAAGTTGCAGGAGCTCCTGGAGTGATTAAAGCTGTTGCACCACCTACAGTAGTCGCTCTGCGTCTATCGGTCATTGTAGGCGCATAGGTTTTCTCAAAATGCTTCGATTTCTGTTCTACAGGATGATCATCATAATCACTCGCGAAGGTCATGAACTGCAGATCGGACGCATTCACCTTGGCCTGCTTTATTGTTTTTAAGATACCCTGGCGTAATAAAGGATTGGTTGCCTTAGGATCACCATGGAATTTTTTATCCAAGGGCTCATGAATCTCTAATTCTTTTTCTACTCGTTGCAGATAGCGAGTCAATAGTTCACGTCGATCTTTTATTGCTTTTTTCTGAGAACCGTTAGCTAGGGTCTTCCACTCTGCTTCTGTGGGCAAACTAGCTAATTGATCCTTAAGCTCGTGGCGAAGTGGGCGCAAATAGTCAATGATCACCGCGCATCCCAGAGCTAATTTTTCATAATATTGACCCATTTCGCTAGCATGTTTTTTAGCCGCTGATTGAAAACCAGGATTAAACCAATGTACGGGAGAAACCGAACCTAAGGTTTTTAAATCCTCGCGTACAGAACCATCTAGTTTCACTATCTTATTGAGGGTCTGATAGATCTCTGCTAACTCAGCTCTCTCTTCATCCAAAGCATCCTGATAGTCATCCTCACTCATAAAGAGAGCTTGCTTTAATTCTCGTTGCTCAAGTAAATAGGCATATCGTTTCTCTGCTGCATCAACAATCAAAAGATAAGCATCTTCAGTGACTAAGGCGTTGACTAACTTAGGCCTCAAGCCAGCCTCTATTAGCTCTTCATTCGATTCTGCTGCAATAACATCTTGCAAAAGCTCATCATCTTTGGAGATAGCAATTTCAGCCTTCAATGCAGCAACAGCCTTTCTTTGTGCCATCAGCCTCGGACTGCGCTCATCGTGAACAACCTCAGTCAGCCTATGTCGCTCCTTGGCTAAACCACGTCTATCTTCTTTGACGAAGTCATTAATCCGGTCTCGAGCTAATTCGGCAAGATCTCGGTAACTTTGTGGATTGATCAGGGACTGCACTAAGTCAGCATCCAAACCAATGGCCTCTAAACCAGCATTTGATCTGACACGACTGATAGCCTGAAGTAAGCCACGATCGCTAGTTCTTGTTACCAGCTCTCGAAGCTCTTCAAAGGCTTCTCGCTCAGCCTCTAAACGTTCAGAAGCTAGTTCAGCAAGTTCTTCATAGCTATCATCATTTAGGGCATCTAAAACATCGGGAAGACCGAGTATCGCCAGATCTTCGTTGGAGCTTGCCTTTGCAACCTCGTTTAGTTGAACGATGTCTGTGCTCTCTTTAACTCGTTTTTTCAAAGCAGTGATGGCTTCGTTTTCTAGTTCGTCTAAACGCGCTTCCGCTGCTGCCTTGATTTCCTTGTAAACATCGTCCCCTTGCAAGGCATCGATAAGTTTCTTATCCAGACCTTTATCATGTAGCTCATTATTAGAATTAATCCTCTCGAGTTTCCATAACATGGGCAGGTTATTACTAAGCTGCACCTCTTCTAGCAAAGTAACTAAGGCTTCCTGACTGAATTTGGCAAGGCGCAGCTCTGCTGCATCGACAAGTTGTTCATATGCATCTGCTTCATAAAGAGCCTTGACGTGATCATTATTTAAACCAATATTAAGTAATTCATTATTAGAGGAAACCCAAGAAATCGCGTCTAGTAATTCCCAGCTGCAAATCTTAATTTCTTTCTTGAGTGCAGTTATTGCCTTTTCTTGGGCAACCAAGGCTAGGGTTTGAGTTAGTCGCAATCGTTCTGCGTCAAGAGCTAATTTCTCCTCTCTTAAACGTGCCCGCTCTTCTTCGATCGCCCTTCTTTCTTGCGCCAATTGTACTTTTTCACTTCTAAGTACCTGAACTTCTTGGGTTAGTTCAATAATCTGTTGTTGGAATCCTTCACTACGTCCTGCTAATTCTTTTGCTTGATTTACTAAGACAAGATTTTCTTCTTGCACCCTAGTTAGGGTACTCAAAGTACTCTCTACCTCGCTTTGAGCCTCCTCGGCCGCTTTTTGCTGCTCTTGCAATTGCTCTTTGAGCTTAGCTATTGCCTCAGACCCTAAACGATTATTTGTTTGCAAGTCTTCTGTTAAACGCAGGTTTTGTTCGTTTAATACACCTAATCTGTTCTCTAAGTCCCTTGTGTTCTCTTCACTTCTTTGCAGAACTTCTGCTTGCTCTTGTAGCTTAATCGCTAACTGGTCTTGACCCTCTGTCGCTGCATCCAGCTCAACACGCAGGGCAGCTAAGGCACGGTTATGCTCTTCTTGTTCTTTTAACAGAGATTCTTCAGCTTCTTTTTTACCAGCCCTAAGTTCCTCTTCAAAATTCGCAACCCGTTGATGATGACTTTCCAAGGTTTCCTCTGCCTTCCTTTGCAGACTTAGTACTTCCTTATTGGCTTGGTCTAATAATTCATTGGTGCCTGCAACCTGGCGAATTGCTTCTTGTACTTTGCTGCGCTCTTCACCTAACTCTTCAGTGAGCCTTTGCTGGCTTGAGGTTAATTGCTCAACCTCTATGCCTAAGCTATCAACCTGCAAACCTAACTTTTCACCGGCTATTTCAAGCTCTTTGGTTTTGGTAACTAAGGCCTCGTTTTCTTTGCGTGCTTTGCCTAATTCACCCAAAGTCTCTTCAACCGCTTGCTGGGATTTCACAGCCGCGTTTCGTTGCGCGTCTAATTGCTCTTCGAGCTTGGCTCTTGCCTCAATGCCTAAGCGTTGGTTCTCTTGCAATTCTTGTGACAACTGCTCATTTCGTTCTGTCAGCGAGGTTAATTGGCGTTCTAAGACCTGGGTTTTCTCTTCACTGTTTTGTAGAGCCCTACCTTGTTCTTGAAGTGTGCTATCTAAACGTCGTTGAGTTTCGTTGGCTTCCTCGAGTAGTTTTTGCAGCTTAGCTAGGGTGCGTTGATGTTCTTCCTTCTCTTGTGCTAAGGCCTCTGATGCCTCTTTCTTACCTAAGCTAACCTTCTCCTCTAAGACTCTGACCTGTTCCTGATGGGTTGCAGTTGCTTCTTTGGCGCTAGTCTGTAAACGGTCAATCTCTTCATTTGCTGCGGCTAAGGATCGATTTGTTTCTTTAGCCTGCAATCTGGTTTCGTTAACCCTTGCTCGCTCGCTTTCTAATTCCTCGCTTAGCTTGTGCTGGGCTTCTGTTAAACGTCGCACCTGGCCATTTAAGTCATCAACCTGTAAAGCTAGATTGTCTCCTTTGGCTTCTAGTTCTTTAGCCTTTGCAGCTAAGCGCGTGTTTTCTTCCCGTGCTAACTTCAGTTGGGATAAGGTCTGCCCCGTTTCTTCACGTGCTACAGAAATTGTCTTGAGTTGTTCCTGCAATTGCTCTTCAAGCTTTTCCCTTGCCTCCGTCCCTACACGATCATTCGTTCGCAACTCTTCTGTTAAACGCACGTTTTTTTCGCTTAGTGAACTTAGACTGCTCTCTAGGTCTTTTGTTTTCACTTCACTACTTTGCAGTAGTTCCGCTTGCTCTTTAAGCCTGGTATCTAAGAGATCTTGCTTCTTGATGGTGCTATCCAAGACCTCTTCTGCTTTCCTTTGCAGGCTGGTCACTTCTTGATTTGCTGTGGCTAATAGCTCCTTCGTACCCTCGACTTGGTGCAACGCTTCTTGCACTCTTTGGCGCTCTTCACTTAACTCTTCATTTAGTCTTTGCTGACTTTCTATTAACTGTTTTACCTGAGAGCCTAAGCTATCAACTTGCAATTCCTGAGCTTTGGTTTTCGCAACTAAGGTCTCGTTTTCTTCTCGTGCTAAGTTCAGCGCGACTAAGGTTTTCTGAACTTCTTCGCGTGCCCAATTAAGCACCTCTTCTTTTTTCTGTAATTCGGTTTCGAAAAGCCCCCTGGCTTCTCTATCAAGACGTTCAGCCTCAATTAGTTTCTCAGCCAGTTCTAGTTTATCAGCCTTTAATCCAGAGACCTCTAGCTCTAGCTTCTCTGCCAAAGAATTGTTCTTTTCATTCAACTCTTCAAGTTTGAGGGTCAGAGACTGAATAGAGAGCAATTTGTTTTCAATATCACTTTCTTGCTGCTTGAGCTTTATATCCAATAATTCTGATTGGCTTTGCACTGCTTCAAGCTCTTCCTCTAATCGATTAATCTCAACCTCGTTCTTTCTCCTTTCATCATTGAAAGCACGAACAGCATTCTCCAAAGCTTCCTGTCCCTTGTCTCCTGCTAGCCTGATTTGTTGTTCGAGCCTGTCCTCTTCCTCTTTATGAATCAACTTAAGAGCAGTTATTTCTCTTTCTCGGTTCTTGGCATCAAGCCGCGCTGCAATTAACTCTTCTCGCGTCTGTTCCAATTCGCTACTTGCTTGTGAAAAAGAGCGTTGCGCGCCTTGCAGGTCTATGCGCAAAGTTTTTAGCTGGCTGCGATATTCTTCGACTTCGCTATCCAAAGCCCTAATCTTTATTTCCTGCTCTTTGATTAGCCCATGATCGCTCATTAAGGCATCAACTAAGCCATTTAGGTCATTGCTTTGCCTTGAAACTTCTTTGAACACCGCGGAGATAGCAAGCTGGGCTTGGGGTTCTAATTCTTGCTGAAGCGCTGGAGAGACTTCACGCACTAAGGCCGTATAGAATTTGCTCGCTAAGGGAAGGCGCTGCGCATGAGCAGCCAGTCTTTCGAAAAGCAGGCGTTTAAATGTTAAAGATAGGGCTTCATTCTGTAGTAATGCGCGTAGAGCTAGATGAGAATGCGGATTTTCAGCCTGTTCAACTAGCCATTCTTGGTTAACCAAGAGCGCGACAAGCCTTGCTTCCTGTTGTTTGGCTGTCGCTTCTGCAAAATGAGGGCAGATTGAATCAAGCAACTGACCGATAACAGCAAACTGTTGTCTACTATTTGTTTCTGAATTGAGAAAGTTTCTTAGCGGATTAACTGGCTGTGAATTGCTTAGCAAATAAACCAGAATATCTGCACTATCTAAGCCAGTTGACTCTTTTAGCAAGGTTATAAACTTAGCAAGATATTCCAGTTGGCCTTGCTCCAGAATATGGTTCAATAAATTTTTGCTATTTGCATCAGTTTGCCTGAAAAATTGCTGCCATTCTTCGGGTTCTAAATGAATATCCTGGCCTAATTTTATTAATTGTGAAAGCGCAGGGAAATTACCATATTCCGCGGCGATCAACGCTGGTTGACTAGCAAGAAATACCCTCGCTAGTTCTGGATTGTTTTTCAGGAAATCCCAGGGAATGAGCTCGGAGGCTGATTCATCACGTAAAAATAGCTGATAGGGTGAAAGCCCATCAGGTGGCAACTTGATTGCCAGAATTTGTTCGAAGGCTAGGGGGTTATCTGCATGTAAGCTATTGTATTTCTCAAGTATTTGCAGAAAGAATTGTTTATTGCTAAGAAGCGCTGAAAAATGCAGTGCCTGATGAATTATTGGTTCATAGCCATTACTTGCTGGCAACTGCGAAAGTATTGCAGTTAATAGCTCTGAATTATTATTGCGGATAGCAATATGTAAGCAATTGCTTGCCCATTTAATATAAGGAAGGCCATTAATACGCTCTGGGCCAGGACCATATTCAACAAGCATAAGCTTGAATATTTCTTCTTCAGAAGCGCCAGCTTTTTTTAAGGCGTCGATCAGACCTGTAAATACCTCATTTAACCCTTGCTCAGCACTATAATGCAAGAGCCCATCAGCCTTAATTAAGGCGATGAATTCAGGGTTTTCTTTGCTGATTTTTGCCAATAGCGCCAGAACAATTTCCTTCTGCCCCCTTGCAAGAGCCTGCTGCAGAAGTATACGGCTAGGCGGATCATTCTCGATAAATTTGTCGTTAAATTCATCTTCATTAAAGGCCTTATCTAAGATGGCTATGGCCTGTTCTTTTTGCAATACACTGTTTGGATAGGTACACAAAATTTCTAGACGACTACGACCATCAGTGATTTGTAATAAATCATTCGCTGAAAAGTTTGTTCCATGGAGATCTTCATTGATAAGTGCTTGCAGAATATCGCCTTGGGCAAGATTTTGTTGATAGCCTAAATCATTTAATTTTTCATAGTTTTTAATGCATTGCTGTGCCTGATGAAGCACCTCTTTTAATTGCTGTTTGTTAAGCCCTTCTCCAGATGCTACGGCATTATAAACTTGAGTTAAAACAAGATTCACTTGCCTTAGAATTTGCCCCTCAGGACTATCAATCGTTTTATCTGCTTTTTCTAAGATCTGTTGTAGATGCTGTAAACGACGATAGAGGTGTAAGGGTTCACCTTCACGCTGGTTGGCAGGAATATACATCACTGCATCTTGTTTGCGGTAAAAACTGCCATTTTGTAAATTTTCATCGTTGGCAAATTCATCCTGGCATGCAAAAAAGTCGTTAAATTTCTTGGTGTTAACAACTTTCAACCCTAAGGGAATCTGGCCATCAGCTTCCAGAATTCCTGGAACGATGTAATCAGAAACTGCCCGGCCTTTAATCAAGGCAAAATAGGCCTGGCGATTACAGATACCAAAGATCATTGAGGTCAAAGCCCAATCATCCATATAGGGTTCATTGCTATGTAGTTTGGTATCTTTGCTTGTATCGATGACACCACCCTCTGCGGCGACAAGACTACGATCTTCGCCAAGTACCTTGGGGCTAATATAGGGTAAGGTACCATTACGGGCACCATGAAGAATTTGTAAGGAGGGATTAACACCATAGGTTATCTTGGCGCCTTCAATGCGCACAAAGCGTCCATTATCGTCAAAACAGAGATTTTCCACAGAATGAACAGGCAAATCTGCACCAAATAATTCAGCAAAAATCCTGTCAGCAGCCCTGTTCTCACCCTGATAAAGGCTGGAAAAACCACCTGTCGCCCAGTCAATATAGCGCACCTGATAGCTGCCATCGGCATTTTGCTTATAAAGAAAATTTTCTGGTTTGATATCGTTATGCGAAAAACCTAAGAGCTGATTATGTTCTGCCTCTTCAACAACAGCCTGAGCCAAGCCTAGCATATTTTTAAACTCAGCCCAGGATTCAGCCTCACGTTGCAGCGGATTGTGATAGGCAATTTCCGCCTTAGTGAACTGATTCAAGGTTCTATTAGCCGTATCCGCTAGGGTTTCGCCCTTGGCCCGCTCGGTTAAAATCTGATATTGCTCAGGAGTACCATCTTTTGTATAGAGGCGGCCAGCTTTTCTAAGCTTATCTTTTTCAATCCAGTATTGTGTACCTGCTGAAGCATCAGGTTTCGCTGATTTCGCAGCCTTTGATAGGTTTTGTAAAACATCACTTTCAATGCGATAAAGTGGGTCATCACGTGAAGTTAAGGGACGGGTGCGTAAATCATTACGGCTTGCCTCGATAAAGGTCGGCTCTCCGCTAGGTACATAGCCTTTTTTGATAACCTGATTAAGGCCAGTCAGTAAGCTCTCCACCTCTTTGACTGAACCATATTGCCCAACACCTAACAGCCTGGAATGGGTGAACATGCGCCCTTTCTTTTTGCCTTCACCAGCATAAGCGCTGTCCAAACCAGCAAAGGGAGCAATAACACCGCGACTACCGCCATAAGAAAAGATGAATTCACTAGCTCCAGGCGGTTTAATCAGTGAGTAGGGAAGCTTAACGCCTTGTAAATCAACAAGAACATCTCTTGAGTCACCATTTTCAAAAAAGACTCTAACGTTTTGCTGAGCATGCGCAGAATAGCTGATTTTAAACTTCACCTCTGCCATTGTCACCGGAGCAATTGCTGCAGCAATTTGTTGGACTGCCGAGAAATAGGCTGTTTGCTCTTCTTCCATTAAGGCAGGCTCGCCCTTTTTGGTGCGTTCGATCAAGCGAACCATCTCTTGAGCCATAACCTGGATATCGTGATGGAGACGCTCATAATCGTTATGCGTTAAGCCCAGGGTCTCTACCATGTTGTGGTATTCATGCAGAAAAATACCGCTAAGCTGTTCTGCCTTGGTATGCACATCGCTATCAGCAGCAAAAACTGATTGCAGGCTTTGTAGTTTTTCCTGACGCTCAATTGAAGAAAGGCCAAGTACCTTAGCTTTGGCAACAATGGCTCTGGCCTGGTCTTCCAGTCCACGTTCATCAATATGGGCTAATTGCCGATAGGCCTGCTCTATATCTAATTCATAATCACCAGCAATCTTCAATACATCGGAATATTTGCCAGCAGCCAGTGCCTTGAATGCAGCCCTAATTGATGGGGGAATATCAAACCCTGGTATGGAGGCAACAGCCCTTAATTCTAAAATCTTGCGCAGCAATAATTCATTCGCATTATCTAGCCGCAAAGAGGCAATCTCTTTTAGCTTAACTGCTAAGCTGGCTTGCTCCAATTCTCTGCGGTAGGCTTCTTTTTGTACCAGAGGTAGATCTAAGCCTTCTAGTTGCTCAGCAATTTCGTCTAAGGAATTAGCAACCAAAGTCGTCGAATTGAGGGCTTGGCTAATCTTGGAGTCTTTCATCAATGACTGCAGCAAGGTTCGCGCACTATTACCAAAACCACCTAAACCAATAATTCCGTCTAATAAATTTTGTGCCAGATCTGGACTGGGGCTAAGGTAATAAAGATCGACAATAATTTGCCCCTGAGGGGAAATCCTCACCCTGGGGGTAGAGAATTTTTCATCTAAACAACTATTGATAAGCTCAAGAGCTCGCTCTATATGAGGAGCTGATTCTAACTTGTTAACCCTGTTACCAAGGGGGAAAAGGTTCTTTTCTTTGCGTTCCTTTAATACGGCATCGAGGGCATTGCCTAATCGGACAAACCTTGTAGATTCAGTAGCATAATTACCCGGTTCAACTTCAAATTCATGGTGAGAGCTAAAATGGCGCTTTTCTGCTAAACCTGAAAAAACCTGATCAGAAACCCTGCTTTTGGTGAACAGCTCCACATCTCGGATATTTCTTGCCCAAAATAAGTCTCGCGCCAAATTTTGCTGTGTTTTTTGTGCATATTCGCGGCGATCTTCCTGGCCAAAGCGCAGTTTATCCAAGAGGGCTTTTTTCTGTACCATAGCAGAGATTTTCTCTGCTTTGTCCCAATCAGTGCTTTGCTTGATCTGTAGTTTTTCTTCGACCTCTGCAAGTAATGAACCGATTGATTGTCCTTGGGTATTCCTATATTGGCTTAAATTATCGAGAATTGATGATTTACCAACCTTAGGTAATTTGGCATTAATGGAGCGAATAAGATCTTCATAGCGCAAATAGTCTGCTTCTTGTGAGTTAACTGCTTGAATTAATTCACATTCGCGACGTATTAGCTCATAAATTCCCATGTGCACAAGCTTATGACATTGATTGCGTGCCTGCTCATTGCCTTGTGTTTCATAAAGGTTGAGCGCTTGTTCAATCATGTCCTGAATATTTGCCAGGGATAGCGTAGCAAGCTGAGTTTCTTGCTCTGCTTGATCCAGCTTAAATAATACTTCGGTATAAAGACGAGTTTGCAAGGCCTTAATCTGCGGCGGCGCATCAGAAAGAGTATCGGATAAATGGCGAAGATTGCGGAAGTTGGCAGCGAACTTGCTAATAAACTCTTCGTCAATAACAGATGGGTTAATTAGATCAATAGCCTCACGTTCAGCTTGCAGCCTAATCGCTTCTAATTGATCATTGATTTGCGCTAATTTCTCACTCTGCTTTGTTTGGTAATGCTCAAATTGCTCTTGAACAAGAGGAATATCTGGAGGAAATTTGGGTAAAACTGTTAACTCTGCTTTTATAGTTCTTTCTTCTTCCATTAATTCATGATAAACAAATGCAATCAATGAGTTACGAATTAATCTCACTGAATCATCTGCAAAATTTATCAGGTTAATTCCATCTATAAATTTCTTGCAATAGGCCATCTATAGACTCCGAACCGTCTTATTTCCCCTCAATTTTACCCCTTAATTATTAAGGGAAAATTAATGGGGTTGAGTCTTAAATTATAGACCTTATATGGAATATTTATGCGGTCACAGAACACGCGTAATTGTTTGGTTTTTACCTTTTTCTTTTGCTTTATAAAGTAATTTATCTGCAGCTGAGACTATATTATTTAATTCCGTAGATTGTCCTGGCTCAATGCAAATCAAGCCGATACTCAGTGTGACATTTTTATGGCGGTTTTCTTTGCTAAACTCTTCCCTGATACTTTCGCAAAGTTTACTCACTTCAGTTATGGGTATATTTGATAGAATTACAGCAAATTCATCGCCCCCTAATCGAACCAAAACATCTGTAGTCCGCCGCATCGATTTTTTAAGAACAGAGGCAACAAATACAAGGTAACTATCACCATAAGGATGGCCGAAATTATCATTTATAAATTTAAAATTATCGATATCAATTAAGATAAGACCAAGAGGATATTTATTACGCTTCGCTCTATTGAGTTCCTGCAAGAGAGCATTATCAAAATAACGTCTGTTATATAAACCAGTCAGGGGGTCAGTGATGGACATCACCCTAATTTCTTCGTTAGAAGCTTCCAGCTTTTTATTGGAAATAGATAGCTCTTTAATTAGAAAATCTTTCTGATTATCCAGCTGAAGTATTTTTTCTAATAAATTAGAGTTCGTCTTAGCTATTGTAGCAACCATAATCACAAACAAAATGAACATAGTTGCTAAGATAGCTCTTTCTACTTCAAAAAATGAATAATTGTAAATTATAACCGGTAAAAACATAGGAAAAATATAAGAATAATAAGCGGGCAAATATCCTGAAAGAGAGGTTGCTGCCCCTGCTGAAAGCCCCCCAAATATCAAAATAACGGTAACCTCATTAACTTCTGATAAATAGGGAATAAAGATAAGATAGCAAGCGCCCCATAGACATCCCATTAATAAAGTAAGCATCAGAAATAAAAGTGCTGACTTTGCATTTTTTTCTTGATAAAGATGATGGCTAACTACATATTTGCAATAAAATAGTCTAATAAGACTTACAATAACGATCCCTAAAAACCAAAGTAAAATGGGTGTATAAGGTATTTTTTTATATATAAATTCTAGGCAGAGCAAGCCAGAAATAACGATATTGAAGGGAATGGCTTGCACTGAACTCTCAAGCACCAAAAGATAATTTTCAGATTGTAGTAATTGTCGATCCAATTTATTCATCTGACAACCTAAGAGTTAGACATCCCTATCACCTGTATTTTCATTATAGCATTTGCTTAAAACTTCAACTTAAACACGAGCTATTTAGAATGACGAAACCCTAAAAAACAACTAAACTTTATTCAGTATTAAAGCTTGAGATTTAATCATGAGCGCTCCGATTCAACAGTTTTTTTCCTCAGAAGCCTATGCAGTCATTGGTGCATCCACAGATAGAGAAAAATTTGGCAACAAGGTGTTGCGCTGTTACTTGCTCAATAATAAAACTGTCTATCCCGTCAATCCGCGCAATGGTTTCATTGAGGGTCTAACCTGTATTGCTGATATTGCAGCCTTACCTGACACGGTAAAGAGTATTTCTATTATCACCCCGCCAATAGTTACTGAAATCGTCGTTGAGCAGGCAATAAAAAAAGGGATAAAAAACATCTGGATGCAGCCCGGCGCAGAATCAGAATCTGCCATTAGAAATTGCCAGAATAATCGAATCAACGTCATTGCTAATGGACCTTGCATACTCATTGAATTAGGCTTTGCTGAACATTAGGCAGATTCTAGAGCCCACTAGAAAATCTTAGCAAACTGTTTATACTGGTGTTTTGCATTTACCTATCGTCTTTATTGCAAGGAGCACCGATGAGATACCAGTCAATCTTAACAGCCTCAGCTATTTTCCTAGCTAGCAGCAGTACATTCGCGGGCACTATGGGCTCTGTAGAACAACCCTCATGGACCTGGTTTGGCACATTCAGCGCTGGCCCTGTTTGGGAAAATGGTGGTAAAACACAAACCTTTTATCTAACACCCAGTATTGAAAAAACATATAAGTCGAATAAATCCAACAAAGCCTTATTCGACGGTGAAATTTTTGTTGGTTTGCAAAAAGCACTGTCGCAGACTTTCCAAGGCCAACTAGGTTTAGCTGTTGCAGCCACTAATTCCGCCAAACTTTCTGGACATATTTGGGATGATGCTGACCCTTTATTTGATAACTATATCTACAACTATAAAATTCAGCACACGCATATCGCTGTAAAAGGAAAGGTCCTTGCCGATGCAGGCTTCTGGGTTATGCCTTGGTTAAGCGCCAGTGTCGGAGTTGGATTTAACAATGCCCATGGTTTTAACAATACACCAACTATTTTTGAGGCTGAACAAACGCCTAATTTTGCCTCCCATACCAAAACAACCTACAGCTATACCTTAGGTGCGGGAGTACAAAAAGCCTTGAATAGCCATTGGCAAGTGGGTGCCGGTTATGAATTTGCCGATTGGGGAAAATCAAACCTTGGCCGAGCCCCAGCTCAAAGTCAGGGAAGCGGTTTGAAGCTTAATCATTTTTATACTAATGGGGTTTTGTTCAACATAACTTACGTAGCTTAAACCTGCTTTGTTGAAATTCCGAGGAGATCCCGCGGTCAAGCCGCGGGAATTCGATATCGGGGCGGGGCTGACCTATTACAAATACGTACGTCATGTCGAACGTAGAGAGACATCTCCTGAGTGTGGCACTGTGCTAATCCCGGAGATCCCTCACTATGTTCGGGATGACGGGCGATGTTTGGATGACGGGAGTGACCTATTACAATTCGAGTACCTTCCCCTAAAATAGGCAACAGCGCCCCCCAATTAACACACGCTCAGCTTGTTTAACGCAAAATAACTCCCCTCCTCTCGATGAGACTTGTAGAGCATGGAGCCTTTCTTTCTTAAGTTGCTGAGACCAATAAGGAACCAAAGCACAATGCGATGCACCAGTCACTGCATCCTCCCAGTTTGGTTTGTTGGGATAGAAGGTGCGAGAAACAAAATCGACCTCATCCCCTGGGGCGCTAACTACAATCCCTGGATGAGCTAAGTTTTTTAAGATCTCAATTTTCGGTTTCAGATCTTTTACCTGTTGAGCATTTTCCAGAATTACCAGTAAACGATCACCGGCATCATAGACAGCCTTGGCTTGTAGCCCAGCTAATCCTACCGCCAAATCAGATGGGCAACTTATTAGGGTCAAAGGTTTCTCTGGGAAATTGATGAAGACGAGCTCCCCTTCTTGTCTTGCCTTTAATTCACCAGCCTTGGGAGAATAAAAACTGATTTCTGCAGCCTTATTCAATTTCTTTTGAAAAATGACCGATGAAGCCGCCAGAGTGCCATGCCCACACAGCGGTAATTCCGACAAGGGAGTAAACCAACGAATATAAAATTTATCATCAAGCAAACTAACAAAGGCAGTGACTGGCAACTGATTCTCAATAGCAATAGCTTGGCAGGCCTCCGAATCTATTGGATCTTGAGAAATACTAACCGCAGCCGGATTTCCTAATAAATTATGCCCAATAAACGCATCTACCTTTACCATTGAGTTCATAGAGTTACCCTTAAAAAATGTCAGTTATGGATAGGAATCCTCTAATCTGTTCCGAAACCCCGTGGCTTGACCCATAGGTATCTACACAAATGTCCCTCCTTGTCACAACATTACGTCATCCAGAGCGCAGCGAAGGATCTCCTGAATGTGGCACCGTGCTAATCCCGGAGATCCTTCGCTGCGCTCTGGATGACGTGCGGCTATTACAGTCACTTGTGTTGATACCTATGGGCTTGACCACGGGGTCCATGAGGCTTTTACTGCCACCAGATCCCGCGGTCAAGCCGCGGGAATTCGGGTCTTTTTTGGGATTACCCATTTTTGTCCCGTACAAAGCAAAACATAGGGAAAAATGCTTTCCCTGGTTTATTGCGAAGTCACTAAAAAATTAACTACTGCCTTATTAACTTCCTGATGCTGTTCTAAGGGGCTTGAATGTGCTCCGGGGATTAATACAAATTGTGCATTTATGCCCTTTGCAAGCTCCTGGCTTTCACTAGGTAGAGCAATAATATCTTCAACAGCCGCAATTACTAGGGCTGGCGCTTTGATTTCATGCTGCCAACTCTGAGAATTAAAAGTGGGGATATTGCGACATTGGCGTATTTGATCCTCAATCGACTGCGGATAGGGATTGCCTGTTATTGCATCTTTAAATGCAATAATGTTTTTTGGATCGGACATATATGCACTTGAAAAAAACCAAGGCATTGCTGCTTCGATTAATAAGTCAAGAGAAAGATCTTGTTTGCGAAGATTTATGAGGCTTTCCAGAGCAAGGTCTGTTCTTCTATTAAATTTCCCAGTCGAATTTAAAATTATCAGCTTGCCAATTTTATCAGGATATTTTTTTGCAATAATTTGCGCAATTGCCCCCCCCATTGATTGGCCTAAAATATGAGGACGCTTAAGTCCTAAATGCTCAATTAAGGCCATCGTGTCCTGCGCCATATCGTCGAGGCTAAACAGAGCACCATCATCCGTTGTTTGACCAACAGCGCGATTATCAAAGACTAAAACCTGAAATTTTTTAGCAAGCTCATCAAGCATCGCGGACCAGAACAGATGATCGCAGGTATATCCTGCAACAAGCACCAAGGGTTCGCCTTGACCATGAACTTCATAATAAATAGAAGCCCCATTTACCTTTAGAAAAGCCATACTTATTTCCTTTAAAAAGCTTATAGATTAAATCGTTCAGATTCTTATATCACATGGGGAAGTCTAAAACACTATTCGGTATCGCGTACTTCGCCCACCACCTAGCTTCTCAATACAGCCTTTTTCAAGTAGATCAGTCAAATGCCTGGTGGCCGTAGCCTTTGATACCTTGGTAATTTTTCTATCAGGTTGAACGAATTGGAAGCTTAAAAAAAACGGAGCATAGATAGCTATGTGAGTATTTTTTTAGAATCCACTCTCATCAATAAGGTAAAAGCCAGATTTGAGTGCAGGTTGAACGAAGTGGAAGCTAAAAAAAACGGAGCATAGATAGCTATGTGAGTATTTTTTTAGCTTCCACTCTCATCAATAAGGTAAAAGCCAGATTTGAGTGCAGGTTGAACGAAGTGGAGGCTAAAAAAAACGGAGCATAGATAGCTATGTGAGTATTTTTTTAGCTTCCACTTCGTTCAAGATGCGCCAAATATGGCTTTTACCAGCCACCGCCACCGCCACCGCCGCCCCCTCCTCCCGAAGAGCCACTATCGCTCATCCCCGAACTCGATCCCGGAGCCTCGGTTGAAGAACTAACAGCCGTAGCAAATGCACCAGCAAGTGAGGAAGCAAGTGCTGCTGAACTAAAAGCTGTTGAGTCATGATACCAGCTTGGTTGGTAGTCAGTCTGGGAAAGAATCGTCGTGAATTGCTCTGCCCAGCGTTGCTCCACACCCAAGGCGAGAGCATAAGGCAAATATTTTTCAAAGATCTCTGGGGTAAGATTGGGGGGATTGCGGAAATTCATGCGGTCTTTTTCTGTCGCATTGAGGAATAATTTAAAGCCCAGAGTATGTGCATTAATTTCTTGTCCTAACTTTGTGGGGTAACTTAACAACCTGTAAAAGATCAAATTAATGCCAACAAGAATAAGAACTAGCAAACAATAGAGCCACGTTTTCGCAGCAAAAACAGAACTACCCATCCCATATACAAAGGACGTTAAAAAACTGAAATAGGCTATTAACCCTAAAGTAACTAAGATTTTTTTCTTCAATCTGGAGCTATCTACCTTTGCTAAAATAAGGGGGGTGGCCATGAAAAAGAGGAGGATACAGAGAACCGGCCACAACTGATCATTGATTAAAGCCATGATTGCGAAAAGAATGAAGGTTAGGCCAACGCCAATCAGCTTGTGTTTGTAATTAGTGACAAAATGTTGCGATTCATAGTCATTTTTTAAGCGATCGCTAAAGAATGTCTCGATATTATTTGTCTGCTTTTTCAATTCAAAAATATTAGCTCCCCCAAAAAAGAAGGCATGTCCTAACTCCGCCTCTTCAGCGGCCAAAGTACCCTTAAAATCAGGCTCTTTTATCAAGCTATAATTTTTTGAATTCTCATCTTTTTTAATTTTTAGAAAGCCTTTAACAGCTAAATTCAACAGGGCAGAAACCAATACTTTTTTGTCATAGGCCATGCGCAAAATATAACGTAAGGCAGCTGGGGTATAACCCTTTGGCGGCTCATATTCTGGTATTACAACTTGAGCCTGTTTCTTAGATCTGATTCCGAGCCATACACAACAGTAATAAATAAAGATCAATAGCGAACCTGCAGCTAAAATTACTAATAATTGATTATTTTCCAGCTGATAAAATGAAATTTCGCTGACAAACCCCTTTTTCCAACCGAGAGCTATTGTTAACCCCTGGTTTGGCTCCAAAGGCTTCGTTGTTTGAAAAACAAGAACCTGTTCATTCTTAAGGGGTTCAGCAAGATAATTTTGCTCACGACTTCCTTGCACCCCAGTGTAAGCGGTATAACCGGTAATTGTTTCAAAGGCACCCTTTGGTAGCTGCACTATTGCCTTTGCTTTTAAGATGGGATATGCCCAAGCATTACCCGTCACATTCCAATAAAGTTCATCATGATCCTTGAAATAACCCAATTCGCCCAAGGCACTATAGGTTATGGTAAAGGTATAAGTCCCCGCAGCTAATAGCCGATCTTTGTCACCAACATAAATACGGACGCCATTCGATAGATCGTTCTCAAAATGAGGGGTCTCTTGTCCATTCATCTCTGTTTTTAAGACCTTAAATTGAATGTTTACCGCTCTATTAGGTGTTTGATAGCGAGTTGGAAAATCACGATAGATACCGTGTTGAATTGATTTACCATCAGTGGTGATATTAATCTGCTCTTGTACAAGTAAATCACTATTGGGCCTTACATAAATTAGACTATCAAAGGAATTAATAACTGGAGTTGCTTCTAAACTAAAGGAGCATAAAAGGCTAAATAAAAACAGAATAGTTGGATTCATCATAGGCTTAGACCAATTTATAGAAGAGCTAGATTGAAGAAGGAAGGGGATCCTTCCCCATATAATAACTCACAAAGTCATTTTGCTTATACAGCAGGTTTCTGTTTGGTTGTAGCGCGCTCAATAGTAGAACTAGGGGGTCTCTTAACAACAATACCACCTGATATGTTTTCTAACTGCTTGTCATCAAGTTGGTTTTTCTTAGTCTTTTTTTCCTCAACCCTTTGATTTTTTCCTTGCTTAGCTTGAGTCTTCATAAAACACCTCCGTTTTTATCAAACCCATTCATAATTATAGTTAATGCCAACAACCTGTTCAAATATTAATTAAAACACCTAATAGAGGACATAGGGAAGCCATATTTTTACTGTTATTGTCCTATCAAAGATTGGTTTAGCATGCTTGAAAAAGAAGAAATTGGGGCATCCTTCCCCATATAGTGACTTTGTTATTAAACTATTTTTCGCGGTATCGGCATGGCAACTTTTCTAGCAATCATACCACCGGATATATTTTTCAACTTCTTGTCATCAAGTAGGTTTTTCTCATTCTTTTTTTGCCCACTACTTTGATTTTTTGCTTGCTTAACTTGAGTTTTCATAAAACATCTCCGCATTCATTAACTTCTTTTTAGTATGGTTATATGGACAAATTGTTCAAATATAAATCATCAATCATACCAAACCTGAAGGTGGCAAATGGAGTCCTACTCCATTGAAGAAAAAACCGGGGCATCCTTTCCCGTATAGTGATTTTATTTTATAAGCTCGTCACGATGAGATCTAAAAGGTTTGGTAGGTCTAATCTGAGCTTTAGTAACAGCCCAAGCACCACCTGATATATTTTCTAACTTCTTGTCTTCAAGTAGTTTTTTTTGATTCTTTTTTTGCTCACCACGTTGATTTTCTGTTTGGTTAACTTCAGTTTTCATAAAACACCTCCGCATTAATTAACCCCAATTTTTAGTATAGTTAATAAGGATTAATTGTTCAAATATTAATCAGCTGCTCCGGTGTGATGCTAGTACAATAACCTTTTTTTCTTTGTGAATTGATAAAAATAACCCTGCTTAGCGAGGAGTTCTGTATAAGTTCCTGATTCAATGCACTGGCCTGAATCAATAACGTGGATAATGTCAGCCGAACGAATTGTACTTAGGCGATGAGCAATAATCACTCGGGTAACCTTTAAACTCTCAAGTGTTTCCTGGATTAGATGCTGTGCCTTATTATCAAGCGCGCTTGTTGCCTCATCAAATAGAATGATTTGTGGGTTAGCGCTCAAAGCTCGAGCAATATTTAATCGCTGTAACTCACCGCCAGAAAAGGTTTGAATACCGTCGCTTAATAAGGTATCCATGCCCATCGGTAAGGCCTTAATCGTTGCTTTAAGCCCCACTTTTTCAACTATTTCCCAAGCTTCTTCGCGAGTAAGATCATAATTATTCCCCGCAATATTTTCAAAAATAGATCCAGGAAAAGGTTGTGATGATTGCATCACAGTGCCGATTTGAGATCTTAGCCAGTGGCTATCTAAATTCATTAGATTGATTCCGTTATATAAGATTTGTCCTGATTCTGCTGATTCTAAACCCAGCATCAACCGCAAAATGGTTGATTTTCCGGAACCACTAGCACCGACAATAGCAGTAAAAGAGCCTGGTTCAATTGTTAAATTAAAATTTGTCAGCACCGGTTTTTCACTACCCGGATAACGAAAAACAATGTTTTGCAGATTGATCACCCCATCCAAAGAAATATTGCGATTTTTGCTGCTATTGTCTTCTGGTAAGCTGTCAAAAATTGGCTTGGCTTGTTTAAATAAGGGTAGAACATCAATACTTTCACTGAGGGCTTTGGTTAGCGCTGTTAAGGCTGAGACATAGGAAACAAAAGCTGCATTGAAGATGATGAAATGACTAAAACTGATGCTGTCTTCACGCCAACCCACTAAGCTATAAAGCACTAGAGTACTAAGACCTAAAAATCCGATATTGAAGACCTCTACGCCACCTTGTAAATTACTGACTCGATTGCTGGCAATGAATTTCTCTGAAACCTCCTTTTGCCATAACTCGTAAGCCTCTTTTTCCTTATTAGCCACCCTGATTTTCATGATTGAATTGACTAAATTCAATAAGGTTCCAAATAACGAGGAATTAATTTTGGTAATCGTTCTTTCTTGCTTAAGAATGAGCCAATTCATAGTCACAGTAAAAATGAATAAGACTAGAATCATAGCCAGCACAACAGAGGCCAAGAAGAAATCAATATAAGTCATCAGGCCTAGGTAAGCTATTGAAGCAAGACCGGTGACAATTGCACTAATTGCATTAGCACTCAATCGCTCCTGAATAAGTTGCGGGATCACGAGCCGATAGGCTAAGTCACCAGCAGAGAAGGGTTTAAAAAACGATAAGGGTAAATTGATTAACCGGTCCCAAACACCGACCTGGGTCTTATATTGTATTTTTATTTTGATTCTCAATAACAACATGGTTTGTAATAGTTGCACTAAAACAACCGTTACCACTGTCACTGCTAGAATACCTGAATACTCTGTGAGTAATGAAAGGTTAGAATTGGGAATAACTTCATCAAAAATAACCGCTGTTAAAATAGGAACGACAAGTAAAATAGCGCTGTTAATTAGTTGATAAATAATGAATTTTACTAGATCGCTTTTAACCCCCGAGATAGCAAAAGCAACTATCTCTTTTAAACCAAGCCTCTTTTTTGGAAAGGTTTGATAAAAAAGATAAGCATCCAGGGCAATTTCGGCGCCTAGCTCTTTATTAATCTTTTTCTGTGTTCCTTCTTTGAAATTAAAGAGAGTATATTCCATTTTATTGTTTGGAATTAAAGCGCAGAGTTGTTGATTATAAAGAACAAGCAGTGGTCCATAATCGGCTTTCCACCAATTTGATTTTAAATGAATTTTACGTAATTGAATTGCATTATTTTCAGCAACTAAATGCAGATAATCTACAGCTGAAGGATTACGGGTTAAATCAATACTTGGCTTGGATAGATGCAAATTTAATTCTTCGGCAACACGCTGACAGGCAGCAAAATAAGCTTCAAATTGATCCTGATATTTGAGCGTTGTATCCACTTTATTCTTGTAGATACTATCAATCAGGTTTAGGCTTGAGTTTGGCAAGTCATTGCTGTTACTCACATCTCCTCCCTAATCATCAATGTTCTATAAGTACCCGACTGGTTCATCAAACTATCGTGAGTGCCTTGTTGAGAAAGCTCCCCTTCTTCTATAACAAAAATCCTATCACTATCAGTAATTGTGCTGAGACGATGGGCAATTACCACAATTGTACTCTGGCTTTGTTTTAACCGTTGATAAACCTTCTCTTCCAAAATGGGGTCCAGTGCAGAGGTTGCCTCATCTAAAATTAATAATTTCGGAGAGCGTAAGAGAGCCCTTGCTATCTCAATACATTGTTTTTGGCCGCCACTGAACATATTCCCTGTCTCAGTCATCATTAGACCGAGACCGCCTCGAGCCATGATGCATTCATACATATTAACCTGCTCTAAAACCTCATACATTTTTTCATCTGACAAGCTGTTATCCCATAAGGACAAATTATCGCGCAGCGTCCCTCTAATAAATAAAATATTCTGATCAACATAAGCAATGAATTTGCTCAAAGCTTGAGGACTGTAGCGTTCCAACTCTAAACCATTTAAAGTTATAGAACCTGACCAAGGCTTATTCAGACCACAGAATAATTTAGCCAGAGTTGATTTACCGCCCCCTGAAGGGCCAACAATAGCAACGCGTTCAGAGGGTGCTACCTGCAGAGACAGATTATAGATAGCTGGTAATTCCAGCGGCGAGTAGCCAAAAACAAGATTACTGACTTCTAAAATAGGCCCAGTATTTTTTATGACAAGATCTTGTTCTAAAGGCTCTTCTTCCTTGAAACGAGAATCAACTTTGGTGTCGATAATGTCATTTAATCGTACAACATCTCCTTTTAATTGGCGAAGCTGGTTAACAAATTGGATAAAGCTGTTGAAGGGCACTAGCAACATGAGAATTAAAGCTTGTATGGCAACAATAGTACCGATAGTAATAGAACCATGGATCACTAAATAAGCCCCCAAACAAATCATTATCACGTTAATAACAATGCCTAACAGGGTTGGCAGCGTTGTCCCTAGCTGATCGATAAGCATAATATCTGCCTTCGTTTTTACCAGCTTAGTATAAAAGGAGATCCATCGATTAAAAAAATGTTGCTCTAAGGCCGCTATTTTGATCGATTCAATCTGTTGAATGCCATTCACTTGTATAGCCTCCAACTTTCCCAAGTTCTGAGAGTATGACAAGCTTAGGTTATTCAATTTCTTTTGTGTAATTAGCAAAAAAATAAAGTTAAGCGATAAAAAAAATAACAGGCTTAACCCCAGGGGTAAACTTAGAAAACAAACGATGAGAATGATAATCGCCATTTCAAGCAGGCTGACGCCGGCGGTTATCATTTCATCGGACAAGGCTTTGGCAATTTTTTCACTAATATTGCTACGCTCAACAATATCCCCACTGGCACGCTGTTGAAAATAATGCATGGGCACATGCAACAAATGCCAGATAAAATGGAGTGTATTCACAATTTCCAATTTAATTTGCAGCCTGTTGAGCAGCCTTTTTTGTAACCAGGTTAAGAGAATGCTTGCGAGGGATGTAAAACTTAATACAACAAAAATAGTTTTGAATAATTCATATTGATTATTAATTAGTACCTGATCAATAAAGGCCTTAGAAAAAATAGGAATAGATACTTTGGGGATAATTAAGGCCATAGTTAGCAAGAATAAATAAACCAAAGGCAGTTGGTTTTTTCCCAAGCGCCAGAATAACATCCTCAATAGGCTAGGCGGCGGCTTGCCCCCTTTCTGAAACGCCTCTCCTGGTGTCATCTGCACCGCTATTCCTGTATATCCCTTATCAAATTCGTCCCAACTTACAGAACGCGGACCTGAGGCTGGATCATTAAGAAAAACCTTCTGTTGATTGAATCCCTCTACAACTAAAAAATGATTAAACTCCCAATAAACAATAAAAGGTACGGCGATTTGATCTAAGTCATCGATATCTAAATTAGCGCCATAGGCATCCATGCCATAGTTCCTTGCGGCCTTGAGAATATTAATTAGCTTCGAACCATCCCTAGAGACGCCGCAGGCAGTACGAGCCTCTTCTGCGGTGATATAACGCTGATAATAGCCCAGAATAATCGACAATACCGTGGCGCCACATTCTGTGGACTCCATTTGAATAATCGTCGGTGTTCGTATTCGTTTCTGATAGTCCATGTCTATTGACCATTTTCTTTAATAATATGTTTAATGTTCCTAATCAAAAATCCAATGGGTCTTATCTTTTCTACATTAATACTTGTATCCACCAAGCTACCCTGGGTAAATTGCAAATCAGGGCCATTGGAACTAGTCCATTCATAGCCACTCGTGGTTTGCGGATTTTTCTCTAAGCGAATTCGCACAGATAACATGGGTTGGCTAGTACCAAAAAAGGCAGAGAGTTCGCTACTCTTCACCATCGACAGTACATTTTGCTGAGTCACAGGGAACAAGGAAAAACTATCAACCTTACCTTTGATGGAACCATATTCCAGTTTATTGACAAAGGTAGGCACAACCTGTGCATCCATACCGACCTTAAGGAGCTTACCCTTAATTGCAGGAATAAAAACTAAGGCATATAAATCCTGATTAGCTGGGATCACACTAATTAATATTTGCCCTGGCGACACATAATCCCCTGCTTTCACGCGAATCTCAGAGATAACCCCAGAAACGGGGCTCATGACTACATTACTGGCTTCCCACTGTCTTTTTAACAGACCAAAGGCATATTTTTCTTTATAGATTAACAAGGCTAAATTTCGCTCTTTCTCCTTCCAAGCCTCTTTTAGCTCAATAAATTTTTCTTTAACAGCGATTAATTCGGCTTCACGCGCACTAATTTCTTGTTCGTAACCAAAGTACTCAACCCTTGTTGCAGTGACATTCGGTAGATCAATAATGCCTTTACTCAATGCCTTTTCTTTCAGTCCGATTAGGATTCTTAATTGATTAAGCTTTTCTCGAGCAACGTTTAGACTAAGTTGCGACTTTCCAACTTGTTCTGCAACATTAGTTTCAATCAGCGTGATTTCTTTACTCCCCTCCTCTATTAGCTCGTTTTGCACTTCGCGAAGCTGCCTGAGATAAACTCTTTTTAGATTAAGTTGGTTCAATAAGGGATTATTAAAATGGATAAGCGGCGTATTTTTATCAACCATCTGCCCTGGTTTAACCGAGATTTCACTAATCGTGCCTGGAGTGGTCGGCGCTTGGATGCTAATAATATCGGCTGAAACACTCATTAATATCCCCTTGCCTGACACGCGAATAAACAGGGTTCCCCAGAATAACCAGATGACAAAGGAAGCAATGATCAATAAAACAATCAAAAGCGTCAGCCAGTTATATGGAGAAATCACTTGAAAAGCCTCATCAAGAGATACTGGCCGGCTCGCCGTTTCTAATGCCCTTTTCCTAAATTTTATTTCATCTTCATCTGATTCAGTCATTATCCACTCTTTTTATTAGCTGTTCTTGCGCCTGCCTTAATCGTTTAGTAATTACCGGCAAGAGCTGCAGAGCTATTTCTGGATAACTCTGTAACTGCATCTGAAAATCCAGTGATGCTATTGCAAAGGTTTCAGTAGGCTCTATAGCAATCATAGAGGCTGAACGTGGTAATCCATCGATTAATGACAATTCACCGAGGATATCCCCAATTCCCACATCTGAAATATGAATTTTTTTATTGCTTGCCGTTTCAAAAAAAACTTCTACTTTTCCCGATTTGACTATATAGCAATAGTCCCCTTGATCACCTTGATGACAAAGATAGTCCCCTTTTTCAAAAGATTTAATTTGGGCTAAAGCGGAAATCCGCCATTGTATATTTTTGCTTAATGACGAAAATAAAGGCGATATTTTAAGTATGTCCAATAACTCCATTTTAAGTACTCCACCGCCTAGTGGTTGCTCTTGTTAGACCGAAAGACGCCTCACCATTAAGTTATCCGTTCGCGCTGAGGAGTGCGCTGGCGCACGTCTAAAAGCCTCACGGTGCAGGGCTTCGAGACGGCCTAAAGGCCTCCTCAGCCTGAACGGTTTTGATGTAACATCCTTAACTTGATGGCAGTGAGGTTAGCCTCTTCACTCCAAGCGCTTGTATTGCCATAACTTTATTATGGTTGCAGATGGGCAAAAATTCTAGGAAAGGCTAAGAACCCACAACCACGTCATCGAGAGCACAGCGAAGGATCTCCTGAATGAAGCACTGGGCTAATCCCGGAGATCCTTCGCTGCGCTCTGGATGACCTAATGTTGAGACAAGGAGGGACGTGACATTACAAATGTCTATGGGTCAAGCCGCGGGGATTTGGAATGGGCTAGAAGGTTTTTATTTTTTGTCTCTCGGGAAAATAAGAAAGCAAAAAAGGCGATGACACAAGCTATACAGAAAAACGAAAACTTGCCTGATGCTCTTTTAATTCTTTTCTATTCAATGCGTTAATATTTGAAAAAAAACTTTGCACAGCATTGAACTCAGCCTTTGCCGAAGACTCAAAGATTATTTCATCATCAGTTCCCACCACAATCTCCCTTCAGGGACGAAGGGAGAAATAATGTGGCCAAAGTGCGGAAGGGGAAAACATCAACTGAATTATTACTGTATTGAACAATTTTCCGGCTCGTTTTGATTAACAGGAGCTGGTGGATTAGTCGGAACAGGTTGCTTATTAAATTTATGACGATTAGGCACTCCAAGCTCTGGAAGTGTTTGATTCAGCGAGTCTGTAGGGATCTTAAAGGCATAATAGCTACCCTCAGTGTCGTAAGAATAACCTCTAAATGTTTTATTAAAAGTCTGAGCTTCACTTTCCGTTTTGAAAGAGATTTTTTTACAACCATTTCCTGCATCAAATAACATCACAGTTGAACCAGGTATCAGTAATTTTATCCGTTTTCCTAGATTAATATTCTCCTCATGAGGATTTTGTTGTGGTTGCTGTAGATGTTGGGGCGCTGGTGCAGCACGAAAAGAGATACGCTTATCTTGCTGTATAGCATCCATAAGCTCATTAGTCTTAGCGAAAGGAATGCCAATCCAAGCTCGCCTTTCAAATCGTTGTTCTATGACAGGAACATTATTCTTCTTAAGAAAAGCCATGAATGTTGCTGGAACATGTTCTTCATTAAATAGAAAGACAACACATTCGCCCTTATCATGAATATCACCTGCAGCGGCTCTATTTGTATAAAGATTGACATATAATCCACGTCCCCTTAGCAAATCCTGATATTCACGCTCTTTATCTGCACTAACCAGGGTTTGATCAAAACGACTTTGCATAATTACCTCTCTATAAACTTCTTAGTTGAATAAAGTGGCTATTTTATAAGAGTAAGCTTAAAGATTTATTTGATGAACTACGTGAAAATCGCATGTATCGATAGAGTAATAGGCCTGCCTCCAGTCCTTTTTGGGGCAAACATCGATAAAGACCCCGTCATCCCGAACAGAGTGAGGGATCTCCGGGATTAGCACAGTGCTACACTCAGGAGATGTCTCTCTGCGTTCGACATGACGTACGTCTTCGGGAGCGCCCAGCCCCTTTGGGGCAAACATCGATGCTGAACCCTATCAAAATATTGTTAACTGCTATGCCCCCGAGCGGCGTGAACAAATTCATTTATCCTATAAACCCGCAGAAGAATTAACGGTTGATGAGATCTGCGTTAATGGAAAAAAACGTGACTATGGCTTTATTGTCGTTAACCTGCAAAATTATAAATATCACACTAAGGTTGTTGATCTCATTAGCTCTTTTTTAGCATTGTTTCAAAATGGGAGCCTTCCCCATTTAGGCTATCTTGACGAGTTTAAACTGCAATATTTTAAAATAAATCTGAAACGTCAAAACGCCGATGACTTTACTCAAAATAGCCAGGATATCTTTGTATTTCAAAGAAACGCAAAACCTTTGCACTCAGTTTATTCATTCTTTTCCCCAGCGACTATTAAGGAGGAAGATGTAGAGGAAAGACTTAGTCTATGTCTATAAATATAAACAAATGTAGCCTTGATGCAGCACAGCGTAATCAAGGTCATCATTTAAAAAACCTTGATTACGCTGTGCTGCATCAAGGCTACTCTTACTTACCTTAATTCATTTCTACCTATATAATCCTTGTTACAAATTTCAAATCATCGCTCGCTCAAGGATCCCCATGTTTCGATCAGTATTTCTATTTGCGCTAATGACTTTTAACCTTATCGCGCAAGCCACCTTACCTGCAGATCCAATCCAACGTTGTTTAGATGTTAGAAGGCTCGTTGACTTTACTGCAAGACAGAAAATGACCGCCAAAGAGCCCGGGGTCTTGCGCTTTAAATTTCATAAAATTTCAGCCACTGAATTACCCTTAAACAACTCTGTGGGTAATATGGATGAAGTGATAACAGCATTAAATAATCAAGTTGAAAATTGCAGTAAATACCGCGGCGAATTTCAGAGTGTGACTATTGCAGGCCGTACTATCAAACGCCAAGAATGGTGTCTTGCTGCCAACCAAAAAATGCTCGCTCTTGCAAAAGCAGCTCAGGGCAACTATCAAAATTATTTATCCTCCCTTAAAACTGAATTTGACTGGTATAAAAGCGAGGGCTGGCCTGAAAATCACGCTGGCTTTAAAAGGGGTGAGTTTCAATTTACTGCTTATTATGCACCAGCCGCTATTGAAGCTCGTACCAAGAGTAGCAAAGAATTTTTGTACCCACTCTACAGCAACCCCGGTGTTGTCAGTGTGGCCTCGGAATGCAAAAAATTTAATTTAAAAGCCCCTCTTTGCGGGGTTGATCCTCTTACTAAAACGGTGCGTGGATATTGTCTGAAAGATGCCAAAGGCCGCTACTCTGTAGTGCCAGACCGCGAGGAAATTAATCGAGGGGCTTTAGATCCCAAATATATCATTGGCTTTGTTAAGAACCCCAATGACCCAGCATTCTTAATGCTTCAAGGCTCTGGCTCATTAGATCTTGATGGCAAACTATTTCATATCAACTATGAAAGCTATAATGGCAGGCCACGCACTATGCTTGGCCGCATAGTTCAATGTGCACAAGATCCAACCTGTGGTGGCAATATTGATACCATGGAGCGTTGCGCTAAAGATCCTAAATGTCATGATGAAGCCAAACTACGCTGCAATCTATCTAAGGAAGTCAGACAAAGCGGTGCATCAGAAACGCTAATTCGCCAATACTTAGATAATCAGCTTAGCATCAATCAGGCTAACGACTTGCGCAATCGCGACCAAAGCTATGTCTTCTTTAGTAAAGACGATGGCGGGCCTTGGGGATCAGAAAATATTACTCTAACCCCACATGTCTCATGCGCAACCGATCATAGGGTAATTCCTATTGGGATGAGTTTTATCTATCAAAGCAAAAAATCGACTTCATGGTGCATATCCCAGGATGCAGGTGGAGCTATTGTTGGAGCTCATGTTGATGTCTATAAGGGTGAGGGTCTGCAAGCTGGTTTGGAGGCTAATGACCTGAATAATGCAGGCTCATTATATGTGGCGCTGCCAAAGGGCAGATAAGCTGCCTTATTCACCGAAAGTCTGTATTTGGCGCAAATATCAGAAAGGAACTTCGGACCAGCAACCTCTCACTTTCTGATGAGCTCTTGCAAAATTTTGCTAAGAGGCGAAGAATAGATAAAATTTTTCAAGCCCTCGGGATTGATCAACAAGCTATTCTCTCTAACTCATAAGGATCGTGTTATGTTGAATGTTATTAAACCGCCCTCTCTTTTTATTGCTCTTATTTCGATTGCGTCCACTTCTTTTGCCGGTATTCCTTTGTGGACTTATACTCTTTCATCCGGTAACAACGTCCAGTCTATAGCGGAAAATGTGACTGGAACTATTCGTTATAAAATTACAAATCAGGCTCACAGAGTAAAAACTTTAGCTTTAGCCCCAACCGCAGGTTTGGTGCAAATGACCCCTTGCCAGCTTGCCCCCCATGGTTTCCCAGGCGATAGTTGTGAAGTGACTTTGAAAATTATTGGGAACTTGGTGCCAGCCTGGGGAATTCAAGGAGGTCCCTCTTTCTGCCAAGCAAATCTAGATGGTAGCGCGAATCGCAATCAATGCTATGAGCCCAGCATTTATGACGCCTTGTCTATTACCAAAGCAAAAAAGCTGGATGATTGGAGCAACTGGGGGCAGAACATTCAAAATAATCATCATAATATGAACTCTGGTATCACCAGGGACAATGTGGAAAAAATTGCTGCTCTATGCAAGATTGATTATACGCAGGGACTAACACTTACCTCTTCAAATACTACATCTTTTTCAAATAGTGCTAAACCCGTTATAGTGAAGGATACGCTATACTGGACAGGCTTTGCAGGGAAAATCGGGGCTCATAAAATACTGCGTGATGAATATGGTAATTTTCAAGGTTGTAACCAACTTTGGGTACAAGATGTTAGTAATTTGCTTGGCCTGAGTCCTGTAAGTGGCGGTACTCCCTCTGTGCGTTCTTCGGCGGCTTATTATGAACGTGCAAATGGTGCAGGAACCTTGCTTTATACAGCAATCGATAATCCTTTTTCTCTGCCATTTCCAACATGGTTTACTACACCACCTATGGCCTTTGCCATTGATGCTGCAAGCGGAGCAATGCTTTGGAAAATAGACTTAGTCAACCCAAGTGAGGTAGCTGTCGGGGGCGCGGCGGTAATTCCAAGTACAACCGATAGTCCACGAGTCTACAATAATACAGCCTACCTTGGCTTCTCAAGTTATAACAATGGCGTTGATAATATCCCCTTAACCTTTAGAGGCCATATGCTTGCCATAGATTTGGGTGGCCAGGGGATGATGCCTTCAATCAAATGGACTCAATATACAGTTCCCGCACCTCCAGCCAGCTATGCCCCAGGTCAATGGTTTGCCGGTGGCGGTGTATGGGCCAGCACTCCGTCAATCATCCCTGAATTGGGATTGGTGATTTTCGGCGCGGGGCAACTTTATAACTATCCTGATTTTGCCGCAGCCTGTATGGAAAGGCCGGAACCCGTTACAACTCCTACTTTTACTACCACTAAAAAGGGAGAAACAGGGATTGGTGCGCAGCAATGTTTACAAGAAACAGAAGCTAAATTACTTGAGCTAGGCGTTACACAACCTTTAGCAACTAACTCTGTAATTGCCTTAAGCATGCAAGATGGGAGCTTTGTCTGGCATGTATCAACCTCAGGCTTAGATAGCTGGCAAACAGATTGCGGCCTTAATGGTAATGTTCCTTGTAATGTCCCCGTGCCAGGCCCAGATTGGGATGTTGGCGGTAGTTCGCCAATAGTGGCTGATTTAAAATCTCTTGGAAAAGTGGTTATTTCTCATAACAAAGGGGGAGAGCTATTCTGGATTCAAGCGGTCACTGGACAACTTTTAAGAAGAGAGGATATTTGTGTAGGCAGCTCTTTAGGCGGAACACATTGGGGTTTGAGTTATGATCCTGAAGGCGAGACCATTTATGTCCCCTGCTCTGCAGGTGGAATTGTGCCAACTCAAGGAGGGGCTGTGAATTTTATGTCAATCCTGGCTAATGGAAGAAAAACCTGTATGACAGGCTATTTAAATGCCATCGATGCCAATACAGGACAGCTTAAATGGCAAACTCTTCCTGCAAGTTCGGAGATTATTGATGTCAATTCCCCGGGATGCCCAGATCAATTTTATTATAATGATGAACGCTTTAAGTATGGCTTAAACTTTGATCTGGTAATAAAGAATAATCAGTTTAACGTCCCCGTTAATATCATGCCCAACAGCAGCAATATTCCCTTGGCTAATCAGCAAAAAGCAAGGTCTAATGGTGTTCCCGCAAGCTCTAACAACATCGTTTACTGGCCTGTTTATTATGGAATGGTCTATGCCTTAGATGCCTTAACTGGTGCTTATTTAAATCAGTTCCCTTGCGACCAGGGAGCGATGTACACAGCGGGCCCTTCCGTGGCTAAAGGATTGGTTATGTTTGGCTGTGGTTATGGTAATTTCAACCCAGTTGATATTGGTAAATCAATTATGATTTATGGATTGCCTAATATTTCAACAACTGAAACCGATCCTAGGGGATGATTAGAGAGGGTTTTGAAACCCTCGTCCACCCTTCAGGCACCTTTTCCATAAAAGGGAGAAAGGTGCCCGAAGGCTTCAAGTTAAAGAGCTATACTTCAGGTTCGAAGATGATATGTCCCTCGGCAAATATCAGGAAAGAAGTAATAGGTCACGCCATCCCGAAATTTTGCGGCTTGACCCATAGGTATCTACACAAAAAAAACAAGCCTTGATGCAGCGCAGCCTAATCAGGGTTTCATCTAAAATTCACCATCGCCTGTAACTTAATCGGACTCCAGCTTTTCTGACTATCGCACTTCTAACTAGAATTGGCCAGGATATCAGAAAGCCACAAAGGCAATTCATAACATTTCTGAAAAGCAGAGCGAATTTTGTATATTACAGCAGGCAAATAATAACTCGCTGATTTTAAAATAATTTCATACAATTCATTTCGACAAAAGAGGGTTGTATGGATAAAATCAGCGAGTTACATTTCATTTGTTATAACTAGGAAAACCACTAAGATTCTCATCATTGTCGTTTGCTTCATCGTTATCCTGTTGAGCATCGAATTTACCCTGTAGAGCATCGGAAACTTTGCTAAAGACATCGGGTCGACTTTGGATAAAACCCTGAACTTTGTCAAGACGGTTGTTCACGTTATTTACCATACTTTTCCATTGTCTTTGTGCTCCGCTCACAGTATTTTCTACTGTATGCGCTACATCAGCTACAAATTTGGTTACTGCAACCTCATTTGACAAAACCCACGCCTCTTTTGCCCTACCATGTGCGAGATAATTATTTTGTATTGCACCCAATGCATTATTGGCTGCCTTACCCACATTTTCTCCAAAGGTCTCAAGAGATTTTGTAGCACTATCAAAATGTTCTTTTGCTTGTTTTGAACTATTTACTACATCCTTTACATCGGCCAGACCTACAATCGCACCAAGCCCTTGTACCAAGGCCTTAGCATATTGTCCAACACCTTTCAAGGCAGAAACTATGCTATCTTTTACATTAGTACAGGCAGCGTTTATTGCATTCCAACCATCTTTACAGTTTTTATTATATTCCGTGTCATAGTGTTTAAAATCCTCATTAGCCTTATTAAGCCTAGACTCAGCATGAGCTACGCCTCTATCCCACATATCCTTGGATATAAACTGAATATCTTTTTCCATATTCTCTTTAAGAGATTTATAGTTATCCTTATTTAAAAGAGGTTTATCTAACAGAGAATTTATGTTCCCTTCAAGGTTTGCAAGTTTGTTAACCTTTTCGGCGAATGTTGGATTTTTTTTATCAAGATTTTTTAATTCGTTGGATAGCTTAAGAAAAGATTTAATTTCTTCTTGAAGTTTAAGTTCATTTTCTATTTTTTGAATTTGCTCCTCGAGCTCTTTTGGTACATCCTCATCTTCTGATACATCCTCATCTTCAAATGCATCAAAAAATTCTTCATCATCTTCTAAGGTAGCCTTCTCTTCTATTACATCCGGCATTACTTGGTCCACTAATTTTCCTAACTCTTTTTGTATTCCTGTAAGAAACTCAACACGCTTATTATCTTGTTCTTTCTTAGCAGCTTGTAAATCCTTTTCCACCTGTAGGCTGAAGCTTACAAGCTTTTCTTTTAACTTTGAAAGTTTCATGATCACACCTCATCAATAATATTTAAAATTTAGTTGGTTGCAATGTTGCTAATAGTTTGCTGACTAATTGCAATATTCGTAGCAATTGCGCCAAAAGCGTCCCTTTGTTTTTCGTTAAGCGCTTCAGGATATTTAAACTTCTGAAAAAATTGAGCTAACTGATTGAGTCCTAAAACAAGACACTCTTGATATTTATAAACAAATGTTATCTTCTCTTCATTATTATTTCCTCGATCTAATGTAGAGATACTACTTAATAATTGCAGGGAGGATTCTAAATCTTTATTACGAGTAAAATGATCAGCAACCATTTGTAACTCTCTGATTTCTAAGCATAGTTTAGGAAGACATTCATTAATTTTATTGCATTTATCAATGTTCTCTTGATAACCTGCCAAATTAGCCATTGTGCTCATTTTTTGCCCCTTCATGTTAATTACTTATAGATTAAATAATTAGGATTATGATTCTATTAAATCCCTATGAAAAATTGGCATGGGGCATTACAAACAGTGGGGACCGTGGCGAGGGAGAAGGGCTGGGATGAAGGTGATTCAGGTAGCACAGTAGTAAATAAATAGAGAGAAAGCTGGTTATTGAGACAGGGCAAACAAGAATCGGTAGAAATGGGAATGAACGAAATATTTTCTAAATCAATGACACAACCACAAACCTTGATTAGACTGCTCTGCATCAGGCTAGAGTTTGTAAATAAGTGTAGTTACTATGGGCCAAGCCACGGGAATTCAATACTGAAGCGAGGCTTGACCTATTGTGAGATACCTACTCCTCAAAACGATCCGCATTCATCACCTTTACCCAAGCCGCAATAAAATCATGAATGAATTTTTCTTTACTATCATCCTGTGCATAAACTTCCGCGTAGGCCCTTAAGACAGCGTTTGATCCAAAAACGAGATCGACTCTGGTCGCCGTCCATTTTAAAGCGTCTGTCTTGCGATCGCGTATCTCATATTCATTAGCGCTAATTGGCTTCCATAGATAGGCCATATCAGTTAGATTCACAAAGAAGTCATTAGTCAAAACACCGACTCTGTCAGTAAAAACACCGTGTTTGGAGCCGCCATAATTAGTTCCTAAAACACGCATACCACCAATAAGAACTGTCATTTCAGCTGCGGTTAGCCCTAATAGCTGACTGCGATCAAGCATCAACTCTTCAGGTCGTAGGTCATAATCTTTTTTAAGCCAGTTACGATAAGCATCGTAAAGAGGTTCTAAAGGTGCAAAAGATTCTGCATCAGTCATCTCAGCACTGGCATCTCCCCTCCCTGGCATAAAGGGCAGAAGCACATTAACACCCGCAGCCTTTGCTGCCTGCTCAATAGCGACATTAGCAGCAAGAACAATCACATCAGCTATGCTTGCGCCTGCATTTTTTGCGATAGGTTCAAGAATTGCGAGAACGCGTTGTAAACGCTCTGGTTCGTTTCCTTGCCAATCTTTTTGTGGTGCTAAGCGAATGCGTGCGCCATTAGCTCCGCCGCGCTTATCGGAACTACGAAAGGTTCGCGCACTATCCCAGGCAGTAGAAACCATATCGGCTATCGATAAACCTGAGGCAGCAATTTTTGCCTTAACCTCAGCGATATCAAAATTTGTATTTCCTGCAGGAATGGGATCTTGCCAAATCAAGTCCTCTTTAGGCACATCAGGGCCAAAGTAACGAGCCCGGGGACCCATGTCACGATGAGTCAGTTTAAACCATGCCCGGGCAAATACTTCCGAAAAATAGACAGGGTCCTTATAGAAGCGTTCGGCAATCTTGCGATAAACAGGATCTTTAATCATCGCCATATCGGCATCAGTCATGATTGGACTATGTCGAATGGACGAATCTTCAACATCAACAGGCTTATCTTCTTCTTTGATATCGATAGGCTGCCACTGCCATGCACCTGCCGGCGATTTTTTAAGTGCCCACTCATGGTTAAAAAGCATAGTGAAGTAACCATTGTCCCATTTGGTGGGATGTGTTGTCCAAGCACCTTCAAGGCCAGATGTCACCGCATCTCGGCCAATGCCTCGTTTGCTATGGTTTATCCAACCCAAGCCTTGCTCACTAAGCTCTGCTGCTTCTGGATCGGGACCAAGCAAGGCAGCATCGCCATTTCCATGGCATTTTCCAACAGTATGCCCTCCTGCTGTGAGCGCCACGGTTTCTTCATCATTCATCGCCATCCGGGCAAAGGTTTCTCGAACCTGAGCTGCTGTTTTCAGTGGATCGGGCTGACCATTGACACCTTGGGGATTCACGTAGATTAACCCCATTTGAACCGCTGCAAGAGGATTTTCCATGGTATGGGGATTATTAAGATCAGCATAGCGATCATTACTTGGAGCTAGCCACTCCTTTTCAGGGCCCCAATAAGTTTCTTTCTCTGGATGCCAAATATCTTCGCGGCCAAAGGAAAAACCAAAGGTTTTCAATCCCATGCTTTCATAAGCAATAGTTCCTGCCAAAACAATAAGATCTGCCCAACTCAGTTTATTGCCATATTTTTTCTTAATAGGCCATAGTAAACGCCTTGCCTTATCAAGACTAACGTTATCTGGCCATGAATTGAGTGGAGCAAAACGTTGATTGCCCCTACCAGCACCCCCACGTCCATCAGCTATACGATAGGAGCCAGCAGCATGCCAAGCCATACGAATCATCAAACCACCATAATGACCCCAATCGGCAGGCCACCAATCCTGGCTATCAGTCATCAAGGCATGAACATCTTTTTTCAGCGCAGCGACATCGAGCTTTTTAAGCGCTTCACGGTAATCAAAATCGTCACCTAAGGGATTTGTTTTTCTGTCATGCTGATGAAGAATATCGAGATTAAGGGCCTGCGGCCACCAATCCATATTTGATATTCCTACTGCGGTGATACTGCCATGCATAACCGGACATTTTTCACTACCATTGCTCATTCCAAAGCTCCAAATTAGGTAATTAGATGAATATAAAATCGATTTTTCATCTTATTTCCTTTTTAGTGATTAGTCTATTAATCTAGCAAGAGCAAGGTTACCTATCTTATATAGTATAGCGATTAGCAGGTTCAGGTCTTTCAAAGCCCATTTGTTCAACAACATCAGCGACTTTGTTCTCATCGTCAAATTTACTATGGAGAAATTTCAAAGCCTCGGGGGGGATCTGTGTTTTATCCCCATTGTTTTCAAATCTCACTATATGACCCAACTCTTTACCACCCTGCTTCATAGGATATTTTTCTCCATCACCATAGTAAGAGATCCCTTTGAGTCCCGATTTTTCTAATAATTGTTTAAACGCTTTTGCATCTTGAGCATTATCAAAAGCCATTTTGAAGGTTCCCTGCAAAGCGCCCTTAGATACTAGAGGGATTTCGCTCTTGCTTTGGCCAATCATTTGTTGAATGGCTGAACTAACTTCCCGGCTTGCACTACTTTGGCTTGATGATGCCATGTGGGGTACACTTCGAGGCTGCATAGAATGCATCTGGTTATGATTAGCCTGTTGTGCTGCTTGGGGAGCTGCATAGGATTTTACATCCAGGGTACCTTTTTTGATTGCTCCAGCAGAAATTCGTTGAACGAGATGTGAACCTAAATCAGAGGTATCAGGTTGCCCCAGCCCCTGATCCCTTTTAGATTGTTTTCTGACATCAGCGAAGGTACCTTGAATTCCGTGCTGATATTGAGTACGCGCATTGGCATAATGACTTGCTACATTTGCTGTTTTAAAGGATTGTAGTTCCGGTTCAGGTGAAGTTAGGCTGAATTGATTATTTTGAACCATCATGGCAAAGGCTGTTTGCGAATTACCAAGAATGTTAGTCCCTTTACCTGCAGGACCAGTACCCCATATTTCTTCTGGGCCTTTCCCTGTTCTTAAGCTACTAGTATCTTCAATGATGGCAGCAGGGCCTTTATTATCGCCAAAGGCCTTGCCTAGATCGATAGATTTTTGGATGCAATCACGAAAGTCTTGAGACTGCTGATACTTAGCCGCGTTAATTTGCATTTGCACAAAAACCTTATCACTATCCCAGGCTTTATTATTAAATCCCTGGGGTGTCATGTATGCGTTCTGTGCATTTGAAATATGGTAAGGACTCTTAGGGTCTCTTATTCCAGCAAGAATTACTCCAGGGCTTTTTTCATTTTGCCAAGCAGCCAAATGTTGAGCTTTATGTTCTGGTTTTATTTTTTGAAAATGCAGATAATGTTCTGAAGTTGGAAACCAAACTTTCCCCAACTTAGGATCTTTAAACCAATATCCCTTACCGTTGTTATCATCGAAGTTGCTTAAAGCAAAGTTCTCTTTTCCTCTCTCATACCCTGAAACACAAACATTCGCCCTATTAGGTGGTTGTCCGTTATTGAGATAAAGCTGTCCGCCCATAATTTAACCACTCAAAATCGGTATTATAAATATATATACCGCCTCGTTAGTGTCGTCAAATACACATTTAGAATAAAAAATGAATCGATAGGCAATATATTGCTTAATCGTAAAAAAAAAACGAATTCCCGCGGCTTGATCCATAGGTATCTACACAAGTGTCTGTAATAAATGAAGTTGCTTGCGCAAATTAATTTTACCCCCCTCCCCCTAACCCTCACTGCCATTAAGTTAAGGGCATTTGTCATTCCCGCGAAGGCGGGAAACCATCTCTACATTGGCACTGTGCTTAGCTAGAAATAGTTTCCCGCCTTCGCGGGAATGACAAAACTATCCTTAACTTAATGGCAGTGAGGGCTAGGAAGAGGGGGATCTAATAGTGTCGTGGAGCGAGACAAAACCAGATGAGCCCTGTCACCCTAACGCACCACATTCACTATGAATTTTATCAATTGGCATATCCCTAAATTCACCGACATTGAGTACACCAGTATTATTAACCAAACACGCCGTTTTACCGTGTTTTTTTTCTGCTTCTCGCACAGCATGCTCAAACTGGTTATAGTCTGTTACATCCAATTGAGCATAACTAACGTTAACTAACTTCCCTCTCCTTGAGCTCAGGCATAAATTGAATAGAACGGCTAATGAGCAAGCAAGGATGCCCTTCCTCAGAAAATTTAAGTGCTAGTGCCTTACCTATACCAGAACTGGCGCCTGTTATTACTACTAATGCTTTTTTATTTTTCATTTTTTAGCCTTAGATCATTAATCGAGACCGTTCGGGCTGAGGAGGCCTTTAGGCCGTCTCGAAGCCTTTCATAGTAACGCTTCGAGACGTGAGCTAACGCTCAGACCTCTCAAAGAACGGTGTCTGAAGGGCGGATGAGGGGCTTCTGATTCGAAGTTCTTTCCCGATATTTGCCTCAAAGGGGCTAAGTTGCTCAGCGCGAACGGGTATCCTTAATGACAGTTAGCTCAGGGACTCCATTAATAACCTTTTTTACTGATTAACAAAATCGACGATTGCATTTGCGATACTCTCAGGGAATTGATAAGCCATCATATGTCCTCCATTTGGCCAACGCTTTATTTTTGCCTGTGGAATTGTATCAGCAAGAATCATGCTGTTTACTGGCGGAATTAACATATCTTTTTCGCCGTTTAATATTAGCGTAGGCACATGCAAGGTTGCGATTTTTCTCGCAGCATCCTCATCCTTACTCCAAGCTAATACCAATTGCTGCTGTTGCGGCAGCGTTTTTTTAGAAACACCCAATTCCTTATGTCCCATGGGGATAAAGCGATCTGTTTTCATTGTATAAATTACCCGTGGCCACCAGAATGGCGGCGCCATTAAACGTAGTACGGTGAAAAATCGACGGATTTTACCTTGAGGAATATTCGTTAATAGTGCCTGCACCTGTAGGCTCGGCTTGACCGCTTGTGTCCCTGCAATTGCGGTATTGATAAGCACTAAATGGCCAATCGCATTGCTATGCAAAACAGCCAGTTGCTGTGCAATCATCCCCCCCATAGAAATTCCAACAACCGCAGGTTTGTGCAAGTGCAATTGAGTTATCAAACTATAGGTGTCATTAGCCAAATCTTTAGCACTATAAGCCGCACTCTTATTATAGGAACCATCAACGTTACGATTATTAAATATAATGAGTTGGTTGCGCTTCGCTAACTCGAATAAAAACTTGCGATTCCAGGCACTCACATTTGCTGCATACCCTGAAATAAGAACTATGGGTTTTCCGTGACCGAACATAAAATATTCGATACGTCCCGTTTCCGTGGAAATGTAGCGCGGTTGTGCATTCATTAAATTTTGCATACTAAAAGAAAATACTGAACCAGCTGACAATAAGCTTACTAGAAGGAACAAAATAAAAGAACTTCTCTTGAACAATTTTTGCATACTACCTCTGAGCTGCAGTTACAATAAGCCCCAATTACACCCTTTGCCAATGAACAGCTATATATCAAATATAGTAGAGGCTTGATTTAATACCTATTGCGTGGGAAAAAGAGAGCTAGTTTAACAAACCGTCTTATTTATTTGCACTATAATAATTTCATACAAAGACTCATTTAGTAAAATAAAAAGGATGTTAGAAGAAATAGATCTCCCATCCAGGAAATATTTATGATTATCGAACAGCTCACATCTGAAGTCTTAAAACAACGTTTTAGATTGGATGATCTATTAAAAAACCTTAACTCGATACCTGCTTTTGAAGGTCTTTCTGAAGAACAAATCAATAACATACTAATGGTAGGCGATGCTGTTTTTTTGCAAAGCAATGAGTATCTTATTAGGCAAAATGCCCTTGATAGTGATCTTTATATTCTGTTGCAAGGGCATTTAATGATTACGCGAAAGGAAGGAGATGAAGAAAGTTATATTGCTGAAATTTCTCCTATCGATGTCGTCGGTGAGGCTTCCTTTTTTACAAAAAATCCGCGAAATTCCAATGTCATTTCAATTCGTGATAGTTTCCTTGTCAGGTTATCAAGGGATAAAATTTTAACTAACCCTCTTTTTATCAATTTTATTACTAATCTCGCAAAAATTAACGCAAAAAGATTATCGAGTCATCACTCAGCACTCACTCTCTATAAAAGAAAGGTAAAAACCATTACTTTAGTTCCGGCCGGGGATTTTCAAGAAATTCGCAGATTTTCTGAGAAATTCTATTTGGCCTTATCAGAGTATGGTCAGACTCTAATTGAATATATCGAAGATGCTCCGGTCGTTTCTAACGAGCAATACATGAAAGATTTTTTTGAAAAAGAAAATAAATATAGCTATATCGTTAGTGTATTAGATAAAGAGTTAACCGATGCAGCAATTAGGTCTATTAACCAAACGGATCATCTCCTTTTTGTGACAAACGACCGGGCTAATTTTCAACTCAATAAGATTGAAAAATATATAGAAAGAGAAAAAAAATATCTTCATCGCAAAGAGTTTGTATTAGTTAAAAATCAGAGTGCAATTATTACGACTGAGATACAAAATTTTATGGAAAAAAGAAGATTAAATGGCTATTACACAGTCATTAATCAAAAAAGTGAATATAGCCGTTTGGCGAGATCTATTATTGGCAAAAGCACTTGTCTGGTTTTAGGTGGTGGTGGTGCTCGTGGATTTGCTCATCTTGGAACAATCAAGGCTTTGTTAGAGAAAAAGGTTCCTATTGATATGATCGGTGGAACCAGTATTGGTAGTGTAGTTGGTGCTTTTTATGCAAAATTTTTAAACTATGAAGAAACAGAAGAAGTACTCACAGCGTTTTGTTCTCAGCATAAATTTAACAAATACACCATCCCCTTAGTTTCACTTTTTAGTGGAAGAGATATTACCAGTGCATTGAAGGAAGGCTTAGGCGAGAACTTATATATAGAAAACTTAGGCTGCCGCTTTTTTTGTGTAGCCTGTAATTTATCACAGTTGAAGCTCGCAGTATTCAACTCTGGATTAGCCTGGAGCGCAATTAGAGCAAGCTTCTCAATACCTATGATTTTTCCTCCTGTAGTCGACGAAAAAGGGGAAGTTTTTGTGGATGGTTGTGTGATGAATAATCTACCTGTTGATCAAATGGAGCTGATTAATAATGGTGGAAAAATTATTGCATCACAGATATTACCAATTGATAGTATGTCTAAGTATGGACTCTCTGATGGTGGACTTAGTGGGTCACAATTATTACTTAACAAACTAAATCCCTTTGCTGAAAAAATAGATACACCCAACATCAATTTTATCTTTATGAAATCTCTTCTTCTTAGCAGCAGATATCATCAACAACAAATGGCACAAATTGCTGATTTTTGTTTCGATCATAATGTTAAAGGAGTAGGAGTTCTTGAGCTTAAAAGCATAAAGAAAATAATTGAAATCGGTTATCAAAATGCACTAAGTCAAATAGAAAATGGACAGTTAGATCGTTGATAACTAATCTAGGCCAATCCCCAGCCTCACTGCCATTAAGTTAAGGAATGACAAATGCCCTTAACTTAACGACAGTGTCCCCAGCACTATCCCTTCTATTTTTACGTAGATCACCTAGGATTACATTAATGTCACTGTATTAATATTGAACAGTTGTTTCAATTATGAGGACTGCAGATGACATCGATTATTAATTTAATGGAAGAACTACAATATCCAACTAATAAGAGTGGAGTTTGTCTTGGGCTTGCCTATATGGCGGAAAGAGCACGTCGATGCGGCCTCTACGGTCAATTTGAAAATAGAATGAATTATTTAGATGAGCTAGGGCATTATAGGTTAAAAGGACTCATCGAAGAGCTTCATGAAAAAATCAAACAATTTGGACCTGATGAAAACGCTTTTCAATTAAATGATGAAGAAAGAATTTTGCTATCCATAGAACCATTTTTTTGGCAAATATGGGCTCACTTTAATCCCAATGAGATTCGAAAATTTCTAACTATAAATGGTCCTTTCATATCACAAACAGAGACCTTAACACTAGAAAACTTATTTTATGCTACAGACTCTGATGACAAAACATTAGCCACCTTAAATCCCCCTAAAAAACATTTTATCAGAGCTGGAAATGAAGAAAATCAAGGTGATTTAGAGTTACAAAAGTTTTTCAAAACCCTATTGAAGTATAAGCATTTATCAACAGGATCAATTATTCATTCTGGTAATCATGCTATTCATGTTTTTTATGATAAAGAAAAGAATCAATGGACCCTTACTAACCATGATCGCATAAGCCATTTTGACGATATCCAAACCTTGGCAAAGGCTGTTATCCCTTGTTTTAGTTCTAATGGTTTAGCTAATTTAGCGATTTATACTTTCACCGATGAAGCCCCAGAAAAAACAAGTTCGCTTTTTAGTGAGTTAGACGAGATATCTAACGAATCTATAAAGTTAATATCTGAAAATTCAAAGATCAATAGCACAGATTCATACAATAACACTGCTTTGCATGTTCTGGCGATTGCAAATATGCCTGAGGCCACAAAGAAATTATTGGCTGTAGAAGGAATAGATGCCTTTAAGAAAAGTAGCAGCCATCAAAGCCCTCTTTTTGATGCGATTTTTACAAACAGCGTGCAAACTGTTCGCGAATTATTTGCCAGCGGGAAAATAGACCCCAATGTATTAAAAGAAACCAAGCCCTTTTTGCTCAGCATTGCTGCGACCAATGGTTTTAGTGAAATCGTTGAGGAACTACTAAAGCAATATGATAAACACAATATCGCCCTTCCAAACAAAAAACCCTTTCTTAGTGCCTTAGACAATGGCCACACTAAGGTGGCAGAACTCTTATTAAAATCCGGAAAAATATATACAAATTCTGCCTTGCATCTTGCTGTATTAACTAAGGATAGAAAGGCTGCTAGCGAGTTATTAGCAACTGGTCGAATCAATGTTAATACAGTATCCGACTTAGGTTCTGTTACTCCTTTACACATCGCTGCAGCAGCAGGAGATGTTGAAATCGTTCGAATGATATTGCAGAAAAAAGAACTGAGAGTAAATGAATCTGATATGTTTGGGACATCTAGTCCTTTAATTGAAGCCATTCGCAAAGGTCATATCGCTATTGTGCGCGAGTTGCTTGAACACAAACATATCAATGTACTCTTTCATGGTCAAAATAGCACAGCCTTAGGAAATGCAATTGTCTTTAACAGAGCAGATTGTGTTGTCGAGTTACTAAAAAAGCCAGATATCGAAATTAACGAGGTTGCCGGTTATTTCAGTCGAGATGATATTGATAAAGACTCAACTAGTTATTACACCTATTTAGCTATGGCTATAAAAGAAAATAATGTTGAGATTGTTAAACTCTTAAGAAATGATCCGCGAATTGATATCAATAAAACAGAGGATAAAGGTCCCACTACGCTTTACTTGGCGGTAAAGAACAATAATAAAGAGATTGTCCAAGAATTGCTTAAACATAAAAATATCGATGTTAACAAGGGTAATCCCTTGGCCATGGCGCTTAACCAAGGGGATTTTGAAATCGCCAAATTACTATTAAATCACCCTAAAATTAATGTTAATCAATTAGATGCAGATGGCAACAGTCCGCTGTATCTGGCAATGAAAAATGGCGATGTTCATAGTAAGGAATTAGTCTTTGCAATCTTAGCAAATGCACAGATTGAGACTGTTGAAACTCCAAGTGAAAGCTCTCTTTATGTCTTAGATTATTTAGAAACCCATTGCCAGGTTTTTTACTATATGCAGCCCTTGGTTCGGTTTATTAATTCGCTTGAAACTGAATTAAACCGCTCAAAGAGGATTTCTAATGATACAAAAGCAGTCATTGATGATATACGCAATACAATTAAGCAACAGGTGAATAGCTCTAAATTAGACGAGCAAGCTCTCTCATCGATACATGAGCAACTTTCTAAATTGTTAGGAAATCAGATTAAAGGCGAGCTATCTACTTTAAATCATTCAAGCCAAGGGTTATTTTCAGTCAACACGAGTGCGATGATGAATAAGTTCTCTAGCGATTTCAACGCGGCTAAAAATGAGTCATCCAATCGCTTAGAAACAGGTATAGGCTCCGCCTACACTGAGATGCTACAACTAATTACCGTAGTGCATCATTAATGAGGGGTTGCTCTTCGAAGCGCCTTCATGATCTTTGCCTCAGTAAAACGTCTAAATTGGACGAATGTGAGACGGCGGCGCCTTTATTTCTGGCTGCGGTGGTTCTGGATTATGTATAAACAAAACGAAGATTAAGAAAGCACCCAGAGTAGCTAGAGAGGATTTTTGCATCTTACTTGATAATTTCCTTTTAGATAAAAGTAAAAAAATCGTATTTAAAACCAACCAAATTACCCAGCCTGTAAAGGCGATGGGAATTCTTAGGTACCAGGTAGGTCTTGGCTGTGTAGGAAAGGGAAATCCCAGAACAAAATAAGCCAGGAGTGAAAATAAAGCGGTTAAGGGTAATAAAATCCAGCCATAGGTGACTACCCTCGCTAGCGTTTTCGGAAAGTTAACTGAATCTACTTTTTCTGATGGGTCTTTCATCTGGTTTTCCCTTTCTCCGAAGCTACCCTCATCCGCCCTTCGGGCACCTTCTCCCCTGCCCACTGCCATTAAGTCAAGGGCATTTGTCATTCCCGCGATGGCGGGAAACCATCTCTACATTGGCACTGTGCTGAGCTAGAAATAGTTTCCCTCCATCGCGGGAATGACAAAACCTTCCTTAACTTAACGTCAGTTTGTACAATCATCATCATACTTATTACCTAAGGGAAGGGCAATCTCGTCAATTAAGCTCCTTCTACAGAGAATTATTTAGCAAATAACTAGAATCAAGCTCCACCACTATCGGTTTGATAGGCACTGGCGTAGAAAACCAATTGCGGCGAATTAATTCACTGCAATATTGATGATAGCCAGGGGATTGCTGTATAGCTTGCTGAAAATCTTTTATTTTATCCAATCTAACTTCAGGACTACGTTTAACTATCTTAATGAATTCAGAATCTTCGGAATTGGTATAAAGACCACCTAACTCGTCCCAAAGCCGCTTAGTTACAGCTTCACTGATTTGCGGCCAGATAGCCTTCACATCCTTACTAAGCTTAGAAAAAACCTGCTCAACTGCCTTGTATTCCTCTGCGGTTCGAGGATTTGTATATTGGGCAAGATAATTCATAGCAACCTCTTTAACAATCCGGTTTATTCGCTCCGTAAGATCCCGCTGAAAGACAGCTTCCAATCTCATAAACTCATTTTGCTGCGAGTCGTAAACAAATATTTCCCCTTCCCCAACATCATAGTACCAACCATGCAAGGTTAATTCTTTACTCTTCAGTTTTTCAGCAATAAAAGGGTAGCTTTGTAAATGCTTCATTTGCTCTATCACATTTTGTTTAATTGCCTCTGCAATCTTTTTTGAACAATCCCCATCGAATTTAGAATCATCCTCCATTTTCTGCAAAACCTCATGAGCATTGGTTAACCAGGGACCGACTAAGTTCAATCGATTTGGAAGATCTGGGTCAAATAATCCTTTAATCGCCCCACAGTCGGAATGGCCGCAAATGATAATGTCTTTTACCTTTAAAACCTCTGCGGCATATTGAATTCCAGCCCCTGTCTCACTTGGGTTAATTTCTCCTGTCTTAGTGAAGAGGCTGGAATAATCTGGAACAATATTACCCACATTACGCATAACAAATAAGTCGCCAGGTATTGATTGCGTTATCAAACCGGGGTCAATACGAGAATCGGAACAGGTAATGAAAAGAATCTCTGGTTTCTGTCCTTTTTTTAACCTCGCAAAAAGCTCTTCCATCATTTTATAAGGTTCATTCTGAAATTTACGAACACCCGACATTAATTTAATTAGCATATCTGATTCTCTTTTAGTCAACTGAGGCCAAGATAACCAATTGTTTCATAATCGTCAATGACTTTACAATATTGTAAAGAAACTATCGAGACCAAAGCCTAGGTTTCACAGACAAGCCGCAGGACGTAGGGAATTATTATTGAGGGATAACGAAGATGATCAGACGCTGTCTGACTTTGAATCAATATTATTTTTCCCAGGACTCACTATCAAACGCACATTTCTTTGCCCTTTAAAAAAATAAAGTACCCAATGTGTAAAGACCACTATTTTAGTTCTAAACCCAATTAGGAAATAAATATGAATAAAACTCCAGGCTAGCCATGCGAAGAACCCGCGTGATGGCAGAGGGCCAGAGAGTACTAGCGCATCAAATTTGCCAATATTAGCCATCATACCTCGATTGACGTAATGAAAAACTGGCCTTTTCTTCCCAGAGACGGTCTTAGAAATCAACTTTCCGACAAATTTACCCTGCTGAACAGCAACTGGGGCAATCGCAGGCAAGCTTTGATCTTTCTCTTGATAGCAGGCACTATCACCTATCACAAAGATATTGGGATCAGTGGCCAAACTTAAGTCTGACTGCACAATAACCCTGCCTGACTTATCACAAGGGGCATTAAGCGTTTTTAGCAAAGGCGATGCTTCATTGCCTGCTGCCCAAATGATATTGTGCGCAGGAATAAATTCAGTACCCAGGCTAACCCCATCCTCGGTAACATCGGTGACTCGTGTATTTAACAGTACGGTTACCTTCCTTTTTTCGAGGCTTTGTTGCGCATAAGAGGCTAATTTAGGCGGGTAGCTACTGAGCACCTGATTACTACCCTCAATCAGGTATACCTTTGTGTGGCCTGGATCGATTGATCGAAAATTAGATTTTAAACTTTGATGGGCAATTTCAGCGATAGCCCCTGCCATTTCAATACCCGTTGGTCCTGCACCAATGACTACAAAGGTTAATAAACTTTTAATGAGTAATTCATCTCTCGTATTTTCAGCTAACTCAAATGAAGTTAGGATCATTTCCCGTACACGCAAAGCATCTTTCAACGTCTTTAATCCAGGAGAAAAAATTTCCCAGTGATTTTGACCAAAATAGGAATGACGTGAGCCTGGAGCGAGGATAAGGTAGTCATAGGGTATTTTCTGGTTATCATCCAAAATAACAACCTTATCCTCTCTGTTTACAGCACTGACGGTTGCCATTAAGGTTTTGATATTTTTATTGTTTCTAAATATTTCTCGGATAGGCATAGCAATATCGCTAGGGGATAAGGCAGCTGTTGCCACTTGATAGAGTAAAGGCTGAAATAAATGATGATTGGTTTTATCGATAAGCGTCACTGAAAATCCTGGTTGATTTGCCAAAGCTTTTGCAGCATTCAATCCACCAAATCCAGCACCTATAATCACCACCTGTTGAGGTTTCATAATCAAATCACTATCCCTTACAATGGAATTGTTTTTATAGCCAAGTAACTTCAAGATGCATGATGTTACTTGGGTATATATTAGCAGCATCACTCTACAAATAGCATAGGAAAAATAAATGCCCTCTAAATATAACGAGCAAACCTTAGATACTCACCTACATAATGCGACAGTCTGGGATCATCAAGCCTTACTACAGCAAGATTGGTCTAGGCCGGTATCTTCCGAGCAGGTTGCAGCTGCCAAACAAGGGCTCTGGGATATTCATATTACTAAAAAGCCACTTCCTGAAACCTGGCTTCCCAAGAACATTCGAAATAAAGATATCCTATGCTTGGCCTCAGCTGGTGGACAGCAAGCGCCTATTCTAGCGGCAGCAGGTGCTCGTGTGACTGTTTTTGATATTTCAGAGCAACAGCTAGAGCAGGATAAATTAGTTGCTACTCGAGATAATCTTGCTCTTAAAACTGTTCAGGGTGATATGTCTGATTTATCAATTTTTCAAGATAGCTCCTTTGATTACATTATCCACCCTATCTCCAATTTGTATGTATCTGATTTACGCCCGGTATGGAGCGAATGCTATAGAGTACTGAGGACTCAAGGCCTGTTATTAGCCAGTTTTTATAATCCAGTATTGTTCGTATTTGCCAGGGATAAAGCGCTTGAAGCAAAAGGACTGTTAAAGCCGCAATATCAATTACCTTATGCCGATATCAGAGAACTTAGCCCACAACTAATCGAAGAGAAGATGAAACAACATGAAGCACTCATCTTCGGCCATACGCTATCCAACCAGATCAATGGTCAAATTGAAGCAGGATTTTTAATCGCAGGGTTTTACGAAGATGAACACCCTTCTCCAAGGTTTTTAATTGAGAAATTTATGAAAACTATGATCGCAACTAGAGCAGTTAAATTGACCTAAGCAGGGCGCTGTTGCGCAGATTGAATGTAGCCTGGATACAGCGAAGCGAAATCCGGGAGCAGTGATCCGACTTCCGGGATTTCGCTTCGCTGCGGCTCCCAAAGATGTACGTCATGTCGAGCGCAGAGAGACATCTCCTGATGTGTAGCACAGTGCTAATCCCGGAGATCCCGGGATGACGGGGTCTTTATCGATGTTTGCCCCAAAGAGGCTGGGCGCTAGGGATGACGGGTTGTATTAGGATTAACCCATCGACGCCGTACTAGTTTGTGCTGCCAAGTGCTGCTCATCGATTACTATTGGCTCATTAAGTAGCAACTCAAGCTCTGCAAAATCCTTATCTAAGCTCTGAATAGCCGACAAAGCCTCGTTGGCCTTTCGGTGTCTGAACACAGACTCGATCATAGGCCCCAACGGCAAATAATCTGTTTTTAAAAAATCATAAATATGTCGTGGCATAGCCTTCTTGGCAGAGTTACTCAGCTCATTCCAGTTTTGATCGAGCTTCTCCCAATTATCTAAAATAGTCCCATTATTATAGTTATACATATTGCCTGCTTGGGTAGTAAGAACATCAATCATGTTTGCATCAAAATTAAACTGGCTTTCTCTCATGATTTTGCCATCTAGCTCATAAGTGACACCCTTTTCTTTTAGCTCTTGATATTGCTTTAATAATTTTAATCTGATTACTTCGCCATGCTCATTCTTGGGTAAACAGCTTAGTATCTTGAGCCACATTTTCTTATTACCCGCCCAAACCGCATATTGAAAGCCACTAATTGCTGAAAAGGAGTAACCTGCATTATCAGTAATTCGCCCCTTTAATAAGAGTAAATCAATATCTTTCCCTAATTTGCTTCCTACTTTTTGATATTGGCATTGAGTTACAGCAGATAAGAATCGACTCACATCAAGTATTGTTTTAAAAATACCGACTTCAGATCTCGAAGTGGAAGCTAGAGCAGCCAGGTCATTTATTTCCAAATCGTTCCCTAACCGTTTTTTTATATCCGTTGTTTGCCCGGTATAAGTAAAGAAGCTTACCGCTTGAATAAATTCATCCAAAAAACCAAAAATCGATTTAAAAAACCAAGCTTCCTTTGACTTACTCAATAAGTTATCGACCTGCTCAGTAGTTGGATTTTCATCATCAATCTCTGAGAGCGCCGAAGATAAATCATAAGACCATAAGCTAAACCACCACCGCTGATACCAGGGTAAATCTGAATAAGATTGTTTCAGTTGTTTTAATCGGCTTATATAACCACCGTGAGTTATTCGCATTTAATAATCCTGGGAAATTAGAGTTTTTTGTGGAGACATTTCTGCGGTGAAGATTTAACTATATGGATTTAAATACATCTAATCAGATGTATTGCTATGTGATATTTAAATTTATGATATTTAGTCCAACTAGCCTTGTTTGTAGAGCAGTACAGACTTTCGGTGAATAGGGTATAGACGCTTATCGTTGATGGGCCGTATAGGGTTCGAACCTATGACACAGAGGTTAAGAGCCTCCTGCTCTACCAGCTGAGCTAACGGCCCAAGAGCATTTCAAGCATAGCTGCTCTATATAAAATTGCAAGTACTGCTGACATAAGCCAATGATATGCATTACAATTGCTCACCTTTTCCTTTTAAAATTCTAATTATGCCATATATTGTCAATCTGTCTGCAATTCATACCTTACACCCAATTTCCACCAATCTTGATGCCTTCACCGAGATTTGCAATCGCTATTCCACGGGCTGCTGGAGTGGATGTTGTCCTAGCTTTTTTCAATCCTGGACTAACTATGGCTGGGTAGCCTATCAATATAATATGAAATACCAAGAACTCATTGAGCCTTATAGATTAGGTCAAATTACTACAGACCAGTTTTTAGCTAATTTAGCAGCGATTTTTGATTTTCTTGAAGAGAGTGACCTTGATCAAGAAGCCTTAACTGACGATGAATCCTGGGTCTACTACAGTAATAACCCCGTTTATAGGATTCTTGAAAGAGCCTGGAGTGCAGGTATTGACCTTGATGACTCTAGCCGCTATCGCTTACCCCATTTGACTAGCCTTAGAGAACCAGTCTTTTTAGTCTCCAATACCAATGAATTAGATGCTTTGAGAATACTAGCCTTATTAAAGGCACAAAATCCTGAAATTAAATTCAACAAAAATATAGACCTAAGCATTGCTGACGACAAAAATCCTATCAAAATCGCCCCTAATATTTATCTTTGCTTGTCCTATCGATTTCAATATTTCAAAACAACTGAGCAAAATGAGTCAGTTACTCGTCCATCAACGATGTCCCTACTACGCTATTTAGTTGAGTTTGTCTTGGAAGCCCATGAATCAGAGATTGAGGTTATTAGCCAGTACGAGGGTGATTTACGAGAAGCGGAGAAGATTGGTATTCCTAAAGCAAACCTTCATTCAGCAGATGATTATTTTTCTGATAACCTAGCCCCGTCAGAAATAATTATAATCTAGGGTTTATTCAATCTGTATCGGGATCGATGCCTATGCTATTATTCGCGCATTTTTCGATTCCGCTTAACCCTGTAACTAAAGAGAATTATTTTGTCTAAGAAACCTTTTTTCCTGAGCCTCCTACTTTTGACTCTTATTGCAACAAATTCCTGGGCGCAAAAACGCGAAGTAGCAATAACGATTGATGATCTGCCCTTTGTTGGGGAGAGTAAAAATTTTCATTTAGATATGATTGTTAGTGCAATCAAAACAAACGAAATTCCTGTGACAGGCTTTATTATTGCTGGCGAGGTAGGCCCCAAAAACTGGGAGGCACTACAAAAATTCCGCGATGCGGGTTTAGGCTTGGGTAACCATACGCTCAAACATAAAAATCTGAATCGGGTAAATAGCGATACTTATATACAGGAAATTGAAGAGGCAGACCGAATTCTCAAGCCTGTTCTTACCGAACCCAAATACTTCCGCTACCCTTACATGGCAATGAGTGAAGGGCAAAAGAAACATAAGGTGCTTGAATACCTTGCAGCAAAAAATTATCAAATCGCCCCGATTACTATTGATAGCCGCGACTTTATATTCAACCAATTATTAATGGCTGTTCCCCAAAAGGATCGCCGTGAATTTCTAACAGTGTTAAAGCCCTGCTACCTCAATTTCATCTGGCAACAAACCTTAAAGGCAGAAGAGCACAGCCGCTCAGCGCGTAAACCTGACCAGGCACAGATTTTATTAATCCATGCCAACCTCCTGAATGCTTATGTGTTACCAGATATTATCAATCTATATAAGCAAAACGGTTATGGTTTTGTAAGCTTAGGCGATGCTCTGGCTTCGGAGAATCCAAAGCCAGTCAATGAGAAGCCTAAAAAGAAAGCTAAATTTTTGCTGGATAACTTTTTGGCTTGGGATTGATTGAGGTCGTGAATTTTAATTGAAACCTTGATGTAGCGCAGCGCTGAGTGCTCCTGATGTTTTTTTAATAGCAGTATCATTTAGATACGTATATGAACATTAATCAGTTACTTTGACTTATATGTGTGTCGTTCCCGCGTAGGCGGGAACCCATTTCTCAAAGTGGTTCCTCACCTTGTTTGCAGGATGGTTTCCCGCCTACGCGGGAATGACAGACAAAAGAACAGAAAGAACTTATATAACACATGCTTTCTGCTTAAAAAAAATGCCAGGACTCCTCAGAACGCAGCGTAATCAAGGTTTTCCTTAAATTAGGGGGAGGTGCGGCATAAGAATACTTAAGTTGACGTCATTGGGTGACCTGTTACAAATTAGTTGATAGTTAGCAGATAAAATTAACGAATATGATACATTTGTTTACACTTGGTCTATAATTAACTCATTCAGAAACTCATCATGGAGGAATTATGCTTTCTTTAATTCCGTTAAAAGGCTTTTATTTGAGTGAAAAGCGAAAACAAATTGTCAAAGTCAATTATCTTGTTAACCAAATAAATCACTATAAAAAAACCGAACCCAATAATGCGGAACCCTTTATTGCTGAGCTTTATGCCTATCAAAATGAACTTATCGAGAAAACCATAGCTGTCGAGCCTGTTTTAAGTTGGTTTGACTCTAATCCTGCTCATAAAGTTCGTAAACTTATTCGAGAAAAAATCAGGGAAAAAACCTTGATACTTCGCATTAAAGAGCTATTTGCAGCAACAAATATGACTGACATTTATTATCAATATACCGGTGCTGCCAGCTTACGAAACCTTATTCAACAACGGTTAGAATTGATTGGCGACAAATACCAGGTTATCAATTTGGATAAAGGAAAAACGCCGCTGGTAAGGGTTATTGGGGAACACAATGAGAGCTTTGTCATGCGTTTCATCCAACTAAATAGTAGAGAAGAAGCCGCAGGAACTTCAGCACGTTTTGCCCGAGAATTTCTTGTTGATTTTGCGCCAATCGCTAAGCCTTATCACCTGGCTTTTATTGAAGATGATGACCATGAAGTCAGTTTTTTAGAGTGCAGTAAATATTATAAAAACGGTAGTCTGGATACTCTGTTTAGGCATCTCCGCAAACAGCTGGCAAGCAATATTGAATTAGGCCAATTAGTCCTTCTTTATGCGCAGCAACTCTTTGAGTTTTTCATCGCAATCAATCAAAAAAACATTTGGTATACCGACCTCAAACCAAGCAACATCTTATTGGATAATAATGACCATTTGATATTCAACGATATCAAAGGCTTAGTTATTTCAACCACAAAAAAAACGACAAGCAATAGAGTTCATATCAGCAAGGAATACTATTCGCCCTCAGTCTATACCAGGGATAATCGGATCAATCTGGAACGATTACAACGACAAACCTTAGCCAATACTCTTTATCAATTAGCCTGCGGGCAACTGCCCATACAAATTAGAATTAACGAGCAAAATTGGGAAAATGCCTATGAATTTAGTCAGGAGATTTTTCAGAATAAAATTGGTGACTATTTAAAAAATCTGATTAATCTTCTGAATATGAAAAAAGCAGTCCCGATGACTAAACTGCTTGTGGAAACAAGGGATTTCATGGCTAATAGGAAAAATTATGCTAATTATGAGTTTGGTGTAAACGAAGATAGGCTAGGTTGTTAAAATCTCCTCATCCGCCCTCGGGCACCTTCTCCCCGCTAGCGAGGAGAAGGGATTCTTAGATCTCCCTTCGCCCCTTTTGGGAGAAGGTGCCCGAAGGGCGGATGAGGGGTTTCTGGTTCGAAATTCCTTTCTGATATTTACCGCAAAGAGCTGAGTTCCTCTGTGCGAGCTATTAAGCGCCTCGATTAGACAGCCAATCCTTCAAGTAGACCTTGGTTTCATCAACAACCTGTATTAACTGCTGATACAGGGGTTCCAATAGGGCAAAATAGCCGGCTTTACGATAGCGTTCGAGATACTGACAGGCATATTGCATTCTGGTTGTACCACAGTAAAGAGCCCCGCTCTTCATTTTATGCGCCAGATTTTCAATTTGCTCCCAATCTTTATCGGCATAGGCATTTTGTAGAAGCTCTTCATCTTCGGGTATTGCCTCATCGATCATTAGCTCAAGTAAATCTTTTAAAACCGCATCACCACCCAAATTTTTGATGCCCTGTTCGGTATCAAGTAGGGGGTATTTATTAAGTTCAAATAACTGCTCTTCGGTATCAGGTAAATCGCGCCCCAAGGAGCCAGCAGCTCCTTTTTGGCTTTGTTGATTGGGTAAGATAAATTCCTTAATAAGCATTTGCATGGTTTCAAGGTAAAGAGGCTTGGTAACTACTTTATTCATACCTAATTGCAGACATTCTTGTTCGATTTCTATCAGTGCCTGCGCGGTTAAACCGACAATTGGTGTTGGTCTTTTATGAAATGCTTGCTCCCAGTCTCGAATCAATTGGGTCATTTCCTTACCTGAAACAACTGGCAAACCAAGATCGGTAATGATTAGATCAAAATCCATTGATTTCACTAGTTCTAAGGCTAATTCCCCATTGGCTGCTGTTGAATAGGAGCAGCCAGTCTGTTTCATTAAGTTTTCTGCAATCCGTACAGCAATTAGATTGTCTTCAACGAGCAACACATGGGGGGCTCCAGCAACAGGTTCACCTAGTAAGAAAGTTTGGGCTTGGGTTTGTTCATCCTGAGCTCCAGGCTGCTTTTCCGCAATCCTGAAGGACACTATGAAACTAAAGGTTGTTCCATTACCAACCGCAGAGCTTAATTTTAATTGGCCACCCATAAGCTCGGTATAGCGTTGGGCAATGTGCAAGCCCACACCATGACCACGCTGCTCTCCATTATAAGAGGGATTAACGCGATAAAAGCGATCAAAGACCTTTTCTTGTAACTTGTCAGGAATGCCAATACCAGTATCTTTTATACTAAATTCAATGGTTATAACGCCCTTTTCTTCACCTACTTTTTTTAAAATAATGGCCACATAGCCTTTTTCAGTGAACTTAATCGCATTCCCTAAAATATTTAATATTATTCGATGTAATTTAATGCGGTCGCCGATAATAAAATCAGGGATATCATCATCGATATTTGAACGTAAATCGAGATTTTTGAGCTTAACCGTTGGTAATTCAAGATGCACTATATTTTCAATACTTTGGCGAATGTTGAAGGTTTCTACGTGAACATCACCTTCCCTAGTATTATCAGCCGAAATTACATCGAGCACGCCATTGAGTAAGCTCAACAGCTGCTCACCGCTTTCATTGACCCAGCGAGCATATTGTCTTTCTTCTGCGGTTTTTGCTCCGTCTTCTAACAACTTAGACATTCCAATAATACCGCTCAAGGGAGTGCGAATATCATGGCTCATATTCGCGATAAATTCCGTTTTCGCCTGATTAGCGATTTCTGCTCGGTTTTTTGCATGCTCTAAGGAGCGTTCAATTTTTTTCCTTTCAGTAATATCGTGATAAATACCTAGAATACCAACTACCTCGTTGTTATCGGAAAACAAGGGGATCTTAGAGGTTAAAAGAACTATATCCCTGCCATCTGCCAGAGTTTGTGGTTCTTCAATCCCTAGCTTGGCCTGTTTATGTTCCAGAATATATTGATCATCCTTGCGGTAAACATCACCCTGGGTCGCACCCCAGGGCATATCGTAATCAGTTTTACCAATAATATCTCGAGGAGAGGAAATACCTGCTAAATCTGCAAAAAACTTGTTGCAGCCAAGAAAGACAAAGGATGTATTTTTCCAAAAAATCGCAGCAGGTAACTGATCAACTAGATCTCTTAGAAATTTTCGCTCACTCCAATAAGCGTCTTCTTTTATCACATTAATACCTACTTTTCTAAATGTTCGCTAATAAATTGGAAAACTTCCCTTTTACTCCACCTCACAATAACAGCTTATCCAGCGAAGTGATCTAATCTCTCATGTTGTAAACCGATTATGTTTCAACAGCATACTATCATCTTCCATTGTTTTAAACTTTGTCGTGAAAAAACCTTTACTAATTGTTTCATTTACTTTCTTTTTATCAGCCATTGTCTGGATAAGTACATTGGCAAAATTACCACTTTCCAAGGACTTCCCCAAAGATGAAGAGGTATGGCGCTCCATATAGCTCTGGATAGCTTTTTTCATGTCCGCGTTTAAAGGTGAATCATGCAATTCTGCATCCGATAAAATAGATTTCATATAGTGATCAATTTGCTGCGAAGCAAGGATCTGATCCTCAATGAGATTAGCAACCAACTCGCCATTTTCAACAAAATAAAAGAGTTTGACTGCCGGGTTGGAAACAACACCTATTTGCTCTTCACGAACACCATGATAATTGCGTCGATGTACTGAGCTTTTGGGGTCTTTTAATTCTGCTAAGGTAAGTTTTCCTTCTGTTTGTACGATACCAAATACAACATCAACAGCTTCTGCATTTTTCATCTCAGGGATATACTTGGCCACTCCAGCTAGCATTTCACTGGCAATTTTAGATTTTTCGGCAGCCGTAGCCCCGCCATCCAATAGTCTTTTTGTATTTTCATCGATATTAAGGCCTGCAAAAGCGGCCATATTGGTTACGTTTGCGTAGGTTAGCATGCCATAGCCATTACCAAGATTTGAAAACATGCCATGTTGTCCCATACAGAAAAACATAGAGTTTGCGTTTTTCAGTGACTCAGGCAATTTGACAACTAATAATGATTTTAGACGATTAGTCCTAGCACCGGGAACCATGACTAAGCCGAGCTGATCATTAAGCTCTTCGATGTTTTGCCAGGTTGAATTAACAACATAATCCGTTTCATAGTTAGAATCCACGACCGCCCCGTTTGCAAGACGCTGTTTCGCTTTCAGGATAAAACGTTTGTCGCCATATTCACCGTGTTCAATACTGACGACCTCTGTATGTTCGTGCAAAGTGATATTAGGATGTTCCAAGATTTTGTTTCTAATATTCGTAGCAAAGGATTTCCAATCAAAGAGTCGCTCAGCAGTTTCAACACCAAGAGCAATCTTATCCATATTGACAACTGTTTCATATTCTTCGGGATCAAGGACGCGGAAAAATTTATCAACAGGGCCAAAAACCTCATTATCCGGATCTTCTGCAATTAGTCGTTTGTATTCTTCCTTGATCGCGGCGTAGGTAGCAAGAATTTCTGTCGGTGTATTGTCCGAATCTTTAGTAATAAAATACCTGCCATGTCGCAAAAAATGATCGTCAGACAGCTTATCGCCCCCAACTAGATAACCAGGGTAGGTACGTTGCACCTGGATAGAAGCTCTTAAATACATCTTGGCGGTTTCCACATCAACATAGTGAAAACCATGCCCCATTCGCCCAGGATTTCGGCCACTTGAACCAGCTCCTAAGGTTTGGCGTTCTATGAGCTTAACCTTATAACCACGATTAGCTAAGGCAAGCGCCGCACTAAAACCTGCAGCACCAGCTCCAATAACAATTATGGGTGATTCTGCTTTGTCTGTGGCTGTAGCTGTAGCTGGTTCACAGGGGGCTGATAGTCCCGCTGGAGTGTCAGATCGCTTAAACTCAGACGGAAACTCATCCGCAAAATCAGGCAGCTCAGTTCCATCATCTGCTTTGGACATTGTAAACTCCTAAATCTTTTATTATTTAGGGATATTTTAGTCTATTAAGGATTAAGAAACAAACAATTTGGATATATAAGAGGCATAGAATTGGAGCTATTTGAATCATCCATGCTCGGAACAAGAACAAAAAATCTTAATAGGCGTTACCTTCTTTATTATAAATTCCCATTAATTCACTAGTTTCGAGTACGTGATCGTGCATAGCATCGAGCAAATCTTGCTTAGTTGCACCAGATTTTAAATTTAATACGGTATCGAGAGCATACAATTTAAAGAAATAATGATGTTTGCCTCCAGGCGGACAAGGTCCACGATAATTTGTTTGCCCCCAGCCATTTTGCCCACTAAGCGCGCCCTTTGGTACTTCAGCTGCTTCGGAGAGTAACCAAACATCAGCTGGAATATTAAACAATAACCAGTGCACCCAATCACCCGCAGGCGCGTCAACATCATCAACGATTAAAACAAAAGATTGGGTATCTGCAGGTGGATTTTGCCAAAATAAAGGTGGCGAAACATCTGCTCCTTCACAGGTATATTGCTTGGGAATTTGGGAACTATTAGAAAAAGCAGGACTTACAAGCTTTAAACTCCCCGCTTGAATAGCCAAACTAAAAAGATATAAGACAACAAAAACAATTGATTTCTGACTAATCACCTTATATCCATTTAAAAACATACGCTACTTCTTAAATCATAAAATGATTAGTTTAGCTGTGTATATATAATTTTAGATTAATTTTGTAATAGGTCACGCCCCTTGCCCCCACATTCCGTCATCCAGAGCGCAGCGAAGGATCTCCGGGATTAGCACGGTGCCTCATTCAGGAGATCCTTCGCTGCGCTCTGGATGACGGGCTATGTTAAGGTGACAGGGGGGCTATTACTTAATTTTCTATGAATACTGCTCACGGTTGTTTCCAACCACCTAGCTCATGCTCCAAAATGGCCTAATTCAGAGTGAATATCCGGCCTAGATCTAGTATCTGGCTTATTGAAAAAAGAATCCTTGGCAATTTTTTTATTCGATTCTACTTGCTCTATCTGTCTGAGCACGTCTTCATAAGCACTATGAAAAGTATCAACACACTCCATTAAAGCTTTAAAAAGAAAATGGATTGCAGATTCTTTGTCCACTGTAGACGGATCTCCATTCTGTGTGTCTTGAATAACACGCAGAGTAACAAGCACGCCAAAGCCAGCTGTTAAAACGGCACTAATGTTTTTTGCGTCACTAGAAAGCGCTTTCCCCTCACCTTTACTCGGCGTATAACAGGGGGAAGCATCCGCTTTAACAGCGAATATTTTGCGTAAAATATTGTTTTCAAGCTCAGGTTTATCCGATAGCTGTTCAAGTTTAACTAATAGAGATTCAATAAAATAATTAAACTGTTTGGTTAAAATTGCTAATTCTATAGTGTTAAAGTCAAAACCATCGATCTCATCAGACAATTTCAATAGGTCTTGCCAATGTTGCAGCTGCTCTGTGAAAGAAAGCTTCGGATTAGCCTTTAATAACAGAGCAGCAGGGAGATGTTCTTCAAACATCCGTTTGGATTCGGGAGGTAATGAGTAGATTTCTTGCAAGTTAGCTATTTTTTGCAAACGAGTATGCAATACCTCAGCCATATCTTTCAGAAAGGGTTGATAATTCCTTGCTGCGAAATCAACAGAATTAAAAGAATCAATACAGAGATAAGAAGCAAGCTCCGTTTGCGTCTTTTTATCCATAAAATCGGCAGGAATTTTATGCAAGGCAGCGCTAACGATCTCTTGCAACAAGCTTTCATCCAGATGACTCTGCAAAAACTTTGCCTGCTCTGCAATTGCCGGAAATAAGCCAGTGATGAGCTTATAGTTAAGCATGTAGCCCTTTGTATAGGCCTTTAGATTAAACCATCCTTGATATTCGAAAGGATAAAGTAAATCCAGATTATTGTTGGGATGGCCAAAATAACGAAAGGCGGCGCCCCAATCAATACGAGCAAATTGCGTCACTTTTTTTTCTGCGCCGGCTAAGGCATGAAGACAAACCATATTGCCACTATGGACACTGTAATCGCCAAGAAGCAAGGAAAACATAAGCGCGCTGGCCAAGCCAAAATACTGCCCTGTCTGGGTCAGTAAAATATAGTAACGCGGGCCAAGAAGCATCTCGGTAATTGGATCACGGTCTGAACCATTACGATAACCAGTGCCAATAATTTTATAGAGTTCAGTGAAGGAAACTTTTGGCTGGATTAATCCGTAGGATCCATCTTCAAATTGAATCAGATCAGCACAAATTAAGGAATCATGATAGATTTTGTCAATCAAGCCACGCGTCTTAAATTCCTCAAGAATTAAGCCGGCAAATAGCTCTGCAAATAATTCCTTCAAATTCGCTGGCTTTTTAATAAAAAACTCTTCTCCATCAGAATTTTTATAAAAACCATCGACATCACTCTGGTTTTTACCAGCTGTCTTCGCTTTAGTTTTGGTTAATTCTTTACCTCGATAAGTAAGCATGGCTGACTCTATGCATAAGTTAAGAACAGTTTATTTTTATCGGTTATTTAAGAAGAAAACAAGTCCCGATGTTCTTTTCGTCAAAGACATGGGGAGAAAGGAGAAAAAAGAGTCCCTTCTCCCCGCTCGCGGGGAGAAGGTGCCCGAAGGACGGATAGGCTGCTGGTTCGAAGTTCTTTCCTCATTCGTCGTTTCGCACCTCCCTCACTGCCATTAAGTTAAGGGCATTTGTCATTCCCGCGAAGGCGGGAAACCATCTCTACATTGGCACTGTGTTTAGCTAGAAATAGTTTCCCACCTTCGCGGGAATGACAAAACCCGGCAGTGCGCACCACCCTCTCCCCTCAGCCCAAACTGTTCAACAATACACTGAGTATCATTTCATAAACAAAGCGGTATATTATCTTGTATCAATAAAATCAACGGGGTAAATACATGAGGCCTATTAGCAAGCTATGCATCTGCCTAAGCCTCTTTATGCTTCTATCCTGTGGCATCAACCTGCCGCCAGAACGCCAAGTTCAAAACCTGAAAACTGTCCCCAACATGGATCAGACCCTCAAGAAAAATTTAAAAAAGAGTGATATTTTTACCAAGGGCGATTGGCCTAGACAGCGCTGGTGGCAGGCCTATGGCTCTGCTGAACTCAATAGTCTAATTGCAGAAGCCTTAAGCTCTAATCCTTCAATACAGGAAATCAACAGTCGAGTTATGGCTGCAAAGCAGGAAGCCATCATAACAGGTTCGCTACTCTTTCCTCTGGTTTTTTTTGATGCAACAGAAAACAGGCAATACCTGAGTAAAAACGGCTTATACCGAGCCTTAAACCATACTATCCCCTTAGACGCGAACTTATTGGATCTTTCGCTGTCTTTTAATTATGAATTTGATTTCTGGGGGCAGAATCGTAATCTTTTCCGTGCCGCTCTGGGCGAGGCAAGAGCCCAGGAAGCCGAAGCTGCGGAGGTAGAACTCATTACTGCAACAGCCCTAAGCCAAGCCTATATGGCCTATAAAACCAATCTTATTCGCAAGCAGTTGTATGAGCAATTAGTAGATATCCGTAAAAATCTGGCTGGCTTACAAAATTTGTTGCTACGCAAAGGACTTTCCTCGGAATTACCGGCCTTTAGCGCCAAAGAAAACCTGCTTGACGCAGAAAAATTGCTTTCGAGTATTCATTCTGAACTCAAGGCCAATAAACACCTGATTAACGTTTTAGCAGGACGCGCCCCTGATAGTCCACTTGCAACAAACAATCCCCTACCTGCTCTGCCAGGCAAATTAGCTATTCCGCAAACATTATCCTTGGATCTCATCGCCCGCAGACCTGATCTGATGGCACAAATCTGGCGAGCTAAGGCCTTGGCCTATGAAACAGGCGCGGCAATGGCTGAGTACTATCCCAATATCAACCTCGTTGGTTTAATTGGTCTTGAAAGTGTCCGATGGGAAAAACTTTTTGACAATTCCAGTAGTACTAGAGCCCTTCGCCCGGCAATTAGTCTCCCTATCTTCACAGCAGGTGCTATTCGAGCCAATATTAATGAGAAGCAAGCAGAATTTGATGCGGCGATTTTCGCTTACAATAACTTGCTCTTGCGTAGCAGCCAGGAAATACTAGACGTGCTTGCCTTTGCCGAAGATGTCTACCGGCAAAAGAAAGAACAGACAACCATCGTAAATTATGCAGAACAACGTTATGGGCTGGTTCGCTTGCGCCAGCAAAAGGGGCTTGATAGCCAATTTGACAATTACGCGCTGAAAGAGGAAGTTATTCAAAAGAAACTAATTAATGTAACCTTGCTATATAACCAATATTTAGCGTCGATAAAATTAGCTAAGGCCTTGGGAGGTGGTTATAGCCAGTCTGAGGTTCCCTTGGTAGGCACGTTTAGGGTAAAAAAGGTATGAGAAGGAATTCAGCATTCATCGGTTTTACAGTATTGCTCATCGTGCTTTGCTTCATTTTCTTTCTATACTGGTTATTTGTCTGGCGCCTGCAAGAATATACCAATGACTCCTATGTGCAAGGCAACCAAGTCTATATTAAATCCTTACGCCCAGGCTTCGTCACAGCAATTTATAGCGATGACAGCTTCCTGGTAAAAAAAGGCCAGCTCCTTGTAAGCCTCAACGAAACAGACTCCTTAATTGCCCTGGAAAAGGCAAAGAAGAAACTCGCGCAAACCGTGCGTGATGTCTGCCAAGCCTTTCACGATGTCTTCATTCTTTCTGCGGATATTGAAGTCAGAGAGGCTGAGCTCTTAAAGGCTAAACAAAATTTTCAACATCGCTATGATGTCATTGGTGCAAAAGGGGTTTCCTTGGAGGATTATCAAAATGCTGTCGATGATCTCAAGGCAAGCACAGCTGCCTTAAAAAGCACTAAATCAAGCTATCAGAAACGTTTAGCCTTTGTGCAAGGCACCTCAATTGCCGATCATCCTTGGGTACAATCTGCAGCTCAGGAGGTACGTGATGCCTGGGTGCAACTTTATCGTTGCAAAATCTATGCGCCTGTCGATGGTTTAGTGGCACAGCGCACCATTCAGGTTGGCATGTGGATTTCCCCAAATGAACCCCTCATGTCAGTTATTCCCCTTGATCAAATGTGGGTTAATGCCAATTTTAAAGAGACGCAGTTAAAGAAAATCCGTATCGGCCAGAGCGTTCACTTTACCTCCGATCTCTATGGCAGTTCCGTTGTTTTTCACGGCAAAATTGTTGGTCTGCCTGGCGGCGCCGGGAATGCTTTTTCATTACTACCACCGGAAAATCTTTCAGGAAACTGGATTAAAATCGTGCAGCGCCTGCCGGTGCGCATAGCCTTAAATCAGGACGAGCTTAAAAAACACCCATTAAGAATTGGTTTATCTTTGGAGGTTACAGCCGATCTTTCCGATCAAAATGGCCTTTTGGTTCCGACTAACAACCTAGACTCCCCTCATTACATAACCGATATTTTTGACAAAGAAGAACAAGGAAATAAGCAGCTTATTGCTGACATCATTAGCAACAATATTGATCCCGATTTACAACTCTATGCCAGCGCCCCTCTTAGCCGCAAAAGTGGGGAGAAGGTAGCGCAAAAATGATTTTATATGTCCTCATCCTTTCACTTCTGGCAGTTATCTTTAATCTCACCTTACCAATCATGTCTGGGCTGTATATTGTCAGTGATCTGGGGGGAAGCGATTATCTTACTTCCTATGCAGTCAGCTTTTTTGCTATAGGCAACATCCTCGGCATACCCTTGGGAAAGCCAAGGGCAACAGGACTAAAACCTCTACATCTATATATCGGCTGTCTATTTATTATGGGCTTCTGTTCCTGGCAATGCGCCATTGCCCATGATTATTTTCATTTTATTTTATTTCGCTTTTTGGAAGGTATTGCTTCTGGCCCGCTCTTTCTATTAATTACCGCTGTGTTAATCCCTTATTTAGCACCAGAAAAAGAAAAACCCTTTATTCTTTCTCTTCTGCTAGTGTCTTTTTCAGTTGGCCCCGTACTTGCTGCATCCTATGGGGGTTGGATAGCCTACTATCACAATTGGCGTATTTTGTTTTATTCCAATATTCCCCTCTGTCTTTTTTTAATAGTCTATTTGGGCTATATGCACAGCAAAGATGCGCCACCTGCGCAGACTAGAAATTTTGATTTACTAGGTTATTTTTTTTATTCGGTGGCAGTTATTTTTATCGGGACAGCGCTAACAACCGGTCAGGAGCTAGATTGGTTTCGCTCATCACTGATTAATTTTTTGTTGATCACAGGCGGCATCAGTCTCGTTTTCTTTATTCTGCAAAGCCGGTATTCCTCTGCACCTATTCTCGATCTTAGCTTGCTTAAAAACTTTTATTTTTCCTTGGCAATGTTCATTGTCACCCTGCTGTTCGCGATCTATTTTGGAATGGTGGTTTTATTAGGCTTATGGCTTAAGCTCTATGTGAATTACACGCCTAACTGGATAGCCCTGATTATTGGCACAATGGCCTTCGCGGCCTGGATTCCCATCGTAATCAATTACAAACGCTTTGAGCCAAGGCTCTCACTCGCTTTTGCCCTACTTTTTATTGCAGTTTCCTGTTTTTACACAACTTACTTTAATCAGGATATCAATTTCGACAGAATTGCCTTTACCCGCATTCTGGCAGGCCTTGGGCTAGCTATCTTTTTAGCTCCCCTTTTTCGTTTATCAGTCAACACTGTGCGCCCAGAAAAAACAATTGAATCGGTTTGTTTTTTCCATGTAGCCCGACTGCTGGGCTCTGGTTTAGGCGTAGCCTTATTTGTCATTCTTTGGCATCGTAGACAGGTCTTTTATCACCTTCGTTTAGGCGCAGATTTGACCGCTTTTTCCCAACTAACCCGTCAATTTTTAGAACGTGCCCAGCTTTTTCATTTACAAGGTCAACAGGCACTAGCTCAACTCGATGTTTTCCTGACTCGGGAAGCCACTGCCCTAGCCTTGGATGACTGCTTTTATTTAATGGGTTGGATGACGCTCTTTATCTTAGGCCTTGTGCTAGCCACCTTTTTCTTACAAGCACCTATTCTGCATGAGCAAGAATAGGCAAAAAATCATTATTTTTATCGACTCCTAAAGAAACCAGCCCCCAGAGGTCAACCCCCACTGCCGTTAAGTTAACATCAGTGCCCCTCTAACGTAGCCCGTCATCCAGAGCGCTCCAGCCCCTTTGAGGCAAAAAGACCTCGTCATCCCGAACGTAGTGAGGGATCTCCGGGATTAGCAGAGTGCCACACTCAGGAGATGTCTCTCTACGTTCGACATGACGTACGCCTTCTCTGCGCTCTTGATGACGGAATAGAGACAATGAAAGTAGGTATTCCAGAATGGAATTCAGCATTACAAATTATCCAGCCCTCTTAAGGGCAGATTAATTTGCGACAAATAGAATTGGGCTTGAACCAAACAAATGGAGCTTACCATGCCAATCAAAAATGAAAATGAAAGTGAAAATGAAAACAAGCCTGGATTGAATAATATGCCTGATGAACTTATCATAGCAGTCTTGGACCACCTCAATAACCAACAGTTAAAAGCTGTTGGGCGTGTACATCCGCAGTTCTCTAGAGATGTGAACACTATAGCGAAGGCACGTGGATTCACAACAGAGAATATGATTCTCCCTAATCAAACTTATTATATTCTTGGAAACACTGTAGACAAGGCAGCAAAATCCTTCTTTAGTTTTTATTATGATGAAGCGCGGAAAGTACCTAATAAGGAAATAAAAGAGGCAGTACCTAAGCCTAATCAAATTGTTTCAGTATTCCGCACAAAAGAAGAAGCGGATACGGTATCCGCATCACATGTAGACTATGATCCTATTTCAAGTGCCGCACAACAAGTGGTTTTTGCTGTAAAACTTAAAGATAATCAAGCTGTTGAGGTTGAATTCAAGCAAGATCAATCAGCTCAATCGAACATCAAATCAGCAAAGCTACCCTCCGAATGCTTCAAAATTATTTCAGGTTACAATCCTCGTACTAATAAGGAAGTCAAAATCGCCAAAGAAAACTGCCAGGTTTCACCATTGAGTTTCTTCAAAAAAGTGGAGCAAACGATTAACGATGCACTTGCAGGTAACCAGCATCGCCCTAATCAGCCGAAATAAGTCAACAGCCAGGGGTTTAACCCCCGGCAGTTCTGTATGAACAAGAATAGGCTTGCCAAATCAAGGGTTCAGTTGCATGATGTCGATATCAAAAACCGGAAATTTTCTAAGATCACGAATTCCCGCGGCTTGACCGCGGGATCAAAGATGCAAAATACATAGATCCCGCGGTCAAGCCACGGGAATTCGATTTTCAGTAGATTAGAGGTTAGCTAAGAGTGCAAGAAAGCTCAGTCATCAAATCATCAAGCGAAGGCCTTTCAAGTTCGCGTCTGACAACTCTCGTCTTTGTCACCCTTGCTGTCGGCGTTGTCTCTGGCCTTGCGGGTATGAGCCTGGCTATGCTCTTGCATTTTATTCAACATCTAGCCTATGGATATACTCATACTCTTTTAAACCCTGAGACGTTTCTTGAAGGAGTGAGTTCTTCTACTCCTTCTCGACGAATTTTTGTCCTCACTCTCTGCGGACTCATTGCAGCTTTTGGTTGGTGGGCTATTTATCGCTATGGGAGACCCTTAGTCAGCATTGCTAATGCTGTCAAAGCAGATAAACCGCAGATGCCTATTGCTAAAACAACCCTCAATGCCTTATTGCAAATTATTACAGTTGCTCTCGGCTCCCCCCTAGGACGAGAGGTTGCCCCCCGAGAAATAGGCTCAGTCTTTGCCTGTTGGATTTCTGAAAAGACCAGATTATCGAGCAAGGAAGCAAAAATTATGGTTGCCTGTGGTGCTGGAGCAGGTCTGGCAGCTGTTTATAATGTGCCCTTTGGCGGCACCGTATTCATTTTGGAAACCTTATTATTTACCCTGAACTGGTCAGCCTTGATTCCAGCCTTATGTACCTGTGCTATTGCAACCGCTGTTTCCTGGATTGGCCTTGGCAATGAGCCAGAATACCAATTGCCCGACTTTGTCATGAATTATTCACTTGTTTTCTGGTCTGTCCTGGCAAGCCCTATTTTTGGTATTGGCGCCTATTACTTTAGCAAAATCACTAGCGAGGCACGTAGCAAGGCACCTCGTGATGGCAGGGTTTTACCTTTAGCACTAATCAACTTTATCATCATCGGATTGTTGGCGGTCTATTTTCCTGCCTTGCTTGGCAACGGGAAAGGACCGATTGAACTCGGCTTTTCGGATCAACTTGCCTTCGGCCTTGCGACCTCGCTTTTAATCCTGAGAGTGCTTATCGTTTGGTCTAGCCTGCGTGCTGGCGCACAAGGAGGTTTGCTGACCCCCTCATTGGCCAATGGGGTCTTGTTGGCAATCATTCTCGGAAGTCTCTGGGATATGGTATGGCCTGGTCCCCATATCGGCTCTTATTCAGTTGTCGGCGCTACAGCTTTTCTGGCTGCTTCACAAAGAATGCCCTTAACCGCAATTGTCCTCACCGCTGAATTTACTAATATTGATTTCAATTTCCTGCTTCCTATACTCATAGGGGTAACGGGTTCAGTCTCTACTTTTACTTTGCTTAAAAAATGAGCCGAAGAAGTAATAGATAACGTCCCCCAAACCCCGTCATCCCGAACATGGTGAGGGACTGGCACAGTGAGATGTCTCTCTGCGTTCGACATGACGTACGTCTTTGGGAGTGCTATGTTAGGATGCTATTACCACTCTTTTAACTGTTTTTCCTTGGTTCAACCCAACGCGCAATCATCATCGTAGAGACGCAGTTGCCTGTGACACTAAGCATAGTTGCCAGAGGATCAATAATTATGCTGATCGCAGCAATCGCAATAAGTACCGAAGGCTGAAAACCGTAAATCGCCAGAATCAATAGTTCACCAAGCATACCCCCACTTGGAATAGCTCCCATGACAGTGCCTACCAGCACAGAAACACCGACTGCGGTTAGCAAAACTGAAGTCCCGGTAAAATCCATATGAAAAATTCCAAACAAAAAGGCAATCTTAAACATACCACCAATGACTGAGCCATCCTTGTGAATAATTGCACCAAGAGGAACAACCGTTTCAGAAATTTCGGGGGGAACTCGCATCGACTTTGTCGCCAATAAATTCGCGGGAATACTGGCCGCACTACTACAGGTTGCAAGGGAGGTCGTCAGGGGTAGGAAAATATTTTTCCAGAACAGTTTGATACCAGTCAGTTTGCCAGCCAAATAGGCGTATAAGGTTGAGGCAAACAGAAAATAGATGATAGAGGAAACATAATAAATTAAGGCTATACGCAAATAATTTTCCATTATTTTAGGGCCAAGACCGGCAACTAAAACCGCAAAATAAGCGAAAAATCCAATGGGGGCATAGTACATAATCAAGGAAAAAACACGCATGAAAACCTCTTCACCAGCCTGTAAAAAATCCTTGAAGATCTTTCCCTTTTCGCTCGATTTTGTCACTGCAATGCCAACTAAAATTGAAAAAATGATTAGCGCTAACATATTGTTATGTGAGAGTAGGCTAGCAAAATCGGAAACTGTAAAAATTCCAGCAATTTGCTTGGAAAGACTGAGAGTCTCTGCCTTGCTCACTTCAGGTAAAACCAAAGAAACCCCTGCAGCAGGAGGAAATAATTTAACGATAACCAGGGAATAAGATGCTGCGATTAGACTAGTAAAGAGGAAAACAATGATCATTGTAAAAATAATCTTGCCCAACTTCCCCATTGAGCCCGTTTTGGCAATTGCTGATGAAACACTAAAAAAGATAAGCGGAACTATCGCCGTGAAAATCAGATTAAGAAAAATATCCCCGAAAGGTTTAAGGACTTGAGTGGCAGGACCTAAGAAATAACCAGCCAATCCCCCTAAAATAATTGAGGCAATCAAGCTAAGTGAGAAAAAATAAGAGCTTAGGGTTTTATTTTGAGTGATCACCAACGGATATTTCCTTTTGCTGAATTGATAATCTTGATAACAGAATTCCAGTTAAATGTCACTGCGGGCAAACTTTAGCAATTCTAATAATCCCTAATTCTCAAGACTGGGCCACGGGATCTAAAGCTCACCCATAACTAGAATAACCACCTCCCTCCCCAACAACTCTTCCCTAATCATCTGATACTTCTCCTCATCCAGCGGACAAGCTGCATCCTCAAGCAAAACACAGCTAAAACCTTCATCAAGGGCATCCTTAATACTGTAATAAACGCAGATATCTGAGCATAAACCACAAAAATACAGTCTTGTTGCTTTCTTTTCGCGTAGATAACCCAGCAAACCTGTGCTTTTTTTCCTAGCATTATCATAAAAGCAGCTGTAGCTATCGGTTTCTGGAGCCATTCCCTTCCTAAAAATAGCGCCTACAGACCGCAAATCAAGCATGGGGTGAAATTCAGCTCCTACAGTCCCCTGCACGCAGTGATCAGGCCAGAGTGTTTGCTCAACACCCTGCAAATCAATAATCTCAAAAACGTTTTTACCTGGATTGTTAGAGGCAAAGCTCTGATGATTTGCTGGATGCCAATCCTGCGTCGCTACTACCAAATCAAATTTCTCTTGAATCTGATTGATAATAGGGACAATCCGATCGGCCTGCGGTACAGCCAGGGAACCGCCTGGCATAAAATCATTTTGAACATCGATAATTATCAGTACATTCATCAAGCTACACCTTAAACTCTGCAATTAATTGTGCCCGGCGTAAATTGAGCTCCTCACTAAGACCTATCTTATAAATATGAGGATTGGTGATTCGTTTATATTCCACGGGTAAATGGCTTAGCCGTTGCTGGCTATATTGCGCTATCTCACTCAGGGTTTTTACTGGCGATAGCGCCTGCCCATTTTCCATGACCTTATGCAGGAGTGGCTCCTGCTGATAGTCGTTGATTGCGAGGAATTTTGAGGTTTCAAAGGGATGAAACATTCGCTCCACCTTAGTCTCACTATACAGAGCAATCACATCAGCGCCCAAATAACTACCATCTCTCTCCAGGATACGATAGACCTGCTTCTTATAAGGCAGGGATATTTTCTTTAGCGTTTCTGAAAGCTTTATCCTTGGTTTATTATCCGCAAAGGCAAGTTTATATACACCATCGAGGGCAGCATCTGGCGCGCCGATGACCAGATTCGTACCCACACCAAAGATATCAATAGGTGATTCCTGCTCAACCAAGCTTTTAATCACGTATTCGTCCAATTGGTTTGACACGGCAATCTGCACATAGTTCAAACCAGCCTGATCCAGCATTTGCCGAGCTCGCTTGGTTAAATAGGCAAGGTCTCCGCTATCTAAGCGAATACCATGCAAGCGCTTACCCTTGGCCTCCAGCTCTTTAGCCACTTTAATCGCATTGGGGATCCCGCTTTCCAAGGTATTGTAAGTATCCACCAAAAGCACACAGTGATCCGGCCAACTTTCAGCAAACTCTCTAAAAGCTGATAACTCATCATCATAACTTTGCACAAAGGAATGAGCCATTGTGCCGGCAATAGCTATGCCGTAATCACGGCCGGCGCGAACATTAGAAGTTGAATCAAAACCCCCAACTATCGCAGCCCGACTGGCGTAGTAACCAGCTGGCCCCTGTGAGCGACGAAGGCCAAAATCAATTAACTTCCGCCCGGCCGCTACCTGGTAGATCCGATTTGCTTTTGTTGCTATAAGTGTTTGAAAATTTAATATATTCAATAGAATTGTTTCTATCAGTTGTGCTTCGATAATATTCGCTTCGACTGTTAATACAGGACTCACAGGAAAAATAAGATCGCCTTCTAAAGAAGAATAGATAGTGCCCTGAAAACGAAAGGTTTTTAGATAGTTAAGAAAATCCGGATGAAAACCCTGGCTCGCCAAAAACTCGATATCCGCCTTATCAAAATGAAAATCCTGCAAAACTCGCAATAAATCATCTAAACCGGCAAAGATGGCATAGCCTCCGTCAAAGGGGAGCCTACGGAAGAAATAGTCGAAATTTGCTAGTTGATTCTGATGTCCTCTTAGAAAATAGGCCTGAGCCATTGTTATCTGGTATTTATCAGTATAGGTGCCTGTAAAATTTATCATTTATTCTTGTATTCCTATCAAAATTCCTGCAACTGCAACGGTAAGGAGTCTATAGCAAAGCGAAATTCCAGAGTAGTAAATTTATAATGAAGATAAGAGGTGAGGGGACATGACCTATTATCTGCAAAGCATGACAGCAAAAAAATAGCCCGCCTGTTTTAATAAAACTCACACTGTATTAAAATGCTCTGGTTTTATTCACCTTTGTTTAGGAAAGCTATGAAAAAACTAACTACCTTGATTTGTTTAACCCTGCCACTTTATACCTTTGCAAACAGCACTTCTATAGATCTACCACTCAGTGAAGAACTTAACGTTGAAAAAGCATCATATACTGTTCCCTTAGACAATTTGAAAACAAATGTGCTCTATAAACTAAGTTGCAAGCTCTCTAATGTTGCCAGCAATCAAACTAGAATGTTATTTGAACCTCGCCTGCTAGCGACAGCCACTTATGGCGACGTTCAACTCAATCAAGTCCAGCTACCCGCAAACGCTGGTGATTTACAGCCTGGCAATAACGAGTTTTCTTTCCGCCTACTCATTAATAAAGAAGATAGCGAGCAATACAACCGTTTTGTTTTAACCGGCGATGCTTCCGTGCAACTAAGCCAATGTTGGGCTTCAGAATCACGTCCCAGCAATAGCAAAACACTGACTAACACAGCATCGAGTGGCGGTTTCTTCTTTGTTACCAATAAGACCAATAATCCTGTAACTATTGGGGTCGGTAATTTCTTCCCTACAGAGTACAAGGTTGACCGCTGTGATTATCGTACTGTCTTTGTTTCAACCGATAACCAGAATATTGAGATTAGTAAGGTAGATCCAAGTGTGGGTGCACCTTGTAGATGATAAAAAGCTGTTCGTGATTGCAATGAAACCTTGATTACGCTGCACTACATCACGGCTACACTTATCTAACAAATCGTAGCCTTGATGTAGTGCAGAGTAATCAAGGTTTTCCTTAGATTGGCTTGTATCGCTGCATCCAGGTTACTTTAGTCATGCAATTTCGTACCATAAAGCCTGTCACCAGCATCCCCTAAACCCGGCAAAATATAGCCTTTCTTATCGATACTTTCGTCAACAGCAGCAGTATAAACCGTGACATCAGAATGTTCTTCATGAAAGGCCGCTAATCCTTCTGGGGCAGCTAAAATACAAAGAAATTTGATCGATTTTGGGTTAGTTTCTTTTACTACAGAAATCGCAGCTATCGCAGAGTTCCCTGTTGCCAGCATGGGATCGACAACAATAACATCGCGATCTTCCATATTTTCAGGTAGCTTGGAATAGTACTCAACGGCACCTAGGGTTTTAGGGTCGCGATATAAACCAATATGTCCGACGCGAGCTGAAGGAATTAATTGCAGCATGCCGTCCAAAATACCATTACCCGCACGCAGGATTGAAACAAAAACAAGTTTTTTTCCTTTTAAAACAGGGGCATACATAGAAGCTAATGGGGTTTCAATTTCCCGGTGTTCTAGCTCGAGATCACGGGTGATTTCATAGGCCAATAACATGCTAAGTTCTTGCAATAAGGTGCGGAATTTGACAGTGCTTGTCTCTTTCTTACGCATTATTGTCAGTTTATGCTGAATAAGAGGGTGTTTTATTTCAATAACTCTCTTTTCATTCATTTATATCACTCCTTGAATTCAATCTAAAAAACAGTGCCATCGCTTATGAGCTGGATGGGTGGAACTCCATCGCTGCGTTTTTGGCGAGCAATCCGCCTACCCGCTTCCCAGGTTCCGCCTTGCAGAATCTTGGCAAGTGGCAATTCTTGTGCGCTCATCTGCAATCGTTGGCGGATAGTTTCAGCCAATTCATCAAGAACAGCAACTGTTAAAGCACGCCATTCAACAATGGCTGCAGAATCAGGGGCTAGAGGCCTGGACAGAATCTGCTCATCCTTGACTTGTAAAAGCCCCATATCGATTAGCAAACCGCCATTACGGTATTCGGGTAAACCAGTCAATTGATCCAAATTGCAGACCTCAACACCATTGTCTTCTAAGGGTTCGATCAAAGAGTAAGTGAGCCATTGGGAGAGTTTGTGGAAGGGAACAAGTTCTGATGCGGGCTCTCCTTCGGTTTTCAGTGGTGGATAGATCCAAACATCACCTAATGGAATTCCCTGATAGCGTTGGCGTTCAGGCCAGATTTCGGCAAAGGCATCTAAAACTGCATGAAAAATTTTAGCTACGGAAAGTTGTCCGTTGACCTTTAAACCAAGAATATAAGTATAGAAATGGCCCAAACGCCCCTCTTTAGCAAAATAATCCGGTCGATTTTTTATGACTCGGCCAAGACGATTTAGCAAAGCCACCCGCCCTTGCAGTCCTTCCAAGGGGTTGGTATCACTGACTTGAAAGGCTTGGGATAATTTTTCTTCGCTAAAACTGAGTAGACAATCGGCATCCACCCTGAAAGGATCCTTAGGGTCGAGGCTCAAAAGGCCGCTTTGGTAAAGCGCTAAACTGGCCACAGCTAAGCCCTCTGAGCGACTATAGATCTGATCTGTAGCTAGCTCATGATAAAGCCAGTGCTTACCTGCTCCAGCATCTAGCAAGACGGAGATTATGACCAATTCATAAAGAATTTTGCCCTTGTCCTGAGGAGAAACTGTGCCAAGCCTGTTCATCAGCTCTTGAATTCGATGAATACCACCTACTTCAAAATGCCGCCAACGACTATGATAAGGAATATTCAGCATTGGGTATTGGGATTGGATAACTTGCAGCAGATAGTCAACAGTAGCAGGCATTTTTGCTTCATTAATCTGGAAATACTCTAAACTATCTGTTCGCGCCAGACTTAACATACGTTGAGCCTGGCGGCGAATGGTTTCTAAATTTTCTACGGTTTGTCTTAGTTCTTCAGAGCTAATCATGGAGCCCACGTCCTTTGGGTTTAGCCAATTCGTTGATATCAATCAATTTATCTGGAGAATAATAACCTGCTGCGCGTTTGGCATCCATCTCTACCTGCGCATCATGAGGAATTAGTTCGTCAGGAATCTTAACGCGCTCAACAACCTCAATACCCGCCTTGGCCAAAGCCTCGTACTTCATATTAGACATGGAAACAAAACGGTGTATTTTTGTGATTCCCAACCATTGCAAGACATCAGAGCTTAGTTCCTGGAAGCGCATATCCTGAATTCCTGCCACACACTCGGTTCTTTCAAAATACTTGGCAGCTGTATCCCCGCCCTTTTGCCTTTTGCGTGCGTTATAAACAAGGAACTTAGTTACTTCACCCAAAGCCCGGCCTTCTTTACGATTGTAAACAATAAGACCAGAGCCCCCTCTTTGGGCTGACTCAACACATAATTCGATACCATGCACAAGATAGGGTCGGCAGGTACAAATATCTGAGCCAAAAACATCTGAGCCATTACATTCATCATGGATACGACAAGATAATTCAACTTTTGGATCGTGAATTGTCACCACATCACCAAAAAAATAAGCAGTTAAACCACCTATAGGTGGTAAAAAAACATTTAAGTCGCTACGAGTAACCAACTCAGGAAACATACCCGCAGTATGTTGAAACAAGATTCGTCGCAGCTCAGACTCTGACACTTCAAAGCGCTCAGCAATACCAGGCAAATACCAGACTGGATCAATCGCAGCCTTAGTCACCACAACATCCCCAGATTCAAGCAAAATTTTTCCATCAGGTTTGAGACGTCCCAGCTGAATAGCCGTTTGCAATTCTGGCAGGTTAATATGTGCCCTGGTTACAGCGATAGTTGGCCTGATATCGTAACCTGCTGTTATTTCCTCGGCAAAAACCTCTGCTACCTTATGCCCCCAGGGATCAATAGACACAATTTTCCCTGGGTCAAACCATTGCTCATGCGGACCAATATTTACCAAAGGCGTTGTGTCTGTTAGATCAGGCTTGTGCTCTGGATCTAGAACCCCTGCAGCAACAGCAAGAGCACGATAGATAGAATAAGAGCCTGCGTGGGTACCCACTGCATTGCGGTGCTTGAGATTAGTAAGCGAGGCAATAATAGGGCCTCGTACCTTTGGCTCCTTTGCGCCCCAATTAATTTGCAGGGGCGCAATTGAATGGCCTGAAGGATGAGAGGTTAAAACAATATGCCCCTTCGCCTTATGTTTTGGGTGTTCTCTTTCTATTGACATTTCAAGTCCTTGTGAGCTCTCCTATCCTTTTATTTTAGTCTAATCCCAAGCATTATTGAGAGCGACTCATTCCAGATATTTTTCTCTCAATGATTTCCTGTTCTTTGGACCAATGCCTGTCAAAAAAACTATAACGCTCAGCAGGGAAATGCCTCGTTTTCTTCTCATTAAACTTGGGGGGTTCTTCTATATCAAATTGCTCTTTTAGAGTTCCAACTAATTGAGTAAGCCAAGGATTACCTGCTGTGCTTTTACTGTAATAACTAAGGCGAGATTTAAAAAAATCTTTCAGGTCCTTATCACTACAATTAAAGAGTTTTAAGTTTCCTGTTTCATGCAGTTTAAGCATGACTTCAATCTCAAAAATATAAGCATTGCCTTCGGTATTATTGATCTTAGCAGCCACATTAAAGGCATGCCCTGTTTCATGAACAATGGCTCCGATAATGTCAATAGCACTCGATTTCAGGAAACTATATTTTAGAGCAATGGTTCCGTTTTCCTTCCAATTTTCATGCTGCCAACTTAAAAGATGAAAGGTTTTATCATTCACAAAGATTGCGGGATTTTCTTGTGCGCCTAAAAAGTCACAGGGAGGTTCAAGCACATCAACTTCAAGGTCGGGGATATAAGCAGTGACGCCGTTACTTAGGCCATCACCACCTATTTCACGACATTCCTGAATAATCTCCATAATGTGGGGTATTGTAAGCATGCTAATCTCCTTATTTATTGATCGACATCGTGTCAAATACTGGTAAAGCTGCTTTTTTTTTCCACTACCAAACCATTATTAAGAATAAATATTTTGCAGTCAACATGTTTTGAAATCATTTTGTTCTTATGTAGATCACAACTCTATGTTGTCGAATATTTACCTCATTTGATTATTTATTTTCCTTTGGGTAAAATTAGCCCAATTCTCATAAGAGGCATTTAAAATGCAAGATAAATCAAAGCGTGTAAGAAAGTTCCCTCAAAAATTTAACAGTTTTCTGTTCCAAGACAGCGAGTCGAAAAAACTTGAAAAGTCTACTTATTCAAAGAAAGAAAAATCCCCATCAAATGCAAATACAAATACAAATACAAATAAAAAAAGAAAAATTGATGACAGCGAGAACGCTGAGAATCTTTTATTTTTTACGAAAACTAAAAAGAGAAAAATAGAGGAAGTTGTCGAAGAAATCTCCATCGAATCGACGGAAGAATCTTCTGCCGATTCGATAGAAGATTCAGATGTGGAAGAAAGCACTGATCAACTCGGCGTAGACCAAAGTTCAGAGAGTTATATTCCCTCTTCTATAGACCGGACTGATTTAGTTAGCGTTCGTGTCGTTGATTTATTAAAACACTCAGGAGGAAGAGGATTATTTGCTGCCACTGATATTGCAGCAGGAACCTGTATTGGTATCTATACTGGTGATCTATTTTCCAAAGAAGAATTTGCTACTTTTTTAGAAGAAAATCCTGGTACTGACAAAAGCTACGCAATGTTTTTTGGTGATAATGTAGTTGATGCACAATTCAATGGGAATTTTACTCGCTACATTAATTGTTCTGATAGCCAAGACAATCTTGAATTTAAAGAAGGATATCTAAATTATAAAAGAGTTATCAAAGTATTCGCTACCAAAGATATAAAAGCAGGGCAGCAACTTCTCATAAACTACAATACCTATGATCAAAAAGCCTCGAAATACTATTATTTTCTTAACCCAGAAGATAGCTCCTTATCCGCAGAACAATTGCGTGATCAACACGCGGCAAGTTTTCAACAATATAAGATGCCTAATGCACTAGCACAATTTAATCTTAAAAAAAATGAGATTATTCTCACTACAGGGCTAGGTCTGGTGGTTCTTGAAGATCAATCCATAGCAAAAGCAAAGCCGATACATCGCAAGGTTGATGAAGTTAGTCTCCCTTTCTTAAAAAAAGGTCGAGGATCTTCAGTTGTTGATTTTTCAAAAACGGATACTTTTACCCCACTAATGCTCGCTTGTTTTCGTGGACAACTTGCCAATGTAAACTGGTTAATTAAAAATGGGGCTAATCTTAATCAGCAGCAAAACCATTCAGGTAATTGCCCACTTTTTCTTGCTCTTGAGGGCTATAGCAAAGCCTCTTCTGCCAAGGAAAAAAATAACTTCATCAAAATCATTGAACTACTAATAGAAAACCAAGCTAACTTGAAAGCCCATGATAGAAATGATAAGACCTTTTTACACAAAGCTGTATCAATATTATCCACTAAGGATTTTCAAAAAATAATTCACTTGATTTGCAAACAAAAGCATATAAATATCGCTGAGTTATTCTCTTATATCGATGAGGATAATAACGATATTCTCACCTTCTGCTTACAGGAAAAACAATTAGCTAAGGCAGGTATGTTGCTGGCTGCTAATCACGATTATTTTCACAGCTATATGTTTGGGGAAAGTGCGATTCGATCTTCAAACCGAAAGAGCTTTACAAATGCAATCGAAGAATACAGTGAAACGGAACTAGATGAACTCGGAGAGTTACTCAGCCACAAGTATCTTAAAATAAAGCCAAGCTTATATACCGCGCTGGGCTTTAAAGAAACAGAAGGTAAACGCTTCGCTCTTTGATTGCAATCTCTATCTCTTTGACAGTTCCCACGGTCAAGCCGCGGGAATTCAATTTTTTCTGGGATTACAAATTTTGTTCCGTATAAAGCTATATTTGTTAATATGCACGACTAAAATTTTTATTCACTAGCAGGCTGTTTATGAAATCTATTTGTGTATATTTAGGCGCCACCCCAGGGAATCGCAGAGACATCGAGCAGGCGGTAACTACCTTAGGTAAAGAAATTGCCAAGACACAGCTAACTTTGATTTATGGAGGCTCCAGTACTGGAATGATGGGACTCTTAGCAAGAACTGTTAAGGAGAACCAGGGGAAAGCAATTGGCATTACTACTACTCATCTTATGCATCTTGAAAAACCTCTAGATATTTTGGATGAGCTGCAAGTGACTGAGTCCATGCAAGAAAGAAAAAAGATGATGCAGCATAGAGCGGATATGTTCCTAGTCATGCCAGGCGGCTTAGGTACGCTGGAAGAAGCCTTTGAAACCTGGAATGCGATTAAAATTGGCCTTTTGAAAAAACCCATCGGTTTTTTCAATATTGATGGCTACTTCAATGAATTATTTGCCTTTGTTAATACGGTTATCGAGGCCGGTTTTATGACTAAAAAGCATCAGGAAATACCAATAATTAGTTCTGATATTCACCAGCTTATTGCTGAGCTTAGGCAAGGCTGTTTGTAGTACACGTCATCAAGGTTTCATTTAAAATTCAAGAGCGATCAACAAACTTGTTCCTCTGAAAGCTTCCCTTTAAGATAAGCGAAATTTATTCAAGCAAGCATTACAATGTCATTCAAAACTTATTTTCTTGTTGGCGGAGCTGGATTTATTGGTTCCCACTTCACAGATGCCCTTCTTGCCCTAGAATCCACTGAAAAAGTGACTATCTATGATAATTTTTCTTCTGGTAGAGAATGGCATTATCAGCAGCATCTTTCTGATTCACGCTTTTCCCTTATCAGAGGTGATGTCAAAAACTCCAAAAAACTCAACCAAGCAATCGTTGGGCATGAGGTTGTTATGCATTTTGCGGCTAATCCCGATATAGCCCGTGCAGCTACTGAACCTAGTATTGATTTTACAGAAGGCATTTATCTTACTCACCAAGTCTTGGAGGCAGCGCGCTTAGCCAAGATTAAACGTATTTTATATACCTCCGGCAGTGGCGTGTATGGGGAAGTAAACATTGAAAGCCCAGAGAATCAAGCTGGGATGTATCCTATTTCAACCTATGGAGCGAGCAAGCTCGCTAGTGAAGCGTTTATCTCAAGTTACTGCCATATGTTTGGCTTAACTGCCTGTGTATTTCGTTTTGCCAATGTCGTTGGACCCCGGCAAACTCACGGTGTCGGCTATGATTTCCTCAGGAAATTAAATATGAATCCCACTGTCCTTGAGATCCTTGGCGATGGTTCGCAAAGCAAATCCTATATCCATGTCCAAGATGTTGTCAGTGCCGTACTTCTAGCTAACAGCAAATTAGACGAAAATTATGCTGTTTATAATGTCGCAACCAGAGACTATATAACCGTTAATGACATTGCCAGCATTACTATTGACTGCATGAACCTTAAAGAACCGGTTCATTTAAAATATACCGGCGGGGATAGAGGCTGGAAAGGCGATGTGCCTATTGTAAGATTAAATTCGGATAAAATTCGCGCCCTGGGCTGGCGTAGTCAATATAGCTCAGCAGAGGCTATTAGGCAGTCTATTCTTGCGATGATAAATAACGTCAGTTCGGGATAAGAGGGTTCTAATATCATGAAGGAATTTCGAACCAGCAACCCCTAATCCGCCCCACAGGTATCTACATAAGTGTCTAAAAGCCTTACAGATAAGGGTTTTAGACAGGCGCAGTGCTCCAACCCACAAAGCTTAATTGATGATTATCCATATCAAGGTTTCATTTAAAATTCACTGCTATGGGCTTGACCGTAGGGTCTATGTAGCTTTAGCCACAGCCAGATCCCGCGGTCAAGCCGCGGGAATTCGAGTTTTCTCTGAGATTACACATTTTTTGTCCCGTATAAAGAGAATTATTTTACCCAACCAAGTAGTTAATTACTTTTACCTTCGTTTTCTGTAACCAGATCAATGGCTCTCTGGTGCCCGCAACAGGAGTAGCTGGTATCCCAAGAATCTGTAAGACTCAGGGTTTTAGCAGCACTCCGGATCCAAATCTATGTTCTCAAGCCAGTTCAGTGCTAACTATTAATGCCACTATAGATCCAGTTACTGCTGCGATTTTGAGTGCAAACTCTACGATCAACCAACTCCAGGATCCTCTTAAAATCGTTGCTCCTCCTGGACTAGCATGGCAAATTAATCCAAACCTTGGTTTTGCTAAAACAGTTTTAGCAAACGCTACCGGTATTGCAACAACTGCTAAGCTACGTAGTTTTGCCTGCGGTGCCAGCAGTTCTAATCTTTCTTATTGCGCTGTTGCGGGAGATGATAAAGGGAAGCCAGTGCTATACCAAGGCACAACGGGTATTCTTGGTTTACAACCTATTGATATGAGCAGCATCTTCGCAGGAACTGATATTTCACAAGGTCAAATTAACCAGCTCAGCTGTACTACACCGCCAAATGGTATTCGTACCTGTGCGGCGATTGGCGTTGGTACTGATAGTTCTGCGAATCTAACGTCGCCTTTTATCTTACAGACCATAGATAATGGCAAAACATGGAAGAATATCATCTCTGATCAAATAGCCTTAGGACCACAGATCACTTTAAACAGTGTTGATTGTACCGCTAATGGTTCAGCCACTTTGTGCCAGGTTACCGGTCAAGATACGGGTCCAAATTCTGGTCCTATCCTTTATTACAATTCGGATTCGACAAACTGGCAGACCTATTCCCTTGCCTCAACCGTCATCTCTCCACAAAGCAGTACAGGAAGTATAAGCTGTGCCTCTCTGCCTAATGCAGATATTCATTGTCTTATCACCCTAAACAATAATGATGCTAATGCGCCTACCTTGATCTTTTCTAACCTTATTGGTAACGAAGGAACAAACCTTATTAAAGGAGGAAACTATGGCGCAGCAGTTACAGGTTCCGCAGTGACCCGAGGTAATAGCATTATATATAATGGGGTAGGTTGTACTGAAAATGCAGGTGGTTCTTTCTGTAGCGCAGCAGGCTCTAGTGATGGCACCCCCTTTGTGGTCCAGACTGACAACCTCTTGTCAAACGTCTGGAAAGCATCTGTACAGAATCAAAGCCAGCCAGGCGTATTGACATCGGTGGGCTGCTCTTCTACTGGGGGTAATGTTTTCTGTAATGCAGCAGGACAAAGCACTACTCAAACTGCCTTGCTTGCTGGAGGAATTACAGGTCTTGCCTATTCTACTAGCGCAGCTAAAGTGTGGGCTCCGGTCACTAGTATTGAAACAGCAGGTGTTCGTTACAGCTCAGCAGCCAGCGTAGTAGCTGCAGCTAAGCCTGCGAGAGTAATCTTGGGGGTTAATTCCAATACACAGGCTGCAGTAATGGCTCAGGCAGGTGCAGATAATGCATGGGTCCCTGTTCCGATAATCGCTGCTATTCTTACTCCTGTTGTCAATCAATAAGCATCCATCTCAGAGGGGCTAAAGCCCCTCTGCCATTTAAGTAAACCGCCAATAAATCAGACCAAAACTCAAGCCAAGAACGATACTGAAAATTGCCAGGATAATAAAAAGCAGTTTTAGTCGAGCAAACCACCTCTTCTTTCCAGCATAATCATCCAACAGCCAGAAACTAAGAATCGCAAGGATTACGAGGTAGGGGAGAAAATCCGCTTCATAGCGTTGAACTGCAAAGGGAAGCAACAGGAGAAATCCGGCATTAATTAGCGGAACAATCGCCAAAAACAGGACAAACCATACCAGAGGTTTTCTGCCAATCTTCGTTTTAAAATTAATAGAAACAAGCTTTGGCAAGGCTAAAATGATCAGGATAATTGGCGTTGTAGTTAACACACCGCCAACCGCCTCTAAGCTATAATCTTGATCAACCACGTAGTAACAATTATGTAATCGCAAGCCCAAAAAGGGAAACCGACTGCTCACAGTAAAGGGCTGTAAAAAATAGTAATAAAAACTATACCAAAGATTACGAGGTATTTTTGTTAGATCAGCCAATTCAGCATGTAAGGCTATGACATCATGACAAGACAGCTGCCAATAGTGGCCAGTCTGCAGAACCGAGCCGAAGCGCAGATAATTATAAAGCCCCATTAGAAAAACGACGGTAATAGGAGGTACCAGCAGAGCTGTGAACAATTTTGGCCAATTCACCTTAGGCGCGTAGTAAACAAGATGAATTAAAACGGCTGGAATAAGAATAAGGCAAACCAGGGCAAAATTAGGTCTTGCAGCTGGCGTGAGAGATAAACAAAGACTAAAGAGAAAGACATCTCTTAGCCTATATTGGTTATGAAGTGCTTTATAAAGAAAATAAAAAGCAATAATCATAAAGCAAATGGTCGCTGCACAGGCTACTTCATAAGTACGTGGTAATGACAATAACCCCGGCTCGCTGCCTGCAAATGCGAGAAGAAATCCAGCTAAAATCAAATAGGATTCAGAAAAATCAGGAAAATAGCGATCTCTTATTTTTATCAACAAATGAAAACTAACAATAAAGGCTAAGCTTAGAAAAATGAACGCAACAAGGCCATCGGTAGGATAGTAACCAGTAAGAATCTTAAAAGGTAAATAAATACTAAGAACTGGCAAAAGCCCAAAATAAAGATAGTATTTTCCCTGGTATAAGGACGCATCATGGAAACGATATGGGCCATTTAATGCTGGATCATAGGGATTTACTAAATTCAATAATTCAGGCTTAGGCTCTACATTTAAATAGAGGTGGCCAGATAGAAAGCCCTGGGTGAGATAAGAATATAAAGATAAAATTTCAGGCTCACTAGACACTTTCAGATGAAAGACTGGATAAAATGCATAGGCTAACAGAGCATAGATCGCCATAGCCCAATAAAAAAAAACTCGGTTATTCATGTGGTTATCTTCTCGATATTAAAGGTAATTCTCCACTGCCATTAAGTTAAGAGAACTTGTTATTCCCGCGACGGCGGGAATGACAAAACTATCCTTAACTTAATGACAGTGAGGTAATTCTCTTGTCAGATTTAGACAGCCTTTACTATGAAAGTACAATTTTCGTTCCATCAAAATCAAAGGCAAAACGCACCTCTTCCAGACCCGCACGACGCATCGTATGCCTTAACTTATTCCTGTCAGCCGCATAAAACATTAAAAATCCGCCGCCGCCAGCACCGACTAATTTGCCGCCAACTGCGCCATTTTTCATGCCCAGCTCGTACCACTCATCAATTTGTCTCGAACTCATAGCCTTAGACCGCAGTTTTTTATATTCCCAGTGCTCATGCATTAATTCACCAAAACGGAGCATATCACCCTGTTCAAGCGCATCTTTTTTGCGCAAGCCTAATTCTTTGATAAAATGCAAGTTTTGCAGCATCTGGTCATCATCCTTCTCGGTTTTTTGCTTTTGATCACCGAGAATAGAGCCAGCACTCCTTGAATAGCCTGTAAAAAATAAGAGGAGATTATCTTCCAAATCAAAAAGTGTATCCTTGGAAATTTCCAAAGAAGCTGCGGTAACCTTATTATCTTTATGGAAGGTAAAGCAGGTTAGCCCACCAAAAGCAGCGATATACTGATCCTGTTTTCCGATAGGTTCTCCCAACAGATCAATTTCAATATGACAAGCCAGTTCAGCTAAATCTTGTGGCAACAGTAAACGGTGATTATAGGCGTGCCAAGCCATGAGCAGGGCGGTGGTGAAACTACCAGAAGATCCCAGCCCTGTTCCTGCTGGAATATCTGCAAGGGAACTAATTTCTATTTGAGTATTATTTGCATCAAGCAATTTTAAGGTTTCATGAATAATTCTATGCTTTATCTCATCAACCTTATCAACATGTTCCATCTCGGAATACTTTAGAAATATGCCCTTGCTAAAGGGCCTCATTATATTGAGATAAACATATTTGTTAATTGCTGCAGCAATTAGAAAGCCTTCATGCTGCTGATAATAAGAAGGCAAATCGGTTCCCCCGCCGCCAAGACTAATTCTTAATGGGCTGCGTGCAATAATCATTGCTCTCTCCTAATACGCTAACTTAAGTCCTGCTGCTAAAGCATCGTTATAGAACATCTTAACGGTATCAAGCGCGTATTCCTCTAAATTGTAACCAATCAAGGGGAGCTTAGAGATAATGTCCTTAGTTAAGGTAATGATGTGACAACCCAACTCATCAGCCTGAAAGATATTAAGCAGTTCGCGCGGGCTTGCCCAGATTAACTCAACTAGAGGATGATCCTTAATCAATTCCAAGGCCTTTTTCATGAGCACGGAAGGATCGCGTCCTGTATCGGCAATGCGTCCTGCGAATAGGGAAATATAGGCAGGCACATCCGGCGAAAGCACTTGCAGAACCTGGCGAATCTGCTCTTCTGTCATAACAGCGGTGACATTGACCTTAACCTTCTGAGCAGCTAATTTTTTCACCAGTTCATAGCAGGTTTCTCGTTGGGTATTGATGATTGGAATCTTGACATAGATAGTCTTAGCCCATGAAGCAATATGTAAGGCTTGACGCTCCATCTCCTTGAAATCATCACTACAAACCCCGAATGAAATTGGGCGATCAGGAACAAGAGCAATCATTTCTCGCGCAAAGTCCTGATAATCATTAATTCCCGCTTTGCGAATCAATGTGGGATTAGTGGTAAATCCTTTAATGTAAGAGCTATCACCCAGCTCACGAAGATCGGCAAGAGAAGCGCCATCAAAAAAGAGTTTTACCCTTAATTGCCCAAGTTTTTCATTCATCATTTTTTGCCTTATTCTTCAATTTTGGGTGGGATACCAATAAATGCCAAACAATGGCCTGAAAGGCTTCTGAGTGTGGGGTTATTGCTTCTTTATTGACTGTAGGAATAATAAGGCAAGCATCTGCAACCTGGGCTGTATATCCACCATCCCTGCCAACAACACCAACTATTTTTGCATCGACCGTTTCGGCATACTGCAAGGCTTTGACTAAATTAGGGCTAACATTGTGAGCTAGATTACCACCACCAACTGAGAATATAAAAAGCATATCCTTCGCTGTTAGCCTGGAAACCTTTAGCCATTCCACAAAGGTTGTGTCCCAGCCATCATCATTCGTTCTAGCACTAAGTTCGGCAACATTATCGGTGGGCGCATAAGATTCAATACCTAGGATTTTGCGAAAATCATTCACAGCATGAGAACAATTTGCAGCACTCCCGCCTACACCAAGAAAAAACAAACGTCCTGATGAATCTCTGAGATCACATATCAGATTAACTATCTTTTCAATGACACTAACATTAAGGCTGTTAATGATTTCTATTGTTTCCTTTAAGTACTGTTGCGTATAAATCATGTCTTCCTTTTCCTAGATCAATCGTAATTTTATGATTCGCTTCAAGGTCCACCAAGACGTATCAAAGGATTGCATTTTGCTCTCGCCAATTCGCTCATGATAATCAATAAACAGGCTATGCACTTTATAACCTGATACCAGTGGTTTTAAAAGAAGCTCTACTGGCAGAGCAGCGCCCTTAGCTTCAAATTCTAAATTATCGATCATAGACTTACGATAAGCACGCATCCCGCTATGAAGATCAGTAAAACGACGGAAATACAGCAAACTTGCTAAGCAGGCAAAAAATACATTCCCCAAATAATTGATCCAGGGCATAGCCTCTGGTTTTTTTTGTAAACGGGAAGCATCTACCACATCATAACCCTGCTCCAGTACCAGAGCAGCCAATTCAGGAATTTTGTCAGCGGGGTAGGTATTATCGCAATCCAAAGTCACAATAACTTCCCGCTCCCCCTCTCGCAAAGCACATTCCATAGCAGGACCATAACCGCAAGGCGGAAATTGGCGAATCACCCTGGCACCGTTCTCTGCAGCTATTTCGGCTGTTCTATCCCGACTCGAATCGACGATAATGATTTCCGCGCCAGGTACAACCTTTTTGATATCTTGGATAACTCTCGCAACCGCACCCTCTTCGTTCATGGTTATCATGGCAACGGTAATACGTTTTGCTAACGGTTCTACAGATACAACCATTCTAATCCTCGTTCAAAATACTCAGCGCCTTCGCTAAATAACGTTCCTTCGTTGCCTCATTATCAGGCTCCCCGTTTAAAAACGCAGCAACCTTGATTGCCCTGGCGACTGCCATATCCACATTAACATATTCAAAATAACTGAAACGCCCTAGTAAATGTATCCCAATTGAAGCAAACCATGTTCTTACCTTTTCTGCATTCGCTTCATAGCCAACATCATAAACCACGTAAGATTGATCGACCCGATCAATTTGTTCAAACACGATCTGCTCATCGCCCGGCAAAAGATTTCTCTGCTGCAAGCCTTGTTTGGCATGAGCCAAAATTTCTGCATCAGATTGCTGCCAAACAGAGGAAGATCTAGCACAGGTAATTTCTGCCTGTAAGCTCCAATGCCCTTCTGGGCCATTTGCTGCAGAAAAAGTACAGGGATAACTGATGCGATTGACCAAAAATTCTGCCTCAGGAAAGTAAACCGCGGTATATTGATTAGGATCAACCCCTGCTACGCCGAAGGAAATAACAAACATCGGATTGACAATTAATTTCTCAACTGCAGCGCGAATTTCGTTCGGTATCTCAATGTCCATTTTAGAGATAATTTCATGCACAGGCATCGTTGATACGACCTGCTCATATTCTTTCATATTAGATTGCTCATCAAACAATCGAATCTTTCCTTGATCAAATTGAATGCGATCAACCCTAAAACCATAATTTATAACGAGCGTTTTCTTCCAAGCCTCAGAAATCGCCTGATAACCACCAGTTTTCGGATAGAAATAATAAAGTTGATGCAAATAACCCTCAGTACTATAACCCAGAGAAGATTTTAGGATATCTTCTGGCGGCGGATTAGGAATACGGGAAGCCATGGACATAGAAAGTCGCTCTACGGGAATATTCCAGATTTTCTCGTTATAGGGAAAGAGATAATGCGAGCAAATGCCCTCACCAAAGGTCTTCAAAAACCATTCTTTCATATTTGCAGGAACAGCATACTTTTCTTTATAAGGATTGAAGATGAAATGGCTGATGCAATCATAATTATCTTCAAGTTCAAGCGACTTTAAATCATTTTCAAAGGGATACTTCATTATCCTGTTTTTATATGAAATCTTATTATTACGCCGGCATCGACTGACATTATCCCCCAGGCTCGCAACGATAAAATCTAGAATTTGCTGATCACGGGAAAAGAGAATATGCGGGCCGTAATCAAAGGTAAAACCCTTTGCCATAAATGAAGAGGCATGCCCGCCAACATGAGCTTGAGCTTCAAGAATCTCAGGGCTATTGTTTAGGAAAAGACTTAATGCTAAACCGGAAGGGCCAGCACCAATGACAGCAAGACGGGTCGGAGTATTTGTTATATGCTTAACACTCAATTTTGTTAGGCTCGAGAAGGAGTGATTGAATAGATGTCACTATACCCAAGTTTCTTCAAAATGCTAGTTTTTGAGGAAATTCGAAACCTTGTAAAGGACAAAAAACATCCAAAAAAATCCGAACTCCTGCGGCTTGACCCATAGGTATCTACACAAGTGATGAGTCCTGTGTCCCCCTAAGGCACGTCATCCAGAGCGCAGCGAAGGATCTCCTGAATGTGGCACGGTGCTAATCCCGGAGATCCTTCGCTGCGCTCTGGATGACGTAGTGTTGAAACAAGGAAGGACGTGACCTTATTACAGACACTTGTGTAGATACCTATGGGCTTGACCACGGGGATTCGGAATAGTGCAATTTATATGAGAATTTAATATGACCTTACCTGTTGTTATTCTAGCTGGTGGACTTGCTACAAGAATGCTCCCCCTGACAGAACAGCTCCCCAAATCACTTCTTCGTGTTGGCAATGATTATTTTATTAATCATCAACTTCGCTATTTAAGCCAGCAAGGCATTAGCAAGGTCATACTCTGCCTAGGCCATTTGGGTGAACAGATTCAACAAGTGGTCGGCGGCGGTGAAAACTATAAGCTAAAGGTGCAATATTCCTGGGATGGTCCTTGCTTGCTGGGAACCGGTGGAGCATTGAAACGAGCCTTGCCTTTGTTAGACGAGCACTTTTTTATCCTTTATGGCGACTCTTATCTCCCCATCGATTTTGCCGCTGTAGAAAAACAATTTTATGCTCATGACAAACCAGCCCTAATGACCGTATTTAAGAACAAGAGTCTCTGGGATAGATCAAATGTCGTCTTCGGTCAGAATCTAGTAATTGAATACAATAAAAAGCAACCTAGCACCATGATGGAATATATTGATTATGGTTTAAGTATTATGTCGGCCTCTATCTTGCAGAACTATCCCGTTGAAGGCTCCTTTGATTTGGCTGAGCTTTTCTGTGAATTGGCCAAACAGAGGAAATTACTTGGCTATGAAGTTTTTGAGCGTTTCTATGAAATTGGCTCTATGGAAGGCTTAGAGGAGGCAATTGCCAGGTTGAGCTAATCGCTTAATTTAACGTCAGTTATGGGGTTTTATAACCGTTCGCGCTGAGCAACTTAGCCACTTTGGGGCAAATATCAGGAAGGAACTTCGAACCAGCCCCCCTCGATAAGCCTGATTATTATTACAAGAGATCAATAGCGTCTTCTACAATTAAGGCAATACCCTGATGCGCAGTTCCACTAGGATGGACAGTATCAGCAAAGAAATATCCATCAGCTGGAGCCATACAGGCAAGTGCTTCAACGCCCTTTCCACAAGCAGGGTCAGTAGTATTAGTAAAGAAAAACGATTGGCCTCTGATCAAATAAGGTCGTCCTGCTCGAGAAGCCTCTATTACGTCAGTAACAAGTTTATAGGCATCGATAATTACAACCTGAAGACCAGTACTGGGTTGGCTTATCTGTTTGGAATAAGCAACAACGGATGTTATTTGCGGACTGGTATTAAAATCAGTAATAACCTGGCCTAGTCTTTGATTTAGCAGTACGTTAAAAAAATAACTCATCTTTTTTAAGGTTACAGGAATCGTTGGTATATTGGTGCTGGTTGCTAGTTCAGTTGCAAATGGGGAGATACCAAAATTGGGTAATGACATAACCACAATTTTTCTGGCACCTCTAGCACTTAGGGCTGCGACCTGGCTGGCAATGTTAGTAGCCGCGATATTAGCCGTTTGTAAGATTTGCGCTTGGCTAGGGAGTGGGTTTTGAATCACAGAGACTAACATGTCATTAGAACCAGCCCAAATAAAATAAATCGCATTGGAATCGAGTTTTTTTGGGGCATGAGCGAGATAATTGCTAACTTGCTGTATTAAAGAAGGTGCCCAACTAATCCCATATCCTGGGTTTGAGCCCGTCATACTACCACCACAACCGTAGTCTACACCGTTTAAATCGGGAATAACCGCACCAAAACTGGGTAATACCAGGGGAGTTGTATTATTTGTGATTAGATCGGAGGTTGTCGGAAAGGGGCCAACAGGCAGGGGGAAGCCCTTCACATCATGAGCAATATACTGTGACCAAATATAGCCACCAAAGGTTGTAAAGGTGGGCGCTTTATTGGGTATGCCAAAAAGAGAAGTCGCATTATTGCTAAATCCGCTATCTATCAGACTATCGCCAAAAAAATAAACTTGGCTGACCTGCGAAAAAGGCATAGTTTGACCAACTGCAGGGAAGAACGTACTCAAGATAAATAGATAAAACAAAATAGCTAGATCTGTCTTCGCTTTTACTAATGCTTCCTTAATCATCCTCACAGAGTTTCTCCTTTGCGCTCATTAGGGGTATTTATTTGAGATTTGCTAGCAACTGTAACGAATTCCCAAAGCAACAATATTTGCAGAGCCTTTGAACCGAGCTTGCACCTGATTGATCTCGATTGGGCTGGTAATTAATGGATTAATTATGCCCGATTCAGTTTGATGAACACTTCGGCTATTCTGAAAAACATGGGAATAAGCGCCGTCAACGGATAGATAATTAGTTAGAGCATAAGTCAATCCGAGATTTGCTGAAAATTGATTAGAATCAGGAATCAAAGTATTACGATGAGCTTTAGTGGCTGGTGTTTGATCATAAGCAAGACCAGCACGAACAGTTAAAGTCGATGTTGCACGATAATCTGCACCAAGTGAAGCAAACCAAGCATTACGCCATTTCATTTTCATTGCATTATTAACGACATAAGCTTCTGGGGTTGCAATAGCCAGGGTTTTAAAGGTATCCCAGAAATTAACTTGTGCTGTGGCTTTCACAGTCCATTGGTTATTTAAATCTTGCGCAGCTCCCAGCGTTAAAACAGCAGGCGTTTTAATTTTGCTAGACATCCTTGTAAAGGTATTAAAGATGAAATCCTGCGAGGGAGCACTGACTATCGCGCCACCCGTTGTATATTGTCGGCCAGTCCCATGGAGGCGCGTAGAAATTTTTGAGCGATAGCCTATCCCCAAGCGCGTGGATTGGCTAGGTTGGTATAAAGCACCCAGGGTATAGCCATATCCCCAGCCGTTCCCTTTAACAAAAGAAGGGATAGAAGCAGCTAGCAGATCATCAATATCTCTTTCACCAGTATAAGGACCGTAAAAATTAGAAAAGCTTGCTTGTAAATATTGTGCCTGGAATCCTGCGGCTACAGCCCAGCTATCATTAATTTTGTATGAAAGCGCTGGATTGGCATTCAATGATTTAATTTTGGTTTTGATATTGCTAAAGCGCAGTACAGAATTGGGTGAGAAATTAGATGACCAATAATAAGGTTCATTAATTCCCAGGCCAAAGGTGAATCGCTCACTAATGCGCTCACCCAGATAGGCACTAGGTAAAAAGGCAGATTGGTTAATCTTATTTTGACTAGTCAAACCTAGAACCGGAGCGCTGAGATTCGATGGCATATAATCGCCAGGAACATTAAAAATATGAACCGCGCTAGCCCCTGACATCTTTAATTGGGGCAGGAATTCACTAGCACCAAGGTAGGCTTGATTTTGTTTTAGAGTCGCCAAGGTCGCTGGATTATTGAATAAAGCACTGACATCATTGCTTGCAGCAGCAGCCCCCGCCATAGCCGACCCTTGCAAGCTTGGGCTAGTCAAATCGGGCTGAAAGCCCGCAGCAAATAAAGCCGTTGCAGCAAAAGACTGGCAAATAACAAACACTGCGGTAGATTTTTTTCGAAGAAGGTAAGAGCCAGCCACTTTATACTCCTTGTAAATAGAGGGGCGAGAACTAATTGTTGCCAAAGCAGCTAAGACTGGCAGATTTTTTGAATAAATACAATCTGTTAGTGTGACGTAGACTGTATGCAGCGAAGCAAGAACAATGATATTCCAAATAGCTCAGATCGAGCATAGATAACAGGATGTAGGCTGGACTGTTAAGCCCAGCCTACTTTAGTAATCAGCTTAACTCAACACTCCGCTCAAGTATGAACTCTTCCTGATCTTGTCTAGCATCAGATGCTGTAGGATCAACACCCCAGAAAGTTGCTGTCCAAGAACGTTTTGGATGTGAGTAGAGAAACTCAGGAACCTTTCTATCCCTATGAAGAACATAATCCTTCACAAAAGCACCGATTTCATCAATTTGTCTGTCTCGGTCAGAACTGTGGTATTGAGGCTCTAAACAACTGAGGGTCTTGTAGTATTCCTTAACCTCATCAAGAATCCCAGTGAACTCACCATTCTCAAAAAATGCATCTTTATTTTCACTCGCTCTATAACCAGCCAATACCTTATCCAGCGTATATTCAGTGATTGTTGAGATATTGAAGGTAAAGGCTTTACGCGTGAAGGCCCAAGGACCTTTACGGCCATTTTGTCCTTCACTAATGGTTTCATTAGCAGGCAGACGACCGGCCTTCAAAGAAGAGTAGATATTTTGGAAGCGTTGCTCAGCATCTTCTACAGGCTCCTGCGCTTCAAAACGGGGCTTCTTCAAGGCTTGGTTAATTCCCTTCAAAGCAGCCACAATCGGCGAAGAGATTACCCCTAATATCAAACCCAGCGTAACAGGGATAACCTTCTTGAAGATTAGGACCACAAAGCTCACAGGTAAGGTTGTAGCCATAGCTAATGCATAGCCAGGTAAGCCTGCAAGTTTAGCATTATCAGAACGTTTATCAGCAGCCAAACCACCAAAGAATGGGGTCTCTAAGCTACCGTTTAATAATGAACCTGACAAACTACGCCAAGAGTAAAAGCTATGGGACGCCCCCTTAACAGCACCAATACCAGCCAGGGTTACCGTTCCAAAGAGCCCACCGATAACTACACCAGGCAAACCGAGAAGGTATTTTGCTTGCCAGCTTCGTTCATCTTGTTGACCTAATTCTTGGTAGGGGAAGCGCTCATCGTCATTCAAACCAACATTAGCAACCGAAGCAAAGGTACGAGTACCTGTGTTGAAGCTTTCCTTGAAGATTCGATGTATACCACGACCAACAAAAACAGCGCCGCCAGAGATTGCACCAGCTAATACACCAGGTAATCCGAATATATAGCGATCGACAAAGGAACGTTGCTCTACAAGTGGCTCAACCTGTTCTGATTCTAATATATCTCTTTGAGGTTCAACCTGTCTGACAATTGCAGAATAAGTCTCTGAGGTTGTTTTCCAACTTTCAATGAAGGAACGTTGCAAGCCTGACAAGACAAGACCTACCGCTGCAGTCATGCTACCAATAATTAGCCCAGGAAAACCGAAGACATATTTTTGCAAATTACTACGTGTATCATGCTGCAAGTCTTCTCCAAGCTGCTCATTATCATGGCGAGCCACATTAATCCCTGAGACAGTGAGGCTTTTGACTGTAGCATAAGAGTTTGCCGCAATGCGTCCTAAGTACACGCCTACAAAGCCCAGAGCGCCTGCAAAACCACCCAAGATTACACCAGGCAAACCAAAACCGAATTTGATATGTGCAGGGCGTCCATCTATCGCCATACCAAAACGTTGGATGCGAAGCTCTTCAGCCAGCGAAGGATTAATCACCGTAGAAAAACTATGGATTGCGCTCGTTACAGATTCACTAAACACCCGGCCAACAATCACTGCTGCAAAACCTAGGCTACCTGTGAAAGCACCAAAGAGATAACCAGGAGCACCAAAGATATGGCGATCAACAAAGAGGCGTTGCTCATTAGCTAATTCTGGTTGTGGGAAGGTCTCTGCCTCGGCCTCACCTGCAGGCAGAGCCTGTTTAACTATGCTAGAGTGAACCTTATTTGCTGTTTTCAAACTTTCAACCACAATACGTTGTAAGCTTGCGAAGCCTAAACCTAGGGCTGCAGTCACGCTACCGATGATCAGCCCAGGAAAGCCTAAAACGAATTTTAGAACGGTTGAACGGCCATCCTGTTCTAAGCCCTCCGGAATCTGCTCATTATCATGGCGAACTGCATTCACTGCAGAAAGAGTGAGGCTTTTTGCAGTTTTGTAAGAGTTTGTAAACACTCTCCCTATACCAACTAGGGCAAAGCCAAGGCTCCCCGCCAAACCACCTAAAAAGAGGCCAGGGAAACCAAGGCCATATTTTTCTGAATTAGGGCGCCTATCTTGTTCAAAACTAAGCCCCTGAATTCTGTCTTCAGGATCCAAAGCAAGATTTGTCACGGTAGCGAAGCTATTCATTGCACTTTTTACGGACTGAATAGCAGAACGAACGCCGATAATTGCTGCAAAACCGACCGCCCCTGTAATTGCACCTATTAGCAACCCTGGAGCACCATAGACATAACGGCTCATAAAGGAGCGCTCTTCCCTATTTTGCAGTAGAGCTTGTTCTTCTCCCTCTTCAGCTGCGGGTAGAGCCCGTTGAATGAAGCTAGTAAAGACTTCTTTCCCTGTTTTAACACTCTCTTTATTTAAACGTCCCAAACCAGTAATAGCGATAGCTATTGATGCACTAACACTACCGATAATAAGACCAGGAAAACCTAAGACATATTTCAGGATGGAAGAACGTCTATCCTGTTGTAAGCCCCCTCTTAACTCAAGGTCATCCGGAGCTCGGACTGAATTAATCCCGCTGATAGTGAGGCCTTTTGCTGTCGCATAAGAATTGGTGATTACTCGCCCAATACCTACTGCTAAAAAGGCGATAGAACCTGCAAGTCCGCCAAAGATAGTACCAGGAAGGCCAAAACCATATTTTAGGCGATTTGCACGCTCATCTTGGTCAAAACCATAGTGTTCAATACGATCTTCATTAGCTAAAGCTAAGTTTGTAACAGTGGCAAAACTATGTGCCGCAGAGCTAATGGACTGGGCAACAATGTTCTTTGCTGAAATAGCCAAAAAGCCTAGGCTACCGGCAAAGGTACCAAACAACAGTCCTGGAGCACCAAAAAGATAGTAATCAACAGTGCTACGTTGTGGAGCTTCGTCGCTAGCAATTTCTGACGGCTCTTCTTGCTCTAGCGAGGCCTGTCTGACAATTTTAGTAAAGAGGTGTAGACTTGTTTTCCAGCTTTCAACCGCAGAACGCTGCACGGTTGCGAATCCAAGACCTATTAGAGCTGTTGCGCTACCGATGATAAGCCCAGGCAAGCCTAGGAGATATTTACGGAAATTAGGGCGTATATCATGTTGGAAGTCGCCTTGAAGCGTCTCATCATCATGGCGAACTACGTTAACTGCCGAAATAGTAAGGCCTTTAGCTGTAGTATAGGAGTTAGTCAGGATTCGCCCTAGACCTACCGCCGTATAACCCACGGTTCCTATAAGCCCACCAATAATAGTACCTGGCAGACCAAAACCAAATTTGATATGGGTTGGGCGCTCATCCCGATTCATACCAATCTCTTGGAAACTATCTTCTGAATCTAAAGCATAATTGATCACTGTAGCAAAACTGTGGGTTCCGCTTTCAAAAGATTCCTTAATCACTCGACCAAAGATCACCGTTGCAAAGCCTAGACCTCCGGTCAATGCACCAATCAGATAACCGGGAGCACCAAAGATATGTTGATCAACGAAGAGACGTTCCTCTGCCTCAAGCTCTAATTGTGAGGGCGCTTCCCCTTCTTCATTTGCCGGCAAAGCCTGATTGACTACGCTAACGAAGACTCGTTTTGTTGTTTTCCAGCTTTCAACCACTGAGCGGTACAAGCTTGATAAACCTAAGCCTAGGGCAGCAGTCACACTACCAAAGAGCAATCCAGGAAAACCTAAACCAAATTTTAGGAGGTTTGAACGGCCGTCATGTTTTAAATCTGCCTCAAACTGCTCACCCTCACGACGAGCTACATTCACGCCGGATACGGTGAGGCTTTTAGCTGTTTTATAGGAGTTAACAATGACTCGACCTAAACTAGCTATTGCAAAGCCAAAACTTCCTGCTATGCCTCCCAGAATCACACCGGGCAAACCAAAGCCATAGATTCTAATCGCTGAACGCTGATCTTTATCAAGACCAAAGAGCTCAATCTCATCCTCTTCTTCTAAGGCTAAATTCGTCACAGAAGCAAAACTGTGTATGGCGCTTTTTAGGGAGTTTGTTACTACGCGAACCAAGCCAATTGCTCCAGCCGCTATTAAACCAACAGCCCCGCCTAAAACGAAGCCTGGTATTCCAAAAATTAGGCGATACCAGGGCATGCTGCCATTCAGTTGTTTAATCTGCTTATCTGCTGGAAGATCTAATAAAGCAAAATTGGCTGTCTTAAGAAAGCCAGATATTGAAAGTAATACCGAATTATAAAGCAGAGGAATGAGTGTTACAGAAGCTAACCAAGCAAGAATAACTAAAGGTGAGAGAGCAATCTGCCCGAAAATATTAAGAGAACTTGGTGTAGGTGGACGGGTATCTAAAAGCTCCTGCTCGATAGGAGCAGTATGTTGGCCGAGTAAATTATAATGTGCCCGGAAGGTATCTCGAATAAAGTAGGAGGAAGTTACACCCGCTCTACCAACGCCTGTTGCCAGTGCCCAAATCGCATAAGCAATGTTATGCGACAACTCTGTAAGCAGTTCAATCATGATTTAATCCGATATAAAAAAACCGCCGCCATTGTATTTTGTTTGGATTTATAATTCAATATTTAGTCATCTTTGCAGCAAGAATTAGCAGTCTTGTTACATTCAATACAGTATTTTCTACCGTATTAACCCTCCCAAAGCACTATAAAAACCCAGCTTGAATCTATCCTATACTATTATTATCTGATCTACTTTTGAGCAAAAAGCCTCTTTTTCTGTTTAAGGGGGTGTATTATGGCTAAAGGCCTTACCCAGGAATTACGAGAGGAAATCGTTAGCGTTGTTAGGGAAAAATGTAATACAGCAGATTATGCTGTGCGAGATGCGGTATCTTTTGCAGGCTGTATACCCGATATTGATAAAACTAAAAAAATCAAAGATCAGGAAGGTGAGGTTAAAGCCTTGTTTGATCGCTGCGAAGCAGCAGGAAAAGCGATTGAATCTGTCATACCTTTTCGCAATATGCCTTCACTAAGCTTATGGTCCATTGCCAATTAAACGGCCTGCCCCTAAATGAGATGGTCCCCAACATGCAACCCTCTATCAAAATAGTTGCAAACCAAACTGGCCACACCTCCCATACCTTTGTTCTGTTCGGTTATGAACAAGATGATTATTCATCGATGAAACTTGAAACGCATAAGGATGAGTTTTTTATTGTCGATCTCTGGCTTTACGCACTAAGCGATCAAGGCGAATTGGGTTGTGGTGTTTATACCTACCAAGATTATCCTAGGGGTTTCCTGAGCCATGTGAAATGTGTCTATGATAATCACCAGCCATTTACCAGAGCAGATTGGCAAAACTATCTTGATGAAAAGGAAGGAATTCAAAAAGCGGCTAATGGCTTTTTTTCTCCCGATCCGAAATCACTTCTTAGTCAAAAAATACTAAATTTAACTAATAAAATTTCCGAGCTGGAATGGCGAACAACGGATCTTGAGAGGGAAATAGAGACCAGGGAAACGCAAACTATTGATGAATGGGGTCTTGAGATTGAAGATAACCCCAGCTTGTTAGCTGAATTAAAACAACAATTAAATCATTTCCGTACCTCAATTGTGAGAGCAGAAGAAGAGCTGCAAAAACTCAATGAAAAGTTAGAATCTATAGACTCAACCGCGCCCGCTCACCCATCTCCTCTTAAGTAACTCCAAGCCTCGTCATCCTGAGCACCCTAGCCCCATTGGGCAAACATCGATAAAGACTCCGTCATCCCGAACATAGTGAGGGATCTCCGGGATTAGCACAGTGCTACGCTCAGGAGATGTCTCTCTATGTTCGACATGACGTACGTCTTTGGGAGCAACGTGAAGGATCTCTTGCAGCGCAGCCAGTGTTCCATTATTATTCCGCTCGATTTTTTATTAATTAGATTGAGCAAAAATGAAAGATGATGGCAAAATTAAAGACGCTAAATTTCCCTTTAATGAAGTAGAAATTAAGGAGCTTATTGCCAAGCAATCCTTTAAACCGCATTTAATGATAGTAAAGGCTAATGCGCAACCGACTGCATTCGTTGATTACCTAATGAATTTGTCACAATCAAACAAGAGTTTTCGTGAGCAATGCATAGTTCTTTATAATGAGCATTGGTTCGGCTTGGATTTGGAACGTAAAAAAAGAACCGGCAAAATTTCAATAGTAATCTTGGATGCTGCAGCCCCCTTTACCAAGGTAGCTGCCTTTATGTTTCTTATGAAACAGATTTCGCAAAACGGCTCCATAGCCTTTGATACCCTATTGATAGGTTCTAATTCAGATAAGAATTTACAGCGAAATAACCGTGACTGCTCTACCTATGCATGGGAGCTTCTTAAATGGGCGAAGGAAAGCCCCAATCTTCACGATAAGCTGTTTAAACTCAGTGCAAGTATTCCTAATCAACTGCGTACAAAAAGGCAGATCTTGCCAAAAATTGCTAATGAAAGAATATCAGCGCCTATCCTAGAAAAGTTAAGAGAATCATTTTTAGAAATCCATTGGCTAGATAGCGAAAATCTGAAAGGAGAAGAGTGGGCAGAGTTTTTTATCAACTCGCAATCAACACTTCCTGCTGAATTTGCAGACTCAGCAAAAAAATGGATTGTGGAAGAACTTTGTCATGACTCTTGGACTGAGCATAATATTCGTATTAATTATTGCGAACATCTTATGAAAGTGGAATTAGCCAATACCCCAGCTCTAAGCGAAAACGACTTTATTATCAAGCATATCTGCACTGCCCATGGTAAAACTGAAAATGAACTCGGCTTGGTGCTGCGACTAGCGATTAGCAAGGGTTTGATTTTCCAGGTAAGAGCTCTTTTAGATCTTTCCAATGTTGATGTAAATGAGCTTCCTGCTTCTAAAATGACCGCCTTAGACCGTGCTTACGCTCTAGACCGGAATAATCCTGTCCGTGAAGAAATCATACTATTACTTAAGGCAAAAAATGCCATCGCTAATACTGTAAAAAGTCCTATCCAAACTTCAGTGGAACGCAATGAGAGTACTGTCGGCGAGACAGCGGGTAACTACACATTATGAGGTACAAACTGGAAACCCCTCATCCGCCCTTCGGGCACCTTCTCCCCAAAGGGGAGAAGGGAAAATCTGTTTAAGTGTCAAACGCAGTGAGGCAATTTCAAAGAACAGTTGGATTTGAATGCAGATTTCGAGATAACGAGGCAAGAAAAGCTCAGCATACACGCAGTATGTGAGCATTTTTTGTCTCGTTTTCTCAGAAGCTGTGCCAAATACGGCTGTTCTATTCACGGATGTGGCCGTTGCCTTGGACTACCCATTTATAACTCCCCAAAGCCTCCAAAGCCATAGGCCCCCGCGCATGTAATTTTTGGGTACTAATACCAATCTCAGCACCCATACCAAACTGCCCACCATCAGTAAAGGCTGTCGAGGCATTAACATAAACCGCCGCCGCATCAATATGCTCAAGAAAATACTGCGCAGCCCCTGCATCCTCAGCAATTATTGCTTCACTGTGACCTGAGGTGTACTCCCTTATATGTTTTACCGCTTCCTCAATTGAACCTACTGTTTTTATTGACATTTTGTAAGAAAGGAATTCTTGGCCAAAATCCTCAGGCTTTGCTCGATGCAATAGTTGTGAAGGATAATGTGCCACCAAAGCCTGATAACTTGGCTCATCAGCAAAGAGTTCAACCTGATGATCTGCAAGTAAAGCGACAATTACTCCGAGCTCAGCAAGCCGTTTTTCGTGAATAACTAAGGTATCCAGCGCATTACAAACACTGACTCGTCTGGTCTTAGCATTATTGATAATCAGCCGTCCTTTTTGCTTATCACCACTTGCATCAAAATAAGTATGAACAATGCCTGCCCCTGTTTCTATAAAGGGGATCTGGGCATTTTCGCGCACAAAATTAATCAAGGCCTGGCTGCCTCTAGGAATACAGACATCAACTAAGCCAACCGCTTTTAATAGCGTATTCATTGCTGCACGTTCTGAAGGAAAAAGATAAATTAGATTTTCATCAACCTCTTGGGCTCGGAGAGTCTGGCGAATCAGTGAAACTAAAAACTGATTAGAGTGATGAGCCTCTTTACCGCCTTTTAGGATGCAGGCATTTCCCGTTTTAAAGCAAAGGCTAAAGGAATCAACTGTTACATTTGGCCTTGATTCATAGATGATGGCAACAACACCTAGAGGAACGGACACCTTTTGAATTTTCAAGCCATTAGGCAACTCTTTTTCAGCTAAAACAGCAGTCCTGGGATGGGGAAGGTTGGCTACTGATTCTACATCATTGGCAATGGCCTCAATGCGTTCTTTAGATAGTAAAAGACGGTCATATTTGGGATCTTCGCTATCCATCAACGCCAAATCTTTTTGATTTTCAACAATGATTTGCAAAGATGCCTCTCGTAACTGTTTGGCCAAGGCCAGCAAGACAGACCTGCGTTTTTCTTCATCAAGCAACATTAAGTCATAACTGGCTGCCTTTACCACTTTCAGCTGATTCATTAAATCGCTATTCACCCTAAGCTCCTAATAAATGTGCAAATGATCATAGTGAATAAATTCGGGTTTATCCTTTTGCCCTATATATTCTTTTAATTTTGCAGCATCATATTTGGCAATACCAATGCCTATTTTTTGATTATCGCGACTATGTATTTCCACTAAATCACCGCGCTTGAAATCACCAGAAAAACGCTCAATCCCGACCGGCAAAATGCTAAGAACCCGTTTTTTTTCTTTAATAATCTCATATAAACAAGGATTTATTGCAATTGAGCCCGTGTATTTGTCGTGGCTAAAGGCAATCCATCGTTTTATGTTTGATTTCTTTTTGCTCGGCAGAATGGTAGTGCCTAGGGCTTCACCTTCGACAAGTTTTGTCACCACTGAAGGATGTTCAATGCTAGCAATATGCGTTGTAATACCAAGATTCGACATTTTTCGCGCCGTACCCAGTTTAGAGAGCATCCCTCCTCTGCCATGCTGGCTTTTCACTGCGGAAACCTCTGGCCAGCCTTGTTGCTGCGGATCAATCACTGGAATAAATTGCGAATCGGGCTCATCAGGATGTCCGCTGTAAACCCCTTTTACATTGGATAAAATAATCAGCTTATCGGCATTAATCTGGGCAGCTATCAGCCCGGCTAACTCATCATTGTCTGTAAACATCAGCTCTTCAATCGCAACGCTATCATTCTCATTAATTATAGGAATAATCTGTTTATCCACTAAAATTTCTCGTAGTAATCGGGAAATATTCAAATAATGTTGCCTGGTTTGAAAATCCTGTTTAGTCAGTAACAATTGCGAAACTAGCGTTTTATGCGCCCTAAACATTACCGCATAAAGGTGCATTAGCTCATGTTGTCCTAAGGAAGCTAAAACCTGCTTTTCGGCAATTGAGGTGCCATATTGCCGCCCCAGTAACTGAGAAGCAGCCTTACGCCCGGAAGCAACGGCACCGGAACTGACTAAGACAACCTGATGCCCAGCTTGTTGCAGAGCAACTAATTGCTCAACCAAATGCAGCAATACATCTTCAAAGGGTACCCCCTCTGAAGAGAGAATACTTTGCGTCCCAACTTTGATTACAATTTTCATTTGTTTCCTGTAGGGGTTATTAGTGTCTCTGGCACATCAATTTAAATGAGCATCAATTGTGACAGATGGCAATTATATTGACAATAAAGGCTGTTCCAAGTACCGTTAGATGCACACTGGGCCATAGCCCTATCACTGCCATTAAGTTAAGGAAGGTTTTGTCATTCCCGCGCAGGCGGGAAACTATTTCTAGCTAAGCACAGTGCCAATGTAGAGATGGTTTCCCGCCTGCGCGGGAATGACAACTGCCCTTAACTTAATGGCAGTGAGCCCCTAGAATCACCCCAAGAAGGACAGTTTAGTGCCGATGTAATTGGAGAAAAGATGACAATCATTCGAGAAAAGGATTTTGTCCAAAGTATTGCAGATGCCTTTCAGTATATCTCTTGTTACCATTCCCCCGATTTTATTCAAGCGATGTATCAAGCCTATAAGAAAGAACAATCTCCTCGTGCTCGAAACGCACTTGCGCAGATCTTGATAAACTCTCGAATGGCTGCAGAAGGTCGACGCCCTATTTGCCAAGATACTGGCCTAGCGGTTGTTTTTCTTAAAATTGGTATGGATGTTCGCTGGGATTCAACAGATAAAACTGTCAATGACATGGTCAATGAGGGTGTGAAATTAGCTTACACAAATCCCGTCAATCCCTTACGTGCTTCAGTTGTAAATCATCCCTCTGGTAAACGAGACAATACTGGTGATAACACCCCTGCTGTCGTACACATTGAATTTGTTTTAGGTAATACAATAGAGGTAACCGTCGCCGCGAAAGGATTTGGATCCGAGGCAAAATCAAAATTTGCTATTTTAAATCCCTCCGATAACCTTGTTGACTGGGTGGTTGAGCAAATACCGCATATGGGCGCGGGATGGTGTCCCCCAGGTGTATTGGGAATTGGCATCGGTGGTACAGCCGAAAAAGCAATGTTGCTTGCTAAAGAAGCGCTTATGGAGCCTGTAGATATTCATGAATTGTATCAACATAAGCCACAAAATCACTTAGACAAGTTACGTCTTGAGCTTTATGAAAAAATAAATGCTCTTGGAATTGGCGCTCAAGGGCTCGGAGGATTAACTACAGTTCTTGATGTAAGAATTAAAGAATATCCAACCCATGCTGCGTCTTTGCCAATCGCTATCATTCCCAATTGTGCAGCAACAAGACACCTATCCTTTACTCTTGACGGCAGCGGGCCCGTTGAATTAGAGCCTCCTTCTCTCGATTCTTGGCCGAAACTTGATTGGGACGCTAACATCCCCTTGCGTAAAGTCAATCTAGATAATTTGACACAAGAGGATATTAAAGAGTGGCAATTAGGTGAAACCTTATTGTTATCTGGAAAATTAATTACCGCACGTGACGCAGCACACAAAAAATTAGCTCAGCTATTCGCAGAAGGCCGTGCCTTACCTGAGCAAATTAATTTAGATGGCAAATTTATTTATTATGTAGGTCCAGTACCTTCAGCAGCAGGTGAAATTATAGGTCCCGCAGGCCCTACTACAGCAACACGTATGGATAAATTTACTGAGCTCATGTTATCAAAAACAAAGATGCTTGGAATGATTGGCAAGGGTGAGCGCGGACCTCTAGCCATAGAGGCAATCAAACGTCATCAGTCCGTTTCTTTAATTGCAGTAGGTGGTGCCGCCTATTTAGTATCCAAATGTATTCGTAAAGCACGCATTATTGCCTTTGAAGAATTAGGTATGGAGGCTATCCGCGAATTAGAGGTTGTTGATATGCCTGTAACCGTAGCAGTTACTGCTGATGGTCAATCAATTCATGAAACAGGCCCTGCGGAATGGCGTATTAAAATTTCTGAAATCCCCCGTAAAAACAAAGATTAGGATTATTCAAATGTCAAATCAGTCTCTTACAGCTGAGTTAACTGATAAAACCCCTCAAAACATTCGCTTAGGAGTCATGTTAGCTTTCGGCGCATCGTTATTTTATTCAGTGATGGGTGCTCTCGTTAAACTGGTAGCTGATGACACCTCAAACACAACGATTATCTTTTTTAGGTTTGCTTTAGGATTTTTAGTACTTCTTCCAATCATCAGTATCGAGCAAGGACATAGGCGTCCTTTATCGTTTTTCAAAACGCGCCGCCCTTTCCTGCATTTGATCCGTGCAATAAGCGGATTGTTATCATTATTATTGCTTTACTATTCTCTAAAGTATGTTCCCTTAGTTGATGCTGTTTTATTAAACACAACCTATCCTATTTTTGTTCCTATTGTTCTTTGGATGTTAATCGGAGCCAAAACTACTGCTAAATCAAGTATAGGAATTTTAATTGGCTTTATTGGTATTGCCTTGGTTCTTAGGCCAAATGAAGGCTTATTTAATTCTGCTTCGCTTATTGCCTTAGCTTCCGGAGTTGCAGCAGCCTTTGCGATAGCCTGTACTCGTCTTTTAAGTAAGACAGAATCCCCAGATGTTATTAGCTTTTACTATTTTTTATTAACGACTCTTATTTCCCTAATATTGATTCTTTTTAGCTGGAATACTCCTGATTTGAAAACCCTGCTCATTTTAGTAGTTATCGCCATAGTGGCCACAGCCTATCAATTATGTCTAACACAAGCCCTTGCCCGAACACAGGCGCGCATAGTATCGCCAATTATGTACTCTGCCATTATTTTTAGCGGTATTCTAGGTTGGTGCATTTGGGGGGTAATACCAGATCTATTATCGGTAGCAGGGACAATTCTAGTTTTTACTGGTGCTTTGATTGCTGTTTCTGCGCAAAATCGTACACAGTAATGGAGTTTGTATTGCTTCTCTCTGCTCGCAATAGGGGGGATTGGATACCGTGGACAAGCCACGGTACCTAGGGCTTAGGAGTAAAAACAACTATTCATTTAGGGCGATGCTGGTTACCTGCAAGTGCTGATAGTGCATCATTAATCTTTTTCTCCGCTTTTTGGAAGAAACTCAATGATGAAACCTGAGAGTTTTCTTTTGCGATTTGGATTTCTTTCTTAGTACTAGGATTGTAACCTGCAATAATTTTGAAGCAGTCAGCGCTTAGTCTTGCTGACTCAACTTTCGACTTAGAAGGTGGCGTTTTATGGAGTTCAAGTCCAAGAGTTTCTTGCTGGCGTTCAATCTCAAAAGCTTCTTGTTGGAACTCAACCTCAAGAGCTTCTTGACCCTCTTTAAGTTTTACAGCAAAAACCACTGGTTTCTTACGCGCACTCATAGGATCGCGATCACTAGACTTTTCCTGCACTGAGGATGCTTTTTCCGCTTCTTCTTTTGTGCGAAATACTCGAACAATTTGATCAGACTTGGGTGCTGCATCTTTTATTTCCTTGTTAGGAACCTCCCGACCTGCTGTATAAGCATAAGTAAGGACACCGAAGGGAATTTTATTCATTTCTACAGTGTTTCCAAGAATGTAATACATCTGATTAGGGAGAATATTCTCTGTTGTGAGTCCATGTTCCTTCTCTACAACGTTCACAAGCCTAGAAAACTGATCTTTATTTACTCGCTCAATAGCTGCTAACTGTCTGTTATTGAGATGGCGCAAGACTTCTAAAGTAACTTCATGAGGAAAGGTATCAAAGAATTCAGGTTGCTTTTCATTTTCTTGAGTTCCGTCATTTTTGATTGGCATGGTATGCTCCGTTTGATTAGGTTCAGATGTAATTTTATTTGCTGCAAATTAGTCCACCCTTAAGAGGGATAGATAATTTGTGATGCTGCAGTCCATTCTGGAATACCTGTAGAGCGTCAATTAACATTTCTGGTGGCTTTGTCGCAAAGGATAGGCTTGCTAAATCACAGACGCGGTCAAGTGCGTTTATGATCTTGAGTCGCTACAACTAGGGGGGCAGGGCCTAACTTGCTGACCTCTTACTTTGAGTCCTGGCGAAAGTTAGGCCCCTAGAATAATTCAATTTCCATAACAGTTACTGGATAGTCACGGAAGCTATCTACGGCAATTTTTGTCCAACCCTGTTTGCCATAATAATCAGGAATTGTTGGATCAAAGGCAAAAAGAAATAGCTTTTCAAAGCCTAAGGCCCGTGCCTGTTCTTTGGTAGCCTCAATAAGCAGTTTAGCAATACCTCTGCCTTGATACGCAGGTTCAACAACCAGCGAGCCAAGCCAAGGTTTTAAATCCGCACGAATTCCGTCATTTTCGCGTAAACTGCACATTCCAACCGGTTTAGAATCTACAAAGGCAACATAGGTCAGCGGTAAATTTTCTGTGTGCAAATGCTCAGTAAAACGTTGTTCTACCCGCTCAATGGAAATATCAGGCAACCAGATCTGGCCTAGTACTTCATGCCAAATTTGCGCTAGTTTTGGGATAGCTTCTTGGTGCTGCTGTAATAGTTCGATTTTTATCATAATTTACCTTTTAAGATTGCCTGGCTGGCTGCCCGCAACCCTTATAGGGCGGATGAGGGGCGATTCAAGCACAGGTCTCGAAGCGTCATCGTGAAAGGCTTCGCGAACGGTTAATAACAGGCTGTTCAGGCTACTCGGACATACCACTACCCAATGCTCTCAGCTCCAACCCTTCAATCTCTTGCAAGGATTTACCAGCAATACCCTGTAAATCGCCATACATCCCTATTGTCGAAGTCATCACCCGCTCGATCTGCTCATTGCGTTTTACCCATTGTTTCATAATGACCTTACGCTCTTTTTCCAAATCGATTTGCATAGCAGAAAAGGCTTCGACGATTGCTTCTATGCGCTGGCGAAAACGGGGTCCTGTCAAATACTGATAGACCATTTCCATCTTGGTCTGCTGTCCTTCGGCAGAATTGCGAGCCAGTGATATTTCAAGAAGAGAATGACGAAGGACCATCGCCACTGGAAATGCAGCTCTGGGATGGGTCACCCAGACACCATTTATTAATTCAAAGGTTTCAACATTGGCCGGCAAAGCTTGGCTAACAATAACAGCAATCTCTGCCTTAGCCGCCCGCTGATCTTCTTTTAACTTTGTTAACCACCCCTCAGACCAGTTTTTAGTGCGCTTAGATTCCCATAAAATGCTACCGCATAATTGGCCAGATCCTGCAAAAACTCGTTGCAGCACATCACCGCCAAACTCGCCCTTAGGAACAGGTTCGATGGAATCGAGGGGGAATTTGCTTTGCAGCATTGCTTCGAGAATAAGCTCCTGTACTTCTCCTTGTAGCTGCTGCGACCCCTGTTCCGCCTTACGTTTCAACTCTTCAATTTGCTTTTGCATGGAACTGATAGTCTGTTCTCTCTCCCGGATCCTTAAACTGAGTGAGTCTTCAGCTTCTTTACGAGCATTAACCCGTACAAGTTCCAAGCCCTCGTTAATTTGTTTTTCGATGGTTAATTGCATTTCGCGCTGGGCATCGTCCAACTCGCGCTGCTTCTTAATGAATTCGGCCTCTGCCTTTTGTGCCAAAGCCAGCTTTTCATCACGCAATTTGAGAATTTCTTGTAAGTCTGATAATTCTTTCGCTTTGTGTTCGAGCTCAGTACCCAAGGCGAGTTTCGCTTTTCTTGCCTCATCAACTGCAATTTGCTCACGTTCTTTTTTAAGTTGTGCCTGCAGTTGCTTTTTTGTCGCCTCGATGAGAGGAGCAGCGAGGGATTCAGTAAGTTTGATTTCGATCTGACATGACGGACAGGTAATTGTAGGCTCTGACATTTTTCGGTTTCAATTTGCAATAAGGGGATATGTGCAAATTATACGCCGATGTCTTGTCGGTTCCATATCTTTTTAAAGCTAAAACTACTAGAGCTCTATTTCATGTGATCAATAACGCGGATTAATTGGCTATTTCTAACGAAACTAACAATTTTTTCGGCATGTTTTTGCGTAAAAGGCTTATTAAAATAGCCAACCATACCAACTGCGCCAGCCTTATCACGGTATTCCTGATCACTATATACGGAAACAGCCGCAATCGAAGTTTTTCGGTTCAAAGCAGAGTGCGCCTTAATTTGAGCTGCAGTGTCAAAGCCATCAGGGCCATTACCTAAACCAATATCCATTAAAATAACATCATAATGACGACCCTGCGCTTTTTCTATAGCGCCTTGTGCATCGGCAGCAATATCGACTATACAGCCTTGCTCTACCAAATTTGTCTTCATCACCATTTGTGCTATTTTCGAGTCTTCGACCACAAGAATATGTATTGCATTCATTTGGTTATCCTCATAAAAAATACAGTCAGTTGAAAATTTCAAGAATGTTGGGAAGGATAACTGCAAGATCTATTCCTCCTTTAACCTTCACCAAATCCATTTTCATCTCGATGACCTTATTATCAAACTATGATACAATATGTTTTTATTTTAGTCACCTAGTTTTTTTCTTATTCTCTTGTAAGAATTCTCTCAACTCAGCCGACAAAAGATAAGGTCAACCCTTGTTGCTCTTCGGCAACAAGATAAGACCGTATCCCAGTCATAAATTTCCGATGATTTCTAGGGTTATCATCAGGACGAATAGCAACATAGAGCTCTAATAAATAATCGATGCTTTCATTGTCATAACTACTTAGAGAAGATTGAATTCCAATCTCCTGAAGGCACTCATTGATGTATTGGCTAGCAATATAATGTTTATCTGTCCTAAATTGATTATCCAAATATTCAATGCCCATTGCTAATTCCTTCAGAAGAGCTGCTTTATAGAGCGGATAAGCAGCAAACTGTTCATTGGCAAGCGCTTCGATTAATTCAGAGGGCATTTTTTTCAAGGCAGCAAGGGTTTCATAAACCTCACACTCAATGTGCCTTAAGGTCAGTAGCTGAGCAGGTAAAGCCTTCTCCGAAGTATATTGTTCAAAGACAGAACTAATTATATCTCTTGGACATTTAAAAACAGCTGGCTTCTCGTCAGAAACTGGCATTGAAAAGGGCAGACTATTCATGCAGCTACCAAAATCAATTAGAGTCACCTGCACGACACTAGTGCCCTCAACCAAGCCCCAGTTATAATTTGCCCTATCTATTTTACCGAGCAACTCTATTAGTACAGCAGCTACACCAAGTCCTTCTATCCGCTTAGACTGTGAGGGAAAGGCCAGATCACCTTGTGCATCAAGCTTTGCGCCCAGAATCGTTACACCATCAGAATCATAAGCCTCTTTCCATGTTTTAAAGCTGCCTAAATAATCGGAGCCAATGAAAGCGTTGGGCAGCGCTTTTTCATAATAGCGTTTATACTTCGGCGAGCTTGCAGGACTAAGCTGACGTACAAATTTTGCAGAAAATATCTCACGGGCAATAGCAAATGCACCCTCATTTTCTTCAATTTCATCGTCAAAGATTTCATAACGATAAAGAGTCTCGTTTGCGTCCGCATCCCCTTCTTTCAGTAACTTATACTTTTCTCTAGTTTCCTGTTTGATGATACCTTTAACGGTATTGCCGGGAGGGCCATCTGCAGTCAGAGTGTAATGTTGAAGAACTCCTGGATTTTTTTTTGATATTTTGAAAAAACGGGTCATAGATTAGTTAGTTATTTCTTTTGGCAAAGCATACCATAGGCAGAGAAATTGAAAAAAGCTATTTTTTGCCAAATAAGGTCAATTTAAAACCAAAAAGCCTATTCTATACTTAACTTGTCATTTCAGCTACAGAAAGGATGCTCTCATGATATATAAAAACATTATGGTCGCTATTGATGGATCATCAATCACTGAGGCTGTACTTCATGAAACGATTAAACTTATCAAGGGGAATGATAAGGAAATCAATCTGCGTATATTATCTGTGATTGACGAAACAGCAATTAACTATAGCGGTGGTGTTTTTGACTATCAAGGCTATTTTGATGCCTGCAAGGAAGCAGGCCACAATCTTTTAGCTCGAGCTAAAGAGATTATCACTCCACATTCAACAGCTAAGATCGAGACTTATCTGCTTGAGCTTAAACCCTTTGGGGGAAGACTCTCTGAACTGATCATTAAAGAAGCGCAGGCCTGGCCTGCTGACTTACTAATTCTTGGCACACATGGACGTCGAGGTTTTAGCCGCCTAATAATCGGAAGTGTTGCTGAAAATGTACTTCGGCTTGCGACTATGTCTGTTTTGTTGGTGCGGGGCAAAAATGTGTAATCCCAGATAAAACTCGAATTCTCGCGGCTTGAGCCATAGGTATCTAGCCAAATGTCTGTAATAGATGAGCCCTATTCCCCCTAACGCACCTCATCCAGAGCGCAGCGAAGGATCTCCTGAATGAGGCGCCGTGCTAATCCCGGAGATCCTTCGCTGCGCTCTGGATGACCTAATGTTGAGACAAGGAGAGACATTTGTGTAGATACCTATGATTCGGAATGGAAAAAGAAGGAGTATAAAACCTTCCATTGGTAAAAAATTGTCATTTCAAAAAATAGATGTTAGAGTTTTTATTTTTTCCTCCTACTATGAAAAAATTATCTCTAAGTATCCTACTGATTGCTTTTGCCACAGTCACTTTTGGAAAAGCACTTGTCGATGGTAATGTCGTTAACACCATCCAGCAAAGCAAAAGAATGCAGAAATCTCTTCCGCTCTCGCTTATTGTTTTTTTACATTCAAACTCAGAGAAAAAAGGGTTTTTAAAAGACCTCGACAAAATACCTGATATCACCTTTCAGGAAATTGGCAATATGCCGGCTATCGCCGTAGTTATCGCGAAGGACCTATCTCTTTTAGAAACGCTTGCCGATCACCCTGCCGTTGCTCAGATCACTGTGAATAACGCCGGAACGAAAGAGTTAGATATAACAACCCAGGCGTTAAAATTAACCCCTTCTGTTTTTTACCCTAATGTAAGCAATTGGTGGGCCCAAGGTTATACCGGCCAAAAGGGTGTTATTGGTGTGATTGATGATGGTATTGCCGCAGAGCATCCTAATTTGACTAATAAACGCATAATAATCAGAAAGGAAGATGGCTCACTTTATAACCGCTTTCTCAACGGTGTGCGCACTGCCCATGGCACAGGAGTAGCCTGCATTTATACAAGTAGTGATCCCTTTTATAAAGGCATTGCCTACGGAGCAACTACCATTGTTTCCGGCCTCTCTGGCGAAGAAACAGCCAATGTACAAGACATCATGATGACCATGGCAACCCTGGACTGGATGCTAACCCGCGCTGAGGTCAAACCAACCATTATTAATTACAGCATAGGAAACGGCAGCCTTGCTTGTAAGAATTGCCCTGAATGGAGCGGGCTTGCAAAGGTTATCGATTACATTGTCAATCATGACAAAATCTTATGGGTTAAATCAGCAGGAAATAACGGTTATATTGAAGCGACCCAAACTGCCCCCTTTGCTTCAACCCTTACCGTACCTGGTGATAATTACAACGCCCTCACTATCGCTAATATGGATACTGTGAACACTGAAAACTTTATCAATTATAAAACAGCAAATCGCGATAAACACCGCATTCATGCAACCAGCAGCCGCGGCCCAACACCCTATGGCAGACGTAAGCCTGACCTGTCAGCGCCTGGCTACAATACCAGAACCTGCGCCCCCGATCCCCAGGTTTATGGCTTTAACTATTCAACAAGCATGGATTACCACGAGGGTTTCCGGTTAATGGGTGGAACCAGCTCAGCTGCGCCTCATGTTGGCGCCTCTGCCTTATTAATCCAGGATGCGGGGATAAAAAATCCGATAGCAGTTAAAGCCTTGTTGATTAATAGTGCCGATGCCTGGACAGACAACAGCGAAACTGAAGCAGCCAGCCAAGCAACTAGCAATCATTATCAAGTTATGGGCTCAGAATGGAATCGTACCTATGGTTGGGGCTATATCGATATGCAAAAAGCCTTTGAGCAGCGCAATGATATTATTGAATCGACCCTGACTGTGGCTCATCCCATACAAGAATACGAGGCTGTTCTTGAGGTTGGTGATAAGGTCACTGTAGTGCACGAACGTCGTGTTGGTTATTTCAAAGACTCTAGCGAATGGAAGCTTAGTCATATCTCTCTTGAGCTTATCGATTATGATAGTCAAAAGGTTATTGCCCGTGATGATAGTCCCATTGATACCGTTCATCAGGTCGCTAACTGTAGTCGCCAGCCAGGCGAGAGAAATTGCTCTTCGACTACAAAGACAATTCACGCTCTGGTGCGTGTCAAATTATTGAGTCCAAATATCGATGGTAGCGTTCAAGAGCCCTTTGCTCTTGTTTTAAAGCAAGGAAAAGCCTAAATGTAGCCTGGATGCAGCGAAGCGAAATCCGGAAGTAGTGATCTGACTTCCCGGATTTCGCTTCGCTGCATCCAGGCTACATTCAATCCATACCAAGATGATTTTTATCTATCTCCACAAAAAAAATGATTACATATAAAGCAATAAGTCGCTATAATGGGCAAACTTAATTCATAAAGGTGGCACACAATGGGTGGATGTAGACGCGGGTTTAGAGGTTACTTAGATGAGTTGCAAGAAGCAGGCGCAGAACAAAAGCAAGAAGCATTTAACCTTGTCAAAACAGGTAATGCAAGTGGAATTCTAGCCTTACTCAACCGATATCCTGGTTTATTAAAACAAGCATCTGATGATGAACATAAAGCGAATCTGATTATTTCCATACTTTATGAAATAAAGACTACGCGCAGTAAAAGAGTCCATGATGCGCTTATAAAACTTCTTAAAACGATTATTACAGAGCATAGAGACAAGCTTGATCTAACCTTCAGAGATAAAGATGGCAATACAGCCCTGCATCGTGCTTTTTGGTATGCCATAACCTCACAGAATGCTGCAACATCCAAAGCTCTTAGTGACATAGGGGTTGCATTTCTCAAACTGATCAAAGACGCCACCCACTTTAGGCAGATTATTGCCCTTAAAAATATCCATAATGAATCATTTTTACAAAATATTTATCTAGGAAACGTCGAACTCAGTCAAATCCAACAGCAAAACCTAGAGAAGGTGCAGAATCTGGTTGGTCCCCTCCTAAATCCCTATAAAAGACAAGCTAAAACAGGGCCCCAGGCCCCGCTTGACTTCAAAGCCAAAAGCTTTAAAGCACGCTTAGAGGAGTTACTTACTGAACCAGTAACGCTGGATTTAATCGAGGAGCCAGTAGTCTTTATCAAAGAAGGCCACACGCTTGATCGAGCAACTTGGGCCATCTTAAATCCCAAAAAGAGCCCTTTGACAAGAACCGATTTCAAAGACTCAGAGCTACAACCCAATGCAACGATTGCAGAAGTACTGAAGCTATACAAGCTGCACGCTGAAAATGAGGAAGTGCTTATTATAAGCCTGACTGAATTTTTTGGGTCTCAACAAGCTGGGCAATCAATTGATGATTTATTTGTAAGTAATAAAGACGTATTAACTGAAGATATTAAAGATCTGCTGGAGAACTACAACAGACAATATCAACAACTGCTTCACGTTGATGATGATCATAGCAACAGCTCTAACGACGTCACGCCAAGTAACAGTGATAGTGACATTGAGGAAATTAGTATTACAAGCCCATTAAAAGGCGGTTTTTCGAATGCTCAAAAAACGCCTCCAACTTCTAATAATCCCAAAGCCTCTATTAGTGAGATAATTAAAAAATTAAAGCGCAATATAGAAAACAAAACCTCAGGCCGGGAAACCTGGTTTGATAGCAACACAGATACAAAGGTTGCCAAGTTAGAGACAATTGCAACCTGGGTAAATTCCAAGCAATCTCTAAAGCCAGATGAGACAGCGCTTATTTTAGCCCTGGTTCGTGATGTCTGCGCAATTAAACGAAATAGCTGGGGTATCTTCCAGCCGCACAGCCTGGCAGAATTCAATGAGCTGACCGCCAAGAAGAAACTAAAGGCTCCTGCGGATCTTTCTTTTGATACTTTGGAATTACTACGACTGGAAGATAAAAAGGATGGGCTGAGCTTTATCGATGAACAAATGAGACCATCATCAGAGTTGGAGTTGTCCTAAATCTGCGCTGCTGTTAAGTTTTGTCATTCCCGCGAAGGTGGAATCTATTTCTAAGAAACACAGTGCCAATGTAGAGATGGATTCCCGCCTTCGCGGGAATGACAAAGGTTCATAACTTAAAGGCAATGTCCTAAATCGTGAGGAAATTAAAGTGCTTAATAGCCAATATCTTAAAGGCAAATTTTTTCATTATTTAGAGTATGTTAGAAATAGAAAGAACATCCGTAAATCGGCTTATAAGTATTATCCAGAACCGTTTTATCCCTGGTGTGGCATTGATAAGATTCATTTAGAACCAGCTGCCGAAAAGCAGCGCCCCTTTCTCATAAAAAAATATACCCGGGTCAAGGGGGAATTAGATAGAGTCTTATTACACAATCCCCAGCATTTATCCTATGACGATCACGTAACCCGCATTAAGGTCAAAGGCCAAGCCCTGACAACGGCCTCTTTCAGCTTACCGCGCTTGTCAGACTCGCAGTACCAGATCACAGACTTGCTAAACTTGGCTAGCTTGCCAGCAAAGTTCGATACTCTATTGACAGAAAACCCACAATTAGGCCAAAGACCCGCTCCCTTTGACTATATCAACATGGAGCAGCCAAACAATCCGAACAAGCCTGCCTGTGTTGGCTTACCCGAAGGCTATGATGATTCTTTTCGCTTTAATGAAGAGGAAACACTGACGGAAAATGTCTTGCATTTACCGCTTAAAGTGAGTGCAGAAAAGGCTAGAGAGCTAAACGCAGAAGGACGGGTTATTGCAGGCAGCTCTATGGCAATTAGCCATGAATCGGTTTACCTGCCCCATGAGCTGCGTTATTTAAAGCCTTTCATCGATTATCTTTGCCAAATCGAAAAAGCCTGCAATCCGGACTTTATGCAAGACTATTATATTTTCTTGTCGGTTAGTCATTCGCTCATCCCGCCAGGAGACTCACAACGCCGTGGTGGCTGGCATATTGATGGGCATCAGGGTTATGAACGTTTGCAGAAATCTGGTCGCAAACTCCCCTGTGATCGGCAATATCTAATTTCCAATATTCTGCCGACAGAAACTATTGCCTGCTCCTTTGATTTTGCTAAGGTCAGAGCCTATTGCCAAAGCAATTTTTGCGATTTGGATTCGGTCAACATGCAAGATGTGATTGAACAACAGGCTAGCCATTTCGCCAATAGCGATAATGTTAGTGCGCTGAGCCCTAATCGCTTGCATTTTCTCAATCCTTATATGGTTCATCGCGCGATGGTTAATCCCCATGATTACCCTATCAAACGTACCTTTACTCGTATTCTGTTTTCAACCTTTACTCGTAATCGTCTCGGTGATTCAGTGAATCCGGTGCTCGGGCCAATTTATCCCTTAAAGGTTAAGACGATTAAGGATATCCATGAAATTCCATCGAGCATCTACTTGGGTTGACTATGTTTGGCAAAAGAACAGATGAACAAATTTCAGACGCCCTCTTAACGACTTATGCCGCCTGGGATGACTATGTCTCGGCAATTTGGGCCTCGTTCTTTGTTGATTCCGGCTTAAGCCAAAATGGCGTCATTCTTGAGATTGCCCCCGGCGCCTCACCTAAAATCGCCTATGCCCTAGAAAAAATTGATTTTCGCGGCGATATCTATCTGATTGAGCCCTATCAAGACGCCTTGAAAGCAATTTCTAAAAAATATCAGACAATTTTACCCCAGGCCAAACTCCACCCTTTACCCTGCGTATTGATTGATAGCCTGAATCATTTACCCAGAGAACTAGACTGCGTCATTTCCCATCATCCCCTGGATGATATGATTATGGCGATGGATGATGACCCGCAAATTTTTGAACAATTATTCTCCTGGGTTAATCAGGATAAATTAGAAATACACCCTAAGTTTGCCGCACGTTGGCAACAGTTGCATGCAAACCCCGACAAAATTTCGCAAATAGAAAATGAAATAACCAGACAGTGGGTTTTGTTCGTCGAACAAATACAGCCTAAGCTATTAATGATGAGTCAGTATCCTAGTTTGGTCTTGGAAACAGAAACTATGTGCAGCCTAAATAAGCAGGCGCAGCTCTTATTACAAAGACTGAAACAGTATTTTCATAAGCAACTTATCGCAGATAGGCACGTTCAGGATTTATTGAATCATAATAAGAATTACAATTTTGATTTAATTGGCAATGAAGTGTTAAATGCTAAGAATTGGCTAATTTATAATAGGAATAGCAGCAGCCCTGGAGCCTAATATAGCCCGTCATCCAGAGCGCAGCGAAGGATCTCCGGGATTAGCACCGTGCCTCATTCAAGAGCTCCTTCGCTGCGCTCCCAAAGGCGTACGTCATGTCGAGCGTAGAGAGACATCTCCTGAGCGTAGCACTGTGCTAATCCCGGAGATCCCTCACTATGTTCGGGATGACGGGGTCTTTATCGATGTTTGCCCCTAAGGGGCTGGGGCGCTCTGGATGATGGAGTGTAGGGGCAATTTTAATAACCCCGAATTCCCGCGGCTTGACCGCGGGATCCAACAATCTTAGACCATTATTTTTTACAACTCTGAGGAGTAAACAATGACCAAAGGACCCTTATTCGACACACCAGAAGCCGTGAAGCGCCAGGGAGAAAACCTCTTTGTCAAATGTCCTTTGTATCGTTCTAAAGAATCAGTGCGCCCTATTTATATCAATAAAGAATTATTTCAGCAATTTATCGCCGACACAGACGCCTCATGGGAGCAAATGAGCGCAACCCTTAGCGAACTATTTAGCCTGACACTCAAATCTGAAGAAAGTTCAGGCGAGCAAATAGGCTGGGCCTATGTGGACAGGCAAAGCGATCCACTCAATCTTTCACTTTCAGGTAATGAAGGTTCGGGCAGAGCCTATTACACGGGTAAAAACTTTAACATTAAGGGTGAAAAGACCCCTCTTGCGACCTCAAGCGAAATCAACCATTCCAATGGTGTCTTGGCTATGCAAGATGGAATCTGGTCCTGCCTGATAGCCAACAGCCTTTACCCCAATGGCAAGGTCACACCGGTGCTAGCTGTTTTGGACATTAATGAAGTCTATAACCATCCAACCAAGCATAGTGATCTAGCCAGGGTAAAAATTATTCGCCTGGATCTTGACGGCTCCTTGGACAGAATTACCCATCTTTTTCAGCTGAAAAAATCGCTAAGCAAGGACGAACTCTTAGCCATGGCGGCTCAGTTTGGCCAACTCGATGCCTATAAATTCATGCAACGCATCGTGCACGGTTCCTGGTCTAACGGTAATATCTCACCCCATGGCCATTTGATTGATTATGATTCTGTTTGCGCTGTAAAAGGTAGGCAACCACAGTTTAGTTTAAGCAGTTACTACATCGATAACTATTTTTCTTTTGAATATGTCGGTAAACAAAAGGTTTTAGAAAGCCTCATCAATGATCCGCAGACTAATATTGAGCAAGTCCAATTTGCAGAGGTTAGCGCTGAGCTAATCGCTGCAAGAAACCAGGACATTGCTAAACTCTTGCTTGATTTAATGGGATTCAGTGATCCAAAGCTATTTAGCAATTACAACACCGAGCTTTATGACTTGGCACAGCAACTTATCAATCTCAGCCGCTATGTGCGTTACAGCAAGGAACGCAGTTTTTATACCAATACGCCCTTTCACTTTTTTGCCCATATCTTCGATTTTTCTACCCTCTTTCGCTATTTCGCGCTGTTGAAATTGAATGAGCGTTTTGATTTGGATGCGGGTTTTGCCTTGCTGGTAGAAAGTGAATTAATTCCTGAAGATGAAACTATCGACATCGCCGGTGATTTTATTGAAGAACCTCTGGAACCGAGAGTTTTAGCCTATTTGCAAGACTGTTTCATCAACAGTGAAGAGCAGATTATCCGCTTAAAAAATGAAGCCTATACCTTTATTGAAGCCTTTAATGCCTTATTTGACCGCTTGATTATCAGCAGCCATCTATCAGTGCCGGATGTGGCAAAGCAAGCTTATTTGGTTAACGAAGATCGTTTTTATTTATTTCCAGTCTTCGATTTAAGCAAAAAAATAACCAAGATAGCCTTATCGCAATCCGCCGAGCAAGCTAACGATCTCATTGGACAAATTATTAGAGCTAGCAGAAGACCCGCTGAGCGCGCAGATTTTCGTCTCTATATTGAAGGCATCACCTATATTGAATTTAGCGGCAAAGAGACTTTCCAGATTGTATTTGAACTCAAAAAACAAAGTCTAAACCTTGAGTTGGCTGATTTAACCATCAGCTTTAATGCGAAGACTTATAAAGCCAGTAGCAAGATAGTAAATACTGACACCATCAAAATCGAATCAGCAGCTATCGACATGAGGGAGCTTCTTGTTTCTTATCCCCGTGATGAAGTGTTCAAATTGAGGAAATATGAATTATTAGCCGGGGGTAATGTGATTAGGCTTCAGGATTATCTTAGGGTTGATCCTAAGCTAAAGTATTATCTATAGAGGCGCATAAATCCCCATGCCCCCTGTTTTTTATCCCCTCTCCCCCACGCTACGCGCGGTAGCTCGAATTCCCGCGGCTTGATTGCGGGATCTGGCTGTGGCTAAAGCTACATAGACCCCGCGGTCAAGCCCATAGGTATCTACACAAGTGTCTGTAATAGGTCATGTCCCTCCTGGTCTCAACACTACGTCATCCTGAGCGCAGCGAAGGATCTCCTGAATGTGGCACCGTGCTAATCCCGGAGATCCTTCGCTGCGCTCAGGATGACGTGGCGTTGGGGGGACAGGGCGTTCAATTACAGACACTTGTGTAGATACCTATGGGCTTGACCGCGGGGATTCGGAGCTAGTTAGTGGATTTCTATGTTTTGTCTGTAATAGGTCATGTCCCTCCTGGTCTCAACACTACGTCATCCTGAGCGCAGCGAAGGATCTCCTGAATGTGGCACCGTGCTAATCCCGGAGATCCTTCGCTGCGCTCAGGATGACGTGGCGTTGGGGGGACAGGGCGTTCAATTACAGACACTTGTGTAGATACCTATGGGCTTGACCGCGGGGATTCGGAGCTAGTTAGTGGATTTCTATGTTTTGTCCCGTACAAAGAGATCCAACAAGATATGACCAACAATTAATCATCCCTTAATAATATAACACTATAATTCTACCTATTGAGCAGTTTGTCGAAACAAAACGCATAGACAAAATAACAAATAGGAAAATTCAATGAGCCAAGAAATTATATTTGTAGAACTGTGCCAGAAGATTCAAGATGAGATCACCCGTCTTGAGGCTAGTAGAACAAGTTATAATCCCTTTGTAACCTCAAGCGATTTAAAAATCCAAATATTAAATCAGCTGCTTCAAGTTATTCTGGCCCCGGAACGTTTTCCTCCTGAAATATTGGATAAATATTTTAAAGATGAGCTCACTGGTGCTCATCAGGCAAAATCACTGCCAGATCTTATTGATATCCTTTTAAATGACACCACGCTTTGCAAAAATAATGCAACGGGTAAGGTTGAAGCGGTAACAAATCAAACGCTCATTAATGAAAACCGCAATATTTTTCACCATAGTGCCACCACCAAAAATAGTGCTTTTTATCAAGACCTGAAGGAACAATTCAAAGATCTTCGTATAGCGCCACCAGCGGTTAAGCAATACAGCTTACATGCTTATAAAAAAGAGCTTGATCCTGTCGCTGATAAAGGAAAATTATTCATTCGCTGGGACGAGGACAACAAGGTCCTCAAGTATAAGGTGATTAATCCCAAAGGGGAGATAGTCTCTAATACCATTAGCGAAGAGGCCTTAAAGGCACAATTAGGCGATCGTTATGCAGCTTTTAACGAAACTCTTGCTAATCATCATCTTCCTGTTCCCTTTCTCTTTGATCTCCTGCAAATTACTTCACGCAATGGCGATACCTATCATTTCGGACCGCAGCGTACCTACAATCGCATTGTCTACCTTGGCGACAGCCTGACCGATAAGGGCGAAATGTATGACTCTATACTTGGCGCCTGGAGTGGTCTAATCGGTACCTCACCTAATAAAAGTTTTTCCAATACCCGTGTCTGGGCTGATGGCATGGATAATATGATGGCCGAAGAACTACTGAAAAAAGTGGTTGCAGAGCATCTCGGAATTAAAGGCTATCGCAATTTTTTAACCTGTACCCAACAAGAACGCAGAGCTATTCAAGAAGCAATTGTAGACTTGGATCAACATCTTAAGGATCAATACAAAGCGTCTTTTGGCCTCGACAATAACAGCCGTTTCACCATTAAAGATGATGATGGCAACGATGTTGTCTTTTCGATTACCAAAGCTATTGGTGGGCTGACTGCTTATAGTTATGCAGGAGTACTCAGTATTAATCCGGTTCGGACAATCATGCGTTATCTCTTATCGACTTTAGCTAAGCAACGTGAAGAGCTACTCGAGATAGAGAAAGATGTCCCTGCTGAAGAAAGGGCTAAAACGGTTGTCCATATTTTAGCAGGCGCTAATGATTTAGTGACCGTGAATACCAGACCCTCACACGAAGAGGTTGATCATGCCGTCGATGCCATTTTGGAAACCATGGAAATACTCTGGCAAAACGGCTATCGTCAGTTTGCGCTTTCCGACTTGCCTGATCTATCTAGAACGCCTCGTTATCAATATGAATCGCGCATAGAACAACTCAATGCACATGTCTGCTCGGAATACTTTAATCGTCAGCTCGAAATGCGCCTTGCCCAATTCAAATCTAAACACCTTGATTCTGCGGTAGACGTTTTTGGTTTACATGATTTGTTGCAAGATGGTATCGACAATCCCAAGAAGTATGGCTTCAGTACCGAATATGAGCTATCCGAAGTGGATGACAGCAAGTGGTCTAAGTTGAGTTATCTCTCTGAGGGCTGTAGTTTTTATCGCGTACCAGAGGGCAGTCTCGACGCATTATTTGATGAAATTAAGACTAGAGCCTATGTACGCACAGGCAATCTGCTTTACTACATCGATAAAACTGATGGTACCGATGCCTTTACCCTTATCTTATCTGGCAAAGACGAAGTTGCTGAATTTGATAAGAAAGTAAAATGCGCAGATAAGGTCAAAATGCTGCCAGAAAATAAACTGGCCGATATCTCTAAGCTGCTCAGGGATAAAGCCGCTCATGACCAGACGCCAGTAGCACGTCACTTCGCTCCTCAAACGACACCAAAACAAAATAAAATTTATTATCAAATCAAAGCTAATGAATTCCACTATCAGACTATGGATGTTTATGATCGCTTGCGCAAAGACAAGGTCAGCAAAGAAGACTTGCTGAAGCAAGTTAATGGCTGTGCCCTGCTTCGTGCAACGATCTGCCCTGTCGATAAACAAACAGGTGAAGTTAAAATTGATATCCCCTCAGGCGCTGCCTTTGTGCGTTACCAAAATCAATTGTTCTATATTCGTCGTTCCGCCGGAGTCAATGATTTTGAGGTTGAAAAAACTATCGATTTAACTGATGAACAACTTGATGACTTCGATGCACGTTTTAAACCCTGGTACGCTTCAAAACAATTGTCTGAGGATGAGCAAGCCAAATGCCGTCAAATGTTTGATGCTCCATTCTCACCACCAGCAAAGATAGATGACCTCGAGCTTGATACTCAACATGCGCCAGGCTATGTCCCCTATCTCCAGGCTATTCTTGCTGAGCGTGATCATGTGGTTGCCCGCGGCGATATCTTTACTCCGGCGCAAAATACCCAAGCCTTCAAGCGTTTGCTTGAAGAGAGCGGGCCTGTAATGCCTGGTGATGTGACACCAACCAGTAATAAGGCCTTCAATGACTTATTACATCCGCTTGGCGATATGGGAGCACGTTGGACTGATAAATTTTTTAATGAATTTTTGGCAAAACTCTATTTATATGTCCCTGCCGCTGAGAAATTTAAGCACTTTATCGAGGAGCTAATAAAGCCTGACCTCAGTGCAAAAGCCTCTGATAAGGAGCAAGTCGAACCTCAGGTCAAAACGACAGAAGCAGCAGAGTTGCTTGTCGATACAAGCGAGCTAGTTAAAGCCTTTGCGGTTGCTTATAACGATAAGTTGGTCGCTGAAAAGAAAGAAAACTCCAGCATTTTCAGCTTTTTCCATCCTCATAAACCAGAAAAAAATCTACTGCCTGAACTAAGGGAGCTTGATGGGGAGGAGGTTCTGCAAACTGTTTTTGGCTCTGCTAAGGAGACATCTGACAACCGTACCCATAAAGTATTACAAAGCATTAATTGGATGACAGCAGAGGGTAAGCTAACCGCTTGGGCTGAACAGGTTCCCCAATTGAAACAGGCCTTTTCAGGTGAAAATCATCAATTATTGGTAGAGCTTTAAACCACAAACTTCCGCGTCCTAAATAGAAGGAATCGAAGCGTCTCCGTCATTGCAAACAATCTAAGGTCCAGAGCCCTGAACCTTAGATTGCTTCTCTCTCTTCTCAATGGCAACATACTGTCTCTATTAATTGACAAAGGATTGATTATGGCAGAGATTTATATTCATCCCTCCTTAGTACGTTTTACTGATAATCAAAAAACACTGGAATTAGCAATTTCTACCATTGAAGAATTAATTCCCGCCCTATGCGCAAAATTCCCTAAATTAAAAGCAAACCTGCTTGATGACTCTGGTGAGTTAACTCCTTTTGTGAACTGCTATATCAATGGAAAAAATTTACGCTCCTATGACCCCAAAAGCCTAATAATGCCAGATGCAAAGGCAGAGATAGTTACTGCCTTAGTTGGTGGCTAAGGTAGTAGGCAATAGCTCAGCCGTCATGGTGAGCAAGTAAAGCAATCCCAGGTTCAGAGCTACTAAGGTCACCCCTCCCGACTTTCCGCGGCTTGACCGCAGGATCTGTGGGCTCAGAGTGAAGAGCGTCTAATCAGCAGATCCGGCAGTCAAACCGCGAGAATTTGATACTGACGTGGAGGGCTGACCTATTGCGCTAGCTGATAAAATAGTCCTTCCTGCTTAATTAGCTCCTGATAGGTGCCAGTTTGCACCACTTTCCCTTGATCAAGCACAAAAATGTTATCAGCACTTCGAATTGTTGACATGCGATGGGCAATAGAAATACGGGTCATTGCCAATTGATTAATCCCTTTGATAACTAGTTCTTCTGTTTCGCTATCCAAAGAATTTGTTGCCTCATCTAACAATAAAATTTTTGGCTTTTTGATTAAGGCCCTCGCTATTAGCAGCAATTGTTTTTGCCCACCCGACAAGAGCCCAGAAGACACCATGGTATTAATTCCCATAGGCAGTGCCGCAATAAAATTATCAAGGCTAAGGGAGGCTAGGACTCTCCAAACCTCAGTCTCCGCTGGATCATTAGGACCAAGGATATTGTCAAGAATAGTGCCATAAAACAGTTGGCTCTCCTGCAAAACAACACCCAGATTTGCACGAAATTGCGCCAGATCGATTTCTTCCAATCGCCTGCCATTCAATTCAATACCGCCTTTTTGCGGGTTATAAAAGCCTAATAACAACTTTAAAAGAGTCGATTTACCCGAACCAGACAGGCCAACAAAAGCAACATGTTGACCCGATTTTATCTGGCAATTTAATCCTTCTAACACCCAACGTTTAGAATCAGGATAATGAAAATAAACCTCCTTAAAACAAATATACTCAAGGCTCTCATTCTCTGATTGATAGTTTCCGCTACCTTCCCTTGCTGTTTCTAAGATTGGCTGCAGACGGCGATAAGCGATAAAACTATCAACAATGCCGCCTGAATTAATCAAAAATGAAACCATTGTTGCAACTAACAAACAAAGACTACAAAAAAAGATAATGAAATATTCTGCCGACAAAGTACCGGTTTGCAGACTAGCTCCATAAAAAACCAAGCACATAATAAATAATGGAACACTAGAGAAAATAGCATAGCCCCAAATCCCTTTATTATAGATTTTCTGCAACAGGCTGCGAACTTCGCTATATTTTTTCAACCAAATCGACTCTACAAAGGCTTCTCTAGCAAAGAGCTTAACCCGCGTTATTCCATTTAATACTTGCAACATAAATCCATAAAGCGCTTCTGTTCGCTGTCTCTGCTCTTCATAATGAGGCAGCAGGCGCAGTGAAGCCCAAAAGGCTAAAACGCTAAAAAAAACGACTAGAATCAAGACTAAAACCGTAAGTTGCCAATTAAAATAAAGCATGAGATTAAAGCCGAGGACTAATCCTAGAAAGGACAAAATCTGCCCCATTTTTCCTGTACTACACAAAGCACTTAAGGACGTAATCCAAAGAATACGATATGTCAGATCACCAATTGTATAGTGATGAAAAAAGTGAACTGGCAATTGCAAGACCCTACGCATTATGCCTGCTTGCAACTGATAGAGAACGCGTATTTCCAGCTGTAAATAAAAATAAGTACGAATCGCACTTAAAAAGAGAATACCTAAGCTGATGCTAGCCAATAAAATAAGAAAATGAACCATTCCACCGCGCTGCAACATAAAACCAATCATAATAGGACGTAGGAAAGTAGCTAACGCAGTAAATAACACCAAGACGAGCAGACTAGTCAGCAAAAAACGATTATCTTTTATTTTTAACTCACACACTTGCTGTTCTCCTGAAAAGCTGCTCATAGGAACCACTAGCCACCAAATGACCTTGTTTAAGTATGTGAATATGCTCAGCATCCACTATTGTCGTTAAACGGTGAGCAACCGAGATACGAGTACCTGGAAATTGCCTGAGGTTAGTCTTTATTCGTGCTTCAATGATTGGATCTAAAGCGCTAGTAGCCTCATCTAAAATCAGGATTGCTGGTTTGACAAGTAGAGTTCGAGCTATTTCAAGACGCTGGCGCTGGCCGCCACTTAGATTGACTGCCCCTTCAAGTAATTGAAAATCAAAACCCGCAGGCTCTAGTCGTGGTAAATCATCTATTGCCGCCATTTGCAGGGCAGCATTCATTTCTGAATCTGAATAAGTCTCTCCCCATAAGGATAAATTTTCCCTAAGGCTCCCTTTGTAAAAGAAAAAGTCCTGACTGACAACACCTAATAAACGCGCACGCAAGGTAACAGGTATCTCTGCTAAGGGCTTACCATCAATTAAAATCTGACCTGACCAGGGTTGATAGAGTCCTGCAATCAAATTCATCAGGGTGCTTTTACCACTTCCAGAAGCCCCAACAATAGCAACATGCTGCCCGGGATTAATAGTTAAATTAAAATTCTTAAACAAAGGCTTAAATTCAGGGCTAAAACCAAAGGTCAAATCGATAATTTCAATTTTCCCTTTTAGGTTTTCTAACGTATGGCCGGTTTCCTTTGTAATAACAGGTTCAACAGGATAGTCAACAATATCACAAACCCCTTGCAAATCAGCTTCAACCTGGTTTTGTTGGCTAGCTAACCTCAGATGCTGTGTAATTGCTTCATTAAAAGAAATAAAGAGAATCTGGGAAGCCATCATTTCCCCTAAAGTCATGCGTCCTTTATGAATGCAATAAAGACCCACAGCAGTCGTTGCAATATAACCTAAGGAAAAAAAGAAAAAGGAAAAAAGTTGCATTAAGCCATTCGCTAATGAAGATTCGCGGTGAGCCTGTAAAAACGCCTTTAGCTGTTGCTCCCATTTTACAAAACAAGCTTGTTCCGCACATTGAGCCTTAATTTGGGCGATTGTTGTGAGATAGCTTGCAGTCAACGCAGTCAAGCTAGTCATTGCTGCTTTACTAGTCATTGCCACATTTCCCCACCGCTTTTGCCAGTATTGTCTAAGCAGAAAATAAGCAGCTAAACACAGGCAAGCAATCAAGGGCAATAAGGGACAATAGGTAAACATTAGGGCAACAGCAATGAAGCCTTGAAAGGTTGTGATAAAGGCTAAACACAGACTGCTCCAGGGCGCAGCAGCTAGTCGCTCGGAGGCTTGCAAACGATAGAGCAAATCACCTGAGCGACGATAGGAAAAAAAAACTAAGGGTAACGACATAAGCTGCTTTATCAGTTTGCTATTCAACCAAGTTGCAAATTTGGTTTCTAAACGACGAAAAATCCTGCGTTGTAAGTAACAAAAAGAAACCTGTACTAGCAAAAGTAGCAACATCAGCGATAAAAGCCGGCTCTGTAGTTCGTTTTGCATTTCAAGGCCAAAGAACACATAGTGATCAACAAAAATTCTGGCAAAAACAGGGGGTGCCAAACTCATTAAGGCCGTTATTACCATGAAAAAACACAAGATAACCAGACTAGGCCCTTGTTTACGAAGCAAGGGTAAAAACTCCACATAAGGCTTTGATTTTGCCCTTTTGCTAAAGCTTGTATTAGGACTTAACTGCAGTGATATACCAGAAAAACCAGCATGAAAAGTCTCCCAGTCTAAAATCTGAGGCCCTCGTTTAGGATCATTGATATAGATCTTAGAACCGATGATTTGCTCAAGGACAACGTAGTGCTTACGATTCCAAAATAGGATAAGTGGGAAACTGGGCTTCAGCGGCAATCCATTTTGAAAGACTTTGGCATTCATGCCAAAATGGGCCGCCGCTTTGACAAGATTTGCCAGACTGACACCCTCGCGAGAAACCAAACATTGCTGACCTAATTCATGAAGTGGTACATGACAATCATGAAAAGCCAATATAATGCCCAAAGCCGCAGCACCACAATCAACCGTTTCCATCTGCAGGAAAACCGGCGTTCTTCCCGATTTCCAACCTAGCACGTCACTAATACTCCTGAGGGTAATTGGCCAGGCTCCTTGTCTGATCAAGCCTATACTCAAAATGAAGGGGCTGACTTATTAGGTAATAGGTCACCCTATCCCGAATTCCCGCGGCTTGACCGTGGGATCTGTGCGCTCAGAGTGAAGAGCGTCTAATCAACAGATCCCGCGGTCAAGCCGCGGGAATTCGATACTGGAGTGGGGGACAGACCTTACCTTATTAGTTCCAAAGCTTAGAACAATGCTGAAGTACTAGCAGCAACCGCAGCACCTGTGGTTGTTACGCTAGTTGCACTTCCACCTCTGGTATCGATTAGCTCATCAAGATCGAGGGCTGTAATTGAAGGGGAGCTGTAAGTTTCACCTGCTTCGAGGTTTTTCTTATTTTCGGCACATTTGGCTAAAAATTCCTCTGTTTTTGTGGTCATAATAAATCATCCTACAATAAATGAGACATTCCTTTACACGAGGGCATACAGTAACATATCTCTTCATCTTGTATCTAGTTGATATTTATGCTGAATCCTAGCCGTCATTGCGAACAAAGCAAAAGCAATGAGAGCCACGCAAATAATACCTGCTCGCAATGATCATATAGAGGTGAACTATTACTAAGAAAATAGCGATTATTGGTGCGGGGCCGGCTGGTATCTCCCTTTGCCTACAACTGTGTAATGCCTTCGAAGAACTAAACATTCCTATTGAGCTCATTCTTTTCGAGCAAAACTCAAATATAGGCCCGGGTTTGCCCTATTCTGACCAGGAAAAAACTTTCTGCCTTAATTTACCTCATGAGCACATGAAACTTCTTAAAGAGGAACCACGACATTTTTCACAATGGCTCCATGATAGACAAGAATCATCAGACTTTCCGCCACGCTATTATTTTGGCCACTATATCCAAGAACGGTTTGCAACCGCAGAAAATAATGCTAAGAAAGTAACAATTACCAGCCTTAGAGAACACCAGGTTAAAGCTATTCTTCCCCGAGCAAGGCATCAATATCAAATCCTGGCCTGGTATCAAAGCCAGGAGGTTTCCTATAAAGCGCATTTTGTTGTTTTAGCAAGCGGCCATTTACCAGCTACCTTGTTTGCGGACTATCAAGCCTTAACAAATTTCCAGCCTAACCCTTGGAACTTAAATGCTTATAATAACCTCTCAAGCCACTCTCATGTGGCCATTATTGGAAGCCATTTATCAGCCATCGATGTAGCCTTAAAACTCTCTAGCCAAAACCACCAAGGGCGAATTTCGATGGTTTCCCGCAATGGGCTTTTATCAGCAGTCAGAAGCCAGCAACACAAGCATCAGATGCAATTTCTCACCAGCGACAATATCCGCCGAATTCTTAACCAAAAGGATCCCAGGGAACTGCTACCCGAACTAATTCATTTATTCAGCAAAGAAATGGGGCCTTATTTGCCTAATCCTAGCCTTAGCGAAACGCTAACTAAGCTCAAAAAAATAGCCCCCTTGAAACGCCTTAATTGGGAAATTCGTAATGCAGAAACAAACAGGCTAAATTGGCAATTAGTTCTCTCCTCTTTCTACCAGCTTCTTTATCGGCTTTGGCCGAAAATACCCTTTGCGTGTCAGTCTGAGTTTTTGGAGAAACATGCCAGTCTAATGTTCAGCTTTTTATGCGCTTTTCCTCTAAAGTCTGCTTATATTCTGCAAGCGATGATGCAAAGGCAGCAATTAAGTGTGCACAAGGGATTTATAGGTATCGAACCATGTAGCGGACAGTTTCTAATCCATTTAAAACAACAGCGACCCTTGATTTGCGATTATCTGATTTGTGCAACAGGCTCAGGCACTCAAGCAGCAGCCCAGCCTTTATTAGCAGAAATGCTAAAGCGAAAAATTATTAAAGAACATCCTTTGGGCGGCATTTGTATAAACCCAACTAATCATCAAATACTTACTGATAAACAAGAGCATCCTGGTTTTTATGCCTTAGGCGATCTAGTCAAAGGAGCTCGTTTTAGAATCATTGAATTAGGACAAATCGTTGAACAGGCAGCACTTATTAGTCAACATATTCTAAAATCTTTTTCTCCAGCAACAAGCTAAAAAAGGATTGCAGATCTGCTAACACTCTATCCTGCGGCAAATTATAATAAGCAGCTACATAGTCTGCTGCTACTTGCACAGTACAAGGTTCTTTGTCTAAAAACTCCCAGAGTTTTATGCCAGAGGCATTAATACGATAATAAATCTGGTCTTCAGGCCCCATTAGCACTAATTCATTATCAATTAGCGTGGCGCAAAGCTCAGGATATTTTCTGAGTTTACGATCAAGAACTAATTCGGCCATTGGCAATCCTTCTTCATACGAACAGGCTGGTCCTGCTCATCTAAATAACCAAAACGCCGCATATAAACACCATGGTCGCGAATAATACGCCCTATTTGCTCATTATTCAGAGTCGACTCCCAATCACCAACGATCCCTTTCCTAAAAAAATTTCCCGCCAGAGGCGAACTTTCTCGAAAACCAAATTGCTGCTCATAGTTTTTTAAATGTTCAAAGTTAGACTTTTCCAAGGCCGCTAAAATCATGGCTTCAGAGACACTCATATTTAAAAACTGAAAAGCCTGGGAAAAGGTTTCCAAGGTAGCGAAGCTCATATCTTCATAGCGTAAAATTAACAGCGGAATATCCTTAATAGAAGTCCAGCTTTTAACATGGCCAGTCCAAGAGGAGCAACGCTGTCTAAATTGCGCCATTGGTCTTTGAGTAAATCCCTTTAAAGTTAAAAAGGGATCATTCATCATATCAATCGCTCTATCCAATGAAGTATTCATATGATGAGCAAAGGAAATAGCAACATCCAGCGGATTTCTCAGGAAATAAACAACTCCAGCACTAGCATCCCTCGGTACCAGGGGAAGCCTGTTATTTAGCTCATAAAATGCATCATGGATTTTAAAATACTCTGGTTGCTTTTGCTGCTCTGCCTGCCAACAATAAACGAGAGGTCTTAGTTTTTCTAATTCATCCTCATTGAGTAAGTTGCTGTCAAAACCTAAAGCTTTATCCATCATAGATCGTGCTGCCGCACCTGTGCCGATGATAGTTTCTTTATTCAAGTCTAAAGTCTGTCCCACAGAATTTAAAAGATTACTAAGAACGATTCTAAACCAGGTGTTTCCTGATTTTGGGTATGAGGCTAGCCAGACAATCCCTTTATTCAATATCATGCTAATTGTCTGTCTACTAATTCAATAAAATCTTGCAATTGACTATATTCAATCAAACTCATCTTTGCTTGGCTAGCTAAGTTTGCATGATAATGGAAATATAACTTAGTCTTTGCAAATCCATTTAAATATGCCCTGCTATAACTATTTTTCTGTAAATAGCTTATTTTTTCTCCACCAGCTAAATCTCTGTAACTGAGCTCACCCTGCTTTTGCGAATTCAATACCCAGATAGTTTTGAGGGGCAAAGGTTTATCAAGAAAAGCCTTCTCAGCGGGCAGGGAAAATTTCTGTACCTTTGGTCTGATCGGCTTTAGTTCATCCCGATTAAGTTGCAAATAATCCGCCGCTGTATATCCCAAATGCAACTGTGCCAAGCCTGGCAAAGCACAACCCTCTTCACTAACAACACAAAGTCCATCTGCCAGAAACTTAGCGCCTCTATTCATCATTCTTGCAAGAGCCAGCGATTTGCCTGAAGCACTCGGACCAATATAGGCCAGGGCATAATCCGCAATCTGGATTACACTACCTTTTAACACCAATAAATTACGCTGCATAAGCAAGGCAGCCAGACAAGGTCCATAGACAAAAACTGCAAGAGAACTGTCAGCAACAGCAGCACAGGGATCTATATGGATTGACTCCCCATTAGACACTAAAAATCGGCCGATATCAGGGATATTCAGCCAGAGCTGATTGGAGTTAACCTGATAAAATAAGCCTTTTTCTATAGGCTTGTCCAAGCCCTGGGGTGAAATCTCCGCATAGCTAATAGCAAGATCTGCACTTGATTTTGAACTGGGAGTTAAGGCATCACCTAGAGGAGATAGAACAGAATTAATTATTAAACCATAGGCTTGAAAATGGAAGTTCGTCTCGGCTGCCGTTGCCCTCATCATTCCTGCCTCATACCCAGCTCTTGCTCATACAAAATCAGCCCATCATAAATCCAATTATAATATTCTGGCGCCGTCGCCAAACCTGGTTTGATATCTCTAAATCCTTGATGAATATAAATTATCTTCATATAAATCAATACAAATTCTAAGCATTTTTTTAAATCAATACCCTCTGCCTGCTTGTAGCGCCGCCAAAAACCCAGATCCTCTAAATGCTCAGCTAAGACCTCTGATTTGAGCGTCAAATGCGGCGCATCTAGGTGCTCATTTAGCAGCAAAATAAGGACAATAATCCAAGTCAACAATCCTTGACCTGCCTTGGAAAGGATAGAGAGGTCTTGTTCAAAATAAAAAGCCGCAACGGGTAAATAGCTCTCGACTCGTGCTTTGTTACTATTTGTCAGACAGGTGAAATGCAACATCCAAGGATACAAAGCTGACAATTCCTCATGCCCGCAAAGGTAGGTATACAACTTTTCTGGATAGTAAAGATTATTAGCCTGGATATATTGCAAGTAATGCTGTTGCTCTTCTAATAACTGCGTTGACTCAAGTACAACAAAGGCATTTTTCAGCAACCTGCTTAGTTCAAAAATCAACTTGTACTCTGCCGGATTCTGCAAAGACAATACTTGTATTTTACGTTCTATTTCGGGAAGCCAGGGCAAGGGATTATAAAAGGGGGTAGCCATCTCATCATCAACCAAGGACGCAATAAACTTGGTATAGGGTAAATTAGAACCCTTCTCTGATTTGGCACAGAGTGTTTGAACCTCTTGCAAAACCGCAATAGCATCTGCACGTTTAAGATCTATCACACCATGCTGTTTAAGCCATGCAGAAAGTTTTGAGTAATCGCCATCCTGATGTTTTATCGCTGCTTGTAAAGAGCGCTTAGGGTAAAACTGTGCTTTGCACCAGCAGACTAATTTCTCAGCCGAATCGGGAGTTATTATTTTGGCTTCTATAGCCGCTTCTAGCGTTGCCCTGATATTGACCATAGCCTCATTAATTGCAGACATGCCCTGTTCTTCACCATAGTGCAAGACAGCAACCTCGTCATCATCGTTTAAACGGCCACTCAGAAAATCCTGAAATATTTTACCAACACCTCTCATGCCATATGCATCTAGCTCTGCGGCACGTAAAGCACCCATACTCGCCGCGCCATAGACTATAACGCCACGATCCAGTGCCAACATGATTTCTTTGTGCCAAACAGCAGGAACCTGTTCATAAAGCCCATCAATTAGCACGATCACTTTAGGCGCTAAGCGCAACAGTCGTATCAAATCGCCACATTGAACTGGGGGGTGATAATACGCTTGTGGCAAATAGCCTTGTGCAGTCTGTAAATCCAGTGTCGGGCCTAAGAAAACATGAATACCCATAAGCTCCTCGTTCATGACAGCCGCGATAAAGAACAAGAAAAACAGGTACCATGCAGGTAACGCAATCCTGGCACCATGACATGTACCACAGGAATTGCAAACTCCTCTCTGGTATGGTCATAAACAATAATCTGTTTAAATCCATTGGCTTGTAAAATATTCAACAAATTATCCAGACATTGTGAAAAACTAAAGTTTTCCGCTATTTTAGTCTCAAAAAAGGGCATTTTCTCCACCTTGGTTTTGGCAAAGATTTCATCAAAATCCCCTCTTACTAACTTTATTTTTCGATAGACTCGCGGTGTTTGATCATCTCTGGAACCAGAAATAATTGTTAAACGTGCCTGAATAGCCTCTGTGATGGCACGTGATAAGGCAACCACAGAGGAAAAATGCGCTCCTGTTCCCATCATCATGCCTACATTGCGCAGTTCATCAGGGTTATGCAAGATGGCTAAATAAGCTGGAATATTTAACCTTGTACTGATATCCCAAACCTCTAAACGTAGATCGGCAGCAGCAATACTGCTTAGCAAACTCAGCAGATGAGGTGAGCTAATCGACGATAGATCGACTTGTTTCTGCCTGGATAACATTAAATTTTCAACGGTAAAATCACGTTCCAACACTTCGAACAAGGCATGACAGATTGCCTCTTCCCTGGTATTGCCCGAAGCAAGGCCATTAGTTGTTGGTGGAAAATAACGATAGCCCGGACGAAAATAAGTAGTATTAACATTAAAGGTCGTATAGGGAAAATAAATTGCTTTGCCACTAAGCAATTCCAACCCCTTTCCCCAAGGCACTTCAAGGTTTGCAATATTCTCCCAGGCAAAGGGACCATGATTAATATGGGGATGCAATTCTAGCAAAGGATATTCCTCGCTCAGATCTTGGTAGGAACCAAAGAGTTCTGGAGGTGCCATATTTTCACAATGCCAACCTTCAATTGACTCCATAATAGCTGAAATCTTGGCTAAATTATGAGTTAAGCCTTTGCCCTGTGCAGAGGTTAATAATTTGGCAGCCGGCCGAATTGCCACATAGGTAGGGACTCCAAGATGATCGAGCCCAGTAATATTTGCTACCCGGCTAATACGAAATTTATCCCACAAAAGCGGTTCAACTTTGGCTAGAGTCTCCTCAGGGGTGAATGCTCGATAAGTTCCGCCCAAATCAATCATTGCTCTACCTACCTAACAGAAGTATTCAGGCACGTAGGCCTGGGTTTTATGCTTAAACCAGTCAAAATGCATACCTGGAATAATGACATGAACAACTGGAATTGCTAATTCAGGTCGGGTGTGGTTATAAACAATCACTTGCTCAAAACCTTGGTTTTTTAGACGCTTAAGTAAATCTTTAATGCAGGCTTCGAAATTAGCTGGAATCTCGGTTTCTATAAAAGGGTATGATGGTTCTAGTTTTTCAATTTTTGGAAAACCATTGCGATAGAATTTTCGTTTAAATTTATAGTTTGCCGGATAAATATCATCCCTTGAGCCTGAAATCATGGTTAAACGAGACTGAACTGCCTCAGTAATTGCCCGAGACAAAGCAACAACAGAAGAGAGGTGAGCACCTGCGCCACTAAAAAAATCTAAATTTCGCGTGCCTTTTAAATCAAACAAGGTAGCACTATAAGCAGGTACTCCATTTGCAGAAGTCAAATCACAAATCTTAAATTTGATTTCATGCGCTTGCATTATATTAAAAAGCTCCAGTAGATGAGCAGCTTTAATGGATGAGGGATCAACATAGGCCGCCTTAGCAGTCTCTGCAAGCGCCCAGCTATGGCGTTCTATAACTTCATAGAGACCATGGCAAACCGCCTCCTGATAGGTATTTCCAGAGGCCAGGCCATTGGAAGTTCCGGGAAAACAGCCTAAACGCTTTGAACTTAAAATGAGTGAGTCAAGATCAATAAGGGAACTAGGAAAATAAACCTCCCGTCCGCTGTTTAACTCGATACCTCCAACCCAAGATAGCTCAAGGTTATATAAGGCATCTGCGGTTAGGTGAAAATGACCATTGATTAACTGCTCCAATTCAACCAGGTTATAAGACGGTTTAAGTACTCTATAAGACCCCACTAGTTTAGGGGAGGAAAGCCGCTCTGCATGCCAACTCTCAATCGACTCCATAATGGCAGAAATTTTCGCCAGCTCATGACTAATCCCCTTTCCCTGAGATGTAGATAAAATTTTAGAGCCAGGTCGGATTGCAATATAAGTAGGGATATTCAAAACATCCAGACCCGTTATATTAGCAACTCGGCTTATACCAAATTTGTCCCAGAGTAAGGGCTCAATTTTGTCCAGAGTCTCCTTCGGACTTACAGCCCTATAAGTGCCTCCCAAATCAAACATTAGATTCCAACCACTCATACCTTATTCATACGAAAGGCTCTATGTTAGCGCATCTTGCGCTCAAAGGCGGCCTTTCACCAAGCTTTACTTATACCCAACGGAGTACTAGTCCAAACATCAGACTGTCTAAGGATGGATTCTGAGCGCTAACAGTACTGGAAACCCCGGCTGTTGCTTGAGGATTAGAAAAAGCGCCTGAAACTTTTGCCGAATAATTGTTATTGCCAAAAACATGCATATAAGCCAAGGAAATACCGACAATGTCATTAACATTATAAATACCACCCACTTTAACTTCTGGCAAAACATTGGTAGAAACTGTATGTAATTTATTTGATGACACGTAATTGGTCGTATTATTGCTGTTACGGAACACGCTCAACCCCTTAACCCGTCTATTTTCAGCCATAGCACCAGCCTTTAAGAATAAGCTGCAACGATTAAGGTCATAGGTCAATCCTGCCAAGATATCAAAGCCATAGAGATCACTGCTATTGGAAATTGCCAAAGAACCTGACTGTGCAGCACCAAATACATGCGAGGAGGTCCTGCCATAATATCCCCAACCAATTTCTGAACTAAAACCAAAATTATTACGATATTGATGATTAAACCCAACAGCAACGCGCCCACCCCATTTGTCTTTATTGGTACTAGGGCTAACATCAAAAACTCGTGCTGATTTAATGGTATTCCAGGTTACAGCGCCCTCACCACTGATAAAGGGTATAAAGGGGCTTATTTGGACTGGGTTAACAACACCCATATCACCCGCGAAAACATTTTGTGACATTAATCCTATTAAACCGATGGTTAATGCGGTCTTTTTCATCCTAACTCCCTTTATAAATTGATTCTTGAAAAATTTTCTTTGAGCATAATGGCAGGCCCATCCTGCCTTTCGTTATCCTGAGCACAATGAAGGATTACGAGTTGTGATTCCATGCAAAACCAAGTCGCTAAGCAAAACGCAGTAATCTTCACATAACTCATTGAATTGATCTATCTTTTTTTATTTATACTTACCTTGAATTCTTCGCATTAAAGGGATAAAACAATTGTAAACAATTCTTAATATCTTTAAGATAAAATTTTATTTCCTGGAAATAATATGCCTCAGCTTCATGTGTTCTTAGGCCCTTCACTAGACTTAGAGCACGCGCAAAAAATCTTGCCAAACGGCCATTTCCACCCCCCTATCCAATGCGGAGATATTATCCGCCTGATGCGATTAAACCCTCAAACGATTGTTATTATCGATGGGCTCTATGAAACAACTCCAGCTGTCTGGCATAAAGAAATTCTTCTAGCCTTGGAGGCGGGAATCGCAGTATGGGGTGCTGCCTCTATGGGAGCACTTCGTGCCGCAGAGCTTCATTTTTTTGGCATGCGAGGCATAGGCGAGATCTTTCATGCCTTTAAAGATGGCAAGTTAAGTGATGATGATGAAGTGGCTGTTTTACATCTTAGCAAAAAAGAAAATTATCAAGCGATTAATGAAGCTATGGTTAATATCAGGGCAACTTGTGAGTTAGCCTGCTCCCAGGGGCTTTTAGCTGAAGATGCTAAGAATAACCTGATTAACTACTGTAAATCACAGTTCTACCCTTACCGCTCCTTAAAAAAAGCTATACAACATTTTGCTAAATCAGCTGTTGAGGATTATTCTGCTTTTGCTTTATGGTTAGACAAGGAGGGAATTGTTGATCTAAAGCGTAAGGATGCCATCATGCTTCTTGAACATCTTCAGCAAGTGGCTCCGCAACAAATTCCAGCCCAATCTGAGCCCATGAATCCAATGACTTGTTTTTTGAGAGAGCTCATTTTTTTTGCTAATACGACCCCTTTTAATTATGATGCAGCCTGGCTACCCGAGAAAGATAAATTGTTGCAGGAATTGCATAAGCAATCTCCATTGGAATATATGCTCGTTGCGGAACTGGCTACCTTTTTACAACGATTGGCAATTTTTTCCTCACAGGATAAAAAATTAATCGATAATGCCGTTTTACTTGATTATATTGAAAAAAATCAACTCTACTCACCAGAAATCGATTTTACTGTATGTAAGGATCATCCCCATTTAATTGAGCTTTATTCCTTAATTTGCCAAGCAATTTGTCTTAATCATCTTAAGACAGAAACTCTGGAGGAATATTTACCAGCCATTGCGCATTACTATGCCCTACCCCAAGCACTAGTCGTTAACTGCCAACAGATCTTGCGAGCAATTTTGGTTATTATTTTTTCTATTAATCAGCATCTTGAATTGCCGGGACTTAGCATTTCCCCAAAGTTGCTATCCCATCACCTTAAGCAAATAAAAAACTGGCGCCATTATAGTACGGAGCAATTTAAACATTGGCTTCACGAAACACCGGTAAGCCGTCAGATATTTAAATCATTTTTATATTCCTATATCCAAACCTCATCCGTTTACTTATTAGGGACAATAAAAATGAATTACTATCAATGGATATATGACGCCTATTCGATACATAACCAGACCAGGTTGTTCTCCCTACTCTCAAGGGAAGAGGTTGCAGCAGAGAGAACAGCTAAATGAGCATGAAGCAATCAGAATTTTTGCGATATCAGCGGCACCTACCTGTGATAGGCACCCAAGGGCAATTGCGATTAAAACAAGCGAAGATACTTTGTGTTGGCGCTGGTGGTTTAGGTTGTCCGGCCTTGCAATATCTCGCGGCAGCCGGTATTGGTACTCTAGGTATTATCGATAGCGATAAGGTTGATTTAAGCAATCTACAAAGACAGATTTTATTCCAGACCTCAGATATAGGCCGTCTTAAAACTGAGGTTGCAAAAGAACGTCTACTTGCCTTGAATCCAGAAATAACAATCAATACTTACTGTGAATTTTTCTCTGATGCGAATGCCAGTTCTCTAGTTAATGATTATCAAATAGTGCTCGATGCTAGTGATAATTACCAAACACGCTATTTGCTCAATGAAGTCTGTAGAGCCCAAAACACTCCTCTTGTTTCAGCCTCAATTTATCAATTTGATGCACAGATAAGTGTATTTAATTTCCATAATGGTCCTTGCTATCAATGTTTATACCCCAGCCCTCCACCACCTGCCTTAACTCCCAATTGCACACTGGGCGGTGTGCTTGGTGTTTTACCAGGGGTCGTGGGAGCTATGCAGGCAACAGAAGCTATCAAAATTGTTTTAGAGCAAGGCGAAATCTTATCAGGCACCCTATTGAGTATGGATTTGCTAGCTATGCGCTTTAATCAATTTACTATTGATAAACAAGATTGCACCCAGCATCCTGCTATCCGCTTCACCAATCTAAGCAATAAGGAGCCAAAATCTATTAGCCCTGCAGAGCTGAAAGCCTTACTTTCATCAGGCAAAGAAGCATTAAAGCTTATTGATGTTCGCCAAGCCTATGAGCGCGAGATTTGTCATATCGGTGGTCAACACATTCCTTTGTCTGAATTGGATCAAAATTTGGATCAGATAACTGATGGGCAGTTAACCGTCATCTACTGCAAATCAGGTGCGCGAAGCGCTCAAGCCTGCCTTAAACTAGAAGAGGCAGGGTTTACAAGGGTTATGAATCTGCAGGGCGGTATACTTGGCTGGATAGAGGCAGTCGATGATAGATTGACAGTTTATTAACTGAACAGCTAATTGACAGGAAATAACCTTGAACCCCTCATCCGTCGCTTCGCGCCACCTTCTCCCCACTGGGGAGAAGGTAGTATAAATTTAGCCCTTATCCGTTCAAAAGGTATGTAGTGAAAATATGGATTTGAGTGCAGTGAAGGATGAGAGGTTGCAGACAACTCAAGACTCACTCAGTCTCTTTCAAACCAGTCGCTATCGCTGTCACGCCAATATTTGGATTAACCCCGCAGTCATCAAGCAGCTTCAATAAGTTATTTCCTCTACGAGTTAAGCGCCGCACACAATAAGCATCAAGATAGGATTGCAAAATATAATAATACTCGGGCAGGGTCAAAACCGTTAAAATCTTCTCCGCGCGCTCAACATGATGGGAATTACTATAATCACAGGCCTGAAAAAGCACGGCACCAAGCATTGCAGCAAAACTTGCCTTTCGGCTTGGAGTTGCCAAATAAAAGCGATGAATACATTCATCAAGAGCACGATCCTTATCCCATTCAACCCAGGTTTCATAGAGCTCCATGGCCGTATTGGGATTAAAATCACTTACAGAAATATCTGCCAATTGTTGCAGGGCATAAGCTGCTGGAATTATTGCCTGGATATTAGCCCAAGAACAGTTTCCAGTAATTTGCGACTTAACAGGCAATTGCAAAACCGGTATTAATCCTAATTGCTGATTAATAAGCTGATGAAAAAATCGGCGGCTTTGTTTCTTGTAGAGGAATTGCAGCATAAATTTAACATCGATCGCTTCCGGACGAGTGATTCGGTAAATATTCACCGAACCCTCGCTAAGACTATTTTCACCTCTGTCTATTTTCGCCCACCATTGTTTATAACGTACAAAGCCCATCGCATGGCCACGGCTTGCCGCAGGTAGCACTAACATATCAGTTCTAAGCAAATGCCCTATCATTTGCTTATGATGATCAGTCAATATGGGTTGATGCTGCAGCCTGATCAATTCCGAAGCGACGGCAAAGGCATCCATCACCGTATGTAAGAAGGGAAAATGCCCGCGTAAATGCCGTGTTGAATAGCTACTGATGAAACGCCTTAATGAATCATTGACCACAGCAACCGTAAATTCCAGGATAAACCCTTCATAATCAAGCTCAACAAATTCACCCTTGCCATTGATAATGTCGGCATAACCTTTCAACTCATAACGATGCCCTAGTAATTTGCCATTGATAAAATCAAGAGCAAAATCCAATTTGGCACCATATTGATAAAGTAAATGTTTGAGATTGTCCTGTCCGCGTAATACAGGATAAACCAGTGGTGAAAAACCCGTTTTGGTATAGGCATTAGGGTCGGCGCCGTGATTCAGATATAGACGCGCCAATTCCAACTCATTATTATCCACAGCCCAATGTAGCGGTGTACGCATAGTCACATCGGCTTTGTTTACATCGGCACCTCTTATCAGTAATTGTTCGGCAATCTGTATTTGTCTTGTTATTGCACATTCAATTAAGGGCGTGAAGCCATAGTCATCAATATCGTCTAAGGATTCTCCCTGACGTAGATAATGGTCAAAATCTGGCATTCTGCGACTAATAATATCATCGGCTATAGTCATTTATCGATCCTAGGGCGGCTTAGGCTCCGGTGCTGAGCCCATTTTGGGCGCAAGACCTAATCTCTTCTGGAGCTCTAAATTCTGCTCTCGCTTAGCATTGTCATACTCAGTACGAGCTTCAGTATTTAAATCCGGCTCGCGACTCTCATTCGGGGCCGCGCCATCATTGAGCTGACTGTCCAGATCGGGATGTTGCTTAATATTATTCTGCAACTCCCCCTCTGGCGCTGATTGCAAAGGCTCCTGATGTTCAACGGCATTGACCTTGGCATATTGGCTATGGCCTTTTTGTTCCTTCTCGCGCCGATCCATTTCCATCTGGAAGGTTTCATCAACTAAATAAGACTCCCCCCGCTGCCTTTTCGGTGGCCGGGTTGATGAATCGATCTCAATTATGCCTCTTTTTTTGCTCATATTGTCAATTATATGTTATAAATAATCGCGTTGCAGGATTTCGGCAATCTGTACAGCATTTGTCGCTGCCCCTTTGCGAATATTGTCTGCAACAACCCACAAATTTAAACCATTAGGATGAGAAATATCTTGTCTTATACGACCAACAAAGACCTCATCACGACCAATTGCATGGGTTATTGGTGTTGGATATTGCAATTTTTCAGGGTTATCGACCAATTTAACACCAGGCGCTTTGGCCAGTAATTTACGTGCATCCGCAACACTAAGGGGAGCCTTTAATTCAAGATGGATTGCCTCTGAATGACCATAGAGCACAGGAACACGTACTGTCGTTGGGTTTACCAGAATTGAGTCATCCTCCATAATTTTCTTGGTTTCCCAAACCATCTTCATTTCTTCGCGGGTATAGCCATTTTCTAGAAATTCATCAATATGTGGCAACACATTAAAGGCAATTTGATGAGGATAAACAGAATGCAAAGCTGGTCGACCATTGAGTAATTCAGCAGTTTGATTAATCAATTCAGAAACTGCTTTTTTGCCAGTACCTGAAACTGCCTGATAGGTAACAACATTGATACGATGAATACCTACTGCGTCATGCAAGGGCTTCAAGGCAACAACCATTTGAATTGTTGAGCAATTGGGATTAGCAATAATCCCACGATTTTTATAGTCAGCGATACGCTGCGGATTCACCTCAGGCACTACAAGGGGAATATCCTTCTCATTACGAAAATAAGAAGTATTATCCACTACTACACAGCCTGCCTCTGCTGCTTTGGGGGCAAACTCTTTTGATACAGAACCACCAGCCGAAAATAGAGCGATATCAACCTGACTAAAATCAAAGGTCGCTAAATCGAGCACTTCTAATTCAGTCTTATTGAAGGTTACCGTCTTACCTGCAGAACGATGGCTGGCGAGTGGATAAAGTTTATCTACTGGAAAATCTCGTTCTTCTAACACAGTGAGTAAGGTTTCCCCAACGGCGCCAGTTGCTCCCACAATGGCAATATTTAATCGTCTATTCATTTATAACCTCTATGTTCTTTAATCTCAGTTATAGATAACTGGCGTTCTTTAGTATAAAGATAGTAATAGGTCAGCTCCGCCCCAGTATCGAATTCCCGCGGGGTGACCTATTACTAAAGATACCTTAAAAATACAGATAAATCTGTATTTTTAAATATCACTTAGTATTTTATTTGTTCTGCGCTTTATCCCGCAAATAATGATCCATCAACACCAAAGCCATCATTGCTTCAGCAATAGGTACTGCGCGCAGGCCAACACAGGGATCATGGCGACCTTTGGTCACAACAGTCGTTTCTTCCCCTTGAATATTGATTGTCTTCCCTGGTTTAACAATACTTGAGGTTGGTTTTAAAGCCATGGAAACAATCAGGGGCTGACCAGTTGAAATTCCACCTAAAACCCCGCCCGCGTTATTGCTAAGGAAACCTTGCTTGCTTATTTCATCACGATGCTCACTGCCCTGCTGACTTACTGCAGCAAAGCCTGCACCAATTTCAACACCTTTTACTGCATTAATCGACATCATGGCATAAGCTAGGGTCGCATCCAGCTTATCAAAAACAGGATCGCCAAGGCCTATTGGCACCCCGCTCGCCACAACTGTTACTCGCGCCCCTACAGAATCCCCCTGGCGTCTTAGATTATCAATATAATCAGCCAGAGCCTGTACCTGGTGGTTATTAGGACAGAAAAAGGGGTTATTGTTAATTTCCCCTTCATCAATAAAATCCAGTGCAAGCGTTCCCATCTGCTGTAAATAGCCAAGGATTTCAATGCCGACAATCCGTTGCAAATAAAGACGGGCTACCGCTCCGGCTGCAACTCTCGCTGCGGTCTCCCGCGCTGATGAGCGTCCACCACCGCGGTAATCACGAATACCGTACTTATGATGATAAGTAAAATCTGCATGACCCGGACGAAAAATATCTTTAATCGCTTCATAATCGCTAGAACGCTGATCAGCATTGCGAATTAATAAAGCAATTGGAGTTCCCGTGGTTAAGCCTTCAAATACACCAGAAAGGATTTCAACCTTATCCTCTTCACGCCTTTGCGTCGTATATTTCGATTGCCCAGGCTTACGTTTGTCGAGAAAGGGTTGGATATCCTCAGCCGAAAGCGCTAAACCGGGTGGACAACCATCAACGATACAACCCAGCGCAACCCCATGGCTTTCACCGAAGGTCGTTACACTAAATAATTTTCCAAAGCTGTTGCCACTCATCTAATTACCTTTGGGCGCAAAATGCGCTTGCAATTGTTGCCGAGTCAGTAAAAATACCCCATGACCACCATATTCAAAGTCAAGCCAGGTAAAGGGAACCTGCGGATAAGCCTCTTGCAAGGCTTCGTCGCTATTCCCTACCTCAACCACTAAAATACCCTCTTCAGTTAGATAATCATGGGCGTTTGCAAGAATTTTTTCAACAATCGCCAAACCATTATTCGCTGTTTCCAAGGCTAGATTGGGCTCATGAAGATATTCTTGCGGCAGGGTTTGCATTTCCTCATGTCCCACATAGGGAGGATTTGAAACAATTAAATCATAACGAACTTTAGGAACCTTTTGCCAACAATCTGATTCGATAAGCGTCAAAGTTTCCTCTAAACAATAGCGCTCACGATTAATCGCAGCGACTTCCAAAGCCTCAGGAGAAATATCCACTGCATCGACTAATGCCTCTGGAAAAGCATGACTACAAGCAATAGCAATACAGGCGCTGCCAGTGCAAAGGTCTAGTACTCGCTCAACCTTATCAGCTTCTATCCAGGGTGCAAACTGTTGCTGAATCAGCTCAGCAAGCGGCGAACGAGGAATTAAAACCCGCTCATCAACATAAAAAGCCAGATCGCAAAAATAAGCTTCATTAGTGAGATAAGGTACGGGAATTTTATCAATAATACGCCGGCTGAGCTTGTTAGCCAGCGTTAGCTTCTCTTCTGGACTCAGGCGTGCCTGATAAAACATCGGATCACAATCATGGGCTAAGGAGAGGCAGCCTAAAACCAAGGCGAAAATATCATCCCAGGCATTATCAGTACCATGGCCATAATATAAATCTGAAGCCTTAGCCTTAGAGATACCAAAACGAAGAAAATCGAGAATTGTTTCGAATTCAGCTGTTGCTGAAGCATAAGAGACTGTCATAGAAACCTTGAATAATGTTTATTTTTTTACGCTAAGCACATAATTACCACAATTTATACTCAAGTAACATCAAGATCGGCACAATTTATCGGTATAAATGCGTTATACTTGGAAATATTCACGCTTTATAACAACCACTTGTATGTCCGATGATTCTTTGTCTGATGAAGATAAATCCCTATTTCGCCAAATGATGACTGGTGTCAAACCCCTGACTAAAAGCAAAAAAGCCGACTTACCAAGTCCAAAAACCGCACCTATTAGAAGGGCACGACGTGAAAACCAGACTAAAGTCCCCCCTACTCATGAGATTTATCTCTCAGATTACTATACCGAGGAAGTGCAAACGAATAGCATTTTGTCCTATTGCAGTCAATCTATCCCCAATAAGCGGCTACGCGAGCTTAAGAACGGCCTTATTCCTTGGCAGGCACGCCTGGATTTACATGGTCTAAGACCAGATGCAGCGCGCCAATCGCTGGTTAATTTCCTGCAACAACAGACTAGCTTGGCTCATCGTTGCCTTTTAGTTATCCATGGCAAGGGTAGCCACAAGGGGGAGGCTCCTGTTCTGAAAAATTTAGTTGCTCATTGGTTACCTCAGTTTCCACAGGTTTTAGCCTTTCATAGCGCGTTAAACCGAGATGGCGGTGCAGGTGCAGTCTATGTGCTTCTAAAACGGCAAAAGGAAGAGTAAATTCACCCCATTTGGGCTTTAGTGGAAAAGTTCGATAATTACGAAAAAAATTGAATTTATCCTTATAAAGCCTTAATATTTGCACAAATTTTTGAATGTTATCGTCATGAGCAAAAAAGCAATCATCATTGGGATTTCCGGCCCATCCGCTTCCGGTAAAAGTCTTCTAGCCAATACTATCGTCAATGAGCTAGGTTCCGATCAAGTCGCTGTCATCTCGGAAGATGCCTATTACAAAGATAACAGCCATTTGCCCTTTGCTGAGCGCGAAAAGATCAACTACGACCATCCCGATGCCTTTGATCACGCTTTACTTTGCGAGCATTTACGCAAATTACAGCAGGGAGAGACTGTTGAAATCCCGATCTACTCGCATTCCAAACACATTCGTTTACCAGAAACCCGTCGCATTGGCCAGCATGCAATTATTGTCCTGGAAGGCATTCTGCTCTTCACTGATAAACCTTTGCGTGAGCTAATGGATACTCGTATTTTTATGTCTACTCCTTTGGATATCTGCCTAACACGCCGCCTAAAACGAGATGTTGTGGAGCGTCATCGCTCTTTTGAATCCGTTGTCCATCAATATGAAACCACTGTTAGACCGATGTACTTACAGTTTATCGAGCCATCAAGTCGCTATGCAGATATTATTGTTCCACGTGGTGGGGAAAATCGCATTGCTATTGATATGATCCAAGCAAAAATGCGTGAGTTAATCGCAACGCATAAAAACGGTTAAAGGAGATTCAAGTGGGATTTTTAAACGGTAAAAAAGCATTAATTATAGGACTGGCATCTAATCGTTCGATTGCGTACGGTATTGCCAAAGCCTTCCATGAACAGGGCGCAGAATTAGCCTTCACCTATCAAAATGAAAAATTACAAAGCCGCGTAGAAACGATGGCAGCAGAATTTAATTCTAGCCTGACCTTCCCCTGCGATGTCGCGTCAGACCAGGACATTCAGGCTGTATTTGAGCATTTAGGCGCTCATTGGAATAAATTAGATATTCTTATTCATTCTGTCGCCTTTGCTCCTGCCGATCAGATTAGCGGTGATTTTGTCGATTGCTCTACTCGTGAAGGTTTCCATATTGCCCATGACATCAGCGCCTACAGCCTAGTTGGTCTGGCAAAGGCAGCCCTTCCGCTAATGCAGGATACACAAGGCTCAATTTTAACTCTGAGCTACTATGGCGCAGAAAAAGCCGTGCCCAATTACAATGTGATGGGTATAGCCAAGGCTAGTCTTGAAGCCTCTGTACGCTATCTTGCTGCCAGCATGGGTCCACGCGGAATTAGAGTCAATGCTATTTCGGCAGGTCCGATTAAAACACTGGCCGCCGCAGGCATTAAAGATTTCCGTAAAATGCAGAGCGCTTATGCCAATACAACGCCGTTAAAACGCAATGTTACTGCCGAAGAAGTTGGTAATACCGCAGCCTTCCTCTGCTCAGATCTAGCCTCTGGCATCACCGCAGAAGTCGTTCACGTCGATGCCGGCTACCATGCAGTAGCAATGTCAGACTTAGTCTAATAGAAATTGTTTAGGGGTAAGAGCCTCCCTCGCACACGATTCTACCCCTAAAAACATGTAGCCTTGATGCACGTAGTGTAGTCAAGGTTTTCCTTCTCTCCAAAATAAAAAACATCAACAATACTTCATAACCAATAACTTGTAATAAGTCCCGCAGCATTCACGCCCTATTCACCGAATAGTCTGTAGGAAACCTTGATTACGCTGCATCAAGGCTACGTTTGTTAGATTGGCGGCGAGAGTCCAAGACTAGATATCTCGGCTTCAGAGGAAAGAAAAATTTTGCTCTTTAAATCTTCAAGTCCAGTTTTAAATTGCCCAAGGGTTATTTCAAATTCAAAAGCTTTTTTTGCCGACTTTGCTATTTGCCGTGCGATAGTCAGGGAATAGCAATCATTAAGAACATTATAAATATCCATTTCGATTCGATTTAGTCCATCATTGAATACCATAAACCTAGCCGTTGCAGCATCCTGGATACTACTCAACAACCTAGAGTTTTTAGGATTACCAATAATTTCCATTAGGTCAGAATTTATCCGCAAGGCAACAAGCCTATCTCTAATCGTAGTATCCTTATAAAGTTCGGGAAAAAGCTCCACAATTGCCGTCAGGGTATTTACCTTGGTTGTATATTTCATGCTTACCTCAGGCTATTTATAAACAAATACTTTTATCAACAAGTGCGAGTCCTTTTATATCAATTCTTATTATTTTTGCAATAATTCTGCACAGAACCGCAGATATTACAGGGATTTCATATTGCCATCACTATTTTGTATTCATAATGATTATTAGTATTTCATATAACCAATTTAAAATAATGGCAGTGCTCAAAAGGAAACCAGATTTAGAAATCCTCATCCGCCCTACTAGCACCTTTTCCTTAAATAAGTGAAACAATAAACCCTCTTTTTCCCTTCACCCCTCAGGAGACAAGCTGCTCGTAGGGTGGATGAGGAGCTGTCAATTAGAAATTCTTTCCTGGTGCAAATTTGCTCCGGGTGACATAGTAGAAAGGGCTGTCAAACTATACCTACTGTTTAGGCGAAAATGATGCTGAGGAAATACTACTTAGTTCAGTATATGAAACTCTGAAACATTATTTTAGTGAATGATGCGCTAAAAATAGCGCTTTATATGATAGGGAGCGAATATTTTTTAAGACCATCTCTGGATACCACACATACAGTGCGGTATTCAGAGATGATTAAGATCATTCTGATATTAGAATGTATGTGTAGGATAACCTTGTTGTGCATGAGGATCGAAATACGGTGCAGACGGTTCCGGAATCAAATTAGAATGCGGCACATAATAATAACCCTGAGGCGCCGGATACTGAGGCTGATGTACAACCGACATACCTATAGGAGATGGGAACTCGAAGGGTGACAGTGGTTGCGTTGGTTGGAGCCCAGACGAAAACGGAAGAGTATCTGGATATATTTGGCCAGTTGGTTGATGATAGGCATGATCAGATTGCTCATGACTCGGGTCAAGTAGCGGCTGTGGATAGTAGGGCTGCTGTGGTTGATGGTATTGTTGCTCTGAACCAAACGGTTGCTGCGGTGAATGGTATTGTTGGTGCTGACCAAACGGCTGCTGCGGTGAATGGTATTGCTGCTGTTGTTCTAACGGCGGCTGCTCAAAGACGTACTGAACTTGAAGCTCTTTTCTTAAATCAAATCGGAGGGTATAAGCTTCTGTTTCATTAGCCACATTTGCAGGAACATTCACTTCCATAATACCAAAGCTTCCTTCATCAAACTCACCCTTCCGTAACTGGCGGATTTTATCTAAAAGCTCTTGCTTTTCTCTACCGCCTGAAGTGAATACACGACCTAATAATGAAGGTAACTGCTCTTTGCCCATGGTTTGGCGAATAGCAATCATTGCAGAGAGTACCTTCTCAGGATCTATGCCCTTAGCTTCCAAATCTTCCCGCTCAGAATCAGTCAGTTCATAACGATGGGCATCATAGACATCAATAGCATCTGGATTAGCCTTTCTTATCGCATATTCTTGAATTTTGTTGGTAATAAAACAACCTAAACCAGCGCCAATAATAGTCAAACAAACTACGGCTAAAATTACCATACCAGCAGGGTTGCTCACACCAGCTGCTATAGCTAAAGAGATAATAGGAGCTTCTAGGAGGAAAAAGGTTAATAAGCCAACAGCACAGCCACTTGCTGCTGCAGCCATCATTGAAACGGCAGCCTGAATCCAACCCTCATTATGCCAAAAACGTTCCATATCATCCAAAAACTGGCTGAACAAATAGTACATAGCAATAAAGGCAGCAGCAATCGCCAAGGCAGCCAAAGCAACTAACAGAAGAAGAGCCCAGGCCTCTCCATCAGTGCTAGAAGAGCTAGAACTTACACCGTGATAAATACTGCTACCATATCCACCATGATGGTGAAGTGAATGAAGCATCAAGGTATCAAGCATCAGCCAAGTAAAGAGCGCATCATCAGAGGGACAATAACGATAGCTATTATAACGGTAAAAGTCTCTTTCAAGTATTGGTGTAAATTTTATAATAAAAAGTATCTGAGTATCCGTTTTTTTCATATTCAGGAATTGAGGGCATGCCTGGAAAAAGGTGTTTAGAGTAGCAAAAACTTTTTGCTGTTCTTCAAAAGGGAGGTCATAGAGAGCACTACTAGGATCGCTCAGATTATATTGCACGCGAGTAACTAATTTGTCATAAATCTCATGAGGTGGAGTTTTTTCAGCAGCTAATTGCTCAAAATCTCTTTGCAGCTGCATCTGCAGACGCGCTCTTTGGTTATTAGTAAATTTTGCTGGCATTACATCTCCTTACATCTAATTTTTAGTAATTTTTGCCTTAGACACCAGGTCATTGATATATAAATCGTAATCCATTACTCCATTGCTACTCTCAATTTGCTGGGTCAAACTTGCTTGTTGCTCTTTATCAAGGCTCTTATATTGCCCATCATTAATTTTTTTGAGGCGAACTATAACATAGTTTCCATTGCTTAAACTATGTCCATCTCGACTATTTTCTCGCGGTAAGCTAAAAGCTAGATCATTGATAGCAGAATCTGTCTTATCTGTATCACGAGTCGCTTTTTCCACTTCATGCCATTGCAGTTGATTCTCTTGCATCAGTTTTTCTTGTTGGCTTTCATCTTCCTTGTTAGATAAAAGTTCCATACCCACAGCCTGAGCTTTCTTCTCAGCGCCCTGCATAGCCAGTTTATTAGCAATATAATCCTTTACCTCTGCCAAGGGTTTCTCAGCTGTCGGGACATGCTTGTTAACCCGCAATACAATTACGCTGTCATTATCAAGTTGAACAGGCTCACTATTGTTACCCAGCGCCAACACATCGTGGCTAAAAGCAGCATTAATGATCTGTTTATTTTTTGTTAGGTCAGAGTCACCGCCTTGGCGTGAAAAAAGCTCAGATTGTTCAACAGGCAGTTTTAAGGTATCTGCAACAGGACTCAGCGAATCAGGACTTTGATAGCTCAAATCACCTAACTGTTCTAGAGCCTGAGCATACTGTGTTTGAGTTCGCTCAGCCAATAGTTGTTCTTTTATCTCTTGCTGCACTTGATCGAAGGGTTTAAGAACAGCGGGCTTGTAGGCAACTAACTTAAATATTTCATAACCAAGCTTCGACTGAACTGGTGGTGAAATCTGTCCTGGCGTAGTTAACTCTGCAAGTGTCTTATCAAAGCCAGACTGACCAGCAACCAGCCAAGGAAGAACTCCATTACTCGCAAGCGACAACTTATCATCTGTTTTTGTTTTTAATAATTCATCAAATTTTGCAGGATCATCTTGGAGTGCCTGATAAGTATCATCAGCATTTTGCTGAATCTGCTTTCTTGCTTCATCGCTTGCATCCTCAGGCACCGCAAAAAGAATATGTGCTACCTGCCATTGTGCTGGTGTAAGAAAACTACTCTCGTTTTCCTCGTAATATTGTTTTACATCTTCAGAACTAACCGCAATCTTGTTTTTTAATTGCTGGGTCGATAAACGAACATAGTCAATACTAACCTTCTCTGGTGCTAAAAATTCTTTTTGGTGTCCCTGGTAATAGTTATTAATAGCCTCATCAGAAACTTGGCTCTCTTTGATAAAGTTAGAGGCAGGAATTTCCAAATAGTCGTAATCCCTAGTTTGCATATAGAGCTTAACAAAGCGCTTTATTTCTCCAGGTAAGGCAAAGGCGGACCCCATAAAGGCAAAACGTTGCTGATTTAGCAACATACCTTGTCTTACTTCATTTTGAAATGATTCAGGGGTAAACATAGCGCCACTTAAGGCTTGTTGATAACGTTCAGGAGAAAAATGGCCATCTTGCTGAAATTGGGGGATATTGAGGATTGCATTATTTGCCTGTTCAAGACTAACCTCAAACCCTGCAGCTCGTGCTGCTTGCATACTGACTTCATTATTTATCATATCGGTCAATACTTGCTTCTTTAACGCTTGTTCACTTGCAGCCGTTATTTCAGAGGAATCGCGCTGTTGCCGCGCTCGTCTGTAATTGACTTCAAAAGATTGCTTACTAATCGCTTGTCCATTGACATCAACTTCAGCATCAGATGCCTGGCGAGACTGCATATAGTAGTCCACCCCAAATAAAGTAAAAGTCATCGCAATAAGAATAATGACTATCCAGGCTACAAGACCTTGTATGCGTTCGTTCAGCTTCTGCAACATGTTCGAAGTTCCATATTTGGTAATATTCGCAAGAAATATATTTTAATCTAAAAAACGCTGTTGAATCAGCAGATTAGCCTCTCTCTCGACGGTTCAACTGCGTTTTTTAGATTAAACGAGGCTTATAAAAAAAACGCGCCCTTCGGCGCGTTTATCTTGGCGGAGTGGACGGGGCTCGAACCCGCGACCCCCGGCGTGACAGGCCGGTATTCTGACCAACTGAACTACCACTCCTTTTCTTGGTGGGTGCTGCAGGGATCGAACCTGCGACCCTCGCCTTGTAAGGGCGATGCTCTCCCAGCTGAGCTAAGCACCCAGAAAACTATGCTTCTTGTACAGCTTCTTTTAAAGACTTACCAGCTTTAAATTTAGCAACTCTAGAAGCTTTAATCTCAATTTTTGCGCCAGTCTGTGGGTTTCTACCAGTACGTGCAGAACGATTGCCGGTGGAGAAAGAACCGAAACCAGGTAGTACAACTTGATCGCCACTTCTTAAAGCATCAGTAACAGTAATCATAAAAGTATCAAGAACTCGACTAGCGTCTGCTTTAGTTACGCCAGAACCACTTGCAATTGCATCAATCAATTCACTCTTATTCATCTTTTCCCCTATCTGTTATTTCTTCCGTTACCCGAGCCGATTAAATCAAAATCATCAACTTCAGTCAAGCAGTCACATCCCTGCATCACCCACCAGCAGCGGGCAACGGAGTGAAATATACCCGGTATTAATGGGCATGTAAATCTTTATTTTTACTTTTTTTAGAACTTTTAGCAGAAATGATCTCTTGCGGAGCTTGCTCAGGTGCATTTAGGATTGGATTGCGTTGCAAAGCCAGTTCTAAAACCTGTTCAATCGTCTTCACGGGATGAATCGCCAGTTTCCGTAAAACATTATCCGGAATCTCTTCAAGATCTTTCCTATTCTCCTCAGGGATTATAACGTGCTTGATTCCACCACGATGTGCTGCCAGTAGTTTTTCCTTCAAACCACCTATAGGGAGAACCTGGCCACGTAGCGTTATCTCACCGGTCATTGCTACATCTGCCCTTACTGGTATCTGTGTAACAACTGAAACTAGTGCCGTACACATACCTATCCCCGCACTGGGGCCATCTTTTGGGGTAGCGCCTTCAGGAACATGGATGTGAAAATCACTTTTGTCGTAAAAATCATCTGCTACGCCAAAACTCTTGGCTCGACTTCTCACCACAGTCATTGCTGCCTGGATGGATTCCTGCATTACTTCACCAAGCTGACCGGTATGAGTAGTTTTACCTTTCCCAGCCATCATTGACGCTTCAATTGTAAGCAATTCCCCGCCAACGCTTGTCCAAGCAAGACCGGTTACCTGCCCTACTTGGTCAAATTCTTCTGCTAGTCCATAACGGAATTTTTTTACACCGAGATATTTTTCAATATTCGTGCGGGAAACAGTCACTTTTTTCACTCGCTTGCCAGTAAGGATTTCTTTAACCACTTTGCGGCAAATGGAAGCAATATCCCGCTCGAGATTACGTACGCCAGCTTCTCGAGTGTAATGTCGGACTATTTCGCGAATTGCGCTTTCGCCAATATTAATCTCGTCTGGTTTAAGGCCATTCAGCACCAACTGCTTATCAACCAGATAACTCTCTGCAATATGAATTTTCTCATCCTCGGTATAACCAGCAAGGCGAATTACTTCCATACGATCAAGTAAGGGAGCAGGAATCTCTAAGGAGTTCGCTGTTGCTATGAACATCACATCACTCAGATCATAATCTACTTCCAAGTAATGGTCGTTAAAGGTGTGGTTTTGTTCAGGGTCGAGAACCTCAAGTAAGGCAGAGGCAGGATCACCGCGAAAATCCATAGCCATCTTATCAACCTCATCGAGCATGATAAGCGGATTTTTAACACCAGCCTTACATAATTTTTGAATAATCTTACCGGGCATAGAGCCAATATAGGTACGTCGATGACCTCTGATTTCTGCCTCATCACGCACACCACCTAAAGCGATACGGATAAAGGTTCTTCCAGTTGCATTTGCAATTGATTGCCCTAAGGATGTTTTACCCACCCCAGGTGGTCCGACTAGACATAATATAGGACCTTTTAAGCGTTTTACCCGTTGTTGCACAGCCAGATATTCGATAATTCGTTCTTTAACTTTTTCAAGACCATAATGCTCTTTATCAAGCAATTTCTCTGCCTTGCGCAAATCAAATTGAATTTTATTCTTCCTCTTCCAAGGCACACTCAACATCCAATCCAGATAATTGCGTATAACAGTTGCCTCTGCTGACATGGGAGACATCATTTTCAGTTTATGTAACTCAGAAAGCGATTTTTCTTTTGCTTCTTTAGGCATTCCTGCTTTATTAATGGATGCTTCAAGTTGCTCAATTTCATTACCCTCTTCGCCCATCTCGCCGAGTTCTTTTTGAATCGCTTTGATCTGCTCATTAAGATAGTATTCGCGCTGGCTTTTTTCCATTTGCCGCTTAACTCGACCACGAACCCGCTTTTCAACATGCAGCAAATCAATTTCGCCTTCAATCGCGGCCATTAAACGCTCGAGACGTGTTCCAACATCGACCGTTTCTAGTAATTCCTGCTTATCATCAACTTTTAAGCTTAGGTGGGCAGCAATTGTATCTGCCAGTCGGCCAGGTTCTTCAATGCTAGCTAAAGAACTGAGAACTTCAGGAGGGATTTTTTTATTTAACTTGATGTATTGTTCAAATTGGGACATCAATGAACGCATTAAAATCTCTATTTCCTGATCTTTTAAAAGATCGCTGACTTCCTCAATTGGTTCAAGAGATGCCTCTAAGAATCCACTTTCCAGAGTATAAGCTGTAACCTTAGCGCGCTGCTCACCTTCAACGAGTACTTTGACAGTACCGTCTGGCAGTTTTAATAACTGCAGAACACTTGAAATAGTACCAACTGTAAAAACATCTTCAGGGCTTGGATCGTCATTTGAGGATTTTCGTTGTGCAACAAGAAAAATCCTTTTGTTATCAACCATAGAGGCTTCTAGAGCCTTAATGGATTTATCACGTCCGACAAATAAAGGGATAACCATATGTGGGTAGACTACAACATCCCGGAGAGGCAATACTGGTAATGGTGATAACTCTTCATTTTCAGATTCAGACGGCATGATTTCATTTTCGCTTTCGCTAGACATAATGAGCCCTTATTCAAACGATAATCTTATGAGAAATAACATACAGCCTTTTAGGACTTGGATTTAGGCATATCCTCCTAACCTATTGCCTTGTCCTCTAGATCTGTTGGCATTTAGTGACAGAACCAAATGTCAACAGCTCTTTAGATTTGTTTGCCCCTAAATTAAGAACAAACAGAAAACCTGGGCGGCCCTACCGTAGCTATAATCCGCATAATCTACAGTAGTGCTCAGACATATTATTATTCTCTTCCACCTGCAGCAGATTGTTTACCTTCCTCACCTTCATAGATAAGGATTGGCTTTCCAGTGCTATTAATAACACTTTCATCAATTACTACTTTCTTTACACCTTCCATAGAAGGTAATTCATACATGGTGTCTAAAAGTATATTTTCAAGTATGGCACGTAAACCACGCGCACCAATTTTTCTCTCCAACGCCTTTTTAGCAATCATGCCCAATGCGTCATCCCTAAATTCGAGCTCAACATTCTCCATTTTAAATAAGGCATGGAATTGCTTGGTAAGCGCATTTTTAGGTCTTGTGAGAATATCCACTAATGCTGATTCATCTAATTCTTGCAAGGTTGCTACTACAGGTAAGCGGCCTACAAACTCAGGTATCAAGCCATATTTTACTAAGTCTTCAGACTCAAGCGCCTCAAGAACCTTTTCTGTATCCTTCCCAGCTTTTTGGTTTTTCAACTGAGCCGCGAAACCAATTCCAGACTTATCGCTACGCTCACGGATCACTTTATCAAGTCCAGCGAAGGCGCCACCGCAGATAAATAGGATATTTGAGGTATCAACTTGCAGAAACTCTTGTTGTGGGTGTTTCCGCCCACCTTGTGGTGGTACTGATGCAATCGTACCCTCGATTAATTTCAATAAGGCTTGTTGTACACCTTCACCGGAAACATCTCGAGTAATTGACGGATTATCAGATTTGCGCGAAATTTTATCGATTTCATCGATATAAACGATACCCTGCTGGGCTTTCTCTACATCATAATCACATTTCTGTAACAATTTTTGGATTATGTTTTCAACGTCCTCACCAACATAACCAGCTTCTGTCAGAGTTGTTGCATCAGCCATGGTAAAGGGAACGTTTAATAAACGCGCTAAAGTCTGCGCAAGCAAAGTCTTACCGCTTCCTGTTGGGCCGATTAAAAGAATGTTACTTTTGCCTAACTCAATACCATCTTCTGTTTTGTGATATAGCCGTTTGTAATGGTTATAAACTGCTACAGACAGCACTTTCTTCGCATGGGGCTGCCCAATCACATACTCATCAAGGAAATTTGATATTTCTTTAGGCGTAGGTAAGTTCGCCTCTGCTTCCTCAGGCGCATCCTGAGTTTCTTCGCGGATAATATCATTGCAAAGTTCTACACATTCATCACAAACGAAAACAGATGGTCCTGCTATCAGTTTTTTTACTTCGTGCTGACTTTTACCACAAAAAGAACAATATAAAACCTTATCACTATCGTCGGTTTTACTCATCTACAAACCCCTTTCTTACTGTTACCTAGCCCAATCAGGTAATCTTATACCCTTACGAATGAATTTTAGGTTTTTATGCTATCGCCTAAAATCCCCAAAATCCATTCGTTAAGGGCATAGTAAAATTTTAGACAATCGAAAAAATAACGCCAGCAAAAATGCCAGTTAATTCGAGCAAACGAATAAACTGGCATTTCTTATCACTCCGCTACTGCCATAGCTTCACGATCGTATAGAACTTTATCGATTAGACCGTATTCACAGGCCTGTGAGGCACTCATGAAATTATCACGCTCAGTATCACGCATTATTTGATCTGGCGTTTTCTTAGTGTGCTTAGCCATAATACTGTTTAATCGTTCACGTACAGCTAAAGTTTCACGTGCGTGAATTTCTATGTCAGTAGCTTGTCCTCTATAACCACCCAAAGGCTGATGAATCATCACTCGCGAATTAGGTAAACAAAACCGCTTACCCTCAGCGCCAGCGCAAAGCAAAAGTGCAGCAGCACTAGCTGCCTGACCAATACAAAGAGTACTGACATCTGGCTTGATGAATTGCATCGTATCATAGATAGCTAGACCAGCTGTCACTACGCCGCCTGGCGAATTGATGTAGAGAGAAATATCCTTCTCTGGATTTTCTGACTCAAGAAACAACAACTGGGCAACAACCAGATTAGCCATATGATCTTCAACTTCACCCAAAAGAAAGATAATGCGTTCTTTCAAAAGCCTTGAGTAAATATCGTAAGATCGTTCCCCTCTAGAGGTCTGCTCGACAACCATTGGCACAAGGCCACTGGCATTTCTAATCAAGTTTTCTGAATAACCCGACATATTTACTCTCCTTTAGTCTCACTTTCCTTCGTGGGGTTCATAACATCATTATAGTTTTTGGCTTTCTCTATAAGTTTAGCATTTTCACTAATCTTTTCGGCAACCATCTCTTCAGTAACCAACGCTTCGATTTCTGCTAATCGCTCTTTGCTACCCTGGTACCAAGCACGCAGCTCATCAGGATTTTCGTAAGCCATAGCAAATTTCTCTATCATTGCATTAACACGTTCTTTATCAGCTACTAATTCATGTTTTTTCACGTATTCAGAGAACAATAAGCCCAGATGAACACGTCGTTTTGCCTGTTCCTCGAAGAGAGCTCGTGGGAAATCAGGAATTTGCTCATTATCAGAGTGCTCATGACCAAAGAGACGATGATACATTTCATGCTTAAGGTGTTCGATTTCTTTATCGATCAGAGCCATTGGTAAATCAAATACGTTGATTGCCATTAATTTGTCGAAGATTTTTTCACGATTCATCGCTGAGACTCGTCGCTCAAGCTCTCGAACCATATTTTCTTTAATATCCTTTCTCAGGCCTTCAATACCGCCATCTTTGATATTAAATTGCTCAGCAAAGGCATCATCCAGTGCAGGTAATTTGCCTTCCATTATTTTATGTACGGTGATCTTAAACGTCGCGTCCTTTCCTGCCAATTCTTTGTGACCATAGTCTGCAGGGAAGGTAACTTTGATTTCGAAGGGCTTCTCTTTTTCAGCACCTACAATACCATCTTCAAAGCCTGGAATCATTGAGCCAGAACCAAGAGCAATTTCATAACCTTTCGCAGCACCACCTTCAAAAGCTTCTTCACCTAAGAACCCTTCAAAATCGATAACAACCTTGTCATCTTTAGCAACTGCACGAGAAACTTCATGCCATTCTTTATTTTGCTCGCGTAATTTTTCAAGCATTTCATTGATATCTTCGTCTTTAACTTCAGCACGAACAACTTCAATTTCATCCTGGTTTAATTCAACAATGTCAAAGGTTGGAAATATTTCGAAAACAGCGGTATAGATAAAATCTTTACCTGATTCAACCTGGGTAGGTTCAACAGTTGGTGAACCTGCGGGGACCAACTCATTTTTTTGCAGCGCTTCGAACAAAGTTGATTGCACCATTTCTCTGGCGACCTCTTCGCGAACGCTATCTGAATAACGGTTTTTTACAACATGCATAGGAACTTTGCCCGGGCGAAAACCGTCAACTTTTACCTTTCGAGCAAGATTTCTGAGACGCAGGCTCACTTCTTCCTCTACTTTTTCGGTAGGTACCGAAACTGTTACTTTACGTTCCAAACCTTTCAAGGTCTCTACAGAAACTTGCATCTAGTCACCTCTTGGATATTTGTCAAAGTATGGTGCGAAAGGAGAGACTCGAACTCTCACGGGTTACCCCACTGGAACCTAAATCCAGCGCGTCTACCAGTTCCGCCACTTTCGCAAACAGGGTGGAATTATCAAACAGTATGTCTATCTTGTAAAGACTCAGGATGAATCTTTAGCTTATCGACCAATTTAGGGGTCTGGGGTGAACGATGGGACTCGAACCCACGACAACCGGGATCACAACCCGGGGCTCTACCAACTGAGCTACGCTCACCATTATACTCATCTTTTATAAAGATTGCGGAATCTGCTTAAGGCTGGCACGCCCGGCAGGATTCGAACCTGCTACCCTCGGCTTAGAAGGCCGATGCTCTATCCAGATGAGCTACGGGCGCATAAAAAATTGGTCGGGGTGGAGAGATTCGAACTCCCGACATCCTGCTCCCAAAGCAGGCGCGCTACCAGACTGCGCTACACCCCGTTTTCAACCCGTCCCAAGGACAGAGCCGGAATGATACTCGGTGCAGATGTCGAGGTCAATAATTCTTTTAAATTATTTTTATTTACGGCAGGAAGCTGTTTAAGATAGCATTAAAGTTTAATTATTTGTGCAATTTTTCTATGAAAGCCAAGCTTTTACCGCTCTTCGACAGCCTTGATCATCTACATAAAAATTTAGATAACGTGGTATTACCTGATCCAAATTGTTATCAGGATTTTTTTTATAGTCTCAATTTTCTCAAGAGTTATACAGGTAGCTTGGGTACATTCAACTCTTACCGGCGCGAAGCTGAGCGCTTGTTACAATGGTGTTGGCAAATAAAAAAGATAAGGCTCAATGAGCTTAAACGAGAACATATTGAGCAATACGTTCGCTTTTGCCAAAATCCGCCACAAACCTGGATTAGCCTAAAGAAGGTACCTCGATTTATTGAAAAAGAAGGGCTCCGCCTGCCTAATGAGGACTGGCGCCCTTTCGTTGTAACTATTTCTAAGGCATCAAGAAAACAGGGTTCTCAAGCGTCCATTGAGCAATTCAGTTTATCGCAGGGTGCGATACAGGAAATTTTTGCAATTCTCAGCACCTTTTTTAATTTTCTGATTGCTGAAGAATATCTTGTATCTAATCCGGTGGCCTTAATCCGTCAAAAAAGTAAATTTGTTCGGAAACGGCAACAAAATGCACCTATCAGACGCCTTAGTTTGCAGCAATGGGCTACTGTTCTGGATACTGCCGAGCACTTAGCACAAGAAAACCCGGACAAACATGAGCGTACTCGCTTTATTTTGAGTATGCTTTTTGGCATGTATCTAAGAATTTCAGAGCTTGCAGCCAGTGAGCGTTGGATTCCAACTATGAACGATTTCGCCAAAGATTCTAATGGGCATTGGTGGTTTACAACCGTTGGCAAAGGCAATAAAGAGCGACAAATTGCCGTAAGCGAGGCTATGCTTGATAGTCTAGTACGCTGGCGTAGCTTTCTAGGCTTGCCCCCTTTACCAGCGCCTTCTGATAATTCACCTCTGATTCCCAGAATCCGAGGTACAGGCCCAATGAGTGATACGGCACCGCTTCGCCGTATTGTTCAATTTTGCTTTGATCAGGCAGCTGAACAATTACGTCGCCAGGGACTGACTGAAGAAGCGGATAATCTGACCGCGGCAACTGTGCATTGGTTGAGGCATACAGGAATTTCTGAAGATGTGAAAATTCGTCCACGGGAACATGTCCGCGATGATGCCGGCCATAGCTCCAGTGCGACAACCGATCGCTATATTGATGTTGAAATGCAGGCACGCTATCAGTCTGCGCGTAAAAAACGTATTGAGGTTGAGTAATGTGTTTGCCCCTCATCCGCCCTTCGGGCACCTTCTCCCCTTGTATAGGGAGAAGGGAAAATAAAGAGCCAAAATAGGGATAAGCACTTAAGCACTCGGCTTAGCATCAACAAGCTCGATCTGCTCAGCCTGCAAGGCTTCGCCTAAAAATATCTCGCCAACGGCTTGAAAACGTTTGACCGAATCAGTAACTAAGTAGTTGATTTTAGCTTTTTGCTGTTCACTACTTAGCAAATTCGTGTCGCTAAGCACCTTATGCAAGGCTTTCGCAGTTGCCTCTGCGGAATCGACTACGGTCACTCCGGCAGGTAACAGCGTGGTTAATAAGGATTTAAAAACTGGGAAATGGGTACAGCCTAAAAGCAGGGTATCTTCTTCACTAAAATCAGAAAGGTAATGCCTCAAGGCTTCTCGAGCAACTGTGTTTGACACCATGCCCTCTTCGGCCAAAGCTACTAAAACACTACAGGCACGGGCATTGATAGTCGCTTGGGGTAGAGACTGGCTAATTAAATGCTGATAGGCATTCGAAGCAATGGTTGTTTCTGTTGCCAATACAATAATTCGGTTATTTTTTGTTGCAGCAACGACCGCAGATGCACCAGGAATTACCACGCCAAGAACAGGTATATCAGGAAGCATGGCCTGCAGATGAGGCAAGGCTGCTGTAGTCGCGGTATTACAGGCGATGACCAGGGCTTTTATTTGTCTCTCTACCAGAAGCCGTGCCATTTGTACTGCATAGAGCTGTATGGTATCAGGACTTTTTGTTCCGTAGGGTAAACGAGCAGTATCCCCTAAATATATAAATGACTCATTCGGGAGGGTTGTTTTTAGTGCGCGCAGCACTGTCAAGCCCCCCATTCCCGAATCGAAAACACCTATTGGCAGATTATTCTTGTCCATCATGTCCCTATTTTCTTTATAATTATCACTAGAGCGACCTCTCGCAATCCGCTATTTAGGTCCTCCCGGGCCACCTAAGGTCACACCATGCGTATCTTCCTGCTCTTTGTTCTTCTCGGTGATCAAAAGCATATTCTGTTTGAGAGCCTTTGTTAACTCGGTGGTATCTTGCCTTGCTTGTGCTCGTTCTTGTAGCGTGTCTTTCGAGAACTTTTTCTCATTGACTTCCTGCACACCTTTTAACATTGCACTCAACTCAGGATTCTCTTTAAATTTATGATAGAGAGCATCGCCACCCCAACGAAGACCACCTATGCCAAACTCAGATTTAGGATCAAACTGAGCGCAAGTCACCTTAATTTGCTTGTGGTCAAATTTCATATTTTTATCTGATTCGCCGAGTATCATTAGTGCAGTCCATAAATATCTCGCTTGGACTGGATCGTTACTACGCAGCCTAATAGGGTTTTCTTGAGTAGGCGCACCTCTCAGGTTAGCCAGCATCTGGCTTGCCATCGCCATTGCAAAATACATCCTTGCCTGATGTTGCGCTGGAAATTTAGTTACAGTTAATTTTATCGATGGTTCGTAGGTCACTGTCCCATCAGGTTTAATCTGTGCAGCCAGGTTTTTAGAGGCGCGTTCCTCAATATAAAGCCCTTTGACCGGCGTGGGAGCGCTACCTTGGTAGAGCACGGTATGTTCCCGGAATTTCCCTTCTGGAATTGCTGGTACAATATCAAAATCGTCTAAGGATCCATCAGACGAAAGAGAAGTTCTGTCCTCAGGATCATCTGCCAGTCTGGCTTCCCCCCCCCAGCTAGCAGCCATGTGTGCAGCTTTTGTAGAGTTATCACAGGGAACCGAGTAGGTATTAAAATTCAATAACCGAATATCCGATTTACCTGCAGCGGCCTGATCTAGGGTTTTTATGAGACCTTGTCTTATTAATGGATGTACTGTGTTATCTGCATTAGGTACACCGTTGAAAACACGCTGTAAACGTTCATAGTCAGCAAGCTCTGCGCTTATACTCCGGTATAAGTTTCTTAATTCGTTTGCTCGTTGTGTAACTGCAATGAGCATATTTCTTCGCTCCGCTGCTGAAGCCGCTGGATTTTGCTTGATTTGTTGTTCTGAAGGTAAGCCATAATAATGAGCTTCAATCTCACTTAGCTGATTTGTCAGATAAGTTACATAAGCATCGCATTGTTTAGCAAGTACACGTAATTCGGGACCCATTGCTATTGCGTTTTGTTTTGCATGAGCCTGGAAGGCAGGGTTAAACCAATAAATTGGTTTTAGCCCAGCTATGCGCCTTAACCTTTCGCGGGCATCATCATCCAGTACTTTATCTTGGAATTGCTGTTTTATTAACTTAGTCTCTTCCTTTTGAGCCTCAAGCGCATCTTCATAATGTTCGGGACTCAAAAAGGCCGCTAATCTTGCTTGCGCTTTAAGGTAGTCAAAAGATTGTGGCGTTAATTGTTTTCCCAGTGGAGGATCAAAAACGTCTTTATAGCCTCTGCCATCAGGAGGAGGAGCATTGACTAATTTAAGAAAGCTAGCCAAGGTTTTGCAGTTTTTGATATCAGTAACAATTCCCTTGTTCGGATCATCTTCGAAGATTTGAATCGCAGGGAATACCTTATTTTTACTTAAAGCAGCCAAGGCCAGAATAATTTCTTTATCCTCAGGGGTTGTAGCTGGCTTGCGGTATTCAGCAAACAGGTATTGATTACGTGTCTGCTGTTCGGTTATAGCTGTTACTATAGGTGGATTTGGTGTCTTGACATCACTCCCATCGTCTTCCAACCCAAATTGCTCAAAAAGCTCGCTCTCTGGGTCTGAGTCTAACTCAAACAATGCGGTTATATCCTGCATTGCAACGAGATAAGTAGGAGCTGGTTGAGCGAGTAAGATATTATTAATGTCTTTTACTATATCTGTTGTCACTTCTAGTGGAGGTTGAAAGTTCGCCAAAATTTCAGCAATTTTGCTGTTGGCAACTTTAGCAATATTCAGTAAATTTTCATTTTCAGCGGCAACAGCTCTGATATAGCCTTTAGCAACCTTATGGTTTTCTCCCAATACCTCTTCGATTTCTGCTTCTGTACTCGCCGCAGCTAAGGCAGTTAGTGCTGCTGGCTTATCCAATAGGGCGCGTTGTTTTTCCAATGGTAATTGAGCGATTAAATCAAATAGTTCTGGATGAGCACCCTTGCCAAAATGCAGGGGATGGTTTGCACTAAGCTGAATAGCCCGGGTACAAGCGCTTTTTTGTATCTGCTCCATCGATTCTTTAGTAACCCAATCAACATTGGTCACATCAAACTTCTCAGTTAATAGTTGCTTGAATTTGTCTAGATCAGTCTCTTTGGCTAAGGTAGTCAACTTAGCGGCATCGGGGGGTGTTAGCCTATCTTGCGTATAATTTTTGATTAAAGACTCTACTAGAATGGTTTGAAGCCTAGCTTTTTCTTGAGCAGGGAAATCAGGATTGCCTAACAAATCTTGAAATTGTGGATCATTAAAGGCAAAAGTATTGATCTTGGCTAGTAATACATCATACCCAGCAGTACCAGTTGTTGCTGATAGATCCTGATTAGGCTGCTGTGCGTCTCTGATAACCATTTCGATTGCAGCATAGGTTCTGAATGCTTTAGAAACACGCTCGTTAGGGTCACCAACTAAATCCTTAGCGATGTCTGAACCGAATAAAACCTCCGTACTATCCTCTACATCATCCATAGTAGTAGCATTAATTAAGTCCATAAGATCATCGTCTTCCAATGTTCTTAATTCGGTTTTTGCATAGGCTAATAATGCTTGCTCACGAACTAGATGAATATTGTCTTTATCAAGGAACCCATTAATCGCGCCCTTAAGTTGAACTGTGATATCTGGAGCAGAAAATAGTTGATGATATTTCTTTTGAAACGCATCAGTCTCAGAGTTGCTAAATTCAATTAACGCTCTTAAATTTTCAGGTTTATCTGTAACTGCTATATTTTTGCTAATATGAGCAGCCGCGATCACTGCATTTAGGTCAGTTGAAGCTGTGAAAGCTTCTAAAAATTTGGGTTTATCTTTGTAACCCAACTTGCTATTAGTCGCTAGAATATTTTTTAGCTCATCAACAGTGGTTATATCAATTAAGGCATCCAAAGTTCCAACATCATCACAGAGCGCAATTTTCATACTGAGTGCTTGTGTTGCAAAAGCTTGGCGGATTGTTGGAAGCGAAGCTTTAGCTACATGCTCAGTATAGTCACCTTCTATCTCTAAAGTCGTCGCTATTGCATCTAGAGCCACCTCTGCTAAGTCTGGGGTATCAGCAATGGCAACTGCTTCCATTTCACCAATACTATCAGCAAATAACTTTTTCGCATTGAGGAGCAAAAAACGTGTTCCGAGTATGCCTTTGACAGCACTTATATCGGAATCAGCCAGGAATTTCAGAGGAAGATCAGCCAGATGTCCCGTGCTGAAAACATCCAAATCTTTAAGCTCATCTCCAAAGTCATCATCATCTGCGTTTAAAATATCCAAGCCATCTTCGAGCACTTCCTCGTCAGTCAGTGTGTCCAACCCTAAGATAACAGCCTTCCTCGCAGCGACATCTGTTACAGAATTTTTATTAATCACTAAGAGAGGGCCACGCGGTAATATATCCTTAAATTGCATAGTGTCAGTAATATTGGTATCTGGGGCGGGGCCAAATAGCTTTTTGACTATTACTTGAAAGTCTGTCTGATTTTTACAATTGAGTAAGCTACGCATTACGACTTGAGCATCAGGATTATTATATTCTTCAATTTTTTTAATCAATAATCGGCGTTGAACTTCTATTTGAATTTCTTCAAGATCCCCAGCCTTAAATATCGAACCTTTATTAGGATTCCAGCTGGGTATTCTGACTGGAGGTTCACCAAAAATACTTTCACCATTGGCATTAAAAAGCGCTAGACGAGCTTCTTTCGCGCCAATTGCATGTTGCTTAATAAACTCTTCAAGTTGATCCTTAGTTGCATCTTGTAAAGCAAGTAATACTCTTTGTTTGGCTGCTGCTTGAGTTAGCTCCTTAAAACCCTCGCCCCAACCATCCTCTTCAGTCAAAAAATCGTCGTCTGTAGGATCAGCATCATCAGCAATTTTGACAGCGCTTCTGGGACTCACAACCTTTATTAACGGATTAAAGAGTTTCTTATGATTAATTACTGCCTGTCTGAATTGCTGGTTTGAATCTTCTTCACCATAACCAGCTTCAAGAATAGCATTCAAAGCAATTATTACAGCATTTCTATTTTTAACCGTTGATAATGCACCTTTTTCATCATTTAAAATTTTTGCTAATACTTCATTCAAGTCAGCCATTTATTGCTCCGAATATCTTTTATAAACTAAGTTTAATCTTTATTTCTTAAGTCTACCTTAATTTTGATTCTTTTTTTTGCGAAAAGAATTTTATTTGGGATAAAAATAGACCCCGAGGTCGATGCCCATAGGTATCTACACAAATGTCCCTCCTTGTCTCAACATTAGGTCATCCAGAGCGTAGCGAAGGATCTCCTGAATGAGGCACCGTGCTAATCCCGGAGATCCTTCGCTGCGCTCTGGATGACGTGCGTCTATTACAGTCACTTGTGTAGATATCTGTAGGTCGAGGCCTCAGGGATTCAATGTTGTAAATAAGGAGGGTTCTCATTATTTATTTCTTACAAGGCAAAAAAAGTTTGAAAATGGAAGGAATTCATATAAGTTGTATAGTACATCATTCAAAGTCACCGAAATAATGAGTAAAAGGTCAGCCCTGCTCCAGTATTGAATTCCCGCGGCTTGACCGCGGGATCTAGTGGTTAGAAGCTCTTCACCCTGAGCCTATAGATCCCGTGGTCAAGCCGCGGGAATTCGGGATGGCGGTGACCTTTTACAATAATGAAGGAGCAAAGTGTGACCAAGTGCTATTATCTTTTGTTGTTTTTTCTACCCTCTTTGCTCTTTGCCCAGGGTTGTATTGTTGGTGATAAGACCGAGCGTCCGAGTTATGTTTGCTTTGATGGAAGAACCTTGTCGCCTAGTGAGTCTGGTTTTACCTGGCATGCCAAACGGGGCTGTTTTATGAGCCGGCTGCCTTGTTGTGCTTATGATGCGACCCATTACAGTTTTTCGCATGATCCGCAATATGTTTATCATTCTTTCAAACGTTGTCGCTATCAATACCCATTCATGTTAGGACAGATGCAGACTCATTAATCTTTCGAGCGTAATAGCCCCCCGTCATCCCGAACAGAGTGAGGGATCTCCGGGATTAGCACAGTGCTAGACTCAGGAGATATCTCTTTACGTTCGACATGACGTACGTCTTTGAGGACCTAATGAAGGGTCTCCTGAATGAGACACCGTGCCAATCCCAGAGATCCTTCTCTAAGTTCGGGATGACGAGACAGTTTAATAATCATAATCAGTGATTATAAGTAAGACCAAAAATAACCAGACAAACAGTAGGGTTATACCCTCATATTTAAAGGTATTAAAAGACTTTCGTTTATACCAGGCTTTGATAACCAGAACGGGAAGAAAGGGGAAAGCCGTTATTACCAAAATATTGGCCATAAAGTTTGCCAAGCGTTTGAAGGGTAGCAAGGAGGCCAGAGTTTCTATAAGCAATGACAATAAAGACTGAAGTCCTGTTAATACTGTGACCACATTAGCTTCATAATAAACAACAAACAGGGTGGTGAGTGATAGAGGTAGAAAAAGTGGCATGCCTCGAATCGACATGATTTTCTTAATTCCCTCACCAAATTCCTTAGCAAAAAACACGACTATCGAACAAGTCAGAACAACAATCGAGAGGGCTAAGGTATTATCGTTCATCGCTTATCCTCTGTCCTCTAAGGCTTCCCAGCGCGCATAAAGTTCAGCAAGCTCTTGTTCATCCTTAGCTAATTGTTGATTGTGCGCACTCAGTGCTTGAGCCTCTTGTTGATAAAATCCTGGCTCAGTCATTTTTAATTGCGAGGCCGCAATTTTTTGCTCTAGCGCTTCGATCTTTTGCGGTAATTGTGCAAGTTCCCTTTGCTCATTAAAGCTCAATTTTGCTGAGTTGCTTACACGTTTTGTTGCAGGTTTAGCAGGTGCCGCCTGTTCACGTTGCTGCTTCTTGAGGTTACGATAATCATCATAACCACCAACATATTCGTTGAACTTTCCTTCCCCTTCATGGACCAACACCGAGGTAACAACCTGATTGATAAAAGCCCTGTCATGGCTTATCAATATCAAGGTTCCAGCGTATTCCATCAGCATAGTCTCGAGCAGCTCTAAGGTTTCAATATCCAAATCATTTGTGGGCTCATCCATAACCAAGAGATTAACCGGTTTGGCAAATAATTTAGCTAAGAGCAAACGGTTGCGCTCCCCTCCAGATAGGGTAGCGACCGCTTGATTAAAACGCTCGGGGGGGAATAAAAATTCTCGTAGATAAGAGGCGACATGCTTTTGTTTGCCATTGATTGTGACGTAATCAGCCCCGTCAGCAACATTAGCCATCACCGTTTGCTCTTCATCCAATTTTCGGCGTAATTGATCAAAATAGGCGACTTCTAAAGCAGTACCAAGGCGAACGGAGCCAGAATTGGGTGTTAGCTCACCTAATAGCAAACGTACAAGGGTTGTTTTACCACAGCCGTTTGGGCCAATGATGCCAACCTTGTCTCCGCGTGTAAGCAAGAAGGAAAAATCCTTAAGCAGTGTTTTATCGGTAATGCTGTAATTTAAATTTTTCGCCTCGATAACCAGGGAACCAGAGCGCGAGACATCGAGGCTCAGAGATTGTACCTTGCCCAATTGTTCTCGACGCGCCTTGTATTGGTCGCGCATCGCTTTAAGCGCTCGCACCCTACCCTCATTGCGCGTACGCCGTGCTTTAATACCTGTGCGTATCCAAGCCTCTTCCTCAGCCAAGCGCTTGTCAAACAGATCATTATGCTTTTGCTCGCTCAGACGCATGGCTTCGCGGCGATCTAGATAGGTTTCATAATCACAATCGTGGCCATAGAGCTTACCTCGATCAATTTCGACAATACGATTAGCAACCTGTCCTAAAAATTCGCGGTCGTGGGTTACTACCAACAAGCTGCCGCTGTAACTTCTAAGATAGGCTTCCAGCCACTCAATTGCATTAACGTCCAGATGGTTAGTTGGCTCATCGAGCAGTAAGAGATCGGGGGCAGCAATTAGCGCAGCAGCGAGAAGAGCGCGGCGTTTCATACCACCAGATAAACGGCTCATTTCTGCATTGGAGTCTAACCCTAAGCGGCTTGCCATCATTTCGACCCGCGGCAATAGATCCCAGGCATGTAAGTTGTCCATTTGCTGCTGGCAGCTGGCTAAGGCTGCTAAATCCTTATTAGTCATTGATAGTTGATGAAACTGAGCAAGGACTTCGCCGGCTTCACCGAGTCCTTTGACTAGGAAATTATAGACTGATTGATTATTAGCTTCGATGGGGACTTCTTGCATTAAACCTGCAACCCGCAAACCGTTGAGCTGCTGGACTTGACCGCTATCAGCTACCAGCTCACCTTGCAACAAGCGTAACAGTGATGATTTCCCTGCACCATTGCGCCCTACCAGAGCGATTCGGTCTTGCGGCTGAATTTGCCAATCAGCCTGATCAAGCAAACGGTTGCCAGCTAAATTTAGGGTTACATTGTTCAGGGAAATTATACTCATACAAACTCTTTAATCTTGTTGCTGCCAAAAGAAAGGGGTTGATATTCCCTCATCCGCCCTGCGGGCACCTTCTCCCCAGAGGGGCGAAGAGATTCTATATCTTAGTCCTTTTTTATAATCAAACGCTGTTTTTCCTGCGATAAATTAAATTGGGATAAGACATTCATGCCTAACAATATTGTGTCGTCATCGCTACCCGGAACTATCACTGCTTTCACGTCAGTTAAATTAAATCCGCCAAAACTAAGCTGATTTAGTCGAGTCAGGGAGCCTGTAACCTCTCCGCTCGCAGTAGAAACGGTCATTTCATAACGCCCCTGTAAATTTAACTGTTCCGCCAACTTTTGCGGAATAGCTACCAGACTTGCGCCAGTATCAACCAAAAACTCAACTGGGTGCTCGTTAATCTGCCCTTTTACATAGTAATGACCATCTTCGCCAGGCGTAATCATGACCATTCCATGGTTAATCTGGTAAGAACCGTGTGCTTCTCCATTGTAATAGCGGAAAAACAGGAACATCAGAAAAAATAGGAACAGCCAGGCAATAATGAACATAGAACGCCCAGTTTGGGCGTATTGTTTATCACTCACAATTTCAGCCGTTGCTCTTTGTATTGAGCACCATAATACCATCAACTTCCACTTGAGCAGCACGAGGTAAGGCGGAGACACCAATAGCAGCTCTGGCTGGGTAAGGCTCAGCAAAATAACGGGTCATCGCTTCATTAACCAAGGGAAAATGATTCAAGTCTATCAGGTACACATTTATTTTAACCAAATGAGCCAAACTGCCACCTGCTGCCTCACAGACAGCTGACAAATTATCAAAAACCTGGTTAATTTGCATGCGAATTTCATCGCTGCAGAGTTGCATTGTTGTAGGGTCAAGAGGAATTTGTCCTGACAAATAAACAGTATTATCACAGCGAACAGCCTGACTATAGGTTCCGATTGCAGCTGGTGCTAAATCAGTATGAATAGGTTGCATCAATTATTCTCCCTGCTTTTTACGATAGAGGCGCATAACCACCTTGTTGGCACGCAAACGACGCATCACCCGCGCCAAATGGGTTCTGTCGCGTACACTAATAGAAAAAGTTACCGCATTATGCCGTCCATCTCTGGGATCAACATTAATATTACCGATATTGGATTCTGCCTCAGCAATAGCAGTAGCCAAAGCTGCAAGCACTCCCCTTTGGTTTGCTACTTCAACAGTAATATCCACCCAATACTCACCTTCAACCTGCTCATCCCAACGTAGTGGAACTAGCTGTTCCAGATTGCTACGGCTTTGGTTGATGTTTGGACAATCACTAGCATGCACAATAATTCCCCGTCCTTGTTGAAATCGACCCACGATGTTATCACCCGGAATAGGCTGACAGCAATCTGCGAAATGAACCACCATACCCTCTGTCCCTTTAATTGCTAAGGGACGGCTTTTTGCTGATTTATCAAGCTCATTGCTCTCTTGATTTATGACCAGGCGTTTTGCGATAACCATTGGCATCTGATTACCGATTCCCAAGGCATAAAGCAACTCATCAGCCGATTTGTAAGTTAAATCATGCAGCAAGGCCTGTAAGGTTTCTGGTGGTACCTTGACGTAGTCACTGCCTAATTCAGAAAGGGATTGCTCAAGCAAGCGCTTACCCAATACGATGGATTCAGCATGCTGCTGGCTTTTCAAAAAATGGCGGATGTTTGAGCGCGCTTTGCCTGTAACCACAAAATTCAACCAGGCAGGATTAGGATGTGCGCCTGGAGCAGTAATAATTTCCACTGTTTGGCCATTAGTTAGCGGAATACTTAGGGGAACCAAGCGACGATTAACCTTCGCCGCTACACAACTATTCCCTACACCCGAGTGAACCGTATAGGCAAAATCAACTGGCGTTGCTCCCTTAGGCAATTCCATGATATGTCCTTTAGGGGTAAAAACATAAACTTCGTCGGGGAAGAGATCAATTTTGACATTTTCAATGAATTCCAGAGAACTTCCTGTACTGCGCTGCATTTCCAGCAAACGTTGCACCCATTCGCGCGCCCGTAATTGGGCTTCGTTCACTTCCAAGCCTGTTGATTTATAGATCCAATGCGCGGCAACACCATTTTCAGCCACCTTATCCATATCACGAGTACGGATTTGTACTTCAAGCGGAACACCAAAGGGGCCAAACAGCGTAGTGTGTAGGGATTGATAACCGTTTGCTTTTGGAATACCTATATAGTCTTTAAAGCGCTGTGGCACAGGCTTATAGGTTCGGTGCAAGGCCCCCATCACTCGGTAACAGGAGTCAATATCTTCTGTAATGACCCTGAAAGCGAAAACATCGGTTATTTCGGTAAAAGAAGCTTTTTTCTGACGCATTTTGCGATAAATACTGTATAAATGCTTTTGCCTGCCAAAAACATGCTCATAGGGAATGTTCAGTTGGTGCAAGGCTTGTTCCAAGTCCTGCTCAATTTTTTGCGTTAATTCACGACGGTTTCCACGGGATTTTTCCACCGCAGATTTAATTGCCCGGTAACGCATGGGATAAAGCGCCTGAAATCCCAAATCTTCAAGGCCAGTATAAATAGCATGCATACCAAGACGGTTAGCAATTGGCGCATAGATCTCCAGGGTTTCAATAGCAATGCGTCGGCGCTTAACTGCTGGCATCACGCCTAAGGTGTGCATGTTATGAAAGCGATCAGCCAATTTAACAATGATGACTCTGATATCCTTGACCATGGCCAGCACCATCTTACGGAAATTTTCTGCCTGTGCTTCGGCCCTCGATTCAAATTTAATCTTAGTTAATTTAGTTACACCATCGACTAAGGCAGTAACATCTTCACCAAATTGCAAGGTCAAATCATCTTTAGAAATGGAGGTATCTTCAACGACATCATGCAGCAAGGTTGCCATAATGGTCTGATAATCCAAGCGCATACGAGCAAGGATTAGAGCGGCTGCAACAGGATGAGTAATATAGGGTTCGCCAGAACGGCGCATCTGACCATGATGTGCTTTTTCGGCGACCAGATAAGCTTGATAGCATTTTTCAATAAGCGGCTGCTCAAGGTAGCATTTAAGCTCTTCGTCTAACTCCTTAAAGTAGCTCACGCCATACTCCCCTAATTCAACTACCGCCAACATTGGGCCAACAGCAGATTTCGTCAACATATACTATATGAATGAGTCCAGGTAACTCGATTTTCAAGTAAAAGGAATAACAAATCCAGCTTTAGCTTGTTTAGATTAGATTTGTCATTCCCGCGAAGGCGGGAATCTATTCCTAAATTAGCACTGTGCTTAGCTAAAAATAGGTTCCCGCCTTCGCGGGAACGACAAGTTCACCCTCATCGTTTTCTAGAAGCTGTTTAGACTTCGCTAGGCTGAGTGCCCAAGGGCTGATTTTCGAGCACCTTAACGGGGCATACATCAGTATGTGACTAACCGAGCGCAGAAAACCAGCTCTTGGGTTCCAGCCTAGTAGAAATATAAAAGCGTCTAGTCTTCGTTAAGTATTTCAGGTGTGATCAAACCTTCAGCAATTTCACGAAGCGCGACTACAGTTGGTTTATCATTTTCCCACTCAACCAAAGGCTGCTCACCACGCACAGCTATAGCACGCGCGCGCTTTGTAGCAACCATTACTAATTCAAAACGGTTTGCTACATGCTCTAAACAATCTTCTACGGTTACACGCGCCATTTTATCCTCCGGAATCTACATGACAAAGGCTAGCTTTGCCTAATTTTTAGCTAAAAAACGTTCTATTTTACTGTGATGCAAGAAGGAAAGAAAGTAATTTTCCTTGCGCCCCCTTCTGGCGCCCCATTCTTAGGCGATTTGCAATAACAATTGCCTGTAATTCCATTGCCGCCTTATCAAAATCATCGTTAACTATCAGATAATCAAACTCGGCAAAATGACTTAGTTCTGCCTGCGCGCGATGCATGCGATCATCAATGACATCCTGATTATCTTGTCGTCTGTCACATAGGCGCTGTTGTAAAATTTCCAGCGAAGGTGGAAGCACAAAGACTGAGACTGCGTCCGTGAATATCGTTCTGATTTGCTGAGCTCCCTGCCAATCAATATCTAAAACAACATCAATCCCTGCTTGCAAGCGTGAATTAATCTGGGCAACGGAGGTGCCATAATAATTATTAAAGACCCGGGCATATTCTATAAATGCATTTTCCTTGATCATTTCCTGAAATTGCGACTCATCAATAAAAAAATAATCGACTGTATTTTGTTCACCAGGGCGCATCTTGCGAGTTGTATGTGAAGTTGAGACTTCTATCTTATCCAAAGTACTCACTAATTTTTTAATTAAACTAGTTTTCCCACCACCTGAAGGTGCAGCAACTATTAGTAAATTACCTGGATAGTAGTCAGCCATAATTTTCACTCTATATTTTGAATTTGTTCACGCATTTGTTCGATTAATACTTTCATTTCCACAGCGCTTTGTGTCAGGGCCACTGAATCGGATTTGGAACTTAGGGTATTTGCTTCCCTATTTAATTCCTGCATTAGAAAATCCAGTCGACGCCCAGCTGCTTCGGAACCTTCCAGTGACTTTGCAACTTCTGCAAGATGCGTTTCTAAACGATCCAACTCTTCACTAACATCCAGTCGCGCTAGCATCAATGCAATTTCCTGTTCAATACGAGAGCTATCTATTTCTAATGACAGCGTGCCAAGACGAGTTAACAATTTATCACGTGTCTGTGCTAGCGAAATACCCGCTTGCTGTTTTGCTCCTTTGACCTCAACCGCTAATTTTTCCAGACGATTTTGGATATGAGCTTTCAAGGCCAGCCCCTCAGTTTTCCTCATCTGCACCAGTTGAGTCAGGGCGTCTCGAAATAATTGCTCCACATATTTGGATTGCGCCTCAATATCTGGTTGAGTAATCTCTATAACACCAGGCCAACCAAGAACTGCGGTCAGAGATAAATCATTAGCCAAGAATTTTGACTCAGCTAATTTATTACCCGCTTCAATCAGGCCATTAACTAAATTATCGTTGATGTGCATAGCTTGACTGCCAGTGCTAACATCTTGAAATTTAAGCTGGCATTCTAATTTACCACGACTTAAGTTACCGCGCATCATCGCACGAAGTGGAGTTTCCAGATAGCGAAACGCCTCCGGCATACGGAAGGATACATCCAGATAACGATGGTTTACTGATCTAATTTCCCAGCAGAAAACACCTGTGTCAAACTGTTTCTGGACCCGGGCAAAAGCTGTCATGCTGTAAGTCATAATTTCAAGGTCAACTATTCCAAGGTTGGGCGACTATAAACTAAATCTGTACAAATGCAAGCCTAAATGTTTCGTATCGAACGCTTTTAAACCATAGTATCAAGTAGGTGCATAGTCCTAGTGAAAGGTTTATACTTGGCCATTTTATTATCGAGGATTATTATGCGCCCCTCCAATCGCGAACCCAATCAATTACGACCAATCAAAATTACCCGTAACTTTACCAATCATGCTGAAGGCTCTGTTCTAGTAGAGTTTGGCCAGACCCGTGTCTTATGCAATGCCTCTGTTGTTGATGGTGTACCACGATTCCTGAAAGGTAAGAATCAAGGCTGGATTACTGCTGAATATGGTATGTTGCCTCGAGCTACTCATAGTCGTACAGAACGCGAAGCAAGCAGGGGCAAACAAGGCGGTAGAACACTTGAAATTCAACGACTGATTGGCCGCTCACTACGTGCCTGCATTGATTTAAAAGTTTTGGGTGAAGTCACTTTAACTATTGACTGCGATGTCATTCAAGCCGATGGCGGTACCCGCACTGCAGCAATCACTGGAGCCTGCGTTGCTATGAAAGATGCTCTCAATTGGATGGTTGCACGAGAAAAATTACGCAAGATGCCTACCTTTAATTACGTAGCTGCAGTTTCAGTTGGAATTTACCGTGGCCAGCCTGTACTGGATCTGGACTATGCTGAAGATGTATTAGCAGAAACAGATATGAATGTTGTCATGAACGAAGAAGGGCATTTTATTGAAGTTCAGGGAACTGCCGAAGATAAAAGCTTTAATCGTGAAGAGCTAAATAGCATGCTGACTTTAGCTGAACATGGTATTAGTCAGCTGATTGAATTGCAGAAGAATGCCTGAGTTGGCGTAGCTCTCGTCCGCCCTTCGGGCACCTTCTCCCCTGAGGGGCATAGGCACTGCCATTAAATTAAGGGCATTTGCCCTTCCCGCGAAGGCGGGAAACCATCTCTACATTGGCACTGTGCTTAGCTAGAAATAGTTTCCCGCCTTCGCGGGAATGACATAACCTTCCTTAACTTAACGACAGTTATGGATAAGAATCGTTTAAAATCGAGAGAAATCAAAGTAATCGAGGCAAAAGCGCCCAAAAAGCGCAGGACTAGCAGGGCTAATTCGAGCATTTTTGGGCGCTGTTAACGAAGAGTACTTTGATTTATCGAAGAGTTTAAATGATTCTTATCCATAACTGACGTTAACTTAATGGCAGTGAGGGGCGTAGGCATCGGAAGCTTAGCTTGACGCCTATGCCCCTGAAGGGACAAAGAATTTTTTTAAAATAACACCTTATTTACCGCAGCGTCTCTTGCTGTCTGGCGACTTATCAGGTTAGCGTTTAGCAATTGAACTAAATGTTGATCATGCGTTCGCATGCCTTGGGTTTGTCCCGTCTGAATCACCGAGTACATCTGCGCAATTTTATCTTCACGAATCAAATTTCGAATAGCCCTGTTGCAAAGCATGAGCTCAAAGGCGGGAATCCTCCCTCCCTTTGTTGATTTCAATAGAGTCTGGGCAATGACTGCCTGCAAGGACTCAGAGAGAAGTGAGCGAACCAAGGCTTTTTCCTCCCCCCTAAACACATCAACAATGCGGTTAATCGCCTTTGCGGCTGAATTTGCATGCAAGGTTGCGAAGACAAGATGCCCTGTTTCAGCAGCAGTCATGGCCAAGCGGATTGTTTCCTCATCACGTAATTCACCGATAAATAGCACATCAGGATCTTCGCGCAGAGCTGAGCGTAGAGCAGTACTAAAACTGAGGGTGTTCTTATTGACTTCTCTTTGATTAACTAAGCATTTTTTTTGTTGATGGAAGAATTCCACCGGATCTTCAATTGTTAAAATATGCTGCTGAGTGCTTTGGTTAATCTGATCAAGAATTGCTGCTACCGTAGTTGTTTTACCAGAGCCTGTTGGACCGGTCACTAATACAAGACCTTTTGTATAAGGAGCTATTTCCTTAAAAATAGAGGTTAAACCTAAGGTTTCTATGTTTGGAACTGTAGTGGGGATGAGTCGAAAAGAGGCTCCGGCTCCTCGGGTTTGCATGAATAGGTTGGCACGAAATCGCGACAAGCCAGCGATTTCGAAGGAGAAATCAATTTCCCTATTTTGTTCAAAATTCTCTCTGTCCCTATCATTCATAAGGCCATTAACCACTTTGACAAGATCGTCGTGGTGCAAAATAGGTAAATTAGCGCGAAATAAATCCCCATTAACGCGGAAAAAAGGCGCTAGCCCAGCAGAAAGATGTAAATCAGAAGCCCCTTGTTGAACGGCACTTTTTAATAATTCCTGAATATCCATAAGATTCCCTTTGTTGAATTGCCGGTAGCGAGCCTAACTAATTTTTGGGGTTTTAGCAAAGTCCTGCTATCTTTGGGCTTTTGGTCTGAAAGAGCTGCTATGACTATCGCCGAACAAGTTTTTAAAATCCAACAAGTTATCATCAATACAGCCAAATCATGCCAACGTGAACCAGAGGCTATTCAACTCATGGCTGTAAGCAAAGGACAGCCTGCCAATGCAATTCGTGAAGCCTTTGCCACAGGGCTTGTTAATTTTGGGGAGAATTATTTACAAGAAGCTCAGGCGAAAATGCATTCCTTAGCCGATTTAGCTCTAAATTGGCATTTTATTGGCCCTATTCAAAGCAATAAAGTACAGGCCATTGCTGAGAATTTTAGCTGGGTGCATAGTCTAGACCGTGAAAAAATAGCTAAGCTCCTTGCACAACACCGCCCTGAAAGTCTGCCAGCGCTTAATCTTTGCCTGCAAGTAAACCTGGATAATGAGGAAAGCAAATCAGGCCTTGCTCCACAGCAGGTTGCTGAGTTAGCTCGCCAGGTGCAGCAACTACCCCGACTGCGCTTACGTGGCTTAATGGCCATTCCTAAGCCACAAAGCGATGAACAGCAGCAATACGAAAGCCTATTAAGATTGACTAGACTATTTAATCAACTCAATAAGGATCTCAATTTATCGATGGATACCTTATCGATGGGAATGAGCGATGATATAGTTGCCGCCATCCGTGCGGGCTCCACAATGTTGCGTATTGGTAGGGCAATCTTTGGTGAGCGTCCTAGATACTAGATAAGGGAAGCATAAACATGAAAATTTGTTTTGTTGGCTTTGGCAATATGGCAAAAGCAATCGCTCATGGCCTGTGTAAACAGGGCAGCTATCAAATTAGCGCCACCTCCCCCTCTTTGCCGGAAGGACAGACCCTTGAAGGAATCCTTACCCATTCTGATAACTCAATCGGCGTTACCGATGCTGATATAGTCATTTTGGCTGTTAAACCCGCTAAGGTCGCTGAAGTTTTACAGTTGATTAAAACAGTTCTGCCGAAACACTGCCTGTTAATCTCTGTCGCAGCGGGTATTAGCCTAAGCTGGTTGGAGCAATATTGTGCTGAGGGACAAGGCATAATACGTTCCATGCCTAATATTCCGATCTCAATAGAAAAAGGGGCAACACCGTTGATCGCCAATCATCATGTCAGCCCAACACAAAAAAGTTGGGCCGAAGAACTGTTTCAATGTTCCGGCATTATCTCCTGGGTCAAAGAGGAAAAAGATATTGATGCCTTTACTGCTTTATCAGGCAGTGGACCAGCCTATGTTTTTTACTTTTTGGAAGCAATGATTGACGCTGCCATAAAATTAGGCCTTAATGATGAAATAGCTAGACGTTTTGCCCTGCAAACTGTAAGCGGGGCCGTTGAATTGGCCAGCGGATCTCAACTTGCAATCGATGAGTTACGAAAAAAGGTTACATCTCCTGCTGGCACAACAGCTGCTGCAATCGCTATACTCGAACAGCAGGGATTTGCTAAATTACTGTTTGAAGCGATGGATGCGGCCTACAAACGTGCTAAAGAATTAGGAAAATCATAATTGTTGGGCCAAGGCCCGAACTACTTGCGAGGATAAAATGTCAGGTTTTATAGCTGTTGGTCATTTTCTGGTATCTATGTTTTTTAGTTTACTTTTTCTGCTATTGTGGGCGCGAATGTTTCTGCGCTACTACAAAATCAGTCCCTTACACTCTGTAAGCCAGTCGGTAAACTCCCTAACGGACGCCTTTGTCAAACCAATCAGCGATAAACTACCCACTAAAAGTACCCAACCTTCTCGCTATGACTGGGCTTGCCTGACGGTAATTGTGATTGCTGAAATTATTAAATATCTTCTTATTGGCTTTATACTCTATAAAACCCTGATGCCTTTAGGTTATTTATTTTTATTTGTTATCACTGATCTCGTTTCTCAGCCCTGTAATCTGCTTTTTTATTTGATTTTGATCCGGGTTATCATGAGTTGGGTCAAGCCCGATTGGAAACACCCTGCTGAGGAAGTAATCAGAACCATCACCGATCCTGTTCTAGCGTTGGGACGCAGTATACTACCTGAGATTTCAGGCTTTGATTTCTCGCCCCTTCTCGTTTTAATTATTTTGAAAGCGATTACATTGTTCATGAGTGCCTCTCTGCCTGTAAGACTCGTTTAGAGCCTTGAAAAAAAGATCTTTTTTGTCCCAGCAAAAATAGAAAGAGAGAACTATACTTGGATCAAAGCGACCATTTAGGATCAGCTCATGACTAATCGATTAGCTGTAGCTTTAGGATTAATTTCCGTCTCATTGAATGCTTTAGCAGCAACTCAATCTTACTATTGCCCAGAAAATCACGGTTACATCAATCTGGGCATGACACCTGATCAGGTGATTGCTGCTTGTGGGCAACCAATAAGCCAGCAGGATTCTAACCAACCCATCATGCAACAAGTACCTATGCAACAGCTTATGTTCAACAACATGGGTTCTCAGAAGGCATTCTATGGTACCTGGGCAATCCCTACAGGAACAACTGGTGGAAGCCAATTGCAAGTTAATATCATCAATAACAAGGTTTATTCAGTGAACATTAATGGCAGCAGTACTAATGCATTTTCTGTCTGCGGTGGGGTGAGTATTCAGGTTGGCGATCCTGCATCTAAGGTTTATGGTGCCTGTGGTAACCCTTCCGTGGTGAATAATTCTTTCATTAATCAGCCACTTCAGTCCAATACTAAACCACAAATCTGGATTTATCAGCCAGGCCAATATCAATCGCCGATTACCTTGACTTTTGTTAATGGCAAACTACAATCCATCGATTAACTTAGATATTGGAAATTGACATGAGTGACTCGATTGATGATTTGACTATCGCCTTTAGCGAAGATGGCAACGAAAAAACCCGTGAATTGGGCAAACATGTCTTATCGAAGGGTGCCTGGACTACCATCATGTTCCGCTATCAGGATTGGGATAATAGTAAGCAGGATTATGGATCAGTAAAATATTCAATTAGACGTTATCAAAAGAAAAACAATCAATATTGGATGAAATCAAAATTCAATATTTCCAGTGAAGATCAGGCACGTAAGATTATTGAAGTACTGACAGGTTGGTTAGAGCAGGATAGTGCTGAGTAATTTTCGGGCTTGAGTTTCTATTGTCTTATACGGGACAAAAAATAGAAATCTTCTAATTCGTTCTGAATCCCCGCGGCTTGGCCGCGGGGTCCATGCAGCTTTCACCACGGCCAGATCCCGCGGTCAAGCCACGGGAATTCGAATTTTTTCTGAGATGTTGAAAGCAAAAAGCGCAATTTTTGAAAGTTAACTCAAAGTGTTTTATAATCCACCGCTAATTTTGCTCTTGGCTAGCTAATGCATGAAATACCGACCAATCGCGCTACCCGTGACAATCTTGGTTATTCTAATTTCCACTTATTCCTTTATTTCTCATCAAAAAAAAGCTAAGTCAAATACCAATGAAATCAAAACTATTACTGTAGAAACTTCACCCGTTACTGAAAAAATCCTCGCTGAACAATTTGAGACTCTCGGAAGCTTGGCTTCAACGGATAATATCGATATCAGCTCAGAATTGGCAGGACAGATTGCGGCTATCCACTTTACACCAGGTGCCTTTGTTAAAAAGGGAACCTTGCTGATTCAATTAGATGACCGAGTTTTGAAAAGCCAACTTGCCAGCGCTGAGGCCAATCTGCTCCTAAGCAAAGCCAATCATAGCCGCACTACAGAATTGGCAAAACGAAGTGTTGCCTCAGAGCAGGCCTTGGATAAAACCCTAGCCGACCTGCAGGAAAAACAAAATACCGTTAAAGTTAAAAAAGCCCAGCTCGAAAAATTAAGTCTACGCGCTCCTTTTTCAGGAACTTTGGGCTCCAGGCAGGTGAGTGTAGGCCAATATGTGAAAATCGGGCAGCCTTTGCTGCATTTAGTTGCCAATCAGAAATTACGTGTCGAATATAATTTGCCCGAACGATATCTAGCAAAACTCCATTTAGGTCAAAAGGTAAAAGTTTGCTCAGATGCCTTTCCAAATAAAACCTATATTGGGGTTGTAAATTACATCGATCCAGCCGTTGATAAGGAAACACGTACCATTGCCGTAGAAGCTTTAATTGATAATACAGAACGACAACTCTCTACGGGGTTATTTGTTCGTGTCAACCACCAGTTTGGGGAAAAGAAGAAACGCTTGCTTGTCCCTGAAGAAAGCCTGATTCCAACTATTAATGGCCAGAAAATTTTTGTCTTAAGAGATAAAAGAGCTATTGCTATCAAAGTCAAAACCGGATCTCACCATGATTCCATGACTGAGGTTTGTAGTGGTTTAAGTGCTGATGACATCATCATTATTCGAGGCCAGCATAAGCTGAAGGAAGGCAGCCGCGTTATTGATAGACATTCAGGGTGAGATTATGGTTAATTTTCCTGAACACTGTATCAAACGTCCCGTATTTACCATTGTACTCACCTTGATTTTGGTCATTGCAGGCCTGATCAATTTTGGAAAATTACCGCTCAGACATTTACCTAATATAGATAAGCCAGTTATCCATATTGCTACCGACTTTGATGGGGCGAGCCCTGAGTTAGTTGAAAAGGAAATTACTATTCCTATCGAAAATGCCATCTCAGGTATTTCAGGTATTGATACACTGCGTTCGACCAGCTTGCTTGGGAAAAGCCGTATCAATATAGATTTTCAGCTAGGTGTGGATATTAATGAAGCTGTTAATGATATTCGCAACAAGCTTTCTGCCCTGCAAGCCAAACTTCCTAAAGATAGCAATCCGCCAACGGTCTCTAAAAATGATGCTGATGCAAACCCGGTGGCAATGATTGGTTTTAACGATAAGTCTAGAACTCCACTGGAAATTACTGACTATGTAACCCGTAACATCAAACCTATTCTCCAGGAAATTAAAGGAGTTGGTGAAGTGACTTATCACGGCGGGCGTGATTATGCCGTTAAAATTGCCTTGGATCCGGTAAGAATGGCAGCTCATCAGGTGACAGTTGCCAAGGTCAAAGATGCTCTTATGCAGCAGAATATTGATGTTCCCAGCGGACAAATCAAAAGCACCAACCGCTATTACACTGTAGTCACCCGAGCTCGTTTACAAGATGCCAAACACTTTGCTGATCTGGTTATTGCTCATCGAAACAAACAACTTATTCGACTAGGTGAGCTTGCCCAAGTCAGCGTGGATAGTGAAAATGAAGATAATTTACTACGCATTAACGGTAAGCCCGCTGTTGGTTTAGCGATTCTCGCTCAATCGACAGCAAACCCGGTCGAAGTAGCCGCCGCTGTTACAAAAACCATCACAACTATGCGGCAAACCCTGCCACCAGGTTTTAATATACAAGTTGTTTTTGATTCGACCCGATTCATTAAACAGTCAATTCATGAGGTGTATAAAACCTTTATTGAAGCTGTTTTATTTGTGGGTCTAGTTGTCTTTTTATTTTTAGGCAATCTGCGCGCCGCCCTTATCCCAATTATTACTATCCCAATTTGTTTGATTAGTGCATTTTGGCCTATGTATTGGCTAGGCTTTGAGTTGAATACACTCACCCTCTTAGCGATGGTTTTGGCCATCGGTTTAGTCGTTGATGATGCAATTGTTGTCTTGGAAAATTGCCATCGCCATATGCAAAAAGGTTTAAACCCTCTGCAAGCGGCCATTAAGGGGTCAAACGAGATTGTTTTTGTTGTGTTGGCAATGACTGTCACCCTTGCAGCAGTCTACGCTCCAATGGGCTTTGTTGCTGGCTTTACTGGAAAGTTGTTTTTACAATTTGGCGTCACTCTCGCGCTGAGTGTCATTATCTCCGGGATTATTGCTTTAAGTTTATCGCCAATGATGTGCTCACGACTGTTAAAAAAGGATGATGGCTCCTATAGCAAATGGCTAGACAAACATTTTGAACACCTAGGTAGCCGTTACCAGGAGACCTTGAATTTTGCCTTGAGCCATCCGCGTCGTCTAATCAGTTTATTAACCTTCTTCTGTCTGATAGGTCTTTTTTGCTACTTCCATCTCGGCGCTGAATTAGCCCCGATGGAAGATCAGTCCTATATTATCGGTCCTATAGCTTCTCCTACCAATTCCAGTACGAGTTATACCGATAAGTACAGCCGCGAACTTGAGGCCATTTATGAAACAATTCCGGAAAAGGCAGCCTATCTCACCTCGGTGAAACCGGCATCGGCCTTTACACTTTTAAAACTAGTCCCCTGGAACGAGCGCAGCCGCTCGCAAAAAGAAATATCGAATGAGCTTAGTGATAAAATGCAGAAAATCACAGGAGTCTCTGTTTTTCCTGTAAGTCCCAATCCTTTTGGTCATCGCGGAGGCAATAATAGCCAATTCAGCGTATCTCTATTAGGTAATAGCTCTTACTTGCAGTTGAATGATATTAGTGCAGAAGTCGTTAAAGCATTATCGGATGATCGACGTCTAAGGCATGTCAAAAACAATTTAGCCCTTGATAGCGAGCAAATTGATATTGAAATTGACAGGCAGTTAGCTGCTGATTTGGATGTTAATCTGGCCGATGTAGCAGAACTACTATCGACTATGCTTGGTGGTTCTAATCCTGTTAACTTTAATTATGATGGTCAATCCTATAAGGTCATCTTACAACTGCAACAATCTGAGCGCCGTGATGTCTCTGTATTAAATAAGCTTTATGTACAAAGTGGACGTGGACGTATGATTCCCTTATCCACCCTGATTCAGATTAACAATACGATAGGCCCAGACAGCCTACCCCACTTAAACCGGCTACGCGCCGCAAATATTACTGCTGAATTGACTCCAGGTACTCATCTGAATGAAATCATTAGAGATGTTAAAAAGCTTTTAAAAGCAAAGCTTCCTGATGATGTTCAGTACCGTTTTATTGGTTCTGTGAAGGATTACATCGAATCATCTGATTCAAGCCTCTACGCCTTTTTGCTCGCCTTACTTTTTATTTATCTTGTCCTGGCAGCGCAGTTTGAGAGCTTTATCGACCCCTTAATTGTCCTTTTTTCCGTTCCTCTCTGCTTGGTTGGTGCTATCTGCGCTCTCTTTTTATTCGGCGAAAACATGTCGATTTACACCAACATAGGTATGGTTACTTTGATTGGTCTGATTACAAAACACGGTATTATGATTACTGAATTTGCCAATCAGCAGCTCAAATTAGGTAAGTCAAAAGCACAAGCAATTAGAGATAGCGCCCGCATCCGTCTGCGCCCTATCCTGATGACCACCTTGGCTATGGTGCTAGGTGCACTACCCCTGACCTTAGCAGGTGGAGCTGGAGGCGAAAGCAGGCGGCAGTTAGGCCTTGTTATTATCAGTGGTATGAGTGTTGGTACCTTGTTTTCACTCTATGTTGTACCTTTCGCTTATTTGGTGATTTCGAGACGAGCACCGATTGAACAGGCTGAGGGTGAAGGTGAAGCAATCCAAGATTTAGAGTGTAGTAGGCTGAGCTGACAACCCCAATGGCTCTTAGAAAGCTATACAAAAAATGATCGTCGATGAGGTCGTCAAATTCCTGCACAAAAAGTTCCCCTCTCCTCCGCGCGCGGAGGAGAGGGGACAAAAAGCATTTTTTACACAGCTTTCTAAGAGCCATTGGGCTTGTCAACCCAGCCTGCGATCGTTATGACCGACAGCTTTCTGGATAGCCATCCATATCACAGTTGGGTATACGATAACGCTCACAGAACATACGGGTGGTCTTTTTACACCCAGGGGTTGGTTCACTTTGAAAAATCACTCCAAGGCAACTGGCCTGGTTTTTAAAAGTAAGTGAGGGAGAACAACCAGGCATCGAGGACAGGGGATGGCAGCGCAGCTCATCAAAATCAAGACAATAGGGCTGCTCTCCATGAAGCTCGTCATAGGGTATACAAGAGCACCAGACATAGATATCACGATAGCAGCCATCTTCATCAGGCCCGCATAAAAGATATTTTTCGGCCCGAACAGCCCCTGAGAAGCCAATAAGATTTAGGGTTAAGAAAAAAATCAGGACGAGATCATAGGATAACTTCGATTTGAAAAATTTCATTTTTATTTCTTCCTTGTTAATCAGACTTGTTTGCCTAATAGGCGGTGGGGATTATTCGATAAATGGGTCTAATTAACAAGTATTTATATTTTTCACAACTCTTATTTCGTCATAGAGCTTCGAATCGGCAACCCCTCATCCGCCCTGCGGGCGCCTTCTCCCCTGAGGGGCGAAGGGAAAAATCCGAGTGGGATTTCTTTTTTTTCAAAACAAAATGCAGCCTACCTAGGAGTAACAACCTAGACCTCTCACCCCAATAATCTCGCAGAGCGTAAAAGCTGAATCATCTAGACGATAGGTCACTTGACCATATCTAAGCTCTATCTTTCCCTGCTCAGTCTGTGATAACTGGGGCGGGGTTAAATCTGTCTTGTCCTGGCATAGCCCTTTAACATGGAACCACTTGCTCTTGCCTTGCTCTAAGGTGTCGCAGGTTGCCGGTATGATGAAAATATCATCATAATCCGCTATGGCGGCTCTTACCGCATTATTTGCGTCTAAAATACCTGTGCCACAGGATTTATTGCTTACACAGGAATTACTATTATCCTTGTTCTGGCCAAAGGCATGTGTTGTTGCTACTAGGATTTTCTCCACTTGTTCAACAGAAACTGAGTCCTTGCTGACTGCATAGATTAAACCTACAACACCTGCGGCATGCGGAGCAGCCATAGAAGTACCTTGGTAGAAATCAAAACCAGAATATTGATAGCCACCACCCGGATTTACTGTCGATAAAATTCCGCCTTGTTTACCGTAAAAGAGATCACCACCTGGTGCTGCAAAACTGATACTGGGGCCGTAATTGGAGTAATAAGCTCGAAAACCCGTAGGGCCGGTTGCAGCAATTTTAAGAGCATACTGGCAAACAGCAGGAGCAGAATAATTTTCTAATTTGTTTTCGTTACCTGCAGCTACTGTAATCACCGCTCCCTTAGAACGAACAAAATCTAATGCCTCTTGTAAGGCAAGATCGCAATGCTCCACCTCCTTCCCAGGCCGCTCATCAACACCAAAACTCATGTTTAACACTTTGGCTGGATAGGGATTCTTTGGCACCCCTGGTATATCGCCACCAACCGACCAGTAAATTGCATTAATCACCTGACTTTCATAGAACATACCGCTGCTATCAGGGATTTTAACGGGCAAAATCTTTAAATGCTCTCCTACCCCAAGCATCACGTTTCCATAGGCGGCAATTGTTCCTGCCACATGAGTGCCATGGAAGGTACCAGTTTCATCGAAAGTATCCGCATTATTAGCCGCAAAATTCCAGCCTAGAAAATTACCCTGTTCATCTTTAATCAGATTATTAATCAAGCTAGGATGTGCAGCTATCCCCGTATCAAGGACCGCTACAACAATAGGCTGGGGCGCTTGGCCACTAGTGTAAGACCAAGCGCCATCGCGAAAACCAGCAACGGATTCAAGCATTATCCCGCCAGGTGCTGCAAATTCGTCCCATTGTGCTTCATGCGAAACTAAAATGCTGCTTTCTGTTAGTTGCAATTGTGGTGGGGCTATAAAATGCCCTATTCGATCTTTAACTGCATAGACAACATTGGGGTTCTGGCGCAACGTCGCTAATACAGCTTCAGTACTATCAGAATTTTTAATTCCTTTCGGCCTGGCTTGGCTATCGAAGGTTAAGACATAGGCGCCACCGGCTATGGGTTTCAGAGTTGTCGGGGAAAGATTAGTTGTCTGTTTGAGCTGTTTTTTCAAAGAGCTAGGACTTGTAGCTTGCTTGTATTTGATAATGACTCGGATCCCTGTCTCATCAAGGGCAAATCCACTATGAGTCAGGGATAAAAGCATTAGTCCGGTGATGCCAGCTTGGTAACGCATGATTACTCCTTACTTACAAACTGATGCTTCACCACAAAGAGGTATTGTCGTGCAAATAAGCAACCTTTTGGTAATAGGTCAGCCCTCTTCCCGAATTCCCGCGGCTTGACCGCGGGATCTATAGGCTCATAGTGAAGAGCTTCTAACCAGCAGATCCCGCGGTCAAGCCGCGGGAATTCGATACTGGAGCGGGGGCTGACCGATTACACCGTTTGCTGTCATTGCGAACGTAGTGAAGCAATCTAGAGTTCTGAGCTTCGAACCCTGGATTGCTTCGTCACTTCGTTCCTCGCAATGACAACAGCAAGCGTAGGGCGCGACCAATAATTATTTAGCCATGCAACACTTAATATCTATAGTGCTCAGGCTTATAGGGCCCATTCACTGGAACGCCAATATAGTTGGCTTGTTCTTCAGTTAATTGTGTTAATTTCGCACCAATTCTGTCCAGATGCAAACGAGCAACCTTCTCATCAAGGTGCTTGGGTAATACATAGACCTGGTTTTCATAATGATGCGCATTTTGGAACAATTCAATCTGAGCCAAAACCTGATTAGTAAATGAGGCCGACATCACAAAGCTAGGATGTCCAGTTGCACAACCTAAGTTAACCAAACGACCCTCTGCAAGAATGATAATTCGCTTGCCATCAGGGAAGATAACATGATCGACCTGTGGCTTAATATTATCCCAGGTGTATTGTCTTAAACTTTGAATATCGATTTCTGAATCAAAATGGCCAATGTTGCATAAGATAGCCTGATTACGCATGCGTAACATATGCTCGTGGCGAACAACATGGTAGTTTCCAGTTGCCGAAACAACTATATCAACCTGCTCGGCCACATCATCAAGAGTTACCACGCGATAGCCTTCCATCGCCGCCTGTAAAGCACAGATTGGATCGATTTCACTAATCCAGACCGTTGCCCCTTGACCACGCAAAGCTTGTGCGCAGCCCTTACCTACATCGCCATAACCAAGGATCAGCGCGACCTTACCAGCTACCATCACATCAGTTGCTCGTTTTAAGCCATCAAGCAAGGATTCTCGGCAACCATATAAATTATCAAATTTAGACTTGGTCACTGCATCATTAACATTGATAGCAGGTGTCTTTAATTGACCATTTTTAGCCATTTCATAAAGTCTGCTAACACCTGTCGTTGTTTCCTCAGACACCCCCTTGATATCCACAAGAATTTCTGGATATTTTTCATGGACGATCTGAGTGACGTCACCGCCATCATCAAGCAGCAAATTAGGAACCCAGCCTTCTGGTCCTTTCAGGGTTTGCTCGACGCACCACCAGTATTCTTCCTCAGTCTCACCCTTCCAGGCAAAAACAGGTATCCCAGCTGCAGCAATTGCTGCTGCCGCATGATCCTGGGTAGAAAAGATATTACAGGATGACCATCTTACTTCAGCACCCAGAGCTAAGAGAGTCTCAATTAAAACAGCAGTTTGAATAGTCATATGCAAACAGCCAGCAATTCGAGCGCCCTTTAGAGGCTGTTGTGCTGCAAACTCTTTGCGCAAAGCCATGAGGCCTGGCATCTCAGTTTCAGCAATTGCAATTTCTTTGCGGCCCCAATCGGCAAGCGCTAGATCCGCTACTTTAAAATCGTGTTTCATTCTTTTTCCTCAAATGATTAGCTTATAAAGCCTTTGCTAAAGCATCAACCTTATCCAAACGCTCCCAAGGTAAACCTGGACGACCATAGTGACCATAAGCAGCCGTTTGCTGGTAAATAGGTCTTAATAGATCGTGATGATCAATAATGCCTTGCGGGGTCAAATCGAAATGCGTGTTAATTAAATCAATAATTACATTATTAGCTAAGCGCCCGGTGCCATAGGTATCAATTGAAATAGAGGTCGGTTCAGCAATACCGATTGCGTAAGAAACCTGAATTTCGCATTTATCAGCTATGCCTGCTGCAACGATATTTTTAGCAACATGGCGGGCTGCATAGGCGGCAGAACGGTCTACTTTTGAAGGATCTTTCCCTGAGAAACAACCACCACCATGGCGTGCCATACCACCATAAGTATCCACAATTATTTTACGACCTGTTAAACCGCAGTCGCCCAAGGGACCACCAATAACAAAACGACCTGTTGGATTAATAAAATAGCGAGTTGTCGCAGAAAGCCATTCAGCAGGTAAAATTGGTTTAATAATTTCTTCACGAACAGCTTCTACCAGATCTTTGTGGCTGATCTCAGGAGCGTGCTGAGTAGAAAAGACTACGGTATCAATTGCTACAGGTTTTCCTTGCTCATACTTAAAGGTGAGCTGGCATTTAGCATCAGGACGCAACCAAGGTAACTTATTGCTCTTGCGCATCTCTGCCTGTTGCGCCATAAGGCGATGCGAGTAAGCTATCGGCGCAGGCATATAGACATCTGTCTCACGGCTGGCATAGCCAAACATCAGTCCCTGATCACCAGCACCAAGAATTTTTGTGTCTTTATTATCGACGCCCTGAGCAATATCTGGTGACTGTTTGCCAATTGCCGAAAGTACTGCGCAAGAGGCCCAATCGAAACCCATTTCTGAGCTATTGTAACCAATCTCTTTAATCACCTCACGAGTGATAGCTTCAACATCGACCCAGGCAGAGGTTGTTATTTCACCACCAACCAACACCATACCTGTTTTAACAAAGGTTTCACAGGCAACGCGGGCTTTGGGATCCTTGGCCAGAATCGCATCTAAAATTGCATCAGAAATTTGATCGGCTATCTTATCGGGATGCCCTTCTGAAACAGACTCTGAAGTAAAAACATGAAAATCGCTCACCTTAGTTCCTCTTTATATAATGACTTAGGGGATGCCTGGGCACACTGCCATTAAGTTAGATGATCCATCAAAACCGTCCGCGTTGAGAGCGTGCGCAAGCACACGTCTCGAAGCGTCACCTGTGTAAGGCTTCGAGACGGCCTAAAAGCCTCCTCAGCCCGAACGGTTATAAAATTCCTTAACTTAGTCGCAATGATGCCTTTGCACCCATTAATGCAATAAATTCATCGAATATTATTTCGATATCGTGTGGTCCGGGACTTGCCTCAGGATGCCCCTGGAAACCCAAAACCGGCTTATGCTTATGCCGAATTCCTTGTAAACTTTGGTCAAAGAGAGAACGGTGAGTCACCTCAAGATAATCAGGTAAGGTTTCTTCATCGATTGCAAATCCATGGTTCTGACTTGTTATCAGCACACGCTTTGGTTCTTTAACCTCAACCACAGGATGATTGGCGCCATGATGGCCAAATTTCATTTTCAATGATTTTGCACCACTCGCAAGGCCGAGTATTTGGAAGCCTAAACAAATTCCCAAAATGGGAAGACCAGTTTCTAAAAACTCCTTTGTTGCCGCAATCGCATAATCACAAGCTTGGGGATCGCCAGGTCCATTAGATAAAAATATACCGTCTGGATTAAGGGCTAAAACATCTGCTGCGGAAGTTTTGGCCGGTACAATAGTGATATGGCAACCTTTGTCATGCAGGATACGCAAAATATTATGTTTGACACCAAAATCATAGGCTACAACATGATATTGAGAGGGCTTGGAAGCTGTTCCCCATTCTCCCCGCCCCTCATGCCAACGTTCTGTTGTTTGCCGCGATACCTCTGACGCCAAATCAGCTCCTTCCATCCCATCGAAAGAACGCGCTTTAGCCAAAGCCAATTCAGGTTCATTGACATTCGTGCTAATGCAGGCAGCTATAGCACCCTGTTCACGTAGACGAACTGTTAATTGACGGGTATCGATACCAGCAATCGCCACTATGCCATGCTTTTTAAGCCAATCAGGCAAGGATTGCGTAGAACGGTAATTGGAAGGCAACAAAGAGCAATCACGCATTACCAGGCCAGCAGCCCATACACGTGAAGACTCCATATCCTCGGCATTACAGCCGGTATTGCCAACATGGGAGGTGGTCAGAGTAATAATTTGTTTGGCATAAGAGGGATCAGTAAGCATTTCCTGATAACCAGTCATAGCGGTGTTAAACACTAACTCGCCTACACAATCACCGTTGGCACCTACCGAGATTCCATGCACAATCGTACCATCAGCAAGAACTAATATCGCAGGTTTGGTATACATATAAGGCTCTTAGTCCGAGACAAAATAAGCGATTGTACCGTAGACCGGTTAAAATTTCATGTCTTCAAAGAATTTTTTTACCCCATCAAACCAAGAGCTAGTACGAGGCGAATGGCTCTTACTAGAATCCAAAGAGGTTTGCAACTGAGTAAATAATTCTTTTTGTTCACGCGAGAGATTCACTGGTGTTTCCACAACCACTCGGCAAAGCAAATCACCTATTGCATGGCTTCGCACCGATTTTATGCCTTTACCACGCATACGGAAGGTTTTACCGGTTTGTGTTTCACTAGGGATTTTAAGAGTCACCCTACCTTCGAGTGTTGGTACTTCGATAGAACCGCCAAGAGCTGCTGTGCTAAAGCTAATGGGTACTTCACAATGCAAATCATTCTCATGACGTTCAAATATTGTATGGGCTTTTACATTAATCTGTACGTATAAATCGCCAGGCCCGCCGCCATAAATACCGGCCTCACCTTCTCCGCTTAAACGAACACGATCACCGTTATCCACGCCGGCAGGAATTTTAACCGTTAATTTCTTGCTTTCTCGTACTCGACCCTGACCATGGCAGCTTGTACATGGATCGGTAATGACCTTACCCTCGCCATGACAACTTGGACAGGTTTGCTGGATTGAGAAAAAGCCTTGCTGAATTCTAACCTGCCCCACACCATTACAGGTTTCACAGGATTTAGGTGTTGACCCTTTTTTTGCTCCAGAACCATCACAGCTTTGGCAGCCTACATGTCGAGGAACAGTGATTTCTATTTGCTTGCCAATAGCCGCTTCTTCAAGGGTCAAGCTAACATTGAATTGTAAATCAGCACCGCGCTGGCCACGGGATTGTCGGCCTTGGCCACGACCACCGGAAAAAATATTTTCAAAGATATCTTCGAAAACATCACCAAAGCCACCGAAACCACCAAAACCGCCAGCACCACCAGCAGCGCCATCTACACCTGCGTGGCCAAAACGATCGTAGGCTGCTCGTTTTTGCTGATCAGATAAGACACCATAGGCTTTTTGGATTTCTTTAAACTTTTCTTCGGCTTCTTTGTCGTTTGAGTTACGATCGGGATGATATTTCATCGCTAGCTTTCGATAAGCTTTTTTGATTTCGGCGTCATCAGCACTGCGACTAATACCTAAAATCTCGTAATAATCCTTCTGTTCCATAACTCAAACACCAATTGTTAGTTAGAGGCTAGTAGCCTAAAAAAATAATTCCCATGCCCCTTGGAGACCGTCATCCTGAGCACCCCTGCCCCTTAAGGACAAACATCAATAAAGGCCTCGTCATCCCGAACATAGTGAGGGCTCTCCGGGATTAGCACAGTGCTACACTTAGGAGATGCCTCTCTACGTTCGACATGACGTACGTCTTTGGGAGCGCAGCGGCGAGAGGGAGCCGACCTATCTTAATTACTTCTTATCTTCGTCCTTAACTTCTTCAAACTCAGCATCAACGACACCTTCCTCAGCCTTAGCTGATTCATGTGCTTGTGGCTCCTGAGCTGCACCTTCTGGTGCTGGCTGGCCTTCAGCCGCTTTCTTCGCGTAAACACGTTCAGCCATTTTACCAGAAAGATCAGACAAAGTGTTTAGTTTTTCTTCAATAAGCGCTTTATCATTGCCTTTTGCTACTTCTTTCAACTCAGCGATAGCTTTTTCAATACCTTGTTTTTCATCAGCGCCCATTTCATTTTCTAAATCTTTTAATGATTTTTCGCTGTTGTGGATTAGGCTATCGGCCTGATTGCGGATATCTGCCATTTCTTTGAATTTCTTATCTTCGTCAGCATGGGCTTGCGCATCTTTAACCATAGCGTCAACTTCAGCATCGCTTAAACCACTGGATGCCTTGATCACGATAGATTGCGCCTTACCTGTTGCCTTGTCTTTTGCAGAAACATTCAAGATACCATTCGCGTCAATATCAAAGGTCACTTCAATTTGTGGCACCCCACGAGGTGCAGCTGGAATATCAGTCAGATCGAAACGTCCCAAAGATTTATTCGCAGACGCTTGCTCACGCTCACCTTGTAACACGTGTACAGTTACTGCAGTCTGACGATCATCAGCAGTCGAAAATACCTGGTTTGCTTTGGTTGGGATTGTCGTGTTTTTCTCGATCAACTTGGTCATCACTCCACCTAAGGTTTCGATACCTAAAGAAAGTGGTGTTACGTCAAGTAACAGGATGTCCTTCACATCGCCTGATAACACAGCAGCCTGGATCGCAGCACCTACAGCAACCGCTTCGTCAGGGTTCACGTCTTTTCTTGGTTCTTTGCCGAAGAAATCTTGTACTGTCTTTTGCACCATAGGCATTCTTGTTTGTCCACCAACAAGAATGACTTCGTTAATTTGTGAAACATTCAAGCCAGCATCCTTAAGCGCAGTTTTACAAGGATCAATAGTACGCTCAACTAGCTTTTCAACCAGTGACTCTAATTTTGCACGGGTTAGTTTGATATTTAAGTGTTTTGGTCCTGAGGCATCAGCTGTGATGTAAGGCAGGTTAACATCGGTTTGTTGTGCAGAAGATAATTCGATCTTCGCTTTCTCAGCCGCTTCTTTCAGACGTTGTAATGCTAAAGGATCATTATGCAAATCAATACCAGTATCCTTTTTAAACTCAGCTGCCAGGTACTCGATTAGAGTCAGGTCAAAGTCTTCACCACCGAGGAAGGTATCACCATTAGTAGCCAATACTTCAAATTGATGCTCACCATCAACTTCAGCGATTTCGATAATTGAAATATCAAAGGTACCACCACCAAGGTCATAAACAGCAATAACTGAATCGCCGCGTTTTTTATCCATACCATAGGCAAGGGCTGCTGCAGTTGGTTCGTTAATGATCCGTTTAACTTCCAGACCAGCAATCCGTCCAGCATCTTTAGTTGCTTGTCGTTGGGAATCGTTGAAATAAGCAGGTACAGTAATAACCGCTTCAGTCACTGCTTCGCCTAAATAATCTTCAGCGGTTTTCTTCATTTTGCGTAAAACTTCTGCAGAAATTTGCGGTGGCGCCTTATCTTGGCCTTTGACACTAACCCAAGCATCGCCATTGTCTGCTTTAACAATCTTGTAGGGAACCATTTTAATATCTTTTTGCACAACAGCATCATCAAAACGACGACCTATCAGGCGTTTGACAGCATAGAGAGTATTATCAGGATTCGTTACTGCCTGGCGCTTAGCTGCTTGTCCAACGAGAACTTCATCATCGTTGGTATAAGCAACGATTGACGGAGTAGTGCGGTGTCCTTCGCTATTTTCGATTACACGTGGTTTGTCGCCTTCCATTACAGCCACACAGGAATTTGTTGTACCCAGGTCAATTCCGATAATTTTTGCCATTTGTTCTTGCTCCGATCTATTTAATTGGTTACGCAATAGTTCTCAATATGGGGTGAGATCTACTAATTTCAAGCTTTTTCATCTATTGGTTTTGGTTTTGACACAATAACCCGCGCCGGACGAATGATTCTGTCATTCAATTTGTAGCCTTTTTGGAAGACCGTTAGAACGGTATTGGGTTCCGCACCAGGTACTTCCTGCATAGACATTGCCTCATGCTCTTGAGGATTAAAAACAGCGCCCTGAGGGTCGATTTGTTCAACGTCCATTTTCTGCAATGCATCAAGGAACAATTTCATGGTTAATAGCAAGCCTTCACGCATGCTATCGTCTACCTTGTTCTCAGTCAGCTGGATCGCTTGCTCAAGACTATCAACCACAGGTAAAAAGGAATGAATCAGTTTTTCTTGGCCATAACGGTGTGCATTAGCAACATCTCGTTCTGCACGTCGGCGAACATTATCTAACTCAGCCATTGCACGCACGGCTTTTTCCCAATTTTCATGGGCTTTTTGCTCTGCCAGAGTGAGTTTTTCTTCAAGGATGGCATAAGTCGGATGCTCTAGGGCAGCCTCAGAGCCCCCTTCGCCACCTTCATCATCCTGTTCCATTTCATCCATAAATTCAGCTTCCTCTTTTTCATCTTTAAATTTCTGCCAGTCTTTACCTTGATCTTTACTCATAGAAGCCTCCTGAATACATTGGTGAAACTAGGTGGGGATTCGAACTAAAAATTCAAGCCCCCAGTTGCAGAATATTTTAAGCGATTCTTATCCTACTTAATAACTTGCACCAACTGTTCATTCATCGCATACTCAGTAGTATAGATAAACAAGAGGTTTTTTTTCATTATGCGAGAGTGGTCAGCACAATCATGGCAAAATTTTTCTTATGAGCAATCTGCTAATTACCCTGATGAAAATCAGCTCGATCGGGTAGTTGAACAATTAAGCCAGCTCCCTCCCCTTGTCACCAGTGGTGAGGTCAAAAATCTGAAGAAGGCGATTGCCAAAGCAGGCCGGGGCGAAGCCTTTATCTTGCAAGGTGGTGATTGCGCTGAATCCTTCGATGAATGCCGTTCAGATATCATTAGTAACAAATTGAAGATTCTTCTGCAGATGAGTCTTATATTGATTCATGGCTTGCGCAAACCGATCATCCGTATTGGCCGTATAGCTGGTCAGTATGCTAAACCACGCTCTTCTGATCAGGAAACGATTGATGGTGTTACTCTACCCAGTTACCGTGGTGACTTGGTCAACTCCCAACAATTTGACGCTGCATCGCGTACACCCAACCCTAAATTAATGCTGCAAGGCTATAGCTGTGCCGCAATGACTCTGAATTTTATTCGCGCTTTGCTAGATGGGGGCTTTGCCGATTTGAATCATCCGCAACTCTGGGATCTGCGCTTTGTGGAGCATTCACCTCAGGCTGATGAATACCATGCCATTGTGCGTTCGCTCTCTGAGTCGCTGGAATTTATGGAAGCAATTGATGGTTTTCGTTCTTCAAACCTGAACAAGGTTGATTTTTATACCTCTCATGAAGCACTCCATCTACATTACGAACAAGCATTGACTCGCAACCTCCACGATGGCAATTGGTATGATCTCTCTACTCATTTGCCCTGGATTGGAATGCGGACAGCGAAAATAGGTAGCGCGCATTTAGAGTTTTTGCGCGGCGTTCAAAATCCAATTGGTATTAAAGTTGGGCCAAGTGCAACCAAAGAATGGTTGCAGGAAATTATTGAGTTGATGAATCCTAAGCATGAGGAAGGACGAATACTGCTGATTACTCGAATGGGCGCCAAACAAATTGATAAGTTGCTACCCTCTCTCATTAAGGCTGTGCAAGAAACTAAATGCCCTGTTACCTGGTCTTGTGACCCCATGCATGGCAATACCGAAACTACCGCTGATGGAATTAAGACAAGGCATTTCGATAATATCCTCTTTGAATTACAGCAGGCGGTTAAAATTCATCGCGAAGCAAATAGCTATCTGGGCGGGGTACATTTTGAGCTTACCGGCGACAATGTTACTGAATGTATTGGTGGCGCACGTGGCTTAAATGAGGAAGATTTAAAGCGTGCTTATCGCAGTTTGGTTGATCCGCGCCTGAATTATGAGCAATCCTTGGAAATGGCCATTCAGTTGAGTAAGCAGTTTAATACTTTATAATTGAATCTCCTCTCCCCCCAAGGCACTGCCTTAAGTTAATGGCTGTGCCCAAGGGAGGTGAGGGGATCATCCCTCTCAAAAACACCCCTCAAATAAGCTGGAATCCGCTGTTCCAACCAATAAACCGGTTTGCCTGGTAACCTGCCCGCAATAAAACCAACATGTCCTCCCTTCTCACTTAATTCGAGAATAACATCCGGAGCGAGCTCTTCTGCCTGGGGCACTACCTTAGGGGTCATAAAAGGATCATCCAAGGCATGGATCACTAGGGTTGGGGTTTTAATTTTAGCAAGGTAAGCCCTTGAACTGGATTTTCTATAATAATCATGAACATGCTTAAAGCCATGTAGCGGTGCAGTGACATTTTCATCAAAGGTCCAGAAACATTGCCATTTATGCATATCCTGTAGTTCCCTTGGCATATTATCCTGAGTGAAATAGGTCTGTTTACGTTCAAACACTCGTCGTAAACGTCGCAATAAATATTCCTGGTAAATTCGCGAAAATCCTGTGCTTATACGATCCGCGACCATACGGAGCTGAAAGGGCACAGAGACCGCAACAGCGGCTTGAATTATCGATTGCTCGCCGGTTTCCCCCAGCCATTTCAATAAAACATTGCCTCCCAAAGAAACACCAACAACTGCTTTCTTAGTTTCTGGTTCACGCTCAGCCAAAAGATGGAGCAGATAATTAACATCAGCGGTATCACCGGAATGATAGGCGCGTGCTAAACGATTAGGTTCTTTGGAAGCGCCTCTAAAATGCATAAGCACTGCTCGCCAGCCACAGCGATTAAACTCATGCATCAGGCCAGCGGCATAGGTTGAGTCCATTGAGCCACCCAAGCCATGTAAAAAAACGATAAGCGGCGTATCCTTTGCCAAACCATTGATAGCCCAAGCCAAATCAATAAAGTCGCCATCGGCTAATTCAAGACGCTCCATGAAATCCACCGGTGACTGGATGCGGCGCATTAGGGTTGAATAAAGCGTCTGCGTATGCGAATTAGCCAACCACCAGGCTGGCTTAAAATCACTCTTGATTATCATAATCAACCACCATGATAGCCAGGGCTATATTCATGCACGGCCTCAATCATCGCCTTAACATGTTCAGGGGGAACATCGGGGGTAATCCCATGACCTAGATTGAAAACATGGCCACTACCCTGGCCAAAGGAAGCAAGCACTCGCTTTACCTGATAGCGTATACTTTCAGTATTGCTAAGCAATACAGCAGGATCAAGGTTACCTTGCAGCGCTACCCTATCGCCAACTAAAGCCCGCGCTCTACTTAGTTCACAAGTCCAATCCAAACCTAAGGCATCGCAACCGCTGTCGGCTATGCGTGTTAACCATTGCCCTCCCCCCTTGGTAAAAAGAATAATGGGGATTTGCGGGTGCTTAACCTTTAACTCTTGCACAATTTTAGTCATGTAATTAAGTGAAAAATCCTGATAGTTCTGGGTGGTTAGAATTCCTCCCCAAGTATCGAAAATCATTAGAGCGTTTGCCCCTGATTTGACCTGCTCATCAAGATAGGCGCTCACTGCCTGAGCAAGCTTGGCTAAGAGTAAATGTGTTAGCTCAGGCTGGGTATAAAGCATACGGAGAATCTGTTTAAAATCGCGGCTTGAACTACCCTCGACCATGTAACAGGCCAGTGTCCACGGACTGCCAGAAAAACCAATCAGGGGCAAATCTTGGGGCATTTCCCGCCGAATCAGACTTAAGGCATCCATAACATAGGCAAGTTCTTCCCTAGGATTTGGGATAGTTAAGGCTTCAATGGCCTGGCTATCGCGTAGCGGTCTACGAAAACAAGGTCCTTCCCCTTCTGCAAAATAAAGACCTAAACCCATCGCATCAGGGATAGTCAAGATATCAGAAAATAAGATTGCCGCATCAAGTGGATAGCGTCTTAAAGGCTGTAAAGCCACTTCACAAGCTAACTCTGGGTTTTTACAGAGACTTAGAAAATCACCTGCTTGAGCACGCACTTGGCGATATTCTGGTAGATAACGACCAGCTTGGCGCATAAACCAGACCGGCGTTCGTGGTAGGGGTTTGCGTTGAAGCGCTCGAATAAATAAAGACTCCGCAATCTCAGACATTAGGGATCCTAGATAAGTCAAACAAAGTTGCGATTCTAGCACTAGTCAGATTTTTTTTCTTCAGGAGAGGAAGATTAGTTGTCCCTTGATTCACTGCAATTAAGTTAACGTCATCCAGAGCGCTCCAGCCCCTTAGGGGCAAAGCCCTCCGTCATCCCGAACGTAGTGAGGGATCTCCGAGATTCACACTGTGCCACATTCAGGAGATGTCTCTCTACGCTCGACATGACGTACTCTTTGGGACGTAGAGAGACATCTCCGATATTCGCACTCTGCCACATTCGGGAGATCCTTCGCTACGCTCTGGATGACTTGGTATTGAGACAAGGAGGTCTTCTTACCACAAATTATGGAAAAGTCAGATGATGGTTGCTATGCTAGCCGCAAATTATTTTTAGCGTGTGACTAACTTGGATTCTTTACATATTAAAGGCTTAGCTGTAGAAACTCACATTGGTGTTCATGCCTGGGAACAACAAATCTTGCAGCGTCTTCTGATTGATATAACAATCCCAGCCGACTTTAGCGCTTGTGAAGATGAGCTCAGCAAAACAATTGATTATGACAGGCTTTGTCAGTTAGTCACTGCTTATATCGAAACGAATTCTTTTCAATTAATTGAGACGGTTGCTGATAAGATTGCTAATTTAATTAAGACAGAGTTTAAAATTCAACAAGTTAGCATCTCAGTTAGCAAGCCCCATGCGATTAAGAACGCAGCGAACATTCAAGTTAATGTAACGCGCTAAACTAATTTCAAATATATCAACCTTAATGTAGTAATTTAAATCCAATCACCTTAAAATTACCCACCATGTTTTTTGTCCAAACACCTTACCATGCCAAAAAAAACCATATTCCAAGATTCTGTCCTTATCTCAGGTGTGATGTGTCTAACAGGTTGTGGGATGGGAATTCAGAGTACGCTAAATAGCTGTATAGAAGATTGCATAAAAGCGGAGCTTCTTCCTAAGGATGCAAAGCTCACTATTGATTCAGAGCCCAGTGGCTTGGGTATTCATCGCTTTTTTCTAAGGATTGAGACTGCTGAGGAGAGTTTTGTACCACCAGAAAATTTTCATAATACTATTTCAGCACAACTCAAAGAAAACATCTTTTTTGACATCGTTGATGAGCAAACCGATGGAGAAGGAGAAAAATCCAATAAAACCAATTGGATAAACATTGCAATTAATTTGCTAGCTATAAGCGCTATTATTGCCCTATCGCTGCTCTTTCCTCCCTCAATCCCCTTAACTATCGGCTTAGCCTCGATCTCCTTTATAAGCACAGCATTTACCGCTAGAGAATATCTGATCGCTTTTTTTCGAAATCTATGGAATAGGGATCTGGCCAACATGACCACGACTATTTCTCTTGGCTGGTTTTTGTCCTTAGCACATACCATCTTCCATGCGATTAGCATGCCTTTAGCCAGCAGCTTTTCCATGGTTTTTATGAGCTTTATCATGCCAGTAATGCTGATAGGCTTTATTAACGGTATGGATGAAATTAAGCGCTTGGTTTTAAACAAGGCTAAAAAAATGCAACTTCAGGGGATAAGAGCAATATTCCCACAAATGTCTGAAGAATACCTTCGTTATGAGCTAAGCGATGAACAACAAAGCATCCTGTTAGAACAGTTTCAACCTGTCGATAAAGAGCTTAAAAGCGTAGCTGAGCATATTGACTTGGATAAGCTCTCCTTTATGGAGCACTTGCTAGAATCAAACAATCCTGTAAGTGAGAAGAAGGGACTTCTCAGAGGGGGCATGATCATAGAGGTTAAACGCGGAGAGTGCTTTCCCGTCGATTGCATCTTGCTTGATGGCAATACAGTGGTTGATGCCTCACTTCTGACCGGAGAACCACAGCAAAGCAAATTACGCTGGCAGAGAATTCCTGCAGGGGCACTCAATCTTGGTCAATCCGTAAGAGTCTATGCGGAAAACGGAGCCTACACCTCAACCGTAAATAAGCTTTTATTTAGATCAAATCGTGCTCGTACTAGTACCGTACAAGAAACCTCCCCTCTATTCACTTATCTTTATACTGGCTTGATTATTCTGGGACTGGTTGCAGCCATTGTGGCGCCGGCTGCCTTAGGAATTCTTACTATACCCCTGGTCATGCAAAATCTAATGGGCATCCTATTTTCGGTTTGTCCTTGTACTATTGCCATAGCCCACCAATTACCTAATTTAATCGGTATTTACCAGCGCACAAAGCAAGGGATTCAGTTACGTGATGACAATATCACTGGGCGAACTGACAAGATAAACACCGTGGTCTTCGACAAAACAGGTACACTGACTAATGGCAATTCTTCAATAGAATCCACAAATATTCCTTTCTCTTCACCAATTTGGCACAGGATCTATTTACTGGAGAAAGCACATGGAGGAGAACATCCCTTAGCCAAAGCAATCATAAATTATTATGAGTCCAATGCCTCACCCAGCATTCCTCTCAACGACGTAAAAAATTGCATTATCGATTCACAAAACCGCGGTTTAGTAGCAACTGTGCAAGGGAATCGAATTCAACTAGGCAATGCTGCCTTCCTCCAGGAAGCAGATATAGTGGTTCCTGAAGCAGATACTGCTAAAATTGCCCAGGGTTTTTCGCCTGTTTATGTCGCGGAGGATGGAGTCTATCAAGGTGTCATTTATATCCAGCACGAGCCTAGAAAAGATATTTTGGAAGCGCTTTTACGTCTGAAAAAAGAAGGTAAAAAAATTATTATGCTTACCGGGGATAGCAAAGCCGCGGCAAAAGGCTTTAATAGACATCTTTCAAAACTCGCAGGTTTGGATATAGATAAAGAATCTATCTTCGACCAAGAAAACATCCATGCTGAGCAAACACCGCAAAATAAAGAAGAATTCTTAAAATCGCTTATGACCTCCTCAGGGGTCGATCCTAAAGGCGTCTGGTTTGTGGGTGATGGATTAAATGATGCCCCCTGTTGCAGAATAGTCAGTGAATTGGGAGGGATCAGTTGTGCCATAACTGGTGAAGATAAGGCTGCCTATTTCACCGATATCTCTTTAGACGGCTCTCTGAATTATTTATTCGAGCACAATAAGCTGAATCGCATGCTGCAAACTAATGTCCTGCAAAATCAATTGATTATGGGATATAGCACAGTGGCGTTCCTGGCCTTCATTATTAGTTTTTCCATCGCTGGTATTGCAGTTTCACCCATAATTCCCTTAGTGATTATGCTAACGACCACGATGTTCGTTTTATTTAATTCCTATCGCGTACAACTGGCAACCGATGATGCGCTGGATAAAACAACATCCTGGCCAAAGAAACTCTTAGCCTCCAATTTATCCATCAGCTTATTAGTCCTTGCAAGCAGCTTACTCATTGGCGCGACGTTGATTGCAACAATATCAACGGGAGGCTTAGCTCTGCCTGCTATTGTGTTCACCGCCGGTCTCGTTACAGCGCTCAGCAGTGCCTGTACAGTTGCAGCAACTGTCTTGTTTAGTGCCTTCGCCCTACTGTTAACCTCTCATCTATTGACCAATTACTTCCCCAAATCAGATCAAAATGCAGAGATAGAGCAAGCAATGCCGGAGCAAATAGCGATTACCCAACCCGATGCTACGATAGCTTCAGAGGAAGAGCACCATAGCTTTAATCTGTTTTCCAGATTATTTTGTCAGCATACAGATACCTCCCCCCCTGGAACAAACAATGAACCACTACAATTATTTGCCAAAATCCGTTGACATCAGCCTATATTATTGTTTTAAAAAAATGCCTTTTATCCCCTCACCCTAAAGACCACTGCCGTTAAGTGACCGTTCGCGCTGAAGTCTGTGCGCAAACCCGCGTCTCGAAGCGTCACACTGAACAAGGCTTCGAGACGGCCTAAAGGCTTCCTTAGCCCGAACGGCTTTGAGGTAGCGTCCTTAATTGTTTCCCCACTCATATAAAACTTTTAAATTCATAGTGTTATGTGATAAGTTGATCAATCTTAAAGTTAGTTTTATATGAGCAAATCTCATTGGTTTCATAATAAATATAAGGACATTTTATGAGTAAAACCGCTTGCAAAGTAAAACTTTTTGTTGCCGCCTTGGGGCTTTTAACTTTCAATGCAGCAACTGCTCAGGCACTGAATGAAGCTATCCCCTCCCCGTGGACGGCACGTTTTACTGGACAAGGACTTAGCGGAAACAACCAACTTGGAGGATTTGTAGACTCTATGATTCCTCTTGTAGCTGATGCAAATCACTTATGGTTCGCTGATGGTAGTTTTATGGCTGGTCAGAGTGATAATTACGCCTTTAGTCTTGGTTCGGGATTACGCAAATTAGCAACAATAAATACTCATCCGCTCATTCTAGGTGCCTTTCTTTTTGGTGACTATCAAAGAACAACCAAACATACTCATACCTGGCTTGCGAATCCAGGAATAGAACTCTTGTCCCGACACTATGAGGCCCGCATACAAGGTTATCTCCCTGTCGGTCGTCGTCAACAAGCTTTCAGCCATTCAATGGCCAGTGTTTTCCCCCCAGCAAACGGCCCTCAACAGACAAATCGCTTATTTGGGGGGAAAGGACATTTATTTATCGACACACCGATAAATTTAGTCAATGAATTTGGTACTGGACTTGAGGCTGAAGGAGGTCGGTATTTTTCTCTGTTTAAAGGTGCATGGCTAAGAGCAGGTTTCTATCATTTTGATTATAAGTCTACAAAAAGTATTAATGGCGGCGAGGTCAACATTGAGTTTTATGTCAATAATAACGCCTCATTAATTCTGCAAAATAACTATGACAATCAAAATAAAAACAAATTCTCAATCGGTATTCGTTATAGTTTTGGCGGACCAAACCATACAGATGTCAGTAATTTAAGCAATCGAATGGAAGAACCTATTATTCGCCATCTTGCCCGTCAATCTTATGGAATGGCAACACCAGTACGTGACAGCTTTGTTGTTAGTGGTCCTACACAAATACTCGCTTCCAATGTATGGTATTTCAGCCGACAAGGAACTGCTCAAGGGCCAGTAAATTTAAATAGTTGTACAGCGGAGCATCCCTGTCTTGATTTGGATCAGACCGTTGCAGACGGAATTAATGCTCTAACGCCTTCTGCTTCTTTGTGGTTTGCCACAGGGCAGTATCAACTCCCAACAACTGGAACTAATGGCCTTGTAAGTTTACATGATGGCCAAAGCCTGTATGGCAGAACCATTGACTTCAGCCAGACTGCAATTGGACCATTCAGGCCTGAGATTATTGGCGCTCTATGGTGGAAGGGCAGTGGCGCAATAAGTGATTTTCAAGTTAGCAATAATAATCAAATTGTTCCCTCTGCTATCAACGGGACAAGCGTTAACCGAATACTAGCTGTTGGGGCTAGTGGTAATTTAACTATTAATAATTCAGAAATTAATACCAGTAATTCCACAGCCAATATCGCTGCCCATGGGGTATTTGGCTTGGAAAATATCGCTATGAGCAATTCGGTTGTTAATGCTACTGATACCGGTAATACAAGGCCTCTTGAGACCTCTGGGATTCGCTCACTTACAGATAGCATTGTTAGTAATTCGATAATTAATGTTAACAGCCATAATTTCTCATATGGCGTTATAACTAGCAAAGATGCCATCGTAAATGGTTCTATCATTAACCTTAACTCTAATAGTTCCAGTGCCAACTTTAGTGCTGGAATTCAAACTGAAGACGCTATTTTTGCTAGCAATTCCGTGATTAACATTGCTGGAAAAAATAATGATGTATACGCGCTCAGTGCAGGTACATTTATTATCTCAAACACTAATACCCTCACAGCCTCTTCGACTGGTTCGGGCGTAGCCCAGGGTTTAAATGGCACAAACAGTACAGCAATTAATTCAACAATCCTTGTAAAAAGCACTGGAAGCGGTCGTATAGCAGGTATTGAAGACTATTCAGGCGGCAACACTCTTAGCCTGAACAATTCGATTATCCGAGTTGAGAATACGGGGAGCGGACAGGCAGTCGGTCTCAGTGCAGCAACTGGAAATATTATTTTCCAAGGCCTAGGTGCAACTAAGGTGTTTGTGGTTGGCACTCCTGCTTTAGCGACCCTTGGAGCAAGCCTAACGAATAGTAGCACCCCTGCCTCGCAATGTTCTGTCAATGGGGGCGTAGCAACTAACTGTTAATGAAATAGGTCAAGCCCGCCCCGTCATTCTAAGCGTGGCGGGGTACTAATCTCCGGGATCCTGTGTTGAACGAGGGGAATCAATTTTTTAAACGTCTATTTTACGAATCATTCCTTTTATGCGCTCATTCTGCGCCAAATTTAGCTGCGCTTTTTCAGCTGCAGGGCGCGAGCCAAAGGGACCAACGATTACTCTATACCAACTAACCTGTTGCTGAACAGTTGCAACTACACTGACATCAAAGCCTTTTAAGGTCAGTGCCGCTTTGAGGTGTTCCGCATCAGACCTGGCTTTAAACGCCGCAATTTGGATGAGATAGGATTCTCTGCTGGTATTCGCAACGGCAACTGGCTTACTTTCAGTAACAACCACTGCATTTGCTGCTTGCTGCGCTGGGGTAGTTGCCGGAACTGTTGCTTGTTGTGCTGGAGCTACTGGTTGTTGAGGAGCCTGTGGTTTTACCTGTTGTGCTACAGGAGCTGGCTTAGGTTGCGCTGGTGCACTGCGATCTTTCGCTAATAAGGTATAAAACTCAAATTTTGGCTTGGGGAGCTCTGGTTCTTTAACTGCGACCTGAGCCTCAGGCTTAGTACCTTTGTGTTTTGCCAGAATATTAGCATTAACCCAGCTACTCAGACTGGTAAAATCAAAGACTGTCGCTGCTAAATACCCGCTTAGAAATGAAGCTAAAAGCCAAAACAATTGCTTTGGCATGCTAGATTTTTGTCTTGTCGGCTTTCTTTTGCCGTAGTCCTTTGCCATCACATGCTCTCAGGAGTTGATACACCAATTAGTTGTAGGCCATTTCTCAAAACCTGCCGTACTGCCTTTAATAAACATAAACGGGCTGATCTGAGGGTCTCTTGTTCACAAAGCAATTGTACTGCATTGTAATAACTGTGCAAGCCAGTCGCCAACTCCCTTAAATAATAAGCAAGTTGGTGTGGTTCACAGCTTTTAGCAGAGGCATCAATAACCTCTGGATAGCGGCTAAGGAGAGAAATCAAGGCAATTTCCTGCGGCTCAACCAAGAGATCAATATGGCTTAAACCGTTCTCCTCATCCCAACTCAGGCCGCGCTCTTGCAACTGTCTTAGGACAGAGCTTATGCGGGCATGGGCATATTGAATATAGTAAACAGGATTATCATTCGATTCAGATTTCGCTAAATCCAAATCAAAATCCATATGTTGTTCAGGTTTACGCATCACATAAAAGAAACGCGCGGCATCATTGCCAACCTCTTCCCTTAGCTCTCGCAGAGTAACAAAGGAACCACTTCTGGTGGACATTTGTACCCGCTCGCCGCCTCGGTAAAGTATTGCAAATTGCACCAACAAAACATCTAAGGCTTTTTCATCATGTCCTAAGGCGTTAACTGCGGCGCGGACACGAGTAACATAGCCATGATGGTCTGCTCCAAAGATATCGATTACCCGAGCAAAACCCCGATCATACTTATTCCAGTGATAAGCAACATCGGAAGCGAAATAAGTTGTTTGACCATTTGCACGCACTAAAACCCGATCCTTCTCATCAGCGAAATCAGTAGCGCGGAACCACAGTGCGCCTTCCTTCTCATAGGTATGGCCAGCATCTTTCAAAGCCTGGATACCCTTGCTGATTGAACCATCATCAAGCAAAGATTGCTCTGAAAACCAGCATTCATAATGTACGCCAAACTCGGCTAAATCGTCTTTGATATCGGCCAGTACAGAGTCCAAGGCATGCTTATGAAATAATTTAAAACCCTGCTCACCTAGAAGTGTTCTGGCTCGTTCAATGACGGCATCAATATAGAGCTCTTTATCGCCGCCCTGAGGTTCGTCAGCTGGTAAGCCCTCGACTATAGTGTTCCATGGTCGGATAAAATCATTGCCTTGCTGCTCTAGAACTTCCTGAGCAATGGCAGGTACATAGTCACCTCGATAGCCATTTGCTGGGAAAACCAAGGTCTCACCTGCCAGCTCCAGATAACGCAACCATACGCTTACAGCAAGAATATTCATTTGCCGGCCAGCATCATTGACATAATATTCAGAGCTGACTGCAAAACCTGCAGCCTTTAGAATATTAGCCAAGCTTGCACCAAAGGCTGCACCGCGGCCATGGCCTACATGTAGAGGACCGGTGGGATTCGCAGAAACAAATTCTAAAATAACCTTTTGCCCCTGCCCCAATTGACTACGGCCAAACTGTTCACCACCTTTCAGAACGTCTGTGATCACCTGGGAAAGCGCTTCATTACGCATGAAAAAATTAATAAAGCCAGGTCCGGCAATTTCAACACGCTCTAGGGCTGAATGAGCAGGTATGTTTTGGATGATTGTTTCAGCCAGTTGGCGTGGCGCCTGACGGCAGGGTTTAGCTAGCAACATAGCTAGATTGCTAGCAAAATCACCATGGTTAGAATCCTTTGCGCGCTCAACCTTGATTTCTATATCAAGATCCTCAGGGATTTGGGAAGACTGCTTGAGTGAATCGAGAGCCTGTGCGAGTAATTGTTCGACAGTATGTTTCATAGCGCTTTTCTAACTCGTCAAAAACCCGCAATTATGCGCTTTTTCATGATAGTTGCATAGGGGCTATTAGATATCCATATTAAATTGCAAATCCTCATCCTCCCGAGGTTCCTTCGCTATGACTTTCTTTATTCCTTCTCGTTGTTCTGTAGATGTAAAGGAACGAGCTTGCTCCTCTAAAACTGTGACATTTTCTTCCATGCTATCTTTTTGTGCTTTTAAGTCATCAAGAGCTTTTGGTATGTGTGCTTTTTGGTTAATTTCGCTTTCATTCGATTTAAAACGAGTTTGTTGCTTTTCATTATCTGATCTTAATAATTGGATTCCTACCTCTAATCCTTTACGAGTTTCCACATCTTGTTGATAAGCACTACATTTCTCTCGCGCAGCTTCGATTGACTCTGGTGATGAAAAAATAGCTAAAATAAGGCTTTTGAATATACCAGGGGCCTTATCTGCTTTATAAAAGTCCCAAAATCCTGGCTCTTCAAGGGCTGGTGCTCCTAGTTGCTCTTCCTTTGTGCTAATTTCTTCAGAGTTCCTGGACATCCTACTTTGTATTGCAATCTGCTGCCCTCCTAGTTCACTAAGGCTTGCTACTTCCCCTTCCATCCGTTCTATATTTCTATTAACTAGGGGAAGCGATTGTTTAAATATGCCAATAATATATAGTAAATCATCGTCTGTAAGATGTTCTAAAATAGAACCACCTCTTGAGCCCGCCATAAATCTGGCCTGTTCTAGCTTTGTAAAAATTTTATGATACTCACCAATATTTCTAATTTCATCCTCCTCTAATTTTAGAATCTTGTTTATAGCCTCGTGTATTTGTCTTTTTTTGTCTCTTTCGCCAACAAGTTTCTCAATAGTTTTAGCCATAGCAATAACACCTAAAAGTAACCATATAGACCAATTTTAGCACATTAAAATTGAACGCTTGTTACTATTCTGACGGTGTTACAGACGACATAGGTCAAAGGATCAAGCCGCGGTGATTCAATCTGAATAAAAAATACCATTTAGGCTAGGCGCTCGTTAAAGAAATCCAAAAATGCCCTGATCTTTGGCAATTCATAGTCATAAGCACGATAAAACATATAAATTTCATGATGACGAAAGGTATATTGCGGCAATAATTGCAGGAGTTCACCGCTTTCTAACCAAGATTTAACCAAGCTATCACCGGTTAAAAACATGCCTATTCCTGCCAGACAAGCCTGGTTTAAGGCATCAAAACTATTCATATAAAGAATAGGCCTGGCGCAATGCAAGCGACTGCCGTCCGCTAGAGAGATAAAATGTGCTGGTTTGCGCAAACTGTGGGAGATAATCTTAAAATTTGGTAACTCTTCGGCTGTCTTCGGCTTACCATAGCGCAGAACGAAGGACTTAGAGGCACATAGGATATTATTCATCGCAAACATTCGCCGGTATTTAAGCGCTTCGGTGGCTGGAGGAATCACAGGAAAACCCACCATAATGTCGATATCAGAACGGGCTAGCTCATCATCTTGCTCTGAGAAAATAAGTTCCAGCTGTAGTCCTGGATAGGCAGCAACAAAGTCATGCAAATGCTTTAAAACCCAATCCTTGGAAGTAATCGTGGATACCAAAACCTTCAACTCGCCCTGAGGCTGTTCTCTATTAGATTCGATAAATTGATTCACTGCGGTAATTTGCTCATCGATTAATTTACAACGTTCATAAAATAACTGACCAAACTCCGTAAGCTGCACGTTGCGGGTGGTGCGAAGAAATAATTGCTCGCCTATCGCTTCTTCCAAATTCTTGATTTGCTTGCTCACCGCAGTAGGAGTCAAATGCAAGCTATTCGCTGCCAGGGAGAAATTGGCCAGCTCCGCTACTTTTAGGAAACAACTGATTTGTCGTTGGTTATACATTAGCGACCCAATTATGAACTAATAGTTCACAATGAATGAATTATTAGTCGATTTACAATTTTTTGTTGTTAATAATATAATGAATCATCAACAAAGAGGAGTAGATGATGACTGTTAAAACAACTAAATATGAATTCCACCACATGGGAATTCCTACAGATACCCCACGCGAGGGTGAGCGTTATAGTTCAACCTTTAAAATGTATACCAGTGGTGGTGAAAACTCTGAGTATCGAATTCAATACCATCGCTTTGAACCTGGTTGCCCCTTGCATCCTTTGATTCAAACCAAGACACATATCGCTTTCTTAGTCGATAGTATTGAAGAGGCTATTGCTGGTAAAGAAGTGATTCTGGAGCCCTATGAGCCGATTCCAGGATTTAAGGTTGCGATGATTGCTGAATGCGGTGCCCCCATTGAACTCATCGAAACTGAGCTTAGTGAAGAGCAGATTTGGTATGGTAATCACAAAAATACTTTGATTTATCCTGAGAAATAGGAGTGAAGAGCCGGAGCTCGAGGTAATAGCAACTGTCTTGGTTTAAGCATTTTCTCCAAGACAGTTGTTATTAGATTTTGAGGAATCGGAAAACCTTGATTACGCTGCGCTCTGAGGAATCCTGGCATTTTTTTAAACAGAAAGCATGTGCCATATAAGTTCTTTCTGTTCTTTTGTGTGTCATTCCCGCGCAGGCGGGAAACCATTTCTCAAAGTGGTTCCTCACTTTGTTTGCACGATGGTTTCCCGCCTGCGCGGGAACGACACTCATATAAGTCAAAGTAACTGATTAATGTTCATATAGGTATCTAAATGATACTTTGAGTAAAAAAAATGTCAGGATCACTCAGCGCTGCGCTGCATCAAGGCTACGGTTGCTTTTTTGTCACAGGATTTCAGAATTTTATGTTAACGTCAGTTATGTTATCGTCTAGGCATCCTAAAATGCCCTCTATCTACTATGTCAAAGCAATTTATCGGTCTTAGAAAAGAAGAATTGGATACCCCCTGCCTAGTCATCGATCAGGAAAAGCTTCACTCAAATCTCGAGTTGATGCGACAACATGCTAGCCACAGCCAGGTTAACCTTAGGCCTCATTGTAAAACACATAAGTGTAGCAAGTTGGCAAAGCTGCAATTGGAATATGGCGCGATTGGAATTAGCGTCGCCAAGGTTTCTGAGGCAGAAGGGCTTATCAATGAAGGCGTCAGAGGCGTCTTAATCACCTCGCCCATTGTCACTTCCTATAAAATTGCGCGTTTACTTCGTTGCTTACAGAAAGCTCCTGATACCATTATCGTCTTGGATAATGAAGAAAATCTGAGGGAGCTAAACCAAGCAGCTGCTTCAATTCAACAAAGGCTCAATGTCCTGGTTGATCTTGATCCTGGAATCGGCAGGACAGGCTTAAAACCTGAACCAGCCCTACAACTAGCTAAAAAAGTCGTTAATTCAGACTGGCTAAGCCTTCTTGGCCTGCAATGCTATGCAGGCAACTTGCAGCATATTTCCTCTTATGAAGAGCGAAAGGCGCGCTCCCTGGCAGTCATGCAGCAGGCCAGTGGGGTAGTCAGAAACTTCCGCGAAGCCGGTTTGCCATGTGAAATCCTCAGCGGTACCGGAACAGGAACCTATGACATTGATGTTGCAGCAAGTGAAATCACTGAAATTCAACCGGGTTCTTATACCGTGATGGATGTTGAATACGCGGCCATAGGCTCAAAAGAAAATCAGCAGACCTTCACTAGCTTTCAACATGCAATGACGCTGCTTACAACAGTGATCTCCTCTAATCGCGAGGAACATGTCACTGTTGATGCAGGCACCAAGGCTATTTATGTCGATGCTCACAACAAACCTAAAATAATTAGCCATACTTCGCTTGCCTATGATTGGGGAGGTTTTGGTGATGAACAAGGTAAGATTAGCGCAGTCAATGGTGCTAAATTGCCGAAGAATAAAGAGGTGATTGAACTGATTGTGCCTCACTGTGATCCAACGATTAACCTCTATAATCAATTTTTCCTGACTAGTAATGATGTGGTTGTTGATGTCTGGGATATTGATTTGCGGGGCGCGTCGCAGTGAGTGCTTGTTTGGTGCCAATTGATCCTCATCCGCCCTTCGGGCACCTTCTACCCAGAGGGGAGAAGGGTAACACAGGGTTCACTCTCATAAGCCCTTACAATGCCTAACCTCCTGCAGCCAAAATTTATACAATCCAGAATTGACGCCAGCAGGATCAACAGGCAAAACAAAGATAAATATCGAAAACAAAGTAACATCTGTGTCTGAGTACTTTCTAGCTAATTTAAGTTGTTTAACTACCCTCTCTGGCGGGGCCGCTTTAAAGCCCGTTTGAGTTTTAGCTGTAATAAATAATTCACTAATCACCCCAAAACGAGCCTTATTGCCAGCAAGTTGGCTATCGATCGTTTTTAAATAAAGCTCCAGTGTTCCCAGATTTAATTTTCCTGTTCCTATACTGTCTTGGAATAGAATTTTATCCAGACTCTCAATTGCAAACAGGAAATTATAAAACTCAGCCACAGCAGCCATTGACGCCTGGCCAGAGCTGAAGGTTGAAATCCTAATGGACCAATCCGGTGTTTCCTTTTTTAATTCCTTCGTCATAGCCCCTAAGTAATCCTTCAAAATGCTGCGACGACTTGGTGATTGCCAGCTCTGATCATCAAGCTCATCAGATAGGTACCAGCCTCTAACTGTCTTCGCTTCTGGATCTGCCGCTTTTATAGTTGCCAGCAAAATGGGTAAGGCCTGCGACTGCTGTTGATAGCGAGCTATCATATATGTCTGTAAAGCAGCATCACTAGCGGACAATGCTGACCAAAATTTAGGATCATAATTTAGACCTATTGTCAGATCTAAACCTTCCTTCGCAGCAGCCTTGATTATTTTGGACAAGGTCTCCTGGCCTTCGCCATAGAAGGCTTGATCACCATAGCTGCTCCATTGCAGAATCAGATGTTTGATATACAGATGACGTGTTTGTTTAAACAGTGCTTCCCAATCGGATTCGGAAAGACTCGAGTGAACAACATAGAGTTGCAGAAAACTCGTATTGACCCGTTTAAGAGGACAAGCTGGAATTAAAACATATCTTCCAATTATCATTAAAATCAAAATCATAAATAGAAGACGGATTTTTCTAGGCTTAAAACTCATTATTACCAATCTATCAGAGTACCATCGTAACTATACATAACCTCTGCATGGCAAACTGACCTATTGATCAGAATAACGGTCAACATTCCTGCCACACTTAGTTCTGCATCAATTTCCGCATTAGCCCCACCCAAGTCTGTTCTCACCCAGCCTGGATGGAGAAGCATAACCTTAACTCCCTTATCCTTGATATCGACGGCAAAAGAGCGCATCGCGCAATTAAGAGCAGCCTTGGATGCGCGATAGGCATAGGCACGGCCGAAATGAATGCTCGATATACTCCCCATCTGCGAGGTTATCGCGATAACCAACTTGTCGTTACTTTTTTGCAAATTAGGTAATAGTGCCTCGCTGACCTTTAAAGCGCCAAGGCAATTAATATTGAAAACCTTTAAGAAATTATCACGCTGGATATTGCCTACGGTAACCCCAGGCTCACCAATTATTCCGGCATTATTAATGACCCAATCAATGGGTTGATCGCCTAGCTCTGCAACTAACCTGCTAATACTTTGATCATCGCTGACATCAAGCTCAAGGATAGACAAACCTTCGTTTGCTTTTGCTAATTGCTGGAGGAGTTCTGCTTTCGCCGGCTCTCGACAGGTTGCAATAACCCTCATATTTTGCTCGCATAATTGCCTGGTAAACTCTAGACCCAAACCACGGTTGGCACCGGTTATTAGTATGGTTTTCACGTGCAAAATCCTTTTAGGGAGTTGTCTTCAAAGTTTAGCACATGCCTGAGGGTCTGCTGGTAATTGATGGGGAGGCTGGTTGGTGTACCGCTATTAAAATCCGTTCACGCTGAGGAATGTGCGCTAGCACACGTCTCGAAGCGTCACTCTGCAAAGCTTCGAGACGGCCTAAAGGCCTCCTCAGCCCGAACGGTTTTAACCTAGGAAGCCAACCGGGCTTTTAATTCAGACTTGCTCGTTATCACTGCTTCACAGTGCAAACCACGGCAAAGATAAGCACAGCTTTTGCCCTGCACTTTTTTCAGGGCAAGCGACTCAGGGAGGTTGGCTGCATCGACAGGAATAGCAAAGCAATAATTATTTAGCCTCTGCGCCTCCTGATGCCAATCTTTGATTTCATCCTTCTCACCGCGAATGACTAAAATTTGCCCTGGCAACAGAGATTCTTTGAGGCCTAATAAAAGCGAGCAATGCTCCGCAGGATATTGCGTCAGCATCGGCCAGGCTGCTTGCAAGGTTTTTTCTGCAGCAGAGATATAAGTTGTTTCTCCCAGTAAATAACCCAGCACTAACAAAGCACGTACTAAAATGCCATTTCCCGCGGGAATTGCTTCATCCATCATTGTTTTAGGGCGGTATAGCAATTTTTCATGATCTTTAGCGGTAAAAAAGAAGCCGCCATCTTGATTATCTGCAAAGGATTGCAAAAGCACGTCGGTTAGTTGTCTTGCGAATAATAAATGCTCAGAATTCCAGGAAACTTGCAAAGAAGTGACTAAAGCATCTAATAAAAAGGTGTAATCATCCAAATAAGCGGCGAGATAGGCTTTGCCATCTTTATAGCTGGCAAATAAATGGTTTTCTTGCCACAAATTGTCTTGAATAAACTTGATTGCCTTTTGACCTGCTTGAATGAAACGCGGTTCACCAGTGAGCATTAACCCCTTAATCATTAAGCTATTCCATGAGGTTAGAATTTTTTCATCACGAAAAGGAGCAGCACGCTTGGAGCGGGCTTTGACTAATTTCTTTTTTGCTGAAGCTACTAATTTTTCGGCTTCTTTTAGTTCCAGATTTAATTGCTTAGCAACCGACTCTAGGGATTGCGCGATATAAAAATGCCAGTATTCTTCAAAATTGGCATGCCTGTCCAAACCATAGTAACGACGCACTAGGGCGAATTCATCAGAGCTCAGTAAGCTCTCAATCTCTTCCCGTTGCCAGCGATAAAATTTCCCTTCTTCACCCTCAGAATCCGCATCAAAACTGGAATAGAAGCCCCCTTCTGCTGCTTGCAGATGTTGCAAAGACCATTCAGCCGTTTCCCTAGCGATTTCCTTGAAAGAAGGCTCGTCATAGTATTTAGCAGCCAAGGAATAGAGCGCTAGCAATTGGCCATTGTCGTAGAGCATTTTTTCAAAATGAGGAATATTCCAGTATTGATCAACCGAATAGCGGTAAAAACCGCCATCGAGTTGATCATAAATACCGCCACTGGCCATATGCTGCAAGGTCTCTAAGGCCATAGGCGAATTGTTACGCAATAAATACTCCAGCCTGATCGCCTGCGGAAACTTCGGAGCCTGTCCAAAACCACCGTAATCCGCATCATAATATTGCTGTAAAGCGGCGATACCTGCTTGCAAGGGTAGATTATTAAGATTTTGACCTGCTGCCTTATATTCATGTTGCTCTAAAATCTTTTGTAACTGCTGAGACTGGGCTTGAACCTTTTCAGCTTGCTGCTGATAAAAATCCGCTATAAGCCTTAAAATACGTTTGAAGGAAGGTCGTTGGGGATGTTCTTCTTTAGGAAAATAGGTGCCACTGAAAAAAGGAATTAAATCGGAGGTTAAGAACATGGTTAAAGGCCATCCTCCGCTTTGTCGGCTTAGCAAATAATGAGAAGTCTGATAAATTTTATCCAAATCAGGACGCTCTTCCTTATCAACCTTGATACTGACGAAAAGCTCATTCATCAACCGCGCCGTCTCTTCATCCTCGAAGGATTCATGAGCCATGACATGGCACCAATGACAGGCTGCATAACCAATTGAAAGTAAAATAGGTTTCCCTTCAGAAGCCGCCTTAGCAAAAGCTTCCTTCCCCCAAGGATACCAATCCACAGGATTCTGGGCATGCTGTTGTAAATAGGGGCTTGGTTCTTGTTTAAGGCGATTTGTTTTCATAAGTAGAGTTCACTTTAACCAAAAAAGATTGACGTAGATGTACAAAAGGCTTAATCCAATAAGAGGAATAATAAGAAAGGCCAGGAATAGATGAATTTGTCTGCGGTTCTCAGCCGAAGCTTGATAAAATTTTTTCAATCTTGTGAATATCGACATATCTCCTCCCCCTGAGCTCAACACTTGTCATTCCCGCGCAGGCGGGAATGACAAAACTTTTCTAAGCTTTACAAAGTCTCATAAGCCTTTTTAATCTGGCCATCCTGCGACAACATAATGGCCAAAGGTCGTGTTGCTTCAAAATGGGCAAAAATAATCATCATCATTACAGTAATTGGTACAGAAAGAAACATCCCTAAGATACCCCAGACAGCACCCCAAAGCGCTAAAGAAAACAGAATAACTAAGCCACTCAAATTTAAAGACTTACCAAGAAAACGCGGTTCAACAAAATTACCTACAACAAATTGAATAGCGACAATGCCTGAAGTAATCACGATGAATGGAAACCAGCTTTCAAATTGCACCAGCGCGAGCATAGCCGGAAAGGCAGTAGCGATGATTGCGCCAATATTAGGAATAAAATTAAGAAAAAAAATGAGCAAACCCCAGAATTCAGCAAAGTCCAAACCCACACATTTCATAATGACCCAGCTGGCTGTTGCAGTGAATAAACTCATAAAGGTTTTTAAACCCAGATAGGTCTGGGTATCCTTAACAATATGGCTGGTAATATTATTCACCAGATTACGGTGCTCCTCCTGAGGAAACAGCGCATCCATTTTTTGCGTGAAATAATGCTGTTCAACAAATAAAAAACTGACATAAAGGGCGATTAGTACTGCTGAACTGGTAATCGCACTAAATACTGCGTAAATATTAACCAGCATGTTTTGCACACTTAAACTTCTAACAAAGGTATCTACAGACACCAAAGTTTTGATATGAAAGCGTTGATCGGCTTCGTTAAAAATTTTAGTTAGATTTTCTTGATAGCGTGGGGAGGCAGCGATTACTTCGTTAACATTATTACCGATAATATCGATTAGGATTTTCATCAGCAAAGCCACGACTAGCAGAGCCAAAACCATTGCCAACCATCCTGGTAAACGCTCACCCAAATAAGGAAGATGCCGCACCCCCCCTTTAACTGTATTGAGAAGGTGCCAAATGAAAATAGCAATAACGATCGGGATTAATAAACTTCGTCCCATTATCAGTAGATAGCCAATAATCCATACCGAAATCAAACCCGCAGTGAAGGTGATGGTACGATTCATGCGCAAACCCCGAGTTTTTATTCTTTATCTGATCAACTCTATCCTATTTTCCTGCTATTATCAGTTCTTTTCTTTCAGTACATATCGTGCTCCAGCAATCTTGCGAAATTCTGGCAGGCGTCGGCCCAACACTTGGCGCTAAACTGAGCAAATGCGGGATAAATACCCTGGCTGATCTGCTCTTCCATCTACCTTATCGCTATCAAGATAGAACCCGTATAACTGCCATTTGCGATTTACGTCCTAATGACTGGTCGGTCATTGCTGGCCGGGTCTGTAAAACCGAGATCAAATACGGTAAGCGCATGATGCTTTACTGCTATGTTGAAGATAAAACCGCTGTGCTGAAATTACGCTTTTTTCACTTCAATAAACAGCAAGTTAAAGCACTCAATGAAAGCACAATGATCCGCGCCTTCGGCGAGGTCAAGGCCTTTGCTAATAGTATGGAAATGATTCACCCCGAATATCAACTTTTGGCCAATGAGCAGGACTGCCAGGTTGAGGAAACCTTGACTCCTATCTATCCTTCCACCCAAGGTTTAAGCCAAACACGCCTAAGGCAGCTGGTTAAACTAGCTTTGGAACACTGTGACCAGACCCTGGATGAACTGGAATGGATGAGCAAAGAGCTCTTGCAGAACTATGGTTTCTATCCTTTGGCAGAAGCCCTTCATTTACTGCACAATCCCCCACCTGATATTTCCTTGCAAACCTTAGAGCAAGGCAGCCACCCTGCCCTGCAAAGACTGGTTTTCGATGAATTACTAGCCCAGCGCCTGAGTATGCAATTTGCTCGCAAACATCGCTCTAGCTTGAGCGCCCCCAGAATTCCTTTGGAAGCCTCGTTAAAAGACAAGTTCCTGCAACAATTAAGCTTTGAGTTAACCAATGCACAGCACAGGGTATCTGAGGAAATCGCCAGCGATTTGGCGGAAGTTAAACCCATGCTACGCCTGGTTCAAGGGGATGTTGGTTCTGGTAAGACAGTAGTCGCTGCCTTGGCTGCTTTGCAGGCGATCGCTAATGGTTATCAGGTCGCACTTATGGCTCCCACCGAATTACTCTCTGAGCAGCATACTAATAACTTACAAGCCTGGCTAAGTCCTCTAGGCATAAACACTCGCCGCTTAAATGGTAAGATGAAAGCCGCTGAACGACGAGAAACCTTAGCCTTGCTGGCAAATCAGGAATGCCAGTTACTGATTGGTACCCATGCCCTCTTTCAAGATAGCGTCAGCTTTGCCAAGCTCGGCTTAGTCATTATTGATGAGCAACACCGTTTTGGCGTTGAGCAACGCCTGCTGCTCCAGCAGAAAGGTCAGCAGGACGAACTGATTCCTCACCAGCTACTGATGACAGCGACCCCTATCCCTAGAACCTTAGCAATGACCCAATTTGCCCATCTGGATTTATCAATTATCGATGAATTACCCCCAGGGCGAACAGCCGTGACAACCGCCGTTATTTCTCAGGAGAAAAGAGAACCCATTATTGATCGCCTACAGGCAGCGATTGCCAGCGGCCGTCAAGCCTATTGGGTTTGTACGCTGATTGAAGAGTCAGAAAAATTGCAATGCATGGCAGCAACGGCCACCGCAGAAAATCTCCAGGAACAGCTCCCGCAGGTACGGGTAGGCCTAGTTCATGGTCGGATGAAAGCCGTGGAAAAGGAAGCAACGATGGCTGCTTTCAAACAGGGTGAAATTGATTTGCTTGTTGCGACTACCGTGATTGAGGTAGGGGTTGATGTCCCTAATGCCAGCCTAATGATTATCGAAAATGCCGAGCGCCTAGGTTTATCACAGCTACATCAGCTACGTGGTAGAGTGGGTCGAGGAAGCACCCAATCGCATTGTTTATTACTTTATCAATCCCCCCTATCGCAACTCGGGGCTGAACGCCTACGAGTCATGCGAGCGACCACTGACGGCTTTGTCATTGCCGAGAAAGATCTGGAGTTACGCGGCTCAGGAGAAATTCTTGGCACAAAACAGACCGGCTATCGGCAGTTCAAAATTGCAAACTTACAAAGGGATAAGACTCTGTTAACTGCTGTTGCCGCTGTTGCCAAGGATTTGGTGAACCAACGGCCTGATATTGCCCAGCGAATTGCTAATCGCTGGTTAGGTGAGTTTGAGCAGTTTTTGCAGGGGTAGTCTCCCTCATCCTAGTGTAACCCAGCATCTAGAACGTAGCTCGTCATCCCGAACACAGTGAGGGATCTCCGGAATTAGCACTATGCCATCTTCAGGAGATGTCTCACTACGTTCGACATGACGTACGCAAAGGGGCTAATAAATTTCGAATAGAAAACTCCCAATTTTTCATCCCATATAGAACATTTTCTGAAGTCAAGACTGTTTTTTAATTTTTTCTTTGTTAAGATAGCCGGGCTACCAGTCTTCAAACTCCCGAATCACATCCTGTGGATAACTTTTCTAATCTCTCCCTGAAAAGTTTAATATTCTCCAGTCTAATCTTTAGATAACCCAGTACAGACATGACTTATAGCGTTTTTTCCAGACTTTTTCTCTAATTCGATTTATCCACAAAATCTGTGGATAATCCTGTGTACAGCATTTAAAACTCCTTTAAAATAAAGCTCAAAGTCTGATTGTTCGCGAACTTACCAACCCTTCTAACCCTCTCGCTTAATCTTATGCCAGGCAGCATAGAGTGCTGGAATAAAAAGCAAAGTTAATGCTGTTGAAGCCAAAAGTCCGCCCATAATAGAAATCGCCATTGGCCCCCAAAATAGACTACGGCTTAAGGGAACCATCGCAAAGGCAGCAGCGAAGGCGGTAAGGAAAATAGGTCGAACACGGCGAACAGCAGCGTCAACTACAGAATCCCAAGCAGATTTATTGTCACGCATGTTTTGACGAATTAAATCGACCAAAATAACGGTGTTACGCATAATCATTCCACTTAAAGATAATGCACCAATCAAAGCGACAAAGCCGAAGGGCTTATCCAGCAGCAATAAGGCAGGGACAATCCCAATTATCCCTAGAGGCGCAGAGAGCAATACCATACACAAATCGGACAGAGACTGAAGCTGTAACATTAAAATCAATACAGTAACTACAATCATGGCAGGGACTACTGCATATAGTGCCTGTTGTGACCTATCATTTTCTTCCTTAGCTCCCCCCATCTCAACACGATAACCATCGGGAAGAGCTTGTATGATAGGTTGTAAGGAAGGCCAAATTTTTGCAGCAGCATCGGGACCTTCAGCGCCAGGCATCAAATCACTGACAACATTAATGGTTAATTCTCGATTTCGCCGCCAAAGTACGGGTTCCTCCATTGTAGAGTCAAGTTTCGCAATTTGACTTAAAGGCAGAGCCTTGCCTTGGGTATTGAATAATACGGTATCATGCACAGAATCCGACATCTTCCGCTCTTGCGCCCCGCCTCGCACCACAACATCAACTAACTCCTCTCCTCGCCGTAATGTTGTAGCACTATCTCCATAAAAAATAGTATTCAGAGAACGTGCTATTTGTTCATTATCCAAAGCCGCTTCCTTGGCCTTGTCTTGATTAATAATTAGCTTCTCAACGCGAACCTGCTCATTCCAATTAAGTTGTACATCGCGCACAAAGGGGCTTTTTTCTACCACATTCAAAACTTGATAAGCTAATTGCTTTAAGGTTTCAGGGTCTTTTCCAATAACACGAAATTGAATGGGATATTCGACAGGAGGCCCAAAATCCAAGCGGGTAACTCGAGCTCTGATTCCAGTATAGGTTGGGCTGGACGCAAACAACGCCTGCAGATTCTGATAAAGCTCATCGCGCGATTTTAGATCCTTAGCCATGATCACGAATTGCGCATAGCCTGGATTAGGTAAGACTGGTGGTAAAGAAATAAAAAAACGTAATGCCCCAGCACCGATATAAGCGCTGTAATAACGGATTCCAGGTTGCTCGTCTAAATAACGTTCAATATGATGCACCTCTTTTTCTGTGGCCTCAACCGATGCGCCTTCGTGCAATTTGATATCGATGAGAACTTCCAAGCGCGGTGTGGGTGGGAAAAACTGTTGCTTAACCAAAAAAATACCAAGTACCGAGGCAATAAAAAGAGCGCTAGTAATCACAATCACCTGATAACGACTCTCTAGAGAGTGATTAATTAAACGTCTAAACCAAGGCCACTGTTGAGGATCATGTTTTAAATACTTCTTATCTAATAAGGACATCCCAATAATCGGCGTAAATAAGACTGAAACAAACCAGGAAATAACCAGAGAGCAACCCACGACATAAAAGATACCGCCTGCATATTCTCCTGTCGCCGAATGCGCAAAGCCTACAGGAATAAAGCCTGCAGCAGTGACCAACGTGCCTGTTAGCATTGGGAAAGCAGTTGAACTATAGGCAAAAACTGCAGCCTTCGTTTTATCTAAACCCTGAGCAATTTTAGTCATCATACTTTCTGTTGAAATAATGGCATCATCAACCAATAAGCCCAAAGCAATTATCAAAGAACCTAAGGTCACACGGTTTAAAGACCAATTAGCGTAATACATCACAATAGCCATGCTAGCTAAAACCAAAGGAACAGAGGCTGCGATAACAACTCCTGTGCGCCAGCCTAGCCAAAGAAAAGTAATCATCATGACAATTGCCAGAGCCTCAATAAAGGAGCGCTCAAACTCCCACATGGACTCAGACACTATCTCTGGCTGATTAACAGTTTTATGAATCTGAACGCTATCTGCTAATTTCTTTTGCCAATAGACCATCCGTTGACTCAGGTTGTTTCCTAAATCCAAAACACTCGAATCAGCACGGTTAGTAATGGCCAAGGCAACGGCAGGTTGTCCCTTATAACGAATTAAAAAACTAGGAGGCTCCTCATATCCTGCATAGATCTTGGCAAAGTCACCTAGCCTTAGAAAATTACTTCCTTTGTTAATAGTGATATTTTGAATATCGTTGACGCTAGTTGCTTTGTCTTTAAGACGCAGAAAGAGTTGATCCTGACCTGTTTGGATTTGCCCCATGGGCTTCAGCTGATTATAAGTCTGTAAGCTCGACTCAATTTGCCCATAATTAAGCCCTAAGGCCGCCAATTTTTTCGAGGGAATATCAACAAAAACTTTTTCATCAGGATGCCCATAAAGACGAATTTTATTGACTTGGGGAATAGTTTGAATATCACGCTTGATGTCTTTAGCCACCTGATAAAGCTGAGCTAAATCCTTGCTCTGACTGGTTAGGGTATAAATGACTGGATAGATATCTGAAAATTCATCATTGAAGCTAATCGATTGCAAATCCGCTGGTAAGCTGCCTCGTATATCATTCACCTTTTTGCGAGCCTGGTACCAGGCATCATTAATAACTCGGTTAGAATAACCTTCTTTAAGCCAAACAGTGATCACTCCATAGCCTTGACGAGAATAACTCCAGGTATAGTCAAATTGTTCAAGTTCTGCGACAGCTTGCTCAATTTTATCAAGAGCCGAATCCTGTATTTCTTGCGCTGAAGCGCCTGGCCAGGTCACAGTAATAGTCATAGCAGGCAGAGTGAATACCGGATCCTCTAAGCGATTTAATTTCATAAAGGCAAAAAAGCCCATACCCAATAAAAAGAACATAATCAAGAACATAAAGGGGCGATGATGAACGGCATATTCTGAAAGATTCAATTTAGTCATGGCGTTATCATAGTGATATGTATTTTCGATAAAGGATTAAGCTTCTGCGAACCTGAAGTCACAATAAGCGCCCCATCATTGACTCCAGTTACCAAGGCTTGGTTTAGGTCATATCGTTTAACCCTCACTGGAATAAAAAACAGACTATCCCCCTTGATTCCCCAAACGCCAATCTGTCCTCTTTGATGCACTAATGCAAAAGCAGGCAGTGAGAGATAATGTGCTTTGGACATCTTGGTCAGTATTAATTTGGCATTCATACCCTGCCATAGGGGGAAAGATAGTGGTGCTATGTTGTATTTAGCTTGATAGGTTTTAATTTTTTCCGATGCCCAAGGCATCAGCTCTCTCAAGGTCACAGGATAGACTTTGCCAGGGTGACTCCATAAACTCATTTTTGCAGTCCAGGAGGATAAATTAGAAAGCAGGGTTTCGGGAATATCAGCCCTCAGCTCCATAACCTTAGGATCATAAAAATCGGCGACACTTTGATTGGCTCTAACATTTCGACCAACTTCCATCTGCAGATTAATGATCACACCATCAAAAGGCGCCACTAAGCGAGAATAAACAAGGTTATTTTGGGCTTGTATTAATGCTGCTTGGGCTGTCAAAAGGCGTGCATGCGCCACATCGAAGCGTGTTCTTTGTCGTTCGCTCTCGGCGATACTCGCAACTCCCTTTGCCTTTAATTGACTCAAGCGAACATCATCAGACTTAGCCTGATTCGCATCAAACTCTGCAGCCACCACCTGGGATTGGGCATTTTTCACTGCAGTTTGAAAATCAACAGTATCGAGTAAGGCGATTGTATCTCCTTTTTTTACAGTGAAACCATTCTCAACCAAACGCTCCACCACAAGACCACTCACCCGAAAACTTAAGCTCGTAAGATAGCGAGGGGTAATCTCTGCATTAAATTCATGGCGTTCGGCAATGGGAAGATTATGGGCAACAGAGGCATGTACATTTAAAACTGCTGTTTCTTTCTTTTGATGCTCACAAGAAATGAGCAAAACAAAAAGAAAAAACATTGTGTAAGTTCTGACCATGATCCCTCACTGAGAGTTAAGTTCTTGCTTCTGCAAAAATTTTGCCCCTCCTTGATTCTAGCTCAAAACTTTAACTCAGGATAATTTGCTATGATTTCAGTGAGATAAACCCTAATCAATTTCTCATCCACCTGGGGACAATGAAGCTTGCTTTCAGACAGGACTTGTAATGAATGAGCTGTCTGAACGTGGATTTTTCGCATATCTAACATCTTAGTAATCAATGGTACTTTATTCTTGTCAACACCAAGCAAAATAGGTACATATTGATAGAGCGCGCATTCAGGATGAGACAAAATCGCTTGAATCCAGTGCCGTTGATCCACAGGCTCTAGCTTAAACCCCTCTTGTTTAAAATACTTCATTAGTTTAGTCAAATGCACTGGGACAGGATTAACCCAATGATAAAACTGCGAATAATCTCGTTTCATCATGGTGTAAATAGTCGCCCGTGCAACATAATCGACGGGAGCAATATCAACATAGACATCCAGAGGCACATAGACCCCTAGTTGCAAGGCGGCCACAAGCAAGCAGGTTGTAAAATCATTATGATTATAGCGACCTGTCATACTGTCTCCATACACATTACCTGCACGATGTATATTAATTTGCATACCCCGCGCCATTGCCTCATACACTAGCTGTTCGGCAGCCCATTTACTTTGGACATAACCCATGTGCGAAGAAGGTTCAGCCAATACTGGCGCCTCTTCGCCATTGACTGAAGAATCCAAAACTGAATAAGTAGAGATATGTTCAACAGGCTTATCTCGTTTATGGCATGCAAAACGGAGGATTTCCTCTGTGCCCAGCACATTGGTAGGCACTAAAGCCTCATAAGGCAAAACAAAGTTCACCAAGGCTCCAGAATGCAGCACCACATCAATTTGCTCAGCGAGCTCATCATAACGCTCCTGCGATAAAGCAAAACGAGCCTGGCTCAGATCGCCTGCAACAGGAACAATACGCTCAGTAAAATACTCTTGCCAAATACCGTATTTTTTACAGTTTTTTCTAATTCGCTTCATTGCATGTTCTGCATTGTCTGCGCGTACAAGACAAAAAACATCGGCCTTGGTTTTAGTTAAAAGATAAAACAGCAAATAGGCGCCTAAAAAGCCACTTGCTCCCGTGAGCAAAATATTTTGCAAGTCAATTTGGCTTTGTGGGGGATTTAAGGGGCGAATCTCTTCGGCAAGCTTAGGCAAGATTATCGGAGCTGCTTCCTCATCCTTTTGATCATGTAAATGTTGAGCAATTTCCCTAATATCCTGTTTATACAATTTTTCAATGCTTAAACTAGCCCCTGGAAAGTCAATAAATAACTGGGTGAATAAGACAGAAAACTGCAAGGAATCCATGCCTAAATCAGCCAGTGTTTTATCAGGATCAATTTTATTGGCAGGGATCCCAGTGATCTCTGACAAAATGGTTAAGAGCTTAGGTAAAGTAGTAGGATAACCATCACCAAGAGACATGATATCGGCATCATTTGATGCAACTTGTAACTGAGATAAAAGGCGTTTTTTATTTTCGGCATAGCGCACTTTCATTGTGTTAGTGCGGATAATCTCGTCCACAAAATACACTTTATTGATGCGCATATGGAAAGGTAGAGTAGAAGAGCGCTCGTTAATGGCTTCATTAATGAGCTTATTTTCCTCATCGATCTCATTGCTTTTCACCACCAGCGCACAGATATGCTCATTTCCCTGCTCAGGCTCTTCCATACCCAACACAATGAGCTCTTTGACATGGGGAATGTCCTTGTACAAGGACTCCACTAAAGAAGGAGATACTTTTTTACCATTAGATAGCACTATCAACTCTTTGATTCTTCCGGTAATTCTTAAAAATCCCTTATCATCTAAAAATCCTAAATCGCCGGTATGAAACCACCCCTCCTGGATAGGCCCTTCCCCAGACTCCGCCTTGAAATATCCCTCCATCAAGAGTCCACCTTTAAGGCAAACTTCTCCCTCACCCTGCTCGTCTGGATTATCGATTCTAATTTCACATAAAGAACCAAATTGTCCAACAGAGCCTGAGCTTGTATGGTTTGGCACCTCAGAAACACAAGCACCAGATACCTCGGTTAATCCATAGCCTTGGTAGACTGGCGCAATAAAAGCAGAAAAAAAAGCTTCTGTTTCATAAGACAATTTGGCTCCACCAGCAATAAAACAACGGACCTCGCCACCAAAAACTGATTTTAATTGTTTACTCAATAGCGTATTGATTTTAATGAATTTAAGAAACTTACCCATAGACCCATCACTGAAGGCTGAAACCGCAATCTGTTTTTTTAAGCCTGATAAAGATTGAATTTCTTGTTTGATTTTTTGATGGAATAACTCAAGAATTCTGGGTACTGCAACAACAAGGGTTGGTTTAACTTTATGCATAACCTTAGACAAGCTGAAAAAGTCTAAATGTTTGACCAACGCCATTTCGCAGCTATGAAATAAGCCTGTCAGTAAGTTAGAAACCAGCGGGTAAACATGGTAAAGCGGCAAGAAGGCTAACATTCGCTCTTCACCAGTTTTCACCAATCCCCACTCATCTGTGAGATATATTCCAGTCAACAAGGATCTGTGACTTAGACAAACTCCATGAAAATTTCCTGTAGTACCAGAGGTAAATAAGATCAACGCAATATTGGGATCGATTTCAGACTGCCTAAAATCTAAGATCTTTTGTGCATAATCAGTATTGATATGGCAAGGCACTGTATTCAAACTTAATATTAGATGCTTTTTGAGCTGATTTGCAGATAATTTGGCTAATAAGCTGTCTTCCATCATTAAAACACGTGTTTCGAGTTGCTCTAGCATTTGTTCCAATTGCGGCTGGGGCATATCAATATCCATTAATACCGCAGTAGCCCGTAGGGAAAACAAAGCAAACAAATGAATGATCGTAGACGGGTCATTACGAGGAAAAAGGACAACCCGCTCACCCTCTTGTATCCCTATTTGACGTAATTGTTCCTGAACCAACATGATTTTATGGTAAAGCTTCTTATAGGTTATTGAATGCCATGCGTGCTCACTGTAATAAGTCAAAGCAGTATGAGAAGGACGCTGATTAACAACTTGAACAAAATTTCCCCATAAATCATTAACCGAGTGAGAACCAAAAATATCTACTGCTGATGCCATACATAAATCCTTATAACTTGTCACTGCCTATTTGAGTAACAATAAAACTCGCTTTGATTAAATTTTAGACAATCGCTACTGTGAACGCCAATTTAAATGTTGCTATGTAGATTCAAATACTCACTTTAGGGTAGAATACTGGTCATTTTGTTATCAGGTTATACCATGTCATTAAAACGTAAAGCTGTCGCGCTTATTTCCGGCGGGCTAGACTCCATGCTTGCTGTTAAGGTCATCCAGGATCAAGGCATTCATGTAGAAGGAATCAATTTTTATACGGGCTTTTGCCATTCTGGCCATACCTCAGCTATTCGCAACCGCAAAACGGGCAAGCCGTTGCGCAATGATGCCTTATGGGTCGCTGAGCAACTTGGCATCCAACTTCATATTATTGACATCGTTGAGCCCTACAAAGAGATCTTACTCAATCCGAAACATGGTTATGGTAAAAATGTAAACCCTTGCCTGGATTGTAAAATATTCATGGTCCAGCAGGCTCATCAATGGATGCTGGAAAATGAGTTTGATTTTATTATTACCGGCGAAGTGATTGGCCAACGCCCTAAATCGCAACGTAGCGCCACCATGCCAGTTATCGCCCATGAATCTGGCGCAGAAGACCGCCTACTGCGTCCCTTATGTGCCAAATTACTACCACCTACCCTGCCAGAGCGAGAAGGTTGGGTCAATCGAGAGGCCTTACATGATTTCAAAGGTCGAAATCGCAAACCACAGCTAGGACTCGCAGCCTCCATGGCCATTGATGAATTTGCCCAACCCGCAGGGGGCTGCTGTGTTTTAACCGATGAAAACTATACTCGTCGCCTACAGGATATGTGGAAGCATCGCGATACACGCGACTATGACATGGAAGATATTATTCTCCTGAAAGCAGGTAGACACTTACGCCTCATGCCCCATTACAAAATGATCATTGCTCGGGATGAGTCAGAAAGTAATTTTCTGACCGGCTATCGTAAAGAATTCATCCATATGCAAGTGCTTGAGCATCGTGGTCCAATGATCTTGATTGAGGGTCAGCCCAGAGCAGAAGATCTATTAACCTGCGCTCGTATAGCGGGGCGTTTTTGCTCTGGTCGTGACGAAGCAGAGATTAAAATTAATTTGCATTATCTTGATGGTCAGTCCGAAATAGTGCAGGTCAAGCCGATGAAGGCTGATGAAATTCAACAAGAATGGTATTTGTGATGCCCCATTATGAACTCGATGCGCGTCGCCTTTTGTGCCCAATGCCGGTCATTAAGACGCAAAATATGACAAAGAAATTACAACACGGTGATACCCTGACCGTGATTGCCACTGATCCCGGTACTCAGCATGATTTGCCCTGTTGGTGCAGGATTAATGGCCATCAGGTGATTGAAACAAAAGAGATGGAGGGGGAAATCTACATTACCCTGCAACTGGTTAAGGAGTAGGTATGAATCAGCCCGAACGTTATCAACAAGCCAAAAGGATCACCGTCATTGGTGCTCTCATCAACGCCCTCCTAGGTTGTATCAAGGTTCTTGGTGGCGCTTTCTTTCATTCTCATGCTCTGATAGCTGACGGGGTACACTCTTTTTCTGACTTAATTACCGACTTTATGGTGGTCTTTGCTTCAAAATACGGCAGCCAGGATGCGGATGATTCGCACCCCTACGGCCATCAACGCATTGAGACCGCAGCGACCCTGCTCTTGGCAGTTCTGCTGATTGTCGCTGGGGCAGGTATTGCCTGGGATTCGCTCGATGAATTACTCAGTGGCGCAGTGTCTAAACCAGGTGGTTTAGCCCTTATTATTGCCTTTCTTTCCATTTTGGCTAACGAAGCTTTATTTCATTACACCCACCATGTGGGTCAACGCATTCAATCGCCCTTGATCATTGCCAATGCCTGGCATCATCGTTCCGATGCAGCAGCCTCGCTTGTTGTCGCTTTAGGTCTTTTAGGTGCTTTGTTTGGCTTTGTTTATCTCGATGCTATTGCGGCGGTTATCGTTGGTTGTATGATCATTAAAATGGGGATGAGCTATGGCTGGAACAGTGTAAAAGAATTGGTCGATACAGCCGTAGAACCCGAGATGCTTAAACAGATTGAGGCGATTATTGAGGCAGTCGATGGAGTGCAAAAAATTCATCAGCTTCGCAGTCGCCTTATGGGTGGTGAGGTACTAATCGATGTACATATCCTGGTATCCCCTCTTATCTCTGTTTCTGAAGGGCATTATATTGCGCAGCATGTTCATCGCGCGCTTATTAATAAGCTTAGTGCGGTGAAGGATGTCACTGTACATGTTGATCCAGAAGACGATGAAGTGAGTTGCCCCTCCCTGCATCTACCGAATAGGGATGCTTTAGAAAAGAATTTGATTTTATCTTGGCAAAACGATTTTCCTGAACTCAGTGATTGGACGATACACTACCTCGATGGCAAACTAACTATCGATTTGCAATTCAACCCTAAATTTAATGATTGGCAGCAATTCAAGGAAAGACTAAACATCGACCTACAACCCAACGACAAAATTTGCCAGGTTCGCTTATTTAGCAATCAAGGAGTTAATAACTATGAAGAAAATTAACATAGTGGTTCTTGATGCAAAACCGCTCATTAATAACGACGTCAACCTAGAGCGCTTATATAGCTTGGGTGAGGTAGAGGTTTATGACAGAACAGCTGATGAGCAGGTTATTGAGCGGGCTATAGACGCTGAGATTGTCTTAGTCAACAAGGTAAGATTAGACGAGCGACATTTTGCTGACTTACCCAAACTCCGTTATATCGGGGAAACTGCAACAGGCGTTGATAACATTGATCTTGCTGCCGCCCAAAGATACGACATTACCGTAACTAATGTCCCAAATTACGGAACTGATAGCGTTGCCCAACACGTGATCGCCCTGCTCTTTAGCCATTGCAATCATATTGAAACCCATAATCAATCAATCCAACGCGGTGAATGGCAGGAACAACCTTATTTTTCTTATTGGCTCAATCCAATCACTGAATTGTCTGGGCTTAAACTAGGCTTGCTGGGTTACGGAAAGATAGCCCAGAAAGTTGCCCTTATTGCACAATCTCTGGGCATGGAAATTATTGCTCATAAGCCAAATTCTTTTCAGGATAAGCTTGCGCGCGCCGTTTCCTTAACAGAGCTCTTGCAAGAAAGCGATGTCTTAAGTTTGCACTGTCCTCTTAATCAGGCAACGAATAAAATAATCAATAGCGACACACTTGCTCAGATGAAGGCATCGAGCATTATAATTAACACGAGCCGTGGCGGCTTAATCGACGAATTTGCACTTGCTCAGGCGCTAAGCGAGAAAAAACTCACAGCAGCTTATTTAGATGTGCTTACTAAAGAGCCCCCTGATGCAAACAATCCCTTACTAGGCTTGGCGAATTGTATTCTAACCCCACATATGGCTTGGGCATCAGTCACGGCAAGAAAACGCTTGCTAAATATAGTTTGCGAAAATATTATTCATTTTCTTAATCAGCAGCCTATTAATGTCGTGAAGTGACTGGGCTGTAGTAAACGAACCCATATGGACTATCGAATTCCCGCGGCTTGACCGCCGGATCCAACGACGGTGCAAGATGCATAGGTATCTACACAAGTGACTGTAATAGACGCACGTCATCCAGAGCGCAGCGAAGGATCTCCGGGATTAGCACAGTGCCTCATTCAGGAGATCCTTCGCTGCGCTCTGGATGACGTAATGTTGAGACAAGGAGAGGCATTTGTGTAGACTCCTATGGGCTTGACTGCCGGGTCAAACGACGGTGCAAGATACTTAGATCCCTCGGTCAAGCCGCGGGAATTCGGGATAATCCCCAGATTTTATATGCGATACATTGTAGAGGATAAAGCATTATGGCCGAGGCCACCCTAAAGTTAATTTTTGCCTTGATAACCTTTTTGATTATCCTGCTTGGCGGTTGGTATCCTTTCAAAAAGCGTGTTAAACATGAGGAGCATCACGATTTTCCCATAGGTGAAACCTTGGCTACCGGCGTTTTTCTAGGGGCAGCACTTTTACATATGCTCCCTGAATCTGGGGCTCTGTTTCTCGAGAGGGGGTATCATTATCCTTGGGCCTATCTTATTACCGGCGCTGTTTTTCTGTTTTTCCTATGGTTTGAGCATTTAGGCAAAGAACTTTACCAACACCATAATGCCTCCCATCCGGCTTTTGCAATTCTAGCCTGGGGTATGCTTTCAATTCACTCCATTATGTTGGGTACAGCTTTGGGGTTAAATCATAGTAACTCTGTGATTATTATGCTTTTCCTTGCAATTATTACTCACAAGTGGGCGGAAAGCTTCGCGATTGCTGTTCAACTTAATAAAAGTACACTAAGCCGACGACAAAGCATCTGTTTCTTTCTGAGTTTTAGCCTTATGACTCCCTTAGGTATTTTGATTGGCTGGTACTTTGGCCATGGGGTTGAAACTAATTCTATCTTTGACCCGGTATTGATCGCGGCCTCTGCCGGTACCTTCCTCTATTTAGGAACCTTGCACGGCTTAGAGCAATGTGTAATGGTAGAACGTTGTTGCAATTTACGTGATTTCAGTTTTGTCATTATTGGCTTTGGCCTCATGGCGGCGGTAGCATCCTATGTCTGAATTTATTAAGCAAGAACCACTTATTTTAGCTTCAGCATCGCAAACCCGCCTGAAGTTGCTGCATTCCCTGGGCTTACATTTTGAAGTTATCCCCTCAAACTGTGACGAAGACAGTATTAAACAAAGCGTCAAGACTGACAGCCCGGAAGACCTGCGTAATATGGCTGCTCTCCTTGCGGCCAGCAAAGCTCTCGAAGTGAGCAAGCGCAATCCCAGTCATTTTGTCATTGCAGCCGATCAACTCTGTGTTATTGGTAATCAATATCTCGACAAACCAATTACCCACGAGAATGCTGTCAATCATTTACGCTTGTTAAGTGGCAAAACCCATCAGCAAATTGCCGCAACCTGCATCGCTAAAAACGGTGCTATAGTCTGGCAACACCAGGATATTGCAATTCTTAAAATGCAAACACTCAGTGATAAGACCATAGAGCATTATTTACGCATGGAAAAACCTTATCAAAGTTGCGGAGCTTATAATTATGAAGGCCGGGCGAAATGGCTGTTTAAAGACGTAGAAGGAAGTGAGAGTACGATCCTGGGTTTACCCTTATTGCCATTAACCCAAGCATTGATAGAACTGCAAGCGATCAGTTTATAGAAAAGATATATACTAAAAGAATTCCCGCGGCTTGACCACGGGATCTGAGCGTGATGAAAGCTATATGGACCCCACGGTCAAGCCGCGGGGATTCGGAACAAATTAGAGAATTTCTATTTTTTGTTTTGTACAAAGAATAACTGCCGTTTTTGACATGGAGTTAAGGATTATGGCTAATGCAACTAAAGTTAATCATAGAAAATCGAAACATCAGAAAGAGGCTCTCGGTCATATTAATAAACCGGCTGAAGCCTTGAGTTCTAAACAAACATATGACCGCATAGCCTGTGTATTTCAGGGTGGTGGAGCTTTGGGAGCTTATCAAGTCGGTGCTTTTCGGGCAATTCATGAACGAGGGTATCACCCTAATTTCCTCGCGGGTGTTTCCATCGGCGCTATTAACAGCTCAATAATTGCAGGCAACCCTCGTAATAAACAAATTGAAAAATTAAATGAATTTTGGGATACCATCGCGCCCAAACTATTAGGTGATCCCATCGATTTTAATAGCTTTGATTTCGCGCATCATTTGCACAATCAATGGGGTGCCTTGCAATGCTTATTTTTTGGCCTGGATGGTTTCTTCAAACCACGCGCAGTTCCTCCCTCAGTCTTATCAAATAATACCCCTGATAAATTGAGTTACTATGACACCTCCGAATTGCGTAGCACTTTAGAGAGTTTAATTGACTTCGACCGTATCAATTCGAAAAAGGTTACTCTCTGTCTTGGTGCGGTTAATATTGTTTCCGGTGAAATGGAGTTTTTTAATAATCAAAGCCAAATTATCACCCCTGAACACATAATGGCTAGCGGCGCCCTACCTCCTGGCCTGCCAGCAATCAAAATTGGCGAAGACTATTATTGGGATGGCGGTATTTACGCAAATACACCCTTGGTTACTGTGCTTGATGCCCTACCTGAATTGGATACGCTTTGCTTTGTCGTTGATTGCTTTAGCTTAAAGGGACGCTTGCCAGAAACTATGGATCAATTGGAGGAGCGACAAAAAGATATTCGCTATGCTAGCCATTCTCGTCGCCTAACCAATGTTTATACAAGTCGGCAGAATTTACAGGCAGCTATTAGTCTCTTGGGTGAACATTTAACACCAGAAGCTAAAAAGAAGCCATCCATCCAACGTGTGCTAGAACTAGGCCATGCAAAACACTTTAGTGTTGTACATATCATCTACAATGGCACACCTTTTTCACATTCTTTTAAGGACTACAACTTTGTACGTTCGGCAGTAAATTATCGCATTGAAACCGGTTATAAGGATGCAATTGCCGTGCTGAACAAACCAGATTGGGAGCAAAAATCCAATAAAAGCCTAGCCTGCTCAATTTATGGGGTTCCCTTAGAGTATTTTGATCAGAAATAGGACTCTACATCAAAGCCGTTCGGGCTGAGGAGGCTTTTAGGCCGCCTCGATGCCTTGCACAGGTGACGCTTCGAGACCTGCGCTCGCGCACACGCCTCTCAAAGAACGGTTTCCACTATTTCCTTCGCCTAAGCGTGGAGAAAAAGTGTCTGAAGGATAGATGAGGGATAGTGCTCGAACCGCCCCTCATCCGCCGATTCACCCAATCCTTAAGAAAATCTGATCAACCCCAGCCAAAAATTCATAGCGCCTGAAAACCTTTCATGGCCAATTCATACAATCATAATCCTAGTTTTATATAGTAATAAATATGAAATTTAATTTTTGTTTTTATTGGGGATTATCATGAAAAGAAATGACAAGTCAGTTGCAAATAGTGAATCAAAAAAGAGAAAGCTTGATGAGGCACTAAGCAAATATGACCAGTTGGTTATTGAACATGAAAAATCAACAAAAGATTGCCAAAAACTAACAGGCCAAATAGGAATATACTCAAATGATTCGTCTCCAATAGATAACCAAAACTTTGTAAACAATCGTTTAGAACAAGATGGAATTAAAGCCTTATATGATGGGATTTCCAAATATAAACGTGGCTACGAAAATTTAATTAAGGAAAATTACCCAAACGACGATGCCAGTGATAAGGCTATCAATAATAAACGATTTTTTAGAGAGAAATTCATTCAATTTATGGCAGAAAAAAACGCATCGTCAGAAGGGAAATATAACGGCGATCCAGATATAAGAGCCACCAATCCTGAGCAAGCAACAGTTTCCATGACAGAGTTCCTTGGTGTAGAAGGAGCTAAGTTGTATCAATTAGCCCTTGAGGAAGAAATGAATAGCTTTGAGTACATGAACGCTGTATTCAAAGCGTCCACAACACATTTTGCAGGAGAAAAATGGGCAGAAAGACCTATAATCTTTGTCGCTGGCCCCTCTGGATGCGGTAAATCCTTCGCAGCCCAAGCTGCTGTCGAAAAAGCAGGTGAGTTCTTAGCTAAAGAAGAGAGTAATTCAAATGCAAGCAATCAAGATGGAAATGATGTTGTCGCGGTTGATGGCGGTATTGCTCGAGAAGTATCTCAAATAAGAAAACTGGTTATCCAAGTCGCAAATAATAAGGGCTATCCTGGAATTAATGATTTACATAGCAAGAGTAAGGTTTTGGAGGGAGTAAAGGATAGAATGCAGAAAGCGGTCTTAGATCCTTCAACAAAGGTTGGGGTGGTCATTCCTGAAACATTTTCAGATTTTATGAAACCCATTCTTAATATAAAGAAAGCTCTTTTAAAATTAGTCAGTAACCTTCCTGGTGCCAAAGCAATATTTTGTCGAGTTGATGGAGATGAACCAGATATATTTCAAGAGGTTGTTGCATACATGGGCTCAAGACGTGCCTGGAAAACCTCAGATTTTAAGGAAGAAGGGGAGTCACTTGACTTAAATAACACCAAGATTCCTGAATCTAAAGCCTATGGAGCAAGTGGTTTTAAGTTTGGTCAACTAGGATCTTATTTGGCGGAGCTTTGGTTTATAAAACATTCAAAATCAAAGCTTAGTATAAAAATTTCTAATGACCTTGTGCTTAAAAGACCTGAGCCCCTCGATTCACAAAATTGGGTGGATGCCAAACAAGGCGAGCCTGGAACAGAAATGTTTTCAAAACGTGTTTTTAATCAATGGCAAGAATATCTTGCTGACCATCAAAAAAATCCTTCACTCACTAGCGAAGAATATGCTAAAAAATCTCCACGCCCAGCTTATCAATTTTCAGACTTAGCAAATCCCCTACTCACTCTTAAAGCTTATGCTAAAAAATATCCTGCCCCTTCTTTAATAAAAACCTCGGGAGAAATGGATTTTGCTATAGCTAAAGAAATCTTCGGAAAAAGAATAGAGGCAATCAAAGAAAGCATTGCAAAAGAAACGATAAAAAATCCTGGCAGTGTAAACATAAAAGAACTAGAGGATGCATGTAAAGTACTAGACGTAATTAAGATGAATATGGGGCTCATTGGCAGACTTAACAATAAAGAGGTTTTGAAGTTAGAAGAGCAACTAAGAACTAATATTATAATAATGAAAAAACACGGTGATTTCAGTCTTATTCCTGGCACCGAAAAAGATCTAAATCGTGCTATGAATGCGCTTAAAAAAATTACTAAGGAAATGTCAGAACAAGAATTAAACAATGATGTCTCTTCCCATTCTTCACCTCCCTCTTCACCGGAGTTTTCATCGCCCCATTCATCACCTTCTTCACCAGCGTCTTCATCCCCCTCTTCATCTCCAAACCAGTTAAAAGTAGGAGAAAGGACATTGAATCCCAAATTCTCAAATCAAAAAGCAATGAGAGAGGCGCTTCTTATAGTAAGAAATCAAGAAACGGAGAACGTTAGTGATCAACGACTCAAGGTCATTTGACCATTGACGTCACAACCAAAAACCGACTCTTTGCGCAAAAAGTCGGTTTTTGGTCTCACAACAACAAAATGTCAACAGTCTCTTAACCCCTAAATAGCCCCTGCTGGACAAACTACTTTGGCTATGCCAGGATGGGTGCTGCACAAAAACCTCAAGCTTTAAAAGTGCACAGGATTTATTACAACAAAGGAGATGTTATGAAGAAAAAGTGTGACAGTTTGAAATTTAAACTGGCCGTGTCATCTGTGTTGCTCGGTATGATGAGCGTTCAGGCACACGCTTTACCCAATGCTCCTGGTAAGGCGCACCATCCAATCCATTACAAGCCAAATACACCGCATATATTGCCCAGTGGTTTAACACCTAATCAAGTAAGCCATGCTTATGGATTTGCCCTGTTATCTACACACGGAGAAGGACAAGTTATAGCAATCGTCGATGCCTTTGATGACCCTTATATCGAATCTGATTTAGGTGTATTTAACAAGCGTTTTGGTTTGCCTACTTGCACCACAAAAAATGGCTGCTTTAAAAAAATCTATGCTAGTGGTAGAAAGCCCAAGACTGATGCCGGATGGTCAGGCGAAATTGCGCTCGATGTTGAGTGGGCTCATGCTATGGCACCCAAAGCAAAAATTATCTTAGTCGAAGCTGCCAGCGATAGCTTGAATGATTTATTCCAAGCTGTACAAGTCGCTGTGAAAAGTGGAGCTACGGTTGTATCAATGAGCTGGGGTGGTGGCGAGTTTAGTGAAGAAACTCAATTTGATAGCTATTTTAACAACCCCAATGTCACCTTTACTGCATCCTCTGGTGATAATGGTACAGGGCCAAGTTATCCTGCTGCCTCTCCTTATGTCTTAGCTGTAGGCGGAACAACTCTGCATGTCGATTCTTATGGAAACTATCAAGGCGAATCTGCCTGGTCTGGTAGTGGCGGAGGAATTAGTACAATAGAAGCTATGCCAGCAGGCCAAAGCAGCTTCTCAATCCCCCAAGCAAATAATATGCGCGGAATACCTGACGTATCCTACAATGCCGACCCAGAAACTGGCTTCTCTGTGTATAACACAGTCCCAGGTGACGGAGGTACAGGCTGGTCTGTAGTAGGTGGTACTAGTGCTGGAGCACCACAATGGGCAGCTATCGTTGCTGTTGCGAATTCTCAATTGAAAGCGCAATTGGGTAAGAATCTTGGTGGAAACTTTGCTAATCTGCTCTATTCTGCAGCGAATCCTCAAACTGGGAACTACAGTAGTGACTTTAATGACATAACCGATGGTAGTAACGATAATACCGGTGGTAGTTGTCAGGATGTCTGTTCCGCGGTAGGCGGTTACGACTTTGTTACCGGCTTGGGTAGCCCTGAATTAGGAAACCTTATTGGTGATTTACCCAATTACCTAATGGCTCAATTAGTTCCTGCTAACTCTCCAATCTTAGATCTTATAAGCTAACTGACACCCCTCATCCCTGAGGGCTCCCCTCAGAGATGAGGGGATATCATCACACCTTCTCCAATACCTCATGTAAATGCTTCACCGCCTCAATCTCCATACCAATGTTCTGCTTAGGGGCATTAGCATAGGGTACAATAGCCCGCTTGAATCCATGCTTAGCCGCTTCACGTAATCGTTCCTGACCACTTTGTACCGGCCTTATTTCACCGGCCAAACCAACCTCGCCAAAAATAATAGTTTCTCGATCAAAAATCCTATTGCGCAAACTTGATACAACTGCTGCTAATAGCGCCAGATCACTACCAGTCTCTGTGACCTTTACACCACCAACTACATTGATAAATACATCCTGATCAAAGGTTGCTACCCCACCATGACGATGTAGCACTGCAAGTAAAATAGCTAGGCGATTATGTTCAAGACCTGCCGACACTCGTTTGGCCTGCTGACCATGAGCCTCATCAACTAAGGCCTGTACTTCGACCAACATGGGGCGTGAGCCTTCCCAGGTTACCATCACAGCAGAACCCGGGGTTGCTTCAGGTTGGCGTGATAGAAAGATCGCAGAGGGATTTGCAACCTCTTTCAGACCACGATCGGTCATGGCAAAGACCCCAAGCTCATTGACCGCACCAAAACGATTTTTGATAGCGCGGATAACCCGAAAACGGTTATCACTTTGCCCTTCAAAATATAAGACACTATCCACCATATGTTCTAAAACCCGTGGCCCAGCTAAAGCACCCTCCTTAGTCACATGACCAACCAGAAAAACAGCGGTTTGGGTTGTTTTGGCGAATCTTACTAATTGGGCCGCTGACTCACGAACCTGTCCCACGCCGCCGGGTGCGGAACTCAGTGTTTCAGTAAAAATAGTTTGTACCGAATCAATCACCATGATACGGGGTAATTCTTTTTGGGCATGAGCAATAATTGATTCAACCTGAGTTTCGGCTAATAAGCGCAAGTTGGCAGTGGGTAATTGCAAACGCTTGGCACGCATGGCAACCTGTTGCAGAGATTCCTCACCGGTAACATAGAGCACTTTTTGTTGCTGCGATAGGTTAGCGAGGGTTTGCAATAATAAAGTGGATTTACCAATACCCGGATCACCACCAATGAGAACAACAGAGCCATCAACCAAACCACCGCCCAAAACCCTGTTCAATTCCGACAAGCCACAATCCATGCGGACTTCTCGATCAAGCACAACATCGTCAATGGCAGTTACTGCAGAACGTTGATTGGCATAATGCCCCATCCTTGTACCACGCGCTGTTGCGACTACATTTTCTTCGCTAATTGCATTCCAGGCACCGCATTGAGTACATTGCCCTGCCCATTGGGAAAAAACTGCTGCACATTGATTACAGACAAAGCGTAATTTAGTTTTCATCGACCTTGCGCCTAAGCCACTACAAAAAACTGAGCTTAGGGTGTCACCCCTAACTTGTCAATTGCTGTCCCTGCACCCTATTTGTATAATCGCCGAGAGCTTATTAGAACTGACGGAATAGAAATGAATAACAGAATTTATCAATGGGCTGTAGTTGGCGCAGGCCCAGCCGGCATTGCTGCAGTAGGCAAGCTTTTAGATTATGAGGTTCCAGCACAAGATATCTTATGGATAGATCCGCATTTCCTGGCTGGAGACCTTGGTCTGTTATGGAGGAATGTGTCCTCAAATACGACCGTACAGCGTTTTCTTGATTTCTTGAATGATGTCGAGTCTTTTGCTTATGAAAAGGCGCCTAAAGATTTTCACTTAAACCATTTACCGCCAAACGATACCTGCACCTTGAAAGAGATTGTTGAACCCTTGGAATGGGTTTCACAGCAGTTAACACAACAGGTTGTTACTGAGACCGCGACAATTCATAGCATGTCCCTGACTGAGCGAACCTGGACCTTAGACTCGAGTTCCAAAAGCTATAAAGCTAAAAATGTCGTTCTCGCAACAGGTGCCGTCCCCTCCAGCCTTAACTACCCAGGCGTTGATGTTGTCCCCTTTGAAATCGCTATCGATAAAGAAAGGCTGTCGAACTATGTAAATAAAAATGACACTTACGCTGTTTTTGGCTCTTCGCATTCTGCAATTATTATTGTTCGTTATCTGGTCGATTTAGGTGTCAAAAAGATCATTAACTTTTATCGCTCGCCCTGCCGCTACGCAATTGAGATGGGTGATTGGATTTTGTTTGACAATACCGGTCTGAAGGGACAAACAGCTGCTTGGGCAAGAGAAAATATTGATGGGGTTCTGCCAGCTAATCTCGTTCGTTATAACACCAGCGAACCCAACATCGCGCGCTACCTCCCTGAATGCGACAAAATAGTTTATGCGGTTGGCTTTGAACGACGCAACAATATTGTTATCGGCGATTATGAACACGCCAGCTACAACCCACATGTTGGAATTATCGGACCAGGCCTGTTTGGCTTGGGCATTGCTTATCCAGAACTTAAACCGGATCCCTTTGGCTCGGTAGAGTCTCAGGTGGGGTTATGGAAATTTATGGCTTATCTGAACAAGGTGATGCCGGCTTGGTTTATGTATCATACATAGAAACGGCCCGTCATCCAGAGCGCAGCGAAGGATCTCCTGAATGTGGCACAGTGCTAATCCCGGAGATCCTTCGCTGCGCTCTGGACGACGGGGGCATTAAATATATAAATCACTAGTTCTGAACTTAATTTCACCCTCCTCAACCCAAGCTTTAGTGAGTGAATATTCTGGCAATTCAATCCAGGTTGTGCGGTCATTAGTTAAGGGTTCTGAGGCAAATAAAATGTTGTTTCGTTTGTTTGAACCGTGCATTTTATACATCCCATCATAAATTCCATAAGCTTCACCAAAAGTAACCCAAAGACTATGATATTCAAGAAAAGCTTTATGAACGAGGGTTGAACTACAGCCAAAATCAAAGACAAAGCGGGTAACAATCAAGTAGTGTCCATTGGTTACAAAAAGATTGAGTGGAGAAGGCTCTTCAATGCCAAGTTTTTGGCGTACTTCCTTTAAGGTTTTAATCGTATTAATAAGCGCTTCAGTCGCTTCATTGAGAGAAATTTCTTGGGTGTAATCCGATAAATAAGTTAAAAAAAGTGAGTAAACCCACTCGCTATCTGTAGTTCCTTTAATTTGAGATAAAATTTCCGGTTTAATAATCCTGGCAAGAGCCACTTTCATTAAAGGCATTTGATCAAGTTTGCCATTATGAGCTAGCACAATTTTTGCATTTTCCAACATAAATGGATGAACATTTTGTTCTGAAACCGTTTCACTCGTACTGTATTGTACGCCGCGAACATGAGCTAAGAGGCAATTAGTATTTATTTTGTAAGACATTCGATAGAGATTTTTATCGAAAAACGGCAGCTGTGTCGTTTTATAATAAAAGGGCTTTTGCGGTTCAGGCGAATTAGGAGACCAAGCACAAAAACCAAGGCCAGCAAGATTCTGAATATGATGCATTAATAATGGCGCATAACTCTGATGAGCTAAAGAGTTATCTGGACCATAAATTAGATCATAAATCGACACTTCTTGTTTTCCCAAATACATTAGCATTCTACACATAAGACTACCTCCATAATACCGCTTTATGTCTCAGGGTATTATGTTGTTGAACTCACTATTTATCCTTAAAAACTGACGATTAACACTATAAACAGAACTAATAATAGCTCGGTTTATCGATTCACTAATTGTATAAAATATAGCCGGGTTCGCTTGATAAAGCTCCAGATAAACACCCATATCAAGCTCTAAAATTACGCATTTTTCACAGGTGACATAATCCGCAACTTGACGAAAGGCAGGGAAAATAAAATTCTGTAAAAATAAATCGCCTACTCCTGAAATAGCTATCGACTTTTTTAATTCATTATTTTCTTTAATAAAAAACATTACGGCGCCAGAATAAACAATGCCTATTTTATTTAGCTCTTTATTATTAGATAAAAAACGATAGCCCTTTCCATATCCTTTAGCTTTCATAAGCGACAGCAGTTTTAAAATTTGATTTTCAGTAAGTCGATTAAAAAAACTTAATTTTTGTATGTGATTTAAATCTAATTTATTAATGTCTAATTCCTTTATATAGGCATAAGGATTTTCCAGGCTAACCCTATGTTCATAATCTGATTCATCCCTAGGTATGCTATCTAATATTTTCAATATATTGTTAATATTTAATATTATTTTATCTGCTGTTTGATGAGCTATTTCCTTTTCAATTTTATAAGAAACATCGGGCTTGGCAGTACGTAACATCTCAAGTAATTTATGATAAAAAACAATACAACAACAGGGCTCTAAGGCAGCTACTGTTGCAGTAACTAATGTATTTGAAAGAAAGGTTACCTCACCAAAAACCTCATTAGCCCCTAAAACTGCTAAACGTTTTTGATAATCACCAGGAAGATTAATATCAACGGATACAAAACCAGAAATAACCAGATATAAATCCCCGCCACGACTACCCTGTGGAAGGATAATTTCCCCCTTAGCAAATTTTTTTTCTTCCATGTAAGGTAGAATAAATTTAATTTCTTTGGAAGTTAGCCCATTAAAAAATGGTACCTCTTCATACTTTATAGCAGGCTTAATTTCCATTTTTACCTCCTATATCTTCCATTCTGAAACTGGGATTTCCTGATATTGATTTTCTAAATATGCAGCCATCATATTATAAAAATCATTCCCATATTTCTTAATGAATTTACATTGCCAAATACTTCCATTCATCTTGTTGTTTACTCTCCTATCAATTAAGTCGAGATAGAAATTAATATCAGCGGCCTGAATATCAAAAATCTGCAAACCTTTTCTTGCTAAAGGGATAAGATTTTTTATTAATTCGCAGGCAGAAACGTCTCCTCCTAAAAACCATTTTAGCTGAGCATCTAAACCATAGCGCGCCGCATTAAAAAAATTTTTCCTGGCAAAATGAAAGGGTAGCAAATAATTGATGGGGGTACTTTGTACAGCATAGTAATTTAAAAGCCCATAGAAGAAGGCTGCATTGGCAACCATGTCGATAACTGTCGGCCCAGTTGAGGGGCCACGGTGCTCAATACGTAAATAAGGTTGATTCTGTTCATTAAAATCGATAATAGGACGATTCCATCTATAGACCACGCCATTTTGCCGTCTGACATGAAACATAAATTCCGGAGGAATATTGGGCACAACCTCTGGTAACAAACGCGGAAAAAACTGATAGTTTTGCTCAAATAATTCGAAGAAAGAATCGTTCAGATAATTCAGACCAAATAAACAACTTTTAAACCCTCTGGCTTTATCAAAATGTTGCAGTGTCTTTACCTGATCAAAGCTAGCAATTCTTGTATCAGACCAGACATGTTTTCCCAAAAGAAAGGGGCTATTAGATGCAATTGCCAGCACAGGTGCTGCTATTGCCTGCGCAACATTGTAATAACGCACAGATTGACTTAATCCAATTTGCATATGTGGTTGAAGGGCTGAAATTAGCCCATTCATCGCTAAGGATCCTGGTTCTAATCGAAGATTTTCAACCCCTTCAATATTGATGGAAATTGGCTTACCGCCTCGTTGCTCACTCATGCAGGAATTAATTAGATGATAGCGTTTTTTATCCGTCATAAAATTCAATTGGTGATGTATCTCTGTAGCCGTAGGTAAAGAGCCAATCAAGGCCAAATGGTAGTTGTTTTTCCTAGCAAGATCGTGACATTTTTTCCAATACTCAAGAATATTTTGATGCAAGCCAGTTAAACAATTCGCAGTAAAATTGAAATGTTCTGTATTAATTTCAAGCTGTGCTGAACCTACCTCACAAACTAAGTGGGGCTCTGCAACTAACTCAATGAATTTTAAATTGTTTGGTGAGGGAGCATAGTTATTATCGAGAAGAAAAAACTCAATTTCAGCGCCAATTTCTAACCCTCGTTCAATGAAAATCTTATCGATAAACCAATTTTCAAGCAAAGCCGTTTCTATTAGCAGTCTTTTATCAAAATCGCTGTAATCTATCGCAGTAGGCCAATCGTTTACTTCTTTATAACTTATCATAAGCAGAAACTCTTCTATTCAAAGTTTCATATTTTGAGTGTGGTGCATAAGCAATTCATCGTCAAGCAAAGTTGACTTATAATTGGACAAAAATGCAATAACAGAAAACATGCATCTTGAAGTTAATTGGGTATATACTCTCCGAAATTGAAGGACTATGCCTTAGGAAAGCCTAATGACCAAACCAATCCATTTTGAAAAATCAATGACAGAACTCGAAGAAATTGTTATGCAATTGGAAAAAGGGGAATTATCACTGGAAGAATCCCTAAAACAATTTGAAAAAGGCATAAATCTGGCGCGCAAATGCCAAGATGTGTTAAATCAAGCCGAACAAAAAATTGAAATGTTGGCCGCATCAAACTCTACAAACAGCGAATTTTCTGATGATTAATCAAACTATTACGAATTATATTAGCCATCACGATGAGGTGCTTGAACGCTTAGTCAATGAAGCCGACATTCCGGCTGAACGATTAAGAAATGCTATCCTTTATTCACTTTTTCCAGGTGGGAAACGCTTACGACCTATGCTGGTTTATTTATGTGGCGAAATTCTCGAGGTCCCGCCTAACTGCCTCGATCCGATTGCCGCTGCAATCGAGATAACCCACTGTTACTCCCTGATTCATGACGATCTACCAGCGATGGATGATGACGATTTTCGCCGAGGTAAACCCAGTTGTCATAAAGCCTTTGATGAGGCTACAGCTATTTTGGCTGGTGATGGTATGCAAGCACTGTCGATTGAAATTTTATTGAAGTATCTACCAACCCTCTTAACTTATGCCCAAGTTAATGAGGTATGCCGAGAACTGGTTCATGCCAGTGGAACTGCCGGCATGGTAAGTGGGCAAAGCCTAGATCTTTCCGAATTAAAAAATCCAGAAATCAATGAAGCACAGCTACGATTAATTCATTCACTGAAAACAGGCAAATTAATTTCTGCCTGTATCAAAATGGTTATTGCTGCAGCCAGACCGCCCAAACCAGTTTTGGAGACCTTGATTAGCTACGCTAATTATCTGGGGCTGGTTTTTCAAATGCAGGATGATTATCTAGATCATTATGCTGAGGACGATATTTTAGGTAAGGGGCGCTCCTCTGATCTGGCAAATGAAAAAATTACTTTTGCCAACCTCTATTCTAAGGCTGAATTGCTTAAACAAATAAACCAACTCTATCAAGCAGCCAAAGAGATACTCTATCCTTTTGGCGAGCAAGCAGCGAATTTATTAGCACTGACGGATTATCTTCATAGGCGTACCTAATAGCCTCTACATTATGTCATCCAGAGCGCAGCGAAGGATCTCCGGGATTAGCACGGTTCCACAACCAGGAGATCCTTCGCTGCGCTCTGGATGACGGGCGTTAGTGGGATAGGGCAGACTCTTCTCTGTGGCTCTTAGGCCCCAAAATGGTTAAGAAGATATCTTCCATCACTTATGGCATAATAACCACTTCAACTCTGTAGATTAATTAGCTGGAAAATCAATGAACTACATGAATCTCAACTATTTTCTTCATCCTGATAAAGCACTAAATGGTTTCTATGCTTTATGTCTCTTTGTACTTGGCTTTATTTTCGCTAAAAGACTAAGCAACGTTATTGAGAGAGTCTTATCTAAACGTGTCTCACGCCATCATACTATGCTAATCAAACGCACTGTTTTTTATGGTATTTTTATCGTTTTTAGCGTAACGAGCTTACAGCATTTAGGTTTCAAACTCAGTGTTTTATTAGGTGCTGCCGGAGTATTTACCGTTGCTCTCAGTTTCGCTTCACAGACAGCTGCGTCGAACTTAATAAGCGGGATTTTTCTTCTCTTTGAACATCCCTTTAAGGTTGGCGATACTGTAGAAATAAAGGGGATCAATGGTGTTGTTGACTCTATCGATTTACTCTCAACCAAGTTAAAAACCTCTGATAATAAGCTAGTCCGAATCCCCAATGAAGCGATGATTAAATCAGAGATCACTAATTTAAGTTATTTCGCAACTCGACGCCTTGATTTAATTATTGCCATTGCTTATAGCTGCGATATCGTTAAGGTGAAGGCAGTTTTGTTGGACCTTGCTGATCATTGCGAACATGTTTTGAAGGACCCAGAGCCCAATGTCACCATTAATAATTTCGCCAACTCGGCTGTGGAACTCAAATTCATGGTTTGGACAACTACAACCGAGATAAATTCAACCCGTAACCATTTACAAGAAATGATAAAAGAACGTTTTGATAGGGAAGGCATTGAGGCTCCTCCTCCACAAGTTACGGTACAACGAGTATAAGATATGGATCCTATTACCCACGCAGCCTTGGGTGCAGCCGCAGCTGAGGCTATTTTGTTCAAGCGAGATAAACAGGGTAGATCTAGTGTTTGGCTTGTGGGCGCTTTGGCTGCAATGGCACCTGATTTGGATATCTTTATTAATTCAAATACAGATCCCATGTTAGCGCTCTTGTTCCATCGTAATTTCACTCACTCCCTAACCTTCATCCCTCTAGGTGCAGCGCTGGTTACCTTGGGGCTTATGCTTTTTAAACGCTTTCGTAAGAATCCCTGGTTGACCTTTTTGGCAGCGCTTATTGGTTATGCGACGCATGGATTACTCGATGCCTGTACCAGCTATGGGACGATGTTATTCTGGCCATTCTCCGAGACCAGAGTCAGTTGGGATATTATTGCAATTATCGACCCGCGCTTTACCACTCCCTTAGTGCTTGGTACTGCCTGGACGGTTATCAATAAAAAACGCTTAGGTGTGTTTGTTGGCCTTAGCCTAGCTGGTTTATTCATGCTTTTTAATATTTATCAACACAGCCGGGCAATGTCGGTTGCCAATACCTACGCACAAGAGCAGCATCTAGCAACTAATGAATTTCGTGTCTTCCCCTATTTAGCAAGCTCAACGCTTTGGCGCTCCGCTATTATTTCCAATAACCAGATTTATGTAGCCGATATACTTACTCCTTTGTTCAAGAAAAATCAGCTAAGCTCAGTTGGAGTATTTCCTCTCTTTCGCCAGCAACAACTGCCAGCCGAAGTGATGCAATCCCATAGCCAATTACACGATTTCACAATCTTTAACTGGTTTTGTGATGGCTATGTTATCTTAGCTCATCAGAATCCTTTGATCCTTGTTGATGGGCGTTATCTCATTAACAAAAATCCAACTATTGCTCTTTGGGGGATTCAATTTGTACCTGGGCAACCCCATGTATCATCATTTAGTCTTATCAAACTAGGAATTTCAAAATGACAGCAGGATTACTTGCCACTGGCGACGAAATAATTCATGGTGATACCCTTAATACCAATAGCCATCAGCTTGCTAAAATCCTAAGTTCTGAAGGCATTTCCTTGGGACTCCAGCTTGTCTGTAGTGATAAAGAAAGAGAGCTTTTTGATTGTATTAATTTTCTTGCCTCTAACCATGATCTGATTATCATTACTGGCGGTCTAGGGCCAACCTCTGATGATCGTACCCGTTTTGCATTAGCTCGCTGTCTTAATCTGGACCTGATAGAGTTTCCACAAGCAATTGAACATATTAAAAATCGCTTAAAATTAAGCGACGACCAATTAAACACAGGTAATAGGCAGCAAGCTTTATTTCCAGCTGATGCAACAATTCTTCCTAACCCTAATGGCACTGCAGTGGGCTGCTATTACAACTGGCAAAATAAAGTGTTTGTGCTCTTACCAGGCCCTCCTCGCGAATGCATTCCTATGTTTAATAACTATGTTATGCCCCTACTGCAAAAGGCAGTTCATAGTGAAAAACAACTTATTAAATGGCGTTTATTTGGTGTTGCTGAATCGGAGATCGGCCAGAAGATCGATGAGGCTTTAGCTGGCGTTGATTGTAAAATAGGTTACCGCCTAGAGACCCCCTATGTTGAATGCAAGGTGAGCTGTAAGAAACCCTTAGTTGAAACTGTCAAACAGATCCTTGAACCCATTATTGCACCACATATCATTGCCACACCTGAACAAAAAGCCTCAGAGTACCTTTATGAAGCAATCGCAAAGATTCAGATTCCTATTTCTATTGTTGATGAGGTTACTGGCGGTATTTTGCAAACCCTAATCCAACATCCAACAAGCTACCCATGGGTTAAGTTTTATCCTTATGAACAGGCCGAACTCCATTTCCATCTTCGCGGACTGAAGGAATATTGGTCAGGTGAAGGTAAGACGGGAAAAACACAGCTGTCGATTGAATATAAAAATAACCGACTAAGTGGTAAAGAAAGCCATGAAAGCCACGAACTTCCATTTCGCAGCCCTCTTGTCGTCCACTATGCTGCAGAATGGCTAAGCTTCCGCCTCTTTCATCTCATCAATCAGTTGCATCAATGAGTAACAGAGCTGTTGAGTGCCCTCTCCGCTGATTGCAGATATGGTAAAGACCTTGTCTTGCCAATCTAAGCCATCAACAATAGCCTTCTCTGCATCATGGCGCGCCTGTTCATCAGGCAACATATCCATTTTATTTAATACTAACCAGCGAGGTTTGTTGACTAATTCTGGATCATAAACTTCAAGTTCTTTGATAATTGCCTTGGCAGAATCAACGGGGCTTGAACCATCAAGAGGAACCATGTCCACAACATGTAAGAGTACACAGGTCCGTGATAAATGCTTTAAGAAACGATGTCCGAGACCAGCACCATCAGCAGCTCCTTCGATCAAACCGGGAATATCAGCCATCACAAAACTTTTGTGAACAGAGACAGAGACCACACCCAAACCAGGGTGTAAGGTTGTAAAAGGATAATCAGCAACCTTGGGTTTAGCACTTGAAACTGCGCGAATTAATGTTGATTTGCCAGCGTTCGGCAAACCAAGCAAGCCGACGTCAGCTAAGACACGCAGTTCAAGGCGCAAATGTCTTGATTCACCTGGTGTTCCAGGCGAGGTTTGGCGTGGCGCACGATTAATACTGCTTTTATAGCGAGTATTTCCTAGGCCATGAAAACCACCCTGAGCAATCAACAGCCGTTCTCCAGCATGATTGATATCCCCAAGTAGTTCTCCTGAATCAATATCATAGACCATTGTACCTACTGGCACCTGGATGATTAGATCATCCCCTTTCTTACCAGTACAATTGCCTCCCATGCCTTGCTGACCATTTTCGGCCTTAAACTGACGCTGATAGCGAAAATCAATTAAAGTATTGAGATTTGAGTTCGCTTCGAGAAATACACTCCCGCCATCTCCTCCATCGCCACCATCAGGGCCGCCACGTGGGACAAATTTCTCGCGTCTAAAGCTTAAGCAACCATGACCGCCATTGCCAGCTTCTACTTTAATGATCGCTTCATCGACGAATTTCATGATTTAACTCTTTGGACTAAAAAAAGTAATAGGTCACCTCCATCCCGAATTCCCGCGGCTTGACCGTGAGATCTATGGGCTCAGAGTGAAGAGCGTCTAACCAGCGGATCCCGCAGTCAAGCCCCGGGAATTCAATACTAGCGCGGGGGCTGACCTATTACAAAAAAAAGCCCCGGATACTGGGGCTAATGAATAGTTCTAAAAAGACATTCCCGCATAGGCCGGAGCTGCTTTTATTAATTTTCTACTGCTTTAATCGTTACGTATTTACGGTTTTTCGCACCCTTAATAGTGAAGTGTACGATCCCGCTAACCAAAGCATATAAGGTGTGATCACGGCCACAGCCAACACCTTCACCAGGATGAAAACGAGTACCACGTTGGCGAACGATAATTTCACCAGCATTGACTAACTGACCACCATAGCGCTTAACACCAAGGAACTTAGGATTCGAGTCGCGGCCGTTTCGTGTACTACCACCTGCTTTCTTATGAGCCATTTCTTTCCCCTCTTACTTACCAATCGCAGTAATTTTTACTTGCGTATAATATTGTCGATGACCCATTTGTTTCATGTGGTGCTTACGACGACGGAATTTGATAATTTTGATTTTCTTGTGACGGCCATGCTCAATAACCTCGGCTTTCACTGCTGTCTTAGCAATAAAGGGTGTACCCCAGGTGATCTTATCGCCATCAGCAATCATGAGTACTTCAGAGAAGCTAACTTCGTTGCCAACTTCATCAGGCAGTAATTCTAATTTGATAACATCGCCTTCTTTTACGCGGTATTGCTTACCGCCCGTTTTAATCACAGCGTACATAGCTATTCTCCAACTCGCCTGAATGGCTTTCACAAATTTAACAAAGTGGCATATTCTATGAGATTACGGCAACGACTTCAAGTTGATTTTAAAATATACTCAAGTAACTTCAAGATGCATGGTTCTAGGCAGCTTAATTTTTTCATTCAAAATAATTCTAAAAGCGAGTAATAGACTATTCATATTGTGAGTTTTTAGAGTTATTTTGAACGAAAAAAGCACAAGCTCAAACTTAGCATTTCCAATAAACTAGGGTATGTTGTATACTTCGCCACCCTTTCCGAGATTTCGGAGTTTTGTCCTGGTCGCGGGCGAAGCTAGGGAAAAACTGATCCTAACTAAATTATGGAGACTTAGATGTCAACAATCGTTTTAGAAGCTGAGTCGAGAAAAGATATAGGGAAAGGTGCGAGCCGCCGCCTACGTCGTCTTGAAAACAAAGTACCTGCAGTCATTTATGGCGGCGGTAAGAAACCACAATCTGTCCACTTATTACATAATAAGGTTGTCAAAGCCCTGGAAAACGAAAGCATTTATTCCAGCGTATTTGATCTAATGGTTGATGGCAAAGCACAGCATGTCATATTAAAGGATCTGCAACGCCACCCTTATAAGCCTGTAATTCTACATATGGATCTGCAACGTGTTGATGGAAAAGATGTGTTGGTAAAACATATTCCTCTGCATTTTACCAATGAGCAAAACTCTAAAGGTATAAAAGCGGGTGGTATTATCAACCACACAATGAACCAAGTTGAAGTTCGTTGCCAAGCGAAAAATCTGCCAGAGTTTATTGAAGTCGATATGACTAATGTTCAATTAGATGATGTTGTTCACTTATCTAACCTGAAACTTCCAAAAGGCGTTGAACTGACTATCGATGTTAAAGATGGCAGCCATGACTTACCTGTAGTGAGTATTCATGCTCCTAAAGTTAGTGCCAGCGAGGAAGAAGAGACTGCTGCTCCAGCCCCTGCTCCTGAGGTTGAAGCAACTAAAGAAGTGAAAGGCGAAGAGTAAAGCAACTGTAGGTTGGGCTTCGGCCCAACTAACCTTCCTATATGAGCTCTCATTCATGGCGATAAAACTTATCATCGGGCTACGTAACCCCGGTTCAGCCTATGAACATACCCGACATAATGCAGGTGGATGGCTAGTTGAAGCACTTACTCAGCGCCACAACGCCTCTTTTAAGGCCGACAAGAAGTTGCATGGTGAATTGGCTTCTTTTGATATAGATCACCATAGCTGCAAGACCTTGCTACCCCTGACATTTATGAACCATAGTGGCTTACCAACACGGGAAGTCAGCCAATTTTATCGTATTAAACCCGAAGAGATTCTAGTCGTTCATGACGAATTGGATCTGCCGGCTGGCCGTATAAAAATAAAAACAGGCGGTGGCCACGGGGGACATAATGGTTTAAGAGATATTATTCATCAAATAGGCAGTGCTGAGTTTCACCGTTTACGAGTGGGCATTGGTCATCCTGGACATAAGGATTTAGTATTAAATTATGTTTTGGGGAAACCGACCCAGCATGAGAGACAATTGATATTTGATGCTATCGATCGTGGAGTTGCAGTGATTGCAACCGCAGTTACCGGCAATATAGCCGGTGCTATGAATATATTGAATAGTTAAAGAGAGGTGCCTGATGGGATTTAAGTGTGGAATCGTGGGTTTACCTAACGTAGGTAAATCAACCCTGTTCAATGCCTTAACCAAGGCTGGTATTGAAGCAGCAAACTACCCCTTTTGTACAATTGAACCTAATGTAGGCATTGTTACCGTACCAGATCCCCGTCTGGATGCCCTATCTGAGATTGTCAAACCCCAGCAAACGGTTCCTGCAACCATGCAGTTTGTTGATATTGCTGGTCTAGTTAAAGGAGCCTCTAGTGGTGAAGGCCTGGGAAATCAGTTTTTGGCAAATATTCGCGAGACTGATGCAATAGCCCATGTTGTTCGTTGTTTTGAACACAATGATGTTATCCATGTTGAAGGTCGAGTTGATCCGCTAAATGATATTGAAGTCATTAATACGGAATTAGCTCTGGCTGATATGGACACCGTTGAAAAAGCACTGTTAAAAGCTGGAAAAAATAGTAGAAGCGGCAATAAAGAAGCCCTATTTGAAAAGCAAACTCTAGAAAAAATAAAAACCCATCTGGATCAAGGCCTTCCTGTACGCACCTTAGCCCTAAGTACTGAAGAGGAATTAGTCTCTCGTCGACTCTTCCTGTTAACCGCCAAGCCCGTGCTTTACATTGCTAATGTCGATGATAATGGCTATGACAATAACCCTTTACTTGACAAGGTTAAGACACTTGCTAAAGATGAAAATGCATCGGTTGTCGCCCTCTGCGCAGCAACTGAGGCTGAATTAGTTGATTTAGATGAGGCTGATCGCAAAGAATTTATGGACGATCTTGGTCTTGAAGAACCAGGTTTGCATCGTGTAATTCGAGCAGGCTATGAGTTATTAGGTCTACAGACTTATTTCACAGCTGGGGTCAAAGAAGTTCGTGCTTGGACTATACGAAAAGGTGCTACAGCACCACAAGCTGCTGCTGTCATCCATACTGATTTTGAAAAGGGGTTCATTCGCGCAGAAGTTATTGCTTACGAAGCTTTCCTAGCTCATCGTGGCGAACAAGGCGCTAAAGAGGCTGGTAAATTAAGGCTTGAAGGAAAGGATTACATCGTTTGCGACGGCGATGTTATGCATTTTCGCTTTAATGTTTAGTGCTATCTCAAAACTCACTCGAGTTCTCATCTTTGGGAATTCGAAGTTTTTAATAGGTCAGCCTAATGCAACTCGTCATCCAGAGCGCAGCGAAGGATCTCCTGAATGAAGCACAATGCTAGTCCCGGAGATCCTTCGCTGCGCTCTGGATGACGGAATGTAGAGACCTGGAGCCTAACCTATTACATCGGCCACCGGTTTGACCTATATGAACCCACCCTGTATAATTCGCAATCTTTGCTAAGACCAGGTTTGGAGAGGAATTGATGACTGTTGTAAGTGTCACTTTTTTGGGAAAAGCAAACAGTGGTAAAAGCTATCTAATCAATCGGCTAAAAAACAACAGCTTTGCCGAGAGTCCAAGTGATAATACTGGTGTGTTTTATCTAATTGCTCGCAAAGGCGATGCCAAGCTAGAAATCTGGGATATTCGCGGAAAAGTCATGCCGCTATTAGCAAAACGCTATTTGCAAGGTTGTAATACCTGCGTCTATACCATCGACCTCTCTGCCACAGTTGACGAAGAACAACTTGCTGCTGATATTGCCATGATTAGGGAAACAGCACCTGACACAGTTCTCATTTTGGCCGGATGCAAGAACGATTTGGAACAGCAAGTAACACCTGAACAGCTTGCTTCGCTTCAAGCTAAATACAATATTGACCAGGTATTTACTACCTCCGCCCGCACTGGTGAGGGAGTCGATGAACTCCTTAGCACAGTTGCAAACCAGGGTTCTCTTCATAAGGTTAAGGCCAGCCTAATGAGTCAACCCAATCTTGATTGTTTGACCCTAGACGACATCAAGCGCTTACTCGACAAAAAAGGGCCGCTCTATGAAGCTCTCGTCAATCTCGAATCACTAATTAGGGACTTGCCTGAGTCATATCACAACACGATCAATCACGCCATGGTGGATTTAATCACCACTCTCCATAATCCTAAGAAAGATAGAAACAAGGCGGTTGAAGATTTTGTTCTAACCTGTAATGACGTTTTGCTGAGTGCACGCCAACTTGGCTTTAACAGAGAATCTCTTGGCAAGATTTCTAATGGGGTTCTTCTTCTTGCTGCAGCCGCTTTGGTTACAGTTGCCGCTACCTCCTTTGTTTTTGGTTTTGGCATACTCACCGTTTTGCTTGGTGGATTATTGGGAGCAGGCACTGCTAGCGCTTATTTATTAGTTAAACGAGGAATGTTTGCAGAGAAATTTAATAGTTCTCTTGATGAGATTAATAATGCTGTTAGCTGTGATAATAATTTTATAGGTATAGAAGTTAGATAACCCCATCTTCAAGCTTTGTGATAATGCTGTAGAGGTGCAAGCAGACGACCAAGCCTATGGGCGCCTGTTCGTTGACGCTATGTGACTTGCAAAGGACAACCGGAGTGCTTTGGGCGATACGGCAATTCAAGATTATTTTGACACCAATCATCTGCAAATGAATATCAAAGAACTGAGCCAATCGACTATTGAACGCTATCTTACGGAAAGTATGCTGCTGTGTAAAAGTGCCTTAGCGTCTTATTATAATGAACGCTCTGGGCTGGCACAAAGTTGGATAAGTCAGTCCTCTTTGTCTTACCTGGAATCAAAACCGAATGATCTCCAAGCGGGTACACAGACTTCATACGACTTAGGATAGTCAATAGTCCCGTAGCCTGGATGCAGGCTACAAACTCCCCCCTAGATTCAACAATAAGGAACAAAACGGCAAAATAGCGCAATTAATTCGGCTCTTGTTGCTACACTTGTCTTGTCTTTTGCTTGCTGCAGATGAGTTTCAACGGTTCTTGGTGACAAAGTTAACTGTTTTGCGATTTTCTTAGTGCTATATCCCTTAGCTAAGAAGGAAACACATTCTCTCTCCCGTTTAGTTAGCTTAGCTATTCCCTGTGTAGAAGGTAGGGCTATGCTCATGCCAATCAAACCAATAAGCTCGCCATTTTGCGCTGCAAGCGGCGACTTTCGGGTCAGAATATTCACAAAGGTTCCATCATATCTAACAATCTGCTCGTAATGACTTTGGCCTTGCTTCGCCTCAAAAACAGCCTTGTCATTAGCACGCAGCTCATCAGCATATTCATGCCAGGGAAAATCGTTATCCCGCTTGTAGGTTATCTCCCCGAGAGAGTTATGGCCTGCTGAACAATTGATAAAAAAAGAGTTCGCCCATAAATAGCGCCCCATTCTGTCTTTGATAAAAACAGATCCATCAAGCAAACTATAGGAGGCTAGATTTATTGAATTTGAACTAATCATATTGAGCATATGAGGTAAATAAGGGCTCATTGTACTTCAAGCAGCACTGCTAACAAACTCAATTACTGTTTGAATTCCCTTAGACCTTTGACATGCACATCAACATGGCGAACATAACGCTGTATCAGTTGATTAGCCTGCTCAAGAGTTAGGGGTTTGCGAAGAATGCCATCCATTTCTGCGTCTTCACAGTTAAAGCCAACAACCATTGGATCATGTCCTGTTAAGGCAATAATGGGTACTCTGTAACTCGATCCTTGCTCTCTTTTACGTAGATTTGCAGTCAAATTATAGCCATCCCCTTCTTCCAGGGTTAAATCCATCAAAACCAAATCATATTTTCCCGGTTTAAAAAGCTCGTCGGCCTGGCTGGGTGTGGCAACAACATCGGTTAAGCATTTACAACTCATGAGAATTGTTTTTTCAGCCTTTTGGGCAATAACATTATCTTCGATAAGCAAAATCTTTAACTTATCGACTTGTGCAGGATTTTCAACAACAAAACGATTTGTCGCTGAGCGATGACTGTAGCGAACCTGTGATTTTAAATTTCTTACTTGTTCTGAGAGTTGCTTTAGTTTTGTGATATCGCGGAAAGTAACCGCTAAGCCAAGCGAATTACCGGCCCCATCAGATAAGGGAGTTCGCACAATTTCAAAATAAAGAATCGCGCCATTATTGTTAATAATCGCATGTTGTTCCATTTCGCTTTTACCCGACATAATTGCTTGAACATCATGCTGCTGGAAATTTTGAATTTGTTCAGTAGTCCACAAACCTTGCGTATGCATTAGCTCATAAATCGAAGCTACTGAGTGAAGATCCGCAGGGCTGCAACCTAAAAAACGTAGTAAATTAGCATTACAATCAATAAGAAAACCATCTTTATCGATGAGGTAAAGCATGTTATCCATTTTTGCAAATGCTTTAGCATAAATCTGCGAAGCGACTGAATCTTTCATAGATATCTTAGCTAAGAAATTTATTTTAGTATAAAACATAGCAAACTCAATGTGTTTACTTTTTACACTCTCTTGACACTTTCTTTGCACTCAAGAAATCTTCAATTTTTTATAGGTTACAGTGCTTAATCTCAGAATAATGTACAACAGACACCTTTATAGCACACCTGCTTATCTACTTGATTTTCCGGTGCATTCGCAGGTAAATCTTCTTGCTCTGCTGCTTTCTCAGGCCTATATTCTTGACTTATTGTTTCTTTGTTAAAGGATTCCAAATAAGTATCAAACCCATCTATATGAGCTAGATTTTCGTAACAAAAACGTTCTATCGATGTACACAAAGAGCGAACAGACGCTTTAATTTGGACCTCGGTATACTCTCCTTCACAGAAACTATCATAACTTTCTTTAAAAGATGATCTCTCCGACGCGGTAATATTGATCTCGAAAGGACTATCAACATTAATATAGGTAGAAGCTATAGTACCCAAAGTAGATCGTAAGTCATTTCCTTCTTTGGCTATTGATCTGTAAGCATCTCTTAAAAATAAGTAGTGCTCTCCTGTTTGGATTTCATCAAAAAATTTCTTCTTAAATCCTTCATTCGTATCACTAGTAATTGCAGATTCTAAGAAATGGCATTTACAGATCCTCTTATGGGTACACATGAGCAGTTGTTCCTTTTTGAATTGATTACAAAATGGTTACAACAATAGCAAAAGGGATATTTCATGTCCATAATGGTTAGAGGATTAGCCCTTTACTTTAAAGTAGGAATTCACACTTTCTTGGGGATCGCTTATTTTGCCCTGGGCTTAGAGCAGTTACATAAAAATTTGCAAACACTCAGCTTTTCCAGGATTATTGTCAGATTATTAAAGTCGTGGAGAGCATGTATGATTCAATTGCAGGAACTGATCAAGCCAACCTGGTTTGCAGAAGAATGGCTTAACAATGCCTGGTCTGTTCTTGAAGTTGATGAACAACTGTATATCAAGAATCGGGTAGATGAAATGTTTTACAATGAAATACCTTTTCAGCTCGAGCATGACCGTATTGTTTACATTCATTTGTTCGCCCTACTGGCTCAATTAGAGATTTTAGCCTTTCAAGGATTTCTGAAATCCTTGGAAAAAATGGCTGGAACGCCGCTTTATGCTACGATGCGTAAACAAGTTGTTGATGAAATTTTCCATTCCCTAGTATTTACAAAAATCACAAACCAATTAAGTACACCCTATGCTTCTCCACCCAATTATCATAAAGAAGTGGAGCAATTGATGCAGTTCTTGGCCAGTGAGCCTGATTTAAATACCTTTCTAATCCTAATCAACCTGGTTAGTGAAAGCTGGATTGAGGAAATCTTTAGCTGCATGAAGGAACACAACATTGCTAGCAACATTTTTGAGGTCATCCTAGCTGATGAAAGTCGGCATATAGAAATCTCTGATCATTATTTTCAAAGCGAGCTAAAAGATAAGAGTTATCTCTCTAAGAGAATTGCCTCCCTCGAGGAAGAACTGGTTAAGCTAATATTTTCTCAAGAAAAATTTGTCATTACCTTTGTCAGTTTGTTAGGTAAGAATGGCGTCATTAATTTCATTAACCGTATTGATAATAAACATAGAGCTTCGTTAAAAAAAGTTGGGCTTTCGCCCTCTAACAAATGGCGATTCTTTATGGAGACAATCCATTCGCTGGTAGAAAATGTCTTCCATGAGCAGAGTCATGACAGCTTAGTTACAAAAACAAATACCAGGAGTTTATTCAATTCACTTTGGGATAATCCAAATAATCCGACTCTAATTGGATTTTTTAGTCTTAATATTAGTTCCCTTGATTTTTTTGAGAAAAAACACAAACCCGAGATCTTTACTTGCCTCTATTTGCAAGCCATATCTAAATTGGCAGCAAACAATCAGACACTCAGAAGTTATATGTCTAATCACAAAATTTATAGCACTCGTAACTCCTACGTAGGTCTAACTGTTCTTTTGCCAGGCTGTGATGATCAATTAGGCCTGATAGAGTTTGAAGACTGTCATGAAATGAGCATTGCGGAATTAGCACAATCAATTAAAGATGATATTAAGCTGATGACTTATTGCTATAAAAAGATGCACGAATTAAAAACCGAACATCCTTATTTAGAAGATGTATTTAGTAATTTATTTACACCTCTTAGCGAAAGTATTTATCGAGATCCTATCTTTGCAAAACCAACAATCTCGCTATCTAACGTTGGTTACTGGGGATATGAAGCAGGTGTATCTCCTTTGCTTCCACATGAAGCGCTCAAATTTACCTTAGCAAAGATTGAGCGGAAACAGGTGTGGAACAATAAAACGCGAAGCTTTGAGGTTCAGGATTTGCTTCCTGTCGGTATAAGTGCAGATCATCGCATTATGGATGCCAACATCCCTGTTCCCGAGCAATTACAAGAAGCCTTCGATGCCATGGTTGCGGTTATGAATCAATCGCCTCCCGTAGCGCTCTCTTTATCGCAGTCCGTTCAATTCGATGACTTTATTCGCTCAACCAATGAGATGTTAGACAAGGATCTGGAGTTCGGTTACAGATACTTGTATTACGCAAGTCAAGTTTGGAAGCATGGAAAGACTCAGGAGGTCTTTAAGAAACAAGCGGCTAAGTCAGCTGTAGATTTCGCCTAATCAAAAATAACTAGAAAGCAGGCTGGGCTGTTAAGCCCATAGGCGTCCAAGCTAAGGATATTTGTCATTCCCGCGAAGGCGGGAATCTATCCCTACATTAGCACTGTGCTTTGTGAGAAATAGTTTCCCGCCTTCGCGGGAATGACAAAACCTTACTTAGCTTCCTCCCTAGACATGGGGAGAAGGTGCTCGAAGCGGAAGGGGATATTTTAAACGAGGTTTTATGCAGCCCTATATTTTTTATGAACAACATCTAAGTAAAGTCAGCAGAAGTTTTACCTTCTGTATCAGAGAACTCCCAGAACCTGCAAAGGAGTGGGTAGCCCTCAGTTATTTACTATGCCGAATCATTGATACCATTGAAGACTCAACCTGGCCTAATAAAGAAACCCAGTTCGCTGCCTTCCAGCAAATGAAGTCCTTCTTAACTGAATCCCCTTCAAAGGAACAATTTTCATCTTGGCTTAATAGTTTCCCGGTAAATCTTGTTGAGGCAGAAAGAAAGTTACTCCTTGATCTGCCAATTTTACTAGACGATAAAAATGAATTACCCAACCCCATTAAAACGGCCTTAACGAATACCACATCCCAGATGGTTGATGGTATGGCTCATTTCCTTACTGAATACAAAACAGAATCCAATCTCTCGCTGCCCTCGCTCACAGCGGCTAACCAATACTGCTTTTTTGTCGCTGGTATTGTTGGGGAATTATTGTCACATATCTTTACCTATCTGATCCCCACCTTTGAATGGACAGAAGGTCTGTTAAACCAAGCACTTCATTTCGGTTTATTCCTACAAAAAATAAATCTTCTAAAAGATAAGGGCGAGGATGAAGCTGCGGGACGTTTTTATATCGCTTCAAGAGAACAATTACGACAAAGTCTTATACTTAACGCACAACAAGCCCTTGCCTTTATCCAGGCAATTCCAGTAATTCCAGGACGAAAGTATCGTCTAGCCTGCGCCTGGCCCTTATTTATTGGCCTCGCTTCACTAAAATGGATCGATAAAAACTGGCAAAGACAGACAAATTACAAAATTACTCCGCGTGAAACCAAACTGCTCATTCAACAGACTGCCCAACTTATTGATGATAACCATGCTTTGGAAACCCTTTTTAAACGTTATCTGACAGAGGAGGCCATCACACCAATTCCTCGGGAGATTCACTCCCTGCCTGCATGGTTTGAGACAATCTATCCTAAGAGCTCAGCGAATATTAATTATTTGGCGCTGGGGTTGTTGTAATTACCCAAAGACAATACCAAGCGCAATATCATCTGGATGGCTTTCATAACCATCTGGATCATTAAAAGGCATATCACTATACCCACGTTGACGATAAAAATTCTCAGCAGCTTTGTTTGAATCAATATGCAGGCTGAACAGCCCGTTTTGCCGAAGCCAACGTTCGCAAGACTGCATGAAGAAGCCGCCAATTCCTTGATTACGATAGGGTTCGTCGATAACAATAATGCGCAGGGCTGCTCGATGGTTTGGCCACAATTGAATATGGGCATAGCCTACAAGCTCTGTACTCTTATACAAAACAAAATGGACATGGTTGGGATCAGTGAACGTCCAGGTATAGGGATCAACCAAATTTGCCTTATTAAAAAAATAAAATTGACGAAAATGCTTCGCTGACTCCCATTCTCTAGGCGTGAGGGCTTTTACAATACGCAAGCCCTTAAATCCAGCTTTCCTATCAATATCGCTAACAAACTCTTCCTTCCCGAAACAATAGGCACTGATATCATGCGGATGTTGTTTAGCTAAATTTTGCTTCAAATTGGCATAAGCGTCTCTATCCTCCAGATGAACACGCATCCAATTACGAAAGAGTAAATGCCGATCAATTTCAGAATTTCCTGTTTCAAAAACATGGATATTAAAAGTTCTCTGATCTTCACCTTTTTGAAAAAAACGGCGAAAAAGCATGCCAAATTCACCTCGAGGCAGATAACCAAGCTTTTGCATAAGCGGGTTGGCTAGGTCAACCTTGGTGATATCAGTAACAACAGGAATCATATCAATGACCGGTTTGGCAGCGAGTCCAGGCACAGCAGTTGAGCCGATATGATGAATATCGACACAGTTTTCTCCTAAAGCGTCCTTAATTAAAGCCGCTTCGGCAGCAAATTTCTTCGGCCATTCAGCATCATAGGGAACAACCTCTATCAGTCGTAGATCAGTCATTTTCTTAAGACTCCTTAAACACAGACACTTTGTACTGGGCAAAAAATAAAAATTCTCTTACTTATTCCGAATCCCCGCGGCTTGACCGCGGGGTCTACGCAGTTTGCGCCACCGATAGATCCCGCATTCAAGCTGCGGGAATTCGAATATTCATAACCATCAAATTCTTAGCCGAATAGTCCTCAGCCCCTTAAGTAAAAAAGGTGAGAAAATTACGCAGAGTAAACCAATAAGACCGCCAGCAATAACATGAGAAAGTCGCTCTAAAGCAATAGCACTTGAATGAGTGACCAGTATGACCGCCGTTGCAACGAAAAAACAACGAAAAGTATAAGCAATGACATATCTGCGAAAGGCGACCAAAGTTAGGAAAAGACTAACCGTCACTAGGGTTAGAGTGTAAGGGTTTGAGGGAATGCAACATAGGCCAAAACCGATTCCTGCAGGCACCCCAATAACAACACCAATGAGACGTTGATGGAATTTTTTAGGCGAGGTTTCCACGTTTCCGGTAATTACACTGGCTACCCCCCAAATCATCCACTGGCCATTTTCCATCGGCAGGTATTCAACCAGGCTAGCAGCAACAATGATGCCGAGCCCCATTGCAATCATTGACTCAATGTTGCTTTCCCTTTTACCAAAATCAGATAGATAGGAAAGCCAAACAAACTGCTCTCCTCTACGATATGCTCGTATTTGCTCGTAGATGCTAACAAGCAAAGTAGGTATTAAGGCAGCCAGCAAATAAGGATGCACTGAGCCTTTCTGTAACTCATACTTCATTTCCGAGGCTAGCTCTATAGACAGGATAATTGCTGGAATAAAAGTCCAATTTCCTAAGGTTCTTAGCTGTTCTCCCTGACTAGCGATCCAAATAATAGCTGTTGCAGCAGTGGTGCAAATCAGGATAAAAACTAAGGGAGTTTCTTCAGTTAAAAATAAGAGGTTAAATAACAGAATGATTCCTGCACCATGCAGCAAGACGCCCAGTAGTGAGAGTCTTAGCTTCTCTTCAACAATAAGCGTGGACATAGTTAACACAGAAACCTGCAACCAATAGGCATTTTTTGTCAGCAAGAAAAGACAAGCCATTGGCATCAAAACAAAGATGCCACGTAGCAAAAAATTCCATCTAACCTCATTTTTTAGCCAATTGACTTTCAGTGGCGACATTAAAAACTCTTTAAATCATCAAGGTGAATTATTTGGGCAATTCTGGCCATTAACTCGATTGATGTCCGATGCTCATTCTCATCCGCAGCAGCACATAAGTCCTCAAGAATACAGACTTGATAATCAAGATCATGGGCCGCACGAGCTGTACTTTGCACCGCCCAGGCAGTGCTCACCCCGCCCAAGATAACTCGTTCAATGTTGTTTGCCCGCAGCACAGCATCGAGATTTGTGCCATAAAATGCATTGATTCTTGGTTTAATAATGGTAAGACATCCATCGCTATTCAAATCAGGATGAAAATCCGTGCCTTCTGAACCTAACTTCAGAGCGCCTAGCTCATGAACTTTGGCAAACATGGGAGACTGTTTTGGCTGATCAATATAATCCGGGCTAAAACCCACCTTAACTAAAATTTTCAGCCATTGTTTTTGTGTTGCTATCTCTAAGGCCTCATTAGCCTTAGAGATAATAGCGCGTTGGGAAGCTTGTTCTGCAGCACGTGCAATTTTCCCTCGGGGATGCATGATATCAATTATGTAGTCCAGACCAATTAAAGCAGTAGGCATAAATCCACCTAAACGTCAGTTATGGCAGAACACTATAACTGATTACTAAATTCGCATTCCAGTACTGTTATCATTTTCTTGACTCAAACCAGGTTGCTGAGAGGGTTTCACATCTTGCTGTTTAGAGGTTTGCGCTCCAAAGTTTTTAGCGCGAGTTACAATATTACCGACTTCCGCATCGGGATTTTTAATACTTTGGGGATTGCGTTTAACACCAAAGGTTTTACCATCGTCAAACATTTGCATTGAGGGATCTTTACCAAACTGCTTTGTCAATTGGGCTTTCATCGCCTCATTGAGAGCATCACAAATTTGTTGTTTGACGTTTTCTGGAAGTTTATTGATATCAAAACCCTTGCCGCTAGAGTCTGTTGCTGTAACATTTTTAGCTAGATTAGCTGGGGTCAGTTTCTCACAAGATACAAAAGCAACTTGCCTGTCTTGGGAAGGAGTCGCATTATTTTTGTTTAAATTAAAATTTAATTGCTTACCTGATTCAGGTTCCACAGCTTTAATTGGAGGGAGATTTTCAAGCATAAATTTCATTTCGTCTTCCATCATCTTCGCCAGATAAGCATTTTTCTCTGCCTGGCTCCTAGCGTTATCATAGAAGTGTTTGTTGATTTCCTGAAGTTTTATGTATTCATCTGTATTCATAAATGCCTCTTCCAAATATTGAGCAATTATTAATATAGCATGCTTTATATTAAGCGTTGATTAAGTGAGGCCAAAACCCCATTTATACAAATTTATTGATCACTGTGGCTTTAAATAGTACTCTTCATTCATCTCAAAGATCTCAGATCTTTAGGGAACTGAATAAATACATTTGGAGAACTAATCAATGTTTAATTTTATTAAATGTCTTTCCCTTGGGTTATTGGCATTATTCACCAGCCAATTTGCCTATGCAAATTCACTAGCAGGTATCTGGCAGCACGATAATCAACAAACAACCATAAGACCAGGGCAAGGTTTTAATATGCTCTTTTGTAATGAGCAAGGTGATTGTGCTCAGGGCATTTTACGTGGTTCAAGAGTTGTTGTTGTACCTCAATGGAATGTGACTGGATCGATTAACAAAAGTAAAACCCTGATCGTCTGGTCTAACGGAACTCAGTGGGCAAGATACACGCCGCCTAATAATTTTAACGTTCATCATGTTAGCCGAGGCCCCTCCGTTGCAGGTCCCTGGCTTCATGATGGCAGACCTACATCAATTCAGCTGTTCAACGACGGTATGCATTTCACTTTGATCAATGAAGCAGGTCAGCGTTCTGACGGTTTTATAAACAGAAACGGTGAGCTTGAGCTACCCAATTTACACCTCTTAGGCCGTTTGCATAAACACGGCAGTGTAATCAAATGGACTAATGGAACTACCTGGTATAGACCTTAGTTAATGCTCTACGGCCATTAGCCGTTCGCGCTGAGCAACCCAGCCCCTTTGGGGCAAATATCGGGAAAGAACTTCGAACCAGAAACCTATCCGCCCTTCGGGCACCCTCTCCCCGCGCTCGGGGAGAAGGGACTCTTTTTTCTCCCTTCGCTCCTTAGGAATGTATGTTAATCGCTTAAGTTGCTCTATTTTTCTGTCATTCCTGCGCAGGCAGGAATCTATCCCCCAAACAGAGTGATGGCCTTTGCTTGAGAAATGGATTCCCGCCTACGCGGGAACGACATAAGAAAGAGCATAATGATTTAGTAAATAACTATTTTTTGAGTTGAAAATTCGTGGGGATACCTCAGGTCGAGACGGCCTAAAGGCCTCCTCAGCTCGAACGGCTTTGATCTAATGTCCTTCCCTAAAAATTCACCAAAATTCCATGCTATAGTCCTAATTATTCAGTTTCCGTTTAGAGAGACCTATGGCAACAGCAACTGACTCAGCCTTTGCAGCATTCAAGCATCGAGTTTTTACAATATTATGGCTAGCTACGCTTATTTCCAATATAGGCACATGGATGTTTAATGTGACTGCCGGTTGGTTAATGACTACTCTTAATCCCTCACCACTTATGGTATCAATGGTACAAGCAGCCACCGCGCTGCCCATTTTTCTGTTTGCACTGCCAGCAGGTGCCTTAGGGGATATTTTTGAGCGGCGTATCATCTTGCTGGTTACTCAGATTATTTCAGCTTTTATTATGTTTATTTTTGCAGGGATGTTATGGACAAAGGATAGCAGCGCCTGGGAACTATTGTTGTTCACCTTCCTCAGCGGTGCTGGCGCAGCCTTTTCTAATCCAGCCTGGCAGGCAATTGTTCCAAACTTAGTACCCAAAAATAATTTACAGTCAGCTATTGCACTTAATGGGGTATCTATCAATGTTGCGCGTGCCTTAGGGCCTGCACTGGGTGGTTTTATTCTTGCTACTCTAGGTGCCGTCTTTGCAGTATTACTCAATGCTATCTCCTATGTCATTATCATCATAGCCTTGCTCTGGTGGCATAATACAAAGCAACTAAGCGATAATGCTTTACCCCGCGAACAATTGGTCGGTGCGATGCGTGCTGGCATCCGCTTTGCACTTCGTAGTACAGCCTTAGTTGATACCATTATCCGTGCTCTGGCCTTTATCCTCTTTGCCTCTGCCTATTGGGCCCTGTTACCACTTATTGCTAAAGATTTACTGCATGGTGGTCCTGGACTGTATGGCGGCTTGCTTGCCGCTTTAGGAGGCGGTGCAATCCTCGGAACCTTCCTTATGCCAGCTCTGAAATCCAGATTAAGCATGAATCTAATCGTTGCCCTCGGCACCCTTGCTACCGCAGCTGCCCTGTTGCTGTTTGTCTACGGTGGCTCCATTCTAACCGGCATAGTCGCTGGAGGGCTTGCGGGTATTGCCTGGTTGACCGTTGTATCGGCCTTGAATATATCCGTTCTACTTTCCTTGCCAGATTGGGTTCGGGCGCGTGGTCTTGCTATTTTTCAGATGATGTTCTTTGGTACGATGACTGCTGGTTCTATTCTATGGGGACAGGTAGCCGATCATCTTGGACTGAGCAAGACCTTGATACTTGTAGCCTTATTAGCAGTTTTAGGCATCATTTTGACCTGGCGTTTCAAGCTAAATCTTGATGAGAAACAAGACCATACACCAAGTAGTCATTTGCCTGATCCCGTTGTTGTAACGCCGATAGAACATGACAATGGCCCGGTTCTAGTAACACTCGAATATTCTATTGCTGATGCTGACAGGGAGCGTTTTATTGAATTGATAAAAGAAGCAGGAATTACCCGTCGCCGTGATGGCGCTGTGCAGTGGGGATATTTTGAAGATGTAACTGAACATGGGCGCTTCATCGAAGTGTTCATTGTTGAATCCTGGGTCGCCCATTTGCGGCAACATCGCCGTGCTTCCCAGGCAGATAAGCTCTTACAGGAGAGTATAAACAAGCTGCATCAGGGCGAGACAAAACCACGTATCACACATGCAGTGACGCCCCGCCCTGGCAGCAAAGTCAAAGACTTACCCAAGGTGCATTATGATTAATAATGGGGGCAACAACTACTGTCATTGTTACGATCAGAGTAAACAACAACGCCGAACTTATACTGTAATAGGTCACCCCCGCCACCCTAACATAGCCCGTCATCCTGAGCGTAGCGAAGGATCTCCGGGACTAGCACAATGCCGCATTCAGGAGATCCTTCGCTACGCTCAGGATGACGGAAGGGGAGCGACCTTCTACTTAATTATAAGTATACGAGGGACTAGCAATTGTATCAGGCTCTAATGCGTCCATTATCAAAGCAACGGGATAAGCGATAAACATTGAAGCCAAAGCTACACTCATAGCAAAGCCAGCGATAGCAAAGGTTATCGAAGTAATCCAAGGTAAAACTGGCACAACTGTTGATAGAATTACACAGGCTGCAACCCCCAGCAAAAGCTCTTCTGTCTTAGGATTTCTGGAATCCAAAAAAGCAGCAAATGTTAAGGTATAGGGGCTTACTGCAAAGAGAGCTGTTTTTGTGAAGAAAGAAGCATAGAATTCAGTTAAAGAACGTACTGCAGGCATAATTATCTCACCATTTGGTTATTATTTAGTCTGCAGTAGTCTATACCAAATTGGTTCAATTGTTAACTATTGGCGATGGGATTAAAAAAAGAACGCCTACCCACCACCCTTTATGCGCGGTAGGTAAGTGTTGTGGAGCTCTTAGCGCTTGGCCCTTTAAGCCTGCAATGCCACAGGGCTCACAGGTGCATCCGGTGCACAATCGTCAATCTCAGAGACAAGCTCACTAACTTGACTCTCATAGACGCGGCCTAATTTTGGATCGAAACTAAATTCAATATGTAAAACCTTACAGAGATCTTCAATAGCCTCCTTAAGCCAATCAACAAACTTATCAAAATCACCTTTACCAGCCTGATCAAGGGAACTATAGATCTGAGCATTAGCAACCTCGTTTATAAGCGTAGCAGGCAATGTGTTAAGAAATGCTGTCGCATCATTCACTTTTTGACCAAGCCCGGAATAAGGAGGAGTCATTTGAATCTCATTCAACCAAGAAGCTGCCATACCCATTTGAGAATTTAGCCGTCCCCCTGACTTTTTCAATAGTTCAGTTTGTTCATCTGTGAGATCGTTGTTGCTCAACCACATTGAATTCACACGGCCACTAAGGCGCATAAGTATATCGTGTGCCTTACTCAAGTTATCTAACAAATCACCTACTAGCTCTTTTCGTTGAGCTTCCATTTGTCTATTGAACTCAAGTGCCGCCTCCAAAATTTGTTGAGCCTTTTCCAGCTCTTGCAGTAAATCCTTATAATTAACCTCAGGATCAAAGCCTTTTGTTTTTGCTGCTAGCAAGATAGAACGGTTTTGCTTATAGCCTCTCAATATTTGGCTAATATCTTGATCTTTTAGCCTATCACCCAGCTCATTTCCTCCTTGCGCTGGCCATTTTTGCAAAGCGATCTGAACTTGTCGCCATTGATCAACCCCGCCAAAAAAGTTAGAGGGGGACTTAGCCTCATATACCGGATAGGCAGCTAAGAACCCATTAATGATCTCCACTCTCTTCGCATCTAAGCTATCTAATTTTCTATGAAACCTGTTTAGGTTCACAGTAGTTTCAGAAAATTGAGCCAAGCTAGTCAACAATCCAGTGCAGATCTCGTCAGTTTTCGGTTCAGCAAAGATAATTGCTCTGAAATCTTGTTCAAACTTCTCACGCCATAAGGGATCAGCAAGTTGTTGTATGAGTTGTTGATCGTCTGCAAAGTTTAAATCCGTATCTAATACAAGCCCCATGCCTTCTATGAATGCTTTGTTTCGCTGATAGGCAGCGCTAAGATCTTCAGGGATTCCTAAGTCTAGTGGAGCCGAAGAATTCGCTCTATTGTCGCTTATTTTTGCATGGATCACTTCCATCTTTTCTTCTAGAGTAGTTTCTGACCAATCCAGCTCGACGGGCTCCATTGCGCTTTTGCGCCCTAAGGCAATTTCCTGAATATGATGGAATTGGCATAAATTAGTATAAGCACGTTGCTCCTTTAGCCCGGCTAACCGGCTTGCAAAGTTTGCCATAAGCCCATCATTGACAAAGAAATGTAAGGGCCATTTATTCAATTTTTCATGCAAAAATCTCAGATCTTTTGCAATGCTAGAGCCCGGGTTAAATTTCTGCTCAATAGCGAGTTCGCTATTCACAACAGAGAGCCAATGCAATTTATAAGCTTTGGCGATATAGTCACGGCTTTCTTTTAATTCACTTAACTCTGAAAAATTATAACTTTCAAATTGCTTACTATCTGGCAAAGCAACCCTTTGTTGTAAAGCTGAATAACGATTAAGATGATCAGCCAAAAAGGTCTGCAGTTCCCCGCTTTTCTGTTTCGCAAACAGGGTACTTATTCCTTCATCAAGGTTAGCATTTAGATCCTCAGAAAATTGTAGCTGCTGCATAAAAGCAGACAGAACCTCATTATTTATTTTTGGATATTGTTTTTGAAAATCTGCTTTTAAATTGCCGATTTTCTGATATAAAGCTGTGAGTGTTTGATCAAGCTCTTCCGAATCACCTTCCGTCGCGTAGAAATAATTATACAGTTGGTTTATGAATTGATTGGGCTTGGCATCTGGCCCAATCTGTTGAACTAGCTGTTGTTGATAATTAAAAGCCATCGCTTGTTGGTAGTTCTTAAAATCATTGCCATTAAACTCTGGAACATAGGCATAAATGCCTTGCTCAAAAGCATTATCGGCAAACTCAGCAAGCTTTTCACAGTAGGCAATTAGCTCTTCACGTGACCAAAAAGTAATAGACGATTTGATAGATAAATTTGATATATCCGAGGTATCAAGCTGCTCATCAACAACTACAAATTCCTGCTCAGCAAGAAGTTTTTGTAATTGAGATACCTCATTCAGTTCCCCTGTAAAATGCCCTTCTCTGAAATTCTCCCCTTTAGCTAATTCCCGCACTGCATCTAAAAGCACTGGATCGGCCCGATGAGCATTTTTGTTCGAAAAGTACATAAAATTATGTTTAGCTTTCGCCTTAGTTATTTTTGATTTACCTAAACAATTATCGAGCCCCCAAATAACCCTATTCATTTCCTCAAGTTTTGATTGAATGTGCTCAATCGGAGTATCAACTAAATCTTTCGCAAATCGGAAGCCTCCACTACTCGCGGTCAGTATTTCCAAGGCCTCTTTTCGTATTTTCTCGTCTTTAAATATAACTAAGGGTGATTGCAAACCCTTATAAGTTTCAAGAAGGCTTTCTTTCTTTTGTGCAAACTCCTCTCTCAGCTTATTTTCCTTGGCTTGTGCCGGTATTACTGCATAAATCTGTTCGATGAGAGGCAGTATCTGTGTCTTCAAGTCCTTCAACTCAAAAATCCTGTTTAATAAATGGCTATAATTCTTAAGCTCCGGATCTTTTACTGAAGCAATTTCACCTTCTGCCTTGTTAAGCTGCTGCATCAATTGATCCAGGGATTTTTTAAGCTGAGCAATAACAGGACCATTTTTACCTTTTAATTGCGAGTCTAGTTTTTTCTGCAATTCGGTGAGTTCCTGCGAAAGAGGCTCGTAGGTATCATAAAACTTAGACTTTTTAGTAGTGTACAACTGCTCTTTGTTATCCGATTGCTTAAATTCAACCAAGGATTTTTCAATGGCATCAATTTCATTGAAGAGTGGATTTACTGTCTGCAACATTTGCGTCAATGCGCTATTTTGCTGTTCTAATAAGTTATTTGCTGAGCGAAGCTTTTTAAGCTCATTGCTACTAGTTTCTTCATCTTTTAAGGTATTAAGTAGCTGCTCAAATTGAAGGAAATGTTCATCTATTCTCTGCTTAATTTGTACAGCTTCTTTAACTTTTTCACCCACAAGCTCATAGAAAGTATCCCTAGGTTTCGCTTTGAGATAATTAACAAGCTTGTTCCATACTTCCCGCGCGTCACTTTGATTTTCCAAGGTAGATTTATATAAACCTTCTAATTGCTCGAAGGCATTATTTTGTTTGAATTGTGAAAGTGAAAGCGCTTGCCATCTTGTCTCTTCAAGTTGTCTTAAGACTTGCAAATTTGTAGAAATCTTAGAAACCAAGGCAGCATTTAGCATCCTTAAGTCGGTTAATTCTTTAGTAAATTCAGCTTCGGTTAATTCTTTAGTAAATTCACCTTCGCTTACTTCATCGATTTTAACGGTTCGACGATTTTTCTTAAGTTTAGCAATTGTTTGGAGTTCGGCGTCGGCGTTTAATAGGTCTGCATAATCCTGGGCAGTAGGCTCCGATTCTCCATCAGAAAATTCTTTTTTGACAACCTGCTTTGCCTTCAGCCATCTCTTCTTCAACTGAGCATGAATGGGCATACTTCCCAAGTGTTTTAGCACCTCGTCGCGTTTAGCAGCATATTGCTGCCTCTTCGCCTTGGAAAATGTTTTCACTTCATTCTCAAGCGCAACCAATCTCCAAAACTTAGGACCTAAAGCTTTGAGATGAGTTTCCAAAACAGCTATTTGCTTAGTTGCACACTCAGCGCTATTCTTTACGGCACTTGCTTCATTGAATTCGGATTCCAAGGCCTTGAGAATATTATTTATCTCAACTTCCAACCGCTCCGCTTCATTAATTTCCAAGCCTAAATTTGACCGAGCAGCTTTAGTATCCGGGCTCGATAAACCTGTTACCTTTGTAAGTTTAATCTGAGCAAACTCGGGTTGCTTGAGGTATCGAAATTGTTTGGTTTTAAAACCTTTTAGTTCTATAAGTAAATTACGGATTTCCTGAGTTAAAGGGTTATGTTCTGTTTTAGTTTTAGACATAGCAAGACCTTCTGCAGGTTTAAACTGGATGTTTTTTAATCATACTGCAATAACATTAACCCTTTATTAACAAGAATTGATTTTTTAAAGAAAAGATCGAAGCAATAATCATTATCGAATCGCGGGGGCTAGCAGTAATACAAGACAGATCCCGTGGTCAAGCCCATGGGTATCTACACAAGTGTCTGTAATAGGTCATATCCCTCCTGGTCTCAACACTACGTCATCCTGAGCGCAGCGAAGGATCTCCTGAATGTGGCACCGTGCTAATCCCGGAGATCCTTCGCTGCGCTCAGGATGACGTGGCGTTGGGGGGACAGGGCGTTCAATTACAGACACTTGTGTAGATACCTATGGGTCAAGCCACGGGATTTCGGAATAGTAGATATCTGGTATAGTTACGACAAATTTAATCCAGTTTTTGCAAAATGATGACAAGAGAGCAATTTAATATTGTAAAACTCACCGCCTTGGGCGGGATGTTGGAATTTTATGATTTTACTATCTACGCCTTATTCGCCCCCTACCTTAGTTATCACTTTTTCACCAATACCTCTCCCCTCATAGGTCTGATCAATACCTTTGCTGTATTTGCCTTGGGCTATTTTGCCCGCCCAATAGGGGGTCTATTCTTTGGTCACTTAGGCGATCGCTTTGGCCGAAAATCCGCTTTTTCCTTGGCTGTTTTTATCATGTCAATTGCCACATTATTAATGGGTTGCTTACCTAGTTATCAAACAGCCGGGATAATTTCGCCCCTCGCATTAATTATTTTGCGATTAGTACAGGGATTTTCGGTTGGAGGCGAAATACCTGGCGCAGCAATCTTTATCATTGAGCATGTGCCTCAAACCAGGCGGGGCTTTGCGATTGGTTTTGTCTTTATGTGCATTACTCTAGGAAATACCTTAGGCGCTGGCATTGGGTTATTGCTCACGACCTTTATTGATCAACAGCAAATGATGAGCTGGGGCTGGCGAATTCCCTTTGTCCTTGGGTTTCTCTTAGGCATTGTTAGCTATCTAATTCGGCGAAAATCAATTGAAACACCAGCATTTATTGCGATGAAGCACAATGAAGAAATTCAGCGTATTCCAGCCCTTGTACTACTTCGCAAATCAAGAAAAAAATTACTGACATGCTTCATACTTACAGCTTTACCCGCATCAATTATTTCCTTATTTCTTTATCTGCCAACCTATTTAATCAATACTGCAAAGATTGCAGTTTCTTATGTTTACTGGGTTAATTTCATCGGGTTTTTATCGTTTTCACTAATGACCTTATTATTTGGCTGGCTATCTGACTTTCTTCCGCGAAAAAAATTATTGGTTAGTGGCGCGCTAAGCTTATTAGTCTTCAGTTATTCACTGTTTGAGCAATTAACCACAGTTGGTGAGCCATTTATCTGGTTTTTTGTACTTGGCTTTGCCCTACTTGGCGGAATGATCAATGCAAGTTATGTCGTGTTTATTGTTGAATCCTTTCCAACTTCCCTACGTTATTCTGGTGTGGGTTTAAGCTATAGTCTAGGTATAGCCTTATTTGGTGGAATTGCTCCCTTAGCCTTTACTGGGCTTCTTCAATTACTCACCATCAAAGAAGCACCTGCCTTTTATCTGTTGGGCTGTGCAACTCTTACCTTAGCAGGGGCCTTTGTTCTATCAAAAAGTAGCAGCTCTACCGTTCGGGCTGAGGAGGCCTTTAGGCCGTCTCGGAGCCTTTCACAGTGAGGCTTCGAGACGCGTGCTTGCGCACGCTCCTCAGCGTGAACGGCTAACCAGCACTTAAGCAATCGGCACTGTCAACCGCAACATCACCCGATCCATCGAGGGAGAGACTCGGGCATTCACCTGGCGCGTCGCAATGTTACCAAGTGCTGTGGTGTGGCTTGGCAGAAATACATGCTTGTAGTCGAGACCAATAGTGGCTCCGGAAAAACCAGGCAGCGAGATTGACGTCGCTATCCTGCCACCGACATAGCCACCCGCCCTCCAGTTATCTTTCGAGGCTACAAAGGCTGGCACTCCCGGCATGACTGCACAGTAAGTCTCGCAGTTATACTTGACTGTCTGGTTCAGCTCAGCCAGACCACCGGTCAAGGAAAGGCTTAATCCTGAGGCTAACTGGTCAGTGATCCAAGCACCAAACATGAACATGTAATTGTCGCTAATTTTGAAGGTATCGCTACCGTTATCAGTACCAAAGGGCCCACCAGGAATACCTGCGATAGGTCGGCCGCTACCTGCGAAGGCATTGAAATTGCCATCGATCCCCAAAGCGAGCGAAGAACCCAAAGCGTTGCTGGACAGCGATGTTTCTGCGAGCATCGCACTTGCGCCGAGTCCAGCACTAAAATCAGAGCTCCCCTGACTAGTATGGTTGCACATGTGATCGTCTTCAGATCCAGCAGAGAAATTGCCTCTATTGACGAAGCTACTTGTGGCGATGGCACCACCGAGCGAGCCACTCAGCTCGAACCTCGGATGACCGGTGGTGGAGCGCATAGCGTGTCCGCATAAGCTCATAGCCTCTGCTTCATCATAACGATTCTGCAGAACCGTGAGATTGCTATTGTCTTGTGCAATGACAAATTCTAACCTCGACTTGCTAGCATACCACCTCTCAGCGGCAATCCTCCCTTCTGGCGGGCCGCCCTTGGTTTCTTCGGCAAGCTGGTCGCTGGTTGCCTTGATCTCAGCCTTTATAGCATCGATCTTCGCCTTAAGGTCCTCGGGAAATTTCTTTTTATCCTCGGCATTGGCAAAGCAAGTGGGTAAATCAGGCGGCTTTACTGTTTCGATAAGCACATTGTCAAGCGAGAAGCGGATCTCGTTGATGTCGGAGAGACTTATTTCCCTCTTTCCATGATCGCCGGCACAGACCGGCTCCTCAAAATCAACTGTACTCCATCCTCCGACATGATCGAGCAACATAATATGGGTGAGTTCATGCATGATGACCAGCACGGGGTCGAGACGTTTCTCGCCATTAGGGCCATCCTTAATGTCCCAACCATTCGCTCCACCCTGCACAACCTGGTCATTGGTCGAGAATTTGTCGATGTCCTTGATGATCTTGACTGACTCAGTGGAACCCTTTGTCAGTCGTGTACCGGTCTGTGACGCAGTGACATCCCCAGGCGGCTTCCCTTGGTCACGGGCTTTCAGTTGATCCTTATAGGTATCAGGCTCGATAAAACCGAAATCAAAGCCGGCTTTCTCATCGTCCTCCTTGCACTCGACGAAGGTTCAACCAGTCTGGCGCGACTTATCGTTCCAATTGTCGATTGCCTTATGGATCCAGCCTGGCCAATTTGGATCTTCAGCGACTGATGGCTGTAGGCGGTAGCAAAGCGTGCGCTTTTTGCCCCAGATATTCGACATACCATAGTAGTGTGCCGACACCGGCATGCTTACAAGCAGCAGAATGATCCACAAAAGTCTGCTGCGGATGATTGATGGTTTCGCGTTCTTTTTCACAGTCATGTGGGGTTTTCTTCCATAAAATCAGGAATAAAAATCTTAGCATAGATGTAAGTTCCAAAGACCTACGTCATGTCGAACGTAGAGAGACATCTCCTGAACGCAGCACTGTGCTAATCCCGGAGATCCCTCACTATGTTCGGGATGACGGAGTCTTGCCCCAAAGAGGCTGGGCGCTCTGGATGACAGAATGTAGAGCGTGACCCATTACAAAAATAACTGACTTGCTAACACCTGCACATTAGGCTCAAAAAACATTGTTTCATGATTCCCAGGCACATTGCAGCGCAGTAAATTACCCTCGATATAAGGCTGCCAACCGTTATGCGCATCATCTATTGCTTTAAAGGATGGCCATATCTCATTCGCTTTAAAAAGTGTCGCATTGACCTGGAGGCCTGACAATTTGTAATCTGTTAATAACTCCTTGCGATACTTCTCAAGCTTAGACAGCGATTGTTTTATTTCGGGATTTAATAACTGCTCATTGGCTTCGGCCTTGCTTAAAAGAAGCCGGGTATCATCATATAAAATATGACTAGGATAGTGAGCCCAGCCATCAAATAATCCTAAAAATTGAATTGCTTTGTTGTCATGAATAAGTTGTTTTGCCATTTCGAAAGCAACCGTTGCGCCGAAGGAGGCGCCACCTAGGCAATAATTATCCCCTTTATATACTTTTTTTATTTCCTGCAAATAAAAACCAGCCATGTCTTCCAGGGTCTTAAACTGGTGGGTCACACCATCTACATTGAGATCTTGAATACCATAGACTGTGTATTTACCTTGCAGATAAGAGGCTAATTGCTTATACCAAAAAACTGAACCGCCAACGGGATGAACCAAAAACAAGGGTATTTTTTCTCCACCTTCGGCCAGTTTTACGAGAAGGTTTGGATAAGTTATCTGCACGTGAATATCCTTCGTGCTTAATATTTGCTCTATTCTTAGTGCCAAACTGGCAATAGTCGGATATTCAAAAACAAGCTGCAAAGGTAAATTAACAGCATAGTGTTCCTTTAAAGAAGAGATCAGTTGTAAAGCCATCAGGGAATCACCACCCATAGCAAAAAAATCGTCATGAATGGAATGAATCACAGAATGAAAGACCTGTTGCCACAAGCGTGTCACCACAACCTCATAGGAATTTAAATCGGAATTTGTTGCAAGCTCATCAAGTTGTAAAAGTTGGTAATTTTGTCGTTCTAAAGCTGCAAAATCGATTTTTTCATTCTCTTTTAGAGGAATAAACTTAATTAGGAAAAATTCACTTGGAATCATATACCTAGGCAAATACTGGCCGAGATAGTCACTTAGATCCTTAGTTGTTCTTTCTTGTTTGTCGGTTACTAAATAAGCGCGCAAATAAGAGACCTTTAAGCGATTTTTCATCACAACAACCACCGCCTGCAGAATCCCTGGCATTTTGGCTAGGGTGGCCTCAATAGCAGGCAACTCTATCCGATAGCCTTGGATTTTTACCTGATGGTCGTTTCTGCCAAAAAACTGTAAGTCACCCCCAGGTAACCAACAAACGATGTCCCCAGTACGATATAAAATTTCATTAATCTGCGAGAAATTAGCCTTGATAAATTTATCTTGGGTCAATTCAGCTCGATTAATATACCCTCTACTAACCTGGGCACCACCAACATATAACTCTCCTTTTACGCCCACCGGACATAGACTTTTGAATTGATCCAAGACATAGCAGGTTGAATTAAAACCAGGTCGGCCAATTGGTACCGATGATTCTTCCACAAGTTCATCCTGAATCACAAAGTAAGAAGTCACCGAAACGGTGGTTTCCGTGGATCCGTATTCGTTAATAATTTGATGATCGGGACAGAGCGATAACCATTTCATCACGTCAACGGTTGGCACAGCATCAGCACCAAGTAAGACATAGTGAAGGGTCTTTAGATCAACAACGTCCTCGGGATAGTGCAATAGCATTTCAAGATAGCCAGGAGTCAGCTCGACATGCGTAACATCATGTTGTTTAAGATGATTTAAGAAATGTTGTGGATTTGTTTTTTGCGCATTGCTGGCTATTACAAGAGCCCCTCCTACCAGGAGTGGCGCAAGTGTGCAGGGAATAGAAAGGTCAAAAGCAATTGAGGAAGAAAAATCGATACGGCAATTTTCATCAAAATGGGTCGTTTCAGTAAACCATTTACAATAATTGATAATATTTTTGTGGGTTACCATCACTCCCTTCGCCCTTCCTGTAGTACCTGAGGTGAACATCACATAGGCTAATTTATCAGCAATATCCAACTTGGGTCTTGGTCGCCGACTCTGGGGTAAATCTTGGGCTAAGATTGCCTCCACCTCTAATAGATGAATAGCTTTCCCCTGTTTTGCAAAAAAACCGCTTAGATCTTCCCAATAATTTTTTTGAATAAAAATATATTCAAGGTTGGAGTCTTCAACAATTTGTTCAATTCTTAAGGCAGGATATTTAGGATCAAGCGGAACATAGGCGCAATGTGCTTTCAAAATCCCTAAAATCACGGCGATCATTTCAACCCCGCGCAAGAGATAGAGGCCAATTAAACTTTGCTGAGCTACACCTTGACGTTCTAACTCATTAGCAATTTGCTCAGCCATCTCATTAAGTTGGAAATAAGAGGTTTCTTCATTCGCTGAATAAATAGCAATTTTATTTGAATTCTCTGCAAGTTGCGCTTCAAACAACGTCTCTAAAGACTGCCCAGACAGATATCTGAATTTCCCCTTTCCCCAATCACGAATCAAGGTACGGCGCTCTGTCTGAGTCAAAAAACAATATTTTTGTACAGAAGCATAAGGGTAACTAACCAGTTGAATCAGGATATTCATAAGATGCTGGGTTGCATTTAGCAAAAGGGCTTCAAGCTGGGCACCATATAAACGATGGCTTATCTCTACCTCGCCAACCAAGGGGTCAATATTAAAATAAAGAACTGTATTATCTTGGCAGCAATAATCCTTGTCCCCGGCCAAGTTAATGCAAATCTGCAAATCAATAGTATTACCAACAAGCTCAGGGTGTCTTGCTGTAATGTCACTTAAAAATACTGGGCGCTTATCAACTTCCATTAATGCTTTTGTTGTTAGATCCAGTGCGTCTTGGAAGGAAAAATCTCCTTTTTTATAAAATGACAGGGGTATGAAGGTCGAAAAAAGCGAGCCAAATTGACTGTTTAAGTATTTATATTCAGGATGAACTAAGGCTACCGTAACCCGTTCATACTGATTCAAGCGTAATAAATAGATAAAAACGGCTGTTAATAGCATTTCCGTCTTATTTAAAAATACTTTGTTAGGAAATAAGGCATTAATTTGAATAGGCTTATCAAAGCGCACAAAGGCCTTATCTTTATTGATGTTCTTATAAGTGAAGGTACTATGTTCTGTAATCGCCTTTATCTTTTTAATCCAATAGCGTTCATGGCCTAAGGCTGTATCGTGGTATTTCCTTTGTGCTTCGAACTCTTTGACCTCATAAAAAGGCAAATTATCTCCGACTTTCAGATTGAGAGAATTTGCCCATTCTTCAATTTCAAGCATCAGACCAGCTTTTGATAATAGACATGTAAACCGAATCGGTTGGCTTAGGGTTGAGACAACTAAGGCATCTTTCTCAATTGCCAGGATTTTGCCTAAACTTTCGTCATTTCCTTTAAAATCGTCAGTCAATTTGGCTTGAGAAACAATGACATAATCGTCAGCAACTAATAATTTTAAGGTACCCACATAATTACTATATCGTCCTAAGGTTAAGGCACGCGATATCCGCTCAATGGTTTTCGCCGAGAAAAGCCGCCAATCAATATAACCAAAGCAGGGTAAATGGTGGTTTGCGGCAAAATAACTCCGGTTTTCAAGATTCTGCCTGCTCGGAGACACTAATCTTGCCTCAATGAGCTTTAATAGCTCTTCGAAGGATGAAATAGCATATTCATAGCATCTTAAATTTAAGGTAAGCGCCGTATCATTAGGATAAATAGGGACTTTCTTTTGAAAAATTATTTCACCCTCATCTATCGAGTCATTCATGACATGCCAGGTCACACCATGCTCTTTTTCATTTTGCACAAGTGCCCAAGACGTTGAATTAAGCCCAGCAAATTTGGGTAAATACGAGTCATGGTAATTAATGGCATAGTAGCGTGCTAATTGTCGGATGGGTTCCGATAAAACTCGGCCATTAACAATACTAAATAGATAATCCACCTGAAAGGATTCTATGCTTTCAAGCTTTTCAATAGAGGATATCCAGGGAAAACCATGATCTGTCGCCCATTCCTTGACATTGTCTAAAGATGAAATCACTAACCTAATACGATGATGTCGTTTGAGGAGCAAGTTTCCACATTGAATAACCAAGCTATCATCACCAATAAGACAAACTTCTATTTCCATATACAGTCCTTAAATGGTATATAATGACCAAATTAGCCAATCATTCTAGAAAGAATCAAAAAGATTAACAATTTGCACATAATATCATAAGGATAATATATTAGCGTGAAAAATAGCCATAACAAACAGCTGACTCAAAACTCCCTGGTTCGATTCCTAATATCACATAGCTATGAGGGAATTATTCTTTTAGACAATGATTTCAACATTGTTCTTTTTAATCCAGTCGCTGAAAAAATATTTAATTACCAAACCGACAATGCCATTGGTTATTCATTTGACCATTTTTGCACCCATTCAACGGTTAACTGCTTTTCAAAACAAGATTGGCAGCGCTTTCTTGGTGCGAGAATGATAAGCAAAATACCGAAACGCAAGAAAACAGCGGAAATCACTTGGCTCATTGAGCGTGTAAAAATTGAAAATTCTGCCTATTTTGTCCTTCAATCAACGAATTACGGTGAAATTGAAAACCATAATGGGATTTTGCGTTTAGAAACTCTGATTGACAATATGCCCTGCAATGTTTATTGGATGGATAAAGATTGCCTTATGATGGGCTGTAATAAAAACGTTCTCACCATGCTGAATATGACTCGAGAGCAATTCCGAGGCAAATCCTATGAAGAGCTCTCAGACTTGTGTAGTTGGCCAACAGGCTTAGCAGCAAAGCTAAAAAATGACGATATCTCTGTAATGAACACAGGACAACCTATTTTTGGTGTTGAAGACCCGCCTATTCCCCATGCCGATAACAGCTTTTTACATCTATTAACAAGCCGAGTTCCCCTGCGAAATGAATCGGGTGAAATTATAGGGGTTGCGGGTATCTCTGTTGACATTACTGCCTTAAAGGAAGCAAAAGAGTTAGCTGAAACAGCAAACCGTGCAAAAACTGAGTTCATCGCAAATATGAGTCATGACATTCGCACTCCCTTAAGTGGAATTATTGGAATGTCAAAGTTTTTAGAAGAGAGCGTAAAAAGTAGCCAAGAAAAACAATATGCGCGCTGGGTCAATGAATGTGGTGAACAGCTTTTGCGACTACTCAATGGCGTTTTGGATGTGGTATCCGCCGATCATCACAGTGAAAAAGATATTCATAATGAAACCTTTGATTTTCGCCAAAGTATCAACGATATCATCCAACTAGAAAAGCCAACTATTTTTCAGAAAAATATAAGCTTAGATATAGAGATTGACGAGCAAATTCCACAGTATTTGGTTTGTGATCGCTTTAAGTTAAACAGAATATTGCTCAATCTGCTCGGTAATGCCATTAAATTTACAGAGCAAGGAAGCATTCGCATTGCCATTAGCCAACAAGCCCTACACGGTGAGAAACTAAGCCTTAAATTCAAGGTAAGCGACTCGGGGAAGGGGATTCCTAAAAAATTACAACCCTTAGTCTTTGAGCGCTTTTACCGTATCTCCCCCTCCTATAAGGGCGAGCATCATGGTCATGGCGTCGGTTTGCACATTGTAGAAAAATTCATTTCACTTCTGGGCGGAGAAATTAGCTTAGTCAGCGAAGAGGGTAAGGGCACCACCTTTATTTTCACCTTACCTATGTCGATAGGTAAACAAGAAAATGCCAGCGCCTTGCCGCCAGTTGCTAGCTTAGCTCCTGAGCTAGTGCCAGCCAAAGAAACCGTAGAGCCAATATTAGCAGCATCTGTAGACTCTAATGCGCCCTATCTGTTGCTAGTAGAAGATAATTTAATTGCCTTAAAAATAGTAGAAGCGATCAGCCAACAGACCGGCTGCCGCTTTATTTCAGCAACTGATGGGGAAAAGGCCTTTGAACTTGCGACTAGTCATTCATTTGACTTAATACTGACTGACATCGGCTTACCTGGCATGTCTGGCAATGAGTTAGCCCAAGCATTACGAGGATGGGAAACGGAACAACATCTCTCTCCTATCCCAATTATTGGCCTAACAGCTCATGGCTTGATGACTGCTGAGATGGAATCTATTGAATCAGGTATGAATAAGGTCATTAGCAAACCAATTCAACTTCCTATCTTTCAAGCAATGATTGGTGAATTCATTACGCCACGGAAAAAGGAATCTGGAAAAACCCTGGGAGTTGATCTCCCTGAGTCCGAAGAAAAATTATTTTTCTTAGAGGAATACCCCTTGTTTGATGAAGATATAGGCCGTCACAATCTTGGCAGTGAAGATGTCCTACGTGAATTACTTACCCTCATGCTCGAGCAAGAATTGCCCAACGAATCCATAAAAATTCGCGACGCCTATCAGGCTAAAAATTGGGATAAGCTTGAAGACCTGGCGCATAAGCTCAAAAGCGGTGCAGTCTACTGCGGGACCACACGCCTTAAATATGCTTGCCAGTATTTGGAGCGTTATCGCAAAGCAGGATTTGAGAGGCTACTTGATCAACTCTATTCTCAGTTAATTCATGTAATTGAAGACTCGAAAGCAGAAATCCAGGGCTGGTTGGCGAAAGAGATTGTTTCTTAATACGTGGATTGAATTACCCTCTTCCGCCCTTGTTTTCCCTTCGCCCCTCAGGGGAGAAGGTGCCCGTAGGGCGGATGAGAGGATACCGGCTCGAAGTTCTTTCCTGATGACAACCCTTATCCTCGTTTAGTTCACATACCAGGACCTTTATAGCCAACTGCCTCACACAATTGTTTTTCAAACTTAGCCTCTTGCGAGAAAAATGCTCTGTAAATTGGCTTAATACCCAAGCTTAGTAGATCGGTTAGTTGTTGTATAAACGGTCTTTCTAACCAATCGGGTTGATTAGCTAAACATTTATTTACCGTTTGTTTTGCTTTTTCGAAAAATTGCTCTCTAAACTCAGGCTTATTGTGATTATTAAGAAAATCTACAAGTGCATTGTATCTGTTGCATAATTTTTCCTGTTTTGCTGATAATGGAGCATTTTCATTAATACCTTCTTTTTCAATTTTCGCCGCCAAATAATTTTTATACTCTTCCATAATCATAACTATATTAACTATCTTAACTATCTTAACTATCTTAACTATCTTAACTATCTTAACTATCTCATTTTGAATTCGGGCTTTCCTACTTTCTATTATTGGGCAAACAAACTCTGGATTTACAGCCTTTTTCCAGTTATCGATGCTACTAGAGAAAGCAATAAATTCTTGAGGTTTCATTTGATTAATTTTTTGAGTTAATTCATCAGCACTTAACTGCATAAATGTAAATTTTTCTAAGCCCTCTTTAGTTTCTTCGGAAACGCGCGACTCCAATAAGGAAAAATTCTCTATAAATTCCTGCTGATTTTCTGTTTGAACGTCCTTTAAATCTTTGTCAGTTACCACCTGCTTGATGCCTACAGCCCTAGATAATAACGTGAGTAGTTCTGTAGCTGAATACATGTTTTCCCCAAAACTGAGATTATTGGAGTAAAGATATCCTATAAAAAATCTTAGCCTCTCAAGATCCTATTTCTCAATATCTGCCGTACAAAGTTCATATATAACCAAAGGCTTTAGTACATCCGTGCCTGATTCATCATCATTTGGAAAATATTTACCTTTAACGAATGCAGCTAATTTAACAGCCTCAAAATAGTCACCACGTCTTAGAGCATCGATAAAATATTGTGCAGTTTTCATGAAAGTAGTCCAAATAATTAACTAACTCCCATTATGAACAGGCCAGATTAAGGACTAGTGACGTCGTTATGAATTATTGGAATAGGCTACGAAAGAAATTCTTTATTAGCACTAATGAGCTAATATCAATGCTATGCACATAATGGCGTCGCCTAGTAGCTACGAAGCCAATTCTTTGCTTAAATAAGTTCATCCTAACTTCTCATTGACGAACCAATATAATCGTCTGTTTGTCGTCCCTGCTCATCATCAATGGAAGGAGGGATTTCGATTTCAGATCGAGGAGGAGCATGCTCTCGCTCAGGTTGAACCGGCTCTGTGTTGAACAAAGTACACCATATGCGTGAATCCTGCTGTTGTTCGAGTTTACGCTGACACAAGGCCCGTAAGCTTGGGATCCCTTCAACTGGCTGCCCAAATTTTTCCTCTTTGTGTTGCGCGATATAGTCGCGTTTATCCTGCTCAAGATTGGCATGAAACCGCATCATATGGTCATCATACCATTGCCTTGCGGCATGCAAGGATGTCTTAGCCAGTCTAGCAGTATGATCAATAATCTGCCGGCTTCCTCTCTCCTGCTCTATTTCAAGTTTTTCGATAATCTCTACGGAATAATAGGGCAACTCAGGAGACTTGGGGGTCTGACCACTATCAACTTGTTGTAACTGTTCTGCTTGCTCGGTGAAAAGTTGATGGGTTTTCTCCAAAATAATAAAATTTTTCCAGCCCTCTCGAAATTGTTTAAACGCTCCATCCCCTGCCACTAAACTCAAGGAATTCAAATCCTCCACTGTCTTCTTACTTGTTAGCAGGTTAAAAATTGCCATCAACTCCTCAGCCTTATCACTTGCCTGGCTCAGTCCCTTTCTAATTTCTGAGGTGGTTCGTAGGAGCCAAGGTGCTGTATCTTGAAGCAATTGTAGTTCTGCCAAAGATTCTGTTTGCATCCTAGGCGTCTTAGGCTCTGCTTGGGTTATAGTTGAAGGGTCGCTTGTAGCATCCTGCTCATTTCCATAATTGGGCATTTCACAAATCTCCGATTAATTTTTCCAGCGATATAAAAATATACCTTAGAAAGCTTTAATCTTAGATACAAATTTTTGATAGTTGAAATTTGGAGGCCTAGTATTCGAGATCTCACATCAATCTCCCGAAATCCCGCGGCTTGACCGCGGGATCTAGGTATCAAGCAACCGTTACTCCGATGATCCACAATCGACGGTTACTGTTATATCTGAATCTGGCATCGTTCCAGAGCCATTAGTACCAATAGTACAACTTTGGCCACTTGCTGTTAGGGTCGCTGCCACACTATAAGTAGAATCTTCAACTAAAGAAGTAGGTAAGGTATAGGTTCCATCTGAGTCCTGTGTCATAGAATCTACATTATTATTAGCCATGGTGTTTGTTATAGTCACCTGATTACCGTTAGTATTTGTTAGTACGACATTTACTGAATTAAAGGCATCAGGAGTATCCACTATCATGTCCGTTATCTCATGAACACTTACACCTATCCCTGTACTTGCAGCATAGCCAAGATACACAGTTGGAGGACAAGGAACCCCCGTATTAGCAGGTACATCATACGTTTGAATAATTTGATCGTTATTACGTGAGACCGTGACAACACAAGCAGAAGTGACTTCAACCTTATATACATTACGACCTGTACTTTCATCAACTACCAAATTCCTGAGCAGTAAAGGATTAGAAGTAGAAGATAATGAGGGTGATAACTGGTCAGTAGCTTTAAGCAGTTGATTATCACAAGCATTTGTACCACAGGATGAGGTATCTCCTGTGGGCCCTCTTATTGCTATTCTATCAGGTATAGGATTATTCCCCGTCGATACGGCTTCAGCAAAATTACCATACTCATCAAAGCCGACTCCAATATAACCATTTGCTATGGCCGCCCCATTGCTAGTACCGTTGACCCTGTTATTCCCATAGCCTAACCCGCCGCCAAAAGGACCAAGTGCTGTAGGAATAGTGCCAGATGTTCCATCAATCAGAAAAAAGGAGATCCCATCTGCAGGAAGGTAATACCCCCACCCATAGGAGTAGGCTGTAAATTGAATAGTAAGTCCTTTCGTCATAGGGAATAAGTAATTAAAGATAACACCTCCTTCTTTATTTTCATAATAGTCGGTTAATTTCAGAGAGCCGTTTCCCTGCTCATCTATAGTATTCGATGCCGCATCATACCAGCCACATTGCATATATAACGACGTACTACCCCCACATGGCTGCGGCTGACCGGAAGGCTCTTGCTGGCCTTCATAACTAGAGTTAGCGCAACCATAAATGATATCTGTACTAGTCCCAGCAATATTAGACGCAGTTAAACAAGCCCAATTCGTGCTGGTATTTTGCCCTGGAGATTCCCAAGATAGGTTCGTTGATGAGTTTCTAAAGCTCTCCATGAAAGGCAGATCTAAGGTACAGTCCACCACTATACTAGTAATATCTTCCCCAGCGACATACCCTATCCCATTTTCAGGAACGGTAACTGAACAACTCTGATGAAGTGGCGATGCAGACACAGTGATTTGGTATTCTGAACCATTTTCTAAAGGAGTGCTAAAAGTAAACTTACCATCTTGCTGGACTTCCAACTCATCCGTTCCATTGTTCAATAAAGTAACAGAACCATTATTAAGAAGGCCGCTAACTTTTCCTCCAATTTTATATTTAGAATCAGGATTCTCACTACAACTGATAGAAGCATTTGTCACATTTTGACCATTAAATGGCCCCGATCCATTTCCATTCACAAAATTACATAATTGTCCCGAAGGTTCCGTTATTTGTATATCATAACTAGTGTTAGGATCTTGCGGATTAAAGGTGAAGGATGTTTGAGTCGAATCTAGTATTATAGTTTGTCCATTATTCACCAATTGGAGCTGCTCACCACGATTAACACCACTAACAGAGCCCCCTACCGTAACCGTACATCTTGCCGCAAGCGAATGATTGGTAGTTACATTGGTTAGTGTACAAGTTGTACTGCCGTCACAGGACGGGTAATCAAAACCATCAACATTCCAACCAATGACACTGTAGCCAGTACTCGCCGACGCCGAGAATTGCGGACTATTCTGGCCATTAGTTACAAACTGCTGTGAGCTCGGTGAAATGCTGCTGCAATTTCCTAGAGTACTTGGCGTAATCGCAAATTGCTGCACAAAACTAACAGTCAGCGTATGACCGGCTGTCACATTGTCTATCACACAAGTGGTATTGAACCCACAACCCGCATCTGCATTATCCAACAGCCAGCCACTAACATTGTAGCCAGCCGCTGGAGTCGCGGTGAAGGATTGGCTAGCATTGTAGTTTACGGATACGCTGCCACTCGGGTAAATGCTCCCCCCTGCTCCTGCGCTCGCCTGGATGGTAAAGGTATTGATAGTTGAACTAAAAGAAACTGCACAATTACTCGTCACATTACCTGTGGTGTAGGTATTGCCTACTAAAGTACCGTTGCAAGTATCATTGGCTATTGCAGCACTATAGCCGGTTGTAACGTTTAGGGTGACCTGGCCTGTTGTATTGTAACGTTTAGGGTAATCTGGCCTGTTGTATTGTAATCAACCGTCTGTGACGCAGGATTGACCGTAACATTGTCATCCCCAGAGGCAGTGACTGTATAGGTATCGATAGTGGAACTAAAGGAAACCGCACAATTACTCGTTACGTTGCCTGTGGTGTAGGTATTGCCTACTAAAGTACCGTTACAAGTATCATTGGCTATTGCAGCACTATAGCCTGTTGCAACATTTAGTGTGACCTGGCCTGTTGTATTGTAATCAACAGTCTGTGACGCAGGATTGACTGTAACATTGTCATCCCCAGAGGCAGTGACTGTATAGGTATCAATAGTTGAACTAAAGGAAACCGAGCAAGGACCCGTAATAGTGCCTGTAGTGTAGGTATTGCCTACTAAGGAACCTCCGCAACTATCACTGGCTATCGCGGCACTATAACCTGTTGCAGGAGTAACTGCGATCTGAGCTGTTGCACCATAATCGATATTCTGTGTCGCAGGACTAACTGTGACATGGTCATCTCCTGCCGCAGTGACAGGATAGGTATTGATAGTCGCTGTAAATACAACATTACACTCAGAAAAAATGGGGCCGGTAGTATATTGATTTCCAGACAACGTACCTGGTGTACAGCTCCCGCTCGGCTGATTTAGTGTATAGCCGGTATTCGCTGTTACATTAAACACCAGCGGTTGGCCATAGGTTGCAGTCTGCGAACTAGGTGAGATTGTCTCATTACCATCACTAGTGGTGGTCACATTATAGGTATTAGCTGTTGCACTAAAGTTAACCGAGCAGCTAGCCGTAATAGCACCGGTAGTATATTGATCGCCAACCATGGAGCCCGCTGGGCAGTCACCAGTGACAGCCTGGAGAGTATAGCCAGCCTTTGCGATGACTTCGAAATCTATTGCGTTGCTATAGTCCACATTTACTGGAAAGTTAGGCGAAAATTCTACATTGCCATCACCGTTGGGGGTAACAGTCAGGGGATTAGAGCTGGCATTAAAATAAACTTCACAGCTTGCAGTAATTGGCCCTGTGGTATAGATATTGCCATTCCAGCTACCTGTTGGACAGGTTCCAGTAACCGATTGGAGGTTAAAGTTTTGACTAGCAGTGACAGTGAAAGAGGCTGTATAGCCCGCCTCCACAGTCTGAGGATACTGTGGAGAGGGAGAAACGGTTTCATGACCATCGCTTTGAGCCGTAACAGTGAAAGCTTTTGATTGCGTTGAGGTTTTAATGCTCGCACTAGTTTTACTTGGACTGATATCCTTAGCTGCTATTCCTTCATTGATTAAGAAAATCGACAAAATCCAAACTAGAACTATCCTCACAATATCCATACACAACCTCCAAAAAAAGCGACGGAGTACATCGTCAATATTTATACCCTTCAGGAATGAGTTTTAGGGTATACACTGAGCTAGTTCTCGTTTTTAAAATGAATATAAACAGAATAACTAAACCATAGGAAACTGATGTCGGGGATTTTATAAAACCAGATTTAAGGCTTCCTCTGTCAAAATGCTATTGTCAAATCCTTTATAAGGTGTTGGCGATTGTAAAACATTTTAAAAAAATCACCAACTCAAAAAAATATAATAAAAGGAAAAGTTATTTTTAACCGATTTCCAATTTATTTTTTGCTTTTTTTTAATCAAAATTACACAGAAAAAATAACCATTTGATTTTATTGAAATTTAAACAAATCACCTCGTTTTATTGCCTTTAGTAGGCTCTTGTAATATTTAAAATGGCATGTGATTATGAACTGTCAATTATGAGTAATTAAAGAATTTATTGTCTAATCATTGAGGCCTTCTATTTCTTCCAATGTAAAGCATTAAATCCCTTAATTCTTCTCCATAAATAAGGATAATTATGTTTAAAAAGCCCTTATTTCTGCCCTTCTAGTTTCCAATATCGCCTTAATTGCAAATGGGATTGCTATAACTACTAATAATAGGGAGTTAATTATGGCCAAAACGAAGAGAAAACGCTCTGCCACTGAAATCATTTCAGGTGCCTTATATTTCACTTCTTCTGTGTTTTATTTGTCTGGAGCCTACGGCGATTTTATTAGCAACAATATTACTACTCCGCAAATTATTGCTGGCGCCTTAATGGTTACTGGTAATCTTGTTTGGATGAGCGCTAGCATTTTCGATATCTGTGCTGGCTGTATTCAGTACCATAAGAAAGATCCAGATGATAATGATGAATCAAGGGAAAGTATCACTCCTGAAGAGGATCTTGAACTACAAAAAACAAATCTCGCCGGTTCCACCAAAAATATCACATCCTTATTAAATATTAATGAGACCAGGTTAAAAAGGAGCCCAAGTGGTGACCACTTGAGCTTGGAGTTTGATGTTACAGACATGGATGATGAGCCTAAGAATGGTTATGTCGTTGTATTAAACGATGTACGCCTGAGAAAGAAGATGAAGCCAGAAGATTCACCGGATGAATTAAAATCAGTGAGCTATCAATAACAGCGCAATTTTAATTTTTCCGTTAACCAATTTACGGCAAATTGAGAATGTAGCTGCCAATTTTTGCTAGCTACATGCCTGTCTTCGGAAAAGACTAAAGTATCAATGTTAGTGACTTGCTTACTCAAGTACTCTATTTCTGCAATCTGGACTAAATTATCTTTGGCACCATTAATGACCAATAAAGGCGCATTTTCCTTTGCTGGCAAGAGGCTTTGTTTACTAAGAGACAATTCAGGACAATAAGCTAAAAACGCATTTGTTGGGTCATTAAATCCACAGGCATAAGCTAGAGTATCGTAGGTTGCATCAGGCAATCGCTTAATCCAATCAGCATCGAAGGTTGAATGGACAGGCCCACCCACATTAACAACCCCAGCAAGCCAAGGGTGCTGAAGAGCTAACTTAGTTGCCCAATAACCCCCAAAAGATAAGCCATAGCAAGCGATTTTATTGGAATCAATATCACTTCTGTTTTTCATTTGCTCAAGGATCGATGTGAACCAAGTTTCAGCAAAGGCAGATATAGGGATAGGACAATCCCCTGTTCCAGGAGAGTCAACGGCCAATACAGCGATCCCCTTTTCCAATAACAAATTGCCAATTTGGTGAATTTGCAAATCACTTTTCCAAATATCAATACCACCCCAAATGATAGCTAGAGCAAAAGGATCTTTCCCCTGCTGTGGTTTTCTTAAGTAAGTATCGAACTCCAAACCAGCCAGCGGGATTTTAACTTTTTCAATCGGATAAGGAGAAAACGCGCAAGCCTTAAGATAAGCGTCTTTATGCTTGGCATAAGCTGACTTCATTGACTCATTAAAACAATGAGGAAACCGGGCTAAAAAATACCAAAAAGACAGATTCAACCAATCCGCTTCGTTATCTTGTGTATCTTCTGCGATCCTGTCTGCAGAGGTAAGCAGAGCTCGCACCCATTCGTCAGTTCCAGGCTTAGCCTGATCGGCTGCTTGAACAACCACTGACATTAATTGTTCTTTTTGAATACCTAAATTAATAAAACCTTGTAATCGAACAGCGATCTCAAAAGGAATTTTATTGTCTTTGACCATGATGTTACTCCAGATTATAATGTCAACTCGAGATGACATTATAAGACGAGGCGACGATATGTCAACCAAAGATGACAAAAATGATTTGCTAAGCAATTTGAAAGGATTATTGCAGGAAAAATTATGGAAGCTGGAAGAACGGTTAGAACAAGAAAAAATTAAATCCCCCTACAAGCATTTCACAGAGGCTCAATCCAGGGTATTAGCAACCTTGCGTGGAGAAAGCCTTTCAATTTCAGAGGTTGCTCGCCGACTAAGAATTAGTAGGCAAGCCGTGCATAAGGTAGTGAGCCAACTTATCAAAGAAGAAATCTTAGCCTTGGAAGCCGCCCCAGATAATGATCGAGATAAGATTATTATTTTCACTGAAAAAGGGGTTTTGCTGAAAAAAACAGCTAAAAATGCATTGAAAATCATTGACCTAGAAGTAAAGGAAAAACTAGGAGAAAGCGATTATGTATTTTTAAAGGAGATTCTTAGTAAGGAGTGGTGGTGAATAGGAAAAGCGATGAACCTCATCAGTCTAAGTGCTCTGTTTATCCCTGGTCAAATCCATAACACAAGTGTAGCTTTGATGCAGCGCAGCCTAATCAAGGCTACGTTTGCTTTTTTTGTGTAGATACCTATGGGGCAAACCGTGGGACTTCAGTTTTGCTAGGTACAAAAGTAATTTGAGAACTTGAGCTTGCAGGTTGCTCCCTATCACGCTGAGCCCTATAAAAACGCCAATGTTCCTGTATTTTTTGCGCTGCAAGATTCAACTGTTGCTCTTCGGCAGCAGTACGCTGGTAAAAAGGCTGCTTTCCTTCGTTATAAAAAGAATCGATTTCTGTATAGCCCAACAAGGTGTACAACTCCTCATCAGCCAAGCCATTTTGCCTTTGGTAAGAAACTATTTTAGGGCTAAAACTCTTTATACTGCCATGCCCATCAAAACTCACCAATTCAGCATTAGCGCCAACACGTTGCTCTAAAAGGCCACGTAATTCAATCCAATAACTAATAAAACATCGCCCATCCACATCTTTGAAAGCCTCAGAACGTATCTCCTCTATAATAGCCCCTAAATCTAATTGCTGAAGCACAGTCTCTGGGAGTGAGTTCAATTCCAGGGCTACAGCAAATTTCTCAGCAGCCAAGGACATAGCCCAAAGACTTTTTAAGTTTTGTGAAATGGCGTAGGCCAGCATTTGGTTTTCACCTGGAAGATACTTCTCATAATCCGCCCCTCCCTCTAGTTCATTGAACTGCGAGTAATAAGGCCAAACTGTATAGGATGAAATGCAGCCTTGTATCCCAGCCTTAAGATCGGGGCGTTCTTGCAAGATTTCAGCTAAATGATATTCAAATAGATTTTCCTTCTTAAAATGTTCCGAATTCCATGGATTGACAGGAGAGGAAGCCATTTCTCTTTTAAAATTCTGATATACGCTAAAAAGAGGATGCCCTTCTACAATCACCTGATTATCCCTATCAAGCTGGAGTCCTAGTAGCATCAGTTGGTACAAACCAGCCGAGTAAAAATAACCAACATCTTGATTCTCAATAAGAACCTCTTTCTTATCGAAATAGGAAGTTCTATAAGAGACCTCAAACCCAAAGGCTGGCCTGCAAGGAAATAAAGGCATCTCTGGCTCCAGGCCGTAATAGACCCGCAGAGGTTCGGGTATATTAATGTCTTTAACCTGCAGAACCTCTCCTCTATTGCCTTGCACTAGCAAATAATGATTATTCACTGGATTAAAGAGATAAAACCGCCCATTTTGGCTATATAAGGGCAGGTTCTTGGTTAACATAACAAACTTATAGCCGAGACTAGTTGTATAAGGGGTGTAAAATAACGTTTTAAGGCTGGTCAAATTATTCGGGTCGATATAAGGCGAACCATCCAGGGTCTTCAACTCCGAAATATTTTCTTGTAACAAACCACAGCTGAGTAGCGTATTTTGATAGTCAGCAAAGGCATGCTCCTCAAAATCTGAGGGAAAGGATAAGCGCCCCATTGCCTCATACCAAGCCTTCAAGGCTAAGAAAGTATCTGAAAACCATTCTTCTTTAGAACGCCAAGACCTATCAAATAATTTCAACCCTCCATCACGTTTCTTTTGTGAACGCATTTGGGCAAGATTAATAAAGGGCATGAGCATACAAGAAGCATCTCGTTGCTGGGCAAAGAGGTAGGTGCTTGGTGTCAGGCTAGCAACATAAGGTTCAATTTCTTGCCTTAACTGCTCTATCCTTAATTTATTCTCCAGCGCTTGCTCTGATAAGGCATCTAATTTCCTAAGAGTATTAAGATGACTCGCTTCTAACTCCTTGATAAGCTCCCCGGTTGCATTAAGCTCATCATTAGCCTCTTGAGTCTCCTGCCAAGCAGACTCATAGCTCAACCTTGCAGCCTGCATTTGCAATTTATAATCTTCGAAAGATAAATTCAGCATTGCCTGCAGAACATCAACCGGGCTATCAGACTCTAACTCCGTCTTGTTAGATTGAAGATAATCCATACAAATTTCAACACAACGTGTTGTAGCTGTATATTGCCAATGCAGTATGGCTTCAGCATAAGCTCCAGCCGAATTAAAATTTGCATAGTCAAGGTTTGCTTGATTATCAAAAAGGCATAGTGCATTGATTAAGTAATAAAGCGTTTCATCCAGGGGTAAATTTAAGGGAAGAGCTATAATTCCTAACTCTGGATTCGAAACTTGATTTGCATCATCCACAAAAACGACCTTTATCAAGTCAAATTTAGCATCCAGACTTGCCACTAAGGTATTCAATAAATAGCTTTCTGATGGGTGTTCAAGTTGCTTAATAAAATCTATCTTGAGTTTTGTTTCTAAACTCTGTTCATTGGGACAATCTATTACAAATATCATGGCAGCTGCTCAAACAAATACAGCAATAGTACTTTCAGCTCATTAAATAACCATTAAGCCTGATTCTTAAAAGTTTATAGTTATTATTTGAAAATCTAAAAATAACGTTGTGAATAAAGTTATGTCGATAAAATCTATTTTTTTCGACATAAAATCTAGATATGTCGATGGTATAAACATATACTCAAAATATGTCGAAAATTCACGGTTTTTTAAACATGAGTTGCAATCCTAACCAACCTTATAATGATTTGCCTTCTTTGCCGCCGCGAACAGAAATTGAAAATATTCAAATACTAAGAGCTTGTATACCCGCTAGAACGGCATTAGCAGAGCTTAAGCAAGCAGGAGAACTTCTACCTAATCAGGGGTTATTAATCAATGCCTTGCCATTGTTAGAAGCAAAAGATAGCTCGGAAATCGAAAATATCGTTACTACAACTGATAAATTATTTCAATTTGCTCAAGAGGATACTCATGCTGATTTGGCCACAAAGGAAGCTTTAAGATACCGTACGGCTCTTTACCAAGGGTTTATAAGATTAAAGGAACGGCCTTTAAGCACGGCAACAGTCGTTGCAGTATGTTCTACCATTAAAAATACAGAGATGGATATAAGACGCATACCTGGAACTACAATTGTTAATTCAAGCAATGGCGAAATAATTTATACACCGCCTGTTGGAGAAACTGTTATTCGTAACCTGCTTTCAAACTGGGAACAGTTTATTCATAGTGAAGACGATTTGGACCCTCTTATACGTATGGCAGTAGCCCATTACCAATTCGAAGCAATACACCCATTTATAGATGGGAATGGGCGAACAGGGAGAATAATAAATACTCTTTTTTTAATAGAAAAAGGCTTACTTTCACTGCCTATTCTATACCTTAGTCATTACATTGTCCGACATAAAAAAGAATACTATCTACGTCTTGAGGCTGTAACTAAAAGAAATGAGTGGCAGGAATGGATTCTTTATATGCTTGAGGCAGTCACTAAAACAGCTCAGCTAACTTACCACAAAATAAACGCCATTAAGCAACTTATAGAACATACAGCAAACTTTGTTCGCCAGCAGTTACCTCGTATATATAGCTATGAATTAATTAGCCTTATCTTTGAACAGCCTTATTGCCGCATTCAAAATCTTATTGAAACAGGTATAGCACATCGTCAAACAGCGTCTACTTACTTAAAAAAACTGGCTGAACTTGGTGTTCTTCATGAAGTTTCTAAAGGAAAAGAAAAACTATTTGTGCACCCTAAGCTAATGCAATTACTAATTGATGATAAGAATCAATTTACTGAATACGAAAGTAACGTTGATAGAACTTACTTATAAATAAATTTTGAGGATCATAAGCCTCTTTTATTTTTATAAATTCCTTATATCTTGGATAGGCTTCACGAAATTGCGTTTTTGCTGCAAAAGGTTGATAAGGCAAATAATAAGTGCCCTCTACAGCGAGGGCAGCATCAATTAGTTGACGAGTCCAGACCTTTGTACGTTCAATCTCATCTTTCGCAAGATCTTGATTAAAATAGAGAACTACAGCAAAACTGTTTTTAGGTGAATAAGCCAATAAAATGTCCTCTTCCGCAGGAACATAGCGAATCGTCACATTCAGCAAATTCACTGAATTTTTTAACATAATAGAGCGAAGCCTATGAATGAACTGAGGAAGTTTGGCTACAGGAATAAAATACTCTTGCAACCAATCCACATCCTTGGCGCTATGATAGTCAGAGGCAAAACGAACAGGTTTCTCCATCGCATTATTTCGCGTCACTATCCGATGATTATAAAACTGACTAAAAAGTTGTTTTTCTAAGGCCCAACGCAAGGCTTTGCCAGAAGAGCCTTTTCTGGATAAATTGAACAGCGGAGTTAGGAGAACATTCCATTTATCAGGGTTATCAAGCGCTATCACGTTGGGAGGTAGTTTATAAGTGTTACTATAAGTGATGATATACATTTTGTTTAAGAAATCTTTACCCGGCGCTATATTAAGATGCGCATAAAACAAGGAAATCTCTTTTTTATTTAAAAGGTTATTCTGAAAATAGATAGGAAAATGCTCTAGGCCTGACTCTTGATAGTTACTTTCAAGCAAATGATTATCAGTTAACTGGAGCTTGACATCGGTCACCACGCCTAACAGGCCATAGCCCCCTCTTACAGCCTGCCATAATACGGGCTCAGTCTCTTGGGAAACAAAAAGTTTTTTACCATTAGCCAAAATGATATGAAAGGAAACAACACAAGCCCCCACTGCCCCTGCTCGAAAATCATCACCATGAGCATTAACGCTCATTGAACCACCTACAGTAAAAAGATTAGGTGATTGCATAGAGCTAACCGCTAAATTGTAAGGATTGACCGCTTTTTGCAATTCAGACCAGCTAATACCACTTTGCACAGTCACTTGTTTCTTTGCCACATCAATTTCTAAGACTCGGTTAAATGACTGCATATCCAATTCGATAGCTCGCAATGACAAGGTTTGCCCGCCCTGGCTATAGCGTTTGCCCATAATCGCAATCGGGAGATGTTGCAGAGAGGCCTGTTTTATTGCGTTTTGGATATCTGCTTCAGAGCTAATTGAAATAACCTGAGAAACCGGCGTTGCACTCATTTGCCCCTTGTCATCCAAGACTAAAGCAAAAGAGGTCGCGCTGATAAAAAGCATCAAAATACTAAACAACTTCATGGGCTTACTCATAAATTCCTGCCTAATGCTGAAGAAGATAGCATAGAAGCTAAATCTTTCTAATTTAAATCATCACAATACAGGTTGACCGATTGAAAATCACTATGCTATTTTAAAAACTAACTTTGTGTAAAAGAACTCATAATGAACAATCGTAGTATAGAAATCAGCGTTGCACAGACTGTAGATTTATCTACAAGCACGCCTTTTCTCTGCGATTTAGTTGCCCTTCAAAATAGCCTTTCTTTAGTGGTGATTCTTCTCTTTCCTTCCTTTCCCTAGGGCGGTTTCTTTCGTTTATCCGCGCCTCTCTAGGGAGAGGCGGTTCCCGCGGATAAATGAAATTTAACTTAACTAGCGGAGAATATTATGCAAGATAAATTTGAGGCGCATAGCGCTGAGACTCAACCTAAAGAAAAGAAAAATGGACTAAGTGTTTTCCGAAGTATATTGGCTGGAAGTGTCACCGGTGCCTTTGAAGTACTCGTTGATCATCCCCTATGGTCAATAAAAACCAGGTTGCAAAATGACGCGCCTTTTACTCTCAATCCACGCATACTGTACAAAGGTATCTTACCCAATGCTGCCAGCATGATCCCCATAACTGCGGTACAAGTAGGATTGAATAGCTTTTTCCAAAAGTGGTTTTTCGATAGTCGCTATGCATTATCGAATAGCCAACAAATGGCGAGCGCTTTTGCTGCTGGGGTTGGTTCTGCCTTGATAAGCTGCCCAACAGAAATGGTAATGACACATCAAAGAGCTAGTTTCCTTTCCACAGGCCGCTATTTGTTCCAACAAGGTGGTATGCCTCGTCTATACACAGGAATGATGGCAACCATGCTGCGCGAAGGAATGTTTTCGACATTTTTTCTAGCAGTGACGCCCTTGTTGAAAGACAACTTTAGGCAATATTGCCCCAATGACTATGCCGCATCCCTACTAGCAGGAATGCTTGCTGGAATCGGAGCAACTCTTGCCTCTCAAGGATTTGATGTAGTCAAATCAAAACAACAATCCTACGCCACGGCCAATCCTGCTGGTTTTTTTAAAACGACTCAGACCCTCTATGCAAGTCATGGAGCTTATGGTTTTTTTAAAGGCTCCCTTCCTAGAGGCTTGCGAGTAATGTCTGCAGTAACACTCATGAGTTGGATGAATGAGAAAATGGCAGAGATACTCGCGCAAAATAGGGTCGAGGAAGCTGATTCGCCGTCAGAGATGACGCGCAGGCCTGGTTGATTCTTGGCTTTGAATGGCTGGGTTGAAAAGCCCATAGCCATCAAGCCAAGGATTTTTGCTCATTTAATACGCAATTACTTCCATCTAGACATGTTCCGTTCGGGCTGAGGAAGCGCACAGCGCTGTCTCGAAGCTTTGCTTAGAGCCTTTGAGACATGGCTTGCGCCACTCCTCAGGCCGAACGGGTCCTTCAAAAGACGGGTCTGAGCTAGATTTTTCTCTTAGCCTGACGGCTATAAGCTGACAAGCTCAGCATTTTCGCCAATCCATTGTATTCAATTACAGCGAACTGCTATATTGTTCCTTTGAACGAGACAAAATAAGCAATCCCTAACGATTCAAATTAGTTAAGCCATAGGTAGAACATTATGCTATACAAGAAAATTATCCTCGCTGTTGATGGGAGTAATACCTCCAATTACGCGCTCCAAGAAGCAATTAAATTAGCCGAAGATCAAAAAGCTGTTCTCTTAGTTATCCATGTGGTTGAAGAAAATTTTGGATTTCATGGCGGAGCTGGTTTTGATTACTCGCCACTGATCGAGCTATATAAAAGAGAAGGACAGAAAATTTTAGACCAGGCTAAGGAAAGAATAAGCAGCCAATCGTCTATTAAGTTTGAGACCAAGCTCGTTCAACTCAATAGTTTTCAGGGTAGAGTTGCGGAAGTCATTATCGAAGAAACCAAACAAAGTGCTGCTGATTTGCTTGTTATTGGAACCCATGGACGCCGAGGCTTTAATCATCTGATTTTAGGGAGTGTCGCTGAACTTGCGATCAGAATAGCGACAACCCCAGTATTACTGATTAGACATTCAGCTAACTCATAACTCATTTAAATGAAGCGCTGCAAACACTTTCATCGCCTCAGCGATGTACTTGGCCAAATCGGGATGATAATGCTCATAGAAGGCTCGAAAATCTGGATGCTCCAAATACATTTGTCCAAGTCCTAAATAGCTTTCCTTAGTGGGCGTCCAGAAATTATTAACCCAATCAAAATGCTGTTGGATAAGCTTCTGGACCTTAGCTGAATCTACTTTTTCCCCCTGTTGGAGTGCCTCCATCAAAGCTAAGTGCAGTTTGTCCCCTGCATCATTAAACTTCTCCCAATCCGCTTTTTTCCAATGAGCAACACGTTGCCAACTGTCATCAATCTGTTGTTGTGAAAGAAGTCCGGTATCCAACATATATTGTTCATGCTCTTGTTGTTTAATAGGGTCAAAACCCTCAAACATTTCTTCAGTCCGCATTTTATATTGTCCTCTTAAATGTGAAATGGTTTTATCAATCGTTTGAATGAGCTTTTCTGTCCGCTCAACATTCGATTTCAACGAGGATTTTTGCTGTTCTAATGATTTTATTTTATCGAAGTCATCACTATTCAAAATCCGCTCAATGGTATTAAGAGGAAACTCGAGTTCACGAAAAAACAAGATTTGCTGCAGCAAAAGCAATTGCTCTTCTTTGTAATAACGGTATTGGTTATCACCATAAAATGCAGGCTTCAATAAGCCAATCTCATCATAAAAACGCAAAGTACGAGTGCTCACACCTGAAAGCTTCGCCAACTGTTTAATCGTGTATCTCATGTTGCATTCCTCTTAATAACAAGATGGAGAATAAAGGTTAACGCTGCGGCAAGGTCAAGCCTGATCTTTTAAATTGCATCCGCTGGTATGTAGTGATACAGTGGCCGCGCTTTTTGCTTAAGGTTTTCGGAATTGGCTAATATCTAATATAAGGTGTCAACAATGAGAATTATCAACAAATCATTATTCGTAGTACTGTCTTCTCTATCAGTGATGGCCTCAGCGGCAACAACAACTAACTCCAGCCCCTATCTCTATGAGAAGTTATATAGGCTAGCAGAAAAAATGTATTACACCGAGTATTCACTAAACGCAGAACAACAAAGAATAGTGGATGCCCTAGCAACTCAAATTGATACGGTCATATCCTTACCCAATGACATCACTTGTGGAACTATCAATGACGTATTTAAAGAAGCCTATAGATGGTCTTATAGTTATGAAGGCTTAAATGAACTATCCTCCGAAGCAGAAAAATTTGCGACTCAGATCACTGCAAAATTTTGCCCTGCAGCTTATTTAGGCGTGTATAAAGCCGCCTATAAATTCGCTTATACAGGCGAAGGCATGAATAAACTCAAATCTGAAGCCAAGAGACTTGCTACTACAATTAGTGATTTTGAAGCGTCAACTTATTACTCTAAAAATACCTTACAGTGTTATGTTGATAATTACACCTTTGCCTATTCGCGTGACGGTATGAATAAAACCAGATCTGAAGCGGAAAAATATGCTAATAAGCTGTGCTTAGGACAATAGCAAAAAATGTAGCCCGGATGCAGCGAAGCGAAATTCGGGAGCAGAGATCCGACTTCCTGGATTTCGCTTCGCTGCATCCAGGCTACGGTGTTGTTCAGAGTAAGCAACAATATCTGCACTTAATTGCTACACACAGATCATTTTTCACTTAGACCAGACCTGTTAAATATGTTACAGTGTGCTCCCTTTTTATTTTAATATTGAGCTACTTATGTCTCAGGATAAACAATGTTATCTAGTATTAACCTCTAACAATGAGCTCTATGATGAAGATGGGGATGTTTCTATTGATAAGATGGAGCAAGCCGCTTCTAACAGAACCTATGAAGTAAAAGAGTATCAAGCCGATGAAAATGAGCAAACTGTCATAGCAGGTTATAGAAACTCTAAACTCTCAAATTTCTTCCCTCATGCTGCTTTAGTTAATCTCAAAAAACAATCATCAGCACCTGAATCATCTAAATACACTGTATCTTCTTATCGATTTTTTAATGCGGATCAAGACCCTGCAACGGCAGCGAAAATACCAGAACCTTCCAAGACGAATGGTCTAGGCCAAACATATAATCCCTGAAATAACTCGAATTCCCGCGGCCTGCCCCATAGGTATCTACATAAGTGTCTAAAAGCCTTACAGCTAAGGGTTTTAGGCAGGGGCAGTGATCCAACCCACAAAGCTCAATTGATGATTATTTTTATCACGTCATAAAATTCACTGCTCCCGGATTTCGCTTCGTCCCATCCAGGCTACGGACTTTTAAACATTTATGTAGATTTCTATTTTTTGTCCTGTACAAAGGAATAACTTATTGCTCTGCCATCTTGCTTAGCCCATTAATTTTGGTTGTTCGTCCCCTAGTACCTTTTCATCATCCTCCTGAAATTCTTTTTGGATAGTTGTAAGCCGATTTTTATGGTTTTCAGTCAGGCAGCTCACAGCACTTAAATGGCCAATAGCCTCTGGAATCTTCCCTTTTTCCAAATCTCTTGCAGATTGAAAAAAATGATATCTATCACACAAGCGATTATATTTTCCGGATAATCCATTCGGCGTTTTATTTTCCATAATCGATTGCGCCTCTCTAATTAGATTAGCTGTTACACTAGGCTGAATAAATTTTCTCTGAGCAGCAAGGGAACCTTTAGCTATTGCAGTCAGAGCATCTCTATCTTGTACTTTTTTAAGAAAACCGGGCTGGCTCAGCATTGCCTCTCTAACATCCTGGATAAAACCATCTCGCTTATGTTGAATGGCCAAGTTTCTTAACTTTGTAACCCCTTTTACTTCAACTGGTTTTGTATGTTTAGCCTCAGCGCTTGCTAAGTTTTCTCCTTTTTTATTGACTTCCTGTTGGTACAAGGTTTCTGGCAATGAAGCAAAGGATTCCTTGGATTGGGTTCCTCTATAGACGAAGGCAAATTCCGGAGGAATGTTGCTTGCGTTAAAAAAACGTTCATGCTTGGAACCTGAGGGTATTTTAAAAGGCGTGTTGTTTTCACGCATTTCTTGTTCACGATTCTCCAGGATAGTGAAGGAATCGAGATTGCTCAGGTGAAATAAAATATCTAATGCAAATCTTGAGCAGCTAGCTCCGTCATATTGAATACCTTGCTTTTTAGTCTCATCGGAGGGTAAAGAACCATCTCGCAAGAAATAGAATTTTGACTTGTTGGGATCAGAGTTTGGGTATTTTTCTACTAATTTATCAAAGATCTCTTTTGCGCCTAATGAGGTTGGATCTGCTACGGCATCAATGTTTATACATTTAACGCCCTCTTGAGAAACCTCGATATCCATTGCTGTCCAGTGAACATTGGAGGTTTTAACCACAAGTTGAACACGAATTGGTTTTGAACTATTCATGGCTTGCTGATGTATGGCATCAACAAAGGTATTAACATTTTCCATGTTAAATCTTTCTTCGCGAAAACGAGGCTGTATCTCTAAGGAATACATTTGCAAATCCTGACCCCTCTGTGCTCTTTTTTCTACTTTTTCAGCAATAACGGCATCAACAGCTAGAGATGACCAAATGTCGTCTTGAAGACTGTTCAATACATCTTGTTCTGTGTTCATAATAAAACCCCGTATAAGCCTCAATTTCTAAGTTAATTTTATGTTGAGCACATTATGGGGCTATGAAACTTGGATAAGTTTTAGGCATACCCTATTCCTTTTTGGAATAGATGTGCATAAAATTACCTTAACAGAGCATTAGTCAGAGATAATTAGATCACGATTAAGTGAGAACATTTTTTATGAAAAATGACCCGCAGTTGGATAAAAAGAAAATTAAACGCACAGAAAAACCCAATGTTATCTTTTGCTTAGAGCAATTGGTCAACGACTTTCCTGGCTGTATTTATTGGAAGAACATTGACGGGATTTATCTAGGCTGTAGCCAATATTACGTATTAATTGCTGGTCTTACTAAACCCGAAGAGATTATTGGCAAAAATGACAAAGCGATCTGGGGTGAAAAATACGCTAAAACTATCGAAATCAATGACCAAAAAGTATTAGAAACTGGAAAATCTCTTACCTTTTATGAAAGGGTAATCATAAAGGGTGAGGAAAAATATTTCGCCACAATAAAAAAACCACTTAAAGATAATCAAGGCAAAGTCATCGGCATCATCGCTAATTCAATCGATGTGACTGAATTAGACGATGCTCAACAAAAGGCCATCATGTTGCCTGCCCTAGGTTCAAAATCTAAAAAAGAACAGGAACAAAGCTCTACGAATCAACAAGAAACTGTGCGAATTTTAATCGTTGAAGATAATATGGTTGCCGCAAGAGCCGTGCAAGCTGCTATCAAGCGCCTCTATAGTCATTGTATTTGTGATAGAGCAGAAACAGGTCAACAAGCAGTTAAAATGGCCGGCGAGTATCTCTATGACTTCATCTTGATGGATATAGGCCTTTCAGATATAGACGGTATTGCAGCAACAAAACAAATTCGCGCCTTGGCGCAAACCAAAAATGCCCAGGTTCCTATTATTGCATTGACGGGACATGCCAATGACTTTGACAAGAGAACAGAAGCACTTGCTGTTGGCATGCAAGACGTTTATGCCAAACCACTCAATGCCGAGACACTAGAATCCCTGATAGTGAATTATGTCCTTAAAGGGAAAAAAAATCAGAGCGATGATAATGGAGAGCTATTCACAAAACCAAATACCCACGATGTCAGACCTATCATCGATTGGGCTCAATGCCTTAAACAATTTAGCGGCGATGAAGATTGTGTTCGCGAGTTATTAGCAGCTCTTGCTATCGACCTTACTATGTCGCAAGAGCGGCTGATTAAAGCCTACGAAGCCCATAATGAAGAGTCTTTAAGAACGGAATTACATAGGGTTCGTGGCGGTGTAATCTGTCTGAGCCTACCTCAACTGACACAAGCACTCGCTGACTTTCATGAGGCAGTCAAAGCAAAACCGCAACTTGCAGAGCATTTAGAAAAAACCTTTAATGATTTATTAGATGCGATTAATAGCTTTTGGATAACCTTGGATTGAACATGCGTAATAGCCCCGTGCTCCTAGTAATAGGTCAGCCCCGCCCCTAACATAGCCCGTCATCCAGAGCGCAGCGAAGGATCTTCGAGATTAGCACTGCGCCTCATTCAGGAGATCCTTCGCTACGCTCTGGATGACGGAATGTAAGGGATGCTTACCCATTAACATTAATTGGGTTTGAATACCATCCAATATAAATTTATTAAAGGTAAGACGGTTGCAATGATGCCAAATATCATCCAAAACTTTTCCAGTCTCCAGTACTCGTCAGAAACCGTTTGAGTAGTTTTAAATTGTTTGGCAATTTGGTGTAACTTAATTTGTAAGGGTACCAGGATTAACACCCAAATAATCCCGGAAGCAATAAAGAGCCCTAGTCCCCAGGCTATCCATTTGATGTGCAAGAAATTAGCATATTGCTTCGCCATTAAAATTCCCGTAACGGCTAGTATCAACGCGCCAATGGCAGTAAAGAAAATATCCGTGTAGGTTACCAATTTTTGTGAGAAAGCAATAACTCGCCAATCCTTTGAATAATCTGCAAATGTTTTCCAAAACGCTGTAACAATAATGTTGCCTAAAAACAAAATAACGCCAAAAACATGAAACATTTTTAACATCAAGTAAGATTGCATTACTCACTTCTCCCATTTAATGGATCCTGCCGGTAAAAACTTATCAACAACTCATAAACTTCGGGATAATATTGCTTAATTAACCCAGGTTCTTCAAAGAAATACTCAGAGAAAACAGCAAAAAACTCGCCTGGAGATGCAGCTGCATAACTGTTAATAGGAAGAGGGGTTCCTTCTTGTAAATGCCTTTCAAAATCGGCATAGGCTCGATTAAATACTTCAGCCCATTGATGCGCAGACATTTCCTTATGAAGTGGCGGAAAACCATTTGCTCTTCCATTTAGCATATCTAATTTGTGGGCAAACTCATGAATAATTACATTGCCACTACTATTTTCCCTATGCCGAGAGTTATCCCAGGAGAGAATAACTGGCCCACGCTGCCATGACTCACCACTGAGATGTACTCTGCCTTGATGAACGACTCCGCACTCATCAACTTCGGTACTTTGCCTTGAAAATTCACCGGGATAGAGAATGATCGATATCCAGCCCTCATACCAATCAAGTCCAAGATTCAAAATCGGGAGACAAGCTTGCAAAGCAATCTCTGCTCGCATCCGGTTGGTTATTTCTAGCTCACCAACACTCTCTAAAACTTTATAGTGAAGCAATAAAATAGCTAGGCGTTTTAACTTTGCTCGTTCCTGCATTGTTAAATATCGAAATAAGCGGAGATCTTGAAAGACGTCCTGCCATTCAGCATCATTTATGGGGGAACGCCTAACAATACGCTCAGCCCACCATGCCTTTATCCATCGAAACATTAGCTTTGCGATGCTCCAATTAACTTTTCTGCACCCCCTTCGGGTACCTCTCCTCTCAGGGGAGAAGGTGCCCGCGGGGCGGATGAGGGAAATCTGGAATCGGTCTCTTTATCAAGCAATATATTTTTTAAATTTCTGCATCAGTACCTCATCAGGCTTTGTAAATACATAATGCTCGGGCGAAGGCACTTGAGTCACATAAAATTTATCAAGCGCATCAAGATACTTCGTCGCATCAATACCCACTTTGGAGCTCAAGGTATGCTTTATAGCGCTAGGATCGAGTTTTGAACCGAGTGCGCGTTGAATAACAACCAAGTCTCTATCTGCTTGAAAACGTGTCGCTACAGCCCATTCTACCTGAGTAGGATCATCGATATTAATATCGTCATCGACCACTATTACCTGTTTTATGTCGTAGTGGCATCCGAATGCGCAAGCAATGACATTCTTAGCCTCCCCGGGATTGCTCTTCTTCATCTTAATTATTAGGTGATAACGCCCTAAGCCACCCGGAGTTAATCTGAGATCCAGAACATTCGGGAAACTTAAACGAATCCTTTCTAAGAAAGAAGCTTCTCTAGGAACCCCTCCCAACACAATATTTTCTAAACCAGAAGGATGATTCGTTTCATAAATAGGATTTCGCCGATGAGTAATACACTTAATCTGCACGACTGGGAGCATTGAACAACCCGTATAATATTTGGGAAACTCACCAAAAGGCCCTTCTAAAGCCCGCAATCCAGGTAAAATTTCGCCCTCTATTGCTATTTCAGCTTCTGCAGGGATAAAAATATCATTAGTATAAGACTTAACTACTTCTAAAGGCTGACCTCTTAGTGCACCAGCAATTTCAAGCTCAGATTGATCTCTCGGAGCCATGAGTTGCGAAGATAATTTAGTGATGGGATCGTGGCCGATCGTTATAGTAATAGGTAAGGGAACCCCCTCTTTGTCTGCGTCCTGATAATAAGCATGAAGATCGCGAGGCAGCATAAGAATACCCAGCTTGTCAGGCAGATGAACTTGCATACGATTAATCGAGGTGTTTTGTTTTCCGGTTTTTAAATTTAAGCCATGCACTAAACCTGAGGTAATAAAGGGAGCAGCATCCTTCTCATGATGAGTCACCACGGGCAGTAGTTTCAACAGATCAATATTTTTATCAATGATAACTTCATGCACAGGAGCTGATTCCTGGTTCACAACCTTCCAGGGTAAGGGATGATGTAAAGCTCTTAATATAGACTCCAGCATGTCTTCTTCTTTGACATTCATGATTTCGGCGATCCAGCTACGCTGGCCTAAAGCGCCTCCTACTACGGGTATGCTGTATCCTTTAGGTTCAGGAAAAAAGCAGGCTTTCTTTCCTTCAAATTGTTCAATCCAAGTCATAACTTCAAATCTGGGATCAACTCCAGTTTTAGATACCATTAAGCGTTCAGTATCTGAGAGATGATCAAGCCAATCTCGTAAATTTCTCATCAGCTAATCCCTTATCAATAATGCAGACAGTCAAGAAAATTTAAGTCGCGTTGCGGATCAAACGAATCATCTGTTTTTGTATTATCAGAACTTATTTTCATTTTTTTTGGATTTAACGCAAAAAATAATCCGTAATCAGCTTTTTCCCCAACAATAATTTCATAATCACTTAGAACAAGGCCATGTTGAGCTAAAAATTTTTCGGGCTCACTAAGTAATAATTTTTTTATATTTTCATCGCTCTTTGCCTGAGCTACTAAGGCTGAAATTGCTTCTGCAAATGAGGGTGATTGGATATCTACCATGCTATTCTCCAAATTCTTCGCTCAGTTTTTTATTATCCTCAGACCAACGCTTAACAATATCGACTTCAATATCAAATAAATCGAGGACACGACCCACACTGTGATTAACAAGTTCATCAATAGTCTTCGGTCTATTGTAAAAAGCAGGCACAGGAGGAGCGATGATAGCCCCCATCTCCGTCGCGCGTTTCATATTTTCAATATGGGTTAAGTGCAAGGGACTTTCACGAACCATTAACACCAGGCGTCGGCGTTCTTTTAAAATAACATCTGCTGATCGAGTCAATAAATTCGACGTAGTACCGCAGGCAATCTCAGCAAGGGAGCGCATCGAACAAGGTGCAATAATCATTCCGCAAGTCACATAAGAACCACTTGAAATACAAGCAGCAATATCATGAATTGGGTAATGCTTGTCAGCCAGAGCATAAAGTTCGGAGGCTTTGAGTTTAGATTCATAAACACGCGTTTGATGTGCAGCTTTAGAAACAATAAGATGAGTTTCGTATTCAGTTTTTGCTAGCAATTCAAGTAGACGTATTCCGTAAATAATTCCGGAAGCTCCGGTTATGCCTATGATGATACGTTTTTTCTTCATAACTATTTGTGATCGCCTTCCTATTTATAACCATACAGATGCCAATTTGCCAAAATTTTATTTCTTAGATCCTCCGGCCAATTAGACTCAAATTTTGCAGGTGCTGGTATTTCTTCCTGGGTCCAATTATCAGGCCTCAGGCAATTGTAAATCGTTTTAGTGCACTTCAGTTCTTCCTTTTCCTCTTTGGATAAAAAAGTTACCAATGGCATTGGCAAGCTTTCATTTGGAAAAATGAGTTGATTATCCGGATTACACCTTGTGGCAAAGGCCCAGACTACGTCATTGATATTAGAGGGATCAATATCATCTGCGATAACTAGGGTTTTAGCCATCCAAATCCCAGGTTTGGTCTTAAAGATAACTTCTTTTATTTGCTCAATAATATCAGCACTTTTATAAGTTCCAGCCTTTTTCTGTTGCCAGATATAATTACGATCAATAGTAATTACCAACCAGTGAACAGCACTTTCAAAAGGAATAAAACAACTAGTAACAGGAACCTTCGCATCTTTTAAATCCGAATAAATTTTAGCAGCTATTCCTAAGGCCCACACAGTATGGTTTTCCTCTATAGGATAACCACCAACGACAACCGGTAGAATTGCATTATTTCGATAACTCATGGCGCTGATATTTAAAACGGGATTTTTGTTTTTTCCAGCTAGACAGATACTACCGGAAAACTCGCCCATTGGCCCCTCGGTAACTAACTCATCGAGAGAAAAACTGCCTTCAATAACAATTTCAGCATTAGCAGGAACTTCCAAATCTACTGTTTCGCATTTGACTAATTCCAGAGGTTTTTTTAAATAACCGCCGATGACATCTCGCTCATTAACTCTTTCAGGAATTCCCATGCCAGAAACGAAGGGAATAATCGGCGCACCACCTTGGAATAAAGCAAAGGGCATTGGCTTTCCAATAGCAGTCCACATATCTCTTATCTTATTGGTGTCTTGGCCAGGTACTACATTAGCGACTAAGCGATTTTTCTCGCCGAAATACATAACCCGAGCAATCGCCCAATTTATCCAGGAACCATCTGGCGTAGCACAAACTATAGTACCTAGTGTGCTAATGTAAGGACCACCATCGTTAAGGTTGAGCTGTGGTGTAGGTATGACACTCAGATCCACTGCTTCATCAATCAAAATATTTTCTTTACATGGGCCGCTTGGAACAGTGATCGGAGGTATTTGCTTGCATTTTGGCAAGTCTGCTAAAACCTTGATAATCTCCTGAGCACTAGTTTGCGGTTCTAAACCTAAAGAAACGGCAACCCGCGACATTAACATTTTAGGCTTATTAGAAGCTGCAACAGGAGCTCCTAAAATGCGGATGCCATGCTTGTTGTCTTTTATGTTGTTGAATAAAGGGGCAGGAGCTCGCAAATCATAAGATCGTCTAATGATTCCGCCAATTTCTAAATAGGGGTCTACTTCGACATCAATTTCTTGAATTTCATTTAGCGCCTTTAAAGCAGAAATATAATCCCTTAAATCATCTAAATGATTCATACTTTTATTCCTTTCAATACACTAAACGATGAGAACATTCATGCTACTTCTATCGCATTTTAGAAGCAAGTACTATTGCTATGATGCCTTATCTCATAAACTCCTTTAAGATCGAAAGCCAATGTAATATCTTTATTCTGTTGTTGATATATCGATTTTTTAATAAGGAATTGAATAGAAATGAGAGTTCTCCTGTTGTCTTTTCTACTAGTTTTTCAATTACAGTCTGCTCTTGGCAAAACTAGTGTTCTTGAAGAAAAACCTGTTGGCTATCATGAAGCTGATTTTATAATTCCGCTGCATCAATTCAAGAACGGTCAAACACTCAAGAATCTTCGCCTACACTATATTACTCTCGGTACCCCTCAAAAAAATGATAAGGGCGAAATTACAAATGCCGTGCTATTTTTACATTGGACTGGGGGTAGTGGCAGTGAAATGTTTAACCATTTTGATAAGGCGTTATTAGCTTCGGGTAAGCCCTTTGATGCAAATAAATATTTTCTGATTTTCCCTGATGATATTGGCCAGGGCCAATCAAGCAAACCCAGCGATGGACTTCGCATGACATTCCCGCATTATGGCTATCATGATATGGTTGAATTGCAACATGAATTAGTTGTTAAAGAATTAAAAATTTCTCACTTAAAAATGATAGTTGGAACCTCAATGGGGGGAATGCATACCTGGTTGTGGAGTGAGCTCTATCCTGAATTCATGGATGGCATCATGCCTATTGTCTGTCTTCCTCTGGCTATTGATGGACGCAATTTATTATGGCGACAAATCGTTGTTAACAGCATTGAAAATGATCCCTCCTGGAATAAAGGAAATTATGATATACCGCCCTATAGCCTACAGGCCATTTGGCCCCTAATGGCTATGATGGTTGATGGCGTACCCCATATGCAACGCACCATCACTAATCTCAAAGATGCAAACAGTTACATTCTTAACGCCAAACTTGCAAGTATGAATTATGATGCTAATGACATTATTTACGTCATGTCTGCCTCTCAGGACTATAACCCTGAAGCCTTATTACCTACTATCAAAGCCAAGGTCTTTGCCCTCGATTTCACAGACGATGCGATAGATTCACCAGAATTTCATCGCATGCCTGATTTAATCAAACGGGTAAAATATGGAAAATGGATTATGCAAAAAGGAACCCCCTTTTCTTATGGCCATTTCACCCTGCTCCATCCCGAGCTCTGGGTTGATCAAGCGGGGCGTTTCGTACAATGGGTAGATTCGCCGAGTATTAAATCGCCATAAATTGCCGTGATTTTGAGCTCGTTGTATGGGGAAAATCTAGAGAATAACGAAGGAATAACTCAGTAATCCCCTTTGGTTTTATCTCGCTCAGCAATAGCATTAGATCCCCTCTCCCTCTCGCCAAAGGGGCGAGGGAATAAATGTGAGATCTCATCATAGAAGCAACCTAAGCAATGCCTCTAAAAACCATTTAATTTTTCATTAATATTTCGCAAGTATAATGCAGCCTGTTTTATTTAAACGCATATATAAATGTCATTTTCTACAGATAAGTTACTTAGGCTAGCTGATAAATTAGGTATTAATTTTGGTGTTGGTCCCTGTATTGGTTTTGATACTGTTTTAGCTATTGCTTATCTGGGTGAAATATCTGATCAGTTGTTTAACCTGCTGGATTTTATTGGTAACCATACAGATATGGAAGCTCTGGCGCATGAAATTGAGGCTGCAAAATTAAAGGTTGGTCTTTTAGGCTTTTCTAAAAGAGATAAACAGCTACTAGCAACTTATCAGCTTCTTGTCTCTATAGCAGCGATCTGTGAAGATCAGTATCAAAACTCTACGATTCTTTTGCAAACATATGCCTCCAAGCAATTGATTTTTAGTGGTCTATTAAAAGAGAAACTATTAAGAAGTGCCGAAGAAGTTTTCATTTTAGAGAAAAACGAAATTACAGAGTTGTTTGAATTACTCTCCCCCTATTTCGCAACCTACCCCTCTATTTGTCTCGGTATTGAATCGCCTGATCATGATGTTTTCCTCAGTTATAGTAGAAAAGAAAAACTTTGGCAGTTATCAGATATTAATGATTTTGATGGCGAATCAGAAGAGGGTGAATATTTTTACAGCTATGACAACGAATCGCTTGCTGACGCATTGGCGGACTGTTTTAACGATGACGAAATTTGTCTAATGAAAATCAAGCTTTTCTATAGGGCTGATATTGATTCGCGACTGATAAACCGATTAACAGCCACTCTGACAGAATATGCAGCCATTAATAGTAGACGAGCTCAAATGGCAAACAGCGATGGTTTAGGCTTGCTTCATCTCGAAGCGCAAAGAGGAAATCTCAAAAGAGTCACTCAGTTATTGGAATTAAAAACTAATCCTGATCAACTGTCTAAGACCAATAATATAGGGCCAATTTTTGTGGCTTGCGAAAATGGGCATTTGCATGTAGTTCAAAAATTATTAGCAACAACAATGATAAACATCAATCAACTAGCAAAGAATGGTAATAGTTTATTAATTGCAGCCTGTTCTACCAAACAATGGCCTATCGTGGACTATTTACTGAGCTATACCAATATTGATGTTAACCTGCAAAATAGTTTAGGCCTTAGCGCCCTTCATTTTGCTGTACTATCACAAAACAAAAAAATTTGTCAGCGCTTAATACAGAAAGGGGCAAATATACATGCTTTTTCTGCAAATTTTGGCACACCATTAAAGTTCGCTGAGTTATTAGAGAATAAAGCGCTGCTAGCCACCGCCCCATGCACTAATGAACATGCTACACACTCCCCCTCCGGGAGGGTCACCCAGGATGATCCTGCGGATTTATATCCTTATAGAATCGATTAGCTTTTTGCAAGGCAGAGATAAGTTCCTCCTTTTTTGGTTCATAACTTATAAATTGATTGGTATTGAAGTCGCTGCGCTCAAAATTGTCGGAAGGAAAAATCTGAGTAATTACATTAGAATAAAGATAAGCATAATTATAATTAGCGCTCACTATAAGAGGATCGCGACTTTGAGCATCAAAGAGGCTTAGGCCATTACTATATCCTTCTGGGGATGATTCACACGAAAAGGCCTCCTTTAATAGCGTTGGAACAAGGTCATAATGTGTTGTTCGATATGAAAATTGTTGTCTAGCCTTGCCTGGCCAATGAATAATGAGTGGCGTTTGTAGTTGAAACTTAGTGAAATTGCTTGCATGTCCCCAATAATTATTATGGTTATCGTTGAACTCCTCCCCATGATCTCCTGTGATGATAATAATTGAATCATCGTATAAATTAGCTTTTTTTATACCATCCAATATTCGACCAATTTGCTGATCTATAAAATGAACGCTGTTGCGATAGCGATTTTGCAGAGGGGTGGACTCATAATCTTTATGAAGCAGAAAGCGAGTGCATTCTTTAACTACAGGTTGAAAGGGACCGTGAGCATAAAATTTGTCACAAAATTGATGAGCTGAATCATAAAAAATAAAGGAGAAAATGGGCTTGGATTTGTCACGAGTTTCTAAAAATGAGAGGAATTTATCTGTAATTTTCTTATCACGTTCAGAGGTCGAAGTACCTGCTGTATTAGTTTCTAAGTTAGGGATAGAACGAAAAATAGTCGATGCAAAATCTGGAACTGTTAGATTAGCACTCGCATATATCCCAAATTGATAACCTAAGCTAAGCAAATGATTAATTAAAACAGGACTTTTCTTTTGCTCTAGAACTGAGGTCCAATACATTCCAGGAAGACTGTAAAACAGAGAAAAAACACCAGGCTGAGTCGCATTACCGCCACTCAAATGATTGGTAAAGGCAAGGTTTTCAGCCATAAGCGCAGAAATATTAGGAGTCATTTTCTCACCTAGTGCCTCGAATCTCCAGGTATCAATTAGCACAATAATAATATTGGGCAGTCTTTGCGGTTTATCACAATTTTGGGGATAGGTCGGATAATTTAAGGGATGCGATGAGAATTGCGGCTGCATTGACAATTGGCTGTAAGCATAAAACCGCATCTGTGTTTTTGTCTTGAAGAAAATATGACGAAAAATTTCGGGGTAAAAAGGAAAAGCAACTATTGCTCTGCGTAATAGGTACTTATCGTAAAGCGAAGCAGAACTGAAAGAAACTATGATCAAATTCATTGAAAGAAAAAGGAAATAATAAACAAATTTGCTAAAGTCAAATTTACTTTTGTACCACAATAGATAAGCAAGCAATATTTCGAATAGTAAAATACCGCTAACAATTGAATAAAAATATTGCCACTCACTTTTTGAAAAATAAAATATTTGATTGTTATATTGGCTAAATAGCATCTTAAATAAGAAGCCATTTAAATGAAATCGATAAATTTTGAATACATATAAATCAATTAATAAGAATAAAATAAACCCGCCCATTGTCAGGAGGCTTAATGAAATACCTAGCCAGTTTTTCTTAGTTAGTTTAAAAGCAAGAAAAGAGGGAATTAAAAAGGCTAGGGTCAACAGTGAAAAATAGCTTATAGCTGTGATTGTTAAAAAAAGTAGAAAAAGCACCTGATAAAAAAAGCTTGCCTGTACGATACCGTCATTTTCAAATACATAAAGTTGTAACGATAAACTACTATCAAGATATCTAAACGCTAAGATATAAATCACTATCAAATTAATGATAAAAAAATGAAAAAACCATTTAGTGAATTTTTCTCGACTTAGATTAATCTTCAAAGCAGATATCTTCTATAAAATTATTAGTTTAGTGGATTTAAGTGAAAATTTGTATCGGTTTTCTTGCAATAGGTCACCCAATGGCGTCAACTTAAGTATTTTTATGCCGCATCTCCCCCTCTCTCTAACTCTCTCCCCAAGGGGAGAGAGGACATATCGTCTTCGAACCAGGGGTATTGCTCCTTAAGTTGACACCATTGATAGGTCCCCCCGTCACCCTTACATGGCCCGTCATCCTGGGCGTAGCGAAGGATCTCCGGGACTAGCACTGTGTCACATTCAGGGGACCCTTCGCTACGCTCAGGATGACGGAGGAGGGGGCTATTACGCTTTCTTCGTATGCACTCCGCTCAGATTTACTCACTTTCATCGCCTCTGTCTATTAGTTATTGTAAGTTCTTAGCTACCGCATTAACTTGTTTTCGCTGATAAATAGCATAAAGAGTACCATCAATGTCTGCAGTTTTATAATAGTAATAATTTTTCCACTCCCTATTAAATTGCTGATTCTGTGAAAAAAAATCAAGATAATTAAAGGGAAGATACTTATAGCGGTATTGCAAAAAACCTACTTTTTGTATCCATTGAAACAGCCATTTCTTAGGTGAAACATCTACAAAGACAAGGCCTGGTTTTATGGTTCGTAAATCTTGCGCCACCATATCACCCAAAAATTTAACATCCCTCTCTCTCTGTTCTTGGCTTATTCCTGTTTTAGCCATATAAGACCACTTCACCATGCTTGGTAACATCCAAAAGGATGAAAACCGTGTTGATACTTTGATAGGTATATAGTAGGAAGCAGGAAAAAAGGGAGCCGCCGTAGTTAGTGCATAAACAGCATTATTTGTTTTGTTAAGCAGAAGCTCATCATGCCATTTTTTTAATAGCGTTGCAGACAGCTCGTGTTTTTTATAATCGTCCCATATAACTGCTACTTCAAGTATAAAAAAAAGACTGAGGATAGACAGGCTAAGAATAGATGTCTTTAGGGACTGACTAGCCTGTTCTATGGATACAGACACAAACAGTAGCACAGCAATTAATAGAGCCAAGGAAAATGCAGGCAAAATATGGTAGGACCAACCAAATCCTTGTACAAAATAAGAGAGCCAAAAGCCGATTAATGCGATAATCAAGACCTGCAATAATTCTATATTCTCCTTTTTAGGAAAAGCAAAAAAAACAACTGCCAAAAACAGGCAAAATAAGCTTCTTCCGTTTACCATCAAATCGAACGCTGGGTAAGAATTTCCTAGGTAATACCAACGCCATATATAAGGTAATACGATCTCAATATAATTTAAATTAATTGTGAAAAGGCAAAGAAAATAAGTGATAAAAACGATAACGATAGCTAATATTTCCGTGCGAAATATATGGATTTTTCTTTGTAGAAAGAGGTAATAACACTCTAATAAAATTAGCGGGAGCAAAAAATAGGGTTTAATTAGAAATCCCAACCCTGAAAACAAGCCAATTAATAAACTAGAACTAGCTTTGATTTCCTCCCCACGAAATCGGATAGCCATCATGAAGAAATAAGGCATAGTAAAAATTAGAACCAAGTGCTCTCTTTGTCCAAATAAATACGCTGGATGTATGAGAAAACAATATAAAAGAGTAAGCATGAACACTCTTTTAACAAATAGATTTTGAGCGGCATTATGGAAAATTCTCTTGGATAATTTGTAGCAAATAAGAAAGGATATGCTTGCAAGGATATAGATATATATTCGAAAAGATAACAATATATTTAAAGAAGTAATCTTAGAGAGTAATAGCGCTGGCAAATAAAGGTATATAATCAAAGGCAAATTATTTTCAAAGAAACTACCTACATCATGACCACCATTTAGCAAACGCTTTGCAACCTTTAAAAGCCATCCAACATCATGGTTCAATGCCAAATGAGATTGCATGGACCAGCCTATGATATATAGGCATCCTATAAACAGGAAAAAAACAATAGATGACCATTCATTTTTATTGAGAAACTTCATTAATAATATCAACCATGATTTTGACGAGCTTGCCCTAGTTCAATTGGGTGAATTTAATTGGAATATAATAGGCCTTCATCAAGAGTTGTAAACCGGGAAGTTTAACTAGAGATAATCCGATTACAACTATAAAACTAAGAATAGTAAAGCACATAAAAAAAGGTTCCCGATGAAGCAATTCTGGAGCTTGGGCTACAGAATCTTTTTTCATACTTATACTCATATACCATGTAAATATAATTGCGAAGAGCGGCATACTTAGTAATAACTCAATTTTATATTTTATTAGAAAAACACCAATAAAAAAGCCAGAACAAAAGGCATAAAAAAAGGAAGACAGAATTAGTGTTTTCTCAGTGTAATACTTAAAAGAATGGCGATAAAGCCCAGCCTGAACTGGGTTATTAATTCTACGATACTCCGCATAACGTTTGCTGCTCATTAGAAATGCGCCGCCCATCCAATAGGCAAGTAATACACTAGCTGGTGGTACGATTGAATAGATAATAGTGAACCAACCTAAGAGGAAACGAATGGGATTATTAATGGATTCAGAAAGCACATCAATATAAGGGTAATCCTTAGTACGAATTGGAGGCGTATTATAAAGCATGCCCATAATGAGCAAACCAACACTTGCCACAAAAAATGCAGGATTAATTAGCCAGGCTAAACTTAGTCCGATAAATATTAATAAGAAATATTCTAGAAAAACAATTTTTTTGTTTAGTTGGTATAAGGCGCCTGGTCGATGACGTTTTAAGGGATGATATCTATCGCTTTTAGAGTCTAAATATTCATTCAGCGTATAGTTTGCTGACGAGATTAAACAGCAGCTTATCAAGCCAAGTAGTACATTGATTATTGCTACAGTGAAACTTGACTTAGTATCTAAAATGAACGCCAGAACAACACCAGGGAACATAAAAATGTTCTTTATCCAATGGTCTGGTCTTGCAATATAAAGATAAGGAGAAAGAGAACGTTTTTTTCCTATAGTTTCATTAGAACAACCATCCTTACCAGCTCTGTTTGTTTCCAAAAAATTGCTCTTTAAGTCATAAAATAGCTGCCCATTATGCATAAGATAATATTCTTTAACAAGAAATTGCCAGCAATGCAGGCAATGTGTTGGAATCACAAAACACTTATCTGTTCAGGCTAAAGGCCCTTTAATTGAACAATCTACTGAGGATAATATCTACATGACCTTACAATTATCGTTTGAAGAAAACCCACAACCTGGTGATATTCAAGTTCTTGGCAATGGCATCATGGCTTATGCCAAAGAAAAAAAAGGAATGAAGGCGCTTCATTTTTTCACTTACCTTATTCGAGATAACGGCAAAAAAATTGTTGGTGGCTGTAACGGTTGCACACTCTACGGTTCTCTTTATATCGATCAGCTTTGGGTGAGTGATTTAATTAGACATCAGGGTTGGGGAACTAAGCTGATAACTGCTGCTTTAACTTACGGCAAAGAAAAGGGTTGCACCTTTGCCACAGTAAATACAATGGATTGGGAGGCCTTTGCTTTTTATCAAAAATTTGGATTTAAGCTGGAATTTGAACGACATGGTTTTCAAAAAAACTCGGTCTTTTATTTCTTACGTAAAGAATTTTGTGAATCTGATATTGAGCAAGGCCGAATCAAGATACTCCCCTTTTCTGAAAAAGATATTTCTCTTTTAGTCACCGAATTTGATCGCCACCATTGGCCTAAACCTGTATCAACCTTTGAATTGTATTGGCAGGAACAAATCAAGGGAGAGCGCCTCATTTGGGTTGCTTTTTACAATGAACAACTAGCAGGCTATGTGACTTTAAGATGGGATTCCTATTACCAACCTTTCAGTGAAAATCAAATTCCTGAAATTATGGATTTGAATGTGCTACCACCTTATCGAAATAAGGGGATTGGTTCTGAACTGTTGAATGTTGCTGAAAAAGAAGCCTCTCTACGAAACAATAAAGTAGGTTTGGGAGTTGGATTATATTCAGATTATGGCAATGCTCAAAAATTGTATATTAAAAGAGGCTACATCCCCGATGGGCGTGGCATCACTTATCAATACAAATCAGTTGAACCAGGAAATAATGCAGCAGTAGACGATGACTTAATACTATGGTTTATGAAGAAACTTCCATGATTATAAAAGAGCAACTGTTTTGTCTTTTGACCCAATCATGAGTTCAAGTAGAAGAGTAATATTCCAACTCATCCTAAGCTGGGTATATTGATTAGTAATTACCTTCATTTATATGTAATGTATATGTTAATCATACTTGTTATAGGTGATATTTATGCTTCCATCTGCAGCTGAGCTAGAGTATTTTCTTGAAGTCTCAAACACCTTAAATCTATCACGCGCTTCTGAGAGGCTTGGGGTTAGCCAACCATCATTAAGTTTAGCTATAAAACGTTTGGAACAGTCTCTAGGAGCCCAAATTTTTGTTAGACACAAACATGGCGTTACCTTAACACAAGCAGGGCAGCAATTATTATTACAGGCAAGGCTTTTGCTGCAGCACTGGGAAAATACAAAATCAAAGGCATTGGCCTCTCATCAAAAAGTACAGGGTTATATTACCGTGGGATGCCATCCGACCATTGCTATCTATCTGGTGTCGAAATTCCTGGCTGATTTGCTAGAAAACTATCCAAAATTAGAAATACATTTAAAACACGATATTTCACGAAAAATAACGGAACAAGTTATCAATTTATCTATTCATATAGGCATAGTTGTCAACCCATTCAAACACCCCGACCTCGTTATTCGAAAAATCTGTGAAGATGAAGTAACTTTCTGGGTTGCTGAAGGAGCGCGAAAAATACAAGACATTCACTCTAAGGATGCTGTTATATTATGTGAGCCAGATCTCACCCAAACCCAGAACTTATTACAAAAAATCAAAAAAACAGGCACTGCTCCCAAACGTATTATGACCATGAATAGTTTGGAAGTAGTAGCCAATTTAACAGCCAATGGATGTGGGATCGGCATACTCCCAACTCGGGTTGCAAAATCCATGTATCCGGATAAGCTCAGGCGTATCCCTAACGCCCCCGTCTACTCAGACGAAGTATGTTTAATTTATCGTAATGAGAATCGAAATATTCAAGCCATTCAAACCATTTCAAATGTTATTAAAGCACTTTTTTAATCCACTGTTCACTAATCAAAGGAGCATTTTGCTTAAATGCTATAAATATTAGCTATGATAAAAATAGGTATTATATATTTTACATATAAATTGCTGGTCGATATATTACAAATGTTTCAATGTGTAATTTAATGAGGACATCTGTATGAAAATCAATCTAAAAATACCAGCTTTTCTATTAGCTATAGCGATAGGACATAATACAATTGCGGCCGAGTCGTCTTATTCAGACTCAGTAAATCTTGACTCACAAAGAAGACATGTGATTACTGAGTATATTCTTGATCTGGGAAAAGCTGATCCAGAAGGGATTACAGCACTTTTTTCGGATGGAGGAACCGTTATTTCTACCTCCAAAGGAGAGGTAGGTGCCTATGACTTTTTCCATTCATTTCTTCCTAATATAGAATCGGCTGACACAGAGGTTCATCAAACATTTCTAAGCAAGGGAGACGAGAATCACTATGCAGCTAGGTTCCGCTTTAATTTCAAATTGAAAGATGGCGAAATGGGAGATGGTGAATATATTGATGAATTTATATTTGAAAATAATTCGGCAAAATTAATCAGCGTTTATATGTTTGAAAATCTTAAATTCAAACCATCTAAGTAATCGTATAACAAACTTTATGCGATGAGAAATCCATCAGCTCATCGCATAAAAATTAAATGACTTTTAACTCCCCGCTTGAAAACCATCATATCCCCTTTCGAATGTTCAAAATTATCCCTCTTATTAATTCGTTCAGGGGATGTTTAATCAGAACTGTCTTTAGTCACTTACGCTTATCAAAACACAAGCGAGGAAGAACATCCTTTTGTTAAACAGGGCCTAAGGAATAATCAGCACTGTTTTCTAATTCTTCTATTAAATCTGCAGTACGAGAGCTTACACCACCAAGGAGTAAATCAGGATAAGCTTTTGTTGCCGCTTTGACAGCTTTATCAATAGTCATAGTTTCTGCACTTTTGATTAAGAGTTCTAGTCCTTTAAATTTGTTGATCTTGCGATCTTTATTGGGATAAGGCCAACAACTATTATATTCCTTTTCAAGTTTTGTCTTTAATTCATCAATCTGATCAATTTGCTCCATAGATAAACTTGACTCAAATGGAGCCGTTATTTCGCAATTTAACTTTTTGATTTTATTAGCATTAAATAAATTACCAAAAGCTGAAATTAAATTTTGCACAGAGTGACAAGCAAAATTAGTAACTAATGCGTAATATTCATCGGATGTTTGGTGATATAGGGAGTGTCCAAAAAAGAATTGACCAGGCCTTTTGGTCTTATCCAATAGCGCTGTCCAATCATTATCACCTGCGTTAACAAGCATCGATTTAAGTGGTCTTGGCACATAATCATCTTTAAGTTCTTCAGGTATTATTTCCTGTTCACCTTGCTCATCCCCCCTATCCTGAATGCTATTGGCAATAGTATAGGCATCATTACCGGCACCATCTATAAATTGAATCCTAGGGTTATTTACACTAGCCAATTGCGTATAAAAATCAGGCCATCCACAGCAATGAATAGTGACAGGACGCCCCTTGTATGCGCTTAGAGATTCGACCATCCCCGCCATCATCGCAGCACGTATTTGCGGTTCCTCTCGCTGTCCCTTGATGAAAACCCCCATACCAAAGGGTATTAGCACAACATCTGTTGTATCCGTTTCTTCTGCGGCTAGCAAAATCTGGTTCATTGTCAGCTGCGTATGTTGCTCCACAGCTGGAATTGTTGATCTTATGGTGGATCTACCTTGCTCTCTAAAACCACGAAATTCATAGCCTGTTACACTAAAAATATTGGTTCTCTTAGGATTGTATTTTAGTTCTCGCTGTGAATAGTGTTTGAAATGAAATGTGGAGGAGGGTTCTTTGCTATTGCGTTCCTGATCAGCATCAATAAGCCGAGTCGCAGAGGTATAATGATTACAATGTGAAAAAGCAAATAGCATCGATGAATTAAGCCATTTAATATAAGCTTGTTGCGAAACCCACCCCAACTCTAGCCAATGACTTGGATGTAAGCGCCCTCGTCTTGTAGCAAATGAAGGGTGCCGCTCCATACAGGCACGAACAGAGATATTCTTGTTTTGCCCAATTTTAGGAAAATTGATCGGGTTAGAGCTCATTTGAATTGACAGATACTCTTGATAAAATTTTGCAGGTAAATTTATAAAAAGCGTTGTTGACTCAAGATGTTGTGCCTTAACACCAGAAGATAACCTTCCAAATTCTTTAACCACTGCCGCTGAGGGCAAGTATTTGCCAGTTAATTTACTTGGAATTTGCGTAGCACTGTCATACCAGTAAACTCGTTGGTTAGGATGCTCTCTTTCAGCTGAAACTTCTTTGGGAGGCCATTTTGCAACAGCGTTTGACGCAGGCATTAAATTTAACTTAATTTGATTAGCAAATGTTCATGAAGTATACAGCAAGTGTAATCGATGTTCTACTATTCTAATTTTGCCAGCAATGCAGCCGCTGCTTGCCGCCCCATTTCTTCCTTGGGACAAAAATCCATTGCTACCGCAAATCCAAGGTGCTCCTCACCTTCGGGCAATGGAGCCTCTCTGTTAATAATTGGCGAAACTCTATCAATCATAAGCTGCATAGCAACATCATCAATGCTCGTAATATGCTGGTTTTTCCGTGTTAGCATAGTGAACAGCGTGGTATCTAAGGCATATTTTAAAAGGTATAAACCCTGCTCTTGTGCTTGATTTAAAGTATCTAGCAGAACCAAGCCTGAATCATCATACAAATGAGTAAACTGATAATCATCAGGAGAAAACTCTCTGTTAATAATAGCTTCCTGTGTGGTATAGGTTGACTGGCATCTAAAGAAAAACAACACCTTATGGTCGCTATTTAAATCGGTGATTTTAAAGCAGCCTTGAAAAATGCAGGGCCTGTTCCACACAGCTACCAATAGAAGCGTTTCAATATTAAGATCAGTTATCATGACTTCTCGCCTTTAAACTTTAGAGTATCTATGAGTATCAAAGCACCCAACATTCTAGTAAAAAAAGTGTCTGCTACAGCAGATCTTCAAGTTTGCCTTACCATCAGGCATCAGGTATTTGTGGAAGGACAAAAGGTCCCAATTAACGAAGAACTCGATGGGCTGGATTCTAGCAGCGAACATTACCTCTTGTCTCTCAATCAACTACCTGCGGGTACCGCTCGTGTTCGCCATGTTGGGGATTACGCGAAGATTGAGCGCGTAGCAATTTTAGAAACCCATCAAAAACAAGGGCTTGGCCATGTGTTAATGAACTTTATACTAGAGGATATTCAAAAGAGCCCCCAAGTTAAAAAGGCAAAGCTTGGAGCTCAATCCTATGCGATTCCGTTTTATGAAAAATTAGGTTTTGTGGTTTGTAGTGATGAGTATTTAGATGCAGGTATCCCTCATAGGGATATGCAGCTTAGCTTTGGGCAGTGATCCAACCCACAAAAGCCTAATCAAGGTTTCATTGTGCAATACAGACTTTTTGTGAATAAGCGTAAACCGTAAAAAAAAGCCCTATCAGACAAACTGACAGGGCTTTTTAAAAACTACTAAGACTAGCTTATTTAGCAGCCGCTTTTTTCTCTTTTTCTTTGGCAATTACTGCTTCAGCTACGCTAGTTGGGCAAGGCGCATAGTGAGAGAATTCCATTGAGAATTGACCACGACCAGAGGTAAGGGTACGCAAGGTACTGATGTAACCAAACATTTCTGAAAGAGGAACATCGGCCTTAATACGAACACCAGCAGCACTTGGTTCCTGACCTGAGATCATGCCACGGCGACGGTTTAAGTCACCAATCACGTTACCAACATCTTCTTCTGTACTATAAACGTCAACCTTCATAATTGGTTCTAGAAGTTGTGGGCCCGCTTTGGGTATAGATTGGCGGAAAGCACCTTTTGCAGCGATCTCAAATGCAATCGCAGAGGAGTCAACTGCGTGGTAACCACCATCGGTAAGGTCAACTACAACATCCAATACAGGGAAGCCAGCTAAGGTACCTGTGCTCATCATTGAGCGGAAACCTTTCTCAATTGCAGGGAAGAATTCTTTAGGAACGTTTCCACCGACAACAGAGGTAATGAAAGTGAATCCTGTGTTTGGCTCACCTGGCTGAATTGTGTAATCAATTTTACCGTATTGACCAGCACCACCAGATTGTTTCTTGTGGGTATAGCTGTCTTGAACCGATTTGGTAATGGTTTCACGGTAAGCAACCTGTGGTTGACCGACTATTAATTCAACGTCGTAGGTACGCTTCAGGATATCCACTTTAATATCAAGATGTAATTCACCCATACCACGTAGAATGGTCTCACCTGAATCTTCATCAGTTTCAACCCTAAAGGTTGGATCTTCAGCAACCATCTTACCAATCGCAATACTCATTTTCTCTGTAGCGCCCTTATCTTTTGGCGAAACAGCAATAGAGATAACTGGCTCAGGGAAAACCATCGCTTCAAGTGTACACTCGTGATCAGGTGAGCAAAGAGTGTGACCTGTGCGAACGTTTTTCATACCGACGATAGCAATAATATCGCCTGCCTCAGCACTTTGTAATTCATTACGCTCATCGGCCTGCATCTCAACCATACGACCAACACGTTCAGTTTTACCAGTAAAGGAGTTAAGAATAGTATCCCCTTTGTTCAGTTTTCCTGAATAAACACGGATAAAGGTTAGAGCACCAAAACGGTCATCCATGATCTTGAATGCCAGAGCACGGAAAGGCTCATCAGGAGAAACGATAGCGAATTGACCGTTCGGCTCGCCTTCAGCATTAGTTAATGGCTGTGGATTAACTTCATGAGGAGCAGGTAAGTAATCAACCACCGCATCCAATAATAGCTGCATCCCTTTATTCTTAAAGGCTGAACCGCAATAAGTTGGGAAGAAGGCTAATTCAAGCGTTCCTTTACGGATACAACGCTTAATGTCTTCTATTGAAGGCTCTTCACCTTCTAAATAAGCCATCAGCAATTCATCATCCATTTCAAGCGCAGTTTCAATTAACTGCCCGCGATACATTTCAACCTCATCAACCATATTAGCTGGTACATCAGTAACACTGTAATTTTCTGGCTGACCAGTTTCGTCCCAAACGTAGGCTTTACGAGTTAATAAATCGACAACACCGACGAAGTTATCTTCAATGCCAATTGGCAAAGTCATAATTAATGGATTTGCACCCAATACCTTTTTGATTTGCTCAGTTACTTTCAAGAAGTCTGCACCGATACGGTCGAGTTTGTTGACGAAAATCAAACGAGATACTTTTGAATTGTTCGCATAGCGCCAGTTAGTTTCAGACTGAGGCTCAACACCACCAGAACCACAGAATACGCCGATACCGCCATCGAGTACCTTCAGTGAACGGTATACTTCAACAGTAAAGTCGACGTGGCCCGGGGTATCGATAATATTGAAACGATGACCTTTCCAAGAACAGGTTACTGCTGCGGACTGAATAGTAATACCCCGCTCTGCTTCCTGTACCATGAAGTCGGTTGTTGATTCACCTTCGTGAACCTCACCCATTTTGTGAATTTTACCAGTGAGCTTAAGAATACGCTCAGTAGTCGTTGTTTTTCCGGCATCAACGTGGGCGAAGATACCAATATTTCTATAAAGGTTTAAGTCAGTCATAGCGCTCTTATGAAATGGATAAAAAATTGTCACGCATTATACAGTATTTTTTCTGAATTTGCAGTAGTACTTTTTCTAATTAACATCTTTTATGATTATTTCTCTGTAATAGGTCACTCCCATCCCGAATTCCCGCGGCTTGACCGCGGGATCTATAAGCTCAGAGTGAAGGGCTTCTAACCACTGGATCCCGCGGTCAAGCCGCGGGAATTCAGTACTCAAGCAGGGGCTGGCCTATTACATTTCTCTTATTACTTGCTATTCGCCGCATCTATTCACTATATGAAAATATTTTGCTCAGTGCTATCATTTGCGCTTTTTTTAATCTCAAAAGAAATACAAACCTATGTTATTAGCTGACTTCCTTCTTTCCATGCGCAATCAATTAACATCAAAGAACATTGATGGAGATCTGCAATGGACGTTAATTTACGAAACTACTCTAGGCAAGCTATATCAAACCTATTTTAACTACAAATATAACCACTTCTGGACCTTGGAAAATCCGCAGGATATAGCAAACCACCGCTTAACTAATGCAGCAACCAGGGAATCAGCCACCCTTGGTGAGATTGCTAATGCATTTGCATCAGCCTATAGTATTACTGACATAACAAGCACTAATACGCAATTTTTAAGTGAATTCGACCGCTTTTTTAAAGCGAAAGCACAGGTAGAGATACCAGTGACCTACTCATATCCCCATTGAGAGAGTACTATGGCAAACATCATTAATCTCAATAAGAAAAGAAAGGCCAAAATTCGTTTGGAAAAAGAAAAAAAGGCCACTGAGAATCGCATTAAATTCGGAAGAACCAAAAAAGAAAAACAGAAAGAGAAGCAAGACAAGGAACGTGATGAGCAGCATCTAGATGGCCACAAGTTAGACTAACGCTCGCAGGATGCAAAAAGGCAAATATAAGAATAAAAAAAGGATAATAATGCCTGTAGAGTAAATCATAAACTTCATCAAATTAGATGGCTTTTCAACTGGACACAACCCAAAAGAAACAATCTTAAAAGCTCTTTTACCTGTGGGATAAACGAATCGATCGATAAATGACTCAAGAATTACTTCAATAATAAACCAACCTAAAAATCGCAATACCGGTCTTAGCAACCCCGGTATTAGCTCATCTAAATCTAACATTATTACCTTTTAAATAGTTTCTTATCCATAACTGACGTTAACTAAGGTTAGATAATTAAAACCTTCGCAGCCCTAGGATTAGCCTTTATCCAATTAGCTACATATTCAATATAATTATTTTTGCCAACAGCAATGCATCCACGTGTTGCACCTGGCAAGTTGCCTAACCAGCCTATGGCCTTAGATGTCTGAGTTGGCCCATGGATCCCTACATCTCTACCTGTATAACCCGCGGCTCTTTGCTTTATGGTCGGATAGAGAATTGGAATAAAGACTTTAAATTGATTGGATTTTCTTGGGTAAGCTAGTCCATATAAGCCAATTGGCGTTTTATTATCCCCCGCTCGTCTTTTACCGATACCCTTGTATCCAAGAGCTACTTTAAAAGTCTTAACCACAGCACCGTGATTACAAATACTTAAAGTTCGCTTGGAAGTATGTACATTGATTCCCGTTGATAAGCGGCAAGTCGAGGAACTAGCGAATAAAGCGAAAGGGAAAAAAATAGAGATCATCAAGATAATTGCTTTAATTTTCATACAAGTAGACAAATATTAACGTAATTGGGCAATAATTATCCCACAGTATTTGTTTTATGCCTAGGGGTTGACAGGCTAAATGGTCATAACAAGAGAGTAAATCCAGGCTGGTTTTGCAGAAATCCTAATGATAAATAAGCCAAACAATTTTCTACCAAAGACTACAGTATTTTCTGATTAGGGCATCCATACAATAAAAGATCTCCGAACTTGGGTGCACCGGCTCAACATGTGTAATCCCAAATAAAACTGGAATTCCCGCGGCTTGACCTATTACACCTAGCCAAGATGCTAAGCGCATCCATCCGGTAAGTCTTAGTAAATTTATCAATATGACATATCAGCACAAACGGTTGGATTTTATTTGACTCAAGTGTGTAAAATTAGCGCCAACTTAATACCTATAGTTGATGAAATCTAGGAGTACAAATGAATTGCTTTAAATCTATTGCCTTAGTAATTTTACTAAGTGTTGTATCAGGCTGTGCAACCATGTATGAGGCCCCCAAAGCCAATGAACCTATGTCGATAGTACGAGTTAAAAATGAACGCACGGGCCTTGCAACTTGGATGCATTCACAGGTTGATGCTATTGATAATAAAACGGCTGGACTAAAACTTTTTTCCGGCAATGTACGCATCCATCCCGGCGTCCATACATTAACAGTTCTGACAGAATTTAATAAAGGCTTTCTTTCAAGCGGCCCTTACCAAGCCTTTTCTGATGTTCAAGCGAATTTTAAAGCCGGTGAAACTTACACAATACAAGCCAGCACTTCAGGCGCTCAGGTTTTAGTTTGGATTACAGATAGTGCAGGCAGAAAAGTATCTCCGGTTAGTTCTACAGGTTATCGAATAGCCCCTAAGAATACCGTAATTGTCATGCATTAATGAGAGCCATGGCCCACAAAAGCTTAATTGATGATTACCCTTAATCTAAGGAAAACCTTGATGCAGCGCAGCTTAATCAAGGTTTCATTTAAAATTTTGACGATTCAACCTGTATTTGCGACTACTCGCGCCCTAAAATTCTGTTGATGATTATCATCGCTTGATTATCACAAAGGGTAGCATCAGTTTCAGGTACAATGGCGCAACCTATATTGTGACAAACCTCTTGAGAACCTATGGCATCGAGGCACGATTTTACTCCCCCTTGAATCAAGGAAATTGTCTGCGCTAAGTTCTGATCATGCTGGTGATTAGTCACGCCTTTATATTGTGCGACTAATTCAGCTAATCCTTTCAACACTTGTTGACGAGCGGCCTGATGTTTTACTCGTAACTCGCAGAGATTCTTGGCTAAATCATGAGCATCATTATCGGGCATCAGCTCATTAGTGTCTTCGATACATTGCGCAAAATTCAATCTTATTTCATCATTATCCGCAGGAATAATTGGATTATCAGGACCATTGTAAGCACTACTATCAGCGAAGGTCACAGTAGTCACAATGAAAAAAACAAAGGTGGTTAATGCCGGGATGGTCATAATTTTCCTTAATTATAATAATTCCGATATTGAGATATTATTTAAATAATAGACTGAAAATATACTTTGCTTCATTCAATTTAACCCTACTATCACCTTAAGGAAGAGAAACCTATGGCTCAAAGAACTCGCGAACTACTCCTTCGTAACCTCCAGGACGTCTATCTGTTTTTTGACGAACTGGATTTTAAATAAGCATATATCGAGAGAGATTTTGCTAATACCCAATAATAATCACTTAATAAATAAAAAATATAATGGCTAATAATTGGTTAGAGGGAGATTTTAAATGCCATTATATACACCAGAATCATTGACTAGAGAAATTATAAAAAAACGACATAGCATCACCAATAGTGATAAGTTAAGAAAAATTAGCCTGTTTTTATTCGATTTGGCAATTAGAAACAAGGATGCTGCTGAAGCTCTCCTTGAACAGCCTCACCGACTCTTAGGCGTTATAGCTTCAAATAGTTCGGAAGAAAAATTGTTGCAATTTGCCCGTGCCAACTCGCCGAAATTAGTAGAAAAATTCATCAGCTATACTACTCTTAATAGTGATTTAGCAAACAAGATGCGTCATGCAGCTTCAAATAAACCTCAAAATAATGAGTTCAATGCCTTCCTGCAAGATGTTCGAAGTAGAAGACCGCAAATGCCACGGCAGGATGGACGAACCTTTTTAGCAGTTCGGAATAATGATCAGGTTATTAGAATAAATCATATAGAAGGAGTCTATATAGATGGAAAATTTACCCCTATCGTGGATAGAGGTACTCGTGATTTTAACAAGAGGCTATGCTCAGTAGGAGTTTCTTCAAAGCGTGAAATCTTACTTCTTGATCCACAAGATAAGGTATTACAAGATCTTTACGCTAAATTAAAATGGCAATTAAGACATGCTTCAAATCCACGTGAAATCTTAGAAATAATAAAAAACCTGACTCAAACTTGTTTTCCTGGTGGTCAACCTGACGAATTCATCGCGCGTAAGCTGAGAAGTGATAAGGTAATTTCTCTTAGTGAATTTATTTTACAAGGACAAGGAGTATGCCGACATCATACTTTGTTGAACTCTTATTTCTTATCTCGTTTAGTACAGGATGGTCTATTACATGGAGAAGTTATTCATCATCGGCAAGATTTTGATAGAGGTGCTGCTCATGCTTGGAATTTGTATCGCGATAGAGATGGCAAAGTTTACTCGCTTGATTCATTGTGGAACGACGTAACCTGTGTAACGGATAATCCAGGTGCGCTTAATAATTTGTATAGGCAGCATTATCTCGAAGGTGAAATTAATAGAATGCATTTCAGAGGCATACCTATAGAGCAGAAAATCCAAAAACAAGTGATTAGCCCCCCTCGCCCAGTAAACGAACTATTTAACAATCCTAGAAATATGATATCGCCACAAGGTTTTGAAGATTGGAAACTAAGAGAAAAAATAAATCAAATTAAAACGGACATTGAAAATAATGTATTTGAAGTTGGTAGTTACTGCTTTTTTCAGGGTGGTCTGACACTCACTTTAGATAATGGCACAGAGAAACGTGTTCCACATCGCGTGTACAAAATTTATGAGGCCATTAGAAAGCACGGTGATTATTCTGAGTCTGTGGAAGTACTATGGGCTGAGATACAAAAACACGCCAAAGATGGATTTGAGAATCCTCGTCAAGGGCAACAGGAAGAAACAACTGCATTCTACTCCGATATTGCAAATTTTGATGAGAGCAATGAGAATGACCATTCACTGGCATATAGGTAGTCCGTGGATGAAATGTAGCCTGGATGTAGCGAAGTGAAATCCGGGAGCAGTGGTGCGATTTCCCGGAGATCCTTCGCTGCTCTCTGGATGACGAGGCTGGCCTATTACATGGATTCTAAGCAAGATAGGTTCCTTTAATTTTTTCTAAAATCTCGGGACTTATCGGCTTAGTAATTGCGTCATTCATTCCCGCCTTAATGCATTTATCCTTTATTTTACTCTCAGAATGACCTGTTAATCCTATGATTGGCACTGGCCTTCGATCATGCATTTTTTCAAACTTTCTAATTCTTTTTGCTAGATCAACACCAGACAAACCCGGAAGCCCCAGATCGGTAATAATTAAATCAAAGGCCTCTGACTTCACTAAATCCAGTGCGCTTTCCCCATCAACAGCAGTGCTATAGCGAAAACCAGCCTGGTTAACAACTGCTTCAAGGGCGAGTAAGGCAATCTGATTGTCTTCAACAAGTAATAATTTCAGTGTATTTGCTGGCCTTTCATTTTTTGCTGTGGAAGATTGACTAACTGTTTCATTATTAGCTAAAGGAATTTGCTTAATATCACCAATTTTTAATAGCAGATCAAAATAAAAAGTCGTTCCTACCTCTGGTGTGCTTGTTAATAGAATTTTTCCACCTAAGAGATTTACATAAGATTGGGCAATATCTAAGCCTAAACCGCGCCCTGTATAGGTTCCTTGATTTGAGGGAGCAAGCCGAAAAAACCTATCAAATACCTTATCTTGAAGTTCATAGGGAATCCCAGAACCTGTATCTGTAACACTAAAGTTAAGTAAGGAATGTTTTTTTTCTTGATTCAGGAGTTTCACCTCAATCTTAATGTCACCGGCCTGAGTAAATTTAATGGCATTACCCAATAAGTTTAATAAGATACGACGGATTTTTATGTGATCGCTCACAAAACAAGGAGGAATTTTAGTATCAATATGCGTTTTTAACTCTATCCCTTTTGTTAGAGTAGATGGGAGTTCAAGATAGTAAATTTCTTGAATAATTTGCTTTAACTCAAATGGTTCTTCCTTTAAGTTTGCTTCATCTATGTTTTCCCCTGAAATGGTGTCCAAGATTACGTTCAACATATTCAGCAGTTGTTTACCACTTTCACCTAACCATTGAGCATATTTTTTTTGCTCAGAATCTTGCACCATCTTCTCAAGTAATTTAGACAGGCCTATAACGCCCGTTAATGGCGTTCGGATATCATGACTCATATTGGCTAGGAACTCAGTTTTTAAGCGATTTTGTTTCTCGAGCTCTTTATTTTTACTATATAACTGTTCTTTAAGTAGTTTTTGTTCCGAGATAGCATCTACCGCCTTGCTAATGTCTCTTAGGGCAGCAAGAGTAAAAATGCCCTCATCTGTCTTAAGCGGACTTATGCTTATATCGACAGGAAATTCCGTACCATCCTTTTTCATGCCAAATAATTCTAATGCCGCCCCCATAGAACGCACGGTTGGCCTAAGAAAATAATTGTCGCGATGGTGGACATGTTTGCTACGGTACCTTTCAGGCATTAGGCTCTCTACATATTCACCTAATAACTCGGCACGTGTATATCCAAATAGATGTTCAGTCTGGCTGTTAATTAAAATAATGTGGCCACTTTTATCAATAATCACCAAGGCATCTGGCATTGCCTCTATGATGCTGGAAAGACGGAGAAAATAAGATAATTGGCTGTCCATAGTTCCTCTTTAGTTATAAGCTGCAAAAATTTGCTTGTCCGCTACTAAGAATCTGATATCAGCTATAAAAAAACAACATCAATTTTTAATATTTGATTAACCATCTATCAATAGAATAGCCGATTAGAAATTTCATGTTTCACTAGATATTTCTGAAAATACAACGATATAAAATCAAATTTTAAGGATGCTACAATGGCCAAGTCATATATTTCCTCAGGGGCAACATTTAATTCAGAAGAATTAATAACTGGATTAGACCAGTTGCAACCCTGGGTGGAACAAATTATTCGCAAATCAATTAAATGCGCCCTAAAGAATTGGAATAACCCCTACAGAGAGCAAAAATTTACTGAGCGACATGAGGTTAGGCCTCATTTTCATTACAGTACCTCTGTAAGTCGATATAGACACTCTACAAATGAGCCTTATCCTTATCATTATCTTGCTGATGTTGTCATTGGTGTAGATATGGAACCCGATGAAGCTAATCTTCGAAGCATGCTGGAAATACTCAAGACACAAACTCTTAATATTGAATTGAACTTGTTTACACGCGCAGGAGAATATCTAATTTTTAGATCTGTAGAGGATAGCCAAAAGAAAATCACCCGCATTGAGCCCTATACTTTCTTAGGGCAAGCCAGAGTAACTGACTCCGGCATTGAAATAATCCGTGAATCTGTACAACCCTCTTCATCAATGGCTGCCGATGAAACACCTGATTCACATGTTTCAGACTATGAAGCATTTTTAGCAGGACAATTATTAGAGTGTATTCCAATTGGCCAAAAAACAATTCCAGCCCCGATCAGAGAGAAAATTGCTGAAATAATTCAGGGTCATGAACCTGTGATCTCGGGATTTGACGCTAATACACAAATAGCACTGCAAGTGATCTTCAAATTTTGTAATGTGGGGGATGCTATGCTTTTTAACAAAGAGCAAACAACTCCAGAAGAACAGAGTGCTATCTTAGCTAGGGTTAAAGCTATTGTCGCAAACCTACTGAAATATAATGAAGAAGAACTCACCTAACTTTCTGAGGGCACAAGACCATCGGCTGCGATACCAGCGGAACCGGCCAAAGCCAAGAAATTCAATCCTGAATTATTCCAGGCTGTAACAAGAGGAGACATCGCTACAGTAGAGCGTTTGCTGGATACTGGTGCTAATCCAGATGCTTGTGATGCCAGAGGACGAAGCCTCTTAATGCTCGCAGTACAATTGCAAAACCCAGCTATGGTTAAATTGCTGATCGATAAGAATGCTAATCTCAATTTACAAACCAAAAACTCGCAAATGACAGCACTAATGATGGCAGCAGATCATGCCGCACATTCCGGATATCAAAACCTGGAAATTTTCAGAATGTTATTAGAGGCGCAGGCTAATACAAGGTTTGTAAACATTCAGGGAAACAATGCACTACAGCTCTTAGACAGTGGACCGATACCTGATGATCAAACGATAAGAACTCAAGTTATGGGCCTGAGAGAAGTTTTATTAAGCTTTATGAAGCAGCAACCTGTGATCAAGTTAAATCAGGTAGAGGGAGAAATCGAGGAAGAAGCCGTGCAAGAAGCTGATTCTTATTTTATGCATTCTTTACTTCCTTCCTTTGTTAAAAGACCGGCAACAAGAGCAGCCGCTCCAATGCCTTCGTCATCCAATAATCCTTTATTTTTTGTGCCATCCATTCTTCCTACTCCCACTAGGACGCCAACTGTAGCAACAAGAGCGGCTCCAATCGCGTCATCTTCCACCTCATCCACGAATGACACATTTTATATACCCTCTATTCTTCCGACCACTCCTCAACGCGCAAGTACTGCTCCAAGAGCATTTTTCCAGCCTCCAAAGGCTAGTGCCCCAGCTGAACCAACTATGGCAGAAAAACAAAGGCATTTTATTCAAGCAATTAATGAAGACAATAGCGCTTATATGCTAGTTGCTCTCGCCAATGATCCCGAGCTGCTTGATTTCGTAAACACAGAGGGAGACACTCCGCTATTTCATGCTGCCAAACTTGGGCGAACGAGTATCCTAAACTTTTTGCTTTCAATGAACCCTGATATTTTCCACAGAAATAATCAAGGCCTTTTAGTTTGGGAAGCAGCAAGCATTGCTGAACAGCAAGAAGTCTATGAAAGATTTGATCGTTTACTCGGTTTAAATGAGATTAGTACCTTGAGTTATTAACCATAGCCTGCAGTACTATATTGGTGACCTTTCTGCAGAATTGCAGAGGGTCGCTAATCTTCACTTAATAATCTTGTAATATAATTCAACACTTTAAATTAGTTATTGAGATAAAAAGTGACTCAGCATTCCAGAGACCAGATCATGCATTTTATTGATAATATGCAAGATTCAAAGAGAAATCTCGAACAAATTCAAGGACGTCTTGGTAAGAGAATCAAGCGAAGAGAGCCTGAAGAAGGTTCTTTGAAAGCTCTAATCGAGGAAATGGAAGACTTAAATAAAAAGAGCCTTGGAGCACAATTTGCACCAGAGAACCCTAAGCAATTTATTAAATTTTTAGATGCTAAGATTGCGCTTTTAGATGCTATAACAGACAGCTTGACAGAGCTTTATAAAATAAAGTCGGATGCTAAATTTCAAGATAAATTGCATAAATATCAGGTTCGATTAGATAACTGTCTTGATTCTGCGTGGCGGCAATTAGTTCAGATAAGTCAAATTGAATCGACTACAACAGTGCTTCCAGAGTTAAATTTAACCAAACCCGAGATACGTGATTATATTAATATGAGAGGCGCTATAACGGCTTGGGTATCAAATTTCGATGCTGCCAATTTCCTAAAAAAGAGCGCTGATAACCAACCAAAAACTGTAAAAATAGTAACGACGCCTTTGGAACCAATCTTGACTGTGGATGATAATCCAGAAGTAGCTAAAGCTGCTGCTATTTCAATAGCAAAAGTTGAGACAACAAAAACCGCTCTTAACACCATACATAATAATTATGCCTATCCAGCAAAAACCAATAAGGATAGCAGGTGGTATCATGCTTTCAAGGCAACCACAAAGGATACATCCCAGGCTTTCAAAGATAAGCACAAGGATCAAATAGGCGACCATTTGAAAAACAGCATTCTTGAGGACTTCAGAAAACAAATTGAAGATGCTCCTTTTGATTTACCGGAGTTTAAGACGTTTGTAACTACACTCAGAAATACAGAAGGATATGCGATTCTCAAAACTGGCCAGGGATGCCTAACGACATTTTTTGATTGGGAAACATCTTCAGTAGCCGCCTTCAATGAGATGGTAGCTGAGAAAATAAAACAAATTGGACAAATTGAACAACAAGCTCAACTTTCAATTTCGAATAGCTAGTTCAAGAATCAGAGCGTAATTCATGATTATGTCATCCAGAGCGCAGCGAAGGATCTCCGAGATTAGCACAGTGCCACATTCACCAGATCCTTCGCTGCGCTCTGGATGACGTGCGTTAGGGTGACAGGGCTCATCTATTACAGACATTTGGGTAGATACCTATGAGCTTGACCGCGAGAATTCGGGCTTTTCTAGATTACACATTTTTCCCCCTACAAAGCTGACTTTCCTATTTTCCCTATGCTGATTAATGTTGCCTTAATTTTGGTCAATTAAAATGACTACAACAATGATGAGAGGAAGAAAATACATGGAAACTCTTGAGCATAAACAAGCTGGTGATCAAATAAGAATTGAAACCTTTACTAATCCTTACCTAGAAGGTAGTAAAAACTTAAATACCGCTGATACGAACAAGTTAAAAGTTACGATGATGCAAACCATCGATGGAATTCCTGTTCCTCTCGATTTAAAGCTAAGCGCTGGTGACATTGTTGCCATGGCTGGCGATTATTACACCTCAGCCGGTTGGGGATACTCTCTTGAATTACCCAAACCAAGTGGCGATGTTGTTAGTGATAATAAAAAACTATTCAACAACCCTGTGCAAGCAAAGGAAAAACAAGCTTTTCATGATGCCTTTGCTGACTTAGCCTCAACCGAGGTTAGCCAGAAAGATATTGAGCGAATTTATCAAATTGAAAAGACCACTTACGTTCCTTTTATTGAATCACTCAATCAGATAATACAGCAGATTGCTTATATCTTCGCAGTCAAAGACTACAGCGAAAAATTATCCAAGAATGCCGCACATTTTGCGCCTTGGTCAACCAGAGCCTACGTAGTTGGCCATGAGTCAGCACTTGATAATGCCAACCTTGCTTATCATTTCAAACAAATCGCAGCAGGCAATGTTATTGACGATGAAACCGTTTCCGATGAGCTAAGTGCAATCGTTGAGCGTATTGAGAAAAACCCTGCTCAATATGGTTTTACAGCAGAACAAATAGATAATAAACAAGATTTTTATACAGAGCTTAGCAATCGCTATCATGCACTTGCAGTCAGCCAAGATCTTTTTGCCATGCATTTTTACTCTGACCATTTTGCCGGCGGACACATGAGCCGTATTGGCTTATTACGCACCGTTATGCCTGAGCAATTTGGTGTCTGGGGTAATATTTTAATTAACAACATGCATAATGAAGACAACCACACTGGCGTTAAAACAACCAATCCCTTTCAGCCAAATCCTAACTGGCAAGTAGGCGATGTATTCGCTATCGATCCAGAAAAAACACAATCCTATGGTGATGGTACTTATTTTCAGCGCAGCAATGATGAAAACGCTAACCTGCTTGTTAATGGTATGGATAACTCCTTAGGTGACATTGCCAGATTAATGCAATCGGGCGAAAAACGTAGTGCTGAAAATTATGGTGGCCTTGCCTTTCTACCTGAAATTGATTACAGCCAACCACAGCCTCAGCCTTTATTACTTCAAGCAGCTGACGGGAAAGTGTATTTTCGGGCTGATGTTAGCCATATCAAAATGCTTTCACCAGAGGCTTATGCAGCTGCTCAGCAACGACCTGCAGAAAATGGTTATGAGGAATTAACCCCTTTTAAAGCGTTTATCTTAGTTATTAAATTGAGGGTATTTGGTTTTATCTTCGCACCTAAACTGGAAGTGCCTTCTACTGAATTAGTAAGCGAGCCGCCACGATTAGTAGCAGTTGAAACAGAAGACTCTTTAGGCTATGAAAATACCGTTGAAGCAGAACAAGAGCCTCTTTTCGAGTTAGCGACTGAACACGAGGCCGAGAAAACTACAAAGGTAGCGAGCATGTCCTATGTTCAAGGTCAAACCTTATTTGGTTCTTTAGCTAATCAAGCAAGGAAACAAGCATTCAGAGAGCCTACTATAGCAGCTCATCAAGGTATGATTCCTGCCTGATCTATCAACCCCTTCGGGCACCTTATCCCCGATGAAGGGATTCTTAGATCTCCCCTCGCCCCTCTTGGGAGAAGGTGACCGAAGGGCGGATGAGGGGCGGTTCTAGCACAATCCCTCATCTATCCTTCGGACACCTTAACTTAACGTCAGTACACATTAAGCCATCTACTTCAGCAACTCCTTAAAATGCGCAAGTACATTGGTGTAATATAGGGTCGATTTACTTTCAAATGCAGAATCTGTTCCTAGAACCAACCAAGCCTCTCCCTTGCCATTAGAAGTTACCGTATAGTGGTCTAATTTTTCCTGCATTTCTGCATCAGGCTGATAAGGCAGCGTTTTTAAACGATAGATGGCGTCTTCGGTATCTACACCAATTGTTCCCAATAAAATCATGTCCTTGCCATCTGTCATTTGATTGCCTTTATCAAGAGCAATGCGATAAAAATTGTCTGAATCTAAATAACGTCTTGGCTTCGCATCGACCACCCCGATTTTCACATAAACCGAAGATCCTGGCCCTCCTCCAACACCTATCGAATCGCTAGCCGCATTTGAGGCAAATTCCAGGGAAAATTGTACTTGGTAAGTTGTATTTGGCTTTAATCCTTTCAGTTGCTTGTAGGAATACATAAATAAATCATCGCTATGATTCGAACCAGCAATCTTTAACCCCCTTATTTTTAGCATTATTTCCGGGGGTAACTGAGCGGCCTCTTTATATTCCAACTCATAAAATTCTTCCTGCCCTTTCGGGTAATCAGCAAAGGCCACATCAAAATGCTCATTCTTAGCAAAGCTGTATTTATAGGTTTTTATATCAAGCCCAGCCTGAGCAGAAAGAGGTAAAAAGCTCGAAACTAAAATAAGAGAAATCAGAGTGTTTTTCATCGAAGACTCACAATTTTTTTAGAGCATTCTTTATACCTTTAATAGAAACTAGAATCAAAGGCCTTTTTTAGGATTATCTAGAAGCTCTCCTCCAAGATCACTATCAAAACTACGAACCATTGTTTTGGCATGATTTTACAATAATTGCCCAAAGGCCATACCTAAACCAGTGCGGGCTGTTCCTGCTCCAACCATAAACTTTGATAGGAAAAATCTCAGTCTGGCAAAATAAAGTTTTATTGGCCACTGCTTGACTAGATTCTCGGCAGACATTGCTTAGAATCGTGTATTTGGAAAGGATATTTTAGAATCTTGATTCACTCTGCACGTGTTCTATAAACGCTCGGAGCTTTGGTTGTACTTGCAAGTGGTGAAAGATATCCTGAACTTTATCAGAAATTAATCGATCGTTGATTTAATTAAGAGTGATAATCTCAACATCGTTGTGTAATGAAAGAATTGCTGCAATCATGACGAGGAAATGAATACCTAAATTCTTAGGTCTAATAAAGGGAGAGTTTTATGAAAACCAAAGCCTACGCAGTACAAACCGCTACCACACCATTAGTGTCCTACACTATTGAACGACGCGAACCCCGCCCCGAAGACGTCCTGATTGAGATTCTTTACTGTGGAATCTGTCACTCAGATATTCATGCTGCGCGAAATGAATGGGGTAGAACGCAATATCCCTTTGTTCCTGGCCATGAAATTATTGGGCGTGTTTCCGCCGTGGGTACTAAGGTTTCCAGCTTGAAGGTGGGTGATATGGTTGGTGTAGGTTGCATGGTTGATAGCTGTCGCCATTGTGCCTCCTGCGATGAAGGCTTCGAGCAATATTGCGATAACGGCTTTACCGGTACTTGGAATGCCGAAGATAAAATTGGCGGTACAGCGCACAAAGTTACGCTCGGCGGTTATTCTGACAAGATCACTGTTGATGCTCGTTACGTCTTGCGCATTCCAGCAAATCTCGATCCGGCAGCGGCAGCGCCCCTACTTTGCGCAGGCATCACTACTTATTCACCATTACGGCATTGGAAGGTGGGTCCGGGCCAAAAGATAGGGATTATCGGCCTAGGCGGTCTTGGCCATATGGGTGTGAAATTTGCGCATGCAATGGGCGCGCATGTGGTGATGATCACAACATCGCCAGAAAAAGGAGATGATGCGAAGAAGCTAGGCGCTCACGAGGTACTTATCTCCAAAAATGAGGTGGCAATGCAAGCTGCCCAAGACAGTTTTGATTTCTTGCTTAACACAATTCCTGTTGGCCACGATGTCGATCCCTATAGCAATTTATTAAAGCGGGATGGAGTAATGGTTATTGTCGGCTCGGTTGAGCCATTGACGAAAGTCAACAGCGCACCTTTGATTTTCCGTCGGCGTACGATAGCGGGATCGTTGATTGGCGGCATCGCAGAAACCCAGGAAATGCTCGATTTCTGCGGGGAGCACAACATCACCTGCGAGATAGAAAAAATCGCCATAAACGATGTTAATACCGCATTCGACCGTACCGTAAAGGGCGATGTCAAATATCGATTCGTCATCGATATGGCAACACTCAAAACAGCATAAATGGAGATTAGCATGGCCTAGCACAATGATGATGGGTGGCCTACTCGATATAGCCATGGAAAACGGTAGTTTTTTCTTAAAATCTATTTTTCTTATTAAAATTAGGCTTTAAGGGTAAAAACCAGAGCAAACTAGGTAATAGGTCACCCCCATCCCGAATTCCTGCGGCTTGAACGTGGAGTCTATAGCAAAGCGAAATCCCAGAGTAGTGAATTTAAATGAAACCTTGATGCAACGCAGCGTAATCAAGGTTTTTCTTAGATAAGAGATGGGGGGACGTGACCTATTACCAAATTAGATGGTACCCATTTCTTTTATATAATATTTCTGGTCAGACCCCATAATCGTCTACGCTCTGGATGACCTAATGTTGAGACAAGGAGGGACATTTGTGTAGATACCTATGGGCTTGACCGTGGGATTTCGTGATAGGGGTGACTAATAACAACCCCATTGCAACACCAGTCATAGAGTTTTTCCAAAGATAGAGCTAAACTTAGTACAAGTACTGTTCATTAAGCTTAAAAAATGATTTTTAACTTCAATGGCTTAAAACTTATGAATCTAAATAAATATTTTTCTGTATTGCTCCTGTTCGCTGTGACTAGCCTATCAGCGCTTCATGCTGAAATTAAGGTAGGGACAAAGGTTTTTTACCCCCCTTTCGTAACCTCTCCCGCCAGCGGCTTTGATATCGACTTAATGAAAATGATTTGCCTCAGACTCAAAGAAGAGTGTCGTTTCATCCCAATGAATTTTAACAATATATTTAGCCATCTGGATCAAGGGAAGATTGATGTTGCTATAGGGGGCATTTCTATTTCACTAAAGCGTATGGAAAAGTATGTTTTTAGCACCCCATACCTAGTGAGCAAAGGGCAGTTTTTGATTTTAAAGAATTCTAATATCAATTCAGTGTCTGAATTAGAAGGAGAAGAAGTTGGGATTATAAGAGGTGAAGATGATGGTAGTGCTATCTATCAAATCTTAATTAAAAACTACGGTTCTAAATTTCAAATCAAGCAATACAATGATGTAGAAGACCTTATTAGCGCACTGAGCAAACAAAAAATTACTGCAGCCTTTATCCATCGAGATGCAGCAATTTATTGGATTGAAAATAGTGGTAACCAATTGCAGGCCTTAGGTAAGCCCGAGGTCATAGGCAATGGGATAGGTATTATAGCTCTCCCTGTCAATGCCCCGCTGATTCAACGTATTAACGAACAGTTGGAAGCAATAGAAAAAGATAACTCCTATCTGGAACTCTATCGCATTTATCTGCATAGCTATTAGGGTCTGATGGGACTGTTGTTTTCTATAAAACTCTCCTCCAGTCATTCCATTATGAAATAGTTCATGAAATCAATTCATTGTTAATCTATGTTCCATTCAATTTATGATTGTGCGGGCAAAATGCTCGTAATTGAGGCCTATTTTGTTTGCCTATCCTTATTAACGTCAGTGGTTATTAGGCGGTCCATTCATAGAGCACAGCAGGACATTTCTCTTCATTATCGGAGCCATCATCAAATTTTATTGCTTGAAAGCCATGGCGCTCATAAAACCGTCTAGCTCCAATATTTTCCTGGAATGTATATAACTGGATAGGAGAGCCTAAAATTGATTTCGCCTTGTTAATCATTAGTGAACCAACACCACGTCTAACTGAATCAGGGAGAATATAAAGTTGCTGTATTCGTCCGATTCCAGCGTCATTTGTTAATGACATCATACCGATAATTACTCGCATTTCTTCAGCAACAATCACTTGTTCTTCAAGAAGAAGGACTTCACGAATCCACTGATAAATGCTTTCATCTGAATGAATTAATGGTGCAAACGATACCAGCTTTTTGCGTGAGAATAGATAAACATTGGCAATGGCGTTTACATCTGCATCTGTTGCATTTCGTAAAAGTAGACTGCTGTTCATTTTTGTTCACTGATTGTCGAAAACTGCCTCTATGTTATGTCCACTTGGGTCAATTATAAAAGCAGCCATCTACTATTCAATGGGAACTCACATTGAAAAACCGCTTGATTTTGCTGAGAACAAAAGGGATAGAGCACCAACCGATAATACCCTCTATGATCAATGCGAGCCCTAGTACTATATAAAAAACCCTCCCCATTTCAAACAGTGCAGCAATACACAATAGTGCACCAATTATTGAACGATTTATCCGATCCGTTTTATCAATATTACATCTAAGTGATTTCATAATTCCTCTATTGGATCAAAAGCAATCTTTCTGCAAAACTGCCTCATTAACCCCGTTACTCCTTGTAGAACCTCTTGCGCCAGCGTTGCACATAGGAAATTAAATACCTAATCACAATTGTATATAATTTTCTAATGCATGATTGATGCGTTATACTTTTATTCTCTCGTCACTTGAGCATATAAATGGAATATTCCTCAAAATCTATCACCAGAGTTTACCTTACCTTAATCTTACTCAACACTTTAGCCACTTCTTTCATTTGGGGAATTAACACTTTATTTTTACTTGATGGAGGACTTAGCAATACAGAGGCTTTTGCTGCTAATGCGTTCTTTACAGCGGGCCAGGTCTTATTTGAAGTTCCTACAGGCGTAGCTGCTGATACTTGGGGCCGCCGTTTATCATTTATGTTGGGAGGCATCACATTAATGGCCTCCACTCTGCTGTATTTATTTATGTGGCAGATCTCTGCTCCATTTTGGGCCTGGGCCGCTATTTCTATTTTACTGGGGTTGGGCTTTACTTTTTATTCAGGCGCAACAGAAGCTTGGCTAGTAGATGCCCTTGCCGCTGCGAAGTTCGACGATGTAGAATCGATTTTTGCTAAAGGACAAATCGTGTCAGGGATCGGAATGTTAACCGGTTCCATAGCAGGAGGGGTTATTGCACAGTATACCAATCTCGGAGTGCCTTATATTTTCCGTGCCTTCTTTCTCATTCTTAGCTTTATGTTTGCATTTTTTTACATGTTTGATATCGGATTTGTGCCCAAACAAACTATCTCTCTATTACCCGAAATGAAAAGAGTTTTATCTTCTTCAGTTAAATATGGGCTAAAAACCCCTCCTATTCGTTGGCTCATGATAGCTGGGATATTTACTTCTGGTGTAGGGATTTATGCCTTTTATGCGTTACAACCTTATCTTTTAAAGTTATATGGCGATCCTTCTGCTTACAGTATCGCAGGATTAGCAGCAGCTTTGGTAGCGGGAGCACAGATTGTAGGCGGTCTGTTGGTACCCTATGTACGAAAATTATTTAAGAAACGTACGTCACTATTATTTTCAGGTGTTTTATTGAACAGCGTTTTGCTTTTCGCTATTGGCTATAACCCTCATTTTTGGATTACCGTTTTCTTAATTTCAATTTGGTCATTAATTTTTGCTGCATCGATACCTGTTCGACTTGCTTATATAAATGGAATAATACCTTCAGATCAAAGAGCGACTGTTTTGTCTTTTGACTCAATGATGAGTTCAAGTGGAGGCGTAATATTCCAACCAGTCCTAGGTAAGGTAGCCGATGTTTGGAGCTATTCAACTTCATATTTGGTTTGTGCCATCATCAACTCTGCGTCTTGGCCATTTATCTTATTGGCAAAGCGTGAAAAAACACAGTCGGATATCATCACAACTAAAGAGGAGCCTTAATCCGTTTTTACCTTATCTGTTACAGGGGACTAGCAGCAAAACAAGCGAATTAGTTTCACAATCAAGGATGAATGACAATGACTACAGCACAAGTAACAATGTATCGATTAAAAACAGCCCTACGTTCTTTATTAGCAATTTATCGTTTACCTCAAGAGCAAATAGATGCCTTTTTACGTTCTTATGAGAGCTTTAACAAAGATATGTCAGATGAGAATGAAGAACAAAGTATTGCTAATTATTATGCCGTTCTAAATCATCTTTGCGCTCTTGGTGAAGTGGAAAAAATGTATATTCCTCCAGTAATGGATCTAACTAAAGGAATATATGACAATCAAATCTTATTCGAAGAAAAAATGAGCAAGGATTTAAGCATTAAGGAAGGTGATAAAGTTTTAGATATGGGCTGCGGTAGAGGACGGGTAGCTGCTCATTTAGCCACTATTACTAAAGCGAAAGTCACAGGGTTTAATATTGATGATGTTCAGTTAACAAGTGCCAAAGAATTTGTGTCTTTAAATAAGTTGGCTGATAGCTGCCAATTTATAAAAGCAAATTTGAATGATCCTTTTCCCTTTGATGATGCTTCTTTCGATTCCTTATATCAAATCCAGGTTTTAACTTATGCCAAAAATAAAGAAAAACTCTTTGCCGAAATGTTTCGTGTGCTTAAACCTGGAGGAAAAATATCCTTCTTAGATTGGGTACAACTGGATAACTACAATTGTACCAATGAACATCATCGTGATTTATTAAAACGCATTAAACCTTTAATAGGTGCAATTGACACACCTACAGCCGAAGAAATTAAAAGTACTTTAGAGAAAGTTGGTTTTAACGTTCTGTTAAATAAGGATATAAGTGTTGGTGGGCACCAAGCCCCTCTCATAGAAAAAATTGATAAATATTATGAGCATATGCAGAAATTCGTGTACTTCATGGTTAAATTACACTTGTTACCCAAACACTTTAAGGTATTGTTAGACCGATTTTCTCAGGATGGTGAGTCATTTATTGAAGCCGATCATTTAGGCCTCTTTACCACCAGTTGCCAAACAATAGCAGAAAAACCTGATGTGAGCCTTCATTAGATAGCACTGAACTTTAGATTGCCTCGGGATCTCTGCCGGAAGCCATACACTGTCTCAAAATACGTAGTCACTGAAATATTTTTTTAAGCTTTCAGCGTTATTCTATTGTTGTATTTCTGCATTTCTGTAGAAAGGTTACGAATGGATATAAAATTTAATCGTCAATTACCACGTCAATTAGAAGATAAGCATCTGGACACACTGACAACCCTGGACAATATAATAGCAAATTGCGTGCAAGGCGGTTATTCCCGCGTTAAAAAATCAATTGGGAGAAGACAATTTCAACCGGCTTGTAAAACACCATGGCCTAGCACTAGATGGCAGTGCTTTCATTGAATTTAATATAGAGGAGCTGAAAAAAGGTCTTGATGTTGCTCCTGATTCTCAATGTGAAGCACGACCTGGATTCTAATGAATGCTATTTATTAATCGATTGTAATAGCAACTGTTCTAGGCAAAACGTTTTGTGCAATAGGTTAATCTTTCAAGAAATCTAAGACACAAAAACAAAAATGCCTCTCTATACTTCTCCTCGTACTATAATAAAACAATGAATATGATGCCCTTCTACAGGAGCCTATCATGGATGATAAACACGACTACAAAGTGCTTCGAATTGCCTTGGTTATTATTGGACTGATTTTTATCTTCGCAGTTTACCCATTAACTCTCTTATGGCCTTCTGGTTGGGCATGGCATTTAGTTGGGCAAAACCTCTATTTACAAATGATATTAGGAATCTATGCAACCTTAGGTATTTTTTTAATCCTTGCGGCTAAGAACCCAATTCTGCATTTAAGTTTAATATGGTTTACTGTTTGGTCTAGTATTGTGCATGGAGGTATCATGGCTATCCAAGCATTATATTACCCGCAACATTTTGCTCACTTATTTGGTGATGTTCCTGCTTTATTTATCATCGCGATTGTCTTGGCTATTTTAACACCTCGTCAAAGCGCTATAACAGAATGAACAACTTAAACTGATCTTGCACCGAAAAACTATCTAATGGAAAAGAACTAAATTGAGCTCAAAATAATTGCGAATTAATCGTAATATCTAAAATTTAGGTGAGTTATTAAAGGGGCGAAATCGATCGAAAGGGAGAAAACTGATGATATGCTCTCAGAATTTCAATGTCGGGGGTCGTGGAGATTTTCATACATTATATAACGGAGAGTCTGTAGATGATCTAGTAATCAACTTCATGGAAAAACATAATATTCCTGGTCTCTCATTAGCAATTGTCCAAGCACCTTACATTACTCGCGTAGTAGGTTATGGCCTTGCTGATATCCAAACTCAACGCTTGGTTGCAGCTAACACAGTTTTTAACCTTGGACAGCTAACTAAAGCCTACACTGCTGTAGCTATTATGCAGATAGTGGAGGAGGGAAAACTGCAATTAGAACAAAGCTTAGCTACTTATCTTACAGATACTTATATTCCAAAAAAATGGAACGATATAACCATTCGAGATTTAATGTCACATAGTTCTGGTTTACCCGATTATACAGAAATTGATTTTTTTGATTTTAGTAAAGAATACAGTCCTAGGGAGATTAGTACACTCATAAAAGATATAGGGTTGCTATTTACACCGGGAACAAAAATAAATTTTAGTGCAACCGATTTTTATCTGTTGGGATTAGTTATTGAGAGAATAAGCGGTATGTCCTTTCAAGACTATATAACAAAAAATCAAATTGACCGGATAGGATTGCAGCACACATTCTTTATTTCAAATCTGAATACGATAAAAAATGGCGTAGAAAATGGGATGATTAATCCTAGGGAGCACGCTTCAGGTTATTTAGAAGAAAATCAGAGTAATGTTCTCGCTAAATCATTGAGCTACTCAGCTACTTTTTCTAATAGTAGTCTCGTGGCTTCTGCGGAAGACATTAGTACTTGGGAAATCGCTTTAGCTGGTGGGCTTTTGGTAAAAAAGCCTCAAAACAGGGACTTCTTATATCAATCTACTACCTTAAAAAATGGAAAGCCGGTCTCGAGCAATAGTGGCTGGTTCTTTCCTGGCCATCCTGGAATGATGCAAATTAAAGGAAATGTGCCAGGGTTTTCAGCATCTTTAAGCCGGTTTACTACGGCCAAGGAGTTAGTATGCGTAACTTTATTGACGAATAAAGAAGGGATACTCGATTTGGATATTTTGGCCCGCAAAATCGCAGCCTCCTTTGATATAAAACTTGCTGCCCCCTTGGGAGCTGTTTGGTCTGAAACGCTACAAAGCCCTTATTCAGTTCAAGATACATTAAATAATGTCGAAACTATTATTAAAGCTAAAGGTGGAAAAATATTTGCTCGTATCGATCATAGCGCGGAAGCAATGCATGTAGGGCTGGCTTTACAACCTACGCAAGTCCTAATCATAGGCAATCCTGCCAAAGGCACAAGTATTATGGAGGCCAAACCGTCAATGGCATTGGATTTACCTTTGCGAATTATGGCTACTAAAGACATCTATGATCAGACGTGGTTAAGTTTTACTAATCCAGTGGAACTCGCAAAGGCTTATAACCTTAATGACTCCAAAACGATCAGCGTGTTGAAACAAATTGAATCTTCATTAATGAATGTTTGCCAAAAAGCAATTCTTGGATGTGGAATTACCTCGTCAAAATAACGGGGTAACAAGGTGAGGCGCCTCTTAATAACAACAGCGCCGCAAGGCCTTATTAAAATCTTTAATATGACATATCAGCACAATCAATTGTATTAAAAACATTCTTTTAGATAAAATATACTTCACAAAGAACAACAATCAACCATGCGGGGCTTGGTTAGCGAGTATAGCTTCAACGCCAAGAACGAACCCACCATAATTTATGGCTATCAAATAGTGAAAATAATCCACTAGACGATCAAATTAAAGAAGTGGTTGATGATTATAGAAAAGCCTTAAATGAAGCCAGAAATTTTTGATGTAGTAATTTTAGGTGGCGGTATTTCAGGAATTGCAGCCGCTCATGAATTAACTAAGAATGGATTTAATGTTCATTTATTGGAAGCCCAAAATAGTTTAGGTGGAAGAATAAAATCAGTAGAGATAGATAATTCAGGAACGCTTGTTGAATTAGGAGCTTCCTGGCGTGAATGGGGAGAAAATAACCCTGTCGCAAAATACCTTGATAACTCATCAGAAATTACTCAAATTCCTGATACTGGACTCAATTTTCTTTATTATGATTCTAATGAGAATAAAATTGAACTAGATGAATTAAGCGGTATTGAGAAACTAGTCGATTGTTATGCAAAAAAATTGGCTAGCAATCCGACCATCAAAACTATTCAAGATTTGTATAACTTCATTATAGAAAATAACTCTGAAATCAATCCAAATACCTTAATAGGTTATTTAAAGCTTTGTAATGGCGGCGTTAATGCAAATGATTTAGATAATTTACCTCTTGATTCGCTATTAAATTCTCAAGGAAATCTTTATTTGCAAAGAAAACTCTCTGTCCTACCGGGACGCTACTTAATGAGTATGGGGGATGATAGCTCTAAAAATTTTGTAATCGGGGGCTACAATAAAATAATTCCTTTAATATTAGAAGAAATAAAACATCATAGTGGTCGGTTAACAATTGATTTAAATTCTGTTGTAGATGGTGTCGCAGATAATGATAAAAATCCTGTCACTATTAGCTATAACTGTGATGGAAAACCCTGTGTCACAAGTGGTTTAAAAGTCATTTGCACCTTTCCTGTGGGTGTAATGCATAAAGTAGTAAAAGACGATAATTTTTTTAGTCCTCCCTACCCTGAAGATAAAAAACAAGCACTACTAAGAATTAAACCAGGACTTTGTAATAAAATAATTATTCAATTCCAGAAGAAATTTTGGCCTGATGAAAAATTTTTTCTGAGGCTAATAGAAAATAATAAAGGAGGCCGGCAATTAAGTTGGTACAACTATGATATGACTGGAAAAAATATCTTAGTGGGAATGTTATATGGAAAAGATGCTCTTTTTGGCGATTTAACTGATGAAGAGATTTTGCAAGGGGCTCTAAAAGATTTACAAAATCTATTTCCTAATAAAGAAACAGTGATAGAACCAGTCAATTATAAAATTTCTCGTTGGGAACAAGATCCTTATAGCCTCGGCGCCTGGACTGGAGTCTCCTTAGATTCATTACCTAATGACCGATGGCTGGTGGCACAACCCTTCAATAATCTCTATTTTGCTGGAGAACATATTGCCTTTTATGGTCCCTCTGTTCATGGCGCCTTTATTTCTGGCCGGCAAACAGCTGAAGATGTTAGTTGTGCATTAGCCAATGATCCAAAATTTTCCGATAAAATTGAGCGTATTAAAGACAATATTTTAAGGCATCATGATTTTGATAGTTTATTAAATACTGGCTATCTTCCAGAAGATAAAACGCTAATGAATCAAGAAAATGTAAGGGATTTTTTATTTCGTAATTTTAGTGGAAGCGAACTCTATAAACTTGGACTTTTTTACAACTCATTAAAAGACTATCTATCTATTGATACAATACTTAATAAATCGCATCAATCACTTTTGACTTTGACAGTACTCAATGAGCTATTAGCTAGTCATACTTCCTTAGTATCTCTTGAATCTGAACGATTGGCTTTATTAAATAATACTTCACCCCTCTTTGTCTTATTAAAAAGAAATTTAATTTCTGTAGATTGGATTAGAGATGCTGATTTTAGTCTTTTAAATGAAATTAATTTATTAGATCTAGATAATCAGTCACTCTTATTTATTTTGCTTGAACAAGGAATGCTTCCTATTGAATTAATTACCGATATAAACACTTTAGATAAAATATCTACGTTATCAAATAAGGATTGGGAGTCATTATATGCTTTGTTACATCTAAAATTGATAGATGTGGAATTTATCAAAAACTCTAGTATTAATGTTTTAAAATACAGCGCCACTACAGTTAGCAATCATTTTCCTGAAGAAAAAAATGAACAAGATGAGGATTTAAAGATTAGTTATAGAGCGTAGTTCAAACTGACACTCCTACCGAAAGCCGGGACCAAGTTCAATCTCCAATCTTTGATGTTATGCTGAGAATTCACATTATTCCAACTCAGAATCAGCCATTCTAATGTTTCATGCCTCGTTAACTAATTGTTAATGCATGACTTTTAAGATAGTGCATGTTTTTTTATTAAGAGAAAAGAAAACATGCAAGATAAATATGAAAATATCGTTGCAGTTAAGAAGCCTGTGCCAATCATACAGCGTCTAAAAAATGCTACTCTTTATGAATTGGAAAATAATATTGTTATCCATCTTCCCATTAACCCTCAAAGCGACCTTCCAGAATCTGTGTGTCATGGTTTCTACAGATATGCAAAAACGAAGATCCATTCATGGGCAATTGAAAATAGTGCCCCTTTTGAAATGCCTTTTTTCACGAAAAAAATAGAAAAAGATCTTAAGATACAATCAAATTCTATAATCTCTTTAGCAATCACACTGAAAAACTACAATACTTTATTTCGTTATGTTAAATCGAAATGTCCAAATGAAGATTTATTACCTATTCCTCAAAAATGGACACAAGAACTCGCTAATCAAATAAAAACTCTACCAAGTTATACTAATCTAAATAGTAATACGGAATCATTCCCCGCGCCGAAAAAAACGCCCGTTTCAGCAGTCTCGCGGCTATTGAAAGCTAACTATAAAATAGATCTAAACCATGACTGTTATATAATAAGTATATCAATAAATCCCATTATAGAATTACCTCGAAATGTTATAGCTGTTCTCAGTCATCATCGTCTTGAAATAGAAAAATGGTTGAAAAAAAGAAATGACTCTGTAACTACTTCTTTTAATAAATTTTTTTATACAGCCCATACACAAGATAATGATCGAGATGATATTGTACAAATAGCAGTTAGTTTAAGTAATTATTCAATTTTATATGATTATCTTTCTTGTAAAGGTGAAGCCCGCGGCCAAAAATTTGAAGGTCCCACTCCCGTTAATCGCCCTACAGAAAAAGTTGTTTTTGGACAAGAAGATCAATGGTCTTCCTTGGCGGAATCGACTAGCACCAACCAAGAGGTAAAAATTCAATATCTTTGTAATCGTTTTATGAAGTTTCAAGAAATAATAGAGACACTACCACCTCCTTTAATAGCCTCCACCATCCATACTTCTTTAACACCAACACTATCTAGCCCACACAGTTTTCAAAACAGTTTTAAAAATTTATCTTTTTTTCAGTTTACTGATAAAAAGAAAATAGATGCTGAGAAACAAGAACAACAAAGCGATAACATAATGATGAATGACTGTCACAACTAAGCGGGATGGTTCAAACGTCAGTTATGTAATCTAGGTTTTGCTGGCACAATGGTGGCGAATTATGGGATTTTGTTGCGGTTTGAACCCTCATTCGACGTGATAGGTCAGTGACTCAAAAATGCTTAGTTGATGCTTATCCATATATGAGCTGTATAAGTCTGATTTGTTTTTTTTGCCTCTCCACCCATCTGCAGCTTTCTATGCAAGCCTGAAAATTGCATCTGAATTTGCTCAAGCGTCGGTACAGATTTCGCTCTCATATGTGCTTTTTTGCCATAAGAAGAATCTATATCAATATGACTAACCAACTTTATATTCGCCATTTTCGGATTAACCACAACAAGACCAGCACTAGCCCAGACTCCAGCACCAGACCCAATAAGCGAAAAAGAACGGTTGGGGTTTCCATGTTTAAGATCCCTGTCCATTTTTGAACTTGTTGTTGAAATAGTAGGTCTACGTACCATTTTGCTAAACTCAATTTCAGCCTTCTTACCTTTAATAGGCCCTTCTTCACGAAATGCGATTTCTTCTGATGGATAAATAATAGATCGCACCATTATTCGGTCTTCGCGATTGACTTTCAGTACCTGCCTTAAATAGGTGTAGAGAAGAAGAGCACTTTCATGATCCCAGCGATCTTCCCCCTCGTCTTCAGAGCAGCATCATGAAACAAAGTTGCTATTTGTAATAAAAAAATATCGTCCTGACTAAGCTTGTCGGCATTAAACATACCGTATTTGCGATATAAATTGGCAAACACTGGAACATAATGAGCGACCCGGGATACATGGGTGATACCGTGTACCAATCGAGCGATACCATTCTGCTGCTTGGGATCGGATTCAGGATAGGCAACAGAGATAGGATATCCCCTTCAGGTTAATTGGATATTAAAAGTCCTTTTTGATTTCTAATAGCAACAATTAAAAAATGATGATGGGTAGCGTATTCGCTGTCAGTGATATTAATGCCGTCAAAACATTGCTTCTTGATCCAAAAGTTTTAGTCAATACCCAAGAGATGGAAGGAAGTACAGCGCTTATGATATCTGCTATTCGCAGGCTGTATTTTGAAAGCGGGCTTTATTGGTTACAGGTCGAGTTAGCCACTAACTCTATCAAAAGTCATAACTTTTTGCGACAAAACCACATGCAACAGGTCTGTTGCAAAAAATGATTGTTTGTGCGAATATTTGCCAAATTCATTGGGAGATTAGCATGCCGCAAATGTTTTTGGCTCATCGAGTACCTCATACAATAGATGAGATGATAGCACTTTTAAATAAATGTACTCCCTCCAACATGAGTGCGCTAAAAGAATGCTTATCTTTAGAGGATGAATTAAGTTTTGCCAGTTTTGTTGATGCGATTGCCTATCCTATCCAAAGTTATAAAATCACTTCAGCATCTAAGCTCGCGCTATTTCAAGAGATTAACAGGTTGTATCCTGAATTCTCTTTGCAAAATCAAGTTCCTTCAGCTCCAAAAGCAACCTTGCTTAACATTCTAAAACGAATGGATCCACAAAAAACTAGACCTGTCGGTTTAGACGCCTTAGATCCTTTCCCAGAACTTCCAGTTAGCGAAAAATACCGGCTTGCGCTTCTTGGCGGAAAACTTCAATCGCCAACTGGGGAGCAGGAAGTCACAGGACATTTAAGTCTTTGCAAAACGCCAATAGCTGAACGATGGAAAATTATTGCTTCCCAATTAAATAGAGGTCTAAATGATAAGGTTGCTGCGGATTACCAGGCTCTCTTAAATTTACTTTACTTAGAAGCTATACATGTGAAAAAAGCCTGGGCAGTTGTGCAAGCAGCTAAAGTTTGCTACAAGTTTGGCAACGAGCATTATGCAACTGGCGTTCAAAACGTTGTCAGACTCTCTGGTACCATTGAGACTGGTATAAGCCCTGAATGGGGAGATGAAAGCCAAGACGATTTTGCATTTGCAATCCAGCTTACAGAGCTTTTAGATAAGACCCCAGTTTTATTATCTAGCCAAGATCGTAGGCAGCATCGTGTTCTTCTTAACCTATATAGCAAGCTAGAGTCTTTCTCTAAGGAATCGGCAAGCCCACGCGTGAAGTATCTTCTGGCTCATATAAGAAATCAGATGGCTATATTCGAATATAAAAATGCTTATACGGAATGGGTAGATTTTATAACAATATATTCCCAAAATGGTTTAGTGAGGGCTTTTTGTGAACGAGTAGTAGAGGACTGGATTGCTCCTTGTAATAGTATTTTGCTCAACCGGAACAAAAAAACTTTGACGGAAGCGGTAACAGCAATTGTCGAGAATAGGGTATTGCAGGGTTTGGATCCCCAAGAGCATACAGACCTTAATTTTATATGCAGAGCCTATCAAGATATGGCTCAGAGCCAAAGTCAATTATATGCGCATGTTTATCAGTTGTTGCATGGTTTTGTGTACTCTAAAAAATCAGGGCAGAAGATGCAGTATTTAAAGCTTCTTGTTCCCGACTTAGGCGTTGAACGCGTTTTGCCTAAAGAATTGCCAATAAGTGAATTGGAAGAAAAAGAATTATCTTTAAATATGCTTTGTGAGTTGAATAGCTCAATCAATGAGGAATGGCCTATTCCTATCTCTGCAGTTCCACAGCCATCCAGAAAACAATCAAAGCACACAAAACAATCGAAAAAGATCTCTGAACGTGGAGCAGCGAGTAGCTCAGTAAGCACAATACCAGAAGTTCTACCTGATGTAGATGAAAAAACTGAGCTTGTAAACGCAGATCTAGTGTTGGAGAAAAAAGTCAGTTTATTATCACTTCCTCAAACACCCGCACCATTTAGCTATGTATTTAGAGTATTTAGATGGTTTGAAACTAACATTCCCTTGGATCCTGTGCGCTTTCCTGAGTATGTTGAATGCCTAAGCAGCTACCAACAACTTATGATTGCTTATCATGCATTCACTAGTTCTGTCGATTGGTTTGTTATAGATATGGCATTGCAAACCATCTGGAATAATCCTACAACAGGACTTACTGATATCCGATATGTCTTACCCGCTGAAATTTCTATCCCAGAGCTCGGTAAACACGCGAGAGGGGTATTATCCTACTGCATAGGTAAACGGGATGGAAAACTCTATCATCGCTTTTTTACAGAAAAGCCAACTGAAGAAATTGTTAAGAAAATATCTAATAAAGCATTTGAAGCCTCCGATTTTCCTAATGTAGATAACCTATCTGAGGATTCTGAGGAGCAAGCTGAAAAACACTTTCTCTCCCCAAATCCGGATGAAACCATAGTTCAGCATCCTCTGCTTAGTACAGTAACAATTGAGAATAAACGAACAAAAATGAGAATTACTTTATTCCCTGTAACATCTAAAAAGTTGTTAGAGATAGATAAGCCTTCAATAGCCAGCAAACTTAATTTTTAGTGGCTTTGTCGCAAAATCATTTTAAAATGAAGGACTATAAAACACTGGGCGAGTTTATGCAGCGAGCCTGTAGAACTGTTCGATGATAGTTTGATTTCCTCATCACTAAATGACAATAAGGATCTAGCAAGCCCTGTTTGCAAGATATGCCCTATTGACCAATATCGTTTTCGAAAACGCCTAATTTCACTATTACCATTAACCCAAGAGCCGTTTCTAAACTTTGGTGTAACTAAATGCTTGAGATCGATATATTGAGCCTTTCTCGTAGCAAAATAAGCATGCAAAGATTGTTCATTACTAGTTTTTGTTTCCTCTAATACTTGGGGAAACATTTCTTTAAGTTGAGTTGTTAATGTGCTTATTTTTATATTTCTAGCAAATTTTTCTTGATCACGTTGTACCATATACTTTCAAGAATTAGGTTTTGAACTCATTGACTTAGTATAGAAAAAATGTTCAGGAAGAAGGTTCTCAAGCAAAGGAGTTTGAAAAAAATCACAAGACAAAATTCATTGTTAATTTATTGATTTTAAAATAAAAAACTGAAGAACTCAGAGGGACTCGACCCCCAGACACCTTGGTTTGAAGCCTTATGCTCTGGTTTTAAATTCGTTGAAAATCAATACTTTGTGAAGCGTCAAATTCAACAATTACTGCCTAAAACTGCCTACTACAGCGTAGTACCGCCACAGTTGAGACACGTTTTGTTCACAGAAGAATCTTAGTCATTTTGTTTAAAATTAAACTTAATATGTGCTATTCCAGCATCAGGAAATAAGGATTTTTTCTTCATTTTCTTAAGAAAATCATGTGCATCCCATGTTTCAGGCTTCCCGCTAGCATCCCCTTCATCTATAAGGTGACGCAACTGCTCTAGTTTTGATTCAGCTTGTTTTTCACGAAGTAAACGCAACGACTCTCTTAATACTTCGCTATTACTTCTATAATCCCCTGAGCTTACAAGTGATTCCACGTAATTACGAAGTTCATTACCCAAATCAACAGTCATTGTACCAGTCATATTTGCCTCTATATAGTAAGAATATATCTTACGTATAGTGCATAAGACATTGTCTTACATTTCAAACCATCATCATTAGCTACTGTTCCGTTCTCACAGTAGCTAAAGAACATCGTATCTGATTTTGTGTGCCAACATTTAAAGGATACTTTTTTTAAATATCAATAGCTCTAGATAGTTTAGTGACCAAATGATTGTTATTTTATGAAATTTTTCTTCAAACAATGTGGACTGCTATCAGCCCAATTTGGGAGTTTTATTTATTAAATCCTGCAATATTTCAAATAGCATCGGTTCAATTACGGCATTCTTAGATTTTCGATCATGAATTTCATAGTCAATATATCCTTGGATAATTTCTGGGGCAGATACAAGTTGATTCGCTTGTGAAGTCAAACCATCTAACGGGCTATTTTGAGGACTCAATTGTTTTGTATTAAGGTATTCCAAGAACTGTTTATCTAATAATTTTTCATTTATAAGTAGTGTAAGTTGTTCCTGGATATCTTGTAAATTTTGAATTAATAAGAAATGAGCTTGTTCCCAGGTTAACCCAAGTCGAGCATAATCGTTCATACCATTATCATCATATAGACTCGATTTTTGAGATGAACCAAAAAATGTTGGTACCCGAGTTACAACACTAGATTGCTCTTCATCGTCCAACTCGTCGGAAGGGAGAACAATCAATGCTTGGTAAAAAGCGGACTCCAAAATACTTTTTTCTGGTCTGGTTTTTACTTTATCAAGATCTGCAAGAAGCAACTGCACCTGTTCTTGCTTTAATGGAATAATGAGTGAATCTGATGTTCTATCACGAAAATGAAAGGGGTTAATAATATCGGCTATTTCTATATCAGTGAATCCTAATCGTTGTAATTTTACATCCACTTCAGCTCTCGCATTTACATCCCACAAATCAGATTGACCCTGAATTTCTAAAGAGTTTAATGACCAATTATAACTAAAAACAATATGACTATAGGCATTCAAATAAGGAAGAAGTTCCATTATTTTAAATTCAGGATAAAAAGAGTGACTTAATGCTTTGATTAGCCTCTGATGTTGTCCATGTAGTGCAATAAAATCAAACTCTTTTTGCCCTTGGTTTGCTACCAGCATTGCAACCACTTGTAGGTAGGTATCATGATGTCTTTCATCATAAAACTTTAGTGCCTCAATTAGGCGTCCTTTCTCAGTATCTAGGCTGGCTTCACTCGATATATCAGTTCGCCTGTCTGGATTTTGTTTAAAAAAGGCCAACATGTAATAAATCACGAGATCCCTATGAGGATCAATTAACTTAAATTCTTCTAGGGTCTTAATCAGATGTTCTACATCTTCATAATTAGACCAATTTTTTATGGCCCAAAACACTAATTCCTCTAATCTGTTGTGCACTTCTTTGGGAGTATCTAAACGGATATTTTTTACACGTTTAATAAGATTTCGAAAAGCATCTTCAAAATCTCGGTTATAGAATTTTAAAGATTCGATTATTCTATCTTCTTTATTTTGGGTAGATGAGATTGTTGTACAGATAGGGGCAGATCCATAAATTCCAGACTCATATTGGTTTTGTTTGTACAAATTTAAAAGATAATATAATTCTGGGTCAGTAGTGCTATTAATTAGATTCAATTTCTCTAGTAGGTAAATTAATGATTCAAAATTAGAAGAATTGATTTCTTTTACAGCCGAATTAACTAACTCATCCCTTTTTTGAGCTGATATATTATAAAATTTTTCATTCCTTATCTGTTCTAGAAAATTCGTATTATCAAATACCCAATTTCTAAGTCCAGTTTGCTCGGACAAATGAATTAAATTTAGCAAAACAGAACGTCCACTTTTACTGTTTAACAATAAATTTTTAATACAAAAATCGGAAAATTTTGACGACACAGAATGACCGGATAAATCAGAAAGATCAGGTTCAAAAGTGGAGTTAAGCCACCGTGATGCCCCAAGGAAATGCTCCCCTCTTGTATAATACAACGATTGAATGTTTTCTTCTGGAAATAGATCATAAAATTCTTGAAGCTTTTTAATTTGATTATGCCAAAATACGAGCCTAACCTTAGGCCTCTCTTTAATAATAAATTGTATTGTGCTTATTAACTCAGGTGTTAATGTTGTAAATGAAAGATCGATAATGCTGTCATCAGCAAGGTGTTTTAATAATGATTGATTAAGGAGCAATGCAGTAGGGTTGTGGTATAAGGACAAATCAAGCGTATTATATTGTTTGAGTTTTTTTAATTTCTGTATAATAAATTCTTCCTGTGTCATTTTTTTACAAGAGAATAATTCACTCGCAGTAGTTGTCGAGGGCTCCATTCGGTATCCAACTTGCTTGGCAATATGTCGGTTAATCAATGGTTCGCCAACACCACAGCCCACTAAATAATCAGCAAAATCACTATTTGCAAAACCTTGTAATACTTTTAGCGCTTGAAAACCATCGGTTAATACAAGGCGTGTTAGCGAGCCCGATAACACCATAAAGGTTGGGGCATTCTTATCTAACACATTGGCGCATTGATCAAGAACCTCTTGGAATTTCAGCAAATCTCCTTTAATAAATGTTCCTTTATCTGAATATTTAGATTGTGCTTGCTCAATATTAGACTCGTTAAAATCAAAGCCAGCTAGGTGCACATCCGTTTCATTAAAAGCGCTTGATGCCGCATTAATGTACTTCCCATTACCGCAACCACCATCAATAATATTAATCGATTTCAGCACTGGTTCCTTTGCTAGTATTCGCCTAATTTCGTTATTAATTTTTTGATGTTCGGCATCATAGAATTCATCAACTTCATCACGACGCGAAGCGTATGAATTGTAGACCGTATCTACATTCTCTTTAATCCAATCCACAGCAAGTGCAGATTTTCTTGAATAAATACGATCAAGGTTGCATCCCTGAACTTTGAATAACTCTTTAAGGACCAAACAATTTGCGGAATTAAGAGGTATGGCAAATTTGGTTTTATCCTTAAAACTCAGTACAAGATATCCTTTAAAACTTGGATTATCACTATCAATAAATTCTAGCAAGCGCATTTTTACGAGAGATTTTTGGGTTCCATCAACAAGGAGTTCACATGGTTTTTCTGAATCAGATGCAAATTTAGCTTGTTGTAAAACATACATGTTGAAATCCAGGTGAGTGGGGAACGAATATCTACCCTGGGGATACGAATCAATAAGAGACTGGACTTCAAATAATAAGTTAGCTGATTCTTTTGATGAGGTCTCTATAGAGCTTTTAAGTGGATGTTCTTGATCCATGATAAGTATCTCATGTATTTCCGTCGAAATTTTATAAACAACTGGCAGGAAGCATTTATTCAGATCATTTACACCAATTTAGTTTGGAGTTTCTCATTAGTAAGTATAGAGCAACTTTAAATTTAAACTTACCTAAGGCGTGTAAAGTTGATCGGTGGGCTTTTACTTCTACCCACTTAAATGAGAAAGGGCGGGTTTGGTCGAGCCAATACTTGTCGGACAAATTGTTGCTGACCTACTTAAGCTTGGTAAATAACCAGGTACACTACCCCGTAAAATGGCGGTTTACTAAAAACAACGGCATTACGGAAGGCTTCCATCGAAAGATGAAGCTAATTCAACGGCGTGCTTACGGATTTAGAAATTTTGAAAACTATAGGTTAAGGGTTAAAGTTTTGTGTTCTTGATTCGTGCCCCCGGAAATGGGGATGAGCCAGCTAAGTCCTTGATTTAAATGGCGCGCTCGGAGGGACTCGAACCCCCGACACCTTGGTTCGAAGCCAAGTACTCTATCCAGCTGAGCTACGAGCGCATTGTGATGTAAGACCTAGGGTAAATCGTGTTTGTTTAGAATGGTGGGCCGTATAGGATTCGAACCTATGACACAGAGGTTAAAAGCCTCCTGCTCTACCGACTGAGCTAACGGCCCATTATAAAATAACTAATTTTCTCGCCTTTCATTCTGCCACAAAGGCTTGTGGTCAAAATGGTGGGCCGTATAGGATTCGAACCTATGACACAGAGGTTAAAAGCCTCCTGCTCTACCGACTGAGCTAACGGCCCCAAAGAGGCTGGAATGATACCGGATTAAGGTAAAATTTCAAGTGTTTTATGTGGTTTATTTTTCATTAATGTACGACCGGCGTATAAATCTTCGCTTGTTGCTAATACAGTCCACCCCTCAGCCGCGAGATTTTTTACTTTTGCCTTCAAACCAGCACTGGGGATGATTAACAGCAATACATCGGCACCTAAAGCACCACAGCCTTTGGCAGCAAGGACGTCAGCTTGGGAATTGAAGGTACGGATATGCTCTTGGCTATGAGGCGCAACCAGCCCTAAGCTTGATAATTGTTGCTCATAGCTATTTACTGCTTGCACAAGTTTTTCACTGTCAGCTTGCTCAAAGGCATCATGCGCTAATTCTACTGTCGCTGATAATTGATTTATTGAATTGGGAAGCCGGATGTTCTTTAAATGGTAATGCGTTGCTAATTTTTGTCCGCTATGCAAAAGAAGAAAGGAGATATCCTTAAAAACCCAATCATAAGATTTAATAATATGCTGCTCGCGATCGATATAAACACAGCCGTTTTGCGATTGAGCGAGCAAATCATAGCCACTGGGCTTTAATCCCTCTCCTTGCCAGGCACATTGATAATAAGCATCTAACAGGGCTTTCTTACTAGGGACAACCTGCAGCAAACGACAACTGGCTAAATAAACTCCAAGGAATTGAGCGCTGGACGCCCCCAACCCTCCTTTTCCATCATAGGGATCACGCCAAACTAGCCCACGCGAGGGAATACGGTGGTGAGTCCACCATTGTCCAGCTGGTGACTCAGGGTGAATACCTTGTACCTTTGTATCGTCTGTAAAAGCTAACTCAAAACAGGGGGAGGTTGTTAAAACAATTGCTGGAGCACCTGCAACTGCCGCGTACTCGCCGAGCAAAAAGGTTTTTGCAGGAATCCGCCACTTCATGTTGCAGCCTGCGTTTGTCGTATTTCAGTTAATAGATCACAGGCATTGTTTAAACTGACTCGTTTATTAGTTACTAACCAGCTTTGCAGACGCGCTTTTAAAACAGGCATTTCGCCTTCCGTAGCTCCTGCAACTAAAAGCAAATTATCAATATGAAGCTTCATATGCCCCTGAATAATCCCTTCTGTGCACAAGGCTTTCATAGCACCCAAATTTTGCACTAATCCCACAGCAGCAATAATTCGCGACAGTTCATTGGCTGTTTCAATGCCCATCATACGCAAACAAAGTTTTGCCGTCGGATGCAAAGCAGTTACACCACCTACAGTACCAACAATGATTGGTGCGGTTAATTGGCCTGTTAATACCCCATCTTGGTAGCGCCAACGAGTAATTGCTTGATAACGACCCTGGCGAGCAGCATAAGCATGTATGCCTGCTTCAACTGCACGCCAATCGTTGCCTGTAGCAATTAACACAGGATCTATACCATTCATTACGCCCTTATTGTGCGTTGCTGCACGATAGGGATCGGTTTCCGCAAATAGAGATGCCTCTTGTAAACGCTCGCCAAGTTCAGGCTCAACATCACGAATGCTAACCTTCGCCGTTGTCAATTTCTGATCATTCAGATTGGACAAGATACACATAGTGACCTGCTCGCCGGTTAGCTTCTCAATCGGCGCCTTTAAATATTCCAACACCTGATTGATAATATTCGCCCCCATAGCATCACAGCTATTCATCATTAGATGAACTACTGCCATAACAGCACCATCATCACGCTCCAAACGACGTAGTTGCAGATCAATAACCCCACCGCCTCGTTTTACCATGCTGAAAGCAACTTCTTCGTTTGCCTTTTCAATCAAAAATTGCTTATTTTCTTGCAGGATCGCCGCAAATTGCTCCCAATTAGCAACTTTTGCTAACTGAATCTGGCCGATAATACAATCACCCTCCACCTGTGTAGTGATTTCACCCTGTTGTCTTATCCATTTAGCTGTTTTCGATAAGGCAGCGATGATAGACGTTTCTTCCACCGCCAGCGGAACAACATAGTCTTTACCGTCAATGAAAAAATTGGTCGCAACGCCTAAAGGAAGCTGAAAATAGCCAATTACATTCTCGATCAACTTATCGGCAAGCACAGTATCCTGCACTGCACCTTCCTGCAAATATTGAATATCATCCGATGTCAGAGCGCCCATGGCTAGCAAACGCTTAAATCGTTCTTCGCGAGTTAATTTGGAAAACCCTTGAAATAATTCTCCAGCCTGACTATTTAACGGCATGCCTTCTCCTTCAGCTCACTGAGTACACGGCTACCTGTACAAAACATAGCAACCTTCAATTCATATTCGATCGCTCGCATTAGATCATGCACTTGTAGTGCACCTTGCAACCCTGCATTCAACATCGGTTTGGCAAAGCCTACTGAACTTGCGCCAAGGGCAAATAATTTTGCCGCATCCAAACCATTACGAACTCCACCAGAGCCCCATACTTCAAATTGAGGGCTTAGAGAAACTGCATTGATAACAGATTGCACTGTATCAATACCCCAATTACGGAAAGTAATTGCTGTCTTTTGCTTAATACTACCCTCGGCTGCACGATGCCCCTCGATCCGTCCCCAATGAGTGCCACCGAGTCCACTCACATCAACCACAGAAACCCCTATTTCATTAAGGCGTTTTAGGGTTTGTAATGAAAACCCACAACCTGTCTCTTTAACAATGACAGGCACATCCATTTTTGCGACTAAATGAGCAAGCGCCTCCCAACATCCTCTAAATTGCGGAGTTCCTTCCGGTTGAATTGATTCCTGCAAAGGATTGCAATGGATAATCAGCGCCTCTGCCTGCAATGAATCAATTAAGGCCTGAATCTGATACAGGGGAGTATTAATAATTTGTGCAATTCCGAGATTAGAAAAGAGACTTACCTGAGGAAAATCACGACGCAGGGAATGCCATTCTGCAGGAGCTTCGCTATCAGTCAACTCACGGCGCTGAGAGCCAACACCCATAGCCCAACCACTTTCAGCACAGGCCTCAACTAGATTGCGATTAATACTCAGCCCCCCCCGATGACCAGCTGTCATGGAACTAACAAAGAAAGGCGTGGCAACCTCGGAGCCAAAGCGCTGAGTACTGATATTAAGCTCGGCAAAATCCAAGTCTGGTAAAGCTTCGTGAACTAATGAGATCTTATCCAGAACATTCAGCTCGCTCGCCTGGTTATCCTGCCTTAAAGCGAGATCAATATGATCCTGTTTGCGCTTCTCAAACTGACTGTAGGTGTCTTGCATGCCCGTTTATTGCACTAGAAAAAAATGGCCTGGATTGTATCACAAATTAGCAATTACAACTAGGGATCAATATTGTTAAATATTTATCCTATCTAAAATAATTCACCGCTTTGACCAAGTCTTTTGCTGCATAACGCCCTTTTTCGTATTATGCTAGGCTATTTCTTGCCTAACATTCTTCAATTATGGCTAAGCCAAAACCTTCGACTTTTTTTACTTTTGATAAAGAAAAACATTGCTATCAATGCGAAGGCTCATGGTCTGTTCTCAAACTCAATGACCTGCTCAGCCGTATTGATCTCTCAACTCTTCCTGAGGACAAAACAATTAAGGTTAGTGGCAAACCTCTAACCAAATTTGATAGTTCCGGCGCCCTCGCTCTAATGCATTGCATTGATAAATTGAAGGAAAAAGGCAAAGAAGCTGAATTGATTGACTTTAGCAAGCAGCAATTAGCTATGCTAAAAATTATCGAAGAAAAGCGAGAGTCGCTGCGTTATGAGGAACCTAAGGGCGATGAGCGCAACGTTTTTGATAGGATAGGCGAAGAAACTATTCATAAGCTGCATCAGGCTGATGGTTTTGTAATTTTACTTGGTGATTTAAGTACCAAATTTATCGAAGCTCTCGGTCATTGGCGACGTTTTCAGCTACCAAGTATCGTATCAAACGTTAATTCCGCAGGTTTGCAAGCCTTACCTATCGTTGCCCTACTCTCTTTTTTAATTGGTGTAGTCCTCGCCTACCAAATGGGCTTGCAGTTACAAACCTATGGTGCCAATATTTTTATCGCCTATCTATCTGGAATGGCCATTTTTCGTGAATTTGCTCCTTTGATTACAGCAATCATTGTAGCAGGACGGACAAGCTCCGCGTTCACCGCACAACTTGGGTCAATGAAGATTAATGAGGAAATCGATGCGCTGAGTACAATGGGATTATCACCTACTGAGCTCTTAGTTATGCCTAAAGTTATTGGCTTACTCTTTGTTTTCCCTCTCCTTATTTTTTGGGCAGATGCCTTTAGTATCTTTGGTGCGACAATCATGTCTAAATGGATGCTTAACGTTGGTTATATCGATTTTATGGCCAGGTTGAAGGAATCTGTTGGTTTAAATCAAATGATGTTAGGTTTATATAAAGCACCTGCCTTTGCCATGATCATTGCTCTTGTTGGATGCTTTCAGGGATTCCGGGTAGAGGCAAATGGCGCGAGTATAGGCAGTCAAACTACTAAAAGCGTGGTACAAGCTCTATTTCTAATTATCGTTGCAGATGCAGTTTTCTCTATTATTTATAGCTGGATGGGAATCTAAATGGATGAACCAGTCATTGAGATTACAGGCTTAAAAAATCGTTTGGGTGGCCAGTGGGTACACTCTGATGTCAATCTCAAGGTCGAGAGAGGAGAAATTCTAGCTATAATCGGGGGAAGCGGCAGCGGCAAGACCACCATTTTGCGTAGCTTGTTAATGCTCTTACAACCAACAGGAGGCTCTTTAAAGATCTTTGGCGAAGAAATTACTTCTCTAGATAGTCGTCAGGCGAATACAGTTCGTCGCCGTTGGGGGATGATGTTTCAACATAGCGCCCTGTTTTCCTCAATGACTGTATTGGAAAATATTATGTTTCCCATGCAGGAGTTCACCAGTTTAGCACCGCAATTTATGGAAGAACTAGCCATGCTCAAAATTGCACTGGTAGGACTCCCTAAAGAATCAGCCGGTAAATTTCCCTCAGAGCTAAGTGGGGGAATGCAGCGCCGTGCAGCTGCTGCACGTGCTATTGCAATGGATCCAGAACTGCTTTTTTTAGACGAACCTACTACAGGCCTTGATCCACGTAGCGCAAGACTTTTTGATGAATTAGTTGTTTTTTTAAGGGATACCCTGCACCTAACTATTGTCATGATTAGCCATGATATCGAGTCCCTAAAACATGCGACAGACAGGGTCGCCTTTGTTGGCGAGGGGAAAATATTAGCCATTGCCCCCATTGAAGAATTAATGAAAAATAAGCATCCTCTAATTGCTGATTACTTCAGTAAACTTTAAACTGGTTGCAACGAGATAATAGGAGCAAGCTTTTTGGAAGCAAAAACCAATTACACCATGGTCGGCTTGGCCGTAGTGATTCTTGTAGGCGCACTGGTTGCTGCAGGTTTATGGCTATCTGTGGGCTTTGACCAAAAAAAATATAGCACCTATGTTGTTTATATTCGCGAAGCTGTATCTGGGTTAAGTGAACAATCTGCGGTTAAATTTAACGGTGTGAAAGTCGGCTTCGTGAGTAAAATTGAATTAAACCATCATGATCCCCGTCAAGTTGAAATCATGCTCAGTATTGAAGATGGCACCCCCATTACTGTCAGCACTACGGCCACTCTAATCTCTCAAGGTATTACTGGAAACACCTATGTTGGCTTGGCAGCTAGCTCCTCTGACTTGACCCCCCTGGCCGCAGCACCCAATCAGCCCTATCCAGTGATCCCAGCGAAACCTTCTTTATTTAATCAACTTGATAGGGTACTTAAAGAGGTTTCTGAAAATGTTAACAAGGTCAGTAAAAAAATTGGCCAAGTTTTTAGCGAAGAAAATATTAATAACTTTAATAAATCCTTGGCAAACGTCAGAACCGTTACTACTACCTTCTCGCAAAACAGTGAGAATCTTAATCGTAGTATAAAAAATGCCGACATTTTCATAAAAAATATCACCATAGCGAGCCACGGTTTTCCTGAGGTTGTAACCCAACTCAAATCAGGACTAGTGAAAATGGAAGAGGCTGGAGAAAAAATTTCTTCAGCTATGGATTCCGGTAAAACAGCTATTGATAAAGTATCTCAACAAACCGTTCCTCCAGTGATCAACTTGATACATCGCTTGGATGCTATAGCAGTAAATCTTGAAAAGGTCTCTAACCAAATGCGACAAAACCCTTCCGTAGTGATACGAGGCTCTACACCTCCCAAACCAGGTCCAGGAGAATAATCATGAATAAACTCAGTATCCTGGTTCTAATTCTTACCGGATTTTTATTAAGCGCATGTTCGCCGGTAAAAACATCTATTTCTAACCAATACAAGCTAGACAGCTATAGTGCGAAGCCTTTGGGCGGTAGTTCAGCTAAGCAATCGATACTTATCACAGCGCCGGAAGCAGCTTCAGGCTATCAAAGCACTGAAATGTTATATGTGAAAAAAGCCTATGAGCTGAGTTCCTTTGCAAATAATGCCTGGGTCGATCAGCCAGCCAATATGCTTTTACCCCTTCTTGCTCAAAGTTTACAGCGTAGCGGGTATTTTTATGCAGTAACTTCAAGTGTCAATTCCGAACATACCGACTATCGCCTAGACACTCAATTAATTGAGTTACAACAGAACTTTTTGAAAAAGCCAAGCCAAATTGATCTTGTTGTCAAAGTAGTATTAACCCATATGTCTGATAATCGGGTTATTGCCTCTCGTGTAATTAGTCAACACATCAATTGCCCTACAGATACGCCTTATGGTGGTGTTATTGCGGCAAATCTTGCAACGAATCGCTTCACTGCTGAGGTTTCGGATTTTGTTGTGTCGCATATTAAGCGAGACTCTAACTGATAACCGTCTAGAAAATAGGGTATATCAAAGGTCTATTAGTATCCTTAAATAGCCCTTCAAAATTGGCATACATCAGATATCAGTTCTATCACAATCTGGGGCTACTCGTATTCCACTAACAGAATTTGCAACAAGTGAACTATCTCTAGTACTTGCAAGTCATCCCAAGCTAAGGTATAAAATCACGCCCCATAACTGGATTGCTATATCCTAATTAATTGAAAAATAGTTTTTATTATTAAGGAATTTTATTATGTTTAGGGAAAAAATTTCTCTCTCTTTTTTAAGTTTGTTTGTATCGGCAGCAGCTTCATCAGCCCCACCCCAACTACTTGATAAGGATGGACCAATCTGCAATTCATTTTTATGCGCTTTCCAAAGCCCTGGAGGCTTGTATGCGAATTTAACCGGCTACTATTTACGTCCCAGCGAAACTGGAATAGGTTTAGTAACTGACAGTTGGCAATATCCTACTCCGGGTGGAGAGATAGCACGCAGTAAACCTTTTCAGCCCAAACACAGGTTTGCCGGCCGTGTCGCCTTAGGTTATGATTTTGCAAATTCAGCCAACAATATCGAAGTAAGTTATTTCGGCATTAGCAATCGCACCCACGCTGTAAATGATTTTTCTGATGGTTCAAATTATTTTGGTTCAGTTCTATTTCCTGATGCAACAATCCCACCTACCCCCGGTTTCGTCAGTGATGCGCATTTGCGTTATAAATTAAACCAACTAGATCTGAAGGCAGGTAGGAAATATCGTGATACTGGCAGACAATTCAGTATCCGTCCTTCAGCAGGCATTCGCTTCGCAGAACTCGAACATAAGCTCACCTTTGCTGCCCCTGGTAACGTAATCAGTAAATTCCGAGGAGCTGGCCCGCTTTTTAGTCTTGATGCTAATTATGGTTTGGGTAGTGGCTTCGGCTTAGTGGGCTACTTTGACTACGCGCTTATTGTTGGGCAAATTGATTCCCATTCTTATGTCACCTTACAAAATTTCAATTATCAGTATACTTGGCCTAAAAATGATAGAATCGTTAACAGTATTACTGCTAAGCTTGGTATTGATTACAATCATGCTTTTTCAAATGTTGCCAGTGTAACAGTGGAAGCTGGTTATCAAGTTGGAACCTATCTGAGCTCGATGGACACCCTTAGAGGTTGGGTATTTAGCCCTGGCTATCAACATATTGCTGGCAAAGAAACTAATGATTTTTCCTATAGAGGCCCTTATCTGACACTGGCAATGCATGTCTAATTCCAAATCCCCGCGGTCTAACCGCGGGGACTCAAGTTTTCTCAGTGTCATTTATCATAAAACCGTCTATTAAAATCATCTTCACTATGGGCTAAAAGATACTTTTGTAATTAGGCATGCAGGCCTGCTCAAGGCCGAGTTCCTACAGCGCTAACTGCAAGTTCCTATCTTTATTGAACGTTCATTTTTTATTCAAAATGCACCTTTGCGAATTGTGGCTAATTTGCTAAAACAATTGTACAATGACCCGCCATTGCGGCCATTCAGTCAATTAGAACATAAGAAAAAAGAAGGAGATTAGAGGATGAAAGCCAAATCGATAAAGCTAGGACTTGTTGTTGCGGGCCTTGTGCTACTCACTGCCTGTTCAAAAAAAGTGCCCGGCCATGCCGATGGTTTTGGTGAAGGCGGCGCTACAGCACACGGTCTGGGTGGTTTTACCCAATTTGCAGGCCAAGCACCTGGCGAGTCTTATACAACTAAAGCACCACATAACCAACGTTACCTGTTCTCTTATGATGATAGTTCTTTCGCCTCTAAATACAGACCCTCTCTCCAAGCTCAAGCAGACTATTTGAAGTCGCATGAAGGTGCGCGAGTTCTTCTTGCTGGCCATACTGATGAGCGCGGTAGCCGCGAATATAACGTTGCGCTAGGTGAGCGTCGTGCTAACACTGTAGCCGACCTGCTAAAAATGTGGGGCGTTAGCAGACACCAAATCCGTGTAGTCAGCTATGGTAAAGAACGTCCTTTATACACTGGTCATGACGATGAAGCTCACAAGATGAATCGTCGTGTTGAGTTAACTTATGAGGCAACCCGATGATTAAGTACCATCGACTTCTACTAAGCCTATGCCTAACCTGCTGTTTACCACTGCAGGTTTTGGCTGAAGCACCAGTAGTTGATGACAGTGAGAATTTCGCGATTCTCGATGAACAGCAGGCCGCTATAGAGCAGCCTGTTGCTAAAGCGCAGCTTAATGAAGATAGTGATGATGAAGTTGCACTGGCGCGGGATAATCACGATAGTTCCAGCAGCGATAGCGCCGAACTAGTAAATAAGCTGCAAGGATTGCAACAAGATATTCAAGAATTACGTGGCCAATTGGAAGTTCAAGCCCATGACTTAAAGATGCTCCAGCAGCAACAGTTAGCCTTCTACAAAGATTTAGATGCACGTGTGCGTGATGGTTCAAGTAAATCTATACAATCTGCACAATTAGCACCTGCAGAACAACCTCAGCAAGAAGTAGCAGCTGCACCCAAAGTCAATCTTCCTACTCCCAGCCAACCAGACCAATCAGCATCTGAAGAAAAAATAATTACTTCTGGTGTTATAAACACGGCGCGTGGCAACCCGGCAGATGAGCAGATCAGTTATCTTGCAGCCTATGAATTAGTCAAAAATAAGCACTTTGATGATGCATTAACTGCCATGCAGGCTTTCATTAGCCAATATCCTCATGGTGGTTACACCGCGAATGCGCAATATTGGCTGGGAGAGCTTTATATGGTTAAAAGTAACTACCCTAAAGCGATCGAGCATTTTGAAATTGTATTAAAACAATTTCCCTCTTCGTCCAAAGCTGCTGCATCTACACTTAAAATTGGTTATGCACTTGCTGCTTCAGGTAAAGATAGTGAAGCCAAATTTCGCTTACAACAGGTCATAAAGAACTACCCAGATACCCCTACTGCTCAATTAGCAACTATAAAACTGGAGTCTTTAGGCGTCTCATGAAGCAATTTAGTAATCAACTGCGAATTACCGAGATTTTTCATTCTCTTCAAGGTGAATCGATCACCGTGGGTTTACCCACGGTTTTTGTCCGCTTAACTGGCTGCCCGCTGCGTTGCCAATATTGTGATACTGCCTATGCCTTCAGTGGTGGAGAGATTGTCGATATTGCTAGAGTCCTTGAACAAGTAGCCTCCTACGATTGTCAGCATGTCTGTGTTACAGGCGGAGAGCCCTTAGCCCAACCTGGCTGTCTCACACTCATGGAACAACTTTGTGATGCTGGATATAAGGTATCGCTAGAAACAAGTGGTGCACGGGATATCTCCGAAGTAGATAAAAGAGTCATGATTGTTATGGATTTAAAAACACCTGATTCTGGCGAAAGCACAAAAAATTTATTTGCTAATTTAGACTATTTAAAACCAAGTGATCAGATTAAATTCGTATTATGTAGTCGCAAAGACTATGACTGGGCTAGGCAAATCATGGCTGAATTTGGTTTAGCTGACCGGACACAAATTCTTTTTTCTCCTAGTTGGAATGAGTTAAATCCAACACATCTTGCTGATTGGATTGTGCAAGATAAACTACCAGTACGATTTCAATTGCAGTTACATAAAATTCTTTGGAACGATGCCCCTGGGCATTAAAACCATATCTGTTCAGGGGGTATGTTTGAATCTTGGTGAAAGTATGGATTTGAGAGCATGTTGCGAGAAAAACCGCAAAAAAATGCGCAGCATAGCTATCTATGTGAGTGGTTTTTTTGCGGTTTTTCTCGCAACATGCGCCAAATACAGACTTTCTTTGAATATGGCGTGAATGCTTACTAAAAACCTTTAGACCAAACTCAGGAGATCTCAATTATGCAATGGTTTGCTCAAGCACCTGCTAACATTGCCCTAATAAAATACATGGGAAAAAAGGAACCGGAAAGCAATATTCCAGCGAACCCCTCCTTGTCTTATACCTTAAATGACTTGCTAAGCTCTGTTGTCCTGGAAAGCCACTCAGCTAAAAAAGACTTTTGGGAGCCCCTTGAAACACCCGGCGCAGATCCTTTTAATTTATCCCCTCAAGGACAGCAACGTTTTTTACAGCATTTGGCGCGTATAAAAGAGTTCTTTAAGTACACTGGCTATTTTATTGTGCGCTCAACAAACAATTTTCCGCATAGTAGTGGTCTGGCTAGCTCAGCTTCAAGCTTCGCTGCTCTGACTAAATGCGCAGTACTAGCGATTTCTGAACTGAGTTCTCAACCCCAGCCCTCGATAGAACAGCAAGCCTTATTAAGTATGAAAGGCTCCGGCTCCTCATGCCGTTCTTTTTTCGCCCCCTGGGCTTTTTGGCATGATGACAAGGTTGAAGCCATTGAATTACCTTATACTCAATTGCATCATGAGGTAATCGTTATCAGTCATAGCGAAAAGCAAGTACCATCGAGTGAAGCGCATCAGCGAGTTAAAAGCTCCCATAATTACCAATCACGACTCGAAAGAGCCAATGAGAATCTTAAAAGCCTGCTTAGCGCGTTCAGAGAGAAGGATTGGGGTAGTATTTATCAAATTTGCTGGCGTGAATTCCATGACATGCATAACCTCTTTGGTACATCTAATCCACCCTTTCACTATATCACTGAGAAAAGCGATGAGGCCCTAAGAAGTTTACAAGATCTATGGCAACGCGAAGGCGATGGGCCGATTGTAACGATGGACGCAGGACCTAACATTCACCTTCTCTATCGCCCTGACCAAGCTGATATGGCCCTTCAATTTAAACGAGATTATTTAGTTGGCAATTACGATGTCCTATGATTTTCAAACAACAACCCATGGCAAATGGATATTAGCAGGCGAACATGCTGTCCTACGTGGACATGGTGCTCTTGTTTTTCCTATAAAGGAAAAAAAACTTACTCTGAGTTATCGTAAGTCTGGGAATGAACTTAGTGCTGATTACGTAGGCACTAGTGGTACAGACATGCATTTATTATTTTGGAGCGTTCTGGAGCAGGGCCAGCAATTACTAGGTCGCTCATTGAATAATCTCGATGGCCATTTTCATATCTATAGTGATATTCCTATAGGAGTGGGAATGGGCGCATCCGCTGCTCTTTGTGTAGCCACTGCCCGCTGGTTTGCTGCACAGAATTTTTTAGCCGAGGATGCTATTTTTTCTTTTGCCAAAGACTTGGAAAATTTATTTCATGGTAAAAGTTCAGGTCTTGATATAGCTGGTGTCGCAGCTGAAAGCGGGATCTTATTTCAGCAAGGCAATATGAAGCCTGTCCATCAAAGCTGGCAACCGCATTGGTTCCTATCCTCTTGTGGTCAAATTGGCATCACTTCCCACTGTATTAATCAAGTTAATGAGATTTGGCAAAACGATCCGGCTAAAGCGGCGTTCATTGATCAAAAAATGAGTGATAGCGTAAAAATGTCTGCAGACGCATTGGAGAAAAATACAGCTGAATCCTTAAACAATTTAGCTAAAGCAATTAACCTAACGGCAGATTGCTTCAAACAATGGGGGCTAATTAGTGAAACCTTGCAACAACATATGCAAATGTTGTTGAACTCCGGCGCCTTAGCAGTCAAACCAACAGGCTCTGGCGGCGGAGGTTATGTATTAAGTCTTTGGCAACAGCCACCAGAGGCGCTTCCTACAGAGCTCATTGCTGTTTAATATAGGGCATCTTCTAAGAAAAACAGGCAGGCATAGACAGCTATATTAGTAATTAGATCAGCCAAAGAGCCTGTCTCTATTGCTTTGGTTGTTTTTTATACTATTCCCACAGAAACAGCTACACTTAAAAGAAACAAGCCAAAACCTCGCTGGTTTTTATAACAAGAAAGGATTTGTTATGAAACGTAGAAAACTCTTGTTTCCTTTATTACTCTGCTTAGCAATGCTGACAACCCCACTTTATGCAACGCTTAAAGTTGGCACTGAGTATTTTTATCCACCCTATGTTATATCAACCTCTGAAGGGTTTGATATGAGCTTGATTCAGCTACTTTGTCAGCGAATGCATGAGGACTGTGAAATAATACCTATGGATTTTCATGAGATATTTCCAGCGCTCGATTCAGGAAGAGTCGATCTTGCCATCGGCGGGATTTCCATTTCACAGGATCGACTTCAAAAATACATTTTCAGTCTGCCTTATCTTATGGGTCATGGACAGTTTTTAATGCTTAAAGGCTCAGAATTGAAATCACCCAAAGACCTGACTGGTAAAGTTGTTGGAGTCATCAAAGGTGAGGAAGATGGCAGTGTGACCTATCAATGGTTGGTTCAAAATTACAGTACTAGCATTAAAATTGCTGAGTATAATGACATGGAGGATTTAATTAGCGCATTAAGTAATAAAGATATTGCTGCTGCTTTTATACATAAGCCTACAGCTCATTACTGGCTGCAAAACGGAGGTGACCAATTCGATATCTTGGGTGAGCCAGTCTTGTTGGGTCAAGGGATAGCTATTATGGCCTTACCAAGCAAGCCAGATTTAATTCAAAAAATTAACCAGCTATTAGTAACCACAGAAAAGGATAATTCTTATCTCAACTTATATAGAACCTATATGGTTATCGAATAAGGCCCTTTCAATCAACAAACTGATAATAAACTTCATCTTTTTTAACCATACCCAACTCATAGCGAGCTTGCTCTTCTAAGGCCTGATCGCCGCCTTTTAATTCAACAATATCGGCATCAATAGCGAGATTACGAGTTATAAGTTTGTCATTTTCACTTTCCTGTGTGGCTATTTTTTTTTCAAGGCTACGCCATTGATAGATACCACCATCTCCAAGCCATAATTTATATTGCAAACCGGCAAGTGCTAATAACAGAATGAAAACGATTGATCGCATGATAAACCAAAGGGAATTTATTTTTTTCTATTATATACAGGTCACAATGGATTTCACCAGAGTGTCCTTCTGACAACAATGAAACATATAAATGTAGGTACTGTCATAGCAAACAGGCATTGTTGCATGAATAAAAAGAACCGCCGTCATTGCGAACGGGGTGAAGCAATCCAAGGATCAGAGCTCCGAACTCTGGATTGCTTCGTCACTCGCTCCTCGCAATGGCGAGCAAGGTTTTCAGATTAATACCGAACGCCCTGCATAAGGTAGCGGTGCTAACTCATTAATACGCAGCAATTGATTATATTTTGCGACTCTGTCTGTGCGACATAAAGATCCTGTTTTGATTTGGCCACATCCTGTTGCAACAGCCAGGTCGGCTATAAAGGAATCTTCTGTTTCACCAGAACGATGCGACATCACGCAACGATAATTGTTAGCATGGGCTAAACGGATAGCTTGCCTGGTTTCCGTCAGAGTACCAATTTGGTTAAGCTTAATCAAAATAGCATTTGCCATTTTCTGGGTGATTCCCTCTTGCAAAATACGTGTGTTAGTCACGAATAGATCATCTCCGACTAACTGTAGTTTTGTAGCAAAACGAGCAGTCAACTCCTGCCAACCTTGCCAATCGTGTTCATCCAAACCATCTTCAATACTAACAATCGGGTAATTAGCCATTAATTCGCCATAATAACTAATAATTTCTGAGCTGCTCAATTTCTTATTCTCAGAGGCGAGATGATAAAAACCATCATGAAAAAGCTCTGATGCAGCCACGTCCAAGGCGAAAACCATGTCTTGTCCTAGTTTATACCCAGCCAACTCTACGGCCTGGGTTAACACATCTAAGGCCTGACGGTTCGATTTAAGATTTGGCGCAAAACCACCCTCGTCACCCACGGCTGTATTCAATCCCTGTTTTTTCAGAACTGTTCTCAATACATGAAAGGTTTCTGCTCCCATTTGCAAGGCAGTAGCAAAATCAGGGGCGCCAACAGGCATTAACATAAATTCCTGAATATCGACATTATTATCCGCATGCGCGCCGCCATTGAGAACATTCATCATAGGGACTGGCATAGACATCTGCTCACCTTGATTCAGTGTCAGATATAAGGGTTGTTTGACCGCATTAGCGTGGGCACGCGCACAGGCAAGAGAAACAGCAAGAATCGCATTTGCGCCTAAACGCTCTTTGTTATCATAACCATCCAAAGCACAAAGCCGAGAATCAATCTGCTCTTGCTCGTCCACAGAAGAGCCTTTCAGCGCCTGATTGATGTCATGATTGATATGCTCAACAGCCTTCAGCACTCCTCGTCCCGCATAGCGAGCCTTATCGCCATCACGAAGTTCACAAGCTTCTCGACTACCCGTAGAAGCTCCAGAAGGCACACTGGCCCGACCTATTTCACCATTCGCCAAAATAACATCGGCTTCAACTGTAGGATTACCGCGTGAATCAAGAATTTCACGCCCCTTAATACTAGCTATTTGCATTATTTGTCCTCAAGGAATTATTTTAATCTTGCTAAAAACCTTAGGTAGGAAAGGATAAAGTAATTATTGACTTTGTACAGGACAAAATTGGGAAATGAATGAAAGTTTTTTCTATTTGAACAATGCTCGCATCCGTTCTGGGGGAATGTTTGAATCTTGGTGAAAGTATGGATTTGAGTGCGGGTTAAGAGGAAGTGAACGCTTACCTATGCTCGGGGCGCCTATTTCTGTAGTACATAAGTCCCCGGTGCAGCAGCTAAGTTGCGCTTTAGAGCACGGGCTGCCAGTCTTTTCTCAGAGGATTGCTGTATCAGCCATTTATTCCAAGCATCCCACCATGAACCTTTTTTAACCTCTGCGATACCTAACCAGTCCTCTGCGTCTAAGTAAGGGTCTTCTTTTCGGCGCTCATAGATACGATAAAAACGACCTTTCTTTCCTGGTTGGCTTATAATTCCGGCATTATGCCCACCATTAGCTAAAACAAAGGTCATCCTTTCGCTATCGATCATTAGATGGATTTTATAGACTGACTGCCAAGGCGCAACGTGATCATTGTCCGCACTAACGACAAAAACAGGAATTCTTATGTTTTTAGGTGCTACTGGCTTTCCTTCAACCTTATAGCGACCCTCAGCAAAATCATCATTTAAGAATAGTCTTTCCAAATACTCGCTATGCATTTTATAGGGCATGCGTGTTGAATCCGCATTCCATGCGAGCAAATCGATCATCCCTCTTTGCGTACCATTCATATAATCGTGAATCATCTTCGACCAAATCAAATCATAGGAACGCAACATCTGGAAAGAGCCTGCCATCTGCTTAGTATCCAGATAGCCCTGCTCCCACATCATACTCTTGAGAAAAGCAATCTCGCTTTGAGTAGCAAATACCATTAACTCGCCAGCATCGGTGAAATCGGCCTGAGCTGCGATTAGCGAGATACTATTAAGTCGCTTATCGCCATTTCTTGCCATAGCCGCTGCGGTAAGCATTGCCAAGGTGCCCCCTAAACAATACCCCATTAAATTTATTTTTCGACGAGGAAAAATAGCAGATACCGCGTCAATTGCAGCCATTGCCCCTAAGCGATAATAATCATCCATGCCAAGATTCCGATCCTCCGCACCAGGATTGCGCCAAGAAACAATGAACACAGTATGTCCATGCTGGACTAACCATTTCACCATGGAGTTTTCAGGGGAGAGATCCAAAATGTAGTACTTCATAATCCAGGCCGGCAATAATAAAAGAGGCTCTTTAACAACAGTCTTTGTTTGCGGTTCATATTGGATTAATTCAATCAAATGATTGGAATAAACAACCTTTCCAGGTGTAATCGCCACATGTTCACCAGGAATAAAATTTTCTACACCGGCTGGCGGTATCCCTATCAGTTTCTCAAGCATATCGCTAACTGCCAGTTTTGTACCATGAACCAAATTCAGACCATTGTCCCGAATAGTTTCATGAAATAAGTCAGGATTTGTTAAAACAAAATTAGAGGGCGATAAAGCATCCAACATCTGTCTTGTTAGAAAAGACACGATACGCCCAACTGGTTTGGGTAAGCCCGGTAATCTGGTCGTTGCGCGCGACCACCAATCTTCACACATGAGAAAATTTTCAGCCCATAAACGCCAGGGAAAATATTGCCAATCTTCCGTTTTAAAACGCACATCAGTACCTTTACCACCTCGCTCTTCACAATAGATTTTATTTTTGCATTCTCCAGAATAAATTAATGGGTAAAAAGCGAGCTCTAACAAGCGTCCAGGACTAATTAACAATTGCGAGAGCCAGGAATAATAAGCTGTACCAAAAGCTGCTGGACTCATTCCGGCTGTCAATTTTGCAAGATTTGCCTGGTAGTAGCGGTCAATAAAATCAAAAAACTCATCAGGATTAGTAAACCCTAGCAATGAGTTATTAGCGTCCCTTATCTTTTGTTTGGTAGATCGAACTCTTCTCATCTTTCTAAACCTCTTACCAATTATCCGTATTGCTTGTCCCTTGCTGAACCAAGTTAACCTTAATATATAGGGTAGAGTTTTGGGTAAATTGGTTACCTGCACGGATAATCTGGGTAGAAGAATCGACAGGCTGGCTTCCTTGAGGACTCGCCAAAGACACCCATTTATTCAGAGGAACCATAACGGTTGTATCAACCTGTTGTTGGTCAAATTGTTGATTAACCACAGGATTTGCCTGCTCGCGAATGCGACGAACTTTCAACTTAACCTGATTCCCTTGCAAGGTAGGCTGAACCAATAAGCCATTTTGCACCAAACGCCGGTCATAACTAACGCCCGTCCAAAAACCAATTCCCGCCGAGCTCAAAACAGGCTGATCCTGGCCTGTACTGACAAAAGCAGACTCGCCATTCATTACCGTAATAGACTGACGTTGCAGTTGATCAGAGTGTGAGGGCGTAGTAATAACGATCGTATTATCATTCTGATTGTTTAACCAATCGGGATCACCTTGATAAACACTGATTTGAAAGGTCACTGGCGGCTGATCTAATTTGTGTAATACATCACGAAGCTGGGTCAGTGTTTCCGGCGTAACCTTAACTATCAAGGTCTGTCCTGAGCCACTGATTTGTTCACCCTCGCCCAATAAAGGTTGTACTAACTGGATAATATGATCAGCTGTTTGATAATTAAGAGTAATAACCTTGGTTATCATGGCAGAATCGGCAAACACATTTGCCGCTAAAAATAAAATTGCTATAAACCATTTTTTCATCTAAGCACACTCCCTTGCTTGTTTATGTTCAAGTGTAGCAGAGATAACTAAATTCATTATGTTGTTTTGTTCTGAACAAAGTTTAGTTATAATCGCCCGAATCTTTCTCGAAGATATGTATGACGATGGGTAGCATATTTAACATGTTTGGGCCCTCACCAATTAGGCCCATTGAACAACACATGCGTAAAGTACATCATTGTGCCAAACAGTTGTACCCCTTTTTTGAAGCTGTCCTCATACAAGACTGGCAAACTGCCACCAGTATAAAAGATAAAATCTCTTCCATTGAGACTGAAGCTGACCTAATCAAGCGTGATCTGCGCTTGCATTTACCAACTGGCCTATTTCTTCCAGTATCACGAACCGATTTGCTTGAATTATTGAGCGCACAAGATCGTATCGCGAATAAAGCGGAGGATATTGCCGGCCTGATTGTTAGCCGGAAAATGATCCTTCCCCAAGCACTTGCCACCTCATTCATGCCTTTTCTTAATTGCTCTCTAGATGCATCTAAACAGGCTTGTAAAGCAATTAATGAGCTTGATGAACTGCTTGAAAGCGGTTTTCGTGGTAATGAAGTGAAAATTGTTGAAGAAATGATCGTGACTCTTGATGGAATTGAGCATGATAGTGATGAAAAGCTATCTGACATCAGGCACCGTATTTTTGAGCTGGAAAAGGATTTGCCTGCTATCGAAGTAGTCTTCCTCTATAAATTGGTTCAATGGATTGGCGACTTGGCTGACCATGCCCAAACTGTAGGTGGTCGGCTGCAAATTCTCATTGCCAGGTAAAAGATTCCCATGGATTATTCACTTATTTTGCTTTTTATTGCTGTAGCGTTTTGTTTCTTCATGACCTGGGGCGTTGGTGCTAACGATCTCGCGAATGTCATGAGTACCACTATGGGCTCAAAAGCAATTACCGTGCGACAAGCCATGTTGATTGCCATTATTTTTGAGTTCGCCGGCGCCTTTCTTGGCGGAAGTGGTGTGACCGAGACCATGCGTGATGGCATTATCGACTCCAGTCAATTGTCCAATCAGCCTTTAGTGCTAATGGAAGGCATGCTTAGTGTTTTAGCTGCTTGTACTATATGGATGAATTTAGCGAGCTACATGGGTGTCCCTGTTTCCATTACCAATGCCTTGGTTGGCTCAATGGTTGGCTTCGGCTCTGTGGTGTTAGGCACCAATGCTATTCATTGGAATCAAGTATCTCACATCGCTATAGGCTGGGTTACCTCACCATTTATTGCAGGGATCACAAGCTATGCCCTGTTTGTGAGTATTCAGCAAACAATTTTTATCAAAAGCAATCCGCTAGAAAAAGCCAAACTCTATATCCCTATTTATCTCTTTTTAGTAGGGACAGTCTTATCTTTCATTACTGTCTTCAAAGGATTGAAACATTTTAATATTCATCTAAACCTCAAGCAGGATTTAGCTGTAACCTTGGCAACCAGCATTTTTATTACCATAACTGGAATGACCTTTATCAAACGCATTCCAGAAATGCCAAAAATCCGAAGAAGAGAGCGCTTTATTCAGGTTGAAAAATATTTTGCCGTACTTATGGCGTTGACAGCCTGCGCCATGGTTTTTGCCCACGGCTCAAATGATGTGGCTTTGGCTGTCGGTCCATTAACAATCATGCACAGTCTGGTAATCCATGCCAATCAACCTATTGGAGCCGATAATTATCCCTCCTGGATTATCTTACTTGGCTGCGTAGGTGTTATTACTGGTTTTCTGATGTATGGCCGAAAAGTTATTGAAACCGTGGGCAGTTCAATAACTGCATTAACCCCCAGCCGTGCTTTCGCAGCGACACTGGCAGCCGCTACAACGGTCGTTGTCGCAACAAGCACAGGTATTCCTGTTTCAGCGACTCAAACACTGGTAGGTGCTGTTCTTGGTGTTGGCTTAGCACGTGGTATTGGCGCTTTAAATTTAATCGTTATTCGTAATATTTTTATGTCTTGGGTACTTACTCTGCCTGCTGCGTCTGTTTTGACTATTTTGGCTTATAAGATAATCCATCTTTGTACGAGTTATTTAATAACGACTCCTGGATAAGACAAACGATATTTGTGAGGGATAAACGCGGATATGACAATTAGTTCGCAACAAAGGGCCATGTCGCACCTTAACCAATTAGAAGCAGAAAGTATCTATATTATTCGTGAAGCGATAGCTGAGGCGGAAAACCCAGCCATGTTGTATTCCATTGGCAAGGACAGTTCAGTGATGCTACATTTGGCACGGAAAGCCTTTTACCCTGCCACCCCACCCTTTCCATTATTGCATGTAGACACCCGTTGGAAATTCCAAGAGATGTATCGCTTCCGTGATCAGATGGCGCAGATCTGTGGTATGAAATTGCTGGTTTATACTAATCCAGAAGCTATTGCCAAGAATATTAATCCCTTTGATCATGGTTCAGCCTTACATACAGCTATAACAAAGACTGAAGGATTAAAGCAGGCACTGGATCACTATAAATTTGATCTTGTCTTTGGCGGTGCAAGGCGTGATGAGGAAAAATCGCGTGCTAAAGAACGTATTTTCTCATTTCGTAGCAAGACCCATCGTTGGGATCCTAAAAATCAACGACCTGAACCTTGGAATCTTTTCAATACCCGTAAATTACCCGGCGAGAGCATTCGGGTTTTTCCTTTATCTAATTGGACTGAATTGGATATCTGGCAATATATCCAACAAGAGCAGATTCCTGTAGTTCCCTTGTATTTTGCCAAAGAGCGTCCTGTTGTCCTGAGGGACAATACCCTATTAATGGTTGATGATGAACGAATGAAACTATTAGAAGGTGAAGAAATTCAAAATCGTTGTGTGCGCTTTAGAACCTTAGGCTGTTATCCCTTAACAGGAGCAATTGATTCTACAGCCACATCCTTATCTGAGATTATTAACGAACTGATGAACACACGATATTCAGAACGCCAAGGACGTATGATTGATCTAGATAGCTCAGCGTCCATGGAGCAAAAAAAGCAAGAAGGCTATTTCTAATGGAACAAGAGATCACTTTAGAAAACAAAACTACTTTGGCAAACGAACAACAGAGTAGCGATTTACTACGATTTATTACCTGTGGCAGTGTCGATGACGGTAAAAGTACTTTAATTGGTCGCTTGCTATGGGAGTCTCAACAGTTATTTGATGACCAAATTACCGCCCTTAGCCGTGACTCACAACGTTTCGGCACCCAAAACGGGGAGCTTGATTTTGCTTTGTTAGTTGATGGCTTGACTGCCGAAAGAGAACAAGGCATCACGATTGATGTCGCACATCGTTTTTTTGCCAGTCCTCAGCGAAAATTTATCCTGGCAGATACGCCAGGGCATGAACAATATACACGTAATATGGTAACCGCAGCATCTACTGCAGATATCGCCGTTGTATTAATTGATGCATCGAAGGCGTTAACAGTACAAACCTGCCGTCATACCTATCTCTGTTCCTTAATGGGCATTCGTCATATTGTTTTAGCGATCAACAAGATGGATTTGGTTGACTATGATGAATCTGTTTATACCAAGGTAAAATCATTATTTACTGAATTTGCCGCGGCATTAAACTTTTCTTCCATCACAGCGATACCACTTTCAGCATTAAAAGGGGATAACGTCAGCGAACTATCCAATCTGACACCTTGGTATAAGGGCCCAACATTAATGCACTATCTCAATACCATAGAGTTTAATACCTCACCATTTTCTGAAGCACAACCCTTTGTTTTTCCCATTCAATGGGTTAATCGCCCTAACTCCGCTTTCCGTGGTTTTTCAGGCACTGTTGCTGAAGGTCTTGTCCGCATTGGCGATGAAATTCGCGTGACAAAATCTGGACAAACCGCAAACATTGCCAATATCGTCACTATGGATGGTGATTTAGCTATAGCTCATCAAGGCCAGGCAATTACGCTAACCTTAGATAAGGAGATTGATGCCTCCCGCGGCGATGTTCTTTCTTTAGCCCAAAAACCACTTGAGAACACTGATCTGTTTGAAGCAACAATTATCTGGATGCATGAAGAACCTGGACTAGTGAGTCGAAGTTATGAGTTAAAGCTTGCTTGTCAATGGACAACAGCCACTATCACTGTTTTAAAATATCGTATTAATGTTAATACCTTAGCGCATGAAGCTAGCAAGCAAATGGCTGTCAATGATATAGCGGTCTGTCAGCTTAGCACCAATAAACCTATTGTTATTGATAGCTATAACCGTTCTAAACCACTTGGTAGCTTTATTTTGGTCGATCGTTTTACCCACACAACAGTGGCTGCGGGAATTATCCATCATAGCTTGCGCCGCGCACAAAATATTCATAAGCAGCCTTTAACAATTACCCGTGAGCACAGAGAAAAACTAAATGGGCATAAGGGTAAAGTCCTTTGGTTTACAGGGCTTTCAGGTTCGGGGAAATCGACTATTGCTAATGCGCTTGAGATAGAACTCTATGCGTTGGGGAAACGTACTTACTTACTAGATGCGGATAATATTCGCCTGGGTTTAAACAAAGACCTTGGTTTTACAATTGCCGATAGAGTTGAGAATATTCGTCGCATTGCTGAAGTTGCAAAATTAATGATAGATAGTGGATTGATCGTGCTGGTCACCCTTATCTCACCTTTTCGTCATGAAAGGGCGATGGCTCAGGAGTTAATTGGTACTGAAAGCTGTCTGGAAATCTATGTCAGCGCCTCTTTAGAGATTTGTGAAGCACGAGATGTAAAAGGACTGTATAAAAAAGCACGTGCAGGCCTGCTTCCGAATATGTCGGGTATAGATAGTCCCTATGAGCCCCCTGAAAATCCGGCTATGCTGATTAAACATACAGATACAGTAGAACAAGCAGTAAAAGAGATATTAAATTTACTGAAGGTCTAGCAAGGCATTGTTAAATAGAGTAATAGGTCGAGTCCCTCCTTGTCTCAGCGCTACGTCATCCAGAGCGCAGCGAAGGATCTCCTGAATGTGGCACAGTGTTAATCCCGGAGATCCTTCGCTGCGCTCTGGATGACGTTGCATTAGGGTGATAGGGCTGACCTATTACTAAATAGATTGAATGTAGCCTGGATGCAGCGAAGCACTTATCATCCGCCCTACTGTTGATGCTCTTTTACCCCAGCAATCAACATCGAAAGAACACCCCAAATAACCAGGCTAAGTAATAAAGTGGTGCATATAGACCAAATACGGCGAGGCTCAATAGCACTGGCCGGCTTTATCGGGTTTTCAATTCGCTCAAGATAGACCTGCTGACGTGCTGCTTCAATCCTAGCCTGTTCCAGTGAAGACAAGGCAGCTGTTAATTGCTTGTGCGCAAAGATATTCTCTAATTTCAGGTACTCATAACCTAAAGCCTTATTCGATAAAGAACCATGCTTACCGACGACTTGCTCTGTCTGCAGAGCAAGATTATTTTCTAAAGAGGCAACCTGTTGCCTTAGAGCAGGTAGTTGAGGATTTTTAGAGGTAATTGCTTCCATTTGCCGCAATTGCTCCTTTCTAACAATCAGCTCATCTTTGAATTTAGCGACCCGTTGTATCTCAAATGCCGTTTGTTTAATAGGATCAAAGACCTTCTTTTTTTGACGATACTCTAATAAAGCCAATGCCGTTTTTTTTGCCTTTTGCTCAGCATTGCTAACCTCTGCCGAGGCAAAATGCAATATGTCCTGTCGGGCCCGCTCATTGATGTGATTGACTAAAGCCTCACTTTTTTTAAGCAATGCTTTATTAATTTCATAGGCTTTTTCGGGGCTAAATGCACGAACTGTCAATGTAGAAATCGACGACGAATTGTCAGTGGTTACCGTGACATGTTTTTTATAATAGTCTAATAAAGATTCAAAGCTAGTATCCCAAGTCACTCCCCCAAAGCGCTTTAAGCGATCTACCGACTTGGCACCATAGTGTTGTCCAATTTGATACTGTTTCTCCAAAAAACTGAGCGCATCAGTAGAAAGAATATAGTTTTGAATAACAAAGTTATCGTCTTGAGAACGACCAAACCCAGAGTGACTGAGAAACATGCCCAATCCGCTCATTGATTTGTTTTCAGGACTCCGAATCACAAACTGTGATTCAACAACATAGACGTCAGAAGCGATAAGACCAAAATAAACTAGAGAGGCAAAGACAGGGATAACTACAGAAAACAAAAAAAGTCGATCCATCGCGAGAAAATACTGCAAACATCTTCTCATTCCTTTTACAGCAATTTCCTGATATTTCGACTTGGAAAGGGAGGCGGTTTGCGATCTTAAAAAAACAAATTTTTTAATGATATTTTCCACTAGAGAATCATATAGATAGAAAATTTGATGTTAAACAGAATTATTGTTAATTACAATGATTTCATTTAGAAACAATTGATGTATAGTGGCTTGTCATAAAGTGTGTTACGGATTTAGCCACCTATGAATGATCAAAAATTAAAAACAAAAATCTTAGTTGAAATGAGACCAGCTTTCGATGGCTACGCAGGAATTCCTCAAGAAGCCCGACTATTAATGTCAGGGCTAAACAAAATAGAATCGGTTGAGATTGAGGGGCTAATACAAACCTCACATCAGATCTTAGCCAAAGGCACTACCCCCCGTTCAAAATTGTTCTGGCGAGATTATCCTCAAGCACGGCTGTTAAATCGTTACTCTCGCGTCATTGTTTCCTTATCAGAAAAACCTTATCAGACCTACTTAGATCAAGTTTTAAGCTGGTTCGAAAAAAAATTTATCGGCATCTTGACCTACTGGAAAATTAAATGTGGGACCGAGTTTAAACTATCTCATTTTGATTCCCAGCATTTTCAGGATTTTACCTGGCGCACTCTTTTCGCAAAAACCTTACCCGCATCCGAATTCGCCGCTGTGGCATCCCTTAATTATAAAGTCTGCACTGTTCCCTGGCAGATCTTCCATAATTCTGGCCTGCGATCTTTAGGGTTAAAAGACAGACCTAATTATCCTCTTTTAAATACCAGAGGCTTTGATATTTTTATTAGCCAAACACCCTATCCTGGAAGAGTTCATAAAAGCACAGCGCTTATTGTTCGTTATCATGATGCGCTGCCTATTCTTATGCCACACACCATTCCCGATAAATCATTTCATCAGGCAACCCATTTTTATGCCCTAATGTCTAATGTGAAGTCTGGCGGCTGGTTTGCTTGCGTATCGGAAGCGACAAGACAAGAGTTAATTAAATTGTTTCCAGAAGCTAGAGAGAGAGCCGTAACCATACATAATATAATTTCAAGTCATTATTTCCTTGAAGATTCCTCATCAGAGCGAGTAGGTAGCATTATCAGACGCCATTTGCATGAAGGCGATAAAAACAAAAACATTGATCTCTCCCTCCCCTTTTTTTCTCTAAAAGAGAAGGAACGTTTTTATAATTCAGTAACTAGCGATCCAAAATTGAATTATCTTCTTGTCGTTTCCACTATTGAACCAAGAAAGAACCATCAGCGTTTGCTAGCTGCATGGGAAATATTGCGAGCAGAAGCTGACCCCAGTTTAAAATTAGTTATCGTTGGAGGATTAGGCTGGGATTACACGCCGATAGTAAGAGCATTTCAACCTTGGCTAGAGCAAGGGTGTTTATTCATGCTGAGCTCTGTCCCTGCAGCTAGTTTGCGGGTACTGTATCGGCATGCTGCAGCAACAGTCTGCCCCAGTTTGGCTGAAGGCTTTGATTTTTCTGGTGTAGAATCCATGCGTTGTGGCGGTATTACTATTGCCTCTGATATTCCGGTACATCGTGAGGTCTATGATGATGCTGCTGAGTTTTTTGATACCTACTCAACGCAAAGTCTAGTCAATGCCTTAAAGAAGGTACTTTATCAACAAGACGCCTCTAAGAGACAGGCTGAGTTACGTCAACGTGGACAGGAAGTTTCCGCACGCTACCAACCAGATAAAATTCTTCCTAAGTGGGAAGCATTTATACAGTGTGTGAAGGAAGGCAGTTTAGCCGGGATGAATTTCCCCGTGCAAGCTTCAGTGACACCAGTAGATCAAATCTCGAATAAAAAGGAACTGCATAATGTCTCTGCCTGAAGATGATGCCGCAGACTTTGCAGAAAAATGGGTCAAAATTGCTTACCAAAGTATTCTAGGCAGAGACGCTGATGAAGCTGGGTTAAAAGCACATATGGAAGCTATAAAGTCAGAAGCTGAGATTCCCCACTTACTTCGCTCTTTTGTTAATTCTCAAGAACATATTGACAATGTTAGGCGGGGGAAAATAGCTAATGTTGAACCGCCCTATAATTACCAAACCGCCAGATTGCCTACCACCCAAGCTGAATCTCTCGATCAGGAAACGCTCAATGCCAAAATATTATTGCTGGGTACCTGTGGAATCTCTGGTTTCGTCGATTATTTTCCTGAAAACTGTAAAGTGGACAACATCTTATGGGGTTCTAGTCAAATAGATTTGCTACCTGAGGTTGACCTTGAAAATTATGATGCCGTCGTGGTGTCTTTAACCCTTAGACATATTTTAGGCGCGAATTCTGTAGCGGATACAACCATCGGCAAGGAGCTATTGTGGGCTCAGTTACACTCAGAGGATGAATTACAAGGCTATTTTGACAGCTGTAAAGAGCTACTCGATTCAAAGGTCGCCTTGTTTGCAAGTTGCTCGAAAAAAGTAAAGGTTCTTTTCCTCTCGTTTTTAGAGCCAACCTCTAACCATATGGGATATCTTTTCCCTAGGTTTCATTTAAGAAATCCTTCCTTTTTTGTTATGAAATTGAATGAAGCAATGAGCCAGGCTGTTTCAGCAATCTCTAACGCTTATTATCTTGATATTAATGAAATTCTAAATGGCTATGGCAAATATTCTGTACAAGATGACAGCGTCTTATATATAGGACATGCCAGCTACGTGGGAGATTATGGCGTAGACTATGATAACAAACGCCTACAACAATCGACCCTTGTCTCGCAACTCTATCAATCTATTTCACCATCAAAAACGGTATTTTATACTGTGGCTCATCGAATAATCGATAGCTTAAAAATTATAAAACAGACAAACCCTATCAAGATTATTATTACTGACCTTGATGATACTTTATGGCGTGGTGTAGCAGCGGATGATGCAATGCCCGATTGGCAGCGCCTTGAAGGATGGCCTCTCGGTTATATCGAGGCACTTCTGATATTTAAAGCACGTGGCGGCCTATTAGCCATTGCGAGTAAAAACTCTGAAGAAGAAACGAAGATACGCTTTAATAAACTCCTAGGTGATCGTATTTCGCTCGACGCCTTTGTTTCTCTAAAGATCAATTTTGAACCCAAATCTAAGAATATTGCTGAGATACTCAAAGAAGTGAATATTCTTCCTGCTAATGCGCTTTTTATCGATGATAATCCCAGAGAAATTGATGAGGTTAAACACCTTTTTCCTGAAATTAGAACGCTCTCAAAAGAACACTATGATTGGCGGCGCCAAATACTGACCTCTGTTTCAACCCAGGTTGCCTCAATTAGTAGTGAGTCTGCAAACAGGACCGCTTCAATTCAAGCGCTAATAGAAAGAAATCTTCATCGAGAACAGTCCTCGCATGAAGACTGGCTAGCGTCTTTGTGTTTAACACAGCACCATGTTTTGCTTCAGAGTATCGAGCACCACCATTTTCAGCGGGCTTTTGAGTTATTAAATAAAACGAACCAATTTAATACGACAGGTCGCCGTTGGGATCTTAGAGAGGTAGCGGAACTATTTGACCAGGGTGGTTTTTTCGTCTCGGCCTTTCTTAAGGATAAAACAATGGATAGCGGCTTAATCGCGGTTGCTATTGTGCAAGAAAATAAAATCTTACAAGTTGTATTGTCCTGCCGAGTATTTGGCCTCGGAGTCGAATATGCGATGGGACGTCTGGTTACTTTGTTAATCCTTAAGAACTATGGGCAGGTAACAGCAACCATTGAAGATAGCGGCAAAAATTTAACCTGCCACGCCTATTTTAAAAATATGGGATTTCATCAAAGCGAGAATCACTTTTATAGCTCAACGGTACCAGAGGCTCCACAATATATTCATCTAGATTCATCGAAAAATGAAAGTATTGAATTTGAGCGAGCAACTCTTTTAGAGAATTGTTTTTGAACTGAAGAGAGGACATAGAAGTTGATTAACCAATCATTAAAAAATGCTTTTGCTATTCAAAAACGGGTTATAGGAGCCTTAGTTCTCCGGGAAGTTATTACTCGATATGGGCGACATAATATCGGCTTTCTATGGCTTTTTATCGAACCAATGCTATTCACCGTAGGCGTAACAATCTTGTGGACTTTATCAGGCGCACATCAACACACAGGCCTATCAATTTCTGCTTTTGCACTGACGGGCTATTCTTCTGTACTACTTTGGCGGAATATTCCCGGACGCTGCAGTTCGATAATAGAAGCCAATCGTGCCTTAATGTTTCATAGTAATGTAAGGCTTATTGATTTATTCCTAAGCCGAATCTTACTGGAAGCAGCTGGGGTTACCGGATCATTTCTTAGCCTTAGTTTTATTTTCATATATATCGGCTGGAGTCATTGCCCAGAAAATATTCTGGAAGTAATTCTGGGATGGGGATTACTACTCTTATTTAGTACGGGATTAGGCATATTTATCGGGGCTATAGCAGCCCAATCAGAATTAGCAATGATTATCTGGCATCCCTTATCTTATCTATTGTTTCCATTAACAGGGGCCGCTTTTATGATTGATTGGGTGCCTACTTCCGCTCAAAAATGGATCTTGTTAATGCCAATGGCACACGGAACTGAGATCATTCGTGAGGGTTATTTTGGTTCTGTGGTGCATGCTCATTATGATGTGTTGTACATGCTAACTTGCAACTTCTGTTTGTTATTATTGGGTTTATTGCAAATTAAAAAGATCTCCAAGACTATGGTGTTGCAATGATTCAATTTGAAAATGTTGAAAAAAAATACGCTACCCGTTTGGGCATGAGAACGGTTTTTAAAGAAATAAACCTGAAAATAAATCCAGGCGATAAACTGGGTATTTTAGGGCGGAATGGCGCTGGAAAATCGACGTTAATACGACTCATCTCAGGAGCTGAGCAACCCTCTGCCGGGCAAATAAAACGAGAAATGACCGTATCCTGGCCTCTTGCCTTTGGTGGCGGATTTCAAGGCTCATTGACTGGGGCTGATAATTTGCGCTTTATTTGCCGGATTTACGGCCTAGAATTTGCCGATAAAATTGATTTTGTCCAGGATTTTACTGAGTTGGGAACTTTTTTTGACGAACCAGTCAAGAATTACTCTTCAGGCATGCAGGCGCGTTTAGCTTTTGCTATTTCCATGGCCATTGAATTTGACTGCTATCTGATTGATGAGGTTATTGCTGTAGGCGATTCGCGTTTTCACGAAAAATGCCATTATGAATTATTTGAAAAACGCAAGGATAGAGCCTTTGTAATTGTTTCGCATCATCCAGATCAAATTCAAACCTACTGCACTCAAGCTTGTGTCCTGCTTAATGGAGCACTTTATGAGCAGCCTAGTGTCTCTGAGGCCTATGCATTTTATAATGAAAATCTGTGAGATGATTTTTTCTTTAAGGGAGAGCGCTGCATTGCATTATCTGATAAAAATATTTTTCTTATTTTGCCTAATAAACCTATTAACTGGCTGCGCCATTCCATCATCGGGACCAAGTAAAGAACAAGTTAAAAAGCTACCTATTCAAGGAATTCAGGTCGTACAAGTTACAAGCGAGATCGCACAACATTTACTAGCACATCAGCGAAAAAAACTCTTTTCCGAGGTGTTCCCTCATTCACATCGCACACAGGACAGGATAGGTGCGGGAGATATTATTGAGGTTTCTGTATGGGAAGCACCACCCGCAATGCTCTTTAGCAGTTCGGTCATTAACTTACATGCCGGCCCCTCTACAACACAGGTGACCGTTTTCCCACAGCAAATGGTAAATTCTGAGGGCACCATTAATATTCCCTTTGCCGGAAATATACATGCATCAGGGCGAACCCCCTCTCAAATTGAATCCGGTATAGTCGCAAAACTTAGAGATAAAGCCCACAAACCCCAAGTATTAGTGAGAGTTATCACAAATAACTCTTCTGATGTTACTGTTGTTGGAGAGGTTGCCTCCAGTCGCCGAGTCCCATTGACTCCTCATAGAGAGCGTTTATTAGATGCCTTGGCAGCCGCGGGAGGGGTACGGCAGGAAGTGAGCAAAATGACTCTACAAATCACTCGAGGTAATAAGGTCAATGCCCTACCCTTATCAACTATTATCCAAGACCCCAAGCAAAATATAGAACTACAATCGGGAGACATAGTTACAGCCTTATATCGACCTAACAGCTTTACTGTCCTGGGTGCTGCAGGGAAAAATGAGGAGATCAATTTTGAAGCCCAAGGTATTTCCCTAGCACAAGCATTAGCGCGAGCCGGCGGATTACAGGACAATCGTGCAGATGCTCAAGCTATTTTTATATTCCGTCTTGAAGAGGCTGGCGTTTTAAGTGATAAAGCAAAGCGCAACAAACTACATCTTATCCCTGTTGTCTATCAAATGAATTTAAAAGATCCGAGCAGCTTTTTCACTTCACAGCAATTTATGGTTAATAACCGCGATGTATTGTATGTGTCTAATGCTCCTACAGCAGATCTGCAGAAATTCTTGAATATCGTAGTCTCCGCGGTCTATCCGATCGTCAACGTTGGAGCAATTGCTATGGATCGGTTGTAGTATCTAAATATCCGAACCTCTGCAGTTAAACCCCGAGAGATCCTCACAAAATTTTTCCACCTACGTACCGCGCATAAAGCGCGGTACGTAGGCATTCTTTTTTAAATTAGGATAAATCAGCTCTTATCTCTATTTTTTGTGTGGAACTCTCAGAGTTAGACTGCAGGAATTCCCGCATGATGCCTTAAAAGTTTCCTATAATTTATATTGTTATAGATTAAATTGAGTAGTTGAGATGCCTAAGAAGTCCCCAAAACAAGTAATCGAAGAGTCTTTGGAAAATATTTATAAGGAAGTAAGCCTGTATAATGCAGCCAAGGACAGACTTAAATTGCATTTAGGTCATGCTGATTTAGATAAGTACTCTCTAAGTGCTATTAAAGCAGATATGCAACAAATGGCTGATGCAGTGGCCAATCTTAAAAGAATGGAGCTCCCTGAAGGATTGCATAAATACGCACTTGCACCAGGTATAAGCAAGTTAAAGTGGGCTCATTATGAATGAGTGTTTGAAAATAAGAGATGGGCGTGAAAATTATAACCAATTGTTTAGCAATTTAAGAAAAAGTGTGGATGCCCCATTAGAGTTAAGCTCGCCTCTATATCAGGAAAATATATTATCATCAACGCCAATACCCAATACACACTACAGAAAGCCCCCCATCAAGGCAACACCAGATCAACCCCCACCCCAGACGCATGTCTGGATTAAAACAGCCCCTCATATGGAACATCACTCTTTGCACCCCAATCATGATGATGCAGAAAAGGACATCTCATTAACCCAATCAACCAAAACAAGGGTTCATGATTTAACTAGCTCAGAGCCACTACCACGAGATAATTCAAATGATGATGAGGAGGAAGATGACGATAGTGAAGGAGAAAATCCTCTGTATCATTCGTAAATATATCCTTCAGCATCTTTATGCTGTGCTTGTGCGAAGAACTCGCGCAAAGGTATAGGCCTAGTAAGGATTTTGTAAAACTCCCCTGATGAGATTACACTATTTCACTCAAATTAATATTTCCCATGGCTCCCTGCAGCTTTGCAATTTGCAGCCTTTGGCGCCATTAACTAGGAGTGGAGTGGTTGCATACAGGTCGCTCACAAAATCTGGATTTATTGCCCGACCTTAGCAATCACTTTGGGTAAAGCTCGTTTAGGCTTGAGCCCGGATCAGCAAACAGATCAGCATCTGGGAATATCTAATCTGTATAGCCACCAGATTCGCTTTCAACTCACTGTGCTAGCTTAATTCCCCTTCATTTCGAACGGTAGGCTGGACTGTAATAGGTCACCCCCATCCCGAATTCCCGCGGCTTGAAAGTGGAATCTATAGCAAAGAGAAATCCCTGAGTAGTGAATTTAAATGAAACCTTGATACAGCGCAGCGTAATCAAGGTTTTTCTTAGATAAGAGGTGGGGACGTGACCTATCAATGGCGTCAACTTAAGGAGCAATACCTCAGGTTCGAAGACGATATATCCTCTCTCCCCTTGGGGAGAGAGTTAGAGACACTGCCGTTAAGTTAAGGACTCAACCTCAAAACCGTTCGGGCTGAGGAGGACTTTAGGCCGTCTCGAAGCCTTGCACTCTGTGACGCTTCGAGACGTGTGCTTACGCACACTCCTCAGCGCGAACGGTTTAAAATCCCTTAACTTCATGGCAGTGAGAGTTAGAGAGAGGGGGGTGCGGCATAAATTTACTTAAGTTGACGCCATTGCGTGACCTATTACGCAGGGCTTAACAGCCCAGCCTACATCCTGTCATCTACGCTTGATCACTATTACGTGGACAAAGGGTGGTAATTAAAACTCACCCCAAATTTCGCCTTCAGCATCTTTGTTTTCTGCGTGATCACGTAGATTAAAAATGCGCTCGTGCTTTTTAATTTCCTTTAGTTGAGATGCTGTTTTTTCGTGCTTAGCATCAAACTCGAATAGAAACTTGTCATAAGGGCTAACATAAGCCTTATCGATATCATGATTAGACATAACTTTTCCTAGATAGCTTATACTAAATAACAAATCGTCGATTTTATCGGTTTTTAGGTAAAGATACCATCTAAATTATAGTGAGAAGATAGAGCCATGAAAATCAAAAAAGCTGAGTTACATGTCCACTTGGAAGGTACTATTACACCTGAGCTTGCAAAAAAACTTGCTGCACGTAATAAGATGGTGCTAAAAAATGAGCTTTTTGCCCCTGATGGCCAAAGCTATTCTTATCCTGATTTCCTAGGCTTTCTTAAAGCCTATGACGAGGTCGCAGCTGTTATTAAACAGCCTGTCGATTACTACGACATTACCTTTGATTATCTGAAAGCAAATGCCAAAGAAAATACCCTTTATGTTGAAATGATGTATTCGCCAGATCATGCTGAAATGTCAAGCGGACTCCCTTCTTCTGAACATTTGGCCGCAATTCAACAAGCAATTGACGATGCCGAAGCCAAATTTAATATTATTGGTCGCATAATTATCACCGCAGTACGTCATTTTGGAGCTGAATCGGCCATCAAAGTTGCTAAACAAGCCTTAAAAGAAAGAGCTCCTTGCATTGTTGGTTTTGGCCTTGGCGGCGATGAAATTCATTATCCACCACGTTTATTTAGTGAAGCCTATAAGATTGCTCATGCAGGAGGGTTGCATTGCACGGTACATGCAGGAGAGTTTGCCCCAGCAAGTGGTATGCTCGAAGCGATGGAATATCTACCCATTCAGCGAATTGGTCATGGAGTACAGGCCATGCATTCCGTAGAAACACTAGCTCAACTTAAGGAACGAAATATCGCCTTAGAAGTTTGCCCCTCAAGCAATATTGCACTTGGCCTATTTGAGGATATGTTAAGTCATCCCTTGACTCAGCTGATCGGAGCAGGAGTACAAGTGAGCCTTGGCTCAGATGACCCACCCTTTTTTCGCACTAATCTTGCTAAAGAGTATCAGCGGGTACAGCAAGCCTATCAATACACAGATAGCGAAATGAATTCGTTTACGGCAACAGCAATTAAGTCTTCTTTTGCTGATAAAGAGACTAAAGCAAAATTGCTTAAGTTATTGGAGAAGTGATAGTACGTCGTTGTGAGAAAGCTGGGCTTCACAGCCCAGCCTACATCTCTTCTATGAATTGCCGTAGCTTCTTCATGGCATTTTTTTCCAACTGACGCACACGCTCAGCAGAGACGCCATATTTATTGGCCAAATCATGCAGGGTCGCCTTATCATCTGCCAGCCAACGTTGCTGCAAAATATCCTGACTACGTTCGTCGAGACGCTCTAAGGCAAGAAATAAATGTTCACGTCCGCGCTCATCACTTACTTCCTGCTCGATTAGCAAAGCGGGATCGCTTTTTGGATCATGTAAATAATGCGCTGGAGCTTTGAAACTTTCATCTTCATCTTCAGAAACAGGCGCATCATAGGAGGTATCCATTGCATTTAGCCGCTGCTCCATAAGCATGACATCTTCCGGGCTAACTCCCAGGTCATTAGCAACAGCATTAACCTCTTCGCTATTTAACCATCCCAAACGGCTTTTCATTTGGCGCAGATTAAAAAATAATTTGCGCTGCGCTTTGGTCGTTGCAATTTTGACAATTCGCCAATTACGCAGAACATATTCATGAATTTCAGATTTAATCCAATGAACAGCAAAAGACACCAGACGAACACCCATTTTAGGATCAAAACGTTTTACCGCCTTCATCAGGCCTACATTCCCTTCTTGAATCAAATCATTCAGGGGTAAACCATAGCCCAGATAACCACGGGCTACACGCACAACATAGCGTAAGTGGGCAAGCACCAAGCGACGCGCACCTTCCAAATCGCCTTCGTTTTGGAAGCGCTCAGCGCAGTCAGACTCTTCTTCAGCAGAGAGCATCGGGATTTGATTAACCCGATGAATATAAGCATCAAGACTACCAATAGGTAAGGTCAATGAGGCTAATTGCAACTGCTGGTTCATGCTATTTCCTCCAGTAGATAAAATCATAGGAATTAAAAATGTATAAAAATGCAACAATCATTGTATTATATATCAATTATACGGTTCAATAGAAGCGAGTTGCCTTTTTACTGACAATCTGGCTCCTAACCATCCAAGTATTGTCGCGACTAACACCAACAAATAAGCTTGTTTTACGGACAAACCCATAATGGGGTAATGCATTTGGTAAACTGTTGCAAGCTGCTTCACAGCGACAGCAAGACTCAACATGAAAATATTCACAAAAAATACGGCAAGAATGGCGCCTGCCAAGCTGTACCAGATCCCAGAATATAAGAATGGCCTGGCTATGTAGGGATCTGTTGCCCCGATTAATTTTAATACCTGAATTTCTTCATGGCGGTTATGAATCGCCAAACGTAGAGTATTACCAACAACCAAAACAACCGCTGAGGCAAGTAAAGCCATTAAGGCATGAGCGACCTTACTGACAAAACCAAGAATTGCATGCAATCTACTGATCCATTCCATATCAAGCTTCGCTTGCTCGACTTGGGGATAGGCTTTCAAACGGGTATATAGTTGCTCCATTTGTGCTGGAGTATTAATGGCAAGGACCGGAATAACCTCAAGTACTGTAGGCAAGGGATTTTCTGGTAAATAACGCATAATATCATGCATACCCTCTTGCTGTTGCAGTTCAGCAAGCCCTTCTGAGGCCGATTTCAGTGTAATATGTCCCACACCTTCTGTTGCTCGTATCTGATCTAAAAACGCGGTTTCTTCACTCGCGGTTAGAGAGGATTTGAGATAGAGCGAAATATGCCCACCACGTTGCCAGCTTCGTGTTAATTGATCGAGGTTATCTGTAAAAACCCAAAAAAGCGCGGGTAAGGTTAAAGCAATAGCAATCACGACAACGGTCATCATAGTTGCTAACGGTTTACGACAAAGCAAGTTGAGACTGTTACTGGCTGCCTGTAAATGATAAGACGCTAAGGACCGTAGCTTATTTAACATAAACGGCCTCCTTTCAGCATAACAATACGATGTCTCATTCTGGCAATTAGCGCCAAATCATGGGTAGCGACAAGCACAGAAACGCCAACCTGATTAAATTGCTCAAATAGTTTCATAATTTCGGAAGAAAGGCTCGGATCCAAGTTACCGGTAGGTTCATCGGCAAGAAGCAATGCCGGTTTATGCACCACTGCTCGCGCCAGCCCTACTCGTTGTTGCTCACCGCCTGATAAATGCACGGGCAACATTTTTTCCTTTGCTAAAAGACCAACCATATCTAAGGCAGCATGAACCCTTTTAGTAATCATAACCGGTGCCATCCCCTGAATCTGCAAGGGCAGAGCTACATTATCAAAAACGGTTCTATCATTTAATAAATGGGGAGATTGGAAAGTAATGCCTAGGCTGCTGCGATAAATAGCGACGTCACGTTTCTTTAATTGATTTAGGCGGATCCCGTTAACCTCAATCTGCCCTGATGAAGGTGTTTCAAGCCTAGCTATCAGTTTTAGCAAAGTACTTTTTCCGGCTCCGGAATGTCCTGTAAGAAAGGCCATTTCTCCTTGAGCCAGAGAAAAGTTAATATTGCTTAGGGCTTCAAAGCCACCTGGATAACGTTTATTTACTTGCTCAAACTTGATCATCATTGAAAATTGCTCTGACAAATTGCTGGGCATCGAAGGGGCGTAAATCGTCAATTCCCTCACCAACTCCAAGATAACGAAATGGTATCCCTAATTCATTAGCAATAGCAAACAAAATACCGCCCTTTGCACTGCCATCAAGCTTAGTCATGGTAATGCCTGTTAAGCCAACAGCTTGGTGGAATTGCTGAGCCTGATTCAGCGCATTTTGACCAATACTTGCATCCAAAACCAACATGGTTTCATGAGGCGCATTAGCATCCAATTTTTGGATAACTCGCTTCACCTTCTTAAGCTCTTCCATCAAGTTACCTTGCGTATGCAAACGGCCGGCCGTATCGGCGATTAAAACATCAATACCACGCGCCTTAGCTGCCTGCAAAGCATCATAAATCACAGAGGCGCTATCCGCCCCAGTATGTTGGGCAATCACAGGGATCTGATTACGCTCACCCCAAACCTGAAGTTGTTCCACAGCTGCGGCACGAAAGGTATCGCCGGCAGCTAACATGACTTTCTTACCCTGTTGTTGAAACTGCTTGGCTAGCTTACCAATAGACGTTGTTTTACCAGCACCATTCACACCTACGGTCAAAATCACAAAGGGCGAATGATCCGGTGTCTCTAGACTCAAAGGCTTTTCACCCACAGACAAAATAGCCTCTAAGCGCTTTTTAAGCTCATGAAAAACAGCATTACCATCGGTCAACTGTTTTCTCGCAAGCCCTTCATTCAATTGTTGTAGGATACTTTGTGAGGTTTCAACACCCAGATCCGCGGTCAACAAAAGAGTTTCTAACTCTTCTAACAGGGCGGCATCGATCTCCTTTTTCCCAAGAAGCAAACGCCCTATCCCATCGCCGAATTGTTGACGAGTTTTGGTCAGCCCACGTTTAATACGGGCAAAGAACCCCTGTTTCTGCGGTTCCTCGCTGGCAGCCATTGGCTCGGGGTCGACCAAATTCTCATCTGGGTGCAATTCTTCTACCTGCTCTGGTGGTGACTCTGCGGGAGGAGTTTGGGGAGCGGTTTCGCCCTGATTTCTTTTAAACCATTTAATCATAAGGTATACAAAACGAAGGAAATGTGGAATTCTATCACTTTTTTTGCTTTGGAGTTAATCCATGCGCGCTGCATTATTACTTCTATTTTCGGTCCTTTCCTGCCAATCATTTAGCCAAGTCTACGAATATAAACTAAATAATGGTCTTAAAGTACTTGTAAAAGAGGATCATCGCGCACCAGTTGTGGTCTCCATGATATGGTACAACGTAGGTTCGTCAGATGAACCAGGGGGAATTACCGGTATCTCCCATGCCTTAGAACATATTATGTTCAAGGGGACGGCCAAGTATCCTCTAGGTGTTTTCTCAAGAACGATTGCGGCAGTCGGTGGGCAAGAGAACGCCTTTACTAATTATGACTATACTGCCTATTTTGAAAAAGTTGCGGCTAATCAGCTGCCAATAAGTTTCGAACTTGAAGCTGATCGCATGCAGAATTTGCTCTTGGATGAAAACGAGTTCGCCAAAGAAATAAAAGTGATCCGCGAAGAACGCCGCTTACGTACAGATGATAATCCACAGGCATTAGCCTTTGAACGTTACCTAGCAACAGCCCATCTAAGCGCGCCCTACCATCACCCTATAATCGGCTGGATGAGCGATATATATCAGATGAGCATTAAGGATTTAAGAGCCTGGTATGAGCGTTTCTATGCCCCCGATAATGCGACTCTTATAGTGATAGGGGATGTCAATCCAGAAGAAGTTCACAATCTGGCTGAGCAATATTTTGGCAAAATCACTAAAAAAGCCAGTTACGAGCGCAAACCTCAGGCAGAGCCACCCAATTTAGGCCCTAAATTCACACAAATTTATGCACCAGCGCAACTCCCTTTACTCATGTTTGGCTATCCAGCCCCTAGTGTAAAAACGGCCAAAACGGCCTGGGAACCTTATGCCTTAGAGGTGATTGCCGCAATACTGGATGCTGGTGAAAGTGCGCGCTTTGCCAAAGATCTTATTCGCGGCTCACACGTCGCAAGCGGCGCTAATGCTTATTACAATATCTATACACGCTACCCAACCCAATTTATCTTGTTCGGTATTCCCTCGCAATCTCACACTATCGATCAAGTTAAGGCCGCACTGCTTAAGGAAATTAAACGGTTGAAAACTGAGCCAATTAGTCCGGCTGAGCTACAGCGGGTTAAAACGCAAATTATTGCCCAAAAGACCTATGAGAAAGATTCAATTTTTGGACAAGCCATGGAGTTGGGCTTATTAGAAACTGTCGGTCTAGGTTGGAAAACAGCAGAAACCTACGTCGATAACATCAACGCTATTACTGCCGAACAAATACAACAGGCTGCCAATCGTTATTTCCAAGACAACGCAATAACTGAGGCTCGCTTGATTCCTGTAGAATCCGGGGGACCACAAGAATGAAATCATTTTTCAAGCTTAAACAGCTGAGCAACTATCTGGCTACATCGCTGATTTTTACTGTTTCACTCAATGCACAAGCCAATACCTTTAAAACGGAAGAATGGCAAACCGCCAACGGTAGCAGAGTTGTATTTTATAAGGCGATGGAAGTGCCGATGCTTAACATTAGCATTGCCTTTGCTGCAGGCTCTGCCTATGACGGTAAACTCTTTGGCTTAAGTGCTTTAACAACAAACCTGCTCAATCAGGGCAATGCGAACATAGATGCTTCCAAAATTGCAGAAAAGCTAGCCGATGCAGGCGCACAATTCTCTGGCGAAAGTAGCCGTGATATGGCTGTTTTAAGCCTTAAAACCTTAACCAAAGCAGATGCAATGACACAAGCAGTAGATACCTTTACTGCCATTGTCAGCAAACCCGATTTCCCTCAGGATGCTTTTAATAGAGAAAAAAGCCAGCAGCTACTGGCTATTGCGCAAACCCAAGAGTCACCCGAAGATGTTGCCAATCAAATTCTTTTTAAGAAACTCTATTTGAATCATCCTTATGCTCATCCAATTAATGGTACAAAAGAGGCTGTAAAAGCTTTAACGGTCAAAAATGTCCTTAATTTCTATAAGCAATACTATGTTGCGTCGAATGCCGTCCTTGTAATGGTTGGCGCAATTGATAGTGAAAAAGCTCATCAATTAGCAGAACAAATTACCCTAGGCCTACCTAAAGGGCAGCCTGCCGCTCCTGTTCCCCAGGCACTGCCTTTGCAAAAGGGAGAAAGGATTGCTGTTGAGTTCCCATCCTCACAAACCATACTCCGTCTGGCACAAATTGGTATTAGCCACCATAATCCTGATTATTTCCCGTTGACAGTGGGTAATTATATTTTGGGTGGAGGGGCATTGGTTTCAATTCTAGCTCATGAAGTTCGCGAGAAACGTGGCCTAACCTATGGAGTTACCAGTCAGTTCATGCCCATGCCAGGTGAGGGTCCCTTTGTAATCAGCCTGTCGAGCCAAAATAAAAGCGCAGCTACCGCCCTAGAAGTCACCGAAGAGACCTTGACTACCTACCTGGCCAATGGTCCGACGGAGAAGGAGCTCAATGCGGCCAAACAATACCTGACAGGTAGTTTTCCTCTCTCTTTAGCTTCTAACGCGAGCATTGCTTCTATGCTGCTGCGTATCAGTTTCTATAATTTGCCGAAGGATTACTTAGATAACTATATATCTCGCATTAATAAGGTGACAGTGGCAGAAATCAAGGCAGCATTCCAGAAACAAATTCACCCTGAATACATGTTAATCATCGCTGTGGGAAAACACCCATTTAAGGTGTAGGTTTGAATCTTGATGAAAAGCTGGAATTGAGCACAGCCTTTCAGTGAATAGGAGTGAGCCCCTATAGTGAAACAGACAGTACGCATAATCGGCGGCCAATATCGCGGGAAGAAGCTTCATTTTCCGGAGATTGATGGCTTAAGGCCTACGCCTGATAGAGTTAAAGAAACTTTGTTTAATTGGCTAATGAATGATATTCGCGGAGCCCGTTGTCTTGATGCCTTTGCTGGTAGTGGAGCACTGGGTTTCGAAGCCTATTCTCGTGGTGCTGAGCAAGTCGTCTTTGTAGAGGCCTCTGCCCAAGCCTATAGCAATCTTAAACATCTTGCCTCATCCTTTCAGTCTGACAAGCTTATAGTCATCCAAGACAAGGCTGAAAATTATCTGCAAAAAGCCCTAGAACGCTTTGATATTATCTTTCTTGATCCCCCTTTCGCCAAGAATCATCTACCCCAGTGCATAAATTTGCTGGCCTCTTCGGAATTATTAGTAAATGGCGGCCTGCTTTATATCGAATCTGAAGAAAAACAACAGGTTGACTCATCACGCTGGCTGGAAAGAAAATCAAAACAGGCAGGGCAAGTCAGTTATAGCCTTTATGAGAAGATTGCTTGACAAGGCGTCATGCTCCTGTTTCAATCTCTGCAGTACTTATTCGATTTCAAAGCCTAAAGATGATCAACAAGTTTGTCATACTTATTATCTGCTCCATACTGTTCACAGGATGTGGCAAAGTTTTTAAAAAGCCCCCGGTTAATGATCCGAGCGACGACGCCACAATAAGGCTTGCTGAAGCAGCAACCTCTGTTAGTGATTCTATGCTGGAGATGGCGCGTGTAGAAAAGGTGATTACGCCCCCTACGAAAGATAATACGCTTACTATTCCTAATGCTTACAACCTGCAAGCTCGGGCTTCTGTTGATTGGTCAGGACCTATTGAAGAAATAACAGCACGTGTTGCAAAAGCAGCGCATTTCCGGTTACGTGTTTTGGGTACTGAACCTTCCGTTCCCGTATTGATCAATCTTACCGTCAAGGATGAAAGTCTTGCTGAAATCTTAAGAAATATCGATTACCAGGCAGGCAAGAAGGCTTACATCCATGTTTATCCTAACAGTCAAGTTGTTGAATTACGTTATGCGAAAATTTATTCCTAGTTTATTAATACTATGCCTTGCATCCTTGGTTGCTTGTCATCGCAATGTAGAGAAAGCCCCTGGTGATACCAGTTCCTTGGCTGGTCTGCAGTCTATGTCAAATAATCTGAGCACCAAAGCTACACGCAAGAAAAACAAGAACAAAATCAGGGAAACCGCCATTAAAGAAACTGCTCTTAGTGTAGGAGCCCAATCTGGCCTTGCCTGGCGTGCTAAGATTATCGATAATCAACTGACTAAGCTTGGTCGCAGGCTTGATATGATTTACGACTTCAATGCCGTGATTCTTGAACATAACGTTCTCCCCCCTGTATTGCTTGAAGGACGTAACACCCTCAATTTGGCAGATACCCAAACTATTCGTATATCCGACAGAACCTACAAGATTGCTAAACAGGCTCGTTTCGTTACAACACCACCAAACTGGCGTCAATATTTATGGATGGATTATAAACAGCCGGATCCACCCAGTTCCTTCCTCTTACCCAAGACAAGAAGGGAGAAGCAAGTCTGGAGCTATTGGGTTGAAAAAGGTTGGAAAGATGGAATCGAGCAGGCCAATGTTATCCTTGAGGAGAGTGTGGCTCGCATTAAGGAAGACTTTAGCGGTATGATTTTGTATCGCAAATTGCTAGCGATGAATATGGTTTCTCCACCCTTCGTCTCTCACACTGATTTGGGTGTAACTGGTGATGCCTCAGAAATTCACATTGACGATCGTGTATTGCGAATTACCGCCTTACCGACTCTCAATACCAATTCTAAGGAATGGATTGCTGCAGTCTCTAAAGATGAGAATGCTTTGGAGCACTTCAAAAATATGGAAAAATTGGCGCAAAACACTAAAATTATAATTACAAGTAAAGCCTGGCAACCTGTTATTGCCCCTGTTAATTGATTAGAGAACTATGACAAATGTTAATTTAATGCCTGATGAGCCAACTCGCTTTTCGCCTGTTTTCATGGATAAAATGCTACAGCATGCAGAAAGCTTAAATGCATCGGATATCACTATTCAAACCGGTTCAGCTATTTTTGCAGAGGTTTATGGTAGATTATTAAAAATTACTAATCGCAGCCTTTCCAATACTGAGTTGGGCGATCTGATTAATTCCATTTATGGCCCAAACGCTACAACCCAATTGCTATCTGGAAAGGATATTGATACCCATTACGAGTTTCGCCCTATGCGTGGCCTTCGCTACCGCTATCGGGTTAATGCCACCGCTTGTCTCGTTGAAGGCCACGATGGCATACAAATAACCTTAAGGACAATTCCTACTACCCCTCCTAAATTGGAGACAATGAACCTACCAGAGAATATTCTTGAGGCTATTGCTCCACAGGAAGGAATTGTTTTTATAACAGGGGCAACGGGTTCGGGTAAATCAACTTTGTTAGCCTCTATTATCCGCGATCTGATAGAGAAAGATGATTCCCACCGTAAAGTATTAACCTATGAATCGCCAATTGAATTTGTCTACGATGAAATTGAAACGATTTCATCTGTTGTAAGCCAATCAGAAATTCCGCGGCATTTGCCTGATTTTGCTGATGGTGTACGTAATGCCTTACGCCGTAAACCACGTTTAATCATGGTAGGAGAGTGCCGTGACGCGGAAACCATTAGCGCTGCACTTGAGGCAGCACTCACAGGACACCCAGTCTATACAACGCTCCATACCTCCGGTGTGGCCGAGACCATGAGACGTTTAGTCACTTCTTTCTCTGGGGAAGAAAGGCTTGGTCGAACAATTGATATTTTAGAAACGATCCGTCTCTGTATTTGGCAAAAATTAGTCCCCACCGTCGATGGCAAACGGGTTGCTCTAAGGGAATACCTGGTTTTTGACGAAGAAGCTCGTGATATTTTGCTTGAGGGGGATCCTAATGAGGTAACCGCAACAACCAGGAAACTTGTACGTCAACGTGGTCAGCTAATGACCGTCGATGCAAAAAATAAGTTCGAGCAAGGTATTATTTCTGAGCGTGTTTACAAGCTGATTATTGCAGGTACAAAGGAATATCAACGGTAGCTTAGTAATAAGCTCCGTAGGCTGGGCTGACAAGTCCCGCATTATCCAGCTACAGCGCTACGTTCCGTCATCCAGAGAGCCCAATTTCTGAGAGAGAAAAACATCAGGAAAGAACTTCGAACCAGCGCCCCTCATCCGCCCTAAGGGGAGAAGGTGGCGCGAAGCGCCGGATGAGGGGCGGTTCTAGCGCACCCCCTCCGCAAAAAGTGGAGGGAAGTTCTTTAGGAGAGTCCCAAACAAATTTACTTATACAAACAGTCACTTTTAATATTCATGAACAAATACTTTATAGAAAGCATTTTATGTGTATAATGTGGGCAAAATAATGTCATAAAGAAAGATTTCAAAAGAAATCTCAAAACTTATAAAGTACTTAAAATCTCATGCAAATCTATAACACTCAACTGAATACACCAATAGAGATCTATACTGACCAAGAACCAACCACGCTAGCTATTCCCATACCAACAAAGCATCCCTATCTCCAAATCGTTCTTCCCAAATCTGTACAAGAGAGTGAGTACTTTAAACATAATTTCTCTAAAATACTGGCTCATGGCTATAATTCAACAGAAGGTGACAAATTAGTAATAGCCATAACAGGTGCAAGAAAAATAGCCAGCGTTATTCACTTAATGTGTCAGCAAAGAAGTTATATCCGTCAACAAAATACACAAGAATTTATTCAGTTAAAGAGGTTAGCCCAAACTCTGACGTCTCAAATCATTACTAGGCCACCACCGGCCAAAAGCAAAAATATCGCAGCTTATGAGGTTGTGCATGATAGTAACGAGATGCAAAGAGGGACGGCCAGTGCAGCTCATCAAACATCAAAATTAGCTAAGAAAGGACACCGCGCAGAAGAGGTATTTAAGCAGGCTGAAGCTGATAGAAATATTATTGATATCGAAGCCTTTAATGGTATTTGCTACCGTCTTTTATTAAACGAGCAAACACCAAAAGTCAGAGCAATCCATGATTCATCAGGAAAGCGTCTCGGTCTTATTTCTCGCTCCATAGATAACTTTCGATCTTTGCATGATTACTATAAGGCAAAGAAAGCACGATATGGGCGATTTAGATCTCCTCCCCAGGCAGATCTGATAGAGGCTCGTATTGGCAGAATCCTAGCTGCAGCCTATTTTGGAGAAGAAAATGACTTGCATGGCGGCAATATTGGCTATGACCCTATTAACCTACTTAGTTATAAAATCGATCATGACCAGGCAACCTGGCCATTTACTTCAAAATATCGAAATGCGAATCCCCAAAAGATCGTTGAAAAAACAACGCGACGAGCCCATGGTATAAGGCCTGTTGATGCCTTCCCGATTACTCAAAGAGATATTAGCAATTTTCCGCATTTAACCGATGCCAAACCCAATAACTTTCCTGATCGTTCCGATTCAGCAGTTCTGAATTTAACCCGCATCGAAGAAAATGAGGATTTTATCTACGATGCCTTTTCAATCTTTCTAAAAGCTGCGTTGACTACTAAACAGGTCTATAGCAATATTGCCAACGCAACTATCCGCAGCGAAAAACTACGTGAACGACTAGTAAATCACAAAACAGAACGTAGTGAATTACTCAAAACCGAGCTGATTCAGAATGAAAAATTCGCCAAATTTGTATTTACTCACCCTAATTTGAAAAGACAGTTATTAGCTGAGCTTCGCGAATATAATGAAGATTACAAGGCAACAAGCCCTTTACATGTTGACCTTGCCCCAATTGCTCAGGAATTTGACAGAGTAAAAGAGCGCTGTGAAACACTCTATTTTGCACAAAATGATGCAAGACTTAGCGCAATATTTGAAGCGTTTTATCAGCCAGACAACGATTATGCTCAGGATCTAGTCTTTGATTCCAAGGAAAGGAAAAACAATACTCTTAGACAGCTCATGACCGAATTGCAGATCAACAAGGCCTCTGCAGAACGACTCTTTGTTCGCGCATCAAAACTATGGCTGAACAAGCCGGAAAACCAATCTAAGCTAGTTCAAATTCAACAAGCTGAAGAAAGGCTTGATACCATTCTACAAGATCTTATTGCTCTCGATGGCAAGGTAGGCTTTTTTGGTGGTGAAACCTGTCAACTAGAAGACGGCAAGGAAATCGAGATTGCTAAAGGTGCGGCGGCTATCTTCGAGAACTACCAAGAATATAAAAGCGGAGCCCAGCCTTCTGCAGTGGAAGCCTTAAATAAAATAATTATTCAGGCCCATCATTCAAATAATTATCAAGGACATTATTTTTTCAATCGACGCCAAGAAGAAACCAGTCTTTTTTATCAAAAAGTCATGAGCATAGAGCCAGACATTTTGCAGAATATTGCGGAGGAACCGACATCTAATTGTTTTGGCTGCTAACGGACTCGTAATAGGTTAGCCCCCCTCCCATCTCGAACTCCCGCGGTCAAGCCGCGGGAATTCGAGATGGGGGTGACCTATTACACGGACTCCTGCTAAATCATAATGACTTGATTTCTACCATTATGTTTTGCCCTATACATCGCCTCATCAGCCCTAACAAAAAGAGTCTCAATATCATCGCCATGGCGTAAGGAAGTGAGGCCAAAAGAAGCAGTAATAACCACTCTTGTATCACGGTAGCAAAACTCTGTTTCTTGAATTGCTTGACGTAAGTTGTCAAGTACTTTCCAGCCATCATGATCAGAAGTATGTTCAAAAATAAAAACAAATTCTTCGCCACCATAACGTGCCACAAAATCCACTGCGCGCAGGGATGAGCGGAATAGTGTCGCAATTTTCTTGAGCACTTTATCGCCAGCAAGATGGCCGTATTGATCGTTAACATCTTTAAAGTGATCAATATCAGCTATGGCTAATGTCATGTCGCCAAAGCCTCGTTGCCAACGGTGAAAAGCATTCAGCACATACTCATCATAGGCTGAGCGGTTAGGTAGACCGGTCAATGAGTCCTGGTTAATTCGTACTTTTTGGAAAGATAATTGCTCCTTAATTTTTGCAACGCCAGACTCTGCTTCAGTTAATTTAGCTTGTAAAGCAATAACTTGCTCTTCATAGCCTTTTACTCGCGTTTCCTCATTGTCTCTAAAGGATTTAATTTGCTGAGCAATTAGATCTAGACTACCCACTATTTTCGTCGATAATTCCTCAATCGTTTGCGACTGATCAATATGATTTTTAATCGCTATTAGATTTTCTTGTAACCCAGTTTCCAAAGTTTTTCCTGCTTCGTGAGATTGCAAATTATTAGTGTTTGAAACTTGCAGATAAGAGCCAAAATCACGCAGATAATCAGCAAATTTATTTAAAAATCCTTTAAATTGATTATGTTCAAGATTAAAGGCTTCGATAACCAGATCAGTTAAACTATCAACGACCTGTGTCAGGCTATTGAGAGTGAGTTGCTGAGACAAATTCGATTTCAGCGCTTCTAATCTGGGTGAAAAATCTTCAGGGATTTGCAAATGTTCTATTAACTGGCTTAGTCTGGCATTAATTTGCGTATTAACTGATACCTCTTGTGAATCTTTCTTTGTTATTGGTATCCCTGCTGGTTGCGATAACTGTTCAGCTATCCACTGAACACTCTCCTCGAGCAACGCCATAAAATTATTTAACAGCTCTTGCTCATTGGTATCGGCTCGTAACAAAGACTCAATTTGTTCAAAAGTACTTTGATCTTGAGCCTTGATAATCTTAGATAACAGACTTGTACCCTGTTTAACAAAGTCCCCAATTCTAGCCTTATTTTCCTGTTTCTTTTTCTGCAAGGCATTGATTGCATTGACTAGATGCTCAACGCTTTTTTTAATTTTGCTGCTATCTTGGTTTTCTTGAATGTTTGTTTGCAGATTATGCATCTGTCTGTCTACACCAATATAGATACCGTTAGGTAGCAGGCTTAACTGATAGATGGCGCTTTTCAGCACAGAGATTTCATCTTCCAATTTGTCACATTTAATCTTGTATTGACTAATTGTATTGACAATTTTGTTTTTTAATTCCTGTTCAAGCATGACAAAATTCCATTTAGTTTTAAGAGTCTTCCTTTTTAACTAATTATAGTACTGATTTTTGCTCGCATGTACAGCCCGAGTTAAGAACAAACCGCATCTTTATCAGATGCAACCCTCTTTACTACACAAAGAAGTCAATACTCACCATCAATTAATGCTAGATTGAAACATGCATTTTTTTGCTATTTATTTCAGTTTAAATTAATAGTTAGTATCAATAAATTTGCCTTAGATTAACAGGAAAAACATGGTAACTTTTTAACAAAATAAATTGGTTAGACTATTATTTTTTTTGTAAATATTTTAGAAATTCCAGGCTTTAAAATTTTAGAGACTTATTATGGGAAAAAGAAAACAAACAGCCAGTACTCACGAAGCAGCTTCGCTTAATCTACCTCTGGTTATGACTGGTCAGTCAAGCGATAGCCCTGCTGCAGCCAGTAGTGTAGCTCAATCCAGTGAAGATAAAGCTTCAACACCCCCTGAGTCGCCCCGTGTTAGCGAGTTAATTAGTCAACACAGCATATTCATCTCTGATGCTCAAGATAAAGGTCTTGAACATTTATTCAATGAATACAGTAAGATAAAACACTCACTCAAATCCAAAGATCAGAAGAATATAACTAAAGCTACTTATAGTTTGCTCATTTTAATCAAACAGTTAGAGAATCATCCAAAGAAGAAACTTATAAATTCCCACCTAAAAAATTGCTGGTATCTAAGAGCGGCTTGCCTTTTTTATGTAGAAGTAAGTGCAAACCCCGGCAGCATTAGCCGTCGGCAAGAGGCCTATAACTGTATAAGAAAAGCTATAGAGCTAGGTTTTGATGATAGTAAGCATGCTTCTCCAACCCTATTTGACTTCTTAGCCAAATCCTATGAGTGGAGGGATGCAGGTTTAGCGCATACTCGCCGACTTAAAAGAATTGCTGATCTGACAGAAGAGAGGCGTGATCTTTATGACGAAGATATAAGAAAATCAGCCTGCGTAACCAGTTTCATCAAAAGCTATAGCCACAATAGAACTATTATTCAACGATACTTGGCAGAAATATTTCCCGAGCAAGCCCAAACAATCCTGGAGCATGCGCTCGAATTAAAACCCAAATCGCAAACACCAGGTTATATAAGTCCAAGATTTTAGATATCGAATTGCCGTGGCCAAGCTACGGGAATAGTAATACCAAACATCGCCCGTCATCCCGAACATAGTGAGGGATCTCCGGGATTAGCACAGCGCCACACTCAGGAGATGTCTCTCTACGTTCGACATGACGTACCTATTACCGGGAATCCTCTAATCATCATCAACAAAAGTTAGAAAATAAGCAATAAAATCCTGGCTTCTTCCATGAACAAGATCCAGATAGGCTTCTTTTATACGCGAGCCAATCTTGCTCTCCTGGGCCTGGGCAAGTACCTTGTCATTAATAGAACGAATTAGAGTGACTTCTGCGGCCGTGCCTGTAAAAAAGGCTTCCTCTGCCTGGTAGGCATCATCAAGAACCAGATCCTTTTCAACTACCTTAAATCCAAGATGACGTGCTAAAGTGATGATTGTATCCCGCGTAATCCCAGCAAGAATGCTGCCCAATTTAGGCGTATAAATTACCCCATCCTTAGCCATGAAAAAATTCTCGCCAACGCCTTCGGTGATATAACCCTCGCTATCTAAAAACAGGGCCTCATGATAATGGGTTCCTTGCAATTCCAGGGATGCCAAAATGCCGTTCACATAATGACCAGCAAGCTTAGCATCAACAACGGTAGAATCAGGGTGAATGCGAATATATTTGCTTGTTTTGATATCTATACTTTCATAAGGAAGATAAGCACCCCAGGGCCAACAAGCAATGACCAATTCAACAGGATTTCCAACTGGATTAACTCCTAATTTTCCATAGCCATAAAAAGCAATAGGTCGAATATAACCAGCTTTTAGGTTGCTACTACGCACGAGCTCTTTAATCGCCTCGATGATCTCCTCTCTGGAATAGGGTAATTCCATTTTCAAAGTCTTTGCTGAATAAAAAAGACGATCAACATGTTCAATCAGGCGAAATATGGCAGGTCCTCTATCCGTCTCATAAAAGCGAATACCTTCGAAAGCACTACCACCATAGTGCAATGCATGGGTTAAAACATGGATCTTTGCATCTTCCCAGGGAACGAATTGTCCGTTATGCCATATTTTTTCAGTTTTCTGCATCATGCTCATTCTCCTGGCCAGCTTTAAAACAACGTTTAACTCTTTCGAGTATAGCCAGATTTGCAAAGATTTGCATAGAAGCTTTGTTTAAAATCAGGGTGTTATGTGCGCCCTTCTCCCCGCAAACGGAGAGAAGGGCGGATGAGGAGAAATTAATTAAAAAGAAACAATCAAACTCTTATCTATTCGCTGCAACTGCACCTTAAACAAAGACTGAATCTGCTCCAAGCTAGCCTTATCATCCGCCTCAAAACGGGCAACCAGACAGGGAGTCGTATTCGAAGCACGCAGTAATCCCCAACCATTAGCAAACTCTACTCGTAAACCATCTATAGTGATAATTGTCGCCTCAGGGAATTGAGCCTGTTCGCTAAAACGTTGCATAAACTCGAATTTTTCTTCTTCGGCAATAGGTATCTTGATTTCCGGGGTATTCACACTATTGGGAATAGCAGCAAATTGCTCTGAACTTGTTTGGCTGCTTTGACTGATAATTTCCAATAAACGGCAGGCGCTATAAAGCGCATCATCAAAACCGTACCAACGATCTTTAAAGAAGATATGCCCACTCATTTCGCCAGCCAGAGCAGCCTTGTCTTCTTTCATCACGCCTTTAACAATAGAATGGCCAGTAGGACACATTTTGGCAACACCTTCCGCCTCTTCAACAACACGAGCCAGGTGGCTTGAACATTTCACATCATAAACAATAGTTGCGCCTTTATTGCGCTTTAAAACATCCAAAGCATAAAGCATCAACAGACGATCTGGCCAAATCACTTCACCGGTATTGGTAATAACACCCAGGCGATCAGCATCGCCATCAAAGGCTAAACCAATATCAGCCTGGTGCTTAGCAACCGCAGCTTTTAAATCAACCAGGTTTGCTTCAATTGTTGGATCAGGATGATGATTAGGAAAGCGGCCGTCTACATCACAAAATAGAGGAATCACTTCACAACCCAGAGCTTCGATAACCTTAGGAATAACCGGGCCCGCGATACCGTTCCCACAATCAACAACGACCTTCAAAGGACGATGTACTCTCACATCGCTAATGATACGGTCGATATAGGTCGGAACAATGTCTTGGCTCAGAGATTCGCCTTGACCATTCTGAAAGCGGCCAGTCTGAATCAGGTTATAAAGTTCTTCAATATCAGTCTGAACCAGCGTTTTGCCAGCCAGAACCATTTTAATACCGTTATAGTCAGCAGGATTATGGCTCCCAGTCACTATCAGACCACTATCAATATCTGTGCTGTTGGTTGCATAGTACATGACTGGGGTTGCGGCAGCGCCCAAATCTATGACAGTGATTCCACTATCAAGCAATCCTTGTTTTAAGGCTGCGGTCAAACGGTCACTTGTTAATCGACCGTCGCGGGCAACAAATATTTTGTCGCGTTTGAGGACAGCAAGACGGCAGCTAATTGCTCGACCAATACTGTAATAATCATCAACATCTAACTGTTCACCGATGACACCACGAATATCATAGGCTCTAAAAACTGAGCGCTCTACCTGCTTTTCTTGATACTTCATTCACTCTCTCCCCGAACTGCCAAAACCACCCTCTCCCCGCTGACTTTCAATGAAATCATTCACCACTTCAAAAGCAGCTCTGACTACGGGTAAGAATACCAATTGGGCAATTCGCTCACCTGGATTAACAATAAAAGGCTCCTGGCCACGATTCCAACAGGAAATTTTTAATTCGCCCTGATAATCAGAATCAATTAAACCAACCAAATTGCCCAAGACAATACCGTGTTTATGCCCCAAGCCTGAACGAGGCAGAATAACTGCGGCTAGATTGGGATCAGCGATATAAATAGCAAGACCTGTAGGCAGTAACACCGTTTCTTGTGGAGCAATATGAATAGGTTCATCAATGCAAACACGCAGATCAAGTCCCGCCGAACCTGCAGTTGCATAGCTTGGCAAAGCGATAGTATCACCAACGCGTGGATCTAATATTTTTAGCTGAATGGCTTTATGCATAATATTCCTCTGATTTTTAATGCGCCGTATTGTGAATACTTGTGGCAAGGATTGCAATAATTTGGCCGGCAAGTCTTATTTTATGGGTCAATGGCAGTTCGGTTTTCGTATCTTTAGTTAACACAGTGGCCTGATTATGATCCACATCAAAGCCCAGCCCCTTACCAACCTGGTTGGCAATGATCATATCAAGCTTTTTGCTGTGCAATTTATCCTTTGCATGCTTAATGACTTGCGATGTTTCAGCTGCAAAACCAACCACAAAAGAGGCTTTAGCACTTGCTGTAACAGAAGCCAGAATGTCTGGATTAGGACCTAGCTGCAAGGTTAATTCGGGGCTATCTTGCTTTTTTATTTTCTCAGTAGCAGGGGCGTCGACACAATAATCAGCTACAGCTGCTGTGCCAATAAAGATCATCCCTGCTTGCAAATGCTGCATAACTGCTTCTTGCATTGCTTTGGCAGAATCAACCTTATAAGTTTGCACACCAGCTGGAGGACTAATCTCTGTTGGTCCACTAACCAGAATTACCTCCGCACCAGCCATTTTCGCTGCCTCAGCCAGAGCATAGCCCATCTTGCCAGAGCTGTTATTGCTAAGAAAACGAACTGGATCTATGGCTTCGCGGGTAGGTCCGGCGGTAATCAATAGCCTTTGGCCTGCCAATAGTTGATGCACAGAATGCAGCCTCAACGCATTAACAATCGCATCAACCTCAACCATACGCCCTAAGCCCTCTTCGCCACAGGCTTGCGAACCCTCTGCCGGCCCAACCAGGATCAGGCCTCGTTTAGTTAGCCGCGCACAATTTGCCTGAGTAGCAGGATGGGCCCACATTGAGCGATTCATTGCCGGGCAAGCGATTACCGGTGTTTCAGCGACCAGATACAGGGTAGACAACAAATCATCAGCGAGTCCGTTTGCCAGTTTGGCCAAACAGTTTGCCGTTGCCGGGGCGATGACTAAATAATCCGCCCAGCGCGCTAATTCAATATGCCCCATTGCGCGCTCGGCTTGCAGATCAAACAAATCAACACGCACTTCGGATGCACCCAAGGCTTGTAAAGTCAAAGGAGAGATAAATTCTTGTGCTGACTCAGTCATCACGACGCGCACCTGTGCGCCCAAGCGAGCTAATTCACGGACTAGATAAGCGGTTTTGTACGCCGCTATCCCACCACAAATCCCTAATACAATTTTTTTGTCGTTAAAATCTTGCATGGTTTTTCATTTTTAATAAGAATAGCTGCGATCAAACCACAAACCTCGTCATAAAGGAATAACAATGACCAACCTGCAACCGGCCCGACCTTTGCGCCTGCGCGAAAAATTTTTAGCACAAGGCGTGCAAAGCTTCTCAGATATTGAATTATTAGCCCTTTTTATCAGTTCCGGCAGCGCTAAAAAATCTTGCCTGCAACTCGCCTTTGATTTGACCAGACACTTGGGTGATTTACGGGCTATTTTAAATGCTGATCAGCAGAGTTTTAACCAGGTTAACGGGCTTGGTTTAGTACGATATCTGCAATTACAAGCAGCTAGAGAGATTTGCCGGCGCAGTGACTTTATTTCACTGCAAAAGGATCTGCAATTAACCAATACTCAGCAAACTCATGCTTACTTGAAACGTCAACTACGTGACCAGAAAAATGAAACCTTCGTCGCTCTCTTTCTTGATAGCCAACATCGTGTGCTAGCTTATGAGGAACTATTTAAAGGCACGATTAATACAGCCACAGTGCATCCTCGTCCTATTATTGAGCGCGTACTCAAATTAAATGCGGCGGCATTAATTATTGCCCATAACCATCCTTCGGGGTCTGCGAATGCCAGTCAGCAGGATTTTGCTGTCACTGAACGCCTTTGTCATGCCTTAGAGCTGGTCGATGCTCGTTTATTGGACCATTTGGTTATTGGCGATAATGAAGTCTTTTCGATCATGCATCAAATCAAATGGCCCTGTAATTAACGTCAGTTATGGATAAGAGTCGTTTAAAATCGAATGATTCTTATCCATAACTGACGTTAACTGAGCCCGATTCTTTAAACAGCTAAGACTTCCTGTTTCTCGCTTTCATCGGTATCGGAAGTTGCTGCCGGATTAGTTGGTATTGATTGATTCAATAGGTCATCAACATATTGAGAGACCTCTGTATAAATTTTATCAGTCACATAGTGGAGCGGTAAGTCCGCCAGCTTAACCAGTTTTAGCTTTGCACCATCCAAACTTGAAACATTTAATTGCTTCATCAAGGGGGCAAGAATCACCTCTAAGCCCGTTCCTTGATAGGCATTGTTTATCATATCGGCAGAATAAGGATGTAGCTTTTCGGCAACCATTAGCATTTTCAATGCATTTTGATACTGCTGTAATTCGTAGTAAAAAACAAAAAGCAGCAAATATCCTGGCGTCCTATACAAGTCGGCGGCGGCTTTTGCATAGTCTTGTGCTTTTTCAAGACCATTCGGCTGTTTCATATAGTAAATGACTAAGGTCCTTAAGGCGGCAAAATGCCCCAAGTCAGCTGCTAAGATCATGAACTCGCAGGACTCTTCTTTGTAAGCTGCATGAGCAGCCATTGCTTTTGACTTACTATAAAAATAAATTCCTTTTAATAAATCAAAGCTAGTCAGAGTTGATTGGGGTCGATACTCTTGGACAGCTAAATGATTAACCTCAGCAGCCTCCTTCGGATTGCGACCAGATTTTCGCCAGCGCTCATCCCAAAGACTAGTCAATAGAGGATTTTGGCATAGCTTATCGAGCTCAGGATCAGTGATAGCAGCTCTTATTAAAAGCCCTAAGTCAGTCCTTTCGAACACGTTTAATAGCTTATTTTTTTCAATCGCTAATTCTCGTTGTAAATCTTGATTTCTTGCATCTAAGATGCTGTATAAATTCCCTTTATTTGGCAATCTGTAATAGTCATTATAACTGGCTTTTTTTATTTCCATTTTATTTATATTTTCAAGATATTCTTCGCATTCCATCTTAAGATTTCCAATAAAATTTAACTCATCTATTGTTAACATAGAAGCATTTGGCAATGAGTGACTAGTCTTAGGCATAATTACTTAAATTCCATTGAAAAATTAGTAAAAAGCATCCTTTTTTCAAGGATGCTTTTGATGATTATTAAACGCCAGCAACTATACCATCATTTCTAATTTCAAGCGAATCATCATCTGTCTTATTACCTTCAGTATTAGAAAGAATTGGCAAGCCAATATTATCATCTAATTCACTATTCAACTCATCAATTGCAAGGTCAAATGAATCTTTGTGAGAAAAGAAAGTTGTAGGACTATTGGATACTTTAGTCTCCTCAACAGGTGAGGGAATATTAGCTGTTTCTTTCTCTTCTATAGTCGCAGTAAGCTCCTTGATTTTACCTCTCAGCAATCCTTTTACAATTTCCAAGGTTTCTCCTGCTAGTTCTGGAGATAATTTGTCATATTTTTCAACCAAACTAGCTGCATCATTCATATAAAGATCATATTCAGGAATCGGTGCACTCTTCAACGCATTAAACACAACATTAATGGTTAGAGTACCATGATCGTTTTCAGGCGATTCAGCATGAAGGGGATCAACCACATTATGAATCATGCTAGTAGAAAAATAAGAATATCCTGAACTCGCTTCAAATTTCTCTCTAACTTGATGTTCTAAATGATGAGTACCTTCCTGTTTTTCAAAACGTTTCTTATCTGGCTCAACGTATCCCCTAAATACCATATAGCCAGGATCTTTCTCATTGTTTGAAGGCAAATGAATGTCATGGTAATAGCCACCAGTCACAATAAAACTAGTAAAGCCTCTTGGATGCGAATGCCCAGTTTCTTTTTCTAATTTTGCACCTAAATTCGGATAAAGATCTCCAGGCCAAAAATTGAGTCTAAGCTCTGCAGCATCCGTAAGTGCATTCAAAAGTTCTGGCTTAGAAATTAAGCGAATCAAGTCATTATTTAATCTTAAAAACCCTGAAGGATTTCTACTAATTGATAGTTGTTCTGCATAGTCAGGATTATCTAAGACATTTAAAATTTCTGTCATTAATGAAACTTTAAATTTATCGTCTGTTAAGGTGCGATCAACGCTTTCAAAGCGACGCGCATCAACTGAAGTACTTGATAATTTTGCACGCTCTTTATCATTCAAAAAACCATAGATAGTACGTGCAACTTTACCTGTGCTTCCATTATACATTACATCATGAAAAGTTCTGGTAGGGTTAGTTTGTTTAGCTTCTTGCTCTTCGGTTTTTGAATCCACTTCCAGCAGAGTTTCAATCTTTGTTTTTGACATCATATGAGCACCTATTCTTAGCTAGTTTGTATAAAAAAGTTTGTCTGAAACATCCATGGAATGAATTATTAGAATCCAACTGGGGTTTATTTTATACAAATAGACCTTAAGTGAACCTTAGGGGAAGCAAGTTTTTTAGACAATTTGCTCACTTAAATCAAAGTAAAAGTTTAACTGCTTATTATTAAAGAGATTTATGAATAGCGAATGAGGACAAAGCTAGCGAAACAATTCTTGCAGCAGATATTGTGATGCTCAGAAATCACAGAATTTACTAAAAATTTTCATCCATTGATTGCTGCAATACTTCATCTTCCGGTGCCCAATAATAACGATCGTCAGCCGCAATAGCTGCGTTGATCGCTTGAACATCAACAGCCCTGGCTGACATTCTGGAATTATTAACTGCCGCGTAAGAAACTGTCATCGCAGAAGAGCCTGGTGCATTCATGCTGCCATTACCCGTTGTAGTACAACCACCTAAGGCGAGTAGAAAAACTGAGAGTCCTATTTTTCTCATTTACAATCTCCTTGTCCAAAAAATCTTTTTGTTCTTTGATTGCACAAATAAGATCTTTATTGATTTTGTATAAGTATAGGAAAAAATAAATTAAATATTGGGTTAACCCTGTTATTTATTTGATATACCCTTTAGGGATTAAATTGATACAAAGGAATTGTTATGTGCCGTTTCGTCGCTTATTTGGGCTCAGAAGTGCTTCTGGAGGATATCTTAGTTAAACCTATTAATTCGATCATCATGCAAAGCCTTCATGCAAGAGAATCAACTATTCCCACGAATGGCGATGGTTTTGGTCTTGGTTGGTATGCACCTGAGCTCAGTGATGAACCTGCTTTATTTACTTCTGTATCCCCAGCTTGGAACGACCGTAACTTGCTTAATTTGACTGCAAAAATCAAATCACCCTGTTTTTTCGCCCATGTCAGAGCAGCCAGTGCCGGTGGTGTTACCAATTATAATTGTCACCCCTTTGTCTTTGGAAAATGGATGTTGATGCACAACGGCAATATTAGTGATTTTATAACGGTCAAACGCCATCTGCGTCATCTTTTGGACGATGATATCTATAATTGGATTCAGGGAGAAACCGATTCAGAGCATATATTTGCCTTATTTTTGCAATTGGCCAAGGGAAAAGATCTTAACCAACTTTCAGTCCTTACAGATATCATGCAAGCCACCTTAGCTACGATCAATGAGCTAGTCGAGCACTATGGCCAGGAGAATGAGTCTTACTACAACCTCTGTCTTACAGATGGCCAACGCTTGATTGCTAGCCGCTACTGCACAGAAAAAAATGCTATGCCAGAAAGCTTGCATGTTTTTACCGGAGAAAACTTACATGAATATATAGATATACCGCATCCGATCTATAAAGCAGTCTTAATCAGTTCAGAAAAACTTACGAATTTTAACACCAATTGGCAAGATGTTCCTGCCAACCATCTTCTTATCATCGATAATGATTATCGTATTGAATTTCAAGCCTTATAAATTGCCTGGGAAATAACAGCTATGCTAGATTGGCACCCCTTAGATCTAAGTAGGAAATTGTCATGAAGCGGCTTGCAATCTTATTGCTCTTTTTTTCTTCTTTCTCTCAAGCCGCAGAAACTTTAACTACAACTGTTGCTGACCAAGAAACCACTTACAGCCGAGAAATGCTACTTGCGCATCCAAAGTTGATTACTATTAAACAAGCACACTTACCCGCGTATCCAGGGCAGCTTTTTGATTTGAAAGCAGTTCCTCTATGCTCCCTGCTCAAAATAGACGATCAAAACAGAGGAAATATTTTAAAAATACGGGCTTGGGATACCTATATCTCCTATTTTAAACTCCATCGAATTTATCCCTGTGATGGGAAACAAACATCCATTGCCTATGTTGCGATTGAAGAGCCTAATAAGCCCTGGCCAATACTCGCTAAAGCCAAGCGCTCTGCAGGTCCCTTTTACCTGATTTGGCAAGGAAAAAAAGTTCCTACCTCAGATTGGGTTTTTGGAATTGAAAATGTTAGTACAACAAAGAAAAATCCCTTCGACAGCCTTCTCCCAAGCAATAGTACAACCCAAGAAGCAGCAGGACTGGAGCAATTCGCCACAAAATGCGGGGTTTGCCACTCGATTAATCTGATAGGTAACCAAGACGTTGGGCCGGACTTGAATTTTCCAATGAATCCCACCGAATATTTAGCTGAGCCCCTGCTTCGTCAATATATTCGTAATCCCCAATCTGTACGGCATATGAAGAATGACAAAATGTTTGCCTTTACTAAGGAATACTTGTCCGATGCGGAATTAGATAATTTGCTTGCTTTCTTAAAATTAATGAAGCGTCACAAACTGAAAGAAATTCATAGAAAAACATAAGGTTACACTTCTTCATTCCGAATCCCCGCGACCTGACCCATAGGTATCTACACAAATGTCCCTCCTTGTCTCAACATTACGTCATCCAGAGCGTAGTGAAATCTCCTGAATGTGGCACCGTGCTAATCCCGGAGATCCTTCGCTGCGCTCTGGATGACGTGAGTCTATTACAGTCACTTGTGTAGATACCTATAGGCTTGACCGCGGGGTCCATGTAGCTTGAGCCACCGACAGATCCCGCGGTCAAGCCGCGGGAATTCGAGTTTTTCCTACTATTACACATTTTTGTCCCGTACAATGAAAGTTACATGAATATCACCCCTAATATTTGATTTTCCATAGAAATACATATAGAATGAGGCGACTTTTACGCCCTGCCTAGGCGCCTCGAAAAATGCAAGAAACGCCGGATTGTTTTGATTTTTCTCAATTGTCTTCTGACGAAATTGCCGACCTGCTTAAACGATTTAATCTTCGATTAACAGTTGACGAAGCTCTCACGATTCAAAATTCCCTATTAAAAAGACCACCGACCTACGCTGAATGCGTCTTATGGTCTATTCAGGGATCAGAGCACTGCTCTTATAAAAGCAGTCGTAAGCACCTTAATCAATTTAATACCAGCGCCCCCCATGTCATTCTGGGTCCCAAAGAGGATGCGGGAATTGTTGCTGTTGCGAAGGATAAACAAAATAGACGTTATGGCATTGTAGTTAGCCATGAATCCCATAACCATCCTTCACAGCTAGTTCCCTTCGAAGGAGCTGCAACCGGTGTTGGTGGAAATGTTCGCGATGTCTGCTGTATGGGAGCGGAGGTAATTGCTGTTGCCGACAGCTTGCGTTTTGGCGACATCAACCGTGCTAAAACAACCTGGATACAACAAGGCGTTGTACAGGGAATCGCTGGCTATGCTAATCCCTTAGGTATTCCCAATTTGGCTGGAGATACCTATTTTGATGAAGCTTATAATGAGAATTGCTTAGTCACAGTCGTTACCCTTGGCGTTGTCAGAGAAGATCATATTATCCATTCCTATGCACCAGAAAATGCGAAGGATTATCGCTTCATCCTGGTTGGTAAACCCACAGATAACAGTGGCTTTGGTGGCGCAGCTTTTGCTTCCGCGACACTCTCTGAGGAAGAGCAGGAAAAAAACAAAGGAGCGGTACAAGAGCCTAATGCCTTCCTACAACGTCATATCCTCAAAGCAAACTATGCCATGTTCGAATGGCTGCGTGAGCAAAATTTGATTGACCGCGTAGGTTTTAAAGACTTAGGCGCAGGAGGAATAGCCTGCGCCAGTGTAGAACTTGCTGAGGCAAGCGGTTATGGCGCTGAGATCGATTTAGACCTTGTGCCGACTAGCATGAAGAATTTACTCCCTGCGGTTGTTCTTTGTTCCGAAACGCAGGAACGTTTTATGTGGGTTGTTCCCGAACATTTAGTAGACAAATTCCTAGCACATTACAATGAGCGTTTTGCCCTCCCAGAAATTTGTGATGGCGCGCAAGCTACTCTAATCGGCCAGCTTAGATACGATGGTTTATACGTTGTTCATGCTCAAGGCAAGGAGATTGTTTCCGCCAAAGCCAAGGATATTACTCAGGGCATTCTTTATGACCGCCCTTACTCTGCTAAATCGCAAACACACAAAGAGCCAGCTCCCATCACCATTCAGGATTACAATAAGGTCCTTTTGGCTCTCTTGGCTCATGAGAATATTGCCTCACGAGCGCCAATTTATGAGTGTTATGATAAACAAGTCCAGGGGCGTTCAGCTGTAGAGCCAGGCTGGGCAGATGCTGGAGTGCTCACCCCCTTTAATGAAGATAAATATCCCGAAGAGATACGTCATACAGCAGTTGCTCTATCAGTTGATCACAACCCACGTTATAACAAAATAGATGCTTATTGGGGCGCAGTGAATGCTGTTATCGAGTCAGTCCGAAATATTATTGCTGTTGGTGCCTGGCCTCTTTCCCTGACCGATTGTCTATGTTTTGGCAACCCAGAGAACCCTGAGCAAATGGGTGAGTTTGTCGATTCTGTACGTGGAATAGTCGATGCCTGCAAAGCAGTAAAAATGTTCGATAACCGCGAAGTAAGTCTTCCCATTATTTCTGGAAATGTTTCGCTTTATAACGAATCCGCGCAGGGTGCAATTCCACCAAGCCCCATCGTTAGTTGCCTTGGGGCTAGCAACGATATTGCAAAAATACTGACCTATGATTTGAAGCAAAGCAACTCCATCCTTGTACATGTAGGCGAGACTAAAGATGAATGTGGTGGAAGTGTTTACTATCAACTACATAATCAGCTAGGAAGCCAATTACCCAAGCCCAATTTAGCTAAATTTGCCGATGAAATAGCTGCCGTACACCAGGCCATACAAACAGGTCTAGTACTTGCAGCTCATGATATTTCAGAAGGGGGTATTGCGGTTGCTCTGGCTGAAATGAGCTTTAAAAACAAAATTGGCGTCAAACTTTCCATCCCTGGAGAGTTGCCAACTGATAGAAAGCTCTTCTCCGAAAGTGGTGGTTTTATTCTCGAAGTGTCAGCACAAAATCTTGCTGAGCTCGAGCAATTACTCCGCGGCTATTCGGTCTCCTTTGAAACCATTGGGGAAACGACTGAGGAACCAATTTTGCTCATGAATTCCGTTATCAATCTACCAATAAGTACCGCAAGTACTGCCTGGGAAAAAGGTTTAGTTGAGAGGCTCATATAATGTCAATCATTGATTACAAGGCTGCAGGCGTCGATGTAGAAGCAGGTAATGAAGCAGTTCGTAGTATTAAAAAAGCGGTTGAATCGACCTTTTCCCCCCAGGTTCTTACTGGCATTGGCAGTTTTGGGGCAATGTACGATATCAAACAGCTTATGCAAGACTATGAACACCCGGTACTCGTACAAAGTATCGATGGTGTTGGCACCAAAATGATGGTTGCTAAAATGATGCAGAAATTCGATACCATCGGCATGGATTTAGTCAGTGCGACCACCAATGACATTATCGTTTTAGGTGCTAAACCACTTACCCTCCTTGACTATATAGCCAACGATAAATTAAACCCGAAAACGGTTGAACAAATTGTGAATGGCATGGTTATCGCCTGCAAAGAAAATGATATTTCGCTGGTTGGTGGTGAAACGGCAGAAATGCCAGGTACCTACCTTCCTGGTGAATTGGATTTGGTTGGGGTGATTACCGGTGTTGTTGAAAAAGGGAAAGCGATTGAGGGAAAAACGATTTGCGCAGGCGATATTGTCGCAACCTTTCCTTCCAGCGGCTTGCATACTAATGGTTATTCACTAGCCAGAAAACTGCTTTTCGATGTCGCTGGTTATAGCGTTAACTCACCCTTTGAGGACTCCGGCCATTCCATCGGTGAAGAACTTCTGATACCCCACTTGAATTACACGAAACCCATCTTAAAAATCTTAGAAAAAAACATTGAAATCAAAGGAATGGCTCACATTACTGGTGGCGGTTTGTTAGAAAATATTCCGCGTATTCTGCCGAAAAATTGCTCCGTTGAAATTCATAAGAAGCAAATCCCTGAACAGCCGCTTTTTAGCTTACTGCGCCAATTAGGGCATTTGGAAGACGACCAGATGTACCGCACCTTCAATATGGGTGCAGGCTTGGTGCTTTTCCTTTCACCAGAAACTCTCTCTCCAATTCGCGAGTTGCTACGTGATTTCCCCGCCTTTCCTCTTTATGAAATTGGCCGGGTTGTACAAGGCGACCAAAGGGTACGCTTATTATGATACGAATCGGTTTAATACTATTCCCAGGTTCAAATTGTGAACGTGAAACAGCCTTAGCACTAAAGCGTGTTGGCATGGAACCAGTTGAATTTTTATGGAATGAGCCGCTGGATAAACTGCGCGGTCTGGATGGTTATATCCTTATTGGCGGTTTTTCCTATGAAGACCGTTCCCGTGCCGGCATCATTGCCGCACTTGATCCAGTCATTCAAGAAATTAAAGCCCAAAGTGAAACAGGCAAACCTGTTTTAGGCATCTGTAATGGTGCGCAAATTCTAGTTGAATCAGGCTTAGTACCCGGCCTTGCTGATAACGAGGCAAGCATGGCGCTAAGTGAAAATAAGCGCATCGTCGATGGCAAAATAGTGGGTACAGGCTTTTACAATGCCTGGACCTACATGCGGTTAAGCGCTAATCATCAGCAGAATGCATTCACCCGTCATCTTTCTCCTAATGAACTGATTCATCTGCCAATTGCCCATGCAGAAGGCCGTTTTCTCATTCCAGATTCGCTCTTGCAGGATATAGAAAACCATGGACTTAATCTTTTTCAATACTGTGATGCGACTGGCGAGATAATTAATAATTTCCCCGTTAATCCCAATGGATCCGCCGCTAATATTGCCGCTCTAAGCAATAAGGCCGGCAATGTGATGGCGATGATGCCTCATCCAGAACGCACCAAAAATGGCGATCCGATTTTCAAGTCGATGCGTGATTATATTGCTGATACCAACAAAAAACCCTTGATAAACATTCAGGTATCTAAAACAGCACTCAAACCAAAGCAATTTAATAAAATCCCCTCTAGTAAGCTTTGCCTGATTAAATTAATTATCACCGATAACCAAGCCTTGACTGTACAAAAGACCTTAAGGCACCTCGGTTTTCCTGTCTCTGTTACCCGCTTTGAGCATTGGGAAATTGACTGCGGCTCAGCAGAAAGCGTCGAGCTACTCAAACGGTCAGGGGTTTTATATTCCGAGCGCAAAGAGCGAGAAATTAACGACGATGAATTTCATAGCGATTCAGCCCAATCCTTCCTTGTTCGCCCCAAAGATGATCTAAAAGGGCAACAGATACTACAAACCCTAAAAGGGCACTATGCAATACCAGGCATCAAAGGAATTAAACATGGTGTTGTCTGGCAGTTTCAAAGTGAAGAAGGCGATATTGCAAAGCTAGTAGACAATATTTTATTAACCCACATCATTGGAAACCAATATGCTCACGAGTGCTACTTCTATGACCACCTATAGACAGAAAATTCAAACAGCTCTTCCTTTCTGCCTGGATGACACGAAATTACCAATCGGTGAGAAATACCAGGGAAAGGTTCGAGATTCTTATGACCTTGGCGATCACATTCTGCTTATTACAACTGACAGACTCACTGCCTTCGACCGACATTTGGCGCTAATACCTTATAAGGGAGCCGTACTCAATCTGACCTCTGCCTGGTGGTTTGAACAGACAGCAAAACTTATCCCCAACCACATTATTGCTATTCCCGATCCCAATGTGGTGATTGCTAAAAAATGCCAGGTTTTCCCTATTGAATTTGTCGTGCGTGGTTACATTAGTGGTACAACGTCTACCTCTTTATGGACCCAATATCAAAAAGGGGTTCGTGAGTATTGTGGGATTAAATTTCCAGAAGGTTTGCATAAAAATCAAAAACTTGCCGAGCCTGTTTTAACACCAACAACCAAAGAAAAAATTCACGACCGCCCTATAGCTCCCGCTGAAATTATTAGCGAAGGCTGGATGAATAAAGAGGATTGGGAACAAGCCTCTGCCCTAGCAATTAAGCTCTATAATCGCGGGGTTGAAATGGCAGCCGAGCATGGCTTAATCCTGGTCGATACCAAATATGAATTTGGTATCGACGCAGCAGGTAACATTATTGTCGTTGATGAAATACACACCCCCGACTCCAGCCGTTATTGGTTGGCTGATAGTTATGAGGCGCGTTTGGCAGAAGGACTTGAGCCTGAGAATATTGATAAAGAATTCCTTCGTTTATGGTTTGCCAAGAATTCTGACCCTTATAACGATGCAATCTTACCCCAAGCCCCACAAGAACTGATTGAGGAACTATCCTTAAAGTATATACAGCTCTATGAGCGGATTACTGGCAAGGAATTCAGTTTTGCAGATCACGATGAGCCAGTGGAGCAACGTATTATGAGAAATATTGCAAATTACCTGAGGTAAGATTTAATAATGTGTGGGATAGTCGGCATTTATAGCCATGAACCAGTCGCTTATGAGCTCTTTGAGAGTCTTATTCACTTGCAGCATAGAGGTCAGGATGCTGCAGGTATACTCACCTGTGATCAGCGGTTTTACACTAAGCACGGCCTGGGTCTGGTGCGCGAGATTTTTAATCCGGACAATGTTGCAACCCTAGGAGGCAATATTGGAATTGGCCATGTCCGCTACCCCACCGCAGGCGGTTACAGCGAATCGGATGTTCAACCTTTATGGATTGGCAGCCCACGTGGAATAGCCCTTGCCCATAATGGCAATCTGACCAATTATCCGGAACTTGCTGATGAGATTCGTTTAAAACAATATCGCCACCTCAATTCATCGCTCGATTCAGAGGCTATGCTCTTGATTCTTGCCGATATGCTCTCTTATGCCAATGAAGACGACGCCAGTTTTTTCGAACTACTATGCAAAGCTGTGCAGCATATTTTTAAGCGTGTAGAAGGTGCCTATTCCATTGTTTCAGTCATTATTGGTAAGGGTTTGGTTGCCTTTCGCGATCCCCACGGTATTCGCCCCCTGGTTTGGGGTACGCGAGAAAATCCAAATGGGACTGTCGATACTATTTTTGCTTCAGAAACAACACCCTTTTATGCCTTAGGCTTTAAACCACAAGGCGATATTTTGCCTGGTGAGGTAGCCTTTATCGATCTCTCTGGTAAATTACATCGCCGCGTACTACAAAAAGAAGAATTTAGACCCTGTGTATTTGAATATGTTTATTTTGCGCGTCCAGACTCCACACTCAATAATGTCAGTGTCTATCGTGCTCGTTTGCGAATGGGACAAAATTTAGCTCAACAGTGGAAAGATAAGTACCCAGATCTTATTCCCGATGTAGTCATCCCCGCACCGTCAACAGCCAACACCGCAGCCTTATCCTTCGCCCACGAATTAGGGGTACGCTATTCAGAAGGCTTGTATAAAAACCCCTTTATTGGCCGTACTTTCATTATGCCTAACCAGAAAGCCCGCAGCCGCAGTATTCGCTATAAATTAACGCCTCAGCGTACGGAAATTGAAAACAAGGTTGTAATGATCGTTGATGACAGCATTGTCCGCGGCACCACCTCACGAGAAATTGTGAAGATGATCCGTGAATTTGGCGCAAAGAAGATCTATTTTGCCTCAACCTCACCAGCGCTTAAGAACCCCTGTTTCAGCGGCATTGATATCCCTTCTCGCAAGGAACTGATTGCCGCGAATCAAACAGAAGAAGAAATTGCCAAATATCTTGGGGTCGATGCTTTAATGTACCAATCCCATGAAAATCTTGTTGAAGCGGTCACCCGCCGTGGCGACCATCATATTAAAAAACCCTGTATGGCCTGTATGGATGGCGATTATTTCTCTAAAAAAATAACTACAGACAAAATGCAACAGTTAGAAGAACAACGCGAAGCAAGCAGAGTTCCTAATATTGATAAGATAGGGGATTTTACTGAATGAGAATTCTTGTTATTGGTTCTGGCGCCCGCGAACACGCTATTGTTAAAGCTCTGATTCGCTCCTCACAAGACACAACCATCTATTGCTTTGGCACCACTGTAAATCCCGGTATCTTTGCACTGAGTGACAAATATGTTGCCGGTGATATTAACAAATGCGAAGCAGTCCTCGCAAAGGCCAAGGCCTGGAAAATTGAATTGGCCATCATTGGCCCAGAAGCCCCACTTGAGCAGGGTTTAGCAGATCAACTTTGGGAGCTGGGCATTCCAACCATTGGTCCCAAAAGAGCTTTAGCGCAGATTGAAACTTCTAAAGAATTTGCTCGCGATCTCATGAAAAAATATCAGATTGCCGGCCTGCCCCGCTATCAAAAATTCAACAGCTTGGAAAATGCAGAACTCTTTCTCCACGAACTCGGCGCAGAAAATTATGTGATTAAAGCCAATGGCTTAATGGGAGGAAAGGGAGTAAAGGTAGCCGGCGAACACTTGCACTCTTTCGCAGAAGCAAAGCATTTTTGCCAGGAAATTCTTTCTAAAAAGCAAAGCTTCATCATTGAAGAAAAGTTAGTGGGTGAAGAATTTTCCTTCATGTGCTTTGCAGATGGCCGCCGCCTGATTCCCATGCCCTTAGTACAAGATCACAAACGAGCCTTTAAGGGTGATACAGGTCCTAATACAGGAGGAATGGGCTCTTATTCTGACTCGAATCATAGCCTGCCCTTCTTAACGCCTGAAGATGCAGAACAAGCCTTCGCGATTAATCAAGCTGTTTTCCAAGCCTTATCCTCTGAGTTTAATGAGAAATATATTGGCATTTTGTATGGTAGTTTTATCGCCACCAAAGATGGGATTTATGTCATTGAATTCAATGCTCGTTTTGGAGATCCTGAGTCCTTGAATGTTTTATCTATTCTTGAATCTGATTTTCTTGAGCTCTGCCTTGCAATGATTCATGGTGATTTATCGCCTGAAGCAGTGAAATTTGCGAATAAGGCGACGGTTTGTAAATATGCAGTTCCCTTAGGCTACCCAGATAAACCCATGAAAGATTTTGTGGTCGATTTTTCCAAAGTGGAAGACCAAGACCACTTATATCTAGCATCCGTACACAAGATTGATCACATGAGCCGCGCAGCTGGCTCGCGCACAGCCGCTTATGTGGGAGTTGCCGATACTCTCTCAGCAGCAGAAGCCTTGGCTGAAAAAGAAATTATCAGAATTGATGGGCCCCTTTATCATCGTGAAGATATAGGCAGCCAACAACTAATACAGCGTCGAATCGAACACATGCGAAGGATACGAGCCTCATGATTCGTCTCGCTATCTTAGGCTCAACGCGGGGCACTAACCTGACCGCTATAGTAGAGGCTATTAATCAAAAACGCTTAAATGCCTCCATCGAATTGATTATTAGCAATAAATCCAATGCCTTGATTTTAGAAAGAGCGGCTAATTTTGGCCTCAATGCCCTTTTTGTTAATCCTAAGGGATTAAGCCGAGAAGATTACGATAAGCATTTATCTCAAATACTTAAGGAATCCAAGATTGATCTTATCGTGCTGATTGGCTACATGCGTATATTATCACCACTCTTTGTTTCAGACTGGGAAAAAAAAATCATTAATATTCATCCCTCGCTCTTACCCGCCTATTCAGGATTAATGAATCTTGATGTGCATCAAGCAGTCTTAGATGCCGCAGAAACGGTGACTGGCTGTACCGTACATGTTGTTAACGAGGAAGTTGATGCAGGACCAATAATCTTGCAAAAAAGTTGCCCTGTTTTAAAAGATGATACTGCAGAAAGTTTAAAAGACAGAGTGCAACAATTGGAGGGATCGGCCTTAGTAGAGGCTATACAGAAAATAACAAAGGCTTTTTAAAGAATTTCGAATCTGCAACCCCTCATCCGCCCTCCGGGCACCTTCTCCCCTAAGGGGCGAAGGGAAAAAGCAAAATCCCTTCTCCCTTTTAGGGAGAAGGTGCCCGGAAGGCGGATGAGGGTTCTTAAGAAAGAAAAAATGAAGGGAGCTCTTTGGGAACAACCCAACCCGAAAGGCACAGAGAGTCTTTCTCAGACTTTAAACGAACTTATCAATGACCAAGAGGTGATCATGTCAAATATTTTAGTATCTATTTTAATGGGATCAAAATCGGATTGGGCGATTATGGAAGAAGCTAGCCGCACTCTTGATAGCCTCAACATCCCTCACGAAGTACGAGCCCTATCAGCCCATCGTACTCCTGATGCTCTCTTTGAATATTTGAAGTCTGCAGAAGAAAATGGCGTTGAAGTATTTATCGCTGCAGCTGGTGGTGCCGCTCATTTACCCGGTGTTGTTGCAGCAAAAACCCTGTTACCAGTCTTAGGCGTTCCCATGCCCTCATCAACATTCACCGATGGCCTCGACGCCCTTCTCTCAATTGTACAAATGCCGGCAGGTATTCCCGTGGGGACTCTCGCAGTCGGTAAGGCCGGAGCGATTAATGCAGCGATTTTGGCAGCGGCAATCCTTGGTAATAAATACCCAGAGTATCAGGCAGCAGTCAGAAAACATCGAGAAAACCAAGCGAAAAAGGTTTTGGAAAACTCAGTGATTAGATAATTGAACCCCATCGTTGGATCCCGCGGTCGATGCCGCGGGAATTCGGAATTATAGAAGCCATTAGAATCTTCGTAACCCCGCGGCATCAACCGCGGGGTCCAACGATAATGCAAACTCGAGGGGACTCGGAATCTAGGCACTCAACAATAAGGAAATCTCAATATGCTAACACAGGAATGGCCTGCTCATGATTATGCGATTGGTTCTTATATTCAAGCCAGCATTGCCAATAATTATCTTCAAGCCTTAGAAATAGAGCCCGGAGATGATGTCTTGGATATTGGCTGCGGCAATGGGGCATTTAGCCGTAAGATTATAGATAAAATCCCGCAAGGCCAGTTTTTAGGGATAGATGCTTCGGAAAATATGTTGGCATTAGCAAGACAAGAGTTTACTGCATATCCTAATGCTAATCTGCAGCATGCAGATGTATTAGCCATGCCTTTTAGCAATCAATTTGACTACATCGTCTCATTTTGGTGTTTGCAATGGTGTGCCTTTGCCATTGACAGAGCCTTCCTCAATATTCATAAAGCCTTAAAATCTAAGGGAAAGGTCCTCGCTCTTTTCCCCTCTGGAGATGATCCTTTCATTACCAGCTATTACGCTATCAAAGCCTCTGGACAATTTTCTTGTTTAAACGATTTTAAACCGCCGGTGGATTATCAGCACTTTCAAAACTTGGAACAAAAAATACGCGTACTACCTTTTAAACACCTGAAAATTGAACGACTCAAGCATCAATTTCTTTTACCCTCCTTGGACGTTTTCCGTAAATTTGTTAACGGCATTGCTTTTTTTCAAGGTCAAATACCTGATGAGCAAATCAAAACTCTGAATGAAGCCATGGTTGATGTCTATGAACGAGAATGCCAAGAGAAATTCTCTGGTGAGTATTGGTTTAATTTATCGATTTATTTGGTTCAAGGGGAAAAATAAATTATTTGATAATAGTTGTGAATTAGAAATAGGCCAGGTCAAGGATTTTTGTTCATTTAAAACACTATTACTTTCAACTAGACATGCTCCGTTCGGTCTGAAGAAGCGCATAGCGCTGTCTCGAAGCCTTGGCTAGAGCCTTAGAGACCTGACAGCTATGGGCTTTGTTGACTATTGAGACCCAGCTCTACATTCAAAACCGATAACGAGGCGCTTCCTCTGGTCGTGCAGTTAATTGCGTCCTTTGTTCTGGAGTGGCACTCTTAGCTAGAGAAGGACTCTTAAAAAACTCCCGAACAATCTCTTTATCTTCAACCTTTGAAAGTACGTCATATATACCCAGATTAGCGCTCGCAAGTAAATGTGGATATGAGATCATGGCTAGGGCAAAATCCTTTGGAGTTTGCGGGATGCTATCGTATTTATAATCATTAGCTACAAGATGATTCCTATGCTGCACTTTTAGGCTTTCATAATCTCTAGGTCCTAGTGCCGTCCTCAAAGGAGGTATTCGGTGAGATAGCACTACACATTTCAGCAATAATTCCTCCACATGAGCTATCCATTCCCCCCGCACCTCGAAGTTCTTGTTGAATACCCGCATTGGGATAGGTTCTTGGAGTAATAACATGTTTTTTGGCTTTGCCAGGTCTATTCGGAATCGATGCGCGTAATACGTCCTGAACACCATTGATAGCTGCTTGCTCCCAGTCTGGGTAATTAGGCAGCGAATTAATAACCATGATTTCATTCTTGCTTGGATCGCCAAAACTAGCAATTCTGACAGCAATTGCACCGACATGCCCAGGACCAGAGCTATTCATACCAAAATTATAAACAAGAGTCACAGGCAAGCTATGCGGCGGATTGCCATTGAGGTTTTTCATTGCTGCTTTGACATGCTCATTAAGGACGTTTTTAAGACCCTCGGCATTGTCTCGACTTTTATCATAGCCTGGCTTACCTGCCACGTTTGTGATGATAGGAGGAAAAACCGAACAATGATACTTATTAACTCCCGAAGGAATATTGACCTTCACCTGTACAGGTCGTTAATCGTCGCTAAAGAAAAAAAACGCTGGCATCTCTTTTTGTTCTTGATTTAAGAAAACATCTTTTCTATTAATCACATCGCCTACTTCTTCTGGAAAGTATGCTCGATTATAAGGGTTCGCTGCTGTTCAAAATTCAGGAACACGATTGTTGCTGATAACTCCCTGAACCATTCTAGGCGCACTAGCAATATTGTTATGATTTTGGTTTGCGTTAGCCTGTTGAATCTGTGGGCCACGTCGATAATCAGGCCACATATTTTTATAAATCGTAGAGTGTACTTGGATTAGCCGTTCATAATTTCCTTCTTACTTAATGGCATCCGTTAATGCTGGTGTCATAAACATCCTTTTAATAACTTTCTCATCTCTAAGTTTTGCGCAAACATCAAAAAGAACCTCGGAAAAATATATTGCTACTTTTATTATAATAGACAGGCATTTAACCAATGATTATTCTTATTACGCATTTATTGAAATTATAGTAAAAAACAAATTAAGTATTGGATTGTAATAGGTGATCCCTATCACCCTAATGCAACGTCATCCAGAGCGCAGCGAAGGATCTCCGAGATTAACACTGTGCCACATTCAGGAGATCCTTCGCTGCGCTCTGGATGACGTTGCGCTGAGACAAGGAGGGACTTGACCTATTACATTGGATTTAATGTAGCCTGGATGCAGTGAAGCAAAATCTGAGGGCAGTGGAACGACTTCTCGGATTCCGCTTCGCTGCAGGACTAATCTATTAAGAAGCACAAGGAGGTATGCGGAGTTCGCTAACTATTTAGTAAACTCTGCTTATCGATCAAAAATCATCGCTAATTTATTTAATACAGCATCGACCTGAACTAATTTCATCGTATCTTCGCCATGGGCGTGTGTTCCCCAAACATTGGTTTCTTCGGTCTTATTAAGCACCGATTTTACCGCCTCTGGATAACAATCGACCGCCAGATGTTTGAAAATATAAGGTCCTGATACCTCTGCGCTGGTTACAGCATGCAGGGCAACAACTGGGGTATTTACTGCTGCCGCCATATGCGAAGGCCCAGTATCAGGGCATAAGACTGCCTGAGCCTGGTTTATCACAGCAAGTAATTGCTTGGGTTTTGTTTTACCGACCAAATCGACACAAGAAACCTGTTGCAATATTTCATCAGCTAAGCTGCGATCATAAGCACCTGGACCGCCTGTTAAAACTGCTTGTACCTGCCAACGATCCTGGGCTGCTTTGATAACTTCCACATAGCGCGCCACAGGCCAACTGCGCTCCGGCTTAGATGCTGCTGGATTCACTACTAAGATAGGCTGTTTATCGGGTAAATGTGCGCGAGCCCATTCGTGATCAGCCTCATTGATAACTAAATCCCAACGTAGGTCAGGCTTTTCAATACCGAGGGCATAGGCAAATTTTAAGAAGCCCTCTAGGGTATGGTCCTGACCCGGTGCGATCCTTTCATCGACAAACCATCCATGCCCATCCTTAGCACGCAACTTGTCATAGCCAATCTTTCGATCTGCTGAAATTAAGGGATAAAGCAAATTGGCACGAAAGCTTGCCTGAGGAGCTAAGAGTACATCGAATTTTCTACCCTTTAGCTGTTTCTTAAAACGCCAATAATCGGCCAGGTTATTAGGCTTGCTAATGACAATGAATTCAACACCATCCATCCCTTCAACCATGTCATAGGCGGGTCGTGAAATGACCCAGGTAATGGCAACATTAGGCAAATTGGCTTGTAAAGTCCGCACAGTGGGTACAAACATAAGGACGTCACCCAAGGCAGACAAACGGACGACACAAATTGATTTAATCATTCTTCTAAAACAAACTTTGAACCACAGTAAGGACATATTTCCGAGCCAGTTTCTTCAATTGGCAAGTAAACTTTAGGATGGGCATTCCATAGAACCATTTCATCGGTCGGGCAGCTTAAAGGTAAATCACGCTTATGTACAATGTATTTCTTTTCAGTACATGCCGGTTGCTCTTTTTTCTCGGACATCGTTTTCCCCTATGAATCTCAATTTAAAGCTGGCTATTATCCTAAAAAAAGCAGCTGATCTCCACTAGGAGATCAGCTGCTTTTTTTAGGATTATCCAATATTTCATTAATGAGCGCTACGATTTCACTCTTTGTCGTCGGACTTTCACAAGAGAAATTGATAGCCCCAGGCCAACCGCGTAACCAGGTCAATTGTCTTTTAGCAAGCTGGCGAGTTGCAGCAACCCCTTTCAGGCGCAGCGTTTCGTAATTATAATCCCCTGCCAGATAATTAATGACCTGACGATAACCCACACAGCGCATTGCTGGGCAGGTTGGGGCTAAATGCCATTTTTGCAATAATTCTGCGACTTCATAAACAAGCCCTAGATTTAACATCTGCTCAAAGCGGTCAGCGATGCGAGCATGTAACCAGGCACGATCTTCGGGCTGCAAAACTAGATTTACAAACTGATAATTTTGATTTTCTTTCTGCTCTGACCAAAAGGAAGAAAGCGGTTTTCCAGTTAAATTATAAACTTCCAAAGCACGCTGAATACGTTGGGTATCATTGGGATGAATCCGCGCCGCAGATTGAGGATCAACCTGAGTTAACTGCTGATGCATATAATCCCAACCATATAATTCTGCTTGCTGGGTCAGCACAGCCCTTAACGTATCATCAGCCTGGGGCAAAGGAGAGAGTCCCTGCTGCAATGCATTGAAATACATCATTGTTCCGCCAACTAAGAGCGGCAATTTATGGCGGCGATATATCGCTTCACATAACGCTACAGCATCCTCACAAAACTGCGCTGCAGAATAACTATCTGGCGGATCAATAATATCAATTAAGTGATGAGGTGCGCTTGCAAGTTCTTCAGGGCTTGGCTTTGCAGTACCAATATTCATTTCTTTGTAAATCATTGCAGAATCAACACTAATGATTTCAAAGGGAAAGGATTTAACCAGCTCACAAGCCAAGGCTGTTTTACCCGAGGCAGTAGGCCCCATTAAGCAAAAAATAGTTTTAGGCATTTAGTACACCTCGGCAGGCTTCTGTTGATAAATGCTTGCACCAGTTTTTAAATTTATCATTTGCCGAACTCTGTATATAGTCAATTAAAACTCCAGCCTCTTCCTGGCTAAGCAGCTGGGTATTGAATAATTGGCAACCTGTTAATAAAACAAGCAACTCAGCTGTTGCTGGTTGTTCCAACTCAAATACCCTTGTTAGGAAGAGCTTCAAATCTAAATGAGGTACCGCTCGAGGCAAACTTCGAATTATCAGTGTATTCTCACCAACCAAGTCCAATTCAATGCCTACAAGAGCCAGAGCTTGGTAATAGGAACTAATCGCTTCAGCCCTAGATGACTTAATAGGAAAACTCACCGGAACCAACAGCGGACGGCAAGCCAAGGGTAAAGATTCTGTGTTGAGAAAGTCTAAGAGCCAATTTTGTTGGATGGCAATCACATCAACTATATAAGGCTGTTCTTGCAAAAACAGCAAAGCAAAGGAGGGATTTAAGACAATCCAGCTTTTTAACTCAGTTCTTGGGATGCTCAGATTTCTTGTTTGCAAAGGCGGCGGAGTATAAGGCTCGCTTAGCTTTAATACCTTAGACTCAGTCGGCATCTCGTATTGCGGTTGCAGTACAGGGGGCTGCAAGGCCTTCTGTAATTGTGAGCTGATGAAATCATGCACCAACCGAGGTTGCTGAAAGCGGACCTCATGTTTGGTGGGATGGACATTCACATCCACTTCAACAGGGTTAATCGTTAAATACAATAAGCAAGCTGGATGGCGCCCAGGATGTAAGAGGCTCTCGTAGGCCTGCTTAATTGCATGATTAAGCAACTTGTCTTTGACCATGCGATTATTCACATAAATCCAAAGTTTATCATTTTGGCTACGTTGATAATCTTCTGTACTTATCCAACCTGATAAATGCAGACCGGCATGTTCTACATCAAGGTAACAGGATTGCTCAATAAAGGTTTTACCCAATAATTTGCGAATCCTCGCAAGCTTGGATTTATCACAGGTTGCAGACGGCAAACTCAATTGTTGTTTGCCATTATGCGTCAACTGAATAGCAATCTGCGGAGCACTTAGAGCAAAACGTTTGACAACAAGCTCAATCGCTTGAAATTCGCTTCGTTCAGATTTTAAAAATCGTTTCCTAACTGGCGCATTAAAAAAAATATCTCGAACATCTATCGTTGTTCCCTGGCTGCGGGCACAGGGTCTTAGATTAATACGCTCACCACCTTCCGTGCTAAGCATTGTGGCATGTTGCTGCCCTGCGGGTTTAGAGCTGATTGCTAAGCGCGAAACAGAGGCGATACTGGCCAAGGCTTCTCCACGAAATCCCATACTAGCAATTGAATATAAATCATTTAGCTGGCTGATTTTAGAGGTCGCATGAGCCGCGATGGCAAGTGGTAAATCTTCTTCTACAATGCCGCTGCCATTATCGCTAATTTTCACCTGTGTTAAGCCGCCATAGCCGATATCGATGCTAACACTATCCGCCTGGGCGTCTAATGCGTTTTCCAATAGCTCTTTTACTATCGAAGCAGGACGTTCTATAACTTCGCCAGCAGCAATTTGGTTTGCTACTGCGGGTGGTAGTTGCTGTATTCTCATGCTAAGGGTGAAGGAATAACGAGCCTTTGTCCCGCTCGCAGTTGAGCACCTGTTAAATGGTTGGCCGTTTGTAGTGCAGCAACAGAAGTATGATACTTAGCAGCAATTTTGGGCAGAGATTCGCCTCTTTGCACTAAATGAGTATTCGAGCCTCCGGCCATCGCTTCAACCCTTGTTCCATGAGGAGGATAATCCCAAAAATAAGTTTTGAGTCCCTGAAAAATCGCTTGCGTGAGTTTAGCTTGATAAGCAGGGCTAGTCAGATTTTTTTCCTCATGTGGATTAGAAATAAACCCGGTTTCAATCAAAATTGACGGAATATCAGGGGACTTAAGCACCATAAAACGCGCCTGTTCGACTTTATGATTATGTAAGGACGTCACCGGATGGATATTATGCAAAACTCTCTCGCCCATGTGCACACTTGAACCAATTGTCGCTGTTTGCGATAAATCAATTAACACGGTACGAACCAAACCACTTTGATCATCTAAATCCGATAAATTAACCCCACCCAATTCAGAATAGTTTTCTTTTTCAGCCAGCCAACGCGCAGCTTCCGAGGTCGCGCCAGATTGCGATAAAGCAAAAACCGAAGCCCCACTTGATTGTTGATTGATAAAGGCATCAGCGTGAATAGAAACGAAAACATCCGCATTGTATTTTCTTGCAATCGTTAAACGCTCACGCAAACCAATATAATAATCTCCTTTTCGGGTAAGCACGGCACGCATGCCAGGTTGTCTATCGATAATTTGCTTCAGCTTTAAAGCAATCGCCAAGGTTACATCTTTTTCTGAAGAACGCCCAGGCCCTCTTGCCCCAGGATCTTTTCCTCCATGACCAGCATCAAGCACAACAACAACATCACGCAACCCCCGACCAGGTGCATGTTTTACCGCAACAGGCTCTGCGATTGCGGTTACTAAGGGAGCCTCAGTTTTCGTTGCAACATCCTTAACCGTTGGAATTTTTTGACTAGGACGGATTGGCTTTGCTTTCACTAAACCACCATTCGCTGACAAATCAACTGAAAAGCCATTTTTAGCTGCAGAGGGACTTGTTCGGGTTTGTACGACTTGATTCACTTCAAAAACCAGACGCAAAGTATGGGGATTAGGCCTTCCGCTACGAATATATTTGATTAGTTGGCTGCCCAAATTAACACGATTGATCTTGAGAGCTAACTCAGTATCTTCAAAATCAATAACAACCCGATTAGGATTTGTCAGAGTAAATACCTTATGAGCGACAGCACTATCTAAATTAAACAGTACTGAGGGATGCCCCGACTCTTGCTTAATCGTTATCGATAGCAGTTTTGCAGCCATCAGGATGGAACAGGATACCATCAACAAACAAAACAAAAACGTTCGCTTAATCATTGTTACCCACAAGACAAGACAAAATTTTTTCTCCAGTGGTGCTTGTTGCATCTAAGGTCAGCAAACGCCCACTCCCACTAATAGTCAATGCAAAATTAATATCAACTTGCTCAAGGCTATGCACCGCACGCTCTGGCCATTCAATGCAGCAGACAGCATTTTCAAGGAAATAATCTCTAAAACCAATATACTCTAGCTCAGTCTCATCATGAATACGATACAGATCAAAATGATGAATTTGCAAGTGTTCGCTCTCATAACTTTCAATCAGTGAAAAAGTTGGACTTTTGATCGCCGATTTAATACCTAAGGCACGTAACATCGCGCGAATAAAAGTCGTTTTTCCAGCGCCAATTTCGCCGCTAAAAGTTAGTACTAAGGGCGAGTACAAACAGTTGGCCAATCGTGTCGCTAATAATTCTGAATCAACCTCAGTTGCAAGTTCAATTGAACAAACCTTTGTCATGCATACATCCGTTGATTCACTAGACCTTGTAGATAAAGCATTAAATCACTAGCTACTATCCCCCGCTCCCCCCTTTCCGCTGCAGCAGCATCACCTGCTTTTGCATGAAGCCAAACACCTAACTTCGCTGCATCGGCAAGCAATAAGCCTTGTGCCACCAATCCAGCAATAACCCCGGATAGAGCATCCCCCATACCAGCACTTGCCATGCCTGGATTTCCAGCATTGCAAAGATAGATCTCAGATTTATCGGTTGCAACCAAGGAACCAGCTCCTTTCAAAACAATATTTCCACCATAGACATCTTGCAATCGCCTTATGGCCTGATAGCGATCTTGCTGAATTTCTGCCGAAGTGCAATTTAGTAAACTCGCAGCCTCCCCCGGATGTGGGGTCAAAATCCAATTATCATCATGCTGTTGATTATCTGCGAGCAGACGTAAGGCTGAAGCATCAATCACCATCGGTAATTGTGAAGCCATTGCTGTGGTAAACAACATTTTTGCCCATTCATCTTCGCCAAGCCCAGGACCAATAATACAAACAGTCGCTCTATTAATCAGAGGTAACATTTCCGCCGCTTCTTCGATGCCATAAATCATTGCCTCTGGTAACAGCGGTAAGGATTGGCTAGCGTATTCCGGCCTCGTCGCAATAGTCACCATACCGGCACCAACTCTTAATGCGGCATTAGCAGCCATTAGGACAGAGCCCGGCATGCCATACCCCCCTCCAACAATCAGCACATGGCCAAAAAGACCCTTGTGAGAATTTTTGGGGCGCTTCGGCAACAGAAGCTGGTTTAGATAATTATCAATAAGATAGGCTGCTGGTTCTATAGCAGCTACACATTTATCAAGCTCCAGATTATGGCAAATCAGGTCACCACAATAATCAGCACCATCCAAAGTCATTAACCCGAGTTTATAACCGATAAAGGTCACCGTTTGGGTCGCTCGAACACAAGCCCCCATAACTTGGCCTGTATCCGCATCCAAACCCGAAGGGACATCAAGCGCTAAAACAGGAAGTTCAGCCTCGTTGATTTGGTTTATAGCTGTGGCTAAGGGACCATAGACCTCACCTTTCAAACCAATACCTAGTAGCGCATCAACAATCAATTCGATTTCTGGCTCAATTGGATCATCAAGGCATTGGCAAAGAACTCCGGCAGCTAAAGTCTGCAAAGCAGCATGGCGTGCAGCGGGAGGTAAATGCTCGACAGTCTTATATTGATTAATAACGACCGAAAACCCTTTTTCATGGGCAAGACGAGCCAGCACATAGCCATCACCAGCATTATTACCGCTACCACAGAAGACAGCGATTGAGCGTACATCAGGATATAAAATTTCAAGTGTAGAAAACGCGCTTGCTCCAGCCCGAGCCATTAACTCATCTTCGCTCAAACCTAACTCATCCGTAGCCATCAACTCGCAGCTGCGGATTTGACTAGCCTGATAGAGGGCTGTTTTTGAAGCTATCATAGCTATATGGCCTCATTCAGAGATACTGTTGCCCTCCCCACAGAGGAGGGATTTGAAGAAATGCTGTAACAATGGTAAGCGTTCACGCCCTATTCACCGAAAGTCTGTATTCCTCACAACTTGCACTCAAATCCAAACTTTCACCAGGATTCAAACATATCCCTGAACAGATACCCACAATGCTCGATAACAACCCTAATCTTTTTTGACTAAGGTCAAAGCAGGTTTTCCACGCCCTTTGGTCTGTAGACCAGGTGGCGGTGGTGGCGGTTCATCACCGTACTCTTCGCCAAACTCCATCCCCCGGCCATTTTCTTTAGCGTAAATAGCAAGCACAGCAGCTGGAACAACAAAAATTTGTACGCTCTCACCAGAAAATCGAGCGGTAAATACAATTCTGTCGTTTTCAAGATGCAAGCCACGGCAAGCCTTCGGGGAGATATTCAATACTATCCGTCCACCATTGACATGCTCATTGGGAACCTGCACCGAAGGGTATTCTGCATTAACCAAGATATAGGGAGTCATATCATTATCAACAATCCAATCGTAAAGTGCTCGAATTAGATAAGGTTTATTAGATGTCATTGTCGTCATAATCAGGCCGCTCTTAATTGCCTTTCAGTTTCCGTTAAACTTGCTTGAAATGAGTCTCGCTTAAATAAACGCTGCATATACCCATTTAATCCTTTTAGTTTAGCAGGAATCTCTATCCCTAGTTGCGGCAAACGCCATAGTAAAGGCGCTAAAGCACAATCTAAGAGTGAAAATTCATCACTGAGGAAATAAGGTTTATCAGCAAAAACAGGTTCTAAGCTAGTAAGACTATCTAACAAATGCTGGCGTGCTTCTTCAACATTTTTCTCTGCTCTGATATTTTGCAATAAATAATACCAATCCTGCTCTATGCGGTGCATCATTTTGCGCGCTTCCGCACGAGCGACCGGATAGACAGGCAAAAGCGGTGGATGTGGGAAGCGTTCATCCAGGTATTCCATAATAATACGCGCTTCGTAGAGCACTAGCTCACGATCAAGAAGCGTAGGAATGGAACCATATGGATTAACAGCAAATAAATCGTCAGGGGCTTCTCCTTGCCTAGCGTGTAAAATTTCAACATTCACGCCTTTCTCCGCTAAAACAATACGCACTTGATGACTGTAAACATCATCATTGTCTGAATATAAAGACATAATCGTACGTTTTGCTACAATCGCCATCGTAACTCCTCTTCTTCAATCGTTAATCTACGCTTTACAGCGCGTCAAAGGGAAGCATTTTAGCACAATTTTCGCAATCATGATGATCAACAGCATGACAATTTTTTATTTTAAGAAAAAATATAAGTTTTTATCTGATAAATCAATGGTGAAAATTAGGGCTATTAAAGCTAAACGCCTTGCCAATAGCTTTTCTTTAGCAGATAAGCAAGTGCGCTTAGAACACACAAAAAAATAATCACTGCAAACCCCATACGATATCGGACTAATTGTGCAGGTTCAGCAACGTAGACCAGAAAGGAAACCAAATCCTCCAAATCTCTCTCATACTGATGTTGATAAAGTGCGTTTTTCTGTCCTTGTTGCCAAAGAGGGTATAAAACATTCGGCATAGCCGTTTCTGGAGTCAAACTGTTATTTGCACCAAATGGGCGTGAACTATCTGCATAAAAAGCCTTTAAATAACGATAAATCCATTCTCCCCCTCGCTCTCGAGCACTTAGGGTTAAATCGGGTGGAACAATACCAAACCACTCTCTTGCATCAGTTGCTGGCATACTAATCGCTATAGGGTCTTCAATTTTTGCACTGGTAAAAATCAAATTGGACTGTAACAAATCCCTATCAATTTGCCCGGTAAAATCAGTTAAACCTAAATCCTTAGCTAAGGTACTATAACGCAAATGACGCAATGAATGGCAGCCAGAGCAATAATTCATGAATAACTTCGCTCCCCTCTGCAATTTAGCCTGATTATGCGGATCAATGTTTGCTGATTTTGCTGCAACTGCCTCCTGCAGCAATAATGCGGTTAATAAGCTGAAAAGATAGCGCACTAACAGTTTTTTCACCTTATTATCCTTTCTGGCACCCTAGAATGAACCTCATAGCGGCTATAAATTGGCATAAATAAAAAATAGGCAAAATAAATGGCTGTACATATCCTTGCCAGATATTGTTTCAAAGGAGTCATACTCACTGTACCTAAATAGCCTAACACTAAAAAGCAAATAATCATCGCAGCCAAAGCATATCTAGAATAAGCGCCTTTATAACGCATTGAACGTACCGGACTTTTATCCAACCAAGGCATAAATAGCAAAATCAAGATAGCAGAGCCCATCGCGATAATCCCAATAAACTTATTTGGAATAGCGCGTAAAATAGCGTAAAAAGGAGTCATATACCAAACGGGAGCAATATGCTCAGGTGTTACGAGAGGATTTGCCGGGGCAAAATTATTATGCTCCAGAAACAAGCCGCCCATTTCTGGAAAAAAGAAGACTACAGCAAAAAAAACAAGCAAAAATACCACAACACCAAAAAAATCCTTTACTGTGAAATAGGGGTGAAAGGGCAAAGCATCATTTGGTTTTCCTTGCTCGTTTAGACTTTCTTTAATTTCTATTCCTTCAGGATTATTTGACCCAACCTTATGCAAAGCAACGATATGTAAAAAGACCAAGCCTAATAACAGCAAAGGAATACCAATAACATGTAAGGCAAAAAAACGCTGCAATGTTGCATTAGCTACATTGTAATCACCTCGCAGCCACACAACTAAATTATCACCAATATAGGGAATCGCGCTAAAGAGAGAAGTAATCACCTGAGCTCCCCAATAAGACATTTGTCCCCAGGGCAAGAGATAACCACAAAAAGCTTCAGCTAATAATAGAATGAATAAAACCATACCAAATAACCAAAGCAATTCCCTTGGCTTTTGGTAGGAGCCATATAAAATCCCTTTAAACATATGAAGATAAATAACTATAAAAAGTGCAGAAGCGCCTGTCGAATGCATATAGCGCAGGAGCCATCCATAGTTCACATCACGCATAATGTATTCAACAGAGTTAAACGCCTGGGCTGCTGTAGGCGTATAAAACATGGTTAACCATAAACCAGTAATTAATTGAATAAACAAAACGACTAAGGCCAGCGAACCAAAAAAATACAAAAAATTGAGGTTCTTAGGTACATAATACTCACTAACATGTGTCTTCCAGGTATTGATCAAGGGAAAACGTGTATCCAACCAATTAAGCAATCCCTTCATGGCTGTCCTTGTTCCTCATCCAAACCAATTACAATAACCTTATCACTGATAAATTGATAAGGTGGTACCTCCAAATTGATCGGTGCCGGCATTCCCTTAAACACTCGGCCAGCCAAATCAAAGGTTGAGCCATGGCAGGGGCAATAAAAACCACCAAGCCAGTGCGGACCTAGTTCATTTTCCGTTGGTTTGTATTTGGGGACACAACCTAAATGAGTACAGATACCGACTAAGATCAAATATTCAGGGTTGATTGAACGGTACTGATTCTTTGCATAATCTGGCTGTTGATCAACAAGCGAATTAGGATCGCGCAGCAACTCATCGTGTCCAGCAAGTTGGTCGAGCATTTCATTGCTACGACGAATAATCCATACAGGTTTTCCCCGCCACTCAACTGTAACCATCTGGCCAGGTTCAATCATACTAAGGTCTACTTGGACAGGTGCGCCTGCAGCCTGAGCCTCAGCACTGGGTAACCAGGAGGAAACAAAGGGAGTTAAAGCACAAGCAGCACCAATACTACCTATCACACCTGTTGCCGCTAGCAGGAACCGGCGGCGGCGCTCGTCAATCAATTCACTTTTCTGTATTTTGTCATCAACCTCTGTCATCTCACCCGATCCCTTGCATAGTTTTCAACCAAGCTAAGATTGCAAGAAAAAATTTAGCTCTGTTATAGCAAAGAATGTTCTGAATGGGAATTAATGTTCATTATTCCAACCAAGACTAAAGCATTCCTTTTTCGATTAGCACTTTAATCTGTCATTAATAATTTTCTTATAAATTTACAAATAACTACGATTAAAAACTCAGACAAAAAACAATGTTAGCTACAAGGATAAACAGATGAAAAGCCAACAAGCGCAGGATAAGCAAGCAAAAATTACCATGATAAACATTGATATGTTTTCTTCTTTACAAGATAGAGCAAGTCAAGTAGTGGCAAAATTAGTAATTAGTACAACAATCCAAAACGCTTCATTTAGCCCTGATTCTTTTAACGAAACTTTATCTCAGGAGATAAGGTATTTATCAAAAATAATGCAGCTTGCTATTCTTCATTCCCTCAAAGGTGAGCTAGAGCACAATAAAAGCGATTCAAAATACTTCAATAAAAACATTAAATCTTATCTTGCTGAAGTGAACAAGAAACTAAGGCTTATAGAGACTGACAAGCCTCAAGAGGGAGAGGAAAAACAAGCAGAGCCATACTTGGTATGATGCCCCAAGAAAGAGCCAAGCACAGGCACTGCTAAAAAACAAAAGCCCCGCATGTTGCGAGGCTTGAAGAATACATTCCAATATTAACGTTTGGAGTATTGAGTTGCGCGACGAGCTTTGTGCAAACCAACCTTTTTTCTTTCAACACGACGAGAGTCACGAGTCAACAAACCACGCGCACGTAGTTTTCTACGATATGAGTCAGGATTAGGCTCAGCATCTTCAGCAAGACCTTGCTCATCATATGCAACGAGAGCTCGAGCTATACCTAAGCGCACAGCACCTGCTTGTCCTGAAATTCCGCCACCAACAACAGTAGCATAGATATCGAACTTACCGATCATCTCAACAGTTTCTAAAGGCTGACGGACAACCATGCAGGAAGTCTCACGTCCAAAATAATCATCTAAAGCACGATTATTGATCTTGATATCGCCTTTACCAGGACGCAAAAACACCCTAGCAGTTGAACTCTTTCTACGACCAGTGCCATAGTATTGCTGTTTTTCAGCCATAATACTTATTCCTCAATCTCTAGTTGCTTAGGTTGCTGGGCAGTATGTGGATGCTCATTACCAGCATACACTTTCAGCTTACGATACATTTCTCGACCCAAGGGGTTCTTAGGAAGCATACCTTTCACTGCCAGCTCGATAATACGCACAGGATTTTTTTCCTGCAGCTTATCGAAGGAAATTGATTTAATACCACCGGGGAAACCACTGTGATGGTAATACATCTTTTCTTTGAACTTACGGCCTGTTACAGCCACCTTTTCAGCGTTGGTTACAACGATGTAATCACCTGTGTCAACGTGAGGGGTATATTCTGCTTTATGTTTACCGCGTAAACGACGAGCAATCTCGGTAGCAAGACGACCCAAAACCTTATCGCTAGCATCGATCACATACCAGTCTCGTTTGACTTCGTGTGTCTTGGCGCTAAATGTCTTCATTAAATTAACTCCGTACCGCCTTATTGTGGTAATCTTTCAATCATGGACGGGCGATTTTAACCAAAACCAGGACAACCTACAAGTAAAATAAAATAAATTCTTGCAAGCTTTTTCAGATTGGCCGAAAGATCTACGTTTAATTTGGGATTAACAGGCGTGTTACTTGCTCACCTGCAATCAAATGGCTGCTTATAATTTCATCAATATCAGCCGTAGTCGCATAAGTGTACCATACTCCCTCAGGGTAAATCACGATACATGGCCCTAAACTGCAACGGCCAAGACAGCCAGATTTAGATATCCTTATTTTACCGGGACCATGCAACTCAAGTTCCAGTAATTTAGCTTTCAAATAATCAAAAAAAGGCTCACCTCCAGTATTAGCACAACACTGTTTGCCAGCCACTTTCTGATTAGTACATAAAAAAACGTGTTTAGTATAATGACTCAAAACGCTATTTGTCCCGTTCTTCAATTTTTGTTTTTAATTTAAGTCCTGGTTTGAATGTAACAACCCGTCGCGCTACAACTGGGATTTCCTCACCAGTTTTTGGATTTCTTCCTGGCCTTTGAGGTTTATCACGCAGGGTAAAATTGCCAAAACCCGACAATTTTACATTCTGACCATTTTCCAGAGCATGTCTTAAAGTCTCGTAAAACTGCTCAACCATTTCTTTCGCATCTGGTTTAGCTAGCTCTAACTCATCACACAAGGTTTCCGCAATCATTGCTTTGCTTAGCGCATTCACGATTAATCCCTCAATATAATGGAAAATTTATCACTCAGTTTCTTGATTATAGCACTAATTATTGCATTGATCTCACTATCAATCATTGTTCGGTTATCATCTTGTAAAGTCAGAGCAATTGCCAGGCTTTTTTTATCTTCAGGAATCGATTTACCGGTATAGACATCAAAAACATCGAAGGCTTTAAGCAGATCCGTATTTATTACAGAACGGACTATTTCTTCTATCTGGGCTGCCGTTACTTCACTATCAACCAGAAATGATAAATCACGGCGAATTTGAGGAAACTTTGAAATCTGCTTATAACGTAGAGGAGTGTCATCGATTAACTGACTTATACGCAGTTCAAAAAGAACGACCTCTTCTTGCAAATCGAGAGCATCGGCCGTACGAGGATGCAACACACCGCACCAACCTATATGTTGGCCATCAATTTGGATAGACGCTGTTTTACCTGGATGAAGAGCAGGATGTTTTGCAGCAACAAATTGAACATTTTTCAATTCTAAGACATTGAATAAAGCTTGCAGGTCCCCTTTTAAATCATAAAAATCGAATTTTTTTGATAGCTCACCCCAATTCATTGTCCCATGCTCGCCTGTCAGCAGGCCAGCAAGGCAAGGGTGCTCTTTAAGAGAACCATTGTGCAAATCAAAAGTAACACCGTTTTCAAAAATTTTAATTGCTGTCTGCTGACGATGAATGTTGTAAATCATGGAGGCAAGCAAACCAGGCCACATACCAACCCGCATCTGAGATAGTTCAGAAGAAATAGGATTTAGCAACTGCATTGTCTCTGCCTCAGGATAAAGCTCCTGCTGTAATTCCGGATCGACAAAACTATAACTAATTGTTTCGTGATAACCCCGTGCAGTTAGTAACTGAGCAACACGCATTGACAAGACTTCAATAGGGTTAATAGTACCTGCCTGAACCTCGGTAACCATCTTCTCACCAAGCATTTTATCGTAACCATAGAGACGAATGATCTCTTCGATTAAATCTGGCTCTAACTGAATATCAAAACGATGAGTAGGAATAGCAACATCCCAGGGCTTTTTGCTGCTATCTACCTTCATCTCTAAGGCTTGTAACATCCGGACCATTTCCTCTTCAGCAACAGTTATGCCTGTTAGTTGTTTTACTTTGGCAGGATTGAATAACACATTGTTTCTTTTAGGTATAAAGCTTGGTTCAGAAATTAAAGTAATCGGGCCTATTTCCCCCCCAACAATTTCGGATAAAAGCTCTGTTGCACGTTCCAAAGCCAAAACTTGCAATGCGGAATCAACGCCGCGTTCAAATCGTTGTGAAGAATCGCTGCTCAGCCCATAACTTCTGGCGACCCCAGCAATAGTCAAAGGATTAAAGAAAGCACTTTCAAGAAAGATATCCCGACTAGTTTCCTGTACTGAAGATTCTTCGCCGCCCATTACCCCAGCCAGAGCTAAGGGTTTTTCACTATCTGCTATTACTAAGACTTTGTCATTTAAACTGATTTCCTGGCCATCAAGCAACTTCAAGGTTTCACCGACCTTGGCAAAGCGGGCAACAATATTACCTTGGATAGTATTTAGGTCAAAGGCATGCATCGGCTGACCTAACTCTAGCATGACATAGTTAGTCACATCGACAACCGGATGGATCGCGCGCAATCCAGACCGGCGTAGGCGTTCGCTCATCCAGGTAGGCGTGCTCGCTTCAAAATCAATACCGCGAATAACTCGGCCAGCATAGATAGAGCAACCATCAGGATCTTGCAACTTAATCGTCACTGTTTCATCAATAGTAGGCTGACTCGTTTTAGTTGGAACTGGTTTAAGGGGTAATTTAGTTAAGGCAGAGAGTTCGCGAGCAACACCTAATACACTAAAACAATCTGCACGATTAGGGGTCAGGTCTATATCCAAAACATGATCATTGAGAGATAAATAATCCCGTAGCTCCACTCCCAAAGGGGCATCGTCCTCGAGCTCCATAATCCCATCAGAAGACTCAGCTAAACCTAGCTCAGACACAGAGCAAAGCATACCTTGCGATAACTCTCCTCGTAGCATTGATTCTTTAATTTGCAAACCACCAGGAAGGTTCGCACCAATCTGTGCCAACGCAACCTTTAAGCCAGGACGCACATTCGATGCACCACAAACAACTTTTAATAACTTTCCACTACCAGTATTTATCTCACACAAAGTCAGCTTGTCTGCTTGCGGATGGGGTGCAGTACTTTCAACCAGCGCAACAATTACCTGGTTAAAGTTACCAGCAACTGGACTCACAGCATCAACCTCTAATCCAGCCATTGTTAAGAGTGCTGCTAATTGCTGCTCATTTAAAGAAGGATTTACCCACTCACGCAACCATAATTCACTAACTTTCATCATTAAATACCTGTCTAAATAGCCGGCTCACAGCACCAAATGTCAAAATAAATCACCCCTGACATTTAATCATTAAAATTGCTTTAAAAATGTCAAATCATTTTCAAACATCATACGCAAATCATCAATGCCAAAGTACAGCATAGCAAGTCTATCCATTCCCATACCAAAGGCCCACCCCTGATATTCCTCTGGTGAAATATTCACCGCTGCTAATACATTGGGATGAACCATGCCGCAGCCTAGCACTTCCAACCAGCCTGTAAATTTACAAGAACGGCAGCCCTTACCAGAACATTGAGTACATTCAATATCAACTTCGGCTGAAGGCTCAGTAAAGGGGAAATAGGATGGTCTAAAACGCAAGGCTAATTCGCGGCCAAAAAAATGAGCGAAGAAATCCTGGAGCAAGCCCTTTAGGCCTGCCAAAGTAGCTTGTTTATCGATTAATAATCCTTCAACTTGGTGAAACATTGGCGTATGAGTAACATCGGAATCACAGCGATATACACGCCCAGGTGCAATTAAACGTAAAGGTGGCTGTCGAGTTTCCATGGTGCGTATTTGCACGGGAGAGGTGTGTGTGCGCAATAAGTGTCCATCGCCAAAATAAAAGGTATCGTGCATCGCTCTGGCAGGATGGTGCCCAGGTATATTGAGCGCCTCAAAATTATAAAATTCTGTTTCAATCTCAGGTCCTTCAACAATATCAAACCCTAAACGGCTGAAATAATCATTAACGCGCTGTTTCACCTGAGTAACTGGGTGTAAAGAACCCACTTTTAGATTTCGTCCGGGTAAAGTCACATCAATACACTCACCAGCTAGTTTTTTCTGTAATTCTAGCTCTTTAAGATGCAACATTTTCTCATCGATCAACGCGCTAATATCACGTTTTACTTGATTTACTAATTGTCCAACTTTGGGCTTTTCTTCAGCAGATAAACTCGATAATCCTTTGAGGATCTCGGTCAACTGCCCTTTTTTACCGAGATAATCAACACGGATCGCCTCTAAGGTTGCAATATCTTGTGCCTGGGAGATGGCATTAGCCGCTTGTTGTTGTAACAGGATGATATCTTGCATGATTTAAACCCACATAAAAAAGGAGGCTACAGCCTCCTTATTAATTATTGCAACAGAGAAAAACCAAAGCATGTTGACATCCATGAGAACTACGGACAGGCCTGGGTTCAGCAAGGTTACAGGGCAACAGCCAATATATTCTGGACTCTGTTAGCAATTCTATTCATTTAAGCAAGTGCTGCTTTTGCTTTCTCAGCAAGCGCCGCAAAAGCAAGCTTATCGTATACTGCCATATCAGCAAGCACTTTACGATCCAGCTCAATGTTGGCTTTCTTCAAACCATCGATCAAGCGACTGTATGACATTCCACACTCACGTGCTTGAGCATTGATTCGAGTGATCCACAATGCGCGAAATTGGCGCTTTTTCTGACGACGATCACGATAAGCGTACTGACCTGCTTTGATAACAGCCTGCTTGGCAACACGGTAGGTACGACTACGAGCACCGTAATAGCCTTTGGCTTGGTCTAAAATTTTCTTATGACGAGCTTTTGCTGTCACACCACGTTTAACTCTTGGCATTTTTCACTCCTCCCCTTAACTACCGTGCAACATACGCTCGGCCAATCGTGCATCACATTGCTTCAAAGTACCTGAAGCAACTCGCAAACGGCGTTTCTGCTTAGTTGATTTTTTAGTGAGGATATGATTTCTATAAGCGCCACGACGCTTGATAGCACCACTTGCTGTCTTTCGGAAGCGCTTTGACGCCCCACGATGTGACTTTAATTTAGGCATAGCATTTTACTCCGCATTTATTCTGCTACTTAACAATGATGTAGCGCTTTCTATCTGTTCTGTAAAAATAAAGATCATATCACTATTTCCGCCATTGCAAGCCACCAAATTTAATTTGGAAAAGCATTTAGCAATTTCCAAATCACTTCGATAATCTAAGCAGAAAAATACCAACAGAATCTTAAAGAACCACGATATTCAACTACTACTTACTTTTTCTTTGGCGCCAATACCATCAGTAACTGCCGACCTTCACGCTTCGCATGCTGCTCAACAACCGCATATTCAGCGGTATCTTGCTGCAAGCGCTCCATGATTTTCATGCCAATTTCCTGATGAGCCATTTCTCTACCGCGAAAACGCAGCGTAATTTTGACTTTGTCGCCATGATTTAGGAAACGGATCAGGTTGCGTAGCTTGACCTGATAATCCCCATCTTCCGTCGTAGGACGGAATTTCAGCTCTTTGACTTGAATTTGCTTCTGCTTTTTCTTTGCTTCCGCTTGTTTTTTACTCAACTCAAAGAGAAACTTACCATAATCCATAATACGGCATACTGGCGGTCTGGCTGTTGGAGAAATCTCTACCAGATCAAAACCACCTTCTTCAGCTGCACGTAAAGCTTCCCGTGTTGATACAATTCCCACCTGATTGCCATCGACATCAATTAAGCGTACCTCAGGTACATTGATCTGTTCGTTAATCCGTGCGCGATCACTGTCACGCTTATTTGATGCACTAATAGTTCAGTCCTCCAAGTAAATTTTAAACACGACCCTTAGCAACAATCTCTTGTTGTAAAAGATCGCAAATTGTATCAATACTCATCGTACCCAGATCTGCTCCCTCACGAGAACGCACCGCGACTGAGCCACTTTCGACTTCTTTATCGCCAATAACCAGCAAATAGGGAACTTTTTGCAAAGTATGCTCGCGGATTTTAAAGCCAATCTTCTCATTTCTCAAGTCAAAATTTGCTCTAAGGCCTCGCTTTTGCAAAATATTTGTAATTTTTGTCGCAAAATCATGTTGTTTATTACTAATGGGGAGTACTAAAACTTGTACAGGCGCTAACCAAAGTGGAAGGCGACCTGCATAATGCTCAATTAAGATCCCCATGAATCGTTCAAAAGATCCTAGGATTGCACGATGCAACATAACTGGCGTCTGTCTAGAGCCATCTTCAGCAACATACTGCGCCCCAAGTCTATCAGGCATAGAAAAATCGACCTGAACTGTACCACACTGCCAAATACGACCTAGACAATCTGCCAGGGAGCATTCAATCTTCGGACCATAAAAGGCCCCTTCTCCTGGTGCATCCACCCAAGTTATTCCCCTATCACGCATCGCATCTTTTAGTGCTGTCTCAGCTTTATCCCATACAGCATCACTACCAACCCTTTTCTCTGGGCGTAAAGCTAAACGATATTTGATTTCTGTAAAACCAAAATCCGCATAGACAGACTGAACCAGTTGCAACATCATCGCCACTTCGGATTGAATTTGATCCTCCGTACAAAAAATATGTGCATCATCCTGAACCATATTTCGCACACGCATTAATCCATGTAAAGAACCAGATGGCTCACAACGATGACAGTTGCCGAATTCAGATAAGCGCATGGGCAGATCGCGATAGGATCTTAATCCCTGATTGTAAACTTGAACATGGCAGGGGCAATTCATTGGCTTGACCGCATACTGGCGATTTTCAGTTTCAGTAACAAACATCTCATCGCGGAAATTTTCCCAATGTCCTGATTTCTCCCATAAAACTTTATCAACTAATTGTGGGGTTTTAATTTCCTGATAACCAAATTCCGCTAAACGGCTACGCATATATTGTTCTAGTAACTGATAAACAGTCCAACCTTTAGGATGCCAAAAGACCATACCAGGTGCGATATCTTGAAAATGAAAGAACTCCAAAGCCTTTCCTAACTTACGGTGATCTCGTTTTTCAGCTTCTTCAATCCGGTGCAAATACTCTGCTAATGATTTCTTATCAGTCCATGCGGTACCGTAAATTCGCTGCAGCATCTCATTATGCGCATCACCACGCCAGTAAGCACCTGCTACCTTTGTCAATTTGAAAGCTTTCAATCGACCAGTCGAAGGGACATGAGGACCGCGACAAAGATCTTCAAAGTCACCCTGCTTATACAGAGAAATCACTTGACCAGCAGGAATATCAGCAATAATTTTGGCTTTGTATTCCTCACCTAAGTCACGGAAATAATTAATTGCATCATCCCGTGGCATTTCACGGCGAACTACAGGAAAATCAGCTTTAACTAATTCCTGCATTTTTTCTTCAATACGCTCCAAATCTTCAGGCGTGAAAGTTCTACCAAAAGCAAAATCATAATAAAAGCCATCTTCAATTACAGGCCCTATAGTAACCTGCGCACTTGGAAACAAGCTTTTAACAGCCTGTGCCAAAAGATGTGCTGTTGAATGCCTGATTACTTCAAGAGCAGCCTCTTGTTTCTCAGTAACAATGACTAATTCGCAATCCTGTGAAAGGGAATAACTGGTATCAACCAAATGACCATCAACTTGACCTGCTAATGCGGCTTTGGCTAAACCTGGACTTATGCTTTGAGCTAGTTCGTAAACAGTTATCGGATGCTCAAAATGTTTAACACTTCCATCAGGCAATTTAATGTTTGGCATTCTATTATCCCTCCATCCTTCTGGCACCTAAGATTTCTAGAATATACCTAGGTTCTAGTGACATTTACATAAAAACAAAAAAAAACCCTGCACAGCAGGGTTGATTTGGTAGGCACGAGTGGGATCGAACCACCGACCACCACCATGTCAAGGTGGTGCTCTACCACTGAGCTACGTGCCTATTATTAGTTCATACGATATTAAGTGGCGTTAATTATATAAAAGCTATGATCACAAAGCAATAATTATTATTAGAGTATTTTCCCTTCCTCTCTAAGAGAGGCTTGAATGGATTTACATCGATTCAAGCCACAGAGATTTGCGAGGTTAACTACTATGGTTAAACCACCTGAACTGATCGACCACTATCCATTGGGTCTAACAGCTTTCCTTGTTTGGACTCTACTGAAACAAATTTCCTAAGTTTCAGTAATTATTATGTCACAATCGTAAATATAGTCAACATTAAATTTCCAATGGAAACTATTGGTTTCCAAATGAACCTGGATTTGCGGAAATTAAAACGTTTTGTTACAATTTGTTCATCTTTAATCTTTCAATGCATCCCATGGAAAAAGTTGACTTAACAAAACAGTTTGCTTACCGCCTCCGCGATGCAATGATTGCTGCTGGATTTAATTCACGACGCTCCACCTCGGGTGTTTGTATTCATAAGTTAGCAGAGATTACTGGTTATTCTGTGCAGATTTGCCGGAAATACTTACGTGGTGAAGCAATTCCTGAACCGGTTAAGCTAGTTGAAATTGCGGCAAAACTACATGTTTCACCAGGATGGCTACTATTTGGTGATAGTCATAATGATAACTCTATTGAGAGAAATAAGGTTCTTATCTCCAAGAATTTGCTTCTCTATATTCTCAGCAACGCTGTGAATCTATATAATAGGCCTCACTTAGGAAATGAAGTTCCTGGCTTCTTACTTGAACTCATCAATGATGTTAGTCATATTAATGCCAGCGAAGAGCAATCCAAAAAAATAATTGACTTGGCTATATCGTCTGTAAAGCACTTTAGTCATGAAAACGGATAAGTTTGTTAAATTTACATGGAAATTGTTGTATGGAAATAGCCCCACACCCGCATTTGCTGGAAGCACTTTTTGCCTTTAGATCTAAGGTATCAACTGTATTCAGGGATGTTTTAGGCATTCATGAAATTAATCATATTGCCATTAGCCATATTGGTCCAGCCAATAAAATATTGACCTTTTCATCAACCCCTGCAATTGAGTTTAACCTCTTTAACAGCAACCTTTGGCGCTTTGATAAATCTTATACACCAGAATGGTTTAAAACTTGTACCCAAACCGACTGGCAGTCTTTATATACTCCAGAACGGTATGATGAACTCTACTATTTGAAGCAACTCAAGCATCATTTGCCTATTGGCTACACCCTAGCAGCAAGGCTGGAAGATAATTATTTTATCTATTCTTTTGCAAGCAATAGGTCCTGTAAACAAACACAGGAACTGTTCGCTTATCGCTACCATGATTTTTACAAAATAGGCCAATACTGTACCAACATGCTGAGCTCACTGTTCCAACATTATGGCAATTTATCTTCGCAATTATCTGAAACACAGGTTGAATATGAAACATCAAACTAAGACAATTTTAGGTGGCTTCATGGGCAATGTTGTCGAAGCCTATGATGTCTCGATTTGTTATTTTTTATCCAGTGAATTATCACGAGTATTGATGGGTGATAACCAAGGAAATCCAACTGTTGTTCTCGGACTGATTTTCCTTGCTTATTTGGCTAAGCCTATTGGTGCTTTTATTTTGGGCCTATTCTCCGATCTTTATGGGCGGAAAAATGTACTAATGGCTTCTATTCTGATTATGGGTATATCGACAGCCTTGATTGGTTTAATCCCCAGCTTTAACCAGATTGGCTTGTATGCTGCTGGCCTACTGCTAATTCTACGCACAATTCAAAGTATGGCCTTAGGCTCTGAGTTTTTAAACTCTGCATCTTTCTTAGTTGAAAGTGGTGACGATAGTAAGCGAGGGTTTCGTGGCTGTTGGTCCTCTGTAGGGGTGAAAGCGGGATATTTGCTAGCCTGTATCATCGTTGAAATTACCCATTCTTCTGGTACTCAACTCCCATTAATACAAGATTGGTTATGGCGAATTCCCTTTTTACTGGCAATACTCACAACCCTTATGGGAGTTTTTATTCGTTATAAAATGCCAGAGAGCCTAGCTTATATTGTTTATTATGCTGAACGAAAAAAGCCGACTACGAAAGCTATTTATAGTCAGGCTAAAGAATTTATAAGAAAAAATCCCTTTTTGTTTAATTATGCTTTTTTTGCCAGTTTCCTTTCCGTAGCTACAGGATTTTTCTATTATCTTTATATTCCCTTGCATGCACTCCAATATTCACAGCTCACACGCTCTTTTATTATGAGTTCAACAACCATGTCGCTTGCATTTGTGACCTTTCTTATCCCTCTATTTGGTTGGCTATCGGACAAATGCGACCGTCTGCAAATGTTAACTAGTGCAACAATTAGTCTTCTAGTCCTTTCATACCCCTTTATGCACGCAGTGAATCATGGAAATGCTACTTATTTTGTATTGATGCAATTAGTCATTTCTATCCCCTGTGCCTGTTATTACAGCGTATCTTCTGTATTGCTAACAGAACTATTCCCCTTACAGATCCGCTGCACTGCTTTATCAATCGTATTTTCAATTGCAGCAAGCCTTGCTTCTGGGCTTCCTCCGTTGTTATCTGATTATTTAGTAAGAAAAACTCAATTAGTTAATTCACCCTGCCTTATTATGATCACACTGTCATGTATTGTCTTGGTCAATGTAATAGTATTAGCTCAGCGCTATCGCTTAGGGGTGAATCAATATAACATCGCCGCACTCAATGAGGAAAAACCGATTTTTACAATTCACTATCAAAACCCATTAATTGATTAATAATCGGCTACAAACTAACTCAAAAAATCTATCTGTTCAGGAGGTATATTTTGACTTTGATGAACACTTACCAAAAAATAAAGCCTTCTCACAAGATAGTGCAGAAGGCTTTTATGAGCCCAAAAACGATTTATTCGTTCATGGAGCAATAGAGAATTTTGAGTAACAGTTAATCTTATACAGTTACTGTCTCTTTATGAAAATCGGGGATTGTTGCTTGAGACTCGCTATGCTGATCAAGCATGTGGCAAGAATTTTGACGTTTAACGGGATCTTTTTCCTTGGCACATTGCTCTAGGAATACGTCTATGTTGTTTGTGCTGTACGATGCATTGCCAGCGAAGGATAGTACGGGGACTAACAAACTGATTATTATTGCTAATTTTTTCATTAAAGACCCTTTTTCTTTGTTAAGTTAGGACTTAAGTCATTCAAAAAAAGCCTGATTCCAACAAGCAATCTTTAAACACCTTGAATAATATTTCCATTCTCGTCTTTAGAGGGTTCTGGCCTGGCTACAGCCACTTGCACCATCATCCTACAGAGCCATATAGACATTTAATCTCTCTAACGACTGGCGCATTATAGCACAATATCTTTTTTTTTCTCAAATGTGAAGAGTTTTCATGATTCCATAGAAAACAAAATCAATGCCATAACTGCAAATAACATTCCTAAAATTTGTTTAACTGTAACGCCTTGTTTAAGAAAGACCATACACAATAACAAAGTAATAAGCGGATACATTGAAGTGATAAGTACAACAGGCATTGCAGGTCCCTTACGAAGAGCTAAAATGAAAAAGATACAGGCAATCCCATTAGCTAAGCCATTTAACAAACCGTAGATACTTCCTTTCGTTGATATTTCCGGCCTAAAATCTAGCATTACTAAGGCTAAAATACCGGAAATTAAAACACCCAGACTGGAATAAAAGGTAATTGATAGTGGATTAATAAAACTTGAGGCTCTGGCTCCCCAATATCCCCATGCCCCATAAAGGCAGAGGGCTATAATTGAGGGAAAATACCATGTGTTAATAAACATTAGATATCAATTTTCCTGCTAGGATTAAATGCATAGCTGAGAATAACCGCGGACTGAGAAAAATAAAATCATTTTTGATAAAAAAAATAAAAGCCGTATCGACGTTAAACTTCTTTAAACAAGGAGAGGCATAATGGCAGAACAAAATGGCAGCCTGTTGTATCTTGATGACTTCAAGGTTGGGCAACGTTTTATTAGCGACAGTCACAGCTTAGATGCCCAGCAAATTAAGACTTTTGCAGCTCAGTTTGATCCTCAGCCTTTTCACTTAGATGAAAAGCAAGCTCAAAATACTTTTTTTGGGGAGTTGATTGCAAGCGGTTGGCACACAGCAGCGATCACTATGCGCCTTTTGGTCAATAGCTTCGGTCATCGCATTGCCGGAGGGCTAATTGGTAGAGGTGGTGAAATTAGCTGGCCAAATCCTGCTCACGCCACAGATATTCTTCACGTAGAGTCTGAGGTTCTTGAGCTCAAACCATCAATCACCCGCCCTGACTGGGGAACTATTAAAATTCAAAGTCTTACCTTAAATCAGCAGCAGCAGGTCGTACAGAAACTTATTGCTGAGGTGATGTTGCAGCGTAAAAAAGTTTATAAGAGCGATTAAGATTAAATAAATCTTCAATCCATTTTTTATCAATCTATTAAAGCTTTTCTTTAAGCTCAGTAATTGCAGCTAGTTGGCTTGCAAACGCCTCCTTTAAATAATTTATGCTCGTTCGATTAGCCTCTTGGAATTGCGCATCAGTAACGCCCTCAGAAACTTCTGAAGTAATCAAGTCGTGTATGCTCTTAATTGCCTGACTTACATCTTCTGATGCCCTAGTTAGTGCTTGAATTTGTTCTCTTTTACCACCTATAGTTTCTAAGGACTCAATTTTTGCAGCAATTTCGGCATTTAATCCCTTTAGTTTTTGATCTAAGCGAATAATGCTTTCTCGAAGCTCTTGGTCAACTACGCTGATAAATTTGGCCGATTGGGTATTTTGCTCCTCTACCATGTTATTACTCCATCATCTGTTACTATAAGCCTAGCGTTATACTATATATTTCGCCAGTTAGATTAATAGTGCTATGATTGCATTTTTTTAGCACAACAATAAACCTTATGTTACTGCATTATCTATTTATTATGGGCATTTGTGTAGAAGCAATTACCGGGGCTATCGCTGCCGGTCGAAAAAAAATGGATTTTTTCGGGGTTATGCTGATTGCATCTATCACTGCACTCGGAGGCGGAACCGTAAGGGATGTCCTGTTTAACAACTATCCCCTTACCTGGGTCGCTCATCCCGAATATCTAGTTTATACCTCTGCCTGTGCTTTTTTAACTATTTTTATCGCCCATTCACTTGCCCGCATCATGAAAATATTTTTGATTCTAGATGCGCTTGGATTATCTGCCTTCGTGATTATCGGTACTCAAAAAATTCTCAGTAAGGGTTTACCACCTAGTGTAGCAATTATTAGTGGTATGCTCACTGGTATTTGTGGCGGAATGCTGCGGGATATCCTTTGCAATGATATCCCTCTTGTCCTGCGCAAAGAATTATATGCTGTTATTGCCCTTGCTGGAGCCTTACTATTTATCGAGCTTGAACACTTTCATCTCAGCAAAGAGCTTAATGTGATAATCACACTAGCCGCTATTTTTTCGGCACGTCTCTTAGCGATATTTTTCCATGTCGAAATGCCTAAATTCGATTACGCAGCAAGCCTTCGTAAACGACGACGAAAATAAATAGCGCTAAATGCGCTATTTATTTAAACTTCCTTGATGTCATGGATTAACACTTCTTCCACTGGCACATCAGCATGTCCCATGCGTTGCCCTGTTTTCACTTTTGCTATTGCATCGACAATATCCATTCCTTCAACAACTTCACCAAATACACAGTAACCATAACCTTGTGCATGTTCACCACTGAAATTTAAAAAGGCGTTATCAGCAACATTAATAAAAAATTGTGCTGTTGCAGAATGTGGATCCATTGTTCTAGCCATAGCAATTGTACCGCGCTTGTTAGGCATTGCTGTTTTTGCCTCGTTTTGCACAGAAGTCTCTGTCGTTTTCTGTTGCATATCAGTAGTTAAACCACCGCCTTGAATCATAAAACCATCAATCACACGGTGAAAAATGGTATCGGAGTAGAAACCATTGCGAACATAGCTCAGAAAATTTTCAACCGTTTTAGGTGCGGTTTCTTCATGCATTTGTAGGCGAATATCGCCTTTCGACGTACTAATTAAAATCATTAAGCTCTCCCGTTTTCTTTTTAAAAAATTAAGACTCTAGGATCTGTTGGCATTTGGAAGCAGGAACCAAAAGCCGAGATCATTTCGCGCAAATTTTAACTTGAGTGAGGCGAATAGCCAGCTCTATTTAACGAGCTCAAGCTGAAATTTGCGCAAATTAGCTTGGTTTTTGGTCCTGTCTCCAATTGCCAACAGACCCTAGTATAAGGTTGCGCATTTTAGCACAGACATCATGCATTACGTGGACATTATGTATGCTGGCTAATGCCGTAAATAAATTTGCTTTTTGTTTGGATAAATGATGTAAGAATGCTCGCGAATGGTTCTGGCAAGTATAACAGCTGCAACTCTCCATAACTGGCGATAAATCATCAGCAAAGCAAGCTCTTTTGATTTGAATACGCTCATTTTCATAACTACTGGCAAACCTTAGCCAATTACCATCCTTTATCACTTCGCCACAATACAAAGCGCCATGGCGGGCATTGCGAGTCGGCGCGACACAGTCAAACATATCAATACCTTCAGCCACTACCTCTAGCAGATCCTGTGGCGACATACCAACTCCCATAGTGTAGCGAGGCTTATTCTGCGGTAAATACTGTCTAACCCAACGAATAACTTCTATCGTTGTTTCCATATTAAAACCAATGGTTTCCCCGCCTATTGCGATCCCATCGGTATTCATTGAGGCAACAAAATCAGCACTTTCTTGACGCAGATCCTGATAAATGCCACCTTGGATAATTCCAAACAAAGCCTGGGCAGCACCATAACGAGAGTTAGGATGTTGCTGATGATAAGCAGTCGATTGTCCAAGCCAGCGATGTGTGCGAGTCATAATCTTTTGAACTTCATCTCGGGAACAACTATCTGGCGTACACTGATCAAAGGCCATAATAATATCTGCGCCGATAATTTTTTGTGTTTCAAGTGACATTTCTGGTGTCATATGGATAAGGCGCTCTGTACCCGGCAGCTTGAAATGAGCCCCTTCTTCATCAATAGTACAAATTTCTTTATTCTTCGATAGGCTAAAAACCTGGAACCCACCACTATCTGTGAGCATCGGCCCATGCCATCCCATGAAGGGATGCATTCCACCAGCCTGTTCAATAATCTGCATGCCTGGTGCGCAGAGCATGTGGTAGGTATTACCACCTAAAATAATTTGGCTTCCAGCAACCTGCAATTCATTTGGTGTCATATTATTCACCCCAGCTCTTGTGCCTACAGGCATAAAGACCGGTGTTAGAAAATCACCATGAGGCGTACTGACACGCGTCACTCGCGCCTGAGTATAAGAGTGGTTTTTGATAACTTCAGTGCTAAACCTATTCATGATGGTTTGATTAGCTCAATAATAATGGTTTGCGATGATAGCCAAGCGGCTTCTTTTTTACCAGTATTCGTTAAGGATTTGGCCGATCCTTGCTAGCTAATTGGCTATGCAAGACAAATAATACTGGTATGGCAACTAACAGCATCCCTAAAAAATACAACGCAGCCCAGCCAGCCATAGGTAAGCCAAGCCATTGCCAGGTAATGTCAGCGCAATCCCCGCTCCCCAAAAACAGGGCGTGTAATACATCTCGCCAAGGAAAATAACGAATCAGCACATCCAGTTCAGGCATGCATGCAGGCGCCTGGCCAGCTGGGAGCGATTGTAGCCACAGTTGACGGCCAGCAAAAAATAATCCACCAGCAGCAATAAGGAATTGGAAACAGGCAACTATCTGCCCTCCTCTAAGACTCCGCACGAAAGCACCAGCAAAACAAATACCGAATAATAAAAAAACACATATTCGTTGCATCAAACATAGGGGGCAAGGCTGCAACCCTTTGATATATTGAAAATAATAGGAACTTCCCAGAACAAAAAAACTCAGGAAGGTTAATAGAATCTGCCAACGTCTATAAAAAATCTTAGTCATGGCTGCGGCAACATATATTGGATAGCATTTTTAAGATCCTCATCACTACATTCGCTACAAGTTCCTTTTATTGGCATTGCATTTAGACCTTTATTTGCTGAAGCAACAAGATCATCAATGGCTTTTTTATCTATCCGCGATTGCCAATCCTTTGCATCACGAAATTTTGGAGCCCCAGCCAAGCCATCGCGATGACAGACAGAACAATACTGTTCATAGGTTGCTTTTCCGGCATCTTCTTGCGGAAGATTAGCTACAGTGGGATTTACCGCAGGCTTTGTACTTGTTGCAGGCGTCGCTTGTTCAGCTAAATTGACTTGACCAATTGGTTTAATACGCTCTTCAATTTGCTGTCTATCTGATAGGTCTGCAGCCCAAATATTGAGAGACAAAGTGACTAATGTAATAAAAAAACCAAACCGCATGAAGACCTCAGCAACCTTAATTTTAAAATAATGTCTGTTTCCAAACAGACGTTAAATAATACCGATTAGCAACCAGCATTTCCAGTCTGTCTTCACTTCTTATTATGATCTGCTATAGTTTGGAAACATCAATTTTGAGAATAGGTTATGGAAAGCTTTACCAAAAGATTAGGCATACAATTTCCGATTATTCAGGCACCAATGGCTGGCGGACTGACAACAGCAGAATTGGTTGCTGCCGTATCAAATTCTGGCGGTCTGGGCTCCCTAGGCGCAGCCTATATGTCGGCTGATGCCATTAGGAAAGCTATCCAGCAAATTCGCACCTTAACAGACAAACCTTTCGCAATTAATTTATTCATTCCTAATGAATCCTATGCAGCTACTGAACAGATTCAAAATGCCTGCCACTTTATAGAGCAAGCTTGTAAAGAATTAAATTTTAAAATTGTTCCTTCAGAGCCACCTTATGCTATTGCTTTTGATGAACAGATGGCTGTAGTCATCGAAGAAAAAATACCTGTTTTCAGCTGTATTTTTGGCGTCCTTCCTAAAACCTGGCACACAGAACTGAAAAACAATAAAACAATTATCATGGGTACAGCAACCAACGTCGCCGAAGCTATTCTTCTTGAGCAATCCGGGGTTGATATGATTATCGCCCAAGGAAGTGAAGCAGGAGGACACCGTGGTAGTTTTCTAAAAAATCCAGAAGATAGCTTGATTGGTACATTCAGCTTATTGCCGCAATTGCTTGATCATTTAAAGCTCCCAGTCATAGCCGCCGGCGGCATTATGGAGGCTAGAACTATCATGGCCGCGTTAACGCTGGGCGCAAGTGCAGTACAAATGGGGACAGCCTTTCTAGCCTGTACAGAATCAGGAATTCATCCTAGTTATAAAGAGGCTTTATTGGCAACCAAACAAGATAATACTGTCCTGACAACCGCCTTTTCTGGCAGGTTAGCTCGCGGCATAAGAAATAAATTTATTGATCGAATGGAAGCAGATAAAAAAAATATCCTCCCCTATCCCATACAAAATGCAGTGACTAGGGCGATGCGCAACGAAGCTGCAAAACAAAACTGCACTGATTTTATGTCGATGTGGGCAGGACAATCAGCTTATCTTTGCGAAGAAATGAGCGTAGCAAATTTGTTTAGCAAATTAACTACAGAACTTAACAAGATTAGGCCCCATTCCTAAAGGATATATCTGATCTTTTTTTGTCTTTAATATCTAATTTTTATGCGGCCAATTCAAATAAAAACCAGCTGTGGTTTTTAATTTAACCCTCACTATTTATTACATTTTTTACACTTTTGCAAACTCGGCTTTACAATTTATAAATTCGTTTACTTTTTTTATCTTTTGATGAAAATTTATCTCGAAAAATGATCATTATTTATTTTAAAATATCAGCCTTCGATCACAATCGCTATTTCAAAAATAGATAATGAAAATGAACAATCTATTTTTCAAATCACTCTGGGGGCTTAAGTGGACTCTACTCAACTTGAAGAACGTTTAAATTTTATCGAAGCTCGCCTTGCTGCGATTGAAGAAAAATTAAATCTAATTCCTCAAAAAAACGAAGTAAAACAAGCCCCCATAGCTGAAAAGAAAGCACCCTCAGAAATTGCACGCCCTATCCATCCACCTAAATATGGCAACTGGCTTGGGATTATTGCAGTGATCTGTTTCGTTTTCGCAGCTGGTTTTATCATTAAATTGTCTATTGAATCAGGCTGGCTAACTCCTGCGAAACAACTAGGACTGGCAGCTCTTCTTGGCTTAGCGCTTATTGCATCAGGGACTGTTTTATTGAGTTCAGACCGAAGTTATGCAGGCCTACTTCCAGCCTCCGGCATCATTATTTTGTATATCACTCTCTTTGCAGCATATCGCTACTATTTCTTTTTATCCTTTCAAACAGCAATAGCTATGCTCAGCCTTAATTCGGGGATGTGTGTTTGGTTTTATAAAAAAATTAAACATGACCTCTATGCCATTATTGCCGCGATCGGTGCCTATCTGGGCCCCTTCCTTTTAACCTTGAATACTAATGCAGTATTTTCACTTTACTATCTCATTATCTGTTCATTTACTTTCGCAACTATCTCAATTTGCTTGCAGTCACGAACTTTAACGGTAATCTCGGCTTACCTGGCAATTTTGGTTACCTCATTTATTGGACTGCATATGGATCAGGATCTCCTGCTCGCAATAGTACTAGCGCTATATTTCCTTATCTTCTCAATAGGCACCTATTATTATACTCAGTTAACTAAGCAAGAATTGACCGAGAAAGAAGGCTGGAGTTTGTTTCCTGTCTTACTGATTTTCTATGCAATGGAATATTATTTTATAGACCGAATTCAACCCGGTTTGGCCCCGTGGATTTCTTTGGGCTTCGCAGCAGTATTAGGCGGTCTTTATCTTTCTGCCAAAAAATGGTTCCCTGAACGTAGTATCAACAGCCAGATTATTACCCTTGCCTTCGTTACAATTGTATGTTTTCACTCCATTTATCTTGAATTGTTGCCAGCTGAGGTACGCCCATGGCTTTTTGTCATTATCGTATTAGGATTCAGCTTCCCTATAAAAACCTTTAATGCCCCAACACCGCACACCTATCTTTTTCCCAAGATAGCCCTTTGCATTATTGTGGCTATCGAGTATTTGAATATGCTAGATCATCTGATGGGAGCCTTTAGTTTATCCTGGTTTATGGTCTCTATGGCTTCCTTTATCAGTATCTGGTTGATGATTAATCAGAAGCGCGAATGTTTCACAAAAAGAGATGAATATGGTTATATTTTGTTAGGTACTGCTCACCTTCTTGCGATATCAGGACTTTATCAGATCACTGCAGATTATGGTTCTCTCGCGGTTTCAGCGTCCTGGCTTTTTTATGCAATAGCTGTGATGAGTTTTGCCTTTATACGCAAAGATAAGCTCTTTGCTAAGTCAGCCCTCCTTATTTTAAGCTTTGCCGCAGGAAAAGCATTGCTTTATGATGCAGGCTCTACGCCAACAGTTATACGCATTCTCTGCCTGATGCTTACGGGTGTCGTTCTCTATGCCTCAGGATTTGTTGTGCGGAGAATGGCTGAATGGCAGGATTAATCAATTGACGACAGCGCCAGGCCTTGTTATAACTTCACTATGTCGTATCAATCATAATCGATTTGTTCGATTATATACCTCGTATCCGTTCAGGAGGTTCTGCTTGAGTTTAGGGTGGGCAACTAATGGTGAACAACAATAGACCGTATTTAAATGAGGATGTGAAAGAAATCCAAACCAGGGATAATTTTCCCAAATTCCTTAATAAACCCCTAGGACAATACTTTGAAGCTCGCTTAGAACAATCTTCACAAGGCAAGCATCTTCTTAAGGGAAAAAAACCCTCACCAGATGCATTAATTCTTTCAAGCAATGATTATTTACATATCAGCCGTCATCCTCAACTCATCAATGCTCAAATCGAAGCGATGAAACAATATGGAAATGGCCAAATGCAATCACCCGTTTTCTTAACTGACGGGAGCATGCTTTCGGCTTGTGAGGAGCAATTTGCCCGATTTGTTAATTATCCCGCAACCCTGCTTGCCCAATCAGGCTGGTGTGCCAATATTGGTTTGATCCAAGCTTTGGCCTCTCGAGATTTACCTGTTTATCTGGATTTTTATGCCCATATGTCGTTTTGGGAGGGGATAAAGGCGGCGAATGCTAAACCAATTCCTTTCCAACACAACTCAGTACAATCTTTACGTAAACGCCTGGAGCGTTATGGTTCAGGCATTATCGCTGTTGACTCAATCTATAGCACGACAGGAACACTGAGCCCCCTAAGAGAGTATGTTCAACTTGCAAGAGAATTTGACTGTCTCATTATTGTTGATGAATCTCATTCCTTAGGAACCCATGGGCCACAAGGCAAAGGGTTGGTTGCTGATTTAGGCTTGACTGGGCAGGTGGATATTATTACTGCAAGCCTTGCTAAAGCCATATCCGGCCGTGGGGGGTTAATTGCTGCAAATTATAATTTAATCGAGTTGATTCGCTATACCGCTTTACCAACTATATTTAGTTCAGCCTTAGTCCCTCACGATCTTGCGGGCTTTAGTGCTTCTCTTTCCATCATTAGCAATGAAGAATGGCGACGCCAAAAACTACATGAGAATGCAAGATTTATCCGCAATAACATCAAGCAACTGGGTATGAATTTAGGTAGTTCCAATTCGCAAATTATTCCACTTTTCACTGGAAATGAGACCAATACTATCTGGCTACGCAACCAGCTTGAGAAAGCGAATATTCATGGCGCAGTCTTTTGCTCACCAGCCACACCAAAAGATAAGGCCTTAATCCGTCTCTCCATAAGTACTCACTTTCAAGAAAATGATTTAACTAGAATTATTAACTGTTTGAAGAAGCTTGATAGGAAGGGGATGGATTTACCTCTTTTTGAAGAGCCTAGCTAATATACTGCGCTCTGCTCGCGGTGACGATTGAATGTAGCCAGGATGGTAATTGGTCAGGCAATGGCGTCAACTTAAGTAAATGTAATAGGTCATCCCCATCCCGAAATCCCAGCGCAGCGTAATCAAGGTTTTCCTTAGATTAAGAGGTGGAGGGACGTGACCTATTACAAGTATATTTATGCAGCCCCCCTCTCTCTAACTCTCTCCCCAAGGGGAGAGAGGACATCTGAGCTTCGAACGGGAGGTATTGCACATGTAATAGATCACTCCGTACCAAGGAAAGTCCGCTTTTGAACCATCTTGCGAGAAACGTAGTGACGAAGCAGCCCAGAGAATGCGGACAGTTCTGTTTCTAAATCAATAGCAACTCTTCAGCATCAAGCTCTTCCAAATGGCGGTGGTAAGATAGAATTTTATCCTGCCGGACATCAAATAGAGCGGAGCCCTGCACATAGGCGTAGAAATAGGTTTCATCTGACACAAAGCGATGTGCAGGAACCAAGCAAGTTGACCAATCATTCCAATCAGGGGGCTGGTTATTAGCCTGCCAAAAACAAGGAATTTTTTCTCCTCCTGATAATTGGTCTAATACCTCTTCATTGGCACCGTTATCCAGAGCCAAATCATAATGTAAACGAAGATCTGCTTCTGATCTAACGATAAGAAAGCTGACATTAGCATCATCATCCAATAGTAAAAAACTACCAGAATTATCAGCAAGATAATGTTCTACAATGCGTCTGTCATGGCGCAGCTCTTGGAAAAACTCTGCAAATTTTTTATCGTGCAGACAGCTGGGTGAGGTCACTGATAACATGCGGACGATCATATCTGACATAGCTTGAAAATATTGCATCTGTAAATCGTAAATACTTTTCGTAATCAATTCGGCTACATTCGGGTCGCTCTTCTGGATATAACGATGAATCAAACCTTGGTTAAATGCTTCTATCGCTAATTTTTCATCTGCCTGACCGGTTAAAAGGATCTTTTTGATGTTTGTATTTTCTATACGGCGGCAAAACTCTAAACCATCCATACCAGGCATTGCGTAATCGACAACTACAACAGAGATTTCCTCAAAACGACGTGGATTGTAAATCTCTGCGTGAATGGCAGTTAAATCAAGGTTAACCGTATGGTTTGTCAAAGGGCAGTTTTTAGCCTCAGTATATTCGCTCAGACAGCGTTGGCTTAACATATCTAATTCACAGCGTTTCTTATAGATACAATCAAGCGCATCAAAAGGAGAGTCAAAAACGCGATAAGCCAGACCTTCATCCAACTGTAAAACAAAATTCAGCAGAAAATCGCGACTATCATCGATAAACAGTGCGGTACTTGGAAAATAGCAGGTCGGTATTGAAAAGTATTGCATAGCTCCTCCTGAGCAAGCGTTCCTAATAACTTCAAATCTTCCTAATTATTTGACCCGGACGACTTGTAAGATTTGATCGCTGCTTAAAACTAATTAAAAAATTTACAAACTGCTCATAAAAAATCACGATTGGTTGGTTCTTCCAATTATAATCAGTAAGATCGCGAACCATTACAATACAAGGCCAAATTAATTTCAACTGCTTTTTATTTAAATCGCAGGAAAAGAAAGAATGAACTTTGTATAATGCCCCTCACGAGCCTCACAGCGAATATCCCCACCAAAACGGTTCATTACTAACTTACAAAATGACAAACCAATTCCTGTTCCCATAAAAGTTGTTGTATAAAAATGATTGAAAACCCTGGCAAGCTCTTGGGCAGACATCCCTATAGCCGTGTCTTTAAAATACAACATATTGAATTTATCCGTTTTTTCAGTCCAGATTGTTATCGTCCCTCTCTGAGCTGTCGCAATCACATACAAGGCATTTTTTAATAGATTAAACAAAATATGCTGCATTAATAATTTTGAACCAGTAAATGCAAAATCGCCCTGCCAACTCACCAAGGCTCTTTCCTCTGCCGATTTAAAGGGATATCTTGCCATAGCCTCAGCCAAACAATCGGTCATTGAGCAAGATTCAAGTACGCAATTTTGCAAAGAATTTTCGCGTCCGGCTTTGACCAATAACATATCGATAATCGTTGTAGCATAGTCAATTTCACAAATGATCCGATCGCTCACTTCCTCTAATTGCTGTAAACGTAACTCACGCAGAGTATCGGTCAACAACCCTTGTTCTTTGGCAAGATGATAGGCTTGAAATAATTGTGGAGAATAACGCGCCATTGCCTTTGCCCCACTTTTAATTCCCAGTAAGGGCGTGCGTAACTCATGGGCAATCATTCCAGCAGCAGCCGCCATCCCAGCTAAACGCTGCTGTTGGTACATCGCGGTCTTATAATTAACCGTTGACCCCACAATCACCACGAAAAGCATAACAACGATGACCTCAATATGCTCGACACCAAAATAAATTGTTGGGGAAACAAGATAATAACAAATCAGAGCAAGCCCCCAGCCTAGGATTAATAAGATGGTCAAACTCAGCAAATCCACCAGTAAAACCAGCAAAAATACCGAACAAAGCAAGGACATTGCCGAAATAACACTGGCATCATTCATTAGGAAAGAATAAGCAAAGAAAAAGGAAAGGGTATAAAAAATAGTTAGAAACCAGTACCAGGGCAAATAAGGCTTACATGAGGCAGACCAATAAGGTGTTAACATCAAACCCAAGCCCAATAAACTACCAATAAGCCGCAAAGAAAAGGTTTCATAGGGTTGAGGAAACCATTCGGTCCAAATTAAATAAAATAATGGGAATCCAAGAAAGGCAATTGCCCCTACAGCCTTTAATTGATGAGCCGCGTTAGATAAGCTGCGCTCCATTGAATGATCAAGGTAGTTCACTATTTTTTTAAAGTTCTTCATTGCTTGAAAAATCCCGCTCCCTGCCGAGCTTCAAGGGTTGAATAACTCGCCTCTAAAGTCAAGCAGCTCTTGGGTAGTCAACCGAAATAACTATGCTCATTATTTCTACCCAGAAGACCTTTAATCATCATATTTAATAAATTTTGTGTTAACTTCACAAAAAACAGGCTATTCTGTTTTAGTCCAATACAGGGATATTGCGTTCTAACCTGGTTTTTATGGCGATTTAAGTTGTTTATTAATTAAACTAACAAGGAAAAAAATCGTGAAACCATCTATTATTTCGCATTTTGTTATGTTGGGGGATAGCCTCACGGATAGGGGTACTGCAAACCGTCGAAAAATCCTAAGATATATCACAGAGTTAGAAAGAAAATCACCGAAGGGCCGGTTTACAAATGGCTATACCTGGAGTGATCATATTAGCGCAAGACTAATCTCAGAATTCATTATTCGCGAATTGAAAACCGAAGCAGGTATGAGTCCTAGCGATATTGCTGATGCGATCATCCATAATGAGCCTAGGGTAAAAGAACTTGTTCATGGCAGTTACAGCTTAGGCGATGATCTTTGTGTTAAGTATAAGGGCAGCGATTTTGTTAGAAATTATGATGAAGGAGGGCTAACTTCTCATGACTATAGCTGGGCTCCTAGTACAAGTATTAGTCGTTTTGCCACTCGCCTGATTGTCTCGACCTTAGGTGCCAAACTGGCGCAATTATTAGCCTACGATCAAGAAAATCCCCCATCAAAAATACAAAAAGCACAAACGCTGATTGTTGAATGGTCAGGGGCTAATGATTTAATCACTGTCAATGCCGAGCCATCGATGCTCGAAGTCGATCGGGCAATACGGTCTCGAATTACCCATGCAGAGCAGCTAATAAAGAGTGGTTATCGTAATTTTGTGTTGTTCAACTTACCAGATCTCTCTTTATGCCCTCATTTCCAATCGCTAAGCGCAGCAGAGAGAAGCAATGCCCATCAATGCACAGAATATTTTAATGCAGAACTAGCGAGGGCCTGTCGAGAGCTTAATGAAACCTATCCCCACTGCTCAATTGATGTCTTTGATGTCAATTCTGTTTTTAAAGAAATTTATGACGAGCCAGAAAAATATGGCTTTGATAGGGATAAACGGTCTCGCTCTTTCATTCGTTCGCCTGAGTTTACAATTAGGGCTAATGGTACCTCACCTGCAAATGGGTATATGTTTTGGGATGGAATACATCCTAGTGCAGATATGCATGCTCTGTTAGCCGATAGATTTTATGAGAAATACGCGGCTGATTATAATTTTTCTTCACCGCTGCTTGATAGCGACTGGGACCCGGAAATTCCGCTGAGCACTGAGCAATTGCTCCTGTCTTTTGTAAAAAAATACAGCAAGGTCTTGGAGGAGAGCCAGGGATTTTTTAATCCACATCCAAAACCAGATATCCCTTATAGAACAGCAACTCTGGAAGAGATCTTGCGAAAATCCTTTGACCCCAGAGGAGAGCTATGTCGCAGGGTCATTTCTGAACTACAGTGGATCGATGAACAGGGCAATCTGAAATTGAATATCCCTGTATTAAGGGCTGCGATGGTACAAGCCAGAATGGAGGAGGCATCGAAGGGCGAGGTTATGCATTAAACATCTTGTCCTCTAGAGTTACTATTTTGTCATTCGCGTGAAAGCGGGAAACTATTTCTAGCTAAGCACAGTGTCAATGTAGAGATGGTTTCCCGCCTTCGCGGGAATGACAAATGCTCTTAACTTAATGTCTCTAACTCTCTCCCCAAGGGGAGAGAGGACATCTCGCCTTCGAATTTGAGGTATTACTCCTTACTTACCCTTAACTTTCACTGTAGAGTTTGGAAAGAGGTCTAGTGTATTATGTTGACACATTTTGCTAACTCATCCTGAAAAATGACCTCTCAAGTTTTACGCATAGCAACAAGAAAAAGCCCTTTGGCGTTATGGCAGGCTAATCATGTTGCCGAAAAAATTAAACAGTTTTGGCCCTCAGTTGTTATTGAACTTGTTCCTATGACCACCTCTGGTGATAAATTTCTGAAAGATAAGTTATTAACTGTAGGTGGCAAAGGACTTTTTGTTAAAGAGCTTGAAGAGGCTTTATTAGCCAACCAAGCTGATATTGCCGTCCATTCAATGAAGGATGTGCCCGCATTCTTCCCTGACGGCCTGTCGCTTGCAACAATCTGCGAACGACATAATCCCTTTGATGCCTTTATTGCCAATAACTATCAGACTCTGCAAGAGCTTCCATCAGGCTCGATCGTTGGGACCTCCAGTCTACGCCGCCAATCACAACTCTTGGCTCTGCGCTCCGATATAAAAATCCAATCTTTGCGTGGCAATATCAATACCCGCTTAGGCAAGCTCAGAGCAGGTGAGTTTGATGCGATCATTTTGGCTGTTTCAGGACTGGAACGAATGGAATTACAAGATTCCATTGGTGAAATCTTAACTGAAGAACAGATGTTACCCGCATGTGGACAAGGTGCCTTGGGCATTGAGTGCAGAGCTGATGATACAACCATACTAAAGTTGTTAGCTCCATTGAGCGATCCACTTTCAACGATTTGCGTAGGTACAGAGCGCCAGGTTAATGCCCTTTTGGGTGGAAATTGCCACGTCCCCTTAGCTGTCTACGCCAGAGTTGAAGCAGAAAAGCGGATAATGTTGCGCGCGAAGATACTTACCTTGGACGGCCAGACTGTGATTAGTGATCAACAAGAAGGCCTTCTGGCTGATGCAGAGACCCTGGCGAATAATTGCGCCAAAGCCTTGGAGGCAAAAGGCGCTGCTAAGCTGTTAGCACAAGCCTTATGAATGGGCTCAAGGGCTTAAGAGTACTCAATACCAGACCAGTAGATCAGGCTAAGCAATTAAGCCAAGCTATCGAAGCTGCTGGCGGAGTGGCTATTGAGTGCCCTGCTCTGGTTATTCGTTGCAAAGAAAAGACCTGGTTAAACAACCTACCTAATTTGAATGGGGTTGCTCAGGCTATTTTCATCTCTACCAATGCTGTCGATTGTTGTTTTAAGACCCTAATTGCTGAGCTCTTGCCCTGGCCTGCTTCGATTCAAATTATCGCGGTAGGCGAAGCAACAGCCGCAGCCTTGAGTCGCTATAGCCTAGAAGCCCATTTAATTCCCGCAATCGCTGACAGTGAAAATCTTTTACAACTGGAAGACTTGCAAAATGTTCAGAACAAAACAATCTTGCTCTTTAAGGGCGAGGAGGGACGCGAACTGATCGCTGAAACACTTCAGGCTCGTGGTGCAGATATACATCTTATTGAAGTTTATAAACGGGAAATGCCTAAACCGAATCCACAACAACTTCGCTTCCTGTGGCAGAATGAAGTTGTCGATATTATACTGTTTACAAGTCACCAAGCGATGAGCAATATTTTTTACCTGTTTGGTGAAGAGGCACAGGACTGGCTTTGCCGCACACCTTGCCTGGTAATTAGTGAGCGACTTGCTAAAGAAGCGGCTTTATTAGGCATAAAGAAAGTGATAGTAAGTACACCGAAATCAATATTAACGACACTGCATCAATTCAACCAAGGATTAATAGATGGCCAATAGTAATGAGGCACAGCCCCAATCATCAAGCCAAACCACTGAGACCAAATCCAGACAAGACAAAGTTGCAGTAAAAGGCGCTAACACGGCCAAGAAAAGCGTAGCCGGCTGCGCTTTTAATCCAATTCTGATACTGATTATTGCTGCAGTTGCTTTTTTAGTATCGTTGTATGCACTTTATAGTAATAAACATTCTGAACAACTTAGCAATCAGCAAAGCCAGGCCGCCGATGCTGCAATCGCGCAGTTAAAACAGCAACAAACAGAGGTGGAGTCAGGCTTTAATACAGTAAAAGAGACCCTTAGCCAAGCACAAACAGCGCTACATAATCAAATGCAAGCTCTGGATAAAAATCTACAGACAGCAATGCAGCAACGGCTCTATCAAAAGCAAGATTGGTTATTATTAAAAGCACGTTACTACCTGGAATTAGCGCAAATTAATGCCCATTGGAGCGATGATACGCAAGCAACTATTGCACTTCTGGAGCAAGCTGATGCCTTATTGCTTAATCAATCCAATCAGCATTTATTCACAGTCAGGCAAGCAATTGCGAAGGAAATTTCTCAGCTGCAGTCCCTTCCTAAATCCGATATTCCAGGTCTCCTAAGTCAGCTTGATGCTGCACAAACGGCTATTAGCAATTTACCTATTAAACAGCCACTTAGTGCAACTACGAATAGACCTGCTGAAGATAATAGCAGCAGCTCTCCCTGGAAGGAGAAACTCAAGAGCAGTGTGTCTGTGCTGGAAAAGTTGGTTGTGATCCGCCATAACGATGAAAATATTCGCCCCCTATTATCCCCTTTGCATCAAACCTTACTGCGCGATAGTCTGCGTCTTAATTTGCAAGAAACACAATGGGCTATTTTGCAAAATAATCCTCAGGTCTATCAATTGTCCTTAAATCGGGCTTTACAAGATATTCAAGTAGCCTTTGATACAAACTCTGCTGCGACTCAAGCCCTAATTAAGCAATTACAGACCTTGCAACAAGAAAAATTTGAAAAACAGCAAGTTACCTTGGAAGAATCGCTTTCGCTACTAAATCAGTATATTGAAAGCAAAAACTCACAAATTATGGATAAGGCAGCCGCTCCGGAAGGAGGAAAAACACCATGATACGTCTCTCCATATTATTCATTGTTTTACTTCTTTCTGTCTTTCTTGGTATTCAGATTAGCCGGGATCCAGGTTATCTGCTGATTACTATCAACCATTGGAGCATTGAATCAACGCTATGGATAGCCATTATCGCGTTAATTCTTGCCTTTATTCTTTTGCACAGTCTCTTGTTATTACTAACCAAGCTAGGACGAAGCCCTGCTAAAATTCGCAACTGGCAAGCAAAACGACGTGTACTAAAGGCACAATCAATCACTCAGAAGGGGTTAATCGAATTTAGCGAAGGCTACTGGTCACAAGCTCAGAATCACCTCATTAAGGCCTTACCAGATAGTGATAGTCCTTTACTAAATTACCTCACGGCGGCCAGAGCAGCCCAAGAAATGGGAAATAATCAATTAAGGGATACCTATCTGCGTGAGGCTCAGCAATCAATGCCAGACGCTAAGATCGCTGTTGAATTAACCCAGGCTCAGCTGCAACTTGCCAATAAACAATGGGAACAAGCGCTGGCTACACTTAGGCACTTACAAGATCTGGCCCCAAGACATCCCTACGTTCTGAAATTGCTAATGCATCTTTATGAGGAAGTTAAAGATTGGCCGCAGTTGATTGCCTTACTACCCGAACTCAAAAAAAACCAGGTTGTTACAGGCAAGGATTATGACAAGCTCCAGCAACAAACCTATTTGCAAGCCATGTCAGACTTGGCAAAACAAGCACAGCCTGAGGCATTGAAGAAAATGGTTAGACAGTTACCGAAGAGCCTTAATCATGATCCGGCTTTAATGGCGGAATATTGCCAGTTTTTACTCAGCCGAAATGAGCATGGGCAAGCTGAGTCAGTGATTCGCAATTGCTTGCGGAAGCAATTCGATGAAAAACTAATTGATCTTTATGGTCGAATCAAAGGAGATGAAAACCAGCTCAGCTTCGCAGAATCTTTACTCAAAAAACATCCTCACTCTGCTGAACTTTACCTCTGCTTAGGGCGCTTAAGCCTCCATAATCACTTATGGGGTAAGGCAAAAAGCTATTTTGAAAACAGTATTTCTTTGAAAGCTAGTCCAGAGGCCTATGAAGAATTGGGACGGTTATTTGAGCGCTTAAGTGATCAAACTGAGGCCTGCATCGCTTATCGCCAAGGTTTGGCGCTGATAACGCAGGATAGCTGAGGGGTTGTGCTAGAACCGCCCCTCATCCGCCGCTTCGCGCCACCTTCTCCCCAGAGGGGAGCATGAACGCTTACACTATCAATTACAAAGCTCGTTTTTTGGTGTAATACCACTTTATTAGATCCAAAGAACTACCTTCTTCAACATTCTCAATACCAACTGTTTTATCACCATGTAAACCTAAGAGAACCTCTTTTAATTTCCATACCCCATCCAAACGACCAAAAACCCAATATTCTGTAAAGGGAGTAACATAGCTATCTTGTGAAAGTAGAAAGCTATCCTGCTTAAGAATGCGTTGGGCATGCGCTGTTACCCTGGCTGTGAATTCGTCTTTTGTCTTATCATTAAAATTTTTAACAAGAACAATCTCAATCTTGCGAATGCAAAAATTACGATACTCAATTGTCTTCCCTAAGGCCCTCCATCCATCTACTGTTTCCCTAAATTGAGCAGCCACTTCAGGAAAGAGTTGCTCATCTACCTGGGCATCTAGGGCTCCAGCCTCTAAGGCAAGGTGCACGGAACTAAATACTTTGGAGACTCGATTTTCCATCCCTCGCTTATCCCAAAGTTTGTCAGCTTGCACAAGAAAATTTAGCATGCGCTCAACCTTATTAGCCTTTATCTCAACATCTTGTTTTAACCCAGGACCAGCAACACCTAAGTTATCTACTTTATCTTGATATATTTTCTCAATTTGCAGCTCAGTAAATTGCTCAACAAAATTTTCCTCTTTTAAGTAGTCTGACTCGCGTGTCTGCTCGATTTCACGCAAGAGCCATCCCAGATCTTGATCATATTGAAAGGTCCAAAATTCTTGAAATGTTTCTGCACTCTGATCTCCACGAAGAAACTCGTGATTACGATCATCAACATAATAATCCCGAACAGTTGCGGTTATCAAAGCAGTAAACTCTCGCTGTTCTTTCTTCTCGGTATAACGAAGATTAACCAGATCAATATTATTAATTATTAAAGAATCAAGAATATTAATTTCATGATTACGCGTCATAGCAGAAATTTGCAGGCAATGTTGCATATAAAGATCAGGCATTAATAAGGTTTCCATTGGTGTATATTCCCTTGCCTGCCAACACTTCTGAAGTTCTCGAAAAATAATTCGAACTCGCTTTATTAAGGTCTCAGGAGCGACGGTTTTATCTTGCCGCGCCAAAAACTTTAAAAGCTCATCAGTTTTACTCGCTTTTCGCCTTATAACATTACGGGAGAAGTTATAATCCAAATTTTCAAACCTTTTATACTCTGCACCATGCTGAGTAAACCAGCCAAGGGCAAAAACTAAAAAGATAGCGAACAATAGCCCCCCGAGCCCCTCCTCACTTCCTCCACCGCCACCATAGCCGCCCCCTCCCTTATTGTGCACGAGAAATCCATCTGCAATAAAAGTATGAGGAGTCTGCACACGTAGGTTAAAAACGAGAGACTCTGCTTCGGTGTGCAAAGACAAAATAGTTGCCGGCTTAAACCCTTTTGCTGTTTTAAATAGAATTTGGTCATGTACGACTAAACGGCCAGCTTCAGTAAAATAATTAGCCCCTTGCGCTAGAGGATGTTCTTTCGTCGTATGTAGCGTTCCTAAATCGGTTTCTACCGTTAAAATAGGGGACTGTGTCGTGTAAATGGATTCAATTTTAGTGCTAACTTCCAAACCATTTCGATTAATAGCTCTAACCTGTTCACCTGGCGAAAGAAGCTCTATTGCTTTTGGACCTGTTGCTGTTTGAATTTGTGTGCCAGCAGGGAAGCATCCTCCCCCTTTATTATGAACAGCAATACCCGCCGCAAAATAAGTATGAGGCACATCTGTTTGTAGATTATAAACCGTCGTTGCCTTAGAGACCTGATGGATCTCTCGAATCCTCTGAGCTTGCAAGCTATCACCAACTAAAACATAAATAAGCTCCCCGGGCTTTAAAGCCTCTAGTGTTTTGAAGCGACCATTACCAACAAAAAATGGATGCTCAGCAGTGACATTTAAGGTTATTTTATCTGTGCTCAAAACATAGTAGTCAGTCGCCTGATGTTTTATAACGCCTCGCACTTCGGTTGTTACTATCCGCCCATCAATCTCATAAGCACGAACAAGATCTCCTGGACGAATCTGGCTTATTGGGATTGTTGTTCCATTAGCCTGCAAAATAGGCGTGTTAGGTAGGAAACAACCTTTATTATGAACCAGAATTCCATTAGCAAAATAGGTAGCACCATGATCGACTAATAAATTAAAAGCCGGCTTATGTGCTTTGATACGTTTGATAGTCAGTATCGGTAGTTCTTGCCATTGCCCCTTCTGCCAGATAATCAGTTTATCGCCTGGTTGCAAGCTTGCTGCACGTTTAAAAATCCCCATGGCAAGAGCAAAAAGGTGTTCATCAGTGACATGAAGTGTTTCAGCGGGTAATTGAAATTCAAGATAGGATTCTGGTTTAATCTGCGTGGTAGAGACAATCTGAGCTTGTTTATATTTTCCCTGTGAACTTCCCCATACCCAGTCACCGTCCTTGAGCTGTTCTATAGGTATCGGGCCTCTGGGAGTTGAAACCAAGGTGCCTTGCTCAAAACAGCCTCCGCCTCCTCGTGCCCATAAATTTAAAGAGCAGGCTGTAGCTATACTGAAAACCAGGAAATACCTAAAGAGCCGTCCCATAGTTGCTTATTCTCAGCCATGTAAACCCGCTATAATTCCCCCCAGAACTGAGGCGGCAACCACGACACTAACACCTATAATCGCGGCAGAAATGATACGCCCGAAATATTCGGCTACAGCTAAATTACCACGTAGAATTTCTTTCTCTTCATTCATATGTGGCGACCACTGATTGATAATACGCGGCAAAATACTCGCCGCCACAGCGATAATAAAGGTACCAACAATTGCCCCAATAAACATAAAGGCTACTGACCAACCAATATTTATAATTACTTGTGACATCATAGTATTTCCTTATTTTTTGCTGTTCTTGGGAACTCTAAAGCGTTGGCTTGCAGCTATCCTCGCAGAAAGCAGGATTACGCTCAACCTGAATAGTCGCGTGGTGAATATTGTGTTTTTCCTTTAATAAATTAACTAAGGCATGACGAGCTTGGTCACTGATAGGGTCTTCAGGCATGTAAAGATGTACTGAAAGAGCATTTTCTTGAGTACTAATTGCCCAGATATGTAAATCATGTATCTCTTGAACCCCGGAGACTGCCAATAAAGACTGACTGACCTCCGTCCAAGAAATCTCTCGGGGAACCCCATCAATAATTAAGCGGAAACTATCTGCAAATAAAGACCAAGTGCCTTTAATAATTAAAATAGCAATCAATAAACCAACAACGGGATCAATCCATAGCCAATGAGTCCAATAAATTAATGCAGCAGAAATCACTACGCCTAAGGAAATCACAGCATCGTATAATAAATGCAAAAAGGCTGCGCGGATATTTAGATCATCCGAGCCTCGCATAAATAACACTGCTGTAGCCCCGTTGACAAGAATACCGATGCTAGCAACGATCATCACTGAAACAGCCTGTACTTCGGTAGGAGTAAATAATTTATACATTGCCTCAGTTGCAATGATGCCGCAGGTAAAAACCAGCAAGACACCATTAGCCAAGGCAGCCAAGATTGATGTTTTCTTCATCCCATAGGTTGTTTGGGTTGTAGGAATACGTTTCAATAATCCATTGGCAATCCAGGCGAGGATCAAACTTAAAACATCACCCAAATTATGAATAGCATCTGCCAATAAAGACGTTGAATTGGCAATATAAGCAAAAATAACCTGGCAGATTACGAATAATCCATTAGCGATGATCGCTATCAAAAAGGCTCGATTAAACTCGACTGGCCCATGATGATGACCGTGTGAGTGATCATGATTATGTCCATGATCATGATTGTGCTCATGATCATGTGCGTGCTCTCCTTCATCAACTTCATGAAAAATCATAGCGATGGCTCTCCATTAATCCCCTTCGTTCTCAGAGGTATTTGGTTCTTGCTCGTTTCCGTAATAATTCAGGCCAATCTTAATACGTTCCCGCTCATTCTGCTTACGCCAAGCATTCGTATCACGCAAAGAATAAACGCAACCACAGTATTCCTGCTTATAAAAACTTTCGCGTTTGGCGATTTCATACATCCTTGCAGCCCCACCATTTTTACGCCAATTATAGGTCCAATATTCGAGCTCAGGATAACGGCCAGCGGCGCGAACACCGGCATCATTAATTTGGTTCATATCCTTCCAGCGAGAAATACCAAGCGAACTTGAAATCACTGGAAAGCCATGCTCATGGGCATAAAGAGCCGTGCGCTCAAAACGCATGTCAAAACAGGCTGTGCAACGTTTGCCACGCTCTGGTTCCCATTCCAAGCCCTTTATTCTGGCAAACCAATTATCTTTATCATAATCAGCATCAATAAAGGGAATATCATGTTTTTTGGCGAAAGCGATATTCTCTTCTTTTCTAATTTCATACTCTTGTATGGGATGAATATTGGGATTATAGAAAAAAATCGAAAAATCAATTTTGGAAAATAGCAGAGCCTCCATCACCTCACCTGAGCAAGGCGCACAGCAGGAATGCAGGAGTAATTTGTCAGCCCCGTTGGGCAATTCTAATTGTTCACGTTCAACCATGATCACTATCCGGTAAATTAATAAAGTATTGGCGATAATAAACAAGTTCTGCAATTGAATCTTTGATGTCATCCAATGCCAAATGCTTTGATTCTTTGGTAAAACCATTTAACAGCTTGGGCTGCCAACGCTTTACCAACTCTTTCAATGTGCTGACATCAAGATTTCGATAATGAAAATAAGCCGCCAAATCAGGCATATATTTATACAAAAATCGTCTATCCTGGCAAATGCTGTTACCACACATTGGGGATTTGCCTTTATCGATATAATTTTTGAGAAAATCAATAGTCATCTTCTCTGCCTGGGCTTCTGTTGTATTAGATTCCCTAATCCGTTTCACTAAGCCAGATTGATTGTGTTGGCGAGTATTCCACTCATCCATACCAGCAATTAAGGCCTCGTCTTGATGAATGGCCAAAACAGGCCCTTCTGCCAGAATATTTAATTGTCCATCTGTAACAATTGTCGCGATTTCGATAATCCGGTCTTTTTCTGGCTCAAGACCTGTCATTTCCAAATCAATCCAAATTAAATTATTGTTGCTTTTCATGTTCAGTCCAAGATTTTAAAATTAATTCTACACAGGCTACCCGTCGTTGATGTAGCCCTTCTTTAATCGCTTCTCCCTGAAACCCTTGTTCTACTAACTGTCGCGGAGATACCTTTGCACACTCAGTTAATAAGTAGAGCCACTTAGGGGCTTGCTTATAATCAATTCGTCTACAGCGCCCCTGCGCATCCGCTTCACAGGCCAAGAGCAACTTGTCAAACATGGCAGGACGGCGGAATGCGTCTGTCTGTTCGAGCAAGGTCACAATTGTCGTTGCACGTAATTCCATAAGGCGATGTATTTTTAAATGATAGCGCGATACCATCATCGCAAATTTACGGTAATCAGCAGGAATTCGCAAACGCTGGCATAAGGCCTCAATAATTGCTACCCCTCGTTCTTCATGGCCGTGGTGCTTTGGCCACTCGTTCATGGGCGTTGCTGCTTTACCCAAATCATGCACAAGGGCTGCAAAGCGAACCATAGGATCGTCTGATAATTCAACAGCAACCTGTAAAACCATTAATGTATGTATTCCACTGTCTATCTCTGGATGATAGACCGGGGGATTAGGTACACCGAACAAGGCATGAATCTCAGGTAAAATAATTTTTAATGCACCGCAAGCCCTCAACGTATGAATGAAACATTCAGGATTTTTTTCTCCTAAACTACGCAGCCATTCCTGCCATACTCGTTCAGCAACCAAATGAGATAATTCGCCTCGGGTGACCATGTTGTACATTAGAGCCAGAGTTTCATCAGCAACCTTAAATCCCAAATGATGATAGCGCGCAGCAAAACGCGCCACACGCAAAACTCTTACCGGATCTTCTATAAAAGCAGGAGATACATGTCGGAGAGTTTTAGCTTGTAAATCTGAATAACCATTATAAGGATCGATGAGATTACCCTCATCATCTTTTGCCATTGCATTAATTGTTAAATCGCGGCGCAATAAATCTTCTTCTAAGCTTACACTCTGATTGAAATCACAATCAAAACCATAATAACCAGGAGCTGATTTGCGTTCGGTTCTAGCCAATGCATATTCTTCACGGGTCGAAGGATGGAGGAAAACAGGAAAATCACGGCCAACCTGCTGATAGCCTTGCTGCCTTAATTGCTCAGGAGTCGCGCCTACAACAACCCAATCACGCTCTTTTACTGGATAGCCTAATAATTGGTCGCGAACAGCTCCTCCTACTAAATAAATTTTCATTATGCCCTGTACAGAAAAATTACCGTTAAATTTAAAATCATTTTAGCTCTATCTGGTTTATAATGAAGACAATTATAGACTATCTTTAAACCATGAGTAAAAGACGAATCAATAAGCAACAGTCGGGACGTATTCAAAAAATACAGGCAAATTACCGTCAACAAGCTGAAAACAATACCTCTTTAACCGCTGAAAATGGTCTGGTTCTTTCCCGATTTAGTCGCCACGCTGATATTGAAGATAGCCATGGGAATCGAATTCATTGTTCAATTCGCCCTAATATTGACTCTCTGGTTGCAGGAGATAGGGTCATTTGGCAAGCGGAGGGAGTGAAGAGAGGGGTTGTAGTTAGCCGTTACCCCCGCACATCAGTACTCGGTCGGCCAGACAAACGCGGGGAATCCAGGCCTGTTGCAGCCAATATCACCCAGGTAATCATTGTTGTCGCAGCAAAACCGGAGCTAACCTGGTCTTTACTTGATAGTTATCTTGTTATGGTAGAGCAGCTTGGCCTAGAAATTTGTATCGTTTTAAATAAGGTAGATCTGGATTGTGAGGCAGTACAAAAAGAACTTATCGCCTGTTATCAGCCCCTAGGATATCGCATTTTATTCACCTCAAAGGAAGCAAATCTAGGCTATGACTTATTAAAACAAGCCTTAAACCATCAAACCTCTGTTTTTGTTGGGCAATCCGGTGTAGGTAAATCTTCGTTAATCTCTGGGCTCCTACCTCATGAATCAAATATTCAAACCGCTGAAATATCGGCTAATTCAGAACTTGGTTGCCATACAACCTCTAATTCTCGCTATTATCATTTACCAAGCGGCGGAGCCTTGATTGATTCCCCTGGCGTACGTGAATTTGGCTTATGGCACATGCCGGATAATGAAATTACTCAAGGTTATCGCGAGTTCAGGCCACTTATTTCTCAGTGCAAATTTCGCAATTGTAACCATAGAGACAGTCCGGGTTGTGCGATCATTAAAGCGATAAATAACGGCGAGCTATCGCAGAAACGCTATGATAGTTATCTTAAAATCATCGCTCAATTTGGGTAAGCGTTCAACGCAATGGCGTCAACTTAAGGAGCAATACCCCTGGTTCGAAGACGAGATGTCCTCTCTCCTCTTGGGGAGAGAGTTAGAGAGAGGGGGAGATGCGGCATAAAAATACTTAAGTTGACGCCATTGAGTGTTCACGCCCTATTCACAGAAAGTCTGTATTTGGGCCAATACGGCTGTGCCTTGAATCTGTGAACAGTTACAGCCTCTTACGCACCAACCCCTATCATGACCGGCATTGCATCCCTTGAGGTTACTTCATCCATATTTACCTTTGTTGTATCTACTAGAGGACTTATCTCCGCCATATATCGCTGAAGTTTTGCAAGCTCATTCCGTTGGCTTTTCTTGACTACCACATCAAGTTTTTTAATTAAGTCTTGGATCGTAGGTTTTCGATCTACTATTGTTAGCAACTCTGCTTCTAATTTATGAGATAGCATTCTTTTAAGGTGTTCATAGGTGGATTTGTACATTCCAGGGGTTGAGCCAAAGAGACCAGCCTGCCTACATAAACAGTCACGCGCACCACATTGGGCTAAACGGTGTATCAAAAACTCCTTACTTGAGTTGATTGCTAAGTCTGGCTCAACAGTTTCGACCATACTGGCATCCCTAAGACTCTGAAGAATTTCGTTACGCTTAGGTTTAACTGCTGACAGATTCAAAAACTTAGTAAACTCAATATTTACTAGAACCCATTTTTTATATTGATTATCAGGGCCACTAATTATTTCGTGTAGCTCATCCAGGAAGTTTTCTGTAGCTTGTTTCAATTTATTATTTTTTTGAAACCCGGACCATAACACAGTTAATAACAATTCTGGGTCAAAATACTCTTGATTTTCTATATCAAACATCGTTCCTGTATTTATGGCAGTTAACCAAGCTTCTGTGTCCTGATAACGAAACCACGATTTATTCAAAATAGAGGGCTTAATAATATGTTCATATAGCTGGGTAAATAGAAAGCGAGAAGATTTTAAATTACCGCTATTGATGTTCTTGTTGACTAAATTAAAAATTTCATTACCAGTCTCTGTAACTGTATTGCTATATTCATCAATAGAAACGCTGTATCCCATTAACCAGAGACATTGAAACTGATGCGTCATAAGGGATGTAAAGATAGTTAAAGTATACCTCATCGCATCTTCTTCAGTCAGTTCATCGTAGTCGCTGTATACTTTTTTAGCAGAAAATAAACGCATACTTGCAATATCAACATTCTTTTCAATTTCATCACGAAATTTTGTCTCGGGCGCGTAATCCATCACCAACTTTGCAAGGTATTTTCCCCAACCAGCAATACACTCCCTCTGGCTATAACGTTTTGACTGTATCAAATCCATTATCTCCTGGACCGATACTAAATGGCTGCGGTATAAGATTCGTTGGCGAAATAATTTGTCTCTTTCTTCAGCTGAAATCTCACTGATATAAGCCAAGAAATCATCGTAACTTTTAGTCGCAGCATCATACTCGGCTGAACTAACTTGTAGATTAGATAAACCCACCGGATTTAAACTACCATTGACCAGTTTCCTAATTTCATCAATGGTTCTTTTACTGACAGGGGGATCATCATATTTTTCATCAATGCGTAGAAAATAGTCATAAATCTCCCGATCGGCAAAGGCGATACGCTTTCTTTCTTTGAAGCTTAGAGGCATCGGCTCACGGTAGTTACAATTATAAAATGTTTGTTTCGTCCTATGATGCGCTAAACAATTAGGTAAAAAGATAAGTTGCTCGCCATTCGTGGACAAAACATATTTACTAAGTGGATAGGTAGTCAGAGGTTCTAGTGTGACCGGATCAGTATCATGCCTTAATGTTGGTATGAGTAATTTATAGTAATTCGCATCAACATAGCCCGCACCTGCCAAATACTGTGCCAAATGGATCCAAGGTTGATTAACACCTTTTTGTAAACGGAGATAATCAAGCGAGCTATCAATGACTTTTTCCCAACGCAGGGCATAGATCGTCTTTATTTTGTTAGTTAATTGCTCACAGAAGTTCTTGTCATCTGACAACCCTGCATCAATACCCGTTTTTAGAAATTGTAACAATTCCGTTTCTAAGGGCTTCAATACACTTGAAGAGCTAATATTCAACTCGCCAATTAATTTGTATAAGGTGTCTAGATCAAAAAAGCTCCCAACCTTAAGTTCTTCGTAGATAGGTTCGAGGCTTTTATTCTTACTTACCAGAGATGGATCGGTTTTACCGATCCATTTAGCAACACTAAATAGTTTTTCATCCAAATTTTCTATGTTAGTTTCCATACAAGAAAGCAAGATTTCCAGCATAAAATGCTTACTACCATTAGCGTCATCATTAATCCCTATACTATAAAAATGATTAACATCTGATAGGGAACAAGAGGTTAAATGCTCCTTAAAAAGCTTAACTGAGATCTTAAAATCACTAAAGTCACCACTACCTGTTTTCGCTACAAAATATCTTTCAATTACCTCAAGCAGAGCAGGTAACAAATGGGTAGGACACGCCGTATCATTTTGTAAGGAGGGAAGAACTTTGCGAACTATGTAATCCCAAAAGCGTGTATAGGTAATACCATCTGCCTCAGTAAATACCAGTTCTTCACCGCCTCTTTTTAAACTAATACGTCTAAGTTCGTCCAAAGTTAGGGCTCTTGGGCGAATGCTTTTTGGTTTATCAAGAATTCCAAAAACACCGTCAGGTTTTTGTAACTCCTCGTGAAGTGCCCATAGCCTATGCCAGGTTTTATTCTTGGAAATATAAATTGAGCGTGGATCAAGAATCTGATTTAGTCGTGATAAATTGTTAGGATCAATATCATTAACTAGTGTGGGGATAAGTATGGTTACATAAAATTTCTTTAGATCTTTTCCTAGCTCCTTAGCAAAAGCTACCCATGGCGCATTATTGCCAGTCGAATCGAAAGTATAGTCGTCAATACCATCTTCGACATTTCGCCAACGTTTAGCATAGAGTTCAACTAGCCAGTCAATGTCTTCCTGTGGAATAACAACTTCTTCTAAAGGTTGTTCAAGCACATTGGGTACAAGATAGGCTTGGAATTTCTCTTGTAATTCAGCCAAAAAAAGATTATCGCTTGCACTCAGATTAATTTTTATCTGCGATAAAGATAGTATAAATTCCCTTAATTGACGGACTAACATGCTCATCTACTTCCTTTCAAATGGTAGTTAATTCTACTGTATTCTTTTCAACATAAAAACAAAATTTAATATAGTGGAAAAGCTATAGTATTTTATGAAATTAAATAATAATAATTTCAAAATTGCTAATATTAAATCTTCAACTAACGATAAGAAACCGGCGCATTTTGACAGTTTAAACAGCAAATGAAAAGCCAGATAAGCAATATCTTGGAGAAAAAAACAACAGATGGTACTAGAGATTACTGTCTAAGGTTATGGCAGAAATACAAAAGCATTAATCTGTTAGATATTGCCTTTGATCTCATTAAATTGAGTCTGTTATTTTCTTTGAATATAGCTTCAAGATCAAAACTGCTTAGCAGTTCAGTTCGAAGCTCTAAATTGTGTATAAATTCCTGTATGTTGCGAACTAGCATAACCCTATATCCTTTTAAAATTCCATTAAAAAAAAAGCGGCTAAAATAGCCGCTTCTTAGGATAAAGCCCTGGCGATGACCTACTTTCACATGGGGACACCCCACACTATCATCGGCGCTGGTCTGTTTCACTACTGAGTTCGAGATGGAGTCAGGTGGTTCCAAACCGCTATTTTCTTAAGCACTCCAATCTCTCAAAGCGCCCACACAGTTTGTCTTCTCTCTTCTTAATGAACCCGCCCCGAAGGCGTGATGCGTATTCTACTCATCCACGACTCCTTGTCAAACACTTTCTTCATTTTTTTGCAAAATTCTTTTTGCAACCGTTGTAAAAGCTATAACTAGCCGCCTTACTTCTTATCTAATGCAAACGAAGTAATAAGATTTATTATTAAAATTATCGATATAAGTGATAGAGACTGAGTAAAACTATATTTTTTCTCTAAGAGTAACCCAACTAAAGGCTGTAGTAATGGTGCGCTAATCATCACGATCATGTTCGTTACTGAAAGCGCTGTTGCCTGTACTGCGGTTGACACGGTGTCCTTCACAATTGCAAAGACCTGGATATAGCTCGATGAAAAAATACCTAGGCTAAGAAATATAAAATACAATCCTGGAGGGGAAAACTTTGGAATATAGATAGTTAATGCAAAGAGTATTGTTGTAACCAAAGCAAATAGCTGCATAAATAACTGTCTATGCTTCCAACGTTGAATGAGCCATGCATTAAAAGGACCACCTATAGCAATACCCAGGAATACCATGGACATCATTGCGCCAGCGACATCTAAGGTTAATGGATAATATCGCTCTATAAGAAATGGAATACCCCAAAGCGTTACAACAACATTTACAATTGAAAATAGTGCGAAACCATAATAGCCTGCTAGCCAGACTTGTCTGTTTGATAAAACTTCTTTTAAAGCTCTAACAATAGGGAGCGCTTTTTTATTCTTATCAGATAGTGATGCATGGTCGCGTATTATTAGGATTACAGCACCAGTCATCACTGTAGCAACACAACCTACTACTATCATTGTATAACGCCATCCATAGGTACTGATGATCGTAGCCATCCCGATCTCACCTAGAGCAACACCCAGCATTGCCAATGTTTCTGAAACACCTATAAACAAAGCGAAGTAACGACCAGAAAACCAGGAGGATGTTACATAAAGCATTCCTACGAATCCGAATGAACTGCCAATCCCCATCACTAAACGAGCAAGGATAGCTTGCCAATAAACCTGGCTAAGGGCTAAAGAAAAACAACCCGCCACCATAATAATAGTTGCTATGATTAAAATCTTGCGTGCGCCAAAGCGATCGAATATGAGACCTACAGGAACTTGCATTAGCGTGTAGGAAATAAAAAACGCAGCCGAAAGCGTCCCTACTTGCCCGCTTGTTAATTGAAAATCATTTTGCCAGCCAGTAGCCATTAACCCAGCAGCTGCTTGCAGGAAAAACTGAAATAAAGCAAAGCAGGTGCTAACCATCCAATTAAGCCAGGCAGAAACGATTCTAGGCATATGATATCTTTTTAAAGACAACAAGTTTTCTATTATATATGTTTCATTAGCCCAAGCATAAGATTTGTTTACCGAAGCTCTAGCCATCACTATTGTTTTTTGGTACTCTTCGCAATTCAACGATGGTGGCTCTATTGGTCCCCTCGCGACGATAGATTGTGAACCCCGTCAGGCCCGGAAGGGAGCAGCGGTAACGATTGATTCGGGCGCCGGGGTGTGGCTCTTAGAGCTGCCGCCCAACTTGTGAAAGTCCATATGAGCTATCTGGCACTAGCGCGTAAATGGCGACCACGTACCTTTTCTCAGCTGGTTGGCCAAGAACATATTAATAAAGCATTAATCAACTCGCTCAATCAGCAGCGACTACATCATGCCTACTTATTTACTGGTACCCGGGGCGTTGGCAAAACGAGCGTTGCGCGACTTTTAGCTAAAGCCTTAAACTGCGAAGCAGGCATTAGTTCTGAACCTTGTTTGCGTTGTGAAGCTTGTGTAGCTATTGAACAAGGACGCTTTATCGATTTGATTGAAATTGATGGTGCGTCAAGAACTCGAGTTGAAGATACACGAGAATTGTTAGAAAACGTACAGTATCGTCCGACAAATGGACGCTTTAAAATCTATTTAATCGATGAAGTCCACATGCTTTCACAGCACAGTTTCAATGCCTTGCTGAAAACATTGGAAGAGCCGCCAGAGCATGTGAAGTTCTTACTAGCGACAACTGATCCACAGAAATTACCTGTCACAGTACTCTCACGCTGTTTGCAATTCAGTCTCAAACATTTGACAACTGAAATTATCAGCCATCATCTACAACACCTATTAAATGAAGAACAAATAGCCTTTGAAAAAGAAGCTATCGATTTATTGGCTAAGGCTGCGAAAGGTAGCATGCGAGATGCCTTAAGCCTGCTGGATCAAGCAATTGCCAGTGCAGATGGTAAGCTTGTAGCCCAAGAGACAAAAGCTATTCTAGGTTATACCCAGCAGGACTATGCCATTCAGTTACTGCAAGCCCTTGCCAAGTTGGATGCCCAAGAAATTATCCATCTTTCTCGCCAGATTGCCAGTGAGGGAGGCCATTTTCGCTATGTCATCGATGACTTGCTTGAAAACCTGCATCAAATCACCATCGCACAAGCCCTAGTAAGTGACAATCCGCTGCTTAGCCCTCGTTCTGAAGTCAAGGTTCTGGCTCAGCAATTTAGCCCCGAAGATACACAGTTGTTTTATCAGATTGGTATCAAGGGAACAGAGGAAATGCTTTTGGCGCCAACTATAGCAATTGGTTTTGAGATGATTTTGTTACGGATGTTGACATTCAGGCCGGCGCCTAAGGTTGACACACCGCCACTGGCCTATGAGAAACCAGGCGTGAAAACCACAGACCTTTTAGCTGTTAGTATCGAAAACTGTGCTAAGGGAAATGAGCAAAACCCCGCCCCTTCCATCGATATTATAGAAAGAACTGAAAAACACGCAGAAGAGAAGCAGGTTGAACCAGAGCCTAGGCCACCATCTTCAGCTTACATGCCCGAACAAAATCCTGTTGTGCCTAATGACGAAGATTGGGCAAGTATTCTAAGCCGACTTAATTTGGCAGGCTTAACTTTAAATGCCGCGGAGAATGCAGAGTTCATTGAAAAGTCTGGTCGTGAAATTAGATTACGTGTTGCCAAAGGCCATCAGTCCTTATTTACTCCATCGGTGACAGGTAGGATTGAGCAGGCCTTAGAATCTTATTATAAGGAACCAATTAAGATTGCATTAAGCAGTGATGAGCCAGTACAATCGTCACCTGCTCTGCAAAAGCAAATTGCTCAGAATTTACGCCAACAGGATGCAGAAGTAAATCTACAAAATGACCCTTTTTTTCAACAGTTAAGACAGGAATTTTCCGCAGAGTTGGTCAAAAATTCTATTGTCCCTGTTAAAGATGAATTATAATTAACGATATCATTAATTGAGAGGTAAACATGGATATTAATCAAAATCTTGGTAACTTGATGAAAGAAGCGCAAAAAATGCAGCAACGCATGCAAGAGGCTCAAGAACAACTCAGCAAACTAATCGTAGAAGGTGAGTCAGGTGGCGGCATGGTAAAAATCAAAATGAATGGCCGTCATGATGTAGTTGAAGTGAAGATTGCTGCAACATTAATGGAAGAAGATGTCGAAATGATGGAAGATCTGGTAGCCGCAGCTGTTAACGACGCTGTCCGCAAAGTAGAGAAAGCCTCTAAAGAAAAAATCAGCCAATTAACTGCAGGTCTTAACATTCCTACTGATTTCATGAAGGACAAGGACGATAAGGAATAAGACACCTAATGGATGCCTTAAGTCGTTTGGTGGACGCTTTTCGTTGCCTGCCGGGGGTTGGCCCCAAATCCGCGCAGCGCATGGTGTTTCATCTTTTGCAACATCAACGCCAACGCGGCTTACACCTTGCTTCTTGTCTGGAACAAGCGATGCTGGCTATACACCATTGTCAACGCTGCAACAATTATACAGAACAAGATTTATGCTCACTCTGTAGAAACCCCGAGCGTGATTTAACGACAATTTGCATCGTAGAGAATCCAGCAGATGTCGCTGCTATAGAACAAAGTAATGCGTTCCATGGTAGTTATTATGTCTTAATGGGAAAAATTTCACCCCTTGATGGTTTGGGACCGGAAGATATTGGCTTACCACAATTACACGAGCTCATCATTCGTGAAGATATAAGGGAAGTTATTCTCGCTTTGAGCCCTAGTATAGAAGGCCAAACAACAGTTCATTTTATCCATGAACTATTGCGTGACCATCCTGTGCGCATCAGTCAGCTGGCGCACGGCATTCCTTCTGGTGGAGAGCTAGAGTTTTTGGACGGGAATACTATTGGCAATGCATTAAGAAATCGAGCTATAGTGAATGTTTAAAATTCGTGGTTTACTACAGGGCTGTAGTTTTTTTATAGGCTTATTTTTAATAGTTGGAATAGCAAACGCATCATTTCACAGAAATTTATGGCCTAAATGGGAGGTCAACAACCCTTTATCAGAAGCCGTTGTTCCTCATGATGACTGGCAAGAATTTCTCAGTCGACGTGTTGTCACTAATGAGGAAGGAATAAATCTTGTTGATTACCCTCATCTCACCAAAGAAGATTATGATTTACTAAAAAACTATGTTAACAAAATGTCTAAAATTGATATTGATAATTATAATCGAAATGAACAATTGGCATTTTGGATCAACCTCTACAACGCGCTTACAGTCAAGGTTATTGCTGATTATTATCCCGTAGGAAGTATTGAGGAAATAAATATTTCTCCAGGGTTATTCAGCATAGGCCCCTGGGGTAAAAAATTAATTGTTGTTGACGAAAGCAGTTTATCACTGGATGAAATACAAAACCGTATTATCCGTCCTGTTTGGAACGATCAGCGCGCGCTTTATGCCTTAAATAACGGTTCGATTGGTGCGGCTAATTTGAGCAAAAAAGTTTACCAGGGCGCAACGCTTGATGCAGCACTTGATGAGGCCGCTTTCGGATACATTAATTCTCTTCGTGGTGTTCAAGTTATTGAGGGATCGCTTATTGTTTCAAAGATTTATGAATGGTTTAGTGAAGATTTTGGCGGAACTAAACAAGATGTCATCATTCATCTTAAGCAATTTGCCAAGGAACCTTTGAGTAGCCAATTGAAGCACGTAAATAACATTGATAGTTATGTCTACAACTGGCATTTGAACTCTACAGTACCTGATGAAAGCTAGCTTCCCGTGAGACTGAATGCCATGTTCGTGCTGAGCAATTCAGCTGCTTGGCTGGGACGAAGGGAATAATGAGCAAGGCTGATTATCTATTCCTAACACCACAATATTCAGCCGTATCGAGCTCACCGTCTTCGGCCTTTGTCAGGGATTTCGTAGCAAAAAATCCGGCTGTTGCTGCTGCGCAACAAGACTGACTACCCAGTCTTTTATTTTGCTCGTTCCGAAGTAAAGCCAAGATCAAACCATTATCTTTTAAACGTTCAGCCTGTGAAAATACGGTAGTTTTTGTATTGCCAGCTGTCATATCAAGAGAGGCCCCATGTTCAAGAAGAAGTTGAACCATATGATAGTTACTTTTGCTAACCGCTATAAAAAGAGCAGTAACACCTCTTTTATCTTTCGAGTCAACATTGGCGCCGTTCTCTAATAACAATTTGACAACTTCACAATGGCCATTTTGTACAGCTACAGCAAGAGCACTCATTTGAATTGTAGTGGAGGGCTCATTGACAGCCACCTTATGCTCAAGCAATAGCTTCACAATAGGTACATTTCCTCTGCTAGCTGCTAAATAGAGAGGAGAATATCCCAGATCTGATTTTTCATTGGGTAAAATGCCCTGCTCAAGGAAAAATTCAACAAGACTAATATGAGCATTTAAAATAGCTAGAGGTAATAGTCTGTTGCTATTAGTGATGCCCCCCTTAGCCTGTTCTAAATCCCATAGGAGTTTTGCATGTCCCAGAAAACCATATTTGGCTGCCATCGCTAAGGCAGTGTCTCCAGACTTATCTACAGCTTTAACATCAATAGTTGCAGCTAAATCTGAAACTGATGATAGAGACTGATTGCTCTGCACAGCCCAATGCAACAAGGTTCTTTTGTATTGATCTGTTTCGGACGATTTAAAATTAACATTTTTCAAGGCAGTAAATAAAGAGTCAAGCAAAGCTTGTGCTACAGCAAATGCAATCCAACTGTGAAGTGTACGGCCTTCGCTATCCTTTAGTTCCAGGGTATCAAACCCTCTTGCCTCCAAGTCAGTCATAGAGAGCAAGCCCTCTTTAGCTTGAGAAAATAATCGCCTTTGCTCCGCACTAAGTTTATGCATTGAACGGTTATAAGCTTCGTGGAAAACACTATACCATTCAATATCAGCAGGATTTTTACAGGAATTAAACAACTCAGGGAAATATTTTTTAGCTTTGTTCATCCAAAAAACATTATCTTTTAAAAGCAAACTAAAAAACGTATTTACTTGCGCTAGATTCCAGATATCCTCTGGTAATAAGCCGAGTAAAATCCCGTGGAACCACAGCTCATTAGGCAACTGTGTCTCGATTAAAGAAACGTCTGTGGCCAAAGAAGCCGGTTCCGCTTTTGCATCTGAAGCTCCGTCTACTGTATAAATAACAGGACTGACTTGTTTCAGAATCTTGAGTTCAGTTTCACGCACAGTAGATTATTCCTTAATATTAATAGCCGTTCTTGTAATAGGCTAAGGTTCTACAATTAATTATGTTCTTATTTTACCAAACTGTTCTTAATTTGAATACAAACTAAAACAGATATCATCTTGGATTCAACAGAAAGCAAGCTGAAGCTTGCTTTCTGTTATCGATCAAAGTTCTAACTGAGGACTACGTGCTCAGTCTTTTGCTCTTGAACATGGTGTTGCTGAACCATTTGCATTTCTTCGCCCCCATTCTTTCTTAGCAGAACACTATCCGCTTTTCTCGCTGCAGTTAATGCGATTGTATGATGGCCCACGCAGAAGGAATCATTGTGGATTACATTTGCACCAACCTTCAAAACAGAACCACAGGGTACTTTCAGGGAAATAAACGACCATTTCTCATCATCTATTTGCTTTCCAACAATAAATCCGCCCTGACAACTTTCTTCCATAGGAATAAAGAAATGAGGGAAGGAATGAGTTTCCACAAAGAGGCCACCGCCACCTTCAGCTTGAAGCACATAATCCTGCATGTAATCTTCTTTAAACTCATATTCAGTAGCGTATAAAGTCGCATCAGAATCATTGGACAAGACTTCAGATAATGAATGTAAAGAAACCCCATACGATTCTAAGAGATCTTTGGGAACAGAGGTTGCATCGACCACTGGAAAATCGAGTACTGCAGTATCTTCTAATACTTCGAAAGTACCTAACTGGCCGAATACATTTGCATTGGAGGAAGCCTTAGCAGGCTTTTCTGATGCCTTGTACCAATGGGCTCGAACTTCTAATTGAGGAACAGCAGAGCTGTCAAGGACATCGACCTGATTGCTAAGATCGAGTGGCGCAATTTTTGGTAACATCTGGCTAAAGTCAAGATTCGCCTGAGGCTCCAAGACACCACGAACACAATGTGTTGTCATTCGTACTTCATCCGATGGAGATACACGATTCACAATTTCAGCATAAACTAATTCCCAAAATTTGGGCTCTAAACTTCCTTCCCTAATTGCATTGATAGTAAAGTACATAATCTCTTCAGACTCAAAAATTTCAGCAGCAATCATATCTCGTCTACTTGGAGTTTTTTTAGTATTAGACTCTAGCTGCTGCATTGCTGCTGCAGTATCAACACGATGAACTGCTACAACTTTTTCTTCATCAGCAAGAACATCTTTACTCTTAAAACTCAAAGAATCTTGCACATCAAAGCGTTCTGCTATTCTTGAGCGGTAACCAACCATTTCCTTATCAACACTCTCATTGGTTTCAATCTGCTTAGTAGATAAAGTCGAGGCAAACCCTTCACGCAATTTCAGTAGCTGGCTTGTTTCGTTCAAATCGACTCGCTCTTTAAGTTTTCTTAAGCGAATCTCCGTCTTCACCAAGTCAAGTGCATCTTGCTGGCTTTTCTCCAATTGAACACCTTCTTGGGGTTTAAACTCAGCAACTTTCTTTTCCAACTCTTCTGTCGACAAAAACTCGAGAGATGTTTCTGGATTTTGTAAACAACAGGCTAATTTAAAAAGCTGCTCTACAGATTCTTTATCACCCAAATGATGAAATTTAGTACCCTCAACTTTTTCATTTGCCATTTGGCCGATATTCTTAGCAATAGTATTTAGATCGAAGATATAGCTACGCAGGATATTTGTAATAGTATCGTCTTTGATCGCTTCTTTATCATCAATCATCGCCCTACGCATAGCTTTAAACGTTCCATCTGAGATTGTTAAAGACTGAGCAATTTCCAGCATTTTACTATTATCTTTCAAACTAAAAAGACCTCGCTCCCTGATAAACTCCAAAAGCGTTTTTAATCTTTGCATTTCTTCATTATCTTGCATGTGGTGAAAAGGAATGGTGCCTAATAAGATTGTTGAAACGTATTGGTTAAAATCGTCCAGACAGGCAACCGTTTCTTTTTGAAAAACCTCTTTAGATTCGCTTTGATCCAGAAAGGCTGTACCAAGAGCAAGAATAGACTGTACGGCCATCAGACCCGAAAACTGCCAACCATAGTAATAATGCGCATGGTAACCACCGGCATCTTTAGGATGAAAATGCGCCTTGTCTCTGGGTTGATTATAGAATGAATTAAAATTGACATTTGAATATTTATAACCCGCATGATCCAACACGAACTCGACACCAGGCTCAATTCCTGTCATTAACAAAGGTTCATAAACATTGAAATAAGAATAATTTCGCTCATCCCATGCTGCACCAACCATGCAAGCCAGTAATTTACGGCCAACCTGAGTTGGATGGGGATAGATAACAATATGGTTAGTCCCCACTTCAATTCGCTGATAAAAGGGGTGATCTTTAAATTTATAGGTATACAGTGACTCTGATAAGCCAGTTAAGTTCTTTACCGCTTGTTTCCTGAGAACTTTACCTTCTGTTACTTCGGAAGAAATATCATCAAGCGTTGGATTAACATCTTGAATATCGAGAAATTCTGACTCAGAACCTTCAATATGAGTAGATTGCAGTGTGTCAACCGTACTCTCTTCTTTATCCTTTTTTAATTGCTCTTTAACATCTGCTTGATTAAACATAAATAAGCCCTCAGTTTCATTAATAACAAGCTGAGAGCGCGCTAACCTAGTCTTCAGTTCCTTCTTGTTTATAGTGCAAATTGAATTCTAGGATCGGCCTATACCCACCAGCTGATTAAAAATTATACTTGCGGTTTATTAAATCAACATTAAGAGGTCTAAGAAAACAAACTTTCATTATAAAGAACAAGATGTTAGCCAAAGAATGATAGTTGAAATTTGTGATTAAATAGCCTCACTCTGTTAACGATGCAGCCTCTTTGAGGCAAATACCAGGAAAAGAACTTCGAACCCCAAGCCCTTCGGACACATTCACCCCGTGTCTGGGGCCATAGGTATCTACACAAGTGTCTGTAATAAGGTCACGTCCCTCCTTGTTTCAACACTACGTCATCCAGAGCGCAGCGAAGGATCTCCGGGATTAGCACCGTGCCACATTCAGGAGATCCTTCGCTGCGCTCTGGATGACGTGGCTTAGGGGACAGGGCTCATCTACTACAGACACTTGTGTAGATACCTATAGTCTGGGGCGAAGGGAGAAATGAAAGCTGTTCTTTGAGAGGGCGTAAAAATTTTTAAGGACTCTGAATTTCCGCGAACAGGTCACGGAAATTCATTCTTAGGAGGGGGCGTAACCTTTAATTAGAGGTACCATCATCAGGTAAAACGCGAGTATGTTTGCCATAGACAACTAAGACATGTTGCTTCACTTTCAATTTCAAATCTTCTGACTGCGCAACAGAAACAATGGTACCACTATTTAACTTGATCACATAAACATAGCCCTGGCCACCGTCAATATATTCACTACCTGGCGCAGCTGGAGTATTTGCAGGGCTTTTGTTATGAAACTTAACGGCACGTTTTGAAATAATTACACCTGATGCCACCTTCTTTAATTTACCTACTTCTGCTGCATCATAATCTCCGGGGGGCACATCTTTACAAGCACTGACAAGCAAAGACAAAGCCAAGGCAAACAATCCAACAATTCTTCTCATCCTCTTCTCCAACACAATTTGATAAAGCGACCACTTAGGAAAAACCGGGTCTATTCTACAAATTTGCATCGTTTATTACCACGAATAAAATAGTGACCACTAATTGACCAAGCCGATCAATGGTTGTATTATGATCTATATGAACAAAAGATAATCACATTTTAGGATATATTGTGACTCCTGAAGCTCGATTAAAGAAACAACTTGCTGCACAAAAGGTTAGAGAGAGACCCTCATTCTTTTCGTCCAGCAAAAGTATTTCTGATACAGCCGCCGCTCCACCATTGGAAGAACAGCAAGCCATAGAGCGCCTTGTGTTTAGTGGTGGTGGAGCAAAAGGGGTCGTCTATCCTGGTAGTTATGAAGCCCTTTTACAAACAGGTATTCTGAAAGGTGTAAAAGAGATTTCAGGATCCTCCGCCGGTGCAATTACCGCAGCACTGATCGCCATAGGGATGCCCTCTAAGCAGCTTAGAGATCAGTTACTCAGTACTAACTTTCAAGACCTTTTAGGAGAGCCTGTATGGAGTATCCTAGATTACTTTATACCTGGCTGCATCAAACCAGCTGGTGTGAGCTTCATTACGAAAGATGGTTCGGGAATTTTAAATTTTATCCGTGAAAATATTGACGCCACACTAACACAATTTTTTAAAGATAATGCAGAAGACATTAATGCAATAGATGATGAGCGGCTCAATAGTATTGCTGAGAAAATGTTAGAACAACCTGCAAGAATCACCTTTGGCGATCTCGCGGTTCTTAATCAATATTGGCCTGAGACCTTTAAAAAATTAACAATGCCCGCAGTCAGGCATCCTTCTGGGGAAGTACAAGTCTTTAGTTGTGATGAAACCCCTAATGTAGAAATAGCCTTGGCTTGCCGCGCATCAGCGTCTATTCCAGCCCTTCTAGAACCAGTCGAGATTGATTTAGGAGACGGAAGCCCGCCCTACCGATATGTTGATGGCGGTCTTTTTGATAATCTGCCTACTGATTATTTTGATCGAGATGAAGAAACAGGCGCCTTTATAAAAAATCAAAAACCGCAGCAAACACTCGTCTTTGCCTTTGGGGAAGGGCTTAATAACCAAGAAAACCAGGTTTATCAAGCTCTATATGGCCATCGCTGGGACGAGGTTCTAACGAGTAATTTGCTAGCAACTCTATTTAAAAGTACCGCTGAACTCATAGAGGCAGACCTTGATGAAGACGGCCCTCTAATGCTTTCTAATATAAAAGAACGATTTAAACCTGCGCTTTTTCAGGTTCTCAAAGAGTTCGTTGCACAAACGCCAGGACAAGATAGTAGGCGTGCAGCCAATTTGGTCATGCAAACAAGCATGAAAAAACTGGAGGATATTACTAATGATTGGCAGAACTACCCTGATATTTTTCAGGAAAAATCAGGCCAAGCAATCACTATGAATTTGCGAGCCCTTGCTGAACTGATTGAAGAAGAGGTTGCCCCTGTTTTGTATAAGGCAGGTTTTATCGAGCAAATAAAGCGTAACGAATTGGTTTCCACTATAGGCGAGATGAATACGGAGTATAAAAATACTGAGCAAAAAGAATTAGGCTTTCAAAAACTACGTAGTGAATACCCATTAAGAACCGTCGAACTCCGTGTAGGTAACATCAAAACAACTGATTTTGATGAAGCATCCAAGCATGCTCGGGTTATGGATGCCCTGGGTTATTTAGACTCGATAAACCATTTTACCAATCATGATTTAGAAGACCCGGAAAGTTTTAATACCGATCAATTCTATGTTGAGCTTGTACATAATTTTGAACAGATTTATAGCGCAACGCTGCAAGGGTCTAACAAAGATTTAGCCAAGGATGAGCTATTAAATTCGCTGGAAAAACTGCAGAGCCAATTAGCTAATCGAGAAAAACCAGCAACGGCTGAGGTTATAGGCCGACAACTCTATCAAGTCATTAAAGACCAGGTTGAACAAAATTTTGATTCAGCAGCTGCCTTTGCCTTATCACGGGCAGTAGAATTCAATAATGGCAATCTCAATGCGGAGCAACTTTTTAAAGAAACCTATGAAGAAGCCTTCCGCCGCACGCCTTTCGCAATATCCAATTTCGCCGGTGAACGATTTTTTTCCGCCAAATCACTTCATGCTGCATTAGCTGAGCAGAATATGTTTGACTTATATCAGGCACAGGATTCTCATAATGAAAACTCTCGTCATGAAAAAATCTTCAGCGCATTATCAGGAATAGAGGCTTTTGAAACCGCGAGTCAAACCCACAATCTAGCGCCTGAATACTCGAGAAATTCCTTTTGACAGTAGAGTTTAGGTCTAGTATATAATCGAAAGCTGCTGATAATACTTAAAAGAAAAATACCAGGAGGATGAACATCAATGTCAAGCCATCGCAAGTACCTGCTGATTATTGACAATAACCCCTGGGATGAACGGCTAGCAGAATACTTTGCTAAATTTGACTATGAAATTACTCAGCTCAAAAATCTATCAGAGTTAGATAAAGAAAACGAACAGCCTGCAGCACTTTTAATTAATTGGTCTCTTTTTGAAGCTGATTCATCAATAATAGATACCCTCTATCACCGTTACCCAGTTCCTCTAATTGTGATAAGCGATAGCAATGATGAAGATACCTGCGTGCAGATGCTCGAAGCAGGCGCTGATGATTTTCTCGTTAAGCCACTGCATCCTCGAGAATTACACGCACGAATATCTGCTATTTCTCGACGAGTTCAACGCGCTACGCAAGACAGTGATCAAGAAAAAGAGGTCCTGCTTTTTGCTGATTGGCGCCTTTACCCAGCCTCACGACAAATCTTTAATAACACGAATCAAGAATTACAACTCAGCGCTGGTGAGTATGACCTGCTTCTAGCTTTTATACGTCAACCACAACGAGTCTTGGGGAGAGAGTTTTTATTACAAATTACCAAAAACTCTGATTTGAATCCCTTTGATCGACGCATCGATGTACAAATTAGTCGCCTGAGACAAAAAATTGAAACGGATGCAAAAAAACCCGCTTTGATTAAGACAATTAGAAATGGCGGTTATTTGTTTACAGCTCAAGTGTTAACTATTAGAGAGAGCGCTGACAAGGAATAATCGCCGTTAATACCTAAAGAATGGCCACTCCCGTCATCCTGAGCACCCCAGCCCCTTTGGGGCAAACATCGATAAACCCCCCGTCATCCCGAACGTAGTGAGGGATCTCCGGGATTAGCACCCTGCTACACTCAGGAGATGTCTCTCTACGTTCGACATGACGAAGTCTTTGGGAGTGACCGACAAACAAAGTTGTTTAATAAAAATTCAATTTTGTGCTAATATCATCACCTCTTTGCTAGTGAGAGCTGCTGTGAATCTCGTGACTAAAATCCTTAACCTCTTACAAAAAAGATATTTTCTTATCACAACGTTGGCGCTTGTTGTCTTTTATCTTCCCTTTTTAGGTTACCAATTCTTTCAAAAAAAGGCGGTACCCTCGCCAGTCGAAAATACCAAAATAGTTGAAATCGAAGAATTGCAGAATAGCGATATCCGCCAAACCGTTCGGCTTATAGGGACAATCCGCCCCAAACATGCAACCATCCTTATTGCCAAGGGTTCAGGCATGCTGGATTCGCTGGTAGCTACGGGTAATAAAATTCAAAAGGGCGAGTTAATTGCCAAAATTGATAATCCAGATATTGAAAACAATTTACAACTTGCCGAAGTTGCTGAAAAAATTGCTAAAACCCAATTTGAGCGATTACAGAGTTTATTGAAATCGGGAATTGTCAGTTCGAAAGAAGCTGAGGAAAAGAAACAGGCGTGGATAATCTCGCAAAAAGAATTGTCTAAAGCAAAAATTGAGTTAGATACCATGCGTTTCTATGCCCCCTTTGATGGGATTATCGGTGCTTATAAGAAACGAGAAGGAACCCAGGTAAATCAAGGCGATCCCATTGTTACTATTTATGACCCCAGCGCCCTTGTTGTTGATTTCGATATCCCTTGTACCAACCTGAATACCATAAAAGAGGGACAGAGCGTACGAGTTTTTGATAAAGAATATGTATTGAACCATATGCAAAAGATGATCGATGAAGAAACACATATGTGTCCTGCTGATGTGGATATTAGCTGCGAGAATTGTGTAGTTGGCTCCAATGTGGATGTTGATTTGGTTATCGAAGAGAGGAAACAGGTCATTGTCGTGCCCTTCGCAGCTATTTTTCTTCGCAATAGTAAACCTTTTGTCTATGTCGTTGATAAGGAAAAAATTGTATTAGTTCCAGTCGAAACAGGCTTAAAGGAGAAAGCACAAATTGAAATTCTTTCTGGTTTGAAACCAGGCCAAAAACTGATTATCAAAGGCCAAGAGCGTTTGTACCCAGGCATGCAGGTAGCCATTTATAAACCTGAAACAGCGACCTCAACAAGCAGTTAACCTTATGAAATTAACCTCTTATTTCATCAAACATCCAGTTATTGCAATTATTTTTAACTGCATGATTATTGTATTGGGCTTGTTAAGCTTCTATTCACTGTCGCTGCGTGAGTACCCGGATATCAGCTTTCCAACGATTAATGTACAAAGCAATTATCCCAACGCCAGCCCAGATCTGGTTGAATCAGCCGTCACAAACGTGCTCGAAGAACGTTTAGCAGGGATAGAGGGCTTGGAAACAATTACCTCACAATCCTATTCCGGCTCTTCGCAGATTACTTTGGTTTTTCGTGCAGGAACATCTATGGATCGTGCATTGAATGCAACCCAGGATGCAGTTGGCCAAGCTCGCGCAATCCTTCCTACTGAAGTAAAAATGCCTTTGGTCGAACGCCAACGTAAAACCTCCGGCCTGCCTTTTATTGGAATCTCACTGGAATCAACAACCATGGGTTTTGGCGAACTAACCCATTACGCTAATCTTAGTCTGAAAAATGCCTTTCGCTCTGTTAGAGGAGTGTCTTCCGTAGAGGTTTGGGGGCAACCCTATACCTACGACATTAACCTTGATCCAAAAAAACTCTATGCCTTTGGGGTCAATGTTGATGAGATTTTTGATGCACTTGCCCGTAGCCGAGTTAGCCTGCCCGCTGGTAATTATCAAAATAAAATCCCCAGCTCATTAAATTCCGAACTCTTAACAAATGAGGATTATGAGAACCTGCTTATCAAATCGAATAAGCAACATCCTATCTTATTAAAATCCGTAGCTCAGATAAAACTGACAACGGACAATACCCAGATGCGGGTCAGAGTGAACGGCCATGCCGGCTTAGTGCTCTCTATAAATCGTGCCAATGATGCAAACCCGATCGATGTTTCAAAACTGGTGCGCCAAGAACTTAAAGATCTGCAACATGGCTTACCCTCGGGGATGAAAATGCAGGTAATCATTGATCAATCTGACTTCATCAATGCCTCATTACACAACATTCGCTCTTCTATTTTAGAAGCAATTATTTTAGTACTACTCATCGTGTTTGTGTTCCTGCGTAATTTCGCTGCTACTCTGATTCCTTTGTTAACAATTCCTATTTCCTTACTAGGCTCTCTGCTGTTTTTAAAACTATTTGGTTTTTCTATTAACTTAATGACCTTACTGGCGATGGTACTAGCCGTTGGTCTGGTGGTTGATGATGCAATTATTGTCTTGGAAAATATCTGGCGTCATATTGAAAATGGCTTATCCCCCTTTGCAGCAGCAATAAAGGGAGCAAAGGAAATTGGTTTTGCAATTGTGGCGATGACCCTAACGCTAGCCAGCGTTTATATGCCAATTGCCTTTGTTCAGGGCATGCTCGGACAACTTTTTATCGAATTTGCTGTCGCCTTGGCTGGAAGTGTCTTTATTTCAGGCCTGGTCGCCTTGACTCTTTCACCATTAATGTGCGCCAAGTTTCTTAATAGCTCTAATAAGCATATATGGCCGCAAATTGATCACTTCCTGAATTGGCTTTCAGCAGCCTATGCTAAATGCTTAGAGTATATCGTTAAGCGTAAAACCATTAGTTTACTGGCCGCTACTGCATCTATTGGCTTTTCCATCCTTTTCTATAGCTTGCTACCGCATGAAACAGCACCGAAGGAAGATCGTGGATTGATTGGGATTTACACCCCTACTGTAGCGGGGGAAGATATTAATGCTCTCGATAAAAAAATCAGCCAAATTGAGGGTGTAACCAATGCGATTCCTGAATCTGAAAATAAACTAACCTTCTTAGGTGATTGGGGTTCTAGTATTGTTCTTCCCTTAAAACCACATGCATCAAGACATCGTAGCGCAGCTGAACTGGTTGAGACCCTGAAACCAAAGCTAGGAAACTTCCCCTCTACAGATGCCCATGCTTGGAGCTGGGATAGCGGTTTACCAGGGGGGGACAATGCCGGCAGTGGTTCTGAGCTTACTCTGGTTATTTCCAGTGCAGATAATTATCGCCAATTATTCGAGCAAGCAGAAAAGATCAAAGCAGCCTTGGATAAATCAAAGCAATTTGAATCGAGCCGCTTTGACCTTCGCCTTGATTCTATGGGATACAATATTGATCTGGATAATAATATTCTTTCCAAACTCGGTTTATCTGCACCACAGGTAGCCAAAACAATTGAAGTCTTTTTTAGCGGCAATCGCTCGATAAATTTTCAAAAAGACGGTGTTGTTTATAATCTAACGATTAAGGGAGCAACTTCACCATGGACCTTAAATGAACTCTATCTTACAACCGCCAGCGGTAGCCGTGTTTCCTTAGGTACGATTACAAAGATGAGTCCCAAGGCTCAACCAGCAACGCTGGATCATTATAAGCAAATGCGTTCAACAACCTTGCATGTACAAACAAGCCCCGGTGAATCGATGCAACAAGGGATGAAAAAACTTTGGAAAATCGCAAAAACTGAACTTCCGGCTAATTATAAAATGACTTGGGACGGTGCAGCCAAAGCCTATAACGAATCATCCAATGCCATGTTGTTCTTATTGGTTTTATCTTTGATTTTTATTTATGCAATTCTGGCTGCACAATTTGAGAATTTTATCGATCCTTTCATTATTTTGTTTACCGTACCACTTGCCTGTTCAGGCGCCTTATTCCTGGCTTACTTATGCGGACAATCTCTCAATATTTATACTCAGGTCGGATTGATTACCTTGATTGGCTTAATATCCAAACACGGTATTCTGATTGTTGAATTTGCTAATCAATTAAGGGCAGAGGGAGCGCCACTTCTTACAGCGATTCAACAGGCTGCTGTTTTACGTTTAAGACCTATTTTAATGACAACCGCTGCCATGATTTTTGGTGCAATTCCCTTGATTTTATCTCATGCTGCCGGAGCAGAATCTCGCCATGTTATCGGGACAGTGCTTATTGGTGGCTTAGGCATGGGGACCTTGTTTACGCTTTTTGTTCTTCCTTCAGTTTATTATTTTATAAAGGGGAAGACCTCTCTGTAAAACGCAAGTAACCGTTTGAGTAAATCTAAATATAAGGGGCTCGAGCTATTATCGGCAACCCCTCATCCGCCTGGATACAGTCTTACTTTTTCTTCCTACTAACCTTGAGCATCCTTACAGTTCTAATCATATTGTCACTGACTTTAAGGATTTCAAATTGAAAATTGTCAATCTGTAAACAACAATCAGATGGAGGGATATAACCTAGATGTTCAATGATCAGACCGCTTAAAGTTCGTGGACCAATCATTGGCAATTGCCAATTCAACAGTCGCTTTAAATGGCGAAGCGTAATGCTTGCATCCACAATGACAGAACCGTCTTCTTGTTGGAAAACATCTTTACTTAGATCAGCAATATCCGTTGTGAATTCGCCAACAACCTCTTCAAGGATATCCTCCATAGTCACCAAACCCAATAAATCGCCATATTCATCTACAACAAAACAAGACCGTTTTTTCATTTTGCGAAAATTCAGAATTTGTACATTCAATGGTGTTGCTTCAGGAATGAAATAAGGCGGATCAGTGATTTTTAAAAGGCTCTCCATATCCAGGCGCTCCTCCAGTGCCAAATTAAGAATGCTGCGAACATGAACCATTCCCACCAAATTATCTATGCTGTCTCTGTAAACCGGTAGGCGCGTATGTTGTGCTGTTTCTAATTGCTCAAGTAACTCATGCCAGGATTGTTCCAAATCAATACCCACGATATCTGCTTTTGGCACCATAATGTCTTCCACAGTTGCCTGTTCCAAATCAAGCAAACTTATCAACATACTCTTATGTTCTACAGGCAAGAACCCACCCGCTTCATGAACAACTGAGCGCAACTCCTCACCTGATAATACTTCTTTCTGAACCTTATCAATTGAAATGCCAAACAAACGCAAAACAAAATTGCTTATCCAGCTAATTGTCTGGACTAAAGGCGCGAAAATATTTTGTAAAATTTTTAAAGGAAGGGAAACAGCAAAGGCAACCTGTTGTGGATATAAAGCAGCTACTGTCTTTGGCGCCATTTCTGCAAAAACCAAAACAACAAAAGTCAACAGCAAGGTCGCCAAGGCTACCCCTGCATCGCCATACAAACGCTGTCCTATAAGGGTCGCAATAGTTGACGCAACAATATTGGCTAAGGTATTGCCAATTAAAACGACACTAAGCAACTTATCAGGTCGGCTTAGCATCTGATTGACACGAACCGCTTGTTTATTATTCATCTTGACTAGGTGACGTAAGCGATAGCGATTAATCGACATCATGCCGATCTCTGAACTCGAAAAAAATCCAGAAAGCAAAATCAAAAAAAGCAGAAATATCAGTAGAGTGGTTAGAGATAGCTGCACCGCACATCCCCCAATAATTTTAAAGAGACTTTATAAAATAACATTCTAAGCGGGATCCATGTATTTTGCACCACTGCCTGGCTGAACTAGCAGATTTACTCAAATCTTTCGCAAAAGTTGTTTGGAAAATCAGTTGTCAAAGATATCATGTGTTCAAAGTGATACACGTCAAAGGTAGATGACTTTGAAACCTATCTATAGCTTATGCAGACTCCTAACTAAAACTGTTTTCTTCTTTATAACTCTGCATTGCCATGCCCAAGCCCCCATATGGGTCTTTACGCCACTATCACCAACAAAGCTAACCCTTAGCAAAGAAACCACCGCAACAGTCAAATATAAGATCACTAATCAATCGATTAAAAAGCATAGCTTAGCGCTACGACCTATTGCTGGGGTTAAGCAAATTACCACAGGCAGCGACTGCCCCAATCTCTTTGTCTTGGGGTTCCAAGAATCCTGCACGCTCACACTCCAAATAACAGGAAGCTATTTACAAGATGATATTGTTGATGGACCTTGGGTGTGCGAACAGGTTAACCCTTTGCAATGCTATCAACCCAGCCAGCCCGATATCCTTAATATCACGCGCAGTGCCGGAAACTTTTTAGTCATCTCAGATATACATCTAGATCAAGATAAAGCGAGCATTAGCTATAAAGAGGATACCGGAACCCTGCTTTTTTCAAACACCTTATCACAATTAGCACAGCTAATAAGTGAGCAATCCCCCCAGTTTATGGTCTATCTGGGCGACTCGCCAGCGCATAGCCAGATAAATAGGGCGAGTAACGTGCAATTGGTTTTAGAAGGTTTGAGTAGAAATGCGCCTAGTACACCGTTTTTCTATGTCTATGGGAACAATGATTCCTATAATCTAGGCCCAAACCCTACAATCAATTATGGCCCCTTTAGTCAAGACGGCGTGAATTTATTTAACCTGGATCCCGCCGCAGCCTGGCCAGCATTAAATGTTATAACCTGCCCGGCAAGTACAGCTTGTATCAATCCCACCATAAGTCCGAACATGGCCTTTGCACAAAAATATGGGTTTTATAGTGCTTATCCGCTGGGAAGCGATACCCCTTTGCGTTTCATTGCTGTGAATAGCGTTATATTTTCGTATCGCTATACTGGGCCATTGGCTATCCAGCAAGAAGAAGCACAATTTGAGCTGGATTGGTTAGCAGCCCAATTGCAGGATGCCAAAATGAAAAATGAACAGGTTTTCATTGCCATGCATATTCCCATTGGCGATGTTGCAGTGAATCCCACCCACCCTGACTTATGGAACACCTCAATCCTGTTAAATGGGAATATAACCCCCTCCTTGAAAGGGCTGACACTGCGCAATGCGTTTTTAAGACTAGCTGCTGACTATAAACAAACTATTCGAGCTCTGATAACAGGACACACCCATATGGAAGAATATCGGGTTTTATACTGGGGAGAAGCTGCCTCTTACCAGCCAACTGTGCTTAATGTAGGCGTACCAGGCATCACACCTCTGCATCTCAATAATCCAGGCATGCAAATTTATTTTCATGATACAGCCTTTCATCTCATCGATGCCCTAACCTATTACACAACGCCAGAAGCACTACCCTGGTTAAGGTTCAACTTCAAAAGTGACTACGCCTGCCCACCTCGTTCAACCCTATTCAGCTGCATACTCAGCGAACTGATCCCAAACCTTGATCAGGGCTCTAAGGCAGTAAGCCAATATAAAATTAATTATTCTGTTCGTTCGCCCATCTATGCCCCTGAACCAGCAACAACCTGGGAAGAAATATTAAAGTTGATACAGGTATACCCTGTTGCTTAGCAGCTCTTTTTAACTGCGTATTTGTAAAAGGTCGGGCTCCTTGTCTGATCGAGCCTACATACGGGGATTCAAATTTTTATAGGGATTGCTTATTTGTACAAAGGTTAATTCTACTATAATAGCCGTTGTGCTATAGTAAGAATTTTTGCAGCAGAGTAATCATCATGTTTGAGAATCTTACCGAACGTTTAACACGTACCTTCAAGAACCTAAGCGGCCAAGGACGTCTGACAGAAGAAAATATGCAGCAAATGCTGCGTGAAGTCCGTCTTTCCTTGCTTGAGGCCGATGTTGCCTTACCTGTTGTTAAAGAATTTATTGAACAAGTTAAGCAAAAGGCCTTAGGTCAAGAGGTCGCTACCAGTCTAAAACCAGATCAAGCCCTAATTAAGATTGTTCATGATGAATTAGTACATATTCTCGGCGACACACGTGCAGAGTTAGATTTTAAAACTCAGCCTCCAGCAGTGTTCTTAATGGCTGGTTTGCAAGGTTCTGGTAAAACAACGTCCTCTGCAAAGCTAGCTCGCTATCTAAAAGAATCTGAAAACAAAAAAGTCATGCTGGTGAGCGTGGACGTCTATCGCCCAGCAGCGATTGAACAGCTGAAAGTATTAGCTAAACAGCTCGATGTTGCTTTTTTTGATGCAGAAACACACGAGTCGCCTGTAGCAATCGCACATAAAGCCTTAGATAGTGCGAAGAAGCAATATATGGATGTAGTGATTCTTGATACCGCCGGCCGCTTACACGTTGATACTGAGATGATGGAGGAAATCAAAGCCTTGCATCAGGCAGTCAAACCAGTTGAAACACTCTTTGTGGTTGATAGCATGACCGGTCAGGATGCAGCGAATACAGCAAAGGCTTTTCACGAAGCACTCCCATTGACCGGGGTCATTTTAACTAAAACAGATGGTGATGCCCGAGGCGGTGCAGCCCTCTCAGTGCGCCAAATTACTGGGCAAGCGATTAAATTCTTAGGAAGCGGTGAAAAAATTGACGCCTTAGAACCCTTCCACCCTGAACGTATTGCCTCTCGGATTTTAGGTATGGGAGACATACTTACCCTGATCGAAGAAGTTGAGCGTAAAGCGGATAAAGTGGCTAGTGAAAAACTAGCCAAGAAACTCAAAAAAGGAAAAGGCTTTGATTTAGAAGACTTCAAGCGGCAGCTCGAACAAATGAATCAAATGGGCGGTATTAACAGCATGATGAGTAAACTCCCTGGTATGGGACAATTACCTCAACAGGCGATGGGTCAAGTAAATGATAAGACAATGGCAAGAACTATTGCGATTATTAACTCGATGACTCCTAAAGAGCGTCGCCTTCCTAAACTCATCGTTGGCTCTCGTAAAAAACGTATTGCTCTTGGTTCAGGAACCCAAATTCAGGATGTTAATCGTTTATTGAAGCAATATGAGCAAATGCAGAAGATGATGAAAAAATTCACTAAGCCAGGCGGCATGAAGCAAATGATGCGTGGCATCGGTGGCATGACAGGCTTAAAAGGTATTATTCCTGATGATTTGAAATAGAGAAGAATGTCGAGGAGAAACGTTCGCAATGACAATTTAATCCATTTTGTCAGATACATAGATTTTTTCCGGGATAATCACAATAATCCCTTCCAATGTCGAGTTAATTTTCGTACAATACACGGCATTTTTACGTAACCACTCTTAAGTAGAGGAAAATAATGGTCGTTATACGTTTATCACGAGCTGGCGCAAAGAAGCGTCCTTTTTACAATATGGTTGTTACCGATAGCCGCAAGCGTCGCGATGGTGGCTATGTTGAACGCATCGGTTATTTCAATCCAATTGCACGTGGTCAAGAAGTTCGCCTGCACCTGGAAATGGATAAATTAACCCACTGGCAAAGTGTTGGTGCGCAATTATCCGATCGTGTACGCGCATTGGTTAAAGAATTCAAGAAGAACACTGCTGCTGAATAACGTGGATAAGAGTTCAGACTGGGTCGTGGTTGGCCGTTTTGGCCGGGCCCATGGCATTAAAGGGTTTGTTACGGTTCATTCCTTCACAGATCCACGGGAAAATATCCTGCGTTACACTGATTGGCATGCTTATATTGCAAAGCAATGGCAGCCCTTGAAAATATTGCATTTAGAAATCAATGACAAATCGATTCTTGCACAAATTGAGGGTTACCGTGAGCGTGAGCAGGTAGCCAATCTAACTAACGTTGAAATAGCCATCAGCCGGTCTCAGCTTCCTTCGTTAATGCCGGGAGAATTTTACTGGCACGAGCTTGTTGATATGCAAGTTGTCAATCAACAAGGCCAACTCTTTGGTAAAGTAGTTGAAATTATGCCTACAGGGGCCAATGATGTCTTGGTCATTGAAGGCGATAAGCGATATTTGATTCCTTATTTACCTGGTAAGTTTGTTATTGATGTCGACAGAGATCAGAAACTGATTAAGGTTGATTGGGATATGGATTTTTAAAAAATGATGCAGTTTGGCGTGATAAGTTTGATGCCTGAAATGTTCACAAGCCTGGATTATGGCGTAGTTGGGCGGGCAATCGAGCAAAATCTAGCCAAGGTAGATTTTTGGAATCCTCGGGACTGGGCGTCAAGGCCTTATCGTCAAATTGACGACAAGCCCTACGGCGGCGGACCGGGCATGGTTATGATGTATGAGCCATTGCACGCAGCAATAGAGCATGCAAAAAGCCAGATGCCAGATTCCTGTAAAACGATTTATCTCAGCCCTCAAGGAAAAGCTATCCGGCAAGCTGATTTAAATCAGGTAGCCAATAGCAGACAGCCTTTGCTTTTTATAGCTGGGCGGTATGAAGGCATTGACGAGCGGATAATCAATCAGCATGTCGATGAAGAATGGTCACTTGGTGATTTTGTTTTAAGTGGTGGTGAGTTAGCAGCCATGGTGTTTATCGATGCGATTATACGCCTGCTTCCTGGAAGCCTTGGCCATTTAGGGTCAGCTGAACAGGATTCGTTTATGAATGGCTTGCTAGACTGTCCACATTATACAAGACCAGCAAGTATACAAGGTATGGAAGTACCGGCCGTGTTATTAGGCGGCAATCATCGAGATATTGAGTGCTGGCGTAGAAAGCAGATGTTGGGTAAAACCTGGCTTAAGCGTCCAGACTTGTTAGATAAAATAGAGTTAAGTGAAACTGACAAGCGCTTGCTTGTCGAGTTTAAATGCGAACACGGTGATTCCTGAGCAAGGGATACCGATTTGAGGAGTGACCCATGAGCAAAATCATTGATCAGTTAAACGCTGAACAAATGCAAGGTAAAGAAATCCCTGAATTTAGTTCAGGTGACACAGTTTTAGTTCAGGTAAAAGTAAAAGAGGGTACCCGTGAACGTTTACAGGCCTTTGAAGGCGTTGTTATTGCTAAACGTAATCGTGGTTTAAATTCTGCTTTCACTGTTCGCAAAATTTCTCATGGCGTTGGTGTTGAGCGTGTTTTCCAAACTTACAGCCCTGTTGTTGACAGCATAGTTGTTAAGCGTCGTGGAGATGTTCGCCGTGCTAAGTTGTATTACCTCCGTGATCTGGCTGGCCGTGCAGCACGTATCAAAGAGAAATTAACTGGCAAAAAAGAAAGTTAAATCATCTAATGCTCATCGTTACTGCATTCAAAACGCCAGCAGGCTGGCTTGAAGTTCAGTACGATGAGCATTATATCTATCGCGCTATCTTTACTCAGATACCAACCCATCACAAAGAGACAAATGGATTAACGGCAACTATTGCCCGGGAATTGGATAAATATTTCTCTAATCCTCATCACCGTTTTCAATTACCCTTAAAACCACATGGCACTGTCTACCAGCAACGCGTCTGGAACGCCTTACTCGTTATCCCCGTTGGCCGAACGGTTAGCTATGGTGAGCTTGCCCAATCGCTACAATCCAGCCCCCGAGCTGTCGGACAAGCCTGCAAGTCAAATCCCTTAGCGCTTTTTATTCCTTGTCACCGTGTTGTAGGAAAGCATGATCAAGGAGGCTATATGGGACGCGTCGATGCTTTATGTTATAAAACTAGCTTGCTGGAGCATGAGAGCTAAGGTCTCAATATGTCCTAGCACCGCTTCTGTTTGGCACCCAACCCACAAAGCTTAATTGATGATTATCCTTATCTAAGGAAAACCTTGATCACTCAGAGCGCAGCGTAATCAAGATTTCATTTAAAATTCACTGCCCCCAGGGACTAACGTGCTCAACAGGATTGAAGCCTAGCCTCTTGATCAATTAGCTGCTCCTTCACATTTACCGTCACTGTCTTCTCCTTATCCACACTAAAAAAGGCAATTTTTGAGTGATATTTCTCAACTGTAGAGCGATGAGCAATGCTCACAACTGTTGTACCTTTAAGCTCATTAAGCGCTCGATAGACACGTTCCTCGCTCTCTTCATCAAGCTTTGAAGTTGCCTCATCAAGAAGAACCCAATCAGGCTTATTCAATAATACTCTGGCCAAAGCGATTTTTTGTTGCTGGCCACCAGAAAGTTCTGACCAGTCTCGAGCTTTAGAATCGCGCAAGTTTGGAATAAATTGCTCCATACCACCAACTTTTCGCAAAACCTCAGTATATTTTTTCAGAGTATAAGTCCTTGCAGGCTTAGGATAAGCTAACAGGGCTCGCAAACTTCCTTTGCGTAGGGTTGGTTCCTGAGCCAGGACGTCTATGGTTTTCCCCGCAGGTACAGTGATTTTTCCCTCACCGTATTTCCAAACGCCAGCAATCGCTTTGAAAATGGTGCTTTTCCCTATTCCAGATGCTCCTTTTATTACAACTTTGTCACCGGCATTAATTTTTAGATTGAGATTACGAAAAATCAAATCCACGCTTGACTTATTAGGGTGTGTAATCGTGAGTCCTTTTATTTTTATGGCGTCTTTATTTTTCTCTGTTCTGACAATCGCCTTGTGCTCAGGGGCGATCTTGGCATTTTCAAGTCCATACTGAAGTTGGGTGAGCCTTGCAATCGCTGTTCTATATCTGCTGAGATCTTCGTAAGCCTCAACGAACCAACTTAAAGAAGAACTCACCTGGGAAAAAGCCATACCAATTTCCATAATCTGCGCCAGCTCAATTAAGCCGGTAAAATAAAGGGGCGCAGCTAACAGAGTAGGTAATATTGAAGAGAACTGCCCATAAAAGTTTTGAAATGCGACAACCTTAGTCTGTGTTTTTAATTTTTGTTTCGAGATAGTAGCGAGATCTTCCGTCTTTGAGATTAATGATTCTCTGTAATGCTCTCCAGCATGCTCAACACTAATCTTCTCGGAATCCTTGCTCAAGACAGTTAGGTCCTGTCGCAAATCAGCCTCTGTACTTTCTTCTTGTTGATTGGTTTCTGCGAGGGATCTACCGAGGAAATGCGTAGTAATTGTCGCAACTATGGCGATCAGTAGAGCAACCCACACAAGATATCCAGGAATAACAATATTCATTCCAATAGCCAGGGAGCCGCCAACAACCCATAAAGTGCCGGCAAACAAACCGAGGCTCAATGCTGATCTTATAAAATCAGTAACCAAACGAAGCGTTAATTCAACAAAAGATTTGGCACCATCCTGAATACGTTCGCCGATATTATCGATTTCCGGGTAGGTTCTTTTTAGCTCGAGATAATTGTTCTCACTATCAAATAGTTGATTAATAATGTTTTTAGTTAACCACTCTCGCCAGCTGACAGAAAGATTTCCGATAAGATAATTTTTTAATACGTGCAGGCCAACTAAAGCACCAACCAAAATGGTGAACTCCACCATACTCATCAAAAAGGGAGCAAGCACTTTGGCGCCAAGTACAGCCCAAAATCCGGCAGACCACCAAGTTAAAGCCAGCATTAAGCCAACAATTCCGACTACACAAAGAATAATACCGATTAGCTGTAACCAGGCGAAAAATTTTTGGTCAGACTTTATAAAGTAACCAGTCATTAAATCCAGAGTATTACGCCAGCTTGATTTTGGAACTTCTGGAGTTTGTTCCTGCTCTTCTTCATGAAAATCAATTATATTTAATTTTTTTGACATAATGTTAAATCCAAAATTAATTTTGTTGAAATTAACATACAAAATTTAATTTTAAAATAAAATTATTTAATTATATTTAAATATATATTAATAATACTTTATTTTTATTTATTTAATTTAAGATAATACAAGGATAATAAAAGACAAATCAGACGGTAGCCTGGATGCAATTGTTAGAGATGAAGAAATGACCTGAATGCCTTGGTAAGCCAAGGCATAGGGGGTATTGGTGTGTTAAGAGATTAGACGTAGAAAAACCATCTTGTGAAAATAACAGCAAAGACTTCGCCGAGGATAATAGTTGTGAAAAAACTACCCCATAAATTCTTACCTTCCATACCGGAAGATTCTTTAAAGGCAAAAAAATAGGTCATTAATTGCCAGAATATTGCGCCAAAGATCACAAAGTTCTCAAAGGAGTTTAGGAATGATAAATGAAATTCAATTTCCTTCGTCCTATCATATTGGAAGGTCTGAGGGTCAAGATATTTGAAAATCGTGAAAAATATCAATGAGATAAATATGGGATAACGCGAGAAAGCTACTGTACCAAAAAAATCAATAATTCTTATCCTTTTTTGCTTGCATAGGACTGCAGCCAGAATAAAAAGACAAGAAACGGTCAAACAAGAGACAAGATTCTGATAGATCAACAAAACCAGGTTCGGTTTTACCGCCTTAATGTTATAGGCCATCATATAACCTAAGGTCCCATCAAAATAAACATCGGCATAGACCCCCAAGGCAGACATCAGAATCAGGAGAATCAGGCCAAGGGTCAAGGCTTTGAAGCCGGCAATTTTTTGAAATGGATTGATAAATATGGAGTTTTCAATCTGAGTACATAGACTTTTCTTATTTAATGCTGCTAAAAGCATCTGGTAATCCGACTCAGAAATCTTATTATCCTTGCGCATCATTAAGAGTTTGGTTTCTTCTTTATTCATGACAGATCTCACAAGCGTTTCAACATATTCGCGGCTTCTTTGGCAGAAATTTTACCTTCTTCAAGCAATTGCAAAATTTCCTCTTTAGATCCCTCTTGGTTTATTTCCAGATTTCCCAAGGTTTCTATTAAAGCATTGAGACGGTTTCTTAATGTGGGGTAAGACATTTTTAAAATAGTCGCCATATCCTTAAGACTCCCTGAACATTTAACAAAATCAAGGATAAATTGGAGATCATCTTCAGGGAGTTTTAATAAGGTCGGTATGTCAAATTGCCCCTCGAATCTTGTTTTACAATCCGCGCATTCGATTTTAACGACATTTAAATTCGAACTATTGCATGAAGGACATTGCGTAACTATCTTTCCCAATTGCTTATCAACCTTGGCTTCGTAGAAAGGCTGTTATCTTAGCAAACGAGGCATAAATACTAAAGAATTAATAAGCGTCCTATTTATAAAATTAAACTTGTAATAAATAAATCTAAAGGCCATTGTATATAACAAAGACTAAAGAATTGCCAACATCTAGCGATAATACTTAAAAGACACATGGATGCTAACAATGAAAAAGATCACTATTGCTGCAGTTTTACTCTTTCTCCCACTCACTACCTTCGCCTACTGTGATTTAACAACCTTTCGCTGGGGCTGTGATATCCCTATCAAGCCTAAAAGCTCGTCAGGCGCTCATTCATTAGTCTATTGTGGAAGCTCTTATGGTTATATCACACAGGCTCAGTATGAAATTCTGTCGCGTTATCATCAGCGATCTGTGAACATGGTATTAAAGATTAATGGTGAATATATTGACAGCCCCTGTGTTCCTGATGAGCGTTTTTAAGTTTAAGCAGAGCTCACTAAATATCTATAAATTTATTCATCTTATATGGCGATCATCTTTAGATTTTGCCAATCAAAAAAGGCTTACGTAGAATGGCTACGCGCACCTTTTTTTTCAATCGCAAAATTTAAATCTGAACCCCATCTAAGCGAATAAGGTTATAGATATTTAATGAGCTCTGCTTAGCTTGTTGGTTGCTTTTGTTATATGATTTCCCAACAAAAACTACTATTGCTGGCTTTATATGGCAACAAATCAGTTCGAACTCGATGGAATTGCTATCGAAATTCTAAGAAAACCAATTAAAAACATCCATCTACGCATCTATCCGCCAGATGGACAAGTCAGAGTCACTGCACCGCTTAGGCTCCGCTTAGACTTAATTCATAAACAAATCGAGGCTAAACGAGCCTGGATTCATGCTCAGCGGGCTCGATTCAGAGCTAAGCTCCCTCTTTCACCCTTAACCTTTGAGACTGGCGAGCAGCATTTTTTCCTAGGCAAGGCTTATACTCTCAGGATTCATCATGGGGTAACACGCCCTGCTATCCACATTGACACAGAGAACCTGGATTTTTACATTCAACCCGAGGTTTCAACTGAGCAAAAACAACGACTTCTCGACCATTGGTATAGACGACAAATGAAGGCTCTTTTACCCGGACTCATCGCTAAATGGGAGCCCATAATTGCGGTACAGGTTGCCAACTGGGGTATCAAGCTGATGAAAACACGTTGGGGTAGCTGTAATCCGGTTGAAAAGCGTATTTGGCTCAATCTACGTTTAATTAAAAAGCCTTTAATCTGTTTGGAGTACGTGCTTGTACATGAGTTAGTCCATATCTTAGAAGCTAGTCATAACAAGCGTTTTTATGCTTTTATGGATCAGTTTTTACCGAATTGGCGTCAAATTCAGAAACTTTTAGAAAGTAGTTAGGGATTTCCCTAAAGATGATCTACACTTGCCTCTTTCCTAAATTTGGAGCTTATTTGAGCATGTGCCTAGCTGATGAAATCTATTCTCAAGGATTTCATATTATTGATAACTTCTTAGAACCCTCAGTTTTTCAGGCACTGCGTGAGACAGCGGAGTTTATGCATAATCAGGGGCATTTCAAGCAGGCTAAAGTAGGGCATCAAATCAATGCAGCCCATCATTCGAATATCAGAAATGATAAAATTTGCTGGCTCGATGAGGATTCAACAAATAGTGCTGTTAATCGCTATTTCACAAGACTGCATGAGATAGCCAAGATTCTCAACCAAAGTCTTTTTCTAGGATTACAGGACTTTGAAACCCATTTTGCCATTTATCAGCCCGGCTCATTTTATAAAAAACACGTTGATCAATTTAAGGGAAGCACTGATAGGCGAATATCTTGTGTTTATTATCTGAACGCAGAGTGGCAGGAAAAGCTGGGCGGTCAGTTAATGCTCTATGATTGTGACGATAAGCCACTTACCTCTGTCTTGCCACAGGGCAATCGCTTTGTCTGCTTTAGTAGCGAACTCCCGCATGAGGTTTGTACAACACAGGAAACTCGGTACAGCATTACGGGTTGGATGAAAACTAGATCCTCGTCGATTAGTTAGGGCGTGTCCTCAATCTATTACTCGAAGCGAAAATTGAGCTAATTTAGCTAAAACTTTAACTTGAATGAGGCGAATAGCCAGCTCTATTTAACGAATTCAAGCTAAAGTTTTAGCTAAATTAGCTCAATTTGCAGCCGAGTAATAGATTGAGGACACGCCCTGGCGTATACTCAATTTTTGCCTATCACATAACCTCTATGTATGCCCTCGAAATTGAGCAGTTAAAAAAAGTCTATGCCAATGGTGTCGAAGCACTGAAAGGAATTGACCTCAAAGTTAAATCCGGTGATTTTTTTGCCTTGCTGGGTGCTAATGGCGCAGGGAAATCAACAACTATCGGCTTAATCGCCACCTTACTTAATAAAACCTCTGGCAGTATTCGTATTTGTGATTATGACTTGGAGAAAAATCCTGAACAAGCAAAAGCTTGCTTAGGTTTGGTTCCGCAAGAAGTTAATCTGAATATTTTTGAAACCTGCGAGCAAATTCTTATTAATCAGGCCGGTTATTACGGTATTCTGCGCAAAGAAGCGATTCCCAGAACAGAAAAGTTATTGCAACAGCTTGGCCTATGGGAAAAACGCAAAGAAATTGTGCGCCATTTATCAGGGGGAATGAAACGGCGGCTGATGATTGCCCGTGCCTTGATTCATCAACCCAGGGTCTTGATTCTTGATGAGCCGACTGCGGGTGTCGATATAGAAATACGCCGCTCTATGTGGGATTTTCTTGTTGAAACTAATCGACAAGGAACAACCATCATCCTGACAACCCACTACCTTGAAGAAGCCGAACAGCTTTGTAAAAATATTGCCATTATTGACGAGGGACGATTTGTTGTGAATACCTCGATGCAGAAACTGTTAAAAACCTTAATGCATCAAACCTTTGTATTTAACACCGAAAACCCTATCACAGAATTACCCAAGCTTGATCCCTTTATTGCAACGCTTATTGATAGCAATACCTTTGAACTACGTGTAGAGAATAAATGGACTCTTAATGAGGTTTTCGCTGTGCTAACTCAGAAGGGGCTTTGCATTCAAGGCATGCGCAACAAAACTAATCGCTTGGAAGAACTCTTTTTGGATCTGATTAACCATGGCCACTAAACAACAAGCTATAGCACTTTACACCATTGTTAGGCGCGAATTGGTAAGGATGTTTCGCATCGTAACCCAGGTATTCTTACCCCCTGTCATCACAACCGCCCTATATTTTCTTATTTTTGGTAGTTTAATTGGTGGACGGATTGGGCCTATCGATGGGGTAAATTATATTCTTTTCATAGCCCCTGGATTGATTATGATGTCAGTGATCACCAATGCCTATTCCAATGTCTCAACCTCCCTTTTCAGCGTTCGCTTTCAAAAGAACATTGAGGAAATTCTAGTAAGTCCCATGCATGATAGTTTGCTCCTACTTGGCTATGTCCTTGGTGGAGTCTTGCGTGGCGTAATTGTTGCCCTTTTGGTCTATCTAGTTTCCTATTGTTTTTTAAAAATAGAGATCCACAATCTGATGATGACTATCGTCGTTATTCTCTTAGTTTCTGCTATTTTCTCTCTTGCCGGTTTTACCAATGCGATGCTCGCACGTAACTTTGATGATGTAATGATCGTTCCAACCTTCGTCCTTGCACCACTAACCTATCTAGGAGGTGTATTTTATAGCACCAATATGCTACCCGCATTTTGGCAAAAAGTGTCTCATTTAAATCCCATACTTTATATGGTGAATGCCTTACGCTACGCGATGATTGGCCAACATGAAGTTAATATGATAACCTCTATGTTCATTATTTGTATAATGTTGATCGTCCTAACCGCGCTCAATATGATTCTATTAAAAAAAGGCGTTGGTTTGCGAGAATAAAAGGGCTCTAGATTGTTGTAGGGAAGCAGTAACATGAGAAATTCAATAATAGAGATTTACCTCAAACAATGTTCAAAACCCCGTGCGTTTAAGCAAAAACGGCTTGTAAAAGATTTTAAAGCCGCTCTTGTTAAGGTTAATACATTCAAAGAATTGCACAGCTTGCTTAGTCAGTATATTGATAAAGAACTTGAAGAAAAATCTGGTGAAGATTGTGCGTTTTTTGGTGCCACAGATTTTTTTCACACCCTTAAAGAATGGAAAGAAACTTTAGACGCTGAGCACCAAAGAGCTCTCATAATCCACAATAAACTTATAGAATTTAACCCGCCTAAAGATTCAAGCGCGCTCGTGGCCTTTATCCTTAGCTTATTGGATGACCCAAAAAGCTTATTACACCAGCGAACCTCAAGTCTTCTAACCTACCTCAATTTACCTCATTTAGAGAAAACCCTGTCTTATCTGGACTCATTGGCGGAGGCCCCCTGGCCCCAAAACCTACGGCAGGGAGATTATCTGGCGATAAAACCCGTTACTGCTGACCACGCTAAATGCCTTAAACACTTAAATAACAATTGTGCTGTCTTCAATGTCCATAACATCCACTGCGATCATGCAAATAGTATCCTACAAGCAGTTCTTATGATTTTTGAAGATTTAGAATTAGATTCTTTACTGTCTCTCGACCCAATAAATGATGAACTGGAATCAGACGATGAACTATCCACATCAGCTTGCTGCTGCTGGCCCTTTTAAGAAGGAAAATACCTTTATGAATAAATTTATTTATTTTTTTTTGCTTCTGATCTGTCAAATTTCCTTTGCAGAAACCTGTGAAACTAAGCGTGAAATTTTTATTGAAAACGCAGTCACCAAAGTATGGAAAACAACTATTTGCCCACAGCAAAGACTCTCCTTCCATACCCATCAATTTGCACGAGTGGTCATTCCCGATGAAGATGGGCGCTTAACTGTTATTTATAAATCCGGCAAAGAAGTCAGTCTTCACTTAAAAAAACAGGTTCCACTCTATTTGGACGTTGCCCAAGGGCAAGAGCTACATCAGGATGAAAATCCCGAAACGGAACCTCTGCATGTCACCGTTATTGAGTTAAAGAATGGATAATCCTTTTTGGCAATTTTCCCTGCGAATTTACAAGAATGAGAGGGTTAAAAATTATTGCCTAGAATTTCAGGAACAGGAAGCTATCAATGTTAACTTGCTATTGTTTTGCTGTTGGCTTGCTTACGCAGTTGAGCCAATATCAAAGGCTGAATTCATCAAAGCTTGTCAATCCATTGCCACTTGGCAGAAAGAGGTTACCGAATCCCTAAGACGGGCAAGACGGTACTTAAAAACCTTTCCTGCACACTCTTGGCCCCGGGATTTTTACCTACTTATCCTAGAGAATGAAATAAAATCAGAATCCTATCAGCAAGAGCAGCTCTATCTGCATTTCGCAGATAAACAACGAAAACCCAGTTTTTGCGATCATGAATTAATGCAGAGCTATCTTTTCTGGCTTTTTGAAGAAGGAGAAATAGTTGTAAGTCCTGAGTTATCCTCAAGAATTCAAGATTTTAAATGTTTAATTTTATCACTCTTAGTTTGATTTCTGTTTACTTATTGCACAAGCAATTTTTCTCACCTATAATCCTCTGTTTTCCTAATAAGCCACCTCTGTCACCCGAACATAGCTCGTCATCCTGAGTGACCCAGCCCCTTAGATAAAGACCGCGTCATCCCGAACGTAGTGAGGGATCTCCGGGATTAGCACAGTGCTACAATCAGGAGATGTCTCTCTGCGTTCGACATGACGTAGGTCTTTGGGAGCACAGTGAAGGATCTCCTGAATGAGACGCGGTGCTAATCCCGGAGATCCTTCGCTGCGCTCAGGATGACGGAATGCAAGGGCAGAGGGGCGTGGCCTATTAGGTTTTTCCTAATTAACAGATCCTCTTACAATGAAATACATTATCGAAGAAGTTCACTATTATCATTCTCCCGGACAAAAGCCCACCTTTTCAATTCGTTGGAATACAGGAACAACTGACTATTACAATTGGTCAACCTTCCCTGAAAACCCCGATCTAAAAAATTACAAGCCTTGGTATTATCGCAATGCTACCGGTATCACAATGTTCCGTGCACCACCCGAATGGCCTAAAAGACATATACAAACATTAAACATTCGCAATTACAAAGCCGACCCAGAAGTGCCTAGCAGCCCATCAGTGGTAGAGCGCTTGGAAAAGGCCGCTGACGAGATTTGTCAGGCGACCGATGACCATTGTGTCTATTATTGAAAACCGACCCCGATTTAAAATTTTAGCTATATTCTATCCTTGGAACAGGGATAATTTCAGGATGCACATAGGCACCGAGATCATTGGAAAAAAACTTAAAATGGCTATTTGGTCCAGGCAAAACAAGAAGGAGTTATTCAAGGCTAAATCGTTCCAAGAGATTTCTTATTGTTTTCATTAATTGATCTTTTGGCAATGGACCTTGCCGAGTTTCATTTAGAAAATTTTCTATCTGAGACTCTTTTAGAGGAGTAACTATCTGAGTTTCTATTTGAACATTTTCTTTCTGGGTTTCTTGCATAACAGTTTTTTGCTGCGTTGCGTTCACTACATCTTGCCTAAGAACATGACCGACTTGATACTCAGCAGCAACGCTATACAAAAACTCAGGTTCTTCCAATTTTTGCATAGCAGCTAAATGCCAAATTATAAAAGTTAGCTATGTTTCAAATATTGAACGAACCTTGCTCAACACAAAGGTAATGGTTCGTAATTTCGTCAACTATGTCGTGAGGTAAGTGAAAAAAGGCCGAGGCATTTGTTGAGTAATCTTTAAACAGTAATTTTATCTTCGGAAAGGCAGTTGAAGCTAACCAAAGCCTCTTTATTTCTTGTTTAAGTGCTAAATCTTTTTCTGAATCGCTACCAAGCTCATCTTTATTAAGTAGTGGCAATACAATAAGCTGAAAAACGTCAATCGATAATTTTCCAAGATTGTCACAAACAAGTTTAAAGGTTGAAAGCTCTTCTTGCGCACAGCAGCAATTGTAAACAAAAAGCGGTATAAACCGATGAAAGCCTGGAGCCCCTATTAAAACGCTAATCAACTCGCAGGCAAATTTCTCATTTGCCCCCTTAAATAACGCGAATAAATCAGCATGCCTAACTAATTCCCCAAATTCCGCAGCCCAATCAAATGAATCATCGTTTACCATATAAGATAAAACCGGTTTTGCATCCATCTGCAATTCATCTATTTTAAAAAAGAGAGAATTTAAAAGGACCTTTCTCCAAATATAATAGCCATCTAATGCAGTAAATATCTTCAATGCTTTAATCAGCGACTCTGAATCATATCGTTGAATCGCCGCTAAAATCTTAGAGCATAAAATATCGTCGATTAGGTCAACCTCTAAGCTCCCTGCAATTTTGAGTAGTAAATCGCCAATACCTCCATCGACATCGCCAGCAATAATCCAGCCAATCAGGGACTCTGATAAATTATTAGAGTAAAGGTTTGATGGGTCGTATTCTCTATAAGAGCGTTCATTCATAATTTGGAACAGGCAATTTGGATCGATATCGGGATGATTTAATAATAAACTGGCTGCTGTTTTTCGCTGGAATAGACAGGCTAAATACAAGGCATACTTATCAGGTTCAACCCGCGGATCTTGCAGCAATAAATCGAAGCATAAAATTAATGAATTAAATTCTTGTTGCTTTTCTCTGGCAGCAACATAAGCCCAGAATAATTCTTTATAAGGTCTAAGTTCGGAATGCCCCGGATCTAAATTCTCACAATGCTCTAGCATGTAGGCTAGTAAGCCATAACATCCAACAGCACAGGCTTTTTCAAAGCAAAGATGCAAGACAATAAGATAGCGTTCAGATTGATTTAATCCATCAGCTAGCGTCTTAAGTATCTCTTTTGAATAAAATGACAAGTCATAACTATAAAGAAATGTCTCAATTAGCTCTGGTTTGATACCGGCTTGCGCTATAACTGAGCCTAGGGTTTCGTAGTTATTATTAGAAAATAAAGCCTCAACTTGTCTTAGCATTGTAATTTGAACCACTGACTCGACTCTTGGTCTTTTTGCATCCTGACTAACTAAACCGCCAGTGACCGAGCCATCTTGTCGTCGTTTCATGTTATTACCTCTAAGGAAAGCAGAATGCTAGATATCAGCTAAGCGCTCTCAAATAAAATCTGTTGTCCTAAAATAGTCCATTCACAGGTCGAATGAGATTTGCTCACAATGACTACTAACTTCCCCACTTGCTTCTCTACGCGCTTGAAAAAAGGCAGGATAATTTGTAGCAGCATCTTCTAACAGCAATTTTGTTTTAGGTAAGATGACTGCAGCAGCCCAAAGCTCCCTTAGCTCCTGGCTGATTTTCGGGTTGTTAGAAAACTCTTCTAATAATGGTAATACAAGATTCCGTTGAACTTCTTCGATCGATAGTTTCTCAATATCGCCACAAACAAGTTTAAAGCTTGTCAAATCCGCTTGTGCGATACAGCAATATCTGGCTACATTCAGCATAAACCGATAAAACCCTGGTGCAGCTAGTAACACTGTAATCATCTCACAAGCCAACTTCTCATCTGAACGCGTAAATAAATCGAATAAATCATCCTCCCATATTTTTTCAAGTGCGGCAGCCCAATTAAATGAATCATCGCTTACCATATAAGACATCAATGATGTTGCATCCATCTCTCTGCCATCTATCTCTAAAAAAAGAAAATATAAGAAACAATTTTCCTGAATAAATTTACTATCTAATGAAACAAAGCTCTTCAAAGCATGAATTAAAGAATCTGAATCGCATTCTTGAACCGCTACTACAATTTTACAGCATAGAATATCTCGAATTAGATCAGGTTCCACTCGCCCTGCCATTTTGAGTAAATAGTTGCTAATACCGCCATCGACATCACCAGCAACAATCCAACCTACCAAGGATTGCGATAAATCATTAGCAGTAAAGACTACTGGTTCGTATTCATCACCATCGCTTTCATTCATGATTATAGAGAGGCAATTTGGATCAATATTTGGATGGTCTAATAATAAAATTACTGCCTCTTTTCGCCGGAAAAGACAGGCTAAATACAAAGTATATTTGTCGGGTTCTATTCGTGGGTCTTGCAGCAATAAATCAAAACATAGGGCTAAAGAATTAAATTCTTGTTTCCTTTCTTTAGCAGCGGCATAAGCTAAAAATAGTTCTTTATAAGGTCTTAGCTCGAGATGCCCAGGATCTAAATTCTTGCAATGCTCTAGCATGTAGGCAACTAACCCATCACATCCCGCAACACAAGCCTTTTCAAAATAAAGATGCAAGACCGCAATATAGCACTCAGATTGATTTAATCCATCAGCTAGCTTTTTTAGTAGTTCAACTGAATAGGCTGACCAAAAATAATTAGAAATGAACTCCTCAATTACCTCGGGCTCGACACTAGCCTGCGCTAGATATTCGCTTAGAGTTTCGTAGTTAGTATTAGAAAATAAAGCCAAGAATTGCCCTAGCGTTGCAATTTGAACCACTGGCTCCATTCTTGCTCTTTTATTACTATCAACAACCGAGTCATCTTGTCGTCTTTTCATGCTATTACCCCTAAGAAAAACAGCAATATAATAGCACAAAAAGATTGATTTTAAGACAAATTAATATTCAAAGATTTGATATCTGATAGCAAAACTCTTGGTATCAGTACCTATTTAAAACGCGACTATCATGGTTTATCGTTTCTCCAACCTTTTCGCGAGGCATGCGAAAAAAGGCGGAAAAGTTTATACCAGAACCTTCTAACAGCAATTTTGCCTTAGGAAAATTGATTGCCGCTAACCAAAGCCTCTGTATTTCTTGCTTGAGTGCTAAATCTTTTTCTGAATCGCTACCAAGCTCATCTTTACTAAGTAGTGGTAATACAATAAGCTGGAAAACGTCAATCGATAATTTTCCGAGATTGTCACAAACGAGTTTAAAGGTTGAAAGATCCTCTTGCGCCCAGCAGAAATAATTAACAACTTTCGGTATAAACCGATGAAAGCGCGGGGCTGTTATTAAAACGCTAAGCCAATCGCAGGCAAGTTCCTCATTTTCTGGATCAATTAGCGTAAATAAATCAGCACGCTTACCAGGTCCTTCAAATTCCGCTGCCCAATCAAATGAATCATCGTTTACCATATAAGACAAAACTGGTTTTGCATCCATTTGTCTTTCATTTAATATAAAAAATAGGTCATCTAAAAGGGCGTTTCTCCCAATATAACCCCCATCTAATACGGTTAATAGCTTCAATGCCTTAATCAGCGAATCTAAATCACATCTTTGAATGGCCACAAAAATTTTACAGCATAAAATATCGTCGATTAGATCAACCTCTAATCGCCCTGCAATTTTGAGAAGTAAATCACCAATAGATCCATCAACATCGGCAGCAATAATCCAGCCAATCAAGGATTCCGATAAATTATTAATGGCCAGGTTTGAGGGGTTGTACCCCTGGTAAGCGTATTCATCCATAACTAGGAACAGGCAATTTGGATCGATTTCTGGATGATTTAGTAATAAACTGGCAGCCGTTTGCCGCTGAAAAAGACAGGCTAAATACAAGGTGTAGTTATCAAGTTCAACCCTTGGATCTTGCAGCAATAAATCAAAACAAAAGCTTAATGACTTAAATTCTCGTTTTCTTTCTCTTGATGCAGCATAAGCTAAAAATAGTTCTTTATAGGGTCTTAGCTCGGGATACCCCGGCTCTAAATTCTCACAATGCTCTAACATGTAAGCGAGCAGTTCTTCACATCCAGCAGCACAGACTTTTTCAAAACAAAGATGTAAGACTGCAATATAGCGTTCTGATTGATTTAATCCATCAACCAGCTGCTTTAATACTTCCACAGGGTAAAATGACAAATCATAGGTATAAAGAAATTCCTCTATTAGATCTGGCTGAATACTGGATTGCGCTATCAATGCACCAGTACCCTCATGATTATTAGATAATAAATCTATAAATTGCCCTATCGTAGAAATTTGTACCTCTGATTCAATTCTTGCTCTTTTATTTAAGCCGCCAATGGTAGTAATGTCTTGTCGTCGTTTCATTCTTTTGCCTTTAAAAAAGGCAAATAATAGCACAAAAAGACTTATTTAAAGGCAGCCAACACCTTCAAAGATTTGATATCAGATAACAGAATGCTAAATATCAGCTAAGCGCCTTTCAATAAGAGCTGTTGCTATAACAATAGTGTTTGCCGATTCTTTAGTTGATTCTTTTGTCATTCCTGCGCAAGCGGGAATCTATCTCGCAAACAGAGTGATGGCCTTTACTTGAGAAATGGATTCCCGCCTACGCGGGAACGACATAATAATAAACATAGTGGCTTAATAAATAGCGGCCCATGCTAATTGTGTTTATTTAAATATTGAACGAATCTTGCTCAACGCTAATATAATGGTTCCTAATTTCGCCAACTATCTCATTAGGCACGCTAAAAAAGGCGGAGGAATTTGATGCATGACCTTCGAGCAGTAGTTTTACCTTGGGAAAGGTGGCTTTAGCTAACCAAAGCTTCCTTATTTCTTGTTTGAGTGCTAAATCTTTTTCTAGAACGTCACTAAGCTTATCTTCATTAAGTAGCGGTAGGACAATAAGCTGGTAAACGTCAATCGATAATTTTCCTAGATTGTTACAAACGAGTTTAAAGGTTGAAAGATCCTCTTGTGCGAAGCAGCAATCATGGACAAAAGTCGGTATAAACCGATGAAAGCGTGGCGCCGTAATTAAGACACTAATCAAATCACAGGCAAACCTCTCATTTGATCCATGAAATAACACGAATAAATCAGCATACTTAACTACTTCTTCAAATTCCGCAACCCAATCAAATGAATCATCGTTTACCATATAAGACAAAACTGATTTTGCATCCATCTGTCTTTCATCTATTTTAAAAAAGAGAGCATTTAAAAGAACGCTTTGCCAAAAATAATTCCCATCTAATACAGCTAATACCTTCAATGCCTTAATCAACGAACCTGAATCATGTCTTTGAATCGCCACTAAAATTTTACAGCATAAAAGATCATGGATTAGGTCAGTCTCTAATCTCCCTGCAATTTTGAGTAATAAATCGCCAATACTTTCATCGACATCGCCAGCAATAATCCAACCAATCAAGGATTCCGATAAATTATTGGAGATAAAGTTTGAAGGGTCATATCGCCAGTAGGTGCGTTCGTTCATAACTAGGAACAGGCAATTTGGATCAATATCTGGATGATTTAATAATAAACTTGCTGCCGTTTTTCCCCGGAATAGACAGGCTAAATATAAGGCATATTTATCAGGTTCAATTCTTGGATCTTGTAGCAATAAATCAAAACATAGAATTAATGAATGAAATTCTTGTTTCTTTTCTCTAGCAGCAGCATAAGCCCAAAATAGTTCTTTATAAGGTCTAAGTTCGGGATGCTCCAGATCTAAACTCTCACAATGCTCTAGCATGTAGGCCAGTAAGTCATAACATCCAGCAGCACAGGCTTTTTCAAAACAAAGATGTAAGACAGCAATATAGCGTTCTGATTGATTTAATCCATTAGCCAGTCTCTTTAGTAGTTCTTCTGAATAAATTGACAAATCATAACTAGAAAAAAACGCCTCAATTAGCTCTGGTTCTATACGAGCTTGCGCTATAAGCGAGCCAACAATTTCGTAGTTATTAGACAATAAAGCCACAAATTCCCTTAGTGTACTAATTTGAACCTCTGACTCAACTCTTGGTTTTTTACTATCTGGACTTTTTGAGCGACTAGTGAGCGAGCCGTCTTCTCGTCGTTTCATGGTATTGCCTTTAAAAAAAAGGGGAACATAATAACACAAGGAGATTTATTTATGATCAAATCAATATTCAAAGATTTGATATCTGATAGCAGTGCCTTAGGTATCTACACAAATGTCCCTCCTTGTCTCAACCCTACGTCATCCAGAGCGCAGCGAAGGATCTCTTGAATGTGGCACCGTGCTAATCTCGGAGATCCTTCGCTGCGCTCTGGATGACGTGCGTCTATTACAGTCACTTGTGTAGATACCTACGGGTCAAGCCGCGGGCATTCGAGTTTTCTCTGAGATTGCACATTTTTTGCCCCGTACAAAGTACCGTATTAACCAGGAATTTTCAGATAAGGAAACTCTGTTCTAATCAGCTCTAAAACCTTGGATAAGCTATCCTTCGAGCGAATAATCAACAGCACGGTATCATCACCAGCGATAGTTCCTAGGATATCGGAATGATTTGGCGATTGGGATGAAAAAGCGACGTATTTTCTGTCAATGAATGAAGCAAGGCTATTGGCATTAGCTGGATGAGTATGCAAAACGATTAGCCCCATATCCGAAACCTGAATATTCAATACCAAAGGTAAGCTTGGCATATTGAAATCAACCACACGATAAAGCCCTGCTACCTTAGCAATTTTTAGCTTCTTCAAACGCCTTGATAAGGTCGCCTGCGGAATATCATAGCCTCTTTCTTTTAATTTATTTTGCAAATCTATTTGTTCGGGAATTTCCTGTGTTTGCACAAGACTCAAGATATGGCCATCAAGCACATTGTTATAAGACATGAACCACTCTCCCAGAAATGAATACAAAACCACAATATAGAAATTATATCCATTTATGGTTGACAAAACAAGGCAAAGGCAATATAGTCAAAAAATGGATATAAATTGGATGCAAAATCATCATGACCAAATTAAAAACTTGCTTGATAATAGGTTCATTGCTCTTTCAAGTTGCTTGCAGCGATGACAAGTCATTAAACGGCACGAATAAAATGCATTTTGCCACTTCAGGAGAATATCCACCTTTTGAATATAAACAACAGGGTAATCTCAAAGGGTTTGATATTGAACTAGCTAAATTGATTGCCAAAGAGCTAGGCAAAGAAGCCGTGTTTGATGATATGCAATTCGCCAGTATTTTACCCGCACTCACCTCTGGCCAGGTTGATGCAGCAATATCAACCATTACCATTACCGAGGCCAGAAAGAAAAATTTTGACTTCAGCACACCCTATTATTTTGAAGGCATGGCGGCGGTCTTTAAAAAAGGAGAACCCGTCAAAGATCCTTCTCAACTTACAGGGAAAAAACTAGCAGCCCAGCTAGGTTCAACGATGGAGATTTGGCTGAAAAAACATGCTGCGGAAGAAAACATCGTGGCCATGGATAACAATAATCAGGCCATCGAAGCCCTCAAGGCTGGCCATGTTGATGTCGTCCTGATGGATGGCGCCCAGGGTGCTATTTTTTCACAAAAAAATCCAAGCCTGGCTTATGCGATTATTGCTAAATCAGAAGATGGCTATGGCATTGCCTTAGCCAAAGACTCCATGATGACCGCAAAAATTAATCGAATTCTGGCCTCCCTCAAACAAAATGGTGAGCTCGACAAGCTCAAGAAAACCTGGTTGGAGAATACAGAATGGAAGAACTAAAACAAAACCTAACTTATATCGGCCAGGGAACTGTTTTAACCCTAGAGCTCATGGCCGGCGGTATGCTGATAGGCTTGATTCTTGGCACGATACTCGCCGTTTTAAGGCACAAGGGCTTCGCCAAGACAGTGATTAATCGATTTATTTCCATCATGCGAGGAACCCCTCTTATTTTGCAACTGAGCTTTATCTACTTCGCAGCCCCAGCCCTTATAGGTTTAAAGGCAAATATCTTAGTTGCCGGCATTCTAACCTTTGGACTTAATAGCTCTGCCTACATCGCTGAAATTCTAAGATCTGGCATTGAAAACCTGCCTAAGGGGCAATTTGAAGCAGCAAAAACCTTACAAATTCCAAGCTTTTATTTATGGAAAGACATCATTTTGCCGCAGGTTATAAGAAACATCCTACCTGCGCTTATTAATGAAATGATCGCCCTACTTAAAGAAACAGCGTTGATCTCGACAATTGGCGGTATGGATTTGATGCGAAAAGCCCAGTCAATTGCGGCTGAACAGTTCAGTTACTTTTTGCCACTCTGTATTGCTGGTTGCTATTACTATGGCCTGGTCTTGCTCATTGAGCAATTGGGCAAAAAAATCGAAAAAAGGGGGCAGCTATGTTAACTGTTGAACAAGCCTGTAAAACCTTCGGTCCCGTCCAGGTACTTAAACAGCTCAACCTGTCTGTAGAAGCCAATACTATTGTTGGTCTTGCTGGGCCTTCTGGTAGCGGTAAATCAACCTTATTGCGATGCATCCAAGGCTTAGAATCGCTTGAGTCTGGAGCCATACATTTCAGCGGAAAAAGTGGTTTTATGTTTCAGGATTTCCAACTTTTTCCACATATGACAGTTCTGCAAAACCTGATTTATGCACCCAGGCTGCACAATAAAACAGCCAATCATGAAGAAAAAGCAAAGCAGTTACTAGAATCACTAGGCATTGCCGACAAAGCTCAGGCTTATCCTCATCAGCTCTCAGGTGGGCAAAAGCAGCGTGTTGCCCTGGCAAGAAGCCTGATGATGAATCCCTCTCTATTACTTTGTGATGAACCAACCTCAGGTCTGGACCTAGCTACGATTGACGATGTTATTAGCCTGTTAAATGGCATCAAAGTGATGGGAGTCACGATGATTATTGCCTCTCATGATTTGGATTTTTTGAGTAAAGTTGCGGATCGACTGATTGTCTTAAAAGGAGGGGAATTAGTCTCTGACAGCGGTGCTAGATAGATGGATCCCGCAGTCATTAAGTTAAGGACGATACATCAAAACCGTTCGCGCTGAGGAGTGCAAGGGTATATAGGGCCGCGAGCAAATCGCGGAAACTAGATAAAAACGATTTAAAAAAATACTACCAGGAGTGAATTATGACAGCTTCAATTAAAAAAATTGCTCTAGCCTATTCAGGTGGACTTGATACCTCCGTGATGATTACCTGGTTGAAGGAAAATCATCAGCAGGCAGAAATTATTGCCGTGATCTGTGATCTTGGCCAAAGCGAAGATCTTGAGGCAATTAAAGCAAAGGCCATCAAAAGCGGCGCTTCAAAGGCTTATCTTGTTAATGTCCAAGAAGAATTTGTCAGCCACTACCTTTGGCAATTAGTCAAAGCTGGCGCTCTTTATGAGAATCAATACATCCTAGGAACCATTTCCAGACCCCTGATTGCACAAAAACTCGTTGAAATTGCGCTCCTGGAAAAGGCAGATGCCATCGCTCATGGCGCAACCGGTAAGGGCAATGATCAGGTGCGATTTGAATATACCGTCAAAGCCCTTGCCCCAGAACTTAAGATCATTGCCCCCTGGCGATCCTGGGAAATCAAGTCAAGACAAGAGGCGATTGACTATGCTAAGGCTCATGGCATTGAAGTCCCTGTCACGCCGAAATCCCCCTATTCTAGAGATCATAATATTTGGTATATCTCTCATGAAGGCGGTGTGCTTGAAGATCCTAGTCAGGAAAAACCAGACGATCTCCTGCTGATGACTAAAACCCTCGAACAGACTCCAGATGAAGCAGAGCTTATTAGCATCGAATTTGCCAAAGGTGTTCCTGTTGCCCTTAATGGTCAGGCTCTTAACCCAATTGAGTTACTAACAACCTTGAATAAAAAAGCCGGCACACACGGCATAGGGGTCGCAGACATCGTAGAAAATCGCCTGGTAGGTATGAAAATCAGAGGGGTTTATGAAGCGCCAGCCGCAGCAGTACTTTATAAGGCACATCAGATGCTAGAAAGTCTTTGCCTGGATAGAGCAACCCTACATCTCAAACAATCACTGTCGCCTAACTATGCCAACCTAGTCTATGAGGGCAGATGGTTTTCGCAAACGAAGGAAGCCTTGGATGCACTCATCGAGGTGACGCAGAGACACATCAGCGGCACCGTCAAGCTGAAACTGTTTAAAGGCAACATGATTCCCTGCGGCATGGAATCTCCCTTTAGTCTGCATAATCCAGCGCTGGCAACCTTTGAAGAAGACAATGTCTATAACCAACAGGATGCTGAGGGTTTTATTAACCTGTTTTCACTTTCAGCCAAGGTCTATGGCATGGTACATAAGGGAGAAACTCATGAGCAATAAAACCTGGGGGGGACGATTCAAAAAGCCGCTTGACCCAAGTGTCGTGAAATTTAATGCATCCCTGTCCTTTGATCACCTGCTCTATGCCCATGATATTGCAGGATCGAAAGCCCATGCAGCTATGCTAGCCCGGCAGGGACTTATCACTGAAGAGGAAGCCCAGGCGATAAACAGCGCCCTAACTGAAATTGGCCTTGAAATTGAACAAGGTCAACATTCGCTTGATGAGTCCTGTGAAGATATTCATATGTTTATCGAGCATTTACTCATCAAAAAAATTGGTGAGACCGGCAAAAAGCTACACACAGGCCGAAGTCGAAATGATCAGGTTGCCCTGGATCTAAGGCTTTATACCCGAGATGCAGCCAACAAAATTATGGATTATCTCCAGGATCTGCATAGCATTTTGCAAAACTTAGCAACTGAACATGCTAACAATCTGATGCCCGGTTATACCCATCTCCAACAAGCGCAGCCAATCTATTTGGGTCAGTATTTCACCGCCTATCTCGCCATGTTTAAACGGGATCTAAGCCGATTGGCAGACTGGCAGGAACGCATGAATTATTCACCACTTGGTGCGGGTGCCTTAGCCGGTTCCAACTTACCGCTTGATAGGACCTGGGTTGCGCAAAGCTTAAGCTTCAAAGGGGTTATTGAGAATACCCTTGATGCCGTGAGTGACAGAGATTTTATTATCGAGTTCTGCGCCGCAGCCTCAATTATTATGGTGCATCTGTCTCGCCTCTCTGAAGATCTGATTTTATGGGCAACCCAAGAGTTTTCCTTCATTAGTCTTGATGATGCCTTTGCTACAGGTTCTTCACTGATGCCCAATAAGAAGAACCCTGATGTGCTCGAGCTAATTCGCGGCAAGTCTGGGCGGGTATTTGGCCATCTCATGGGGATTTTAACGATCATGAAAGGCCTTCCCCTTGCCTATAACAAAGATATGCAAGAGGACAAGGAATGTTTATTTGATACGGTAAATACCCTTGTTGCCTGTCTTGCTATCATCGGGCCCTTCCTGCAAAGCCTGCATTTCAATACTGAACTGATGCAGCAAAAAGCCAAAGGCGGCTATTTGGATGCAACTGCGGTTCTGGAGTCCCTGGTTTTAAAAGGCATGCCCTTTAGAGATGCCCACCATCAGGTCGGCCTTTGGGTCAGCCAAGCGCTCGAGAAAAATTGTTCACTCGCAGAGCTAATCAAGGAGGTCAACCATGGCTTTTCTAATCTTAGCTGACGGAAGCCTCTTTCAGGGTCAGTCTGTTGGCGTCTCAGGCTATGCCCTGGGGGAAATGGTATTCAACACTTCACATAGCGGCTATCAGGAAATTTTGACGGATCCCTCCTATCTTGGCCAGATTATCAATTTTACTGTGCCGCATATTGGCAATGTTGGGGTTAATGAGGCAGATAATGAATCGACCCAAATACACGCTGCTGGCGCAATTTTCAGGGATTTTTCCAGCACCTACAGTAATTGGCGAGCTGAAGAAAGCTTGCATAACCTTTTAATAAGACAGGAACTGATTGCCCTAAGCGATATTGATACTCGCGCCCTCACCCTGCATTTGCGCGAAAATGGCAGCCAAAATGGCTGTCTGGTGAGCAATGATGAGCTAAGTCCTGAGAAGGCGCTGCTAATGGCACAGAATTTTCAATCAATGAAAGGCGCAAATTTAGCGTCTCAGGTTTCAACTCGAGAACCCTATATTTACAAGGATCCTCAAGTCCCTATTGGCCATATTGTGGTTATAGACTGTGGTGTTAAAGAAGGAATTCTGCAAAACCTTGCGGCCTTTCCTGTCAAAATTACCGTTGTCCCGGTATCAACAACTTTTGAGGAACTATTGAGTCTTGCCCCAGATGGCTTGCTACTTTCTAATGGTCCCGGCGATCCGGAAAGCTGTGATTCGGTGATTAAATTAGCCCGCCAGGCCTTGCAGCAAAAGCTCCCTACCTTTGGTATCTGTCTGGGGCATCAGATTATGGCACTTGCGGCAGGAGCTCAAACAAAGAAGATGAAATTTGGCCATCATGGCGCCAATCATCCTATTCAATGCTGCCAAACAGGAACGGTGTTTATCAGCAGCCAAAATCACGGTTTTGTTGTTGACGAAAGGACCTTACCCGAAACCTTGGCAATCACCCATGTCTCCTTGTTTGATGGCACCATCGCAGGGCTTAGCCATCGCAGTGCACCAGCCTTTTCCTTTCAGGGACATCCTGAAGCAAGCCCTGGTCCTAATGAACTTAGGGTCTTGTTTCAACAGTTCATTCAACTACTAACTAACAACGGAAAAGAACTGCAAATCAGCCCCCCCCATCCGCCCTTCGGGCACCTTCTCTCCAAGTCTGGGGAGAAGGGAAAAATGAGAAAAGTTCTTTGAGAGGTGCAACATGCCAAAAAACACTAAGATAAAAAGCATTCTGGTTATCGGTTCTGGTCCGATTAACATTGGCCAAGCCTGTGAATTTGATTATTCCGGCACCCAAGCCCTTAAAGCCCTCAAGGAAGAAGGTTATCGAGTGATTCTCATTAATTCGAATCCAGCAACGATTATGACGGATCCCGAATTAGCCGATGCAACCTACATTGAGCCAATTACCCCTGAGTTTGTCAGTGCAATTATCGCCAAAGAGCGACCTGATGCGCTGATTGCAACCCTAGGCGGGCAGACCTCCTTAAACTGTGCCCTGGCCTTAGATAAAAAAGGTATTCTGGCGCAATACCAGGTTGAACTGATCGGTGCCTCAATCGAGGCCATTACCCTTGCCGAGGATAGAACGCTTTTCCACCAAAAGATGTTGGACATTGGTTTAGATGTGCCAAAAAGCTTCACAGCCCAAAGCTATGAGACGGCTTTGAACATTATGAATGAGCTAGGCCTACCACTCATTGTCCGCTCTTCCTTTTCCCTTGGTGGAGCAGGAGCTGCCTTAGTTCATAGCGAAGAAGAAGCCCTGGCAATCTTCCAGCAAGCCTTTGCTCAGCCTGAATGCCAGGAAATTTCCATTGATGAGGCACTGATTGGTTGGAAGGAGTTTGAATTAGAAGTTGTGCGCGACAAGAATGATAATTGCATCGTTGTCTGCGGCGTTGAAAACTTTGATCCCCTGGGCATTCATACTGGTGATTCAATTACTGTCGCGCCTATCCAAACCTTGACCGATGTTGAATACCAGGCGATGCGAACAGCGGCTTTCGCAGTCTTGCGAGCAGTGGGAGTGGATACCGGCGGTAGCAATGTGCAATTTGCTGTCAATCCGCAGACAGGTCGAATGGTGGTCATTGAAATGAACCCCAGGGTATCGCGATCATCAGCGCTGGTTTCCAAGGCAACCGGCTTTCCAATCGCCAAGATTGCGGCAAAGCTAGCCGTAGGTTACACCCTTGATGAACTAAGAAATGAAATTACCGCCGGCGCTCTACCCTCTTCCTTTGAGCCCAGCATTGACTATACCGTGGTTAAAATTCCGCGATTCCATGATGAAAAATTCAATGCCCAAAACCTAGCAAGAGGCCCGCAAATGCGGTCTGTGGGCGAGGTTATGGCCATTGGCTCAACCTTCACCGAGAGTTTGCAGCATGCCATTCTAAGCCTTGAAATCAATGCCACAGGCCTTGATTCGCTTCCCGAATTAAGCGATGAGGAGTTGAAATCGCAGCTTAAACGACACACCTCAACCCATCTTTGGTCTATTGCCGAAAGCTTTCGACGAGGTTTCAGCATTGAAGAGGTGCATGCGGCTTCCTTTATTGATCCCTGGTTTTTAGAGCAGGTTAACTCTCTGGTCAAAGCCGAACAAAGGCTTAACTCCTTATCCGAACTTGATAAAACAAGCCTGTTAAAGTTGAAAAAACAAGGTTTTTCCGATCAGCGAATTGCCAAACTAACCAAGACTACAGAAATGAGGGTGCGACAATATCGCCAAGAGCTAGGCATTTACCCAGTCTATAAATGCGTGGATAGCTGTGCCGGCGAATTTAAAACAGAAACGGCTTATTTGTATAGCACCTACCAGGAATACTGCGAATCCAAGCCCTCAGACAAACCAAAGATTATGATCATTGGCAGCGGCCCTAACCGAATCGGCCAAGGCATTGAGTTTGACTATGTCTGCGTCAAAGCAATTCAAGCCTTTGCTGCCGCAGGCTATGAAACCATTATGGTGAATTGCAATCCAGAGACAGTCTCTACCGATTATGATGTAGCCTCTAAACTCTATTTTGTCCCCCTAACCTATGAAAAAGTCCTGGATTTGATCGAAAAGGAACAACCCGATGCGGTAGCCCTACAATTTGGGGGTCAGACCCCATTGAATTTGCTGGACGCTCTTCATCTGGCAAAGGTTCCCCTATTAGGCTTAACTTCAAATATCGTCAATATCACCGAAGATCGCGACAAATTCAGTGCTTTAGTGCGACATTTAGGTCTAAAGCAACCAAAGAATAAAGCACTTAGTAACCTTGATGGGCTCGAGGAGGCCTTAGAAGACTTGCAATTTCCCCTAATCATTCGCCCTTCCTTTGTCCTTGGTGGCAGAGGTATGGAGGTTGTGACGAATGAAATTCTGCTCAAAGAAAAACTCACTGAGCTCTTTAAGCTGAATAACCACGCAGTGCTTCTGGAAGAATATCTTGCTGGTGCTATTGAGATTGATGTGGATGCTGTCACTGATGGTGAAGATGTTTTTATACCAACCGTTCTTGAACATATTGAACCTGCCGGTGTTCATTCAGGCGATTCAGCCTGCATTACCCCCCCCTACAGCCTGACTCCGGCAATCGTCAATCTGATTCATCAGCAGACCAAAGATCTTGCCCAAGCCTTAGGGTTAAAAGGACTTATGAATATACAATTTGCCGTAAAAGATTCTGAGGTGTTTCTGATCGAAGTCAATCCGAGAGCCTCAAGAACCACTCCTTTCATTTGCAAAGCGACAGGCCTTCCTTTGGTGGAAATCGCGGTCAATTGCCTGCTAGGCAAATCCTTAAAAGAACAGCGATGCCTCAGCCCAGTGAGCTTACCTTATTACTCGGTCAAAGAAGCCGTGCTGCCCTTTCGAAAATTTGCTACCTCTTCACCCATTCTTAGTCCAGAAATGAAGGGAACAGGTGAAGTAATGGGAATTGGCCACACCGCTTATGAGGCTTTTTTAAAGGCACAGATTGCTGCAGGCCATGACTTTAGCCTAAGCCTATCAAAGGCTGTCCTGATATCAGGCCTAGCCATAGACGATCCTTTGCTGGCAAAGCTGGCGCAAGCCGGTTTTAGTGTGTTGCATGAGATAGAAAGCCAAAGCAAACCCGATTTTGTTATCGCAATTGATGGTTCCCTAGCCAATTTATCCTATGCCCTGCAGCACAATCTTCCCTATGTTTCGACCTACGAAGCAGCAAAAATGATTGTGCAATCCTTGTTGGAAACTAAAGATTCACTGGTCTTTATCAAGCCCTTGCAAGAGCTCTATCAGCAAACAAAGCATCCTGTTAAAACCAGACATTTATTGACTGGTTTGGAGTTAAGCAAGGAAGAACTGCTTTTTGTTCTTGAGCTAGCCAGCAAAGTTAAAAAGGATCCGCAATCTTATGCTAGGGCGCTTAGCGATAAGAATTTAGTCATGATTTTTGAAAAACCCTCATTTCGAACCCGACTCAGTTTCACCCGAGCAATCCAAAGTTTGGGGGGCACAGCGATTGAAAGTGTTAGCACAACCAGAAAGACGGAAGAACCCCGTGATTTTATTCGAGTCCTTAATGGTTACTGCGACTTTGTGATGATACGAACCCATGAGGATAAAGGGCTTGAGGAAATGGCAGGCTATGCCACTATCCCTATTATTAATGGCTTATCAGCCCTCTATCATCCCTGCCAGATTCTTGCTGATTTACTCACCCTGCAAGAATACTTCGGCAAGCTTGAAGGACTAACTCTGGCCTATATTGGTGATGGCAATAATATCCTGCATAGCCTGCTGGAGCTGGCTCCGCAATTAGGACTGAGTATTAATTACTGCTGCCCATCAGGCAATCAACCCAAGGAGCAAATCCTTACCCGAGCTCAGAGCAAGGCAAAGTCGATGATTCATCGCAAGGAAACCCCAGAAGCAGCCGCTGACCAAGCCCACGCACTTTATACCGACGTATGGACAAGCATGGGCTTTGAACAACAGCGCGCAGAGGAACAGTTTGCTGGTTTTCAAGTGAACGAAGCCTTAATGGCTCATGCAAGACCTGAAGCGATTTTTATGCATTGCATGCCGATGGAGCGGGGAAAGGAAGTATCTCTAACCTTGCCCGATGCGCCGGCTTCGGCAATCTTTAGCCAAAGTGAAAATAGATTGCATGTGCAAAAGGCCTTGTTATTGTTTTTGCAGGATGAGGGCTAAAGTTAAGGGCATCTGTCATTCCCGCGAAGGCGGGAATGACAGAACCCTCCTTAACGGGGCTAGCTGCCTCAAGACGCTGTAGAAAAACAATTATTTTCATGACAATATGGATGCCATCTCAGCCCCAAGTAGAATTGTTTTGAAACGAAATTACCCAATTTTTTTACAACCTCTATCTGCCTTTGTGCTGCTTTGTTACTGCATCACTGGAAATTGCTCGACCATTCAAGATTATCAAAACTGGTTCAATCTAACGGCGTCGGGTAATTTTTCAAAGGACAGTAGATCCTTCAGCCGTTTCAAATACTGGCTGGAGGGTCAGGAGCGGCTAGGTGATGATTCTAGTCGGCGCTCACAAACCTTATTTCGCCCCGGTTTAGGTTATGACCTGACAAAACATCTAAGTTTCTGGCTAGGTTATGCCTGGATTCAGACAGGCGCTCCCTTTGCCAGTTCACTCTTTATTGAAAATCGAACCTGGGAACAACTTTTATGGAAAAAAGAGTTTAAATATTTGACTTTTTCCAGCCGAACCCGCATGGAACAACGCTTTGCCAAAAGAAATACCAATGTCGGTTACCGAGCAAGGCAGCAGTTTAAACTGGTTATTCCCTTAAGAACTCATAGCAAATGGAGCTTGGTTAGTTCTGAGGAATTGTTTTGGAATAAGAATAACTTTAATGCTGATGGAGAGGGCCAAGGCTTTGATCAAAACCGCGTTTTTGTTGGCCTGGGTTATAAAATAACCTCTAAAATTACCAGTGAAATTGGTTATATGGATCAGTATATTAGGCGTATTCGTTCGCCCTATTTCAACTCTAATATTTTGTCTATCAATTTTTATGTGAGTTTGTAGAACCAGATTTAGAAACCCTCATCCGCCCTACGGGCACCGTCTCCCTAAAAGGGAGACGGGATAAACAGGGTTCGATGTGCCCGTAGGATAAGGGATTGCTTTTGTCTCTATGCGCTTAACTGTACCTCTGAGCGCAGAATATCATCACTCATCTGAATTGCGACACCGCGGCAATATTCCTCAGCAGGAAAGGCATAATCCTCTGGTAAATTCTCTTTTTGGAATACCAACACCTGCTTACGATGACCACCGGCCTCAGAGATTGGGCTTTGACCACGCTTAAAGAAGCGTACCACCGGTAATACCGAGCCTTCATCAAGACTTTCTAATTGGTAACGGAAGTCTTGGTTTAAGCTGGCAAGTTTAGAAATCAATGCATGGGCATAAGCTTCCATATCCTCTGGGATTTCAACGTCGTCATTAAGTTCCAACCACAGTTCCAGTTTTTCAGCGCCAAACTGATCATGATAGGTGTAGAAAGCCTTCTTAAGCACCTCTCCCTCGGTATCAATATTTTCTACCGCACGTTCTAACTCAGTAAAGGCTAAGTTCGCGCCGTTGAAAACAACTGTTGAATCACGTCCCCAAACAAACATGAGGGGTAAATTGGTTCTTGGCTTATGGAAAATGCCGTATTTTGCTAACAGGGCTTGTACGTCACTAGAAGCATAGATTCGGCCTTTGTCACCTAAATCATAACGAATACGTGGTGAAGAACGGTCATCACGGGTTGTAGTAAATACCAATGAATCTTTTTCCTCATGCTCTTCTTCTCCATCAAGGCATTCAACATGAGTGTTCCAGGTATCATAGTGGAAAACCATCGGTAAGCCTTTATTCTCGCCATAAAGCTCTCGAGCCAAACCAGGGTTTTGTTCAATAGCCTGACGTACGACCATTTCATCTTCGGTTTCGACACCCAGGTTAATATCCAGGTCAGAAGCACCATAAGACGAGTAGATTTGATTAAAGCCATCCTTTTTCAGCAGATCACGCATTGCTTCGGAAATAGCCTGGCCGCCAACAACACCAATCACTGAAAAGTCTTCTAAGCTATAGCCTGTTTCTGCTTCTTTTTCTTTGATAAAGGCAGCTAAATCTTTCAGGAAGGGTGGGTAACCCGCAATAATCGTTTGTGTCTTCTCTTTGTTTAAGGATTCAGCAATCGCTAGAATTTTTCCTTTATGTTTGTTGATAAAGGCTTGTTGCTGCTCAGAAAGACCATTAATTTTCTCATTCAGAGCATCAGCTAGTTTTAGATCGCGGGTTTTCAGCATTGCTTTGAATGTGGCTTCGATTAGATCGGCAATAAGTTTTTTGCCTGTGTTTCTGATCTTAGGATTTTCTGCCTGCAACTTATCAACTGCTAATTCAAGCTGGTGCCTTTCGTATTTAGCAATTCGCAGCAACTCATCAAGAATTTTTTCTTTATCAGGTCCTGTAGCAAAGACTGATCCGGTTTGGCGCATTAATTCATAGGTTGTTAAACCAGTTGCCCAAGGACCTAAGGCAAAGGCATTAACATAATTAAGCCTGCGATCGCCAAATTGGATTCTTGCAGCAAGCTCTAATGACTTTTTAACCGTATCTAACTCTCGCTCACCACGTACCCAGGCGGTTGGTTTGCCTGTCGTACCTGTTGAGGTATCGGTTTTAGAGCGCTCAGGATATTTACCCTGTAAATGGGTATCTGAGTCATGTTCCTGAACCTTGATATAGTTCGCTTTGTTGGTCAGAGGAATATCACGGAAGCTCATATCCTCAATTGGCATACCATTATAGGTAGTCATATGTGTTCTATAGGCAGGCACTTCGGCATAGGCCTCGTGGAATCGTTTTTTTGCTAGAATTTCACCGTTTTCAAAGTGATCTTTTTCATTGCCATAGAGGAAAAAACGAACTTTGATGAGGTTAACACTGCGAATAGTGACTTGGTAAAGCCAGCTGAGAAAAGAACCTTTGAAAAAATCAACTATCGGATCAGACCAATGTTTGACAGCACGCTGATTATGCTGACCAGCATGACGAAGATGTTCTCCAGCCTCACCTTGTTTAGCCTTTTCTTCCTGGCTTGGATTGTTTAACTCAGAGATCCATAATTTGCTTTGCAACTTGCGAATCAGTGCGTCATCAGAGTCATCAGAGCTGGCATCACCACCGATATATTTAATTAAACTGTTACGATTTACGGTAAACTCACGAGCTTCCTGCGTCCCATGTTCATCAATCTGAGCAGCCTGAATTTTGATTGTTCTATAAAACATAGAACCAGGCCAACGGTGCAAGGTAACACCATTTTTTCCGAGTTCATTACGAGGATTTGCTTCCCCTTGTTGGAATAATAAGCGTTCGCCGTATTCTTCATGATTAAAGATAACGACTGGTGATTCTATTCGATAACTTGGCATTTTTTTATGTCCTAAAATTTTTTTCAGGACCGATTAAAGCACAGCAGTCTTAACGAAATATTACGGGTTTCTTAACGGAGCCTTAACAGTTTTTAATATACTTGTACTTGGTCCCTAACATAGCCCGTCATCCCTCACTATGTTCGGGATGACGGAATGTAAGAGCCCAGACAACAGTACTATCTTTCAATAATTATTCAGAGAAATAATTTCGATAATTTAGAGAAATTTCTTGGATAATTCAGAGAAATTGTTACATAAGTCAAGCCGCGGAAACTCGATAATTAAAAGCAAGATCCTTTGCTTGTACATAGCCCCGTTTTAATGCCTCTTCAGCTGCTGCCAGTACAGGATCATCGCCATCATCGCTATGCAGTTTTTTCTCTCCACCTCGCTGCGCATTATCTTTTTCAAAAATGACATTTCCTCTGGTTTCTGGAAAATTTAAATGACCATAAGCAGTCATATTGATACTGTCAGGTATAAAAGCCAAACCTGTCAGGCCACTCATCTCGCTATCATTAAAGGGCGGATCGCCACAGATCTCTTTTATTTTTTCGATTAATTCTTCATAGAAAATATCGCTATAGTCCAGATCCATAGCAAAGATATAAGTATCGGGTATACCTTGTGCATGACAGCCAAACAAATATTGCTTTCTTAGGAAAATTTCATCGCTAAAATTTAAAAATAAAACGTCATTGTTGGAGTAAACTCCTTCCTGCTGAACAACTTTTAATAATCTTAAAAAATCAGTTGCAAACACCGAATCGCACACAGTTTTAGATAGGGCAGCCTTAGCCAAAATTTGTCGAGCAAAGGCGACCAAGAAAGGATCATCAGGCGCTTTCGCTAAACTAGCGTTAATATTTTTTATCTTAATTCCTAAATCTGTTAATAATTTGATTTTAGTTTTTTCTAAGTTCATGCAGCTTTGGTTAACAAAAAAAGTTAAATAATCTTGCGGACGAATTTTTCTTTGAAAAATTAATCGATTGATAATTTTTGCTGGAATCAGGCCATCCGGATGAATCCACATCTTGACATGCCGATTAAGCATAATAGGCATAAAAAAATCCTCTTTGGTGCCAAAATACTCCCTTTATATAAGTTTAGTTCAGACTAATCTCTCATGCATTTTGATTTCGTTAATAAATGGCCCTAATATAGGAAGTTCATAAAGCTATTGGGTATAGGATGATTATTGCTTATTTGAGTAAAGAAACCTTACAGGCCAACGAAATCAATGAAAGCAATTTATCGTTGCTAAAAGAGGCCGTATGGATTGACCTTCTCCGCCCAACAAGGAGTGAAGAGTTAAAGCTGGAAAAACAATTGGGATTGAATATTCCTACACGTGAAGAAATGCGTGAAATTGAATTATCCAGCCGTTTGTATAAACACAAAGATGCCCTGTTTATGACCGCAGCAATGATTGCTCAATCTGAATCGCCTGATCCTAAGCAGGATGCAGTGACCTTTGTCCTCACTAAACAGCAATTAATTACTATCCGTTATATCGAACCCCAGGCCTTTAAATTATGCATTTCTCAATTGCATAATTTTGATTTCATCCATAACGATGCAGCAACAATACTCATTGAACTATTAGAAGCGACTATTGATAGATTAGCTGATATCTTGGAATTCGTCGCTCATCGCCTTGAAGACTATTCCAAGCTCATTTTCAGATCCGACTCGTCAGGTGGGAAGCCAAATTATCAGAATATGATCCAAGATGTAGGGACTAATGCGGATCTAAATACCAAAGCACGTGAATGTCTGGTTACCTTTAGCCGCTTAATTCCCTTTTTTGGCCAATCAATTGGTGCGCAACTTGATAATGAGGGACAAACAAGATTAAACACCCTAAGTAAGGATATTGGCGCTTTAAGTGATCATGCCAGCTTTATTTCCTCGAAGGTCAATTTTCTTTTGGATGCGACCTTGGGAATGATTAATATTGAGCAGAATGCGATCATCAAAATTTTTTCCGTCGCCGCGGTTATCTTCCTCCCCCCAACCCTGATCGCAAGCATTTATGGGATGAACTTTCATTTTATGCCAGAGTTGAACTATAAATGGGGATATTTCATGGCTATTGGCCTGATGTTTTTATCTGCCCTGCTTCCTTATAAATATTTTAAGCGTAAAAAATGGCTCTAAGAGCCATTTTATTACTAAGTCGCAGCAGCAGGTGAAGGTGTTCCAGCCCCAAAAAAGCTTAATATTAGAAGAACGACAAAAATCACTATAAATAAGAAAAATAGAATTCTTGCAATATCGACAGCTGTCGAAGCAATGCCTCTAAAGCCAAAAAGGCCGGCAATAATTGCGACCACTAGGAAAATTAAAGCCCACGTTAACATGCCAAACTCCTTTTTGTTTAAAAAAGTCCATTTATTTAATACTAGGCTGAAGTGAGGTATTTGTAAAATGAAGAGCTGTACGGAACAAGAATGAACAACCCCAAAATAGGCACTAATTCCCGCGATCACCCCCATAGGTACCTACGCACTTTTAGGTATTTGTAATGTCACGTCCCTCCTTGTCTCAACATTAGGTCATCCAGAGCGCAGCGAAGGATCTCCGGGATTAGCACAGCGCCCCATTCAGGAGATCCTTCGCTGCGCTCTGGATGACGTGCCTTAGGGGGACAGGGCTCACCTATTACAAACATTTGTGTAGATACCTATGGGTCAAGCCACAAGAATTCGGAATAATAAAATGGAAAATCAGGCTATTTTTTATCTTTTCTAATAAAACCAAGCGCTTTAAGACGATCTGCTATCGCTGGATGAGTAGAAAAAGCGGAGCTAAAGGATTTCACTGGGTCGATACTAGAGGGATCAAAAAGGTAAGAGGCTTGTCTTATCTGTTCATGGGCAGTATTGCCATATTCATCAGTATATTGTGCTGCATTGTCCTCATGATCCTGACTAATCTTAAGCAGGGCTCGCGCCATCGGCTCATTATCACGCATTAATTGTACCGCTCCTGAATCCGCCATATATTCGCGCGTGCGACTTAGGAAGAGGGTTAAAACAACAGTTAATAAGGGTAAAACATAGCGAAGAATGATAATAACCATGGCCAGTTGATTTTGATTCCCCCGACGATCATCCCTGCGGCTAAAAACCATCGAATAGAACAAAATATCAATGACGATCAATAAAATATTTGAAAGTACTGCGACCATCAGAGTCAATTTAATATCGTGATGACGGATATGACTTAATTCATGTGCCATGACCGCCTGTAGCTCAGCACGATCCAGTTTTTCCATCAAACCACGGGTTATGGCAACCATGGCCGATTTTTCACTATAACCACTTGCGAAAGCATTCATATAATTTGCTTCAATAATATAAACCTTGGGCATAAAACTCAGGCCGGCAGCAACCTTCATTTCTTCAACCACGTTATATAATTGTTTTTCTTGCAGACTTTGCGCAGTTTCTGGCGTAATTTCCCGCGAATCGGTCCCTAGCAGCATGATGGTGTCGTACATCGCATAGGTGATCATTAATGAAACAGCGGCAATCCCAGCCATTATCAGCGTTGCATAGGGCGTTACTTTGAGGGTCGCTAAAGCAAGCAACAATTGGCCTAATGAAGCCTGGGGATACTGCGAAGAGATAACGACGGCATCAACAACTAAGCCGACAGCAATATAAATTCCCAGGAAGAGCGCAATAACCCAGCGGGTTTTGCGCTCATTTTGCTTGAGTTGCTCACGCCAATTGCCTGCTGAAGCGTGATAGTCTGAAAGTGCCATGGGTTATACTCAAAATTTGACAGTATAATCTTCTCGAACCTTGATTTGCTCCTCAGGCAGAGACCAGTACTCAAAGGCTTTGTCTAATTTATCACGGAAAAATCCAACAACCATGGATTCAAAAAATGACTTTTTCTTTGCCTCATAACGCTCAACACTATCGTTATAGGCTTGCTTGGAATAAGCCAATTTGTTTTCGGTGTTGACGATTTCTTCCTGTAATTGTAAGACGTTCTGATTAGCTTTCAGATCAGGATATTGTTCAAAAACAACATTCAGATTAGAAGCAATCTGCGAAATACCGTTCTCTGCGGCGATTTGCCCTTTTTCATCGCCAGCAGCTTTTGCAGCCTGAGCTTGATTACGCAGAGCCACCACATCTTTCAGCGTAGTCTGCTCATAATCCATGTACTTTTTAACGGTTTCGATGAGCGATTCAAAAACCTTATAACGACGGTCTAATTGAATATCAATCTGTCTCTTGTTGTTGTTAATTGCCTCAATTAAAGCAATTAAACTATTGAAGATCCCAATTGCCCAAAAGAGCAAAAGTACGGCTAACACCAAAATCCCAATTAGAAAGGTACTCATTGCTTTTATCCTTTTTAGTCGTTCAACTATGTTATAGCCTGAAAAAGCTAGAAAAATCAAATTCTGGTGTTCACTGCAGTGATTTTCAATTATTTTACTAATAGTTTGTTTATTATTCACAAATGAAAAGCTAGTATAACTAAATTCCTGCAACTTTGCTGTGGGAATAAAACCATAACCAATAGAAGAGAATATCTATGAATAAAAATATTAACTTTCTTGCCGGTCTTAGCTTAATACTTCCTGTGGTTGGTTACTCACAGACTTACAACGTGATAAATCAATCCGGTTACCAGGTGCAAATAGTGTCTACCTGTACTGGAGAAGGGGCAATTCCCTATGATTTGTCAAATGATAGAAATTATGGGATTCCACCTTGCAGCTCAAATGGAAAACTTAAGGTTACAGCCCAGATTACAACCATGCCATCTACGGTAGTGAGTTGTATCGAAGCAGATTTTAACGGTTCTGATATGACTCAATATGAATACACCGTAAAATCAGCATCAATGCCCCATCGTATAGAAGCTGTTTGCTATAAAAGCGGCGAGCACAATTAGAAAGCCCTAACACTCCGTCATCCTCAGGCAACCCGTCATCCCGAACATAGTGAGGGATCTCCGGAACTAGTACTATGCCTCATACTGGAGATGTCTCACTGCGTTCGACATGACGTACGTCTTTGGGAGTGCAGTGAAGGATGACGGGCTTTACTAGATTTAGATCTTATCAATAGCCGGCCATAAATGATAAAAATGATGAACAGGACCATTCCCCTCACCAACCTTATCATCCTTTGCCGCCTTAATAGCCTTGGAAATATAGTGTTTTGCGACGTGACAGGCATCGACTAAGTCAAAGCCAAGTGCGCAGGCTGCAGCAATAGCCGCCGATAAGGTACATCCTGTGCCATGGGTATTTTTCGAATCAATCCTAGCACTTGTGAACCACTGGCTTTCACCTTGTCGATTCAATAGAAAATCACTCGCTTGATTATCGGACAAATGCCCGCCTTTTAGCAGAACAGCATTTGCGCCAAATTCTAGTAATTGGGCAGCAGCTCTAGGCATATCATGTCCTGAAACAGCAGAAATCCCTAGCAAAGCCTCAGCCTCCGGTAAGTTAGGGGTGATTAGAGTAACTAAGGGGATAAGCTGTTTTTTCATAGCAGCGAGCGCATCAGGCATTAATAGCAGATCGCCACTTTTGGCAACAAGCACGGGATCAAGAATGATAGGAATCTCTTGGGCATAGGGCTTGAGAAAATCAGCAACCAGCTCAACGATTTCTGCCTTAAAAAGCATACCAATCTTAATGCTATGAGGTCGGATATCACTAAAAATAGCCTCTAATTGTTCTTCTATCGCCTGCAAAGGTAATTCATAGCAAGACTTAACACCTCGGGTATTTTGCACAGGCAAAGCAGTTAGGACTGTCATTCCATAGCAGCCAAAGGCTGAAAAAGTTTTTAAATCAGCCTGAATCCCGGCGCCACCGGAACCGTCAAACCCAGCAATCGATAAGGCCTTATGTTCCATACTCATTTATTCGATCTCCATCTTGCTTATTTCATTGGAATAATCAGCAAAGAAGGCCCAATCGGGTTTGAATAAGGCATTTATAAACTGCTGCCGAAAGGTTCCTGGTTCTTGAGTTCGTTGCTGGCTTTGTTGGCCACATAAACCAAAATAGGCCGTTGCTAACAGAGAGTCTTTATAAGCATTAGAACCAATCCCAGCAAAGGCGGCAATTACCGCAGTGAGCGTGCAGCCCATACCAGTAATTAAGGGCATCAACGCAGAGCCGAAAGGCAGCTTAATCGTCGCTGTCCCATCAGTAACCAAATCAACGGGGCCGCTTACCACCACAACATTCCGCAAGGTCTTCGCCAATTTCTTTGCAGAAAACGCCGCCTGGTCAACCGTGCGTGAGGCCTCCACTCCCTTTGTTTCCCCTACTTCATCAGCCAGGGCCAAAATTTCACTAGCATTGCCGCGGATAATATCCGCAAAGGGTAGCAAGGATTTGGCAGCCTCTGTGCGAAGACGACTAGCACCGGCACCTACTGGATCAAGAATAATTGTTTTATGCTGTTGTTTGGCCAAACTTGCAGCATAACGAGCCCGTTCACAAAAGGGCTGATCAAGAGTACCGAGATTAATATAGACCGCTTGGCTTATTGCGATTAACTCTTCAAGCTCATCCCGAGCCTGGGACATCAAAGGGGCAGCACCGAGTGCTAGCAGGCTATTGGCCATTAAGTCCATAGTTACAACATTGGTTAAGCACAGCACAAGGGGCTTAGACTGACGCAGAGATGTTAAGGCTATCTCTAATTCTTTAACCAGGTTCATTATTTTTACTCCTGTCAACGAAAGACCGTAATTCAGCAGCCATAGCAGCGGGATTGTCTGCTTCATGCAAGGCACCAATAACAGCAACACCTTGAGCACCAGCAGCCATTACTTTGCCAAGATTTTGCTGATTGATACCACCAATTGCGATTAGCGGATGTATTGAGCGCTTAGCCAGAGATTGAAGACCATCGAGCCCCCAGATTGTGCGAAGATTGGTTTTATGACTAGAGGGAAAGACTGCACTGGCAGCAACATAATCGACCTCGCAGGCATTTGCCCTTGTTAGGTCGTCTTCGCTTTCAATTGATAAGCCGATGCACTTATCAGGACCCAAGCGCGCTCTGGCGAGAGCTGGTGATCCGTCTGTTTGCCCTAAATGAACACCATGGGCATCAATTTCTAATGCAAGCTCAAGATTATCGTTGATAATCAAAGGAATTTGATATTGATCCAAGAGCTTTTTTAGTCTGGATGCATAGTCAAGCAAAAAGAAAGGCGAAGCATCCTTCTCGCGCAGTTGTACACTACTAACACCTGAAGTGACGCATTTTTCAATAAATTGCAAATAGGCGTCTAGTGGCTGCGCTTGACGGTGGGTAACCAGAATAAGCTTATATATTTCTGTTGTCATAACTTCCTTAACTACAAGGAAGGAGGTGCAACCAAGGTATTATGACCCGCGCAATAAGACCTATCACACTCCCTCCGCAGGTATTAACCAGAGCAGGTTGTAAGGGTTTTTCTCAGCCTTGCTACAAAAAGCAAAGCACCCCCGGCGATAAAAACGAACGTTGTACGGGACAATCTCCAAAAAGATTCGAATTCCCGCGGCTTGATCGCGGGACCTACCGATGGTCAAGCTACATGGACCCCGCGGGGATTCGGAACAGCTAAGAGAATTTTCATCACGCACAAAGCAAAACGGACTAAATCTAAAATAAGGATAAACAATTGTCAATTTATCAATGCTACAATAGCGAAGAAGAAAATATTTATATTATTTAAACAATGAGCCCCAAAAAACACCATATTCTCATCATTGACGATGACAAAGAAATCACCTTACTCATCAGCGATTACCTAACTCAGCATGGTTATAGAACAACCTGCGCCTACAATGGTAATAACCTGTCAGCCTTGTTGCGTGAAAATAACTTTGACCTGATTATTCTGGATATCATGATGCCAGGAAGCGATGGCCTCAGTTTGTGTAAACTCATTCGCCAATCTCATGATGTACCGATTTTTATGTTAAGCGCGGCTGATAGTACCGCCGATCGTGTTGCTGGGCTGGAGTTGGGGGCAGACGATTACATCACCAAGCCCTTTAGCGCGCGTGAACTCTTAGCGCGGGTCAAGGCACAGTTGCGGCGTACCAGTGGTGAATTACAATCAAACAGTAAACGCTTAAGCCCCTTGAATAAAATTCAGTTTGCCAACTGGCAACTCGATAGAGAAACCCATTGCCTAATCGATGAGGATGAAATCGCTATTTCACTCAGCCAACGTGAATTTGATTTACTTGTTATTTTTTTAGAGCACCCAGGCCGTATTCTAAGCCGCGATCAGCTATCTGATCTTTTATACGATAGAGACTGCGATCCCTTAGATCGCTCAATTGATGTACTTATTGGTCGCTTACGTAAAAAAATCGAAGTCGACCCCCGCAATCCCCTGTTGCTAAAAACCATCCGCGGTGGTGGCTATCAGCTAAAAACTCAAGTGAACTCATGAATAAATTAACAGCCTCAGCACGCAAGACTTATGCTTTGCTCATTACTGGCAATCTCTTGCTTTTAGTTGCCTGCATAGTTCTCACCCAATACTTTCTCTTTGCAGCCCTAAAACCTGTTGTTCCGCCCAAGACCGTGCATTCAATCATCAAACTGGTTCATCGTTTACAATCGCAACCCCCAAGCAAATGGCCAGGCTTATTACAAAAACAAACCATCCCCTGGTCGAAGATGACCCTGTCAGCAAGCCCACTCTATCCTGATAATGCCTTATTAAATTTAAAAGCCCCCATTGTCTTTGACTTGATCAAACAACATAAACAAGTCGAACTTTCTGTGTTTATTAAACAAAACTCCTGGCTCAATTTCAGCCTGCTTCCCCCGCAACACGATCATACTAGCCTTAATGCAGCCCTAACAACGGCTCTTTTAGGTCTGCTCTTCGCGTTATTTTTAATCAATTACTGGGCGGTTAAAAATTTAAATCAGCCGATACAGACCTTGAGTCAAAGTCTTATTTACAGTGAAAGCCAGGAAAATTGGCTACCTATGCCAGTAACGGGAAGTGTTGATCAGAAAATGCTTTTAACTCAGATTAATACCCTGCAAGCAAGAATGTCTAAACTTTTACAAAATAGAACGCAGGTTGTCACAGCAATTTCCCATGATTTGCGTACACCTTTGACTCGTTTAAAACTACGTATGGAATATCTAAGTGATAACCCACATTTCGCAAAAATGATGAATGATATTAATGACATGGAAATGATGATTCGTGAAACCCTGGATTATTTTAAGGATGCTCATGATGAAAAAATGCAACGCTTTGATTTGGTTGCTATGTTGCAATCACTCTGTGAAGATGCGGCTGATTTAAATCTTGATGTTAAATTTAATTCAAATGCGGAGAAATTAATTTACTCTGGCTCTGTTAACTTACTCAAACGCGCATTTTCCAATCTGATCAATAACGCTCTTTTTTACGGTAATCAGGCTTTAGTTACCATTGAAAAAACCAAAGAACAAATTGAAATTTCCATCGAAGATAATGGCGCGGGATTGCGGGAATCAGAACTCGAGCAAGTTTTCACCCCCTTTTATCGCGGCGAAAGCTCTCGCTCCAGAGAAACCGGCGGCACGGGCTTAGGCCTTACAATCGCCCGGGAAATCATTCAGCTTCATCAAGGAAAAATCAGCCTGACCAATCGTGTACAGGGTGGTTTAAAGGCTCAGGTTAGCTTCCCCCCTTGTTGAAATGAGATAGCAACTATTTTATGATTTAGGACGATCACATAAGTAAACGGATTTTCCCATGTTAAAAAAAACCTTAGGGTTAGCTCTATTTTCGTTTTGTGCCTCATCCCCCTGTTTTGCTGATGATAACCCACCCCCATCAAGTTACATGCCTGTCGTTGAGAAAGAAAGTTTCCAAACTGTCATGCAGAGGATGTCAGGGCAAAAGCAAGCGATTAACGACAAACAGAAAGAGCTGCTTAATCAGCGTTATGATCTGAGCAACAAGCCATCAAAAGATGCGACCATGTCGAATGGTAAACCAATTCAGGAAGGGGTGCGCGTTAAGTTGCCGTCGGGTACTGACTGGAATAGCCTAGCAAAAATGACCGCTGAGCAGATTAAAGAAAAAGGATTATTTCCGCAGGGCTTTCTCCCGCTACCCCACCCTAACCATGCAGAAGGTGGCATGCTGTTTCCTAAATTTGCTATCGATGAGATTAATAAACAGGAAAATCGCGATCTAACCCGTTTTGACCTCGATTTTGATATTCCTGATCATTTCCTCCCACCCTATCCGGCGCCTATTTATCTGACTACCCGTCCAGATCTCGGCGATGTTTCTCAGGGAAAACTGGTTACCATCGAAAATTATTATGACTTATTCAATGGCATATTAAATCCTAAACAATTGGAAGGTCTGCGCTTATTAGTCACCCCCTTCCCACAGCAGCAATATAACCAAACTACGGATCGCCGTACGGTTGCGCCTAGCCGCGGTGTCGCTTGTTTAGACTGCCATGCAAACGGCCATACTAACAAGGCAACGCATTTAGTAGGCGATATTCGTCCGCAGGAATTCCGCCATCGTATTAACACCCCAACTCTGCGCGGTGTGAATATTCAACGTTTATTCGGTTCACAGCGTGCGCTGAAGAGTATCGAGGACTTTACTGAATTTGAGCAAAGAGCAGCTTATTTTGATGGTGACCCGGTTATTGCCACCAAAAAGGGAGTCAATATACTGGAGCGCGGTAGCCAGGTGCATTTCATGGCGGAGTTTCAAGAGATTCTTGATTTCCCTCCAGCACCCAAACTGAAATGGGATGGCAAACTGGATCGCAGCAAAGCAACTCCTGCTGAATTACGCGGCCAGGACTTATTTTTCGGTAAGGCACAATGTTCAACCTGCCATACACCACCTTATTATACTGATAACACGATGCACAATTTGCAAACAGAACGTTTCTATAAGCCTCAATTGATTAATGGTATGAAGGCAGTGGGTGATGGACCGATAAAAACCTTCCCTCTTCGCGGCATCAAGGATTCTCCCCCTTACCTGCATGATGGCCGCTTGCTAACCCTAGCTGATACTGTAGAATTCTTTAATCTTGTTTTGGAGCTGAAACTCAATGAACAAGAAAAACAAGATCTAACTGAGTTTATGAAGGCGCTTTGATTTTTGCTCTCCCCTGGTTAGCTAGGGGAGATGCAGCAACAAAGTAATGTGATAACGAGCTTTAAGAAGTAGATTATGAAAAAATTAAAATTTTTACCGCTGTTAGGCGCTGCTTTACTTGCATCTTGTGCAACTCACGAAAATATGGATATGGTCACTGATGATGCCGGTTATCCACATTACACCGTACAATACCAAGATGATACCCGCGGCCAATCAGTGTTCCCTATGCAACGGGAAGCAACTGGCAAAAAACTTTTTATCTTTGATCCCAAGGCTGGAGCCTGGGCTGCCTATGATGCCCAAGGCCACCGCGTAATGACCGGTAGTGCCTCTGGTGGTATGGATTACTGCAAAGATATACACCAGGGTTGCCGTACAGTGACTGGAACCTATGCTGTTTTCGATAAGAAAGGCCCAGATTGTACATCGCATGAATACCCAATCAGAGCAGATGGTACAGAAGGTGGGGCGAAGATGCCTTATTGCATGCACTTCTACCAAGGTTATGCAATCCACGCCGCTTATGAAGTCCCAACCTACAATAGCAGTCATGGCTGTATCCGCGTTCTACCGGGTGCCGCAAAATGGTTGCATGATAATTTCATCGATGTAGGAACAACTGTTATTGTTCTGCCCTATAGTTCTTAATCAGGCAGCACTAGATCCCGCGGTCAAGCCGCGGGATTTTGAGTGTTCCACTTCACCTAATCCCGTCATCCCGAACGTAATGAGGGATCTCCGTGATTAGCACTATGCCACATTCAGGAGATGTCTCTCTACGCTCGACATGACGTACGTATTTAGAGCCCGCATGGCAGTTATACTACCTGTGCTCAGGATGACGGGATCAGGAGTAAAAATCCCACGAGCCCCCACCCTGATAGAGTTGAACAAAAAATCAACACCAACGAATTATAAAAAAATACCTTTTACGGTATAATCGCGAAAATTTTTTTGTTGCAGAGGAAAGTGAAGGATGAAATATCGTCCACATGTTGACGGGCTAAGAGCCATTGCTATTTTATTTGTACTGGTATTCCATGCTGGCTTGACTTTATTTCCCTCTGGCTTCATCGGTGTTGATATTTTCTTCGTTATTTCAGGTTTTTTGATTACAGGAATTATTCATAAATCCCTACAAAATAACAGTTTTTCCTTTGTTGAGTTTTATAATCGCAGGCTTTGGCGCTTACAGCCTCTTTTTATTTGCCTGATTGTGGTAACGACTCTGCTGACCCTGCTTTTTTACATCCCCGAAGACTTAGTTAGTTTTGGTAAGAGCGCGCGCAAAACCTCCCTTTTCCTTTCTAACCAGTATTTTGAACGAGTAACGAAGGGTTATTTTTCCGAAAAAGCTGATTTTTTGCCCCTCTTACACACTTGGTCACTATCCATAGAGTGGCAATGCTATTTAATCCTGCCTATTGTCATTTATCTGCTACATCGTCTTGTTGGCAATCGATACATCTCGAAGGTTATTTATCTACTCACCGCTGCATTGTTTGCCCTATCTCTGCATTATTCAGCCATTATGCCGGAGAAAACCTATTACCTGTTTTTAAGTCGTATTTTTGAGTTTTTTATCGGCTCTTGTACTGCACTGGCACCCAGACGTATTAATTGGAACAAGTACCTGGTCAATCTGGTGAGTATTGCAGCCCTGCTCAGTCTATTTTATGTGGCAAGATTGTCGAATATCAGCCTTGGTTTTCCTAACTGGTATACCCTGGGTCTATGTATAGCAGTAGCAATCCTTATCCGCTCAGGAGAGTATGATTCGCAACCACTCAGTGTCTATTTACTTTCACTGAAGCCAATCGTATTCATAGGCTTACTCTCTTATTCCTTGTACATCTGGCACTGGCCTGTTTTTGTAACGATTCGTTACCTCAATTTCGAGGAAACTTCGACAGTGTTAATCCTTGCCTTTGTCTTGATAATCATTACAGCTTATCTATCCTGGCGATTTATTGAAAAGCCTGCACGCAAATTAAATAACACTAGATTTGTTTATACCTTTGCCTCTTTATTGCTTTTACCTGCGCTACTTTTTCATTTCAGTGACTATGAAATTAAAAAATACCAGGGCTATCCTCAACGCTTTGAAGACACAACAAGGATCTACACGCTTCTAAATAAATACTCTACAAGCCTTAGACCCTATTGCTTGCGTAATCTTGAGAAAGCGAATACTGAAATTAGAAACGACTGCCTATTGGGTGCCAATAACTCTGATAGTCGCAAAGGTTTCATGATTGGCGACTCCTTTTCAAATCATCACTGGCAATTTATGGATTCCTTTGCTAAAGATGCGAACCTTTCTGTTTTAGCCCATTCAACAGCCGGCTGTTTAGCTTTACCTGGCATAGCACAATATGACTGGCTAGAAGGTCTCAATGGGGTTTATCAAAGCTGTTATGATCAAAACTCGCTTTACTACAAAATGATTAAGGAGAATCATTACGACTTTGTCATCATTGGACAAAACTGGGCTGGTTACCTGGCACCTAAGATTATCAATAATGTCGATGATGAACGTTCGGTGGAACTATCAAAGGAACGCATTGAGAAAGCGGTTGATCAGGCTTTGCAACTCATCATTGACTCTGGCGCCCGTCCTGTATTCATCAAATCGATAGCCTTGCCCTCGCTTGATGATAATCCCCATGATTGCTTTTTTAAGCATATAAAACGGCGAGTGGCTTACAAACCCGAGCAATGTGATTTTAACTTTGACCCAAAGAGAGACGAATGGTTTGACCAGCTATTTGCAGAAATGCAAAAGAAATATAGCCAACTGATTATTATTGATCCGAGGAAGGTTCAATGTATAAAGGGAGTATGTAAGGTAGATATCAATGGGGTTCCTGTATTTCGTGATCTAACACATCTTACGGATTATGCGTCTCATTCTTATGCTAAATCGTATTTGAAGCGCTATAAGAATCCATTGGTGGGTGAGCAGCCTGGATAATACATCATCCTGAGCAGCCCCAGCTTCCTAAAGAACTTCCAATATCCAAACCCTCATCCGCCCTCCGGGCACCTTCTCCCTAAAAGGGAGAAGGAACGACTCGATGTTTCCCTTCGCTCCTCAGGGGAGAAGGTGCCCGAAGGGCGGATGAGGGGTTGCGGTGCCCGATTACTGACAAGCGGTGTGAAGATGGCAGGCTACGATTTCTTCAGTAAAGGGCGCAAAAACTGTCCAGTATATGAACCCTTAACTTTGGCAACCCCCTCAGGTGTTCCTGTTGCAATAATTTGTCCGCCTTTCGAACCACCTTCAGGACCCAAATCAATAATCCAGTCAGCGGTTTTTATTACATCCAGGTTATGCTCAATAATGACCACTGTATTGCCCTGTTCACGTAAACGGAATAAGACCGATAAAAGCTGCTTAGTGTCGTGGAAATGTAAACCAGTTGTGGGCTCATCCAAAATATAGAGGGTATTTCCGGTATCTCGTTTTGATAACTCACGCGCCAGTTTAATCCGTTGCGCCTCCCCGCCGGATAAGGTGGTTGCGCTTTGTCCTAAACGAATATAGGACAGGCCAACATCGATCAGGGTCTGACATTTTCTCGCTAAAACGGGAATAGCATCAAAAAAAGTTCTGGCGTCTTCAACTGTTAGATCAAGGATCTCATGGATATTTTTTCCCTTGTATTGAATTTCCAAGGTTTCCCGATTGTAGCGTTTGCCCTTGCAAACATCGCAAGAGACATAGATATCAGGTAGAAAATGCATTTCAACCTTGATTAGGCCATCGCCTTGGCATGCTTCACAACGCCCGCCACGTACGTTAAAGCTAAAACGCCCGGGTTGATAACCTCGAGCCCTTGCTTCTGGCGTACCAGAAAAGAGTTCACGAATGGGAGTAAAAATCCCGGTATAGGTTGCCGGATTAGAACGTGGCGTGCGGCCAATTGGGCTTTGATCGATATCAATAACCTTGTCGCAAAGCTCCAACCCTTTAATTTCTTTGAGTGCTCCTATCGTGAGAAGGTTAGCACGGTTTAATTTATTCGCTGCAATTGGGTATAAGGTATCGTTAATTAAACTTGATTTGCCTGAACCTGAGACACCAGTCACGCAGGTTATCAAGCCTAGTGGAATACTAACGCTAATATTCTCCAGGTTATTGCAAGACACTCCCGTCATATGAATCATCTTTGCCTTATCAATTGCAGTGCGCTCAGCAGGCACTGCAATAGCCTGAGTACCCGCAAGATATTGCCCAGTCAATGACTCTGAATTAGCCATAATCTCATTTGGTGTTCCAGAGGCAACAATTTTACCACCATGCACCCCGGCACCAGGCCCTACATCAAGCACATAATCAGCCGAACGAATGGCATCCTCATCATGCTCCACAACAATAACGGTATTACCCAAATCCCGTAAATGCAGCAAGGTTTTTAATAGGCGATCATTATCACGCTGATGCAAACCGATAGAAGGTTCATCAAGAATATACATCACACCAACCAGGCCTGAACCAATTTGACTTGCCAGGCGAATACGTTGAGCTTCTCCTCCAGACAAGGTCTCAGCACTGCGAGCTAAAGACAGATAGTCCAAGCCCACGTTGACTAAAAAGCCTAAGCGTTCGGTAATTTCTTTATTAATTTTTGCTGCAATTTCACCACGATAGCCTGTTAACTCCAGGCATCTGAAAAATTCATAGGCCTTTTCTATAGAATAGGCGCTAATCTCTGGCAAATTTTTATCATCAACAAAGACATGACGCGCCTCCTCACGTAAACGCGCGCCCTTACAGGATTGGCAGGGGCGGGAGGATAGATATTTCGCTAATTCTTCGCGGATCATCGTTGAATCAGACTCATGGTAGCGACGCTGCATATTGGGAATGATCCCCTCAAAAACATGCGTTCTGACCATGTAATCGCCATGTGACCGTTGATAATTAAATTCAATCACCTCTTTGCCACTACCATAGAGCACAACCTCGCGCATTTTTTCGGGTAGATCGCAAAAGGCTTGCTCAATATCAAAGTCATAATGCCGCGCCAAGGACTCCAACATGGGGTAATAATAGGTCGTTTTCTTGTCCCAACCACGAATCGCACCTTCAGCTAAACTAAGGGTTACATCATGTACTACGCGCTCAGGATCAAAATATTGGTCAACACCCAAGCCATCACAGGAAGGGCAAGCACCCATCGGATTATTAAAGGAAAAAAGCCGCGGTTCTAATTCACTTAAACTGTAGCCACATTCCGGGCAGGCAAATTTTGAAGAAAAAACAAGCTCAGGAAATTCACCATCAACCGAGGCAATAACCGCCAAACCCTCAGCACGGTTCAGCGCATTTTCAAAGGATTCACTTAGACGCTGGGTTAAATCGTCTCTTACCTTGAAACGATCGACAACAACCTCAATCGTATGTTTTTGCCGTAAGGACAATTTTGGCGGATCGTCTAATTCATAGATTTCACCATCAATTCGCGCCCTAACATAGCCCTGAGCCTGCAACTGTTGTAGTAACTGCACATGCTCTCCCTTGCGTTCACGAACTACGGGAGCCAGAATCATCGCTTTGGAACCTTCTGGCAGGGTCAAAACCTGATCAACCATTTGACTGATCGTCTGCGCATGCAAGCTCACGCCATGGATAGGACAGCGTGGTTCACCGACACGAGCAAAAAGCAGACGCAAATAATCATAAATTTCGGTAATAGTGCCAACTGTCGAGCGCGGGTTATGTGAGGTCGCCTTTTGCTCAATGGAGATAGCCGGTGACAAGCCTTCTATTGAATCAACATCCGGCTTCTCCATCATCGATAAAAATTGCCGGGCATAGGCGGAGAGCGACTCAACATAACGTCGTTGTCCCTCAGCATAGAGGGTGTCAAAGGCTAGGGAAGATTTTCCAGAACCTGAAAGGCCTGTAATAACGATTAATTGATTACGTGGCAATTCCACGTCGATATTCTTGAGATTATGGGTTCTTGCACCGCGGATACTGATGGAATGCATTATGAGTCATACTAGAGAAATGGTCGATTATAGTGGATTAAACAACTTTTAGCTAATGTGCTATACTCCTGCGACAGTTACCAACAAGTCATGATGATGCGTTCCTTTATAAATTTTCTGATTAGTTCAATCCTCCTTTTCAGTATCGGTTTAGCGCACGCGGAAAACAATCTGAAAGAAATTGAGAAAAATATTAGTGATTCAGTAATAACCACTAAAATTACAGCAAAATTCACTAAAAATACGGCACTTAATCCACTCAAAATCCGTGTATCAACCAATAACGGTGTTGTTACACTTAAGGGCAATGTCAATAACAAGCAAGCCTTCGTTGATGCCTTAACTCTGGCGAAACAAACCGTAGGAGTAAAAGCCGTAGAAACGGATGATTTAGCAATTAAACAAGTCAATACTGCTCTAACCGACACCTATATTACAGCAAAGGTTGAGGCGGCGGTTTTAAAAGCTAAGGTCTTTGATGATGAATCTATTCCCATCGTCGGTATCAATGCAACTACAAACAATGGCACCGTAACGCTTTCGGGCAAGGTTAAAACCGGTAAGTCTATTATCGCTATAATCAAACGGGTCAATGCGGTACAAGGTGTAAAAAAGATTGTTTCAAATTTGCAGGTTAATAAGGATGTTACATGAGCCCCCTGACTCGCTTTAAGTTTTTTCTTTGGTCCTTTGGCCACTTTAAGGTGCCATTAATAGGCCATTTAAGACCTAAGCTGATTCAACTTGACGATAAACACATTGTCGCCAAACTACCTCTTAGTCGGCGTAGTAAAAACCACTTGAATTCAATGTATTTTGGTGCCCTTGCAGTAGGTGCAGATTTGGCCGGCGGCCTGCACAGTTTCTATCATGCTGATCGCGCTAAGCTGAAGGCCTCTGTCGTTTTTAAATCATTTCAAGCACAATTTATTCGACGCCCTGAATCAGATGTTTATTTTGTTTCCGAAATGGGCGATGTAGTAAAGGCAATGCTTGATGAATCGCAGAAAACTGGAGAACGCATTAATAAGCCTATTAAAATTAAAGCCTTTGTGAACTATCCTGACAATCCAGAAGAGGTTGCTGATTTTACTCTCGAGTTATCCATTAAGGTTCTGACTAAGATAGAGAATGAATAATAAAAAAACATTTCGCTTTGTAATTCCTGGCGCTCTTATTTTTGTTTATGCTGTAGTTCTATTTTTGATTTTTAATCTCGAGCGAACCATTGATTTCACTCCCTTCTATATTTCTATCAAAGCACTTAGTTTAGGCTTTAACCCTTATCCACTCTCTAAAACCTTACCCGCTAATTTAAACCCCCCAATTTTTCTCTACGTTTTTTACCCTCTGGGTTTTTTTGAATATCGTACAGCGATAATCATATGGTCACTTATTTCGATTAGCTTAGGATTTATTGGTATCCGCCTTATGTTCATGCATATTTTTTCAGAAAAATTCCGTCAAAAATATGGTTTGTCTTTATATTGTATTTATTTTGGATTTTTTCCGATTTTAATGGACATATCTATCGTTCAAGTAGGCTCTCTCCTGCTCTTTGCGGTGATGCTTGGTTATCATTATTATTTGCGCCAAAACGACTATATTGCTGGGATATGTTGGGGCTTCATTATTTCGCTGAAACTCTTCCCTGCTCTGTTATTTTTCTTTATGTTAAAACAGAGGCGTTACAAAGTATTTTTTATTACGCTTGGCGTATTTCTTTGCGCATTATTAATCCCTCTGCTTTTCCATGGTCCTACGATTTATAAGCAATATCTCACGATGATGTCTGTTATCTATTGGTATGGTGACAGTTGGAATGCTTCGATATACGGTTATATTTTTCGCCTATATCTTGATTTAAAACATCCGGGTCAAAATGTTGTGCCGGTTTATATAGGCTACCTCATTTCTTTTGCGATTTTACTTCCCTGTTATCTCTATGCCATGGGTCCAAAGGAGATAAGAGGAGAAAAAAACCAAGTTAACTATCAACCCTTCTGCCTTACACTAGCGATGATGATCTTTTTGAGTCCTTTTGGCTGGCTTTATTATTTTCCCTTAATAGTTTTTCCGCTGATGCTGACCGGCATTGCTACTTTTAACAGAAATTATAAAACGCTTATTCCACTCATAGCCTGGACGGCATGTTTTCTTCTTCTTAACTTTCCACAGGGCTATATCTTGGGCAGACAAATGCAGAATTTTACGCAGAAGATAGGCCTCTATTCATTCTCATTTTATGGTTTGGCTATACTAGTTATTCTCGTTTGTTGCAAACGAAATTTGCCAGGTCAAAATGAACCTAATATCAGCCTAATGCTTCAAAATGAAGATAAACGCAGATTTCTACTGATAAATCTTGCCTCTCTTGCCTTCGGTATAGCAGCTCCACTCAATAGCTTTTTGATTCGTTTATCGATGGGGGGTGCAGGGAGTTATAACTTGAAAGACTTGTATCCACTACTTGGGCAATCCTAAACGATGAGCAAAACAATCCTTGGCCTGTTTTTCAGTTTAATCTTCATTATTACCTATTTTTTGCTCACCTACTTCACTGTGATTTCACCACCAATAAAGGATTTTACTTCCTTTTACGCAGCCCTTGTAAACCTTGCTGAAAATAAGACTCCCTATACACAATTAGTTAGTAGCTTCTTGCCTACACCTCAAAAATTATCGCCCAATTTAAACCCTCCCATTGTTTTAGTTCTGTTTAGCCCCTTAGCAAAATTCTCCTATTATACAGCGCTAAAAATATGGGTTTTCCTTAGTTTTATTTTAGGTTTATTTGGCGCTGGCCTCGCCTTTTATTACGCCATAGCAAGCAACGATCTAAGAAAATACTGGCCTGTTTTATATCTCTTTTATCTATCCTTATTTTCAACAATGATGAACATATCAACGATTCAATTTGGCGCCTTTTTACTTTTTTTTATCATGCTTGGCTATCATTTTTATCTTACAGAAAGACATCTTACTGTAGGCTTATGTTGGGGCCTCATTATTTCTTTTAAATTTTTTCCTGCATTGTTATTTTTTTTCGTTATAAAGCAGGGCAGGCTAAAGGTGTTTTTTGCTATGCTAGCAACAACAATTGCAGCCTGCCTTATCCCCTATTTACTCTATGGTCAATCTATCTACCTTCAATATATGGAAATGATGTCTCAGGTGTTTTGGTATGGCGATAACTGGAATGCTTCTATTTTCGGCTATATCTATCGATTATTTATCAATATTCATAATACAAAGAAGCATTTAATTCAGTTAGAAATTATCTATCTCATCCTACTTTTTACTGCCTTAATCTGGTACTTAAAGAAATTAGGGGCTCAACAATCTGGACAAATAAATCATCAGCCCTTTTGCCTGACTTTAACAATGATGCTCCTGATGAGCCCTTTCGGCTGGCTTTACTATTTTCCGCTCTTGATTTTTCCTCTAGTTTTAACCGGTATAACCACAGAGAAATCCAAACGTCATTTCAACAGTGACATACTTATTTGGCTTGTTGTTTTATTTTTTATTAATGCCCCACAAGACTATATTATGAGTAGGCAATTACATGGTTTTCCTGAGAAATTTTTCTCCGCATCCTGCCCTTTTTATGGATTAATTTTATTCAATTACCTCTGTGCAAAACAACAACTTCTTTCTGGAAAAAACGAAATAAATCCACCGAGAAATAATAGATCTTCTCTTGCAATTGCCTCCCTTATTTTAATCATCGGAATGCTCACAACTTCTTTAAGATTTATTGCCCATTTGCATTAAAAAATGAATGATTGACAAAGCCAACCTCGCGGTCTAACGTTTAATAAAAGAATACCCCTATTTTTTTTGATAGCGAGTTAAGCCAAATGATTGATTTAACTATCCATACCCAGCCAGATGACGAGAGTTGTGGTCCTACCAGTCTACATGCACTTTATAGATACTATGGTTTGAATATTGAGCTTGAAGAAGTCATTAAAAGCGTAGAGCGTTCTCACTCGGGAGGCACTCTTGCTGCCTTGTTAGGAAAGCATGCGCTAGAGCGCGATTTCTCTGCGACTATTTATGTTAACAATGTCAGTATTTTTGACCCCACTTGGTTTGATATTGAACATGGCGAGTCTTGTGGATCTAATCTTTCTGGTAAATTAATCGCCCAGATGCAACATAAAACCGATGCGAATTTACACCAGGCTAGCAATGCTTATCTGGATTTTATAAAACTAGGGGGACAAGTACGCTTTCACATCTTAACCGTGGCCCTCCTGAAAAAATATTTTGCCCAGAAGATCCCAATACTGACCGGCCTAAGCGCTACCTATCTTTATCGCTCTGCCCGAGAACGCTTTGACGAGGGTAAGGCTGTTTTTGATGACATTCGAGGTACACCTTGCGGTCATTTTGTTGTACTCTGCGGTTATGATGATTCAAAAAAACATGTGGTTGTGGCTGATCCTCACTGGGCGAACCCAATTTCACGTAACAATTATTACAAGGTAAGTTCTAATCGTTTAATTAATGCTATTTTGCTTGGCGTCTTAACTTATGATGCCAATTTACTGATAATTCAACCTAAAAGAGCCTTTAATGCAAACAATTATAGTAACGGATGACACAACTAACTGGAATTTTCTAAGCCCACTAGCCAATATAGTGAACGCCACCAACTACTTATCTAAAGAAGAATACCACCAGTGTGGATCCCTGAGAGTGATTAATCTCTGTCGATCTTATAACCATCAAACGATTGGCTATTATGTCTCCCTGCTTGCCCAAGCACGTGATCACAGAATAATTCCTTCTGTTGATAGCATTCAGGATGTCTTAAGCAGTAGTTTATCCAAGTTTATTTCACAAGATGTGGATGATGAAATTCAGCATAGCTTACATGACATCAAAACAGATGAATTCATTCTCAGCCTTTATTTTGGTCAAAACATGGCTAAACGCCACGCAACTCTTGCTAAGAAGCTACATGGACTCTTTCCACTTCCCCTGCTAAGGTTTAGCTTTGAAAAGAAAAAACAATGGCGCATCAAAGAGTTAAAAATATTATCCTTTGAAGATATTCCCGCACACCATATTGAATTCTTGCAAGAAGCAGCAGAAAGCTATTTATCGAAAAAGCGCTTTCATCACTGGCGCAAAAAGCAGCGCTTTCATGATCTGGCAATTCTTGTTGATCCTGCAGAACCTAATGCGCCTTCGAATAAAAAGGCCCTCGATATCTTCGCTGATATTGGTGAGTCGATGGGATTGAATGTTGACTTTATAGAGAGAACCGATAGCAAGTCCATTGCAGAATATGATGCTCTCTTTATTCGCGCCACAACCTCTGTCAATCATTACACCTATCGCATGGCAAGGCGTGCTGAACAAGAAAATCTTGTGGTCATAGATGATCCACAATCCATTGTTAAATGTAGTAATAAGGTTTATTTAGCTGAGCTAATGCGCAGCCACCAGATTTTGACACCACCAACTACCTTTATCAGTAAATATGACAAAGTGATTCCTGAGATTGAATTTCCTTGTGTATTGAAGCGGCCTGACTCTGCTTTTTCTCATGGTGTCATCAAACTTGAAGATGAAAAAGCCTTACAAAAATCATTGACGCAATTCTTTAAAATCTCCGATTTGGTGTTGATTCAACCCTTTATCCCCACAGAATATGACTGGCGTATTGGTGTTTTAGACAATAAACCCATTTTTGCCTGCCGCTATTTCATGGCAGAAAATCATTGGCAAATTTATAACTGGGATGCCATGAATGAAAAAATAGTTGAGGGAGATCATGAAACTATGCCCCTTCACGCAGTACCAGAAGGCGTCATCAAAACCGCTTTAAAAAGCACTCGATTAATTGGTGATAGCCTCTATGGCGTTGATATTAAAAGCCACGGTGATAAACATTATGTTATTGAAGTCAATGACAATCCCAACATTGATTTTGGCGTCGAAGATCAAATTCTTGGTGAGTCGCTTTATGAACAAGTGATGACTGTCTTTTTACAACGAATTCGCAGGAAGCATGGTTATGTCTGATTATTCTCTTTTTTCTGTACTGGGCATTGAAATTGAATACATGCTTGTTGATAGAGACAGCCTGAATATACAACCCAAGAGCGATCTGCTCCTCAAAGCTTTAGCAGGCGAGCAAACCAACGAGGTTGAACTCGGAGAGATTTCTGCCTCTAATGAATTGGTCATGCATGTCCTTGAATTGAAAAACAATGGACCTAAGCCACCGAAGGCACCTATTGCCGAGCAATTTCAACAAACCATCGAAAAACTGCAGCCCTTGCTTAAGCAATATAACCTGCAACTATTGCCCACTGGCGCTCATCCTTGGATGGACCCCTTAACCGAAACTAAACGCTGGCCGCATGGCAACATGGCTATTTATCGCCAATATGACTCTATTTTTAATTGTGAAGGGCACGGCTGGGCGAATTTGCAAAGTATGCACGTCAATCTACCCTTTGCGAATGATAATGAATTTAACCAGCTTCATAATGCAATCCGGCTGATACTGCCTTTATTACCGGCTCTGGCAGCATCAACCCCCTTCCTTGATGGTCAAAAAACCGGGCTAAAAGATTCACGCCTTTATTTTTATGGTAAAAACCAACAGCGCATTCCTTCTATTAGCGGGAATATCATTCCTGAATTTATCCAATCGGAAGCGCAGTACCAGCAAGAGATCTTAAAACCGATGTATGAGGATATTAAACCCTATGATCCTGAGGGAATCTTGCAATATGAATGGCTTAACTCCAGAGCAGCTATTCCCAAATTTGATTATAAGGCAATCGAAATACGCATTTTGGATTCACAGGAATGCGTACAAGCAGATATCGCTATAGCCCTTGCTATACATGCAATCTTAAAACACTGGCAAACTAATTCTCACTACTATCTGGAAAAACCTTGCGATAGTAATCGCTTGCGAGCAGTTTATGACCAGGCATTAAAAGACGGCTTAGCACTGACTGTGGACGATGCAGAATTATCGGCACAATGGCAGTTACCTAAGCGTAAAATGACCGGCGCTGAGTTATGGTCGCAGTTGATTGAACGTGTCAGCGCTGACCTGGACAATACCAGCCAACGCGCTTTGGAATATATTCTAAGTCAGGGCAACCTAAGTGAACGGCTGTTACGCGCCTGTGGCAATGACTATTCCAAGCAAACCTTAAGCCGCGTTTATCGGCAACTAAGTCATTGCCTCCTCAACAACCAATTATTTAATCCATCATGAAAACAATTGAACTTGTTTTAAGTTGTGAACATGCAGTGAATACCGTTCCTGAGAACTACCAAGCGCTTTTTGCTCCCTATCAGGATTTGCTGCAAACACATCGCGGGATTGATTTTGGTGCCTTGTCTATCGCCAGCGGGATGAGTAAATATTTCAACTGTGATTTTGTGCAAGCTGAGACCACGCGCTTATTAATTGATTGCAACCGTAGCCTGGCAAATCGCCAATGCTTTTCGGAGGTTACAGCCCCCCTTTCTCAAGAAGAAAAAAATCAACTCATAGAAAAATACTATTTGCCCTTTCGCCAACAAGTCGAGAAAAATATCAGAAAACATATTCAACAGGGTAAACAAGTGCTTCATATCTCCGTACACAGTTTTACACCTATTATGAATGGCGTCACACGCAAAGCTGATCTAGGTTTGCTCTATGATCCCAAACGCAGTATTGAGAAAACGATTGCTCGCCAGTGGCAGCAGCAACTTAGACAAGACGCCAGAGAGCCCCTGCAAGTTCGCTTGAATTATCCTTATCGCGGCATTAGTGATGGCTTCACTACAGCATTAAGGAAAGCATTTAGCGACAAGGACTATGCGGGCATTGAAATTGAAACTAATCAAGCTTTGGTCAACGCTCCAAGCTTCCTGGACTATTGGGCAAATTTATTATCTAAGAGCTTAAAACACTTAATGGAGCACAACTAGTAATAGGTTCCCCCCTTCCGCCATCCTGAGCGTAGCGAAGGATCTCCGGGATTAGCACAGTGCCACATTCAGGAGATCCTTCGCTACGCTCAGGATGGCGGAAGGGAGGGGATCTATTACCACAACAAAGCAATGTTCTTGGGTATATACTTTTAACGTCCCACTAAAAATTTTTATAAGGATATAATGATGACTAAAAAATTTGCAGGAAAGGTCGCTATTGTTACCGGCGCCTCCAAAGGAATCGGGGCTGCTATCGCAAAGCATCTGGCAGCAGAGGGTGCATCAGTGGTTGTGAATTACAGTTCAAGCAAGGACGCAGCTGATCGCCTGGTTGCAGCAATTACTCAAAACAATGGTAAAGCAGTCGCTATACATGGAGACCTCTACAAAGAGGCAGATATTAAACATTTGGTGAGTGAAACCCAAAAGGCTTTCGGTTCCATAGATGTGCTTGTTAATAATGCAGGACGCTATGAGTTCTCTCCAATTGAAGAGCTAACAGCCGAGCATTTTCACAAGCAATTTGATCTAAACTTATTGGGATTGCTCCTCACTACCAAAGAAGCCTTGAATCATTTCAACGAGAAAGGAGGCAGCATCGTCAATATCAGCTCTCTAGTTTCCACTGCAACACCACCGCAATCTTCTGTTTATAGTGCAACAAAAGCAGCTGTTGACGCAGTCACAAAGGTTTTATCAAAAGAGCTTGCAGCAAGAAAGATTCGTGTTAACGCAGTAAACCCCGGGATGATCGAAACCGAAGGCCTCATCTCAGCAGGGTTCAATGAGGGTGATACACGCAGCTGGATAGAGGCCAGTACTCCTATGGGGCGCATAGGTACTGTCGATGAGATAGCAGCTGCTGTTTTATTTCTGGCCTCTGAAGATGCAGGTTATATCACAGGAGAAACGATGTTCGTCTCAGGCGGGCTGAAATAGAGGCCTCTCCCATAAGGTAGAACCTTTTGTTATTATCACTGCTGGCAAATTGACAGGGCGTAGGCTGGGCTGACAAGCCCAATGGCACTTAGAAAGCCATACAAAAAATGACCAATGAGCTCCAGGCCATGTGCCAAAGGTTCTCCTCGCCACCGCGCGGTGGCGAGGAGACAAAAAGCATTTTTTACACAGCATTTTAAGTGCCATTGGGCTTAGCAGCCCAGCCTACAGCACTACGCTTATTCTTAGACATCAAACATGAAGGATTAAAACCTTATATGACTACCAAAGAACCAGTCGATGCAGTGATAACCTGGGTTGACGGAAGCGATGTAGAACATGCTAAAAAGCTAGCTAATTACTGTGCAAAACTAGGCATCAAAAAGTCTGAGGGTGCTGCTCCAACTCGTTTTAATGAGCGTGGCGAACTGGTGTATTGCGTTAAATCTTTATTACGTTTTGCTCCCTGGATCCGGACAATTTATATTGTAACTGATACCCAAATCCCGCCTATTATAAAAAGTTTGCAAGGCACTAAGGATGCAGAAAAGCTAAAACTGATTGATCATCGAGAGATCTTTGTAGGCTACGAAAATCATCTGCCAACCTTCAACAGCTTATCGATAGAAACCGCTCTCTGGCGCATTGAGGGTCTGGCGAATCATTTTATCTATCTTAATGATGATTTCTCACTTATCCGCCCGGTCTCTCAAGACGATTTTTTTCGTGATAGTAAGCTTGTATTACGCGGCGATTGGAAGGTTCAATTAGAAAAAAAATGGCGTAATTATTGGAAAAATCTTGCTAAACCTTTCATTAAAGAAAAGCAACCAGCGGTCCCCGAAAATCTGCACCGCGCCGTACAAGAAAAAAGCGCAAAATTAGCAGGTTTCACTAAGCATTTTTTCCATCTCCCCCATGCACCCTACCCTGCAATGCGAACCACCTTTGAACGTTATTTTTCCGAACATCCTGAATTTTTGTCTGAAAATCTGAGTTATCCTCTGCGCGATCATAAACAGTACTGGCCCTTTTCATTAGCGCAGCACTTAGAAATCCAAAGAAAAAATGTTGTCTTTGATAATTCTCTCGAGGTAATTACTATCAATGGCGCCTGCCATTCCCTTGAGCAAATTCAAGCAAAATTAGCAAAGGCTGATAGAAAAAAGAATGTCCCCTTTATCTGTGTGCAAAGCATCGATGAAGCAGCAGAGCCAACACAGCACTTTGTTTTTGAATGGCTTGACAGAAAAATTATTGACTAGCTTGACCCTGTATATGCAAATTCACCTGTCGGCGCAGGACCTTCTTCCTCCATTATTTTAACCAGCCCTGGTGAAAATAATTTTGCCTTGCTCTGGCCAGCTTGAGCAGATGCTTTCTTTGGCGACTGTTGCAGAGCGGGCTCCTGTCCCTGTTTTGTCAGAAAAACAGATAAGTCCTTGAAAGTAGCCTTTTGAGTTGATGAAAGATGTTTGCAATAACCGCTCTCATTAATAAGATTTACAATTAGAATAGCGCTTGAATACATCGTATTAAGCATCAAGCTTTCTGCGGTATCTGTCGCCCCATAGTATTTCTCAATGTAGAGCGCGAACATAACCAATTGCTCAACTTTTTCCTGGCAATCAGACTCTTTGGACGACTCACTTTTAGACTTAAAGAACAAGCCTGAACCCTTTCGCTTGAGTTTAATTAGGGTAAATTTTTGCTCTCCTTCAACAAGAAAGGAACTATATACCAGACGACAAAAGATTTCTCTTGCACTTTCCTTTGCTCGATCTTTGGATGCTGACAAGCTCTTAGTTTTAAAGGGAAATTCAATAATAGTCTTCATGTTTTGCAAAGGGATTTGGAAGAAAAAATCCAACAAGAACTGCTTGTTAAACGCATCATCTGCCTTAGGTGCATTAAGAATCAGTCCTTTAAACTCCCTCGCATCTGCTACTAATGAAAGTAGAGCTTGCTTATGCTCAGTCATTAAATTCATTAAAAAAATATTCAACAACGCCGGATCTTTTTGTTGAATAATCTGAGAAAACAAAGGGCATAGGTTTGCTAAATAAGCGTCTATCCCTAAACGTCTCTGCATATGGAAAACCAAAACATCTAAACGTTTATAGCTCTCCAAGTCCAAGTTTTTAGTTCTGCAAAATTGGGAAAGAGCTAGCTCCAAGATTGATTCTTTGAGATTTCCAGAATCAATCTTCGCCCTTGTTTGTAGCAACGCTTGCAGAATATCGGAATCACAGTTATTTAATATTGCCGCTACGAGAGGACTAACCGTACGATAATTACTATCGAAATCAAAGGGTTGTTCTGACGAGGCGCCTAATTTTAACAAATTATGTAGAATCAAATAGTTATTCTTTAGAATCGCTACACCTAACATCGTTCCTACTAAGGTTGAATTACCAACAACCCTTTGCTCGTCGATCATTCGATTATAGCCACTGCGCCCTTTAAATTTTTTCAAGACGCGGTAAGCGCTTTTGGGATTCTGGCCAACAAGCTCAACCAGATTTTGTAAATCCTGATGAACAAGACAAGTCTCCGGCCTAATACCCTGACTCCGATTTTTTTTAGCTTCCAGGTATTGCTTGGCAATGGCAACAGCTTCCTCTGGCTCGGAATCATATTTTTTAGAGTCTTGCTCTAATCCCTCTGCATAGGCAGCCAAGCCGATAAGTTTCGCCAGTTCATATAAATAATCCACTGAAGAGGTACCGCGAGCACCGGGTGAAAAATCAAGTGGAACTAAAATTGCTTTAAATCCAGCCTTCCTAGCCAGAGTTACAATCACTTCTGAGTCATCCACAATAAGCAGATCCTCAGGCTTAAGCTTTTCGCCACTCGATCTAAATTCGTTAATTCTTTGCAAGATCATATGCAAATCAGGGTTTTTCTCCCTTATATACAGATCCCATTCCTTATCTATTGGCGTATATTGACTCATAAAGGCCGCACGGAATTCTTTAACATCCTCGCTCTTCACAATTAAACTTGGCTTATCAATGCAAAAAAAGATTTTTCTTTTCTTCATGAAATGGAGCAAATCGCTTACAGAAACAGCGCCATTTGCGGATATATCATCATCCAATCGTTTATCGCGGGCAGTATCAATAGCCAAAGGGAGCTTAAGAAGAGAGGCAAATCTTAGGATGGGAATTAATAGATCAGCATCGAGAATTGAACCATAAAGGCCATCGCGCAGATTAACCAAGGTATTATCAACATCAAAGGCCAGGGCTTTTACTCCTGGCTCTATTTTTTCAAACATCTTTTTATCCTATGACTATTCGTCACAATAACTACCCCAACTATTTCACATAAACTTTTTGGGGCACATCGAAATTATACATAACCCCAAAGGCTACCTGGGCTGTATTGGTTGTAATCTTAGTGTTCTTTAGAACGCCACCATTGGGTTCATAAACGGAACTTCTAATACCACCGTAATTAATCTGGCTATAATCCATCATCAAGGTCCAGCGTTCCGTTAAATTATGCCGCACCCCCAGACCATAACGGATTCCGCCGCGATTGGTTGATGCTGAACGTATTGTTGGATCCGATTCCCGAATTTTTATATGACCATTCGCATAACCAATTCGGCCATAAAACCAGGTATCATTGGACAAGAAAAAGCCGGGAAGCAGACTCACCCCTTCGCTATTTTTTACTGTAAAGGTTGTTTTGGAAGTGGTTCCATGGACATACTCATCGTTTGTGAGCTTGTACTCAACTGAACTAATATTGGCATTAACCTCCCCAGCTAAATAGTAACGGTTATACTTCCAGCCATAGCCGCCGAAAACAGTACCAAATCCGCCTAGTCCAGAGAAATGGTTTTTATCAACGACATCAAAGGTACCGGGACGCACAACATGAGCTTTTTGACTAAAGCTAGCACCCTCAGGACCGGCACCAACACCGAGGTAAAATCCGGAAAAGCAGGAAGAGGAGAAAATTAAACCAAGAGCTGCACAAAGAGTTGTTTTCCTTAACATTTTATTTCCTTGAATCTGAATAGGAGCTCTTTGTATATCAGCTAGCCAGCAACTTTGCAAGGATAGAGTCTCTCATCGATTTACACCAATGTATACCGCAACCTCATCGCTGCCGGAGTATAACTCAAAGTCGGAAATAAAATTACGCTGATAACCTTGCGTCTCGGCAAAATAAGACCAGATATTCTGCCAGATTTTAATGACCACCTCTGGCATAACGCCCTGATCCTTAAAAACCAGATAATCACCAGGTTTGACTTCAACGCTAGAGTTGCCGGGTTTTCTAGTCCTATCGTTTAAAGATACTCCCGCCGTAACCTGATAGGAGCCCTCTGCATCTGATTCATAATCCGAATACACTCCAAAAATTTTGGAATTAACTGCGTTTTCGGCAATTTCACTCGCCATAAATTGCTGCCAAAGTGAGGGTAATTTAGCGGTCGCAGGATTAAATTCATCAGTATTTTTTGTGCGGACACTCAGACCAGAAACGAAAAAGCCGTTAAGTACAACTAAATTGGGTTCGTTATAAGACATTATTTTCTCCTTCATTAAGAATAGAGAAAAGATCTTAGACCCTAGCTATGACAGATTCTGACAGTAATGACTTAGAGTTCGTTACTTGCCAACCAACGCCGTATTTCATCAAGGCTATCATCAATAACTCGAAGTGTTTGCTCATAAAGCTGTTCCAACAACTCACGCTGTCCTGTTTTCCAATAACGCTCAAGATATTGGCAAGCCATCTTCATCCGAACAGCCCCCACATAAACCGCCCCACCTTTGATTTTATGAGCAATTTGCTGTGTTTTATCCCAATCATTATTACCATGAGCCGCTTTCATCTGCGATAAATCTTCAACCATTGCTTGGTTCAGCATAAGATCCAACATTTGCAAAAGAATATCCTTACTACCCATCGCCCTCGCCGCTTCATCAGCATCCAAAAGCGGAAATTCATCAAGATTGAATAAATTTTCTTGTGCTGGCAAATCTGCAGCATAATTTCTCATAAAAAAAACCTCCTTTTATGGTGTGTAGAAAATATATTAACAAAAGAATTCGATAATTTCAGAATAGCTCCTATCGCTTAGGTGATAATATTAATAGCATAGATGAGTTCGTTTTGTTTTACTAAAATTATATCAGAGTCTAGTGTGACAATAAGGAATTAGAATGAAGAGAGAAAGTTCCAATATAATATTAATTGTAGAAGATGATTACATCAGCTTTAAAATTGCCAAGGCCTTTTTCGAGCGCTTAGGATGGCAGGTTGAACATGCTGACACTGGCGAAGCAGCAATAGAATTAATTACCCAACGTCATGACGATTTTTATGGTATCTATCTAGACATTGGTTTACCCATTATGAAAGGGATTGAGGTATGTAAAAGAATTAGAGCCTTTGAGCTAGAAAATCCCTTTTACTTAAGCCTTCCTATCATTGCAGTTACTGCTAATTTTTCGACTGAGGATGCAAAAGAATATATTAGTGCAGGAATGCAAGAAACTTTTTTTAAACCCTTGACTCCTGAGAAAACGATAAATTTTTTAGAGCTTTGTAAGACTTGGCATAATAATCTGAGCTAAGACGGAAGAGTTAGAGTAAAGGTAGAGCCTTTTCCGACTTCACTCTTCACAATCAAACTTCCCCCCAAGCTTTCCGCCTGAATCTTTGAAATATATAAACCAGTACCTATTCCTTTAAATTGATTAGCATATTTATTGGAAGGTTCTAGTTTAGTAAAGCGCTCAAAAATATAAGAAAACTTGTCTGTAGGTATACCAATTCCTGTATCAGTAACATCAAAAATGAAATGCTCTTTTGTTCGGTGAATAGAAAGCTTCACATATCCTTTTTCTGTGAATTTAACTGCATTACTAATTAAACTTAACAAGATTAAACTAAGCTTCAACTTGTCTGTTTTAATTAATCCTAGAGCCTCTAGCTCTTCCTGCGAAGGAAAAATTAATGGAATCTTTTTTAAATGCAGCGTTGCCGTAAGCATTTCTTTAATTTTGTGCAATTCCTCATAAAGATAAAATGCATCAATTTTTGTCGCCCCTTCCTCAGTTCGTATCGCCTCTAGAATTTGATGATGGATTTTTTCCCATTGCACACAACTTTCAATCATTGGCTCTAGCCATTCTTTCAATTCAGGATATTGTTCCGCATACAGCGCATACAATACTTCAGCCGATCCATGAATACCTGAAAATGGCGTCCCTAAATCATGTTGCATATTGTGAATAAAGTCGATTTTAGCCTCTACAGCTGCCTCAGCACGTTCTTTAGCGCTGACTAAGGCTAGTTCGGTATTCTTCAGTTCTGTAATATCTACCGATACCCCAATAATTCCAACAATATTTCCTTGCTCATCAATCAGGGGAGCCTTGTGGGTCAGCATAGTAATTTGTCTCTTGTCTGATAAGACAGGGTATTCCTCCAATTCAATCGTTTTGTTCTCTTCAATGATAACTTCGTCAATTTTCTTTAAATTGGGAGCAAATTCTTTCCAAGGCATATCGAAATCAGTTTTACCAACCACATCTGAGATACCAGCCATTTGTAATACAAAATCGTTACAACCTAGGTAAACGCCATTTTTATCTTTCCAATAGATGCTGCCGGGTACTTTATTCAGAATATTTTTTATATAGAAGAGATTTTTTTGAATGCTTGTAATATCGCTAAGCGTCGCAATCATCCCAATAATTTCTTTCTCGGAGTTAAATAAAGGGGCTTTATTTACAAGTAGGTAGCTAGTGTTGCCATTAATAATGATTCTCGGCAACTCTTCATTCTCTTGGGATTGACCTGTATTAATGATATTTAAATCAGCCTGCTCATAGTTATTGATTTGTTCTGCTGTCCAATTGCTAAATTGAAACAGTCGTTGATAAGTTAACTCTTTGTCGTTTGCCGTAAATCCAAATTTATAAAGTAAATTATTATTAGCATGAATCTGCCGACTACCCTTTGAGCGCCAATAGGTCATCGATGGCATGTAAGCAACTACTTGATCTAATTCACTATTCATTTAAAAACCTTTTAGTCAATTACAAAACCAACGGAATCATTATTGAGTCAATATTAACAAATAATGGCTATCCTGATATTTGGTTTTTTGATAAAATACTTTCTTTTTGATAAAATATTGCTCTATGAAAACATTATTTCTCCATGAGTTATTTGAGCGACAAACCCAACTAAACCCTGATGCGGTAGCAATTAAGTGCATCGGTAAAAGCTTTACTTATAGAGAAACTAATAACTTATCACAAATACTTGCCCAGCACTTATTAAAACTTGGCATTACCTCTAATCAATTAGTCGCCGTTATTATGGATAAAGGCTGGGAACAAGTTATAGCTGTCTTAGGTATCTTAAAAGCTGGTGGGGCTTACCTCCCCCTCGATCTAGCTGATTCAGAAGAGAGAATTCATAATTTATTAACTATCTCTGATGTAAAGATTGTCCTTACTCTAAAGAAAATTGAATCAACACTTAAGTGGCCCAAAGGGACGATTGTTATTACCGTTGATTCTTTAGAAAACTCGTCAGAATCGAATGAGGTTAGAACATTATCTAGGGATACCTCAGACCTTGCGTACGTTATTTTTACTTCTGGCTCTACAGGGCAACCTAAAGGTGTGATGATTAGCCATAGATCTGTAGTTAATACTGTTTTGGATATTAACGAGCGCTTTGCAATCAATGAAAAAGATAAAATTCTAGCCCTATCTAATTTAAATTTTGACCTGTCGGTTTATGATATTTTTGGAGTTCTTGCAGCTGGCGGAACCGTGGTTATTCCTGATTCAGAGCAAGCAAAGGATCCTGTTCAATGGTATGAGATTTTTATCAAAGAAAAAGTTACAATATGGAATTCAGTTCCAGCTTTAATGGATCTATTTTTAGAGTACATTCACCATAAAGGATTAAAAGTTAGCTCGCACGCCCTGCGCTTAATTTTATTAAGCGGCGACTGGATCCCTCTTAATTTACCTCCCAAAATTCACTCCTTATTAGGACAAATCAAGACAGTCAGCCTAGGCGGAGCAACCGAGGCATCTATTTGGTCAATACTTTATGAAATAGGCGAAATATCCCCCGAATGGAAAAGTATTCCATACGGAAAAGCCATGAAAAATCAAACTTTCTATGTGCTAAATGACAAACTTGATTTGCTTCCAAATCCAGAGGTAGGCGAACTATATATTGGCGGGCAAGGAGTTGCCGAAGGTTATTGGAAAGATAAAGAACGCACTAACAAACGATTTATTTTTCACTCCCAGTTTGGAAAGCTATACAAAACTGGTGATTTAGGTCGTTATTTACCAGATGGAAATATAGAGTTTCTAGGGCGCGTTGATTTTCAGGTTAAAATTGCAGGATTCAGAGTGGAAATCAATGCAATCGAGAAATATATTTTGGATTTTCCGCATACAAATCAAGCGGTTGTATTGGTTAATAATAATAAAGAAAAAAAACCTCGTCTAGTAGCCTATATCAACTTCGATTATGATAGCTTTTTAAGAAAAGAACATAACAGCTCTTTGTATATTAGGGAGCAAGTCAATCATTGGCAACAGATATACGATGCGCTTTGCATCAACAAATTTCTACCTATTAATGAGCAGACTTTTAATACAGTAGGTTGGATTAGTAGCTATGACAATCAACCTATTCCCAAAATACAAATGCAAGAATGGGTTGCGAGTACGGTCGAACGAATTTCACAGTTAAAGCCCAAGTCGGTTTTAGAAATTGGCTGCGGAACAGGATTGTTACTTTTTCCCTTAGCAGCAATTACTAAGCAATATGATGCTACCGATTTTTCTAAAACTTCTTTAGAGCATATTCAAAATCAGTTAAACCAACTTAATATTGATAATGTAACACTTAAAGAATGTGATGCCTTGAAAATTAGTGAATTATCAAAACATTACGATACAGTTATATTAAATTCCGTAGCTCAATACTTCCCAAGTCTTGATTATTTTATTGAAGTATTAGACCAAAGCATTAATAGCATTGAGAGGTCAGGCCATGTATTTATTGGTGATTTAAGAAGTTTACATCTTTTAAATGAGTTTCACGCGTCCATTCTATTGCATAGAAATATTAGCAATTATTCTTACAATGAGTGGAAAAGAGCCATGCTACAATCTGTTGAGGAAGATGATGAGCTAGTGATTGATTATCAATTTTTCGAGGATTATAAATATAAAAATCAACGAGTTAGCCACATCGAAATTTTATTGAAAAAAGGAAAATATAATAACGAAATGAATAATTATCGTTATGATGCGATTTTATATATTGAGCAGCCTATTACAAAGATTGACAAAGAAATTATTGAAATTCAATGGGATACAAATAAGAGCGAGTGTATCAATCTTGAAAAAATTCACTCAGAGCTATCCACCTATCCCTCGCATTTATTATCCCTCAGCAACGTACCTAATAACCGGGTGAAAGGATTGAGCTATTTAATTAACAATAGTAAAGAGTTCCAAAATGATAAATGGCAAGAAATTTTTGGAAAATACACAGCATCAAACCAGTTTGTAGATCCAGAAATATTTTTCGAAATTGCAGAAGAACACGGCTATTATGCATCTATTACCTGGTCAGATGAGTATCCATCAGAGAGATTTAATGTAGTACTCGAAAAATATAACCCCGAAAATTTTGAAAGAAAATATTTAAACTACTTGAATGCTCCCCGAAGAAAATCAAAAGAAAAAACTTATTATGCAAACTCCCCCATAAAACCACATATTAACCGAGCTCTTATTACAGAATTAAAAGCATTTCTACTGAAAAATCTTCCAAAATATATGATCCCAAGCTATTTTGTTCCCGTCAAAGAATTGCCAATGACAGTAAATGGAAAAGTAGATCGAAACATACTACCAATTATCGATCCACCATTAATCGAAAAAGAATATATAAAAGCACACACCGACACCCAGGAAAAACTTGTATCAATTTGGAAAGAATTGCTAGGAATAGAGCACCTAGGCATAAGAAACGATTTTCACGATATTGGCGGAACATCAATTCTATTAATTCAAATGATTATCAAAATTCACAAAATTTTTGATGTTGAATTAAATTTACAAGAAATTAGAGAATGTATTTCTAATATTGAGAGTTTGAGTGATTTAATTGAGGAAAGGGTGGGGGTTTTAGTGAGTGCTTGATTTATTAGAAAACATGAAAATGGGTTCAAATTATTCGTCTATATCTTCTTCCTGCATCTCTAAAAAGTACATATTTTTGGTCCGACCGGATATGTCGATTTCAGGACATCAAGTGTTTAAAGGGATTGCACAGCGAGGTTATTCTTCCGTAGGTTATTTTTTTGGCTTTAAATTACATCTAGCAATTAATCATCAAGGGGAATTAATGAGTTTTTGTCTCACAAGAGGCAATGTGAGTGACTTAAGTGTGCTATCGAAACTCACTAAGGGACTCTCAGGCCTGTTAGCTGGAGACAAAGGATATGTCAGTAAAAAGCATGAAGAGACTCTTCAAAAACAAGGGCTAACATTAATAACCAAGCTTAAGAAAAATATGAAAAAGAAAATGAGAACTGCTTTTGAAAAATTCTTTTTAGCTCAACGAAATTTAATAGAAACTGTCATTGAACAATTAAAATCCATTTGCCATATTGAACATTCTCGGCATCGCAGTCCTCTTTATTTTTTCGTCAATCTTGTTGGAGGGTTAGCTGCTTACGCTATTAAGCTGCGGAACCCCTCCATCAAAACAACTAAATTACCCCGGGCTTTAAATAATGCCCTTATCCATAACTGACGTTAAATTAATCTAATTTTCTCACTCTAATCGATACAAACAGGAATCCAAGTCTTAAAAATTGTACAATTTAACCCCATTAAATGTATAATAAATATCATTAATGACCTAAATTTAAGTTTTTGCAATATTTTTATTACAATGAAGGAGTTACCTTGAAAATAGCCATTGTTGGTGCAGGATGGTACGGATGTCATCTCGCCCTAGTACTCCAGAAGATGGGGCATGATGTGACTATTTTCGAAAAGAACGATGATATCTTTCAAGGGATATCAGGTAATTTCGGCATCCGGCTGCATAGTGGCTCACACTATCCTCGCTCCCCTGAAACCCGTGAAAGTTGCCGGCGTGGATATAGTGAGTTCATTGAGCGTTATTCCGAGCTTGTTATCGATCACAGTTATTCTATTTATGGTTTGGGTGTTTCTGATTCAACAAATGAAGCATCTCACGTCGGTCCTACAATTTTTAAAGACGTTTGTGAAGAGTTTCCTTCCTCACATGAAATTGCCCCTCAAAAATGGGGTTATCAAAATTTACTAAGCGCACACAATATGGAAGAACCAAGTGTTTTGCTTGGTAAACCTTTACGCGATAAATTCAAACAATACCTCTCAGAAGCTGGTGTTAAACTTCGTTGCCAAACAACTATCGAAAAAGTCGTATCAGAAAGTGAGCAAGTTTGCCTAACTCATTCTAAGGGCGAGGAGCAGTTTGATAAATTAATCAATGCATCAAGCTTCCAAACCTTATTACCTCAAGAGGCACTACCTTTTCCTTTTGAAGTTGTTTATCAGCCATGCTTAGGCTTAGTTTACAAAGATTTAGAGCCCCTAGAAAAGCCCTTCTCTTTTATTGTTATGGATGGCTTATTTCCCTGTGTAATGCCTATTGTTGAAGAAAAACCAGCAAACTCTGAGCACTATTTATTAACACACGGCCAGTACACTATCCTGGCATCTTGCCAAAAACTAGAAAGTGCCCAAGCAATCTTAGAGCGAATTGATGATAACTACATTGAATCAATAATAAAGCCTCGTTGTGAACAAGAAATAAATCGTTTCTGGCCAGAATTTGCTGAACGTTTCCAGTATCAAACATGGAAAGGGGCAATTCTGGCTAAACTAAAGACAAAAACAGAGTTTCGTAGCGCTGTAACTTTTGAAAAAGATAATATTATCCATATTATTCCTGGTAAGATAAGCAATATTTTTGATGCTGAACGCGAGGCCATTCAATTACTGGCTAATCATCATATAAAAACTAAAAATGACTATCGCTATGTTGAGGACGGTGTACTAGACCATGGACTCAATGAAATCATTACACTTCCAGAAGAGAACCAAAGAGCAACAACAACCCTTCAAACTTATACTGATTTAAGTAACTCAGAAAATCATAGCCCGCCATCTTACGTGTCTCTTCGATAAGCTTAACCTCCTTTTTCAGCGTTGAATAGGCTATTATCTATATAAAGCGTTTGCCCAAGAAGCTTCATGAAAAATATAGAAAATAATATTATTCCATGGATTAATGAGTATCCATGGCCTGCTTTTGTTATATTCCCAGAACGCAGTAGCATCCTAGGCAATAAACTCTTAGAGGAGCTCTTGGGTGACCAGGATCATGGCAACATTCAAATAAGCTCTCTTACTCAGAGAGAAGAATTTGAACCATTGAGCAAACTAATTCAGCAAACTAATCTGTCTAAAACAGATACTTTGCCTGTCACTTATCATGAGCAGAATTGTTTGCAATGGTTAGTCTATGAGTCAAACAATGCGTTAATTTGCCTGAGCCAGCCAGTAAATGCTTTTATTCAAGCAATTGAGCATGCAAAAAAACTTCAAACTTCAATTATCGATTTACTGCCTAGTCATTATATTTTGTGGAAGAACATAGACTCCGTTTACCTAGGTTGTAATAAAGCTCTTGCTGATGCACTGGGGCTTCCCTCTACCAATGCAATTATTGGTAAAACAGATTTCGATTTACCTACGACCAGAGAACAAAGCGAATTATATCGTGCAGATGATAGAGAGGTAATGCGAACTGGGTCACCTAAGCTAAATATTGAAGAAACTCAAACCTTACCGGGACAAGGTAATCGAACGTTATTGACATCTAAGGTTCCATTGCTCAATGAGCAAGGCATAGCAACTGGTGTTTTAGCCATTTATTCGGATATTACCGAACAAAAGGTATTACAGCATTCATTAGAGGTATCTAAAGAGAAAGCTGAAGCAGCAAACAATGCAAAAACTGAATTCCTAGAAAACATGCGACATGATATTCGTACCCCATTAACGGGTATTGTTGGATTTGCTGAGATCCTCAAAATTGAGTCTCAAGAGCCTCGTATTAAGGAGTATGCTGAAAACATAGTTGCGTCAAGCCAAGCGTTGCTGCATTTAATGGATGAGGTTTTAGAGGCAATCAGGGTTAGTTCTGGTGAAATTCCCAAGTTAAGGAAAAAGTTTGAGCTAAAGAAAATTCTAGAGCATATTTTAAATTTGAATCGTTCAAAGGCAGCGCAAAAACGGCTTGATATTACCTTTGATTTTGACTCAGCGATTCCCCAATATTTAGTCGGTGACAAGATTCGTATTCACCGTGTTGGCCTAGAGTTAATGGCAAACGCGCTTAACTTCACTGATCAAGGGTTTGTCAAAATTTCCGCGAAGCTTGCTAAACAGGAGAATCGTGAATCAATCATTAAGCTCATTGTTGAAGACAGTGGAGTCGGGATCCCTAAAGAGAAACAACAAGAAATCTATCTTCAATTTAGACGATTAACACCATCATACCAAGGCATTTATAAAGGGGCAGGCTTGGGTTTATCGGTAATTAAGCAGTTTATTGATGAATTAAATGGTGAAATTTATGTATCTAGTGAACCAGGTAAAGGGTCTCAATTTACCTGCATCATTCCTCTGCAAAAGGCTCTTTTAGACGATGATGAGGGTATAGACACCGATTTAGAGCGCTTATTTGATGCAACCTATGAATCGACCTATGCGCAACAATTTAGTCCGGCGCTGCTGACTAATGAGAATACAGAGGATTTTACGCATCGTATATTGGTTGTCGAAGATACTCTAATTGCACAACGAGTTGCACAATCACTATTAGGTCAATTTCAATGCCAAACCGATATTGCGGATTGTGGTAAAAAAGCCGTTGAAATGGCAAATTCCAATGACTATGACCTAATCTTTATGGATATTGGTTTACCTGATATGGATGGTTATGAAGTCACTCACCGAATTCGGGTGCAAGAACTGACAAAGAAAAATCATGTTCCTATCATCGCATTAACAGCTCACGCTGGTGATGAGAACAAAAAACGTTGTATAGAAGCCGGCATGAACGCCGTTTTAAGCAAACCACTGACCCTTCAAAATTGTTCAGACATTATTGAATCGTTCATTCCTGGCCAACGAAAAGAGAAATCAGAAATTAGCAAAAATAACGGCTTGCCAGAAGAGGTCTCCCACTTATTTGAGCTCTCTCAATTCCCACTTCTCAATTTAGAGGAAGGGATTAATACTCTAGGCGATAAGGCTGTTCTCTTTGACATGCTTAAGCTCATGATTAATGGTGAGCTAACAAAGGATTTAGCCATGATGAAAGAAGCTCATGATAATAACGATTGGGATAAAATCCAACAAGTAGCCCATAAAATAAAAGGAGGGTCTGTTTATGTCGGTGCGATTCGTATGGGAATAGCCTGTCAATATTTAGAACGTTATTGGAAAACAGGGCAACGTGATTTATTAGAACAGCTCTATCAACAACTGATTGCAGTAATCGATGATAGTATAAAGTCTATTCAGGGTTCACTTAACAAGTAGCGCTTGCCCCCAATTTCTACAAATTCAGATAAATCATGAATAACATCATAATAGATAGGTAATCCCCCCATTTTTAATTGAAGTTAAAAGTAGAGGATTAGCAACTAGTGCCAATTTTTGCCTAGGAGGAATGCCTCCAATAGCAGTATTTGGACGTTCATTGTTGTACGTCCATAACCATTGTGTGGCATGTAGTTGCACCTCAGCAATAGATTCGAATAAATATTGGCTTAACCAATCATACCGAACAGTGCGATTATACCGTTCAATATAAGCATTTTGCTGTGGATTTCCTGGTTGAATAAAGACCAATCGTATTTGATTTTTATCAGCCCATTGTTCTAGCAACTTACTTATATATTCAGGGCCATTGTCACAACGTATTTGCCGGGGTTTGCCACGCCATTCAATGATTTGATTAAGAGCTCGTATGACCCGCTCTGCCGGCAAAGATAAATCAACCTCGATAGCAAGACCTTCGCGGTTGAAATCATCGAGCACATTAAATAACCGATACCTCCGACCATCTTCTAACTGATCATGCATAAAGTCCATCGACCAGCATTCGTTGATTGCAGTTGGTACCGCCAATGCCTCTGGCTTTTCCCTTATTAACCGTTTTTTGGGTTTTATCCGCATGTTGAGTTCTAATTCCCGATAGATTCGATAAACGTGTTTGTGATTCCAAACAAACCCCTTCACATTACGCAAATAGAGAAAACATAAGCCAAAACCCCAATTACGTTGGTTCTCGGTTAAACGCATCAACCAATCCGCTATGATTACATTTTCATCATCTAATTGTGGCTGATACCGATAACAGGTCTGACTGAGGCCAAATAACTCACACGACAAGCGAATCGAAATATCCTTATTAGCCACCGCCTTTCTCGCCAATTCTCGTCGGCGTGACGGTGTTACCACTTTTTTTCAATGGCCTCTTTGAGTATCTCTGCTTTTAATCGTTCCTCTGCATACATCTTTTTAAGCCGGCTATTTTCAGCTTCCAGCTCTTTTAGCCGCGACATCATCGATGCATCCATTCCTCCAAATTTAGCTCGCCATTTGTAAAATGTAGCAGCGCTAATGACATGTTCTCGGCAGAGTTCTGAAACAGGGGTGCCACCTTCGGCTTGTTTTAGAATCGACAGGATTTGGCTATCTGTAAATTTTGATCTTTTCATGAAGAATCTCCTCCAATATAGCGTATGAGAAAATTCTACTTTTGACATCACTTATTTTTCGGGGGGATTACCTAGCAGCTTGTCTATGCAAATTAACATCTTACCAACTCCAATAATGAGACTAATTTGAGCCCACTACTAATTATCTATTTATATCCTCTACCTTCATCCCTAAAAGGTGTTCTTTTAGACCTTCAAAATCTTCCATATCAGATGTAATTCGGTATTTATGGCCGTTTTTTAAAATAAGATCTAACCCTCTCGCTTTTCTTATAAAAAATGCAAAGACTTTATTCATTGTTGAATTTTCAACGAGCTTTATTGACTCTATTTCAAAAGGGCTAAATGTAACTTGCTTATTAAAATAATTTGTTAAATGAAAACGCTCCCCTTCTTGTTTAATTGATTTAACAAATCCATCTCCTTTGATAATAATAAATAAATTGCTTACAGAAAAATATATAGTAAGAAATACGCCTACTAAAACTACGAGTTTATCTTCTACATTTGAATACATTATTACTTTTTGAGCAGCTAAAAAAGTAATAATACAAACCATAAAAGTTATAACGATATAATATATCTTGGGAGGACAATATGTATTAGTCATCACAGAATCGTTCCAAACCATAGTTATGCTCCTTTATAATTTTACCACCTACTATTTTCTTAATTGATTCCCTAAATTATTCCCTACTGCCGTTGCACTATTGATAATCATTCCATCAATAACCGTTTTGGTGATAGGAACATTAATATAGCGTGTTACCTGATTCGCTTTTGCGACGCCTAGCATTGTAGCGCTTAAAGATACAAAACTATAGTGATGTGTTTGTGGATCCCTAATATAAGAGTAAGATTGACCTAAAAAGTTAGAGAGACCGTTAGATACATAAGGGTTTTTCAAAATTACTCTATATCGTGAATATGTACTACCTAATGTTATAAATACTCCTGTAGCAGCGCCAGCAACCATATCATAGCCATCTCCCCCAGCAGCAACAGCCCCATATATACCTGATGCTCCATTAAGTGCGCTATATCCCATCACGCTCTTAACAACCGGATTTTTCAAAGTCTCCTTCAAATACGTCGCTTTTAACGCAGTTTGCTCTTTATGCGCATAAAGCGTTTTTCCAGTGTAATTTGTCATTTTTAATAAGCTTTTCTCTGCCGCTACCATTGGGTTTGATACGAGGGGTATTAGCTGATCTGCTTGGACGGCATGTTCTTCAGACAAAGGGATTTTTCGTAGTAGACCCAGTGTCTGGGTACCATAGTGATTATCTGTTGCTATATTCCTTATGCCGGTTAAGGTGTTATCTATAGAGTTTAGATAGAGTAAGGCTCCTAGGGCCAGTACTGGGTTAGATACGCCTGCTGCGGTTATAACTGCCGCGGTTATAGACATACCTAAGGCGCCTCCTAGGGCTTGAGCTATGTCATCGGAGTGTTTGCCTAGGTAGGCTGTGGTTTTTGGTAGGCCTGTTAGCTCTAGCTCACTTTTTGCTATCTGAGTATAAGTATTAATCGTTCCCCTGGTAATGGCATCTTCGAAGGCTTTTTCTAGCTGATTATCTGGATTGCCAGTTAACCAAACACCTAGCACTTTTGGGCTGTGAGTGAGAATTTTATCGCCGTAGTCGTTCCATAATTCGTTAGCTTTTTCAGTTATTGATTCGTAGAACTCTCTTTGAGCTCGTTCTTGATGGAAGCGTTCATAGGTGCCTTCTGGGATGGGGGAGAAGGTTTCTTCTTCTGTTATTGGGATTGGGCAGTTGGGAGTTTCCATTGTTGCTATTTCTGATTGTATAGCTGCTAATCGCTCTTCTTGTTCTGCGGCTGCGGCTTGGGCGTTAACGAAGCCGGTGCCTATGGCTGAGCCTAGATTGTCGGTTAGGATTTGGGTGGCGTCGAAATGGCCTTCGTTGATTGCTGTTTGCATGCCGTTGGTCGCTAATGCGCTTAACTCAGAATGAACTAAGGCACTGCCGCCTTCACCTAGATGGTCGACTAAGGATTGGTTGAAGTTTTTGCCATAGGAACTGCCTGCTACTGCAGCGATGGCGCCTCGGGTACCTAGTTCAAGCCAGTTAAAATGCTGGTGGTTTTGTAGAGCAAGACTTACACCTTGGCCTATTGCATCCTGCTCCATCATTTGGGCTGCGGAAGACAGGCTAAAACTTAGGGGAGAAATGTTGTCGAGTTTTCCGATTATATCTTTGTAAGCCTGGTTGGAACTTAGTCCTCGTAAGAGCCCTGTTGATGCTGCTGAGGATAGTCCTGTAATTAAGGTACTGCGCCAGTTGATCTTTTCTTGTAATCCCAAAATCTTTGCTAATCCCTGTCCAGCAAGATTTCCAGCAACACCTGCGGTGAAACCTGCTGCTATGGAACCAGCCGTCCCTAAGATTTGACCTGATAAAACCTTCATTCCCAGGCTAAGTATTTTTCCTAAACTAGCTGCCCCTAAGGCACCACCCAGAGCTGCGCAGGCTGCTGCGGCTATGACTGTGGCAACCATGGAAATAGCCGCTACAGCTATCTTTTTAAATAGGGAATGATGTTTCTTCTGATGAGGGGAAAAGCTCTTGGTTGCAGGCATTGGCACCGTGGCGGAAAGATCACCTAATAACTCTTCGCTGCTCAATAGTCGATGGGTTCCACTATTTTGATGCTGCCTTGTTGCCACCGCGGGGATAATAAGCCGTTTCCCTGTTTGTAGTTGGCTAGCATCGGTTCGATCACTAATACCATTGGCATCAGCAATGAGATACCAGAAGCTGCTATCGCCATAGACCTGTAAGGCTATACTCTCTAAGCTATCGCCTGACTGAATGGTGTATGTGCCTGTATTATCTTGGGGCGTATTTGCCAGAATGTTTTCTGTGGTTTCACTTGAGACGCCGACTTCGTTCCCTCGCGAGAAAAAGCCGATTGTATTACCCAAAGGTAGTACAGCCCTATTTAGTGACGGTGAACCTTGACTAATGGGCTTACCTGTTGGTGTAAAACCACCATAGATATTCAAATGCTGCACACCGTTTGTATCTAATTGCAAATCACCTATCGTTTTCCCAGCCAAGGTTAAATAGTTCCTCTCGCCCTGAGCATCAACTCTACTGCGAATCCCCTCCAGGGTACTTGTCTTGTAGGCTGCACTATTCGATTTACCTTGTGAATTAGTTTGCTGATCGATGGATTGATAGAGTTGTCCATTGACATCGTAGAAACGTCGATTTTCACCAAAGGTTGGGATACCACCATTGACAGACATAGCTACAGAATCTTTAGATTGTAAATAGTTATCCCACAGCTCGTAGTCATAGACGTGAGTACTATCAATAATCATATTGTTATTTATTAAGCGACTAGTAACTGATTGCAGATTTCCCACATTGTCGTAGTGGTATTCATTTAATTCTGTTGGAATTAAATTCGGGCTGTATTTCGTTTGTGTTTTAAGCAAATCTCCTTCATAACCCATTACTGTTATCTCAGTTGCCTGCCCAAAGGCATCATAGAGATATTCTTTTTCAACACGACCGAAGTCATCATAGGCTATCGCCTTTAATATACTGCCGTTTTTATAGATTTGCTGGAGCTGAGAATCGTTATTATAGTTATAGGTATACTGTTGTAGTGCGCCGTTTTCAACGATAAAAGCATCCTTTACATTACCGGCATCATCATAAACTAGACGAGAACGCTGTGGGCCATTGATAACCAGCTCTCCATTAACCAAAAATCCCTTGTTAACAAGCATACGGTTATTGGCGTCGTAACTGAAATAATCATCACTCTGAACCTTCTGATAACCCGTGTAATTAGCCATAGCCTGCGTTCGAATAATATTTCCAACCGCATCATAGGAATAGTTCACCTCTAACAACTGATGATCTTTTTCTGGAAAACGATAGTCCTTATCATCAGATTCGTTACGTTTTACCGAGGTTAAACGCCCCAGCGCATCATAATCATAGATATCTTGCTGAGACTTCCATCCTCTATCCCTTCCCTGTGTCGCACGACTGATTGTTTTACTTTGGATATTGCCCTCATCATCGTATAAATAATAACTAACCTCGTTATAGCTATGATCTGTAAATGACCAAAGTTGCCCATCACCCTCATAACTGTAACTAAGATTTTTGCCTGCAGTTGAGGTCTCCTCCAGCAATAATCCATTGTTGTTATATTGATAACTTGTCTCGTGATTACCTAAATCTCGATGAGAAAGTAAGCGCCCCTGTTCATCATAGCTCCAAGACTGGTTGTGCCCATTCATATCCTGCTCAAAGATTTTATTACCTGCATCATCATAGGCGTAAATCGTCAAACGCTTATTTCCATCTAGCTTTGTAATCTGATTACCTAGATTGTCATATTGAAATAATACAGCCCGCTCCGGTGCATCGCTCTGGCTAAGGAGCTTGCCAATTTCATCGTAGGCATAGCTTTGCTTGCTAGTTGGCGTAGACAAATTAATCAGGCGTTTCGCTTTGTCATAGACATAGGTTGTCAGCCCTTGCAATTCATTTTTGCTGGTTCGCAGCTGCCCGAATAGGTCATAGGTTTTTATGCGTTCAATGCCCTTTGCATCAATTTCGCTGAGCACCTGTCCTTCAGCATCAAGTATTTTTGCCAGGGTATGGCCATTTGCATCGGTTAGGGCAATCGCTCGTCCCAAAGCGTCATAGGCATAGTAAAGTGTAGGCTTCTGACTTTGTTGCTGAAATTTTTCATTAAGAACAATAACCTCTGGAAGCTCTTGCTTGATTAGCTGGTCAAAGGCGTTATATTCATAACTTGTTTTATATCCCTTAGCATTGGTATGGGATAATACATTCCCCCAACGATCAACTGATTCTAACTGGCTAAGCTGCCGCAACTCAGGGGTTTGTTCTGAATTTTTATTTGCCAGGGAAAATTCTTTGGTTTGCTGTAAGCAACGGCCGAGGCCATCGTAAATATTATTCTGACGTTGCAAGGAAAAACGTCTTTCAAAGTCGCCGAAACGCTCAGAATTATCATAGTTCAGAAGGGATAAATCTATGCCCTTTGCACCATATTCAGGCGAAATAGCATTGGATGCAGTCACAATTTGAGCCACTTTATCAGTTAAATCATAGAGAAAAATCTGATAGTAACCCTCCGTATTTGAGCGCCAGGCTCGGCCTAAATTATCGTAATCAATATGAGTACTTAACTTACCATTGAGGCCTTTTGCTATGAGTTCACCAAAGATATTGTAACTTGCGTCCTCAGTGCGAAACTGGCCATCGTTTTTAAAGATTGCGGTTTGTAAAAGATGACCTTCTTTATCGTAACTATAACGTTTATCGCTCAGTCTTTTGCTACCATCAACCTGCGATAGAAGTTCCCAACTCCGCTGTAACTGGCCACTAGCATCATAGCTATAATTGATTTCATGCTCTATGGCATCGATCGTTGTGATCACCTTCCCTTGATTATCGTAGATAGTCCGATTGTGATGATCGTTGACGGAAGCTTGCACTAGATAGTGATTTACATCAGCTTCCTGGGCGCCTTGTTCATAACGGATTAGCTCTACCAATTGCCCCAGACCATCATAGCCATAACTTGTTGCAGCCCGACCAGCTTCTGTGCGTGGGCCTATCTTGGCGACTAGCTGTCCTAAAGCATCATAATAACAGTAGGAACTATAACCGAGGGGATCGGTGGTTGAAGTTAAGTTACCCATCGCATCATATCTAAAACTTGTCGTCAGATCGCTCGTTAAGGACTCATAGCGATTAGAACTGCCAATGAGTCGCTCATATCGAATATTTTTTAGGGTCTTAGTCTCTAGTCGCCCTATATTGTCGTAGCTAAAGGTGACATGGCGATCCTTGCTGTCTGCAACTGGGTTTGTAACAGCTTTTGTATCCCAGGCCGTAGCCCGGTTGGCATATTGCACTTCGTCGACAAGCTCACCAAAATTGTTATACGTGTAGGTGCTGAGGTAATGTTCTGCATCAAGGCCGGCTATTTTTAGGCCGTCCTTGTCATAATAATTCGTGGTCTTAGCCCAGTCAGTTTCATTTCGCTTAACGGCGGTTAAAACCAGTTCCCCAAAGGCATTATAAGATTTAGTCTCTAGAGGATTGAGCGTCTCGTAGCGATTTGTTTGGGCATTATAGCTTTTAACGCCGGGCTTTCGGGTTTCGATTAAGCGGTTTTCTAGACCATAGTCATAGCTTTCTGTTCGATCGGCCTCATTTGCTATGCACGCATTTTTTATTGTATCTGCTGAGAAATCTGGGTGTTCAGCAATAGAGTATGGATTGGCATAGGCGGTCTTTGATACTAGATTGCCAAAGAGGTCATAACTATAGCCTGTAAGCGCCCCCTGGGCATCCAGACTGTAGATAAGATTCCCTTTTTTGTCATAGTCTTTATAACGCCAATTTCCAGCCCGATCTTTAGACGCAATCAACTCACCAAAGGCATTATATTGATGGTCTTCACTTAGGGTTCTTAGTTCTTCTTGGCGAGCTGCACTAGCCTGGTTAGTTGCTGCATTGACTGCAACATTAGGATAAATCGTTTGGATTTTGCGGTTATTAGTATCGTATCTATAATTTATTTTTTGCTGCGAACCTTCGGCGTCATGAATTGTCTCGATGATATTTCCGAAACTGTCATAGACATTACGAGTAACAATAGAACGCATCTGCCGATTCCAACCACTTGCCTGACTCATAACCTCTGTAAGGGGTGAATAGGCTTCAATTAACTGATTTGCCTCATCATAAATGTAAGTCCAACGAGCTGAATTGGCTTCGATCTTCGTCGTGACATTATTATTGTTATCATAGCCATAGCGTGTTTGTTGGTGGTTTGCATCCGTTTTTATCTCAAGCCGTCCAGCAAGGTCATAAGCATAGCGGGTTTTACGAGCAGCTGAATCTGCATTTAATCGCATAGTTATTTCTGCGAAGCTAGCCACATTTGAGTCCAGGCGAATGTCGTGGGCAATTTCGGCGACAACATTACCTAGGGCATCATAACAGCGCTCTAAAATGCGGCCTTCGGGACTAACTCGATAAACTTCACGACCGGCTATATCAAAGAAAAAGCGAGTCATCCTGTCTTGATCATTAGGAGATAACAAACTTTGCCAATTAGCTTGTTTCAAACTAGCAGGCTCTAAGCGAGTGGCATAGGCCCGGGAAGAGATTAAATTGCCCAAGCCATCATAACTATAAGAACTAACTGCACCATCTGCGCTCGCTTTATAACTTAAACGGCCTGCTTGATCGTAGGCATAGGCCGTATATTCATCTTTTGCAGGAGAATATTGGATAGCTCGTTTTAGATCCTCTAAGGTGTAGCTATTTCCAGCGAGTGATAACCCTATGGCATAGCGGGTTTTGGCAATAACTTGCCCACTGCTGTCATAGTCAAACTGCGTTATACCATTAGCTTCATCAACCTGATAAACAAGACGATTTAAGCCATCATAAGCAAAACGCTGTGTTCGAAGACCACCCTTTGGAAACCTCATGGATCCTGCCTTAAGTTCAGCCAGTGGCAGAGCTTGGGCAGAGCGGACGATTTCTAATAAATTAGAATTCGCATCATAGGTATAGCTAGTTGCATAACCCATGCTGTCAAACGACAGGCTAAGGCGTCCCAAACTATCAAAAGTTCGAAACTCATAATGATCCTGGTCACTGGCCTGAACCTGCGAAGCAAGCTCTGCTAAGGTATAGTCGCGCGTTAATGCGAGGCGATTAGCGTAAACTACTTTTTGGATTTCGTTACCCTTCATATTAAAGAGGTGTTCTGTCACTACCCCGCGTGCATCAATTTGATAGCGACATTGGTTTTTAGCATCATAAATGAAATAAGAGGTTTGATTTTTTGCATCAGTTTGGCTAATCAAATTATCATTCAGATCATAGCCGTAGCGGGTAGTGAGATTTAGTCCTTCGGGGTCAATGCTGACTGCCGTGCGTCGCCCTAGATTATCCCATTCATAGGTCGTTACCTTAGATTTTCCTGCAAGGTCACATTCAACTTGCTTGATAATCAAATCTCGAGCGTCGTAATAAAAGCGAGTAATCAGATTAAGCCCATCAGGGTCAATTGTTGTTTGGATGAGGTTGCTTCGATCATCATAGCTAAATCGCTTATGAAGCCCATTGGCCTCTATCACTTCCAATTGGCGTCCTAGCCCGTCGTAATGATAGCTGCTAACAAGAGCTAATCCTTGGGGATCGATTGTTTTACGAAGTATCCTTCCGCTTGCATCATAGCTGTAAGCGATACGGTGGCCAGCACTATCCAGCTCTAAAACAAGGTTACCTGCTGCATCATAATCATACTGCTTCGTACTTCCCTCCGGCGCATCCACCTCAATAAGTTGTCCTTTGGCATCATAGTGATAAGCTGTTGTATAACCATTTCCATCAGTCAAGGAAACTTTATCACCAAAGGCATTAAAGGTTGTTTGTATACTTATCTTCTCATCAGGATGGTTAAGAGTGACTGTATTATTTTTATCATCATAGCTGTAGATATCAATTCGTTTTGTGCCTGTGAAATCTGTCTCAATTAAGATGCGGCCAAAAGCGTCATAAGTTATTACCTTATTTTTTTTATCTTGATTTTGAATAATCACACGCTCACCGCGACGATTCAGAATATAGTTCGTTATCCCTCCGCGACCATCGATCGCTTTCACAAGGCGACCAAAGGAATCGTAATTTGACTTTGTCTCTCGTTTAAGGCCTTCAACATCTTCAATTTGCTGGCAGATCAGTCCCCTACGATCGTAAATGTATCGATTAACAAGCGACCTTGAATCGATGTTCTGGCGAGTTTCTTCTATCTCACCAAAGCTGTTATAGCTTGAGAGCTCTTGCCCCTTGCTTCCCTTGGTTTTTTTAATCAAGAATCCTAGGCTATTGTATTCATAAGAAATTTTTTCATCGGCAGCCTCGTCTTTTAACTGAGCTAAGCGATTAGCAAGATCACTGCTTGTTAAACTGTCTAGATTAGCTGTTAACTTTCGCGAGTAACGATAGCTTGTTTCGATTTGATTAAAGGCATTAAATTGCTGTTCACTAACCCCACCATCTGCATTAACAGTGTACCGAAGCAAGCCAGCCTCGTTATAGAAATAGCGAGTCTTTTGATTCAGGGCATTCGTTTGGCTAATGACTCGACCAGCAAGATCATAGTCGTAGTGCAGGCTATGCTCTTGCCAAATTAGTTCTATCTCTGCTTGGCTAATCTGAGGATTAGCTAAAAGTTTGGCAGCCCCTAAAGCATCTAAACTTTGGCTCACTCTCCCCAGCGAATCATAGCGAAAACGCTGCTCACGTAGCTCTTGAGTTTTCGCATCAATTAAGGTTTTTGCCAGTACCAAGCCTTTTTCATCATAGCGATAACGTGTAATTAGGCCATTTTGCTCACGTTGCTCAATAAGTTGCCCTAATTCATCATAGTTATAGACACTAAGATGATCGTTATCGTTTTCCTGTAGACCAAGCGCGCTAAGTGTAGTTCCTGCATTGATTTTAATCTTGACTGCGGTAGCAAGGCTACGCTTCTTGATTAGTAAGCCACGCTCATCGTATTCATAGGTTGTGGTATAACCAAGAGCATCGATGTCAGCAACTTTCAAACCGGCTGGATTATAGAGGCTAAAATTATGAATATCTGAAGCAGAGGCTTTAGGTACCGTCCATTCAAGCCCGGGTGGCAAGGGCAAGCGATTGAAATAGCGGATTGTTTCTAATAAATGTCCCTGGCGATCATAGCGGTAGGACGTTGCCCCTCCTTCGCCGTTTATTTCTGCCTCTAGACGTCCTGCAGAATCATAGAAATAAAAACAAGAACGATCGTCATTGCTGAATTGCACAACAATAGAGTCAAAGGATAGCGGCTGACGAGATTGATAACTGCTTAGACGGTTTGCATAAGCGGTCTTCTTCGTTAATTGCCCTTGGGGATTATATTCGAAGGCGATCACAGCTCCCTCAGAGTCAATTTGATAAGCAATTTGATTATGAGCGTTATAAATAGTTTGATTGATACGATCTTTTGCATCTGCTTTCACATTAAGAGCAGACCAGGCAGGCATACTTTCATGCCAGCCTGAGGTGTCTAGCCTTTCTTGATAACTGATAGCTTGCACAAGGCGTCCCACAGCATCATAGCTATAGCTGCTAAGGCGTCCACCGGGCTCACATTTTGCTTTTAATTGACCATTACTATCATAAAAATAATAAGTTGCTTTGCCATCGGCACTTAATTCCTCCTGTAAGCGACCTACGGAATCGTAGCGATAGTGGATAGTTCCATAAGCCTGTTGTGTGCCACTTAAGTACTGTGTTGTTAGAAGCAAACCACCGCGATCATAAGTACGGATTGTTTGTAATCCTTTAGCATCTGTTTCGATAATGCGCTGATTAGCGTCATCATATTCGAAGCGCTCACAATGATTTTGGCTGTCTCTACGAAGGATTAAACGCCCCAAATCATCATAGAGATAACTCGTGGTTTTGCCTCCCTCTGATTTTTGCAAAAGCTTGCCGGCTGCATCGTAATGATAGCGATTGATTATGGATTTATTGCTCAGTCCCTCACCATTAGCATTAATTTCGCTGTAACTCACCTCTTCATCAAGAAGCCCGCGCCAATCATAGTGATACCCTTTTAGACTAACGGCCTGAGGATTTTGCGAATTGACCCAGTTCAGCATGTGATTGAGGGTTAGAGCTTGCTCATTGGCGAGTTGACTCAAATCATAACTTGATTGAAGATAGCTACGAACAGTCAGACATTGTCCTTCTTGGTTATAGCGGTATTCCGTCACTGTACCATCACTAGCAATTTGAAAACGCAAATGCCCTAATTCGTCATAAACAAAACGGTTGGCCTTTGGCTTAGCTGGCTGATGATTTCCATCGAAAATTGTAAACGAACTTTCACTTAAAAGAAGATGATCATTATTGTAAGTACGAGTGGTTACCTGCCCGGAAGGTTCTTCGATACGAATGCAATCGCCTGCTTCATTGTAGGCTAATGACCAATGTAAATCCCCTTGATAGACCTCAGTTATATAGTCGCCCTTATAGGCATAACGGATAGGGTTGTTTAAGGGACTATCGATCCCTGTTAAATGTCCTTTCTCATCGTAGAAATAAGCCCAATTTTCTCCTAAAGAGTTGGTCACTATGGTTACGCCAGGCCAATATTGATAAGACGTTATTCGATTTTCACCATCGGCAATAGTTTTTACCCGTCCCTCACTATCATAATCAATGAGAAGACTAGAACCGTCAGACTGGCGAATCGCGCTAATACGATTAGAATCGCCATGACATTCATAAGTTAGCCAATAAGTCTTTCCTTCTCCTAAATCACGACTAACCTTAGTCAAACGCTGCTGTGCATCATAGTCATAATGCAGATGATGAACCTGCTCACCAGCACTCAGGGTCAAAATATCTCTTAGCAAACCCTGTTCGAAGGTCCATTCAATTGTCTGGTTACCACTATTATCGATGATCCGCTCTAACTGTCCCTGCTTGTAGAAAAATTGTAATTGATGACCATCTCGATCGGTCAGCTTTATCAGTAAACCGTTCGCATCATAGATATAAGAACTACTACTTGCCCCTTCTCGGTATGACCATTGATTATTACTGAAGCTGAGCTTAGCTGTTCCTCCATGCTCTGCAACATAGTAGCCCTTTGTTTGATCGAAAATAAAACAGCTACTATGACCATCCTCATCAATTCGCAGAACTTCTGAGCCAGGAGAATTAATCGCTCCGTTAATAATCAACCGTGTTTGGACATTAAAACTCCAATTATGACCGCTCTCACCCAGTGAGTTATAACTTTGAATTAAATCCAGACCTAAACCAGTTCCAGCTAAAAAGCCATCATTCTGTCTTATAACCATATTACCATTTGCCGCATTCACATAGACTGACTCTCCCCCCTGTCCTAGTGTCGCATCTGTTTTTGGACCATAGCTGCCTAATTGGTTTATTGAAGAACTGGCTATGCCTAAACCCTCATTGGTAAATATCTGCGTCATCTTCGCTCCTTATATTATTGTTTTTGGAAGACATCTCTGTCCCGAAATCCAGTCTTTATCTTTCTCTACTCTCAGATCCCGTGGTCAAGCCGGGAGAATTCAATAGTTCATGGTTAATTCATGGCAACTAAGGTCAATGGGATAGCCTCTGATTTGCCTCCTGCTTTATTTTTGATAGTGAGGCAAATTTCATAGAATTGTTCATCAAGATCCTCAGGGACCTGATCAGAGAGCAGCTTATTGTCTTCTATGCGCAACCATGAAGGATTGCTACAACTCTCGGCGAACTCGACAACATAGGCCTCATCCTCGTAGTCGGGATAAATATCGCGATTGAAAACAAAATCATGCTCATAAGGAACTCCGAGAGATGCTATTGGGAATTGCGGATTTTCTGCTTTAAAGCGAGGTCTTTTTTCCTGATCGAAATCTATAGCTAGCTGAATCTTAATCACCTCGGAATTGCCACCAATTCGTGTATTCGTGTGTAAACTCACTTGATAGAGCTGGCCAACAGCATTATCAGGAATAGTACCTATCAGTGCGGTCGGGCTTGATGGTGAGATTCTTAGCCAACTCGCAGCCGGTTCAACCTTATCAATAATCAGTTGCAGGCTAGCATCATTAGCCGGATCGAAGATGTGTTGGCGCACATCATATTCAAACTCAGTTCCAGCCGATTTTTTAAGCACGAAGGGGGATATATGTGACTTAGAGGCCGGATCTATTACTATAGGAATCTGTAGTCTTAGCGGTTCAGAATCCCCCCCAGTATTGGATGAGGCAATGATGGTTACCTGTCTTGTTGTACCAGCTTCATATACGGGAATAGTTCCCTGGAGAACAGTTTCACCAGGACCGCCGATACTCAACCAATCAGGATGACTTTCATTAGTATCAATCCGAAAATGAACTGGATTACTAAGCAGAAAACTTGCCTTAGGCTCAATAAACTCCATTAAATTCAGTTGATAATTGAGACCAGGTGTAGCACTGGCAACCTGGTAATTTTTTCTAAACGCAGGCTTGTCTCGTTGATTAACACCCACGTCAAAATACAGCTTGGTTGCTGCTGATTTTGAGAAAGCATTTTGTACGGCAATGCTAAATTGATAGGAGCCAGTTCGCGAGGGCGTACCGACTATCGCAAAACGAGCGGGATCATAGTAGAGACCATCAAGTTGTTGCGGAGAGACTTCAGCAGCGGCAGGGCTCCCTGCCTGGATATTTTCATCATAATAATTAACATAGCGTTTGAGATCGACATAAACGGGTAAATTGGCAATAGCGTTTTGTAAAGGCAAATTTGCCATTGATAAGGGATGAGGAATTACCTCAACTGAGAAACGCAAGTCCTTTGACTCGTCCCAATGAACGCCGTTTTCGCTACCATAATAACGGTATAGGCCAACACCACTTATAACATTGTTTAGCCGATTAGCTGTTAATCGATCACCTGTGATAACTACATTGAAAAAACAGAATCCTATATCGATGTAAATTTTACTATTTATAAAAGGTGGACAGAATCCACTAGCATTTTGCGGTTGTACATTTGCCGGGAATAGCCATTGCTGATGTGTTTTAAGATGCGTAAAGTCCATGTATATAGGGAGAACAACCTGCTCCCCATAGAAAACCGTATGTATATCTGGCTTTAAATTGTAAAAGTTAACATTAGGCTTATAGGTCGTTGAAACCTCGGCGATTGTTGGCCCAGAAATAAACCCTATTAATAAAATAGCTAAAAATCGTTTCATCCTACTAATTCCATTGGGAGGTAAACTTGCTAATTCTTTACATCTAATAGGTCACTCCACTCCATCATTGTGAGCAAAGCGAAGCGATCCAAGATCGAAGCAATGAACTTTAGATTGCTTCGTCACAACGTTCCTCGCAGTGACAGAACTTGGTGCCTAGCTGGCTAACCTATTAGCTTCACATCAAGATAAAGAAAGCTCTTAAACTGTTCCTGAGCTTCACGATTTAGGAGGATAATTTCCAAAGTGGATGAAATTTTTAAGCCTTAATCCTGGCCATACAAAAATTTCAGTTTTATTTATGAATAAATCTGTGTTTTTAGATTTTATGGGGTATTCCATCATCATTCCTTTTTCTTGTTAACTTGCGATTCAATAACAAATTGAGCTGTATCAAGAAAGAAAAGATGAATGAAGAATACAAATTGAATTGAAACTTGGGATAATCGATTCCATTTGCTTGGACATACAACTCTTGCTTTTCATGATAAAACTCCATATTTTCCTTTTAGCCTTTCCAAGGCTGAGAATGATACTACTTGATAGAATTATCCAGGTCAATTAGCTCCGTGATCATTTTTTTGCCCTTTCTATTTTAACTAAAATTGTTTATAACAATGAGCCTAAGCCTGTTTACCTTTTGAAGGAATACTATGACAAGCGACCAGAAGTCTACTTTCACCCCGCAATTATTTAACCAGATCTCATGGACTGCAATTTTTGTTGGTACTCTGATTGGTTTTGGCCTGGGTGTGCTGCTCGACCTCTTTGGTTTAGCTCTAAGTTTGAGCTTGTTTAGTACTGCAAATACAGGTGCGATGCTTATCGCTATTGGAGGAATGGTTAGCCTCCTTATAGGCTTAGCAATATCCATGTTAATTGCTGGCTATGCCACAGGCTATTTGGGACGCCCGGAAAAACCCCAACGCCATCTCGCTATCTTCTATGGCTTAACAACCTGGAGCCTTGTTTTACTCTTAAATGCTTTGATTGCTCTCCCTCTTAATCAATACATTGCAAGCTTCAACGCAACACTTTACCCCTCTGATACTACAGCCTCAAATAGTCCAGGGTTAACTATTGAAGCCTTACCCACCAATATCAAGAATAATGAGGGAATCACTAATGATGCTCCTAGCCCAACCGCCTCTCCTAAAATGTTGGCGGAAAGTACTTTCATTATTTTTGGTTTATTTTTTATTGGCGCTTGTTTTAGCTGTTTCGGTGCTAGCAAGGGAATGCGAAAAAACCATATTTGCTCTATTGAGCAAAAATAATTCTAAAAAAGAGACATAACCAGCTCTGTTTCACTTTTAGAATCATATTCACTCAAATCTAACTTTACTTTGTGCTTTGTGACTAAAAAGTAATACTAGGTATTTAATTGTCATTCCTTAAAATAATATCTGCTTAATTTTTGACCACTACACTTTATAGAAAGTATTCTTTCAATTGTGTAGAGGTTATTATGGGTAAACGATCAGAGAAAATTTTAAAACCTAAACTTTCAGGACTGGCAGGGAAAGACAAACCTCTTGCCTTCATAGTTCAATCACCGCATGACCGTAATAATCCCGATCCTACTTTGCGTAATGCAGTAAAATTCCTACCAACAAAAACCTTTGTGGGCGACTTAGGCTTTGGTATGCTCAATAAAGCAGCCATCGAGTTCAGTGAAAGCACAGGAGCGTCATTTAAGAAGGTAATCAAACCGGGGCCAATGAAACCTCAAATTACCGTTTGGTTTGAAGCTCATGGAGCACCAGGCTGGCTTTTTGGCGCAGACAAAAGCCAAGCTTCAGAATTCGAAGGTACCGTACAATTTGTCGGTTTTATTCACGCTCTTGAGGCGTATCTAAATACAGAGGTTAATCATATTGTATTAAGCGGTTGTTATACTGGCTGCGAGTTTAATAATGGTAGCGATTACTTTATCTCACCAGCCAGAATGCTAAGCATCCTTTTACCTGGCAAGGAGATTGTAGGCTTCATCGGACAACATGCGAAGGGTAAAGTGAGTCATGTTTACTCATACTCTGAGGGGTTTGGTTATGAAGAACGGCGTGTCAACCCAGAAGAGGCCTCAATCGTTTTCCAAGACGGAATGGCTATTGAGTCTTTAAGTAAAAAAGAGCTTTATTGCGATCATGGATACACGCCTGAGTTTATTTTAGAGGGCTGCCATCTTGATCCAGAACTTGATGCAAGCGACTATTACCTCCCCTGTGCTGTACTTGAGGAGATGCAAGAAAAACAGCTCGAAGCTGCTCCTGATTCCTATGGGGCAACCCAGGAAAGACAAGCACGAGATTTTGTAGAGGCTCACCCTGAGCTGCTAGAAAGGGCACCTCAGCCAGCACGCGGCCCTCGCTAGCATCCGAAGAAATCTTGCTTATCGCTGAGTTTAGTGCTAGATGCAGCTACAACCTGCTCTGACCTAGACTCAGTGAAAAAGCTGAAACTGTTAGGTTTTGACCATACTATCAGCGCAGTACTCTGTGAGTAGCTTATAGCTGTTGGGCTGTCATCATCATCTAAATCTTCAATTAATAGGAAAGGGGCTTGCGAATTTGCGCCGGCCTCATCGGCTGAATCATCATCGAGAGATTCGACAAGAAGTCCACTTAAAACACCCCCAGAATACTCCGTTTCCGCAATAGTTAAGCTAGAAATTTGCTCTTCTAATCTTGAAGTCTCATCAGTATTTTCAAAGGCTCTCGCTCTTTGCCGTTCGGCTAAAACTCCCTCATATTCTTCATCCTTAACCATATGCAAAGCGTCTCTTATCAGCAAATCTTTTCTGTATTGACTCGCAAAACCAGACTCAATAAGTTGTTCTACACCATCTTCTATCGAAAAGATTTCACCGTACTTTCTAGCAACAAGAGGGCTAGTTCCTAAAGAATAAAACATTGGGATATTTAATCTGGCCTTGTAAAAATTGAGTAGAATTTCACTGTAAAATTCACCTAAACTATATGCAAAATTAAGCGCCATTTTTTGGTTACTATCGTTTTCATCACAGATATAAAGCTTAATAACTTTCAGATTTTGGGCTAACTCAGGTGTTAAGCCGCATTGCATCATACGCCAGGCAATAGCTTCAACGGGTAAAAAGCTGGGGGTATCGTTGTGTTTTTGGTAGAAAAATTGATTGGTATTCGTCACATAACCAGGGTTTCCAGTCCCATCCGCTATTACATAGACTGTTGTATTCGTAGGTAAATTCTCAGCAGAAAACTGAAAATGAACGTCATACTCTTCATACTCTTCATTGGTCTCATCTGGATGACGGTACATGACAATTTCTGGAATCTTGTCATGCTTGTTCGAATCACGTAGATTTTGTCGCCAAGTTAAGGCACGAAAGTATAAAGAAAAATTGTTTTCGGTCGCAGAAAAAGGAACAAAAATAACGTTCTTTTTATCCGACAAATCTTTTTTTATTTCAGTTACAGACAGCATTTATTTCTTAATATCTATAAATTATTTTGGCGAATTTTATAGATCTAATATTAAGGAAATATTAAAGAAAACCAAGCATTCCAATTTTGCTTTGTACGAGACAAGAATTTGTAATCTCAGAGAAAATTCGAACTCCCGCGGCTTGACCGCGGGATTCGGAACGAATTAGAGGAGTTTCTATTTTCTGTCCTGTACAAAGAACATGCCTAATAGTTTTTAAGAAAAGGCTTTATTTCTCGGGCTATTTCTTCAATATGCGCCATGCTGGAATCATGCACGCCAGGCAGGTGAATCTCTTCGCCATTTTTTAATATTAATGCTAGGCTGTATTCCTTATGATGTTTACCATGTTCTTCAAGAATTAATTTAGCAACATCATCAATAGAAATTATTGTTTCATGGGTGTTAATTATATTCTTAGCAGCAATAGTTATTGTGTTCGTTTTTTTGCTGAACTTTATGGTAATTAAGCGAAATAAAAGCGATGAAAACCCTATAAAAGGAAATATCAGTACTTTGAAATAAGACCACACAGATTCGACCTTAGGAATACTAATATTTTTCTTGTCGCTTTCGTTAATATAGCTATCCACAGCATCAGCAACATAAACAATATCGATATTTCTTTTTGAGCGAATATTAGGAACTTTAATGTAACCTTCACTGGTATTTAATAATAGGCAGTAATAGATAGAGTTCGCCCTACCTTCGACAAAATTGGATACTGTTGCAGATTTCAATTCGCCCAAATAAGTATCTTTGCTGTATATTTTGAAAAAACTCGTATTTAAGGTACAAATATTTGCATGTTTTAACCCTTTTTCCTCACAACTAATACTATATTGAACCAACATGGGAAATAAAAAAATAAGGCCTGTGGCAATAAACAATATGCCCCATACGCGAAATAGGAAACGCGAATAAACATCTATCAATAATTCGCCATCCTCAATACTAATTTTCATAAGATCTCAAACTATAAAATTAACCAAAACCTAACGTCGCTTTATCCCTAAAGCAGACAATAACGAACGAGTTAGATCGCGCATTATTTGCCGAATTACCTGCCTAAATAAGGTGTTTTTACTGATCTTTTCAACCATTGACTCTTCACTATCTGCAGCAGAATCATTAGGTTTGGCCGCGCCATTTACAGTACTCCTCTCAGCTTCACGCTGAGCTGCCAATATTTCCTGGGCAGAACTCGTCTCCACTCGCGTACCATAACGCTGAATGAGCGATGATTGGGCAACTAAAGCCGCCAGTTCCTGCTGACTAATTACCCCCATCCGTGATTCCGGGGCACGAACACGGCATTCCACCAAGGGTGTAGGCTGTCCTTTAGCATCCAAACCACTGACCAGCGCTTCCCCTATACCTAGAGCAGTCAGAAGTTGCTCGGTATCATAGTAATTTGTCGAGGGAAAGTTTTGTGCAACCAGTTTCATGGCTTTCCGATCTTTGGCTGTAAAAGCTCTTAAGGCATGCTGAATTTTCAGGCCTAACTGACTTAAAACAGCATCGGGAATATCATTGGGTGTTTGCGTACAAAAGATAAGGCCAATTCCCTTGGACCGAATTAGCTTCACCATAGTATCTAACAAACTTAATAAGGCTTTGCTGGCATTCGAGAAAATCAGGTGCGCTTCGTCAATAAACAAAACTAATTTGGGTTTTGGTGGATCCCCTAATTCGGGCATCTGTCGATAAACATCCGACAAAAGTTTCAGCATAAAGGTTGAAAACAGCTTGGGTTTATCTTGCATATCCATCAATCGTAATATTGAAATAATGCCATGGCCCTGCTCATTGGTTCTCACTAAATCCAGCACCTTGAAGGCAGGCTCACCAAAAAATTTATCGCCGCCCTGTGCTTCGAGTTCAATCAATTTACGCATGATTGTGCCTACAGTAGCTGCCGAGACCCCGCCAAAATTAGCTTCAACCTTTTCCTTCCCTTCATCAGTTTGTGCAAACTGTAAAAGCGCTTTTAGATCTGCCAAATCGATTAAGGGCAAATTATTTGCTTTAGCATATTCAAAAATGATGGTTACAACACCAGCTTGGGTGTCATTAATATCGAGCATACGTGAAAACAACACGGCACCAAAATCGCTTACGGTAGAGCGGAGAGGGACGCCCTCCTGAGGAGAGTCATTTAAACTGAGAAATTCAACAGGGAACGCTCGAGGGTTAAAGGTTAAGCCCAAGCCTTTGGCTCGTTCGGCCAAGGCAGGATTTTCTTCTCCTGACTCAGCTAAACCAGAGACATCTCCTTTAATGTCCATTACTAGACTGGGTACACCTAATAAAGAAAGTTGTTCACTAAGTACCTGAATCGTTTTAGTTTTACCACTACCTGTTGCTCCTGCAATCAAGCCATGGCGGTTGAGTGATTTAAGGACAAGATTGACTGGCGAATCGTCAAGCAACTTATCCTTAAGTAAAATCCCGCCTAACTGTACGGAAGGCAAATCGCTTGCTGCATAAGGGATACGCAAATCTTCATACATTGCTAATCGTCCTTGTATCTATATTGAATAAGTATATACGCTTTTATGCCGCATTTTGGCAATCTGGGCATAAGCCGTAAATATTCAAAGCATGATCAGTCATTTTGAAATGAGCTTGCTCCGCTATCATTTTTTGCCTTTGCTCAATGATTTCATCAATAAATTCTTCAACTCTACCACATTTAACACAAACCAAATGATCGTGGTGCTCGCCCTGGCTTAGTTCGAAAACGGAATGACCGCCCTCAAAATTTTGACGGACGACTAAACCAGCAGCTTCAAATTGAGTTAAGACACGATAAACTGTTGCAACCCCAACATCCTCCCCCATATCTAGCAATGCTTTGTAAACTCCCTCAGCACTGAGATGATGATCCGGTGACTGTTCTAAAATTTGCAACACTTTTAAACGCGGCATGGTAATTTTTAATCCCGCATCTTTTAACTGCTGACTTTCTTCCACAAATGCTCCTAGGTAAGGTGTCTTTCAACGGATGACATGTTATTATGGCGAAATTTTTAATAGCAGGCAAAAAAATGCGCGTTGGAACAATTTTTTTAGGAATGGCTTTAATCTTATCGCTGACTAACTGTGCGTCCTATGATTTTTCTAGACGTGTTGTCGAACAAGGCAACATGTTACCGCAAGAAACTGTGCAACGATTAAAAATCGGTATGAGTAAAAGTGATGCAGCAATTTTGTTGGGGTCGAGCCTCTTAAGCCCAACCTTCAACAATGATCGCTGGGATTATGCTTATACTTTGCGGAAAGGAAATGGTCCCTTAGTAGTGCAAAATCTAACCTTATATTTCTCACACGGTTCGCTTAGTCGAATTGAGAGAAGCCCTAAGATAGTAACCTCAAATTAAAACTCTGTAATAGATCAGCCCTGTCACCCTAACGCAACGTCATCCAGAGCGCGGCGAAGGATCTCCTGAATATGGCACCGTGCTAATCCCGGAGATCCTTCGCTACGCTCTGGATGACGTAATAAGGAAAAGTCAGATTTGAGTGCAGATTAGACCCCGTTTTCGTTCAAGATGCGCCAAATCTGGCTTTTCCTTTCGCTCTCTGTCTTCTTTTCTCTTTAGGATCTAGGGTTAGTGGCCTATAGACCTCTATACGATCACCAGATTTCACTATCCGCTCCAAAGGTACCTGTTTTGAAAATATGCCGACAGTCAAGCCCTTGGCTTCTGGATTTGTCACAAATAGGCCAGAAGCTTCCAAAGCCTCAGCGACAGTAGACCCTACCTCTAAGCAAAGGTGCAGATGGATAGCCTCTCCGTCTACAGGGAGATAAACAAGCTCAGCTTTGACCATATATAGACTCAGCGCGCGCGCAGAAGGCATCAACCATTTTATCAGTCACCTGTTCAAAGACCGGGCCTAAAAACATGGAAAGCATACGGCCTGCTAATTCATATTCCAAATCAAAAGATAGGCGACAGCCATCCTGTTCTTCATCAAAGCGCCAAAAGCCTTCTAAATGGTGAAAGGGCCCATCAACCAAGCGAATTTCAATCATTTTATTAGTTTGTAAGCGATTCCGGGTAGTAAAGGATTTGCTCATTCCAGCAGCAGCAATAATCAAAGTTGCCTGGACTTCATCTGTATCGCGATGATGCACCATACTTTGCGTACAATAGGGAACAAATTCGGAGTAATGCTCAATGCTATTGACCAAATTGAACATCTGCTCACAAGAATAAGGGACAACTTTCGATTTTTTAACAACAGCCATTAACGTTCTTCCTCTATTTGTGCAACAAGCCATTTGGAAAGATCTGCAATTTCTTCCGCACAGATGGAATGTTCCATAGGGTAATTATGAAAACTAATATTGCCATAGCCAGCCGTCCCCAACCATTCAGTAGATTGCCTGGTCCAAAGGGGTAAAACAATAGGATCATAAATCCCACCAGCAATAAAGATAGGGGTATCCTTAGCTAAGTCTGTCTTGCATTGTTCAGCCAAAGGCAAATAGGCTGAGAGAGCAATGACACCAGCAACTGGAGTATTAATATGTAAGGCTGAGTACAAAGCCATCGCCCCACCCTGAGAAAATCCAGCTAAAAAGATCTTAGCTCCTGACAATCCAGTACTCAGTTGATCGTCAAAAACTTGTTGAATAAAGGCTGCTGACGCCATAATGCCTTGCTTGTCTTCTCTATCAGTCAATTTCATGCCGACTATATCGTACCAAGCACGCATAGCCATGCCAGCATTAATTGTCACTGGACGAACTGGCGCATCCAAAAATACGTGACGCACAGCAAGCCCACCAATAGATAGCTGTTCAGCAAGCCCGGCCATGTCGGAAGCATCTGCACCTAATCCATGCATCCATATCACACAAGCTTGTGCTGGCTGTTGTGGCTCTTTTAAATAAACGTTCAACGAATGCCTCCAACAAAAAAACTCAAATTATCCCCAAAGCCTTTTATTATGGCAAGATAGGTTAGTGTATATATACCCAATTAACTTCAAGATACATGTTTTCTACTATCGCATAAATCCATGTATCTTGAAGTTAATTGGGTATAGCTGTGATATATTTCTCTGCTATCAGTCAATCGACGTTAACTTACAGATCAAATCGAACGATGTTAAAACAAATTCAAGCCTTACTGCGGTCTTTGGACAGCAAAACTGTTGATTATCAGCTCGACAAAACTATATGGAAGCAAATTGTAGAGCTCTATGAACAATGTTCAGCTGAGCATCGGGACGTTTTAATCTCCGGTTTGTCAAAGCGTTTCACCCTTAGCAACACAGCGCTTAATGAAATCTTCGTTTTATTTAATGCGGCTGACGCAGATGATTTTTTACTTGAGCAAACTCTGACAATTTTTCACGACACTCAAATTCTCGCTGAAGACGAGAAAATCGCTTTATTTAAAAAACGAGCAATAAGGCATTTGCCGGAACTAGACTCGTCAGTAACAGATCGTCACGAATGGTTGGAGTTAATTCGTCGCTTTGAAAAATTAAGTCTAAAACATCTAACACGAAGGTTTCTTTTAGATGAGCTCAGCGATATAACAAAGACGGACTACAATGCTTACATCGCTCAGTTTTCCAGAGACCAGCCCCCTCGGAGGGTGAAGGTGCTGAGCCCCTTAGATTCCGCACCACAAATACGAAGTTTTAAACGCAGAGAACGATACAAAGATGGTGAAAATGAACTGATTTTCCAATCAACGGCAGGCAATCTCTATTTGCATTCACCCTTGCGAAAAACAGGTGCACGCGTTGCAGAACTTGAACCAGCAACACCTGAAAAAGGCTTCACGGGACTACAAAGGACGCCAGGAGGAAGCAAAGTTCGCCCCTATTGGGGTAACTCTAAAGGCAATTTCTTTAAACCTCTCACCCCTTATGGGAAAAAATCTGAGTCAGGGATGGTTGAAATATCGAAGAACAAACGACGCGCTGAAGTTTTAGAGCAAATCCCAGCGCTACGTTTTGAACGACCCGGGCCAATAACCTTCGTCGCAACCCTGGAAAAATTACGGGCTCGCAGCAATGTGCGCAGAAGGGTAAGCCAATTACAAGTAACCGGTGCTCGCTGCCATGATATCTTCAAAGCAGAGGGTAGTGATGAACTCATTACTATTAGTGGCCATGATTACCATTGGTCACATCTCATTGCCTATTTTCTTGGCGGCGAACAAAGCAAAGAAAATTTAATTCCGGGTACTGCTGCATCCAATTACAACACCCTGGAGCTAGTGGAGCAGCCTATTGCACGTAAATTAATTCAAGAGGGGGTAGAAAGCATCGAAATTACGGTGACACCCTCTTACACAGGCGACTCCTTTATTCCTGATGAACTTATTTTCTCCCTGAAATGGGGAGCTGGACATTTTGAAACGATCCATATCAATTCACGCTCCTATAAGCGCATAACCGGCCCTATGCATAAATCGATTGAGCTCCTGAGTAGTTTCGATGATGAACAAGATGGCAATGATCAGGTAGAGCTGAATGGTGATCTAACTGAAGATAGCTTAGCCCCACTGGGAGGGGATTACACGAGCTCAGTTTCTCCGGGAGCAGATGAAAATGACGACCTCTCTGTATTGGATGGTGGCGCAACACTATCCTGTTTTTAACCTAGAAAGATCATAGCGGTTTACAAAGGGATTCATTATACTCAGTGATTTACTGAGCGATAACTCACAATGCGTATACTTCCCTATGTGTTTATAACTTGTATGGCTGTAGTGGTTTTATCTGCTTGCGGGCAAAAAGGTCCTCTCTACTTACCAAAACCTGAGCAACCAGCAAAATCTCAACCGCCTCAACATCAGTGAGTCATTAAATGACAATTCGATTTACAAAAATGCATGGCCTTGGCAATGATTTTATGGTGATTGATGCGATAAACCAGCAGATCAACCTAAGTCCCGACCTGATTAAAAAAATTTCTCGGCGTGATACTGGTATTGGATTTGACCAATGCTTGGTTGTTGAAACCTCCAAAAGCCCGGAACTTGATTTTTTTTATCGGATCTTCAATGCAGATGGAAATGAGGTTGGACAATGCGGTAATGGCGCTCGGTGCTTGGCGCGCTTTGTTCATCATTATGCTCTGACTAATAAAAAATCCATTCGAGTAGCCACTAAAACAACTGAAATGACCCTCGTGCTGAACGACGATAATAGCGTCACCGTTGATATGGGCCTTCCCCGACTAGAACCTGAGGATATCCCCTTTAGTGCTAGTCATTCAGAGGTACTTTATTCTCTGCCCCTAAGCGATGGCTCGAGCTGTAAAATACATGCGATTAGTGTAGGCAATCCGCATGCGGTAACCCTTGTTGATAATCTCGCTGATGCACCAGTTGTCAGCCTAGGACAACAAATAAGCGAGCACAGTCTTTTTCCAGAACAAACGAATGCCGGATTCATGCAAATTATTGATGCTAGCCACCTGCGTTTACGTGTTTATGAGCGAGGTTGTGGCGAAACCAGAGCCTGCGGCAGCGGCGCAGTTGCTGCGGCGGCTGTCGGACGTCTTTGGCATCAAATGGCGAATCAAATTAAGGTTAGTTTACCTGGCGGCGAGCTTCGCATTGATTGGCCTGACACCAAAGGCTCCATTTATCTAACCGGCCCAGCTACCTTCGTCTATGAGGGAGTTTTATTCCCATGCGAATAGTTATCCTCGGAGCAGGACAGGTTGGCGCTGCCCTGGCACGTAATTTAGCGCGTGAAGATAATGACATCACCTTGATTGATTTAAATGAGAATCGTTTACGTGAGCTCCAGCATCGGCTTGATATAAAAACAGTACTTGGCTCTGCAGCACACCCTAATGTATTAATTGAAGCCGGCATTCAACAAGCTGATATGTTAATTGCGGTTACTGATAGTGATGAAATTAACATGATGGGCTGTCAGATTGCTTACAGCCTATTTCGAACTCCAACAAAAATTGCTCGTATACGCGCACAAGATTATTACGATTATCCTCAACTATTCCGTAATGATCATGTCCCTGTTGACGTCTGTATTAGTCCGGAAAAATTAGTTACCGAACATATTGAAAATTTGATCAACTACCCCGGCGCAACCCAGGTTCTTGAATTTGCTGAGGGCAAAATTCTGTTGATTACCATTAAACCTGTCGCTTCAGGCCTGATGGTTGGCAAAACTATCCAACAACTTTATGAGTACCTGCACCCGATTAAAGCGAGAGTTGTTGCTATTTTTCGTGACAAGCAGGCTATTGAACTTCATGCAAATTGTGAAATCGCCATTGGAGATGATGTGCTCTTTGCCGCCTCCCCTATTGCGATTCAGGAAGTGCTCACTGCCTTAGGACGTAACACCAATCCTAACCATCGCATTATGATTGCTGGTGGGGGTCACATTGGTTCTAAACTTGCCCAAGTCTTAGAATCAAAATACCGGATTAAAGTCATCGATCGTAGTTTGGAGCAAGCCTCCACCCTAGCCTCTCATTTGCACAAAGGGACTGTTTTACAAGGTGATATTGCGGATCGCGATCTTTTAGTTAATGAAAATATTGAATTCACTGATGTTTTTTGTGCGGTCACTAATGATGACGAAGCTAATATTATGTCCTGTCTACAAGCTAAACGTTTGGGTGCACGCCATGTTGTCGCTGTGGTCAATCGCAGCGCCTATGTTGAGTTGATTGAAGATAGTGCTATTGATCACGCCATTTCGCCGCAATTGATTACCATTGGTAGTATTCTGGCCAAATTGCGCCGGGGCAATATGATCAAAATTTACCGCCTGCAGAATGATGAGGCAGAAGCTATCGAACTGGTCACCCACGGCGATGAACTGACCTCTCAGGTAGTAGGCCGACAGCTTGGGCAACTTGAGTTGCCACCAAGCTGCTCAATCGCGGCAGTTACCCGCAAAGAAGAGGTCCTAATGGCGACATCCGATCTGGTTCTGCAATCGGGCGATCATGTTATTCTTTTGGTATTAAAGAAGCGTTACATTCGCCAAATCGAATCCTTGTTCCAAGTTAGCCTGACCTTTATGAGCTAAATCAAGATGCAAATTAAAACCATACTTCGTTTATTAGGCTTACTTTTGATGATGTTTAGTTTGAGCATGATCACGCCTTTGCTCATCAATTTTGTTTTCCATGAGACATTTTGGCTGCCTTTTGTAATTGCTTTTATTTGCACCTTCACTACAGGCTTTACACTTTGGCTAAGCTTTAGAACGCAGCACCAAGAACTTAAAATCCGTGATGGTTTTCTCATTGTCGTTTTGTTTTGGTTTGTACTCTGCCTCTTTGCCTCCCTACCGTTTATTTTTGCTCTGCACCATCAACACCACAGCATGACTGATGCCTTGTTTGAGTCAGTATCCGGCTTTACAACAACAGGCGCGACCATCATTGAGCATCTAGATGGATTGCCACAGGCTCTTCTATTTTATCGCCAACAACTCCAGTTTTTAGGGGGTATGGGAATTGTTGTTTTGGCTGTTGCGGTCCTACCTATGTTGGGGGTTGGAGGGATGCAGCTTTACCGAGCTGAAACGCCAGGCCCGATGAAAGATTCAAAACTGACCCCGCGTATTGCGCAAACAGCCAAAGCGCTTTGGTTCATTTATTTGCTTTTAACCTTGATTTGCATGCTCTGCTATTGGGCAGCAGGCATGGATTGGTTTGACGCCTTGGGTGAAAGCTTTGCCACGGTTTCAACAGGTGGCTTTTCCATGCACGATGAAAGTTTCTCTTTTTACAAAAGCGATATGATAGAAGCTATTGCCTGTCTTTTCATGTTACTGGGTGGTACAAATTTCGCGCTGCATTTTATTGCCTTTAAGAAACGTAGCCTTCTGCACTATTGGCATGATGAAGAATTTCGTTATTACATTGGCTTCTTATTTTTTGCCAGCCTCTTAGTCACGATAAGCCTGGTGTTCTATGGCTTCTTTAAGGCCGACCACCATGTTCTGATCAAAAGTTTATTCAATGTGATCTCCTTAGCAACAACGACTGGTTTTATATCCGCACCTTTTACCAATTGGCCAACCTTTGTTCCTATCCTCATCACACTTCTAGCCTTGATTGGTGGTTGCGCGGGCTCGACAAGCGGTGGAGTTAAAGTGATTCGCGCCCTATTAATCTACAAACAATCTAAACGCGAAATGGCTCGCCTCCTGCATCCCAACGCCATTATTCCTATTAAATTTGGCAATCAGAGTCTGGCCGAGCCGATCTTACAAGCCATGTGGGGCTTTATCTCCGTCTTCCTTGCATTATTTACCTTTCTTATTGTGGTCTTTATGGCCTTAGGCAATGATTTTATTACTTCCTTTTCAGCGATTACGGCATCCTTATCCAATGCCGGAGCAGGAATCGGTGACATTCATGAAAACTTTGCCCAGCTAAGCGCCCCCAGCAAATGGGTATTAATTTTTGCAATGTTAGCCGGTCGCTTAGAAATCTTTTCGCTATTGATTCTTTTTTCGCCGCATTTTTGGCAGAAGTAGAGCGTTTGGTAACACCCACACTCCGTCATCCAGAGCACAGCGAAGGATCTCCGGGATTAGCAGAGTGCCTCTTTAGGAGATCCTTCGCTACGCTCTGGATGACGGGCTACGTTAGAGGGACGAGGCAAAGCCAAAAATGGTTTAATTATTTACAACCTTGCAAGCGGCTGCTATGATATTTTTCATGAAAGCGAGTATAAAGTTACTTCATTATCTAATCATTCTCTGTTTGGTTTTTTTATCATTAAAGCCATTGCTAAGTCCTGCAAATGATAAAAACAACATAGAATCAACACATTACTCAACAAGAAGTAGTGATTGCACAAGTCGTGCCCCTCTAGTCAGCACCTGCCAATTAACCTCTTATTACACCTTAACAGAACATGAGATTCAGGCCGCGCCTTATCTATTTATCGTCGCTGGCGCTCTGTTTTTCAGCTTGATTCCCTTAAGTTCCAATTCCCCAGTCTCCCGGCTATTTAAACCTCCTATTTAGTTCATAAAGAGTTATTGATAGTAGATCGCCTTCCACCTCAGCAGTGTTTGGAATGCAGGGTCTATTCTCTAAATCAGCTATTTTTACTGAATTAAATAAGGATTAAAAATGAAAAACGTCACACGGTTAGCTGCCGTTTTCGCGCTAATGTTTATTAGCCATATGGCATGGTCATTCTCTCTGAATTTTGAAAGTTCAAATCCAGAAATGATCATGAGTTTTATTCAACAAAATAACGCCTTCGTCTATTTAAGCGCGTTCTTTGCTATCGGTCTATTGCTGGCTTTCACGCCCTGTGTTCTGCCAATGGTTCCTATTCTATCTGGCATCATTGCCGGTCAGGATTCACTCTCAACCCACAAGGCAGTTAAGTTGTCTCTTGGTTATGTTGCCGGGATGGCTGTTACCTATGCTGCTGCAGGTATGTTGGCTGGTTTTATGGGATCCACCATCCAAACACAGATGCAAAGGCCTTCTGTCATTATCGCTTTTAGCCTTTTATTTCTGCTAATGGCTCTGTCTATGTTTGGCTTATTTGAGTTGCGTCTTCCGGCAAAACTCAATCTGGGCTTGAATCACTTTAGTAAAAAGAGCAATAAACATAGTTTTCTTTCTGTGGCTCTGATGGGAGTCATCTCAACCTTAGTTGTGTCCCCCTGTGTTACCGCCCCCTTAATAGGCGTCTTAACCTATATAGGCCAGAACGGTCAGGCACTTAGAGGCGGTTTGATCTTGTTTGTCATGGCAATAGGAATGGGAGTCCCCTTAGTCCTGGTAAGTGCTGGATACGGTTCGGTCTTACCTAAAACAGGTGCCTGGATGATAAAAATCAAGCAACTCTTTGGCCTTATGATGATTGGTATCGCCATTTGGATGCTAGGGCGTATTTTACCCTCTCTGGCAACAAATCTTTTGTGGGTCGTTTTATTATTCATTACTAGCCTGAACCTAGGGCTTTTAAGATCAGCCATGAATAAATCAGAACGCGTGCTCCAATTATTCGGTCTTTTGGCTCTTATCTTGGGAACTGTAGTGGCCTATCACAGCCTTGCACCTGAATTTCGAAGCAAGACCGAAGAATTGGCGGCTTCCCATGCCCCCTTTATTGAAGTTAACACTCTGGAAGCAGTAAAAGAACAGTTGGCCTTAGCCAAGACAGACTCTAAACCTGTCTTTCTTGAGTTTTCTGCCAGTTGGTGCAGTGATTGCCAGAATATGGACTCACAGGTATTTAATCAGGCAGAGATTAGCAAAGCAATGTCGGGGCTGGTCAGTGTCAAAGTTGATATCAGTGAAAACAATCAAGAGGTTGCCGCAATCAAAAAATATTTTTCCATTTATGGCACACCAACCATGCTATTTTTTGATGCGCAGGGACAGCTACAAAATCAATTAACTGCTGTTGGTTATATTGATAAATCCACAATGTTAAAGCTTTTGCAAAGGGCAGGCTAACCCCGGTCAAAACGTCATCTCGAACATAGAGAGAGATCTCCGAAAGCAGGCACAAAGCCACATTCAGGAGATCCTTCACTTTGTTGAGGATGACGGGCCTTGGGCCCACTCGGTACCCAATATTTAGTCTATAATTTAATCACCAGAGCTGCCCAGGGACCTAATATGAAAATGAGGATTTTTCCCATTATCATCTTTTTATTAGCCTGTCTTTTCAATATTTCCTCGTATGCGGTGGTACGTATTGGCACCCCGCTATTTCAACCCCCTTTCGCTATTAACGTTCAAAATATGCCTATTCAAGGCTTCGATATTGCTCTTATGAAAATGGTTTGTGAACGTATGAAATGGCAGTGTGAATTTATCCCCATAGTAGGCAATGATTTTTTTACAGCTCTCGTTACGAATAAAATTGATTTTGCCATTGGAGGTATTGTTATCACTCCAGCCCGTCGCCAAGCCTTTCTCTTCAGTACGCCCTATCTACCAAGTAAAGCAGGTTTTGTAACGCTAACATCTAGCCCAATTAAGACGCTTGACGACTTAAGAGACAAGCGAGTTGGAGCTTTAAAAGGAAAAGTCTATATAGAATATTTATCGACTAACTTCCCAATACCAGTCATCCCATCATCTTATTCTTTATATGGTGATTTAATACTCGCACTGAAAAATGATGAGATTGATGCTGTTTTTCTGAATTACGACACCGCCTTATATTTAGCTCATCAACATCCCTCAATAATTCGTGCACTTAATGAGAAAATACCTGTGGGTGAGGGAATGGGAATCTTAACTACCTTTGATCACAGCGCTGATATTGATGAAATCAATAAAATTCTCCTGAAAAATGAAGAAGACGGAACTTTTGTCAAATTGTATAACTATTATTTCCAATTTTTCATTGCCCCTGGAAACAAGGTACAAAATTAGCTTTAGGAATTCTACGGACTTTTAGACATTTGTGATGTCACACGTCATCCAGAGCGCAGCGAAGGATCTCCGGGATTAGCACGCGCTGCGCTCTGGATGACGTGCCTTAGGGTAACAGCGCTCACCTATTACAGACATTTGTGTAGATCGATGGATCAAGCTGCGGGGATTCGGAATGAATGAGAATTTTTATCCCAAACAACGAATAATCAATGAGGTCTATACACATTAGGATAGTTAGCAATTGCAGGGGACTCTGCAAGTTTTCCGAATTGCATTAACAGCGTCAATTCAGCCATTGAAATCGGACAGTTTGTCTTTATTTTTCGCAGAGCTTCTATACGAATTTCGAAGCGCTCACTGGCAGCCTTTAATTCACAATCAGCGGTCCTTTTCTCTAACTGCGAATCACAGGCTGCTTTGCAAAGAATCATCCAACAAATTAACTCATCAATTAACTTTTTATTAACTACTACTGGTTCGTTACTAATAACAAAAAATTGGCTCTGACTTTTCTTCATTCTCTATCCCAAGCAATCTATCTATTGTAAGCAAGTAGAAAACACGATCTTGTTCAACAAAATAAAAGCAGTTTGCATTGCAATGATACGCTTTTTTTATACACAATGATCATTGTAATGACATAATTTGGTTCTGTAAATGACCTTATAGTTCCAAAAGGAATCCTTTAGTACAAAAAAAGGTTGATCTTTGTTTTCTGGGACTTATAATACGAAAATCCCCCATCCTAAAATGAGTGAAAAAACATGCTCGAGACACTGATAAACTGTATAAAAAATGGCGAAACAATCACTCATCTAGATAATATCCTCCTTAACTTACCCACTATACAAAGAGCACTCACTGATGCGAGAGTTGAAGAGAGAAAGTTACTTGCCACAGTTAGAATAGCAAGATACACAAAGGCTTCATCTACTGAAGTACTAGAGGCGTTTGAAAAACAAAGTAGGCTTGTTCGTTTTCTTGAGTTTTGTGAGGGTGCCTTAAAAACAGAGAAGCAGGAAAACTCGGCTTATATGCTAGTTTTTGAGTATTGGCTGACACTTCCCCTTGACCAACGCCCAGACAATCATGCTTTAAAAGTTAACGGCCTGTTCATGGCTTTATTAGCAGAAAACGCTAAATCATGCATGGAATATTATGCTAATAACAAAAACCTCTTTCTCGGATACCCGCAAACCCGGACAGTTGCCGAACACAATTTAAAACTGACAAAGGGCTTAGCTCAAGTCAATGAATCTCTGCTATTGCTACAACAACTTTTAGCAGAACAAGAAAATCCCTTAGGCATACAGCCTTTATTTAAGAGTTCAATAAGCGAAACTGAAAAACTTGCCGCATTTTTACTTTGGTTAATTGAAAGAAATACTAGCGTTGAAACCATTTTACAGACCCAGCTATTACATGACTTTTTAAGATACAACATGTCATATTTAGACTCGGAAGATAGTGACATCCATTATTTATACCAATTGTTAAGCCATTTTCCTCAAACCGCCCCACTCATTGAACAAGCAAAGATTACGAGCTGTGATGAGCGCGGGTTTGAACGTTATGCCTTAGATGGCGAACTTAAAGAAGAAGGCAGCGTGCAAAGCATCGATCCTGAAGAGCGAACTCTGGACTTTAGCCCAACAGCTAATAATTTTGATGCGCTCTATCAACTCTTTGGTTCCGCTTTTCTACACCAAGCTCTGAACTGGCTTGCAGTTAATGAGGACGAGCACTGGTCTAACTTGCTGGAAGAGCATTTGAATAGCCCTGCTTGCCTGACTACGGAGTTGCCCGCTCTTATCAATTATATCGCCAAAGAAAATCCACAAATGTTGGAGCTACTGGCCTCGCTAATTAGAATAGAGTCCTTAGATCTGTTACTAAGCTCGCAAAATGGCGCTGTTATGCATCTGCTCCCCTATAACCCCGAACTCTTAGATAGCATTGATGCCCCAAGCATAGCGAGTTTTATTCAGGAAATAAGGGCCAATGTTGCAAGTTATGACCTTATTGCGCAACTATCAGCTCTGTTTGACGCGTCACTACAACGCCATCATGAGACATCTCCACTAATTTTTGACGCGATTATTGATTCTCTTTATGAAAACTCCCATTTAGTCGACGATGATGAGCTCATTGCACTATTAGAAAAATATCCATATAGATCTCAGAATCTTAAGCAACGCTGCCAAAATCTTCAGCAATTGCTTGAAGATACTATTGCTGCCAATACTTCAGATGCCACCTTCGCTACTCATAATTATCATCTCATTGAGGATATGTGGCAGGACACATCGATGAAATTGCGAGTCCTGAATGGAATAAAACCCTCTCTCGAAGTCGAACCCTATGATAAATACAGCTTATACGTTCGCATTGTACAGAGCTCTATTAACCAGCATGGGCAAGTTTTTGACCTTGATGCATTTATTCAAGCCCTAGAGCTTCCTGATAGAAAAGCGCCCGTTGGTGCAAGCCTTCATGAGCGCGTTTATGTTGAACTCTTGTGCGCAATTGATGATCAAATCCTTCGCGTACAGCTTGCCGATTTACTTGGCAATTCTGACTGGATGGCAAAAGACTACGGTGGTCTTAGTGTACTTATCAAGGCGGCTCAACAAGGGAATACAGGATTAATTCAACTGCTTGTTGAAAATTACAACTTAGATCTAATTGATCTTGAACCCGCGCTTTCTGCTTCAACTACGGCAGGCCATTGGGAGACTGCAAATTATCTTTGCAGCCTCCCAGAGGCTCAACTTGAAAAAGAACAGCTGCTTGACTTACTCCGTCTAGCTGTGGATGAAGGTCAGTTGACTACCATCAAGTTACTCGTCGAAATGGATAGCTTTACGCATGTAAATGCTAAAGTATTCAACCAATTATTAGAGAGTGCTGCAACAAAGGGCCATCTTGAGATTGTTAAATTTCTCTGTGAGCACCCATCTTATACACTTAAAACGTATGTAATGAATAAGCTCTTTCAGATCGCGCTTAAATCCAATCATCTGGAAATTCTAGCCTATTTTTGCAATAGCCCCTGCCCACCTATGCAAACTCAAGTTGATAAGGCCTTCGAGCTGGCGGCGACATCAAACAATCTTGAGTTAACGAAGTTTTTTTGCTCTTCTGAAAATATCCCTCCCAGCAAGGGAGCCCTTGAGAGAGTTTTTAAACTGGTTTCCGCCTTAGGTTTTCCTCTCATCGTGCAATATTTAAGAGAGTCGCATCCGAGCTGTCTAACTCAGCCTGTCTGCGCCGATGCGATGGTTGATGCTGCAGCCAATGGTCGTTTAGGGATAGTGAATTATTTAATGGAATTTACACTAGCCTCAGCCGCTGGTCGCGTGCTTAAGGCAGCAATTAAGAACCATCGTTGGGGCACAGCGAACTATATTTGTAACGTATCTGCAGGAGCCCCCCATTTATCTCAGGTAATTAATGCTCAACTATTGTCAATGGCCAAAGAAGGAAATTCATCTGATGTTAAGAAACTTCTCTTGCTGAAAATAAAACCTCAACCGCACGCAATTGAGAATGCGCAGCTTGAGGCTATTAAGCAAGGGCATTTTTCGCTCGCAGTCTATTTATTTAACACTCACCCTCCTTCAACAAAGTTTTTAAACAAAGCGTTAATTGAGGCAGTAAATAGTAAAAGCCTCGCGATGGTCTCCTATTTATGCGAATTAGAAAATATGCCAGATCTCCGCATCATGAAAGCAGCCCGTAGGAGATGTCTTTCAAAGAGTCAGACCGAAATAGCAGCTTATTTATTTGATCGCATTAAAGAGCTACCGACGCAAAACGAGCAAGAGGATGACACAGAACAGCCCCCTGCTACCCAAAAGATTGCTCCAAACTTAAGTGCTTATGGTGTATTTTCCCGTTCTAAAATTAAAAGAGCTGCAACACCGCTTAGCGAGGTGAATTTATCTAGTTCGACTGGGGTAAATTTTTAATTATGCTGTTGGTCAGCTCCACCCTCTAACGCAGCCCGTCATCCAGAGCGCAGCGAAGGATCTCCTGAATGTGGCACCGTGCTAATCCCGGAGATCCTTCGCTGCGCTCTGGATGACGTAGTATTGAAACAAGGAGGGACTTGACCTATTACCTCTCAATAACGATGTGGGGGTGACCTATTACATTACGTAGAGGGGGATAACAGAAGTCACGCTCTTAGCCTAAGGAAAAACACACTTAACTTGATTTTAACTTCCAACGCTTGTGCAACCACAACCACTGCTCTGGGCGAGCTAAAATAATACGCTCGAGAGCTTGGTTATAGGCCAAGGTATTACGATAAATAGACTCTTGCACAGAGTCGTATTCTTGCCATTTTATAGGCTCATAGAACTCCAGGACATGGCGTCCGTTTGGCAAACGATAACCTGCTGCTGGAACCACAGGTACGCCGGTATGGCGAGAAAAGGTAGCTAAACTACGATAAGTGCCTGCTTTCTTGCCAAAAAACTCAGCCGCAATGCCATCTCGATTAGCTAAGGACGCATGTTGATCCATAACAAAGATAACTGCATGGTTCTGCTCCAGAGCATCACAAACCTGATGCAAGGAATTCTTCTTGGGAATCACATTTAAACCGGCTTGGTAATAGCGTCGAAATAGAAACTTCTCTATCGTTTTATTCCCTAAGGTACGCCTTATAAAATGGAATTGCCCTTTAAATTCTTCGAAACTGAGAATTCCACCGAGTGGAGCAAATTCCCAATTACCGAAATGCCCAGTTAGCACCAAAACACCACGTCCTTCTTTAACAGTAGCCAACATATGTTCGGCACCACGAACTTCTACGCGATTACGCAGCTTTTTTTCACTCAGAAAACGTAAGAACAGGGTTTCTTTAATCGAGGTTGCTAAATGAGAATAGAAGGCCTTTATTAGGTGTTCCTTTTCTGCATCGTTCAATTGCTTGTCAAAAACTTGGTCGATATTGGCTCTAATAACCGCGTGTCTGTAGGGCAAAAACCGGTAAAAAATCCGGCCAGCCCAGGTCAGCGGCATTTGTTTGATTTTGGCTTTTATATCAGTCACAGGCTTTAATCACAAGGCAGGCGTTAATACTAGCAAAACCGCGGCTAATCATCACAACAGCCTTCCCTTTATCTAACTGGCGATGCTGTGCACTGATATTTAATCCTTCGCTTGCCAACGCTGGGCTAGCAAAATTTGCGATTCCGGGTATACATTGATCACGCAAGGCATAGGTCGCTAAGACCGTATCTAGAATGCCAGAAGCACAAATCGTATGTCCCATCGACCATTTAAAGGCTGTCACCGGTACCTGATGCGAACCAAAAACCGTTTTTATTGCCTGCGCCTCGCTATCATCCGATTTGCTATTGCCATTACCATGAGCAATCAACATGCCGATGTCAGAGGGTTTAAGCTGCAGCCCTTCTAACGATTGGGCTAAAACAGAGGCTAGATGCTCGCCTTCTGCTTCAATGGAAAATAGGCCAGAAGCTTCTGTTGCCGAGACACCGCCTGCAATTTCACCATAACAAACCGCTGAGCGCGCCCGCGCACTTGCCTCAGACTCAAGGACAATTGCAGCCGCACCATCAGCCAAAATTGTACCATCATGTGATTTATCAAAGGGTCTTAGATGGCGAGCACTTAATACCCCAATTTTTTCATAATAAAACAGCCCTTGCGGTTCAATCAGATCATAGGCAACAACTACAGCGCGGTCTGCCTGGCCTTGCTTAATGGCATGATAGGCTTCCAATAAGGCTTGTGTACCACTGACCGCGTGATTAGTCACATTGTGATTAGGTCCTTTGAAACCATAAGTAATGCCAGTATAAGCCAGCACATTATTAGGTAGGATGCGTAGCAACCACATGGGATGCACTTCGGAAAATAAATTATCGGCAAAGACCTGCATATCATCGCCAGCTTTTCCCATTAGGGGCAGGAAATCTTCTTGTTGGAAATATTTGTTACCAGGCGAGCCTACATAAACACCGGTTTGCTCGTCAAAATTCCCAGGATTTTCCAGGGTTCCACGATAATCGAGCATTTGGCTATGATTCACAGCCTGCACGGCGGCATTAATACCCATCACATCCTGGCGGGAAATGACTTTCATCAATTTGCGATCCGGCAGCATTTTTGCGGGCTGGAAATTTTTAAGCTCGCCACCTAAGCGATGAGTCCAAGAGGACAAATCCCATTGACCAATTTCGGCAATACCAGACTGCCCTGCAATAAGTGCATCCCAGGTCTGCGCAGCGGTTTCGCCAGTTGCAGTTAAGGCGCCTAAACCGGTAATAAAAACACGATTGGAGTTACTCATTCTCCGCTCCTTCAAACTCAGGATGTTTAAATAACAAACAACTGTTCGACCCACCAAAACCAAAGGAATTCGATAAAACCACACCTACCGATTTTTCGCGTGGTCCATCAATCACATAATCCAAATCACATTCAGGATCCGGTGTTGTTAAATTAGCCGTTTTAGGAATTCGCCCATGCTCGATAGTCATCACTGATAACACGGCTTCAAGAGCACCTGCAGCAGCAATTAAATGGCCAGTTTGACTTTTTGTCGAACTAACAGGGATTTGTTTCGCGCGTTCACGAAAGACAGCCTTAATTGCATTAGTTTCACTAAGATCATTCATCTTCGTCGAGGTACCATGGGCATTGATATAATCAACATCGCTCGCGTGCACCCTTGCTTGTTGCAAAGCCCGCTCAATCGCTTGCAGAGCACCATCACCATTAGGGTGTGAATCCGTAATACGATAAGAACTTAGCGAATTACCTTCCCCAGCTAATTCAGCATAAATTTTAGCGCCGCGCGCTTTGGCCTTAGACCATTCTTCAAGAATTAAAAATGCCGCCCCCTCACCGAGGACAAAGCCATTACGTGTACCATCAAAGGGTCTGGATGCTGTTGTTGGCGTATCGCTATAACTTGATAGAGCACCGAGCAAACAAAAGCTGGATAAACCTAAAGGATTGATCATAGAGTCAAAACCGCCGGCCAGCATATAATCAGCATCACCGCGTTTTATGGCTTGCATAGCCAAACCCAGTGCCTGGCCGCCTGAGGCACAGGCAGTGTGCACAGAAGTCGCGTAGCCTTCGATACCATATTGTTGGATCAATAAGGATAAGCCTGAGTTCGAAGTGGTTTTGCCGAAATCGACCAAACTATAAAATTCTTTTGTACTATCCTGTAAAAGCTGCCAATCAGGGATGCCATCTCGTGTACAAAGCTGCTGAAATTTCTGCAGATAGGAAAACTCTGCTGTCATCATACCGCTTCCAGCAACAACTCCCCAGCGTCTGGCGTTCTGTTTTGTTGGTTTGATACCCGCATCATTAAAGGCTTGATAGGCTGCTTCTAAGGCATATTGTGTAAATTGCATTGCAAAGCGATTATGCTTACCGGCAATTGCAGCAGCGCTTGGTGTAAATTGCTTAACTTCCGCAGCGATATAACAGGGAAAAGCACTGGCATCAAAATGTCGAATCTCAGCAATCCCAGATTCACCAGCCATTAGATTGTGCCATGTAGACTGTACATCATTACCTATAGGCGACACAGCGCCTAAGCCTGTAATAGCAACCCGTCTATTTTTCATCTAACTGTTCACTCCCCATTCACAGAAAGTTTGTATTTATCGCAACCTGCGCTCAAATCCAAACTTTCACCAAGATTCAAACATGTCTCCTGAGCAGATGCTTTTCCTATTAATCACCTTTTGCAATCATCACTACTTCCAAGACACAAACTCGCTTACCTTCAACCTCGCTGCGATAACTAAGAACTAGCTGTTGCTCGTCTTGTTGTTTCACTTTGACCTGACAGGTCAACACATCACCTGGATAAACAAAATCACTCATTTTAATGCGGCGTAATTCACTGACTTGATAAGCTTGACTATATGAAGCTCGGACCAGGAATTCGCGGGCTAGATTAAGTTTTGATTCCAGCAATATTGTCAGAGGTAGCACTGGCTTATTAGGAAAATGATCCGGAAAATAGGGTGCGGCACGGGTAATACGTTTTTCCGCTGTTAAGCTAACACCCGGCTCAGAATCAAGAATACGATCAAAATGCATCGGCGCAACTCTAGGATTTAGCGCAGCACTACTGTCTAACTCAAGGGCCGGTTCTAGGTTTATTTGCGGCCAATCACCAGGGCGATTTATTTCATTAAATTGATGCCGGATAAGCACATCATCAATAAAATCACTCATCGGCAATAGAGGTCCTAAAGCCCCTTCAATCGTAAAAACGATCTCCGAGCCCACGCGAGCCACACTATTGTATTGCACCGCCGTATCATCCAGCGATTCAATAACCGATTCCAGTAACAGGGTTTCACCCAAATAGGCGGGGCGGTGCAGTCGAGCACTAGCAACTACGCCCGCAACTGGCCTTAAGGTGAAATCATTGGCAACCATAGCACTCCAAGCTGCCAACTGCCCTAAGGTTTCGCCGATCAAAGAAGGAACGAAACACTGTCGGCCTGTTTCATCAGAGCAAAGGTAGGCATCGTCTCGGGTAATATGCTTTATCCCCCGAGCTAATTTGCCAGGAGATAATTGCAAGATCCTATCAACAAATAAAAACCGCATCAGACAACAGTTTCACAAAGCTTTTGCTCACTAACTGCATTAACGATCAGCTTGCAAAAGGTTTCAACTGTGAACAGCATGGGGATTTCATTGACCTTCAGATTTGCCTTGAAGTGTTCGGCAGGAACTTCACTCAAATAATTCTTCAGCGCTTGCATACCTTTAACAGTCAAAACACCGCCTTTCTCAAATTCATCTTCTGCTAAATCACCGCGAGCATTCTTCTCTAATTGGCCACGAGGAATCTTAATATCAAATTCTTTTTCTAATTGGAAAACCAAATCAAGAAAATCAATCGACTCTGCACCTAAGTCGCTAATTAATCGACTGTTTAATGACACTTCTTCTTCGTCAATAACCAACACATCAGCGATAATTTCCCTCACTTTAGGGTAAACGCTATCTACATTCATGTTTTATCCTCAAAACTCAGCTAGTTCACAAAACCCCAGAGTATATCACAAAGTTATAAAGGGCAGCTACGCTAAACGTGAGACATTTAGCATGCTTTTTGAGCAATAATTATCCACTAACCTCGTTCAAGGGACATGTTTGAATCTTGGTGAAAGTTTGGATTTGAGCGCAGGTTGCGAGAAAAGCTGCAAAAAAATGCGCAGCATAGCTGTCTATGTGAGTAGTTTTTTTGCAGCTTTTCTCGCAAGATGCGCCAAATACAGACTTTCTGTGAATAGAGCATGATCCGCTAGAACAAGGTTTGCTGGATAAAGGTTTGCACCTTTTCATTAACCTGAAAATGTACACCTACTCCCAGCAAGCGAATTGCTTTTTGTTCCCTATAGAGTTTGTTAAATAAGTCATGGAACTGTTGTAAGTCCACCTGTGACCCTTTGGTCTCTGCAGACACTAGCTGAAAATCATCGAACTTAATTTTGATATAGAGATTCTTAATGGCAAATTTTGCAGCTGACTCATTAATTCGTCGGATTAATTCGTCATTTAACTTATCAATAATAGCGAGAGCTTGGTTGCTATCCCTAATATCCTCGGTCAAGGTAGTTTCAACACTCAATGACTTTCTCAGTCGATTAGGTTGTACTGGGCGATTATCAATACCGCGGCATTGGTGATAGAGATGCTCACCTAATTTACCAAAGTCCTGTATTAACAGCCGCAAAGGGATTTCCTGTAAATCAGCGCAGGTTCTTATATTTCTATCATGAAGCTTTGCTGCAGTGACCTTTCCTACGCCGAACAATTTGTTAACTTCTAAGTGATTAACGAAGGCCATCACACGCGGAGGGGATATGACAAATAAGCCATCCGGTTTTTTCCAGGCGCTGGCGATTTTAGCTAAAAATTTATTCGGCGCCACACCAGCCGATGCCGTCAAACCGGTTTGTTGCCTTATTTCCGCACGAATTGCCTCGGCTATCCAGGTGGCGCTGCCTTGATAGAGCTCGCAGTCAGTGACATCCAGATAGGCTTCATCCAAGGAAAGTGGTTCGACAAAATGAGTGTATTGGTGAAAAATCTTATGAAGTTGCTCAGAAATCTGTTGATATTTTTTCATATTGACAGGAAGCACGATTAAATCTGGGCAAAGGCGCAGCGCTTTGGCAGTCGGCATCGCTGCACGCACACCGTATTCACGCGCCAGATAATTACAGGTACAAAGAACACCTCGTCTGTCTGCAGAACCACCCACAGCAACAGGCCTATCCTTTAAAGAAGGATTATCTCGAATCTCGATTGCTGCATAAAAACAGTCCATATCAATATGGATAATTTTGCGCTGCTTATTAGTAACTTCTTTTGGTTCCATAGTTTAATTAAGATATATTAACAACACTCAAACTTAAGGCATGGTGCCATGATGGACATTCTTTTCCATTTAGCCTTTCCGATCCACGATTTTAATTTAGCCAAAGCCTTTTATCTCGATACACTGGGTTGTAAATTAGGGCGCGAATCCGAGCATGCTTTGATTTTACAATTTGGCCCTCATCAAATTGTAGCCCACAAAGTCGACGAGCTCCCGCCGGCACAACAGGGGATTTACCCACGGCATTTTGGCTTAATCTTTTTAAATAAAACTGAATTTGATGAGTTTGTCCATCGTTTAAATACTAAACAGGCTCGCTTTGAAATCCCCTTAAAAACACGTTTTGCAAATTCAAGACTTGAGCATCAGTCTTTTTTTCTGAAAGATCCATCGAATAATCTGCTTGAGTTTAAGCACTATACCTACCAAACAGCAATATTTGGTGAGGTAGAGATGAGGCAAATTGGAGAGGGGTAGGTATTACTTAAATATTGAATATACACTATAGGAGATTAGTTAACGCTTTTAATTCTTCAGTAATAAGTCAGCCCCCCCGCTCCAGTATCGAATTCCCGGATTTCGCTTCGCTGAATCCAGGCTACATTCTGAGAGACAACTTACCTGCGTCTTAACCCACCCGGCTATAACCCGCATCGACAAATATCGTTTGCGCATTAATCATTGCTGCCTCGGGTAAGCAAAGCAAATAAATGGTATCAGCCACATCTTGCGGGGTAAGAGGCCGAGCAGCCAAAGAATGAGCCTGATATTCATCAAGCAATTGCTCGCGATTAGGGAAATATTTAAGTGCGTCAGTATCAACCACTCCTGCTGATACAGTGTTGGCCGTAATGCCGTATTCTGCCAACTCAAGGCTTAAAGAACGTATCAAGGCTTCAAGAGCTGCCTTGGAAGCACCGATAAAGCCATAATTGGGAATAGCCCGATGAGCGCCTAAACTGGATAAGGCAAGAACACGCCCTCCAGTCTTCATGAGATCAAGCCCAAGGGAGACCAAATGATTCAGGGCTAAAGCATTAGTTTCCAAACACCAACGCCAATGCTTGGTAGACATTTTTAACGCGGGTTTTAATACACCACTTGCTGCATTACTAATAAGAAAATCCAGTCGATCAAAATGAGTACGAAAAAGGGCATACATCTCTTTTACTGATTGCTGATCAGCAACGTTGGCTTGCATTGCTATTGCCTTTCGTCCAAGTTTCTCTATTTCTTCGACTGTCGCTTGCGCCTCATCTGAACTGTTATAGTAAACAATTGCTATATCGCATCCTGTCTGCGCCAGCTTCAATGCAGTCGCTTTGCCTATACCGCGTGCCCCACCAGTAATCAAGGCCACTTTATTAGCAAATTGCAATGACATTGGATTTTCCCCTCGCATAAAAATGCACCAAACTACCGTGAATTACTTAGTCTGTCAATCATAGAAGGGGGCTTAGGGTTTACTGTCTTTACAACCTTCTGCCACTAAAATTTATCCCTAATGAACAGTTATCCTTGTCTCATTGCCTCTAACTTTGTACCATTTGCACACTAGATTATGAGGTACCTTATTCTTAATGAAGCATTCCTGGTTAAACAGCGTCTTTCCAATTGCCGCGATTTTCTCATTTCGTATGCTGGGTTTATTTATGTTAATCCCGGTATTCACTGTTTCTGCTGCTCAGCTAACGGATGCAACCCCTGTACTCATCGGTCTGGCCTTGGGAAGTTATGGTTTAACTCAGGGTATATTACAAATGCCCTTTGGCATGTTGTCTGACCGTATTGGCCGAAAACCTGTTCTCAGCATTGGGCTATTGCTCTTCGCCTGTGGAAGCCTAATTGGTGCCTTCAGTCATTCCATATACACAATGATCCTTGCCCGTACCCTACAAGGAACAGGGGCAATTGGTAGTGTTCTCATCGCATTACTTGCAGACCTGACCCCCGATGAGCAGCGCACCAAGGCTATGGCGGTGATCGGTATGACAATCGGCCTCTCCTTTAGTCTGGCAATGGTCCTAAGCCCTGCGTTGACCAACCATTACGGTTTAGCAGGAATTTTTTATTTAACAACCTTCTTGGCTCTATTAGGCCTGCTCTTATTACATACCGTCATACCTAATCCACAGAAAGAACGCTTTCATTCAGACAGCGAAGCCAATCCTTCGCTTTTCAAATCAGTGATTTCTAACAAACATCTGCAGCGTTTAAATGCAGGTATTTTTATTCAACATTTTATTTTAACCGCCACCTTTTATGTCATTCCCCTCTTATTGCAGGAACAAATTAAACAGGGAAACCTAACTCAGCAGTGGTATTTTTATTTGCCACTTATGTTCTTTTCCTTTGTATTTATGGTGCCCTTCATTATCTTGGCCGAAAAAAAACGACAAATGAAAATTGTCTTTTTTATGTCTGTACTGATAACCAGCCTGTGCCAATGGTTTCTTGCCCTATTGGGTCACAGCTGGCTTAGCCTCTGTGGTTTGATGTTTTTCTATTTTATTGCCTTTAATATTCTTGAAGCGACCCTCCCTTCGCTGATATCAAAACAAGCTGATACAGGCTCAAAGGGTACGGCAATGGGTATTTATTCCAGCAGCCAATTCCTAGGGATTTTTATCGGGGGATCTACTGCAGGTTTGCTCTATCAATTGAGTAGTAGTACCGGAATCTTTATCTGCAACGGTTTATTAGGCCTGGTTTGGCTCATGCTAACTATTGCAATGAAGCCTAATGCTTATATTTCAACGATCCTTTTTAGTTACCCCAAGATCCTGCAAAACGAAGCCCAGATAATTGCCCAATTAAGAGCGCTTGCCGGAGTTAATGATGTATCTGTTGTCAATGAAGAAGAGGTCATCTATCTAAGAGTCGATAGAGCCGTTTACAAGTCAGGCAGCGCAGAAAAAATTTTACAAAACTCAGACCTCTGAAGCACAATGAGTTCAAGCAAAGCTACGAAATTGTATTCAGATTAGTTATAATCCGCCTCTAACTTTCGCATGCAGGAGAATAAAAAATGGCTCGTGGGATTAATAAAGTCATCTTAGTGGGTAACGTCGGGGGTGATCCTGAGGTCAGATATCTACCAAATGGTAATGCCGTAACTACCTTATCAGTAGCGACCAGTGAATCGTGGAAAGATAAGCAAACCGGTGAGAAACAAGACCGTACAGAATGGCATCGTGTAGTCTGTTTTAATCGTCTTGGTGAAATTGCAGGGGAATATCTTCGCAAAGGCTCCAAACTTTATGTTGAGGGAAGCTTACGTACCCGTAAATGGCAAGATCAGCAGGGACAAGATCGTTATACGACTGAAATTATAGCCTCAGACATACAGATGCTTGATAGCAAAGGAACCGGAGGAGCACCTAGTTACGATGATATGGCTCCACCACCACATGCTCAGCAGCAACAAAGCGCACGCAAACCCCAACCAGCGCAATCCGCACAGGATGCCTTCGATGAGTTGGATGACGACATTCCATTCTAAATTCAAACGTAATAGCTCAGGTGGGATGTAAAAATCTTGGAGAAAGTTCAATTTTGCTCTCGACATGGGCCAAAAGTGGACTTTCCTAGGTACGGAGTGATCTATTACATTCAAACACAATCTATTTTGTTATTCCTAAAGCCTTAGTCTTAAAGGTTTTAGGTTTTTTTTAGAAGGTGACAAATGGAAAAGGTTAATTTATCTGAAAAATTTGAACTTTTTGACGAATATTGGTCGCCACACATTGTAGGTGAACTGAATGGGCAATACATGAAGCTGGCAAAGTTCAAGGGAGAATTCATGTGGCATAGCCACGCCAATGAAGATGAATTATTTTTGGTAATAAAAGGCAGTCTACGAATTGAGTTCCGCGATGGTTCTATTACCTTAAATGAAGGCGAATTTTACATTGTCTCCAGGGGTGTTGAACATAAACCAGTCGCAGATGAAGAAGCTCATGTAATGCTACTAGAGCCTCAATCTACGGAGCAAACTGGTGGCATTGAAAGCGATTTATTAGTAGCTACTCAACCATGGATTTAAGACTTAACTGACCCGATTTCCGGCAGCGACGCAAGAACACGCATCGCCAAATAAATCATATCATCCATTTCCTCAACCTCTGGTCCAATTTGATTGACAATAACAACCATACTTAAAGATAACTTGGGTATATAGAGAAAAACCGTATGATAACCTAAGGTACCTCCATTGTGAGTCCAGATATCACCATAGCGCTCATCGGTGATATGTCCCACTCCAAGACCGTACCCAACTGCATCACTCTTAGCAGAAAGAGGTTCTCCTGATTTGCATTCGCTATTATCAACGCAGACTAATGCTTGTAACTCTCGTAGTTGTTTTCCTTTTAGAAATTGTTTTGAAAATAACAGATCAGCCCAGTTTGCTAAATCTTGGCTGCGGCTTATTATAGCCCCAGCCGCGCCTGCCCAAGACAAAGTCAAAGCTGTTATATCCTGCTGATAGAATTCTGCATGCTGCGTCTTCTCCATCATGTAACCATGAGCCATCTCTCTAAAATGTCCCAGGGGATAGCTGCTAGGTTCATAGTAAATATGCTGAAATCGTTGAGGATATTTTTTAAATATTTTCTCACTTAGCAGTTGCTCAACCGTTTTATTAGTAAGTCGTTCTAGCAACATCCCAGCCAGAATGTAATTCGTATTTGAATACTCATAGTTTTCACCTGCATTAAAATTTGTATTAGGATTGTGCGAGTAAGCAAGATTGACCAATACATTTGGAGACCAATAATACTTAGGATTTAAAGCAATCTCCCTAAAGAGCCCGGCATCATCAGTGTAATTATAAATACCAGAAGTCATGTTCAAGAGATGCTTAATCTTTATCCCCTTCCAGGCCTGATACTCTGGCAACCAAAGACCTAAGGGCTGTTCAATATTAAAATCAATATTAAGTTTACCCGCTTCAGACTCTTCTTCTAACTTCAGGATAAGTGCGGCAATAAAGGATTTTGTTGTGGAACCGATTTGCATAAGATGCGAGGTACGCATTCGAATTCTTCGTTCTTTATTAGCTAGCCCGCTAGAAAAATTCCAAGTCTGATGGGTATTCGTATCAATCATAGAGACAGAGGCCCCTGGTAAATGATAGGTATTTACGACCTCATCAATAGTCTTTTGAATAAGGGTAGGGTTTTTAATAAGTTCCGCAGAGACAGAGGCACAACTAAAGATAAAAAGAAAAGCAGTAATAATCTTCTTTACAAACATTTTTCAGCAAGTCAAAGCAAAATATTTTCAATTATACAGTTATCTCCATTATCGGTCTATTTGTTTTGTTTTTTAACTTATTGCAAATAGTTAAACATGACCATCTTAGTTTGACATAAACGAATAATAGCTCAGCTTCCTAAAGGATTCTCTGAGAGAAATTACAGCAATAAGATTAGTGAATAGTAAGGACATTGCAAATCCATAACCAAAATAGAGTGGTCCTAAATAAAGGGTTAAATAAGTCAATGCAAAATTCAGAAAAAAGAAAATGATGGTTAGATACAATGCGTTGCGCGCCATATCGAGATAAAAAAATAAATTAAGCTGGGCAATTAGCAAAACTAAAAGAAATGCAGCTACAGTCGTTATTCGTAATAAATAAACGTAGATTGGAGCTAATTTGAGTAAGGCTAAGATCTCAGGAGCAAGTAATATAGCGAATAATGTAATACCTCCTTGTATTTTTAAAGTATTTAAAATGCAGTTTCTAGCCATAACTACTAATTCAGCGTGCTTCTTATTGAGTTCTTCTAAGGTTGCGCCTTCACGAATGGCATCATAGTAGCGGTGAAAGTAGCGTGAAAAATTCGCTTCTACTTCGTAAAAAAACGTTGATATGCCAGGTATCATTAGAAGAAATGAAATAAAGACAGGCATATCGTAGAGGGGGGAAGCGCGTAAGGCGCCTAAGGTTAAAGTGCTTGTATTGTCGCTGAACCAGAAACTTAACTTATCAATCCAGAGGCCTAAATAAAAAAAGAAACCACTATAGACCAAAGCGGGGTTTAATTTCATAAAGTGAAGAAATCTTCTGCTAAACAGGTAGTTAGAAGGATAAGTTTTAAGCATAAAAATAAATAAACAAATGGCTAAAATGACTTGTCCAATATAAAAAGAAAATAGTAATCCTGACAGCTCATATTGATATAAGTAAACTGCTAGTAAAAAGGTAGTTACATAACCCAAAAAAAATGAAAATAGCAAAAAGCGATATTTTTTTAATCCTGCGAAGGCATTAGAAAAAACCCAAATAATATTGAGTAAAACGAAGCTACTCGCCATGAGCAGTTTTACCGCTAGGGGTTGATCAAATAACAAAAACTCTGCCGAAAGATAGCCAATGACCGTGCTGGCTGCCGATAGGTATAAGATTGCTGCAATAAAATTTGGTCTAATTAACTGATATTTCTTTTCAAAGATTCGATCGGAGATAAAGCGGTTCAAGCTATGTTGAAAGATTCCACTTACTATTAAAGATGAGGCAACAAGATAAGTCACTGCTACTAAAAATTGTACGGCAAAAAGTTTGGGCCCCAGGAAGTGATTCACAACAAAATAAATCGCAATAAGAATGCCAATGGAAATAATCCATGCGCCGTTGCTAAGTATGCCCGCATACAATTGGCTGCGCAAAAATTTCCAGAAGGAATCAGTATTTGCTAATTTACGTAATTCAAAACCTATTCCCGCCATTAGCTTAGTGCCTTCTGATAAATGTCATTATAAGAATTAACCATTTTTTCCTGTGTATAGTATTTCTCTACGCGAGTAATGCAAACCTTATGAGCCTGCTGCCAAAGAGCGCGGTTATTAAGCAGCTTAACTGCTTCTTCTGCAAGCATGGACGCATTGGTAATCGAAATAACAGCTCCGCATTTGCCTAAGGCACGATCTTCTTCATCGCGCCCTTCAATAAGCTCCTTACAGGCACCTACAGATGTAGCAATAACAGGAATCCCTGCAGCCAGGGACTCTAAAAGAACCAGAGGCATACCTTCACTAATAGAGGACAAGACAATTAAGCCTGCATTGGCAAGAATATAAAGCATATCGCCCTCTTCAATGAAATGAATATGGTCTTTAAGCCCCATCAAAGAGATGTAATCTAGGCATTCCTGGGCATATTCAGGATCCTCGTTGCCTATATTTCTTATCCAGGCCTTAATGCCAGGATCCATTTCAATCATTATTGCAATTGAGCGAATAAAGGTTTTTACATCTTTAATACGTACTACACGCCCGACAAAGCAAACAATTTTGGGAATTTCTGCATTTGCAGGTCGTCTTATGGCTGCAAATTTCTTTATATCAACGCCATTTGGAATTACCAGGGTTTTTGCCTCATCAGCCCCAGCAGATTGTTGCTGTAGCCTTGCGTTGTCATATAGGCTGATAATCAAACTTGCGTAGTGATAACAACTTCGTGCAAGAGAGTCAAAAAAATTGAGCCATACATTATGCTGATAGCTAAAGTTCTTTGTATTAGAAATTAATTTGTCGACTCTGGGAAACATGGTTGTTTGTAATAACTCAATGCTTCGTTCTTTCGAATACAGACCATGCTCACATAAGATCATAGGCCAGCCGTAACGTTGATGTATCATAGTGGCTAAAAAACCTGCATAGCCCGTAGAAATGGAGTGTAGAACTTTGGTTTTTGGTACTTTCTCCACCATTTTTGCCATCTGCCATAACGGCATATGCATATTGCGGACATTCCAAAAATAATCGATGAATGAGGAGGTTGTACTATAGCTTGTGTACTGCTCTTTAATATATTCCCAAGATTCTTCACTGCGTAGAAAATGTTCTAAATTAAAGCTATCTTCAGCAAGCAAATGACTAATGTTTGGAAGTTGTTCACATAAATCCTTTGGACAGCCATGAGATTGTTTAAAGGTCTGGTGCATTTCTTTTATTTGGTCCAATTCCTCCTGACGCGAATCGAGCTTCAGTGGAATACCTTTTTCTCTTTCTTCAACGAAAAATAAGTAAACAATCTGCAGATGGACAAGATTATCAGGTATTGGATATAAGAACTCTTTGTAAAGACCTTCAACAGCGCCTAAAAAAATAACGCCAAATTTGTACTGAGGTAGATTTTCAATCAGTTGAAAAATCCATGATGACACCCCTCCTCTAACAAAGGGATAAGTTCCTTCAGCAAATAATAGGATGTCAACTTCTTTGCTTGAAAAGCAGGTTTCAATCATGGGTCACCCAAAACGATATCAGTGGTTCTAAACTAATTAATCCTTTCCTCTGACACGGTCTAAGCGTGTCCTTGATTGCGCTATAGTTTTTTTCAATATATTCAATTTCAGCAAGGCAAGAAAGAATTTTATATTCTGGCGCCTCATTCTCAACAGCTAGTTTTAGCCATTGTTTAGCCTCTTTGATATCTGACTGCTGTAAGGCAACCTTAGCGAGTAATAAGGGAAGTTCAATGTCGTCAGGCAAAACTTCTAAAGCTTGTAGGGCATTCTTTTTGATATTTAGAAGTGTATTTCTAAGATTCTCATTCATCACCAAGTAGTTATATACCTGCTCCCACATAATCTGGGCAATTTGTTTCTTATAGTAGGCTATTTTAATCGGATCTTCTGTTCTACTAAGTTCAGTAAGAAAAAATTTGATTAAATTCAGGAGACTCCTTTCACGTTTATCCATGAGACTTTGTGCGAAAAGACGGACCTCATCCATCTCGTCGCCCAAAGCGAGCGCATTAATTTTATTGACATTTTTTGCTCCAAACTGATTTGCAGCAACTAAGAGTTTCTGCCGTAGCAATTTGGGGAAGTTTGCTGAAGTTGCGATCTTAAAACCACTACTCTCACCAAATACCGTGTTTTCAAAAACAGGAGGACGCTGGTAATCGGGCTGATCAACCATAGACCAAGCTATATTCTTCTTTTTCACAGGTTTCTGATAATGCAAAGTTAAGCAAATAATAAAAGAAATTAAAATGCCAAAACCGATAATTGATACGCAGAGGATATAGAGAAGAAGAAAGGTAAGGGGCGGTTGATGACGCATGTATGCGGGAATTAGCAGGGAAATTATATAGGCAATGGGCAAGCAAATAATGCAGTAAAATGGCCATATTATGAAAAGACTATTAACTTGTAAAAAATAGTCAATCGATAGCATGAGTTGCGTTCTCTATAAAAGTATCGAGCTGGATGTTTACGGCTTGATCACTTATTTGCCGGAAACGAAAATTCAACCCATGGGTATTAATTTCCAAGCCAAAATCATTTTTTAAAAGCGTATTAATACGATTTTTATAGCCCAACATTGCTTCCATGCCTGTTAGGGGCATGAGAGTAATAATAAGTTTGGCGGAGCCAAGATCAAGCTCCCAAAGATAGTCCAGAGAACGTTTTTGTCTTTGCAGGATATAGGCAATATTCTGTTGCTGCTGATGTGGAGGAACAACAATACAAGCAAGAAAACTATCAACTCGATGTGTTTTATTTAAACTCACTGCCGATTTCAATTCATTTAAAAACTCCGGGGGGCAACTCGGAAACTCTTTTATTAAAGCACCAGGGCCTTTGATATTTGCTAGGGTTGAGGTGAAATAGGAGGCAAACACGCATAAGGTTTCTAAAGTATCATGTGTCAAAGACCAAAAGGGCATTTCTTTGATAATGATGAATCCGATTAGTTCATTATTTATGTCTAATAGTGGAACAGCTGCCAAATAATCACTATTCCTAGCTGCCAGTTTGTTTACAGCAAAATAGGCTGCAGCTTTGTGGTTAATTACACTTTCGACGAGGGGATCTTCTCTATTGATAAAGAAGTGTTTTCCTAAGACAGCAAGAGTATCAATTTGTTCGTTGTCATTATCGTAGAGGCAAAAGACAGCGCTACTTATCGAACAAAATTGACTAAAAATAGTAAGTAGAGATTCACCGGTTGCAGGATTGATTTCACAATTATTTTTCAAGAGCTCTTGTTTTATTTGTAGGAAGGCATCTCTAAATGACAAAGGCTTAACAATATAAGATTGCTCAATACGCTCGTGGGAAATACGTAATAGATAGTAATCCCGGGATAAATTCTCTAAATGCTCACGCACATAAGCGTTTAAGTCTTGAACATGACGTATTCGTGAGCTCCAATAGGAGCTAAATACTCCAATCAACAAAGTTAATCCAATACTTCCAGCCACGTATTCGCGTAATAACCCACTGTCAAAGAGAGAGGTAGATTGCTCATAAAGTAAAATAATCAATAGAATAAGAAGAGAGAGGGCGCCATATAAAGCATCATAAAAGAGGCTGCAAAAAATAGGGGCTAAAAGAATCCAAGGAAAGGGCCCTTTGAGTGAATAGGGATCCTCCGGTGAGATTAGATGAGCTAAAAAGATAATAAGCAAAGTGATTACAATCGTTTCGATTGATTTCCAGGTATCACTTCGCTTATGTCCATAAGCGATTGAAAAATCCTTTTCAAATTTCATTTAATAGGTTGGGATTATGTTAACTAAAATTGAATTTAACATCGACTGCCCCACTTCATCGAGCCCCGATCGACTTCCGCCAATAGTACTTCCGACACCAGTCCACTCAGTCCTACCGGTTCGTACATTAATTGCACTTAAAGTGGCCCCAGCAACTGGCTCACCATCAAGACCAACCTTATAACGCCACTCGTTAGCTGCGCCAGTAAATACATAAACGAGATGGTTGGCTCTGGCCCATCGGAGAATTTGTGCTTTGGTTTGACTTTCATCAGGACAATACAGCAGTTTTGCACAGGATTTTGAATGCTCGTAATGCTTGATATTTCTAAATCCCCTTGTTTGTAACAAGCCTACCACCATGGATTCAACTTGCCGATTAGCTAAAGGCGTACTTGAGTGGTTTGCAAAGGCCGCTACACCAATTGGCGCATTTGCGGGAATCAACATTTGATTGCTGACATCGATCTTTACGGTTGTACATGCCGTCAGTACAGTACATAGCAAAGTGATAAGTGATAAATGGATTTTATTAATGAAATTATTCGGTATTTGCTTAGAAGTAGCGGTCATAACTTATCCCTATTTTATAATACACCTGTGATTCCTGACTTTGGTTTTGTCCGGGTTGGTTAATGAGTTGATTAACCTGTTGTTGATTAACAGCATATTCTATATGCAATACTAAATGATCACGACCAAATATACTAGTTGCAACCCCACCCTCAACGATTTGCCCCAAACCAAGCAATCTACTGTATAAAAGACCTGCTTCCGCATAGGGCTTCCATTTATGGGTATACTCTTCCTTGTATTGTTGACCAAAGCCAAAAGTAATACCCGTATTGATATCGCTGAGCGGCATGTAGAAAGCGGTTGTAGGGTCCTGATTGGGAGGAATTAACTGTTGTAACAAATGAGGCAGTATTCTGTTTTTAGTTTTATAATTCAACAAGTTACCATAAAAATTAATATTCCAGTCGGGATAACTTAAATACCATTTGTGTTGCCAGTGAAGGCGGAGCTCATTCCCCGACCCTAAATAGAAACCATCTTGTCCTAAAAACCGTTGAACGCCCAGTTGCGCATCATAAATATCATGGCTTTTTCGACCATAGGTAAACTCTAATTTTGCTTCGTTCTTCATTCCTCCCAATAAGAGAGCTGTTGTTTCATCTGATTTGACATGATAACCAAGTGATAGCTCAGCATCCAGGCCGGGGTAAATGCGATCTCGATGCCATTTTGCACTAGCAGGGAAAAAATGATCCAGGCTTTTACGTTCAGCAAGATTAACTTCCCACCATCCCCTATGAACATATTTTCTGGCAATAATCCCTGCTATCTCATCAACTGCCGGTGGTGATGCAATCACACTTGTCTTAGTACTATGCGGAAACCAAGCTATCCCGTAAGGGGTTAGTGCCAAAGAAGGAGTAACAAAAAAACGGCCTTTCAGTTCAGATAGAGGGCCAACTACATTACCATAAGTTTGGATTGATTGATCTACAAAGAATTGATTAGCACGAGGTAGTGTCGTTTCAGTAAATAATTGATACATTTCTGCCTCATCTGGGTGTTCACTCAACCCTTGATAGGCATATTCTTCCGCAAGCTTAAAATTTCCAATACGCGTGGCAGCTATGACTCTGTCTCGATGGGGCAATTGATTAGGGGATTCAAGCAAAAGTAGTTGCATCAGGTCTCTGTCATTCTCTTCCAAAGCTTGGGTTAGAGACATCCAGGGAGGGGTAAAACGCCCAGTTAAAGCATGTGATTTTATGATTAAACCTGATAAATCATAATTATCTGTTTCCAGAGCCCAGGAGATAATTTGCTCATCGACCTCTGGTTGGGAATATAATTTTTCACTCATCTTGAGCATGACATTATAGGCCACTGATGCTGGTGCAAAAAGTTTAACCAGTTCTGAAAGGGCTAATTCTTGCCTTGTTGATAAGTTTTCCGGATGAGGAGAAATCTCATTTAATAATAAATACATCGCCCGTCGCTGGAGGTAATAGGCAGCATAATCATTATTGTTCTGAATAAATAAATCAGCCACTCCTAATAGACTGGCATAATCATTATTGATACTTTCCCAGTGCGGGCTAACAATCTGTAAAGCCAGTTGGTTATTGCCTATAGCGGTGAGAATTGCGGCATGAGCTTCCCAAAGTTCTGGTTTAGCATTAAAAATTTCACACCAGTGCGACAGCACATATTCGATTTGTTTAAATTCATTGTTATCAAACAAAAACCAAAGGAAAGAATCTTGCACAAGGGTTTTCTCAGGCCAGCGCGCGAGAATGCTTTCCCAATTTTGGAAGGATTCAATAACCAACCCGAGCTGCCTGTTCATAGTCGCTATCAGGATTGCATACTCTGGAATATTATTTAATTTTGCCAGATCACTTGGAGGGAGATTGTCTACAACCTCTTTGACTTCATGCCATTTATTTAATTCTGCTCCCAAAGAAAGGAGTAACTTGCCTATGCTAAGGTCATGATTTTGGTTGAAGATGGTTTTCGCATCTTGATAAGCGGCAGCCAGATTGTTTCCAAGCTCTTGTAATTCGACTAATTCCATTGCAGACGTTCTGTCCAGCGCATTGGACTTCATTAGTATTTTTAAGGCAGTTATAGTGGACTGTATGTGTCCTGTTATTGAGGCAAGATCAGCATATTGTTTCCAGAATTCAAGATTAGTGGGCTCTGCTTTTTGGGCTACTTCTGTATAAATATTGAAAGCATCGTTTAGATCACCTCGTGAATAGAGGATTTCAGCCTCTTTTAAATAGGCTTTTGTATTTGATTTATCAATTGAAATTAACTTTTTCAGATAACCAAGCTCTTGTTGAGGTTGATCAGTGCCCTGAGTGATAGCAATGAATTGCTCGAGATATTGTGGGTCTTCTTGAGAGTTTGGAATCGCCTGCAACATTTTTAGTGCCCTATCTGGGTAGCCACGCTTTTGAGTTGCAATATTATTATTCAATAATAACTCTTTGTTATTAGGTGTTTTTTTCAGTTGATAGGCATAAATTATTGCTTGTGCATCGTAGTCAGATACCTGTTTGGCCAGTACCAACGCTCTATAAAGATATTTTTCAGGATTGAGATTATTCTCTATAAGAAAAATCCATTGCTCAAGGGCAAGTTCACCATTCCCTGACCAAAGTGCTGCCTCTACCAGTCTTTCACGCCACTCCACATTTTTAGGTTCATTCTCTACTGCCACAACGGCAATTTTGAGGGCATCGTTAACATTGCCATTCATAAGAAAGACATTGAAAGCAAGAGTAAAGGCTTTAGGTTCATATTGATCTAAATTAATTTCTACTTGTCTACGATTGTCGTCGTAATAAGTAATTTTTTTACTCCGGTTCTCCGTGTCACTGTCTTGGGCGTTGGGCAAGTTTAGGGGGATGGGCGTTTCGGATTCTGCTAATTGGATCAATGGACCACTAAATTTACTTGCTATTTGATTGTTTAACTCTTCTGTACCATGCCTTCCTGGTTTTTCAGATACAGAGGATTTGTTCTTCGATTCAGCAAAATGGGTTTTCTCGGGGAGAGGGGGCGGTGTTTTTGCAGCAACCGTTTGATCATCGCGAGAAGAATCGTTCGCCAAAGGATAGTGTAGATTTGGCGCTTTGTTTTTATAATTTGTCCCAGCCTGTTTTCTCGACACTTCTTCTATAGAACCCAGGAATAGATTTTTTTCCCAATCATGCTCCTCTTTTTTTTCTTCAGAATGCAGCGTGCTCGTAGGCAGACTGCTATTAATGAAAGATTCTTGGGCAGGTTTGAAAGCGGGTATTTTTTTCCTGCTTAATTGCTGTGGCTTTGAAGATTGTGGGGGCGGTTGTTGGTCTACTATTTTTACCGGTGGCTTTTCATTGAGTTTTGATGCTTGTTTTGATTTAGTTAATCCAATGTGCTCCTTAGATTTTTGTGTAACAGCTTTCGGCTTTGTCGATTTTGCCCATACTGCTTTTCGGATTTGAGCTTTCGTCAGCTTAGAAGGTCGTGCTAATAGTCGATGACTAATACTAATTAATTGTGCTTCGTTTTGGATAGGGCCTATAACAACACGATATCTGACTGGTATTGTATTTGAGGTATTGATGCGTACCGTATTGTTAGCAATCAGTTTGCTTAACTCATTTCTGTATTTTTCAGCATTCGAGTAGTTATCAAAGGAACCAACCTGCAAGAGATATTTGTTGGTGGAGTATTTCGGAATTTTTAGGCGGGCACCTTGTTCCGCCCCAAATATAGTGACGGTTTTGCTAATTGGGTGAGCAAGGGTTTCTTGCCCCAAAAACATGAAGGGCATAAAGCATAATAAGACTAGCGACGACCTTCCCATGTCTTGTATAAGCCCCATGCAGTTTTAAGTGAATATCTAAGCAGAATACCAAAAACAAGAAAATCTACAATAAGAAGCATCTTGATTATTAAGTAATATTAGGAAAACTGTAGCAACTAGAAAAATAGACTTCTGTGCACTAAGCTTAAAATTAAAGAATACATCGTGGAGTCTAAAGATGCGGCATGTGCTAGTTACTGGAGGAAATGGCTTTATTGGTAGCTATTTGGTTGAGCGTCTGCTTTCACAAGGTATTGAGGTTTTAGTTATTGATAAATCCATCCATAAACCTACCCCTTGTGATATCCGTAAGGCCAAACTCATTGAAGGGGATGTTTTGTCACATAGCTTACTTCATGAGTGTCTTGAGCAAGTAGATACTTGTTTTCACTTAGCAGCCCTTTCATCAGTACCCATATGTGCAAGAGATTGGATCTTCAGTCATGAAAATAATGTCCAAGCATTTAATGGTCTTCTTGAAGAATTCCGACATTTAAGCCACCCAGTAAAATTGATTTATGCTTCTTCAGCAGCAGTCTATGGTGATTCTGAAGCTTTACCTTTATCAGAGTCAGAACATGTTATTCCAAATTCAGTTTATGGGGCTGATAAATTGTCGAATGAAATCTATGCAGAAGCTGTGTCAAGGACTTTTGGCATTCATTCAATAGGCCTTCGCCTGTTTAATGTCTACGGGGAAGGGCAAATTGAATCAAATTCCTACAGTGGTGTTATTACCAAATTTAAAAATGCTCTTAGGGAATCTCTGCCAATAAAAATTTTGGGGGATGGGAAACAAACAAGAGATTTTATCTACGTTCGAGATGTTGTTGAGGCATTTATACTTGCCGCCAATGCAAATGTTGATGGAGCAAAAATTTATAATATTTGCAGTGGTCATTCTGTTTCAATTTTAGAGTTAGCTCAATTAATGATGCAGCTTTCACATAGGAAAGTGCCAATTACCTATGAAAATGCAAGGATCGGTGATCTCTATCATTCGGCGGGCAATGGTTTGCTAGCCCAACAGGAGTTGGAATTTAGCGCACGTACACCTATTGAATTAGGGCTGGCTTCTCTATTGCAGAAGGATGATCTAGCTCATTAAGAATAAAAAAGTTGGTGCAAGTGCTTCTTGTATTATATTCTTTAAAAACATAGCCCTATTATACGGTCACCTAATGACAAGGACGAAGGTTTCAGTGAACCTCCACAAACGCCTAATTTGTAGCATGCTATGGTTTTTATTTTCCTTTGCTTGCTATGCTATAGATGATAATAGTCGAGTTGCTTTTTATTACGGCACTAATCCGCCTTTAGACGAATTGCATGCGTTTAATATTGTTGTCGTTACTCCACAAAAAGATTTGGATCCTAAAAAATACAATAATCTATCCAGTCAGCTCTATGCCTATGTTAATGTGGGAGAAGTAGATGCTAACTCCCCTGATTTGAAACAGATAAAACCCAGCTGGTTTAAAGGAAAAAATGCTGACTGGGGGAGTCATATTATGGATATGGCTAATCCTGCCTGGCGGGATTATTTACTCAATAAGAAAATTAGTTCTCTTTGGGAGCAGGGTTATCAGGGTTTTTTCCTCGATACACTTGATTCTTATCAGTTACTCAAATTAACTCCTACACAGATTAAAGAACAACAGGCTGGAATTGTTGACCTGATAAAAAAGATTAAAATCAAATATCCAGGTGCAACTATTATCACTAACCGGGGTTTTGAGGTATTAGACAGTATTCATCAAGAGATTAACGCCATGGCGGCTGAGTCATTATTCGCTAAATGGAATCCAGCAGCTAAAAAATACGAGCAAGTCTCTGATAGTGATAGGAAATGGCTGCTCAATGTGCTTAACAAGACGCATCAAGAGTACCATTTGCCAGTGATAGTGATTGATTACGTCCCTCCTGGCAAACCTGAGGAAGCACGCCAAGTTGCTAAGCAAATAAGAACCCTGGGGTTCATTCCCTGGGTCGCAGATGCAGATTTAAATACGATTGGTGTAAGTACTATTGAAATAGTGCCACGAAAAATTTTACTGCTGTACAACCTTACTTCAGAAAAAATTAATGTTCGCAGTACGGATATTGCCGCCTTTGATTATACGGCCTTTCTTTTTCAATTTAAGGGATTTGTTCCTGTGCTACAGCCTGTGGATACAACCTTACCCCAACAGGTTGTGAAGGGTAAATATGCAGGGATAGTGGCCTGGTTTAATGAGCGGGTAGTCAAACATCATGATTTATTAGAAAGCTGGTTGAGCAAACAAATTCAGGCAGGGGTTCCAGTCGTTTTTATGCAGAACTTCGGTCTGCCTAGTACCTCACCGCTGTTAAAACAGTTAAATATAAACATTGATAAAAATAAACAGATTATAACCAGCGTAAAAACCAAATATAAAGAAAAGAGTATTGGTTTTGAAGTATTACCTCAGCCATTAACGACCGATTTTTTAGCAGCTACCATCAAGAACGCCAAAGTTCTTTTAAAATTAACTAATGGGGAACAAGATGAAGATGCAATCGCTATAGCCCCTTGGGGTGGTTATGTGCTTGCCCCCTTTGATATGGTAGTTTTACCTAACACTCAGGCACGTTGGGTTATTAATCCTTTCAGTTTTTTTAGTGAGGCGTTACGTTTACCACAATTTCCTATTCCTGACATCACTACCGCAACTGGTAGACGCATAATGACTGTACATATTGACGGTGATGCTTTCGTTTCTCGTGTGCCTTGGATTGATAATAAATATGCGGGCGAGGTTATTTTAGAGCAAATTCTTAACATTTATAAAATTCCAACCACTGTATCAATTATTCAACGTGAGTTTGTATTATTGGAAGCTAATGCGGGTTTGTCAAAAAGACTTACTGAAACAGCGCAAAAAATTTTTAGGCTACCCTGGGTACAAATTGCAACACACACTTATTCACATCCGTTGGTTTGGGGGGGGCTAGTTGAGGGGAAACCAAATATGTCAGCCCTATCTTATCCAGATAAAAACTATCTTTTTAACTATAAAACTGAAGTGGCTGGTTCTACAGAGTTTATTAATTCCAAACTTGCACCATCCGATAAGAAAGTCGTTGCTGTATTTTGGTCTGGAGATTGTAATTTACAGCAAGGGCCTTTAGATGTCGCAGCTGAAGTAGGGATCAAAAATATAAATGGGATGGCGAAAATATATCTTAATGCGTCTAAGTCACTAAATAATTTAGGTGCTTTTGGTATCATGGTAGGTAACTATTTCCAGGTCTTTGCACCAATCCCTAACGAATTTGAATATACTGATGACTGGTCACAGCCGCTGTACGCGTTTCAAAATGTTATTCATACTTTTCAATTGACTGATAAGCCGGTTCGCTATAAACCAATGTCTATTTATTATCACTTTTACAGCGCTGCTGATCAGGCTGCTTTTCGAGCATTAAAGCGCGTCTATAAATGGGCTTTAAAACAATATATAACGCCGCTGTATATTGCTGATTATATTTCGAAAGTCCTTGATTTTAATCAAATCATTATAGCCAAAGACCTTAATGGAGAACCTAATACCTGGTACATCTTAAACAATAATAGTTTGCGGGAATTTCGTTTACCAATATCCCAAGGATTTCCTGACATTGAGAAGAGCAGAAATGTTGCAGGTTACAGCCCTATTAATAGTGACAACTACATTCATGTGGGAAGTCAAGCTGATACCTTTATAAAGTTAACTACGACGGAATCAAGACATCCCTTTCTTATTGATGCCAATGCAGAACTCACCCGATGGGATATACTTGATATGAGAAGAATTAATTTTTCATTAATGGGGCATGTACCACTAAGCTTCAAGCTTGCAAATATGGAAAACTGCCAGGTAGAGTTGAATCATAAACCTTTAAAAGCTGTTGATGTGAATAGCTATCTTATACAGGAAGCTAATAGTGGAACATTTGAGATACACTGCAACAGATCAAAAACACAAGAAACCAGATAAGGCGCTTTTTTCTTATCAATTCATAGCCTTTGCCTTTTTGCTAGTCCTGGCGCTACTCCTTTATTTATTTCCTGGCAAAGCCTTATTTAATAACCTTATTGAGCAATCCTATATTTCAGAAGCTGACTTCAGATACAGTATTCTATTGTTAAATTCAGATGGTTATAATGAGATCGTAGAGAATCCAGCAGCGATAATAAAGCAATTTAACGACGATGCAGATAAACAGGATTCGGAGTCACTCTGGCTGCAGTACATCATTCTTAAATATATATCCTATCAACCTAAATTACCTAAAGAAATCAAATTGCAAGCTGAGCAAGCCCTAGCTCACTATTTATCAATTTTACAGACGATACCCACCACTGTAGACGAGGAATTCATTTTAGCTAGAGATGCTTTGGCAGTTGATCAGGCGCCACTAGCACTTAATTTTTATCAACAGATAATAGAAAAAAATCCGAAGCAAGATATTGAATTTTATGTCCAAGCTGCGCGAGTCGCTTTATGGGCAAAGCAGTGCGTACAAAGTGCAGATTATTATTTCATGGCCCAATCTATGGCAAAAACAGTGGATGATAAACGATATCTTTTCATCACAGCTATAAAATTGCTTTTTGAATGTAATAAATATGAGGAGGCAATAACCGCTGCTGAGAAGCATATTGATGGTTTGCAAAGTGATCAATTGACTTACCAAATTTTAACTGAACTTGCTGTTCGGGCAGACAAGCCAGCTAAAGCACAGGATTTTGTGCTTAGATTGCTACAACTTCGAAGTGGCATAGCTAACAGCAATGAACTAATAATTAATAAGAATCTATATTATGAAATCAGAAATATCCTCGAGCGTATCTGGGGTTATATTCTTAGTCATTCCCCTTTTACCGATTAGTGCTAGTGGCAATCAACTGGATATAACACAGTGAAATCACAGAGATCCTTTGCTTCGTTCAAGATCTGATACATCCCGCAAGTTTTTAAGTAATAGGCCACCCGTACACCTCCTCTTGGGATAGATCAGTTCAAAATGACCGGCTGCATAGGGAGCTAGACCAGTCTATAACTTTTTGCACAAAAAAAACCCGTCAATATGACGGGTTTTCAGCATTTGAATTCAATTATTCATCAGCAGAACTATCATCTTGTACTGGTCTATCAACCAGTTCAATAATAGCCATAGGTGCGTTATCACCTGTGCGGTAACCACACTTCAGAACACGCACATATCCACCAGGGCGCTCAACATATCTTGGGCCTAAAACAGTGAATAATTTTCCAACTGCACTCTTTGAACGAAGTTTATCAAAAACAAAACGACGTGAAGCAACAGAATCAGATTTGCTAACTGTAATTAGCGGCTCGATATAGCGTCGCAATTCTTTAGCTTTAGGCAGAGTTGTTTTAATCAACTCATGCTCAATCAAAGAAGTACACATATTTGAAAACATCGCTCTTCGATGGCTGCTAGTACGGCTTAATTTACGGCCAGTATTACGGTGACGCATGACAAAAACTCCTAATATTACTCGCCTAGATTCGCTGGCGGCCAATTTTCAAGTTTCATCCCTAAGGATAAAGAGCGTGATGCTAGAACGTCTTTAATTTCAGTGAGGGATTTCTTACCTAAATTTGGTGTCTTTAATAATTCATTTTCAGATTTTTGAACCAAATCGCCAATGTAATAGATATTCTCAGCTTTCAAACAATTAGCTGAACGAACAGTAAGCTCTAAATCATCAACTGGTCGTAGCAAGACTGGATCAAAATCATTTCGCTCTTTGTTATCAGTACGAGACTCTTCAAACTTCATATCAACAAAGGCATGTAGTTGACGCTGAAGAATAGAAGCCGATATACGGATAGCTTCTTCAGGATCAAGAGTCCCATTAGTTTGTAGATCAATAGTCAGTTTGTCTAAGTCAGTACGATTCTCAACACGGGCACTATCAACAAAATAAGCGACCTTTTTAACCGGTGAGAAAGTATTGTCGATTTTTAATTTTCCAACAGACTTATGCTCAATCTCGTCATCAAAAGAGCGAACAAAAGAGTCTGTAGAATGGAAACCAACACCTTTTTCAACCTTAAGTGTCATATTCAGTTTGCCATTTTCGTTTAATGTAGCAATAACCAATTCCGGATTAATTATCTCTTGGCCATGTGTCAACTGAATATCACCTGCAGTAACCTGGCAAGGTCCTTCCTTACTTAAAGTCAGTATTACTTCATCCCCAGTTGTTATCTTTATAGCAACTTGTTTGAGGTTTAAGAGAATATCAACAACATCCTCTTGGACACCTTCAATTGTGCTGTACTCATGCAGGACACCATCAATAGATACTTCAGTAATAGCACATCCCGGCATTGACGACAGCAATATACGCCTCAAAGCATTACCTAAAGTATGGCCATAACCACGCTCTAAAGGCTCGAGAACGATTCGAGAGTGATTGGGCGTCTCAGCATGTACTTTAAGTACAGACGGTGTCAGCATTTCATTTATTTGATTAGACATTCGGCTATATCTCCGAGCTTACTTAGAGTAAAGTTCAACAACTAAATTAACGTTATACAAAGACGATAAGTCATTTAGTGATGGTACGCTTGTAAATGTACCTTTCAATGAACTTGTATCAACAGTCAACCAATCGCACGGTGCACGTTGTTCAGAAAGAGCAACAGCTGCTTGTACTCGACCCTGAGCTTTAGCCTTTTGACGAATTGCAATAACGTCACCAGGACTAACCAGGTAAGAAGCAATATTTACAACTTGCTCATTCACTAAAATAGCTTTGTGGGCTACTAACTGTCTTGCTTCAGCACGTGTACTAGCAAATCCCATACGATAAACTACGTTATCTAAACGTCTTTCCAGCAATACCATAAGATTCTCACCAGTAGAACCTTTTTGTCTGGCTGCCTTAGCATAGTAATTTCTAAATTGCTTTTCTAAAACACCATACAGACGTCTAATCTTTTGCTTTTCACGCAATTGAATACCGTAATCACTCAAACGTGGTCTTTTATCGCCATGCTGTCCGGGTTGTTTTTCAGATCTGCATTTTGATTTGTGATCACGTACACCACTTTTCAAGTATAAATCCGTACCTTCTCTACGTGATAATTTACACTTTGGACCTAGATATCTAGCCATTAAATAACTCCCGAATCTTATACACGACGTTTTTTAGGTGGCTTACAGCCATTATGTGGTATGCCAGTCACGTCAGTAATTTCAACAATCTTAAAATCCTGTGATATCAATTCACGAATAGTTGATTCGCGACCTGGTCCAGGGCCATGTACAAATACTGCCACAGATTTCATACCGTACTCTTTAGCTACAACAGATGCTCTTTCAGTTGCAATTTGAGCCGCATAAGGGGTACTTTTTCTAGATCCGCGGAAACCTGAACCACCAGCAGTAGCCCAGCATAAAGCGTTACCTTGACGATCTGTGAAAGTTACAATGGTATTATTGAAAGAAGCGTGAACGTGTACGATCCCATCGGATACCACACGTTTTACCTTTTTTCTTACTTTTTGTTGCTTTGCCTTACTTATAGCCATCTTTTTTTCCTACATATGAATTAGTTTGAGCTACCTTTACGTCGACCTTTACGTGTGCGGGCATTAGTTTTAGTGCGCTGTCCACGTAAGGGCAAACCGCGACGGTGTCTAAGGCCTCTATAGCATCCAAGATCCATGAGTCGTTTAATATTCATAGTTACAACTCGACGTAAATCACCCTCTACAGTCATCTTGGCAATTTCCGTACGTAAAGCTTCCAACTTTTCTTCAGATAACTGAGATACTTTAGTTGACGGTTCAATTCCAACCGCTTTACATAAATTTATTGATGTTGTTTTGCCAATTCCATAAATCGACGTCAATGCAATCACTATATGTTTGTGATCTGGTATGTTAACACCTGCAATACGAGCCATTAATCTCTCCGAACGTTATTTTGCTCTGCCAGAAAGGGACAGAAGAATACTATTATAATGAACCAAAATCAAGCAAGGAATTAACCTTGCCTTTGTTTATGTCTTGCATCTTTACATATAACGCGGATAACTCCATTGCGCTTAATAATTTTGCAGTTTCGACAGAGTCGTTTTACTGATGCTCTAACTTTCATTAATAACTCCGATAATAATCATAAAAGACCGGGCAACTTGGTCCCTTTAAAATTGGCTTTTTTCATCAAAGAATCATACTGTTGTGTCATGAGATGGGCTTGCACTTGTGCAACAAAATCCATTATCACAACCACAATAATCAACAGTGATGTTCCGCCAAAATAAAAAGGCACATGCCAGGTATACATCAAAATCTGTGGTAATAAACAAACCAAAACCAAATAGAGTGCGCCAATCAATGTCAATCGCGTCATTACTGAATCAATATATCTGGTAGTCTGTTCACCGGGACGGATCCCTGGGATATAGGCACCAGATTTTTTCAGATTGTCCGCTGTATCTTTGGGATTGAATACCAAAGCAGCATAGAAAAACGCAAAGAACAAAATTGCAGCAGCATAAACTATCAGATATAAGGGCTGCCCGGGTGATAAAGCTAATCCAATATCAGCCAGCCAATCCATTCCCTTTCCTCTTGCAAAAAATTGCGCAAGGGTAGCAGGTAATAGAATTATGCTAGATGCAAAAATTGGAGGAATCACACCAGACATATTGATCTTTAAAGGTAAATGGCTAGTTTGCGCCGCATATACCTTACGACCATGCGTGCGTTGAGCATAGTTAACTCTAATTCGGCGTTGAGCCCTTTCCATAAATACAACAAAGCCTGTTACTACAACAACAATAACCGCAACAAGTATTAAAGTAAGAGCCTGCATCTGACCTTCTCGTACTTGTTGAAACACTGATGCGATGGCATTTGGCATGCTTGAAACAATACCGGAAAAGATAATGAGTGATATACCATTACCCACACCTTTTTCAGTAATCTGCTCCCCAAGCCACATCAGAAACATTGTTCCAGTAACTAAAGTAACAACAGCGGTGAAATAAAAGAAAATATCTGCCTGCATGGCAATCTGTTGTCCGGCTAGCCATCTGGCCATCCCCAACGATTGAAATATTGCAAGAATCAAGGTCAGATATCGAGTGTACTGATTTATCTTTCTACGCCCCGACTCCCCTTCCTTCTTCAGTTGTTCTAGCTTAGGAGATACAACAGAAAAAAGTTGGATGATAATCGATGCAGAGATATAGGGCATAATTCCTATAGCAAAGACAGTCACTCTGGATAATGCGCCACCAGAAAACATATTGAACAAGCCAAAAATTGTATTTTGTTGTTCACCAAAAAAATTAGCTAATTTTTGTGGATCTAATCCAGGAACGGGTATATGTGCGCCTAGCCTATATACCAGAATTCCTAAAACAACAAAAAGCAATCTTGCTTTTAGTTCTGCCAATCCACCTTTGGATTGGCTATTGTTCAGCCTTTGGTTATTCATAGTCACTCTTCAATGCTGCCACCAGCTTGCTCAATCGCAGAGCGCGCACCCTTAGTAATACGTAATCCTTTCAACTTAAGCGGAGCTTTAACTTCACCAGAGAGTATAACCTTAACTTCGCGAATTGATTTGCAAATCAACCCAGAAGCTTTCAGTACATCGATATCGATTATCTCTGCTTGTAAATTTGCTAGTTCCCCTAGAGTAACTTGATCAATTGTTTTCGCAACGCGAGATTTAAAGCCCATTTTAGGCAATCGGCGTTGAATAGGCATCTGACCACCCTCAAAATTAATTTTGTGGTAACCACCAGCTCTTGCCTTTTGACCTTTATGTCCTTTACCGCTTGTTTTTCCCAAGCCAGAACCAATTCCTCTACCAAGGCGTCTTTTACTTGGTCTTGAACCGGGATCCGGAGACAGTGTATTTAAATTCATTACGCACTCTCCTCAACTTGTAACAGATAGTATACTGCGTTAATTAAACCGCGTATCGCAGGAATATCCTGATGAATAACACTTGAATTTAATTTACCTAAACCTAACTGTTTTACAATTTCAACATGTTTTGGCTTACGTCCAATCGTACTTTTCACCAGTGTAATTTTAAGATTTTTGCTCATCATTAGCCCGCCATTACTTCTTCAACTGACTTACCGCGCTTAGCAGCTACATAGTCAGGAGTTCCAATATTAGTAAGCGCTGCAATTGTAGCTCGTACAATATTACTTGGATTCGTTGATCCAATGCTTTTAGCAAGAATATTTTGTACGCCAAGAACTTCTAACACAGCTCTCATAGCACCACCGGCGATAATTCCAGTACCTTCACTTGCAGGCTTCATAAACACTTTAGAAGCACCATAACTCCAGGTAATTTCGTGGTGAATTGTTGTACCAGCTAAAGGAATATAAGTCATGTTCTTTCTTGCTTGTTCCATCGCTTTCTGGATAGCAATTGGAACTTCTCGTGCTTTACCACGTCCATAACCAACTTTTCCTTTACCGTCACCAATAACAACTAATACGGCAAACCCAAAAACGCGACCGCCCTTAACAACTTTGGCTGTACGCGTAACAGATACTAATTTTTCTTGGTATCCGTCACTTTTCATTGATTCATCAAATGCCATAACCGTTCCTTAAAAATTCAAACCAGCTTCACGTGCACTATCAGCCAAAGCTTTGACACGACCATGGTATTTATAACCAGCACGGTCAAATGCAACTTCACTAATTTGCTTAGCTTTTGCACGCTCGCCTAACAATTTGCCAACGCGTTGGGCTTGTTCAACCTTTGTTCCGGACAGAGTAGATTTCAATTCTTTATCTAAAGTTGATGCGGATACAATAACCATATCACCTTTCTCGCCACGAACAACGATTTGCGAATATATGTGTGAACCACTTCTGTGTACTACAAGTCTTGGCCTTTTTGAATGGCGTAGAATGGCCTTTGCTTTTAAACCTCGTCGAATACGGGCTTTATCTTTATTCATGATTTACACCTTATTTCTTTTTGGCTTCTTTACGAACAATTACTTCACCTGCGTATTTTACGCCTTTACCTTTATATGGCTCTGGTGGTCTAAATGCACGTATCTCTGAAGCGACTTGTCCAAGAAGCTGCTTGTCAATGCCCCGAATTATTATCGTGGTATTATTAGGTGTCTCAACCGTAATACCTTCAGGTAGCTTGTACTCAATTGGATGTGAATAACCCAATGAAAGAGCTACCGTTTTGTTACTTGCTTGTGCTCTGTAACCAACCCCGACAAGCTCAAGAGTTAAGTCGAAACCGTTGGTAACGCCTTTGACCATATTGCTTACTAAGGCTCTTACAGTTCCGGCATGCGCCCATGCAGTTGGATCATTTGAAGCAGGGCTAAACGTAATTTTTTTGTCTTCACTCTTACTAACATTTACATGCTTGTTATAGTGTTGAACCAATGACCCTTTTGGTCCCTTTACCGTTAAAGTATCTTTTCCCACAGTCAATTCAACGTTTGCTGGTAACTCTATGGGGGCTTTTGCTACTCTAGACATTTCATTCCTCTCAAGTATTAGGCCACTTCACAGATAACTTCACCGCCAAGACCTTTTGTTCTAGCTGCGACATGTGTCATAACCCCTTTTGAAGTAGACAATATTGCAACACCAAATCCAGGTATTGAAGGTAGCTCTTTAGAAGATTTATACACTCTTAAACCAGGTCTGCTGATACGCAAAATACGCTCAATTACCGGTCTACCGTGGTAATACTTTAATTGTATCGTGATTGATTTAAGATTATTCTCAAGCGGCTGTACATTAAAATCTAATATATAACCTTCTTCTTTTAATACCCTTGCTATTTCCTCTTTTAATTTAGATGAATTCAGGGTAACACTCTGATGTTTTGCTTGCTGACCATTACGAATTCTAGTCAACATGTCAGCAACAGGATCATGCATACTCACAGTTGTTCTCCATTGAATAAATTTTACCAGCTGGATTTACGGCCACCTGTGACATTACCAGTCATTAGCTGTTGTCTCAGGCAAATCCTGCAAAGTCCAAACTTGCGATAAACGGCATGTGGACGGCCACATTGCTGACAACGCGTACTGTTACGCACAGGATTTGAATTCAATGGCAGCTTTGCTAACTTTGCTTGAGCTTCCATAATTTCATCAAAATCCTGCGATGACTTAATTAAAACTTTCAATTCATTTCTTCGTGCTCTATATTTTGCGACGAGCTTTGAACGCTTACTTTCGCGGGCGAGCATAGATTTTTTAGCCACAGTATTTACCCTTCTTAGTGTTTATCTCTGTCTTTCAAAGGCAGGTTAAATGCTTCCAACAAGGCCTTTGCTTCTTCGTTTGTTTTAGCACTTGTGGTTATACAAATATCTAAACCACGAATACCGTCCGTCTTATCAAAATCGATTTCAGGAAAAACGATTTGCTCGTGTATACCCATGCTATAGTTACCTGTACCATCAAATGACTTAGGGTTTAATCCACGAAAGTCACGTACACGAGGCAGTGTTATAGTAATTAATCTATCCAAAAACTCATACATACGTTCACGTCGTAAGGTTACTTTGCAGCCAATTGGCCAACCCTCACGAATTTTAAAACCTGCCAGAGATTTTTTGGCTTTTGTAACAACAGGCTTTTGCCCTGATATTAAAGTCATATCTTCAACAGCGTGGTTCATGACCTTTTTATCTCCAACAGCCTCACCAACACCCATATTTAGTGTGATCTTAAGGATCTTGGGAACTTCCATAACACTTTTGTAGCCGAATTTTTTCATCATCATATCGACTACTTCTTTTTTATAAAACTCTTTAAGTCTAGCCATTTCGTCACCTAATTAGACAAGGTCGATTACTTCATTATTCGACTTGAAGTACCTTACTTTTTGCTTTTTACCGTCTTTTTCTAGATACTTAAATCCTACTTTATCCGCTTTTTTAGATACCGGATTATAAATAGCAACGTTAGAAGCATCTAATGCAGCCTCCCGGGTAATTATTCCGCCCTGCTGATCTAATTGTGGATTTGGTTTAACGTGCTTTTTAATTAAATTCGCACCTTCAACGATAACGTTGTTGCCAAATACCCGCATTACCGTACCAACATGACCTTTGCTTTTTCCGGCAATGACGATAACAGTATCACCTGATTTTATGCGCTTCATAGCTAATCCTTCCTACAATACTTCAGCTGCAAGAGAGATAATTTTCATAAACCGCTCTCTCAGCTCACGAGTCACAGGGCCGAATATACGTGTTCCTATAGGCTCGTTTTGGTTATTTAAAAGTACGGCAGCGTTACCATCGAAGCGTATAAGTGAACCATCATCACGGCGTACACCTTGACTAGTCCTAACCACAACAGCCTTCATAACAGCACCTTTCTTTACCTTACTACGTGGTATTGCATCTTTAATGCTTACTTTAATAACATCACCAACACGCGCATAGCGTCTATGTGACCCACCAAGCACCTTGATACACATCACTTTGCGTGCCCCGCTGTTATCTGCAACTTCGAGCACAGTCTGCATTTGTATCATTCTATTCTCCAGCTCTAAATTCGACCAGAAAAAGGCTGCTGATTATATCAGCCCTCTCATAGTTTTAAAAGTAAAACACATGATTATCAGGAAATTACTTCTACTAATACCCAACTTTTCGTTTTTGAGAGTGGTCGAGACTCACGTATTTTTACTATATTACCAATTCTTCCTACTTGATTTTCATCATGAGCGTGAAGTTTAGTTCTACGCTTCATAATTTTTCCGTATTTAGGATGCTTAACTGTACGTTCAACCATTACAACAATAGTCTTTTGCATCTTATCACTGACAACTTTACCTACTATAGTTCTGCCATTTGTTTCACTATTTACCATGGCTTGTTCCTACCTTTTCAGACATGATTGTTTTAACTCGTGCAATAGTCTTTCTGACTGCTGTAACGAGATGTGTCTTATTTAGCGAGCCACTGGCCTTCTTCATACGGAGGGTCATTTGCTCTTTACGCAAGGAGAGAAGCTCGGCTTGCAATTCTTCAGGTGTTAAGTTTCTTAACTCTTTAATATCTTTCATCACATCACCTTGCGCTCTTCGAAGATTACTTTGAAAGGTAGTTTTGCCTTGGCAAGATCAAATGCTTCCATTGCCAACTCTTTACTAACACCTTCCATTTCAAATAACACTTTACCTGGCTGGATCTGAGCAACCCAATACTCTACGCTACCCTTACCCTTACCTTGTCTTACTTCTAACGGTTTTTGAGTTATTGGCTTATCTGGAAATACACGGATCCAAATCTTACCGCCACGCTTAATATGTCTTGTCATCGCTCTACGAGCTGCTTCAATTTGACGTGCAGTTAGGCGGCCTCGTTCAAGCGCCTTTAGACCAAACTCTCCAAAGCTAACCGTTGAACCCCTTTGGGCTAGACCGCGGTTCCGGCCCTTCATTTGCTTACGATATTTCGTACGTTTTGGCTGTAACATGATTCTAATTCCTCACTTACTTACCGCTTTCAGCGTTTCGGTTTTTCTGAGGGAGCACTTCCCCTTTGAAAATCCACACTTTAACACCTATGATTCCATAGGTTGTTTTAGCTTCAGCAGTACCATAATCAACATCTGCACGGAAAGTATGTAGAGGAACTCTTCCTTCACGGTACCATTCACTACGTGCTATCTCAGCACCGCCTAAACGTCCGCTAACGCAAATCTTGATTCCCTTTGCACCGGCTTTCATAGCGGATGTAACAGCACGCTTCATAGCGCGTCGGAACATAACACGTTGTTCCAACTGTTGGGCAATGCCTTCAGCTACTAGAGTAGAATCCAATTCAGGTTTGCGAACTTCTTCTATATTTAAATGAACCGGAACTCCGAGTTTAGCGGCAATCTCGCTTCTAAGTGCCTCAATACCGCCACCTTTTTTCCCGATAATAACGCCAGGTCTTGCTGTATGAATTGTCACAACAGCATTATTTGCAGGTCGCTCTATGCGGATTTTGCTTACTGCTGCTGCCATAAGCTTTTTCTTCAGGTCTTTACGCAAGTTGATATCTTGATTCAAAAGCTGAGCATAATTTTTGCTTGCATACCACTTTGAATTCCAATCCTGCGTTATACCAAGACGTATACCTATTGGGTTAACTTTTTGTCCCATTGCTATTCCTCGTCAGACACTTTAATTGTGATGTGGCAGGTACGCTTGCATATACGGTTTGCACGACCCTTTGCACGAGGGCTAATTCTCTTCAAAGTAGCCGCCTCATCAACACAAACCACACCCACTTTTAATTCATCGATGTCGGCGCCGTTATTATTTTCAGCATTTGCCATAGCAGACTGAAGTAACTTTAGCATTAACTGCGCACCCTTTTTGGGGGTATATTTAAGGACATCAACTGCTTTAGAAACGTCCATTTTACGTATCATATCCGCAACCAGCCTGCCTTTTTGAGCAGACAGAGGTGCATTTCTTAATTTTGCTGTAACTTCCATCATCGCCTCTTACTTACCTTTGGCTTTTCTGTCACCAGAATGGCCTTTGAACGTACGAGTCATGGCGAACTCACCCAGTTTGTGACCGACCATGTTATCTGTGATATATACAGGAACATGATCCTTGCCGTTATGAACAGCAATTGTAAGGTCAATCATCTCAGGAACAATAGTTGAGCGCCTGGACCAAGTTTTAATCGGTTTTTTGGACTTAGATTCGATCGCCGCTTCAACTTTACTTAATAAGTGATGATCGATAAAAGGACCTTTTCTAATAGAACGTGCCACCTTGATATCCTCTTAGCTAATTATTTCTTCTTACGTCTTCTGACGATAAAACGATCTGTACGTTTATTACTTCTCGTTTTGTACCCTTTTGTTGGCACACCCCATGGTGTTACAGGATGACGTCCACCTGAAGTACGGCCCTCACCACCACCATGTGGATGGTCTACGGGGTTCATCGCGACACCACGCACTGTAGGTCTTATACCTCTCCAACGCTTAGCACCTGCTTTACCAAGGGCACGTAAGCTATGTTCACTGTTTGACACTTCACCAATTACTGCTCTGCAAGTAGTTAAAACTTTGCGCATTTCACCAGAGCGTAATTTCAGCGTTGCATATACACCTTCTTTAGCAACAATTTGTCCACTGCAACCAGCACTACGCAACATTTGCGCGCCTTTGCCAGGTTTTAGTTCCACACAATGGATTGTTGTACCAACCGGAATGTTCCGCAGGGGTAAACAGTTACCAACACTGATTGGTGAGTCTTCACCACTTACAATAGTATTTCCAGCGACTAAACCAGAAGGTGCAATAATGTACCGTCGTTCACCGTCTTTGTAAACTACTAATGCAATTAATGCTGAGCGATTTGGATCATATTCAATTCGCTCTACTCTTGCTTCGACTCCATCTTTGTTCCTTTTGAAATCGATCAAGCGATATTTTGCACGAACTCCACCACCTATATGGCGAACTGTAATTCGGCCTTGGTTGTTCCGTCCACCAGTTTTATTTAACTTTTCAACAAGAGCTGCATGTGGCTGCCCTTTGTGAATATGATGATGGACAACTCGTACTTCACCGCGCTTTCCAGGTGAAGTGGGTTTAGATTTTAATAATGCCATCTTAATCTGCCTTATTCAGTCACGGTAAAGTCGATGTCATAATTCTCATGCAGGGAAACAAAAGCTTTCTTCCAATCAGAGCGCTTTCCACTCATTTGCTTGAAACGCTTTCTTTTACCTTTAACATTCATTACAGACACACTTTTGACTTTAACATTAAACATCTGCTCAACAGCAAGTTTAATTTCTTGTTTAGTCGCTGTTTTTAGCACCTTAAAAGTAAACTGCTTAAATTTATCAGCCATCACTGTCGCTTTTTCAGAGGTATGTGGCTCGCGCAGTACCATTAATAATCGTTCTGCATTCATTGTAACTGCTCCTCTAAACTCTTAATGGCTTCCTCAGTAATGAGAATCTTCTCAAAACGAAGGAGGCTAACAGGATCTAAACAACTTACATCACATATGTCATATTGATATAAATTACGTGAAGCAAGGTATTCATGCTCACCAACTTCATTCATTACAATCAATGCATTTTGCAAGTCAAGCTCATTCATTTTTGCAATAAAATCTTTAGTTTTATGTGATTGGCACTGAAAGTCGCTCACAACAACTAGATTTCCACTTCTATGAAGCTCGGAGATTATACTACGCAATGCGCGTTTGTACATTTTTTTATTAAGCTTCTGGCTATAATCGCGCTTTTTAGATGCGAAGGTCACTCCACCGGAACGCCAGATTGGGCTACGAATAGTTCCAGCTCTTGCCCTACCAGTACCTTTTTGATTCCATGGCTTCTTACCACCACCACGAACTTCAGAGCGTGTCTTTTGTGCACTATTTCCGCTACGAGCCTTGTTCATGAATGCGACTACAGCTTGGTGTATCAAGCCTTCGTTATAGTTATAGCCAAATACTTCTTCACTTACACTCAACTTAGCGTTGGTATCTTTAGTAATAAGTTCCATTATTCGCCCCTTACTTTCTTCTTAACAGCGGGCCTTACTTCAACTCTCGCTCCAGGACAGCCAGGAATGGCGCCTTTGATTAAAAGTAAATTACGCTCTTTGTCAACTCGAACCAATTCTAAATTTTGCGTAGTACAACGTACATTACCCATGTGACCGGCCATTTTCTTACCTTTGAATACTCGGCCTGGTGTCTGGTTTTGTCCGATTGAACCAACAACACGGTGCGAACGGGAGTTACCGTGTGTTGCATCCTGTGTACGGAAATTGTAACGCTTTACTGTTCCTGCAAATCCTTTACCTTTTGAATTGGCAGCAACATCAACAAGCTGACCATCATTAAAGATATCGTTTACAGAAATAAGCTGTCCTGGCGCAAATTGCTCAACTGAATCCATACGGAATTCACAAAGCATATCACCAGCATCAATCTGCGCTTTAGCAAAATGACCAGCTAATGGCTTGTTCACATGGCTAGATTTTTTTTCACCACCTGTCAATTGAACAGCACTATAACCATCAGTATCGATAGTTTTAATTTGTGACACTCTGTTAGGTAGTACTTCTACAACTGAGACTGGTATAGAAATACCATCTTCCGTAAATACCCGTGTCATACCGATTTTTCGGCCTAATAACCCAATCGTCATTGTAACACCTCGTTAATAACCCTTGCCTTAGAGAGACTACTCGTCATCAAGGCTAATTTGCACATCAACCCCAGCGGCCAAATCAAGTTTCATCAGCGCATCTACTGTCTTCTCGGTAGGGTGCACAATTACGACTAGGCGTTTATGGGTACGCAACTCATATTGATCTCGTGCATCTTTGTTAACATGCGGAGATATCAATACGGTGAACTTCTCTTTTCGAATTGGCAAAGGTATTGGGCCACGAATTTGTGCCCCAGTACGTTTTGCAGTTTCGACAATCTCGCGAGTTGATAAATCAATTAACCGATGGTCAAAAGACTTCAGACGTATTTTAATATTTTGATTGTTGCTCATTTTTATTACTCAATGATTTTTGCGACAACACCAGCACCAACAGTGCGGCCACCTTCTCGAATTGCAAAGCGCAATCCCTCATCCATAGCAATTGGTGAATGCAGGTTAACTATCATTTGAACATTATCACCTGGCATCACCATTTCTACACCTTCTGGTAAATCACAAGAACCAGTTACGTCTGTTGTTCTAAAGTAGAACTGTGGACGGTATCCGTTGAAGAATGGTGTGTGTCGACCACCTTCATCTTTTGACAATACGTACACTTCTGCTTCGAACTTTGTATGCGGCTTGATTGAACCTGGCTTAGCTAATACTTGGCCGCGTTCAACTTCGTCTCTCTTGGTTCCACGTAATAACACACCAACGTTGTCCCCAGCGCGACCTTCATCGAGCAACTTACGGAACATTTCAACGCCTGTACAGATCGTTTTCTGTGTATCACGGATTCCTACAATCTCTACTTCTTCACCAACTTTTACGATTCCGCTCTCGACTCGACCTGTTACTACTGTTCCACGTCCAGAAATTGAGAATACGTCTTCGATTGGTAACAAGAAGCTCTTGTCAATGTTTCTTACTGGTTCAGGGATATATGAATCCATTGTCTCAACCAGTTTTTCAATCGCTTTAACGCCGATATCGCTTTCATCGCCTTCTAAGGCTTTCAACGCTGATCCAACTATAATTGGAATATCGTCGCCTGGGAATTCGTAGCTGCTTAGCAGGTCACGAACTTCCATCTCTACCAGCTCTAATAGCTCTGCATCGTCTACCATGTCAGCTTTGTTCAGGAATACAACTATATAAGGTACGCCTACCTGACGGGACAACAGAATGTGTTCTCTTGTTTGTGGCATTGGACCATCAGCTGCTGATACTACCAAGATCGCTCCATCCATCTGGGCGGCTCCGGTAATCATGTTCTTCACATAGTCCGCGTGGCCTGGGCAATCAACGTGCGCATAATGGCGATTCGCTGATTCGTACTCTACGTGAGCTGTTGATATCGTAATTCCACGCTCACGCTCTTCTGGCGCTGCGTCAATCTGGTCATAGGCTTTCGCTGTACCGCCAAATTTCTTTGCCATTATTGTCGTAATCGCTGCTGTCAACGTCGTCTTTCCATGATCTACGTGACCAATTGTGCCTACGTTAACGTGCGGCTTCTTACGCTCAAATTTTTCCTTCGCCATTTCTATACCTCATTAACTTTTATTGTTTCTTGATAATCGCTTCAGCTATGTTTGCAGGTGCTTCTGCATATTTAGCAAACTCCATGGTGTATGTAGCACGACCCTGAGTTGCAGAGCGAAGATCAGTTGCATAGCCAAACATTTCAGCCAGGGGAACTTCTGCACGAACAATTTTACCAGCTGGAGAATCTTCCATACCCTGAACCAGACCTCTTCTACGGTTAAGGTCTCCCATTACATCACCCATGTAATCTTCAGGAGTAACAACCTCGACATCCATAATAGGTTCAAGTAAAACTGGCTTTGCTTTCAAAGCACCTTGTCTGAAGCACTGAGAACCAGCAATCTTAAATGCCATTTCGCTAGAATCGACTTCATGGAAAGAACCATCAAACAGAGTTACCTTCACGTCAACTACTGGATATCCGGCGATAACACCATTTTGCATCTGTTCTTGTACACCTTTATCAACTGCAGGTATGTATTCTTTAGGAATAACCCCACCAACAATTGCATTCACGAACTCATAACCAGCACCTGGCTTCTGAGGTTCAATTTTCAGCCAAACATGTCCGTACTGACCACGTCCACCTGATTGACGAACAAACTTACCTTCTTGCTCAACAACTGCCTTTAACGTTTCACGATAAGCTACCTGAGGTTTCCCAACATTCGCTTCAACATTAAATTCACGCTTCATACGATCAACAATAATTTCAAGATGCAGTTCACCCATACCTTCAATAATTGTTTGACCGGACTCTTCATCTGTATGAACTCGGAAGGAAGGATCTTCTTGAGCCAGTTTACCAAGAGCAGTTGACATTTTTTCCTGATCAGCTTTTGTTCTTGGCTCAACAGCTACTGCAATAACTGGATCTGGGAAGTCCATTCGCTCAAGAGTAACAACATGATCAATGTCACAGAGTGTATCACCTGTTGTTACAGTTTTAAGTCCAACAGCCGCAGCAATATCTCCTGCTCGTACTTCTTTAATTTCTTCACGAGAGTTTGCATGCATTTGTAAAAGTCGACCAATCCGCTCTTTTTTACCTTTTACAGGATTGTAAATCGTATCTCCACTCTTCAGAATGCCTGAATAAGCTCTGAAATATGTTAGTGTACCAACAAAGGGATCAGTAGCAATTTTAAAAGCCAGGGCAGAGAAAGGCTCATCGTAAGAGGTATGGCGGTGTATTTCTTCACCATCTTCGTCTACCCCTTTAATTGCCGGAATATCAAGAGGTGATGGCAAATAGTCAATAACACCATCAAGCACAGCTTGGACGCCTTTATTCTTAAATGCAGAGCCACAAAATACTGGTACAATTTCATTATTAATTGTGCGCTTGCGTAATGCCTTTTTAAGCTCTTCTTCAGAGAGTTCTTCACCCTCAAGGTACTTTTCCATTAGCTCTTCAGAAGCTTCTGCTGCAGCCTCTATGATATGCCCTCGATATTCTTCGCACTGAGCTCGCATATCTTCTGGAATATCTGAATAAGTAAAAGACATTCCCTTAGATTCCTCATCCCATTCAATAGCCTTCATCTTAATTAGGTCAATAACACCTTTAAAGGTTTCTTCTGCCCCAATAGGCAATTGAACAACAACAGGATTGGAACCTAGACGTTGTTTAATCTGAGATACAACTCGTAGGAAGTTAGCTCCCATACGGTCCATTTTGTTTACGAATACAATACGTGGAACACCATATTTATCCGCTTGACGCCATACAGTTTCAGATTGGGGCTCGACACCTGATACAGAATCGAATACCACAATTGCACCATCCAACACACGAAGTGAACGTTCTACTTCAATCATGAAGTCAACGTGCCCAGGGGTATCGATAATATTAATGCGGTGAAGAGCGAAACTCTTGTCCATTCCAGGCCAGAAACAAGTTGTAGCAGCAGAGGTGATAGTAATACCACGCTCCTGCTCCTGAACCATCCAGTCCATGGTTGCAGCGCCATCATGAACTTCACCAATCTTGTGCGAGACACCTGTGTAAAACAGAACTCGCTCAGTAGTGGTGGTTTTTCCGGCATCAACGTGTGCTGCGATGCCGATGTTCCTGTATAGCTCTAATGGAGTAGACACGAGTTACCTCTCTATTAATTCCATCTAAAATGAGCAAAGGCCTGGTTAGCTTTTGCCATTTTATGCGTATCTTCGCGCTTCTTAACTGCAGAGCCTTTGCTCTCAAACGCGTCCGATAGCTCACCAGCTAATCGTAGCATCATACCTTTTTCGCCACGTGAACGTGCTGCCTGAACAATCCATCGCATACCCAAAGCGATAGATCTGTCGGTGCGAACTTCCACAGGGACCTGATAAGTTGCTCCACCCACTCGTCTTGACCTAACTTCGACACTAGGACGAACATTATCAAGCGCTTGTTCAAAATAACGTAAAACACCAGCTGACGTTGATGAACCACCTTGCTCACCATCCTCGTCTTCCGATTTTTTGGTTTTCTTAACGCGGTCATTTAGTACTTCTAAAGCACCGTAAATGATTTTCTCAGCAGTAGATTTCTTACCACTAATCATCAATACGTTAATAAACTTTGCGAGCAATTCACTGTGATGCTTTGGATCAGGTAGAATCTCACGCTTGGGGACTTCTCTTCTTCTTGGCATGTCTAGTTCCTACAATCAGATTATTTCTTATCTTTTGGTTTCTTAGTACCGTACTTAGAACGGCCTTGCTTACGATCGTTTACACCAGATGTATCCAAACTACCGCGTACTGTATGATAGCGAACACCAGGTAAGTCTTTAACACGACCGCCACGAATCAACACCACCGAGTGCTCCTGAAGGTTATGGCCTTCACCACCGATGTATGAAGATACTTCAAAACCATTCGTCAAGCGCACACGAGCAACCTTACGCATAGCTGAGTTAGGCTTCTTAGGTGTTGTTGTATAAACACGCGTACAAACCCCACGTCTTTGCGGACATGATTCCAATGCAGGGACGTTAGACTTTCTCTTGGCGTCCGCGCGAGGCTTTCTTACTAACTGATTAATAGTAGCCATTTATTCTTAACTCCGAACTTTCATTTGTATTTATTTCGAATGCATAAGGAGGCCGGATTCTATATAGGTCCGGAGGGTTTGTCAAGCACAAACCCTCTGTCAATAGATCCAGATTAATGATCATGGTTATCTTCGGCATTAAGAGCTTCACTTAATGCGTGTTCCACATCACTAGCTGTTACCGTATGCGTAGTATGCTCAGTACCTGCAGCTTTAGCGCGTTTTGCCTTTCGGCTTTGGTGATAGGCATAGCCAGTTCCCGCAGGAATTAAGCGTCCAACCATCACGTTTTCCTTCAAGCCGCGCAAATCATCGATCTTTCCACTTACTGCTGCTTCTGTCAGGACACGAGTTGTTTCCTGGAATGACGCAGCGGAAATAAACGATTCTGTTGCCAAAGACGCTTTGGTAATACCAAGTAATATTGGTGTTCCATGCGCCACTTGCTTTCCTTCTGCAACAAGTCTGTCATTCTCTTGCAGCATCACACTTTCCTCGACCTGTTCACCTGCGAGGAATTTCGAATCGCCAGCAAATGTTATTACACGCTTACGTAACATTTGTCGAACAATTGTTTCAATATGTTTATCGTTGATTTTTACACCTTGTAAACGATAAACATCCTGAACTTCGTTAACAATATAATTCGCCAGTGCTCCAACACCAAGCAGACGAAGTATATCGTGCGGATTCAATGGGCCATCGGCGATCACTTCACCACGCTCAACGTGCTCACCCTCAAAGACAGAGATATGACGCCATTTAGGAATAAGCTCCTCGTGTGATTGATGCTCTGAAGCAGAGATAATTAAACGTCTCTTGCCCTTCGTTTCCTTACCAAAGTTAACCAAACCAGAAACTTCTGCCATTACCGCAGCATCTTTTGGTTTTCTCGCTTCGAATAGATCCGCAACTCTTGGCAGACCCCCGGTAATATCACGCGTTTTGGAGCGCTCCTGTGGGATACGTGCGATAACGTCCCCAACACCTACTAAATTACCATCTTCAAAATTAATGATTGCATCGACGGGCAGATAGTACTGAGCAGGAACATTTGTACCTGCAAGGAAAATCTCATCACCATCGTCAGAAACCAACTTGACCATTGGACGCATATCTCTTCCGGCAGAACTACGCTGTTTAGCGTCAGTAACAACGATATTACTTAATCCTGTAATCTCGTCGGTTTGTCGATTCATCGTCATACCCTCAATCAAATCGACAAATTTGAGTTTACCGCTTACTTCTGAAATAACGGGGTGAGTATGCGGATCCCAAGTTGCGATGACCTGACCAGCTTCTACGGCTTGATTATCATGCATAGTTAAAACTGCACCGTATGGTAGCTTGTATCGCTCACGTTCACGGCCAAAATCATCAACAATAGATACCTCTCCCGAGCGAGAAATAGCAACCAGGTTGTTATTTTCGTGTGTAACAGTCTTAATATTGTGTAGGCGGATAACACCCTTGTTTTTGATTTGAATATTATTCGCAGCTGTTGCTCTTGACGCAGCACCACCGATATGGAATGTACGCATTGTCAGCTGTGTACCTGGTTCACCGATTGATTGTGCAGCGATGATACCAACAGCTTCTCCGGTATTTACCAAGTGTCCTCGAGCTAAGTCACGGCCATAACAGCTTGCACAAAGACCGAATCGCGTGTCACAAGTTATTGGAGAACGAACCAATACCTGATCAACACCAAATTTCTCGAGTTTTTCAACCCAATCTTCATCAAGCAGAGTACCTGCTGTAACAACAGGTTCTTCCTGATTGGGGATATACACGTCAGTAGCAACGACACGTCCTAAGACACGCTCGTGCAATGGCTCTACAATATCGCCACCTTCAATCAATGGCTGCATTAATACACCGTTCTCAGTACCACAATCATCTTCGGTAATAACAACGTCTTGAGCCACGTCAACTAGTCGGCGTGTCAAATAACCTGAGTTAGCTGTCTTCAATGCAGTATCAGCAAGACCCTTACGTGCACCGTGAGTAGAAATAAAGTATTGGAATACGTTTAATCCTTCACGGAAGTTAGCGGTAATAGGTGTCTCAATAATCGAGCCATCTGGTGCAGCCATCAATCCCCGCATACCTGCGAGCTGCCTAATCTGAGCAGCAGAACCCCTCGCACCAGAGTCAGCCATCATAAAGATCGGATTAAATGAGTCTTGTCTTAACGTTTTTCCGTTGCGATCGACTACTTCTTCTGTCGCAATTTTAGCCATCATTGACTTGGCAACCATTTCATTGGTTCTAGACCAAATATCAATAACTTTGTTGTATCGCTCTCCGTTTGTTACGAGACCAGAACGGAATTGAGATTCAATTTCGCGAACCTCATTATCAGCCTGCTCAATAATTGCTGCCTTATCATCAGGTATTTCCATATCATCAATACCAATTGAAGCACCAGCGCGAGTCGCATATTTGAAACCCATATACATAAGCTGGTCGGCAAAAATTACAGTTTCTTTCAAACCAAATTTACGATAACAACCATCAACAACCTTTGTGATCGCTTTTTTGGTCATTGCCCTGTTAACTTGAGAGAAAGGCATTCCCTTCGGCAAAATATCTGACAGAATGCCACGGCCAACAGTTGTCTCAACGAGATGGTATTTTCCATTGTTTTCGGCAGTATCAACAGGCATTCTGATTTTCACTTTTGCATGAATATCAACATATCCCGCTTCATAAAAGTTCTGAGCTTCCTGAGGACTTACAAAAATCTTACCTTCGCCAGGAGCATTAATGCGCTCACGAGTCAGATAATAGAGTCCGAGTACTACGTCCTGGCTCGGTACAATAATAGGCTCACCACTCGCAGGTGATAAGATATTATTGGTAGACATCATTAATGATCTAGCTTCGAGCTGTGCTTCCAATGTGAGAGGGACGTGGACTGCCATCTGGTCGCCGTCAAAGTCGGCGTTATATGCAGTACAAACCAATGGATGCAGCTGTATCGCCTTACCTTCAATAAGAACCGGTTCAAAGGCCTGAATACCTAAACGGTGTAAGGTTGGTGCACGGTTAAGAAGAATTGGATGTTCGCGAATTACATCATCGAGAATATCCCAAACAACAGGCTCTTCCCTTTCAACCATTTTCTTGGCAGCTTTAATTGTCGTCGCCAAACCTCTGAATTCCAATTTGCTGAATATGAATGGCTTAAACAGTTCCAAAGCCATTTTCTTAGGCAAACCACATTGATGTAAGCGAAGTGTAGGTCCAACTACAATAACTGAACGGCCTGAATAATCTACACGCTTACCGAGAAGGTTCTGTCTGAATCGACCCTGTTTACCCTTAATCATATCAGCTAAAGATTTAAGTGGGCGTTTGTTTGTACCAGTTATTGCTCGTCCACGCCGACCATTATCCAGTAAGGCATCGACGGACTCTTGCAACATACGCTTCTCGTTACGGACAATAATATCTGGCGCACTAAGATCAAGTAATCTCTTCAATCGGTTGTTTCGATTGATGACGCGACGGTACAAGTCGTTTAGATCAGATGTCGCAAAGCGTCCACCATCCAGTGGAACCAAGGGTCGGAGATCAGGTGGTAGAACGGGTAATACATCCATGATCATCCATTCAGGTTTATTGCCAGATTCATAGAACGCTTCCAACAATTTTAATCTTTTTGTAATTTTCTTGATCTTTGTCTCAGAATTGGTTGTTGGCAATTCTTCTCTTAAGGATTTGATTTCTTCTTCAAGATCGATTTGTCTCAATAGGTCGCGAATTGCTTCAGCACCCATACGAGCATCAAATTCATCTCCGTATTGCTCCATAGCATCAAGATAAACTTCATCATTGAGTAATTGACCACGCTCAAGCTCAGTCATGCCAGGATCGACAACAACAAAGGCTTCGAAGTATAAAACGCGCTCGATATCGCGAAGAGTCATATCCAGTAGTAGACCTATACGGGATGGTAATGATTTCAGGAACCAGATATGAGCAACAGGGCTAGCTAGCTCGATATGGCCCATACGTTCACGACGTACTTTCGCCAATGCAAGCTCGACTCCACATTTCTCACATATGACGCCACGGTGCTTAAGTCGCTTGTACTTACCACATAGGCATTCATAGTCTTTAACTGGACCAAAAGTCTTAGCGCAGAACAGCCCATCACGTTCAGGTTTGAACGTGCGGTAGTTAATAGTTTCAGGCTTTTTAACTTCGCCATAAGACCATGAACGTATTAAATCAGGCGATGCAAGTGCAATTTTAATTGCATCAAATTCCTCACTTTGACCTTGTTGCTTGAGGATGCCAAGAAGGTCACTCATTATAGGTGCCTTTCTCATTGGGTCGCTGCTTAGATTAGCCAAGTCTATGCCTCCAAAAAAATAAATTAGTCAGAACTCTTCGATTAACGCTTAGTCGTGGTCAAGTTCAATATCAATACCCAATGCGCGGATTTCTTTCAACAGTACGTTGAACGATTCTGGCATTCCTGGATCCATACGATGATCACCATCAACTATGTTTTTATATATCTTCGTGCGTCCTCCGACATCATCTGATTTAACTGTTAACATTTCTTGTAAAGTATAAGCAGCTCCATACGCTTCTAGTGCCCATACTTCCATTTCCCCAAAACGCTGACCACCAAACTGTGCTTTACCACCGAGCGGTTGTTGGGTTACTAAGCTATAGGAACCAGTTGAACGTGCGTGCATCTTATCATCAACCAAGTGATTCAACTTAAGCATGTACATGTAGCCGACAGTAACAGGATTATCAAACGCCTTACCAGTTCGTCCATCATACAATATTGTTTTTCCATCGCGTCTTAGACCTGCTAACTCAAGCATTGATTTAATTTCAGGCTCACTGGCCCCATCAAAAACTGGAGTTGCCATTGGTACACCAGAACGCAGGTTATTTGCCAGCAGCATCAGCTCGTTATCATCTAAACTGTCAAGACGGACGCGTTCTACACCATCATGATTATAAATCTTAGATAGATAAGCTCTGACTTCAGCCACATTCTTCTTGCTATCCAGGAGTTCAGCAATTCGATGTCCAAGACCCTTAGCCGCTAAGCCAAGATGTGTTTCTAATACCTGTCCGATATTCATACGTGAAGGTACACCCAGTGGATTTAACACGATATCAACTGCTGTACCATCTTCCATATGAGGCATATCTTCAACCGGTACAACTATGGAAATAACCCCTTTGTTACCGTGTCTTCCAGCCATTTTGTCACCGGGCTGAATTCTACGTTTAACCGCAAGATAAACTTTAACAATCTTTAATACGCCAGGGGCAAGATCATCCCCTTGAATTATTTTCTTCCGGCTATCGTTAAAGCGCTTTTCCATTTCTTTACCAAGCAATTCTAATTGCTTAGACAATTGCTCCAGCTGTTGACTGACAGAATCATCATCAACACGGATATCAAACCATTTTTCTCTATCAACTTTTTCTAAATACTCAGGGCTGATTTTTGAACCTGGTTTAATACTGGATGGACCGCCTGTTGCAGCTTTGTTTAATAACAGATTATGAACACGATGATAAATGTCTTCTTCGCGAATACGGCGTTCATCAATCAAGTCTTTACGTACTCTTGCCAGATGCTCCTCTTCAATGCTCTTTGCACGCTCATCCTTTTCCAAGCCATCACGTGTGAAAACTTGTACGTCAATAACTGTTCCATTCATTCCTGAAGGAACTCGCAGTGAAGAATCTTTAACATCAGAGGCTTTTTCACCAAATATTGCTCGAAGAAGCTTCTCTTCAGGTGTCAGTTGTGTTTCCCCCTTTGGTGTCACTTTACCAACTAGGATATCTCCAGCACTAACTTCAGCACCTATGTAGACAACCCCTGACTCATCAAGACTTGCTAATGCAGATTCACCAACATTTGGAATATCTGCCGTGATTTCTTCTGTACCGAGTTTTGTATCTCTGGCGATACAAGTTAATTCTTCGATATGAATTGTAGTAAATCTATCTTCTTGAACAATTCGCTCTGAGATTAAGATAGAGTCCTCGAAGTTATAGCCATTCCAAGGCATAAAAGCGACCAACAGATTTTGTCCAAGTGCTAACTCACCCATATCTGTACATGGGCCGTCAGCAAGAACATCACCTCGTTGGATACGATCGCCGGTAGAAACAATCGGTCGTTGGTTGATACATGTGTCTTGGTTGGAGCGGAAATATTTAGTTAGGTTGTAAATATCCACACCAGTCTCACCTGCTGTCGTTTCATCATCATTGACACGAACAACTATCCTGGATGCATCGACCAGATCAATAACGCCACCACGCTTGGCAACAACAGAAACCCCTGAATCAGAGGCAACTGTTCTTTCCATACCAGTACCAACTAATGGCTTTTCTGATCTCAAAGTAGGAACTGCCTGACGTTGCATGTTTGATCCCATCAATGCACGGTTCGCATCATCATGCTCCAAAAATGGAATAAGTGATGCAGCAACCGAAACGATTTGCTTGGGTGAGACATCCATATAATTGATTTTATCTGGTGTAGTTAACGAAAATTCATTTTGATGTCTGCAAGGAACCAGATCTGCAAGAATTTTGCCATTTTCATCAACTGCTACACTAGATTGTGCAATATACTGATCAACTTCTTCGATCGCTGATAAATACTCAATTTCATCGGTAACACGCCCATCAACCACTTTTCGGCAGGGTGTTTCGATAAAACCGTACTCATTAGTTCTTGCATAAACAGACAGAGAGTTGATCAAACCAATGTTTGGTCCTTCAGGTGTTTCAATTGGGCAAACACGGCCATAGTGGGTAGTATGAACGTCACGTACTTCAAAGCCCGCTCTTTCACGCGTTAAACCACCTGGGCCAAGTGCTGACACACGGCGTTTATGAGTTACCCCAGAGAGTGGGTTTACCTGATCCATAAACTGTGACAACTGGCTTGAGCCAAAGAATTCTTTTACAGCTGCTGAAACAGGTTTTGCATTAATCAGGTCTTGCGGCATCAAATTCTCTGATTCTACGAGGCTTAAACGCTCTTTAACAGCTCGTTCAACGCGAACCAAACCTACGCGGAATTGGTTTTCGGCCATTTCCCCGACAGATCTGACACGTCGGTTACCTAAGTGGTCAATATCATCAACCATACCAATACCGTTACGTATGTCGATGAGCGTCTTAATTACTGCAAGGATATCTTCTTTTGTAAGAGTTCCTGGACCGGTATCTTCTTTACGACCAACACGGCGGTTAAATTTCATACGTCCGACAGCGGATAGATCATAACGGTCATCAGCAAAAAAGAGGTTCTTGAACAATGCTTCTGCAGCCTCTTTTGTGGGTGGCTCGCCAGGACGCATCATTCTGTAGATCTCAACTAATGCTTCAAGTTGACTTGTGGTTGGATCAATCTTCAACGTATCTGAAATATAAGACCCATGATCTAAATCGTTGGTGTAAATAGTTTCAAAGCTGAGAATTCCGTTTTGCGCGAGTTGATCAAGCAAGTCTGCCGTAATCTCATCATTCGCTTGTGCCAAAATTTCTCCAGTCTCAGTATTTACTATGTTCTTAGCTAAAATCTTGCCTACCAAATAATCTCTGGGCACAACAAGATCCTGCATATTGCTTTTTTCCATAAGCTTAATATGACGGGCCGTTATGCGGCGGCCTTGATCTACGATTAGCTCACCTGTTTCTGGTACAGCAATATCAAAAGAAGCCATTTCACCACGTAATCTCGATGGAATAAGGGTAATATGGAATTCGCCGTTTTTAAGCTGGCATGTGGTGGATTCAAAAAACTCAGCAAGTATGTTTTCAGTTTCATAACCTAATGAGCGTAATAAAATACTGACTGGTAATTTGCGTCGTCTATCAATTCGAACAAATACGCAATCTTTCGGATCAAACTCAAAATCTAACCATGAGCCACGGTAAGGAATAATGCGCGCGGAATAAAGCAATTTTCCGGATGAATGCGTTTTACCTCTATCATGTTCGAATATAACACCTGGTGAACGATGTAATTGTGAAACTACAACTCGCTCAGTACCATTGACTACAAAGGTACCTACATCAGTCATGAGAGGAATTTCTCCCATAAATACATCTTGTTCGCGAATATCTTTTATTGGCTTCGGTTCGCCAGCAGCATCTTTATCAAGTACTACCAAGCGGATTTTAACTCTTAGTGGGGCAGAATAGGTCAGACCTCGAAGTTTACATTCGCGTACGTCAAAAGCAGGCTCACCCAGCTTATAGCTAACGTATTCTAGTCTTGCGTTACCCGAAAAACTTTCTATAGGGAAAACTGATGAAAAAGCAGCCTGTAACCCTGTATTTTGCTGTGTACTAGCACTTGAATCGGTCTGTAAGAAATCTCTATATGACTTTAGCTGGATTTCAAGCAGATTAGGAATTGCCATCTTATCTGCTTGTCTACCAAAGCTTTTGCGAAATCGTTTTTTCTCAGCATGCGAGTATTGATGAGCGTTAGCTTCTGCAATTGCCATGGTGGTTCCTCTGTAAATTATTGATGTCAATCAAACACACAAACCCAGCCATGAAACCATGGCTGGGTCTTATACATATAAACAACGGTATTACTTAACTTCGACAGATGCGCCAGCTTCTTCAAGCTTTTTCTTCATCTCAGCAGCTTCGTCTTTAGACACGCCTTCTTTAACAGTTGCAGGAGCACCTTCTACTAAGTCTTTAGCTTCTTTCAAGCCTAAACCAGTAATTTCACGAATTGCTTTAATAACGCCTACTTTGTTAGCTCCAAAGCTTGTCATTACGACATCAAACTCTGTCTTTTCTTCAACAGCGGCAGCAGCACCAGCAGGTGCAGCAACTGCAACGGCTGCAGCAGCAGCTGATACGTTAAATTTTTCTTCCATTGCTTCAATCAGTTCTACAACTTCCATAACAGTCATGTTAGCGATTGTCTCAAGGATATCATTTTTTGATACAGCCATTTCTAGCTCCTAGATTAAAAATTAAATAAAGATTATGTGGTTATTGTTGCTTTTTGTCTTTAATTGCAGCTACCGTTCTAACCAGTTTGGCATGAGGCTCTGCAAGAGTTCGAACAAATTTCTCAACAGGTGCTTTCATCACATACATTAATTTAGCTATTGCTTCATCTCGCGTTGGCAAGCTGGCTACAGCTTCTAATTGGTGGGCTTCATAGACTTTACCACCAACTGATAATGCTTTGACTTCTAGCTTGTCAAATGTTTTTACGAATTCCTTTAACATTCGCGCAGCATCACTTGGGGCTTCCATTGATAATGCGATAAATAAAGGACCAACCAACTTGTCGCTTAGGCAGGAGAAATCAGTGCCTTCAAATGCTCTTCGTGTCAAAGTATTTGGCACTACTCGCAGATATACACCTGATTTACGAGCTGCACTTCTAAGTTGGGTCATTTGGTTAACTGTTAAACCACGATAATCAGCAACGACTGCCGAAATAGCCTTTGAAGCAACTGCAGTTACTTCTTCAACAACGGCTTTCTTTGCAGCTAATGTTAATGTCACGTTACTGACCTCCTAAGTTGTGCAAATCCATTCAGATTTGACAGTTATGGTGGCCGTCTCAGAGAGATCTCGGAGCCGGTTCACCGTCTGCGCAGGGTATTAAGCTTTAAGCACCTGCGGTCTTCGACAGCATCGAACCATGTCTATGCCGTGAAAGCGTTTTAAAGGGCGCTGCATATTACACAGGTATTGAAGCAAGATCAATAGTTATCCCCGGGCCCATTGTTGTTGAAAGTGAGATTTTCTTGAAATATACGCCTTTAGATGATGCTGGTTTCGCTTTTTTCAAGTCAACCATCAGTGCTGCGATGTTTTCGATTAAGTCTTCTGGTGAAAAGTCAATCTTACCAACGCTGCAATGAATAATACCATTCTTGTCTGTTCTGTAACGCACCTGGCCTGATTTAGCATCTGTAACTGCCGCTTCTACGTTCATTGTTACAGTACCTACTTTCGGGTTAGGCATCAATCCACGAGGGCCGAGGATTTGGCCTAATTGACCGACAATACGCATTGCATCTGGTGTTGCAATAACAACATCAAAGTTCATTTCGCCTGCTTTAATTTGTTCTGCTAGATCTTCAAAACCTACCAGGTCAGCACCAGCATTTTTAGCTTTAGCTGCATTTTCACCTTGTGCGAATACTGCAACTCTTACTGTCTTACCTGTGCCCTTAGGTAGATTTGTTGATGAGCGAACAACTTGATCTGATTTTCTTGGATCAACACCAAGGTTCACACTGATATCAATACTTTCTTTAAATTTCGAGCTTGCAAATTCTTTCAGAACAGCTATCGCTTCTACAGCACTATATAGATGATTAGGCTTGATCGTTTCGCGAATTCTTTTTTGCTTTTTACTTAACTTAGCCATGGTAACCCCTTATTCTAAACCTTCTACCTCAATACCCATACTACGAGCAGTTCCTGCGATACTTCTAACTGCCGCCGCCAAACTTCCTGCTGTTAAATCAGGTTCTTTAATCTTGGCGATCTCTTCGAGTTGAGCACGAGTAAGCTTAGCAACTTTTTTAGTGTTGGGATTTCCACTACCACTCTGAATACCAGCAGCTTTCTTCAATAAGACAGATGCAGGTGGTGTTTTTGTAATGAAAGTAAAACTGCGATCAGAATAAACAGTGATCACTACAGGTGTAGCCAATCCTGGTTCTAAATTTTGGGTTGCAGCGTTAAAAGCTTTACAAAATTCCATAATGTTAACACCACGCTGACCTAAGGCAGGTCCAACTGGCGGACTTGGGTTAGCTTTACCTGCTGGAATTTGCAGCTTTATATATGCTTCTACTTTTTTAGCCATCTTCACTCCTTATGGGTATAACGCATTTTCATATAAAAAATCAAATAATGATTTTTTACAGTACTCATACTCCCCTGTTACAAACAAATTATTAAGTCTTTTCTACTTGACTAAATTCAAGTTCAACCGGTGTTGAGCGTCCAAAAATCAATACAGCGACCCTTAGCCTGCTTTTCTCGTAGTTAACTTCTTCCACAACACCATTAAAGTCGACAAATGGACCATCTTTAACGCGAACAACTTCACCTGGTTCAAACAAGATTTTAGGTTTAGGCTTAGTCACCCCATCTTCAACCCGCTGTAGTATTGCTTGGGCTTCTTTATCGGAAATTGGGGTTGGGGTCTGACTAGTTCCACCAATGAATCCTAATACACGTGGTATAGCGCGGATCATATGCCATGTTTCATCATCCATAACCATATTCACAAGTACATAACCTGGAAAAAATTTTCTTGTACTTTTTCTCTTTTGGCCTGCACGCATTTCAACGACTTCTTCAGATGGAACGACTACTTCGCCAATTTTATCTTCTAAATGATGATGTTCAGTACGCGACTTAATTTCACGCATAACAAAGTTTTCATACCCCGAATATGCATGAACGACATACCATTGTTTAGTTTTATGTTCTTCCACCGTATTATCAACCTAGACGTGTTATTTTAGCGATTATCCACATCATTCCAGAATCTATTCCCCAAAGAACAAATCCGGTTACTGTAACCATAATCATAACGATTGATGTGGTTTGGACTGTTTCCTGGCGCGTTGGCCAAACAACCTTTTGTAATTCTATCTTTGCTTCTTTTGCAAATTCAAAGGCTTGTCTTCCTTGAGTAGTAAAAAACGCTAATAGTGCTGTCAATACAAACCAACCAATCCAGATAAGTGCCTCTATTGGGCCTGAGAAATCGTAGTGGTAAGTCCCAAAAAAAGCTAAGGCTGTGACAAGTGCAGTACCTATCCACAGGATTATATCTTTAACATTCATTTTGGAATTATTTGAATTTTTCATAATTATCTAGTAGTTGGCAGGCCAGGAGGGAATCGAACCCCCAACCTGCGGTTTTGGAGACCGCCGCTCTGCCAATTGAGCTACTGGCCTAAATCAATCTTGTGTAGAACTCCAGAATCTCCGGAATTCTACACTTCCGATCACTTATTCAATGATCTTTGCAACAACACCTGCACCAACAGTGCGACCACCCTCTCGAATTGCAAAGCGCAATCCCTCATCCATAGCAATTGGTGAATGTAGGTTAACTATCATTTGAACATTATCACCTGGCATCACCATTTCTACGCCTTCTGGTAAATCACAAGAACCAGTTACGTCTGTTGTTCTAAAGTAGAACTGTGGACGGTATCCGTTGAAGAATGGTGTATGTCGACCACCTTCATCTTTTGACAATACGTACACTTCTGCTTCGAACTTTGTATGCGGCTTGATTGAACCTGGCTTAGCTAATACTTGGCCGCGTTCAACTTCGTCTCTCTTGGTTCCACGTAATAACACACCAACGTTGTCCCCAGCGCGACCTTCATCGAGCAACTTACGGAACATTTCAACGCCTGTACAGATCGTTTTCTGTGTATCACGGATTCCTACAATCTCTACTTCTTCACCAACTTTTACGATTCCGCTCTCGACTCGACCTGTTACTACTGTTCCACGTCCAGAAATTGAGAATACGTCTTCGATTGGTAACAAGAAGCTCTTGTCAATGTTTCTTACTGGTTCAGGGATATATGAATCCATTGTCTCAACCAGTTTTTCAATCGCTTTAACGCCGATATCGCTTTCATCGCCTTCTAAGGCTTTCAACGCTGATCCAACTATAATTGGAATATCGTCGCCTGGGAATTCGTAGCTGCTTAGCAGGTCACGAACTTCCATCTCTACCAGCTCTAATAGCTCTGCATCGTCTACCATGTCAGCTTTGTTCAGGAATACAACTATATAAGGTACGCCTACCTGACGGGACAACAGAATGTGTTCTCTTGTTTGTGGCATTGGACCATCAGCTGCTGATACTACCAAGATCGCTCCATCCATCTGGGCGGCTCCGGTAATCATGTTCTTCACATAGTCCGCGTGGCCTGGGCAATCAACGTGCGCATAATGGCGATTCGCTGATTCGTACTCTACGTGAGCTGTTGATATCGTAATTCCACGCTCACGCTCTTCTGGCGCTGCGTCAATCTGGTCATAGGCTTTCGCTGTACCGCCAAATTTCTTTGCCATTATTGTCGTAATCGCTGCTGTCAACGTCGTCTTTCCATGATCTACGTGACCAATTGTGCCTACGTTAACGTGCGGCTTCTTACGCTCAAATTTCTCCTTCGCCATCGGAAGATCTCCCCATTTCAAAAGTTATAACTGTATGGTGCCCACAACTGGACTCGAACCAACGACCTCTTCCTTACCAAGGAAGTGCTCTACCGCCTGAGCTATGTGGGCTTTAATATTCAGACCGTAGCATTGTTTTAATTCCACAGCCTGCTTTCACAAACTTGGAGCGGGTGATGGGAATCGAACCCACGCTATCAGCTTGGAAGGCTGAAGTTCTACCATTGAACTACACCCGCTTGTATACCATATCTCCTGC
>NZ_CCVW01000003.1 GCF_000756815.1 Legionella massiliensis
AGCACTTGAGGCTGAGCAACGACAACAGCGCGAGCTTGAAGAGCAACGTCGTCGTGAAGCACTTGAGGCTAAGCAACAGCAACAGCGCGAGCTTGAAGAGCAACGCCGTCGTGAAGCACTTGAGGCTAAGCAACAGCAACAGCGCGAGCTTGAAGAGCAACGCCGTCGTGAAACACTTGAGGCTAAGCAACGGCAACAGCGCGAGCTTGAAGAGCAACGCCGTCGTGAAGCACTTGAGGCTGAGCAACGACAACAGCGCGAGCTTGAAGAGCAACGTCGTCGTGAAGCACTTGAGGCTGAGCAAAGGCAACAACGCGAGCTTGAAGAGCAACGCCGTCGTGAAGAACTTGCAGCACCTGGCCAAGCTACTCATCAAGAACAAAGCAGACCAACAGTGTCTACAGCAGAAACAAGAGAAGTAGCTAAGGGTAAAGGACGCCGCTATGTAGAACCATCGATAAAAGTGAGCTCTGTTCTTATTAAGGCGGTTAATGGCTATGAATCAGAGCGTGCTGCAAAAGAATACACCTATCATTACCTCTCTTTCTTACAATTCAATAAAACTGACAAATTAGCTGCGGCAAGCCATTTTGTTAAAGCGGTTTTATTTTCTGATCGCTTCATTTCTGATGCTGATCGTTCTGCATTAAATAATGGTAAGTTGTGTACTACTATTGAGAATTTCCTAAACAAAAACGCTAAAGAATTACAGAAAGAATTAGGTTCTAAGACAGAGTTGACCTCTGTTGATCAACTGATAGATTTCCTTAACCAACGTGACCCAATAAGCACACTTATCAGAGCGCTTGAAGACTATCATAAGGAACGAAAAGAAGGGGAGGAGTACTATGGATGGTTTATTTTTAATCTCTTCAAATTTAGCAAGGCTGATAAATTAAATGCCGTAGAAAAACTGATTAAAGCGCTCCAAGGGGTTAAGGTGACTTTCAGCTCTACAGATATTGCGGCTTTAAACCAGGGTACTCTTAGAGATTTAATTAACGAACATATCTGGCAAAACGGAATGGCTTTAGCAGATAAATTGCAGGTTGATGAGATTAGTTGTCTTGATGATTTAATTGAGGTTTACAGCGAGCCGGTTGCGGTATTGAATCCCTAATAGGTACTAAACCCCTCATCCGCCCTTCGGGCACCTTCTCCCCTGAGGGGCGAAGGGAAAAAGCGGGACCGTTGATCCCTTCTCCCTTTTAGGGAGAAGGTGCCCGGGCGGATGAGGGTGGTTGACTCTCTTATCTCATAACCACTCTTTGCTCAGATTTTGCCTCTATTCTTTCAATTTTCTCTAGCGCATCTTTCCACAAAGGTGAAAGAGGATTTTGCTTCGATTGTTCGTAAGTTTTACGAATAACATCTAAGATCCCCATTTGAGTTTCTGTAACATAGCCCGAGTTTTTAGAGCGTTTACAAAATTGAGTATGATCTCCTTCTTTGCCCGATTTAGCATCTTTAAAAATTTCTGCTTGTATGGCTTTGACTTGTTGGTAAGCATCAATCTTTATTTCTAACAAAACAGCAGGGAACATAGGTTTTAGCTCATCACTATAATCTGGAGTTGATATCGAAGAAGCTGATGAAAAACCTCCAAAGAAGGAATGTTTTTTATGCATGCCTTTGTTCGCCTCTTTAATTTTGTTTGTTTCTGAAACCCAAGTTTCTCTTAATAAGCCCTCACGCGTAGCCTTGGTTTCGATATTTGGACAAAGAAAAGAAGAGGTTTTTTGATGATCAGCTCGCACATATCCCTTTTCAAACATTTCTCTTGTTTTATGAATTGCATTTGCAAGCTCGGGATTGTCCGAATTAACTGGCGTACGATGATCAAATTTAGATTTAGTACGAGCTCCCTCACCTTTAATCTCTCCAAAATTGTGACGGACCGCTTGGATTTGCTGATTAAAGCTATCACTTTCTACAAAATCTCGCTCTTCTCCATGGATAGCGCTAATCAGGAGATAAGCAGCATACTGAATTGGCCGAACTCCTGTAATAGATATATGTTCAGTTTCAGGTACAGCGTAGGCTGTAATGGTTGTTAATGGGTTAGTAAAGACCAGTTTATTTAAGTCATTAGCGTTGAATAATGTTCTTCCCTCATTAGGAGCATAGAATACTGTGTAGGAGGCTGTATTAGGCGGAATTATTCTTTCATAAATATGACTATCATGGAAAGGACCAGGTACGGGATCTGTCACAATAAAATGGAGTTTTATGCGGTCACCAAATTCTGCATAAATTCGGTTGCTCATTTCATGATCAGCAACAGCTCCTCGGCTATGACCCGATAGAATTATTTCTTCAGGTAAATTTCCATCTTCATCAAGCGCCTTTAATAGATTGATCATGCGCTCAATATGCGCCTCTTTACCGGAACCTAAGGCTACTCCACCAACCAAAGCAGAAGCTGAAGTTAAGCCAATAACAGCATCTGGCTTAGAAACTGCCACATCCCAGAGCCGTTCTTTTACTTTTTTTGGTTTAACATCCAAAGTATTGGTATCCATCATTACTGGAGGAACATAACCATCTCCCTGCGAACCAACGCCATGCAATAAAAGAACGGGCAAATTAGGTTGATTATTCGCATAGCCAGTAATGGCTAACTTAGTAGGAAAATTGGACTCAGCTACACCCCCAGTTCCAGCGATGTGAACCGTTAATATTGTCTTACCGGTTCGCTCTTTCATGGCTGTAAGGCCTGAAGACAGTTTCACATAGTTTGATTCGTTTTTTTCAAATGACATGATGAAGCCCCTATAGTTTTGTTTCATTCATGCTCAGTATATGGTTGGGGCAATTAGCACAAGATTAATTCTGGTTGAAACTTGCGCGTAGCTAATTCCAATCTGGAATTTCGCAAAATACCAAAACGAGCACCTCGGGCAGACAAAAAGGAGAGGGTTAGGAGTAAAGCCTATTAGGTTGAAACCAGATGATTGTAAAATAAGTAATCACTTCCTTGTGATGGTTTCTATATGAATGAGGGTTTAATTAGGCTTGAATAGATTTAGTTCATTAGAGATGAGCTCTTCCGCCTGCTCTGCATGAGCTAGAGTCGGGAGTGAATTATTATTTGCAGAAGCAAAGAAGGGTCTTGCCATATTCAGCATACTAAGTGTTTTATTCATTACCCCCAAAAGTGAATGCAATTTCTCTTGCAAGTTAAGCAGGAAATTAGGACTCAAAGAATTAATTTCAGAAATTATCTCGCGTTCCTCTTTCTCCAGTTTTTGTGCTTTCTTTCGAGAGTTTGGTTTCTTCCGCTCATTTTGAACTTCCAGTAACCTCTCTCCTAATTCGATGAGCCCAATGCTTTTTATACATTGTTTCAAAACTAATTCTTTTAAATCACCATAGTTATAACCTGAAATATCATAAAGGCTACCTTTTAGTAACGCATCCATGTTAATACTAGTTTGTTCTTTAATTGCCCTTCGTTGGTTTAGTGGAAGTTTTTTAATATATATCTCTGTCTTAGATTGAAGTAAGGCGTTCTTCTTTTGAATGTCAGGGTCTGCTTTAAGCTGGTGTATTAGTTGTTTATCAAAGCCCTCCTTTGCCTGCTCTTGAAACTCAGAAATTTGCTTTGAAAATGCAGGGGAAATTGACACTGACTTCACTACTTCAAGATCACGAATAGTATGCAAATTTGATTGAATTAAAGCTTCAATTTTCTCTTTTCTCTCAGCAGAACAATTAGGTTGAGATAATAATAGATGCAGCACCTTATTTAGTTTTCGATAAAAAATAGCATTATGGAATAGGTTAGATTCATCTCGCCGCAACACCTCTCTTAAGGGATGGTCAGGTTGCATGAGTAGAATTGCTATAAATGGCAGATTGCTTTGACTATCTAACTGCATTAATGAGCAGCCATTTTTTATTAATACCAACAACAAATCCATTTTAGAGTTTTCTGCTGTATGCTCTTTGAAGCAAAAATCAATCATCGAAGAATAATGAGACTTTTGAATTTCAAAGTGCTCATAATCACTTCTAGCGATACCGTTAGCCATTAAAAATTCAAGTAATTTGGGTTTATTTTTCGATAAAGCAAAGTCAATGATCGAGTTCGATAAAACGTTATTAAAGCTTTTTAATTGTGTTGCTTCTTTGAAATTCTCCGTCAAAAATGCTGATTGGAGTAATCTCTTTCCTTCACTCTCCAACTCTGTTTTCAATTTTTTCAGTAGCATTAAATTCTCGACAGAGGCGTTGCGGTAACCGAAGTCCAATTCACTTTCAAGCTGGGTTAAGTCCGAATAAAGTTGACTTATAGACTTTGTCCTCTCCTCATGTCTGAGAGTTTTACAATCTTCTAATCCCTGCTCAATTTTCTGTAAAGGAGAGCTAAGCCCTCGATCTTCCTTTTTTAGTTCAGGTTGTGATTGAACAATTGTTGCTACATCTTTTTTGCTTGATCGTTGTGCCTGAACAGCTTCGGGTTCTAAAGCTTGTTTTGGGGGAGTAGCTGCTTTATGGAGTTCTTCTGTTGGGGCTTCGTCTTTTTTACTAAGAGCGGCATGCATTTTTTTTAAAAACACTTTTGAAGATAGTTCCTTCTACTGGTATTTCAAATAAATAGTACGGTTTGCCCTGTTGATGAGACAGATTTTTTAAGGTGATGCTCTTTGGGACACTATGTGGATCATCACTCATTATTCGTTTTACTACATTAAACAGACTATTTTTAGACACATTGGTTCCTTACGATCTCAAGGATCAAATATAATGCTTATGTAAAATAAAAGAACATAATTATCCGACAAATACCAATTTGCATAAGACAATGACATATAAGTAGTTTTTGTATAGGGACTGGGATTTAACTACAGCGGTTAAATGTATATATGTAATATGAAATTATTCTTAAGTTGGCAGGAAAAATTGGCATGGGGTATTCGGTAATGGAATGCGAATTTAGGCGAAGGGGGGCGCTGGTTCGAAGTTCTCGCCCTAAAGGGGCTGAGTTGCTCAGCCCGAACGGTTTTGATTAAGAGGTTAGCTCTCTTTTTCCCTGTGAAATAGTACTAGCAATAAGCTTATCCTTTTCTAGCCAATTACTATTTAACCAATCCCTGAATTCAGATTGAGTTTGCTCATCATCAATTAAGGCTGAATTGGTAAATTGATTCGGAATTGGCAATTGGCGGATATGAACCTGAATTTTTTCAACTCGCTTACACAAAAAATCCCAAAGAGAATGATGTTTATTGGAGTAAATAATCGTTACATCGAGCAAGCTAGTGAATTGCTCGCCCATCGCTGAGATTACGAAGCTTATTCCCCCTGCCTTGGGTTTTAGCAGATGTTGATAGGGCGATTTTTGATGCCGGTTTTTTTGCGGGCTATAACGCGTACCTTCAACAAAATTTATTACTGCCGCTGGTGTATGTTGAAAGAGTCGAATTGCCTTACGTGTGGCTTGTAAATCCTTGCCTTTTTTATGAGGATTTTTAGCCAGATAATCCTTCGAATATCGTTTCATAAAAGGACAACCCATTGCCCACCAGGAAAAGCCTAGGAGGGGGACCCACTTTAATTGATCTTTAATGAAAAATTTTAAGGTAGGAATTTTACGATTAAATAGTCGTTGTAAGATAACAATATCTAGCCAGCTTTGGTGGTTTGCTATGATGAGATACCAGTTTTTCCGACTTAAACTCTCAAGACCACTAATTTCCCATTTAATTTGTTGAGTACGATCAATATAAACATTATTGGCACTCGTCCAGGCAGAGGCAATTACATCGACCCATTGGGTGCAACGTGCTTGCCAACGGATATTAGGTAGTAGTTTTAAGATCCCAATGAAAAGAATAGGTATAAAACAAAGGGTAGTAGTAAGGGTTAAGGCTATGATTGCTAAGAGGCCATGTATCTGGCCTCGATTTTTTCTGCCATGAGACATTAATTTCAACTCCATAACTGACGTTATTTATTCGTTAAGGCATTATTCAGGTCAGCTTTTAGATCGTCAATATGCTCAATTCCAACTGAGAGTCGAATAAAACCATCCAAAATTCCAAGTTCTTTCCGTTTTTCTGGGGGAATTGAAGCATGAGTCATAATAGCTGGGTGCTCAATCAAGCTCTCCACCCCACCTAAACTTTCTGCGAGAGTAAAGAGTTCGCAGCCGGATAAAAAGCGTTTGGCATCCTGCAAATCCCCTTTGATCACCATAGAAATCATACCACCAAATTCATGCATCTGCTCTCTAGCCAGTTGATGCTGCGGATGGCTTGCAAGGCCTGGGTAAATGACTTTTTCGACTTTAGGATGCTGTTCCAGCCAATGCGCCAGCTCTGTTGCATTTTCACAATGGCGTTGCATGCGCAAAGATAAGGTTTTTAAACTACGCAGCACAAGAAAACTGTCAAAGGGACTTGCCACACCACCACAGGAGTTGTGTAAGAAGGCCAGCCTTTCAGCCAGGTCAGGATTATCACCAACGACTACAACACCAGAAATGACATCGGAGTGGCCATTTAAATATTTGGTTGCAGAATGTAAAACAATATCAAAACCCAATTCTATTGGACGCTGTATCCATGGGGTTGCAAAGGTGTTGTCTGCAACAGTAATCAGTTTATGACGTTTGGCAAGGGCTGCAATTTCACGCAAATTTGCCAGCTTTAACATGGGGTTTGAAGGAGTTTCCAGCCAGATCATGCGTGTCTCTGGGCGAATTGCTGCTTCGATATTAGCTAGATTAGTCATGTCAACAAAGGAAAATGATAGCTTGGAAGTTCGGGTTTTTACCTTATCGAATAGTCTAAAGGTACCACCATAGAGATCATCCATTGCGATAACGTGATCACCTGAGTTAAGTAAATCTGTCACAGTATTGATGGCGGCCATACCAGAGGCAAAAGCAAATCCTCGCAATCCTGATTCGAGGCTGGCCACACAGGCTTCATAAGCGTCGCGGGTTGGATTATGTGTACGTGAGTATTCATAACCTTGATGAACACCCGGAGCTGTTTGGCGGTAGGTGGAGGTTGCATAAATTGGCGTCATAACAGCACCGGTGCTTGGATCAGGCTCCTGGCCAGCGTGGATTGCGCGGGTATCAAAGTGAGTTTTATGCATTGAAAAATTCCTTATGAGTAATCTGAATTTGAGTCAACAGGCAAAATTTGTGGAAGCAGTATATAATAATCTTAATGAACTTTGTTGTATTCAGGAAGTTAGAATAATAAATTGCCTTCAATAAAGGTCAATTGCAGTGAGGAATTAATGAGTAGACAGGAGCTTAACTACAATAAGGTTGCCTTAGCAGCAGAATCAGTGAAAAAACGCGGCAAAGATCCTTCCTTAACGAATATTTGTGAGGAACTGGGCATTTTGTCTTCTCCCCCACAACTTTCATCATTACTTGAAAAATGGTATCAAACCCAGCCAGAGTTTCAACGTAAAATCAATGCGCCGCTCTCTGAAAATTTTAAAATAGAGAGTAGTGGGGCCTTTGAAAAAAATATTGAATTAGAAAAGTCATTATCCTTATTAAGGGCAACCTTGGAATCGACTGCTGATGGCATCATGATGGTTAATGGTAAAGGACAGGTCGTTGACTGGAATCAGAAATTTGTTGAAATGTGGCGAATTCCCTCTCATATGCTTGAAATAGGCACTGAAAGTATCAGCTTTGATTATATTCTCGATCAGTTAAGTAATCCTGCAGCCGTTATCGCTGATGTGCAATACCTCTATGAAAATCCTGAATGGCAGGGTAATTTACCTGTTCTGCATTTTAAAGATGGTCGTATTTTTGAACGTTATACTCAACCGCAACGAGTCGGTAAGGAAATTGTGGGGCGTGTCTATAGTTTTCGCGATGTGACTCAACGGATGATGTCAGAAGATGAGTTACGTATTCGTGAACGAGCTGTTGAGGCAAGCACTCATGGTGTCGCAATAGTCGATATCACCAAACCCAATCAGCCCATAATTTATGTTAATAAAGCCTTTGAACGCATTACTGGCTATTCAGAGAAACATGCTCTTGGGCAAAATATAGCGCATTTGCAAGGCGCGAAAACCGATCAAGTCAATCAAAAACGTGTCAACCTGGCAATCAGAGAGCAGCGCGAAGAGGTGGTGGAGTTGGAGTGCTACCGTCGTAGTGGCGAAATGTTTTGGTGTGAATTGAGTGTTGCGCCGGTTAATGATTCCTTTGGTCGTGTAAGACACTATGTCTGTATTATCAATGACATTACTGAGCGCCGTGAAATGGAGAAACAGTTAGTCAGACAGGCAACCCATGACTCATTAACGGAACTTCCAAATCGCGTTCTTCTGATGGACCGGGTTGAACAGGCCATTTTACAAGCTAAGAAAAAAAATACCTTGCTTGCCTTTCTGTTTTTAGACCTTGACCGTTTTAAAATGACCAATGATACTCTTGGACACAGTATTGGTGACAAGCTATTGCAGGCTGTGTCTAACCGTTTACTGATTGCAACTAATGACTTCGATACGGTGGCAAGGCTAGGGGGCGATGAGTTTGTTATTCTCTTACCTGAATTAAGCTCAGAGATGCAGGCCCAGCAAATGGCACAAGAGATTTTGCATCTTATCGAGAAACCCTTTCAAGTCGACCAGCATAGTTTGAAGATTACTGGCAGTATTGGTATTAGCTATTATCCTAAAGACGGTACTGATTATGAGTCACTCATGAAAAGTGCTGACTTATCTATGTATCATGCCAAAGATAGTGGTCGTAATAATTATCGTGTTTTTGAACAGGAAATGAATCGCCGCATTATCAACCGTATGCAATTGGATAGTGCTCTGCGTGATGCCCTGAAAAAACACGAGTTTTATCTTGTTTATCAACCACTTGTTGATTTGAGAAAAAATATTGTAGTGGGCTTTGAAGCATTAATTAGATGGAATAGTCAATTATTGGGTCAGGTATCTCCCGTCGAATTTATTGGTGTGGCCGAAGAGAATGGTTTGATTATCGAGATTGGACAATGGGTCATGGAAGAAGCCTGTAAACAAGCGATAATCTGGCATGAACAAGGTTATAAAGGGCTAAGCATGGCGGTCAATTTGTCTGGTCGACAATTTAGGCAAAAGAACCTGACTGATGTGGTTGCTGAGGTATTGAAGAAAACGGGATTACCGCCCAAATATCTTGAATTAGAGCTTACTGAAAGTCTCTTAGTTGACGATCTCGAGCATGCAGTAGATACGATGTATAAATTAAAAGATATGGGAACAAGGCTGGTCATAGATGACTTTGGAACGGGTTATTCCAGCCTCTCTTACTTAAAACAATTTCCCGTTGATAAATTAAAAATAGATCGCTCTTTTATTTGCGAGCTGGTTAACAAGGAAAATGATGCAGCAATTGCCAGAGCGATTATTAATCTAGGCCATAGTCTGAATTTGGAGGTTTTGGCAGAAGGCGTTGAAACAGAGTTGCAAAGGGAGTTTATTCTCAAACATGGCTGTGATTATGCTCAAGGCTATTATTTTAAACCACCTAATATACCCTCTGAATTAAATAAGTTCCTGGAAGAATATTCAGAGAAAGACAAGAAATAATACCTCTCTCCATTCCGTCATCCAGAGCGCAGCGAAGGATCTCCTGAATGAGGCACTGTGCTAATCCCGGAGATCCCTCACTATGTTCGGGATGACGAGGTCTTTATCGATGTTTGCCCCAAAGGGGCTGGGTGCCCCCAAAGACGTACGTCATGTCGAACGCAGAGAGACATCTCCTGAGTGTAGCACTGTGCTAATCCCGGAGATCCCTCACTATGTTCGGGATGACGAGGTCTTTATCGATGTTTGCCCCAAAGGGGCTGGGCGCTCCCGAAGACGTACGTCATGTCGAACGCAGAGAGACATCTCCTGAGTGTAGCACTGTGCTAATCCCGGAGAGCCCTCACTATGTTCGGGATGACGGGCTATGTTAGTGACCATTACCTGCCCACTTCGCTGCATCCAGACTATGGACTCTTAAGTTGAAGAGGCCTTTAGGCCGTCTCCAAGCCTTTCACCCAGATGCTTTATTTTTAACCAAGTAAATTTTAGCAACCAATCTTAGATGCTCAAATAAGGGCTTTATCCAGATTTATTCTTCCGCAATATCAAGGAGTTATAAAATCGCTTTTAGAGTTCATTTTTTTGTCTTACTATAGAATAAAAAAACAATAAACTAGGAGGTACCCGCATGAATAAAGCGCTGAGACAAAAATACATAGATGTCCTTACAGAACATCAGAATGAATATCTGAAAAAATATGAAAGCCTCCAGCAATATCTTAATGCACAACTTCCTGAAACTTTTGAGTTTGGGGATTTAGAGCTAGTTCGGGCACGTGTGCGAAAGGAACATTTGGCATTAAAAAAACTCTATGAAGAGATACAAAAAATTCATGCGACTTTAAAAGACAATGCCAAGAATCTCCCTCGAAGAAGCCTAAGAAGATTTGAAGAGTTTAGTGAGGAGTTTAACGCCCGCTTTACAGAAGCTAATCCTGATTGCAAATCGATGTTTCAGCAAATCAATGCTCAAAAAGAAGAAATAAAGGCATCTAAAGATCCTGTTCAGATTCTTAATAAACTAGTAGAAAAATATAAGGCAGCCTCATTGACTATAAAAGAATACAATGAGTTTCTCTGCAATCCCCTAATAAAAAGCAAGGTAAAGTCGAGTTCTTCCTTTGCTGCGAGAGTGAAAGAGTTTAATAAACAAATTATTGATGCTTCTGCCAACACTATTGCAGAAATTGATCAGGAGTTATTTTTAAATATCAAAGAATCTGACTTACTATCCCCTTGGGCTTACAAAAACTCAGAGACACTTCTAGCTAACTCGACTCATCATAATAATCTAGCTGATCTTGCCAGCAGGGATATATTACGAGGCTCATCTGTTGAAGAAAGAACGATTACTGCTGAGCGCTGGATTGGGGTAGCGAGTTCCCTTTTTGAAGTACACAAAGATTATAATGGCTGCATGGCAATCTTATTAGCCTTTTCACGCGTTGAAATTTCGCGTTTAAATAAAACAATGGGTGGTTTATCCAAAGAATCACAAGAAACCTTAGCAAAACTTTCTGAAGTTGTTCTTGTTCCGCAAGCCCTAAAACCGATTTTTAATGCCCAACAGGCTGTTATTCCTGCCTTGCCGATGTTTCAACGCGATATGACTTTCCTCCACGATGGTAATGTTTCTGTTTCGTCCCTAGAGGATGATGAGGCTAAGCGGAGCGAGATGGCCGAGCGAACAGGGGGTGGTAGAAAAATTATGCGTGTCTTTACTAAGTTACAAAAAGAACGCGCTAATACCGTTATATCTGGAAGTAGGGATGTAAATTTAAATAGTCTGTTGCGAGACCTGCTTGACAATCCTGGTCCTGAGTATGACTCTGAAAAAGCATACCAACGGAGCCAACAATTAGAACCTGCAGGTAATAGTTTGCAAGTAGCAAAAATTATTAAACTCGGCAAAACGGTTAAGAGCTCTACTAATTCCCAGCCAGTTATGCGTCAGGTGATGCTTCAGGAGTTGATTCATGAATTGAATCACTCTCCGCTAGTTAATGATATCTCTGCCTATCTAAGAGCAAAAAATCAAGAACTCTTTCAAATGGATGAGAGTTGTGTCATCGATTGGGAACAGGAAAAGCAGCTTGTAGAGCCGTTAAAGCGTGAGGTAGAAGCCTATGTTGAAGAGATACAAGGCTTTTTAACCAATGAGAAAAATAGCAACCTGGTAAAACAAGGGAATGAGCTGATTAATCATCTGCAATCAATTGATTTCATGCAAGCCAAGATGAATAGCTTAGAAAGAACGCTTAGTGCTGGTTTATATAAGCTCAGAATAGAGTTTACTACCTTGACAAAGCTCAAAGCCGATCCTACTGATCCGAAGTTTGTTGAGGTCGAAGCTGAATTAACTAAAATTTCAAAGTTACAAGAAAGCTGCCAATTTTCTGATAGATTTTTAGCTGGTTTTGCTGATTTTAAAGAGCAGTTTGAAGCGTTCAAACAGCTTACACAACAGGTTTCTGAAGACAAAGAAAACGCTTTAGATACGCTAGAGGTAAAATTGCCACGAGCTTCTCAATGCAGATATTCCCTGTTATTTAACTCATACAGGCCAAATATCGTTTCGGAAGAGGCATTACAGCTTCATCAAACAGCCGCTGCTGCTTGTTAAATCCTAAGGGCCCCAGTCTTTGGGGGCAAACATTGAAGAAAAACTTAGAACCTACAACCGCTTATCTGCCCTTCGGCCGCACAAGAATCCCTTCTCCCTTTCAGAGAGAGGGTGCCCGAAGGGCGGATGAGGGTTTCTAAACCCAGTTTACCTTTCCCTTAATAATTCTAGCTAATCCCTTAACGTCAGAAACCTATACCCTGAGCGACTCGGTACGATTTTTGCTCGGGTCACTATAACAGCACAGGAAAACTGTAAATAAGAAGGAGTTAAAGGGAGTTCATTATGATTTGATGACTAGTTAATATAGTTTTATACAGTTGCCGTAAAAGAATGTAATAGACCTCTTGCATAATCTCATTATTATGGGGCATTGTGAAAGATGTTTATGGTTGTTAGGGAAGGCACGTCTTAGATGAATGAATCAAGCTTCGGCCAGGGCTAGTCCTATGGTTTAGAAGAGGGCAACGGAGAAGAAACGATGAAGAGCATGACCATTATTGGTTCCGGTTTAGCGGGTACCTTATTATCACTTTACATGGCCAGACGTGGCTATGAGGTGGAACTATTTGAATCCAGACCAGATATCAGAGCAGAAAAGAATGATAACGGGCGTTCAATTAATCTTGCTCTGTCCTGTCGAGGGATAACAGGACTAGCTGGTATGGGGCTTATGCCCGATGTTGAGAAAATTATGGTTCCTATGAGAGCTAGAGCTATTCATTTACTCGATGGTCAAATCCAGTATCAGGCTTTTGGGCGCCATAAAGATGAGTATATAAACGCTATTTTGCGCAGTGAACTCAATAGGTTATTGCTGAATAAGGCAGAAGCGACGTCGGAAATCCAGTTAAATTTTGAGACTAAATTAATTGCAGTTGATGTGCACAACAAGTTGTTACATTTTGCAGCTAAGGATGGTAGCCACCTTACTAAGGCCTATGACTTGCTAATAGGCGCTGATGGGGCGGGTTCTAATGTTCGTGAAACGCTGGTAAAAGAACAATTGATAAGCGCTACTCGCCAGTTTTTACCTCATGGCTATAAAGAACTTTCTATTTCCAGAAATCATACGCAAGATTTCAAGGCGGAGCATTTACACCTCTGGCCGCGAGATTCTTTTATGCTCCTAGGCAATCCTAATCGAGACAATTCAATAACGGGAACCTTGTTTCTAGCTAACGAAGGGAAGAATAGTTTCGCAGAGCTTAATAATGAAGCATCTATTCATGCGTTTTTCAAAAATCGATTCACTGATGCTTATGAGGCAATGCCCGATCTGATTAATGAATTCATGCATCATCCCATAGGTAACCTAAGCACTATTAAATGTTCTCCCTGGTATTACCAGGATCAATGTTTACTCATTGGTGATGCCGCTCATGGGGTTGTGCCTTTTTTTGGTCAGGGAATGAATAGCGCCTTTGAAGATTGTCGGGTGCTCAATGCGCTTTTGGATCAATATGATGATAATTGGCAAGAGGTGATGCCTGCTTTTTTCAAGTCGCGCAAGGTCAACACTGATGCGGTTTCTGAGATGTCTATGGATAATTATCATGAAATTCAAAGTGATATAAGAGATCCGAAGTTTAATTTAAAGAAAGATATCGAGCAGGAATTAATGCATCGATATCCAGATCGCTACGTTTCCAAGCATGTTTTGGTGATGTTTACTAATACCCCTTACTCTGAGGCAAAGGCTCACGGGGTAGTGCAAGCAGCACTTTTGAGTGAAATTTGTTCAAATGTGAGGTCAGTCGATGAGATAGATTGGAATGAAGTTGATGATTTAATGGTCGAGTACGACAAAAAATTGGCGGATTTGAGTCCTATAGAACAAAGGCATTGATTTATAGGGCTCTTCTTGGTCAATATTTTGTCATTTAAGCTGGGATCGGAGACATTTTTTTGGCGCTTTCCGAGGTTTTCCCCTGTGGAAAATGAAAATTAGCTGACAAATAAGGGCTAAAACAAGCCAAGGTGGTTAAAATTTTGGCACAAAGGGTGCAATACCTAAAGTGTCCATTTGAAATAAAGCCTCGGAGGCTACTATCATGAAAACTATACAATCTTATATCGACTCAAAACAACAAGAATTTATGAATCATCCATTCTTTGAAGTACTTTCTCATCTAGATAGTTTAGAAGAAATTGGCTACTTTGTCCCAGAGCTAACCTTTTGGGCAATGACTTTCCAAGATATCTTACGATTGAATGAAGAAAGAGTTAGCGACCCCTACTTGAAAAAAGTTGCTCGCCACCATCGTCTTGAAGATGCCGGTCATGAAAAATGGTTTTTACAAGACAAAAAATACATGGGTGGCCTAAGTGCTGACAAATCCTGCTGTAAAGATGATGTGGCTTGGCTTTATAGTAAGGAATCACAAGTTACCAGAGATGCAGCTTATTCAATTATGTCTGAGATTTATAAAACTGATGATGAGATCTTAAATATCGCTTTATTACTAACACTTGAATCCTCTGGACATGTGTTCTTCGAAAAAGTGGTAAAACAAGTCAAAAAGGCTGGTGAAGATCAAAATCTCAAATATTTCTCATCTAACCATCTTGATGTTGAACTAGCCCATGCTTTATTCGAGGGCGAAATGGAGCGTAAACTGTTCGAAATGCAAGTGCCTGTCAACGTTCGCCGTGATGCATTAAAGATGATAGACAGATGTTATGATGCGTTTAACAAGATGTTTGATGGACTGATTATTGCATGTAATAGCAGATTAGAACTTGCAAAACAAAGGAATGAACAAAATGCAGCAAACTCTCTGGTCTACGCAGCAGATAAAGCAGTGTGAGAAAGAATCGGGACAAGCGATGCTCAGCGATGAGCATACGCTTGTTTCTTATTCCCGTGATTTTGGCAAACTAGTGCAATCCAATCCCGCTGCTGCATGTATCCCTCAGTCGAATGAAAAAATTCAAACAATTCTTGCTTATGCTAGCCAAAATAAATTACCCGTTACTATAAGAGGAAAAGGCTTAAGTCAAAGCGGTCAAGCACTTCCTGTTGCTGGCGGTCTTAGTTTGCATTTAGAGCAATTAAATCAGGTGCTCGATAAAGAGCCAGAAGCAATCTGGGTTGAAACGAATAGCTCTTGGGCTGATTTACTCGCGGTCTCTTTAAAAACAGGGCAGACTCCTAAGGTTCTTCCCTATAACTGCAATTTATCTGTAGGAGGCGTTTTGTCTGCGGCAGGTATTGGCGCATCTTCCTTTAAATTTGGCCCTATCAGCGCACATGTGAAGGCCTTAGAGGTTATTTTAGCGAATGGTAAGACTGAGATAGTTGATGAACAATCTCCTTTGTTCAAAGCCTGTCTTTCAGGGCAGGGGCGTTTTGCTGTTATTTCTAAAGCCTGCATCAAATTACGACCCTGTTTAAAGCAGGTAAGAACCTTTTTTCTGGTATATCTTGATAAAGCAAGTTGGTTGAATGATTTGGAGGAAATAAAGAGAAAAGCAGATTATATCGAAGCTTTTTGCTCACCTTCGATCCAAGGAACCAAATTAGTTACCGGAAAGCGATTACCCTTTGCACAATGGCTTTTTGCAATCCATGCTTCGGTTGAATATGAAAATAATCCCCCAGAATTTGCTGATGTTTTCCCTGGAGTGCACCCATGGCAGATCATACATAGTCAAGATGAATCAATTCATTCCTATCTTCACCGCCATGACCCCCGTTTTGAAGTGATGAAACTGACAGGGCAATGGGACCTTGTACATCCTTGGTACGAATGCTTTATGACGAAGTCAATGTTAAGTGAAAATCTTGATGAATTATTGGCTGAACTGCCAATCCATTATGTTTCTCTCTTGCAGGTTGTACCCTTGGCAAATCTGCAGCAAACTGGTTTTTTTATGCTTCCAGAAGTCAATGATGTTTATGAATTGATGATTTTGAATCCGGGAATCAATCCAGTTTTTGTACCTTCTTGCCTACAAGTGATAGAGGCCTTAGATGAAAAATTTTTAAAACAGGGAGGAAAGCGTTATCTTTCTGGCTATATAGGGAAAAATTTAAAAGCAAATTATTGGCAGAAACATTTCGGCTCTCTTTATCAGGATTGGTTGGGATTGAAGGAAAACTATGATAAGCAAAATATTTTTCGTTCATTCTTGCATAGCTCTTAATTTTACGGTGAAAATAGGCCTAGTTATTTAGGCAAAATTAGCAATGAACCAAAGTAAGTTATCCATAATTGATTTTCAAGATCCGAAAAAATTGGCCGCCTCTATTGTTTTAGTTGTGGCTTTTTTGGGATTTATTGGGGAAATAATCTCTAGTTTTAAAGCAAAAGACCAAATTATAACCAATACTCAACCGCTTGCTGTCAGTAAACAAGAGCCAATTCGCCCCAATTCTCCGCTGTTTACTACCGCTCTTTTTGGCGATTATGTTCCAGTCAATCTGTCCGAGGCAGAGATAAAGCAATCTATGCTTGATGTGAAAATAGTCGGGATAATGTTTTCAGGTGAAGAAAAAGATTCTCAGGTTGTACTTCAGATAAGTGATGGTAAGGAAGAATATTTTGTTATTGGTGATACCTTACCTGGTGGTGCAGTTATCAAACGCATTTCACCAGAGGGAGTGGTAGTTTTGCACAATGGGTCTCTGGAGAGTTTAAGTTTGCCGAAAAATGAATTAATCTTCGATCCTCCCGATCAGCCTTTAATTAAGGAATAACCTTTATGCGTTTTGTTTTGCAGCTGATTTTGTTAATTGCTTTAACTTTGAGTGAAACTGCTTGTATAAATCGGGCAAATTTAACTGAGGGAATTATCTGTTTCCGTGCACAGCATTATCGTCAGGCTTTCATTCGTTTAAAGCCCGAAGCGGATAAAGGACAACCTGATGCAGAGTACGCTGTAGGTTATATGTATTATTATGGGCACGGTGTTATTGAAGACAGAAAACAAGCTAGGTACTGGATTAAGCGAGCAGCAGTAGCGGGGCAACCTGATGCGATTCAGGCCTTGAAAATTTTAAAACGTAGACCGAGAACAGTTACGAGAGATCCTTTCGATCCCTTAATCTACCAATCATCTCGTGAGTAAATATCTCTCAATAAAATCCCTTGGAGAAGCTGCCCGCAGGGCGGATGAGGGTTTAACGGCACTTACACCGTACTGTAATAGGTCAGTCTGTCACCCTAACATAGCACGTCATCCTGAGCGCAGCGAAGGATCTCCTAAATGAGGCACAGTGCTAATCCCGGAGATCCTTCGCTACGATCAGGATGACAGGGGTGACCAATTACGATCGTAGCCTGGATGCATTCTTTAAACACGGTAATAGGTTACCCTTATCCCGAATTCCTGCGACTTAACCGCGGGAATTCAATACTGGGGTGGGGGCTGACCTATTACTAAACACGAGCGCTAATAATCAGCGATATCATATAGCAAAAATAGACTAGCACGAGTATTCCGCCATGCCAGCGGGCAATTCGCCTTTTGTTATGGTAGTTAATCCATAAAAGAATAAGAGTAGTTGCAAACATTACTGGGATATCACGCCATAAAACAGCATGGCTAATAGGCGCTGGGTGGATAAGGCTTGGAAAAATCATAACAGCCAGCAGATTAAACATGTTTGAGCCAAGAATATTTCCTACAGCTATGTCATCTGCTCCTTTGACCGCAGCAACTATTGAAGTGACTAGCTCGGGTAAACAGGTTCCTATAGCAACGACGGTAAGTCCCATCATTAAATCGCTGATACCAAGCCAATGACCAACGGCAACACAGGAATTAACTAAATATCTAGCGCTAATTGGAAGCACGATAAGACCAATAAGAAGACTAACTACATGAAGGGCAAAGGAGCGTTTACCAAGACTTGCTTGCTGAAATTTTAGTGCTAGCTGCCTTTGAGGACGATGTTGTCGAGTGGTGAAAATAAAATAAAGTATCAGAGCAACACAGGCTAATAAAAAAAGACAGCCATCTAAAATACCGAGATAACCATTGAGCATTATTGAGTAGGTAAAAAGCATAACCAGAAAAAGCAAAGGAAATTCACGACGCATCAGGGTTGAATGCATTTTTAAGGGTTTCAATAGGGCAGTTAACCCAAGTACTAAACCAATATTAGCGATATTGGTACCTATGGCATTACCAATAGCTATATCAGTCAAGCCTTCTAGTGAAGCACTGATTGCGATCATGATTTCTGGGGCTGAGGTGCCTAAGGCTACCAAAGTTAAGCCTGTAACCAAGGGTGGGAGTCTATAATGCTGGCCGACACCAGAGGCGCCGCTGACTAAATGATTCGCGGACCATAGTAAGGCAATTAGACTTAAAATAAGAATAAATATGACCATAATGGCGTGTACTCAATAATTATAAGCAAATGATAATACTTGATTTGGTATTTAACTCAATAATTAATAGAGTTTTTTTGTGCTCAAATTATTTACAAAATGACTATAAATAAGTATAATGCTCGGTTACTATGTTCTCTAAACAATATTATCTTTTCAATAACGCAGCGTTTAGACATTTCACTCTAAGCTGTGCCTTAGCCATGTTTGGTAACGGCCTGACCTACATCATAATGATTTGGGTATTGATGCGTTTTGATACATCTGTAGTTTCTACTGCTATCTTAATGGCATGTTTTTGGCTGCCTAATGTATTATTCGGCCCATTTTTAGGGGTTGTCTCAGATCGCTGTAATCGCAAATTTTTGATGCTCTTTACTAATAGCTTGCGGGCTATCTGTTTATTGGGTTTTGCCCTGATTGCCTATCATAATCAAATTAGCCCCTTGGCAATTTACGTGTTAGCAACAATTCTCGGTACGGTTTTGGCCGCCTATATTCCAACTGCAATGACCTTTGTTCGCGAGATTGTCACTGATAATGATGATCTACTCTACGCAAACGCGATGGTTGATACGGCTTATGAAATAGGCGCTGTTGCAGGAATGGGGGGGGCAGGATTGATACTTGCCAGCACCTCTTTTGCAACCTGTTTTGTCATTAATGCACTTTGCTATGTTGCAGCAACAGCCCTAATATGGCTGATACCTTATCAATCTGCTAAGGCTGACCAGCAAAATAAAGAATCCTTTATGCAGCAATTTGTGCAGGGTGGTCGTTATATTATTAAACGGATACCGATTTTGCTGATTTATTTGGTTCAGGGATTATTTTTCATCTGTTATATGACCGCTCCAGTCTTACTGGCTCCCTTTGCAAAGGTCGTTTTACATAGTTCAGTTGCACAATTTGGCTGGCTTGAGGCAATGCTTTCTTTAGGTATTGTTGCTGGTGGTTTCTTAAGCCCCTGGTTGGCAGATCGCTTCTCTTTAACTCGCGTCATTTTCGGGCAAGTGCTGACGGGAATAATCGCCTTTTATTTATTTAGTCATACAGAAAATGTCATGTGGGCTATTTTTTACCATTTCTTTATTGGTTTTTCATTCTCATCCTGGGCGCTGTTAACCACCTTGGCTCAGGAAATGACAGATCTTGATTATCAGGGCAGGGTACAATCCTTGTTTAATTCAATGTCAGGAGCCATTATCATTTTGTTTTATTACATCTTGGCCCAATGGAAAGATACGCCGGTTACCAAGTTGTATATTGGTGAAATCTGTTTATTGTTGCTAGCTGCAGTGCTATTGATTCTCATGACAATTAACAATCGTCAAAATGAGGATGAGCTTGAGGCTGAGTTAGATAGTGATTAATAATATCGCTCACAGGCTTAGCAAGGCCTAGCTCGCGAATTTCTGCTGCCGTAAACCAATTTCCTGAGGATTCGGCAAGATGATTGCTGTTGCTGTTAATTTTCAAGGCATAAGCGTTGATATCCAGATGAAAATGACTAAAGCTGTGGCGCATGGTAAGCAGCTCTTGTTGCTCTAAGCTTTTCCAGGTGTAAGTTGCTGCAATATATTCCTTTGGACAGCAATCCATTTCTATCGCTGGCATACACCAGAGGCCTCCCCATATACCGCTTGGCGGTCTTTTCTCCAAATAGATTTTATTTTCCATATTGTGCAGTAATAAAAATTGCTGCTGTTTGATTGGAAGAGTTTTCTTGGCTTTTTTATGAGGATAGAGTCTTACTTTGTCCTGTTGCTTAGCTAGGCAGTTATGCTGCAAGGGGCAATGCGAGCAATCTGGATTTCTTGAGGTACAGCAGGTTGCGCCCAAATCCATAATAGCTTGGGTGTAATCGGCGCAGCGTTCACCTGGCATGCATTGTTGCGCTAGACGCCACAGTTTGTTTTTAACAGCGGATTGTTCAGGCCAGCCATCGACAAGAAAATATCGACAAAGTACACGTTTAACATTGCCATCAAGTATTGGGGTTGCCTGTCCAAAAGCTTGAGAAGCGATTGCAGCGGCTGTAGATGGTCCAATTCCTGGCAGGTCTATAAGCGCTGTCAGTTGCGATGGAAATTCGCCCTGATAGATCTCACAAATAATTTTCGCAGTTTGATGCAAATTACGGGCTCGGCTGTAATAGCCAAGTCCTGACCAGTGCGCTAAGACCTTATCTTCATGAGCATGGGCAAGCTGTTGGATATTAGGAAAGCTTAGAAGGAATTGATTAAAGTAAGGGATAACAGTTTTAACCTGGGTCTGTTGGAGCATGATTTCTGATATCCATACTCGATAAGCGCTACGCGGATGTTGCCAGGGCAAGTCTTTTCGGCCATTGCTATCGAACCACTGAAGTAAGGGACGGCTGAATTCTTCTCCGATCATAATATCCTCTTAAAGAACTTCCCTCGTTTTTCCCTTCTCCCCAGACATGGAATTATGATGCCTGCAAAATGGTTTTTATCGCTTTTCCGATTTCTTTGACTGGTTTGCTCAGGGTACTTTTAATCCAGAGTTTGGCTAACATAGGATTAATTTTCTGTATGTCAGGTGAAACAGATGGCTCAGTCAAAGTTCCTGTAATTTGCACAGGGAAACTTCCTCCAAGTAATTGTTGGATTTTGTCAATCCCACTATCGGTAATAGTAGCTTTTGCATACAAGCGGCTATCTATTTTCTCATCAGACAGGTTTAATGTTCCATCACCTTTTAGCTGTAATTTATCGGTTTGCAGCACCAAGGAATTACTTTCTAATTTTTCGTCTTTGAGTTGGTATTGGCAGGTTAATAATTTGAAATTCGTACCGCCTTTGAAAAACTCAGGATTATTGAATTGTCCTAATTCTAAAATATGTTCTTTCTCTGTTTTTTGCCCAAAAAGTAAATGATTGATCTGAGCACTTGTTTGCTCGACAACCTTATCTAAATTAATAGTTTGTAGAACACCATCTTTTATGGTCACACTACCATTTCCTGAGGTACGTTCATGCCAATTTGCACTCTGCAAATTTGTCTGGGCATGAATAGAAAAATCCAGGCTTCCACTGAAAAGTGTTTTATCAACCAAATCTTGGAAAAATTTAGAGCTGTCAACATTGGTAGCTGTTTGATTTACAATAAGTTTGCTGGTTGCAAACTCATAATTTAGGTCGCCAACAGACTCACCATCATAAAGCGTTATAGTCAGCGGATTTAAGAAAAGTATGCCTGGTTTTGTTTTTGTATGTGCGCTGATTTTAGTGACTTTAAACTTTTTGATTTTGACATTCTGAATAGATAATTGACCATCTAAAGGAGTATTTTGTAAGGCCGTCAGAGGTGCCTTAAAGAGCTCAGGAGAGAGGCTGGTGCTCCCTTTAAAATTAATATGCGCCTTGAGTATTTTCTCTTTACCATCAACCAGCTCAATGTTGTTTTTAAATTGTAGAGGGAATAGCCTCTTCTGTAGGTTAAATTGTTCCGCCCCGATCTGTAGTCCAGACAGAGTAATTTTTCTCTGATCTTTAATGATATTTATTTGTCCGCGGCTTAATAAAAACCGCTCAATAGCGAACTGCTGTGCAAAAGAAGATTTCGCATTTTCGGAGGATGTTGAGGCATTGTTAACTTTGTCTGAAACTGTAGAGCTATCAGGGTTTATATTGATTTTAAATCCATCAACATTGAATTCGTTAAAAACAAATTTTCCACCTAACAAAGGAGTAATTTTTAGGTTGAAAAACAGGTTTTCTAACCTCACAGAATAATTGGAAGAATTGCTCTCATCACCAATTTGTATATTAGTAATTTTAATCCCTGGACGCGGGAATACATGCCAAGAAATATCGCCTTCTACCTTGGAATTTTGATGGGTTAGGTTAGCAAGTTGCGTACTTACATAGGCTTTTACTACTTCTGGATTAACAGACTTTGCCAAGGCCCAAAGAATGACGGTTGTCATAATTATAGTTAAGAGCAGGGTAGCAAGTAGTCTCTTTAGAAGTTTCATAATTTGAACAAAACGAGAAATAAAATAGCTAGGATATAGATAACAAAATTCATGTCAAGTTTAGAATGGAGTTTTTACCGTTTTTCACAACAGTTAAGAAGCATTTTAACTATCCTGAAATAGTATTTTATTTGAGCTTAGAATTTTTGTGCTTAATTAAAATTTTTGGAAAATGTTCTTAATTTGGTCAATTTTTATCTTGATAATCAGCCTGTTCTAAGGCCGTAAAAATGCCTATTTCATGAGCAAATAAAAAGTTATTTTTTCTCTTGATCTTGAAATTTTGTGGAGGTAATCTGGTAGACCTTTTCAAAACTAAGGAGAGGAAATACAGGCGTTGATTTTGCTTTTTAGTTGTACTCAGGATGAGTCATTAAAATCAAGGAGCACGTCATGAACCCAAACCAATGGGAAATTATTATTCTCAAGCCCACGCGAGGATTTTTGTCTTTTCTCGCCGCGCAACTGCCCGAGGTTGATTTGCCGCCTTTACCTTTGCTGCAAATGGATAATACAGCTTATGTAATGGCAAAGCAGGACAGTGATGAGGCGACATTAAATGAGCTTGAGAGACATTTTGCAACAATGTTCAGGCATGAAATTAGCCGCTGGCTAGGAGAGCATGCTATGAATAAAATCGAAGGGACCTTTCTCGATTTCTTATGCTGCTTTAAATTTGAAATGCATTCGCAAATTGTACTTATGGAACCCTCACTTACGCCAGGGCAACATCTACTAAGAGTCAAGCCACGCTCGGTCTTGCTCAAATGGCTGAAATCTGCCTTTAGTGAGCAGCCTGAAATGAGCACGGTTCTTGAGCGCATTAATTTGTCTCATTTGGCAGAAAATGCGACAGTTCTGGTAAAAAGTTTTTCAAGTTTGGCTGATGTAAAATCCTTTGTTAAAAATTACTACCAATGCATTTTTGAAACAGAAATGTTACGTATGCATGAAAGGGCAGATGAGTGGCCAAATATTGATTCTTATCAGACCTTTAGTCGTTATTTTGCAATAGATATTCATACCCAATTAGTTCATTTGCACTAAGCAGGATCGCTTAATTATCAGCTAGGCGATCCGCGGTGCAGCTGTTTTCTTATTCCAAATCAATTTAAATATACTCATTATCTTCATAATGAGAGTATTTTTATTTGTCTATTCCTATCCAGTTGAGGCATAATTAGCGCAACTGCGTCAATATATGCTCTTTGTGTGCTGAAAATGATGTTTTAAAGCACCTTTGGTTTGGAGTTCGAGGATGAGTTTTAAGAAGTTTATGTCGTTTATGGTCGGATGTACGGCCTTAGTAGTATTGCCCGCCTATAGTATTAGCCTTGATGAGTTACTACCTAATGAACGAAATACGGTAGAAATTTTTCAAAAATTTTCGCCAAAGGTTGTCTATGTTCATCGTTTAACGACTGTTGTAAAACATAGTGCTAAGCGAATGCAGGTGCATGCAGGAGCTGGCTCCGGCATCATTTGGGATGCACAGGGGCATATTGTTACCAATTTTCATGTGATCAATGGAGCTGATAATTTAGCTATTACTATTGACAAGCTGACCGTTCCAGCAAAGGTTATTGGCGCTGAGCCTCGTAAAGATATTGCCGTATTAGCAATAAAATCACCCAAGGCTTTGGAGATGCTCAAATCTTATGTTCCCTTTGAATTAGCTCGCACAAATGAGCTTATGGTAGGACAAAAAACTATTGCAATTGGGAATCCTTTTGGTTTGGATCATAGTTTGTCTGTAGGGGTCATTTCTGCTTTAGGACGTAAGGTACCTGGAGCTGGTGGGGTAACTATCAGAGAAATGATTCAAACGGATACCACCATTAACCCCGGTAATTCAGGTGGTCCCTTGCTTGATAGCAAAGGACGTTTGATTGGTTTGAACACAGTTATTTACTCGAACTCGGGTTCTTCCGCTGGTGTTGGCTTTGCAGTGCCTGCTGACGATATTGCTCATATAGTGCCGCAAATTATTAAAAATGGCAGAGTTGTATTGTCAGGTATAGGTATTCAATGGGTGGGTCCCGCAATTTCTAAGCGTTTAGGCGTTAAAAAAGGGATTGTGGTCGGTGATATTCTGCCGAATACGCCTGCTGCAACTGCTGGTTTAAAAGGCACTTATCGAGATAATTGGGGACGCACCCATATGGGCGATATTATTGTCGCTTTAAATGGTCATCCAATTAAAAACTATGATGTGCTTTACAATTTCCTGGCTAATATTCATGTTGGTGACGGGATCACTGTAACAGTGCTGCGAGAAGGTAAAAAGCTGAATTTTAGGATGAAGACCATTGATATTGCTGCTTATTCTTAGATCGAGAAAGAGCTCCGTCATCCCGAACGAAGTGAGGGATCTCTGGGATTAGCACTATGCTAGATTCAGGAGATGTCTCTCTACGTTCGACATGACGTACGTCTTTTGTAAAACTCAACAACCATATTCCGCCTGGTAACTGCGTAATCGCTCAACCTCTTTGCTTTGTCCATCTTTTTGTAAATAGGCGATTAGATCGTGCAGGGTAATAATCGATAAGACAGAAATTCCCTGCGCCTGAATTTCAGCTAGGGTTGATTGATTGGTTAAGCCACGCTCACATCGATCAAGGGCTATCACTACACAATTTAGATGGCCGCCATATTCTTTAATCAAGGACTGCGCTTCACGGAAGGCTGTGCCTGCAGTGATAACATCGTCAATAATGACGGTATTCCCTTGCAGAGGTGCACCGATTAAGGTCCCTCCCTCACCATGATCTTTAGCTTCTTTGCGATTAAAGGTTACAGTTACATCAATATCACGTTCAGCCAAGGCAATAGCTGTTGCGGTTGCCAAAGGCAATCCTTTATATGCCGGGCCGAACAAATGGCGAAAATCGACCTTAGACTCTATTAAGGTGTTGGCATAAAAATGGCCAAGCTGGCGTAGGGCTTCGCCGTGATAAAATAGGCCTGCATTAAAAAAGTAGGGGCTTAGACGGCCAGACTTTAAAGTGAATTCACCAAATTTTAAAACCTGACAATCAAGAGCTAAGCGGATAAATGCTTCTTTAGAGGTGTCCATTAAAAATCCTTAGGTGGGTTATGCACGTTACTAATCGTGGTTGAATAAATAGCATAACAATTTGTGGATTACGAGACTCATTTCAAAATATTTGGCAATGGGTATACCATGACACAGTCTTGGTTATAGCACTGTGGCCATGGGTTCCCCATATTTTTGCTAACTTGATAAGAAGAGATTAGTACCTATCCACAACAGTAAGAAATCCTTCCCGATCTAAAAGACCTCTATCGCCTGTTTTATACCAGATATAGTGGTTATCTTGGATGAGAACGTCCTGGTTTTTTTCTGGTTGATTCAAATAACCAGTCATCACCTGCGTACCACCTATAAGCACGAGCCCCTCTTCGCCAACAGTTAAATCCTTTAAGGTCTGAGGATCAACTACTCTAAAGGCACAGCCCGGCAAAGGAAGCCCAACTGTACCTGCTTTACCTGCTTTATGAATATGCCAATCATCTGTAGAAATCACATCAGGTAGGTTACAACTCGCAACGGGTGCCACTTCTGTTGCACCGTAGCCCTCATAAATTTCCAGATTAAATTTATCTTTAAAGCCCTTATAGACTTCGGTTGATAACTTTTCTGCTCCCGCTACAACCATACGTAAGGAACTTAGCATTTGTGGATGTATTTCAGTGTTTTGAATGTATAAATTAAGTAAGTTGGAGGTTGAGCATAAAAGGGTGACTCTGTATTTATAAGTTAACTTAGCAATAATTAAAGTATTTTCAGGTTGTGGGTAACAAAGCATTGGTATTCCCTTCAATAAGGGGACTAAGGTGGTTACTGTCAGGCCAAATGCGTGGGATAAGGGCAGAGTATTTAGCATGACATCTCTGCTTTCAAGACTAAAAACAGCTGCGACTTGATTGATGTTGCTTAGAAGATTCGCATGGCTTAGTTTGACCCCTTTGCGTTCGCCTGTCGAACCGCTGCTAAATACGATTGCTGCTGTTGAATGAACATCCGTTTTTTTGAAGAATAAAAGTTTGATCAGCCATGCTGGCACCCATTTGCTTAGGTATTTCCTGGAGGTTAGCTCTTCGATATAAATAATCTTGGCTGGAACAGCTTGTTTCTCCAAGAAACCTTTAAATTGATGTGAACTAATTATCGTTTGGATCGAGGCTTGTTTAAGCGCTGAAGCAAAGAAAGACGTATCCTGTGTACAGTCTAAATTAACGATAGTTTTGCCTAAGATAAGAGTAGCGAGATTAGCGATTATCCCCTCCGTACAGGTTGGTAAAACGATAGCTATATTTTGTTGTTGTTTTACAAAGCGTTTTATCCGTCTGCTGAATCCAAGAGTGCGATCCAGTAATTGTTGCATGGTTATTTCTTTACCGTTTTCAGCAATTATGGCCGTCGAGTCGCTCATTTTTTTTACTTGATGAAGCCATTCAGATTGGATATTAGCAAGATCGCCAATCGAATATTTCCAGGCTTTGATCGATAGTTGGGTCACCTGTTGTTTAACTTGCTGGGCATTAGATGAAATATCCATTGCAGGACCATAGATGACGCTGACTTGGCGATGGTTTGTAGGCCTTAGATTTTTTTGATGCGCTGTTCTTCGTGAGGTTTTTGACCCCCATAGCCCGTGAATATAGAAAGGGATAATTACTGCCTTGGCATTGATCGCCGCTCGTTCAAAACCTGTGCGGAAAATCCCCATTTGCCCATTTCGAGTGAGCCTTCCTTCAGGGAATAGAGCTACAACCTCTCCCTCATTTAATGATTTATTAATTTCTAACAGGGCATCCTGGCTTGCTCCGCGAGAGATTGGGATTACATTAAATTTCTTGAGCAGCCAATTTATATACCAAACCTGATAGATTGAGCGCTCCATGACAAATCGAATTGGCCGAGGACAGGCTATTTGTAATACCGCCCAATCAATAAAACTCACATGGTTTCCTAAGAGTAAGACACCGCCTGATGAGGGTAGATTATCTAATTGATAGACATTCAGTCGGTAAAACCGAGAGGCTATAAAATAGAGTAAATAGCGAGTCAGTGATTGTGGTAAAGCGATGAGCGTATAAATCGCGCCGAATAGGGCGATGACAAATAAACTAAGAAGTAAGAGTCGGCTATCCATCCCAGCTAAGCTCGCTAAGACTGTCAGCCCAAGAAAGCCAAGCATGAAACAGTTTTGCAGAAAACTGTTTGCAGATTGAACCTTTCCTGTTTCTTGGCGAGGAGCATTAAACTGGATCAAAGCATTAAGGGGAACAATAAGCATTCCACCGAAAAAACCATAGACTAAGAAAAGGGAAATAATAGCGGTGGGATTAGAAAGGCAGGGGAGTAGTAATAAACCGAGCGCGATACCTAAGGTAGCAACAGGAATCAAACCTGTTTCAACAAAACCCTTGGATACCTTACCTGCATACATGGCGCCTAAAAGAATACCTATACCCCCCAGAGCAAGCGAACCCTGCGCAAACAACACGCTGACATGGCCAATATGATCTTTTAAATAAGCCCCATAACTGGCTAGAAGTACCTGATTGACCGCCCAGAAGACTGATAAACCAATAATACAGGCAAAGATAACAGGCGATTCCCGTGTTTTATTAAAATAAGATTTTACATATTTCCCTTTGAAATATTGTGCTAATTCATATTGAGACTGTGGGTCGGCAGCTGGATTCTTCACTAAACGAAAGGTCATTAGGGTTTCAAAAATAGAAAAAACAATTAGGAGAAATCCTGCTGGAGCAAAGGCCTTGAGTAGTAATACCTTATCGCTAGAGTTTTTTAGTGCTGAAGCAGAGATAAAGTAACTAAATATATAAGTAAAAACAAAGGTTCCAGCAAGAATGGCAAGAATTGCAAGGGTTTGAACAATAGCATTAACTTGAGAGAGATTTTCTTTCCCAAACATTTCTTTGATATAGCCATATTTTGCAGGTGAATTCAGCGCGCTCTGAATAGCAAGTAAAAAAGTCAGTAAAAAGGCTCCCCAAAAGAATCCTTTAAAATAACACCAGGTCACAAGGACAGTTAAGGGGATAGCTGCCGCTGCTGTAATTTTTAAAACAGTAGCCTTAGGATATTTGTCGGCGATGAACCCAGAAGGGGTGAACAATAAAATATAGGGTAAAAGAATTAGTGCATTGATTATTGAAGAAAACACGGTATAGGCTGAGCCTGTTAGTGTTTGATAAAGTGTATCCTGGATTAAAATTTTATGGCCGAGGTCAATAAAAGTGTTAAAGAATACAAGCATCATATAAGGTAAAAATCCTTTGATTCTTGTTAATTTCATCTGATACTCCAAGAGGGCAATTCAAGCAAAGCTTACTAAAATAGGAGTTTTTGTTCAATAATTACATCAAGTAGCTATTTTATTTACACAAAAGGTTTTAAATAATTCTTATCCATAACTGACGTTACTTTAGATGTTGGTTGACATAGTCATTGAGTCGCGGATTATTTAACGTTGTATGGGTCAAAAAGCCAGACTGTTGATGTTTTATCAGCAATGTGTTCATAGTGAATACCAACTGCCCTTTCTCTTAAGCGATTTTTAAAAAAACCGTTAACAATCAATAAAAAACTGTTATGCTAAGTAGATGTCCGGTCATTCCGGCATTTTGAAGTATCCATTAGTAGCACAAATTAATAGGTCTCAAAGGGATTCTTTGGCGCTTAGCTCTAATTTGAAGTTGAATGGATGTTAGGTTTTAATCTGCTACCTAGGGTAGAGATGAGTTAAAAGGGGAGTGTGAATGTCGGACAGAGAAACTGGCCACGTTAAGTGGTTCAATGAAAAGAAAGGATTTGGATTTATCGTTAACCAACATGGTGAAGATATATTCGTACATTACAAAGATATTCAGGGTGTCGGTTTTAAGACACTGCATGAAAATGATGCGGTCACCTTTGTCCTTGATAAAGGACCCAAAGGATTCAAGGCACAGGATGTTGTCGTAGTTACTGAATAACAGCCTCAAAACCTTTGCAAGTTGAGCGGACTGCTGTAATAGTGTACGCAAATCATAGAAGAGCTCTATTGTAATAGGTCAGCTATGTCACCCTAGTGTAGTTCGCCATTCTTCGCTGTGTTCAGGGCGATGGAGCTTGGGACAGTGACGAAGCTGACCTATTTGCTGTATTGAGAGCTGATTACATGAAAATAAGACTTTAGAGGTCTTTGTAAACAGTTGTATACCTCGTTTATAAGACTCATTGTTATGAATGCACTCAATTTCCCTCATTGTCTGGCTTTATCTTCGTATTTTCCTTGACCAGCTAACCCGAGATCGATATCATCCCCCGCAATTTTAGCTGCGTCTTTTGACGTCATCTTAAGGGAGGTTGGAATGGAGTCTAGTCAACAAGTAGCTGTAATAACTGGTGCTGCAAGTGGTATCGGTTTGGCTTTAGCCCAGGTATGTATTAATTCTGGCATCCATGTCGTAATGGCAGATAATGCTGTTACAGCCCTTTGTGATAAAGTAGAGCAGCTAAGTGAAGGGGCCGCGGTTGATGTTTTGGGTGTGGTTTGTGATGTTACTAAACCTGAAAGCCTGAGGCATCTGGCAAAACAGACCTATGAGCGTTTTGATCGTGTGGATTGGCTGTTTAATAATGCTGGAATCAGTGGGCAACTAGCACCAATATGGGAATTAACGACTGAGCATATCCGCAAGGTTATGGATGTCAATTTATATGGCACTATCCATGGTTTACAGGTATTTTTGCCATTGATGTTCAAACAAAAACATCGTTCTCATGTTATCAATATGGCCAGTTTTTATGGCCTCTGTAGCGGTTCGCAAATGGCCAGCTATGCAATGTCAAAACATGCAATAGTCGCGCTATCAGAGTCACTCTACTTTGACCTACAACGTTTGGATAAACCTGTCGACGTTTCTGTTGTATGTCCCTCCTTCGCAAATACAGGGTTACTTAGCAATTCTGCTCCCTTACACAATGATAAATTACATCATATGGTGGTTGATTTAATTGCGCGATCAAGACCGGCGATGGATGTCGCAGAACATATTGTGCAGGAGGTTAAAAATAAGACTTTTTATATTCTGCCAGATAAAGAAGTGAAGGATTATTGCGAGCAACGCACCAAGGCTATTGTTGAGCAAAGTGAACCACACAAGCATAGCCTTGAAAAGATTATTGCCTCGCTGAGTAAACGCGCATCTGCTCCTTTGTAAGCATTGATTCCCTATTCACCGAAAGTCTGTATTTCTCGCAACCTGCGCTCAAATCCAAACTTGTAATAGGTCATCCCTATTTCGAATCAATGGCGTCAATTTAAGGAGCAATACTCCCGGTTCGAAGACGATATGTCCTCTCGCCCCTTGGGGAGAGAGTTAGAGAGAGGGGGGATCCAGCATAAATTTACTTCAGTTGACGCCATTGGCTGACCTATTACCCAAACTTTTTCCCCTCTCCCTAGAAGGGAGAAGAGGTTGCTGATTCGATGTTCTATTGTGTGAAACTTTTCCCCCTATACGGGCTTAAAGTTATAGGCCTGTCCCTCTGCTGTTTAGTCGCAGGTTGAAAGAAATTGCTTTGCCCGCTTGCTGTATCGGAGGTTGAACTATCAGATGAATAAGTTTCATCTGTTTCAGAGTCATCACTGCTTTGTTCTGTAACATTCAATTTCTTCTCTGTGTCATAACTTGAGCTTGAGGCTGAATGATGATCCTCTGTTTTAGAATCAATTCCTTCTCGGTCAATTAATCGGCTTGTCTGCATAGGCGGAGCATTGTTTGTGTCTCTAGGTGAGTTGCTTTCTATTATAAAAGAATCAGTTCGTCCTAGCTTAGGAGAGGTTAGTGAGCGAATTGGTAAGTTAGTTGTGCTTGTGGTTGATTCACTTGTGTCTCTAGAGTGCAACTTTTTCTTTTCCTCCGCAGCTCGTCTTCTAAATTTAAAACTTTGGGAGCTTGGAATAAAAGCACTTAAGGCATTAAGAAAACGGCTGGAAGTTGATGCTTGAGGAATTGATGAACTTGATGAACTTGAGGAACTTGAAGTGTTTTGTGAACTCGATGGCTCAGCAGCTAAGTTAACGATATCGCTATACCTTTTCAACTCAGGTGGCACAGGATGAGGCTCTACTTTCGGAACCATCCCTGGTTTGTAATCACGTATGAAATCCATTGGTGCTGTCAGTGTAAAGCCTGCATATTCTACATGGGAATAATTGGTTACCCTGGTACGTTTTGCAACGGGTTCATAGGCTTGATAGCCTGGAGACTCAATACAAGCCGCAGCCATTCTTTTAAGAGTTTGCCGATAGTTAAAATCAATTTCACCAGTCCCTACAATAGGATTTTCATCAGTACCCATAATAGGAGATTCACCGATACCCACTATAGGAGCGGAAAAGTCAGGAACCAAGTCTGCTCCATCTTTGCGATACAGAGGGGGATAAACACCCAGACGAAAGGCCTTAAGATTTTTGGGTAGTAATTGACAATTTTCCGAGATTGAAAAATAGTTACGCAAGGCTGCTATAATCTCGGGATTGTCATCATAAAATTCGAACTCAATCTCATCATTTGGATGTTCTGAGGCCAATTTTTGAATTTGCGTAATAAGGATCGAAAGTTTTGACCGGTCATGTAACCAGTCTATGGTCGGAGCCTGTCCTAGTTGTTCAAAATCATAATCGAATCGTTCCTTATCTTCTGAATAAGGATTTAGCATGGTTAGCGCCCTGCGCATTGATTCCCCGGGCAGAAGATCGTTGTAGAAATCTGCCATTAAAGAATCATCAAATGCAGCGCCAATAAAATCACTGATTTGGCTTATTTTCGGATAGCAAGAGCCAGTGCGATTACTAACACCATTCATATTGTCATCAATATCTGACTGGCGATTAGAACCAACAAAGATACGGGTTAGATCAAAGTCCGCCATCTTTCTTTTAATATTAATCAGGAGATCGATATTATCAGCAATAATGTTTTCTGGCTGAGCTGGTGAAAGACTACCATCAAAGTCAAATGAAATACCTAGAATTCGCGCCATGGTGTTCCTTGTGTTCCTTAATCTGTAACTGACGTTAATCTTTAAGCCAATCTTGTGGTGGAAGAAAGTGTTGGTAAAGGGCTTCTTCCGCACTGTTCTGTTCAGGATGCCAGTTATACTGCCAATGAACCTCTGGTGGCAGCGACATTAAAATTGACTCTGTACGCCCCCCTGATTGCAAGCCAAAGAGTGTGCCTCGGTCATAGACTAAATTAAACTCCACATAACGGCCACGTCTATAAAGTTGAAAGGCCTTTTCTCGTGGGCCAAAGGGATGATCTTTGCGCTTTTTAACTATCGGTTCATAAGCTTTAATAAAGTGATCGCCAACACTTTTCATGAAAGCGAAACTATTAGCAAATCCGCCCTCATTGAAGTCATCAAAGAAAATACCGCCAATACCACGGGCTTCCTGACGATGTTTCAGATAAAAGTATTTATCTGCCCAAGCCTTAAATCGAGGATAAAGTTCGTCACCAAAGGGCTGGCAGGCTGCAAGTGCTGTTTGGTGCCAAAATTTGCAATCTTCAGGAAAACCATAGTAGGGGGTTAGGTCGAATCCACCCCCAAACCACCAGATAGGGGGCATGTTTTCTTTTTCGGCAATGAAAAATCGGACATTGGCATGTGCAGTAGGAACATAAGGATTATCTGGGTGAATAACCAGAGAAACACCGAGAGCGCTGAATTTGCAACCGGCCAGTTCTGGCCGATGCGCGCTGGCTGATGGAGGTAGTTGTTCTCCCTCGACATGTGAAAAATTAATTCCTGCCTTAGCAAAAATTTGACCTCCGTCAAATACACGTGTCAATCCGCCGCCACCCAATTCTCTTGTCCAGGCATCTTCAATAAATTTCCCTTGCTTATCCAGTTCGCTAAGCGCTGCGCATAGATTCGATTGTAATTGTAGGAGGTAAGATTTTACTTCCGCTACGGCATTATCTGGCAAAGTTGAGGGGCTATTTATCATGATAAAAAAACACCTTGAAAGAACGTCAATTATGACCTTTGTACAGGGGTAAATAGGATCCCTTTAATTTATTCCGAATCCCTGCGGCTTGACCGCGGGGTCCATGTAACCTTCACCGCCACCAGGTCCCGCGGTCAAGCTGCGGGAATTCGAGTTTTTCTGGAGTTACACATTTTTGTCCTGTACAAGGAGTTATAACGTTATAAAGAGCAATGAATTAGCATTCTAAAGAGATTATATGCTAAGTCTAGTGATATTTATGAATTAGTTGGCATAACAATTGCATTAGAGCATCAGTCAAGAGCAACAGTCATTGGAACAGGAGTAAAAATGGCTATCAATTTAGACAATTATTTCGGCATACATGCAAAGGCATTAACGATTCGTGAACAGCGCACAGCACAGCTTGCGCAGAACCTGGCAAACTTGAATACCCCAAATTACAAGGCCAAGGATATCGAATTTAATGAGGTCTTAGGTCAAGCCATGTCCTCCTCTGCCCAACAAATGACGGTGGATTCACCAAATCATATCAATGGTCAATCCAATTTTGATGCACAGCTAAAATACCGTGTTCCTAATCATGTGTCGCTTGATGGAAATACAGTGGATAAGAATATGGAAACAACTCTGTTTTCAAGAAACTCAACAGCTTATCAGGCAAGTTTGACCTTCCTTGATAATAAAATAAAAACAATGATGGCCGCATGGAAGGGGGATTAAGATGTCATTGAACAATATCTTCGATATTTCAGGTTCTGCGCTTGTTGCAGAAACCAGGCGTTTAACAACTAGTGCAAGTAATTTGACCAATGCGAACGTTGTGGTTGGTAATCCCGATGATGTTTATAGAGCTCAATACCCCATTTTTACTACAGTGCAACAGCAAGCAGAACATTGGATGGGCGACCAGGTTAAGGCTGGTGTTGCTGTTACTGGGATCTATGAGTCGCAAACTGAACCGGTTAAGCGTTACGAACCCAATAACCCTATTGCTGATGCTGATGGCTTTGTCTATGCGCCGAAAATTAGCTCTGTTGAAGAAATGGCCAACGTCATTTCAGCCTCCAGGGCTTATGAGATGGGTATTAATGTGATTAATACTGCAAAGCAACTAATACAAAAAACCCTTCAATTAGGACAGTAAGGAGTGAATTATGGCAGTGGACTCAGTTAGCAGTGCAAATGCAGGCTTAAATTCTATGTTGGGGCAAGCCAGCGCAAACCAGAATAAAGGTCTTGGTCAAAAGGATTTTTTAAAGCTGATGATTGCCCAGGCACAAAATCAGGATCCCTTAGAGCCACAAACTAATGGTGATTTCTTAGGTCAGTTAGCTCAATTTAGTACAAACGATGGCATTACTAAGATGCAAGAATCCATCGAGCAACTGGCTTCTTCGCTACAGTCTAATCAGGCCTTGCAAGCGTCTTCACTAGTTGGCCGCAAGGTGTTAGTCAATAGCGATAGTATGAATTTGGATACAGATGGTGAGGCAAAAGCAGCAGTAGATGTGCCAACAACGGTTGATAACTTAACTGCTTCCATTTATTCAGAGAAGGGTGAACTCATCAGGAAAATTCCTCTTGGCCAGCATTCCCCAGGGCTTTTTACCTTTGGTTGGGACGGCCTAAATCAAAAAGGAGAGCGTCAGCCAGCTGGAAAATACACCCTTAAGGTTAGTGGTGTCTATTCTGGTCAAGAAGTTGCATTAAAAACTATGACAGCAGCGAATGTTGACAGTGTAAGCCTGGGACAAGGTAGTGACGGAATTAAACTAAATGTTGCAGGTGTAGGTACTGTTGCGCTGAATGATGTAAAAGAAATAACGAATTAAAAACTGACGTTAAAATATTATCCATGCAGGAGGCACTATGATCTTTGGTACAGGACTAAGCGGGCTTAAAGCGGCATCGAGTGATTTAGCTGTGGTTGGTAACAATATTGCTAACTCATCAACAACGGGCTTTAAAGGCTCAAGAGCCCTGTTTGCTGATGTCTATGCAAACAGCTTTTATAACGGCAGTAACTCAATTGGAGATGGGGTTAGCGTAGCAGGAATCCAGCAAACCTTTGGCCAAGGCAATCTTAGTTTTACGAATAACAGCCTTGATATGGCTATAAACGGCTCTGGCTTTTTTATATTGCATGATAATGGTTCGCCGGTATACACCCGGGCAGGAGCCTTTGGCATTGATAACAAGGGGTTTATTGTTAACAATGTGCAGCAAAGATTGCAGGGGCTGCTAGCAGACCAAAATGGTAATATCGGTAGCATTGCTGGCGATTTGCAACTGCAAACAGGAAATATCAGTCCTAAAACTACTACCTCAATAACTGCAGGATTGAATTTATATGCTAACTCAACACCACCAACTGTTGCTTGGACAGGTGGTGCAACACCTGCCTCTGACACCTATAACAACGTGACCTCTTCTACAATTTACGATAGCTTGGGTAACTCACATGTGCTTTCAATGTATTTTATACATGCTGATGGTACTGCAGCTGCAGGCTCTCCCAATGCCTCATCACCAGCTAATACTGAAAACCAATGGTATGTTGCCTTTCAACTGGATAATCAAAACGTCCCAGCGAATGTTGGCGCCACAAACTCAGCAAATTTATTCCGTGCAAATTTTAGTAGTGATGGCAGCTTTGTTGGGGTTTCCGATGTCACCAATACTCCTTTAGCCAATAAACTGATTCCCTTAACAATGAACCTGACTAATGGTGCTAATCCGCTCAACTTTACTGTTGACCTATCGGAGAGTACGCAATTTGGCAGTCCCTTTGCTGTGCAATCGAATACACAAGATGGCTATACCACAGGACAGTTGAACAGTGTGGATATTGACCAGGACGGTATTTTGTTTGGCCGATATACCAATGGCCAATCGCAGAAATTAGGGCAAATCCAATTAGCCAATTTCACTAATTTAAATGGTTTGCAGCCTATTGGTAATACAAGCTGGGCAGAAACTTCTGCTTCAGGCCAAGCTTTGATTGGCAATCCTGGAACTGCAAGTCTTGGTTTAGTTCAATCGGGAGCTCTTGAAGATTCCAATGTCGATCTCACCGGGGAGTTAGTGAACCTGATTACTGCGCAGCGCTATTTTCAGGCCAATGCACAAACAATCAGGGCGGGTGACACAATAACTCAGACGATTATTAATATTACTTAAGATTAATCCTTCTCCTCACTATCCGAATTCCCGCGGTCAAGCCGCGGGAATTCGGATAGTGAGGAGAAGGGGATTAAGCAATAGGCACTACCATTAAGTTAAGGGCGCAACATCAAAACCGTTCGGGCTGAGGAGGCTTTTAGGCCGTCTCGAAGCCTTGCTGACTGTGACGCTTCGAGACGTGTGCTTGCGCACAGACCTCAGCGCGAACGGTTATAAAAACCCTTAACTTAATGGAAGTGTAAGCAATAGGAGGCAGGAATGGATCCAGTTTTATATAACTCAATGAATGGTTCGCGAGTTGATTTTTATCGCCAGCAAATTACCGCGAATAATATGGCGAATATCAATACAACCGGATTTAAAGCAGATATGTTTGCAGCGCAGTCTTTATATATTAATGGCTCTGTATTGTCAGGCGAGGCCCTGGCTGTACAGCAGCAAAATGGCAATGACTTCTCTGATGGCCCATTGATGACAACCGGTAGAGATCTTGATGTGGCTATTCAAGGAAATGGTTGGTTTGCTGTAAATGATTCAAAGGGCAAAGAGGCATATACCAGGGCTGGAGAATTACATATTACCGAGAATGGCATGCTGGTGAATGCATCGAAACAACCCGTCTTAGGCGACGGCGGGCCTATATCTATTCCCCCTGCCCAAAGGGTTGAGATTGGTACAGATGGAACAATATCGATAGTGCCTCTTGAGGGCCCCCCTGGTGAGGTTGCTGTAATCGATCGCATAAAAATGGTTCGTTTAAAGCCACAAGAGGTGGTTAAGGGCCCTGATGGCCTAATGAAATTGGCAAAGGGAGGCATTGCGCCTGCTGATGCTAATCTGGTGCTAGTGAAGGGGGCTATCGAAGGATCAAATGTCAATCCTGTCGAACAGATGGTAGGTATCATCAATACAGGCCAGGAATTTAATACAAAAATGAAGATAATGGGAACTGCTGACAGCAATGCGCAGAAATTGGCACAGCTTTTGCAGTTATGATTTCTAATTTTCAATAAGAACAGGGAAAGGTTATGGAACCAGCCTTATGGGTCTCAAAGACAGGACTTGACGCACAAGATCAACATATCGCGACCATCGCCAACAATTTGGCGAACGTCAATACTACTGGTTTTAAGAAAGGCCGGGCAGTATTTGAGGATTTGATTTATCAAAATTTTAGTCAGGCAGGAGCGCAGTCAACACAAACTACTGAAATCCCTACTGGTATTAATATGGGTAGCGGTGTTCATCTTGTTGCGACGCAAAAAATATTCACAGAAGGTAACACTTTAAATACCCAAAATCCCTTTGATGTGGCAATTATGGGAAAGGGTTTTTTTCAAGTTCTATTACCAGATGGTACCCAGGCTTATACACGGGATGGTACCTTTCAGATCAGCCAACAAGGACAACTTGTCACTGCGAATGGCTTTGTTATTCAACCGCCAATTAATATTCCTCAACAGGCTTTGAATGTCACAATTGGCCAGGATGGTACTGTTTCTGTATTGGTTGCCGGTAGTACTACGCCCACGCAACTGGGTAGTATTCAGCTGAGTGATTTCATCAATCCAGCAGGTTTGCAGCCAATGGGACAAAATCTCTTTTTACCTACTGTGGCCAGTGGTGCGGCACAACTGGACAATCCTGGAAACTCAGGGCTTGGTACCCTTATGCAGGGCTCATTGGAAGCATCTAATGTGAATGTTGTCGAGGAATTAGTAAATATGATCCAAGCTCAACGCAGTTATGAAATCAATGCTAAGGGTATCCAAACTGTAGATAATATGCTGCAGTATTTGAATCAAACCATGTAATCGGGTAAGTCAATGATTATTTTTCGTTCTTTATTGGGGATTTTTGTTTTGTCAGTTATTGCTGGCTGTGACACGTTAAATCCCCCATACCCGGGAACTCGTTCGGAGTATGCGCCGACCTATCCGGCAACCCCTGATCCCAAACAAATTCGTCATGTGAATGGCGCAATTTATAATCCAGAAACGGCTTTGCCGCTGTTTGAAACGCCACGAGCGAGGCATCCTGGTGATTTGGTGACGGTTTTTTTAATCGAGAAAACAGATGCACAAAAGAAAGCAACCATGCGTGGACAGAAAAACGATACAGCAACAATTGTTAACTCGACAGTATTTGGTAAACCAATAAGTGTTGCTGGTGGTTACAGTATGGATTTCAATTTAAATGCGCAGCGTCAGCTTGATAGCGGCGGACAGGAAATTCAAAATAATAAATTGGCAGGTAGCATCTCAGTGACCGTTTCTAAGGTGCTTGCTAATGGCAACATGCTAATTCAGGGTGAGAAATGGGTGAAAATCAATCAGGGTGATGAGTATATAAGGCTTTCAGGGATTATCAGGCCGCAAGATATCCGACCAGATAATTCAGTTAGCTCTGATCGCATTGCTAACGCAAGAATCGCTTACGGCGGGGTAGGACAGCTGAATAATATGAATGCTCAAGGCTGGTTCTCGCGATTTGTTTGGGGTCCATTGTTCCCAACCTAGCCTCTATAACAGGATGAGTTAATGCATAAAATTTATCTGGCATTTCTATTCTTTCTCTGTAGCACTTTGACCTCATCACTGTGCGCGGAACGCATTAAAGATTTGGCGACTCTCGCTGGGGTGCGTGTCAACCAGTTGGTTGGTTATGGCTTAGTTGTGGGACTTGACGGTACAGGAGATCGAACGGGTACACGCTTTACCGAAGAGAGTTTTGCCAATATGTTGGTTCAAATGGGGGTGAATGTGCCTCCTGGTGCTAAGTTGAATTCAAAAAACGTAGCGGCTGTAATGGTGACTGCCTATTTAAGTTCCTTTATGAAAAAAGGCCAGACTATGGATGTTAATGTCTCGTCCATTGGTGATTCTAAGAGTCTTAGAGGTGGAACCTTGCTGCTCACTCCTTTAAAAGGAGCTGATGGACGTGTCTATGCAATGTCTCAGGGTAATCTGATAGTTGATGCGCTTGCGGTGTCTGGTCAAGATGGCTCAAGCGTGACAGTGAACGTTCCTAGCGGTGGGCGTATTCCCAATGGTGCGACAGTGGAAGCTGATATTCCCAATCCCTTTTATGTTTCAAGATCCCTTACTTACAATTTGCATAGCCCGGATTTTACAACAGCAAAACAAATGGTTGATGCCATTAATGAAATGATGGGACCAGGTACAGCGCGGGCAGTTGATGCTGCTTCCATTGAAGTAACAGCGCCGAAATTGATGTCGAGCCGGGTTGAATACGTATCAGTTCTAGAGAATATCCAATTTACACCGGGCGAAGCTGAGGCTAAAATCATTATCAACCCAAGGACTGGAACAATTGTTATGGGACAGCTAGTGCATGTTAAACCCGCAGCAGTGTCACATGGGAATTTGGTGGTATCGATTAGCGAAAATCCCCAAGTTAGCCAGCCTAATCCCTTTGCTCGAGGCCGAACAGTTGTAGTTCCTGATTCACAAATTAGTGTAGAGCAACGAGGTAATCGTACCTTCTTATTTGCTCCTGGGCCTTCTTTAAAAGATATTGTGAGAGCAATTAACGCAGTTGGTGCTACGCCAGGCGATTTGGTTGCCATCCTTGAGGCCTTAAAGCAAGCAGGTGCGTTGAATGCAACGATAATTATTATTTAATACCCGTTCAGGGGGAGTATTTGAATCTTGGTGAAAGTATGGATTTGAGCGCAGGTTGTGAGAAAAACCGCAAAAAAATGCGCAGCATAGCTGTCTATGTGAGTAGTTTTTTTGCGGTTTTTCTCGCAAGATGCGCCAAATACAGACTTTCTGTGAATAGGGAGTTATTTAGCAGGGTGAGTTTATGGCAATTGAAGGAGTAGCCGTCAGTGATTTCCAGAGTTTGCAGGATTTGAGGGTAAAGGCGCAGCGCGATCCGAATAAGGCCTTGCCTGAGGTTTCCAAGCAATTTGAAGCAATTTTTCTGCAGTCCATGCTCAAAAGCATGCGTATGGGCCAACATTTTCTCGATGATTCGAGCCCCTTCAAATCGCAAACTGAAGACACCTTTCGGGAAATGTTAGACGCCCAATATGCTGAAAAAATTGCTAAAGGGAAGGGTATTGGTTTGGCTGCTATGCTAACTAAACAATTGGCAAAAGCAGAAGAGGCTGGAGCAACTGATTCAACCGTGACGAACAAAAAGGCAGTGGAGCAGTCATTACTTGCTTCACGAATAGCGCCTAGGCAAGAGCCAGCGCCGTCTAAGGCTGATAGTGCAAATGTTGATGATTTTGTTAAATCAGCCTGGCCTTACGCACAACAGGCAGCTAGTCTCTTAGGTTTGGATCCCAAAGTCCTGCTTGCGCAAGCTGCACTTGAAACAGGCTGGGGACACTATGTTAGCAAAGATGCAGATGGCTCCAGCTCAAATAATTTATTCAATATCAAATCAACTGCAGCTGCAGAAGGTGACTCAGTGCAGGTTAAAACAACAGAATATATTGCTAATAATGCGATTAAGGTCAATGCCTCTTTTAAGAAATATCCCTCAATTGAAAGTAGCTTCAATGACTATGTATCCCTAATCAAGAACAACGAACGCTATGGCGATGCCTTGGCAAACACAGCGAATCCCGAACGTTATATTGATGAATTGCATCGCGCTGGCTATGCAACGGATCCGCAATACGCTTCAAAAATTTTGTCAATTTATCATGGTGATGAATTGCAACAGGCATTAGAGCGTAATGGTTTTTCGGTTTTTCCGACTTGAAGAAGATTTAAGACATGTAGCCTGGATGCAGCGAAGCGGAATCCGGGAAGTCGTACCACTGCTCCCGGATTCCGCTTCGCTGCATCCAGGCTACGGTATTGTCATTCCCGCGAAGGCGGGAAACCATTGCATAAAACGAAATATGGAAATTGACTTATATTAAAGGAGTAAGGGCATGGCGGGGCTTTTAAATATTGCATCATCAAGTCTTAATGCTTTTCAACGCGCTTTGGCGGTAACAGGTAATAACATTGCGAATTCCAGTAATAAGGCCTACACACGCCAAACTGCGCAATTTTCCCCCTTACCCTCACAACGATATGCCGGTTCATTTATTGGAGGCGGGGTCAACATTTCTGCGGTTAGACGACACGATGATCGCTTTGCTGATAGCCAGGTTAGAGAAGCCCTCACAACAAAATCACAATACGACACCTTTTATCAGCAAGCCCTGCAAATTGATAAGCTACTCTCAGAAAAGGGAACAAGCGTTTCCACCAATCTACAAACATTTTTTAATGCGCTGGGACAATTAAATGAGGCACCTGATAGCTTGGCTTCACGCAGCTTAATGCTGCAACAGAGCCAATTACTTGTTGATCAATTTAATTCCTTGCAGCTGCGTTTGGATGAGTATCAACGGAATAATAGTGCGCAAATTAGTGAAGCTGTTGCTCAAATCAATGATATTAGTGCAAGTCTTGCTGAAGTGAATAAGCAGTTAACAGGCGCACCAGGTGCCCCTGAGCTATTAGATATGCGTGATGACTTGTTACGCGAATTGTCAAAATATACGAATGTTACGGTTGTCGATCAAGGTGATACCGGCATCAGCGTTGCCATAGGTAATGGGCAAATGCTGGTTATGGGGTCTGAGTATAGGCTGTTAGGGGTTAACCCTAATACCTCGCCACAAGTTGGCACCGAAATTTACCTTGTTAATGGACTAGGAAAAATTGATCTGACTAATAATTTACATTCGGGCATGCTGGGTGGCTTGCTTGAATTTGAAGACTCTGTGCTTGGGACGGCTTCACAGATCTTAGGACAAATGGCTATAGGGTTGGCTGATGAATTCAATCGCCAGCATACCCTGGGTATGGATATGAATAGTCAGATTGGTAAGAATTTTTTCAATGATTATAACCAAGGCAATTTGCAATTATCACGGTCAATTCCCGAAAGCGGCAATACGGGGACCGGTGTTTTATCGGTAGCTATTTCCAATATCAGTCAAACCCAGATCAGTGATTATGAGTTAATTGTCACTGATACCTCAACCAATCAGGTTAGGCTGATACGCCAATCCGATGGGCAGTCAACCACCTTGAATTGGAGTTCATCTCCACCAACACCACCGGCAGGGCAGCTAGTTCTCGATGGTATGACGATTACCGTAGATAATATCGCCAATCTTGCCAATGATGATCGCTATATGATAAGCCCTACTCGTGGTGCTGCTAGGGACTTGAAGCTCAGTATTCAAGATCCCCGCGAGCTTGCCTTTGCATCGCCGGTGAGGTTAACAACTCCTTTATCCAATACAGGGGAGGGGCGTATAAGCTTGGGCGATATCTTCAATACTGGTACTCCGATAAACAAAGAATACAGCATTCAATTTATTTCTCCGACCCAGTACAACTTAGTGAATGTCACCGATTCGACAACAACAGGACCTTTTCCCTTTGTACCTAATACGGATAATACGATAATGATTCCTGATTCAGTGAATCCTTCCTATTCAGTTATCTTATCGGGCATCCCAAATACTGGTGATAGTTTTACCGCTTCCTATAACACGGGTGGATATGGGGATAACCGCAATGGATTAAAGCTGGCCGCTCTACAGCAGTCTCAGATTTTTGATGGGAGCACAGAGAGTATCTTTGATAAATACTCAGATTTGATTACTGGAGTTGGTGGGGTGACCTATCAAGCTAAAACACGTAGTGATGCTGCTGATATTCTTTATCAACAGGCTGTCGATTATCGGGAATCTAAAAGTGGGGTGAATTTGGATGAGGAAGCGAGCAATTTGTTGCGCTTTCAACAGGCTTATCAGGCTGCAAGCAGGGTAATGTCTGTTTCAAATCAGATCATGGATGCTTTATTTGCTGCAATGGGGTGATAGATGCGAATTTCAACAAATCAAATTTTTCTCCAAGGTTTAAATGGGATGCTAACGCAACAAATTAAAACCTTGAAATTGCAACAGCAGCTTTCTTCACAAAAGAAAATTCAGTCGCCTTCAGACGATCCTATTGCTGCCGCGCAAATTGACATGATGAAGCGGCGAATTAGTGACACTGAGAATTTGCAGAAAAATCGCGATGCTGCAGTTGGTGAATTAAGTTTTGAAGAAAGTGTTTTAGCGAATGTGATCAATGTTTTGCAACGTTTACGAGAACTACAGGTACAGGCTGGAAATACCGCCTTATCGGAAACTGATCGTACGGCCATGTCAGAAGAAGCCCAAAATATACTCGGGCAGCTAGTTGATTTGGGAAATACTACGGATAGTAATGGTTATTATTTATTTAGCGGTAGTAAAACCACGACCCAACCCTTTACCATGAATGCCGGGCAATATATCTATAATGGCGATCAGACCCAGCGCTTTCAGTTGATTAGCAGCGGTTTACAACTACCAGTCAATGATAATGGCAGCGATATTTTTATGCGTATTCCTAATGGCAATGGCACCTTCACCGTCGGCCCAACAGCAACAATCAACAGTGGTTCGGCTGTGGCGGATACAGGGTCTGTTGTCAATGCTGCTGCCTATGTTAAAGATGACTATACCCTTAGTTTTGCATTAAATAGCTCTAATCAATTAGTGGTTATGGTGAATGGACTGGCTACTGGCCCTGTCATTCCACCTACTGGACTCCCTAATGATGCCCCACTGTACCAGGCTGGTGCCGCAATCAATTTTAATGGCATTCAATTAACTATCACTGGAACACCACAACCAGGTGACAGCTTTGCAATTAACCCCACGCAAAACGAATCGATTTTTTCAACAGCAATGCGTATTGTTGCCAATTTGACTCAGTCCTTCTCAACAGCCAGAGATAAGGCCCTCGTGCAAACTGAAAATAACCAACTCATGGAACAGCTTGATAGTGCTTTGAATAATATCCTTAATTTTCGCGCGCAACTTGGTGCTCGCTTAAATCAATTGGATGTAGCAGATCAGATCAATGGTGATGTTATCGAAATTAGCCAGGAAACTTTATCAACTCTTGAGGATGTTGATTTGGCTGAGGCAGCAGTAAGACTAAACCTGCAACAAGTCTATCTACAAGCAGCCCAGCAAAGTTTTGCCAAAATTCAGGGATTAACGGTGTTTAATTATATTTAGGTTATTTCCCTTATTCTTAAAACCTGTTCTTTAGATAATTCCTATGGGGCTACTATCCTGTTGATATTAACAATCCAACCTTCCAAATGACCAAGCATATTATCACTGCAATTAATATGTCATGGAGCCAAGGTGATGGTAAGGTTGACTACTGTGCAGATCTAAAAGATGTAAAAGTTGATGTTACCGCTGAAAGCGGTGAAACAACCCGCATGGATTTCCAGGCCTTTTCATACTTGATTAAAAAATACGCTACCCCTAAATTACCCCCAGAAGACAGAGAAAAACTGTTAGCTATTTCTGATACCGATTTCGATGATAAAGCCATTAAGAGCTATGTTGGCGATGTTGTAAAAACGAAGAGTGGATCACTGTTAAGAACAATTCCTGACACGGAAGGCGGTAGAGAAATTTGCACAAATTTATTTAAAGTGCTTAAAAACGATCCCGCTTTTCTAGAAATCATTAGGTCTCCAAACATTGACGCAAAAGTTAGCCCTGAAGATCTGATAGTCTTGGCTAATTTTATCCCTAATGGTGTTGGCTTTGGCGATAATAAATTAAGTTTAGTAGCAGCTAGCAAGGATCTTTTAGCAGAGAGAAAAATAGAGCTGGAAAGCAAACTTGCTGCTATGAAAGAATCCATATATACCAAGGTTAAGGGAAAGTTAGATGCTTTAGGAGATCCCTATACAGTTGATGTTAGAGACAAAGCTACAATTTCAGCAGCTATTGATGCTATGGGTACAGATATCCTAAAAGATAATAATATAGCACAGTTTGAATAAGTTGTGCTCAATGTGGCTACGAACAAAGTGTTCAGCGATAGATTAAAAATGCAACCAGCTGTACAAGAGGCATTGACAGGCATAGACCCATCTATACAAGAAAAAATAGCATTGAAAATATATCAACCACCAGCCAACGATAAATTTAATAGGGTTGAAGTTGATGCGATGGTAAAGCGTGTTGCTCTCGACGTAAAAATACTAGTCGCAGCGCCAGTTAAAGACAAATTTTATGAAGATCCACATGTTAAAGAGTTTATCAATACACTAAATGCCCTTGCAGCTGTAAGACCAATAACTGCAGAACGAGAAGCCCAGGTAGAAAGAATGTCAGAGGCGATAGTAACCGCTGTAAAAAGCTTTGCTCAAAACCCTAATGTTGCTGATATGAGTAATCATCTCCAAGAGAACTATGAGATATTACAGGATAAATATAATACAACACCAAATTACAGTGATGTTGTTGAACCTGAGAAAAGAGGGGGCTCCTAGGTAGAGACTCATTTATAGTCAAACCTAGTCAGTCTATGAAAGGACAGTTGCAGTCACTGATTGATGGTGATGCGAAGCCAGGGGAACAAAATATTCTGAGTTTTTAATCTTAATCGGAGTTGTTTTTTTTGTTTAATAAATGATCTTAATGAAAAGATTTTAATCCCTTATAATACGCATTCGGTGATAAAAATGGAAATTAACATAATGAGATTACTTAAAGCTGTTGAAATAGGTCAGATTGCCACTGCCAGAGTTTTTATTGCAGAAGGCGACGATGTGAATGAATTTTCTGAGTCGGGAAATTGCCCGCTTCTTGAAGCAGCAAACTGTAATGGTACTCAAATGGTGGCGCTTCTGTTAAAACATGACGCAGCTCCTGATGTTCATGATATGAGAAAAAATACCCCTCTTTCATGGGCAATAAAGCATAAAAATGCAGAAATGGAAAATCTGATTAATACTGCGCTTGAAAATCAAACTCAGTCTACGCTCAGAATGTAATATCTGAGGGCAGAAACTGCCTTCTCCATTCCCAGGCATTGTTGCCTGGATAAAGGTGAAGCAATCCATAGTTCTGGGCTCTGAACCTTAGATTGCTTTGTCACTACGTTCCTCGCAATGACTGGATGAGAGGCGGCTCTAGCACGATCCCTCATCTATCCTTCAGACACCGTTCTTTGAGGGGCGTGTGTGTAAGCACAGGTCTCGAAGCGTCACAGAGTGCAAGGCTTCGAGACGGCCTAAAGGCCTCCTCAGCCCGAACGGTTCTAATGTATCGTCCTTACTTAATGGCAGTGACCCTAACATAGCCCGTCATCCTGAGCGTAGCGAAGGATCTCCGGGACTAGCACAATGCCTCATTCATGAGATCCTTAGCTACACTCAGGATGACGGAAGGGGGAGACCTCTTACTAATTACTTACAACCCCCCTGAAGGAACATTTGCACTCCTCTCTTCATAACTATCAAAGAAAGCCTCGCCATAAGTTGCGCTATTAATTTGTGCACCATTTTGAAGTAGTAATTTGGCTGCTGCTTGAGCCTCGGGAGTAACTGTATCTTCATCTATTGTAGACGACAATACATAGAGTGGGGGAGGATCACCTGCATTGACATCAGCACCATTTTCAAGAAGGTGGGCGATTACTTCACTTGAAGGTTTTGTGTTCGATACGGCATGATGAAGGGGAGTCAACTCATTTTGATCGGCTAGCTCTACCTTTGCCCCATGAGTTGATAGCAAAAGAACCATTTCGAAATTACCATGGTGTGCGGCATAATGCATCGCGGAGGTTTTATTTTGAGGATTAATAAAGTTGACATTGGGTGTACCTAAGTCAATTAACTTTTTCATTACCTCGAGTTGATTACTAGATGCAGCTTCATAAAAGGGGGTAGTAGTCTTACCACTTTGTGTATTGAGTTGACTTCTATCCTTTTTGACTATTTGCTCTACTATCATTGGATATCCATAGGCTGCTGCAATATGAATAGCTTTCAAGCCATCACTGCGTTTAAGGTCGTAATTGGCATCTTTGCTAAGTAAAAGATCCACAATGGAGGTAAAACCACCATCGGCTGCAATATGTAAAGGCGTTGCTCCCATAAAACCGCGGGCGTTAATATTGGAGCCATGCTCAATAAGCACCGTTGTGGTGAGTAGTTCTCCATTTCTGACAGCGTAGTGCAGAGCGGTATCCTTATTAGCAGTGGTACTAGCAAGCAGAGCTGCACACTGTTCTGGGTTTAATCCATTCAATTGATTGGCAATTAGGACGTCTAAGCCGTATTCAGCTGCAGTAATAAAGCTATAGTTACTTCTCAGAATCTCAGGCCGCATATGAGTCCAGTATTTGTGGAAAAAGGCTTTATACGCCTCTTCGCTTTCCAGCTCTTTTGCACTTAGAGTTGAATTAACTAAGGCTTTCCAGAAATTTCCATCTCCTGTAACGCCGCTAAATTCTGTCTTAAAAAATTCTAACAAATTCGTCCAGCTAGCTGGCCAGCTTTCTATCGAATTTTTTAACTGCTCAATTTTCTTTTGCATTAGATTTTCCTTCTATTTCATTTTTACACTTTGTTCTTGTGACTTTTCTTCTGTTTCAATAACCTCAGGGGCTGACGGAATTTCAGTTTTCTTAACTGCATCAGTTTTTAACACTTTTTCTTCTTTTGCTTCAATCTTTTTAACTACTTTCTTAGGATTGGCATCCATCTTTGTCATCATCAATGATACGGAGCACTCTGATTCAGCCTCGCTTGATAAAGCGGGTTCACTTGCAATTTGTTGTAAGAGAGCGGCTGCTTTATTATGGCTTATACGCTGATCTGGATCTTTATGGGTTAGGGCTTCCAAGACCCTTTGATACTCTTGTCCCTGCGGTGTTTTGAACACCGGCAAATCATAATTTAAATCCATCCTACCTGTAGCTAGCAAGTCCTCATCAGCTTTACCTGTGAGAGAAACATAAAGTAATATGCCCACTTGATAACTGTATTCCTTTTGCCATTCATTAAAAAAATATTCACGAACTTGACTACCGATATCCTTGGTACTTTTTTCATCAGGTTTAAAGCTAAATAGTCGGTTGTTGAAACCTTCTGAAGAGAGAAATCCAGTAGTGGTGTTTGCATTCCAATTACAGGCTACTTTGTCACCTGATTGTTGTAAAAATACCGTATTAATATCTACCAACCCCTTAAAATCAGCTACCGCTAAGCTTCCATCGTCCCTTGCGAGCAGATTTCCTGGTTTTATATCAGTCCAAACGATATTCTCTTGGCTTAAGGTTGTTAGCATAGTAGAAAGTTGTTCTGCTATGTCAGCTGTTTCAGTATAGATACTGTCCGAATGTTGTGGGAGCTTTACTTTCTCATTAAAACTCATAGGGAATTGTTCAATACAACTAACCACTATGCTGTTTTGATAAGAATCCCTGGTTGTGCCTGGGTTAAGAGCTTGATTCTTCGTGCATGCCGCTGTGAATTTGGGATTATTTGCTTTGACGAATAGAGCCTGACCATAAGTGACTGGTAGAAAACTTGCGGTACCTGCTCTGCTTAATCGCCCAATAGCATCGATCTGGGTTTGGTCTATAGGCATTCCTTGTACTGTAACTGCTGCATTTTTCGTGTTTACTTTCATATTGAAATTATTGTTTCCAACAAAGAGTAAGTTTCCTGAATCAAGGCCTTTGGGAATGCTTTTAAGCACTGTATTACAGCTTTCATCCCTCTCCTTGGGTTTTTTATCTATCTGTGATTTATAGCTTTTTGATAGACTTAGAGTTGATTTTTTTTCAGCTAAATGTACTGCCAAATGTTCCCTAAAGGGAATTAGGCTATCCGCTAGTTCTTGATTTTCATCTTCAAGAGAAGATGCTTTTTTCTTTCGCTTAAAAGGTAATCTAGAGCCAATTCTACTGAGCATGATAGTAGTTCAAAAAAGGAATTGTTCTTTAAGTATAGTTAAAATTGAGTTCTTTTTGATTTAAATTTAGTCAATTTGTTTTTTTGAAATGAGGTAACATGAGATAGAGCAAACGCCAGGGAGATGGTTGGCGTTTGCATTTAGAAAAATACTAGGATCTATTTTAAACGGGAAAAAAGTTGACTAGAGAAAAACTTACCTCTAGTCAACAAACTAAAACTATTGACTACCAGCTAAACTATTTACTCCTACAAAGGCTGCATTTGGATCTATGACATTTCCTCCAGCCGAGTTAGGTACTATAGTAGGGCTGCTCCAAGACTTACCACCATCAAAGGTAGTGTAGGCGATGTTCACACTTACACCGTTAATAGTGGCACGACCAACACCTGTGCACAGAAGACCTGTGGCGGTACAGGAAAGATTACCGATTGAAGCAGATCCTGTAGAGCCTTCGAGAGCGGTTAATATAATTGGTGCAGACCAACTATTTCCACCGTCATTAGAACTATAAACCAGGGGAAGGTTAATCTTAGATGGCAAACTACCTCCTCCTGTCGCAATACAGTGTGTCACGGTGCTGTCGCAAGCAACGCTAGAACCACTATTGTTAGTGGCAGTAGGTATCGTTAGAAGGTTAACAGGGCCGTTCCAAGTAGCACCGCCATCAGTTGTTGTATAGGAAGTAGGATAGAGGGTTGAAAATACAAGCTGCTGAGTGGTAGGACCTGATACAGATGAGATCATAGCGCACTTCAGACCAGTTGCCGCATCACAGAAAATCGAAGAAGCCAGGGTTCCCGCTGGTGCAACTGGCCCAGACAACACTGTGTAAGCAGATCCCCAGGTTTTTCCCCCATCCGTACTGTGAACACTATATGAAACGCCTTGAGTTAGATTATTGCCAGCACCTACAGCTGTACAATTCATTCCCGTAGCGTCACAAGACACACTATTAAGTGAGTTAAAGGTATAAATAGCTGGGTCAAGAGGCGGTAAGGTTGATTGGGTCCAAGTACTACCACCGTCGAGCGAATAATAAGCAAGGTTAAGGTAATTTTGCGCAGCATCTACGTAAAATCCAACCGCGGTACAAAGCGTTCCATTAGAATTGCAATTCACCGCGTATAAGCCTACCGCTGTTGCGCCAGCTGGAGGAGTAGGTTGTGTTCCAGATAATGACCATTCAACACCGCCATTAGTTGTTGTATAAGTTATACCTATTCCAAGTCCAGGAGGGGAAAAACTTAAGGGAACTGATTCATTAGAGCCTACGGCAACACACTTCAAGCCAGTACTATCGCAGGATACGGCGTTGAGATAACCTTGGGTGTTCACCAGACTAATTGGTAAGTCTAAAAGATAAGACATGCTCCAGGAGAAACCTGCAGTGGTTGAACTGTTACTCGTTGGGTATTGATGCCCATTATAAAGGCTACCTACTGCAACTAGTTGTCTGCTCGGTAGTGGCGCCGTTGAAACTTGCAAGGCATTTGCAGGGAAGGGCGTATTACACATGAACTGGCTTGGAGTTCTATGATCTGCTTTAGTCTGACAGACTTTAGGAGCTATGCCCAGGGTTGTTGGCACTACTGAGCTACTAACTCGTAAATTCAGCGTACAACTTTGCCCTGTAAGTAAATAAAAGGGATTGCCACAAGCATTTATGCCTGTAGGGTTTACTGAAACACCAGGAATGTTTTCCATTGCTAGCCAGTTGGCAGGCCCACGATTGGTAACAGTATATTGCACGCTTACAGTACCGGTGGTTGGTACAACAACTCGCGTAGGTGTTATAGGTGCAATATCGAATGGGGCAACAGCATAGGCAGTACTTATCCCCATGCTGAGTAAAGCAACACTCATCATAGGATGCATTACAGATATATTTTTAATCATCTTCTCAATCCTTAAGCTACGTAACTGATACTAAATTGAAGTTCGTTGGTATACAGGTTTTTGCTTTTTAATCCCGATCCAACAGCCTGTCCGGGAGCAATTCCTAATTTACTAGTCCCTAGACTGGCAAACTCATAACCAACTCCCGCGCGCCAGTGGGTTGTAAGTGCTCTTTGTATCCCTGCGCCGAGTGTATAGGCTACTGTTGTTGTACTGTTAGATTGAAAGCCAGGGAAAGCAACTGCTTCTGGAATTAGGGTTGTTAGAGTAAAGTGTTTGGCACGGTTAAAACCAGCATCAATGCTCGCGCTAACATAAGGTTGAACCATATAGCCTAAATCGCCAATCAATTTTCCCTTTAAGCCAATACGGGCATGTTGAACGTTATAACGATACTTGTAGTTGCTAAATTGGGAGTCATCAAAATCCCAAACTCTACCAGAGAAATCCATTTTGCTATTTGCTGCGAAGGCTACCCCGAATTCACCTATTAGCTGGTCAATCAGCGTACCTTGCATACCTAAGAAAATTTCGCCGCTAAACACAGCTTTATCAGAATTTCCGCCTGTGAATCGCTTAGATATTCCTTCATCAAATGCAACTGTTTGCGACTTATTATTGTTATACCAGGCTGGGCCTAAGCTTAAAGTAGCTACTGGAGACCAAGATGAGGGAGTTGCAACCGGCCCCATCGTCCCAGCAAAAAGACTACTTGATGCAAGGGTTACTAATGAGGCGATATAGATTTGTTTTGTCTTCATTCATTTTCCTTAACGTAAGTAATTAAGACGATATTTAAAGAAGCAAGCTCAAGAAGTAAAAACTTGAGGTTGTATCCTTACTTTCTTAAATTATCATTATCAAAAGAATAATTAAATATCTTTGTAGAGGATTAAGTTAGAAAAAAGCTCATTAAGAACAAAGGGGTAGAGTTAATTGTTAAGCTGTTAGCATAATTTAAACCATATTGCATAAGGGTATTAGTCTTTTGTTTACAAGCTATTTCATTAAAGAAATTTCCTATCTTTTGAGTAATAAAATATTCTGTACTAGTTTTTTTATTTATACTTTAGATATTCCATCTGCTTTTTTGAACAGGGACAAAATTTATGTCCAAAGAAAAAGGGTTTAACAACTCTATAATGATCGGCAATTTAATCAAAGAAGCTTGGCAAAAAGTCTCGGGGGTTAAATCAATATTTTTCCTTAGCGGAATATTACTTCCTTTCTTCTATTTTATTGGTTTGATTTTTACAGCTGGATACTTAATAACCTATTCATTTAAAATAACATTTCATCTAAATACTATGCTCATTGGGATGGTTGTAATCTGCTTAGTCCTGTTATTAATTTTCTTCGGTATGTTTTTTCTAATCGCCCTAAATATCATTTTAGGTTTAAGACGAGCCATTGGCTTGCCCCTTTCTATCAAAACGGCATCATCCCAGTTTTTTCAAAACTTAGGCCCAATCTTTATTGTCTTCTTATTATGGTTTGCTCTAAATGGTGGCTTATTCTTTTTTGAAATAACGGGTGCTAATAGCATTCTTTTTAGAATTATTAGTGCCTTAGTTTTGTATTTACTGACACTTCCCTTACTCTGTCTCACTCTACCTTTTATTATCACACAACGTGTTTCTGCCAGCGTGGCTCTAGTTAAGACCTATCAAATCATGCGCAAGCAGGGCCTAATTATTGTTCTCGCTATCATCCTTATGGAAATAATTTTAGCTATTTCAATGATTCCCTTCGGTCTAGGAATTATCTGGACTGCCCCCATGTTTTATATTTTATCAGGCTTATTATTCAGAAATGCTGCGGGCTTACGCTCTATGTAGCATAAATGGAGTTAGTAATAAGATCTTTTAAATCTTAGCCAAAATGACAATAACCTATTGAATAATAAATTGATATTTAAATAACCAATATGACATATCGATATAAATAATTAGATTTATATGCAACTAACTGTTTAAAATTTGCCCGCTACATAATTGAACAATCATGAAGAATTAGAAGTAGTATGATTAATTTCTTCCATTGAAACATGGAAGGTAGCATACGAGTCTGATTTAATTAAAAACAGGCTTGTTGTTTAAATTAAGAAATCAGGAAAGTCCTTTTCATTGACGGTGATTACCTTACATAAAGGGATTTACATTTAGACTTTGTTTAGCACTTGTCTTAGTCAACCTGGCTACTACCTACTATTCCGAGTTGCTGCACTATCCTAATTCAAAATTAACAGGATGGCAGAACTAGGTTTATTTTTAATTTATTATTAGAGGTAAGATTTTATGCCAAGCAATACAATTCGTTTAAATTTACTTGATATTGACGGTTGTTTAAGTAACCCAGCGTTTTATGCTGCTGCGCAAGCTTTAATGAGTGAATTTCCCGATCCACAAACCAAACAAGCAGCATGGAATGAGCGCTTTAAATCAATACTCGTAGCATATAATGCTTTGATAATAAAACATAATCTTTCTTTAATTGCACATATGGCAGAAGGTAATTATGAAAGAAGAATTATTGCTTCTGGATCAAATAGACAAGACGCATCTAAAGAAGAGGGTAACTTCCCAGCCAGATCTGCACATATGTTGTCTGGCCTAGCAACAGGCTTGGGTTATGAACTGGATCCAATTTTATTGGATGATGCCGCAGAATCCGAGAAAAGCTCTTATATTGTTCCAGGTATAGGTTTTACTTTTAGAAAATTTTTAGCTGATCCTGCTATATCTAATCTTGATTTTGTGAAGGTAGATGGTGAGGATTTTGACTGGCATTTTCTTGCTAAAATCTATCCGGTAAATAAATCAAATATCATCTACGCTGCTGTGCACAATAATGCCAATGAGAATCCAGATAGCAAAATAGATACACATTTTTATGATGATAGAGATGATATTCTGGAGCTTACTTACCAAACGCTTGCTGCTAACCCTGAAATGCTTCCTGCAAATGTTACTGTGCAACTAAATAAATACACTGGGGGAGATGTAGTACCTTTTAATGCACCAATTCAAGGTACAGGACCAGTTAATCCTGATTTCTTAGTGACAACAAGACATAGGGATGAAAAGCAGTTCATTCAGGCAGCTACACAATTTGCAGCTGAAAATCCCGTAGCTCGTACAGCAACTACTGAGACCACCACTACCACAACTACTTTGGTAGAGGAAACAGAAAGCATGAGCTTCGTAGTATAATTCCACGTTGCTATGTGATGAAGGGCTCTTAATAGAGCCCTTCTTATTAGATCTGTAATTTTCTTTACCCATATGCTTAACCGAATGCTATTGTTTTTCACAGAGCCTCTACAAAGCAATGCGACTTAAAACGTATAAAACTTAATATTCACTTAATTATATCGCGATATATTTGCGTAAATTAAATAAATATAGCTCACCATGAAAAGAAAATTAGACGAATCTTTACCAACCAATTGGCCAACAAAAAAACATAATGAGGCTGGACAACCAGCAATAAATAATTTGTACGCGCATTCTGCTCTTAGGGACTATCAACTATTGGGTAAAACTGAACCGCCGTTTGGACTCATTAAAGTAATACACAACGATTCCCTCATCTCGCGACATACAGAGTCATTAGAGAGTATTAAGACAAAACACTATGAATTTCTATCCCAAGCAGGCAGCAAAACACACTCAAATAATTTTGATGTCCAACAGCCAGGTATATATAAGGAGGCGCTCGAGCGCACTGTGACAGAACATAATAATCCCCTATCCCCTGCAGACTGCAAAACGGATAGTGACAGGCATCAATATTTAACTCGCTACAGGAAGGCTCAAAATGAGAAATGGAAAGAAATCCGAGCCAATGCTACAAAACAGCCAGAGCAAATAAAAACGATCGAACAGACTCCAAACACTGATTCTGGTACTAGCGAAATTCACACAGCGCAGATAAATAATACATTCAGCGATCCCGCTTCTCTGATACCGTACTTGCCAAAAGAAGCAGTAGCAAATCTCCAAAATCCAACAAGTTCTCCGGATCGACCCTATGAAGTGCTCGACATGAATAGTTTTTTTAAACCTTATGAAGAAGAATTCTTCCAACAGGAGCTTAAAAAACCTGTAAATTTGGAAGAAATAGAAGACTTGTTCAGTGAGCCTCCGTTTTTATAACAGCCTGCTCGGCGGAAATTGAACCCGCTACCGATCAAAGACTAGTTAAATCAAGGTGTTGTATTTTTGATTTGGGTCTCTATAAACTGGCGTCCCGGAGAGGATTTGAACCTCCGACCTGCCCCTTGGAAGTATCCGTGCGGCTAAATCAGTAAATAAAGAGGCAATTTCTCTTTAGCATGGGTATACGCGGTGTTGGGTAAGCGCCCAGTCCTTTGAACTTTTTATCCTCTTGAGAGGCTTGATTAGAAGCCTCTGACTTTTCTATCGTAGGCGATTGCTTTCGAGTGGTTTTAGCACCCTTGCCAAAAATAAGGCGTTTTAAATTTGATATCGTTATTTTGTGTTCGACCAACGCTTTGGGTATCCACGAGGCAAGGTTAATGCAGCCAATCACAAAGGGCTTTATTTCTTCACGTAGATTCGATGATTCAACCAGAGCAATGACTTCCTCTATCTCTTCTTGAGACTTTTCAATCATCTTGGGTAGCTCTTTGCCTGGAGTCATTGGGAATTATGTATTTCTATAGGACGGTAAGATTAAATAATTAACAATTAAAAATCAATAGGTTCTATAACTAGGGTCGGTCTAAGCTAGTAGCTCTACTCATTCACAACTCCTAACAGCACATTCATCGTCCCATGTTTATGCTGTATATCAAATATCGGAGCACCTGCGGCTAAAAGTCCACACATATGATATAGCGGTTGCAAAGGTGTTTTGCTAACATCAAAAGGAATTAAAGCCGGAGAGTGTGTATGAACAATGGCATTAACATCAGGCCGTGCTCGATAAATTTCGCCATGAATAAAGCGCTCTAACGAGGGTCCCGATCTATTCGACCCGCAAAGGTTACTGTCTAAATCCAATTCAATAATGTAGTCTTCTCCATCAGTCCAACTAAAGTTATCGCGTGTCATAAAATAACGGTCAGACCGGCATGAGTCGCGAACAGAAGCATGATTAACGCGAGCCCTAATGCAATATAGGAAAATTTTTCCATTTCAAATAGTGCCGCAATACACAATGCTGCACCAATTATTGTACGATTTATCCGATCCGTTTTATCTATATTACATGTAAATGACATCATAATTCCTCTATTGGAGCAAACCTCTCATAACTTCATTTATTGGTTGAATAAGTTTGTTTTCACGGATTGTAACTCAAAAGCTGGCAGCGGCTTGCATTTCAGTACTTAATCTTCCGATTTAACTTATTGTTAAGTTGACCCTGCCTTATTGGCGTATTACAGGAGCTCTTTCACCGAATTCTTCCCCTACTTGGCTGGGAGACTCTAATTTTTTTAACTCCTGTGGGTTTAGAGAGCGCAGCACAATAATTGGTTGACCAGTTTTGGTTAACGTTGATTGAATTTTTACACCTTTTGATTCTAAAAACTTAGCATACTGATTTCTTTGTATCTCGGTATCAAAATTTACCCAGTGCATTTTGGCTTCTTTATTATATTTCCATTCATATCCTGTAAGTGCTTTCAAATCGTTTCTATAATCAAAGGAGTCCAAAGTAGAAAAGAAATTGGGCGAAGAATCTGAAAAATGACTTTGCATAACTAAGGAAGGCAGGTTAAATCGATTTTGAAAATAGGCATACTGCTGTTGATATTGTCTTATATTATCTACTACTTCGTTACTCTGCTTTTGTGGGTGTCTGGAGTAGACTGAAATAAGTCGTGTAAATACAGGTTTGATTTTATCTGAAATTAAATCAAACATTGCGACACGGTTTAATCCATTTAGGCTGTTATGCGTATACATTAATGTATAATACATTGAGTGAATTAACTCTATTTCTTTTGCTAAACCGACTTTACCCTTTGCTCGCTCTAACTGATTAAATAGACTGTTAATAGCGGAAGACATTCTCATTACATATTCTTTAGCAAAATTATCACTTAGTTGTTCTCTCTGTGCTTTACCAATTTGTTCCCAGCAAAGAGCTGGATAAGCAAATGCAAGGGAATAAGTTTGCAGATAGTGGAATAACGCACTATCTTTTTCACGCTGTTTAACATTATTGACTAACTCTTGAACCGGGGTACTCAACATTTTCGCCATAAATTGTTTAAATTCATCAGAGCAGAGAAATAGATTAATGACTTGCTGGTCGTTTTCTGATTGGGGAGCATGATCCAATTCTCTACCCCCTAAATGGGAAATGCTATTAAGGAAAGTTGAGACACTCGTCGCTTCTTGACGAGGTAAGACCCAATAAGAATATAATAAATTTACAGCGACCTTATCCTTCCCTTCTAACTCGACAATAAAAAAAGCTCTGCCAGTCGGGTTATATTGCTTTTCATTAACTGTAATCGTTTTAGCATAAACAAGCTCTTGGATAATTAAAGAACAAGGGTCTTGCCAGCAACTTAACTCGACGCCAAGTAACTTATTTTCGGTAAGCAGAAGTTTTTTGAGTTTAGCAATTTCTCTTCTATGTATTAATTGTAAGTAATGTCTTAACTCTTCTATCGAATCAGCAAGTAGAATACCTACCTGTGAGTCCTTTGTAATAGCCTTTATTAAATACTGTTTCTCAGGCAATGCGGAAATTTTCATTTCAATCGTGCTTTCTGAATCATTAGCGCCAATAAACACTTCTTGAGGGCGGTATGATCGTTCATTTTCAGGGAGAAAATGTCTCATCATTGAAGAAGCAAACGCTTTATCCATTGTTAGAGGAGGTAGGGTATTGCTCCCATTAATCACAGTAACAGGAGTTGATTTTAACTCCTGTTGCAATTCGATACTTGCGAATTCCGATAATTTGCTTGTCTCTGCTCTGATTAAAAGATGCGCAGGCTTTGTAGATTTTCTTACATCAGAAACAGTAGTAGTATCAATCTTTGCATTAGGATTTGTGTTCTTAACCAAAGTAACAAAAAGGTTAGCAGTTCCCGATTCAAGACTCCCTGCTTCAAAACCTTCTATAGGGGATAAATACAATGGTTGTTCGGGAGACATGACAAGTAGTTGCTCCAATAGCTTCTGATTAAAAGCAAAGACGCCTCCCGGAACACCATGAGTACCAGATGTATTTCCACCACCAAATTCGAGAATCGCAATTTTATTGTCTTGGCCTTGAATATAATCTACTTTTAGTACCGCTATACGTTTTTTTGCCATATCACCTCCGACCGAAAGATTGCAAATTATACAGTAAGCATTTTAAAATACATACTGATTGTTTCGCACCCATACTGGATGAAGAGCTCGTATTGACTTTACTAAAATTGGAGGCTCACAAAATTTTTTACCGGGATATCAAAAACTACATATAAAATAATGAGATACTACAAAAATTATAAAAGTCTTAATGGTTATTATTCTTAATGATAGCGAATCATCAATTAAAAATAATTCTCGCCAGCGCGTCACCACGGCGTTTGCAAATCTTGCAGGCGCATGGCTTGTCTGCTGTTGTTAAGCCCGCCGATATCGAGGAAATTCTGCAGAATGGCGAAGACGCTAAAAATTATGTAACTCGGCTTGCCAGAGAAAAAGCACAAACTGTTTTATCTCAGCTGAGAAAGAATCGCGCAGATTTAATCATAGCTGCAGATACTACAGTGGCATATGAGAATCATATCTTAGAAAAACCCAGAGACCGCGAAGATGCATATCGAATGTTGCGTATGCTGAGCGGCAAGTCTCATGAGGTTTATACCGGTTACGCTCTGGTTTTTTTACCAGAGCAGCGGTGGTGGGTTAATTACACAAAAACCCGCATACAATTTCATCATCTCAATGAACAGCAAATACAGGATTATATTGACTCAGGGGAACCCTTTGATAAGGCTGGAGCTTATGGAATTCAGCAGGTGCGGGATAGTTTTGTTAAGGATATAGAAGGGTCTTATTATAATGTGATGGGCTTGCCAATTGAGGATATTTTGGCGCGATTAAATCAAGAAATGATCCTTTGATTATTGATCAAATATAGTCTTGACGCAGCGACTGAGGATTTCACTTTTACTCGATCACTGTTCAGCTTCGTAAGAGCCAGACCCTTATCAAGCCAATGTCTTGCGAGTTTTGCGTCATAGCGCAAGTTCCGGAGCGCTAGGCTGAATAGGTAGTTTTCACTGTAAAGTAAAAAAATCTTATATTTTCAACATATGAATGGAAAGAATAAAAAGAATAAGCGCTCCAATTACATTAAAAACCGCAGATAAATGTTTGGGTATTTTTCTTGCTATCGCCATACCAATTATTGTTGAGCCAAAAGCCCAGCCACCAATTGAGGTTAAGTAAGGTAATAGTGGCTTATTAGCAACTCCTAGACTCACTCCAACAGCTAACGCATCCAAGCTTGTTGCGATAGCAACTACTAAGAGTTTGATAAAACCATGAAATTCTATGGGCTTAATACCATCATTTCTATTTCTCCATTCTCTAACTCCTTCATAGGCCATATGGATAGCAACAACAAATAATAATGAAAAAGCAATCCAATGATCTATCGAACTAAAACGCGAAATAATAGTGTCACCTGCTACAGCCCCGATAAATGTGGCAATAAGCTCCGCACCACCTGATACAAGAGCGAATCGAAAAGAATCGCTAAATTTATGAGGCCGAAGTCCCATTGCTACCGCAGCTGAAAACGAGTCGGCACTCAAAACCATCCCTAATATCAATGGTTCAATAATATTCATTTCTTTGTGCTCGACTAAACGTTTAATAAGTTACGTAGTTTAATCTAAAACGAGCATGAAATTTTGAGTTTGGTTCAATTAAGTTCATTTAGAATCACTTGCCAAAATTGCTTAATTTCATTTATTCCTCTGATAATCTTAGAGAAACACAACTGATGTGTCAGCGAAATCCTGACGAAACGAATAGGTCTTGTGATCCACCATCTTTTTCCCTAATTCAATGGCGGAGCGCTTAGCAGGGAAATGCTTCAAGACGAGTCTTTGCTGCTTTACGTCCAAGGAGTGCATTATGGACATCATCATTAATATCCAGGTAAGCGAAGAAAGTTATAGATATTTAATTAGCTCTGCATACAGATTTTGCAGTTCCGCTGATGAATAGTGCGTAGTAATACAACCAGATCGATGACCTAAAAGATCTTGCCGATCCTCAAAACTCACCCCGACAGAACCGAGCAGGGTCAATGTGAAAGCAAGTAAATCTTGATAATTAATCTGGTTGTTTATATAATGCACAAGTTTTTTAATTTTAAGCTAATAGAAAACTCAAGGTAAATCATGCAAGAGTTTAGAGAATCTCATAAATTTTTCCAAAAAAAGCGTCCTGTTTGTAATGATTCCATTAACTATATTCTGGGTATCGAAGACGACATCCATCCTTGGGGAAGCTTATCAATCAAGGAGCTGAAATTTTTTCAGCTGCAAGATATCATTACCAGCTACGATGATGTCAGAAAAAATTCTGTTATCTATCCAATAATTGCTTGTTCTGAAGATGATGGAAATGTGCTTCTTGATGAATTATCGCGTCACATAGTTACTGTGCTTGAAGAAAAATACAAAAATCCAGGTTTTGGTTTTAAGGAAGAGCTTGCCGAGTTTATCAAGACAATTTCAGAAAGTGAATTTTTAGCTTCTCACCAAGGCATGAAGAATGTGCGGAGATCCGCATCAGATTTCTTGAATAAAACTATGTCTATTGATGATATTTTGGGTGTAGATTATTTAGATTCAAAAAGAAACCAATCTTATATGGTAAGTCATAACACAGGCAGCCATTGCCATCCTTATGGCCCTTACCCAATAATAGAGTTCTCGTTTCAGTACCTTTGGGATATTATTGTAAACTATGATATAGACAGAGAACGCTCCACACGTTATGTACAGAAAGATCGTGATGAGAATGCAGTTAATCTTCTTCTCGATGCATTATCAAGACAAGGATTGAATATTCTGAAAGAAATGAAATCGATAGATAGAATTGATCTCAGCAGATTCACCGGTGCCATTTCAACAAGCAAATTTTTGAATTCCCATCCAGGTATGATGGATCTGCTAAACGTTGCATGTGATGTCTGGCTTGAAATATTCAGACGGCAGCCAGATCGTTATGATGAAGACGTAGCCTTACTAGTCCGTGAAGAAGGGGAAAAAAGAATGTCCAATCCGAGGTTTTAAAGGGAATAATATATAGCAAGCCCCGCGATCTTAACCATTATTCATTTGTTAGTTTACATTGCCAAACACCTTGAATTACTGTTATAGCAGAATGACTATTTTGAGCAACTGATAAGAGTAGGCCAAGCGGCAATAACCCGCGCAGGAAAAATGTCTATTCAGGGAATACAAACCAAATTAAGCGCGCGATTAAAAATAAAAGCAGCTTGTTTTGAGATTGTTGATCAACAAGGTCATTATATTTTAAAAACACAAAGTAGCTCCTATCCTGAATTGCCCGAAAATGAAGCCCTGACTATGTCATTAGCAGAAACTATTGGCATGGTGTTGTAAAATTCATTATCAAAGTTGATTATCCTTGGCTTTACTCGCAGAAGATGGAGAATTGTGCTCAGCACTTCAAACAAAGCAGTAATAAAAATAGAAATATTAAAAAGAAAAATAAAATTGAGGTGAATGCATGCTGTCCATGTGGTAGTGGTTTAAAGTTTAAAAAATGTTGTAAAAAGAAATATCAAATTTGATTTGCTCCCTATATGCATCCTGTGAATATAGAAATTATGGGGAATTATACGTAACTTATTGATTTTTTGGCGTCCCGGAGAGGATTTGAACCTCCGACCTGCCCCTTAGGAGGGGGCTGCGCTATCCAGCTGTGCCACCGGGACTTGAAAAAACCCAGCAAGTCTAACTCTTAGCCTATAAAATAACAATATTTTCATAAATAAGGCTGCAACAAGTCATTAATAAAAGAATAGCTCAATTCGCTATTGCTTTAGCCTTTACTTCGGCTATCTTAGATGTATTGAATTATTTTTGATCTCAGTAGTAATTAAATTGACAGAAAGGGCATTATGATAGAAGTAAATATCTGGCTACCTACAGCTCATCTTTTCAGTAAAAGAATAACACATGGCATTTTGGGGCCTATCCTAGCCTCTGAGGATAGGGGGGAGAATGTTGGGCATGTTAACTTTGTTTTAACGCTTGATGAGCGCAGCGCTTCCTATGAGTATATTGAACAGGAACCCCATGGATTAATGGTAGAAAAAAGCCTTGCTATTTTGCCGGAGACTGTTGTTAGGGAAAATAACCGTTTCTTTAAACAAAAATTTGTAAAAAGCTTTCAAGTTACTCATAGTTTTTGGCCAAAAGAAAAGCCCTCTAATACAGCTCTGCTGCGAGATTTTTTATCAATGCTACATCTTGGTTCTGGTGGGAGGGGAGTGAGCCCGGAGTTTTCGGAGCATAGATCAGATATGAAAAGGGAGGATACAGGGGAAAAGAGTGCCCATATACAACACGATAAGGAAGCACTTTTATCCCTTTGCCAAAAGAAACAAAGGAATTTGGCCTTAGCTGTAGACGCTTCAGATTTAGAATGTGATTTAGAGAATAAAAAAACTTGGGAAGTGAATCTAGAGCAGCTAAGTCAAGAAAAAGACAATTTAGAAATAGAAGGAATAAGGCGAAAAGAGCTCTTTATAACGAGGGTAGACGAGCTAAAAAAAGCAGATTTTTCACTAGAAAATAACTTAAATGAATTAGACAAAAAACTAAACTTTTATCATAGAAAGTTAAGCTATCTTGAAAAAATATCTCATCCAGATAATAAAACAGAAATTGAAATTAAAGCAATAAAGGATACGCTAAATGACTTATATGAAAAGCAGGAAAATATAAGGCTACAAAGAGATAAACTGACCCAATATTTAGAACTCTTGCAATTGGCTGATCAACAAGAATTATCATCATATAAAAATAAAATTAACCAGATCGAAATTGCGCTTGCCTATTATCAAAGAAATCTTAAAGAAGCGAATGAACGGATAAATGGTAGGGATGAAAATGATCTCCAACTCATTAAGGGAAGGTATAAGGAAAAAGTCGATTTGACCCTAAGGAGAGAGCATTTCTTAAAAAAATCACTGGAAACAGAGGGGCGTCATCCCGATCATTCACTAAGCTTACCAACCAGCGAAAGTGGACTGGCTTTTTATGTCGATGAAGCAGCGGTACTTAAAGCGATGCGCGAAGAAAATCTGAGAGCTTATTCCTTGCTGCTTAATAATTGTGTTAAAAGTGTAAAGCGTTGTTTATTAAATGGAATTAGCCATATAAAGGTAGATTTACGGAACAATGGAGTAGCCGAGAGCTTTTTTAAATTAGAAAAGGTGGAAACCTGCAAGGGCTTTCGCACTTGGGCTAGACAACTAGATAGGGAGCTTGCGAATTTGAATTATCAGTTGAAGGAGGCGGAAAACCCTATAGCTGTTGCCCTAGCGTAGCCACCGCATTGCGAGCAGGCATTGCGGTGTGAGTTGAATGCCGTCATCCTTGCGATGAGGGGACTTAATGATTAGTTTTCTACATATCAATATAATTAGGCCCACCACTACCTTCTGGCGCCTGCCAAACAATATTCTGACGCGGATCCTTGATATCGCAGGTTTTACAGTGGATACAATTTTGCGCATTGATTTGTAGTCTCGGTTCTTTTCCTTCTTCCTCTATAATTTCATAGACGCCAGCAGGGCAGTATCGAGTTTCCGGCGAGGCGTAGAGTTGATAATTCACTCTGATAGCAAGTAGGGGATTACGTAACTTTAAATGGCTCGGTTGATTCTCTTCGTGATAGGTGTTCGATAGATAAACAGAGGACAGCTTGTCAAAAGTAAGGACCCCATCGGGTTTAGGATAATTAATTTTCTTCGAACTATTTGCCGGGCGTAAACTAGAAAAATCAGCATGATTCTTCATTGTCCAGGGCGCTTTACCACGACTGATATAAGTTTCAAAAGCTGCGTTTGCCAAGCCTACCCATAGACCATAACGAAAACCGGGTCGAATGTTTCTTACTTGGTATAACTCTTTTGCAAGCCAGGAGTTTTGAAATTTTTCAGGATAAGTTTTGAGTTCAGCATCTGCCTGTTGATCTTGAATTAAAAATTCAAAACAAGCTTCTGCGGCCAGCATCCCAGTCTTCATGGCGGCATGAATACCCTTAATTTTGGGTACATTAAGAAAACCGGCTGCATCGCCAATTAAGATTCCTCCAGGGAAACTGAGTTTTGGTATGGATTGCCAGCCACCTTCGTTCAGGGCGCGAGCTCCATAGCTAATACGTTCAGCACCTTTGAGCAAATCAGAAACCAGGGGATGGGTTTTGAAACGTTGGAATTCGCCAAAAGGGCTAAGCCAGGGATTTTTATAGTCCAAACCAACTACAAAACCCAGGGCTACGCGGTTATTGGATAAATGATAAATAAATGAACCACCATAGGTTGCCTTATTAAGAGGCCAGCCTATGGTATGAACGACCTTTCCCGGCTGATGTTTCTCTGGACTAACCTGCCAGATCTCTTTAATACCCAAACCGTAGGTCTGTGGCTGTGCTTTATCACGCAAATTATAATGTTGCATCAGGGTTTGGCTCAGTTGACCACGACAACCTTCGGCAAAGAGGGTTTGCTTGGCGAGCAAATGCATTCCAGCTTGATAGTTTGGTGTTTGCTGCCCTTTTTTATCAATACCTACCTCGCCAGTGGCAACACCAATAACCTGATCCTGGTCATTGTAAAGGACTTCCGCAGCAGCAAAGCCAGGATAGATTTCACAGCCTAATTTTTCAGCCTCAGTTGCAAGAAAGCGGCATAGTTCCCCCAAGCTGATAATATAATTTCCATGGTTACGCATGGGTTTGGGAGTAGGGAGGCGTATAGCATGTTTGCTGGTTAGAAAATAAAAAAGATCTTTATTTACTGCTGTATTCAGAGGGGCTTCTTGCCAATTATCTGGTAATAATTCTTGCAGGCTTCGCGGTTCCAAAACTGCCCCAGATAAAATATGGGAGCCAACCTGTGCTCCTTTCTCGAGAATACAGACGGTTAATTCCTTATTCTCTTTAGCAGCTAATTGCTTCAATTTAATTGCAGCAGACAATCCAGCGGGACCCGCACCGACAATGACTACGTCATATTCCATTGTTTCGTGTTGCACACTGACTCCCTTTAGATCGAAAAACAAAAATCATCGCTTTTCTAGCGCCTAAGATCAAGATTATTACTTATGGTTTGTTGATAATTCTTTATACGAGCCCAGTTTCCCACTTGTCTGGCCTTGCCGTAGGAACTCAGAAATCTTTCTGTGGAAAATTTTAAATAAATGGCGTATAAATTGAGATTTAGCTCATGCATGATTTTAATTTAGGCAATTGAGGAACAGAATGAGCATGATACGTAGCATGCAATTGATTTTGATAGGATGCCTTATATCCTTCAATGTATTTAGTGATTCAGATGCACCGGTATTAATGATCTCTGATTCTGATGATCTAGGTAATCGTTGGTCAGTTATCGGAAGTCTTGGATATACTGAATATCAACATACAAGTGCCGGCGGCAGTCAAACAGCCCTTGGGCGTTTAGCCCTAGCGGCGGAAATGCTAACAACTAATCAAGCCAATTTTGGTCTCGAGTTTGGTGTCCAAACAGGAAATCGTATGCGTTTAGAAATCCCTCAGGGGACGATCTCTGTTTTGGGTACCGCCGTGCGTACAACTATGCGTCCTATGCTGGATTTACTTATCACTGCCCAAGCAAATCCCGTCGATGAAAGCTTGCTATATGCTCAGATTAAAGGTGGAATTGCCTATCGCCACTGGCAGATCGACAGTTTATATTTCAATAATAAATCCGAAATCTCTGGCGAGTTTCAAGCGGGATTTGGTTACCCTCTTACTGAACTCACAAGTCTAAATCTGCTTTACCAGGGAATCTTTGGTGGTAATCCGAGGTTGCATATAAACCCATCAAACTATACGGGGTACATTGCGAGCTTGCCGATACAGCACGGTATCCTCCTCGGCTTCTCAATCATCGCTTAGAAAAGCCATATTTGGCGCATCTTGAACGAAAGGGATTCTAAAAAAATACTCACATAGCTATCTATGCTCCGTTTTTTTTAGAATCCCTTTCGTTCAACCTGCACTCAAATCTGGCTTTTCTTCAAGGTTGAAAACTCTGAAAAATACTCGCTGCGCTTTTTTAGAGTCCTTTTTCGTTCAACTTGCACTCAAATTTGGCTTTTCTTCAAGGTTAATGGCAGTGAGGGTTAGGGGGTAAAAGAACATTTTCTCATTGTAAATGTAAATTTAAATGACATTTTGTTTCCAACTAGATAACAATGATCTATTTGTCTCTATTTGGTGTAGAATGCGCGCATATCTAGTAAGTACATCATTAACCGAAGTGGAGATCCATAATGACTGAAGGCGAAAATTACGCCGGTGGTTTAGAACTGAATTTCTTTGATTCAGCCGATTTTGAAGTAGAAAACCCTTTAAATCCTGGCGAGAATGCAGCAATTATTGCTCGTAATGCAATGCGCATCCTGATGATGGGTTGGAATGAAGATTGGCAGGATTTGGTCTCTTGGCGAGTATTTAGTGCTGTTTTTATTGAACGTGATCCTGAGTTATTACGTGGAATGCGCTTGGGCTTCCAGCAAGGATTTCAGCATCTCTATACGCAATTAGTGGGCCAAGAATTAGACCCAATGCAATTCAATCAGGCACAGTTGTTTATTGCTAACTGTATGAGTCTCTTACCTTTTTCTGATTTGAACCCCTTTGAGTCAATGGCTATTCCTCAATGGATTGATGGCAGTTGGCGAATGGTTGATTACAAGGTCACGCCTATTGAGTTAACGCCAACATCAGGCTTTAGAAAGTTGTTTATCAATGATGATGACAGGGTTTTTGCTTATGGTTTAGAGCCTATTAGGGATAGTGAAGCTGAGCCTCATCTAATCTTTATGGGGACAACTTATCCTGCTGGTCAAGGCTTCAACGTGCAGGTGAATACTGATTTAGAAGCTTTTGAAACACCAGGGAAGATTTTATATCGTCAAGGCCGCGATAAAATAGCGAAATGGTTGGAAAAGCAGGGTAAGAAGGTCCACGTTTGTGGAACCAGCTTAGGCGGCTCTTTATCTTTGCTTTTGGCTATTGATCAAGGGGATAAATTATCACGTGTTGATGCCCTTAATCCCCCTGGATTATATGAGCCTTGGCACAAAAGTCGTTTTGATCATTGGGATGAACTCAGTGAAAAACCTCCAGTTTTTATTCAGAAACAGGGCGATGATCACGTATCTAAATTTGGCATATGGAAAAAAGAATGGGATCTACTACATGTCACTCCACCAGAGTTCTTACAAAATGCCGGAGGATTTGTTGATCATGCTTTAAATTATGCCGGTTTTGCTGAAACCCGTTTTGTTGGGGTTGATACTGAGGCTGATAATGAAAGTCGCAAAACCAGGAATTTCTGGCTCTATACTGTGCTAAGAAGCCTAGCCTATGTTGGTCATGAGTTTTATCGCTACCTGATATTACCGACAGTACGCTATGTTGCAAACCATAAGTTAGCTCTGGCGGTTACAGCAGCCCTAATTGTAGGCGGCCTATTCATTCCTGGTGTGACACCTGCAATGCTGCTTATTGTAGCCAGCGCACCTATAAGTTTTTATCTAATCTGTAAGTTTGCTGATGCCTTGGATGTGATCTTCGGCTGGAAGGAGGTTAAAGAGGCACCATGCCATAGCGCTGATCTTCCTAGGAATGAAGATTTAGATATGTATAGCAATGAAATTGTAGAGAGTTTTAGCTATAAAGAAATAGAGACTTATTATCAAGCCAAGCGTTGTACGCTAAAGGGAAAATCCTTTTTACCTAAGGTCTCCGATTCGCAGCTAGAAGAGGGACTATCCAAGCGCGAGCTTTTATCACGCAGTAGAGATCCTTTTTATGCTGAGCAAAGTGTGGATATCACGGCAACAAAGGCTAAAATACATAATATTAAACAAACGATTAGTTTAGTTAATCGCTTTAGCCACTTCCAAGGCGCATCAGAGGAGTTGAAGGCGCAATTGCAAGAGGAACATAATTCCTATACTTTGGGGAAGGTCTAAGCAACGATTCACGTCATGTCGAACGTAGAGAGAGATCTCCTGAAAGAGGAATAGTGCTAATCCCGGAGATCCCTCACTACGTTCGGGATGACGGGGGACCGTTCGGGATCACAAAGGACGCTCAGAATAACGGAATATAGGGACAAGCTGGGGACTAATCTATTACAGTATAAGAATCTAACCGAATAAGAGAGACGTGATGGACTACATTAAACATTTTAATCAGCAAGCCAATAATTATCTGCGTTTTCGCCCTGATTATCCGACAGCACTCTATGACTATTTGCTAACCTTGGTGGCTAAGTCGCAGTGTGCATGGGATTGTGGTACTGGAAATGGGCAGGCAGCCCTCATTTTAGCTGAGCGATTTGAGCAGGTGATTGCCAGCGATGTGAACCAAGCTCCCCTGGATGTTGCCCCAAAAAAAGCAAATATTCGTTATCTTTGCTGTGCTGCTGAAAAGACGCCTATCGAGGATAAATCAGTTGATTTGATCACAATTGCCCAGGCTATGCATTGGTTTAATTTTGATTTGTTTTACCAAGAGATTCGACGTGTTGCAAAGGATTCAGCTGTGATAGCGGCCTGGTGCTATTCCTTAGGTAAATTTGGCTCTGAAATTGATAAGCAAATTAGCAAATTATATGACGAGATTTTAGGTGATGACTATTGGCCGGTAGAGCGACGTTATATTGATAAAGAATATCAAACAATTCCCTTCCCCTTTAAGCGAATAACAACACCTTCTTTTAGTATTGAAAAAGAATTAAATCTGCCAGAGTTACTTGGATATTTGAATACCTGGTCCGCAGTAAAGGAATATGAGTTGCGAAATAAACTAAATCCGATTACCCTTGTCGCCGATGAATTAGCCTCTATTTGGGGCGATCCACAAATAAAATATAAGATATCCTGGCCTTTACATTTATTGGTAGCGCCTGTGAACTCCTGAAAATAATAAGCAAAATATGAATAATACCGACTATAAAATGCACTCAGATTACCGTCCTGATATTGATGGTTTGCGTGCAATTGCTGTGCTGCTAGTGGTTATTTTTCATGCCTTTCCTCACGCGCTCAAGGCAGGTTTTATTGGAGTTGATATCTTTTTTGTTATTTCAGGCTTTCTAATTTCCAAAATTATTCTTAACAGTTTTGCGCAAACCAATCGCTTTAGTCTAGTGACCTTTTATTCACGACGAGTTAATCGTATTTTTCCTGCGCTTATTTTAGTGTTGGTCGCTTGTTTTAGCTTTGGTTGGTTTGCGCTTTTGCCAGATGAATATACCCAACTTAGTAAGCATATTATGGGTGGCGCTGGGTTTATTGCCAATCTATTGCTATGGAATGAAAGCGGTTACTTTGATAATGCGGCAGTGACTAAGCCTTTGCTGCATCTATGGTCTTTGGGTATTGAAGAGCAATTTTACATCGTTTGGCCCTTATTGGTTTGGTTCGCCTGGCGAATGCGATTTAGTTTGCTATTCACAATTGTTTTGGTCTTTGCAATTTCATTTCTGCTAAATATCACCACTGTACACTACGATATAACAGCTGCCTTTTATTCGCCACAAACACGCTTCTGGGAGTTGTTGACTGGCTCATTTTTAGCGTTTTTAACCGTACAAAATGAAGCTGGATTGCCCAGGCTTTTTAGTAAACTAAATCAAGCAGAAAATAAGAAAAAACTATTAGCAAATATACAATCTATGGTTGGTATTTTTCTAATTATTCTCACTTTATTTGTTCTTAAGCGAGGGCGCCATTTTCCTGGTTGGGCTGCCTTATTGCCTACTATTGGTGCTCTACTAATTATTGGTGCAGGGGCAGGGGCTTGGTTAAACCGCCGAGTGCTTGCAAGCCCAATAATGGTATGGGTTGGCCTGATAAGTTTTCCGCTTTATCTTTGGCATTGGCCTTTGCTTACCTTTCCTCGAATAATTACTGGCGATTTACCTTCTGTGCAAATTCGAGTTATAGCGGTGTTAATGGCTATCTTTCTTGCTTGGCTCACCTATCAATTTATTGAAAAACCATTAAGGGCAAATCAGAACAAATTGCGCTCATCTTTGGCCTTGTTAGCCTTAATGCTAATGATTGCTTTGCTCGGTTGGGAAGGTTACAAAACAGAAGGATTTCCTAAACGCGCTGCTATGGATAGATTGATAAAAGCGAATTCCCAATTTACCTTGAATTGGAAATATATGACTAACGAAACCTGTTTGAGGAATTATCCACTTAAAGGCTCTGAGGATTATGCCTGGATGTTTTGCATGGCCAATAAAAAAGAAAAACCAACTCTGATTTTATTGGGAAACAGTTATGCAAATCATTTGTACGTCGGACTGGCTAAAAATAAGTTTTTCAAATACGAGTCTATTTTATCGTTTGGAACCTGCGATCCCCAATGGTTCGAAAAGTCGAGGCTGATTAACGAGCCGATTACTACAAGTCCTTGTTCGGGGCTGCGACCCTTAATCCAACAACGATTTATAGATAAGATTATTGAGCAATCAGGTACTGTTAAATACGCAATTATGAGTGGTTTACGGCCTAATGTAGATGAGGAATACATTAAAAACATTAAGAAACGCATCGATTTTTTAGAAAAAAACAGAGTTAAAGTAATCGTTTTTATCCCGCATTTGACTTTAAATTACGATATGAAAAGTTGTTTTTCCAGGCCTTTTAGCGGACAAGAACAGCCTTCTTGTGAGTTAACTTTAGACTATTATGAAAACTTCTTAAAACTGTTTGAGCCTTTCGTACAGTCAATAAAAAAGACTAACCCCAACGTGGTTTTCTTCAATCAGAATCAGTTATTTTGTGATGATAAAAAATGCTCTATGATTCGCGATGGTTTGCCCTTGTTTAGAGATCAAAGTTATCATTTATCTGAGTATGGAAGTATCCAATTAGCGAACATCTTCGAGAAATGGGCAATAGAAAATATTCCTGAAATGGCTTTAAATGAGCATAAAAATCATCTTAGAGGTTAGGCTCGGAGCTTGAGCAGGAAAATAAAAATCTTCTAATTCGAATTCCCGCGTCTATTCTGAGATCAGGCATTTTTGGCTTCTACTAAAAATTTTATCTTTGTACGGGACAAAACATAGAAATCCACTAACTAGCTCCGAATCCCCGCGGCTTGACCGCGGGGTCTATGTAGCTTTAGCCACAGCCAGATCCCGCGGTCAAGCCGCGGGAATTCGAGTTTTCTCTGAGATTACACATTTTTTGTCCCGTACAAAGGAATTTTTTGTATTTTTAAGAATTCCTTAAGGTTCCCTTAAGGAATTATGAATACTATTTGCACAAGATGTTAGAAGTAGGATAGTTATGGGTGCGGATAGTGCTAAGACGCTCTTAGGCAAATACAATCAAAAGAAATATCGGCAGTTTACCCTCAATGACGACGAGGAATTATCTCTACCTGCTATTTCCTCAGTACCTGGGATTGGTTTTTCTGACAGAAAAGATGTGTATAAGAAAATCACCTTACCTCAGAGTGCGGAAAATCATGTTCGTTTTATCACTAAAAATGATGAGCCTTACTCCTTTCTATGGCAGACAAATCCTGGAAAATTGAAGACTGCAGTGCGTTGGGGCATTGTCAGGACTGAATCTATAACCGCTAAGGTTATCTCCGCATTAGGAAAGTACAGAGTTACAGCTTATGAGCGTATAGCAAAAGGAATGGTAAGCAATACCCAGGATTTAAAGCTGAAATTGCTTGATCTTTATCAAGACCGCTTCGAGGCTTTGCAAGAATTAGAGCGCTTGGTTAATAAGCAAAACTCTGCAGAAGATTATGCTGCGGCTATCAAGCGTTATACCGAAAAATTAAATTTAATCGCCTCTGAATTAGACTCGCAGTTTCTTCCTACTTCTATACCGCTTCTCCATAGCAACCTTATAGATCAAGTTAAGAAAGATATTGTTCAAGATATCAAAAGGGCAGAAGACTATCTCCAATTTATAAAAACCAAAAAGAGTTTACGTTCAGTAAACCGCTCCGCCGGGATTGATTCGGTGTTAGAGTTTATTAAAGAGCAAATGTCTTATAACCTCTATGAATTGCAGGGTATTAATCAGGATTTGACTTATTCCTCAAAAAGAAGATTTGCGCTTACTCGTGGTGAATTCAATGATTTTATTGAGGATGCACGCAAAGAAGTTGATGATTATCAAGCTGATCCGCGTAATGCACAAACCATCAATCATCAAGGCCTCTATGAGACAGAAGAGCATAGCCAGGTGAGTTATGATTTTTCTATGGATAATCTGACTCCCGCCCGTGAGCGACAGGCTTTGCTTGCTATTAGCTTTATCGAGGGTTGGGACAAATTGAAAAACCCTCATGGCAAAACACCCTATGTTCAAAATGAATCAGGAACGGAGATCTTAAAGGTTATTGCCGCGACTAACTGGCGTTCCCACCGCAATTTCATTGCCTTTATGAAAAGCATGGGTTATTTCCTATTAAATATGCTCAAGAGCTTTTTCGTTGCCACCCACCCTTGGTACGAAGAGGCATGGTCTAATAAGGATTTTCATCTTGTTGCTATGTCCTTGGCAGAGCATGCTAAGCCTAACGAGCCTTTGTGGTATAAGCCATTACGCTTTCTTAGAACCCTTGGGCATGCAGTTTTAGACCTATTTAAGGGGGTGCGTGACTTTGGTTCTGAGCTTGTTTTTGAAATGCCACTCGAGGTCTATGGTGATTATATTGCTAGCACAGCAATGCAGCCTACCCATAGTGTTTTAGAACAGGCAGAAAACGATCTTTCTTTTATCAAAGAGTTGGAGGCAGATCGCCTTAAAACCTTGCTTGGTTCTTTGAATGGTGAAGTTATAACCTCCAAGCCAACAGCAACCCTGGCCCAATCCGAATATCATCTTACGGCAGGGGAAACAAACGATATTATTACTTCTGTAGTTCGTGGATTAAATGGTTTTAGCTCTATATTTACCCATGGCCTTTATGCGAAGGATCCGGTTGCTGGCTTAGCCTTTACTGCGACTTATTTGGTGGGTGGTGCAGCAATATTCTTTCCTAGTGCTTCTGCAGCATTATGGGGCTCGGCGTATGTGAACTGGTTTAATACATTCTCCTATTCAATGGGCTCATCAAAACTTGCAGCTGCTATTGCAGGCGGGTCAACACAGGCTCAATTAGTTGCTTCGAGCTGGGATCTATTAATGCGCGGCCCCAATAGTTCAACAGCAAGTTTCGCTATGCAAGTTTTGGAAGATCCCTTAACGACAGGCACTTATTTTGCGGCTGCCTATGGCTTAGGCCATGTGTTAGTTAATGGTATTAATGGTCATCCAATTCCCTGGCTTAGTGAAGTACTAAGAAACGATATGGGTACCCAACCTGAGTTAAATTATCCTCTGCTTGGCGGAAAAATAGGTTTTATTGTCTATGAGTCTTTTGAAAGCCACAATGCTCATCCTTATCATCAAAAGAAATTAAGATATAACGGCGAGGAGATTGTAGAGCTACCCATTCAATTTAATGACAATTATAAGAAAATTATTGATCGCTTTTGCATGGTCCTCTGGTTATCCAAATATGCCGCGGATCTACCAAAACTAAAGTCTAGTAGGTTGTTCAAAATTGCACGACAAATCGATAGTTTGTTTCCTCCTGCAGAGGCTAGTTCTCTGAAAAAAATACTCTATCCTGAAAAAGAACATTCTATTGCTTACCAATTATTCTCTATCCCCTTAAGTTATATTCCGGCTATTTTCCGCGTCGTTGTTTCCCCCCTTATTAGCCTCTATGCTTTGTTCAATAAGAATCCCTATCCTTTGAAACCGATGACTGAGGCGGGTGATGCCCTCGGTAAAAAAATAATTAGGGATCTTAGCCGATTGGCTGTAGCAACCAGTGATGCTGTGCACCTTTTTTATAATATTCTAGCCAGTCAGATCAAAGCCCTGGTATTTACAGTTAATATGCTGGTCGGTCGTTTAGCTGGGATTTTCAATTGGCATCCTGGACATGCAATGCATCAAGTTTTTGCGAGCGTGCATGTTTTTTTCGATCAGATTGGCGCCTTTTTCTATCCAGCACGATTAATAAAAAATACAATTTCTGCCCATCCAATTCATACCTTCAACGAGTCTGAACAGTCTTATCATAAATTACTCTCTGAATTTGAGTTTGGCGAAAAATCGCTGCCTCTAACAGCTAAGAAGGTCGATAATTTTCCTTCTCCATTGCAGGCTAAGGTTGAAGGACACGAGCCTTTGGAATCTATTCTAGATATAGAGTTTTCAGAGCAAGCAGTAGTAGTGACTTAGAAACCCTCATTCGCCCTACGGGCACCTTCTCCCCGCGAGCGGGGAGAAAGGACTCTTTTTTCTTCCCTTCGCCCCTCTGGGGAGAAGGTGCCCGAAAGGCGGATGAGGGGCGGCTCTATCACGATCCCTCATCTATCCTTCAGACACCGTTCTTTGAGAGGTCTGTGCACAAGCACACGTCTCGAAGCGTCACAGAGTGCAAGGCTTCGAGACGGCCTAAAGGCCTCCTCAGCCCGAACGGTTCTGATGTATCAGTCCATAACTGACGCTAACTTAATGGCAGTGTCCCCAGGTCTGGGGAGAGGGTGCCCGTAGGGCAGATAAGGAGTTTCCCATCAACTTGACGGATTTATCTTACTTTTTTGCAGATTTTGCAGCCATTTTTCACGATTAGCCTGACCCATGTCTGATTCCTTAATAACATAATGCAAGATGTAGAATCCTTTTTTGCCTTTAGTTATTATCTGTATCTCATTTTGTTTTAAATTGGCCGGTGAGCTGATGCGAAACTCAAAAATTACCTGATCTGCTGTTTCCTTTATCATGTTAATTGTTGGATTAAAACCAGAGTCATGCATCTGTTTAATCATTGTTTCAGCAAAGTCCTTGGGGGTCGTTTTATTTTGCAAGCCAGGAATGAACTGGCTGGTTACTAATTCATGCCATTGGTCAATTTTATCGCCAGCAGGAATATATTCTACAGTTGTAATGTCATTACCATCCTTTCCCCAAACAGCTTGCCAGGGGCGGTCATCAAAGACGATTTTCTGCGTTTCATAGTCTTTTATTTTAGGATCAACGGCTACGGAATCCGGGTTTGTGCTAGTACTGCAATAAAGCCCATCTTTGTAGGTGAAATATTCAACACATTGAGGGTTGTTGTCATTAGTAACCTTAACTAATCGGTATGGATCAATAGCAGCCAATGCATTAGGGATTTGTGCCAGCAATAGCAATGGCGAAAGCATTCCTAGCAATTTGTTCATTATTTTTCCTTGAGTTGGCCTTGCTAAATAAAGTGTAGCAGTTGAATTGCTTAAAAACCGGACAACACTATTTTTCCTCTCGATTGACCAGAGATTAAAAGCTCATGAGCTTTGTTTAGATTGCTAGCATTGATTGCCCCAAAGTTTTCATTGAGGGTCGTTCTTATTTTCCCATGGTCTACTAAGCTGGCAGCCTCGTTCAGGATCTTATGCTGCTTCTCCATATCTGCTGTTTTAAACATAGAGCGTGTGAACATCATTTCCCAGTGTATTGATATACTTTTGGTTTTGAAAATTCTGAAATCAAGTTGTTCTGGATCATCAATTAAGGCAAATTTGGCTTGCGGCTTTAAACAGTTAGCCAGTTCTTCACCATGCTGAGCGCTATGGGTTAGACTGATCACATAATCTACCTCGCCAATACCTAATTGATTTAACTGTTGCAGCATAGGTTTTGAGTGGTCAATAACATGATGGGCGCCATTATTTATGATCCACTCTTTGGATTGCTCACGCGCAGCAGTACCAATGATTGTTAAAGAGGTTAATTGCCTAGCCAGTTGGACTAAAATAGAACCAACCCCACCCGCAGCACCAGTAATTAATAGACTGCCTATTGTATTGGCTGTTATTCCTAAGCGATCAAATAACAATTCCCAGGCGGTGAGTGTCGTGAGTGGTAGGGCTGCTGCCTGCTCAAAAGACAGACTTCCAGGTTTTTTGCCCACTATACGTTCATCAATTAAATGAAATTCGCTATTGCAACCGGGGCGGGTAATGTCTCCGGCATACCAAACCTCATCACCTGGTTTGAATAAGGAGACCTTTTCGCCAACCTCCCTGATAATGCCAGTAGCATCCCAACCAAGCACCTTATGCTCACCTTCAGCTAGCTGTGCTCGCGCCCTGGATTTATAGTCAATTGGGTTGACGGCAATCGCCTTTATTTCAACTAGAAGATCATGGCCTTTTGCCTTGGGTTTTTCCAGAATTAAATCGGACAAGAGGTTAGTTTGTTCATTAGGACCTGCTTTAATACAGCCAACTGCTTTCATGATTAGAGCCTCAACTGATGTTAATGAATGGTAAGTTTCGCTTTAACGCTAATCCATTATGCTGTTTAGTGCAAGCAACTGTGCTAATCTGGGTGGGTATTTTGAGGAGCTGTTATGAAAAAACAAATAATGTATCAAGTCGACGCGTTTACAACAGAGTTGTTTGGTGGAAATCCTGCCGCAGTTTGTCCCTTAGAAGAATGGCTTAGCGATGAATTAATGCAGTCTATTGCTGCTGAGAATAACCTATCTGAAACCGCCTTTATCGTAAAAAACGGCGATCGCTATAAAATCCGCTGGTTCACTCCTAATGCAGAGGTAGCTCTATGTGGGCATGCAACCTTAGCAACAGCCTATGTCATTTTTGAAATTCTGGGTTATGCAAGAGATACCGTGGTTTTTGATTGCCTTAGCGGGGAGTTGCGAGTAACAAAGCAAGGGGAACAGCTACAGTTGGATTTTCCTGCTTTACCCTATAAGCAAATTACAGCTAGCCCCGAATTAATTGCTGCTTTGAATGTAAAACCAGAGGCTGTTTATGAGAGCACCTTTGATCTTTTAGTGATTTTGTCTTCTGAGGAGCAGGTTGCCCAAGCCAAGCCGAATCTGGATGCAATTGCAAAATTACAAAATAGGGGGGTAATTTTATCTGCCTTAGCTAAAAAGACAGATATTTATTCTCGTTGCTTTTATCCAGGTTGTGATGTCCCTGAAGATCCGGTCACAGGCTCTGCCCACTGTGTAATCTTGCCTTATTGGTCTGAGCGGTTGGCTAAGATAAAGCTTCATGCACGACAAGGTTTAAAACGCCAGGGTGAGTTATTTTGTGAAATGCAGGGCGATCGTGTTTTACTCTCTGGCAGTTGTCGCCTGTACTTGGAAGGGACAATTATGCTGCCAGGGGCTTAGATACACTGCCATTAAGTTAAGAAAGGTTTTGTCATTCCCGCGAAGGCGGGAAACTATTTCTAGCTAAGCACAGTGCCAATGTAGAGATGGTTTCCCGCCTTTGCGGGAATGACAAATGCCCTTAATTTAATGGTAGTGGGGCTTAGATATACCCAAGTAATTTCAAAATGCATGTTTTCTGCGACTTGAAGTTACTTGGGTATATACTTAAATGGACTCAACAATATGGATCTGACGCTATGAGAATCATCTTAGGTAGTTTACTACTTTCTTTTTTGGTTTTAGCAAATGCGGCCGATACAATGACCTTAACAATTGATAAGAACCAAAAGGATTTTCTTGTGACCTTGCCATCAAACCCAACAACGGGTTATCAATGGACGGTTGTTAGTTTTGATAAATCTTTTCTAGAGCTCAAGGCAAGCCAATACCTTCCACCGAAAACCAAATTAATTGGAGCCGGTGGGCAAATGCAGTTTAACTTTGCATTAATCGCTAGAAAAACCTATCCGGCCAGTACAACAATGCAATTTAAATACCTTCGCTCTTGGGAGCCAGAGACTGGTACATTGAAAACTGTAACTGTTAATTTTCAATGAAGGGAATGGTTAAAGTATCCCTCATCCGCCCTTCGGGCACCTTCTCCCCATGTAGGGGAGAAGGGACATTTGAAACTAAGCCAAGAAAGGCTTAAGAGCTCACCTTAGTTGTTATTGTGACACCTTCTTGAGTGTCAACTTCTTTTTTATCATGACTCTTCGCTCCGGGTCCATCCTCAATAGTTGTTGTATCTTCCTGAGACATTTGAGCCATCTTCGCAATATTAGCTTTAGCTTTTGGCTGAGGTTGGAACATATTGAAAGGAGTTACTACATTACTTGGGAATTTAGTGGTAATTGAACTGTCGACATAAATATTTTTCGTCTCCATACAAGACATAACAGACTGATAGGCTATGTTGAAATCGGGATTGCCGCTATGCCAATTGTTTTGTGGCTCCCGACCATCATCAAAATAAGTAAACTGAGGGATTACCCGCTTTTGGAAATTACAAGCAAGTTGATAAATATCGTCTTTGGTTAATTCAACCTTTTTGCTTGGATCTAAATTAACAATTACAAGATCCGTTGGTGCACTAAAACCTTCGCCATTCTTGCGGACAACTGCCATTAAGTTAGGTTTAGATGGAATTGGAATCACTTCACTCCAAAAATTAAAATTAGAAGTGGGTAGGGCAGCTAAGATAGTATTAATTTGTCGCATAAAGTCAGTCATATCGTGCCGGCCTTGCCAGCCATTTTCAGGCGTTCTTGGATTAGGGATATAGTCATTCTCTCCAAAATTAATATTGACCCCTTTTGCTCGTAGTTGTGCACTAAATTTGTCGCATACCACAGTATCACCACAGTTAATCTGATTTCTCAATGTTTCTATATAAGGGACAAGTAAGCGACCTTGAGTTTGTGGATCTGACTCGTTGAAGACCTTACCAGCCGTTTCGCTTTGGATATTCTGCCTGGCCATTTCAACGATCACTTCCATTGCCTTTGCATAATCCTCATGCTGAGAACTAAGTATCTTATGGGTACGTTGAGCATAATAAGTTTGCTCGGGGGCATTAGCTCGTCTAAATACTGGTTTTGCCAGCAAATCACCGCTTTCATCTCCAGATAGGGCGTACCAGCCGCCACTGGAGCTTAGAGCACATAAGGCAATTTTTTCACGCATCCGTTTTTCTACTTCAGCGATTGTGTCTGGATTGCCCGCAGCTATTTCGTTTTGAATGTCGACAACAAAGGAATAAAGAAAAATGGAGCCAGTGGCTTCGTCATAATTACTTTCACTTTTTAATCGTTCTTTGGCTGTTTTTAATGCATTATAATTATGCAATCTGCCTTCAGCCATTTCTTCAAGGATAGTCATAGCCAGGGAGTTATGATCGTGATTTCCACAAAAGGCAATGCATCCTCCTTTGGCATTGGGACGTGGCTGTTTTTTGTTATTGAGAAAAACATCCTGGGATTTGACACCTTCTTCCATCTTAAACCACTCATCCAAGCCACCATACTGATCCCTATGGGCATAATAAGTACTCCGTGTTACGTGAGTTGGTCCCTCGTTGGGAAGTAATAATTTATCAACGACCTCATTTATGTCTCCACCACTGAAGAGCAATTCATCAAGAATAACAGGCCTGGGTTTATCGTATTTTTCAGCCAGCATATAAATATATTCATAAAGTTCTCTGCGTAGTTCTGGATTTATATAACCAACAGCATCTACGCGGACTCCTTCGTAGCCATACTCAATCATGTATTTAAAGATATAAGGCTTCCAAAATTTCTCAATAATTTCTGCTCTAATTTCAGGATTGCTGTAGTCAAAGGCGATAGCATCTTTAAAGTCAGGATGTGGCTTGGCATTAAACCAGTGAGGGTTTTCTTCTCTATGTCGCGAGTCTACAGAAACGTGATTTAGAACTAAATCGAACATTGACACCAGACCATTTTCGCGAGCTGTCTGGGTAAATTCTTGCATGGCGATTAAGTCCATTTCTTTTTTTGTATCGAGATCGGCATCAGGAGGAGCAGAACTAAAGTAGGGGCTTATCGTGTCACAATCTGTCATGGCATAAAGGCTGCGTGATACTTGATTATAAGCTCTAACACCATTGGTTTTATCTCGCTTAAACAAGCCTTCAACATTGCCTGGGGTCTGTAGGGGATTTGTCCATACGGCATTGAATCCCATTTCCCGTAGGTGGGGAAGATAGGCTGTCATTGCTTGAATAGAGCCAAACTGGGTTGGAAACATGTTGTAGCATCGCAAAATACCATTGCCATCCATAACAGGGCTTGTTCTACGTAGCGATTCATTGAAACCAGACATTTTGATATCCTAATAATATACTAATAGTATTAATATAGACCATGAAAATAGTTTTTTATTGTCGCTCGGTTCGCCAGGAGGGCACATTGTGTTAAAATGCGCCATCGGTTTTATTCTAATCGAAAACTTTAATAAGCTATGCTTTAGCCAGGGTTTGGATTTTATGGAGGATTTATGGGCGGCTCTTACAATGATTGGTTAAAACCATCAGAGACTGAACTAAGAGAAATTGCTACTATTGAGAGGTTAATCGCTTCAAATAAGCTGATTCTCGCAGAAGCTCATTTAAAAAGGCTTCCACTAGATACCTTGCTTCGATTTACCGAGTTAAACCAGACCATCAAAACTTATTGTGATAAAGCTGAACAAGCTTCTATCTGGCGTAAGCATTTAGAATATTTCAAAGAAGGTGATTTTTCACTGCAAGAACAAAGAACGCTATCTATATCCCAGCTAGTTAAAGGCTATTATTTTTATTGGCTAGCGGTTGAGCGCCGTGAACAAGAAACAGAGCATTTCGGAGCAAATGAATTAGAGTTTTTGCATAAAAGTGCTGAGCAGCGCTGCTTTAATGCCTATAACTCATTATCCACTTGGGCTTTTGATTTATATAAAGAAGGCTCAAATGATCATTTCGAGCTTTTTCTAAAGTATGCAGAGGAAGCGAGCAAATATCATTGGACTCCAGGTTTTTTATTAGTTTATAAGGCATGTTTAAAAACAGCGGCGCTCAATAACTATCCTTTGTCTTATTATCAACTCGCCTTGGAAGCTTTGGTGACAGCACGTAAACTATCAGAATATAGCGATTCCTTAATGGCACAAAATAATGCCTATTTTGGAAGGGGTATAGTTGAAGGCAATAACCATCAATTTACCTCTTGGGACAAAGCGATTGCACGAACCATTGCTGTAAGCAAGCTTCCTATTAGCCTAGGAAATGACGCATACAGTAAAGGTAGCCAGAGAGCAAGGCTGCTAATATCAGAATTCGAAGATACTATAGTAGATAACCTTCAAAGCCCACATCCGCGACTGATGTGAGTATCTAATTAAAAATAACTAGTCAGATAGGAAAATAATTTATGGGATATCATTTTTTAACTGAAGGAAACGGAATTCTTGCATGTTATGACATGTACCCGACGCAATTCCGTTCTTTTAACGAGATGAGCCGTTACTTACCTGTATTGCAGGAAATGGGGTTTAATGCTTTCTGGATTAATCCCATACAGCTGCCTGGCGACATCAGCAACTTTTATAAGACAGATAGAAATAATGGGGTAAAAACAGGAAATGAGGTAACTCGCAGCTTATATGCGATGTCTAACCCTTTTGAATTCAATCCTCTGTTTGCTATGGGAACAGTTGATGATTTAAGAACCTTAACCCAAACTGCCAGAAACCATGACCTTGTCCCTATGTTTGATCTGGTTTTAAATCATGCTTCTATCGATTCGCCTCTCTGTGTAGAAAAACCTCATTGGTTTAAAGGTATTCACGAGGATTTCAAAGATGTTCGTGGATTTAACTATGATGATCCAGAGATAAGAACGGAAATAATCCAAGACTTATGGAAGCCTTATATACGTCGCTATATGCTAGATTATGGTTTTGATGGTGTCAGGGTCGATGCCGTAGGTTACGTACATTCCGAGGTTCGCCAGGAAATCTATGAGTATATTTACCAACTGGCTAAGGAAAATGGCAAGCCAAGACCCGAGATCATTGATGAGGCTTTATTTAACAAACGCCCCCTTGTTGATGAGGTTGATTATCTGAAGCTACCTGGTGTGGGGCCAACACATATAACAACGGAAGTGTACAATGCCGAGTTTGACCTTAGCACCACAGAATTGCCTCCAGAGGTTTTATTAGAAGAGCAGTTAAAGAGCAGTGTCGTTTTTCGACAGAGAGCAGGTGAGCTGCGTGAGGGTGCGAAGGGTGGCTGCATTAACTTTTGTGGTAATCATGACTATCGCTCTTTAGCGATGACCATTTTATTTCAAATGGCTGAAAAGCGACTTAAGTCTGATCCCTTATATAAGGAGCTAATCCTTGATATCAAACTTGAAGACCCTCTGAAAACGACCTTGGTTTTTTCTTATGTTGAGCAGATTAAAGAAGAGCTAAGGGATAACAATGAAGCAACACAAAAAGAATTTAGACTGCTGGTACAGAAAAAATTAGCGCTGACAGCACTTACCGGGAGCGGTGGGTGGTTTATCTTATCAGGTGACGAATCATCGGATCCCATTGCTAAAACCGTTTTTCAAAGGAAGGATGCTAGCGATAAATCTTATTATCCCCAGCAAGAGCATAGATACTTCAGCGAACAACCTATTCTTAGTGCTCAGCTATTGGCCAAAATGGCAGAGAAGAGTTTCTTCATTGAAAATAAGGAGAAACCCTGGATGCTGGCGCTCTATCAGAGGTTATCGACCGCTCCTGCTATGCAACAACGCCTGCTAGTTGCACATGTTGACAATCTAAAGAATCAAATCAACGCCGGTATTCAAGCGGTGCAAGAGAAATTTGCTGAATTAATGTCTGAAGAGGGGTGCTCTGTAGGTTTTTCGAGCCAGGACTACCATGCCAGGCCCAGATTACCAGAGAACGGTTGGTTAGGTTTACAGAATAACTTTGCATTTATTAAGCAACTCAATGCCTTATTGAAAAAATTGCCTGCATCAGTTTCTGGTTTTTCCAGCATCTTAGTTAGCTTGCCAGAAAAGCCAAACTTAGTTGTTGTAGTCAGAAAAAATGGCGAACAAAGCACTGCTCCAATTGATTTAGTTGCCGTAAACCTCGATCAGGATGCAGAAATTAGTCTCAGCATAAAGGATATTCAACAAATTGCCAGGATATATAGTAATAGCTATAGCTCTGCTTGGTCGGTTGCTGAGAATCAAAAACAAGACTTGTATCGAGGGGTATTAAGTGCAGTTGCTGAGAAGCGACTTCATGGAGATGATACGGTTAAATTAGCTGAGTTAAATACCTTTACGTTTCAAGATAACTTGCTTGAAACTTTTTTTAGCAAAGATGATGAAGCAAAAAGATCTAAATGTAACCCTACCCAAAGCGATGAAGAAGGGCTCCGAGTTGGTTATCAATAACCCCTTTCACTTTAGTAAAATGCGCCAAATACAGATATTCGACGAATAAGCGAGAACCATTATTTTCGACTTTCCGCGGTCAAGCCGCGGTAAGTCGATATCTAAGAAGTCTTCTTTGGATTAACTCTAACAAGTGTGAGTTTAAGCGACTTCAACTTCTTCAGCTTGAGGTCCTTTCTGACCTTGTGCTGCCTTGAACAGAACAGTTGCGCCTTCAGCAAGAGTTTTAAAACCATTGCCTTGGATTGCGCTGAAGTGAACAAAATAATCTTTGCCGTTACTCTCGATAAAACCAAAGCCTTTGCTTTCGTTAAACCATTTTACTTTACCACGTATTTTTTCTGACATAGTTGTCTATTCCTAAAAATTTGAATTTTCTTTGTAGCCTCAATTCATGTTTAAAGCTACAACTCTATTGTATACCATTTTATGCAAGAAAATTTAACTACTTCTGCAGATCTAACGGTACTTTTACACATATTTTTTAACTTTTCGCTCAAAACCTATGAAGAGTGGCCAGTATTTGTCCTATTTAAGTGTTTCAAGCATTCTGGGTATTAGATTTTAATGCTTCTCAGACTCATTGTTATTTCCATCTCATAGGCCCTTGTTTAGTTTTTTATAGACATCTGGCGATAGTAAAGGGCGGACAATTACAATAGTTCCTGTGAAATTATTTTCCTTATCAGAGATAGTAACAAACTCATGATTTAACCATTTTGCATCATCCGTAAACATACGCACACAGCCGTGGCTTGCTCGATAGCCGGGAATATCTTCCGAGCCATGCAAAGCGAAACCCTTGTGAAAAAACATGCAGTAGGGCATGGAGGCGCCGCCTTTACCGGCAGGAAAGGCATTTGACCGGCATTTCTCGTTTTCTTTTGAGAAGACTTTGAAAATACCAGTTAGGGTGCGGCAGGAGTTATTACTATCTGAGCATTTGTCACGTCCAGAAGAGATTGGGCCCCATTTCACAAGTTGCCCTTGCTGATCGTAGGCCGCCCAAGCTAATTTTTCTTGATCGACAATAATTTGCTTATCTGGCGAGGGATCAATTTTAAGTTCGAAGGGGGAGAGGTCAAATAAGGTAACACCATCTAAATTCTGTGGCACAGCAATCACTTTGCCTGGCCACAGAGGGTTATAAGTGCGGTTTAATCGTTGTACAAGATCGCGTTGGGTCTCGTCAGGAAATAGTTTGTCCCAGCTTTGTCCACTCTGAACTGTAAGGCATTTATAGAGAGGATACTTGCATAAACCAGTACCATAATAAGGTGATTCGGTGTTTGCTGGTTCTGCCATAGAAAATAGTGGCAGCAAAGAGAAGGTTAGAAATATTATAAGGCGTTTCATGTTAAATCTTATCCTTTTCAACATTTATTTCGCTAAATTAGCTCGATTTTATGCTTGCTCTGCTAAATGTCAACAGAGCCTTTGTGTAGGGCTAACTCCTCGTCTGAGATTCATTCAAGCAAAATAGCTTGCAAAGCATCACAAAACTTTTCAATTTCCTCTTCAATATTATAGTAATGAATTGAGGCTCTAACCAAGGCTGAAATTTTTCTTTTTTGTAAATCTAATCTTGCATATTCCTCTAAGGAAACTGATACATTAATCTGCTTATTTCGCAGTGTTTCCTGGATGAATAAAGGGTCTCTGTTCTCGCAGGTGAAAGTTACGATTCCGCATTTGTTTTTTCCTAAATCATGGAGGGTTAGTCCGGGTATTTCTGTCAATTTTTCACGTAATAATTCGGCTAAAGTTTGAATGCGATGCCAAATTGTATTTATCCCGAGGGCTAGAGCATAATCAATTGCCGTTGCTAATCCGATTTTTGCTGCGATATTCTGTTCCCAGGTTTCAAAGCGGCGGGCATCGGGGCGAAGCAAATAGTTATCATCTGCGATCCATTGGGCAGCATGTAAATCAATAAAAGGGGGATCGCAGCGATCTAATATTGCCTTTCTCGCATATAAGAACCCTGTTCCTCGTGGTCCACGTAAAAATTTTCGCCCGGTGGCACAGAGAAAATCGCAGCCAATCTCCTGCACATCTATAGGCATTTGCCCTAGGGACTGGGTCGTGTCAACTAGATAAGGAATAGCCTGTTGTTTGGCGAGCTTGCCGACCTCAATTATCGGGTTAATTAAACCACCCTGTGTTGGTACGTGAGTGATAGCAATTAATTTAACTTTTTCATCTAATTTATTTCGCAAATCTAGCAGATCTAATTGGCCGCTTTCATCATTATTAACAACAATAATTTCAACACCGATATTTTTTGCCTTATGTAAGAATGCTAAATAATTACTTGCATACTCACTAAGCGCAGTAACAATTCGGTCGCCTTTCTGTAGTTTAAGGCTATAGAAGGCCATATCCCATGCCCTTGTTGCGTTTTCGACAAAGGCAATTTCATCGGGTTCACAATTTATCAGGCTTGCTGCGCTGCTATAAAATTTTTCTGACTTCTGTAAATTGCTCTGAGCTGCTTCATAACCACCAATAGTTGCCTCTAGTTCAAGATGCTCTCTTACTGCATTGATGACCGGCGTTGGTGGCAGAGCTGCTCCGGCATTGTTAAAGTGAAGAACATGACGGCAGCCTGGTGTATCTCTTCTTAAATCTTCGATATCTAGTGTATTCATTACAATCACATCCTAAATCGGGGTCTAGTACTATATCGTTCTTCAAAAAGAAAATCCCAGTATTTAATACGAGCATGTTGCATTCTGTTCATATATACTGTTCGTTCTTTATAAAAAAGAGGCATAATATGCGTAATTTTCTTTCTTATTTCCTGATTGCTTTGCTAAGTTTTGGTTTAGTTATCAATGAGGCTTCTGCCAAACGTTTTGGCGGCGGACGCAGCTTCGGTGTACAACGCTCAAAGAGCAGTCTTTTCTCTTCTCCTACAACAGCACAATCGTCTAAATCCTGGGGGCAACAATCTAACCCAAGAAAATGGGGCGGCGTATTAGGTGGCATGCTGGCGGGTGGTTTGCTGGCTAGTCTGTTCATGGGACATGGATTAGGCTCTGGTTTGCTGTCATGGCTAATCGTGGGATCTCTCGCATTTTTCCTGATTAATTTTTTCCGCAGAAGAATGCAGCCTGGGTTGCAAACCGCGCAGCCAAATCCTTTTAGACAAGCCGCCGCTGATACTTCTTCAGCTAATTTCTTTAGTGCAGGCGGCAGTAGCTATACTTCCTCTTCCTCTCCCGCAGGTTTTGTTCCAGAAGCCTTTTTACGTGAAGCGAAAGTGAAATTTATAAGACTGCAAACAGCCTATGACCAAAAGAATTTGCAAGATTTGCAGGACTTTACAGCACCTGAGGTTTTTGCAGAAATCAAGATGCAATTAGATGAGCGGGGCGATGAGCCCAATAAAACAGAAGTGCTTAATCTAGATGCACAGTTGTTGGATGTTTCAAGACAAGCTGATGCAGTTATTGCGAGTGTTCGTTTTACCGGCTCGATCAAAGAGAATGATGATCCAATTAGTCAGTTAGATGAAATTTGGCATTTCCGTCAATTTTATAACAATGGTTCTTGGGTTGTTGGCGGGTTACAGCAAGAGGTTTTTGAGCCTCAATAATTGGGTTTATTGCCGTTAAGTTAACCTCAGTTATGAAATAGACATTTATAACTGTTTGGGTTTAGCGCGCTCCTCTCAAAGAACGGTTTTCATTATTTCCTTCACTTAAGCGTGGAGAAAAGGTGTCCGAATGATAGATGAGGGTTCGTGCTAGAACCGCCCCTCATCCGCCGCTTCGCGCCACTTTCCCCCCTAAGGGGCAAAGGGAGAAAAAAGAGTCCCTTCTCCCCGTTCACGGGGAGAAGGTGCCGAAGGGCGGATGAGGGGCTTCTGATTCGAAGTTCTTTCCTGATATTTGTCCCAAAAGGGCTGAGTTGCTCAGCTCGAACGGTTTTCTTAGTAAACTTAGAGCCAATAAGCCCTTAGATTATCAACTGCGAGCAAATACACGAAGTCGATGGCCATCAGGGTCCAAGACCACAAAATTTAAACCAAAGTCCATTTTTAGGGGTTCTTGTTTTATTGACAAACCAAAGTTTCGCCATTTGTCACAAAGTTCACGCACACGCTCATCATTTTCGACCTGCATAGCTAATTCTGAGCCACCGCCCAAGACAGGGCTGGCAGCAGGTTCAACCTCATGTTTTGACCAAAGACCTAATTTGAATTCTGGACTTAGAACGAATAGAGCGAAGGTTTGCGAAAATTCCACTGGTTGAATGTTGAATAAATTAGCGTAGAAATTAGCGCTATTAGGTGGATTATCAACATAAAGAATAAGGTAATTCATAGGTTCTCCAAATTGAATTGAAATAAATTGCTCAAGCTTGAGAACCCTTATCTTAAAGGCTAATGTTGTCAAATTCTGTCAGTATGTCGAATTGACGTTAGTTTACTGCTGAGGGATGCCCTGTAATTCTCGCCATTCTTTTAGCAAGGCTTGCCGTCTTCGTGGGTATCGCAGGTCTCCGAGGTCAAGCTTTTGGATGCGATCAATACGAAAATGTCGATACTCCTGCCGCAGTTCACACCAGGCTACAACGACACGGCTTTGTTCAAAGAAGCCGAGGGCAATGGGCCATATTGTTCTTTCACTAGTCTTATCTTTGAGATCGATATAACTGATAGTAATTTTATGTTCTTTGCGAATAGCTTGGCGAATGAGTGTTTGCTGTTCATCGATATTAGCAGTTTCAAGGCCTGGCCCAACCAGAAGACCGGAGTGCTCTAATTTATGTCGTAAATCATCAGGCAGCACGGAAGCAATTTTAGCTAGTGCATCGCGAGAAGCTAAGGCTAGTTTTGTGTCAGTACGTTTTGCAACCCAACGGGAGCCAAGAACCAAGGCTTCAATTTCTTCTTCAGAAAACATCAGCGGCGGTAGCATGAAGCAAGGGCGTAAACGATAACCAATACCTGGCTCGCCATCAATCTGGGCTCCTTGCGCCTGTAAGCTTAAGATATCTCGATAGAGAGTACGAAGGCTGATGTTAAGTTCTTGGGCAAGTACAGCGCCACTTACGGGAAAGCGATTGCGCCGTAAAATTTGTAGTAACTCTAATAAGCGTTCTGTTCGTGACAAGGGAATAACTTAAATGACTAAAAACTAACATAATGACACATTTTGTCAGCATTAGTCTAATTCCGCTCTTTGTACGGGACAAAAATCTGTAATCTCAGAAAAAACTCGAATTCCCGCGGCTTGACTGCGGGGATTCGAGATGGATTAGAGGATTTCATCAGGTACAAGAAGTTCTGACTTATGTGCATAGACCCAAGCCTCAGCCCCAGAAGCCAGGCAGACTTTAATTCGCACATAGTCATCTACCTCATATTCATCTGCCTTTAATAACTCATTCTCTGTAAGCTCAAAGACCATCCCGTCAACGCAATCGGCTTTAAGCCTTGTTGATACTAGGATTTTATGCACAGCTTGGCCGCTTAGCTGGAGCACATGGGGATCCGTTATTTGCAAATCTTTAAGGATATAGCCATGTAAACTATCCTTTTTTCCTTCTAAGAGTCTGGAAAAGGAGCTTAGCTGTACTTCTGGAAGCTGTAAGGTGCCGTATGAAAAAAGCTTTTCCATCAATCTACTCCGTAATAGTTCACGTGGGATGTAAAAATCTTGGAGAAAGTTCAATTTTGAGTCCAGGTCGAGAGAAAAACGTGATTAAAAAGCGCAGAATAGCTATCTATTTGAGCATTTTTAATCACGTTTTTCTCTCGAGATGGGCCAAAAGTGGACTTTCCTGGGTACGGAGTGACCTAGTTACTCTAATCCTTTTCTAATTTTTTAAAGGGCAGGTAACGAGGTTCCCAAAATCTATCCTGAATCAATTTTTCTAAATCGGCTTGCTGATTTTGTTGAGCAAGTCCTTCATCAATGGCAGCGCGGGCTACTGCAACGGCAATATGCTTAGCGACAATCTGAGCCTGTTCGAGAGCAGGTAGTAGGGGTAGATAACTATCTTTTTTAGATGGCGAATATTCAGCAAGTATTTTGGCTGCAGCCCAAATCATTCGCTTAGATAGCCTACTTGCTTGCACTGCTAGAATCCCCAAGCCAATCCCTGGAAATACTAATGCATTATTGCACTGAGCAATTTCTAGTAAACGACTTTGATATTCCACGTCAGGAAAGGCTGTGCCCGTTGCAATCAAGGCTTTTCCTTGGCTCCAGGCTAGAATATCCTTAGGCTGAGCCTCACATTTTTCATCAGGATTAGAAAGAGGGAAAATAATTGGCCGTTCACAGGTGGAACTCATGATCTCAATGATATCTTGCGAAAATGCCCCCGGCTGTGCTGAGCAGCCAATCAATATAGTGGGTTTAATTTGGCGAACGGTATCAGTTAGGCTTGGTAATCGATTATGTGTTGACCAGCTGGCAATTTCTTGGCTGGGACGGGCATAGGGCTTCTGTGCTTCGGTTAGTTCCAAATCCGAATCAATCAGCAGTCCCTGACGGTCTATAAGCCAAAAACGCTTATAAGCTTCCGCTGGACTAAACCCTTGTCTGACCATCGCATCAACGATTTGGTCACAAATACCAGTTCCGGCAGAGCCGGCACCGAAAACAAGTATGCGATGTTCTTCCAAAGCACGGCCTGTAACATCACAGGCTGCTAACAAGGCAGCCAAGGTAACAGCGCCAGTCCCTTGGATATCATCGTTAAAGGTACATAATTCATTTTGGTATTTATCCAGGATTCGTCGGGCATTATTTCGACCAAAGTCTTCCCAATGCAAAAACGCCTTGGGGAAATGCTTTTGGATAGCGCTAACAAAGGTCTGAATGAAAGAGTCATATTGTTCAGTATCTATACGGGGATGCTGGCAGCCTAGATACATTGGATCATTTAACAGGTCTTGATTATTGGTACCGACATCAAGAAAAACAGGCAGGGTTCGGATTGGATCAATCCCGCCGCACAAGCTATAAACCATGAGTTTAGCTACAGGAATATCCATACCACCAATCCCTTGATCCCCGATACCCAGGACACCTTCACCATCGGTGACTACGATAAGATCAATTTCGGGGTTAGTACGATTACTAATAATTTCTTCGATCTGGTTTCTATCAGAATGAGCAATGTATAAACCGCGAGGTTGGCGATATTCATGACTGTAACGCTTAACCGCTGTGCCAACGATAGGGGTGTAAATGGTCGGTAACATTTCTCCCAGATGGCGACTAAGTAATTTATAGAATAAAACCTGATTCTTATCATGCAGGTTATTGAGATAGATGTTTTGCTTCAAGCGAGTTGTATAACTCGAATATTGCAAGTAAGCACGCTTTACTTGTTCATCAAGAGTTTCAACACGGTGGGGTAATTTCCCCAACAGGCCAAAGAGATGGCGCTCCTCCTGAGTGAAAGCGGTGCTTTTATTAAGCTGAGGGATAGTTAATAAGGGCTTCCCACAGACAGCAGTTTGAATATAGGTTTCACCTGTTTGCTCATCGCGAATAATTTTAAAATCTAACATGTTCTTTTAGCTGCTTGATAGTATTTAATCTAAAGTGATCAATCATAGCAATAATGTGATAAAATAGCATGGCTTTTTACATGAGCTTGCATTTTTTTTGTGCAGATTCGAACCGGCATCGGTCATAGTGGGGGTAGCTTCTTCATGGTGAGATGTACAAGCCAACCCGGACCTAAGTCCAAAATCGAAGAGGAATACAATGACTTTTGCTGAACTTCACTTGGCAGAGCCTTTATTAACGGCTATCCAAGAACAAGGTTACGAAACACCTTCACCCATCCAGGCGCAAGCCATCCCGCAAATTTTAGCGGGAAATGATTTACTAGCCTCAGCACAAACCGGCACGGGGAAAACTGCTGGGTTTACGCTGCCGATTTTACATTCACTGGCACAAAAAGACAGAGCGAGATCCAATCATGCTCTAGCTTTGGTTTTAGCGCCCACTCGTGAGTTAGCCGCCCAAGTACATGAGAGTATTGTGCAATATGGGAAATACCTCCGGCTTCGTTCCGCAGTTGTCTTTGGTGGGGTTAAAATTAACCCACAAATGATGAAATTGCGTGCTGGCGTTGAAATTTTAGTTGCGACCCCAGGCCGATTACTTGATCTTTATCAGCAAAAAGCTATCAATTTTTCTCAAATTGAAACGCTAGTTTTGGATGAAGCAGATCGAATGTTAGATATGGGGTTCATTCATGACATTAAAAGGATCTTGTCTTTGTTACCGCGTAAACGGCAGAATTTACTGTTCTCAGCAACTTTTTCCGACGAAATCCGCAAGCTGGCAAAGGAGTTATTAGTTAATCCAGTCGAAATTGATGTCGCTCCCCGTAATACCGCAGCGCAAAAGGTCGATCAGATCTTACATCCTGTTGATAAGGCGCGAAAAGCAGCTTTACTAAGTCACCTAATTCTTGAAAAAAACTGGCCGCAAGCGTTGGTATTTTCTCGTACTAAACATGGGGCTAATAAGTTGGTGAAGCTCTTAACACAAGACAGAATTCCATCTTTGGCAATTCATGGTAATAAAAGTCAAGCGCAGCGTACTAAGGCTTTAAGTGACTTTAAAGCTGGGAAGGTGCAAATTCTTGTCGCTACTGATATTGCTGCACGTGGTATTGATATCGATCAGCTTCCCTTGGTTATTAATTTCGATTTACCACAGGTCGCGGAGGATTATGTGCATCGCATAGGACGGACTGGGCGTGCCGGCGCTTCTGGGCAAGCAATATCCTTAGTCTGTGCGGATGAGTTTAAGCAACTTCGCGATATTGAATCTTTGATTAAACGTCGGATTGAACGGATAGAAGTTGATGATTTTGAACCGCAGCATTCATTACCGCTTAGCCCTAATCCTGCAACTGCAACGGTGAGAAAAAGCCTGGCGCAGCCTGCAAAGTTTGCTAAAAGAAAACCAGATAGTTCTGATAAACCTTGGCAGGAGCGAAGAAAGCGAGCAAGGACGGGCACAGAAGGTACGAAGCGTTAAAATATCAGAATAGCGTTAGCAAGCAACAAATGATACTATCGACAACTTTGTAGTAACATCAAGAGGTTGATGATGAAGTATCTGTTTGTTGCTTGCGCAACATTGCTAATAATTGGCTGTTCGTCCCATAATGAGCATTATTACCAAATCCATCCCCAAGCCTTGCAAGATGCCATCAAAAGTTGCCCCGCTAAGCAACCCACGCCTTTAAGCTGCGAACAGTTGACGAGCCTTGCTGTAGCCATGAATGAGATTGCTTATCAATTACAAACTAACCCACAGGCCTTTGGTCGCAAAATATTAGCTTTACAGCAAGCAATGGCGTCTCAGGAGGCTGCGTTGAAGACTAAAGCGGATCCAGAGCTCAAAGCTACCTTAGAAAAAAACAAACTACTTTTAGAGCAATATTTAGCCGTTGTAAGATGGTTAGAGTCTCCAGAGAGTTAACGAATGAGAATATTAGTATCCAATGATGATGGCGTGCACGCCCCAGGAATTCGTGCCCTTGCGAATGAGATGTCCTCAATCGGCGAAGTTTTTGTTATTGCTCCAGATAGAAATCGAAGCGGGGCATCGAACTCTTTAACCCTGACTACGCCCTTACGAATCAAACAAATGGATAATGGCTATTTCAGTGTCGATGGTACACCTACAGACTGTGTTCATTTAGCCTTAACGGGTTTTCTTGAGCCTACCGCAGATATTGTGGTTTCAGGTATTAACGATGGTGCTAACCTAGGTGATGATGTTCTCTATTCAGGCACTGTAGCGGCTGCTATGGAAGGCCGTTATCTAGGTTTGCCTGCTATTGCCTTTTCTATGGTTGGCGATAATATCCAGCACTATGACACGGCAGCAGCAATAGCTCATGAGCTTGTGCTAAAAATGCGTGGCAATGTTTTGCCTTCACAGACAATTTTGAATGTAAATATACCGGATTTACCGCTGAATAAAATTCAGGGTATTGAGGTGACAAGGCTTGGTACACGGCATGGGGCTGAGCCTATAGTTAAAGAACTGGATCCGCGTGGCAGACCAATTTATTGGGTAGGGCCTCCCGGACTTCAAGCTGATGCGGGACCTGGAACAGATTTTTATGCGATTAGTCAAAACTGTGTATCAATGACGCCCTTGCAGCTTGACATGACTCATTATAATGTGTTTGCGCAACTATCTGCCTGGGTGAGTGAAATTAACTGGGGTAACTGACCCTTATATATAAATTTTGTATCTATCAGAGAGTAAAATATGTACAAATTGTGCGTGTTAGTATTGATAGTTTTACTTAGCAGCTGTGGGACGAGGGAGAGTTTAGCACCTGTAGTCGAATTAAAATGGCAACCGCATAATGCTCATACATCGACGCATAAAGTGTTACGTGGTGAAACACTTTATGCAATCGCATTTCGTTACGATCTGGATTATAGGCAACTTGCAGCCATAAACCATTTACGCCGTCCCTATTCCCTGAGGGTTGGGCAGGTTCTGAATGTTAGGGCAGGAAGCCGAGCTAGGCCAGCTACTCAATTTTCCACTCGAAATTCGAGAAGTCTCGCAAGATCCAGGTCTCCGCAAAAGGGAACACCTAACTATTATTCGACGCCAAAAAATAGCTGGTCAGCTGCTTCTATGCGAGGACAAAAATGGCTTTGGCCTGCAGAAGGTCGTGTTGCTGCTCGTTTTGCCCCACAACAAGGAAGAAAAGGCATAGATATTGCTGGTAAAAAAGGTGAGAAGATACATGCGGCCGCAGGCGGTGTTGTTGCATACTCAGGAAATGGTCTTTCAGGCTATGGCAATCTGATTATTATCAAGCACAACGATGAGTTTTTAACTGCCTACGGCAATAACGCCAAGAATATTGTAAAGGAAGGGCAAAAAGTTAAAGCAGGGCAAATTATTGCCGAAATGGGTGTTATAGATAGACATTATTGGGGTGTCCATTTTGAAATCAGAAAAGATGGAAAACCAGTAAATCCATTAGAGTATTTAAGAAAGAATTAGGGGCTGTTGACCTTGGGGATTTAAGTCGTGTTTTTTCTTATATAAACACAAAAGGTGAAATGATGCAGGCAGATGACGAGTCAATTAAAGAGGATGAAATTCCTGAAGATGAAAATTGGGAAGAGTCTCCTGATGATACCTTGCTGGCGGGTGAGCCTGAAGAAGAGGAACCTGTAAGTAATGAACCTGATTTCAGCGATGAAGAGGCGTTTCCTAGCTTCCAACGAGGGAGACAAGCATCTAAGGTTATGGATGCTACTCAAATCTATTTAAGCGAAATTGGTTTTTCTCCCTTACTTTCTGCTGAGGAAGAAGTGCATTACGCAAGACTTGCACTTAAAGGGGATGCTGCTGCACGCAAAAAGATGATTGAATCCAATTTGCGCTTGGTAGTTAAAATATCACGTCGCTATCTCAATCGTGGTTTACCTCTACTTGATCTTATCGAAGAAGGGAATCTTGGTTTAATGAAGTCTGTCGAGAAGTTCGACCCAGACAGAGGATTTCGTTTTTCTACCTATGCTACTTGGTGGATAAGGCAAACCATTGAGCGTGCAATAATGAATCAGACACGCACAATACGATTGCCAATTCATGTAGTTAAAGAACTTAACGTGTATTTACGTGCAGCAAGACAATTGACGCAAAAGCTTGACCATGAACCCTCAGCGGAAGAAATTGCTGATATGGTGGATAAGCCTTTGGAAGATGTAGAGAAGCTGCTTGGCTTGAATGATAAGGTTGCTTCTGTTGATACACCGATAGGCTATGATGAAAGCAAATCCTTGTTGGATACTATTGCCGACGAAAATAGTATGAATCCAGCCGAATTATTGACGGATGAAAATTTACGAAATCATATTGAGTCTTTACTCGATAAATTGACAGAGAACCAACAACAGGTAATTGCCAGACGATTTGGTCTGCGAGGTTTTGAAAAGGCTACGCTTGAAGATGTAGGTAAAGAAATTGACCTAACTCGTGAACGAGTCAGACAAATTCAAGTTGAAGCTTTGAAGACTCTCCGTAGCCTTCTCGAGCGCGTTGGTTTAACGCAGGAAGATTTGTTTTAAGACATCCCTATAGGCCTTCTTCCTAAAGGAAAAAGATGCCTATAGGGTGTATGAGGTCTTCGTAATAGATTAGTAATAGGTTAGCCCTATCACCCTAATGCAACGTCATCCAGAGCGCCGCGAAGGATCCCCGGGATTAACACTGTGCCACATTCAGGGGATCCTTCGCTGCGCTCTGGATGACGTAGCGCTGAGACAAGGAGGGACGTGACCTATTACCAATTGGTTACTCCCGAAAATTCTCTGCTAAATTCTGCCAACAATCTGAATAGTTTAATTGTCTAGCCGGATGTGAAAGAGCTTCTTTACTCACTAACCAGGGTAATCTACTTTCAAACATCATAGCTAAGCTGTCTACATAGCGGTTAGGTTTCAATTCTTGGTTAGCTGCTTTGTGATAACTGTCTGCATCTGGGCCGTGACCTGTCATACAATTATGGATACTTACCCCTCCAGGACTAAAACCATCTTGTTTAGCATCGTATTCACCATAAACCAAGCCCATAAGCTCGCTCATAATGTTGCGATGAAAATAGGGCGGTCTAAAGGTATGCTCAGCAACCATCCAGCGCGGAGGGAAAATAACAAAATCAAGACTAGCGACGCCAGGTGTATTACTTTCTGAAGTCAATACGGTAAAAATTGAAGGGTCGGGATGATCAAAACTAACCGTATTGATTGTATTGAAAAGTGATAAATCATAGCTGTATGGCGCATAATTACCCTGCCAGGCAACTACATTAAGCGGAGAGTGCTGCGATTTCGCTATCCAGAATTGTTGTTGATATTTACAAATTAACCATTGTTCTTCATTGTTTTTCTCATAGGAAGCCTGAGGATAGAGAAAATGGCGAGGATTTGCCAAGCCATTGGCACCTATAGGACCTAGTTGGGGTAGACTGAGTGGTGAGCCTGTATTTTCACAAATATAGCCACAGGCTAAGGATTCACTTAGCTCAGCCTTGAATTTTATCCCACGTGGAATAACCGCGATTTTTCCTGGGCCAATGATAAGTTGGCCGAATTCGGTATGAAGTTTGATTTCACCTAAATAAGGAACAAGAAGCAATTCCCCATCGCTATTGCTAAAATAGCGATTTTTCATTGATTTGTTGCATTGGTAAATAAAAGCATTACAGAGCTTATTGCCGGCCAGATGAAATAAGCCATCGACAAAATCCTGGCTATCTGTTGGGGCAGATAAAGGGGACCAGCGATAGGGATTGGGAGCTTGCATTTCAGCATAAACCAATGCCTTAGCCTGGTGATAAGGCTCATAGTCAGCGTGTACTACTGAGGGTAGAATACGATAAAGCCAACTATGTAGATTTTGATGCCTTGGCCGAGTAAATGCACTACCGCTTAATTGTTCAGTATAGAGCCCAAAAGCACATTGCTGGGGAGAGTTTTGTTCTGTAGGTAAAGCCCCTGGGAGTGCTTCGCTTTGATGATGGTTTCCAAATCCTGCCAAATACACCACGTTCTCCCTTTTCAATTTGCTTTTGGATAGAATAGCTCGAAAAAGTTTAAAAAGTCGAGGTGATGACTAGTTATCACCGTTCTTTTTACTAAGTTGGCGATGCATACCCAAGTAACTTCAAAATGTATGGTTTTATACGACTTGGGTATATAATTCGAAACTTTAATGGTTGAATCGGCGAGAGGTATTCATAGATGGCTGGACATAGTAAGTGGGCTAATATTCGTTTTCGTAAGGGCGCTCAGGATGCAAAACGAGGAAAAATTTTCACAAAATTAATTCGAGAGATTACTGTTTCTGCACGCGAGGGTGGTGGTGAGGAGTCCTCGAATCCAAGATTACGTGATGCTATCAGCAAAGCGCTTAAAGCAAATATGAAGCGCGATACCATCGACAATGCAATTAAGCGCGGTGCTGGCGGCCTTGATGGCGACAATATGATGGAAATGCGCTATGAAGGCTACGGGCCCGGTGGTATTGCCATTTTGGTTGATTGTCTCTCAGATAATAAAAATCGCACTGTATCAGAGGTTCGACATGCGTTTACCAAGCATGGTGGCAACCTTGGAACCGATGGTTCTGTATCCTATCTCTTTAACAAACAAGGCGAGATCTTATTAAGAGCAGGCCAGGATGAGGATAAGGCAATGGAGTTAGCCATAGATTCAGGTGCCGATGATGTTAGCCTTGAAGAAGGACAAATTGAAATTATTACCGCTGCTGAGAATTATCATTCTGTTTTATCGGCAATACAGACCGCTGGTTATGAAGTCGAACAATCTCAGTTAACAATGCGCGCACAAAATATGATTCCTTTAGATAAGGAAGCTGCTGAAAGTTTAATAAAGTTAATTGATATGCTCGAAGACTTGGATGATGTACAGGAAGTTCATAGCAATGCGGAATACCCAGAATCACTTTTTGAAGAATAATTGATGACCGTTATTTTAGGAATTGATCCTGGTTCTCGTATTACAGGCTATGGTCTTATTAAGGAAGAAAACAGAAAGATCCAGTACCTCGATAGTGGATGTATTCGCACTTCTGAGGGTGAGTTATCACAGCGGCTATTGCAGATTTTTGATGGGATTTGTCAACTGATGGATGAGTATTCGCCTGATGAGGTTGCTATTGAGCAGGTATTTATTCATCAGAATCCTAGCTCGGCTTTAAAGTTAGGTCATGCTAGGGGCGTTGCAATGGTTGCTGCTGCATCTCACCGTATAATGGTCAATGAGTATTCCCCTCGTGAAATTAAACAATCAGTAGTGGGTTATGGGGCTGCGCAAAAGGAGCAGGTCAAACATATGGTGGTGAGTTTACTTATGTTAAATAGTCCGCCACAAAGTGACGCTGCTGATGCTCTTGCAATAGCAATTTGCCATAGCCATATGCGCCATGGTTTGGCTGCTCTGCAGCAATTGGGTAAACCGGGGTTAAGGAGACGTCGAAGATGATAGGTTGGTTAAGTGGGCAAATTGTTGACAAGCATCAATTAGGTAAGTTTGTCATTGACGTTAATGGGGTGGGTTATGATGTAGAAACCTCCTTACAAACCTTTTTTCAACTAGAATCGCAGCAAGGCAGAGTTGGTTTACACATCCATACTGTAGTTCGTGAGGATGCTTTATTGTTGTATGGTTTTTCTGATAAGAGTGAACGAGCCTTGTTCAGAGCGCTAATAAAAGTAAATGGCGTTGGCCCCAAAATGGCGATTACCATACTTTCAAGCATTAGCCCTAATGAGTTTATTCAATGTATTAATCAACAAAACACAGCCTATTTAACGAAATTGCCAGGAATTGGCAAAAAGACAGCTGAACGCTTAGTCATTGAAATGAAAGATAGTTTGAAACAATTTGATGCGGGTGGTGCTGGGCAACCAGCAAAACAGACGGTTACAATACGTGAACAAGATGAAGCTATATCTGCTTTGGAAGCCTTGGGATATAAGCAGCAAGAAGCCATTAAGGTTATCAATAAAATTGATGATGGCAATAAAAGCTGTGAGCAGCTGATACGTCAGGCTTTGCAACTGCTGTCTGGTAGGTAGTTTTATAGGATTGCATGTAATAGCAACTGTCTTGGAGGAAATATTGTAATAGGTCACCCCCGTCATCCAAATATCGCCCGTCATCCCGAACATAGTGAGGGATCTTCGGGATTAGCACAGTGCCACACTCAGGAGATTTCTCTCTACGTTCGACATGACGTACTTAAAGAGAATTACGCGAGGAAAGGGTTGGGTGCACAAAACAGCAACCTCAGTTTGCAGAAGTTGGTGCATCCTCAGTTTTAATAGGAAAATAAGCGCGAACAATCAACCCTGTTCCTTCTGTTGGCGAATCGAGTTCTACCCGTCCTCCATGAAGAACACAGATCTGTTGAACGATAGCCAGACCTAAACCACTACCTGGACTCTTATTGCCCAAAACTCTAAAGAAACGCTCAAAGACCCTGCTTTGTAATTCACCCGGAATTCCAGGACCATTGTCGCGTACTTCTAGAACTAAACTCTGATCTTTTGCAAAAACTCTGACAGATACTTTTCCACTCTCCTTACAATAGCGAATAGCATTATCAACTAGATTGCGAATAAGTATGCTGATAGCCGTAATATTTCCGCCAAAATAGGGGGGATTTTCATCATGTTCAAACTCGAGTTCGATTTGTTTTTCAACAGCACTGGGAGCAAGCATTGCTAGAACTTCTCGAGTGATTTTAACTAGATTTACATCATCGATATCGTTAATCGTTGAAGCCTCAGGAACCAATTTAGACATGGTAAGTAATTGCTGAACGATATGAGTACTGCGATTTACGCTGGCGATCAACTTATGCAGCGCTTGATTTTTCTCTTCAATGTCATTTGTATTCAGCGCAACCTGAGCCTGGGCCTTAAGTGCAGCTAGGGGCGTACGTAGTTCATGTGCAGCATCTGCTGCGAAGCGCTTTTCCCGTTCAAAACCTTCTTGTAAGCGAAAAAAGAGTTTATTCAGTTCATCGATAACGGGTTTGATTTCCTCTGGAACTTCTTGTAAATCCACAGGTTCCAAGTGAGTTGGCGCGCGGTTAGCTACTTCCTGAGCAACACGATCTAAACTGTCTAAGCCTCGACCGATAATAATCCAAATCAGTAAGCCAGAAAGAGGGAAGGTAAGAAGCATGATGTACAGATCATCCTGGGCAATGCGATGACCTAATTCATTTCGAGTGTCATAACGTTCGGCAAGGACTGTTCGTATTCCAGCTTTATCATTGTAGGCCGTAAAGACCCGCCATTTTTGTTGTCCCAGCATCTTATCGCTAAAACCATCAACCTCAGCCGTAAGGGGAAGCTTGGGTGCGGTCGGTGAATGCAGTAAGAGTTTCCCGCCATTAGTCCAGACCTGAAAATTGAATTTATCTAGATAATTTTTAGGTGGTAAATCATTAAGAAAACGACGTTGATAATAATTATCAATTTTCTGTGGAATAACTTCGAGAGCATCCTGAATTTTGGTGAGAGGGCGCTGATGTAGGTCATCGCCCAGTAACGCCTGATAGGATAAGGCAGAAATCGCCATTAAGGTATCAAGGTGCTCTTGAATATCTTTTTGGTCGAGATAGTAATTACCTATCGCTGTCAGAGTTGTTGTTATAGTAATCGCCAATAATAAATTAATTAGCAAAAACTTACGTATAGAAGATTTCACAGTTGCTAATTACTCTCGTTTTTTTCTGCCATATAGCCGACACCACGAATGGTACGGATAAAGTTAGCATTGAGTTTTTTGCGTAAGTTGTGAATATGGACTTCTAAGGCATTTGAATCCACGTCTTCATCCCAACCATAAATACTTTGCATCAATTGCTCGCGTGATAAAACCTGGCCACTGTTCTCAAGCAATTTCTGAAGCAGAGCAAATTCGCGACGTGGCACATTAACCATAATGTCATCAACATAAACAGAATGTGCTGCAGGATCCAGAGTAATATTGCGGTATTGCAAGACAGAATCAGCTCGCCCTTGTGAACGTCGTACAAGCGCTCTGACTCGAGCACTTAATTCATTCAAATCAAAAGGTTTGGTCATATAGTCGTCAGCACCGCTATCAAGACCCTTAATTCGGTCTTCTACTGTTTCGCGGGCAGTAAGAATGATGACAGGTGTGGCGTTTCCATCTTGACGTATAGCTTGAAGAAAACCTAAACCTGATAATTTGGGTAAACCCAAATCCAGAATAATTAACTCAAAAGATTCCGATTTAACAGCTGCACGTGCGGCCTCACCGTCTTTAAGCCAATCAACAACATATCCAAACTGTGTGAGTCCAGCTTTAACAGCGTCACCAAGTAATTCATCATCTTCAACCAGTAGCAATCGCATTGCTGCTCCTAAAGTGTGGGGGCTACTCTTAATATGAGTCGCCTGAAGGTTGTTGTTCTATATCCTTTTCTATCAAATGCCTAGTTAAATATAGCGCTTGTAAAAATACAAAAACTAAGGTGAAACCGGCTCCTCCGAATAATTTAAAATTAACCCAAATGTCCGTACTATAATAGTAGGCAACATAAAGATTAACACTCCCCATTAAAACAAAAAACATAGCCCATGCAAAATTTAATCGAAACCATATTTTTGTGGGTAAACTAATATTGCCTTCCATCATTTTTTGAATCAACGGCTTTTTGCTGACTAAAGACGAGCCTAGAAAGACCAAAGAAGTTAGCCAATAAATTCCTGTCGGTTTCCATTTTATAAACCAAGGATTATGGAAAAATAAAGTTGCTCCGCCCAATACAAAGATTAAAAAGAAGCTCACAATATGCATTTTTTCATAACGTTGATGTTTTAAGCGGTAGAAAACAACTTGAAAAAGGGAGGCACCCATAGCAATTGCTGTAGCAGTATAAATCCCGTACAGCTTATAACTGAGAAAGAAAACAAAAATTGGGAAAAAATCAAAGAGTAATTTCATAGCATTTTTTAATTTTTAATACTTTCTTAAGTATATCACATGATTTACAACTCACTTGCAACGGATGATACTGAATTTTATAAAAATTATCTCCTGAATTTAATTCTATGGTTGCAAACATTAATTATTCATCAATATTTAATGTCTAAACGATTGTCGTGATTCTTCTTCAGGGGGGGTATCGCTATCTGCTGGAGTTTGAGATCTACCCTTGTCCTTTTCATTTAAAGCATTGACAACGTATTCCATGAAATGCACAACATCGTTTCGCTCAGCGGGTGAGAGCTTGGCTAGTGCAGGAATCAGAAGGCGTGTTGTTTCAAGAAAGGTGTCGCTAGGAGGTTCTGCTGGCTCTGACGATGAAGCAGCTTCGGTCGCTATACTTACTGTGCTCTTGGCTATACTGCTACCAGATGAAGCAGGGGGGTGTTTCACGCCGAAAAAAGTAAACTGTGAGGGGGAGGGGGCATTGCCCTCTAAGTTTGTCTCTTTTTTTATAAAAGACAATACGGTTTTAGTCAGAGCATCAATAGAAGCTTCTTCTGAGACAGATATTGGCGGAGGTGACTCAGAAACAGTATGACTTGCCGCTTTAGTTTCAGCTACCTCTGTAGAAATACCCCTAGTAAAAACAGGTTGGAGCCAATTTAAGAATAATTGAGGATGTTCTACTTCAATAAGATATGGCTGGGCGGAGCTATTCGGCTGAATGTTTGGATTGATTGGAGCAGAAGAGCTTGCGGCTGTATCGCTGGATGATTTTCGCACAATGAAATGGTCTTGTGTCTTTTGAAAAGGTAGGAGCTTATCGCCTGGGTAGATAATAAAATTATACTCACGAAGCGCCCCTAAATAGACAACAGCAGGACTCTCCTCCGTTAAATAACCTTTTGAGCGCATCAGCCAAAGTGCTTCGCCACCTTCCTTCTTATGGCGGTCTGCAAAGACCTTGGCGGCGTTGTCGATACTGGTGCTAAGAGAGTCGACACTAGAATATAGCTCAGCGAGCTTGCCTTTTTCTTTCTGATAATCAAAGTTCTTATCTTGTACCTGCTGCTGAGTCCATGTCTTCCATCGTACAATTTCAAAATGTTTCTGTTGATTGATTGCTTCTTTGTTAATGATATTTATTTTCTCATCAACGGAGCTATTTTGCATGAGAGCTGAAAGTTTCTCTTGAGTTTCTAAGTCAAAAAGATTTATGAACGCCTTTATATTGTCATTAAAATAAGTGTCTCCAAGAGAGCAGGCATGATTTTTCAGGGCGACAAGCTCATCGGTGGTAAGATGCTCAGTGTCTTTGGGTTGAAGGTTATGCCAATACACTTCATCAGCAATTAAAAAGGTGGTAGAACCAAATTCTTGAACTGATTGTTTTGCTGTTGCTTCTAGGAACTCTGTCGCACAATATTCACTATTCGCAATGCTTAAGAGCACTAGGCTTTTGGATGTAGCGAGATCGGAGACATTTGCTTTATCTTTGCCATGAAAATTTGTCTTTTTAATAGGAGCACCTTTAGTGCCTTTAACTCTTCCCATATTTTTTCTCAACAAATATCTAATTATAAATTCAAAGGATATTTAGCGTTCTTAATTCTCGAAAGAAGGCGCTATTTTTACAGTCATTCTAGCATAATACATTACTTATTGCTAAAAAAATATACAGTGAATAACTTTTTTTGCGCTTTGGAACTAACCTAGAGGAAAATTGTTTGTGTATACTTTTTATATAAGGCAAAGTTAGATCAACTTTTTATTCCTGTTGTTTGAAAAATATATGTTTAATTAAGGGTGAAGGATGGATTTTGAGGAAAAGGAAAACTTTCAGAAAATCATTGAGGAAAAAGATAGCGAAATTGAGCGCTTGAAAATTTCTCTTGAACAAGAAAGGACGAAATTTAAAAATAAATTGCAAGATGTCCATGATTATTATGAAAACATTCTTGCGGTGCTGCCGGGTCATGTTTATTGGCTAGACCAAAATAATGTGTTCTTAGGTTGCAATGACTTGCAAGCCAGGGATGCAAAATTAAACTCAAGAAAAGATATTGTTGGTAAGACCAATTATGACATGCTTTGGAAGGATCAAGCAGAAGAGCTCAATAGGCTTAATGATTTAGTCATGGATACCGGAATGCCTCATACCGCAGAAGAATATGCAGTAATGGCTAATGGTCTTGCAATTTATTTTTCCCAGAAAACCCCTCTTAGAGACAAAAATGGTGGAATCATTGGTGTTCTCGGCGTTTCAATTGATATTACTGAGCGTAAAAAAATGGAAGCAGCTCTTCGTCGTGCAAAAGAGGCGGCAGAAGTTGCTAACTATGCGAAGACTGAGTTTATCGCAAATGTGAGCCACGATATTCATACCCCCTTAAGTGGTATCGTTGGCTTGGCGCAGCTTTTAGAAAATAAAATTTATAACCAAGAAGATAAACAATATGCTCATTGGATAAAAGAAAGTGGTAAGCAACTTTTAGAATTGTTAAATGGGGTTTTGCAGGTGGTTTCTGAAGACCAGCCCAATCAAAATGATCTCAATGAAGAGGTTTTCGATTTACGCAAAAGTATTCATGGAATTATTAATCTTGTCTTGCCCAGCGTAAAAATAAAAGACTTAGATTTAACCTTAGAAATTGATGAGGCCGTACCAGGAAAACTAATTACTGATGGGGCAAAGTTATACCGAGCTTTATTAAATCTTGTTGGTAATGCGATCAAATTTACAGCCAAAGGGACTGTCAAGCTTAAGATAGAGGTTGTTGTCGATGATAAGGAATATGTTCAACTGAAATTTAGTGTTGAAGATACAGGTATTGGTATTAGTCAGGAATTGCAAACCAAAGTTTTTGACCGTTTCTTCCGAGTAAATCCAGCTTATCATGATGAGCATGGCGGTCATGGGGTGGGTTTGCATGTTGCACAAAATTATGTAGGGCTTTTAGGTGGGGAAATTAGACTAGAGAGCGAGCTATCCAAGGGCTCAATCTTTTATTTTACTTTGCCATTGAAGGTAGCAAATATTGAAAGTCCTGAATCACAACCTGAGCTTGAGCAGGCAGTGGCGGAGAACATAGCGATTTTTGATGCTGCTACCTCAACTAACTTGCCACATATCTTGCTCGTTGAAGCCAATATTGTCGCCTTACGTTTTATTGAAACACTTGCTATGCAGACAGGTTGCAACTTTTCTTCTGCAACAGATCTTGAGAGTGCTTTAAAATTAATCAAATCGCGGGATTATGATTTGATTCTAACTGATGTTGAACTACCGGGCAGTTCTGGGGCAGAGCTTGCTCGAGCCAGCAGAGGTTGGGAAAAAGCTGAGCACAAAGATCATACCCCGATTGTAGGATTAACAACTCATAGCCTTGATGAGGCTGATGCTTTAGAAGTCTCGGGAATGGATAAGATTGTTTCAAAGCCAGTTCATTTAAACTTAATGCAGGAATTGGTTAGTCAATTTATTTCGAAGAAGGATGGAGCCAGTTAGCCTGATCGGAGCAATAGCAACAATTTATAGGTAAATTGATCGTAATAGGCCACATCCCTCCTTGTCTCAGCACTACGTCATCCAGAGCGCAGCAGAGGATCTCCTGAAGGTGGCACAGTGCTAATCCCGGAGATCCTTCGCTGCGCTCTGGATGATGTTGCGTTGGGATGATAGGGCTGACCTATTACAATTGATCTAACCAATTACCAATCTTTGACCAGGTTTCAACATCTTAGTATTAATCCCTGGGTTTAACCGGTTAAGGGTCTGAGGATCAGTATTATTTCTCTTGGCGATTGTATTTAGGCTATCGCCGGTCTGAACGGTATATAAGCCATATTGTACCGTACGTTTCCAAATAATGAGTTGAACGCCAGTTGGTAAGGAGGCATTAGCTTCCATTCTGTTCCAATTGCGAATACTAGCAGCGGAGACGTTATATTTCCTCTCTAATACCTGATAAGTATCGCTTGGTTGAACAATATGAATGACTTTATAAGTCTGATAACTTGCTGGTCGATCAGCTTCTTCAATGATCGGAGCAGGATGCCTGATGACTGGCACAGACAAATTTTTGCTGCTTGGTAGTAGTAAAGATTGGCCTAGGTGCAATTTGTCTGTTTTTAATTGGTTAAGCTCTTGAATAAGTTTCGCAGTGGTGAAATAGGCATGCGCAATGGAGCCTAAGGTATCACCATTTCTGACTGTATGACGTGTCCAACTGACACGTTTTTCGACAGGGACGTTAGCAAGATTACGGCTGAAACTAAGCACCTTATCTGTCGGTATAAGCAGCTTAAAGGGCTTATAAGGGGCTGTAGCCCAGCGATTGTAACCAGGGTTTAATTTAATGAGATCCCGATAAGAAATGCCGGCAAGCTTAGCTGCATTGCTGAGGTCTATCTGGCTGCCAACATCAACTTCTGTGAAGTAAGGGGCGTGGGGAATTTCTGGTAAGTTAAGGTGATAACGTTGCGGGTGATTGATAATTTCAGCAAGAGCCAACAAACGCGGGACATAGGTTTTTGTTTCACTTGGCAGGGAGAGTGTCCAAAAGTTAGTATTATAAGATGCTTGCCCACTGCTTTTTACTGACCTGGAAACCGCTCCTTCTCCAGCATCGTAGGCTGCAATAGCAAGTAACCAATTACCATCAAAATAACGGCCTAGATAATTAAGATATTTGAGAGCAGCCTCTGTGGAAGAGGGAATCGACCGTCGTCCATCAAACCACCAATCTTGTTTTAATCCCCAATGACTTCCAGTCGCAGGCATAAATTGCCATAGGCCTGCGGCACCTACTGTAGAGTAGGCAAAGGGGTCATAGGCACTTTCAATCATCGGTAAAAGAGCGAGTTCACCAGGTAATTTTTTGCGCCTTACTTCAGTAATAATATGATAAATATAGGGTTCGGCCAGGGCTAGTTTTTGTAGAAAATGAGGATGGCCAAGAAACCAGCGAATCTGTGCCTGCACTTCAGGACGGCTGGCCTCATGGTTTAATACAAGCTGACTACGTATAACATCCCAAACATCAGGGGACGTGCGCGAATAGAGGCTAGTTGAAAACAGGTAAAGGCTCAAAAGCAAAAGAAAAAAACCTAAAGGTCTAAACTTCAATCTAAAAAGCCTATTTCTCGAGAAGGGGTGCGACAGTGTACTAAATAAAGCTCAGGCAATAAACCCATAGCTTTCATGCCTTATTCACCGAAAGTTTGGATTTGGGGCATTTTGAGCGAAAATCCAAACTTTTACCAAGATTCAAACATACCCTAAAACCCTCAGAACTGGTCTTTATCGGCTCGAATTTGTTCGAAAACAGATAAGGAGTCTAAGCTTTTGCAACCCCTTTGCTTTGCATAGGTTTGAGCTTCCGAAGATTCTGTCCTTAAGAAGGGATTAATTTTTTTCTCGACGGCGATACTTGAGGGTAAAGAACATTGGTGTTCTCTAGTTAATAACCGATGCGCATAGCGGCGAATATCCAAGTTCTCAGGTTCGACTCTAGTTGCGAATTGTAGATTCCTACTTGTGTATTCATGAGCACAAAATACCTGGGTTTCTTCGGGTAAATTTTTAAGCTTTTGTAAGGATTGGTGTAATTCCTCAAGAGTTCCATCAAATACTCGTCCGCATCCAGCAGAAAACAAGGTGTCTCCGCAAAAAAGCCAGTGATGATGCGGTTCATAATAACTGATATGGGTTGAGGTATGGCCTGGAGTACTCAATATTTTGAATTCACAGGTTTCTATGGTTAAAACATCACCATCGCGCAATATATGGGTCACCTGAGGTATACGAGAGTCCTGGGGACCATAAACTGGAATTGTTGGATTGTTTTGAAGAAGGTCAACTGTGCCACCGACATGATCATTGTGATGGTGGGTTAGTAATATTGCGTTCAGGCTTAGTTTTTCATTGTCCAAAAAACTAAGAACAGGCTGTGCATCACCAGGGTCAACACAAAGCGCCTGTTGTGTTTTTTCATTAATGATTAGCCAAATGTAATTATCGTAAAATGCGCGTATTGGTTGGACATGCATAGCGTTGAATTCCTTATCCCTAACTGCCTTTAAGCTAAGTGTAGCCTATCTGGCAGTCACCTTTTCTACTAGATAGGACGAAATGCCTGGGTTAAAGAGGTTGCGTAATTGCTCAAGAATAATTTTCATTTCCTCAGCAAGAGTATAGGGCGGGTTTATAATCCACAAACCACAACCTGTCATTCCCGACTGGATTGCGCTTGTTAAATAGAACTCAATACGCAAAGCTTCTTTGGCCGCAACAGAGGTCATCCCTCGTACTAGCTGTTCATGCAGGCGTTTATCAATTATGGGATACCAAAGGCAGAAGACACCGGTTGAAAAGCGCTGATAGGCTGATTTAATTGCATTAGGTATTTGTTTATAATCGGTTTTTACTTCAAAGGAAGGATCCATAAAAATCAATCCGCGACGCTCAGTAGGGGGAAGCAAAGAACCAAGGCCGGTCAAACCGTCGCTGTGACTATAGAATACTCGTTTGCCTGAATGAGGTAATTTTTGCAAGAGCTCAAATTCACGAGGATGTAGTTCGCAACAATATAAGCGGTCTATTTCCCGTAACATCTCAATAGCAATAGAAGGGGAGCCTGGGTAAAAACGTAATTCCCCAGTTTTATTGAGCTGTTTAATGAGCTGTAAATAGGGTGTAAAAACCGCAGCTAACTTGTCTTTTTGCTGCCAGAGTAAACTGATGCCTTCGCGATGCTCTCCCGTTTTAAGAGCTTGACTATCTTTTAAATCATAGCTTCCTCGGCCTGAATGGGTTTCTAAGTAGAAAAGCGGTTTTTCTTTGCTAAGCATATAGCTGAGTAAGCGGGTTAAGGTCAGATGTTTAAGGACATCAGCAAAATTACCTGCATGATATCCATGTTGATAGCCGAGCATTGGTTATACACTCAATAAATTGTGGTCGGCAAGTATATACCCAATTTAGGACGACGGCCATTCCTTATCCCCAAATAAGGGGCCAAAGGCCTCAGCACAGCCAAGTTTCTGGCTCCAAAAGAAATTGCCAATATCAAAATGCCACCACTCGTATTGATAAGAGGTAAAACCGACTGATTCCATAGTAGAACGAAGCAATTCTCGCCGTTTTTTAATTTCTTTTTCAGCAGGGGATAAATGACTTTTCTGGCTAAAATAGCCAAGATGGGCGCGTTCACTGCAGTCATCAAAGGGAGTTCCCATATCTAACTCTCTTCCGCTATCCGCTTCACATAATGTTAAATCAATAGCGCCACCGCTAAGATGGGGAGAGCAATAGTCATTGCCAATCTCGGCAGGGAGGGCGACATATTTTTTGGTTTCTTCAAAGAGCTCAGCCTCTGTTAAGTGGGGATACTTTATTTGAATCTCTTTGTGCATCCAGTTAAAGAGCGCGGCTTGTACAGCCCTTGGTCGATACACATCCCAGATCAACAAGCCGTATTCTTGCGGAATAAGAGCCAGGGCTTTCATGAGCCCTTTAAGCACCGCGGTTCTCCCATAGATTGTGGTCTCAGGACTAAAACCAAGTTCAAAATACATAGGGCGAACGTGAAGGCGCGGGTCGATTTGATTAGTAAATTTTACAATCTCATAATCATCGTTTGAAAAGTTGTATTGAATCATTATTTTTCCACTTACATTGGTTTAAAGACCATCAAATAAAAAATGACCAAGACTGCAATAAACGCAGGCCAGCCAAGGATAAACCAAATTCTTTCATAGCGGTAATAGGTAGTTGGTAAAGCAAGATTATTGTCGATGGCATTTTCCAGGAATTTATGCATTTTTATTTGCAACCAAACTACTGGCAACCAGCAGGCGCCAGCTAAAACATACAAACAAAGTGACCAAAGTATCCATTTTGCTGTCAGGGGATAATGCAGTATATGTACTAGCCCTAAGCCGCTAAGTGGCTGAATAATCACAGAAGGGGTTGTGAAGATCCAATCAGCAATAACAACATTTTTGGTCGCAAATAGCATAGCTTGCATGTTGTTAGTTTGATTTGCTCGCCACATGTAAAAGGCACTGCCCAAACCTGTTCCAAATAAGAAGGTTGAGCTGATGATGTGTATATATTTCAGTAATAGATAAGTCATAGGAGCTGCGTTTTGAGAGTTAACTTAGATGAAAAGCTATCATTAACGTGAGGGGTTTAAAAGCCTTGTTCTAAGCCCCTCAGCCCACCTTATTGTCCAAGCACCTGGTCATGGTCGCTTCTTGACTCATCTTCTACACTCATTCTTTTCTGACGTGCTGCAATAGCAGCATTTAATTCAATAAAAAAGGATGAGCGCGACATTGATTCACTAGAGGTTGATGTGCTTTGGGTTTCAGATGAAGATAAAAATTCGATCTTTGTTACAACATTTAAATACTGATCAACAAGGGAATCCAACTGAGATGTTTCCTGAAGGTAAGCGCTGGTAAAATTATGGCAGCATTCAAGGAAAAGTGGGTCCTCATCCTTTAATAAGACAGAGGTGTTATTTATGAAGGAAAAAACTAATTCGTCTTTGAGTCTTTTGAGATTTTCAGTCATGGATTGGTGAAAGTCACCTAGGCGAGCATAGAGTTGTTGATAATGTCGATCGCTTCGGCCCTGAGTTTGATAGTTATCCATAAATTTGCGAAATAATGTAAGACATTCTTTACTGACTGGCATTCCTTTACTCCGTCAATGGGTGTAGAACTATTAAACACCTAATAGATCTATTATGCAACATCTGGAATCTAAAATGGAAAGCGGTTTGTCATAATAGAAATATTTTTATTACAATTAATAAATCTATTCATAATTCAGAATTAACGGCGGGATTTCTAATGAGATATTTAACTTACCTGAGCGCCGCTCTATTTAGTTGTCATCTATTCGCAGGCTCTACTAATTCACCCAATATTGATGAATGTATTATTGAAGGAAGCCATGTGCAGTTGATGGGGAAACTGGTTTCTGTGACTTTTCCTGGTCAACCGAATTATGAAAGTATTGAGAAGGGTGATAAACCTGAAGTTTATTGGGTTTTGAATACCCTAAAGCCCTATTGTGGCGAAGGTTATGACCTAAAAACTAAGACCCTCTCAAGGCTAGGAGAAAGCTGTTCCCGATTTCAGTTAATGCTTAAACCAGAGCAATATGATAGCCAGAGAGCCTTGCTAGGGAAAAAAGTCATTGTGTCTGGTGAAATTGTTTTAGCAAAGACTGGGCATCAGCATACTAGTATGTTAATCGATGTGAATGATATTGAATTAGAATCGGCGCAGTGAACTAAGGGGAAAAGAAATGTAGTCTGGATCCAGCGCAGCGAAATTCCGCGGCTTGAACGTGGAGTCTATAGCAAAGCGAAATCCCAACGTAGTGAATTTAAATGAAACCTTGATAAGAGGCGGGGGATGAGACCTATTACAATCCGGGATCAGTGGCTCCGAATTCCCGGATTTCTCTGCGCTGCATCCAAGCCACATCTTATTTAGCAGTGTGAAGTTTCAACTCCAACCTGGTTGAAGGCTGTTATAACCGGATTGGTATCAAGTTGTAGTTCATATGCAGCATGTAGCACTCCACAGGCTCCAGATTTAAAATCAGTATTGCTGTTCCAGTATTTGATATTGGCCAGAGCCATTGCATGATAAGCTTTTCTAATTCCAATTTTTTGTGAAAGTAGATAAAAGGCTTTATTGAATACACCACTTGCAGTGTGGACTATATAGCTTTCTCTCTCCTCCGGATCTGGGATCTCTCGATTGGCATAGGCAATTAATTCGTTATAGCTAATTTTGCAGGTTGCACCCGAACGTTTTGCTAAATTTTTATCTAAACAATCAGCAGACTCATTGTCTTGAGAGGGTTGGTCCATAAAGCGGATCGCAGTACCGAACTGGTCTCTTACCACGGTTTCGCCAACACCCCAGGTGATTTCATTAGGCACTAAATGGGCTTTGTTATAGAGGGCAGGGCTAGTTTCTAATAAGTAGGCTCGTACTGCTTGACCGGCCATATCTGATAAGGATTCATTAAGCGCGCCTTGCTGATCATGGTACTCAAGATTAGAGTGTTGCTCGGTAAATCCATGCGTTACCTCATGGCCTGCTATATCTAGAGAAACAAGTGGATATAATTCCTCGCCGTCTCCAAAAGACATCGCTTCGCCATCCCAAAATGCATTGTCATAGTACTGGCCGAAATGAACGCGCATGATAAGTTGCATCGGTGCACCAGTGGGGTATTGCAAGACATTAACGCCATACCATTTTCTGTACATATCAACTATTACATGGCCAAAATAATAGGCATCATTGGTTGGAGAATAGGCGCCGTTTATGGATTCTTCGGTATTGTTATTGCAAGGGTATTTAAAGGGAGCCAGGAGGCTATTATTCCAATCCCATTTTGAGTTCAGATTAACTAATCTGACCTCTTTGCTTTCCATTAGGCAGTAGGGGCCATTTTGATGAACATTTAGTGCCGGTAAACCATCTTTGCCGTACCAGTACTCATGGACTTTCTCATTCCCTCCAGGACCTGTATCCATATAATTCTTAACGTTATTCCATTGCTTTAGCAGGGCGCCTGTATGCGCATCAATAACAAAGAATGGCCAGACTGGTTTTTCATCGGATTTTGTGGTTTTAAAGGATACAAGATAACTTAGGATAAGCTCACCATTATCGTTTGGTCTGATTTGTAACTGTGATAGCTCTGCTGTAGTAGCTGCCTGGGGATGTAGGCTGAAGTAAGCTTTCCTTGCTAAATCAATGGCAGACTGTTTGGAAATTGCGGGTTTAATATCGATCTTAATTTCATCAAGCAGATGCCCATTCACCTGCGAATTGGCCTGTGCTTTGAGGCCGGGATTGTTGTTTTTTACAACGGTTACCTGCGAACCAACTACTGGAATCCCTTTATAGAGTTGTTGGTAGCGAACTACTGTATTGTTGCCAACTTTGGTCTGGTTTAAAGACTGTAAGACATTATTTTCTGGCGTAGCTAGAGCCCTTAAAGCAGGGGAATTTTGCGTTCTATCAATCAGGTTAAACTTATTTAAGCTGCTTAGTGGTGCTTGGTAAAGCTCAATTGGGGTTGCTGCGAGAATTAGAGTCGGGGTAAACAAAGAGAGGGTAACAAGTTGTTTCAACATAGTTTAAGACCGAAAGCATCAGGAGGAACGGTATATTGTCATGAATGTGAACACAGTGCAATATTATATCTCAACAACCGCTATTCATTAACGAATAGAAGAATACCGCCCCCTACAAGAAAGAAGGGAATTAAAACAGCCATTCCTACTCGTTGGCTATTATAGACAGAGGTGAAGATGCCGACTAATAAGGGGCCTAAGAAGCTGGTAATTTTGCCAGTTAAAGCATACAAACCGTACATTCGGGTAATTTCTTCCGGTTCAGCTAAACGAGAGAGAAAGGTGCGGCTTGCAGATTGAATTGGTCCGACAAAGATACCTAGAATCGGGGCAGATACCCAGAATAGCTGGACAGATTCTACGCTAAGCAAAAAACAATAAGTGAATAGCAAACAAAGCAGGGAGATAAGAATGGTCTTCTTGGAGCCAATCCAATCATCAATCCACGCGAAGATGCCTGCACCGATGCCTGCTGTGAGATTAATGATTATGCCAAACAAGACAACCTCAGAGACAGAGAGTTTAAAGGTTCCGGCAGCGTAGATCCCGCCTAGGGCAAACACAGTATTCAGACCATCCATGTAGATAATGCGAGAAATTAAAAATAAAAGAAGGCTTCTTCGTTGAGGTAAGCCTCTTAAAGTCAAAATAAGTTCCTGAAGCCCCTTTTTTATTGCTGAGCGGGCACCAAGCTTAGGTTCTTCTGGTGTTTGAATAAATAATAGGGGCAAACTAAAAATAATTAGCCAAATTGCCACTAACAGAGGAACAGCCCGTACATTGGCAAGAGTTTCTCTTCCTAACCAAGTTCCAAGGCTTCCTTCAATTAAAACGTAAAGGGCAATAATTAGGCAAATAATTCCACCCAGATAGCCGCTACCCCAAGCCCAACCAGAGATACGACCTAAATAGGCTTTTGGGGCAATCCCTGGTAGATAGGCGTTATAAAATACAGTGGCAACCTCAAGAGCAAAATTACTAATAAAAATGCAAAGCAAACTATAAAAAATAGAGCTTGGGTTGGGGTAGGCGAACCATAAGCAAGCGGTCGTTAATATTCCTAAATAGGTAAAGCTGTAGAGCCAGCGTTTATGATGCCCACCATAATCACCTATGGCTCCAAGAATTGGGCTTGCTATTGCAATAAGCAGGGCAGAAGCTGAAGTGGTATAGCCCCATAAAGCGGTGCCCTCTATGACATTGTTTGCAATTGATTTCGAAAAATAGGTAGCAAAGACAAAGGTAAGAATGACAACAAAATAGGGTGCACTGGCAAAATCATAAAGTATCCATGCAACAATTTCTTTTTTGCTCGTGCGTGTAAAGTTCATTTTGCCAGCTACAACATTTGCGGTGCCTAATCTTAGTATGAAATAGATTTATTTTGAATATCAGATAGATAGAAAATATCAGGATAACTTCTCAATAAGTCTAGGTGCCGTCATCTTTAACAAGGTGAAGGATCTCCTTAATGTGGTTTTGTGCTCGCATTAGGAGATCTCTTTGGGCTGAGTTATTGAAAAAATATCGCTCATAGAATATCTATTTTTTCTCATATTTTGAACAATGTTCAAGCAAGAATTTTATAGCTATCTACCTGCGCAGCTTAGTGCATTGTGCTAGCAAAAAATAACTTGTTCAACTTAATGCAATTTCTGCTTTTCTATGCCAGGTAACCTTGGCAATTTTATGTATTTTACAGTCGACTAAAAATGCCGGATTTACATTGGTATCTATATTGGTCGAAATTAAATTAAAGTGCTCGTCTTTAGAGCCGGGTCTTAATTTTCTTATATAAGTTTCCCCTGAAGTAACTGTAATAATACATAAGCAATTGACAAAATTATGGGCCTTTTGTCCGGAAACAATTTTTCCTGCAACATAATCACCAATTTCAAAAAATGGAAGCATGGAATCGTCAGTAACCGACATAATAATAGCGTTTTCATTTTCTTTTTCGAAAAAGCTGATTTCACGAAGTAATGACTCTTCTTTTGAAAGATACAATTTCGCGTCATCTATGTCATCAGCTGACACTTTATTGGCTGGGCGGGGGGCTAAACCTTCGCCAGTAATGAACCACTCAGTATTTGTAATAAGGCCTACCTTGAATAGTGCGTCAACATATTTGGCCAAGCTTTTCTGAGGGATTGAGTATTTGCCATCTTCCCAGGCTTGAATAGTCGCAGCGGAAAAGTTCGATTTTTCAGCAAATTCCCGACGTGAATATCCCAGTTGCATCCTGGCGCTTTTAATCCTTTCTCCAATTAATTTATTTGAGTTCAATTTTATCGATACCTAAAATGTGTAACCTGTAAATTTAAATATAAAAAACATAAAAAAATACTTAAATTTAATAAAACAAAGGTTGTTAATATTTCCGCTACTAGACTATCAATTTTAAGCGCAAAATCAAAAAAATAAAGTCGCTAAATCAATTAATATTTATCATATGTTGCTGTGAAAAATCCATTAAATTAACAATATAAATTTTATATTTATCCTAATAATGCGCATGTGTTGTGCGGTGTAATTTTTATAACATCATGAAAAATAATTTATTTTCTATTGTTGTGAAAATTTTTATTGGGTTTGGAGGTACGGCTATGTGGATTGAAAAAATCGAGTTATTTGAATTTAATAAATAAGTATAAAAAATAAATTTTTCTTCTAAGCTTGTTTGTTTTTAAGGAATTTTTTTAATATCGCTTAAAAATAGTAATATTTTAAAATTAAAAAAATATTAAAAAAAAATATTTATAAAGGCGTCTAGGCTAGCGTCTTTGATCTATAAATATTTGATTTTTCATGAGATAAAGATCAATTGTCAGTTAAACAAATATTTAATTAGCCATGAAATAGTAAAATTAATTATTTTTTAATAAATTTAAACTCTGTAGCCATTTAGAGCTAAACTTTTAGAAGGGTTCATAGTTAAGGGATAACAATAATGGACTATTCGTCTAGGGGTGCTAAAGTCAAATCAGGTGAGAAGTTCGGGCTTTCTGGGTATTGGATCAATAAGGATCAAACTCATCCTGTACGTATACTCTATGAACCAAACGCCGATGATATTGTACCAGGGATAACTCAAGACCTTGTTTTTATTTATTACGGCTCTACAAAACCAACCCCCTTAGAAATCAGCACGCTAATTGCTGAGAGTCTAAACGCTCATTAATTCTGAGCGCAGTTTGGGAGTAAGCGTTCACGCCCTATTCACAGAAAGTCTGTTTTTCTCGCAACCTGCGATCAAATCCAAACTTTCACCAAGGTTCAAGCAAGCCCCCTGAACGGATACGTTTGGGAGAGCCTTATTCAAAAAAACTTCCCATATTGATGATTAGAAATCCCAGCTAGTTTATTATTCTATGTCCCAACCGATTTTTAGACCAAGAACATGAATAAATACCGTAATATCTTTGCTTGTATCATCGGTAATGCGCTTGAGTGGTATGAGTTTAGTTTATTTGCTTATTTATCTCCTATTATTGCCAATCTTTTTTTCCCTGCACAAAACCCAATAACGAGCCTGTTGGCTACTATGCTTGTTTTTGCGGCGGGTTTCATTGTACGCCCTCTGGGATCGATTGTTTTAGGGCATCTAGGTGATCGCTATGGTCGTGCAAAAACGCTAAAATTTACTATTCTCCTTATGTCTATTTCATCGGTGCTAACCGGTTTTCTGCCAACTTATCAACAAGCAGGTTTGCTAGCCCCAGTTTTATTAGTAGTTTGTCGCTTGTTACAAGGTTTTTGTATTGGTGGGGAATTCGCTGGTTCTATGATTTATTTATCTGAGTCAGCAAATGCGAAGCATCGAGCATTTATCAGTAGCATGACAAATAATGGTTCAAATATCGGAGTTTTGTCGGCAATTGTTGCTTGTGCGATTTTTTCTAACTTGTTTGGTAATGAGCTTTTGGCCTCTTATGGTTGGCGGGTTCTATTTATTTCTGGCGGCTTATTGGGGGTTATGGGCTTATGGTTAAGACGCGATCTTGCTGAATCGGACACTTTTTTGCAGCTGCAGCAAAATATTAATGAGCGCTATGTTCCTTTTGTTTATGTTTTAACTAAGGAATCTAAGCGAATTATTCATATTATTTTACTGTTATTTATCAGCGCCTGCGGCAGCTATACGCTGATGGGGTATTTATCAACCTATTTGCATGAGTTTTTAAATGTCCCACTGAATAAAGCCTATCAAATGCAGACTATATTCATTGTTTTTTCCTTACTATTTGTGCCGCTATTTGCTTATCTTTCAGATAGAGTCGGCAGAAAAAACATCTTAGTTTTCTCAATCCTGGGCTATTTGATTTTTGCAATACCTAGTTTTTGGTTTTTACAGCAATGTCCAGCCTGGTGGGTCTTAATACCCTTGGTTATTTTTTATAGTGCAGAGCAGGCAGTAACCCCAGTTGTGATGGCCGAAATGTTTCCAGGTAAAGGGCGTTACACGGGTATTTCAATTGGTTATAACATTTCTATGGCTCTGGTAGGGGGATTCTCCCCGGCGATTAATACTTGGTTGATAAACCATTTCAATAATCTGATGATTGCCTATTATGTTTGCTTTTGCGCCTTAGTTTCCTTGTTTGTTATTTTGAGGCATTTACCCAAGGAATTTGGTGAGGATTTGAACCTGGCTGCTGCATGATTCTTTATAATAAATGGTCCTGCTCATGCGCATTTATCCCCTCTCATCGCCGTGGCGTTAAGTCAAGGAAAGGTTTTGTCGGGAAACTATTTCAGCTAAGCACAGTGCCACACATCAGGAGATGTCTCTCTACGTTCGACATGACGTAGGTATTCCATTAATGGTAGAGGGAGGTGAGGGGAGCCTGATTTTGCCCTTCTCATTAATATCAAATGAAAAACGCAGATTATTCAGCCGCGTTTTTTTTCGTCCGTCTTTTATCCTGCCAGGTTTGTATTAAAACATAAAAAACTGGCACAAAAACGACGGCAAGGCAGGTTGAAGCTATCATTCCACTGCAAACAGCTATCCCGATAGAGTGACGAGCATTGGCACCGGCTCCTGTCGCAAATACCAAGGGCATCACTCCCATAATAAAGGCAAAGGAGGTCATAAGAATTGGTCGGAAGCGGGTTTTTGCTCCGAGAACGGCGGCTTCAATAACGGATTTGTTATGGATTTCCCTTTGCTCACGCGCTACTTCAACAATCAAAATAGCATTTTTTGCAGCCAAGGCGATTAGCAGCAAGATACCAATTTGTGTGTACATATTATTCGCCAGTCCGAGTGAGAGCAGAGCGATGACTGTACCAATGAGTGCAAGGGGTACGCTAAGTAGAATGGAGGAGGGAGTAAGCCAGTTTTCATATTGACCTGCCAAAATCATATAGACAAGGATGAGTGATAAAAGAAAAATGTAGTAACTCATATTACCAGCAATCTTTTCCTGGTAGGCGGTACTGGTCCATTCAAAAGACATGCCTGAGGGTAAGAATTTCTTGGCTAACTGCTCAAGTGCTTGAATGGATTGCCCTGTACTGAAACCAGCGCCGGACATCCCATTAATAAGACTAGAAGGATAGAGATTATAAAGAGAGATAATTGCTGGTCCTCTTGCTGGATTAATTTCAGTTAGTGTTCCAATCGGCACCATTTCACCGAAACTATTTTTTACATAAAAATTACGGACATCATTAATGGTCATACGAGTTGAAGGCTCAGCTTGAACATAAACCTGAAATACCTGACCAAATTTGGTAAACAAGTTGACGTAGGTTGAACCAAGATAGGTTTGTAAGGTGTCAAAGGCATCACCCAAGGTTACGCCCAAAGATTCAGCTTTGGTGCGATTGATCGGGGCAGACACCTGTGGCACGGAGGCACGGAACGAGGTTAATAGCCTTTGCATCTCGGGTAGGTGGTTTCCTTGAATAATAAGCTGGTCGGTTGCATCCTGGAGTTTGGCGTAATCAAAGGAACCATCCTGCAATTCAACCTGCATTTGAAAACCGCCAGAAAGGCCCAAGCCTTGAATAGGGGGGGGAACCACAACGGAGACCTTCGCATCAAGTGTCTTGGCGCCAATTGCATTCAGTTTCATATAGAGTGATTTTAAGTCTTCACCTTTGCCCCTGACACTCCAATCCTTAAACATGACATATAAGACACCGGCATTAGCCAGGGGAGTGTTGTTATCCAGTAAGGAAACCCCATCAATAGCAATCACATTTGCAATGCCTGGTACCGTAGATATCTTTGTGCTCAGATCTCTCATAACCTTGTCAGTGCGTCCCAGCGTTGCGCCATCGGGTAAAACGACATTTAAAACTAGATAGCCCTGATCTTCTAAAGGAATAAAACCAGTTGGTACATGGCTTAGACCAAAGACTGCAACAAAAATCAGGAAAACGCCGAGCAAACAAACGGGGCCACTTTTGTGAACAAGTTTACTAATAAAACCAACATAGCGTTCTTCAATTGGGTTATAAATTCTGTCGAAGGCTCGGAAAATGACATTTTTCTTTTTATTGGGATCGATTGGCCTTAACCACAAAGCACATTGGGTTGGCTTCAAAGTCATCGCGTTAATAGCGGAGATAAAGGCTGTTGCAGCTATGACTAGGGCAAATTGAGCGTACATGGCGCCAGTTAGTCCTGGCATAAAGCCTGCAGGCACAAATACAGCCATAAGCACCAGGGTAATACCAAGCACGGGACCAATGAGCTCTTTCATTGTTTCGATGGCTGCCTCTTTGGGAGGTATTCCACGTTCAATATGTTGAGAAACCCCTTCAACAATAACGATAGCATCGTCGACAACAATACCAATAGCGAGCACCAGGGCAAACAGGGTTAATAAATTAACACTAAAGCCTAGGGCTAACATTGCAATAAATGCCCCGATAATTGTCACGGGTACAGTTGTGGCAGGGACCAGAGTGGCACGGAAATTTTGTAAAAAGACCAAGATTACGATCAACACTAAAATGCCGGCCTCGAAAAGGGTCGAGTACACTTCACTGACCGAGGCTTTTACGAAGATAGTTGTATCAAAGGGTATGTCGTATTTCAGGCCAGGAGGGAACTTTTTAGCCATCTTAGCTACAGTGTTCTTCACCTCATTAGCAACCTCTAAGGCATTTGCCCCTGGAAGCTGGTAGATCCCAATGGCAGCTGTTGGCTTATTATTTAAATTAGCAAGCATGCTGTAATTTGAGGAGCCAAGTTCCACACGGCCAACATCACGGACACGTACAACCTGTGCAGTGGTGCTCTGATTTGCTGATTGATTAGACTGTGTGCTAACGGTTTTAACAATAATGTCTTCGAACTCTTCTGGGTTTGAAAGTTGGCCTGGGACATTAACAGTCAATTGTAAGGGTTGAAGACCTGCTGTCGGTGGGGCAGCAATTTGTCCGGCTGATATTTCCTTATTCTGATGGCTGATAGCCTGCAACACGTCACTAGGATTTAAGCCATAGATATACATTTTCTTGGGATCAAGCCAGATCCTCATCGCATAAGAGCCAGAACCAAAGATCACAACATTACCCACACCGGGTAAGCGCGCGAGCTCATTCTGCATGTTAATGGTCGCGTAGTTATTAAGAAATAATCCATCGTACTCATCATGTTCAGAGGTAAGGGTGATGAATTGCAAAATTGCTGTTGACTTTTGTTGGACTAAAACACCTTGTTGCTGCACTTGCATCGGCAATTGCGCCATAGCTGCCTGTACCCGGTTTTGCACCAGCATTTGTGCGAAATTGAGGTCAGTTCCGATAGCGAAAGTTACAATAAGTGTATAAGCACCGCTATTAGTACTTGTTGACTGCATATAGATCATGTTTTCCACGCCATTGACCTGTTGCTCAATGGGGAGGGCTACTGTTTTAATCAGGGTTTTCGCATCAGCTCCTGGATAAGTGGTCGTCACCTGGATTGTTGGTGGAACTATTGCTGGATATTGCGAAACAGGCAAAATATAGATTGCAATTGCCCCTAAAAAGACTAGAAATAACGCAATTACGTTAGCCAGTACTGGGCGTTCAATAAAAAATTCGGAAATCATTGTTGTTTATTCCCATCTTTAACTGGTGCGACCTGATTGCCAGGAGTAGCATTCTGAACCCCAGAAACAATAACCTCATCTTGTGGACTAAGCCCTTTAAGAATGGCACGTGTATCCTGTTCTAAGGTGCCAAGGGTTACACGGGTTAGCTTGACATAATTATCTTTCTCAAGGGTGTATACATAAGGGCCAATTTGGTCATATTGAATTGCTGTATCGGGAATCGTTAATTGTGCGGTCTTTCTGCTAATGGGGATGCGAACCTGCACAAAGAGCCCTGGGAGAAGTTTGTGGTCTTTATTTTTTAAGAGGGCTCTGAATTCTATGGTACCTGTTGAAGCATTAAGACCGGTATTGACGAAGTCCAGCTGCCCTTGATGGGAAAAATCCTGTTCACTTTGCATTTTCACAAAAACAGGCACTTTATTAATGTCAGCAGCGCTAAAACCTGCGTCATGAGCTGCTGCGCGGACTTTGATTAAATCCAACTCATTCAAGTTGAAATACACATAGATAGGGTCGATTTGCTCGATCGTTGCCAGAGCGGTTGCTTCGCCATTGCCAACTAAATTTCCGGCATCAACAAGATGGCGACCAATTCGACCATCGAAGGGGGCCAAAACATGGGTATAACTGTAGTTAATAGCAGCAACTTGTTCATTGGCTACCGCTTCGGCAATTTGCGCCTGTGTCTCAATAGTTTTTGATGACCATTTTTGGACATTGTTGAGCGAGGTAGCATTTTGCTTATACATTCGTTGCTGACGCTCATATTCGGTTTTGGTGTAGTCATAAGATGCTTTCTGCGCAACTACTGTAGCTTGAGCTTCTTTCAATTGTTCAAGATAGGGCTGGGGTTCAATAATGAATAATTCCTTACCTTTTTTGACAAAAGAGCCGTCGGTAAACTCAACTGCTTCAAGATAGCCCTTAATCCTGGCAACCAAATTAACAGAGTTAAAGGCAACCATGTTGCCGGTCTGAGTAACATATTCTGCAATATTCTTTGTCACAGGTTTTTGGGTTACGACCGAGGGAAGAGGCAAGGCCGGAGCGCTTTCTGTAGAGAAATGCTTAATGAGCCAATAAGCCAAAAGGATAACAACCAAGGCAGGGATTATTAGCTTTAGATTTTTTGTTTGTTTATCAGAATTCATACTCATCACCAATTTGGTAAATACAGTTGTTTTGTCTGCTGTCCCTTTGTAGCGGGCGGCTGATGATTTTCTTGCTTGAGCAAGGATCCCCAATTGGTTCTAGCAGCCATTTGCGCCTTCATCTCCAGAGGAACAATATCATTGCAATTACGAATCTGCCATCCGCCACCAAGTGAACGGTAAAGAGCAACCAAGGCTTTGGGAATATCGCCCTGGGTGTTGGTTAGCGCGGTTTGTACTTGCAACTGTTGACGCTCAGCATCAAGAACCGGGGTAAAATCTGCCTCGCCTTCTTTATAGCGAATCAGCGCTAATTGCGTTGATTTAATCGCAGAACTATTGGCAGTTGTTAGATAGCGTTCAGCTCTTTTGGACTCTACGAACTGAGTTATATGATCTTGTACTTCTTGCTGCGCCTTTAATACCAGATTTTGATAATTCAAAAGCGACTGTTGGAACGCTGCATCCTGGGCGCGTACGGCGTTGGTTATTTGACCATAGTTTAAGATAGGCCAATTAAATGATGGACCCGCAGTTATGGTGCGATTTGACCAGCGGAAAATATTATCGAGTGAAGAGCCGCCAATGGTATTGGAGGTGAAGGCAAAGGTACCAGCTAAGGTAAAGGCAGGGTATAACTCGGCTTTGGTTGCTCCAATTGCTTCGGATTGAGCTACGGCTTCCATACGCGCCTGGTAGATATCAGGTCGTTTAACCAGCGTTTCTATAGGAATTCCGACCGCAACGGAGGTTGGTGCATGGGGAATCCCGTGATTAATTTTCAATAAGGCATCGACTTTGTCAGGTGTTGTTCCAAGTAAGACTCCGAGAGCATCTTTTTGTTGCTGCAAGGTGCTTAGCAATTGTGGAATCCTCGCTTGAGTCTGCGAATATTCAGTTTGCGCTTGTTGGACATCCAGTAAACTAGTTTGACCAGCACCATAACGCGCTTTCGCTATCTGAAGACCCATGGCCTGTACCTGGATATTTCTTTTAGTGATTTGTATTAATTTTTCAGTGGTACGAATATCGATATAACTGGTAGCAATATCCGAAGTAAGACTAACCAATGCATTATCATAGCCTGCAAAGGAGGCAAGAAAGGTCGCATCATTAGCACGAATTGCTCTGCGGTATTTCCCCCAAAAATCGAGCTCCCAGCTAGCAGAACCACCGAGTGTGTCCGTGTAAAAATTTGAGGGTAAAAGTCCCTGCAAAGAACCACCGCCGATGCGATTGTAGGTTAGATCGCCAAGCAAAACCTGTTTTTGCGGATAGAGCTCACCAACGGATTGGGCGAGTTGTGCTCTAGCTTGCAAGACATTTGCTGCTGCGATCTGAATGGTTAAATTGTTTTGATAGCCCTGCTGGATTAAGGAGGTGAGGGTAGGATCGTGGAAGACTTTCCACCAATTGGCATTTCGTACAGGGGCTTGTTTAATCGTAGGATCGTTCTTTAACCAATGCTCAGCAACGTTTTTTTTCGGCTCTTTATAATCTGGTCCGACCATAAAACAAGCACTAAGCAGAAAACAGAGTATTAGAATGAGCGTCCTTATCATAGATTTAGATAACTTCCCTTGTACTTGTTTTAATTAATTTTGGTCTTAGAAAAATAAGCTAATTTTCTGACAACAATAGAAGGCATTCTCTGTGACAAATCTGATTTTTGCAAGCAACATCTGAATAAATCGATAAAAAACCTTTGTACGGGACAAAAAATGTGAAATCTCAGAGAAAACTCGAATTCCCGCGGCTTGACCGTGGGATCTGGCCGTGGCTAAAGCTACATAGGCCCCGCGGTCAAGCCGCGGGAATTCGAGCAATGAATTTAAGAGTAGCTTGGTGCATCCAAGCTACTCTACCGTTAAGCTGAGGAAACACTTAACCCTTCGCTAGATTCAGTTTGAACCAATTCTTCTGCTGTATCAAAAGGAGGTAAGGCAGCATCACATTTCCTTAGATAATTCTCACCTCTGCTATGCAATTTAAAAAATGTGGGAAAACTTTTATCAGCGTAGTAAGAAACAGCTATCAGACCTAAAACTCCAGGAAATACACCTGTTATAGTAATTGCTAAGGCGGTAAAACAAGCCTTTGCAAAACGTCCCCAACCCTCATCGCGATGAGCTTTTAGATTCAGCTCCACATCGGCATCATGAAGTGTTGCTTGGAAATTACTGACTCGTGCGCTGGGTAAGGGCTCTGATTTGCTGTCCTCTAACAGATGTCTCAAATTGCTTACAATAGCGAATTTGGCGGCAATTTTATCGTACTCCACTTTCTTAGCCGGATTTTCTGGATCCTCTTTCATATTGGGGAGGGTGCCATATTCGATTTGCTCTAAATCAGGACTATATTGCTTGGCGGAATCTAATAATTCGTTTTGATATTCAATAGTGAATGGCAGAAGCTTAGCAGTGATTAAAACAGCTTGCTCTCTTTCTTTTGCAGAGTTTAATTGGTCTATTAGTCTTTGTTTTTGCAAAAGTCTTAGATCATGATTAGATTTTTCTTCTTCGGAGGTTTTACCAAGACCTTGCAGTTTCCTGGCTTGCTCATCAATGATTCTGTTTTTAGCTTCTAATTCCTCAGTAGTGCTAGCTAAACGATTCTTTTGATCCGCAATAGTTGCATTTCTTCTCTCAAGCTCTTTAGAAAGTAATCCTAATTGAGAACCTTGTTCCTCAATAGTTGCTTCTCTGTTCTCGAGATTAGTGCTAAGCGCCTCTAATTTAGAGCTTTGTTCCTTAATAGTTCTATCTCTATTCTCAAGGTCTTCTGTCAGCGATTTTACTTTAGCGCCCTGTTCCTTAATGGCTCTATCTCTGCTTTCCAGCTCAATAGAAAGCGAATCTAATCTAGAGCCTTGTTCACTAATAGTTTTATCTCTGCTTTGGAGGTCAGAGGTAAGTAAATCTAATCTAGAACCTTGTTCCTCAATAGTTGCCTCTCTGCTCTTGAGATTAGTGCTAAGCGTATTTAATTTAGAGCTTTGTTCCTTAATAGTTGCATCTCTACTCTCAAGGTCTTCTGTCAGCGATTTTACTGTAGCGCCTTGTTCCTTAATGGTTTTATCTCTGCTTTCCAGCTCAATAGAAAGCGAATCTAATCTAGAGCCTTGCTCCTCGATGGTCGCCTCACCGCTCTTGAGATCAGCGCTAAGCGAATTTAATTTAGTGCTTTGCTCCTCAATAATTCTATCTTTCTTCTGCTGCTCCGCAATAAGACTTGTAACTATAGAATTTTGCTCTTCTAGGTGTCTTTCTCTATTTCTTAATTCTTCATCTACTTTGGCTAGTACTATACTTTGCTCTCCAAATTTTTGCTCTTGTTGTCTTAGACAAGTAGACAAGGACTGATTACTTGTTTGTAAATCTTCAATTTCAGGCGAATGGGCGCCATGCTTGATAGCTTCACGTTTTAATAACTCAAAAAATGATCCACTCAAATACTCGGGTTTAGTACGCAAATCAAAGGCTTTTTCTTTTAATAAGCAGCCACCAATTTTTACTAAATAAGACATACGATAATCGAGATCCATCCTCTCGATCTCAATCTTCTTTTCAGAAAGTAAATTACGTAGCGCAGGGAGATCTTTAGATAAGGTAGCGGATAGATTATATAAACGCTCAATATTTTTTAAATAATCTTCTACTGAGGTTTGATGGGCTTCAATGCAAGGTTGTAAAAATTCATTGGCTTTAGATGAAATTATTTCCTTAAGTTCCACGCTAAGATTTTCACCAAAACTTCCTACTGTACCGGTAATAATTTCTTGAATATCACTGATAGACCTGACCCTATCTGCTGAAACCTCTCCAAGGCTGGCTGCAACTGCTGCAAGTCGCTCATCCTTGGATAAATGGCTGCTAATAAAGTCCTGAAGTATTTTGTAATAGCTCTCTGGGGGAGTTAGTAAATAACTAATTTGCACATATAGATAATCAGTTTGCTCAATAATAGAGTGAAAATGCGTTTCAACTGTATTTTTCAGGCCTGTTTCAATGAGGTCATCAAATTGCTTGATATATTCCTTATGTGAGACATGAATATTTCCATCGCTTTTTATCCTTTCCTTGGCTGCTTTTAATATTCGAAAGGGCTCTTCTATAACATTACGAAGGTTGATATCTTCTTCTTGGGTTAAATTATTTCTTAAATATTTTTGACTAATGATATCAACCAATAAAGATAGGCTATTGAAGAAAATCTTGGCCCCATTTTCACTTTGCAGAAGGTCTAAGAGCTTTTGAACATCTTTATCTTCATTGACTTCTAAGGGTGAGAGTAAGGCCTGAATCGTTTTTCCTAAGGTTATAGTTGTTTTGCTTACTATTTGATCCAGAGTGGATTCGGTCAACTCGTCAAAGTCGATGTATTTGCGCAGATAGAGGAGGGCATGCTCTTCATTTAAAAAGGTTTCATTAAAGGTCGGTGCCACGTTTTCCATAGAACTGTGGTTGTGGCCACGAAGATGAACAAAACGTTGCTTGCTTGCGGTATATTGGGCACCAAGCCAGGCATAGGAACCATTGGCAAAGGAGCGGTATGCCTCATCGTTCTTTTGTACTTCCATGTAGTGATTTAAAATGATTTCTCGACGAGTAATATCATCAGCGCTAAGAAAGTTATTTAAAACAGAATCAAGTTTTTCATGCCCAGAATCTAATTTTTGATAAAAAGCCTGATCGAATCGCCCACCTGTGTTTTGATTGAAGAAATAAAACAACTTACATAAAACCAGGTTTTGTATGGTTGTGGTGTCGCGATTTTCGATGTCTTGAGGTACTTCTACGCCTTGCTGATTATAGCGATTTCCGCTTGCTGAACCATGATGGCCTGGTAAAACTAAGGGTTGCATTCCTTCAGGGACTATAGGAGTGAAACAACAGGTTCTTTCATCACGAAACAATATTAATTCATAGTTGTCACAAGTCGGTTTTTCATAAAATCTTGGGCTGTGCCAACGAATCTTTTTAATGCCGAATTTACTGCCGCCGGGAACAGGATCCATTAAGAAGGGATTTATTTTTAACTTATTCAGCCTATGTAATAATTCCACACGTAATTCAGGTTTTTCGTTATCTGGTATCTGGAAAAGTTCTCTCATTGCTGCAGCAATGTAAGTGTTATCGTCATCCCCTGGTGCTTCGCAAAGGATATCCCTTAAGGATTTCTTTGGATGCTCAGCTAAGGCCTTTTTGATGCGCGCTAATTCATTCATCACCATAATTGCTTCAACGGAACCACGGCTGTGTGAAGCGATTTCTAAGTTTTCTTTACCGCTAGCAGCTGCTCTTAAGGCTAAAAAGACGCCCTGGGCAACGCGTTTGCCCACTTCAGTTCCAAGCGTTGTTGGGCCATTAAGTACGTCAACAGAGGGAGAATTATAAGATAGGGGCTCGCCTAATTTACCAATCTCAGCTTGTCCTTGTTCACCTAGGTAGGCGACAACAGTCTGAGCGGCAAGGGAAAGTGTTTCACCTTGTTCATAGGATTTTTTCTGTACGGGATCTTCAAGAGTAATGGTAGGGCGTTGCGTAAAAACCGTATCAGTCCCTAAGAAGAAAAGAAAGTGGTTTTTCTCCTGAACAACTTCTTGATTCAAAAGGAAAAAAATATCTGCTAAGTCATTAGGTTTTGACATGTATACTCCAGAGATAAACAACTTTTCATCCCTGAGACTTCGAGCCTGTCCTTGGCGGTTTAAAATTTAACGCAAAGTTCTAAAAGCCGCCATTATATGGGGATATTTTACTAATGGTCAATCAGTCTATAGAAAGAAAAAATAATGGCATTATTGTATTAAAAGTGGTTTTGCTGGATGTATAAGAAGCTAATAGAAGAAGTACCGAATAATTTAAATCTAGTCTGTGCTAATTTAAATCACTCGGTAACTGTATTGAGGATTATTTTGTGAAGTCAACACCCGATTTTAGTTGTTCATCGTTAGCGACAACGATCGACTTGCTAGCTGGCGTAGCCAAGAACCTATCTTTTTGTTGCTCAATCGATGATGACTCTTTAACCTAGTTGCATCCTTTGAGAGATAATTAAGTAATATCATTTACTCTCTCTACATGCTCTTCTCTTGCTGTAACAGCTTCCTCGTATCCTTGAACTAAAGCAGATACTGCATTATGAGGTACATCCACAGAAATAGTTTGTCGGTCTATCATTGCTTGTAAAACGTTTCCCGGTGTTTCTGCTTTGGAGCCATAGCCAATACGTTGCTCTTCTTCTACCTCTGGTACGTTTTGTACTAGCTGTTCTAATTTATCCACATAAGCTTCTTTTAGTATGTTCAGAACGCGAAGGCGGCCGTCTTTTATCTCTGGAGCTGCCTTATAAAAAATATAGGCTGAAAAACCAGTAGGATCAGGGAAGTAGCCCTGAGGAACCACCAGATCATTGTCGCGTATTTGGTGATATAACTCATCAATTTGCGCCATTGCAATTAGTGGGTCTTGGCTAAGGTGGGTAATTAATGTTGCTTTAACCTGATCCCGCTGATTAAGTACGGTATCATTTGCTGTGAGTCCAACTAAATAGTTTTTAGCGTTAGTAATTTTATATTCGTTAAAATGGTCTAAATCATGAAGTGTTTCTTGCAATAGTTCCTGGCTTGAATAGGCCGCATAATGCGCGGGATTTTCTGTAATTTTCATGCCATGACCATTTTGCAATAACAGCATATTCGCTAGTAAAAACACAAAGGTACGGCCATTTCCGTCTGGGAAATAATGGCATTGGTGAAGTTTTCGTACAAAGTTGTTAATTGCAATAATTTCAGCTTGTTTACGTTGTTGTGGTGAGGTAATTTCCTTAGCTTTAGCTAACTCTGCCCCATACTTATCAATGTCTGCCTGTACCCAAGCAAGTATTTCTTTGCGTGAAGCTTTATAAGATGTCAATTCAACCTTTGTTAAAACAACACCGTTTTTATCACCTTTATAGGCATCTTTACTGTGGCTTGCATTTAATAAATGGGTACGCAGGGCATCTTTGGCTTCATCTGCACTGTCAAATCCGGTTGGATCAAAGTTAATAGGAAAGGGGACTCCATCGATGTCAATTACTATCCCATACTGAGGATAAATTCTAGAGCCTTTCTTTTGGTAGGCTACAGTAAGTGCTTCAAGTAATTCATCAAGTCCGGCCTCAGTAATACCCGCTTGTCCCTCTAATCCTTCAAGAGGAAAAAAGATTTCAAAGGCGCCATAGCCTTCGGAAAACCCCTTCCTAAAGACTTCATCTGTACTAAAATCACTCTCATATTGATAAGCGCTCTGATAGATCCCCTCTATTAGCTCAGGGGTGAGCTCTGCATCACTATTTCGATTAATAAAATCGAATCCAGCCTGCATACCATTATAAAATTGTGGTCGAAAGTTGTTGGGGCCTTGGGTGGCTTGGCAACCATCAGTCTGCAAACGCCATACTTCACTTCTGGGGAAGTTTTCTAATGCTTTGTCAAGTAGAGGCATGTGTAGTCACCTGTATTCAGTCTATTGTTTTAATAATAGTAATACATTAATCATTATGCGAATATTAAGAGCACTAAGGGTTTTAAAAACAAAATTTGTGTAAATTAAGTTCTTTTAAGGGTGTTTTCTAGGGTAAAATTATTTTTCTATGCAGAATTAGAAACGTATTATGAATATAATGGCGCTGATGATAAGAATTAAAACACTGTATTTACACTACCATCTATCTGGGCTATTATTAGACAATTGCGTAGCTCAACATGGGGAAAATAATGAAACGAATCGTAGTTTATGGAAATGCTAGCAAAGAGAAAGAGAAATTTGTGAACGACTTACAAGTATCTAGTCAAGGCGATTTTTCTTTCCAATCATCAACACACAACAGCAGGTTTAATGCTATAGATAATGGTATAGCCGCTCCGGTACATACTGCACCCTGGCAGCTTTTAGTAGTACCGCAGCATGATGCCCACCTGGAAACTGCGACGAACTTCGAAACTACCTATTTTCAATGCGATTTTGCTCGACCCTTAGTTGTTGTTTTTTATGGTAAAGAAAATGAAAAAACGGCACCCTTTATTGAAGCATGCCAAAGTTATCTGGCAGGTCAGCCTAATGTGGTAGTGCTATCTGCAGAAAAGTTGGAAGATTTGAAAGCATCGAAAATACTTGGTGAATTCACAAATTTAGAAAATCTACCACAACCCTCACCAAATGATCCAAGCATGGGACTCTAACTTTTATTTTCAGGTATAAATCTTTATGGATACAGAAATAATTGCAGCTAAAATTGAGGTGACTTCGCCCTCTATGCAGCAATCTTCAGAGGATACAAGCGATGAGTTTAAGGCTCGTCGCTTTTATGCATTGAGCACTTCTCATAATAGCGCGGTTTTAATTGGCTCTAGTCTTGCTCATCAGCAACAAAGCTATGCAAGCGAGCATGTGTTGGACGCAGCCGCTACTACTTATATCAAAGATGCCAATGGTGTTGTTATCGGGGTTAAACAGGCAACAGCGGATGGGTTAGGGGGGTCTCCTGATGATCCAAACGAAAATGCAAGTATTGCGAAGATTGCTGAGTTCGCCTGTGAAAAATTTGTAAGAAGCACTAAGCCAGCACATGATACCTATCTGGAAATTGCCCAAGAATCAGAAGCACAGGCTCTTAATTTTGTAGCTACACAAAAATACGAGTCACACTGTGCGATGGCTGCAGCAAGCTTTATCTATTCTGGAGAGGGTAAATACCAAGGTGAGTTAGCCAATATGGGAGACACCATGGTGTTGGTCTTAGATAAGGATTTCAACCTAAAAAAGGCTCTTCCTGCCCGTCAAGTCTATAGAGGCTTTGGACAGTGGGCTCCTCCCTCTGTACAGATGCTGACAAAGCCGAGGTATCAATCTAATTTTACCAGTACCCAACTTGATGTAGATGAAGGGGATTATATTATCTCAATGACAGATGGTATCTGGGGCGAGTTACCCCTTTTACCAATCAGTAAAAGCGGAGATGAGGTAAAAGAACTCTCGATAGATCCTGATCAATTGATTACAAACAGCAAGAAAGGTTCAGCGACTTATTTTCCAGTTCATCAATGTACCTCAGAGATACTAACTCAGGCCTTAGATAATTCCTTGAAAAAACGTAAAGAGCTTTTAGACCTGGTTAATGAATTAAGAGCTCTAGGATTGGGACATGACTCAAAGACTGTAGATCAGGTGCTCGCGGATCTTGCCGATACTAAAAAGACTGCTCTTGCCAATAATTTGTATCAGCTACTCTTTGAAGGAAATGGTGGCGATGGAACTACTTATTTTAAAGGTGTGGAAATACCTTTTGCCTTTGTGATGAAGGATTTACAGGAACGTACAGCAGGCGATTGCTCTACCATTAATATGGTGCGTATACCTTTTCATCTAGATGAACTTTTACGCGCATTTATTAATTCTCCTGCAAACCGTAGGAATCTGTTAAACGAAATAGCGCTTTATCTGGGTTCTCCTGCGGCTTTGCGAGAGTCAATTTCAAGGCTAAAACAAGAAGAGGTTCTTTCCGAACCTAAGTTATTACTGGAAGATTTTTCGACCAGACCTGCATTTTCTGCGGCAATGTTAGATGACTTACAATCTTTAGTTGAACAGTTTAATAACCTTAGTGTTATCTTAAGAATTGCAAAATATGCAGATAAAATAGTTGCTCTAACTACTTATTTGCAAGGTGTTGAACAACCCATAAGAGATTATCTTGTTAATCTAATAAGGCCTGAATTATCCCTGCAAACAAATATATTTACCTATTTTTTCGGCGAGGATAGAAAGCTGCGAAACAATTTCTCGCATCAGTTTGGACTTGGGCAACCATTTTCAGCTGCAAACTATCAGCAAGATGTTATTGAGCTTGATGAGTCACCTAGCTTTGGTTAGTAACTAAAAGGCTACATCAAAGTCATGTGGCTTGAACAAATCAGCCCCTTTTGGGGCAAACCTCTTTCATTGAATCAATCGAGTCTGACCTCTAGATATTCCTGTTAAAGCAAGCAAATTATACAAAAATTGATCATATTGAGCTAAATGGTTGTAATGTGCGGTCTTTTATACCTAGAGAACTATATGAGTATTGGAAATATCTTCAAAGAAAAATTTTTAGCAAGCCTAGATCGTACTAAAGCTTTTCTAACTGGCGAATGGAGTTGGTGGTCCTTTCACTTACTAGTCTGGCATAGTAAAAAACTTCTTTCCATGTATGGTGCGATGGCAATAGTTTCCCCACTTGTTTCAACTCTTCCATGGATGATCTTTGCTCTTTGTTTTAGTTCTCCTCTTACTACACCAGGAGCACTCATTGTGCTTGGAGTGATGGGAGGTATATTCCTACTCCCATTAGTCCCTTTAGTAATAACGCATATTTTATTACCTGCCATTAATCTAATCACGAATTTTGCCTTAGCCGCTACTATTTTCACTGTTTCAATTCTTTTAATACCTATATTAGCCGCCAGACATGCAATCCATGAGGCAATTAATAAAAGTGAATTAGATAGCTATGATGAATTCCTTTACAACTTAGATGATTCTGGATTCGAAAAAAATGTTATTAAACCTCTTAGGTCTTATACGCCAAGCTCAACAGATAGCGAACAATTGAGAGACAAGATTTTAAGCGATGCTCATACTACTACTGATAAAAAAGCTTATGTCTCCTTATTTTTAAAAGATGAACAACGTCCTAATTTAGGTAGAGGAGCTACAAATATTCTCTTCTCTATTTTTACAAATAATAAAAATAAAGAAGCAACTCTAATAAGAGAAGATGAAAAAAAGAGAAAGGATGTAACGGCATTAACAAACGAAAGAGAGCGATTTGCGAGCACAACATACCATAGATAATCAAAAACAGATTTAAATACCGTATTCGCATATTTGTTAAATAATTAAACTACTCGTAAAAAAATGACAGCAACTTGAGCATTTCTTATGGAATTACAAGACGAGTTAACAGAGTTATTTAAAAAATATCCCTTTATTCATTTTGACCAGCTTGGCGAATTATCTATTCTTGTACCTTTAACCGGTGCTCAGCGCATTGCAGAGCACTTTTCCAAAGGTATTGCTCTTTATCTGTTTGGTGATAATACCTGCCAATCAGATTTAGAAATAGAGACTTTTTTTCTAGGAAAGCTAAGCTCTGATGGCCAGATGGATAACAGCGACTCATTCCCAGTGTTATTCAAAAAGCTTATTCGAGAGCTGAGAGAGCTTAAGTCTCAGCAACAAGCGGTCACTGCTAAAGACTTCTTGCAAGCGATAATAGACAGACTCTATGAACTTAAAAAAGAGACTGATTGGTTTAAAAATAACAGGCTGGGCTACCAGAATTTTGTTGAGGATCTTAGGAAAGGAAATAACATCTTTGTCGCAAAAGGTGAGTTTATTGTCAGAGCTGCGCCTGATAACGCTAGAAACTTGGATTTACCAAATCTGTTGGTTTTGGAAAATAAGGATCTCAATAATATAGAACAGCACATGATATCTGAATCTTCGGGTGAAGATTGCCTTGCTGCCCTAGCTAAAATTCCTGTGCTTCCTCATGAAGATGGATTAAACCTGGAGATCTCAGAAGCAATTGGTTCACTGATTGCACCGCTTATGACCTATCTAGCCAAGGATAATAGAAATCTAAGAGGGATGTTCGCAGCCATTTATCAAGCTATGCAAAAAAGAGATGATTCTTTACAGGATCAATCGGATGCCGTATTCGCTACCATAGCATCTAATTTTCAAATTCAAAATGATGACAATGGTAGTGAGGACTATGGCAAATGGACAGCTAGCGAGTTAGAAGAAAGCATTATTACTGTGTTCAAACAGGCAGGGTTAAGGAAAAGTCAGAGCCTAAGCCACTGACTTTTAAAGATACCTTTCAAACTGTCTTTGCCAAATATAAAAGGGAACACCCGGAATACAAGCAGTATCAAAGCCAAACTGAAAGTTATCAATTATTTGTCTTACAAACCTTTTTGTATTTATGTGCTGTATGGCTACGGTTAAACTCTAAGGATAGTGCTGGCAAATTGCTGCAGATCTATCAGGACAAAAACGAATTAAAAAGTCTTGTGTCCTTGCTCTGTACCAATGAAGCGGCGGTTACGACAATATTGGAATCTCACTTTCGAATTTCATGGCCAAAGGATTATCAAAAAATCATAAGCGCAACCTATGAAATTGCGATTGCCCACCTTAGTGCACCTCATTTCGATGAATTGCGAGTCGCCTGTGTTCCTGAGCTGGTTAATAGCAAGCAGTATACAGTCATGGGCGGTCGTCTTTACTGGAGCATAGAACCAATCTACGAAAAGGGCACTATCAACACAGTGCAAGAACAGAGCAAGATCTCTGTCGACCATTTTGCTTTATTTTATGACAATTGCCAGAGTTATTTTCATAGAATGAATACCATGGTGTTGCTCTCGGAAATGCTACATCAGAACTTGGATCCTGAGGGTGAAACAGGCCTAGCGGAATGGGCAATCAAGCACAATATTGACCGCTTGTCGGAGAAGAATAAATCAGAACTTCTGAACGTAGCTATCAATAATAAAAAGCATAAGTTTGCTAGCTTTTTAATCGAGCGTTGTGCAGGCTATTATCCGATAGCGTTTAAGAGTTTACTGAATAGCAAACCATTAAACGCTGAGCTGATTGAACAATTTATAAAGAAAGATACAGGATATCTGCACGCACTCAAAGGCGCCGATTTAGTAGAAAATTTATATAAGGCGAACCTAAGTGAATTTGCATTGGATAAGATTAAAATCTATCTGAAATTCAAACCCGATTTGCTTGAATATAAAGATGCTTGCCAACAAACTCCCTTTCTTTGGGCCTGTGCACAAGGAAATGCAGATATAGTGGAATATCTGATGGATTTGGGGGCCAATATCCATGTGAAAACTCTATTACCTGAAAGTTACAATCTACAAGGCAAAGAAGAAACAACAGCGCGACAATGGGCGGAATCAAATTCCATTGCTTCAAAACAGATAATTGCTTTATTCGACAATTACTATCAGCGCATGGAATCTAATTTTCAAGCTATTCCTGGCTATAGTAAAAGGTTCAATTCTCAGCATCTCAGGCAGGCGTTAGATAACAAGGATTTACAATTAACTGATCTTCTTTGTAAGTATTGTCCTAACCTAGGTGATAGTCTCAGCGAGGCAGATTTACAGGGTATAAAGCAACTGCGCAAAGAAGAGCAGGAGAGTTTGGGAGGAAAACAGCAACAGTTCAGAGGAACCTTTTTCAAGTCTAAGGATGAGGTTCAAACTAATTTTGCGCAAGAATTTGAACAAGACACGAATACATTAAAAACAGTGATGGTAGATGTAATTGGGAATGAAGATCCTACTGAAAGTCGAGACCTGTCCCTGGCTTGAGCCTTTGTACGGGACAAAAAATAGAAATCCACTAACTAGCTCCGAATCCTCGCGGTCTAGCCCATAGGTATCTACACAAGTGTCTGTAATAGGTCATGTCCCTCCTGGTCTCAACACTACCGCTGCGCTCAGGATGACGTGGCGTTGGGGTGACAGGGCGTTCAATTACAGACACTTGTGTAGATACCTACGGGTCAAGCCGCGGGAATTCGAGTTTTCTCTGAGATTACACATTTTTTGTCCCGTACAAAGAGCTTGAGCTAATGGTCGTAGGAGAGTTAATCTTTACTTAATAAACTAAGCTATTTATTTGGTTACAATGACTTTCGTTTTAAATATATTGGAAATTTTTATGTGCATTACAAAGAAGAAAAACAGATTAGTAGCGTTGGGTATAAGTGCAGTGCTATTAGGATTCTCATTACCAGCCCTTGCAAAAGAGCCTGCTATCAATCCCTTGTTACAAGATCAATTGGATCAACTCAGAGAGCAGTATCATATCTCTGGCATGGCTTTGACTGTTATCGCACCTCAATTATCTCCCAGGCCATTGAATTTTATGAGTGGGAAAACAAGGAAAGTGCGCGGTCGTCCAATTATTACTTCTGATTTCTTTCAGATTGGTAGCAATACAAAATCTTTTGTAGCGGCCATTTTGCTGAAGTTACAATCGGAGAAAAGACTTTCCCTGGATGATCCCTTATCAAAATGGCTCCCTCAATATGCGGATAAATGGGGTGAGGTTACTGTTAGACATCTCTTGCATAATAATAGTGGGATTCCTAGCTATTCTAAAAATCAGAAATTTCTGCGCAAATTTGAAAGAGAACCAAACTATCAATATTCCAACCGAGAATTGGTAAGTTATGCCTATGATGACACTCATCCAGAAAGCAAAGCTGTATTTAAAGCAGGACAAGGTTGGTACTATTCAAACACTAACTGGGTGTTGGCGGGTATGGTTGCAGAAAAGGCCGGGAAGCTTCCTTTCGAGAAACTTCTTAAAAAATATATTACGTCAAGTGAAAAGAATAATCTGTCCAATACAAGATATATAAACTCTAGCTATAGCCGCAATACTCTTAACCGTCTGGTTCATGGCTACAGCGATGAAGGGGAAGATGTAACAGGCAGAAATGCATCCTGGGCCAGTACGGCTGGAGCTATCCTACAAAGTAACGAGGATCTGGCCTATTGGGCTTATGAACTATTTCATGGCAACGTACTGAATAAAGAGGATCTTAGCCAAATGCAACAACTTGTTTCAACAGAAACAGGGAAAGAGATACCCAATACTACTGTTAATCCTCAAGGTTATGGGTTGGGGATAGGATTGAAAAGAATCGATGCTGGACCTTATTGGGGGCATGAAGGACATACCGAAGGATACCATTCTTCCTTTGCTTTCTTTCCAGAAGATGATATCACCATAACCATCAATGCAAGTGGCTTAGAGAATTCAAATTTTGAAACAGTGATGCAAAATATTGTGCATAGCATCAGAGAGGCACAAAGCGATTTGCATTCTAAAGCCTAGTAATTCAAAACCCATACTAAGGCTAGGGGGCAGTGGATGCCCCTTAATGCCTCTTATTTTAAAGCCCCCGAAGTTTTACTTACACCATCCTCTGGTTGTTTTTGTAATAGGTCACCCCCATCCTGAAATCCCGCGGCTTGACTGCGGGATCTATGGGCTCAGAAAGCATGCTAGAAGGCTAAGCAAGGATAAATTATGTGACACATAATTATACAGCCAGGTTGCTATTTTTTCATTTAGCCGGTTTTGTATAAGCTTTATTATCCCTATCTTGGAGATAGTTATGTATCTTGAAGAAGAAAGAAAAGGTCTTTATTTAAGTCTAAATGAAAGCCTAGCCGATATTGTAGATTATGGTGTGGCAAATGTAAGCCAGTATGGTATTGCTGAGCACTGGGCAAAGAAAACGCATGGTCAGGAATGGTTGAATAGTGTAAAGGAGAAAGGAGAGTCAGAACCAACAACCCCAGGAGAGAACATGCTTGCTGGTGTGTTACGTGGTGCTGCAAACTCACAACAAGCCTGTACTCGTGAAGATACAAGTAAAATTGGGTATGCGTTAAGTGTAAATCAAAATGGAGCATGTACTCACTTTGCTTTGGCAACAGCAAACAGAATTTTGTCTTTACAGGAAAAGGGTGAATTTCCAGCCAACTATGCAGTTAGAATAATGTCTGGAGAGCATTTTCGAACAGGATTGAATGAATCTCATGTTTGTGTGGTTTTGGATAAATTGCCTACAGATGAGGATTATTTAAATTCAAATAAGGTTAGCGAAGAAAATTCTATTGTTGTGGATAGCTGGTATGCTGCCCAAGGTGGGCCACTTTGTTTTTCACCCAAAGAATTTAAGGCTAATGTTGGGGACTACCTGGAAATACCGGAAAATAAGGGTGCTGTTAGAATGCTTTATTGTTTTGGAGCAAGAAATCAGCACCAACTAGAGAACGATAAATTAAAAGCGGAAGAGGTTAGTGCAAAACTTAGTAGCCAGTATAATTCACAGAATAGTTTGTCAAGTTCAACTGAGTCAGCTACGGAAAGTTCACAGGAATCGCTTGGTTTTGAGGACTTTATGAATAAATATTCCGACGAAATTACAAATTTTGATGCTGCTAACCCAACTACCGATACTTCTTTACTAATAAAATCTGTTTTTGAGCTCAAACCTGAACAATATCTAACCTTGGAAGCGACAGATTGTTTACAGGGGATAACAGTGCAAGTCGGTTCGGCAGCTTGTACCTATGAGCATTTTGATTATCTTATAAAAAAATATTGTGGCTTGTTATGGGGGAGAGCTGAGCAAGATTCCGGTTTTGTGCAATTGAAATTAGCTGAAAATATGCCTTCTTCTCGACAGACCTTCCTAAATATTTCTGATGAAAATCTTGATCTGACAATAATGGCCAAATTCTATAATGAAATATATGAAAAACACCCTGATAAATTATATTTAATAATTAATAAGTTAAAATTTATCTCAAAGGGATATCAGGATACTTATAATTCAGAGTTAGGAAATAAGTTATCTCATAAATTATTTCTCTGTGAGCTGGAGCAGGTTATTGAAAATCCCTATCGTCTAGCCCTAGAGTCTAGTTCTAATCAAATAGCGGTTTCTGAGGGACTTCTATCAAAACCGGTTGACTCATCTAAAAACAAGCTAGAAATAAGGTTGAACTATAAATATGGAAAAGACGGTAAATCACGATCACATCTAATACCGGTAATACCGGTAAAATACCAGGGGCCAAAAAGACAATATTATGGCTTAGTGGGCGATAATCTAAAAAGGGCTATATTAGATGATTTTAAAGATAGTTTAGAGGAGTGAAATACTCAAACAGAATTAGAAAGTACCATTAGTATGATAAAAGACTCCTATGAATATTTAATTATTGTAACTCCACAGCGACTACAATTGCATTTATTGCAACATACCCAGGAGTCAACTCAAGAATCATCAATGTCTATTTGTACGGATGCTGCAAACGCTCTGGAAGAAATGATTTCTGAGGCTAGAAGCAAGATTCTAAGAATTGAAACTAAAAGCTAGTTCAAGATATCCATGCACTTCTTATTAATAATCCAAAGGTTATACTTTGATTTAATTGTACAAAAATATCCTCTATCGGCAGTCCCATCACATTGTAATAAGAGCCTTCTATAATTAGGTTAATGATCATTATATAGACAATAATCTATGAGCATACCTGCCCAGCAAGCCAACAAAAACATTCCTATCGACCTTATTAAAAAAAGAATGTTAGAGAAGATTGATGCCTTATTTCAATTGGGACTTGCAAACCAGGATAAACATTCCGAAAAAAACCTCAGAACATTATATAGCGTCATAAATCAGGACAACCATGATGTTGATATCAATGAATTAAAGCAAAGGATGGGTCAGGCGATCAATGACCTTGATTTAACTCAATACAATATAAATGAAGAAAGTGGCTATAAAGAGGGTGTTTTAGCCTGTATCCAAGCATTGAAAGAGATTGGCATAGCCACTGAAAATTGGAATTTAGGAACAAATAATATTCAAGATGTTCTTTTATCTGCAGGTAATAAACTTAAAGCAGATCTAGAAAGAGTATTAAAAGCGGAAAGGGCTAACTTGCTTGAGCAATTAAAGAATAAAGACCTTGAGTATCAGGAAATACCTCAGGATTATAGAGAAAATGATAGTTTTATTATCGAATTGGTAGAATTGGAATTAAAACTAAAACATGAGGGTATTTTACAACAAGAAATCGATGAAAATGACTTTGTATTAATACATCCATTTCATCTATTAGATGAGCATTTTTCATCGCGATCGGAGCAAGCTCAGAACCGAATTTTAGAATTGCTAGGTACTATGCCTCGTTTGACAATGCGTCAGTTAGCAAATCCAAGCAAAACCTTGCAAAGAACAATGGAGGAGTATGATTTATCTCTTAACCAATCAATAGCTCTTTATACTGCACAATATGATACGAATGCATTAGAATCTTTGCCCCAAGAATTCGAGAGGAATGAGATAATCCTGGAAGCAGCTGTAAGAAATAATCCAGCCCAGCTAAAATTCGTTCCCGAGGATATGAAGCAAAAACTCATTGATAAAATAGGTGCAGAAAATTTACTGAGTTCTAATATTCTTGCTTATAAATTTTTTCCGAAAAATGATAGTAATACACAGGCTATAAATTCATATTTTTCTAAAATCGAGAATATCGTAGTCAATACATCATTCAATGATGCAGAGCTTCGAGATGTAGCCTTGGTTTATGGTAATAAAGAAAAGCGAAAAGGGAGAACAGCCTTCGTTGGATTTAGCTATTCGGTCACCACTACTATTGTTTCAGAAGCAGAATCTCAAGAGATCCTAACTGAACTAGATGAATTAGTTATAGCCATGAAAGCAGCGAATAACCAAAAAGATCTCCATCTTGCATTAGCTGCACATTCTAATACTGGAGGAAAAGAAAATATCGGTCATCTTCGTCATAACGATATTGCAGAATTATGCAAAAGACATGGTGAAATAAGACAGATCAATTTATTGACCTGTTCAGCTGCTGGAACACAGAATATTCCAGATGAAGAACAGAAAATGATTTCTGAATTAAGAAAAAAGGAATCAGAAATAAAAAAATACATATTTGCAAGAAAACTGCCTGGTCAATCTGAGAAAACCTTCAGAGATTATTATCGCGCTCTCTGTGAAAAAAATAATATTGATGGAGTTTATCTTTTAGTAGAAAACAAAGAGACAATCCCAAAATACCAATTGCACGTCATGAAATTAGTAAACGAAGAATTGCTTAGTAAAACAGTTGATATTCCAGCGAATAAAGAGAAGTTTATTCAACGATTTGAGGTTATGTACAATGATAAGGTTAAAAATAATGGTGGGAAGCTAATATCACTCTCCTTAGCTGAATTAATTGAGTTACGTTCCGCGACCGCAGAACAACATCGTTTTGATCCAAATCATCCTAAATTTAAAAAAGATAAAAAAAGATTTCCATTGTTAGCAAAATTCGAAATTCAAGAACAAGACTTAAAAGAATCCAAGATGAAATCACTTGCTAAGTCACTTAAGGAAAAAAATATTAGTCAGGAAATTAGTATTCAAGCTTACCCTGGTTTTATGGAAGTTGACACTGAAACAAACTATTTACGAGCCGTAAAAGGACATACTTTTCATTTAGATAGTTATAAGAAAAGTCTTTACGGAACTGGGCAATCAGGAGTCGATAGAGTAAAAGCCTTAACTCAGCAAAAAAGCATAATATCTGCATTAGCACAAAGCGAAGTAAGTTCAAGCCAAGCAAAAAAACTCAAAGTCACCCTAAGGCCAGATTCTGTTGCTACGATGGGACAAGAAAATACTCCTCCACAGATACCTCTAATTGACTCTCATGAATTAACGGAATTAAAGGGCAGCAGCGATAAGTGCCCTGAGTTAATTGCCTTAGAAAAAGCTGTGAGCAAACAGCTTAATGACATTATAAAATCGATTGAATCATCAAAGGAGAATTCAGGGGATTTAGCTAAAGAAAAAGCGAGGATAATAGGTGGGTTTTTAAAAACGCTCAGCAATGCAACTACCGTTGAGGAATATTGCAATACAATAACCAACTTTAGACAAAGTCCTAAATACCGGGCTATTAATCCACCTAGAAATACTTATCAGGTTCTGGGTTGGATGGGGGAAACAGAAGGGTCGTTAATTAGTGATTTACACCATGCAGCAGTTCAACATATACAATCTAAAAGTAGTAATACTCCATCAACTTTGATGTGATTAAAGAGAGAGTACTTGAACTCGTTAAGCTGACGCTAACTTAATGGCAGGCCCTCAGGGACAAGCCATGGTACATAGGGTTATACTCAGTCTATTCAAAGTGTTACAGTAAAAACCATTTGTTTTTCCATTTTGACTCTATAAATACATCTGGCAATCATTAGATCACATCAGCTTATCCCCCATTCAACTCAACACGCATTCTAGGTACTTCTGAGATTTGAGTTATGTTTTCAACCGATTCCCTTTTTTGAACAGAACTAAACAGGGAGTACATTGAATTCGATGGATTGCTACAAGGACGATTTTTAATAAGCTCTACAATTTCTTTATGTCCCAAAATTTCTGCAATATCCAAAGGAGATAAAGCAACAGGGGCATCGTTTTGCTGCTTGCTTAAGTATTGACTTATGCTTTCTTGAATCATTAAATCGTATTTTTCGCCAAATTTAATTAGCTCCTCTTTAGTTGTTTGAAACGTTAAATCAAGATTGACCCTGTATGAAATTAATACTCTTAATGACTCAGTATCCCCTTGTACAGCAGCAACATAGGCTGGTGTAGTACCATCGTTGGCTTGTGCATTAGCTAATTCAGGCTTGTTTTTAAGGAGAAACTCTAGGGCATCCCTATGCCTGCCTAGAGCTGCAATATGAGCAGGCGTAAAACCACTCTTATCAGCCTTTGTTAAATCAGCGCCTAAGGTATGCAGCAGTTTTAGTGAGGGGAGTATGCCTGTCCATGCCACATAATAAGCAGGCGTAATACCTTTACAGTCTTGTACGTTGCCTAATTCAGGGTTGTTTTTAAGTAGAAACGCGAGGACATCGGTATACCCAAATTGAGCAGCAGCATGGGCAGGTGTGGCGCCATCTTTATTTGCCTTAGTTAAATCCGCGCCCAAGGTGTGCAGCAGCTCTAGTGCGTGGAGCTTGTCTGTTATTACCGCATAATAAGCAGGCGTATTACCATCATTGGTTTGTACGTTGGCTAATTCAGGGTTGTTTTTAAGCAAAAACACTAAGACATCGGTATACCCAAGTTGAGCAGCAATATGGGCGGGTGTGCGGCCATCTTTATTTGCCTTAGTTAAATCCGCGCCAAAGGTGTGCAGTAGCTCTAGTACGTGGAGCTTGTGTGTCATTGCCGCATAATAAGCAAGCGTAAAGCCATTATTAGATCGTACGTTGGCTGATTCAGGTTTGTTTTTAAGCAAAAACGCTAAGACATCTGTATGTCCAAGTTGAGCAGCAATATGGGCCGGTGTAAAGCCCTCATTATTTGTTTTGGTTAAATCCATGCCCAAGCTGTGTAGCAGCTCTAGTATGGGAAGTTTGTCTGCCGCAGCCGCACAATAAGCAGGTGTAGTGCCATCATTGGCTTGTACGTTACCTAACTCAGGCTTGCTTTTAAGCAGAAACGCTAGGACATCAGTATGCCCAGATTGAGCAGCAATATGGGCCGGTGTCTCGCCATTATTGTTTGCTTTAGTTAAATCTGCGCCCAAGGTGTGCAGCAGCTCTAGTATGGGAAGCTTGCCATCCTGAGCCGCACAATAAGCAGGTGTAAAGCCATCATTAGATTGTACGTTAGCTAATTCAGGGTTGTTTTTAAGCAGAAACTCCAAAGCATCCCTATGGCCATTTTGAGCAGCCATATGGGCCGTTGTAGCGCCATCATTACCTGCTTTACCTAAATCTACGCGAAAGCTGTGTAGCAGTTCTAGTGCACGGAGTTTGCCTTCCTGAGCCGCACAAAAAGCAGGTGTAAAGCCATCATTAGATTGCACATTGGCTAATTCAGGCTTGATTTTAAGCAGAAACGCTAGGACCTCAGTATGCCCAGATTGAGCAGCTATATGGGCAGGTGTATAGCCATTCTTATCGGCTTTAGTTAAATCTGCGCCCAAGGTATGCAGCAGTTTTAGTGCCTGGAGTTTGCTTCCCGCAGCCGCGCAATAAACAGGCGTAATGCCATTCTTAGCTTGTACGTTGACTAATTCAGGGTTGCTTTTAAGCAGAAACGCCAAGACATCCGTATGCCCACGTTGAGCAGCAATATGGGCTGGTGTAGCGCCATTCTTGTTTGCTTTAGCTAAATCCGCGCCTAATTCCTGCAGTATCTTTAATGTGGGGAGTAGCCCTTTAGTAGCAACAAGATATGCGGGCGTGATATTTTGGTCGTTGTCTAAATCCTGAAGCATTGCGCTTGTGAGCTTTTTGAGGTTCCTTAGTTTCTCCTTATTTCGTGAGTCCTTTAGCCCTCTTAAATCACTGGTTATCTTTTGCAGTAACTGAGCATCATTCACCAAGAAAGCAAAGAATTGTTTCGAAAATTTATGTTGCAGACATTGCTCTATGAGTAAAGGCACAGCCTTGGGGGATATTTTATTTAATACGGAAAACGCTACATCTAAGTTCGGTGCCGTAAAATCGTTCATTAAGCTATCAATTAAGTTCTGGGTTGAGTTTAATCCCTTATTAGTTTCATTAACATTAGTGGCTGCTTGATTTCTCGCGCTCTTTTTTTTCTTTTTGTTAGTAGACATGGTCTTTGGCCTTTGGTTAGCAGAGGGCTTTATAGAAGGCGCAGGGATTGGTGGCGATGAAGAGGTATTATTGTTATTAGACGACAAGGTATTTTTTATTGTTGCTAAATAGGTCTCCCAGTTAACCTCAGACTTATCCTGTAACTTATTCTTATAAATGAGAGAAGCTGCTTGCTGATGGCCTGCTAGTACTAGTTCTAATATCCTCTCTTGCCAATTTCCTGTGGTTTGTTGGGCGAGGCAGGCATCGGTTAAAGCTGTTGTGCTCACTAAGGGGCGAATGTGCTGTAAGAAGGGATTGTCCTCTGAGTTATCTTCTGGCTCACAAAGCACCAGTACTTGTTTGGTACGGGTATAGCAGGTATAGAGTTCATGAAAGGCCGGAGCCAGGCTGGCATTGCTGCCTTCTTTATCTTTGGGACGATGGCTTGGTTGTGGCTTGTCGCCTAGACGTTCTAGCTCATTTCTTAGGGTTCGAAAAAAAGGCTTATCTTTAAGCTTATAGGCAATGACCACATCAAACTCTAAGCCTTTAACTTGCTCAGGCGTCATCACCAGCACACTCTCAGGAAAGTGTGACCTGGCTTCTTGTAGATGAGCTTCGGCGGTGACTATCACACAATGTGGTTGTTTGCTTTGTTCCTGCAGCCAGGCATGTGCTGCCAATTCGCTTTCTTCAAGCACAGCAACCGTGCCAAGGCCTTTGCTTTCTTTAACCTGTTCGACGCGCGAGGGTTCATAGTGGTCACTAAGCCCGCCAGTAAGGCGAAGTTTTAGGGCAATGACTTGGTTGGCAACCGCAACAACATTCAAGGGGGAGCGATAGGAGAGGCTTAGCTCCAAGTGATTTTTAATACCTAAGCCCTCACGCTGTAATAAAAAGGGGCGAATGGACTTATGGTCGTATAAGCGTTGATGGCTATCCATAAAGTAGATAATCTGCCCCTCCTCAGCGAGTAAGGACAGCATTTTGAGCTGCATGGGGGAGAGGTCTTGGGCTTCATCGACTACCACTAGAGAAAATAAGGCCAACTTTTGCCACAGGTAGAAACAAGGGTTGACCTTGCCGCGCCCCTTGAGGCTTTGCAGATAAGCTGTATAGGCTGCATGAAGCCAGGCGCGTTGGTCTTTGGCTAAAGAGGATTGTTCATTGCTTAGGGCTCCATATTGTTCTGCGGTATAGCCTGAGGCAATGCGGCATTCTAGGTAGGCCGTTTCGACATTAATCGCGGGAATCGGCTTTTCTTTTTTGGTGCGCGCTCGTGTTTTTTCTTGCTTGAGATAGCTGTCATACCAGTTGCTAAAATCCTCTTTGTCCACAAGGTCATTTAGCGAAACCTCGCAGAATTCGGTTATTAACTCCTTGATAGTCTTAAATAAGACTGCTGTTGCGTCTTCAGGCAGAGGTAGTTCTTGAAAGGATTTCCGCATATTATCGCTAAGCTTAGGGGACTGGGTCACATAGAGAATGGGTTTTGCTGGTTTCTCTTGTGCTAGCGAGGCTTGAGTATTTAATAAGGATAAGGCAACGCAGCTTTTACCACTGCCGGCAACACCACTACATACCGCGGGTAAGGCAACCTTTAGTGCTTGTTGTTGCTGTAAATCCAAGGAAAGCCAATGCTGTTGATAATAATCAGCAACTTCCAGTTGCTCGGAGCCAGCAATAGTATCTAGATTAAGATTTACGGGAACGGGCTCAAAGGCTAATTGTGGGGGTAGGGCGGCTGCTGGCTCGCTAAAATGTTTTTCAATATAACGCTTTAAAACGCCCGATTTTAAAAAGCGGCTTTTCTCATAATCGTGGGTAGGCAGATGCTCTAATAGCAGTAAACAGCGTTGATTGTTAAATTCTTGCATGGTGAACAACAGGCGGGCGCTATCGTTTAGGCGAAAACTATAAATCTCATGGCCACGAAGCTTTTCTAAGTTAGAACTCTGATAATCGCCTGTGAGCAATTGCTGAATGGCTTTTTTATGCTCCGCTAATAAATCTGCAGCACCTAATGCCCCGCGTAAATAATATAATTTCACGGCAAGTCTCTGATTGTTCTTTTGCAGGGCAATATAAAAGGCGAGGCTTAAGGGATGCTTAAAGAGGTATGAATGTTATTCATGGACTATTCCATAATGGAATTGGCGCTGGTTATGCATGAAGGAATAATCCATTCCAAACTTTCACATCTATGTAAAATTACGATAACTAACTAAGAATATACTGAACTTAATTTCAGAGTATTATGGGAAGGCTGTAATTATGCCTAATTCAACTAATCGCTCTTCAGTAATTAAACAGGCTGCTAGTACTCTACATGATGGCAATAGAGCTTTACTTAGAGGAAGAGAAACCATTTCTAAGAGACATTTTGATTTTGAAAGCACCATCATTAAGGACGATTTTTAATAAGCTCTACAACGTCTTTATGTCCCATAATTTCTGCAATATCCAAAGGAGATAAAGCAACTGGAGCATCGTTTTGCAGCTTGCTTAAGTATTGACGTCGCCATCATGGACGGTCTTTGTGGTAGTTAAAACAGTAATACTTATCTTATGTATAGGCGGATACCTCTTAAGATGGATTAGGAAAATAGACTATTCGATTAATGTGGCTTAGACACTAAGCAATCAATTAATTTTTGTGATATTTCCTTGTATTTATTCATGATTCCAGATTGAACGATAAGTCTGCACTCTTCATCATTTTTTGAAATTTCATCTAAAATCTCTCCAACTTTCTCAAAGTAATAGCAAATATTCCTTACTTTGAGTTCAATGTCATTATCAGCGATTAACGTGCTATCTTTACCCTGATCCATTTTAAAATGCAAAGTCAAAAAATGCAGACGCTCATTGTATCCCGACTCTAGTTTTCTCGATTCATTAATTACTTTCCCCAGCTGTTGAAATATGGGAGCCACAGATTCAATTAATGTTATGAGTCTTACTGTATTTGTATTATCAAGTTGTGCGTTCATTATAATAGCCCCGTTGATTTATTTGGATCGACTACTTTACTGTGCTGTACAGATGTCTCTAAAGTTTGCACTGAACCTACAAAACCCTCGATTGCATTTGACAAATCTGTTATTAACTTAGATGCTTTTTCCTCACTAGTGGCTTGGGGTTGTTCTGGAGTAACTTCTAATTTGGCTGATTTAGCCTGTGTCGAAAAAGTGGCTGAGGTAGCGTTCTGATATTTCTTTTCATCGTAATACATCATACTCATCTTAGAAATATGAAATTCCTCTTGCCCGTTTTGCTTAACTGATGGTAGTTGTTGAGGACTGAGCGGTGTTTCACTACGTCCAACAAGGATATGGGGGGCAGCAAATTTAAATGCAACATTAGGGGTAACTTCTTTTATCACTTGTTCAATTTCAGCACGAAGAGCCTCTAAAGCACCAGTCTTTTCGTTTAACTCAGCTAAGACATTCTGTTTACTAGAGCAGTGAAAACCAGCTACTTCAAAGGCTAGAGAGTTATATTTCTCAATAATAGGGCCAATTGCTTTTATAATTTTTTGATAATCCTCATCCTTAATTGGCGTGCCTTCTGAGCCTACATTTTCCAGCCAACCCACTGTAATATGCCAAGTCTCCCGGCCAATTGCTTTAATCTGGCTCTTGTCTCCAGTACTAAGGCAGTCAGCAATTTTATTACCCAAGGCATGGGCGTCGTCTGCCCCTTCCTGCTTCGTATGTAAATCAATACCGATATAGTAGTTTTGCCCTTTTCCCCTTAGATCAAATTGGCGTTTACTTTCATTGCTCTGGTTGAGTGCTATAGCTTGCTCAATATCACAACGCTGAGTTCTGTCATTATCGAATAAGGCCTTTAATAAGGGATCTTGTCTTGCCTTTTCAAGATCCTCAGGTGTTTCAGGAATAACCCCATGTTCAATAAAATAAATATTCATGCCCAGAGCCCACATATCATTCTTAGTGTTTGGCGCCTTATATTGCCTCCTATCTTGTTCATCAACAGGATAATGTTGCTTGTCTTTATCTATTTCTAATCGTCCAAGAACACCGCTATCTTGGGCATAATAGGCGTTACCATGATCAGCAACAGACCTATCTTTAGGATTTGTATAGTAATAAGCCATTTCTGGTGACTGAAATTTGGCTGGGCTGGATGCATAACCAGCTTTTGACTCTTCCTGATTTTTAGCATCAGCAAAACCGGTTATCTTCAACGAGTAGTTTCCTTCTCTATCTTGATAAACCAAAAGATTGTCTGGGTTTAACCCTTGATGCACATAACCAGCCGCATGAATCGCTTTAACACCATTTAATAAATCGCGAATTAGCTTATTTTTTATATTAGGATCGTTGGGAAGGTCTTTAAGGACTGCAGACAGAGAGCCCAAGGCTTTGGGGGAATATACAGAAACCCTTTTCTGATTATGGTCTGTTACTGAGGCAATAAGGTCAAGTTCATCAGCTTGAGCATCGCGGCTTAAATTGTCTGGAGCCCCAGTAAAAATTTTTTTTATCTGACCTATATTTTCCTTATTACCTTTATTTTCTACAAGTTCTACTACCTGCTTATTAACCTTGTCTGCGAAATATAACTTGTCTTTGTAAGCAACAAGCATATAACGCTTTGTTCCATAAAGAGATTCATCCAAAGCCTGTGCAGTTGGATCTCTGTCCATCCGTCTAATATGACAACCTGCTTGTTTAAATTTGTCGTTGTTTTCAAATACTTCAGAAATTTCTGTTGCACAAATTGCCTCTGAACCCTTGGCAAGTTTTCGTGATAGCTCTGACTCCTGTTTTACTTGTTCAACATAAGCTTTTTGGCTTCGGCTATCGGCATCAACTTTCATTGTTACTTCAACATATTCCCCTGGTACATCGAGTCTAAAGCTTGGTTTACCGTTAGTTACATCCGTTGCCAAATCTTTGTCGCCAGAAGCTAATTTTCTTTTTGCGTCTACATATAATTGATATTCGCCATTTTCTGTGCGGATAATATTCAGGGTTCTTGGGAGATTGATCTTTTCTTTTGCCAAGTGGCAGGATTGGCCTTTCTCAAGCAAGGCTAATTGTCCCAGCAATTCAGGATCAGTTAGGATCTTATCCAGGATCAGCTCATAATCATTCTGCGATAAGTTTTTCGCGATAAGCCCAGGAAAATTTTCTTTCGCTTTAGCAAGCCGCTCCTTAAACCCCTTCATATCCTCTTCAGAGCTTTTTATTTTGGCTTCAAACTCTTCAACTACCTTTTCAATGTTTTCTTCGCTAAATACATCATCAGGAAGTTGGCTATCCCGCAATTTCTGTAATTCTCTCAATCTTTCCTGGATATAGGCACTGTCTCCTTGCAGGATATATTGGTGAGAACCAATACCTGATACATACTTAAGACCATAGGTGGTTCCAGATTGCATAATTTCATGGGCAGTATGATCGCCACCAGGAAGCATGAAAGCTAAATATGCCAATCTAACCATTTCGAGCTCTTTCTCTTTTGTATCCTCATCTTTAGCAACCCCAATACCAACCAACCCAGCCATTGCTGTAGATTGATCGAGCGTACCAGAAATCCCAGCAGAGATTGGCAGGCCTAATTCATTAACATCTTCTATATATTGCTCTAGGGCAGGTTGCATACCTGGTTCTACTTTAGTTTTTAAATTAAACAGAGCTGGTCCTGTGCCAAAACTTAATTGCTGGGTCATCGCTTTGTCAGGGATAACACTTTCTGGATTAAAATCTTCTAGCCTCTCGCCGGTTTGATTTAAATACTCTTGTGGAGATAATTTACTTCTATGAATGGCATTCAAGACTTTACCCGATTCCTTCATAGCTTCTGCCACGGTAATATTAGGGTGCTCGCTATAAAATTCTGCCATTTCTTCTTCTGTTTTCATGGAGCGGTAATCTGCATCCCTATTCCTTGCAGCATTGTAGCCATAGCGGAATACAGCAGGAATGTAATCTATCCCTCTTGCTTGCATTGTTGCAATAAATAGAGGATCTAAAGCCCAAGATTCCCTTGTTTCATATTTATGGCCTGAAAGCTGAGTTATCTCTTGTAGTTGTTCATTTGATAAATTATCGACACCTTCAGGAAAGGCCTTGTTTAAGGCCTCTAGAGGCGCCTTCTCTATTTTTTTAAGTGTTGAAGTAGACTGATGAAAATAATATAAGCCGTCCTTAGTAAGAACATAAGCATTTCCCCCTTTGTTGAGTATATCTGGGGTTGGTTTGCTGTCCGATTTTAACAAGCGGCATTTATTTTTTTCTGCGATTTGTTCTTTCATTTTATCATTAAGTTGCTTGACCATTTCTGGCGTTTTAATCACCGCATTTGCAAAATGGTTGCACATATATACGAAGAACATTCTATTCCTGTATTCAGCCGCTGGATTACCTGGTACACCTTTATGTAACATATTTAGATAAGCTAGGGGATTACCTCCCAAGGTACCTGGTGAATTTTGTGCCCTGGAACTATCGCCAGCTATCCTATGCCTGATTTCCATAAGTAGTCGCTCTTCTTTTCCTGGGTGAGGTAAGTCCTTGGGATTCTTGGGTAAATCACCAACAGCCTCTAATTGATCAGCCATTTGTGCAAAGGACATGTGCGCAAAATCATGCATCAGAAAATGTGCTTGACCAAGCTCCCATGCCAGGTTTTTATTGTCCGGTCGGTTTACTACCTCTTCCATTTTCTGGCAAGCTTCAACCAATTTCTGATGAGACTCTGGTGATAATGAAATGCCGGTTTTTGTCTCAAATTCTTCTCTAGTGGATTTGATAATATCCGCTCGTTTCATGAGATCGGTTCTTTTGTCATTCAGCATCATTGCAAGCGTATCCAGATCATGGCTGCGTGCCAATGATAGAGGAGGTTTGAAAACTGCGCTTAAAAGAGGAACAACCTCAGCGCAATAATCCTTACAAATGGGTCTTAAATCAATAATTTGTTGTGAGGTATAACCATGCAGTTTCATTTGACCTGCTGTTACAGGCAACATCGGAATTCCCTTGTCTATATCAATGCTGACATAGGCTTCCATTAGCTCCAGGTATCGCTGGCTGTATTCCTTCGAAAAATCTAACAGCAAGTTGTCTTTTGCCTTGCTCTCTGGCTCTCTTTTTCCTACATATTCTAAAGAAAGATCTGCTAGTGAATACTCCATCAGCTGTAAACTTGACCGATAATCCGCCCTTAGCTTTTCTTTCACGGCCTTTTGAAAATATGGGGGTTTGGAGTTCAGACTATCTGATTGGATTTCAGGTTTTTTTGATTGAGGCATCACTGGTTGATCGGTTCGCCAATGTTGAAATCTATCTTCTCGAATCTCAGTTAAATCACTGATCTTCAACTCATTTTTACCCTTTACCTGAGTCAGATATTCCAAGGCACGTATAACAAACCTAGGCCTTGGGTGAGCAATGATCTTATCAATAGATTCCTTTGTCCACAAAGGGCTCTGATTAGTTTTGGTATGGTCTAGTGCCTTTATTGTATTGATAATATCGGCATCATTGTTCTTGCGTATTATTGATTCAATTTGAGATTGCTCTAATCTCAAATTTTGTAGAATTTTCAAGGACTCGCTTAAAACTTTAGGTGTGTTTGATGACTTCAGACACTCGATTTCCACTGCAGAGTACTTACCATTTTTTAAAACCTCAACAAACTCTTCTGAAGATTTAGCATCAATAATAGTCTGATTTGTAACGATATTATCCTTAATACCCCTTGCATCATTTAAGGCTTTGACCACGTTGTCAAATCCTGCCTTTTTTTTGCATAGATTCGTTTTCTCGTCAGTTGTTAAACCACGATCTTTCAAGCTGATAAAAGCAGCGGCTAATTTGCCTGGCTCGTCGCTTGCCCCAACCAGAAGCAAATTAGCCTGATTAAATTCTTTTTCTGCTACTAATTGTTTTAATGCCTTTAGCAAACTGTCATCATTATTTTTTGATGAGAATAACGCATTAATGAGGGTAACAACATGCGGATAATCTTCTGCATTTTCATCAACATCAATGACAGCTGATACTTGCTCAATAAAAAAATTAAGGAACTCAGCATAAGGGATTTCATCATCATCTCCCAGTCCATTAAACCTTGTTTCAGCAAGTTTAGAGTATTGGGTTATGTCAAGACTTTTCTTATGGGTATCATATTGTAGAAGATGTGTGATTAACTCTCGTTTTGTAGGCATCTCTTTTCTCCCAAATATTATATTTACTAGTATAGGAGATAAAAAAAAGCACTAGGGTGATCCGAATCGAATTAGGCTATCAAAAGACTCTGATAAGCCTCTTAGTCCCTCTTGTCATTGTGAGCAAAGCGAAGCAATCCAGAGGCAGAACTTAGATTGCTTCGCCACTATTAGCTAATACTTGCCTGGTGTTCCTGATGTGAATTGAGGAATTCATGGTAGGTTGTTAATAATTTTTGGTTATTTTTATTTTTCAGAATTGACTGGACTGTTTCACCGGCCGCCGATTTCTCTTCCAGCATTTCCTTGCCTTTATCTAGGATGAAAGAAAATGTAGCTTGATCACAGCCAGATTCAGCGGCATACATAAGAACAGTTTTATTTTTTCTGTCACTAAAGGTAGCCAGTCTAGGATTATTCATCAGTATATCTAATATTTGATTTTTTTGATTATCTTTAATTGCTAAGAGTAAATTATCAAATTGGCTAGCCTCATCGACGCCGTCGCCTGGGAAGAAACTGAACATTTATATTCCTTTTAGTCTATTTTTAAAACGAACATTATACCGAAAATAGTTGCCATACACAACAAACTGTTTAGTAATGTTTCATATTGGGCGTGCTATGCTTTAGATACCTTTTATGTACAAAGGAAGCTAGCTCATTTTCTCTCTCCAGCTTGGGAGGTTATAGGCTAACAACGGCAGCGTCAATTTAACGATGAGCTAAACTGTCTTTAGTTTACTTGGAGAGAAAGATGCTAAAGACGAAGCCGAGAAGATATCGCTATCCCTTAGAGCTGATTAGCATAGCAGTATGGAGTTATCATCGGTTTAATGACAGTTATCTGCTGTACCGAGGTATAGAAGTGAGCTATGAAACGATACGTCAATGGTGTATTAAATTTGGCTCTCATTGACGGACGATATACCAACTCTGCATCGGTGCAACGGATTCAATTTAAGAGGGCCAAAGATATTTAGCAACTTGCCGCATCTCAACTCCTTTGAGTCTAAAATTTGTTAACCGATCTTTCTTGCGTTATCAAAAGTTAAATTGACGGCGCGATTGCAGGTTATAATCAGACATAATAGGTAATAAGGTAAAGATTTGAAGTAGTAGTAACCACGCAATAAGACTAAACGGCTTTTCTTCATATTCAGGTTAAGGTTTTGCCCTTGGGCTGGAATCAACAGATAACTTTTTAATCTCGACACCTTCTTCACGCGCTAGAAGCAATGCATAGGCATGGTCGTCGGCAATCTGTTTCTGTTCCTGGGGTGAAAGCTTGATAATTCTTTCCCTTTCCCGCTCAAAGTCCTGCTCTTTCTCAGCCGGAGTAGGTGCTTTGCTAATGGATGAAAGGATAGCCTCCTGGCGAGTACTGATTTCATCATTTTAATTGGGTCAGGGCGATATAATTTGGCTGGATACATATGCAACAAATATTAAACAGTTACGCCTTTTTTGTTACATGAATATGAGCTTAGAACATTTTCTAAGCCCATATTCCGTACTAAGAGGATGGTTGCTGATAAGACTCTATGCGATTAGCTAGGGCAATCACATTAGCGCGCAATTGTTGGCTGAACTCTGGATTAGCGCATTCAAGCTCTCTGGTGAAAGTATTGTCGTACCATTGTACTTTGTAATCAAAGCCAGTTTCCTTGCTGCCCTTAACAATAATTACACTAGGCATATTATGAACATCATAGGTAACAAGTTCTTTTATTAACTCAACACCACTCTTAGCAAGTTTTCTATTGTGCTCAGTGAATGCACAGGTACCAATTCCATCCTTTTCAAAGAATTGCACAGCACCATCCCACCCGTCGCTATCATCTCCGTTTTTATAGATTTATATGCCTCATAAGGAGCCACACCAGTTTTAATCGGGGTAATAAAACACCCACAGGGCAGGATTATTATTATAAATTTAATGAAACATTTTGTTCGGGAAAAGGTATTATGTTTAACGCTTGTATTAAAACACTCATTGATTCTAGTTGGAGTAAATTTAATAGTTCAGCTATTAAATTGCTTAGCTCCCATTATAATGCAGGTAATCCTAACTATATTCCCAAATCTACTCAAGCACGCTCGTGGGTGAGTTCACTGTAATTCCATCCGCGCACTTTATTAAATCAACTAAAGCTTCTTCTATTCCATAAAGGAATAGAGCCTCAGTTTTATTTTTCATACTAATGTAACGCCTCCTTAATGTGCATTTTTTAAACTTGCCAAAGATTAAGCATCCAACCAAAGGAGTAACAATGAAATATAATTTAAAACATATGCAAGATATATACTTTGCACATTCATCTAAAAGGCACGTCTTTTTATATGGCAAAGATCTCTCTACCATCTGTTCAGAACAGCTTAGCATAGAGGAAGCAAAGAAAATGCAAACTTTGCTTGAACAATTTATTCCATCTGTGTGTTCAACAAAAATTGAAGCTGTGGGTTATCGTTTATGCTTCATACCCGCAAAAGACAAAACCCTCGGTTATTATAAAGACCTTTATTTTAAAAAGACGGGACAAGAGTTAATACTTGAGCCAAGAACTGGTAATCAAATTGTTTCTTCTCTCGTAACGATGCCTGAAATAGAGTCTTTGATAAAGTTTTTTGAAGGCACCGATGTTCAAAATCTAGGTTATGCCTCTACAAGAACAGATTCCGATCTAATTCAACATCGCGTCGTTTTAACCAACGCGGATCCATTATTTAAGCAGTATAAAAAAAACATCGCTGATCTAACGCAATTAAAATTTATGCAGGATTTATATCGTGCTCAATGCTCAGAAGTAAGCACATTTTCCTATGGTACTGGTTCTTTTCAACTTTATTCACCAGCGCTTAACGAAGATAAAGCAGAGAATATGTGTGCTTCTCTTAAAAAATTCCTTCCAAATGAATGTGAAGTAAAAGTTGAAGCAGCTGAGTATCGATTATTAATTGATATCGAACAAGGCAAATCATTAGCCTATTATCAGCAACTTTATTTTAAAAATACTGGCAAGCAATTAACTTTAGAACCAAGAACTGGTGAGCAAATCGTGTCTTCCCTGGTAACCCAGGCTGAAGCAACATGTCTATTAAATTTTTTTACTGACAAAGGCGTGCAGGGGGCAAGGCTTGTAGTTACAAGACAGCCTAGAGAACTTATTCGCTACCAAGTAGTTGTTGAAAAACCTGAACAAATATTTGTTCATTATAAAAAATTTATTGCCGAACAATTAAATAAATTCAATCCACCAGGAGTTAATCGCTGGAAGACAAAAGAAAGTTATACGTTGGATAAGGGTAAAAGGACCATAGTTAGTTACTCATGTGGCTTTGATTCCCGTTCAGCACAAACTTATAACCAGCATTTGCAAGAACTGTATCCTGATTTAAGAATTAAAATGGTTAAATTTCTCCCGGGCGCCTTCAATCTGAACAATGAGTTTGAAATTACTTCAATGGATTATGAGACTGTCCAAGCGTTGAAAATACCGTCCTTAAAGAGTCACGCCCTTCACTTTTTTAGACAATCTCAACAATTAAGCCCCCCCGCACTTTATTGGATGAAGAAATAATGTCTTTAAATGAGAATGGTGATTTGGTCTCTGAATTATTTAAACCGTCAAATAAGTTAAGCCATTATGCCATGAATTTTTTTAACAAAAATTCTGATCATATAAACTTTGCAACGCTAAACTCTATGTTGACCTATGGCGAATTCCATAAGCTGTCAAAAGGGGTGCTAATCAAAATAATAGATCAGCTGCTGGACTCACCTGAACAATCAGAAACAGAAGAAATAATCTGGGAAATTGCTAAAAATTTAAATAAGGATCTAATCACCCATTTTGATGAAAAAAGGATATCAAAACTCAATGAGAGGTTACTTAAGTCCCCAGCACCCGAGAGTATAACACCAGAAAAAAAAGCGATACTTTTTTCTATATCAACTCTTATGTTTCACCATTGGGTGTTCCAGAGAGAAATAACGCAACCGCTGGTTTATTTGTTAAAAGAGCTTAAAAAACTCGATGAAAATACTTTTAATAAAAAGGTCGGTAACTGGTTTGCTCACCGAACTCTTCGCTACCATGCAATGGAGTTTTTTAATGCACATCCGGATTGTATGACTGACGCGATAGATCTGATAAAAATGAAAGAGTTTAAACATTTTAATCCGGTTTTTGAGTTAGATGATGAGATCGACCTACTTTGGCCAGTAAGAATGTAGTCAGAAATTAACTTGGTGTAGTAGCCCACATTTTCTGTGGGCTACTTTTAAGTTTGAAATACTGAGCAAAGTAACCAAATGTAGGCAACTGCCCCAATTCAGTATTAAGAAATCAATGATTAAAGGAGCAAGGAACGACCTTATTATAACTGCCGCCATTAATACCTTGGCAGCTGCCATTAGTATCTATATTCACAGAGCCGAAAACCAAATTCGTACACCCATTGTTTGCGGAACAAATCAAAGAAGCCGGATGTACTGATTTAGTGGCTACCACATTATTATAAGTAATATTACTTAAATTAACGTAGCTGTACTTATCACTGCCATAGTTAAGATCAAAATATATAGGATAATGTACCCCTGTCATAGTAACATTTTCATAGGATAGATTAGACACACTACCCGATTTGGTTTGAGGGCATTTTGTTGGGTCTTCTCCAGGACAGCGTGTTTTAATGCGCAAGCCGTACTGAGCGTTTTGCATTGTCACATTATTAACTGTCATATTAAAAACAGGATTGTATACTTGACTGCCGATGGATAAACCGTGGCCATTAATCAAAGTAACGTTACTAATTTGAATATCACTACTTGGGCCGTTATCCGAATTGACGGCAATACCATCATCTCCGTTATTTACGACAATAGCGTCTATCGTCATATTGGTTATGTTATGTGAGTTAATGCCATCTGTATTAGGAGAGTCAGCAGGGGCATTTACTGCAATATTATTGATATTGATCGTATTACTGCTAACTAAATGCACATTGTATTTAGGTGAATTGAGAAGTTGTATTGATTTTATGGTAATTCCGCTTGTACCATCTATTTCAAGTAGAACTGGCCGTGTACTTACCTTGTTCCACCAGGTTGAACCCTGACCATCAATAATGCTAGTTGTCGCGTTTTTACCTTTTAAAACAAAATTATTGGAATTTTCTACCGTGATAAGAGCATCCTGATTTTTCCAGGATGAATCTGTTCTCTGTGGTGCTGTTAAAGTAACATTTGCCGCCAGGTTAATGGTAATATTGTTAGCATTAGAAATGGTGATAGGAGATAAAGTATTACTGTTATTGATTACCATGGTTAAATTGTTAGGATAATTTTTTAAAGCTTGATTAAGCAAAGAAGTCAAATTGGATCCTGTTCCAGAAAAAACGCACTTGGTTCCTTTTTTTACAGCTTTACACTGAGTAGCGATATCTGCTGAAGCAGAATTAAAACCCAGTGATGCAAGTACGAAAACTGCTAAACTAGTTTTAGGCAAACTCATAACTACTCCTTGTTTTTATTGTTAGACATCCTTTTTTCGCAAGAAACCATTATAGTTCTGGTTATTAATGCTTCTAATTCAATTCCTCTATAAAATCGTTAGGACTGGAACGCTAATGATGGAATTTGATTTCTTTAGATTCGATTACGAGAAATGTTAAGACTTAAATAATATCTATTTTTTTTAAATTTAGAATGAATTAAAGGAATACTCGTTATTCTTATTTAGAATAATACTTTGTCTTGAACATTTCGAGCCCAAGTTTTGAGATGGTATTACGAAAAAGCATCGCACTGCCAGGCAATGTAAGCGTTTAGTACCTTTGTTTCTTAAAATGCTTTCTCTTCTTAAACAAAGTTCCTTTGAGTCCTTAAAGACTCTAAGCAAAACATTATATCAATGGCGGGAGGAAGTGGTTAGAATGTGGCGGTTTACTAAAAACAACGGCATTACGGAAGGGTTCCATCGCAAGATGAAGTTAATTCAACGGCGTGCTTACGGTTTTAGAAACTTTGAAAATTATAGATTAAGGGTTAAGGTCTTGTGTTCTTGATTTGTGCCCCCGGAAATGGGGAAGAGCCGACCATCTTCGATCAGCAGCCAATCGAGTAAATTTTTCTTTTTTGGCTACAGGCTGTAGGTGACATACGTGAAAAAAATAAAAAAGTGTTACAACTTTGCTATATGCCAAATTTTAACCATTTTTTACCTCGGATTTTTTCACGTAACTCCTTGATACTACTGGTGAAAATGGCGCGCCCGGAAGGATTCGAACCTCCGACCCCCTGGTTCGTAGCCAGATACTCTATCCAACTGAGCTACGGGCGCGTGTTCTGGCGGAGAGAGAGGGATTCGAACCCTCGATGGGATTTCTCCCATACTCCCTTAGCAGGGGAGCGCCTTCGACCTCTCGGCCATCTCTCCGTTCAATGGAGGCGAAGTATATCAGGTATTTGTATGACGTCAACTCTAATATTTAGATTGTTAGAGTATTTTGATTGGGTGCACTATGAAACCCTTAATCTACAAGGTTTCTTATTGTTAATTAAAATGATTTTTTTAAGATAAATTCCAAAAGCTTAGGTTTACTGATATCTTTGATATTAAAAATTTGACCTTTGTCAGCTACATTGACAACTATCAGGAGGAGTAATGAAGCATAAGTCGAATTTAGACGGTCGAGAGGTCTATGTCGTTGATGGTAGTCGTACTCCATTTCTCAAAGCAAAGGGAGTTGGTCCTTTTACCGGATCTGATTTGGCAGTAGCTGCTGGAATCCCCTTATTAAATCGTTTGCCTATTTCCCCCACTCAACTTGATGAAGTTATTATTGGCTCTGCAATGCCAGGTCCAGATGAGGCGAATATTGCTAGAGTGGTTGCCTTACGCCTTGGTTGTGGTGATAAGGTTCCTGCGTTTACTGTCATGCGAAATTGTGCTTCGGGCATGCAGGCGCTTGATAATGCTGCTTTACAAATTGCAAATGGTCGTAGCGATCTTGTATTAGCTGGTGGCACAGATGCTATGAGCCATGCTCCTTTGCTCTTTAATGAAAAAATGGCGTCTTGGCTTGCTCGTTGGGCTGCTGCAAAATCTCCTGCACAACGCGTGGGTGCCATTACACAGTTCAGGCTTTCTTTTCTTGCTCCGGTAATTGCTCTGTTACGTGGTTTGACTGATCCCATCGTGGGAATGAACATGGGGCAAACAGCTGAAAAGGTTGCTTATCGCTTTAATGTCACTCGCGAGCAAATGGATCAATTTGCAGTAAATAGTCATCTGCACTTGGAACGGGCTTACAAAGAAGGGCGGATGGAAGAGGTAATTCCCATTATCGATTCAAAAGGGCGAATCTATCCTCAAGATGACGGGATTCGTTCTGATTCTACTGTTGAAAAACTTGCCAAATTAAAGCCATTTTTCGATAAAAAATATGGCATGGTCACCCCAGGTAACAGTTCTCAGATCACTGATGGCGCATGTTTGCTTTTATTAGCTAGCGGAGATGCAGTCAAAAAATATCATTTGCCGGTTCTTGGGCGTATTGTTGATTCTCAATGGGCAGCACTTGACCCAACCCAAATGGGATTAGGGCCTGTTCATGCAGCGACCCCCATTATGCAACGTCATAATTTAAAACCTAAAGATTTTGATTGTTGGGAAATTAATGAAGCTTTCGCTGCTCAGGTGCTTGGATGTTTGGCGGCTTGGGATGATGCCGATTATTGTCGCAGTCAATTAGGTTTAAAACAGGCTATGGGAGCTCCATCACTTGATCAACTCAATAAGGATGGTGGGGCAATTGCAGCTGGTCATCCCATTGGTGCTAGTGGTGCCCGAATTGTATTGCATGTTTTGCAGTCACTTAAACAACAGAATGGTAGCCGAGGGATGGCAGCAATTTGTATTGGGGGCGGACAAGGCGGAGCAATGTATCTGGAACGTGTGACAGAGGTGAAAGAACAATGAGTAATTACAAACATTGGGAAATGCACAAGGACGATGAGCAGATCATCTGGTTAGGCCTAGATCGTCAGGACGTTGCTGTCAATGCTATGAATGATGAAGTTTTGGATGAGTTAAATAGTGTTCTACAAGAGATTGCCCAAATTTCTGATGCCTGTGGATTAATTATTTATTCTGCTAAAAGTAAAGGTTTTATCGCAGGAGCTGATGTCCATGCCTTTTCTAAATTCAAGGATCCGGCTGAGGCTGTCAATTTTTTGCGCAAGGGACAAACTGTATTTTCTCGTTTAGAAGCCTTGTCAATTCCAACGGTAGCGATGATTAATGGATTCTGTATGGGCGGTGGATTAGAGCTAGCCTTGGCCTGTGATTATCGTGTAGCCACTGATGATAAAGATACCCGCTTGGGGCTACCTGAAATTATGCTGGGCATACATCCTGGATGGGGTGGTACAGTGCGTTTGCCAAGGTTAATTGGAGGTTTTGATGCGCTGTCCAAAGTTATTCTCACAGGTATCCCTCTTGCTGCAAAGAAGGCAAAACAATTAGGGTTCGTTGATGATGTTGTCCCTCTACGGCAATTAAAGCGTGCGGCCGTTTATTTTGTGAAGAACAAACCAGCAAAACGTAAACCAACGTTTACACAAGCCTTGACCAATTATTCTTGGGTGCGCTCAATGCTAGCCCCCTTATTGCGTAAGGGTGTTGCCAAACGGGTATCTAAAAAACACTATCCTGCTCCTTTTGCGGTAATTGATCTTTGGGAGAAAGAGGGGGGCGTTGGCGAGCGCGCTTATTTGAAAGAAGCAGACTCAATCGAACAATTAGTGTCGCATGGTGATACCTCAGCCAATCTTATCCGTGCTTTTCTTTTACGTGAGCGTATGAAAGGCTTTGCTAAAGACAGTGATTTTAAAGCACAACATGTTCATGTCATCGGTGCTGGGGTTATGGGTGGGGATATTGCTGCTTGGTGTGCCTTGCGTGGTATTCAGGTGACCTTGCAGGATAAAACCTATGCGCAGATCGCCCCAGCTATTGGTCGTGCCTATAGCTTATATAAAAAGAAATTAAAACAGCCCAGGCTAATCCAAGCTGCTATGGATAGATTGGTTCCTGATCCAGATGGGCATGGTATTGCGCGCGCTGATGTGATCATCGAAGCCGTATTCGAGAATCTTGAAGTCAAGCAGTCGATTATGAAACAGGTCGAGGCTAAGGCAAACAAGGACGCAATTATTGCGACGAACACCTCAAGTATTCCTTTGGATGAGATTTCTAAGGTGATGGATGATCCTACCCGTTTGGTTGGTATTCATTTCTTCAATCCAGTTGCTCAAATGGAGTTAGTTGAAGTTGTCAGTAGCTCTAAAACAGCGAAGGCAGTAAGCCAGCAGTCCTGTTCTTTTGTGAACCAAATTGGCCGTTTACCTTTGCCAGTCAAATCAAGCCCTGGCTTCTTAGTTAACCGCGTACTGATGCCCTATCTTATGGAATGTATGCAACTGCTTAATGAAGGGTATAGCGGCGAGGAGATTGATAAGGCGGCGAAATCCTTTGGTATGGTTATGGGGCCTGTTGAGTTAGCGGATACAGTCGGCATGGATGTTTGTCTGGCTGTTGCGGAAAATCTAACCTCTCATTTTGGTGGTTCAGTTCCTGAAAAATTAAGACAGATGGTTAAGGAAGGAAAGCTTGGGCGAAAAACTGGCGAAGGTTTTTACCGCTATAAAAATGGCAAGCCTATTAAGCAAAAGGTAAATAGTACTAAATCTGATAAGGATATTGCGAATCGCTTAATTTTACGCATGGTTAATGAGGCTGCAGCCTGTTTACGAGAAGGCGTTGTGGCTGATAGTGACTTACTTGATGGTGGTATGATTTTCGCAACAGGCTTTGCTCCATTCCGCGGTGGCCCGATGAACTATGCTAAGCAATTTGGTCATGACAAATTAAACGAGCTTTTTAGTCAATTGGAATCGCTTTATGGCGAACGGTTTAAGGCTGACGTTAGTTTATAAGGCCATAGGATCCCGCGGTCATTAGAGATTACCAGTAGGCTGAGCTAAAAAGCCCAATGGCACTTGGAAAGCTATACAAAAAATGATCGATGAGGTCCAGCTCATGCGCCAAAGGTTCCGCTCTCCACCGCGCGCAGAGGAGAGCGGACAAAAAGCATTTTTGAGTGAAGGTATTACCCCATGTTTTCTGCAAAATTCATCCGCATGCTGATGCTGTGCTCTCAGTTGTTTGTTCATGTAAACGCTTGGTCGATAACCTTCGTTTTACCTACCAAGGGTGACCTGGTTGGTGAGCTACAATACGCTAATCCAGAAATTGGGGAAACTTTGAGTGATGTAGGTATTCGCTATGACATTGGCTATGATGAAATGGTTAGAGCAAATCCTCGAGTTGATCCTGAAAGACCTTTGTCAACCGAAGTTCGCCTGCTAATTCCTTCACGATTTATTTTGCCCGCAGCACCTCGCAAAGGTTTGGTAATTAATCTGGCAGAATATCGCCTTTATTATTATCCTCCTGACGATAATGTTGTAATTACTATGCCAGTAGGTATTGGTAGGGAGGGTTGGACCACACCGATTGGTTTGACAAAGGTGATCGCTAAACAACGTGACCCGGTCTGGCGCCCAACTGATAATGTAATGGCTGCAGCTGAGAAAAAGGGTATGCCAATTCCCAATGCCTTCCCGCCTGGAGAAGGAAATCCCTTAGGCCGGCACATTTTACGTTTAGGTTGGTCTACCTATCTGATTCATGGTACTAACCGTCGTGATGGTGTGGGTACTCGAATCAGTGCTGGCTGTATAAGAATGATGCCCGAGGATATTGAGTATTTATATGATTTGGTTGCGGTTGGGACTCCGGTGCGGGTTGTGAATGCCCCAGTCAAAATAGGGCGGTCAGGTGGAGCCTTGTATATGCAAGTTCATCCGGCACTTATTGAGCAGAAAAATACTGATTTAACAAAGATAGCGCAAGAGCAATTAGCAATGATGAGAGTAGCCCGAATTAATAATAAATTGCTAAATCAAGAATTAAGCTATCCCACAGGCCTAGCAAAAAAAATTAGCGGCTAGGGGCATCGCTCATGAGGCATGTATGAACCTTAGTGAACGCTTATGTTGCAATCGCCGGGCGGAATTTTTGCACAATATAAAATGAGATAGCTAACACAATTAAACTACCTATAAGGTCAACAAAATAATGCCAGCCAAGCAAGACGCAGGAAGCAATTAAGATTAAATTGATAGGTAACCATAAAGCAAAAACAATAGGCCAGCAACGCACCGCATTGAGGCTGAGGACTGCCCAGATTACATGAAAAGAAGGCATGGCAATCATTCCTCCTTCAAAGGTTGTTGGTTGAATGTAACTATGAATTTGCTTAAATTTAAGCCCAGTAGCATATTGGTATTCTGAGAAAATTGGACTGCCAATAGCTGTTGCGGGACCAACCGTTGGCCAAAAATAATAAAAAGAAAAACCCAAGATGGTTGTAATTAATAGATAAGCAGTATATTCCCGAATATAAAAAAACTTCCTTGCAAAAATGAGGATTAAAGGTAAATAACTCATTTGATAAGGCAAGCTATCATAAATCTTAACCAAGGTTATTCTTAGCCAAGCTCTATCAACGGTCCAACTCACCACCTTATCTAAATGAATGCCAAAGAAACTATCTATTGCAATTAAGTGCTTATCAATTGGCTGAAAAGGTGTGAATTGCACAGCGTTTGTGGCAAATAAGGCAATTATAGTAATCACTAAATAAAAATAGATTAACTCGAGTACTGTTTTTAGATAAGGACTCTCTTTACCGAAGAGCAGATAACATCCCATTAGTGCTAAGAGCAAGATGGCGGCCATTCCATGGACCTGAGGAAAGAGATAGTTATTACCCGGATATCCTGTAAAGTAATAGTTATATAGGAGGGCAATTGATGACAAAAAAATAACAACAAGTGATAACAGCAAATTAAAATATTTAGTAATAAATTTCATTATTCTGTTTATGATTCTTCAATCTCACTGTTTTGTTGTTTTTGTTTGATCGCGTTATAGATTTCTTCACGATGTACTTCAATTGAACGTGGAGCTTGAACGCCAAATTTTATGTTTCCATGTTCCAGTGTTTTGAATGCGACTATCTGAACTGTTTCGCCTTGTACTGAAACGGTTAATGGCTCTTCAAAGGGAATGGTCACGATGTTCATCTAAAACCTCTTTTGTTTTTTTGTACGGTTATATCGTAAGGCTGCATTAAAAGCAATTATTTTGCAAAGAACACTATGTGCAAGAAGACTAAGTCTTACTATTTGATAATAAAAGAATTTTAAAATAGTAATTAAGCTGAATTTTTATAGCCCTGGCTTAAATCCTAAAAACTTGATAATCAAGAGGATTAGGAAATATAAAGTGGCTGTAACATTTGCTAGCAAAGTGGAAATCAGTTATTATTGTGCGTTTTTTAAACCTTGCCTTACCTCTATTGGGGAAGGCTACAATCCAAAAGGAGTAACCATGAGACATTATGAAGTTGTGTTTCTAGTGCACCCTGATCAAAGCGAACAAGTACCAGGAATGGTTGAGCGCTATGAAGGGATCATTACAAAACATGAAGGAGTGATTCACCGTAAGGAAGATTGGGGTCGTAGACAATTAGCTTATCCAATCAAAGACGTTCACAAAGCACATTACATTCTAATGAATATCGAATGTAATCAAGCCGCTCTTGATGAATTGAAGAATGCATTTAAATTTAACGATGCAATTCTGAGAAATCTAATCATCAATCAAAAACATGCGATTACAGGTCAATCCGTGTTAATGAAAAAAGAAAAAGACGAAAGAGCAGCTTAAGAGAGGATATTAATTATGTCAGGATCATATTTCCGTAGAAAAAAAATGTGCCGCTTCACTGGTGATGGTACAAATGAAATCGATTACAAAGATATCAATTTGTTAAAAAACTACATTACCGAAACAGGTAAGATTGTGCCCAGCCGTATTACAGGTACTCAAACTCGCTTCCAGCGTCAATTAGCAAAAGCTATTAAGCACGCTCGGTTCTTGGGTTTGCTTCCTTACTGCGATAGCCATAGATAATAATGGCTCGCTTAGGCGATTTTTTGAGTAAACAAAGTCGTTTTCTTTTAGAAAACGACAATCAAGCCCTGGTATATATCGCAGTTTTGGCTGTGATCCCGTTCGTGGGTTGGTTGTCAGCAGCGATTGTTGCGCTGATAACCTTACGTAAAGGCTGGTACGATGGCTTAAAAGGCATGATAGCTGGTTCTATTGCGCTCTTAGTGCTGTCTCTAATGTCGATGTCCTTTACTGCGGCGCTTCTTGCTACCGTTATGGCGTTTTTGCCATGTTATTTAACCGCGGCTGTTTTGCATTCTACAGCGAGCTGGAAAATAGCGGGGGGGCTGCTTGTCCTGATGGCGTTGCTAGTTATAGCTCTGGTGCATTGGTTTGCTCCAGACTTTATCACAGGACAGTATCAATATATTCAGGCAATACTCAAGGAAATCGAGCGAGAAAGTACAGATAGTGCTGCTGTTAGCTTGCTAAACAACCAAAACAAGCTTAATGAGGTAATAATTGCTAACTATTTGGTGGGAATTCAATCTGTAAGCATAGTCTTATCCACGTTGACCTCACTATTGGTAGCGCGCTCCATGCAATCCAGGTTATTTTATCCTGGAGGGTTTAAGCAAGAAATGTTGGCATTTCGTGCTAGTGGATTTGGAGTGTTACTTCTTGTTTGGGCTGTAATCGGTGCTTATCAGCATTATCCTTTGGCAATAAGCTGCTTACCAGTACTAGTGACTTACTATGTATTCGCAGGGCTCAGTATCAGTTTTAATGTATTAGCAAAAGATAAAGGACTCAGTTACTTGATTTTGTTAGTAGTTCCATTAGTGATACTGCCATTTATTATGCTGCCTATATATGTCATTTTGGGTGCTTTAGATAGTTTGTTTAATTTCAGGTTATATTTCTCTGCTAAGTCAGATGAAAAAAGAGAATAAGGGGTAATAAGATGGAAGTTATTTTATTAGAAAAAGTTAGAAACTTAGGAAATTTAGGTGATAAGGTTGATGTAAAGCCTGGCTATGGCCGTAATTTTCTAATTCCACAAAATAAGGCTGTATTTGCCACTGAGCAAAACATCAAGCATTTTGAAGAACGTCGTGCTGATCTTGAGAAAAAAGCACAACAATCTTTATCTGCTGCTGAACAGCGTGCTGCAAAACTGAGTGATACTACAGTTGTTATTTCCGCAATGGCCAGTGATGAAGGCAAGCTCTATGGTTCTGTTGGTCCTAACGAGATTAAAGATGCCTTAGTTGCCAAATCAATGGAAATTTCTAAGCGTGAAATTGTTATGCCAGAAGGTCCAATCCATTCAATTGGTGACTTTGTTGTTGAAGTTCACGTACACAGCGATGTTATTGCTAAGCTGCAAGTTCAAATTGTTTCAGCTAAGTAAATACTGGGGCAGAGCCTCCTAAGGCGACTTGTGCTCAGCATCTAAACACCGCGATTTATCGCGGTGTTTTTTTATTAATAGAATAGCTTGTGTTTGTGCGGGTTTGGAAAAAACCTCGTCTGCCCTGCGGGCACCTTCTCTCTAAAAGGGCGAAGGGATAAACTTGTTTTGACTTTCTGCCCGCAATGATGTTGTGGCTCATTAGATACAGAAATGTGGCCTGGATGCAGCGAAGCGAAATCCGAGAGCAGTGGTGCAATTTCCAGGGTTTCGCTTTGCAAGCACCCAGGCTATGGCTTCGAGACAGCGTTGCGCGCTTCCTCATTTAGCCTATAGCCTCGATGATTTTAAAAGGTGGCTTAATGATAAGTGGCATAGATAAACTAGACTCTGTCTAGCAGGCGTTTATGTATTGGTGAGCTACACGAACAAGGAAGGGACGAATCCCCAATGAGTTATGGGAGCACGTCAAAGAACTATTGGTTGATTATACGCCTTCAGAAATTGGTATTCATTTGGGTATCAGCCCCACCAAAATCAGGAAAAAACTAGAGCCTCAAGAGAATAGAAACTTGCAGTTTGTCGAGGTAAAGCAAAAGCATCCGATGCCTGATTTAGGCGTTCTATCCAATAGTGGTAGTCCCTGTAATGTTGAACTTCATCGCCCTTGTGGCAGTATCAGGTTTAATAATATGGTCTTTGTACACTTGCAACGCAACCAAGTATTCAAAGGGGTTGATGCCGGTTAATTCACAGGTATAAATGATACTGGTCAACACGCCACCTCCATGGCGCCGTATTCAGTTTTATAAAACAACCAGCTGTTACGTCCTCGGACGGGGATTTTTAATCCCGGTTCCATATTCAGGCCAGCCAACGGAGCGCGCACTAAGGTTGATGGATTTTGTCCATAGGCCTTGAGATATTCTTAAATAAAGCGTGCCTCTGGGAAGTACACGAAACATTACAAAACCCTCTATGATCTGCCCCAATCTCTTTTATCTTCACTTTTTCTATTAACACAAAAAATAGGTATCGCTATAGAGCAATCAATGGGGTCAGAGGGTAGTGCAACGCTCATAATCATGTGGGTTGTACCAAAAATATCATTGTGCCAATTTGTTAAAGGCGATTTTTTCAATATTTAGGAAATCACCCTGTAAATGAGTATTAATGATATTTGCAAAACCTTAAGAAGTTATTATCGCTGTCACTTCTTAGAGATAAAGGATGATGCATTCAACTATTAATTTATGATTGTGAGGTATATTTTTCGAATGAAACGAATATTTTCAACTTACCCTTTTTTCATTTTACTATTTTTTGTTTCATATAATTGCAAAGCTCAAATGGAAACAACCCCAATATTTTCCATATCTCTTCCAAAAATGATGAACTTAGTAATACAAGAAACGCCTAAAAAAGGAAAGATGCCATTTTATGTGATAAGCCTTCTAATCTACGAATCCAAATTTTAGCAGCTCCTATCGCTCCTAAAAAAAATATCTGAATATCACTCATGGTTAATGGAGAATCTTGCAATGTTTGAAACTGCTTCTTTAGGAGTACTGGATATGGCCGGTTATGCAGGAGTTTCGGGCTTTGATCCTGTACGACATCCCGAAATAATTATAAAAGAGGTGGGTTATTTGAAATTAGGCAAGTACAACTATATGTCAATTGGGGTGAGCAATAAAGACTTAACTATTTATATTTTAATTACCATTTCGCAAGAAGATACTTTTGGCATTATTCTTGGGGTTCGTGGAAAAAGCTTCTTAGAAAGAAAGTTAAAAATGCAGACGCTACTTAATTCTATAAAAAGCATGGAGCTTTATAAAATTTGAGCAAAAAGTTAATTACATGTAAGATGTGTGGGTCTGATCAAAAACATGTATTATGAAATAAGTAGATATATTCTAACCTTTCTCTAATCTTGCGGAAAAGTCAGATTTCTTCCGATTTCCCCTTTGCACTCAAATCTAAACTTTCACCAAGATTCAAACATGCCCCTGAACGGATACTTTATGTGAATAGGCGTGGTAATAGGTCACCCTCATCCCGAATTCCCGCGGCTTGACCGCGGGATCTTTAGGCTCAAAGTGCAGAGCTTCTAACCACTTGAGACGCTTGGGAATTCGGTACTGGGGCGTGAGCTGACCTATTACTGGGTGTAGACAATTACGTCTAATTCTTCCACTTTATATTGCAACCAAGACTAGGTTTTTGCTCAATAGTGATTGCTTGATTATTTAATAAGCAATCCAAGGCTAGGCGGACTGCATTACCAGTTACAGGAGCTTTGTTACCTGGCCGAGAGTCATCTAATTGGCCGCGATAAGCTAATGCTAATTGCGAATTGAAAACGTAAAAATCAGGTGTGCATGCTGCTTGATAGGCTTTGGCTACCTCTTGTGTTTCATCAAATAGATAAGGGAAGGGATAGGATTCTTGCTGAGCAATAATTCTCATGTTATCGGGTGAATCATCAGGATAATTATCGATATCATTTGAATTAATTGCGATAAAGTTAACTCCTTTGCTTATATAGTCTTGAGCTAGCTGAGAAAGTTCTTTATTAACATGTTTAACGTAAGGACAGTGATTGCAAATAAACATGATCACTGTGGCTTTAATATCTTCGGCGCTACGCAATTCAACTTTGTTGCCGCTAACTACGTCCAATAAAGAAAATGCTGGGGCATGAGTGCCTAACGGCAACATACTTGACGCTGTTTTCGCCATAAATTACTCCGATTTAGCTAGTTCAGGAAAGCATTAATGCATAAATAGCAGTTAGGGTAAATAAAGTATTAAGAACTGCCCATAACAAGGCTACAGTTTTACCTCTAAAAACTGCATAGAAGGCGTAGATTGCTATGAATAGGCTACCAAAGAAAAAGATCCACTGATTTTCATAGACAAAGCCTACCGAGTGCAAAGCAATACCTGCGATTCCGATTAGCAAGAAAATATTGTTGAGTTGCCCGCTTAAAAAATAAAAGGCTAGCAATTGAACGGTTAGCATAATAGGCATAGCAATTTGCAAGGTTTTACCAATATGCAATAAGCTCGCTCCATGCCCAGCAATCAAAATCAATTCAAGGGCAATAAAATAAATAAGCCTGAAATGAAGGGCAGCGAATAGCAATAGTGTTGAGCCGATGACATAGTAAAGCTGCGCAGGGGCTTTGCTCAGCCCCAGAAATAATATACAGGAGCCGATAATCCCGCTTAGCAGAAATAAACCATCTTTAGTATTTAGATTTACCAACGTAAATAGATCCCTTTTCTTGTAGAGTCATTAATAACATCGAATTGGGTTTTGTTGATTGAAACCCAATAGTTACCCATGTTGCTCAATGCAAATTTAACACGAGGATATTGGCAAACTTCCAATACATCACGGCAATCTACTTTCTTTGCAGTATCATTTTCATTGATAAAACATTGAAAATGTAAATCTCCAATGTCAGAAGCAAAAGCAGCCCAATTTGCAGGGCTTATTTTGGCAGTCAGTGGAGGACTCATGAATACTTCATGCGTATCATAACGTTGCAATTCAATAGGTGAATTACTGCGGTTTTGGATCAAATAATAGGCCTGATTGCCAGTCTCATTGACAATTAGATAGTTTTCATTATATCCGAAACCAGATACTTCACATCCACGTGGAAAGATACTGGCTTTGCCTGCTGCAATGCTGCCAAAAGAAACAAACATCATAAAAATTGATATGAATGTTTTACAAAGTGACATGTAAGCCTCATATATTAATCAAAAGGGCGTATTCTAATGATAACAGCGGAAAAAGTGAATAAACTTTACTCTTTATTCGCTGCTATTCGTGATTTAATCATCGGTGAATAAGTTCTATAAACACTAAGGCTCAGATACATGATTACATAACCTATTGATAACACAAGCCAAAGTGAATCCATATGAGGATAATTCCAAAGGATAAGCGCAGAACTCACTCCATATATTAATGAAAAACTATGCATGATCACCTTTAGGGATTTAGATTCCGTCAGATAATCTAGTCTTGATGGATAGACATATTTGACAGGAACGAAGATAAGGATACATAGCACAGTAAGAATCAGCGCATTAGTCGTCATCGTAGTATCAAAGATGAACATATAAAATACGGCGATATTCCAATAGCAAGGAAATCCCTTGAAAAAATGATCAGCTGTTTTCGCATCTGACTGACAGAACTGATAAGAGGATGTGATCGTAATAGCGATAATAATAAGCAGTAAAAGGCTGGGAGGCAACATATCTGATTTTACGAAAAGAAAGAAACAGGGGGTTATTACATAATTCAGATAATCAACGATATTATCGAGTAGCGCACCATCAATATTAGGCAGAACAGACTTAACCCGTACAAGTCTAGCAAGAGTACCATCAACTGCATCAATAACCACGGCTACTGCCATAAACCAAAGTGCTTGCACGTAGTTATGCTGATAAATGCTGATCAGGGTAAGTATTCCGAAACAAGCGGCACTTGCGGTGAATGCATGCACAGCCCAGGCGACCAGGTAGTGGGCAGGATGGTAGCCTAGCTTTTTTCTTGTCATATCTATCCTAAAGTTTTACTGAGATAACGAATATAAATTAACTGAAAATAGTAACAACAATCAAAACCCCTGCGCAAGGATATAGGCTATCGAAATAGATGATCGGTGAGTCAAATGCTGTCTAGTTGTTAAATTTAAACACTTTATGACTAAAACCAAGTAGCACTTGCTTCCCGCCGACTATAAGATAAACTAAAAAAATGATCACCTTTCTTGGCAACGAAATGATTATCCGTACTGTAAATCCGTCAACGGAAGCTGTTTTAAACGAGTACGTCATGATGAACGATAATGAAGTTGCAGCGCATATCGATGCAGCTCATTTAACTTTTAGGGTTTGGCGGAAAACAAATTTTTCCCAACGAAAACAGGCAATGCTAAAGCTCGCTGGACTCTTGCTGGAAAAGAAAAAGGATTTTGCGATTTTAATTGCACAAGAAATGGGTAAGCCAATTGCTTCTGGACAGGCTGAGGTTGAGAAATGTGCCAGGCTCTGTGAACATTATGCTGAAAAGGCTGAATCCTATTTGCAATCAAGAACCATTGAAACGGAAATGAAGAAAACAATGGTCTGTTATCAACCTTTAGGAGTTATCTTTGCAATAATGCCCTGGAATTTTCCATTTTGGCAGGTATTCCGCTTCGCTGTTCCAACTCTCATGGCTGGGAATGCCGCAATTCTAAAGCATGCTCCTGTTTCAACCGGTACTGGTAATGTGATAGCTGAGTTATTCCTCGAAGCGGGTTTCCCTGAACATTTGTTTCAACATTTTATTGTGGATAATGATTTAGCTGCAAAGGTTATCGCCAATCCTCACATTGCTGCTGTCACCTTAACAGGTAGTGAGCGGGCTGGGGCTATTGTGGCTGCCAACGCTGCCAGCTACCTGAAAAAAGCAATACTTGAACTGGGTGGCAATGATCCTTATTTAGTTCTTGAAGATGCTGATCTCGATCTGGCTGCAAGTTGTATAGTGCAGTCTCGCTTGAATAACTGTGGCCAAGTTTGTATTGCTGCAAAACGGATCATTGCTGTGAAGTCTGTTCGCGATGTCTTAATTGAAAAAATTCAAGCCTTAATGGCTAATTACAGAATGGGCGACCCCCTGAATGCGAATACGAATCTGGGGCCAATGGCTCGCGATGATTTGCGTAAGACACTGCATGATCAAGTGGTAAAAAGCATCAGACTCGGGGCTGATCTGATTGTTGGTGGTGAAATTCCAAAAGGCAAAGGCTATTATTATCCACCAACCTTACTGACTAATGTCCGCAGAGGAATGCCTGCCTTTGATGAAGAATTATTCGGACCAGTTATTGCAGTGATTACAGCAAATGATGAGTCACAGGCAATTCAGTTTGCCAATCAAAGCAATTATGGTTTGGGCGCTGCTGTTTTTACTCGTGATTTAGCGCGAGGAGAATACATTGCCCAGCATGAGATTGAAGCAGGTGCCTGTTTTGTAAATGCCTTTGTAGCCTCAGATCCAAGAGTGCCTTTTGGTGGTATAAAGCGCTCTGGATATGGTAGAGAATTATCCAGAGAAGGTATTTTAGAGTTTGTTAATACTAAAACGGTGGCAGTACGATAGATGATTAAAGAAATTTCAACAAATCAATTGATATTCGTTGCTGCAGATGAGCAGAAAATGTATTGCTATAAAAATGACAAGCATTTTAAGTCTTATCCTATTTCTACTGGCAAGAATGGTTTAGGTGAGCTTGAGGGGTCTGAGTGTACACCGAGAGGTTGGCACTCTATTCACTCGCGTATTGGCCTAGATGCTGCTATTAATAGTGTGTTTGTGTCGCGGGAGTGGACTGGCGAAATTTATAGTCAAACCTTGGCTGAACAATTTCCCGGGAGAGATTGGATTCTCTCACGCATATTGCAGCTTGATGGTTTGGAAGAAGGGCGCAATAAAGGCGGAAAGGTAGATAGTTTACAACGATATATTTATATACACGGTACTCCTGACACTACAGAATTAGGTAAGCCCGGTTCGCGAGGTTGTATACGCATGCGTAATTCAGATGTGATCGAATTAGCGAATTGGGTGGAAATAGGTACCTCAGTGTGTATTGAATAGTAGCAAGTTTAGATGGACGGTGTTTAAATCAAATAAATATAGAAAGCGGCGTAACTTGCGGCGTATAATGCGCGGCAATTTATTTCCCATGGCAACGAGGTGAGTGAATGTCATACAAATTCGAAGAGGGCAAAGATTTAATCATTGGCGCTGTTGTAGAAAAAATACAACAAAAAATGGGCGGTGGGCAAGCAGCGTTTTGTTCCGAATTTGTTCGTCAGTTTTATAGTACTGTGGCGCTTGAGGATCTACGTGAGTGGGACATTGATGATCTCTACGGTGCAAGCATCAATTTTTGGTCGCTGATCCAACATCGGTCTCCTAAAGAAACAAAGATTAGAATCTATAATCCTGATTATGAACGGCATGGATGGCAAACAACTCATACAGTTGTTGAGATTATCACAGATGATATGCCTTTCTTGGTTGATTCCTTACGTATGGTGATTAACCGTTTGGGTGTTGTTTCCCATTTGATCATGCATATGGGGAATTTACACATAAGACGTGATAAAGCGAATAATGTTTCTGAAGTTTTACCGCGCAATGGTGAGGCTAAAGATAAGGATGTCATTGTTGAAGCAGCCATTCTCATAGAAATTGATAGGCAAACTGACAGCTCTGTTCTAGAGGATTTACACCGTAATTTTGAGCGAGTGCTCGATGATAACCGAATAGTTGTTACAGATTGGATGCCAATGCGCCAAAAGATTAAGGCAGCAATTAGCGAGCTTGAATCTATATCCTCAGTTCTAGATCCCAATGAAGCCGCTGAGACTATCGCCTTTTTAAATTGGATTGAAGATCATCACTTCACCTTCTTAGGGATGCGTGAATACGAGTTGCTACAAAAAGGACAGGAAACTATTTTACAACCTCTGCCAGAAACAGGCCTGGGGCTCTTGCGTCAAAGTATGAGTAAATCAAGTGCGCGCAGTATTTCGGCAATGACTCCTGAGGCAAGAGAGCTGACTTTGTCATCACGTGCACTGGTCATGTCAAAAACAAACACAGAATCTACCGTTCACCGTCGCGCTTATACTGACTATATTGGCATCAAGCGTTTTAACAAAAAAGGCCAGGTCATTGGCGAGTTACGTATTGTAGGTCTATATACTTCTGCCGCTTACAATACCAATCCCAAGCATATTCCTTTCTTGCGTCATAAAGTCGCGCAAATTATGAAGAATTCAAACCTCAGCCCTGGTGGCCATGCAGGGAAGGTGCTGTTAAATATCCTGGAAACCCTACCTAGGGATGATTTGATTCAAGCCTCAGAAGATGAATTGCTTGAAATTGCAATGGGTATTTATTACATGCAGGAACGACGCCGTATTCGCATGTTTGCCCGTGCAGACGTTTACCGACGATTTGTTTCTTGCCTGGTTTATGTTCCCAAGGATCGGTTTAATACCGAACTAAGATTGGCTATGGAGCGAATCTTAAAAGAAAGTTTTAACTCCAAAGAAATTGATTTCTCCACTTGGTTCTCTGAGTCAGTTTTGGCTCGTATCCATTTCATAATACGAATAAATCCCCATGATGAAACACAGTGGGACTTCAAAGAGATTGAACATAAAATCATAGAAATAAGTCGTACTTGGACAGATGATTTACAACATTTTATGTTTGATACCTTTGGTGAAGAAAGCGCTAATCATCTCTATGCGCGCTACAAAAATGCTTTCCCCATTGCTTATTCAGCGAATTTTACGCCAAGAACAGCTGTTTATGATATTAAGCACGTTGAAGCCTTATCGTCCTCTAATCCCTTGGTAATGAATTTTTATAAACCCATGGATGAAGCACCAGAGAGTTTCCGCTTAAAAATTTATCAACACGAAAATACACTGCCCTTATCCGAGGTCTTGCCAATTATTGAACGCCTCGGTATGAAAGCAATTAGCGAAAGACCCTATGTCTTGAAATTTGATGATGGCTCTGTGACCTGGATTAACGATTTCGCTCTGCAATATACCCATGACGGCCATTTTGAAATCGATGAAATAAAAGAGTTGTTCCAAAATGCCTTCGCCAGTGTTTGGTTTGGTCAGGCAGAAAATGATGGCTTCAACCAGCTTGTTTTATCTGCTGAGCTAGATTGGCGTCAAGTAGCTGTTCTGCGGACTTACGCGAAGTATTTCAAGCAAATTGGCTTTACCTTCAGTCAGGAATATATTGAAAATGCTTTAACTAATAACGCCCAAATTGCTCATCAACTTGTAGAGTTATTCGAGCAACGATTTGATCCTGCTATCAAAGGGAGTAAAAGAGAAGAGACCTTTGCAGCCTTGGTTGAAAAAATTCTGCTAGCTCTTGATGACGTCGCGAATCTTGATGAAGATAAAATTATTAGACAATATGTCCAGGCGATTTCAGCTTCTATCAGGACCAACTATTATCAACAAGATAAAGACGGCAAATATAAGAGCTATATTTCAATCAAGTTAAATAGCAAAGATATTCCTGGTGTTCCCAAGCCTTATCCAATGTTTGAGATCTTTGTTTACTCACCCCGATTTGAAGCTGTGCATCTGCGTCGCGGAAAGGTTGCGCGTGGGGGATTGCGTTGGTCAGATCGACGAGAAGATTTCCGTACAGAAATCCTCGGACTGATGAAGGCACAACAGGTTAAGAATTCTGTAATTGTTCCGAATGGTGCAAAGGGTGGTTTCGTACCCAAACATTTACCAGTTAATGGTAGCCGCGAAGAAATTTTGGCTGAGGGAATTAGCTGCTATCAACTGTTTATTCGCGGCATGCTCGATATTACTGATAATTACAAGGCTGGAAAGGTTGTTAAACCGGAAAATGTAGTTTGCTATGACGAAGATGATCCCTACCTTGTTGTTGCGGCTGATAAAGGGACTGCAACGTTCTCGGATATCGCCAATGCGATTTCCTTCGACTACGGTTTTTGGCTGGGAGATGCTTTCGCTTCGGGTGGCTCGGTGGGTTATGACCATAAGAAGATGGGAATTACAGCAAAAGGCGCCTGGGAATCAGTCAAACGCAATTTCTACGAAATGGGCAGAGATCCGCAAACTGAAGACTTTACTGTCATCGGTATTGGCGATATGGCTGGTGATGTGTTCGGTAATGGAATGTTGCTTTCAAGACATACTAAATTACTTGCCGCCTTTAACCATGTCCATATTTTCATTGACCCAGCACCTAATCCTGAGCTTAGCTTCAAAGAACGCGAGCGCTTGTTTAATCTGCCTCGTTCCAGTTGGACTGATTATGACAAGAAATTAATTTCCAAAGGTGGTGGCGTCTTTAACCGCAATGCTAAATCAATTGCTGTGTCTAAAGAAATGAAAGAAGTCTTTGGTATCAAACAAGCTGCTATTGAACCTAATGAATTAATTCGAGTCTTGCTGCGAGCCAAGGTTGATTTGTTATGGAGTGCTGGTATTGGTACCTTCATTAAAGCCCAGTCAGAGTCACATGCTGATGTCGGTGATAGAACAAACGATGCAATTCGAATAAATGGCAAACAGTTGCGCTGCAAGGTTGTTGGTGAGGGCGGAAACCTTGGTTTAACCCAATTAGCAAGAATTGAATACTCGCTTAATGGGGGGCTGGTATATACCGACTTTATTGATAACTCGGCTGGCGTAAATTGCTCGGATAAAGAAGTAAATATCAAGATTCTGCTCAATAGCATTGTTGCTTCTGGAGACTTGACTGAGAAACAGCGTAATGAATTACTTGGTGAAATGACTAGTAATGTAGCGAAATTAGTCTTGCGTGATAATTTTACTCAGCCACGAGCGATTTCTGTTGCAGCCGCCCAAGCACCACGTTTAATTGACTTGCATGCTCGCTATATCAATGATCTAGAGCGCGCAGGGAAATTGGATAGAACCCTAGAGTTTTTACCTGATGAAAAGACTCTAACTGAACGTAAAACGATGGGACGAGGTTTAAGTCGCCCAAGTCTCGCTGTACTCTTGTGTTACTCTAAAACTATTCTCAAAGAGTATTTGCTTGAGTCAAATGTTCCAGAAGATCCTTATTTTATTGATATTCTGGTTAATTCTTTTCCACAACCCTTGCCAGAGCGCTTTAAGAAAGAGATGCAATCTCATCCTTTGAAGCGTGAAATTATTGCTACAAAATTAAGCAATATCATTGTGAATGAGATGGGCTTTACCTTTGTATATCGCCAACAAGATGAGACCGGAGCACCGGTTTCAGCTATTGTTCGTGCTTATATGATTGCAAGATCGGTGCTCGATCTCGAAACAATATGGAAAGAAATAGATGAGTTAGGAACTACGATCACTGCCGAGAAGCAAATTGAATTAACAATGTTGTACCTGCGTTTATTACGAAGGGTGACACGCTGGTTCTTGCGTAGTGAACGTATGCATTTAGATATTTCAAAAGCAGTGAAACTCTATGCTCCAGGTGTACTTGAGTTGAAAAAAGCTATACCTAAGGTCTTTGGTGAATCAACTCGTGCGCAGTACGACAATCACTTCAACCAGTATACCGAGCTGAATATACCAGAGAAGTTAGCGCATGAACTGACTCTTACAAGGCCTTTATTCTCTGCTATGGATATTATCGCCGTTGCTCATCAGGTTAATGTACCAGTTGAAAAGGTTGCAGAAGTCTATTTCGGTCTTGGCGAGTTATTAGATCTATCTTGGATCCGTTCGCAAGTCATTGCTCATCCAACAGAAACGCATTGGGAATCTTTATCTAGAGAAGCTTTGCGTGATGACTTAGATTGGCAACAAAGACAGCTAACTGCAGGTATCATTAGTTATGGCACTAAGAAGCAAGATTTTATGAAGAACTTTGAGGCTTGGTCACAACAACATGCTGCCCTTATAGACAGATGGGCTCAAATTCTGGCTGATTTACGTTCTAGTACAAGCCTGAATTATACAATGTTCTTTGTTGCTATTAGAGAGCTGTTGGATTTGACTCAGACTACTGTGCAGATGGTTGAGAAGGTGTAGGGAAGCTTATACGCTACTACCGAATCCCCGCGGTAACGACCGCGGGGTCTCAAGCTACTCGGATCCCGCAGGTATCAACACAAATGTCTGTAATAGGTGAGCCCTGTCCCCAGTGCCGTTAAGTTAAGGGCATTTGTCATTCCCGCGAAGGCGAGAAACCATCTCTACACTGGCACTGTGCTTAGCTAGAAATAGTTTCCCGCCTTCGCGGGAATGACAAAACCTTTCTTAACTTAACGGCAGTGAGCCCTGTCCCCCGAGGCACGTCATCCAGAGCGTAGTGAAGGATCTCCGGGATTAGCACGGTGCCACATTCAGGAGATCCTTCGTTGTGCTCTGGATGACCTAAGGTTGAGACAAGCAGGGACGTGACATTTGTGTAGATCCCTATGGGGCAAGCCGCGGGATTTCGGAATAAACGTATATTAAAGGTTCCCAGGAGTTAAAATGATATCAAAGCAAGTACAGCACTATTCAAAGGGCTCCAAATTTCTACATTGGCTTATCGCTGTGGTTGTGATTATTATGCTATGTGGCAGTTATTTCCTTGATGATCTGCCAGAGCAATATATTGGCACCGCTTTTATGTTTCATAAGTCTATTGGTATCACTATTCTCTTCCTGATGTTATTGCGGCTAATCTGGATTTTGTATGCAGGCAAGCCAGATTTACCCCAATCAGTGCCTGCTTGGCAGCGAAGTTTGTCAAAGCTGGTTCAGTACGCTTTATATTTCTTTGTTATTTTGATGCCTCTATGTGGTTGGATAATGTCAACAGCTGCAAATAAAGCACCTTACTTCTTTAATATGTTCCGTTTCCCACTTCCGGTAGTACCCTTTGATAAAAATTTAGCTGGGCTAATGAAAAATGCTCATAATACTATCGCTTGGATCCTTATTGCCTTAGTTGTGTTGCATATTGCTGGGGTGCTAAAACATCATTTCATAGATAAGGATAACATCCTACGCCGCATGCTCCCTTGAATATGAAAAGTCAAATCTGATCTTTTCATGCAGTATTCGTAATAGGCTTCGGTCATCCTAATCCTTCGCTACGCTCTGGATGACGGGGTGGGGGACTTACCTATCAATGGCGTCAACTTAAGAAGCAATACCTCCAGTTCGAAGACGATATGTCCTCTCTCCCCTTGGGGAGAGAGTTAGAGACACTGACGTTAAATTAAGGGATTTTATAACCGTGGCTACGTTTGATTTTTTTGTGTAGATACCTATGAGTCGATGCCGCGGGGATTCGATGTCACAGGACGATACTATTGGTTGATGCGGCATAAATTTACTTAAGTTAACGCCATTGCGTGACCGATTACTCTTACTGATGATAGTACCGCCCAGAATGCATCCAGGCTTTTCTCAAATAGTGCTCAGCAAGACTGGTTCTGCCTGACCTTCGATCAAAACCTCTTTCGGAGCATCCAAAAGAACACTAGCTGCAATCAAATAACTCTTGTTAGCAAGAGGGCAGTAATCAATTAGTTCGCCCACCTCCGTGTTTCCTCCTGTAGTGGCAAATAATTTTTTTCCCGCTTGAATCGCTTCAGCGCTTTCAATAATAAACAAGTCCAAACGATGTTTAAGTTTGGCCCGGTAATGTGTTCGGGCAACAATTTCTTGTCCCTTATAACAACCCTTATCAAAACTTAAATAGCCTGAGAGCTGCAGATCAATCCGATGCGGGAGAAATAAGCCTCTGGTATCAGGGTAGATTTCAACGGTTTTAGCCTGCAATTGCAGCCGATGCCAGGCAAGGGAGCCGCGAAGCTGTTGCTTGGATTCAAAGGGCTGTGCAAGGGCGGCAGCATAGTCTTGTTTGATTAAAATGATAAATAACTGCTTGCCCAAACTATAACAGCAGGCCTGTTCGTTGGTGCTTAGTGCAAGATCTTGGCTGGGGAGTGGTAGATTTTCGGGTAGTAAGTCATCCGGGTTAGCAAGATAAAAGCCATAGATCTGATAGCTATCCTTAATCTCTAGTTTCACTCTAGAGAGCATTGCTGTTTTATTTAGGGAAAATTGGGTTGCAGCTATTAAGTCCTTAGGCAAAACCAGCTGTAAACCTTGCCAATCAACAACATCCATCAGGGCTAATACACGCCCCTTTAAATTGCACATTGCACCTTGGCGAATGGTATTGCTGTTCACTTGACGCAGATCACAACTTAATTGGCCTTGCAAAAAGTCGGAAGCCTTTTCACCGCTTACAGCAAGTGAAGAAAGATAGGATAAGTCAAATAAATAATTTTTAGCGGCTGTAAATTCAAGTTCATTGATAAGGGGTAATAGCGCTGTAAATTGCCTACCGTTTATCAGGAAGGGGGAACAACTCATGCTTTAGCTCTCTAGGATTATCATAGGCTTTAGTGTAACATCCCCGCGTCTGACAAACAGGTATATCGATGATTAATTCGTTAAGAAAAGCCAAGTTACTTTGGCATTGCCGGCGGGGTATGCTTGAGCTGGATTTAATCTTGCTACGTTTCGCTGAAAACAATTTAGATAGCATGACTGAGGCTCAGATTGATGCTTTTGAAGAATTACTGAGTTGTATTGATCCAGAATTATACAACTGGCTAATGGGCTATAGCACACCAACAGACAAGGAGCTGGTCGAGATTGTTGAATTTATTACAGCAAAGGATAGTGCTCGGTAAATCCCGTTTCTATATGAAGTTGTCCCTGCTAATTTCTGCTTCGGCCTTGATCCTTCTATACTATTCCTCTTGTTGGCTTCCTCTAAAAATCCTCTTGGGGTTTATCCTCGTCTTTCAATTAATCCGGATTTATAAGAATCCAATTCCATACCCTGAATATTCGGGTATTAGTTATGGTGCTGATGGCTGGACTATCCATACTCAAAATGAGCAAGAGCTATTCTATGAAAGAGGGCGAGTAATTATCGATACAGGCTTGTTTATTCTGCTTGAATTAAGCCTTGGACAAAAACGAAAACGAATCGTTCTATTTTTGGATCAAATTAGCAACGACTTTTATAGATCCTTAAAAATAAAAGAAAAAATTCAATAAATATTGTAATAGGTCAGCCCCAACTCCAGCATCGAATTCTCGCGGCTTGACCGCGGGAATTCGGAGTGGAGGGGCATTACCTATTACAAAATATTTTTTAATCTAAAGAAGAAAGGTCGATTGTCGATATATTTGATATATATTTAAACAATTTCTGCCTATGAATAAGCTCGCATCGGCAACAGAACAACAGCTAATTGATATGGCTTTGAGTGGGCAGCCTAAAGCTTTAAATCAATTGCTTAGATTAAATCAGAGCAAAATTTTTCAGCAAGTCAGATCACGGGTTGCTGATTACTCCCTGGCCTGCGATTTGTTACAAGAGATCAATATTAAAATTTTTCGCTATCTACCTACTTTTAAAGGGGAGTCGAGCTTTTCTACTTGGCTATACCGAATCATCCAAAATACGCTTAAAAATCACTATCGCTCTCGCTGTTCAGAGTTAGAAAGTAGCTTCTCAGAAAAACTGCTAGAAACAGTTGATGAGAAAAGCTCACCCGAAACGCAATTAATTGCATTGCAGTTGGCACAACAGGTTAATAAAATTTGCACAGCGATGCCCAAGGATTTAAGCCATTGCTTCCAATTATATTTAACTTCAGATTTAAGCTACGATGAATTAGCAAAGCAACTTCAATGTCCTTTAGGTACAGTGCGCTCGCGCATTCATCGCGCAAAAACAATTCTGCAAGAAAATATACCTAAGTAATTTCAAAATGTAGGCATTAGATGCGCGTCATGTCGAACGTAGAGAGACATCTCCTGAAAGTGGAATCGTGCAAATCCCGGAGATCCCTCACTGCGTTCGGGATGACGAAAGACGTTCAAGATGATGAAGGACATTCAAGATGATGAAGGACATTCAAGATGATGAAGGACATTCAAGATGACGGCTCTCTTGGTTATTGAGAAGTTACGAGATTGCGATAAAAAGCTGTGCTAGAATGCTGAAATCATCACATAACGCCTATCCCCATGTTGGAAAGTGATCGCTTAATTAGTGCAAACTCATCTGTTTCTGAAGACGTTTTCGATCGTGCAATTCGTCCCCTAAGTCTTGATGAATATATTGGTCAGGACGTCGTTCGCTCACAAATGCGTATTTTTATTGATGCTGCAAAAAATCGCCATGATGCCCTTGATCATGTGTTGATCTTTGGGCCTCCCGGACTTGGTAAAACAACTCTGGCAAATATCATCGCTCATGAGATGGGAGTGAGTTTGAGGCAAACTTCCGGGCCAGTGCTTGAGCGGGCTGGCGATATCGCTGCAATATTAACGAATCTCCAGGAAAACGACGTACTATTTATTGATGAAATCCATCGTTTAAGTCCGGTTATAGAGGAAATCCTTTACCCTGCTATGGAAGATTACAAACTCGATATCATGATAGGTGAGGGGCCTGCTGCCCGTTCTATTAAATTGGAACTACCGCCTTTTACCCTGATTGGGGCAACCACTCGCGCAGGCTTACTTACTTCGCCCTTAAGGGATCGTTTTGGTATTGTGCAAAGGCTTGAGTTTTATTCTGTAGACGCTCTAACCTATATCGTTTCGCGCTCAGCCAGATTACTTGGCGTGACTGCTGAAACAGAGGGCGCCAGAGAAATTGCCATGCGTTCTCGCGGAACCCCGCGAATTGCCAATCGGCTTTTACGACGAGTGCGAGATTATGCTGAAGTAAAAGGAAAAGGGATTATTACTCTAGAAATGGCTAAGCAGGCCTTGGAAATGTTGAATGTGGATCAACAAGGCTTTGATATGATGGATAGAAAATTAATGTTGGCAGTTATCGAGCGTTTTGCTGGCGGGCCTGTAGGTCTAGATAGCATTGCTGCTGCAATAGGTGAGGAAAGGGGGACAATAGAAGATGTACTTGAGCCCTATTTAATCCAACAAGGTTATTTAATGAGAACGCCAAGAGGCCGTGTTGCTTCAGAACTAGCCTATAAGCATTTCGGCTTGCAAATGGTTGAGGATCGCTAGCGCATGACAATGAGAGATACCCATACTTTTGATATCAGAGTTTACGCAGAAAATACCGATATGATGGGTATTGTTTATCATTCTAACTTTCTTTGTTTTTTTGAACGTGCGCGAACAGAAATGATTCGGGACTCTGGCTTGTCTTTAACCACTCTTGCGACGTATGATTGCCACTTTGCGATTACTGAAGTAGAGATGAGTTATCAACATCCAGCAAGATTAGATGATTTATTACGAGTAACAACTCTAATTGCTTCTAAAAAATCATGCAGTCTTGTATTTGATCAATCCATCCATAATCAGCATAATACGCTACTTTGTAAAGCGCTAATTAAAGTGGTTTGTATAGACGGTAAAATGAAGCCAAGGCGTTTACCTGAACATTTATTTTAATGTAGCCTGGATGTAGCGAAGCGAACTCCAGGCTACGGACTGAGCATTTGTTTTGATTTGAATGCTTTAGAAGTTAAAAACTTAGGGGGAAAAGAACGTGGTAAACCATGCGAGTGTGTTAGGTTACTTTATGCAAGCAGGTCTGGTGGTCAAGACAGTGATGCTGCTCTTGCTCGCTGCTTCAATTGTATCGTGGACACTTATTTTACAAAGAGCCTGGTATTTCAATCGTAAAAAAGATCAATGTGAATCCTTTAGCAGGCGATTCTGGGACAGTAGTGATCTATCTAAACTCTACGCCGATATTGACTCCAATGTTGATGATAAACAAGGCCTAGCCTCTATTTTTCACTCTGGGTTTAAAGAATATGTGCGCTCACGTAAATTAGGCTATGTAGCAATTGAACCTATCCAACGTGTTATGCAAATTAGCCATGCCAAAGAAGCAATGCAATTAGAACAACATTTACCTTTTTTTGCTTCCGTAGGATCAATTGCACCCTATGTTGGATTATTTGGAACAGTTTGGGGGATTATGACCTCTTTCCAAGCCCTTGGTCATGCACAACAAGCCACTATTGCTATGGTTGCTCCAGGTATTTCTGAAGCCTTGGTTGCCACTGCCTTAGGTCTATTTACAGCTATTCCAGCCGTTATTGCTTACAACCGATACAGCACGCGCGCTTCTAATTTACTTGAGCGCTATGATTTGTTTCAGGATGAACTTGTCGCACTTATTGAGCAGCAGACTGCTGCATCAGCAAGGGGATAAAGAACGATGCTAAGACAAAAGAAGGCACGTAGTCGGCCAATCTCTGAAATCAATGTGGTTCCCTATATTGATGTGATGTTGGTATTACTTGTTATTTTTATGATTACGGCACCGATGTTAACTCAGGGGGTTACCGTTGATTTGCCTAAGGCTGCAAGTGAGAACTTAAAAGCTGCCGATAGGGAACCGATCATTGTTTCCGTCAATGAACAAGGCGACTATTTCCTCAACATCCATACAAGTCCCGATAGTCCAATAGATCCTCAAGCATTGAAGGTGCGAGTTGCAGCAGAGTTGCAATTAGCGCGTGAATCTAAGCAAGCCTTAAATGTTTTGGTTAAAGGCGATAAAGGGGTCGCTTATGGAAAGGTTGTAACAGCTATGGGTCTCTTGAAACAGGCAGGCGCTGAACAAGTGGGATTACTTACTGATTCTTCCGAAACGACTCAGGAGAATCAAGGATGATGTCAGATCAGAGTTACCGCAAAGCCTTTATTGCCGCTGTTGTTTTACATTTACTTTTAGCTTTTGCTTTGTTAGTGGATCCTTCAACTAATCTGCCGCCAGTGATGACGCTTGAGGCAAAAAATGAACCCAGCATGGCTGTGCCAGCTAAAAACAACGAACCTAAGGATGAGGTTGTTAAGGCAGTGAGTGTTGATAACCAGGAGGTTATGCAGGCCGTACAACGCTTAAAGCAAGAGCGAGCAAACCAGCTTAAGGCTGAACAGGCAAGGCAACAAGCCTTGGTCAAGCAGGCTGACATGGCGCGTAAAGCGCGTTTGCAAGAACAGCAGCGTTTAGCCAAGTTGAAAGAAGAGACTGAAAAAATAGCTATTGCTAGAAAGAAGCAAATTGAAGAAGAAAAACGTCGTCTCAAACAATTAGCAGAGCAAAAAGTCCAGGAAGCCAAACGACTGGAAGAGCTTAAGGTGAAGCAAGAACAGTTACAAAAAAAACAGTTGGAAGAGACAAAAAAATTGGCTGATCTCAAGCAAAAGCAAGCCGATGAAAAAGCTAAAAACGATAAACTTAAGGAAGAGCAAGCCAAAGCTGACGCGGCTCGTGAAGCTAAGGCAAAGGCTGAGTTAGCAGAAAAGAATCGCCAAGCAGCCGCGCAACAGGCTGCTGCTGATGCAGCGAAGAGAGCGCATCTTGCAGGAGAGCTCGATAAATACAAGGCGCAGATAGTTAATGCGATAAGCCAGGAATGGATTCTGCCAGAAAATGTTAATCATGATTTAAAAAGTAAGTTTAGAATACGTCTTGCGCCAGATGGGGCGGTATTAGAGGTTAGTTTGATTCAAAGTAGTGGCAACGCTGCTCTTGATCATTCAGCGCAAATTGCTATTAAAAAAGCATCGCCTTTGCCTGTACCAACCGATCCAGAGGTCTTTGAGATGTTCCGAGATATTAATTTAACTGTAAGTCCAGATACTGTTAGGGGGTGAACGTGTTAATAAAACGTTTAATGACAATATTTATTCTATTATGCCCAATCGTCAGTTTTGCGGTTGATCTTGAATTAACCCAGGGTATGAATTCCGCCTTGCCGATTGCTATTGACTCCTTCGGTAATGATGCTGTAGGACAACAGTTATCAGAGGTTGTGAATAATGATTTGAATTTATCAGGGCAATTCAAAATAGTATCCGCACCACAGCAGGGACCAGTCCCAGTCAGTGCATGGCGACAAGCAGGTGCTGACAGTGTTTTATCAGCGCAGGTCAGTCGTATTGGCTACAATCGCTACGACGTAAACTACAAGCTGGTCGATGCGGTTGCTCAAGGCAAGGTGCTTTTGTCAAAGAATTACCAAATAAATGCCAAGGATGCGCGAGCCTTAGCTCATCATATCAGTGACGATGTTTACCAAAAACTCACTGGTGAGAGAGGTATTTTTTCTACACGAATTGCTTATATTCTTGTTCAACGCAGTGGTGAGGATCGAGCAAAATATTTCCTCCAAGTAGCTGATGTTGATGGCTATAACCCGCAAGGTCTATTGGTTTCTACTGAGCCCATTATGTCACCCACCTGGTCACCTGATGGGCGACAAATTGCCTACGTTTCCTTCGAAAAGAAAAAGGCACAGATTTTTACTGTATCTGTAGAAACGGGTAAACGACGCTTATTAACTGATTTTACCGGTATTAACAGTGCTCCTGCCTGGTCTCCAGATGGCAATAACATGGCCGTGGTTCTATCGAAAGGCGGCTCACCCAAAATTTATTCTGTTGATTTAACCAGTGGCAATATGAAACAGCTAACCTTTGGTGAAGCAATTGACACCGAACCTCGTTATTCACCCGATGGCCGATCCTTATTATTTACTTCAGGACGTGGTGGTTCGCCTCAAATTTATCGTTTGTCGCTAGGAGACGGTAACATTAGCCGTCTAACCTATGAAGGAAATTACAATGCACGCGCCTCCTATACGCCTGATCAAAAGAGTATTGTGATGCAACATCGCGAAGAGAAGAGTTTTAATATTGGGGTGCAGGCGGCAGATAGTGGACAAATAAGCCAGCTAACCTTTTCATCCTTTGATGAATCACCCTCTGTTTCGCCCAATGGCCGCTTAATTCTCTATGCAACTCGTGGTGAAAAGGATAGGGGGGTTTTAGCGATCGTTTCCATCGATGGTAGGACAAAGCTTCGGTTACCCCCGAGCGAAGGTGATATGCAAGAGCCTGCCTGGTCACCATTCCTTGGGTGAAAAGTCATCTTTGGTGCAGGTTGAACGAAAAGGATTCTAAAAAAATACTGACATAGCGATCTATGCTCCGTTTTTTTAGAATCCTTTTCGTTCAACCTGCACTCAAAGCTGATCTTTTCATGTCTTCCCCTTTCCGTCATCCTGAGCGTAGCGAAGGATCTCCGGGACTAGCACAGTGCCACATTCAGGAGATCCTTCGCTACGCTCAGGATGACGGAAGAGGAATGACCTATTACTCATATTATGAATGTAACCTGGATGGATACAATAATGATTAACGCCTTGAAGACGACTATCTTTTTATTACTGGTTGTAAGTCTTAAAGCTTATAGCTGGAACTATGTGGGTCATCGCCTGATAGCTCAAATTGCCTATGACTATATGACGAAGAACAGCAAGCAACTTGCAAATCGCTATAATCATGCCTTAGATACAGTTTACAAACCGCAAAGCTTAGTTAATGCGGCACCTTGGCTTGATAGCCTACATGGCCCGGAATACGCCGAATTAAAGAAAAAACACTATATTGACCTGCCTTTTTCCTGGGATGGAACCAAGCTGCTTCCGCCAGATAAGGTTAATGCGGTAACTGCTATTGTTGCTGCTAAAGACCAATTACAAGCTCCACAGGCAAATAACTTTGATAAAGGATTTAATTTAAGAATTTTGTTGCATGTTATTGGCGACATTCATCAACCCTTGCATGCAGCCAGTCAATATAGCAAGGCTCATCTTCGAGGTGATAAGGGTGGGAATTTGCTGTTCTTGGCTAAAAACTCTATAGCAGTAAATCTACATAGCTATTGGGATAAGGGTGGGGGATTTTTGTCAGGAAAGTCTTATTCGAACAAACAAATCCAAAGGAAGGCTAGGGCTATCGAAAAACGATGGCCTTGTAAGCCTGAGGCAATGACGCTTAATCCGCAAATATGGACAGAGGAATCCCATCAACTTGCTGTTGAAAAGGCTTATCTTATAAAGGCAGGACAGAAGCCTGATAAAAACTATCAATATATGGTTAAGCGCATTACGGAAAAACAAATTGCCCTTGCAGGTTGTCGCTTGGCAGCAACTTTAAATAGCATTTTCGAGCATTCTTCAGCAAATTCTGTAACCTGAATCCAAGATACAGTAATAGGCTCCTTGTCTGCTCGTAATAGGTCACGACCCCTAAGGAAAACCTTGATTACACTGATGGTGCTGAGGCCGCTTTTGTATTACCAGAGCGAGCCTGTAAATCCAACCAGAAGTCAGGACGATTTTCCCAGGTAATAGGCGGCATCTCCGAATTGAAATACCACCGTAGATTAAGACCAGGAAAAGGATTCTTTGCATCTTTCCAAGACAAATCATTTTTATTCATAAAATCTGGCCATGGATAGCGTCTATCGTCTTTTATAGCTTTTACATTGGCTGCGAAACTAATACAGCTATCTAAACTATGCCTTAGCATTGAATTAGGAAGAACGCTAAAGGTTTTACTGTATTTCGTTGGTTGAACACGATCCTCGCGTCTTGTAAGGTAGCCATATCGAACATAGATTCCGCCACTCTCACCAACAAGCGCATCACCTACACAGGGATAAAAATCATTTTTTGTTAATATTCCGCCCTTAATTGCCCAGAGTAAAATATTATCAAGGGTTTGTGCTAGGGCCGCAGCATGTTTGCGATTTGATGGATAAATGGTGATAGATTTACCGGCCTGGGTTTCCTTGCGCTCTCCCTTTAAATTCCCATATTTATAAAAAGTATGCTGTGCAGGGGTGCCTTTTCCATCGTTTCCAGCTAATTCAATATGAGCATCAATTTGTGAGAGGATTAGTGCTGCAATTTTCTGGGCACTATGGGGATGGGCTGTAATATGAATTTTCCAGCCTTGGGAAGGAAGAACGTTAAGGCTGGGTAATCTGACAGGTGCAAAAAATACTTCATCCAGGCACGCGTAGTTCCCGGGAGGCAACTCGGCCCTTATGTCAAAGCCATTCTTTAAGCCACAACCCATAGCTTTGGATTCATATAAGGCCTGTTTAATGTCATCATCTAGTTTTGTTTTTGGCCAAACTGGGCTATTTTTTAGATATTTGAATCCTTCGACATTAGCTATAAACTCATAATAATCTGAGTCAACTTTATTTTCCGCTATTAAGAGTAGCGACCTAATGTTACAAAAAAACTTAGCGTCAGTTATATTAAAAGAAAATAAGTAATTCCCCACCTACCTGAGAGCTACCCAAGTTCAGAACAGCCAGAGTTGAGTCTGATGTTTTTTTCAGTAGGTGATTCACTTGATAAAGTTGCAGCATATTGGGGGTATATAGACTCAACTGTATTATCAAGGGTTGAACGTTGTGTTGCTTAAAAAATCTTCCATTTTTTTCTGAGTATTCGTTTTACCAAACCCTCCCAGCAAAGAGTTGCTCCTGTGCTTATTATATACTGGTAAAGTAGCCAGCAAATTTTTTACTCGTGCTTCTTCAGAAATAGATAGATCCGTTAGACTTTCATCAGTTTGCAGGGAGATAAAAGCGTCTTCCCTAAGCTTTTTACGCTTATCAGGATCGGGCTTAGCTTCTTTAAAAAGACCTTGAAACTGGATCTGTGTTTTAAGAGGACCTCTTACCAACTCTGACAGTTCCAGCTCAGATTGACCATCGTTTGCATAACTATCTACGTAATCGCCACCATAACGTCTATAAGCTGCATGTATAAAATTTTGATAACGCCTGGCATCTTCAGGATATTTATCCAATGACATATAGTTATCATGATCTGCATTATCAAGTTGTAAAAAATGGACGGGAGCTACGTCTTCAACACCAGTTTCTATGGCGATTTGTCGTTGAACTGCTACATCGCGAGCCAGTTTGGATGCGATATGGTGTGGAACAACGCTGTCGTTTTGGGACGAAATAATAATTAAAGGGATGTGATGAGGAAAATCTTTAATATATCCTGCGGCCTGATGTTCTTTTCCGGTCTTGTGTTCACTTCCTAAAAATAAAGAGGCAAAGAGGTTATAGATAAATTTACCCAGCCCGGAAAGGATGGATCTAAACAGACTGCGCGATGTTTCCGACGATTTTCCGGGAGCTTTAAAAATGCTACGAACAGAAGCTGGCGGACCTTCTAGCACACATAATGCTACATTCTTATAGTGTTCTTTGTGGGTGGCTAATGCAGCAAAAGTAGCCGCTCCTCCTCGTGATACGCCATATAAAATGACATCTTCTGTGTTGGGCTTGTTTGCCATTAAACTATCATATTTTTTTTTGTGAGCAGCAATGTCAGTACTTTGCCCCAATGATGCTTTATCGCTGTGGATTTCGTAATGCTGAATACTGCCTGTTTCATCTAAAGGATAAAGTGGTTTCTCATCTGATAAAGGAGATTGAGTCGGAGATGGTTTTGTAATTATTATCTGATGCTGACTATATTTTACTCGGCTATTGTGGCCAGATGAAGTATGACGATCCACTTCGTCAATTTCAGGGTAAAGCCACGCCGATCGAGGATGAATAAGCAGAGCTACTCGTTTTTCAGGATCAACTTTGGCGTATTCACCTGTCGTGGTCCACATACCTTTATTACCCATACGCTCCACTGCATGTGATTGGGACCAGCCTTTCCCCTGATAATAAATAATGGCGGTTCTCTTTCTGGATTTGGTTAAAACAGGTTTTTTAGTCGGCATAATAAAATTTTTAAATTTTGAGTGGGGAGGTTATAACATCTTTCGGTGTTATTTCCCAGCTATTCCGGCCTTGGTATAAGCAAGATACCATATGATTTTTCAAGCTTTTTCCAATTTGGTTGAAGGGTAGATGGGGAGTTATGAAAATAATACCAAAAACCAGAGTTTTCTTAAGATTTTCTTAAGCTTTCTGAGATAACCTTGACCCAATTATTTGGGTTTATCTTTCAGAGGTTTACATGGGCAATAAATTGAGATTAGCAGCTGGTACTGGATTTTCTACTGTCGATGCAAGTCCATTAGGTCAAGTTATCCTTTTATTACAGAATAAAATTGCTAAATTAAAGCAACAAGATGGACAAAATCGTTCACGTCCAACCTTGGAAAGAGCATACTCAGCAAAGCAACTTGCAGTCCTTGAGAGTTATATCAAAGATATACGTAATCTTTTAAGTTATTTCGACAAAGGCAGTTACCCAACCTTTAGTTTGCCTGTCTTTGGCAGCTCTGTTAAGAGTTTAATTGATTCAGCCATGGAGGCGACAGATTTTGATACTCCTGCTTATGCTTTCTATAGAGTAATTAAGAAAGACTTGAGTGAAGCCATAAAATCAAGTCTTAAGACGGCAAATCTAAGGTCGATTAAACCAGAAAATATAGGCGAATTTAGACGCCAACTTAAAGCCACATTAGCTACCAATACACCGGTACGTTTTGCTGAAGTATCAAAGATTCCTGGTGCCCAATTAGCCCACTATTTTGCTGAATTAAATGATTTTATTGACTATTACGATTTCACCCAATTTAGCAATAATCAGGGGATACAATTAAACGAACTTTCTGAGGATTTTACCGGAGGGCTTGATATTCATTTCTTTGACAATTATTCCATATTAAAAGATGCAATTAGAAAAAGTTTGCTATCCGGAAATATTGAGCAGTTTACTGAAGAAAATGTGGAACAGTTTCGCGATTTAGTGCTTGCTGAATTAGCTAGAAGCAGGGACAGGGGCTTCTGTAGCAATGAACTATTAGGGTTGTTGCAAGAGGTTATTGCTAGTTATAACTTCTTAGCACTAAATGTTAGTCAAGTTTCGTCTCTGGATGATTTGGACGAGCTATTTAATCCCTTTGGCGCGGATCATATCTATGATGCTTTAGCTCTAAAAATGCAGGAAAGAGACTTCGCAGAACTTGATAATCATCAACGTTATTTAATTGGCGAGTTTCAAATCACTGATCCTCTGCTCTATGAGTTCATAGTTGACGCATTAGAATTGTTGCTTGAAGCACCGGATGACTTGGCTCAATTAGTATCCTTTTTAAATCCCGAAGCCTTTACAATTGATCTTAAGAACGGGGTGATTGCCTACCTTGTTCCCGAGCGTTTTCAATCAGTGATAGCACATACACCTACAGAGCAATCTCGATATGTTTTTACACAAACAAAGGGTGAAGTCCCCAATGTTACTACTAAAGTATTTGATGCCGGTAAAATTTACCAAACACGATTTGGTTTAGTTCTTGAAAAACTAACCTCTGCTATAAGTGCTTATTATAAGAAATATGCTGAGTCTCCACATGTTAAGTCTGAGCTTGCTAAGTCAGAACTTTTAGTTGAATTTATTAAAGGCCAGAAACGATCAAATCAACATTGCTTTAGAGAGGTAGCGAGCACCGCAGATTATCTCGAATTTCAAAGTATTGATAGGCAGCCAGCTGCTCGGATTAGTTCCATGAATGATATTCGTGGATTTATGGTAGATAGTCTTGACTTAATTGCTGACTTGCAAACAAGAAAAACTGCTAATGATAAAGCCACTGTCGAGACTTTAATTGCTAAGCATCCAGAGTTATCAGAAAAGTTAGTGCGAGCCACAGAGGGCGGATTAAATACTAGCTATAGCCGCTTGCCCTTGCCTAACATGGTTTTCCATGTAACTGAAGGCGGTGAAATCGAGTTGATGGACGTTGCAGCTGAGCTTGCAATCGAAGAGAGCCGATATGATGACCTGTTGGTTAAGCAACAACAATTTAGGGTTAAAATTGCTGAATTAGATGAGCAGATTGCTGTTGAGGTAAAGAGATGGCATGAGCAAGAAGTTGCTAGACATCAAGAGTTGAATCTTGGTGCTTGCGAGCAGCTAAATGGTCTTCTCACATTAGCTAAGCCTTTGGTGAGCGATTATCTGCAAGGAATGCCTACCGCTATCGATGAACGATTATTAGCTATCAAACAAAAACTTGAGGATTTAGATCAGCAAAATAATGCGCTTAAGGGTTTTCAACAAAAAATGCAGGGTTTGCACGATGCGCTTAGCAAACCTGCAGACTGCCCTAATGACTTGCTAGCTCGTGATCCCGATATTGCCGAGGCTGCATATGGTTGCTACTCCACTGCTAGAGAGCAGGCCCAACAAGGTCTAAATCAATTACAAGAGTGGTCACAAAACTTCGAGATACAGCGAAGTCGTTTAATAGTCGAGCAGTCTAAGGCAATAGCAGCCAAAGAACTGAGTGAGTCTCTGAAGTCTTCAGACCCAGCAGCTATTGTAAAATTAAAAGAAGCGACAGAAGCACAATACAAAGAACTAGCCCAGCTTCACGAGCAACATAAAGATGAGTTGCAAGAGAAATATCAGCAAAAGGATAGCCATACTGAGATACTGCAAAAATCTGATCCTTTGTTAAATGTAGGGACTATCCATGAATTACGCCAGTTAACCCAAATGCAACTGGGGGTGATCCAATCTCAAGCAGCTAGATTACTTCCTACATTAAAGAAATTTGAACCTGAGGCAGATAAAAAACTTAGCGAAGAAACTTTAGCTATTCCTGAGCAAGCGCAACAAACATTTATTTGGCTCGATGACTTTATATCTAGACAATCATCCGCATTAGATACGATAAGAAGTTTCGACATTGACCCTGTAATTACTCTCGAAATAGCTGTGCTACAAAAAGCTTGGGAAATTATTTCAGGGAAAAAAGGGAAAATGCCTTTTGGTCAGCTCGATGAAGAAATCTATAAACTATATAACCCTGGTAAGTGGCACCTTTTTGAGAAGGGATTTAATGATTTATTAATACGCCTTAATCATCCGAATCATTCGGTAGCAAATTGGAATGTGTATCGTGATGCTAGTGCTACTGATGAGAGGGTTATCTTAGCAACTAATGAGTTATTAGTTTTGATAGAGGAGCGGATTAAAGCCTACAAGGAAGGAATAAGATCTAAGTTAAACCTTGAAGAATATAGTAGACACCAAAAAGACTTTGTACTTTTTAGCGGAAAACTCCAAAGTCTGGCAACAATGTATAGTGACTTAGGACACGCATTAGAGGATAGAAAAAATACCGAAGCTAGCCAAAAAGAAGTTCTTGGGGAAATTGAACTACTCGAGGCTAAAGTAGCAGAAGAAGAAACTGAGCTTAAAAATATAAACGCAAGCATTGAGGTCCTTGGAAAAACTGCAGATTTTCTCTATGAAAATCAAGCCCTAAGCAAGGCGATTGGCGAACTGGAAATTTCCTTGCTTGAGTTAGCGACAGCGGATTTATTGAATGGTAAGCAAGTGCAATTGGCGGAAGATATTAGAGCGAAAAGACATGAGTTAACGCTACAGGAAAGCTCTGTTGCAGCCTTGCAATTAGGCGTTTCCAAGCTGAGTGAACCAGCAAGCTATCAAGAAAATGTAGATAAAGCTCGAGCCTTATTGACCAGCTGCAAAACAAATATTGATAAGTTGGTCACTCAGATCTGTGAAACGAAGATAAACGATTTGAAAGAGCGTTTAACAAAGGATGAGAAAACACATCGCTCAATTAACGAAGAACTAAGCGGCCTGGAAGCCTTAGATGCTCGAGCTAAGTTGCTTCTTCTTGATCGATTAATGCCTTTATCAAGTGCTTTAAGCACCAGAGTTACCGAGTCTGCATCGAAGAAAGATTATTTATTAAACGATCTGAACTTAACTCCTAATGGGGAAACAGAGGCTGCCATTAATGCTATGCCGGAAAAAGTGCAGTTATCGGAAGATAATGCTCAATCATTGCAAATGGACATTAATGCAGGAGTTGCTTCTTTAGCTGAGCAATTATCGCAAACATTCTTGGGAATAAAGAATCATGCTGTTTCATTTGCTGCTAATGAATTACAAGTATCTAAAGCCGCAAACGATACTTTGCTAACAGAAGTAAAGGAGCAATTAGCAGACTTTCCTACTGATGCCGAACTCAAACGCTTAAAAACAACCTTGGAACAACAAAACCGACTAGTAGACGATCCTGAGCTGGTCAAATTGAATAGTCTGATTAGCGATTTACAAGACTTGAACGACAGAATTGCAATTAATACAGCGGTTAATAGCCAGTTAGCGAAGCGTATAGAGAACAGGGATGCTTTTGCTAAGAAATTTAAAGCAGAATTTACGACTTATATTCAGCAACGAGAGATTCAATATAGTTTGAAAGATCGATTATTTGATAGGGATGCTGTTGAGCGGGCTACCTTTGTTGATGAACTCAATAAATCTTTAGATAGTTATGTGCTGTCAGGCGATGTGCAAACCATTTCTGATTGCCTCGCTAAAAAAGACGGGCCATTTATAGGTTTTAAACTACAGCCAATTATCAATCGTATGCTTCTGGTGATTAAAGATCAGCAGAAGGCAGTGCCAGAAGATTATGAGCAAATGCCCGTAGAGAAAGTGCAGCTTGATGTCAATGTTGATACGCAACATGCTAATGCTTTGGAAATTCTTCAAAGCTTAGCAGGCTCTAACCCTGAGTTTGCAGAGGGGATTGATATTCTCTACAACAAAATTAAATTGATAAATCAATTTAGTTTGACTCTTGCTGAAGAGGGACGCGAAGCTGATAGCCAGGTAGCAACAAAGTTAGCTCTGGATTTAAGTCAACAAGTGGATTTATTCCTTATTGATAACAGCGAACTGTTCACAGAACAGGGCGAGTCTGTACAGAAGAAAGAGCTTCTTGAGAGTTTCCAAGCGGATTTCACCTGTCAATTGCATAGTCAAAACGATGTGATGTCAAAATACTATTCATGGGGACATATCGTGGCAAACATCGCGACAGCAGTGCTTTCGGTAGTTACCTTGGGAGCTTTCGCAGCAGCTGTGGCGGTAAAAACAAAACTATCAACAGGCCGAGCCAGCCTTTTCTACAATCCTAATGGAATTGATGTTGTCGCAGATGTAGATAAGGCTGTTCAGGAAATTGCAGCCCCTGCTGCTTAAGGTGTTCTTTCTCTTCGGGCTATGTTAGGGGGGGGAGCTATTACCTCCCTAGAAGGAGTTAAGGGCATTTGTTATTCCTTAAGGGGGCAGAGCTCTAGGATTTGGCTGCGCTCTGAGTGATCCTGGCATTTTTTTAAATAGAAAGCATGTGCCATATAAGTTCTTTCTGTTCTTTTGTGTGTCGTTCCCGCCTACGCGGGAACGACACACATATAAGTCAAAGTAACTGATTAATATTCACATAGGTATCTAAATGATACTTTGATTAAAAAATGCCAGGATTCCTCAACGCTGCGCTGCATCCAGGCTACAAGTTTAAATTAAGCCTTTTGCAAGGACTCAATAACCGCGCCTAAAAAGCGGGTCGCTTCTCCACCTGTAACTGCACGATGATCAAAGCTCAGTGATAAGGGTAATAGTCTATGCGCCTCTACTCTGTCATTGGCAACTACGGCACCCTGGTATAAACGTCCTACAGCAAGGATTGCTACCATCGGGGGTACGATGATGGGGCTGGCGAAGCGGCCGGCAAATTTGCCGAAGTTTGATAGGGTAATGGTTGCTCCTTTCAAATTCTCTGGGGCTACGGCTCGATCACTCACTTCTTTTTTATAGTTATTGATAGTATTGCGTAATTGCTCATCTGAACAACTTGCTGCATTATGAATCACTGGAACAAAGAGTCCTTCGTTATTATCCATAGCAATACCAAGATGGACTTCCTTAAAGCATTTGCGTGCCGCATGGTCTGTATCAAACCAGGCATTGAGAGCTGGTTCCTGAGAGCAAGCATAAATGATTGCGCGGATTAGACGTACAGTAATATCGTCATTTCCAGCTTGCCATGCGCTGATATCTGCCTCATCAAATAGGCTAACGGGTACAATCTCTTGATGTGATTGCACCATCGAGTTAAGCATAGCGCGTCGTACACCGCGTAAAGCTTCATAACCCTCAGGTAATTGAGCCTTCTTATTGGCTGCTGTTTGCACATCTTCGCGAGTGATCAGACCATGCTCGCCGCTGCCATTTAAGGCGTTTAAATCTATCCCTAGTTTTTTAGCCAAAAGTCGCACAGCTGGAGTTGTCTTAGAACGTTGAGACTGTGAACGGCTTGAGCCAATTGTGAAGTTGTCTTCACTGATCTCTGTACTTTCTTCAAGATTACCAACAACAGTCCCTTTATCAACACGAGGCGCTGAAGTGGCTTCAAAACTAACCAGCGGCTCGCCGGTTTTAATGACATCACCAGGCTTGCCATGAAGCTTGATTATAGTGCCGCTCTGTGGGCTGGGGACATCAACAACTGCTTTTGCTGTTTCCATCGAAACCAAAGGCTGGTCGGCAGTAACTGTGTCGCCTTCATTAACAAACCACTCGTGGATTTCGGCATCGGGCAAGCCTTCGCCCAAATCAGGTAAATTAAAAATATTCATTATCACTCCATTATGCTCATAACACTGTCTTTGATTCGAGCGACGCTCGGTATGTAGTGTTTTTCCAACTGAAAATAGGGCATGACTACATCATAACCAGTCACACGTTGAACAGGGGCTAATAAATCGGACAAGGCATTCTCCATAATTTGTGCAGAAATTTCAGCGCCGACACCGCCAGTTTTTGCACCTTCATGGACGATGACACAACGTCCGGTTTTTTCAACAGAGGCCAAGATAGTATCAATGTCTAAAGGTTTAATAGTCGCGACATCGATCACTTCACAAGAAATGCCTTCTTCGCCAAGTTGTTTTGCTGCTTGCATGGTTTCATGCATGCTGGCGCCCCAACTTATTAGCGTCAGATCCTCACCTTCCTGCAGGGTAAAACATTTGCCCAAGGGTAAGGCTACACCATTGTCTTCAACCGGCTGTTTCACCAAGCGATAAATTCGTTTGGGTTCGAGAAAAATAACAGGGTCAGGGTTACGCATTGCGGCGAGCAATAAGCCATAAGCCCGTTTGGGTGAAGAAGGAATAACAACCTGTAAGCCAGGAATATGGGCAAATAAAGCCTCTGTACTCTCAGAATGATGCTCAGGTGCCCTGATGCCGCCACCAAAAGGTGCGCGGAATACCAGCGGACAGTGAAGGCGGCCGCGTGTCCGGTTACGCATGCGAGCGGCATGAGAAATAATTTGATTCATGGCTGGGTAGATAAACCCCATGAATTGAAATTCAGCAACGGGTTTTAAACCTTGTAAAGACATACCAATAGCAAGTCCAGCAATCATTGATTCAGCCAAAGGAGAATCAAAAACACGCTGCTCACCAAAGCGATCTTGTAAGCCTACAGTTGCACGGAAAACTCCGCCATTCTTACCAACATCTTCACCAAAAACAACGACATTCTCGTCATGTGCTAGTTCATAAGCTAAGGCCTGAGTGACAGCCTCTACTAGGGTAATATCAGGCATTAGACGCTTCCTCCATCGCAATCGCGCGTTGTTCAACCAGATAGTCTGGTAATTCGGCAAAGTGGTAATCAAAAATAGAACTGATTGGCTGTTTGGGACGGTTCAAATATTCCTCGACCGCTTGTTGCACAACTTCATTACAATCTTTCAGCAGAGCTTCTTCCTTGGCATCGTTCCATAGATTCTGGCTTTCCAGAAAATGTTTGAAACGGCTAATTGGTTCTTTCAGCTTGGCATTTTCAACTTCATCCTGGGGCTGATAGCGGGTAGCATCATCGGCTGTGGTGTGATCGCATAAACGATAGGTCAGTGCTTCGATCAAAGTCGGGCCATCGCCTTGTCGTGCTTTTTCAATAGCTTCAGCGATCACCTGACGGCAGGCCAAAATATCATTACCATCAATTTGAATACCATCGAAACCTGCGGCGATTGCTTTTTGCGCAATAGTTTTTGTCTTTGTCTGTTTGGATAAAGGAACAGAAATAGCCCATTGGTTGTTATTAACCACAAAGACAACAGGTAAATTCCATGCACCGGCCACATTCATCGCCTCATAAAAATCACCTTCTGAAGTACCACCTTCACCAATACAAACAACAGCAACACGAGGTTGCTTACGATATTTAAAGGCAAAGGCAACACCAGCGGCATGCAAGCATTGTGAGGCAATAGGAACAGAGATGGGTAAATCTTGTGAATTGCAAGCAAATTGGCTACCACGCTCATCGCCGCCCCAATAAGCAAGAATCTCCGACATTTTTACACCACGTTGGAACTGTGCGGCGTAATCACGGTAATAGGGCACTAGCACATCTTCTGGACGCATCGCATGGCCGATCGCCGTCGAAATGGCTTCCTGGCCATTTATAGGGGCGTAGGTTCCCATTCTACCGGTGCGTTGCAGGGCAATTGCTTTTTTGTCAAAGGTGCGGGTGCGAACCATGATGCGATAGAGCTCTTGTAAGGATTCTTTATCATTAGTAAAAGAGGGCAGCGTCTCGCAAATTTCTCCATTTTCATTAAGGAATTGCGTGAAGGGTATTTCAAATTGAGCGACTGTTGTCACGGTCTGTCTCCTTGTTAACAACACGTGGCCCATAGAATACTCAGAATTTTTTCTAAAAACTAGGGTCTACTTTGCTGTTGTGAAGCGAAAATGAAGTTAATTTAGCTCAGATTAGGTTCGTTTGTAGTCCTCTACCTCTCGTCGTTGCGAACACAGTGAAGCAATCTAAGGTTCAGAGCTTCGAACTCTGGATTGCTTCACTGTGTTCGCAATGACGGCTGCTCAGTTTATCCAGGCAACAATGCATTCCCACGCGGGCGGGAATGACAAAACTTACTAGAGTTCAATTTATCCGATCACTAAATATTAAAATTAGTAGAGGGATCCGCAGCTTTTTTATCAACTACTCTTGCACTTGGCTGTCTGGTAAAGATTGAGGAAATGAGAGTGCGTGGAGTACGTGGAGTGGGTATTCTCATCTCGGGATTTTGTGGTGAGGAAGATGAAGATGAGGGTTGTAATGGCACAGCCCTAAGTTGTTTGCCTATAAAATCAACAACATAATCTTTTATGATAGCAATTTTCTCTTTCTTATTATGCTTAGATTTAGCAAATTTCCGTGTTTCTAACTCTTTATTAAAATAGGCTGGTAAGCCATTCTGAAATACCAAGCATAGCTCTTTTGAAAAATAAAAATCATTCCCTCCTGGAATATGGGGGGAGTCAATAAATGCGGGGTCGTTCCTGATGGCTTGAATTGCTGATCTGACGACTTCTGCTGCAATTTCATTAATTTTGGCTTTTTCTCGCTGTCTCGCTTTGCTTTTCTTTTTTGTTTCATCATGAGCAGCTAATAAGGTTAATAATAGGAAAGAGTGTACCTGATGGCTGCATGACTCTTGTTCTTCAATAATTTCGTCTTTAACGTCGTCTTTTCTGCTTAGTTGACTAATAAGTTTATTGAACAGCTGAGCGAATTTGAATTCAACTTTGCCTGAATCGATAATTAAAGTTTCTAATTCGTTAATAATACAATCAATTGTTTGCCTTTTAGACCGAGCTGCAAATTTTAAAAGCTCTAAGTCTCTTCTAAGTGTTTCATCTTTAAACTGTAAAAGGAGATCAGAAGTAAAATAGCGAAGGGGTCTTAACATGACTCTTGCACGAGCGCGTCGAGCTTCAAGCACTGCGTCCTCATAGGCAAGTTCATCATCTCCAAATTTTTCAGCGCGTTCCTCCTCTGACATTTTTTCGTATTCAGTAGGTCCTGAATTGAAGCGACCATTAAGCATCAGTCCTTCTATAGCATTTTGGAAAAAGCCTATTAATTGTGATGGAGCTGGCCGACCCTCATTCATTTGTTCATATATAGGGGCTAGTATTTGATCAAACAGGGAACGGACTAAGGCCATTTGTTTTGACTTTATAGGGTATAGCTCATGATTTTTGTTGTACTGCAAACTTACTAAAGGAGAGGACAGGCGTTCTTCTTCGTCCTCGCGTGTTTTTCCTTCGAAATATCCTTCATGAGCTCGAGTATTGCTCCATTTGGTTAAATCAGCATTCTCGGTTTTTGGAAAGATTGTGTTAAGCCAAATTCCATTCTTCACCTCTAGATCAAAACCTTTATCATCGGTGGATTGGCTCTCTGTTGATTCTATTACTAAAGTAGTGGAGCTACACGAGGGAATAGAGTCTAAAGAAGGCGGCAGCTCAAACGTACTAGAAGAACTTATGAGCGCCGGTACGGGACTCGTTCTATGAGTTGGTGGTTTAGGGAGCTTTCTGCTAAAAAACGCTGGTTCCTTTTCTCCGCCTATTGAAATACTTTGTAGGCTAAGAGGAGGGACAACAGGTGTCTGTTCAAATCGTGTCATCTGATTGCTTTTGAAAAATCTAAGCGCATCATCGATAATCACTTCATGTGTATCATCGTTAACAATTAGACCCTCAAGGTCACGTAAAGAAGTTATCATGCTTATTTTGTTGACGATACGTGTTGTATCTGTAAGCTTGAAAAGGCAGGTGGCCTTATTCGTTGCTTCGTCATACTCCCAAATGATAGGGATACCCAGGTAACGTATATTGGCGAAGTAGATTTGCATGATAGTTATATAATTTGAGAAAAACAGCTCGAAATGTACAATTTATTCCCTGTACAGGTAAAGGGGCTTTAAGAAAATATTTGTATGAAATAGGAAAATTGTGGCTGAATGTAAAATTTTTGAGCTTAATTATTCGAATGAGCTAATAAAACACTATAACAACCTTGCTGAATTGCCAGGTTTTGTACTGCTGGAGTCTGCAGACCAAGGGATAGGGCGGTACGATATTCTTAGTGCCTTCCCCTATGATTATTTCAGAATAAGCACAGGCCAAGATTGTAGGGCTGAAATCTATAATGAATTACAACATTTAATTCCTCAGCAGACCTCTAATGTTGACCTACCGTTTCAAGGCGGAGCTATTGGCTATTTTTCCTATGATTTTGCAGCCCGGCTTGCTGGAATTGATAGCCCTGCACAGCCCAGTTTGCAAGACCTACCTCTGGTTGAAATGGGATTATATGATTGGGCGATTATTAGTGATCATCATTTAAAGAAAGTTCATTTATTCGCGGCAAATACTCAGCCCAATACGTCAGAGTTAGTTGCAGAGGTGTTGCAGCTTTGGCAATCGGCTAACTATAGAGTGAAGCCCTTTAATTTAAAAGAAGGATTCAAATCACTGATAGCCAAGACTGAATATCAACAAGCTTTTTATAAAATCTTAAATGAATTACAAAGAGGGCGATCTTACCAGGTCAATTACTCTCAACCTTTTAATGCTGGATACCAGGGGGATCCCTGGGCGATGTATCGCAGAGTCCGTACAAATAATCCTGTTCCCTTTTCAGCCTTTCTACGTTCTGCAACCGCAGATATCTTAAGTTTTTCACCAGAACGTTTCCTTATGATGGACAAAAGGTTGTTACTCACCTCACCAATAAAGGGCACAGAAAAAAGATCAGCAAACCCTATAGAAGATGCCAACTTACGTCAATCCTTGTTAGATAGCCCTAAAAATAGGGCTGAAAACGTTATGATTGTTGATTTATTGCGTAATGACCTGGGTAAAATTTCCAAAACAGGCTCTGTGCAGGTAAAGGCACTTTGCCAAGTTGAAAGTTATCAGGAAGTGCATCATTTGGTCAGTTATATTGCCGGCATTTGTCGAGATGATGTTTCAGCAATGGATGCCTTTCAAGCCTGTTTTCCCGGTGGATCAATTACCGGAGCACCTAAATTAGAATCCATGCGTATTATTGCCGAGCAGGAGGCTTATGCTCGAGGAGTCTATTGTGGCTCGATAGGTTATTTTTCCAGCCATGGTCGCTTTGATAGCAATATTGCTATACGCACGGTCGTCGCAAGAGAGGAAATCTTACATATGGCGGCTGGTGGTGGCATAGTGATTGATTCAAAGTGTGAAGAGGAATACCTTGAATGTTTTACCAAAATTGCTGCTATTGTGAATGGATTGAATACCTATGATTAATAAAGAAGCTGCAGTGATTGTCCTGCGTGAATTGGCCAGCGATAGCCTAATTCTAACTCAGCGTAGTACACAATTACGAAATCACCCGGGAGAGGTTTGTTTCCCCGGCGGGCGATGGCAGGATGAGGATAAGAATTTTTACGAAACAGCTATAAGGGAGTTAGAAGAAGAGCTAGGTATTGCGCCTTCAAGGGTGCATTTCCAAAGTGAAATGAGGTCTGAGCGTACACTGACGGGTTTTATTATTTATCCTTGGTTTGCCGATATTGATAATCTCTTACCCTATCAGGCTAATCTAGAAGTCTCTGAAGTATTCAAGCTACCAATGAATGAGGTTGCGCAAGCGTCCAATTATAAAGAGATAGTTGTTAATCGTTTTGGCTTGAATATTAAAACTTATCAATACAAGGCCTCAGAGCGTTTTGTTTGGGGTGCAACAGCCAGGATTATGATGCAGTTAGCTGAGGGTTAGGGGCTAACGTTAAGTTAAGGGTATTTGTCATTCCCGCGAAGGCGGGAATCTATCCCCACCTTGGCGCTGTGCTTCTTAGAAATAGCTTCCCGCCTTCGCGGGAATGACAAAACCTTCCTTAACTTAATGGCTGTGGGGGTTAGGGTGAGGGGGAGTTTCACTCTTCATAAAAACCGCAATTCTATTTCCCCTTCAAAGCCCTACGCAGGATTTTGCCCACATTGGTCTTCGGAAGCTCATCGAAAAACTCAACGATCTTGGGAACTTTATAAGCGGTTAAATGTTCACGACAATGAGCAATAACCTGTTCTGCGGTTAATGAAGGATCGCGTTTCACAATACAGGCTTTTACTCGTTCACCAGAGTCTGTATCTTCGACACCAACCACACCAACCTCAAGCACGCCTGGCATCATAGAGATGACTTGCTCAACCTCATTGGGATAGACATTAAAGCCTGAGACAACAATCATATCTTTTTTGCGGTCAACCAAATAAACAAAACCTTGCTCATCGACTTGGCCGATGTCTCCTGTTTTTAGAAAGCCATCATTGGTAAAGACCAGGGCGGTTTCATCAGGGCGTTGCCAATAACCAACCATAACCTGTGGTCCTTTAATGCATAACTCACCAGGCTCATTGAATGAAAGTTCAACTCCTTCATCATTACGAATAGAAATATCAGTGGAGGGGATGGGAAGACCTATGCTGCCATTATAGCCTTTTAGGTACAATGGATTGATTGTTGCCGCAGGGCTGGTTTCAGTTAAGCCATAGGCTTCAAAAGCAGGGCGCTTTGTCGTCTCCAGCCATCTTTCTGCGACACTTTTTTGTAAGGACATACCACCTGCTAAAGCACACTTTAGTTTTGAGAAATCGATCTCATGAATTTTAGGACTATTGAGCAGCGCATTGAATAGGGTGTTTACGCCGGTGATGGCTGTAAAGCCAACATTTTTGATTTCATCAATAAAATGTGGAATATCACGTGGGTTGGTAATTAAAATGTTCTTCGCCCCTGCTTTTAGGAAGGTCAGGCAATTCGCTGTTAGGGAGAAAATATGATAAAGCGGAAGGGCAGTGATAATGATATCTTCGCCATCGACTTTTAATGGCGAGATCCACGAGGACGCTTGTAAAACATTGGCGACCATATTGCCATGGCTAAGAATGGCGCCTTTGGCGACACCAGTGGTTCCGCCTGTATATTGGAGAAATGCAATATCTTGGTGATTCAATTCAACAGGTGTAAATTTGCTATTTTTTCCTAGTTCTAAGGCTTTATTAAGGCTTATAGCATTAGGAATTTGATAAGCAGGGACAAGTTTTTTGACGTATTTCACTACTGCATTAACAATCAAACGCTTAACAAAGGGGAAAAGATCGGCAATTTCAGTAACAATAACTTGTTTGATCGTTTTACAACCAGGTAAGGCCTTTTCAACTGTTTTTGCAAAATTGGCAAGAACAATGAGAATTTCAGCACCAGAGTCATTCATTTGATGCATAACCTCATCCGAGGTATACAGGGGATTGGTATTAACTACAATCATCCCCGCACTTAAAACACCAAACAAGGCGACTGGATATTGCAAAATATTAGGCATCATCAGAGCAACTCGAGCGCCTTTCTTTAAACCCGATTGTTGTAAATAAGCGGCAAAGAGTTGGCTTTTATGTTCAAGCTCCGCATAACTTATCTCTGTGCCTAAATTCGAATAGGCCACTTTTTTTGCGTATTTTTTGCATGAAGCTTCGAATAAAGAGACGATTGAAGAATACTCATTAATGTTGATTTCATGAGGTACACCTTCTTGATAATGCTTTAACCAAACTTTCTCCACGTCAATATCCTTCTGTTATTGATCCCCGCGTGGTAGTATAAACAAAAAAAATGGGGATGGATATCATAGTGGTAGCAGATAATTTGTTGAAATCACAAGCATTTAAACTTAAGGGTCGATTGTATACATTTACAGTTTTGCAGCTATTGTCTAATAATCGCGAGCTATTTGTACAGCAGCTGGATGATTTGATTGAAAAAGCACCGCGTTTTTTTGATAAAACCCCGATTGTCCTTGATTGTAGCGCCCTTCATGAAAACGACCTTGATTTACAATCTTTTTGCCAATATATGCGTGAGCACAATTTGTTGCCAGTAGCCGTTCAAGGTGTGACTCCTTTTCTTGAAACAGTTGCTCAATGTCAGGGCTTAGCTGTTTTACATGCCTCATCATCACATGACAAACCCTTGTTAGATGATAGTCATGGCGATCATGCGGCAACTCATGAATCCATCAAAAGCAAGTTATTGACTACCCCAGTTCGTTCTGGACAACAGGTTGTATCTAAGGGGGGTGATCTGGTTATTACTGCTTCGGTAAGCCATGGTGCGGAATTACTTGCTGATGGCAATATCCATGTCTATGGAGCCTTACGAGGCAGAGCCTTAGCTGGTATTTCAGGTGATAAGCAGGCGAGGATTTTCTGCCAGTCGCTTGAGGCGGAATTAGTTTCTATTGCTGGTTTCTACCGCCTAAGCGATGCTATTGAACCTCATGTGGGTCCTTGCCAGATTTATTTGCAAGATGAACATATCCATATTGAGCCTTTATGCTAGCTGTACAAGATAAACCCTTAGAAGCTGTATTTATTTCAGATTTACATTTACATCCAGAAGAGCCGGCAATCAGTTCTCGATTTAAGGCTTTTATTGATTGGGCTGCCCAAAATACTAAGGCTGTCTATATCCTTGGCGACTTTTTCCATGCCTGGTCTGGCGATGATGGAATTGATGATTGGTCCAAGTCTATTGCTTCCCAATTAAAATGGTTATCAGAGCAGGATGTTGCGCTCTACTACATGCATGGCAACCGTGATTTCTTGTTAGGGCAAGCCTTTGCTAGTGCTGCAGGAATAACTATCTTGCCAGAGCCCTCAGTGATTCAGCTAGGAAATAATAAAATCTTATTAGTCCATGGCGATCGCTACTGTACTAACGATAAAAGCCATCAATGGTTCCGGCGGTTAACGCGATCTTCATGGTTTGCAAAGCTGTTTTTGCGCTTACCCTTACAATTTCGCAAAAAGGTTGTTGCACAAGTTAGGCAACATAGCCAGGAAAATTACCGTAAAACTCCAATGCAAATGGATGTGGTTTTAAAGCCTATGCTCGCGCATATGGCTAAACATGCTGTAACAATTTTAATACATGGCCATACACATAAGCCTGGCTTAAGAAATCATCTATATAATAATAGTGAATATAAGCAGTATGTACTCAGTGATTGGGATGACAGCCCAAAACTGCTGTGTTATTATAAATCAAAGGGTTTTAAATTTAGCCAGGCGCTGATATAGGATTAAAATTATGAAGACCAAGCAAGAAACTGCAATTGAAGAAGAAAGTAAGAAAAAATCTCTTGAGATGAAAGACGCTTTGCAAAAAGAGATTATTGAGGCCGAGCGTAGAGCGATACAAGAAGACCGAGCTGTTCAGCGGGAAAAAGCTGAGCATGAAAGAATTGAGGCGACTAAGGATCCACTGAGTAAGAAGCCTTATTGGGAGCTGGTCAAAGAGGATGGTCGTAAATTAGCTAGTGGGGATGTTGCTGGTTACAATGACTGGGCAACAGGTATGTGTACCCTTGTACGTCACTTGATGTTGTTAGCTGATGCAATGTGGTATGACCCCATTTTTCCCTTTAGAGATCAAATCGTTGGCTTTAAGAATACTGCAGTTGATTTGATTTGGGACAATACAGCAGGACGTTTCAGTGATTGGGTACAGAAGAAACAAGTTGGTGACGATGAACTTGCCAAAATTGAGGTGCACGCAGAAATTAAAAAAGACGGCACTATCGATGTGGAAATTAGCAAGGATAATAGAGTTGCGGATGGAAGTCCTCAAGCAGAAGAGCTAAGACGGCACATCCAGGTTGGTATAACAGCTTGGGCTATGATAAATGGTTATGACTTGGACACAAATACAGGAGCCTATGTCAGTGAAGCTGACGGTACTCCAATGACCCCAGAAGTGTTTGATCGATTAAATAAATCTGCTAGTGAAGGATTAGAAAGCTTCATTAGCAATCGCTTTGAGATGCCAATAACAACCACTTATTCAATGTAATAATAGGGGTTAACGTTCTCCTCACAAGGCATTGTGTAATAGATAAGCCCCTACTTCAGTATCGAATTCCCGCGGCTTGACCGCGGGATACAGTGTTCACTCTGAGCCCATAGCTCCCACGGTCAAGCTGCGAGAATTCGGGCCACTGCTCCTGGATTTCGCTTCGCTACATCTAGGCTATGGACTGATCAGTCGAGATCTACACAGTGGCGACTTCGTTTAGCTAACCATCGGTATTCCACTATGAAAGCGGAATAACTTGTCTTCAGAATTTATCAGCGTATTTTCTGCTTTAATAAAGAATTTTATTCGTTCATCAATATCTCCGCCATAAAGCTTGGCAAGATGAAGGTAATCTTGAAAGTGACGCGCTTCTGACTTTACTAAAGAGGCATAAAATTTAGAGAGTTGACTATCTGCTAACCTCGGAATAATTGCATTAAAGCGCTCGCAGGAGCGTGCTTCAATAATAGCGCCAATAATCAGTTGATCGCGCAAACGCTCTTTACCATTATTTCTTGGTACTAGGCTATGTAGTTTTTGCGCATAATCCGATGGTTGCAATGGGCCAAAACTGATATTTTGACTGCGCATTAAATCTTTAACTTTCTCAAAGTGTAATAACTCTTCGCGCGCCAAGGGCGACATGACGTCTACTAATTCAGTTTTTTCAGGATACTTCGAGATAAAATTAATAGCTGTTGCGGCTGCCTTGCGTTCACAATGGGCGTGATCGATAAGCAGCGTAGGAATGTTAGTGACTGCAGCCGCGAGCCAAGGCTCGGGAGTTGCTAAACATAAAAAATCAAATAACTCTTGTAAATCATGGGCTAGAGGATTTAGCATCTTCGTTTTACACTATACTGTTTATAAGTAATGCCTTATATATCACAGCGTGTTGAAAAATCAACTTGGATGAATAATGAGCGAAGAACCCGAACGTAATGAATTGTCCTCTTGGCTATCAACCTATGGGTTGATTACAGCAGAACGTATTCTTGAAACTTACAAAATAAAATTGCAGCCGGAGGAGGTGTACGGCTCAATAAAAAACCCTGAGAGTATCTATCATCGCTTACTAAAAATCCCTTTAAAAAATGTATTTAATGGGATCATTCTGCAGCAAGCCCATGATTATCAAGTCTATGCTCAAAAAATGTTTATTGACTATCTTATGTCGGGTGAAAACAGTAAGCCTGAGGAGTCTCCAGGCGGTTATACGCGTGAAGAGCTCGAAAATGTCCGTAGAATTCTAGTGGGTATGTCAGATGATTTTCAGAATAGCGAAGCTCACCACCTGCAATTTATCGCTGATTCTCAAAAAGAATTGATGAAACTGGCGTTGGAATGGCAAAAGAAATTTATTGATGTTGTCAATGAAATTAGTTCGATTTTAAAATCAAGAGGTTTTGATAAGAGCAAGGAAGTCATCAGACAAGTGCTGAATGCGCTGTTGGTTTATCCTGAGCAGCTAGGACTTAAAGGTGAGGTCTGGGCGCGTGCTGAAAAAGTTTTTGGTGAAAGTTTATCCTCGGAGCTAAGACAGGTTTATATCGATCAAATAAAAAAACTGGATGGGGTCGATGCTGAAGTCGATAATTTCCTTGTTAACTATATGGGCAATGCCAATGACATTGGGGGTAGGATGCGGCAATGGCGTACGGATTTTTATAGCATTATTCTTCGTGTGACAGAATTGATAAATCAACTCCCTGAGTACCACTCTGATCAAGCCCAGCTCCTGGAGAACCAAGAGGCTTTACATTTTGACACGAATATTGGTGAAAAAGATAAAGGCTAAATATCAGAAACTGATAGATCCTCTCGGGAAATTGATAAATTACTTTTAACCAAGTAAAGCGAACGGAATGATTTGTTAGTATTACAAAATAATAGGCTTCAAAGTTAGGCAAGCAAATTATTAGTTAATTTAGACGATTATTCTCAGCTTTCTCTATCTAAAAATGCAGATGCAAGAAACAGTAAAAAATAATCATGATTTGATGCTTCAAATACTCTATTTGGAGTTCACTGGTTGATGCTCCCTGATGATGCTAAGAATTGATAGGCAAGGCACTATCATTTCATGTATAATGCCGCGCTTTAATATTATTCAATCGGAGTGCGTTATGACAACTGAATTAACCCTTTCTATCATCAAGCCAGATGCTGTTGAAAAATCAGTTATTGGTGAAATTTATTCTCGTTTCGAAAAAGCAGGTCTGAAAGTTGTTGCTGCTAAAATGGCTCATCTGACTCGCGCTCAAGCAGAAGGATTCTACGCTGTTCATAAAGCACGCCCGTTTTTCAATGACCTGGTTAGTTTTATGATTTCTGGTCCAGTCATGATCCAGGTTTTACAAGGTAACAATGCAATTACTAAAAACCGTGACTTGATGGGGGCTACTAATCCTAAAGAAGCAGCTCCAGGCACAATTCGTGCTGATTTTGCTGATAGCATTGATGCCAATGCGGTTCATGGTTCTGACAGTGAAGAAACTGCTGCCCAGGAAATTGCATTTTTCTTCCAACCTCACGAAATTTGCAAATAACTTCATTTGCAAATTTGAGAGCAGTCCAGGCGGGAGTATTTGATGAGTCAGAAAACTAATTTGCTGAATTTTAATTATCAGCAAATGCGCAAATTTTTCAGCGATTTTGGTGAAAAGCCTTATCGTGCACAACAGCTGATGCAGTGGATTCATCAAGCTGGTTTTCATGACTTTAATCAAATGACCAACCTGGGCAAAGTCTTGCGTGAGCGGCTCTCTGAAGTAGCTGAGATTCGCTTGCCAGAAATTGTAACCTGCCAAAAATCAAATGACGGTACCCACAAATGGTTATTAAAACTTGATTGTGGAAATTGCATAGAAACAGTTTTTATCCCTGAGGCTAATCGCGGTACCTTATGCGTATCTTCACAGGTTGGCTGTGCTTTGAATTGTAGCTTTTGCTCAACGGCCAAGCAGGGATTCAATCGCAATCTTTCAACTGCAGAAATTATCGGCCAGGTTTGGCTGGCAGTACGGGAATTATCCCAGCAAAAGGGTGCTCATGATAAGCGAGTTACTAATGTAGTGATGATGGGAATGGGTGAGCCCTTACTCAATTTCGATAATGTAGTCGCTGCAATGGATATCATGATGGATGATTTTGCCTATGGCTTGTCGAAACGCCGAGTAACACTCTCTACCTCAGGGGTTTTACCGGATCTAGAGCGTTTGCGTGAGGTAAGCCCCGTTTCTCTAGCAGTGTCTTTGCATGCACCCAATGATGAATTACGTAATCAACTGGTACCTATCAACAAAAAATATCCCCTGGCTGAACTAATGGCCTTATGCAAGAGCTATTTTAAAAATGAGCCAAAACGTAAAGTTACCTTTGAATATGTCATGCTAAAAGGGGTTAATGATCAGCCAGAGCACGCGGCTCAGCTTATCAAACTCCTGCGTGATGTTCCTGCAAAGGTTAATTTGATTCCTTTCAATCCTTTTCCTTTAACTGAATATAAACGTTCTTCACAGGCTGCAATTGATGCCTTTCGTGAAAAGTTGATAGCCAAAGGCATTAATACCATCACTCGCAAAACTAGAGGGGATGATATTGACGCAGCTTGCGGTCAGCTTGCAGGAGAAGTCAAAGATAGAACCAGTCGTTCACAACGTTGGCAAAAAATGCATTTTGTTGCAAAGCCCACGGTTGATGAGTTTGACGAAAAGAGTGCGTAACCATTTTTTAATGGGTATAATGGCCAATCTTTTTTGTATGATGTGACAATTGTGTTTAAGATATTGCGCCTGCTATTGTGTTTAAACCTTCTGCTGCTACAAGCCTGCCAACAGAAAGCAACATTAAATGCAGACACTATGATTCACTCACCTAAACAGCACAATGCAGCTGTGTATAACACGCAGCTAGGACTGGCTTATTTAAAACAAGGTGATAGGGTAAGAGCTAAACGCAAATTGATTAGAGCATTAGATTTAGCGCCAAAATCTGCCGATACAAATGCTGCTATGGCCTATTATTGTGAAAAAACAGGGGAGCTAAGCGATGCGCGCAATTATTACAAAAGGGCCTTGTCTTTAGCACCGAATAGTGGCGCACAATTAAATAATTATGGTAGCTTTTTATGTCGGCAAGGTAGCTATAAAGAGGCAGAGAGCTATTTTCTGAAGGCGGTTAAAGATGCACGCTATCTGAATACGGCGGGAGCTTATGAAAATGCGGGGCTGTGTACAGCTCTAATTCCTGAGTACACTAAGGCTGAGTATTTTTTTGCCAAAGCGCTTGAACAAGACCCCCAAAGAGCACAGTCACTCTATGAATTAGTCAGGATTGAACTTAAGCAGAATCATGCGAATAAAGCGCTAGCTTATATTAAACAGTACCAGAAGCTTGCTTGGCATGAATCCTCTTTGCTTGCATTAGCAGTAGAGGCTTCACATCAGTCTGGTGACTTAAAGGCTGAAAAAGTTTATAAAATGCGTTTGAATAATTTAAATTCTACGGACCATACCGGAGCTAACAATGAATACAACAACTTTAATGGATGAAATTCATAACGGTACTCAAGATAAACCTGGCATGCAATTGGCGCTGGTGCGAGAGAAAAGAGGGTATAGTCAGGAATATGTTGCAGGAAAATTGCATCTCAGAGTTAGGATTATTGAGCTTTTAGAGTCAGACGATTATGAGCAGATGCCAGAGCCTGTATTTATTAAAGGCTATTTGAGAGCCTATGCCAAACTCTTAGGCGTTCCTGCTGAGCCTTTACTTGAAACCTTCAATAATATGTATACAACAGAGCGAAAACTGGAAAAGGCGCTATGGCAATCTAAGCGTGAATCCAATAAGGGTGAAAGGGTACTGCGCCTTTTGACAGGTCTTATTGCGGTAGGCGCGGTTGTAGCTGTAGGTCTTTGGTGGCAAAAAAATAAAGATAATCAGCAAGTTTTTTCGGCAAAATCTGCACCGGTTGTTGCTGAGGTAACACCTTCCGAAACTGAAGTTCGCTTAACTGATCTATCAAAAATGCATTCAGTGCTTAACCCTCCGAGTTTTAATAATCAAATAACCCCTATGGAGACAACTGGTGGTTGAGAAGATTCAAGCAATTCGAGGTATGAATGACATTCTGCCTCAACAAACACCTGCCTGGCAGCGTCTTGAAAGCGCTTTTAGCAGCTGTTTGCAGCTCTATGGTTATCAGGAAATTCGTTTTCCGATGTTGGAAAGTACGCAATTATTCAAGCGAACGATTGGGGAAGTTACCGATATCGTAGAAAAAGAGATGTATACCTTTACAGATCTCAATGGTGACAGCTTAACCCTAAGACCAGAGGGAACAGCTGGTTGCCTGCGTGCCTGCCTGGAACATGGTTTACTACATAACCAGCAGCAAAAGCTCTGGTACATGGGCCCTATGTTTCGTCATGAGAAGCCACAAAAAGGTCGGTATAGACAGTTTTATCAGTTGGGCGTGGAAGCTTTTGGTATGGCTAACGCTGCTATTGAATTAGAGCTAATTGCCTTATGCAAACGCTTGTGGACTATTTTGGGAATTAATGAAGAAGTTCAACTGCAGATTAATACCCTGGGTGAGTTAAGTGAGCGCCAAGCTTATCGCGCTAAATTGGTTGACTACTTTAAAAACCATTTTGACAAGCTTGATGAAGACTCTAAGCGCCGTCTTGATAAAAATCCTATGCGGATTCTTGACTCTAAAAATCCTGAAATGCAGGCCTTGATTCATGATGCACCACGATTGATTGATTCACTTGGGGCTGAAAGTAAAAAACGCTTTAGTAATCTCTGTGAAGGTTTAACAAAACTGAATATTCCCTATTCAATTAATCCCTTTTTGGTTCGTGGCTTGGATTATTATGGCCATACCGTTTTTGAATGGGTCACTGACAAATTAGGCAGCCAGGCAACTGTCTGTGCCGGTGGGCGCTATGATGCTCTAGTCGAACATTTAGGGGGTAATCCAACCCCGGCAGTTGGTTTTGCCATGGGTGCAGAGCGCTTGCTGCTCTTGCTTGAAACGCTTGCTGTACCGCAAGAACTTGCTAAGCTACCCTCAGTCTTTATCATTGCTAGCTCTGATGAGGCTATGCAAGAGGCCTTGCTTCTTGCCGAAAGTTTACGTTCTAGCAATCCGGGATGGCAAATTATCACAAATACTGTGGGTGGCGGATTCAAGAGTCAGTTTAAAAAAGCAGACAAGAGCGGGGCGGATTTTGCCTTAATTTTAGGTGAAGACGAAATTGCTCGTGGAGAGGTTAGTGTTAAAAATTTGCGTACTTATGAGGAACAAATCACTATCTCTCAAAATGAGCTGAATAATTTTTTAAAAAGTCGTTTAGGTCTGGACGCCTAAGCATAGTTTTATGCATAAAAAGAGCAATAGCAGGAGAGTATGATGTCTGTTTACATGACAGAAGAAGAACAGTTAGCAGCGATAAAAAAATGGTGGAACAGACACAGTAATACGCTTACTGTGGTGCTGTCCTTACTATTATTGACTGTTGCAGGCTTTAGATATTGGAATTGGCATCAGGAAAAAATTGCTTCGCAGGCCTCTACTGCATATGAGCGCCTTATGGTTGCTTTTTCAAATCAGGATGATAAAGGAATACAATCCTACGCTAATCAGTTGATCAATGATTATGGCAAAACCATTTACGCTGATGCTGCGCGTCTGGCTTTGGCTAAACAGGATGTAAGTAACGAGAAATATGATCAGGCACAACAATCATTAGAATACGTGGCCGCTCATTCAAAAATGCCAGCATTGAAACAAATTGCGAGAATAAGAGTAGCGCGATTACTAGCCTCAAAGAAAGCTTACGATAAGGCTTTGACTGAGTTGACCGTTGTTGATGATGCTGCTTATAAGCCCGTTGTAAATGAATTAAAGGGTGATATTTACGCGGCAACAGGCCAGTATCAACAAGCAATTCTTGCCTATAAAGAAGCTATAACAGAGGTTCGTACTAATGGAATGGGAAATCTATTCCTAGAAATGAAAACAAATGAGTTGGCTGCAAGGAATCCTTCCATGACTACAGGTGATGGATCTACACAGGCAGCTTAAAATAGAGTTGTTGCCTGGATTGAATGTAGCCTGGATGCAGCGAACTGATTGAGTAATAGGTTACTCATCTTCCGTCATCCTGAGAGTAGCGAAGGATGGCAGAGTGCTAGTCCCGGAGATCCTTCGCTACGCTTAGGATGACGGGTTATGTTAGGGTGACGGGAGTGACCTATTACCTGATTGAAGAGTGACAAAATTTTTTAGATATGATTTGGTTGAAGAGGAATTATGTTTAGTATTAATAAGAAACTAGTTGTGCTTGCTGCATGTCTTTCGCTACAAGCCTGTTCAAAGGTTGATGATTATATGTTGGGTAAAGACAATACACCCACCCCAGCAGCTCTCGAGCCGATTAATAACAAGGTTAAGATCACTGAAAAATGGTCGGTGCCAGTTGGTGGATCGCAAAGGGCAAATGCTCATCTTAAGTTAAAACCTGAAATTGTTGGCAATGTAGTTTACACCGCTGAATCTAATGGATTGATTCAGGCCGTCAATAAGAGTAGTGGACGATTGCTTTGGGCTAAAAAAGTAGACAGCGGCATTGTGAGTGGTCCAACTGTTAGTTCTGGTGTGATTGCTTTAGGAACTGATTCATCATCTGTTGTCTTACTAAAACAGTCCGATGGTAGCCAGTTATGGCAGGCAAAGGCTTCAGGAGAAGTCTTATCGAAGCCAGTTATATTTGGCTCTAAGGTTATTGCTAAAACAATTGATGGAAATTTATATGCCTTCAATCTCGCCAATGGCGAGAAACTGTGGATGTCTGAACATGGGGCTCCCAGTCTGATTTTAAAAGCAAGTTCTTCACCTGTGGTTGTTGATAACAAGCTGGTACTTGTTGGTTATTCCGATGGCAAAATGGATGCTGTTGATTTGCAGACTGGTCATTTGGTGTGGCAGCGTAGTATTGCATACGCCAGTGGCGCCAGTGATGTTGAACGTCTGGTCGATATCGATGCTGACCCTATAGTGCGCGGTAATGTTGCCTATTTAGCAAGTTACCAAGGTTATGTAGGTGCCTTATCTCTGACCGATGGTCAGTTTGTATGGCGAAAACCTGCCTCTGTTTATAAAAACATGGCTATTGATGGTAACACAATCTACCTGACTGACAGCGATGACATAATTTGGTCTATTAACAGGCAAAATGGTCAGGTCAATTGGAAGCAGGTCGCCTTGAAAGCCAGAGGTCTAACTGAGCCTGTGTTGATGGGTAATCGATTGATTGTTGGTGATAAGACTGGTTTATTGCATGTGCTTGCAACCCAAAATGGTGACTTAGTTTCCCGTGCTCAAGTTGGTGGGGCAATATCAATTGCACCTACAGTAACAGGAAATAATGTTTATGTTATGTCTACAAATGGCAGTCTAAGTCGTTTTTCTGTGAGTTAATTAATGATTCCTGTTATTGCCCTTGTTGGGCGCCCCAATGTGGGAAAATCTACACTTTTTAACCGGTTTACTCGCAGCCAGGATGCCCTGGTTGCCGATTTCCCTGGCCTTACCAGGGATAGACAATATGGACAGGCTCAGTTTGATGATAAGCCTTTTATTGTTGTTGATACCGGTGGGGTTGGTGTTGATGACTTAGCTGTTGATGCTTTAATGTCCAAGCAGTCAGAATTGGCTCTGGACGAAGCAACTCTCATTTTATTTTTAGTCGATGGTAGAGCTGGGCTAACCGGCATTGATGAAAGCATTGCTTTACGATTAAGAAAATTAAACAAGCCAGTTTTTCTGGTGATTAATAAAACAGATGGTCTTGATGAAGAAATTGCCTGTTCTGAGTTTCAAACCTTGGGTTTTTCTGAGGTTCACGCAATTTCCGCTGCCCATGGACGAGGTATCCATTCATTAATGGAGGCATTTCCACTTAATAGCGAAGTGCTTGTTGAAGAAAATAATGAACCGAAAGCAATCAAAATTGCCTTTGCAGGCAGGCCAAATGTTGGTAAATCGACGTTGATCAATCGGATTTTGGGTGAAGAGCGCGTTGTTGTTTATGACATGCCAGGAACAACCCGAGATAGTATTTCAATTCCTTTCGTCCGCGATGAGAAGCCCTATGTTTTGATTGACACGGCTGGTGTAAGAAGACGTTCTCGTGTTGATGAAAAGATAGAAAAATTTTCTGTGATAAAAACGTTGCAGGCAATTAAAGAGTCACATGTTTGTATGATGTTGCTCGATGCGCGCGAGGGCTTGACCGATCAGGACATGCATATACTTAGTTTTATAATTGAGTCTGGCAAGGCGCTTGTTATTGCAGTAAATAAATGGGATGGGCTTGATGAAGAGCATAAGGAGCAGGTTCGTGTGGAACTAACCCGCCGTTTGCATTTTGTTAATTTTGCTAAAATTCGCTTTATTTCGGCCTTACATGGTAGTGGTGTTGGCCTACTCTTTAAGGATATTGAGCAGGCTTATAGTTCAGCGACACAGGACTTATCAACGCCGAAATTGACTCGGTTATTACAAGATTTGATTACCCAACATACACCGCCTTTGGTGCATGGTCGGCGTGTGAAGTTACGTTATGCCCATGCAGGGGGACACAATCCTCCCATTATTGTTATACACGGTAATCAAGTAGATGCTTTGCCCGATAGTTATAAGCGCTATTTGTCAAATGCCTTTGTCGCTCATCTAAAATTGGTTGGTACACCACTGAAATTAGAGTTTAGAGGATCCAGCAACCCCTTTAAAGATAAGAAAAATAAGCTGACAGAACGGCAGGTTAAGAAGAAAAAACGCTTAATGAAGCGTGTTAAAAAGGGATAGACCTTTAGTACTGTGAGTTGTGAGACATCTTCTGAGTGTGGAGAGTCCTCAAACAATCATAAAAAGGATTTAAAATGAAGCAATTAAAGGGACTTTTTGCACTTCTAAGCCTTTGCTTACTGTTTTTTAGTCAAGTTTACGCTGAAACCTACACGACACCCCAGGCTTTTATGGATCTCTACTTCGACTTTACTGGCAATAGTGAAGTGGATTTTCCCAAGGGCAAGCTGACTATTCCCCAATACTTGTTGCAATCTGAAAAAACAGAGGCGAATCTTTTTACTGGCCCCCTAGTTCTATTTATTGATTCTTCAATTTATATCTACGATCAAAACAGAAAGTTGCTTTATAGCAAAGTTCTTCGCACAAATCGTTCTACGGGTTTTTTTGAGTTAACCGCTGTGTCTCATGTTGGTCCTGCGCTTTCCTATCTCGCTAAAATTAAAGAAAACGGTGATCCTTCATGGAAACCGGCGATGGCAAATCTTTTAGCTGATATTAAGAAGGTACGCGCCTTAAATGCGCAAAACAAAGATAATTGGTTAAAGCGCGGAAATTTTAAGCCCTGGCAAACACATCTTAAAGAGATTCAGGTGATGATTGACTATGCGATGTCGATGGCTGGTAATTATATTATCTCCGTACAAAATGGGGCTGAGTTTAATTTGAATTCTGTACAACAGGAATTTTTAAATGGTAACAAAAAATACCCTATTCCTTATAACTCAGTAATGGTTGCAACCTTTATGCTTACGGCCCTTGAGTCCATGAGCGAAGTTTACGATGACCTGGTACCTCTCAAATTAGACTGGTCAAAGGCGATGGTTATTATGCGCAATGTAGCAGGCTCAAATGTTTCAGCTGGTTTAACTGTGGGCACTAATTGGATGGTTCCCTTTGTTAATGCTCTTTCGAATAATCAGATTCCCGTTAATCGAATTATTATTGCCCCTTATGCAAAAGTCCTTGCTGATTTGGGACAAACTCCCTTAGCTGTGGCAAGCTATCAATACTATGCATCTGCTGTTTGGAGATCTATCTACAATCGCACAAGAATTGCAAAGGAAGTTTTTACTGGTTTGACAACAATCTATCTGCCTGGTCGTCCTGCAATTCCAGGTGACTATGGTTATTCTACAGCCAGCGACATTAACGATTTTATGGTTCGCTTGAAGCATTCACTAGCGGATTCAAGAGAAATGCTTTCCAATACGGTTGGTTTTTGGATGGCAGGGGAGTTACAAAATAAGGGCTGGGATGCTGCAAGAATTGATATTCCTGGCTTAACAACTGGTCTCCCTAAAGGAATAAAGACCTATCCACAACAAAATCCAGAAATCGATCAATAAGAGTTGCTGGTCTAACAAACCAAGCAAGCCACATCATTGAATAATGTGATTATTTAATGTACAATTATCAACTTAATCTATAATTCCTTCTTTTTCAGAAAAATTGTCTATCGATAAAGATATTAAGGGAGCTAGAATGAGCAATACCGAAAAAATAGTAGCAAATATTCTTTTTACCTTAGCTGATGATTCAAAAAATTTAAGGAAAGTCAGTGAGTTAATTGAAGAAGCTGACTCTAAAGAAGAGGTTTTTCAAGGTGTTTCTGAATATGTAAATATTCTTCATGCCATTCTAAATGAACACAGCGATTATAACCAAGAAGAGATAATAGAGTTCATAAATCAATTCTCTAAGTATCTTAATCTGAACTCTAAAGACGAAAATGGTCAGACCCCACTTCATCTTATTGCTAAGAAGGGATATTCAGCCGTTGCTCATCTGCTCTTTAATTCCAAGTTGCAGTTTATGGAACCCATGGAGCTGTTTTCTGTTGATAACGAAGGAAGACGAGCCGTTGATCTTGCCAGTGCAGAGCTTAAAAGCAATTTTGAATCTGCGATGCAAGCTGAGTTTATTAATCGCATTATTTTGGTACACCCCTTACAACCCAATTCAATTTTGAATTTGCTTTATATGACAGGCAAAGATCATCTTGTTGCTTATAATGTAAAAGGTGACTTTGATTTACCAAGAACGACTGCAAATGCGGTCGTAGTAGACGATACAATTCTTAGTGATGATGCAACAATCGGTGCACATCTGGCTTTTAACTCCCATCAATATTCAAAATCTTTTATTGATAGACCTCATGTACATTGGTGGTGGAATGGCTTGTTTCAGGCTAACTCTGGTGGTGACTGGGAGCTCTCTTATGTAGCTTTTTTTGAGCCTCTTGCTTCTATGGAAAAAGTCATGGGCTGTGCTCCATATGACACGATGACAATGGGAGCTCATCAATTTACTGAAAACTCCTGCCTACTAGTTCCTTTTGACTGTATTGAGCAATTAAAAGCCAGACTAAAGGATTATAAAGGAACAATCGTTGGTTTCGATCCACAAAATGAAACGCTAAGGGCCGCTGTTAATCGTATTATGCAAGAGAAATACCCTCAAGCTTTTAAACTAGTCGGTAAATCAGGTGATGACATCAACCAAGTGGCAATGTCTGGCGGTGATAGAAATTTCAACTTCGCCTTAGCGAAAGAACGGGGTTATAACTGCAGCACGGGATACTTTGAACAGCTTTCATTACAATGTGACAGTGAGACATCTATTCCTCTCATGCGTAGTGAAAAAGAGTTATTACTACCTGAATATAAACAATATGCAGCGGGTCGGTTTGTTGGATTGCATCGCAACTCACCAACCGATGTTGAATCTAATCGTTTAATTAAAATATTGAATACAGTATCTTGCCGTCCTGAGACAATTGAGCAAAACAAAAGACACTTTGCTGCTTGCGGAACAAAGCTTAACGAGCTATGCCTAGTAGAAGCGTTTAGGGTTTATAAAAAATTAACTGAATACTCTTCAAGTACAGGTATGCATGATTATGCAACTTATATACTTAAAAAGGCATTGGCAGCAGATTTGCTCGCTGTTCTTACAAATGGAGACAAGAGCTTTAGATCTAATCCAAATCTTGTAAGAAACCTCGTTGATTCTAACTATAAAGCACTATTGCATAGGGCAGAGGCTCTAAGCAATTCCGCAACCTTGCCATCTGATCCTGAACTTGAAGCCTACAAAACCTCTCAAATTGATGAGTATCGTTCGTTTTTGAAAAGTTTGCCTGAGTCCATGCATAAGTTTTCAAAGACCAGCCAATCTTTTTATTCCTCTGAGGCTGCTCGGTCTGAGAGTTTTTCAGAGAGAAAGAATAAGGATGATGAGGCACCAAGAATCGAAAGACGATAAAGATTGACTATACTACAAAATAACAACAGAGCTTTAAGGGACCTCATGAAATACAAAACGCCTAAAGATGTTGAAGATGCGCTAAATCTGCTGATTGAGAATCTAAAAAATTATCCTTCTACGACAAAGGAGCAACTTTTCCTTCGCATGAATGCGATTATAACCTTATTAAATAGTATAGAAACTAATGATTTACTCAGTTGTATGTTCAGAGCTAAGGTTTTGGAATGGGTATTACAAGAAAGCCTTCTGTTTAAGCACAACTATGCTAATGATGACTTCGAAATCAATAACATAGTGATAGCGGTTACTGAGTCACTACTAACTAATCTAAAAGCTTGTTTACTATTAAATTTTGGTTTAAAAGCACTTCCAAGCAATCTTCCTCAGCCTGTTTTGTCTGATTTGAAAACATCTGAAGCCCTGGATAAGGTGCTCGATGCGAAATATAAAGAATATTTTAACTTTTATGTAACCAAGACACATGAGACAGATATGAGGTCAAAAATGAATAGAATGGACTTTTTTTATTCAAGCGCAAAGAAGCAGATTGAAGCGAGAATAACCACAGATAGTGAAGCCCCTAAAACTTCAGAGCTTGGAGTTTCTGGAAAGCTATAAGCTAGAGATTAGGTCACCCCCATCTCGAACTCCCGCGGCTTGACCGCGGGATCTGTGGGCTCAGAGTGAAGAACTTCTAACCAGTAGATCCCGCGGTCAAGCCGCGGGAATTCGATACTGGAGTGGGGCTGACCTATTACTTTTAAACCAAGACAGTTGCTATTACGAAATTAGAGGAAGCTGCATTTTGTTGGCAGCTTCCTCTTGAAGGTTAGAATGTTAGGTTAATAACTGATTTACACATTAATGCCATTATCTATAGGGTTAACAACGCCATCATTCTCAATACTTCCTGCCTTCTCAGCTTCTATATCTTTTGCCAATTCGCTAGATAATTGAGAAGGCTGCTCTGACCAGATACTAAATTTGAGGCTTTGCTCCACAATTTTTGGCGGAGATAAAACTTTAGTATGAGTTTCTTGAAGAATAGCTCGATAAGCAGTTAAGTCAGGGCTATAGACTGTTACTCTGCTTAAGGCATCTTTTAGAGCTTCATAACTATTATCGACCATTGTTCTAAGTTGGTCAGTATCCAGCGGTTTAGGATTATTGTTTTGCTGATGATAGGCTCTAAAATCGGCGATTATTGCTTTCTTAAGCAAATACTCAGCAAAATCATGTGTACCAGTGCTTTGGTCATAAGCAAGAAGCGCTCGGTAACTGCTGTAAGCTTTTACGGAACAAAGATTGTTGACATTTTTATCGCCTACTTTGCCAATGAAATTAGCTAAGTTTGTGGAAATTTTACTAGGGTCTTTTGATACGTTTTTGAGCACTATAAAAACAGGATCTCTTTCTATGTCACTGACTGAACCATTGTGCATGCCTATATGTTTACCGTTGCCATATTCACTATAAGCAGGGAGTCTAACGTTGCTTGTACCAGTCATCAACGGCTTAGTGACGCCATTAATTTCTATCGAAACTGCATTAAAGTAACCATTGGCATGGTTATAGCCATTAGCAAAGGCATTATAGCCATTACTAGCAATAGTAATCGCGGATATATCATGACCATTACTATTTAAAAGTTTCGCTGCTTGGGGATAACTGGTGCTAATCTCTGCTCTGACTGCTTCTCGCAAGGATAAAGTAGTAGCATCATAGCCTTTAATCTGCCCTCTAAAAGTCCCAGTTTGTATGAGGCGTTCCGTAATTCGTTGAACATCACCTTGTGGTACTAAAATAATGGCTTTATCGCTAAGGCGATGGGGTCCCATAATTGTTGTGTCGTAGGGGGTAACTCCTTCAACATTAGCAAAACTGCTTAAAGGCTCTAACACAGCAATCGGAGCATCTTCCCATTCCCCCCCGCTATTTGCTTGGCAAAGCGAGTTCCATGTCCAATGAGTATGGGGTCTATCAACAAAACTATTAGTATAGAGATTGTTTGCAAAATCTAAATGACCACCAATCGTGCCGTTATTGGATATTAGGCCGTCTTTTAGCGCTAATGCGTTAACAACAGAGTTTTTTGGAGATTCAACGTCGAGAATATCAAATTGATTAGTGTCCATAAGATAATTGAAAATTGAATTTGGCGCCCAAGATTGTACTAAAATAACACGTTCAGGAAAGTCATTTTTCAATGCCTGTTTAAATATTGGTGCTGTATTAACACCTGCTAATGCATCAGGTGTACGTCCTTGACCATCAACAGAATATAAATGAGGTTTCTCAGCAAACTCAAATTGATCAGAGAGTAACAAGGTTGTTAGTTCAGGCAGATCATTTTTAGCAAGGCTATGCAGAACGGACTCGCCATTGTCTACTGTATTAGGATTAATGCTCTCTGAGTAGAGTGAGAGGAAGGCAATAAGGCAATCTTTATCATCAATGTCATCATACCTTGAAATAAATAGATGCAAAATACCAGGCAGAAACGCATCCCATTCTTGCACAAGTTGTTGTGGATTTTCAGAAGAGTTGACCAAGTCAAATAATTTCTGGGCTGAAATAACTTCCTCTGAGGCAAGATCCAAAGCAATAGTTTGTAGGATTTCATCATTATTTATCATATCAATCTCACATTTGTTTAATTAATAGTCATTATAAGAAGCATTTATTAACAATATATGAGCACTAATTGCTATTTATGGACGACAAGGGGTTTTAGCCTATTAATAAGAGGTACTGTATAGTTTTTAAGGACAGCAATCCAAAAGTCTGCGAGTGGTCTTTGTATCCGTTCAGGGGACATGTTTGAGTCTTGGCCAAAGTTTGGCTTTTCTCGAAGGATGCGCCATATTTAGGCTTTCGGGGAATAGGGCTTAAAGGTTTTCTATTTATCTATTAATTCTTAGCTTGGCGGCTACAGACGACACGCCAAGCTAAGGTTACTGTATTTATAATTAAGTTCGAACCCTCAAAGTAAGCACATCACAATCTGCACGATGAACTATGGCATGGGCGGTACTCCCTAGAAATGCAGGTAGAGCACTAGGTGTATGGCTACCGATGATAATGAGGTTTGCTCCTAACTTTTTAACCGTATCAAGAACATGTTGCTTAGTAGAGCCTATTTCTACATGCTGCTGTTCAGGAGGGATATTAAGAGCATCGCCTAATAATTTCATAACTGTTAAGGCGTCTTCCTTTGAAGGAGTGGGAAATTCTGCAAAACCTAAACTTTGAGCTAATTGTAAGGATGGTGGGGGCTCGATGACATGGAGTAGATGGAGTTTAGCACCAAAACATTTAGCTATATCGACGGCTTGTTTGCAAATATCAAAGTGACTCCCACTTAGATCCGTAGCATGTAAGATGGTTGTATACACGATTCCCTCGCTTAGTAAAAAACTGTTAGTCTAATTGTAGTTTAAACTCTAATGAACATAAATTGTAACCTCTTTCCGCGACCAAGGTTCGTAGTTCAACCCCATCAATCATGATAGGTTGGCTAGCAATTTCTAAGAGGGGAATAAAAACAAAGTGACGTTCATGTAATCTCGGATGTGGGATTTGCAGAGTTTGGCTATAAACTTCAACTGTGCCATATAAAAGAATATCAATATCCAGGGTTCTCGCACCCCAACGAATTTTTCGGATACGCCCTTGTTGATGTTCTATCTTTTTACAAAGACTAAGCAACCTCTGTGGTGTCAGAGTCGTTTTTAAGGCAACAGCGGTGTTGCAAAAATGAGGTTGAGCTTTCCTGCCCCAGGCCTTAGAGCGATAAAAACTTGCTACTTTGTAGAGTTGAGTGTCTGGCAGTTGTCGCAGTGCACTAATTGCCTGCCTAAGCTGGCGCTCAGGCGAATTAAGATTAGAGCCTAAGCCGAGATAGCATAGGGTCATGATGTATGCTTAGGCTTACGACGTCTTTTGCGTTTCGGTGAGGCTTGGGGAGTTAGAGCCGTTATCATTTCAGCTTGTTCAGTTTCGCTGGCATCCTGGAAGCTTGTCCACCATTGGGCTAATTCCATGGACTCATCACCTGCTAGGGCGCGTAAAGCAAGAAAATCATAGGCTGCACGGAATCTTGGATGTTGCAATAAATTAAAAGCTCGGCCACCGTAGCGTTTCGGAAAACGAAATTGTAATAACCACATTTCACGCATAATTTGTGTGAAACGTTTAGGAATCATTATTACTTTGTTTTGCTCGGAAATGACTAGTGACATTGCTTTTTCAAGCGATGGTAGGGGATCTAGACCCTCCTCTTCCTGCAGGCGAAGAGCTCGCGCTTTTAAAGGGAACCAAAGTAGTACTGCAAATAAAAAGGCAGGTGTAACCGGTTTGTTATCGTGGATACGTGTGTCGGTGTTTTCCAAGGCAATGCCAATCAAGGCATTAACAGGGTATTGGCTATCAATAAGCTGACTAGTTTGTTCAAATAATTGGGCAAACAAACCGTGTTCAACCAAGAGGCGTTGTACCGATTCAGCTTCACCACATTGATATAACTTAGTCATTTCATCAAAAAGGCGTGAACTAGAGACATGCCTGATTAAAGGAGCTAGTTTTGCTACGGGCTGAGCGGTTTCTGCGGCCATTTCAAAATGCAGCTTTGCACAGAAACGTATAGCCCTTAACATGCGCACAGGATCTTCTTGATAACGAACAGTCGGATTACCAATGATACGAATTAATCGCTGATGAGCATCATTAACGCCACCAGTAAAATCAACTATTGAGGCATCATCAATGTTGTAATAAAGCGAGTTAATAGTGAAATCTCGTCGCCATGCATCGTCATCTAATGTGCCATATACATTGTCGCGAACAAGCATACCTCGTTCATTAACTTGCTGATTATCATCAATTTCTTCTACTTCAGCCTTTCTGAAAGTAGCGACTTCGATAATATCTCGATGATAGATAATATGGACTAACTTAAAGCGACGGCCAATAATTCGGGCATTGCGAAATAATTTTCTAATTTCAGGCGGTGTCGCATTGGTTGCGATATCAAAGTCCTTTGGAACTTTGCCCAGCAAGAGATCGCGTACGCTTCCGCCGACCAAATAGGCTTGAAACCCAGCACTATTAAGGCGATTCAAAACCTTAAGAGCATTAGGGCTGATATCAGTTTTTGATAAATTATGTTGGCTACGCGGAATTATGTAGCTTAAATCAACAGGAGGTTGATTAGTCCGGTTTTTGCGTAACAGCTTTTTGATTAACTTGATTATTGTCGTCACCTAATTGGGAAGAATAACGCGCGTCATTATAGCTAAAATAGCAGTGAAAGTGAATCGTTTACCTTTTGCCTGGTTAGATAGACAATAGAGTCTTTGAAATTACTACAAATGTGGTCACATGGAATTTGTCGATTTTGTCGCTAGTCTTATAGTGCTGGTAATTCTTGAAATAGTGTTGGGAATTGATAACCTCATTTTTTTATCAATATTGACTGAAAAACTTCCCAAAGAGCAGCGAAAAAATGCTAGGCGCTGGGGTTTGACCTTTGCTTGGGTTACTCGCCTTATGTTGCTGGCCACAGCAGTTGGGCTATCAAAACTAACTAAACCCTTGTTTAGCCTAATGGAGCATGCGTTTTCAGCGCGCGATATTTTCCTTTTGATGGGGGGTATTTTTCTGATCACCAAGGCAACTCAAGAGATTCATAATGAGGTTTTGCAAAAAGATGAAAAAGAGGAAATCCACAGGCATTTCCCAGTTTCCTTTAAAGGGGTTGTTTTGCAAGTCGCGATTATGGATATTATTTTTTCATTGGATAGCGTATTAACGGCAATTGGTTTAACGAGTCATTTTATGGTGATGGCAACAGCGATAACCTGCGCGATTCTGGTGATGATTTATGCGAGTGAGCCTGTTAGTCGTTTTATTGATAAGTATCCAACCCTAAAGATGCTGGCGCTCACATTTTTGATACTGATTGGGACAGTGCTAGTAGCAGATAGTTTTTCTTTTCATATTCCCCGCGCCTATGTTTATTTTGCAATGGGCTTTTCTTTGAGTGTCGAAACACTTAATCTTTTGAAACATTCACGTATGAAAAAAAAATAGGTGTTGCTTTATGCTAGAGATAAAAGCCTTTCATATCATTGCTATGGTTGCCTGGTTTGCAGGCCTTTTTTATTTACCAAGGCTCTTTGTTTATCATGCCGATACCAACGATCAGTTGAGTATCGATCGTTTTAAGATTATGGAGCGTCGCCTTTATTATGCAATTACTTGGCCATCAGCAATTCTAACTACAGTTCTAGGTTTGTTTTTGCTTAGTTACAATCCGTCTTATTACTTTAAGGCTGGCTGGTTTCACGCCAAATTCAGCCTTGTTGTTTTATTATGGATTTATCATTTAAGTTGCGGTCATTATTTAAAGCTGTTCGCTAAAGATAAGAATTCTAAGAATACGCGGTTTTATCGCATATTTAATGAATTGCCTACTTTACTGTTGGTAGCGATCGTGCTGCTAGTGGTTGTGAAGCCTTAATAATACCTTCTCCCCAGACATAGGGAGAAGGTGCCCGAAGGGCGGATGAGGGGCTGCAATAGGTTCCCGCCTTCGCGGGAACGACAAATTTCCTATTCGTATTCAACCATTTCAAAATCTTCTTTCGCTGCACCGCAATCAGGGCAAAACCAGTTTTCAGGCACATCTTCCCAACGAGTGCCAGGCTCAATACCGTCTTCTGGCCATCCCTCTTCTTCATCATAAATAAAACCACAGATTACACAGATATATTTTTTATACTCATTCATCGCATTCACCGCAAGACTCAAAAAATTGAAAGGGGCTAATTTATCTATTGTGAGCACCAAAGTAAAGAAAACACTGTTATATATTTTGTCACTTTAATTAAATGATAGTAGAATGCGTGGTTTGTTTTGGTATAGGGCAAGCGCCTTAAGCGGCGTGAAGCAATCAACAACGTTCGCAATGATCCCTAATTTTCGGAGCAGTCATGACGCATTCTCAACAATTATTTGCACAAGCCCAAGCAGTTATCCCTGGCGGTGTTAACTCCCCTGTACGCGCATTTAAAGGTGTAGGTGGCGATCCCATCTTTTTCAAAGAAGGAAGGGGGGCGTATTTGGTTGATGTTGATGGCCGATCCTATATTGACTATGTCGGGTCATGGGGGCCATTGATCCTTGGCCACTGCGAGCAATCAGTTATAGACGCAGTAGCTGCTGTTTTACATAGCGGTATGAGCTTTGGCGCACCAACGGAGCTTGAGGTTAAGTTGGCGCAAAAAATTGTTAAATTAATGCCGACGATTGAAAAAGTCCGCATGGTAAATTCGGGCACAGAAGCCACAATGACAGCAATTCGTCTAGCGCGTGGATATACTGGCAAAAACAAGATTATTAAATTCAATGGCTGCTACCACGGGCATAACGACAGTTTGTTAGTCAAAGCGGGTTCTGGTTTGTTAACACTAGGTATTCCTTCAACACCCGGCATTCCGGCAAGTATTACTGAGCATACACTGACTGCTGATTTTAATGATCTTGAGCAGACTGCTCGTCTATTCGAACAATATCGTGGCGATATTGCCGCAATTATCCTTGAACCCGTCGCAGGAAATATGGGCTTCGTTTTACCCAAGCCTGGTTTCTTGCAAGGTTTACGTGAACTTTGTGATGCTCATAATGCTTTGCTGATTTTTGATGAAGTAATGACTGGGTTTAGAGTCGCTTTAGGCGGAGCGCAGGCTGTATTCAATATCAAACCCGATCTGACAACCTTAGGAAAGGTTATTGGTGGTGGTATGCCTGTTGGTGCCGTTGGTGGAAAGGCCGAAATTATGTCACATTTGGCGCCAGAAGGACCTGTTTATCAGGCGGGTACTTTATCGGGTAATCCTTTGGCAATGGCTGCTGGTTTAGCTACCTTGACTGAAGTCGAAAAGCCTGGTTTCTATGAGCAATTATCAGCAAATACTAAGACTATGATTGACGGTCTTGCTGAGATTGTTGCCTCCTTTAAGATTCCATTTAACTCAGCATCGCTTGGCGGTATGTTTGGTTTTTGCTTCAATGAGAAAAAGCAGGTATTTGATTATGCAGATGTTGCTTCGTCTAATGAAGTTTTATTTAAGCAATTTTTCCACGGGATGTTACAAAAGGGTGTTTATTTTGCCCCATCAATGTATGAGGCAGGTTTTGTTTCTTCAGCGCATCAGGAAGAAGAAATCAAAATGACTCATTTAGCAGCAGAGTCAGTGCTGGCTAAATTGGCAGAGGTAAAGGCTTAATGAGAAAGTATCATGTTTACGGTATTGGTAATGCCCTAGTTGATAGCGACGTTCAGGTCGATGAGGCTTTTTTACAAGCGCAGCAAGTCGAAAAATCTGTAATGACCTTGACTGATGAGGAGACCCATCAACGTTTGCTCAATGCTATATCTAGCTATAACTGCCATAGTGGTTGTGGTGGTTCAGCCGCGAATACCATGATTGCCCTAAGCCAGTTTGGCGGACATGGATATTACAGTTGTAAAGTGGCTGATGATGAAGCTGGGCGTTTATTTTTACGTGAGTTAAGAGCCTTAAAACTTGATTGCAATCTAAGCTTTGAAACCTTATCTCCTGGGGTAACAGGGCAATGCCTGGTTTTGGTAACGGAAGATGCGCAACGCTCAATGAATACTCATTTAGGTATTTCTGAGACCCTAGGTCCAGACGTTTTGGATTTAGAGGCTATTGCAGACTCCGAATATGTTTATCTTGAAGGCTATTTGGTGACTTCACCAACAGCAAGAAAGGCGCTATTAGCCGCTAGAAGACATGCTAAAGAATCTAAGACAAAGGTAGCTATGACGCTGTCTGATATCAATATGGTGCGTTATTTTAAGGTGGAGCTATTAACGATCATAGATGGTAAGGTTGATCTCTTGTTTTGTAATGAAGAAGAGGCCTTGCTATTTACCGGCGCAGAGTATTTAGAAAAAGCAATTGCTCTGCTACAACCTTTTGCGAATCATTTGGTGGTCACCTGTGGAAGCCAAGGAGCCGTATTAGCTATCGATGGCGAAGTGATAGCCATTCCAACTAAAGCAATTCAAGCAATAGATACTGTTGGCGCAGGCGATATGTTTGCTGGCGCTTACCTTTATGCGATTACTCATGGTTATGCGCCACAGCAAGCAGTGGAGCTTGCTAATAAGGCGGCGGCTGAAGTTGTTAGTCAGTATGGCGCACGCCTAAGTGAGCAAAAGGTTGTATCGGTAAGGGAAGCCTTTATTGCTTCGAATTATAGTTTTGCTAAGCGAACTTATAACAAAGCTGCAAAGGCGGCTGAGCTTGAGGTGGTTGAATAGAGCTCTCTCTTCTAAGAGAATTGTTTGCTGTCGGCTGGGCTTGTCAGCTCAATGGCACTTAGAAAGCTGTGTAAAAAATGCTTTTGTGCACCTCTCCACCGCGCGTAGCGTGGGGGAGAGGGTTGGGGACACTGCCGTTAAGTTAAGGGCATTTGTCATTCCCGCGAAGGCGGGAAACCATCTCTACATTGGCACTGTGCTTAGCTAGAAATGGTTTCCCGCCTTCGCGGGAATGACAAAACCTTCCTTAACCTAATGGCAGTGAGGGTTAGGGAGAGGGGAACATTTGGCGCATGAGCTAGACCTCATCGGTCATTTTTTGTATAGCTTTCTAAGTGCCATTGGGCTTGTCAATTTTTTATCTTCACTTAACTCCAATCCAGAACTGTCCCATGTTTCGAAATAGCCTTGAGTATTTGCGTCAATTCCTGGTCTGATATGCTGAAAAGGCTATTTCCACGCAAATTCAGTGAGCTGAGGTTTTGGGGGATATCTGCCAGAACTTTGGCTAAATCACCCTCAGTAAACTCCTTGCTAATAATTAGTCCAAGAGAATTATTACTCAAATCTAGAAACCTCAGGTTTTTTGGAAGAGCCGCAAAGACTTTGGCTAAACTCTCGTCAGAAATTAAACTAAGAGAATTATTACTCAAATTTAGCGTTCTTAGGTTTTGGGGAAGCGCCTTAAAGCCTTCGACAAGTATAGAAAAGCTATCAACTTCGCCAAAATAATTGTCACTTAAATCAAGAGAAGTGACATTTTCGGGGATAGCTTGGAGTGTTTCATATAGTTCAGAGTTATTGAGGTCGAGAGGAAAACAACCTGTCAATTTAAGGGTGGTTACATTTTTAGGAAGCTCTTTAAAGGCTGAGGCTAATTGTGTGCCTCTATATTCATTGAAGTGGTTATAAGCCAAATCAAGTGAGTTAAGGTTTTCAGGAATAGCTTTTAAGATCTGTACAAATTGGTCGCTAGATTTTTCGCCAAGACTATTGCCTCCTAAATTAAGCGAAGTTAGATTTTTGTGAAGCGCTTTTATAAGCTTGGTGATCTCAGAGCCTCTAAATTGCGAAAGTTGATTACATCTTAAATCAATAGAGGTGACATTTTCAGGGATAGCGTTTAAGGCTTTGCTTAGCTCATTGATAGATAACCTAAAAAAGTCATTATAGCCCAAATCAAGTGAAGTGACAGTTTGGGGAATAACTTTGAAGATGGTGGCGAATTCATTAGCATCCATGTCGATGCATCCACTCAGATCAAGCGAGGTTATGTTTTGGGGTGGCAAGGCAAGTGTTTTAAAGGAGGTAGAGGGTATAACATGAGAGATTCTAGCAGATAAACGAAGCTCTTTAGGGATGGCAAGTAGAGCAGGGATAGATAGAGTATTGCTATTTTCTATTTCACAATAAGTCATTTGAACTCTCCTCATTTGGATCTATGTTCTTGATGCTTAGGCTAATGACGGTGCTTCTCTAAGGGAGAACTGCCATTAAGTTAACGCCAGTTATGGATAAGAAAGATTTTGTCATTCCCGCGAAGGCGGGAAACCATCTCTACATTGGCTCTGTGCTTAGTTAGATATAGATTCCCGCCTTCGCGGGAATGACAAATGCTCTTAAGTGCCCTAAAGGGCATGGTACATTAATTAACAGTTAGTTTAAATGCATTTCATTTTTTTGAGTACCGTATAAAATACTGTACTCAATCCACTCTGAGATTGATCAGATCACCAACCTTTTCAGCCATGAGCACTTCTTCATCCCCACGAATAACCAAAACAGGTTTACCTCTTTGGGAAATCTGATGGCAGCTGTTATCACTACGAATGCAGTTAAGTTGTTGATCGAGCTCAAAACCTAGATGTTCTAAAGGCAATAGTGTTTTTTCACGAATAAGTGCTGCATTTTCGCCAACTCCGCCAGTAAAAATTAAGGCATCGAGCTTTGCAAGTTGGCTGCAATAGGCGCCGATGGTTTTTTGGATCGCATAAATATAGATTTCAAGGGCTAGGATTGCGGCTTCGTCATTAGCCTGGGCGCGAGCAATTAATTTACGCATGTCATTTTCATCGGCTATACCCTTCAAACCACTTTGTTTATTAAGCAGCTTATCAACTTCAACAATTGACATGCCTTGTTCTTGCAAGTAAAAAATAATTGCCGGATCAATATCACCGCAGCGCGTACCCATCACCAGACCAGCAAGCGGTGTCATACCCATTGTGGTATCGAAGGATTTTCCGTTTTTAACTAGGCAAGCACTAGCGCCATTGCCTAAGTGCAAAGTAATAAAATTACAGGTCTCAAGAGGCTTGTTTAAAAAATTAGCTGCTTGTTTGACAACATACTCATGATTGATGCCATGAAAACCATAACGCCTGATTTGATAGCGATCAGCGATTGTCGTATTGATTGCATAATGGCGTACATGTGGTGGCATGCTATGGTGAAAACCGCTATCAAAAATTGCTACATGGGTAGCTTTTGGATAATGCCATTGGGCAAATTCGATGCCTAGTGCATTGACAGGATTGTGTATTGGTGCGAGTTTTGCGAGGTTTTTTATTTCTGCGAGGACCTTTGCATCAATTACCGTGGGTAAAAAATAATTATTACCGCCATGTACGACACGATGGCCAACTCCTTTAACTGGATGATCTTTTAGTTCCTGCTTCAGTTTATCAGCCAAAGCTCTAAAGGCTTCTTCATGTGATTTAAACTGCTGATAACTAGTTTCTTTGCTTTCTCTGCTATGATGCCAGGCACTTTCAGACTCACCGATTCCTTCTATTAAGCCGGAAACAAGAGGAGTCAATGTTTCATCATAGACCTTATATTTTATTGAGGAACTACCGGCATTGAGAGTTAGGATGCTCATGAATTATCTCCTTGTGCCTGAATTGCGGTCACTAAAATGGTATTGATTATGTCATCTGGTGTGCAGCCCCGACTAAGGTCGTTGACCGGCTTATTTAAACCAAGTAATACCGGACCAATTGCCAAGGCGCCACTTTCACGTTGAACCGCTTTATAGGTGTTATTTCCTGTGTTCAGGTCTGGAAAAATAAGCACATTGGCATTGCCTGCAATCTTGGAGTCAGGTAATTTTTTTGCAGCAACTTGGGTGTCAACGGCCGCATCGTATTGCATAGGACCTTCGGCTAAGAGATCTGGTTTTAAGCTTTTTAAAAGCTCCATTGCCTTGGCAACTTTTTCAACGCTTTCGCCCTTACCAGAATCGCCTGACGAATAGGATAAAAGGGCTACTTTGGGCTCAAGCCCAAGACTTATAGCGATTTGCGCTGCCTGGATAGCAATTTCAGCAAGGGTTTGGCTATCAGGCTCTGGATTTATGGCGCAGTCACCATAAATCAGCACACGAGCGGGCATACACATGATGAAAATCGAAGAAACCTTCGCAGCACCTGGTTTTGTTTTGATAATTTCCAGTGCAGGCCGCACGGTATCGGCAGTGGTGTGTTCTGCGCCAGAAACCATGCCATCGGCATCGCCACAATAGACCATCATTGCCGCAAAATAATTGACATCAGTCATGCGCTCAAGAGCAATAGGCAGATTCACATTTTTATGTTGGCGTAATAGGTAATACTGTTGGGCATAAACTTCTTTTTTATCGGATTTTTCGATCTCGATGATATTAATTCCCGATAAATTGATATCGAGACGTTTGGCTTGCAAGAAAATTTTTTCTGGCTTGCCTAATAAGGTCAGTTTTACCGCACCACGTTGGATTAGGTGAGCTGCTGCTTGTAAAATTCGTGGATCATCGCCTTCGGGAAGAACAATATGCTGAATGGCTTGTTTAGCTTTGTTGATTAACTCATAAAGGAAAACGGCGGGGCTGAGTTGTGGTTTATAGGTCTTATCTTTCAGTAACTTCATTAAGGGTTCAGTAAAATAGGGGCGCATTGCGTCAATAGCTGCCTGAACCTTCAGAGGAGAATTTTTATTCAGGCTATATTTTGCTGAATAAAGGGTTGTTGCCGTTCCATAGGTTGTAAGATGAGTTAGCAAAACGGGGAAGGGACGTTCAAGCCCTGCAATAATATCTCGAATGATAGGCCCAGGAAGCTCGCCCCCTGTCAGCACAATACCAGCAATTTTAGGATAAAAGGCAGATTGGTCAGCTAAGAGGGTTCCTAACAGGATATCAATGCGATCATCAGGGGTAATGATGAGCATACCACCGCGGTCTAAGCGTGATTCTAAGAAATTACCGATAGTCTTTGCGGCAATAGTAAATTGTCTGACTGGGCGATTTAACTCATCCTTCCCAAAGAGAACCTTTGCCTGTAGCTTTGATGCGATTTCCTGGACTGTGGGATTGGCCAAAGGTTCAAATTCAGGAATAACAGCAATGAGCAACATAGCTGGCAATTGAGTTTGAAAACGTTTAAGGGCTTCGTCCTGGTCAAAGCTTGCTACGCGATTAATAACAACCCCGACAACACGAGTATGGCTTTTTTTGCTCATTTCCAAGGCTGTATTGATCAGGGCAAGCGTATGCTCTAGCGTTCGGTCTTTTGCGGAGACTGTCAGGACAACTTCGCAATTGAGTTGGTAGGCAAGAGTCAAATTAAACTGGTATTCAAAGACATCATTGTCACTTTCAAAATCAGTTCCCTCAAAAAAGGCAAATTCGTCATTCCCCATTTTAGTTGCTTCAAGAACTGAGGCCACTAAGTCATCAGGTTGGGTATGCATTAGAGCGATTGCTTTACTGACATCCATCAAGGGAATCAGTTTTTGCTGACTAATCTCTTCTAATAAAGGAGCTTGTGACTCATCAGATTCAGAAAAGAGTTTGAAGCAACGCAAAGACTTTTGATGTTCTTTTAGAAGAGAGAGCAAGCCAAGGGAAACAAAGGATTTGCCTGGTCTTTTTTCTATTCCTGTTAGATAAATCTTATTATGCATAGCAAACTCCTATAGCCTATTGAGCTCTATTAAATATAGCTGATGTTTCATTTGTATAAATATCGCATGAATCAAGTAAAATTAGAACTTACTGGTTAATTAACTTCAATATTTGTAAAGAAATTGCAGGGTTTTGTAAGAACTTTATTTACTTGCCCTTTATGCATAGACAGCTAAAAAATTGCGTGTCATAGTCGGAAAAACAGCTAACAAAGGAAACATCTAATGTCGAGAGTGGATAGCAAAAAACGGTTAGAAAGTTATTTTCCCCAGGGTACGATAGCCTTGTTTTTTATCCAGCTTTTTTCGACTCTAAGTTTTAGCGTGCTGTACTCAACTCTAGTCTTGTTTATGACCAGCAAATTAGGTTTTTCACTCACTCTAGCAAACTCAATTACCGGTGTATTTATCGCTATGAATTTTGCTTTGCATTTGCTAGGCGGTTATTTGGGTGGACGGTTTTTTTCAAATAGAGCTTTGTTTTGTCTAGGCATGATCGCTCAGGTTCTAGGCTGTATCTTATTGGCCAATCAAAATAAAGCCTTTCTTTATTACGGTTTAGCGGCTTTTCTAACTGGATGCGGTTTAAATATTACCTGCATTAATTGCATGTTAACCCAACGGTTTCAACCTAAGGATAGTCGCAGGGAAACGGCTTTTTTGTGGAATTATGCAGGGATGAATTTAGGCTTTTTTATTGGTTTTAGTCTAAGTGGATATTTCCAATTATCGCAAGATTATCAGCGCTTATTTTTATTCAGTTCTTTGGGTAATATGATTGCCTTATTTTTATGTCTGTATTTTTGGCAAAGTTTGGCGGATAAAAATAGCTTTTATTCACAATTATCCAAAGACAAACAGAAGAAAATCTGGAAGCGCGGCTTGGTAATTGTATTCTTTTTAGCGATATTCTTAAGTCAGGCTTTGCATTTTTCTGATTGGGTATGCAGGTTGATTCTCCTTATTGGCTTGCTCATGGTGGGAGCTGCCTGTTGGCTGGCTTATCAACAGAACTCAATGCTTGCTCGTGAAAAAATCTTGGCCTTCGCGGTATTAATGGTTGTAAGCACGGTGTTTTGGACACTTTACCAAATAGGACCAATGGGGCTGACCAACTTCATTGCCCATAATGTTGATCGCCGCTTACTGACTATCAATATTCCACCGCAATGGTTTCAAAACATTAATACTCTCTCCATAGTCATTGGGGGGCCAGTCTTAAGTTTGCTCCTGAATCACCTGCGTGGACGCGGTATAAAGATTCATATTCCAACGCAATTTGCCTGTGCTTTATTATTAATCGGTTTGGCTTTCGTGATTTTGCCTTGGGGAATTATGCGGGCAAGCGCAACAGGAATGGTTTCACCAGGTTGGATCCTTGCAAGTTTTATCTTGCAAAGTGCAGGGGAGTTACTTATCTCTCCGATTGGTTATGCCATGATAGGGGCCTTGGCACCACAGTCGCTGCAAGGGGTTATGATGGGCATGTGGATGTTGGCTTCTGGTGTTGGCGCTACCTTATCCAGCTATAGTTCAAACTTGATGATAGCCGGACAAGATAGCCTTTCACCTCTTCTAACTAATAGTGGTTACAGCCGAGTTTTCCTGGAGTTAGGTCTATTTTCTCTTGGAGCGGCACTAGTATTGTGGTTGATAAGTCCGAAACTCACAGTCTGGATTGAAGGGAAGAAGGATAAGGCGTTGTCTTTTAAGTATTCTCGAATTCCCGCGGCTTAGCCCACAAAAAATGTACTCTCTCTTTACGATAGAATTGACTATAATGCCGTTCAGTCGTTAATTTTCAGCTAGCCTATGAGTCATCCTTTTATCCCCATTGAGAAAGCACAGCTCCTGTGGCAAGAGGGGCTGCCTAGATCGCAGGTTTTTGATGATATCTATTTTTCGGCAGAAAATGGTTTGGCCGAAACCCAGCATGTTTTTATCGAAGGCAACCAATTAATCAAACGATGGCAAGCCTTGCATGATGAGTCGCAGGACTCGTTCATTATTGCTGAAACTGGTTTTGGATCAGGGCTTAATTTTTTGTTGACCTGGGCACTATGGATGGAACATGCACCGCAAAATGTCACGCTGCATTTCTTTAGCTGTGAAAAATACCCCTTAGCAAAGGCTGATTTGCAACGTTGTCTTGATTTATGGCCGCAGTTATCCACTCAGGCAAAATCTTTAGTTGAACAATATCCAGTATTAACCCCTGGTTATCACCGCTTGCAATTTGCAGGAGGGCGAGTCAATTTGACTCTAATGCTGGGCGAGGCCAATGATTGTTATAGACAGATGTTGCTTTGTGGTGATGCAAAGCTGGAAAGTCAGCTAAGATCTCACTTTGTAGATGCCTGGTATTTAGATGGATTTTCTCCTGCAAAAAACCAGCAAATGTGGTCAAGTGACTTAGTTGAAACAATCGCGTTGCTCTCGAAACCAGGCACTAGCTTAGCCACTTATTCTGCGGCTTCCCTTGTAAAAACTCATCTTGAGGATTCCGGCTTTTTAGTAAAAAAAATGAAGGGCTTTGGACCTAAGCGCGATATGGTGGTCGCAGAATTTCAAGAGCTAACCACCTTCTCTAAAAAACGACGTACAACCCCTTGGCATACCTCTAAAACCTCCTATAAAACCAAGAAAGCAATTGTCCTTGGTGCTGGTCTGGCAGGTTGTTATACCGCTCATTCCTTGGCTAAACGCGGTTGGCAGGTCGTATTGCTGGATGAAAATTCTAAAGTTGGCCAGGGTGCCTCAGGTAACAGACAGGCTGTACTTTATCCCATGTTTTCCGCTTATCGTTCGCCCCTTAGTGCATTTATGCTCTCTGCTTTTCAATTTGCAAGCCGTGCCTACAAAACCCTGCTTGCATCTGAGCCAATCGGTGAATTGTCAGGTATCTTACAACTTGCCTTTGACGCGAAAGAGTGTCAATCCCAGGATAGCTTGTATCAATGGTTGACTGCCTACCCTGAGCTTGCAGCTTATGTTAATGCGCAGGAGGCTTCGTCTATAGCTGGGATCAAGCTGGATGTGGGCGGTTTATTCATCCAGGATTCAGGCTGGATAAACTCAGTAAACTTATGTGAATTACTAGCAAATACCGCAGGTGTCGAATGGTTTCCCAACACAAGAGTGTCTGAGCTTATACATCAGGATGGCTTCTGGCATGCAGCGGGGCAGAGTGCAGAGGTGCTGGTCATTGCCAATGGTTATCAAGCCAAACAATTTAGTACAACTGCTTATTTACCGATAAAGCCAATCCGTGGGCAAATGACCATGATCAGCGCTAACCAACAGAGTGCCGAACTAAAGATTCCTCTCTGTGGTGATGGTCATATTCTACCTGTTCATAACGATATCCATGCCTTTGGTGCCAGCTATCATTTAGGTGCTAGCGATAAAAACAGTTATTCTGCTGATGATATTGAAAATCTAAATCGCTTAGCTGCTATGCCAGCTAGAATTAACTGGTCTGAGCAAATTAAAGAAAATTGGGTAGGGATTAGGGCAGCCACAACTGACTATTTACCCCTGGTTGGACCGGTTCCAGATGAAAACAGCTTTATAGCCCGTTTTTCTTCACTATCAACCAACGCCAGGCGGTGGCTTCCAAGCTCTGGTGCCTATCTTCCTGGTTTATATCTCTGTGCTGGTTTTGGCTCCAGAGGACTAACCAGCGTGCCACTCTGTGCAGAATGGCTTGCTTCTGAAATTAATATGGAACCAAGTTTAATTCCTCAGGCAATGATCCAATCGTTGGTACCATCCCGTTTTTTGCTCAAAAGTATAATAAGAAGTTCAAAGTAAGCCGAGCGTAGAGTCCAAATTCTGAACTATACTGTCTAGATAAACTAAAAATGGAGCAAGTCATGGGTAAAAAAGAGAGAAGGCTACCTAATGAGAGCATTGAACCTATGTTGAGTAGTTGTTCAAATTTGGTTAGTTGCATGTGCCAAGAGGAGTCTTGCCGTTTAAGCGAGCTCTTATCACTTCTAAACGATTTTAGACCTTGTCTTAAGTTTGAAAAGAGTACAGAGCTGTTAATCGTCGAACTATTAGACTGGGATGGACTGGCAAAAACACAAGCCAGCAATTTTAAAACTACAGCTCTTGAATTTTCCAGACGTTCTGAGGCAAACCTCTGAGAGGGCGCAAGCCACGTCTCGAACTGAGGTATCCCCACGAATTTGAAATTCAGATGTATGACTAAAAAAATGTATGTTAATCGCTTAAGTTGATCTATTTTTCTGTCATTCCTGCGCAGGCAGGAATCTATCTTCCAAACAGAGTGATTACCTTTGCTTGAGAAATGGATTCCCGCCTACGCGGGAACGACATAAGAAAGAGCATAATGATTTAATAAATAACTATTTTTTTTGAGTTGAAAATTCGTGGGGATACCTCCGGTCTTGAAGGCTTCGAGACAGCGCTACACGCTTCCTCAACTTAAACGGAGCATACCCAGGCGGGAAGATCTTCGAATCCAACCCTGGAAATAGATTTAATTTGGTGTATAATGATTCATTTTATACCTAAATGAGCATTTAGAACCCATGTCAACTCTTCAAGATATCCTAAATGGTGAAACAGCGCTAAGTGAGCTGATTTCACAAAACTTAGAATCTACTCTTGCAGAAGCAGGCTTTGAGTTTGAATTAATCACTGAAAGTGATGATCTTGATGTAGATGAAATTGACCTTCTAGTTGAAGATACCTTCCCAAAAAATGAAGCTGAGAGTTATAAGGCAGGCTATTTACTCGATTCAACAAGCAATACCCTATGTATTAGTTGTAAAAATAAGGGGGTAGTAGTTGGTGTAATCATAGGTTCTATTAGGGAACAGGATGATTTTGTGGATTTGCATACTCTAGCTGTAGACAAGGATTTCCGTGATAAAAAAATAGGCTCGATGTTATTGTTAGCTTTGCATGATATTGCTGTGGAGTTAAATATTTCCTCAATGTCATTAATCTCTTCAGCAGCAGGTAAGAATTTTTATCGTAGTTTTGGCTTTAATGAAATGGCTCTTGACGCATTTGAAACTTTATTGCCATTTGCCCCGACTTTATATGCTAAAAAAGTAACGGATTTCAGCAAATTAAATAGTGAGGTGTATGATACTGAGGATGAAGACTTAGCTGAAGATGCTGAGGCTTCTGAAGACGATGCTGACAGTCATGCAATAGTGTTGAGTAATGACAAAAAGAGACTCAGGCCAAGATTCCCCTTTATTGAAAATTTAGAGCGAGAAAACAAAATATTACACTCGCTGACGAAGAAAGATGTTCATGATAAAAATGGTTCTATATCAAGTCTACCGAATGAGCTCTGCTTAACACTCCCTTAGCGTTGGTAGGCTAGATCTTTTTTTAGTTAGTAGTATGCTATTATTTTTCAATAATTTTTCAGCAGGGATGAGAGCATTAGCCATGGAAACACAAAGAGGTTTGCAGGTCAGTACAAACTCTATAGAAGTTATCCAAAGCATTAATCATTTCCACCATCAAATAGTAGGTTCTGGTAAATTTGCTGAAGATATTTTAAGTGCAGCTGAGCATCATCCAGATAATTTGCTAATACAAACCTATGCCGCTGCATTTTATTTATACGCTCAGGAAAATGTGACAACTAATCTAGCTGCAGCACATCTACTTAAAGCAGAAAAACAATTGCCTAAGGCCAATTTACGTGAGCAGCTCTCTTATCAAGCTGTTCATTCATGGCTTCGCTTGGATTATCAAGCGGCACTCAATCTTTTTAGTGCGCTTACTGAACTTTTCCCACGTGATACCTTGGCTGCTAAATTTGCCGAATGGCTTTTCTACTGCAGTGGGCAAGTTTATCAGTCCCAGCGATTTTTAGCTTTCTGTGAAAAAATGGCTAAATACAACCAAGACGAATCTCATTTTTTAGCAATACATGCTTTTGCTTTGCAGCTTAGCGGTAAACATAAAGCGTCAATGGCTCTAGCTGAACGGGCTATAGATATGGAGTTAATTACTCCCTGGGCTCATCATTGTCTGGCACATGCTTATTTATTTGAAAGTGATCTCGGTGGTGGAATTGCATGTTTGCGACGGTTTCAATCGAGTTGGGAACAAATTCTTCCTTTGCTAAAAGGCCATAATAGCTGGCATTTGGCTTTGTTCTATTTAGCAAATCGTGATGAGACTGAGGTTCTTGCTCTGTTTAACCAGGGGATTTTTGGAACGCTTCCTGAAACTGCTCTTGAGCAATTAGACGCCATCTCGTTGCTATGGAGAATGGATATGGCGGGAATGCCACAAGATAATTTATTCAAGTCAATCGCTAACTACCTTGGCGTTCATCCTTTTGAACCCTACACGGGCTTTAATTCCGCTCATTTTATTTATTGTTTGGCGCGGGCAGGTGAAAAGAAACAAGTTGAAAAGGCTTTAAAGGCGATTCAAAGCTATGCGAATTCATTAGCTGAGGGGTACTCTCGCGAGCTATGGCTAACTGTTAATTTACCTTTTTGCAAAGCAATTAGTTATTTTGTCGAGTCAGACCATCAAAATGTTTGCAAGCTTTTGTCGCCGATCATTGATAGCTGTTTTCAAATGGGAGGAAGTGATGCACAGGACGAATTATTTACCCAGACTTATCTTCTGAGTCTTCTGGGTTGTAAGAAAAAAGATGAGGCGAAACGAGTTTTTACTAATTATTTGGCACATTATGAGAATACAGCCTTAGCAGACTACTGGTTTAGTGGTTTAATTTAAGTTAACGTAAGCTATTGTCTATAAAACCAATAATTATGGCAAAGCGAAGTAAAATTATTATCGCGGTATCAATTTCGGCTCTTGTTATAGGGTTTTTGATATTTATTGCTCATAAGCAGACCTTTTCTCTGCAACGAGACCCAACTGTATTGATGAATAAATATTATTTATTCAAGCAAGATAATCCTGCTGCAGCAAAAAAAGCGCTGCAAATTATTCTCCAACAAGATGAAAACTATTTCCCAGCATTGAAAGAATTAACGGATATCTATCTTAAAGAAAAAAATAATAGAGACGCCTTACCGCTTTTAGAGCGCCTTCATCAATTGCAACCTGAAAATAACCAATATGCTGGGCAATTAGCTTATACCTATTATGAACTTGGTAATTGGGATAAGGCTCTTCAGCTTTTTACTGAGCTTAAAAAACAGCAAAAAGGTACAAAATTAAAAATTGATGCCCAGCTAATGATCAATTCCATGGCATCTTATATACCTAGTTATATCAATTATGCCTATAGGGAAATAGCTCAACCAAAAATCGAATTTAAAGAATCTACCGTCCTCCAAATTCTTTTAGATTTATATTATAAAACCCGTGATAACGAAGCAGATAAAGCGAATGAACTCCTAGCTGTATTACATTTATTATCTCCTAATAAGCCATTGATTAATGAAGAAATTGGCTATCTTGCATTGCAAAAAAAGGATACGAATACTGCGATCTTTTATTTGAGCCTTGCTTTCAATGAGGAGCCTTCAGACAAGCTTGCTTTACAACTCGGTTATCTTTATGCGCTTGAGAAAAAAAATGAAGATGCTGCTTCATATTTTTTGCTCGCCTCTATGTCAAAGGATAAGGAGTTACGGCAAAAAGCCTTAAAAAGTTATGAAATTGTCAGTTATAAACCAACTTTGCAGCCCCAGAATCAGGCTCAGGCTATGCAGGCAACCAGGGAATCATTAATGCTTGACCAATATTATTTGTTGAAAAAAACAAATAAGCAGGCGGCTTGGGTTTTAATCAAGCAAATCATTCGCGAATATCCTAATAATGTCCAAGCCTTGAAAGAGGGGGGCTTTCTCGCTATCGAAGAAAAGTCTACTGCAGATGCTATTGATTTCTTCAAGCGCGCTTATGAATTGACTTATCAGGCCGATTTGGCAATGCAATTAGGTTATCTTTATGGCGAAGTGAGAGATAATTATCGGGCTTACCAATATTTTAAATTTGCCACCAAGACACAAGATAAAGAGCTAGAATTACGCGCTCAGAACGCTATGACTAACCTTGCCGGTGTACAGACAAAGTTTTTACCCGCTCCTTACTTTAGCGAACTCTTTTTTACTCCCTTTAAGCAAAGTCGTTTTGGCCTAACTGTCAGACCCTTAATTGCACGCTTAGGGATTGAGCTGAATGATCGATTTCAGACTAAATCCTATATCGCTTTTCGCCAAACTGATGATAATAAAACACTTAATCTTGGACAGATTCCACAAATTTATGAAGATAATGTTCGTATTATTAGTATCGGTTTACAAGTTACTCCCTTTAAAAAGATACCACTCGTAGGTTTTGTTGAAGCTGGTGGAGCCTATGATTTGGTTTTTCGGAATAGGACCCGCTGGCGTGGTGACCTAAGAGGTGGTTTTATGTATTACAATGAATTGGGAGCAAGGCCAGCCTATTATGATAAGTTAACCTTAGGAGCTAAGTATTATTGTACTCTCTATGCGGATACCTCTTATTTTTCACGTTTTAGGAATAATGTGATTACCACTTTAAAGACTAATCAGGGTATTCGTTTACTGCAATATCACAGCTCTATGTTGAATTTTTATATGACTGGCCGCACTCTCTTTGATACGAATCGCGATTTTTTTAACAATATTGCTGAAGTTGGCCCGGGCTTTAGTATTCAACCGTCGAATCGTTTTAATGCACTGATTCGTTTTGAAGCAATCAAGGGCATGTACCTTCCTGTTGGTAATTCCACAAATCCTTATGGTAAATACTACACTAACAGAACAGTTCAACTTCTTTTATACGTGAAAATGTGATGCCAAATGAAATTATATTAATGCTGTATTTTGTCATGTGGTATTTCCTGGTAGGGCTAGCCGTGCTCTATTCTATTTCTGCAATCGATGATCTGTTTATCGATATTTATTATTGGCTAAGATACTTTGTTCGTTTATGGAAAACCCGACATTATGAGCCCTTAACTTATGAAAAGTTGGTTGATAAAGAAGAGCAATTAATAGCGATATTAGTCCCTTGCTGGCATGAGGATAATGTAATAATAACCATGCTTAAGCATAATTGTTATGCGATCGACTATCGGAATTACTATATTTTTGTTGGGGTCTATCCTAACGATCCAGCAACTATTAACGCAGTGCAATCCGTTGCCAATATTATTCCTAATGTTCAGTGCATAATTGGCGAAAACCCCGGGCCAACCAATAAGGCTGCAAATTTAAATGGCGTTTACCGGCGGGTTAAAGAGTTTGAAAAAGAGCTTGGCCAGCAATTTGAAGTTTTTGTATTCCATGATTCTGAGGATGTTATCCATCCGCTATCATTTAAACTCTATAACTATCTGATTCCCCGCAAGGATATGATTCAAATTCCCGTATTTCCCCTAGAAGTTAATTATTGGAATTTTACTCATTGGCTTTATGCTGATGAATTTGCTGAGAATCATACTAAAGACATTATTGTGAGAGAGTCGATACGGGCCCATGTCCCTTCTGCCGGAGTGGGAACGGCCTTTTCAAGACATGTTTTGCAGGTGCTTGAGGATCCTGCAACCGGAGGGCCATTTTCGATTGATTCCTTGACAGAGGACTACCATACCTCCCTTGCTATCCGTATCAAAAAATTAAAGCAAATTTTTGTTAGTCAATCGATTACCCGTATGCGCTGGGAAAGAAAGGGGCTCTTTCGCAAAGGTTATGTGCAAAGGCCTGTGAAAGAATATATTGCTACTCGAGCCTTGTTTCCTATGGAATATAGCAAGGCTGTCCGGCAAAAATCACGCTGGATAATTGGCATCATTTTTCAAGAATGGAGCCATATAAAATGGCCAAAAGAATGGAGCCTTAGATTTACCTTAGCCCATGATCGCAAAGGGTTGGTAACTCACTTTATCAACGGTTTTGGCTATATCGTTTTCCTATTTTGGGTGATTTACTCATTCTCAACCTATAAAAATCCTGAATATCCTTCCTTACAAGAACAGTTAAACATACATACTTGGGTTTGGTGGTTAATAATCGTTGTTACTATTGTTATGTGTGAACGTCTAATGCAACGTGCAATCGCTATTGTGCGTGTTTATCAATATTGGCTGCCTGCCTTCTTATCAATCCCACGTGCCTTTTATGGCAATGTTCTCAACCTACATGCGATTATTCGTGCCGTCCAAGTCTTTAATGCAGCTTCTAAACCACAGCCAGCACCGGCTGCTAACTCTGCTGCAGCACCAGCAGCTCCAACAGGGAAGGGGCCAGTCTGGGATAAAACTGACCATCAATTTCCTGGCAGTCATATTCTTACACCCTACCGGCGCCGCTTAGGCGATCTTTTACTTGAGAACAAATTAGTCAACAAAAAAGACTTAGAGCGAGCTATTTTGGAAAAGCAAAGAACTGGAGAACGGCTAGGTCAGGTGCTTTTCCGTTTAAATATGATTAGTAATAGAGAATTACTGCAATTATTATCGACACAATATAATTTACGACTATTCCCACAATCTAAGATTGCTGAGGCTAAGAAAAGTTGTAGTGCCTTAGTCCCGAAGAAATTGCTTAAATGGCTTGAAGAGCATGAAACCTCTGTCATTTCTTTTGATGAGCCCAATAATACACTTGTTCTTACTATTGAGGATCCGACAAATGAACTGCTAATTGAGAAAATCATTAATCATATTCAACCTTATAAGGCGCAATTTGTGTTGATTGATAATGAAGGGTAGGCTCAATATTTTAAACCCTCACTGCCATTAAGTTAAGGGCATTTGTCATTCTCGCGAAGGCGGGAATGACAAAACCTTCCTTAACTTAATGGCAGTGTCCCCTCAAGGGGGAGAAAAGATAATCAGTGTTTTACAACAATAGATTAGGGTTGAATCCCTGTCCTTACTGACTTTCCTTTAGGATGAGCAACAAGCGATTCTTTCGCCTTGAGTTTTTTCTCATTTTTATTTATCAAATTATATTCCAAGCTTGCAACAATACGCTCTGCCGCATGGCCGTCACCATAGGGTGAGACGCCACGAGACATGCTTGTATATAAATTTTTATCAGTTAGTAGATGAGTTACAGCAGAAACAATGTTGTTTTTCTCTGTGCCAATTAATAAACCAACACCCTCAGTTAAGATTGCTGGTCTCTCGGTTACATCTCTTAAAACGAGAACAGGCTTAGAAAGGGCTGGACCTTCTTCCTGTACACCACCAGAGTCACTTAAGAGTAATATGGCGCGTTGCATGAGATGTGAAAATTGGTCGTATTTTAATGGGCTTAAAAGATGAATTCTTGGCTTGTCTTTTAATAACTCATGAACAACACGTTGTACATTAGGATTTGGATGGACAGGAAAAACGAAATTAAGATGTGTAAATCGTTCGGTGAGCTCAATGATTGCAGAGCAAATATTATGCAAATTTTCCCCAAAATTCTCGCGGCGATGTGTGGTAACAAGAACAATATTGTCTAAATCCTTCATAAAATCATTAACCTTTCTATGCTCTAAAACCCAGTAAAGGGCATCGATAACTGGATTACCAGTGACAACGACCTTTTCTTGGTTGATATTCTCACGAAGAAGATTCTCTTTCTCTAGCATAGTAGGGGCGAAATGCCAGGTGGAAAGGGGGGCTGCTAATACTCGATTAATTTCCTCAGGAAAGGGCTCATAGATGTTATAAGAGCGAAGGCCCGCTTCTACATGTCCGAAAGGAATGCGATGATAGAAGGCTATTAGCGATGAAATAAAGACTGTTGTGGTATCACCCGCGGCTAATAAGGTATCAAAATGATGTAATTGCAGTAAGTTTTCCAACTTAGTACATAAATTTGCAGTCAACTCACCGAGCGATTGATTAAAGGTCATGATATCCAGATCAGAATCTGGTTCTATACCAAAAAGCTGCAACATATCATCCAAGAGATTTCTATGTTGGGCAGTATTAATGACGATAACTTTTGCCCAAGAGCTTTCTTTTAATTTAAAGATTATCGGAGCCATTTTAATCACTTCAGGCCTGGTGCCAATAATACATCCAATAGTGTATTGCTTCGTGCTTGACATAATTTCCCTTTGGTAATTCTTTCATCCTTAATTGTAGAACATTGCGAGGTACTTGCCTATGTCGTACATAAGTAACGTCAGTTATGTAATCAAAATGTTTAGATTACCGTGTTTCTGTCTACTAATAAGTCATGGCATGGTTATTGCCTTGCTAATAGTAAATTTTTAAATTAATAATAGGGTTAGAGATAATTTTGTAACGTCTTAATAGGTTCAGGACGAAGGGGCCCGGAAGAAGGGACGAGAGCATATTTAGATAAGGCTATAAGAATAATGAGCAAATACGAACTCTCAGTAATACCAGAAATATCAAAAGGTTATGAAAGAATCCTGACAGAGGAAGCAATGGATTTTCTTGCTACCTTAGAACTTGAGTTTCGCCATAAGCGTCAAGAACTCTTAGAGCTCAGGAATGAAAAACAAAAGATCTATGATCAAGGCAAGTTTCCAGATTTTCTAAAAGAAACAGAACATATTCGCAGTTCAAATTGGAAGGCGGCCGAAATCCCTGCCGATTTATTGGATCGTCGAGTTGAAATTACAGGTCCTGTTGACCGTAAAATGATTATTAACGCTTTAAATAGCGGTGCCAAAGTATTTATGGCTGATTTTGAAGATTCTAACTCGCCCACTTGGGATAACTGCATACAAGGACAAATCAATCTTTGCGACGCGGTCGATAAAACAATTAGCTTCCTAAACCCCGAAAATAATAAGGAATACAAGCTTAATCCTAGTTGCGCAACCTTGGTTGTAAGACCACGAGGCTGGCATCTCAGTGAAGCCCATGTGGTCATTAATGGCCAGCCTGTCTCTGCCTCAATTTTCGATTTTGCTCTCTATTTTTTCCATAATGCCAAAAAATTGATTGCACAGGGCAGTGGTCCTTATTTCTATCTGCCAAAAATGGAATCTCATTTAGAAGCCAGATTATGGAATCATATCTTTTCTCGAGCTCAACAACTCCTTGATATTCCACAAGGAACAATCAGAGCAACAGTCTTGATCGAGACAATAAGTGCTGCCTTTGAAATGGATGAGATTATTTTTGAATTAAAGGAACATTCTTCGGGACTCAATTGTGGCCGTTGGGATTATATTTTCAGTTTTATCAAAAAATTTAGGAATCATGCTGACTGTGTCCTGCCTGATCGCCAGGAAGTGACAATGACCAGGCATTTTCTGCAGTCCTATGTTCGTTTATTAATTACAACCTGTCATCGCCGTGGCGTACATGCAATGGGTGGAATGGCCGCGCAAATCCCAATTAAAGGTAATGAGGCGGCAAATAATGCAGCCTTAGAAAAGGTATATGCGGATAAGCTGCGCGAAGCTTCAGCCGGTCATGATGGAACCTGGGTTGCACATCCAGGTCTAATACCGATTGCACTGAAAGCCTTTGATGAACTGATGCCTACTGCAAACCAAATCGATAAGCCCCAACCTGTTTATTCTATAGCCCAAGCTGATTTATTAGAAGTTCCTGATGGATCAATCACTGAGCAGGGTATTAGGAACAATATCAGTGTTGGTGTCCTCTATTTAAATTCTTGGCTTATGGGAAATGGCTGTGTTCCTATCAATAATTTAATGGAAGATGCAGCAACGGCAGAAATTTGCCGTTCTCAACTTTGGCAATGGCTAAAATTTTCCGCAACGCTCAATGATGGGCGCCAGTTGGATAACACTTTATTTAGCAAATTTGCAGACAGCGAATTTACTAAAATAAAAGAAGGTACTGATAAAGAATCATTCGCAAATTCAGCTTACGAAGAGGCGTTTCGCTTATTTGTAGACATGATTAGAAATGAAGAATTTGATGAATTTCTAACTTTACCTGCTTACCTAATGTTAGTTAATAATCACAGGAAGAGATATCATGAACAAAAGCCAGCAAGAACAAATTAATCAATTATCAAAAGATTGGAAATCTAATCTTCGCTGGGCAGGAATTCAGCGTCCGTATAGTGCTGAAGAGGTCGTGAGATTGAGACCGTCCCTTCATATTGAGCACAGCCTTGCGAAATATGGTGCTGAGCGACTATGGGAGATGCTTCAGCAAAACTCTCCTGTGACTGCGCTGGGTTGTTTAAGCGGAAATCAAGCGGTTCAAGCGGTTCAGGCTGGATTAAAAGCAATCTATTGCTCTGGCTGGCAAGTGGCTGGTGACCGCAACTCTGCTGGACAAATGTATCCCGACCAAAGTTTATATCCCGTTGATTCTGTTCCTAATTTAGTGAAATCCATTAATAACGCCTTACAACGTACAGATGAAATCCATCGTCTTGAAGAAGATCAGTCAATCGATTGGTACGCACCCATTGTAGCGGATGCTGAGGCAGGATTTGGCGGTAATTTGAACGCCTTTGAATTAATGAAAGATATGATTCGAGCAGGAGCTGCTGGTGTTCATTTTGAAGACCAACTCTCTTCTGCAAAAAAATGCGGCCATATGGGCGGTAAGGTACTTATCCCTACTTTTGAGGCGGTTCATAAATTAATTGCTGCACGACTTGCTGCTGATGTCTGTGGTGTTCCTACAGTGATAATCGCGCGAACTGACGCTGATTCAGCGACTTTAATAACCAGCGATTTTGATGAGAATGACAAGGTATTTTTAACGGGTAGACGTTCTTCAGAAGGCTTCTATTATGTAAATTGTGGTATAGAGCAAGCAATAAGCAGGGGATTAGCTTATGCACCTTATGCTGATATGATTTGGTGTGAAACATCGAAACCCAATATTGCCGAAGCTCGTCAGTTTGCCCAGGCAATCCATGAGAAATTCCCAGGAAAAACTCTTTGTTATAATTGCTCCCCCTCATTCAATTGGCAGGCCAATCTTAAAGAGCATGATTTAAAAACTTTCCGCGAGCAGTTATATGAGATGGGTTATAAATATCAGTTTATTACCTTAGCCGGTTGGCATAGCCTCAACTTGGGTATGTTTGAAATTGCAAAAGCCTATAATGAAGAAGGAATGTTTGCCTATTCACGCATGCAGCAAAAGGAAATGTCGAAGGAAAGCGAAGGATTTAGGGCAACTAAACATCAAGCCTTCGTTGGTACAGGTTATTTTGATGCCGTGCAAAACACAATCATGCAGGGTGAATCGTCAACAACTGCTTTAAATGGCAGTACTGAGCATGAGCAGTTTCATAATAAGTGAAGTGTAGCCCTCATCCGCCCTTCGGGCATCTTCGCCCCCTGGGGGAGAAGGTGCCCGAAGGGCGGATGAGGGGCTGAGTTGCTCAGCGTGATCGGGTATAGAATCGGCATCCAGGCTGCGGATTTAAGCAAGGGTCAATTTATAGACTATACTCATAGCAGAATTTTCACTAGGAGGTAAATCGTGGCGAAATCGAATACACCTAAATTAAATTTAGAAGATGAAAAAGTTAAAAATGAAACAAAGGAAACCTTAGAACATGCGGAGGCTCTTTACGAGCATGTCAAAGACAAGGCTAGCGAGATGTATGAGGAAGGTAGAAAAACGGTTTGTGATGCCCATGAAAGTATTAAAGATTGCACTGATAGTCTTGTTAAACATGTGCGAGAAAAGCCGATTTCTTCCCTCTTAATTGCTGGCGGAATAGGATTTATTCTTTCTTCTTTGTTAAAAAAATAATGAAATTTTTAGAGCATTTTGAAGGAATATTTTCAAACAAGTATGCCCTTGCTAGAGACCTCTTTAAGCTTTTTAAATTAGAAGCAAAGTTGGCGGGCTTAAATCTGCATCCATTACTAATTGATTTTAGTTTGCTTATAGCCTTTGCTATAACCCTATGGTTCACAGTGATGCTACTGGCCGGTGATTTAGTTTATATCGTCACTAAAAACCCCCTAATAGCTATCCTTGTGATTTTGTTTGTGAATCTTATTGCATTTCTAATACTTGCAAGGGATTTAAAACATCGTTTGCAGCAGATGAGTTTTGCAAGAACTCGGGATTGTATTCGTATACATCAAGAAAGGAGTGAATGTGAACCAGAAGAAGAAAGAGCTGCTGATGTCGATCGCTGAATTGGAAACAAGGATTAAACTGGCAAAAAGCAAGCAACAAACTGACAAACAATACTTTAAAAATCTATGCAAACAGCATCAATTTTTGTTAACTGCCATGTTAATTCCTGCCTTTCTTATTGGCTGGCGTAGCGGTAAAAACTCTCGTGGAAAATACATCGGGCAGCCCATAGTGGACTATGGATTATTAGGTTTATATAAGCTTTTTAATAAGTACAGTAAATTATTGTAAATAAACCCTACTATAATTACAAAAATACGCAAATTCTTCGAGCAGATTTATGGATGAAAAGAATTATGATTTTCGCATCATCATTATTGATGATAACGTTGAAATACATAGAGATTTTATAAAAATTTTAACAAAGCCGCCTCCGAATGAACTCATTGAATTGGAACAAAAGTTATTTAATACACCAGTGATCTATGTTGAAGATCTTATTCTACCCCGTTTTAAAATTGACACGGTCACCCAAGGCAAAGAGGGAATTGAGCTTATTAGCAAAGCGATGACAGAAAAAGAACCCTATTCATTGGCTTTTGTTGATATTCGTATGCCACCAGGCTGGGATGGTATCGAGACTATCAAGAAAATCTGGAAAATAGATCCTGATATTCACGTTGTTATTTGTACAGCCTATTCCGATTACTCATGGGAAGAGACTATCAAGGAATTAGGACATAATGATAATTTCCTGCTGTTAAAGAAACCCTTTGACCATATTGCAGTTCGCCAATTAGCCTATGCCCTAACACGTAAATGGAAACTTATGCGAGAGTCGCGTATTTATACTAAGTCCTTAGAGCAGGCCGTTGAAAAACGAACAGAAGAATTAAAGTATCAAGCAACCCACGATACCCTCACTGGTCTATCAAATAGAGCTCTGCTATACGATAGAATGCAACATGCTATTGCAAGTTGCATACGTCACCGTTTTAGTTTTGCCGTTTTGTTTTTTGATTTGGATCGTTTTAAGCTGGTTAATGATAGTTTAGGACATGCTACTGGTGATCTCTTACTGTCAATTATGGCTCAGCGTTTATCATCTTCAGTCCGTTCTATTGATACCTTGGCTAGGATTGGCGGCGATGAGTTTGTATTAATAATCACCGAACTAAGCGATCCGGAGTATGTTCATATTGTTGCCAACAAGCTGCTTAATGTGATTAAAGAACCTCTAGATATTAGCGGCCACGAACTAAATATTAGTACTAGTATGGGAGTTGCCGTTTATCCGCAAGATGGTCGTGACGCTGAGGAGCTGTTAAAGAATGCTGACTCGGCGATGTATCATGCTAAAAAATTAGGTGGTGACCAATTTCAATTTTATTCAAATGAGATGAATAGCAAGGCTTTGGAGCAATTAGTGCTTGAGTCTGAGCTTTACCAGGCACTTGCCAGGAATGAGTTAACACTCTGGTATCAGCCCCAATTCCACACGGCAGATTGTAAGTTAGAGGCTGTTGAAGCATTAATCCGCTGGAATCATCCAAAGAAAGGCATGCTATTACCGCTCGATTTTATTCCCCTTGCCGAAGAGTCCGGGTTAATTATTCCAATAGGGGAGTGGGTTTTACGAGAGGCATGTCAGCAAAATAAATCCTGGCAAGACAAGGGCTTACCCCACATTAGAATGGCAGTTAATGTGACCTCGCAGCAACTAATGCAGCCTGGCTTTGTGGAAACAGTGAAGAACATCCTCATTGAGACAAAATTAGATGCCAAATATCTTGAATTAGAACTCAGTGAGACAGCGATTGTTAATGAGACAATTAGTCATAAAGTCAATGAGCTTAAGGTCTTAGGTATTGAAATTGCGCTCGATGATTTTGGTACAGGCTATTCAAGCTTGCATCATCTACGAAATCTATCCCTTGACCGGCTAAAAATAGATCAATCATTTATCTATAACATCCAATATAATCGTAACGATGAAGTCATAATTCATGCGATTATAGCTATGGCGCGCAGTTTGAATTTAGATGTTCTTGCTGAGGGGGTGGAAACGCAGAAACAGCTTGAATTTTTGAAAGAACATGATTGTAATCAAATGCAGGGCTTTTATTTTAGTAAACCCGTACCTTCACAGGAAATTGCTAAGCTACTGGCAAATCCTCTTATAGTAACTAGGATAGTTAAGCAGGAGCAAAAAGAAAAATCATGAGAAACCCTGGAATTACGCTGAGCGTTCTCTTGGTAATTTTCGTAGCATCTATTTTTTATTACTCCTATCGTCATACCCTCAAAACAGAGTTCCCTACCTATTTTCAATATAGCGAAGGGGCAGAGGGCTCATTGGCCTCGCTAAACTCTAAACAATCTATGACCAAAGGTTTGTTAAAAAAATGGGATAGCATTATGTTTGATTTAATTAAATCAAACAAAGTTGGTGACGCATCGGCCTCAAGAATCTATGCCTATGTTTATACATCTCAACGTGATGCGGCCTTTTTGTCCTACAATATAAAACATCAATTTATGGGCAGTTTTGATCAGGTTTCCGCAGGTGTTTTATGCTTATTTTTCGTCAATGATTGCGAGAAAATTAAGCTGCAAATTAAAGAAGACGTCTATTCAGAACAATTGGCAACACTTGTATTAGCTAAGGTAAAAGAACGAAGAGAATTAGATAAGAAGCAAGAACATTTGGCGACAGAACTATCTGGTTCTGACTATTGGGCTGGCGTAAGACCCTACTATGGCCAAGAGGTAGGCTCGTGGATGCCTTGGGCTATTAATTCAACCAAGGATTTTTTGGCAGCAAAGCCACCCGCACCTAACAGCCCAGCATGGCAGAGACAACTTCAGGATACAGAGAATGCCTTACACCATATCTCAGCCAAACAAACCAAGGGTGTTGTTTCTTGGGCTGGTAACCCATCAACAATAACACCACCTGGGATCTGGCTAAAGTTTTCTAATGACTATATCGAGTCAGAACAAATCCCCTTAGCTCAGGTTTTATTTGTTCGCTCGGTTCTGGCTATGGGAATGGCGGATGCGGCTATTGCTGTGTTTTATTCCAAATATGTCTATTGGGTGAAGCGTCCTTTTATGTTAAATCCAAAACTGCATACTATAATGCCAACGCCTAACCATCCCAGTTATCCTGCAGGGCACTCTACTATTTCAGCGGCAGCAGCAGCCATTTTGTCTTATTATTTCCCACAAAATAAGCAAGTCTGGTGGAACAAAGCGCAAGAGGCCAGTTCCAGCCGTGTTTGGGGTGGTATTCATTTTCCTATTGATACCGAGGAGGGCTTGAATTTGGGGGAAAAAATTGGCAATGCTGTTATCCAGGCTCAACCGCAATCTATTATGAGTTAGAAAAAAAATGAGTATTCGCTATAAAATTTTTCTAAGCCTTCTGATTGTTGCCCTGCTTTTTATTCCCGTAAATCTTTATTTGCTTACCCGTTATTTGCAAGTAAAACAGAATTTTTTAACTATCGTTGATAAAACTGTTCCAAGGTTCGATGCCTTGCTCACCATGCAGAATATCATTACCCGTATTAATCTTTTTATTACAAATTTTGATAGAGAATTACAAAAGGCCGCAATTAATTCGAATACACCCAATAAAATTGGCGCTGTAAAAGATGAGCTCTTATCTCTGCTTGAAGAATTAGGTGATCAACAAAAGCTCTATCAAAAATATGCCAGTACTTCAAATAGAAATGTGCAGGTGCTTAATCAGCTGCGTGATGATGTTATCTTAACTGCCTTAGATGTTTTTTCTGTAAAAGAGAATGATGCGCCGGAACAAATAGTTGAACAAAGGAAAGTGGTGCTTGAAGCAAAGGGGGCTAAACTCAATGAATTTACCAAGGCCATTCTTTTGCAAGAATCGACAAGCTTAGATGCTGAAAAAGAAAAAACAATTATTGCTTCTGTTGAGCTGCGAAATCTTATTGTATTTTTAAACGCAATTATTATTTTAATCACCCTTGCTCTTAGTTTGTTTCTTATGAGAGTTATTTCAAAACCTATTATTCAACTCAGTGATTTTGCCTCTAACATTGATTATAAAGATCTAAAGCCCCTTTTACCCATCCTTACCAAGGATGAAATTGGACAATTGCAGACCCATTTAAATACAACATTGATTAAGCTAGATAAAGCAAAAGCAAGGCTAATTGAGACTTCACGCTCAGCGGGGATTGCCGAAATTGCGACCTCTATCCTGCACAATATTGGTAATGTATTAAATAGTATTAATACCTCCGTCGCTATACTTTCAGAAAACCACAGGGATTCTCATTTGAACCAGCTGCATAGGCTATTAGAAATTTTGCAAGAAAATAAGACGAGTCTGGATTATTACTTTAACCAGGATGAGCGCGGCAAATTATTTATCCCTTATTTTGAAAAACTTGTTGCTCAATTACAAAATGAAAAGGAGCAGATGCAAGAGGAATTAAAGCATCTCACTAAAAACCTGATCCATGTCAACCAGGTGATTGCAGCACAGCAACTTTCTGGCAAACCCAGTTCGCTTATCGTTGAACCCATTGAGCTGGAAGAGCTAATTGAAGATATAGTGCTTTTGTATGCAAGCCAGCTCCGTAAATTAGATATTAAGGTAGAGCGTATGTATTCAATTACGCCTCTATTTTTATCAACAAGAGCCAAGATTCAGCAAATACTGATCAATCTAATAAAAAACGCCATCGATTCGTTAATGACATCAAAGCTCAAGGAAAGACGTCTAGTGATTAAAACAGAAGAGCTCAACCCTGCGAAAAATATAGGGATTATCGTTAATGACAATGGCATGGGCATTGCAAAAGATGACTTAGAAAAGATTTTCTCCTTTGGCTTTAGTACCAAATTAGAAGGACATGGATACGGCTTACATAATTGCGCTATATTGGCCAATGAATTGGGTGGTAAGCTTTATGTGCAATCTAATGGTCCACAGCAGGGGGCTTCTTTTGTATTAGAGCTTCCTCGGCGCTTTTCGGAAAGTTGAGCAGACAACCTAAAAACATGTTAGCTTAGTTGTTCAGATTGAGGCGAAGTACTTAAATGATTTCCGTATTAGCAATAAACAATTATCGATCCATCTTGGATTTAAAAATGCCTTTAGGGCAGCTCAATGTGATTTCAGGACCTAATGGGAGTGGTAAATCTAATATTTATCGTGCTCTTCGCCTTCTTTCACAAACAGCAAGCGGAGGAGTAATTAAAGCCTTAGCCCAAGAAGGGGGGTTAAACTCGACTTTTTGGGCTGGACCTGAAACCTTGTCTAAGGCGATGCTAAAAGGTGAGGCCGCAATTGAAGGCTCGGTGCGTAAAAAAGTGGTGCGAATGCGGCTAGGCTTTTCAACGCCAGAATTAAGTTATGCTATTTCACTGGGTTTACCTACACCAGCACCAACAATATTTTCATTAGATCCAGAAATTAAACGTGAATGTATTTGGGCTGGCCCTTCCTTTAGGCCGGCGAATTTGCTTGTTGACCGAGTCGGTCCTATAGTCAAAATTCGCTCTTCGCGGACTTGGGAAGTCATTGACCACCATTTAAATGTTTTTGATAGTCTTTTTTCGCAAATTGGCAATATAAAAGAGACACCAGAAATTATATGCCTGCGAGAAACTATTCGTAACTGGCGGTTTTATGATCACTTCCGTAGCGACCGAGATGCTCCCGCTCGCAAAACACAAATTGCTACTCGTACACCTGTATTGAGTAATGAAGGGGATGATTTAGCAGCAGCCTTACAAACCATTAAAGAAATTGGCGATAGTGAGGCACTTGATAAAGCGATTAGTGATGCCTTCCCTGGAGCAAAATTAATTATCACGCAACACAACGGCGGTTATCTTTCTGTAGGGCTTTCTCAGCAAGGACTATTGCGGCCACTTAGTTGTTCTGAGTTATCCGATGGAACTCTACGCTATTTATTATTGGTTGCAGCCTTATTAACACCACGGCCACCGCAGCTATTGATTCTCAATGAACCTGAAACCAGCTTGCACCCAGATCTAATACCTGCCTTAGCTAAACTGATATTGCACGCCTCCGAGAAAACGCAGGTTTGGGTTGTTTCTCATGCAAGTTTACTCATCGATGCTTTAAAACAATACCCAGGATGTCAGCTGATAGAGCTTGAGAAACAAGTCGGACAAACAAAAATTCTTGGACAATCAATGTTAGATCTGCCTTCTTGGTATTGGCCTGATTAGCGGCCTGTAATAGTAAAGGACAAATCTATTCCAAAATCGAATCTCACTATTCGAATAATTCATACAATAATCAGCGAAGCTTAATTTGATTTCAGGATAATGGTAATTAATAACAGAATCCGGAGAGTAATCATGGAAAGCGCGCAAGACTTTGTTAATGCCCTAAGAGAAGGGAAATATTATGAGGCCATGCAATTACTTAATGTTGTTCGTAACCAATACTCTAATATATTGGAAAAAGCTATAGGCGCTGATGAATTAATATCTTTAATTCACTATGAGCTTTGTAAAACAGATTTGGCTAAAAAAGATCTTGAAAAACTACATTTTTTCTCAGAATATCTTCGGGTCACTGGACTTAATCCCCCTGAAGAGTTCGCTTACTCTCTTACAAGTATCAAAGGTGCCTGTCAGTTAGTCCTGAGTATGAAAGAGGATAAAGAATTCCGAGAAACAATACTTTCTTGTAGGATAACGAATAAGCAGGAATATGAATTATTTAATGGAAATAATTCAGCTTTTTCTGAGCTTGTCGTCAGAGCTACGAAACGGCCTCAAAGGCATCTTGATGAGTTGATGAATAGTCAGTTAAATCAGCAAGCTTTACTTAAAAATATTAAGAAAATGAAGCCTTCTGAATCTGCCAATTTTAAAAGGAATATCAAACAAATACAAACCGACATTGAAAAAGCAAATGAGCAATCAAAATTAGAGGAGCAATTACGCGAAAAAAATCGCCCAGTAATTCAGGCCATAATAGAGTACAGAGATTTCTTAAAAGCTAAAATTAAAGAAGAAAGTATTAACAGAGATGATCCCAATTTATCATCAGCACAACGAGGGTTAGTTAATAGAGAGAGAGCATTACAAACCTTCCTTAACAACTACGAATACTTTTTATTGCGGCAGGGCCTAATAGAGGCTGCAAAAGCTGCTTACGATACGTGTTTTGAGAATGAACCAGATTCGGCGGAAATCCTATTTCTTCAAAAGCTAAGTGATGTACCTGTATTTAGCCAATATATGGAGCAAGTAGATGCTCAAGTAGATGCTCGAGAGGAAAATAATCCAGAGCCGTTAGAAGTTGACATTAAAGAAGCAAATAAGCAACCAGAGTTGGATCCGAAAATACTCGAAAAAAATCGCAGACTAATTGAAATCATAGAAGATTACAGCGGTTTTTTGCAGGCTAAAATTGAAAAAGAGGGTATTAACAGAGATGATCAAGATTTATCACCAATACAAGAGAAGTTAGTTAATAGAGCGGAAGCTCTCGAAGCTTTTCTTAGAGTAAGCGAAGAGAGTGCAAATACTAAGCCCTTAATTGCAGATGCAACAAGCGCTTTCAAAACCTGTTTAGCGAACCAACCCGATTGGTCAGAAAGACCCTTTCTCCAAAAACTAACTGATGTACTAAGCTTGGGTATAAAGCCTATATATAGAACATTTTTCTCGCAAGAAGCTAAGCATCTAGCAAAGCTATCCGATGAAGTTGTGGCGCAAAGCCCTAAAATGGGGGGGTAACTTTAATCCTACTATTCTTTGTGTGGATTGAATGGTAATAGGTCACGTCCCTCCTTGTCTCAGCTCTACGTCATCCAGAGCGCAGCGAAGGATCTCCTGAATGTGGCACAGTGTTAATCCCGGAGATCCTTCGCTGCGCTCTGGATGACGTTGCATTAGGGGGTCTATGTAGCCCGGATGTAGCGAAGCGAAATCCGGGAGCAGTGATCAGATTCCCCGGATTTCGCTTCGCTACATCCAGGCTACGGGAAATTAAGAAAGAAAAAAGATTAAAGGCTAATAGTTGATGTATTTTCCTTTTGTTGATGCAGACTTAGCCCTTCGCGAATCATTTGGCTGTACTGAGCATTCGGATAACGCTCTGCAAGCTTAGTCATTGTTAAAAAGACCGCTTCAAGACAATCATAGAACTCAGTATTTGAAGAGAAAGCATAGAGCGGGTTAGTCTCATCAACATCCTCTGAATAAAGCGCATCAAATAATTGTTTATACCAACCTTCATTATTTGACAAAAAACCATCAAAAAAATCGCATAAATTGGGTGGGGTTGTATAAGAAATATAAGAATAAAGCGATGATTGATTAAAATATTTGTGCTGTAGCTTTTTAAAGGCAATTGACTGCACCAATTCTGCTAAAAAACTATAGTTTTCATCATTGATTGGGGCTGCTTCTTTTCTGATTTTTAATTCACTTAGTACTAATTCTGCAAGCTCAGCACGACCATGATCATCAAACTGACAAGATGAGCGTTTAAATTTAACAAAACGACAAGCTTCTGTATAAAGATGAGTAATATATTTTTCAGAGTTTGGATCTAGGGGGTTGCTTAAGCTGCTATTAACAAGTTTTTTAATAAGCGGGTCATTGTTCATATATCGCCAAGCGATATGAATCGCTGTCATCATTGCGCTGCGACCAACTCCAGCATAGCAATGGATATGAATCGGCAGTTCTTTATCTGCATACTCAGACATCAGTAAAATAGTATCAACAATTTGGTCAATACAGCCGGTCAACGCAGTTCTATCTTCCATGGCAAGCACATGATAACGAGAATTCCCCCTATTGGGCTCTAATAACAGGTCCGACCTTGCCAACTCAACAATATCTACACAAGAAACAATTAATGAAGCTTGAGATTGGTTTGCATTAGACATATTGGATAGATAAATTCTGTCGTCAACAATAGTGCTCAAGCTGCCACGATCCGAGCCCATAAAAGCTAAGCTAGCAAAGCCACCGAAACCAACTGAATAAGATTTGAAAAAATATCGCTCAAATTTTGCCCGCATTTTTTAGCCCAACTAAAATCGAAACGGCCTACGATAAGGTATTTTAAGTAAATTGTATATATACCCAAGTAACTTCAAGATGCATGTTACTTGGGTATAATCAGTACCCTGGAAATAGTCTATACTGCAATCAATGAACCATTAGCAGAGATATTGATTATGGATAGAGATAGCGCTTTGTTAGTGAAGGTTTTAATTTTAGGCACAAGTTTAACACTTCCCACAATTAGTTTTTCCTTACCCTACGATCTATGTTCTGATTTGCAGAGCTGTCAGCCCCTGGCAACTAAGGGTGTTCCTGAGGCTCAATTTAATCTCGCTGATATGTATGATGAAGGCTTAAGCGGTGTTGATAAAGACCCCACTAAGGCTGCTGAATGGTATTTGAAGGCTGCAAATCAGGGAAATGTACCGGCAATGATGGGGCTTGGTGATCTCTATTACAACGGTATTGGTGTTCCTAAAGATTTCACTAAGGCTTTGGAGTGGTATCAAAAGGCAGCGGATAAGGGTTCAGCAAAGGGGCAGGAGTATGTCGCTTATGGCTATGAACAAGGGGAGGGTGTTCCTCAGGATTATATTAAGGCCTTTGTCTGGTATACCAAAGCAGCTAATCAAGGCAATGTTACCTCCATGATTGCTTTAGGCGATCTTTACTATAATGGAAATGGAATCGCCAAAGATTACACACAGGCCTTAAAATGGTATCAGCAGGCTGCTGATCTTGGTTCAGCAACAGGCCAGGATCTGGTGGGTTATGCCTATGATCACGGAGAGGGTGTCAAACAGGATTATACCCAGGCAATGATTTGGTATATGAAAGCCGCGACCAGCGGTAATAGCTATGCCTTATATAACATTGGCCATTTATATGAAGATGGGTTAGGAGTAACCACGGACAATGTACAAGCCTATGCCTGGTATTCCGCTGCTGTTGCATCGGCGCCAGGGAATAAAAATTTTCAGCGTGCTAAGGATGATATTTATCCTTTAATTAGTACGGATAAACGGCAGGAAGCAGAAGAAGCTGCGAAAACTTATATTTCCAAATACGTGCATAGTAATTAGCCTAAGATCTATAGACGGGCTTTAATTAATATCTCACAATTGGAACGATCATTTAAAAGGAATTATGTTCATGAAAAAAAGCATGATCTACGCGTTGCTACTTAATGTCCTTTGCCTACAAGCCCAAGCCGCACCAACTGCGGCTATTTCTTGTGACTATAAAATACCCGTTGAAACTGAAAAAGTAGAACAACCTTTGGTTTTAACCTGGGCCGAGAATGCAGCTATTCAATCCTTTGCCTTGAGTGCAGATTCCATCGATAAGCAATTAGAGGCCTTGCAATCCTGTTATACAGAGTTGGGTTGGGCTGAATTTATGAATGCTATGAATAAATCAGGTAATCTTGCAGTTATCAAAAATGAAGGATTGATCGTGCGTAGCCGGCTGGATGGCGAGTCTAATTTAATTCGCACAGATGCTGATCAATGGAAAATTAACTTACCCATAAAGATTGTTTACCAAAAAGATGGTGATGTTGTTGCTCATTATTTAAATGTCTATTTAACTGTGGGTAGAAAAGTGACCGGTGAATTGGGAATCATGCAAATGATTGCTACGCCTCGTTTCTCTCCAACGAAATATACCCCTCTGGAAGTTGCGGTTGAAAAAATTTATTCCTCTTTAGCAGAAATCAATGTTCAGCAAAGTGTGCATCAGCTTATTACCTCTCTTTATTTATCGGATAAAGCACAACCTGAAAAGCTGAGCAAACAGGATTTAAGCTGGAGACAATTTTTACAAGTTTCTGACAAGCTGCTGAGCTATGGCAAGCAATTATCAATCCTAGGCACAGAAGCACAAAGCATCCAAAATAATTTCTTAAATAGAACAAAACCACTAGCTAAACAATATGCTGAAATGAAGCAAAACACCCTTGCTAATTTACAAAGCGAGGCGGTAAATCAATGGGACTTACTACAAAGAAATATGGAAAAATCTGCAAAGGTTAGTCATGAGTTGCTAGTCAATAATTTTGGCAAAAAACAGGAGTTATTTGATAGAACGAATGAGAATCAATGGCATCATCCTAACCAACTAGTAACAGTGGCTTCTCTGGATGGCGATAAGCAACAACTTGCCAGTGTTGTAATCATGAAACAACAGCAGCAACAGCAGCAACAGCGTCAAAAAAACAATCCTTCTACGCCTCCAGCACCAATCAATTGTGACTATAAAATTCCTAGCAGTACTAAGACAATTGGCAATGCTCTTGTGCAAACCTGGGCTGAACATGCTGCAGTGCAATCCTTTATATTTAATGCTGACTCAATCAATATGCAATTGGATAAATTACAAGCTTGCTACACCAATGAGGGATGGAATGAGTTTAAAGAGGCTATGGTTAAGTCTGGCAATATTGTAGCTATTAAGGAAGGTAAAATTATCATGACCAGCCAACTTGCAGGGCAGACTCAGCTAGTTAGTGTAAAAGAAGGGGAATGGAAGGTTAGACTGCCTTTACAAGTCACTTATCAAAACCAAAAAGAACGTGTTGTTCAGGGATTAAATATCGATTTAGTAATAGGCAGAAAACCCTCTGGTGACTTAGGAATTATGCATATTGTCGCTTCTTTGGTTCCGGCGAAGAAATAGAGTCTTCTTGCCTTTTCCGAGACATACGTCATGTCGAACGCAGAGAGACATCTCCTGAATGTGGCACTGTGCTAATCCCGGAGATCCTTCGCTACGCTCCCAAAGACGCACGTCATGTCGAACGTAGAGAGACATCTCCTGAATGTGGCACTGTGCTAGTCCCGGAGATCCTTCGCTACGCTCCCAAAGACGCACGTCATGTCGAACGCAGAGAGACATCTCCTGAATGTGGCACAGTGCTAGTCCCGGAGATCCTTCGCTAGGCTCCCAAAGACGCACGTCATGTCGAACGTAGAGAGACATCTCCTGAATGTGGCACTGTGCTAGTCCAGGAGATCCTTCGCTACGCTCCCAAAGACGCACGTCATGTCGAACGTAGAGAGACATCTCCTGAATGTGGCACTGTGCTAGTTCCGGAGATCCTTCGCTACGCTCCCAAAGACGCACGTCATGTCGAACGTAGAGAGACATCTCCTGAGTGTGGCACAGTGCTAATCCCGGAGATCCCTCTCTATGTTCGGGATGACGCGGGGTCTCCCAATGGGGCTGGGTGCTCAGGATGACAGGCTATGCTAGGATGATAGGGGTTTTCCTGATGTTTATCCCCAGCCCAACACGCCACCCATTAAAACCAAAGCCTCAAATACCAATCCATCAGACTCTTACCCCAAAAAAGTGATGCTAATCCAGCGATACAGAGAAAGGGTCCAAAGGGGATAGGGGTTTCTTTGGTTTTGTCTTGGAGTCTAAGATAAACAATCCCTGTAACAGCGCCTGTAAGCGACGCCAAAAGCAAAATAAAGGGTAATTGAATCCAGCCGAACCATGCACCAAAGGCGGCGAATAATTTGAAATCGCCATTCCCCATTCCTATTTTCCCTCTTATCAAATAATACAATTGAATAAAAAGCCATAAACAGAGATAGGCTCCTGCAGCGCTGAGTACGGCGTCAGGCAAGCTAGTAAATAGGTCTTGCGTATTTGCAATTAATCCAAGCCAAAGCAAGCTTAGGGTCAAGCTGTCAGGCAATAGTTGGTGCTCTAGGTCGATAAAAAAGAGAGGGATTGAGATCCAAATAAACAGTAGGGCAAATAATAGGCTTAGGCTAAAGCCGAAATGCCAGGCAGCAAATAAGGCAAGCAAGCAGCTTATCAATTCTACCAAAGGATATTGGAGGGAAATTCGCTCTTTACATTCGCGACAACGTCCGTGCAACAATAAATAACCTAGTATAGGAATATTAAATCGTGTAGGAATTGTTGTTTTACAAGAAGGGCAAAAGCTGCGAGGGAGAAATAAGTTTACAGCCTTCTCTCTTGGTTCCGGCAAATTGTTAATTTGTGCATAGTCTCTACGAAGATCAGCCTCAAGCATTAGGGGAAGGCGATAAATTATGACATTCAACAGACTGCCAATAGCCAAAGCAAAAAGGGCTAATAGAGCATAGGCTGCAGGTAGGTTAGTTATTTCAAATTGAGCAATCATAGGTTTTACACCACTGAACCAAGTTTAAAAACGGGAAGATACATCGCAATGACCAGGCCACCAATTATTAGACCTAGTATCACCATAATAATTGGTTCAAGCAAATTCATTAAGATATCTATACTAGAGTTCACTCCTTCCTCATAAAAATCAGCAACTTTAATTAACATCAATTCCAAGGTCCCTGATTCTTCTCCAATCTTAATCATTTGTATTGCCATAGAAGGAAAGGCTGTCGTTTTGGCCATGGCAAGATGCAGTTGTTGCCCTGTGAGTACTTCTTCTTTAATTGAGTGTATTGCTCTCACATAAACCTGATTTCTGCTAATGCCATTAACAGCATCCAGGGCTTCTACAATAGGCAAGCCGGCATTAAAACAAAGAGCCAGGGTCTGTGTAAAACGAGCAATAATTGTTTTGCTAATAATCGCTCCAATCAAGGGGAGTTTTAAAATAAACTGATCACTTGCTAAGGTAAACCAGGGTGCATAGCGCCTAGCCAGAATTAGTCCCCAGATTAGTAGGGCTATAGTCATTAGCATGGCAAGCCAGTATCTTTCCAGCAAGGATGTTAAGTTAATCATTAACTGGGTAAGAGCAGGGAGTTCGGCGCCAAAGCTTGTGAACAGGGCTTGGAATTGCGGAACTACAAACTCTAATAAAGCGATGGTTATTGATAAAGCAATAAAAACAACAATAAGAGGATAACTAAGCGCTTTTTGTAGTTTTTGTTGAAGTGAGGCAATTTTCTCTTTGTAACTTGCGACCTTATCAAGCATATGCTCAAGTTTTCCAGATTTTTCGCCGCAGGCAATCAGATTACAAACCAGCTCGTTAAAATAGTAAGGCCGCTGCTGAAGGGCTTCATAAAAAGGGCGGCCAGATTCCACTTCTTTTTTAAGCTCTTCAATGAGTGAGCGCATACAAAGGCTGGTTGGGCTATTCGCTACAATATCAAAGGATTGCGTTAAAGGGATTCCAGCTTTAAGCATGGTAGCAAGTTGTCGGCAAAAAATAGTGATAGCACTTTGGCTTAGCTTTGGCATCGCAGAGAAATAATTCGCCCTTTTGATTTTTCTTACAAGAATTCCTTGTTTGCCTAATTCTGTTTTAAGGCTGGTAATAGAACTTGCTTCTCTAATACCAACAAAAGTATTACCTTTGTGATTTATGCCTTGCCAATAATAGCGTTGTGGTTTTTTATCCATATTATTAGCTAAGGGCCACACGATTAACCTCCTCTAGGGTAGTCAATCCTTGTTTAACTTTCTCAAGCCCTGATTGATAAATACTCTGCATCCCTTCGCCCTGAGCCAACTCCAAAATATCCAAAGAGTTAGCCTCAGACAGTATAAGTTGCCTTATCGGTATTGAGATGGGCATCACCTCAAATAAGCCAAGACGCCCACTATAGCCATTAGTACAGTGTGTGCAGCCTAGCTGGGGTTTGCAGTGTTCGCAAAGCCGTCTTGCTAGACGTTGGGCTAGCAAAAGGCTGACTGAATTTGCAAGATTAAATGAGGGGACACCGAGGTTTCTAAGTCGCGTTAGAGTTTCAGCTGCGCTGTTACTGTGAACGGTAGCAAGGACTAAATGGCCTGTGTGGGCTGCTTTGATTGCCAACTCAGCCGTTTCAAGATCACGAATCTCACCAATCATAATGATATCTGGGTCTTGTCGTAAAAATGAGCGTAGTATATTGCTAAAACTTAGGCCAACCTTAGAATTCATATTGACTTGATTGATACCAGGAATCTTGATTTCAACCGGATCTTCTGCAGTTGAAATATTCTTTTCCTTGCTATTTAAAAGTTGCAGCGCCGTATAGAGCGTAACTGTTTTGCCGCTACCCGTCGGTCCTGATACTAGAATTAAGCCCTGGGGTTTATGAAGACATCTAAGGAAATGCTCCTTTTGCAAGGAGCTCATACCCAGCGAGTCAATATCAAGCTGAATCGCGCGGGTATCAAGAATACGGACCACAACCTTTTCACCATTAATTGTCGGACAGGTACTTATCCGACAATCTACATTGTGAGAACTAGGGCGGCTGAGCTGAAAGCGTCCATCCTGAGGTTTTCGACGCTCTGCAATATCAAGATTGGCCATGACTTTAAGACGAGAACTAATACGATTAGCCAGACTTAATGGTGGTTGAGCAACCTCTATTAAGAGGCCATCTTGGCGATAACGAATACGGTATTCTTGCTCATAAGGCTCAAAATGTATGTCTGAAGCACCTTGCTGGATTGCAGTATTAAGAATCTGATTAAGGTATTTAACAACAGTGGTATCGTAATCCTCAGCCAAAAGGGGTGGGGTATCTGAATCTAATGCAAAGGGGGAGGATAAATAATTAATTTCCTGTACGATTGTTGGCATTTCCATTATCCATTTTTAATGGTGGGCTAACTATAGAGAAAAAAAGCGGAAAGTGCAAAAAATTATCCTAGAAAAGCAATTGAAGCTACTCATCTTCTTGCTGCCTACCCTAACTCTATGGTACAAAAAAGAAATTGTTCTTCCACCTTGTGGGGCGCGTGCTTTGTCTTTCGATAATCAGAAAACTCAATTTCGTGCCCTTGACGATTGGTTTCATACGCCACAAGGACTTGATGTCAGCGATTATTTTTCCTTAGAACTAAGCCATCTGAAAGATTTACTCTATGGTGAAATGGTTTTGCAGTTAGGCGGTTCTGGTAAAGACTCCTGGTTACAAGCACTTCACTATAGTCACAAATGGCAGGCAACCTGTTTCCCAAGTTCTTCCAGCACCTTTGTCAGCTCTTATAAGCAACTACCAATAGATAGAAATAGCGTTGACTGCATCATTGCACCCTTGGTTATGGAGGCCTTTGATTTATCCAATAGCCCACTTGATGAAATTGACCGAATTTTGAAACCAATGGGCTATGTCGTTTTTTTTGGGATTAATCCCTTTAGCCTTTGGGGATTCCATCTGCGCATCAAACGCTCAACCCTGTTTGGCCTGTTAAGAGCAAAATCAAAATCGGTCTTGTCTATACAACGTGCCATGATGCATCGTGGCTATTCGCAAAATTATTTTTCCTCGTTTTATTACATTCCACCAGTTTCAACCAAAGAATGGCTCGATAAATTAGAAATTCTTAATGAACTGGGGAAAATGATTTCCCCATGCCCAGCCGGGTTTTATTGTCTTGTTATGCAAAAACATCTGGAAGCCCACCCGAATTTATTATTGAATGAGGATGAAGAGCGTGTTTGGAGGCAGGGACGAATCTTACAACCGACCTGCCAATTGGGAAATACCTTGTCTCAACACTACGTCATCCAGAGCGCAGCGAAGGATCTCCAGGATTAGCACTGTGCCACACTCAGGAGATCCTTCGCTGCGCTCTGGATGACGTGGTGTTAGGCTGTGTGAATTGGAGTTTTTCCTGGGATTACGTATTTCTGTCCCCTACCCAAGGGAAAATAAACGCTAAAGGATGTTTTTAAGATTGAATACGTTATAATAGCGCCTGCTTTATTTCTGGGTGATGTGCATGTCAAATGAATCAATATATCGTATAACCTTTGCTAATCAGGAAGCCGTTTATGAGATTTATGCTCATAAAATTTGTGAGAGTGAAATATTTGGCTTTCTTGAGGTTGAAGGGGTTATCTTTGGAGAAAATTGCTCCCTGGTTGTTGATCCTTCCGAAGAACGTTTAAAACTGGAGTTTAATGGTGTTAAACGTACCTTTATTCCTATGCATGCCGTATTTCGTATTGATGAGGTTACAAAACAAGGTGTTGCGAAGGTCAGAGATAAGTCAAGGGATGAGTCTAAGGTAAGCATGTTTCCGGTGCCAAGTAAGCGAAAGGAATAATTAATTTATACAATCAAATTGTTAGGGTAACACATGTCTATTCCATCAAAAATTCAAGAAGTCTATGAAAAATCAAGCTGTTTGTTCACAACAAAAGAGGTAGAAGCAGCTTTGGATCGAATGGCGATTAATATTCACGCCAGCCTCCATGATAAAAATCCTGTCATTCTTTGTGTAATGATCGGTGGCTTAGTGCCAATGGGCAATTTACTTCCCCGATTGGATTTTCCTCTGGAAGTCGATTACGTTCATGCAACACGTTACCGTGGTGATATTAAGGGTGGGGAATTATTCTGGAAGGTAAAACCCAGCCTGGATTTAACAAATAGAACGGTATTGGTAGTTGATGACATCTTAGATGGCGGGGTGACTCTGGCTGCGATTATTGATGAAGTAAAGGCAATGGGTGCTGGTGAGGTTTATAGCGCAGTTTTAGTCGATAAACACCATAAGCGCGTACCTAACGGACTGAAGAACGCAGACTTTGTTGGTTTACAGGTTGACGATCACTATATCTTTGGTTACGGCATGGACTATAACGAATATCTTCGTAATGCGCCTGGAATCTTCGTAGTTTCACCAGAGCATGAATAATCTAGCTCCCTTTTGTCTAACCTATAAATCGAATAGATATCCACAAAAACTGTGGATATCTATGTGGAGTATATGTTGCCAATAAATCCATTGATCTAATAACTCTCTAAAGTTCAAAATGGTTTCTTGGGAAAAATAAACAGCAATTGTCCATATTGCTATTGTTGTTTTTTAATTCTGTTTCGAGCATATCTAAACAAGCAAGCTTTTCTTGCCTATCTGCTTCATCAGCAATAGATAGACAAGCGTTTCTAAGTATAAGGCTGGCCTTTTTCCAGTGCTCACCAGACAAATCGCCCAGGTCAATATTCTCAATTTTTGACTGCATAATTTTCGATCCTAAGTCTAAGGTTTCTGCAAAATCGCTGAAGACTCGGACAATAATGGCACTTAAAAATTATCTTGCTTTCGTATTTTGAGAAATTAAGCCCTGGTTTATTACCGTAAGGTCACTCTCCTTTTCCGTCATCCTGAGCGTAGCGAAGGATCTCCGAGACTAGCACAATGCCACATTCAGGAGATCCTTCGCTACGCTCAGGATGACGGGATGGGACCGACCTATCACTTATTACCAAGGTTTTGTATTAAAAGGAGAAGGGTTAAATTTCACTTGTTCCTCTTCTATCTCTTCTTCCTCTTCTTGTTTAGTGGGCTTAGGCTCCATAGAAAACGGATTTGGGCTAGGACTTCGCTCTTGAGTGGCTGTATCCCTTTCTTGTGCTTTCGGACTGGGGGTTGGAACTAAGTTATTTGCTAGCCGTTGGATAAATGCATCATATAAGGTGAGACTAGGCATGCTAATACGAAGAGAAATTACTTTGCCATTCTCATCTTGAAGTATTTCTATGCAATCATCGGAAAGATCATTTTCTTCTTTAAATTCATTGAATTCTTTGATAATTGCTTGCAAGAATTTTTCTAACTCTTCTCTTTGCTCTTCTGTTAATTCATTCGGCTCACAAAGCAGTTTTATGGTAAGGGTCATTGACTCGCGGTCGTTATCAACCATTAATAGTCCTTTGGCGATCATGTCTGCGATTAGATCGGAGTCAAAATTTTCTGCATTGAGTGCTTCGCTATCTTCTATTGCACCAAAGTCACCTAGCAATTCATCCTCAACCTCATCATCTTTGCTTGATTTAGTTAGATCGTCATCTTGGCTTGGTGTGTGCGCAGAACCCTTATCAGAAGAAGCGCTATCACCGCCACCGCCGCCTCCTCCACCATGTCCGGAACAAACACGTTTAGGTGCCACTTCTCTAAAACAAGTCTTACAACGCACTTTCGCTGCTTCAGCGGCAGCTTCTTTATCTTGAGCCTCTTTAATTCTTTCTTTTTCTTTGTTTAATAGGCTAGCTAAAGGGTTTGCTGTGATTGGTTCAGAAACGAGTTGCTGCTTTTCTTTGTCTTTGTTCATGAGGAAAACCAATTTAGAGTCTGTTAAGATAAAAAAATTATATGGGAAATTGACTTGTTTGCTCCCTATTAATGAAATATTTACAATATCCTTACGAAGGAACCTGTAATACTATATTAAAGCTCTCTAAAACACTGAAACGTCCAATGTTCTATTTTATTATCGCCATTCCGTTTTTATTAGTGATCTTACGACTTCTATTAACCAACATAGTTGTTCCTCATTTCAAAAAAAAGGAACAAATAAAGCAGTTAAGCCAACGAGCTGATTGGCCAAGCATAGAAGAAAAGACAGATATTTTAGAGGCCGTTTACAAAAAAGTTCATGCAAAATCTTCCTCGATAAGGTATCGATTTTTGCATTTAATTCAAAATAAAGAGTTTATTTATGGAGAAATCGATTTTTTGTCTTTTTATACCATTCTTGAGCGAACTTCGCCTTCTACAAAAGATGTCTTTTATGACTTAGGTTCGGGTTCTGGAAGGGCGGTATTATCTGCAATAGTATTTTTTAATGTTCGCAAAGCTATTGGTATTGAGTTGCTACCGCCGCTGTATGAGCAGTCTAAAAAGACAATCCAACGCTTTAAACAAGATAACGCAGAGAAGGAATATCTACCTCAAATAGAACGTACTCAATTTATCAACGACAGTTTTTTGCATTATGATTTTAGCGATGCCGATATCGTTTACGTAGCGGCAACTTGCCTTAGTGATACTAGCTGGAATGATTTAATTTCAAAGATGGCTCGCCTAAAACCAGGGAGTCGAATTATCGTGACTACTAAAACGATAGAGCACGAGCAATTTGAATCAATTTATCAGAGCGTAGAGTTAATGAGCTGGGGCTTATGCCCTATTAGAGTATATAAAATTAAGCAGGTGCCCGTTTGAGGGTATACAACCCATAGGAAACATAGCTGAGAACAAGTACCCCATAAACTAAACCCATACCTGGCACAGAAAAATTAACGCTTCGCATCACAAAGAATAGTACTAGGGCTGGCGTTGCTGTGACAGCCAATAGACGGCATGAGGCTTTAAATGGGAGTTTAAAGCTGAAAAAAATATCTCCATAGAGCTGTAGCAATGCGGATAGCAGGAGTAAAACAATCGCAAAAACACCAAAATAAAATAGAGTCACACAGGGAAATACAAGGATTTGTATCAGTGTATTTAGTTTGGAAATCCCCGAAGAGTTAATCCACTCTGTGCCCGAGAGAAGTCCAGTCAACCCCTTGTCAAAGGTACGTGTATAAATGGGATTGCCAAGGTTATCTTTTGCTAAACCTAAAAACTGCTTATAACTCGGTAATCTTAAAAGCGTCTTATCTTTAGTAATTAAAATGGTGAGTTGGGGGTAGGCCTGGTTCATTTCAGACACTACCCCTGTAGTGTCTATTATTGAGACAACTTCGCCCTTGTTGTTTTTTATTAAATAAGGCATTGGTTGATTGTAGATGATCTCACCATTTTGTATGGCCAGTAGAGGAAGGGCTTGGAAGGGAAATAAAATTTCCTCCCTAAAAAATTGATTAAATTCTGCGATCACCCGCCCAGATAAGGGAATGGATCCCAAAATAATGAGGAATAGCAGGTATCCCATCCCAAATCCCTGCCAACGCTTTACTACATCTACATATAAAACAGAAGAATAGAACGAAGCATAAAGAGCTTTAATATATTGTGATAATCGCCGTAAGCGCTCTCGCATTAGTAGTACTCCTTGAGCATCTTCCTTACAATTAAGCGACTCTACTCTTTGGGAATGAGTTCAATGCTAAGGAAATTTGTTTATACAAATCTGGGAGCCAACGTGGTTGTGCAAAGGTAGCGGTTGCTGGCTTATCTTTACGCAAATCATTAGGTGCAATAATTACTCTGATTTGACTTAATCCAACGCGGCGAGCCAGTAGGAAAAGCTGATCAATTGCTCGGTCACCAACTGCTAAACAGCCAACTGACATTGATTTACCGTGTAGAAAAATATTATTTCCTAAATTCCTACGTCCATCCTTGCTTGCCTGCAGACGATCATAGTTATTAGGATAATTAATCATCATCGATAAATGCATGCTACTGAAAGGATTAAAGGTTGTTAAGCGATAGATTCCCTCAGGAATTTGTCCATCTCTTTCTTTCAATTTCGGACCTAAACGACCACTAAAGGCAGTGAGGGGGTAGGTATGTATATAACGCCAGGATTGATTTTCATCTCTAGCCCATAACTCCATATGTCTTTCTTTTTTAAAGGCTAATAACGCTACTTCTTTGGGGGGATAGTTAACATGGGCGTTGGCAAAATACCGTTTGAGTTCAGGTTCTGTGCGTAATCCATATTTGATTATCGCCTTATCAACTGCTGTATCCCAATTTAGTTTGGGAGCCATACTAAACGATGGGACAAAAACAAACATTAGCAAAGTAAAAAACAAACTGCGCATAGTCATAATGGCAAAAAAATTTCCGGTATAGTAGCAAAAAACAGTTAATGGGACAAACTATCAGACTTTAGCTTAAGTCGTTCTTTACAATAAAAAAGTCAATTGTTTTTGTCAACTCTGTACTCACAAAGCAAAGGCTATAACTGCTTATTTTCAAACTTAGCTTGGAGTTGGGTGGGTAATTGTTTCATTATAAAACTTGGTGCGGTGCGAAGCTGGCCGACAGAAGGTAATAAGCCGTAGTGGTTTGGACACATGAATTGCACCACGCTATCAGGGTCAACCTTATAAAATACATACTTATAACTACAATAAGGCTGTTTATTAAAGGTTGCTACCTGCAAAATCGGAGTACCAGCGAGTCGATTTTCAACAAAAACAGCATTAACCCATAAGTTAATCAATAAAAGCGCTCCACCTGTAATTAAGCCAGCTGATAAAAAACCTGAGGCATAGCGGATGAACTTGCTTTGTATTTCATGTATTGAAGTGAGTAAAAGACAAATAATTGCAGAAATAAGAACAATCAGGTTTATGGAGTAGATGGATGCATGCATATAATTAAAATAGCTGCCTAAAATCTCACCACCAGAGGCACGATAGTGCAGAATTAGTGCAATCAAACTTAACCACAAAGCAACGACAATATAATTTTTGCGCTGTAATTTTAAACCGAAAAACAGGATTAAAGCCCCGAGAAGTGGGAACAATAGATGTATTGATTCCAATAGATTGAGCATTTTATTAATCCTTTTCGTTAAAAGGAGAATTTAGTTAATTAGTGTAACTCAGAGAAATTGAGATGTCTTCTAATTGAATTAGACATTAACTGTTATTAATGGCGATGTTTTTGTAATGTCTCCTGCTTGTAATGAAAATAGTTGTTGGATCAGGGCAAAGGTCTCTTTTGAGTCTCTATCGTTGTCAGCAATATAGTACCAATGGTTACGGTAGTAAACGACAACGTTGGCGTTGGCTGGTCTATGGTTTGAAATGTAAACAGTTAAGATACCATGCGTCACTTTACCCCAATCAAAAGGCTTTCCATCTTTGGTTTTTATCTGTAGTACTCTTCCGCTAGCGATATCATCTGGGGTAACTTGTACTGATTTGGCCAGATAATAGAGTAAACCGATGTAAGGGCGCGTAACGATAACCAGGGTCTTATATTTGGAGTTGTGTGGTAAAGGCTTTTCCGAAATGATAATTTTGTTGATATGTTGTGTATTTTCATGTGGCCATAACATGGAAAACAATTTGTTTACTTGCGCAGTATGGCGATATTTACGCAGGAACACGAAGCTTAAACAGAAGTTGTTATTTATTAGTTCTGCACGAACTTTAATTTTATTTTCCAGATGAAGCATTCTTGCATAATGGATCATCTTAACAAAGGGCTTATATTCTGGAACATGGCTTGAGGTAGGTCGCGAAGCGTTCATTGCATTCTGAAACTTTCCTAGCTCCTCGGTAGTAATACGTAGAACCCTTGCTAAGCTCCATCCTGATCGCACCAGTAAGTAAACATTCTTTAACTGAATAGGGGTCAACATCTGGGTTGTAAATTTATCGCCTTGTAATGGGCTATAAATAATAGTTGGTGATTCGGTAAGAGAAGCTGAGGGGCTTGTGACTCCAACAGAATTTGTGAAGGTTTTTGTAATGAGCCCGACGGCATTTGTTCGTTCAGCAGTATAGTTATAATTGGAGCCGCCAGAAGAGACGTTTAGCACGGTGTTGGATGTAATATTATCTACAGTTAAAAAATAGGGTCTATCGCCATATTGCATCCGTACTAGGTTTATCAGAATTTGTTGCTCTTCGCTTTGCAGCATGGCTGCATTAAATGCGTAGCGATCTTGAGGTAAAACAGCAGGTCCGATTGTTTTGCAATTTGAAAGAAGTATTAGGGTTGCAGACACATAGAGGATTTTCCAAAATCGAGCAAGCATAGTTCTTTTCAAATCCCTTTCTTAGTTTTTGAGCTAGAAACTACCAGGTTTTTCTTTGAATTACTATATAAGTGTTTTTACTGAATTAGCTGATTTAAATCTATAATTAAATTAATTTGTTTATCTACAGACCAAGGATATTTAGATAAGGAGTTTCAGATACCATGCTTAGGCGCTTGAAGCTAGCTTTTTTTCTGCTGGGCTTGATTTGTAACTTAAGCTATTCAGCGGAAGTCCCTGAAACCTTAGGTGGTTCTTATAATCGAATGGTTCAAAGCAGTATAGAGAAGCTTGATCAAATTAAAAGCAAGGTTAAGGATAATAAACTAGGAATCTATGGCTTGGATAGAGCCTTATCTGATATTTCCCAAATTCAAAATATTGCTACTGAATGTTTGCAAATAAGCACAGACAGTATCGAACGTATAAAACCCCTTATGGAATCACTTAGTAATTTGGATAAAAATTCGCCTTTAGGTAAGAAATATAATAGAGATAAGTCCCTATTTGAAAATCAGCGTGCCTCCTGTCAGGCGTTATCCTATGAAACTCACAAGGTTAATTACTTTATCCAATTGCGTTTACACGAGTTGAAATATGTGCACGCCGAATCGGATATTTGGTTTTTGCTGGCATATCCCAATTTATTTAACAAGAAGATTAGCATTAATAATGCTGAAAACATTTTAGATTTTAATGTGTTTACTTATGAAGAACGCACTAATTTTCTTTATATTGCCCTGTTTGTATGCCTGACAAGCCTTTTTATCGCACGATTTTTTCATCGTCTTGAAGTTAAAACGACTTTGCCCAAATGGAAATTTTTTTATAGGAAAAGCAGGCATTATTTTCCGATGAGTTTACTGTTGCTAGCGGAAATTATTTATATGAGTTATTTGACTCTCGAGCTACAGCATCGGACCCATATCGTTATTGTTATGGAATTCTTACTGATGCTAATAACTGCAAAATACATCATCGATATTTATCTCTATGTATTCTTAAATCAGCCTAAACAATGGATGGATAACATTAGGCGAAATTACTCCTTACTTAATTTAATAATGATTATTAATCTAAGTTTTGATTTTTTAATTATCGATATTTTTGTTAAAAACCATTTCACGATGTTTTTAATCATAGTCTTGAACATTGTAATTAGTCCGATATTCTACTTTGTTACTTGTAAGGTAGTAAAAGCCTGCTTTGACGAACAGTATATTTCTGCAGCGCGGCATTGGTTTGTTAAACCAATGCGATATGGTTTGTATCTAATTTTTGGCTTGATCTATCTGACCCGAATCATTGCCTCAATCTATGGTTATGAGCGGGTAGTGATGACCATGGACATAGAAATGGTAACCGTTACAGCCCTTATTTTACTTATTCAGATGATGTTTTATGTTTTAAAACAACTCGGAAGATACATTCAAAACGATGACAATAGAATATCTAACCATATTCGAAAAATTTTAGGGGTTGCAGGAAATGGCCAGGATATTTTTGAAATCAATATGTTACGAATAACCTTGCAAGGGTTTATAGTGGTTTTTCTTATACTCTTAGTTATTCCAATATTTAGACTGCCGAGTTTTTATGAATATGAATACAGAAAAATTATTTTTGATGGCTTTAGCATTGGATATATAGAGATTTTACCAATCAATATTTTACTCGCCCTGCTAATGTTTTCTTGCATCGTTTTAGTTGGAAAATATCTATCTAATAGCATCTCCCAACTACCCAGGTTTAAATATGACGTCAATATTCGTACCTCGATCACGATGATTATCCAATATATATTTTTTGCTATTGCCTTTGTGATTATGATGCTGGTGATGGGGGTGGGTTCTGCTCAGTTAAGCGTCATAATAGGTGCAGTAAGCTTCGGAATTGGTGTTGGTTTGCAAAGCCTTACCCAGGATGTGATTTGTGGGATTACTATCATGTTCAATAGAACAATCCGAATCAGTGATCATATTACTATTCTTCACGGTGATGAAAAAACGCTGTCTGGGGTTGTTAATAAGGTATATCTGTTATCAACGATGATTATTACTGATGATGACAACATTGTTTATGTGCCAAACTCTTATCTTGCCAGAGAACTTGTACGCAATGAGTCAGCCTATTCTATGGTGCCAAATTGCATACTCAGATTTGAACTGGAATCTGAGGTCGATTTTGAGCTAGCTCATAAGCTAGTACACGAAGTTTGTCGGGACAATCCTGAGATCATTGGTAAATTCGATGAAGAGCCTCAACTAGCATTCTTAAAGCCCGATGAGCATGCTGAAACAAAAATTATCCTGACTTTATCCTATTCATTAAAAAGAGCTGAGGATAAACGAATTGTTTTAACAGAACTAAAACAAGCTATTAGCAACGCTTTCGATAAAAACGGGATTGCGTATCAATATCTCTAGATAGGCTCACCTAATAGGTCACCCCTATCCCGAATTCCCGCGGCTTGACGCATAGGTATCTACACAAGTGACTGTAATAGACGCACGTCATCCAGAGCGTAGCGAAGGATCTCCGGGATTAGCACGGTGCCACATTCAGGAGATCCTTCGCTACGCTCTGGATGACCTAATGTTGAGACAAGGAGGGACATTTGTGTAGATACCTATGGGCTTGACCGCGGGAATTCAATACTAGAGCGGGGGCTGAGCTATTGCTCTTGCTGCAAATCATCTTCCACCTTAGGTTTCTCTCTTAACAACAAAAGAACTGGCTCAACCTGAGCAGGGAGCTTCTGTTGGGCTACTTGCACTGGGAAAATGACGCGGCGCTGTAAAAAAGAAACAGGGGATAAGGCAGGGCTTACATAAGTAATCGATTTAGGATGACTAGTTATTCCCGTAAGTGCTGTAAGTAGGCGTGGATGTACCGAACCTAGCCATATGGGCTCTTTAAAATTCTGTAGATGATAGTTAGAACGCCAAATTCTTAATACTTGTGTGGGGTTACCATCTTTGGGGTTATAAGTCATGACCAAAACAGGTTTTTTATTTAAATAAAGTTGCGCCATAAGGGGTAATTTGGGAGCGGTGGATTGACCACTGACACGGTTGATTATTGTGCTTAATAAGGAATCATTTTGTTTTTGCCAGCCATAGGTAGTCAGGGCATCTTCAAGGTTAGCCAGTGTACCTGCATATTGCAGATTAAAGAGGCTGATACGACGGCCAATCCTGTTTGTACGATAAATTGGCAGGAGAGGTTTATCTTGATTCCACCAGAGTTCATCGGTAAAGACATACTGCACAAAATAAGGTTGATGACTACGCATGGAACTTTGGTAATTGCACAAACCGGAGAGAATACTGGCAATAAATAGCAAAATTAAAATAGTGAATGGAATATAGGGGCTGTAATGCCCTTGGGGTTTATAACGTCGATACAATAGCCAATGCGCCAAACTTAGACTTAAGCCACATAAGAAAGCGCCGAAAATGTCGGTAAACCAACTATCACCGAGGTAGAGTTGCGCAAAGCCAACTGCTAATAGACTAAATGCGATAGCAATTTTTAAGAGATGTTTAAAGCGAGTTTGGCTGTAAGCATTAACATAGAGCAAAAGGCTCATTAAGAAGGCTGTAGCAAAAGTCAGTTGACTAATGGGAAAGGAACTACTGGTATCAAGGTCTAAAAGCCCTTGTAGCCTAGGGCTATCAATACCCCAATAAAATACTATTAAAACTATCACAGAGCTTAGCGTCAAACTTAGCCAGTAGCTAAGGGCGCGCCAGTCTTTATAGTAAATAGTAAGGAGTGAAATCGCTATGAATAGAGTACTAAGCGTTAAGGGACTGATGATTTGAGATAAAACTATAAAAAATACATCAAAGGAACGAGTTCTTAAACTTTGAAAAAAAAGATGAATTGTTTGATTTAGGTCGCTAACCCAATCACCGTTAGAAATAAAGACGGTTATGAGAAAAAATAGCAAAAGACTTAAAAGCAAAAGAAAAAATAAGGTTGCAGTAGGGTAATGGATGACCTCATCGGTTGGTGTTATAAATTTGACAGGCTTAGCTAGATAACGATGATTTAATGCCCATAGCCAACAATTATGTAATTTAGTACGTAAGATGCGATTGATCCTAATAAATATCCATTTGACGCCGGCAGAAATTAGCCAAATTCCAGCCAGGACAAACAAGATCAGAACGAATAATCGAGTCGCTACTTCTGGCGATAATTCATTACTTGCCGTGCCAATTAAAACACCAGGCATTACATAGAGTAAGGACCAGGCAATTGCGGAAATAATATTGGCGATATAAAAGCGCAAATGACTCATATGCATCATGCCCGCGATAACCGGTATTATTGAACGCAGAGGTCCAACAAAACGCCCGATTAGCACACTCTTTCCCCCATGCCTTGCGAAGTAGTCTTTTCCATAGCTCAACAGCGCTGGATAATGGCTAAAAGGCCAAATTGAGGTGAGACGATCGCTAAAAAAGTAACCCAATAAATAACTTGCGCCATCGCCTGCAATTGCACCCAGGGCGGCGGCTATCAGCGTTAAATCAATCCGCATTACTCCAGATCCAGCAAGAATTCCAATCGCAGTCATGGTGACTGAACCAGGAATAATACTGCCAATAATTGCTAGTGACTCAGTAAGCGAAATGAGGAAGGTGATAAGCAAGGCGAAATTCGGGTGGTCATGGAGCCAGAGAGTTAGGGGTTGAATGTAGTCAGTAAATAAATGCATAGTCTATCGTTCAAATCGAGATATAAAACTGTCAACAAATACTTTACGCACCTCTGCCATAGATACATCAGGGATGAAATCACTGATCTGAGTCATCTCAAGCTTGGCAAAACCACAAGGATTAATTCCCTGAAAAGGAGCTAAATCCATTGCTACATTAAGGGCAATACCATGATAGGTGCAGCCATTTTTTACGCGTAAGCCGATTGAAGCAATTTTTTTGTCATCAACATAAACGCCAGGAGCACCACAGCGTATTGAGGCTTTAATTTGAAAGCGCTCAAGAACAGCAATTAAAATCTGTTCCAGTTGTGAAACCAGAGTCCTAATACCAAGATTTCTACGACGAATGTCCACTAATACATAAGCGACTAATTGACCAGGCCCATGGTAAGTCACCTGTCCGCCTCTATCCGATTGCACGATTGGAATTGCATCTGGATTGAGCACATGCTCTGCCTTTCCTGCCTGTCCCTGTGTATAGACTGGTGGATGTTCAAGTAACCAGAGCTCATCGTCGCTGTGCTCCGTTCTTGTTAGGGTAAAATTTTTCATTTTGTCCCAAATTGGAACATAAGGATGCATGCCTAACTCAGAAACTTTTATCATCACAACACCATTTTGATATCAGGGTGTTTGGTTAGCTCGCGGTAAAGCTCGTCAAGAGTCTCTTGCGTATGAACGTAGATAGTCACTGTAATTGATAAATAATTAGCCTTTGTACTTTCTTGGCGAACAATGGCGTTATCTGGCGTTTCTGGAAAGTGCTTACGAGTAATTGTTGTAATTTCTTCAGCGAAGGTCGCAGTGTTCGTACCAATAATCTTTATTGGAAAGTGGCAAGGAAATTGTATTTGCGATTCATTATTAGTCATAAGTGCTCAATCAGTTGTTGATATTTTTCATTAATCTCTTTCCAGTAATCCCCGACTTGACCATTAGCGATAACAGAGTCGTTAACATGGGTTACCGGATATATTTCCTTTGTTGTGCTGGTTATCCAGACTTCTTTAGCGCTAAAAATGGCTTCGGTAGGGATAGGCGCTTCGCGTAAAGGCCAGGATAAGGCGTTAATTAATTCAATAGTAATCTGACGTGTAATACCAGATAAGCATAAATTATTTAAAGGCGGTGTTAAAAGGGTTCCTTTAGCATCCACTAAAAAAACATTGCTTGCGCTACCCTCAGTCAAACACCCATTGCGCGATAAAAGCGCTATTTTGTTACCCTGGGATCTGGCTTCCTCATGAAGCAAGACATTTGCCAGCAAGGTTGTAGCCTTGATATCACAGCGTAACCAGCGAATATCTTCGATAAGTTGTGCCTGCAATCCTCTCATCTTTTCTTCGATGGTGGGATAGGGGGTATGGATGGTATAGGCTATGACTGTAGGTTCTATTGCTGAAGGAATATCGTATTGCCGATTTCCTTGGTTGCCACGGGTAATTTGCAAATAGATTTGCATATCCCCCTTGCCATTTTGCTCAATCAAATGATTAAAGATGCTATACCAGTCAAGATCTGGTGAAGGGATCTTGGCATTAGACAAGCTATACTCAACTCGTTTTAAATGCTTTTCAGCATAAAAGAGATGTCCTTTGTAAACAGGAATAATCTCATAAATGGAATCGGCAAAGGTCAGGCCACGATCGAAAATAGATATTTTCGCTTCGGAAGCTTTGCAATAACTACCATTTAGATAAACGATTTGAGTCATAGCTGTTTATATTCCTTAAGAGCTAACCCACAGGCGAATGGAATCCTTCATTCTAGTGTAAATACCTCCTTGAGGAACATCCTGGAGTGCATAGACCGGATAGGAGCCGATAATGTTATTATCAAATTGAATAACTAATTCACCAATTTTGTCACCCTTAGCAATTGGCGCCTGCAAGTCTTTGGGAACCTTGGTATTGATGCTAAGACGCTGGTATTGCCCGCTTGGGATAGTGATATATTGCGCATCACGCATGCCGATAGAGAGTTTATCAGCCTCACCTTTATAAATAGGAATTTCAGTGATCGCTTGTCCTGCTTTATAAAGCTCATGAGTTTCAAAAAAGCGGAAGCCATAATTGAGTAAGCGTTCACTATCATCAGCACGCGAAGACTCAGAAGGAGAGCCCAAGACAACGGCTAATAAACGCATGTTTTCTCGTTTTGCTGAAGAAACAAGGCAAAAGCCTGCTTCATTAGTATGACCTGTTTTTACACCATCAACCTGGCTATCTCTCCAGAGTAGGCGGTTACGGTTAGGTTGTCGTATCCCATTGAAGGTAAACCATTTTTGCTTGTACCAATGATAGTATTCAGGATAGTTATTGATTAAAGCACGACCAAGAATAGCCAAATCTTTGGCAGTGGTATAGTGGTTGGGATCAGGCAAACCAGTACTATCAGTGAAATGACTGCTTTTCATGCCAAGCTCTTGCGCTTGTTGGTTCATAATTTCAGCAAAACCAGGCTCGCTGCCGCCTAAGTGTTCAGCCATTGCAACACAAGCGTCATTGCCAGAGTCAACGATAATCCCTTTTAAAAGATCTTCAATCGGAACCTGCTGTCCTTCTTTCACAAACATTCGCGAACCGCCAGTTTTCCAGGCATCACGGCTGATGTGAACATTGTCAGCCAAATGTATTTGCTCATTGTGCAGAGCATTGGAGATAACATAGAGCGTCATCATCTTTGTTAAACTGGCAGGAGGTAATTTTTCTTCACTGCTTTTTTCAGCAATGATTTTCCCGCTATTTACATCAATTAGGATATAAGCTTTTGCATTCAGAGCTGGTGGTGAGGGAGTAATGAGTGGCTTGGCAGAAACTGGAGTAGTTGGGCTCACAGTGGGTGATAAATTTGCCGTAGGCAATACGCCTGCTGAAGCAAAAAAAAGGTTAGTCTTTACAACTAAAGCTGCCAGCAAAACCTGCTTGCAACGCAATAAGGATAACTTCATGGTTTATATACTCATTATTACAAAATCCAAACATCTTACCACAGCAGGATTCTTGCACCAAATGGCGAATATACTAAATTTTTTACGAGAGTGATATTAGTACTTTAAGTATCTAAAAAGGACAAAAAGGTTTAAATTTAATATTTTTTAGTGCAAGAACGCTGGTAACTTCTAAGATAGAAGCAAGCTCCTGAGATCCCTCGGGGTCTAGCGGAGGTGAAAAGTAGAGCTTAAGATCAGACCATGGAATGCGACAAACTGACAATTAAAGGTTTTAATGTTAATTCGCTTTGTATTATATTAGGGAAAAAATAATGGTCTGAGAGAATAATGCGTTTTATTTTTATCCTAATTGCTTCCTATTTTCTATCAAGCTGCGCAATAGAACCTACCCAATCCAGGCTCACGACCTCGAAGACATACAATAAGTCATACAAGAAGTCCAAAGCTGCTACTCAAGTTAAAGACGGTGCTCCTAAAGGACCGGTACCTCGATTTTTTAAAGAACCACAACCAAAAAGTGAACCTTATAGCCGTTATGGCAATCCAGGTTCCTATGCTGTAGCTGGGCAAACCTACAAAGTAATGAAGAGTTCAGGGGGATATAAGGCTCGTGGTATTGCTTCTTGGTATGGTACAAAATTTCATGCAAAACGAACTTCAAGTGGCGACAAATATGATATGTATGCAATGACCGCTGCTCATAGAACACTACCTTTACCAACCTATGTGAGAGTTAAAAATTTAAATAATGGTCGTGTTGTAGTGGTAAAAGTGAATGATCGGGGTCCATTTCATTCAAATAGACTAATCGATTTGTCCTATGCTGCTGCAACAAAACTAGGGGTTTTCCCTTCTGGTACAGCAATGGTTGAGATTGAAGCCGTTTCATCTGCAAAACATGTAGCTCAGTATTATGTACAAGCTGGTGCCTTTAGTTCTGCAAAATTAGCTGCGGTATTAAAAGCTAAACTGACAAAGTTGACTCCTTCACCTGTAAAAGTGGAGAGATATTCAAAGCGCTATATTGTCAAAGTAGGACCTTTCCCATCGAAAACCATGTCTGACAATCTGCGCATTAAATTGGCTTCAAATGGTGTAAAAGGCTCGTTTTCAATTTTGCAATAGGTTTGGAATAGATTTCCAAAAACAGGCAAAGGATTCAATTTATGCAACTATGCCTTGCGAGTAGTAAGTAGCTATTACTGATTGGCGTAGTCTTTATCATGTACTGCGTCAATAATTACTCGAGTTCCTTTCATGCCTCCTCCTGGTAAGTCTACGAACTCCTCGTTGAGCCAGCGGGCATCTTCAGTGAACATTCTAATGCAACCATGGCTTGCTCGATAACCAGGAACATCCTCACTACCGTGCAGCGCATAGCCGCGGAAAAAATGCATGCAGAACGGCATTTGTGCGCCGCCGCTTTCTCCGTCGGCACGTCTAGGGAAGGCTGTTGAAATACAATCGACATCTTGTTTGCGAACTATTCGAAATGAGCCTGTTGGGGTTGTACAGCCTCCAATCACGCTTTTACAGGAGTCTGAACCAGAGGAAATTGGTCCCCACCACAAGAGTTCGCCATCTTCATCATAGGCGCCCCAGGCTAACTTCTGTTGACTGATATAGATTGTTTTTTCGCCATCAGACTCTATGTAGCGTGGGAAAGGGGAGACATCATAGATGGTCAAGCGGTCAATATTCTTGGGAACTGCGATAGTCATTCCTGGGCGTAATCTTACATTCATTCGATTAACACGGCGTATGATATCCCTGGTTTCATCATTAGGGAAAAGGCTAGCCCAGGTGTCTCCGTTTTTTACCTTGATGCAATAATAATCAGGGGAATTACAGAGAGTTTCACCGAAAAGGACGTAAGACCAAGCAGATGAAGCAAAGAGGATCATAGTTATTATTGTTATAGATCGCGCTAAAGGTTTCACGATGCCCCCAAGTTAGGACTCTTATATTTATTGTAGCGGCACATTGAAAATAAACTTTACGTTTTGAGTTTTTTTAGGGCGGGAGAAGCACCCATTTTTTTAAAATAGGTGCTGAAGAATAAAATTAGAGGGCTAGGGCTGGTTCAGTGTTGAGAACGATGCCAGGAACATTCTTCTTAACGCGGTCAAACATTTCTTGCATATCGATTGACTCAGCCATGGCTTTAACTTCCGGAGAAGAATTACTCGCATAAGCTTTGACTAATTCTGTCTTACTCAAATGAAAACCAGCCATTACGACAGCATCGGCGAAGGGTAAGTGAATTTGGTCAGCTTGAGCTTTTTCCAATAATACAGGATTAACTTCGAAAGCCATTCTTAAGCATATACCTTGGATTAACTTGGCATGCATACTATTTCTCGAATAGACACCAGAGCCTGGCAAAGTCAGGACAATGTTATCCGCAGAGGTTTTGCTCAAAGCAACAGCTAAATTCTGATACATTTGGTGGATTTCTTTAATGTAATCATTCCATAATTCATTAGAAGAAAAGGTAGAGGTTAGACCTACATCAGCCACTTCTTTTTCAACCAGGTTATAGTAAGCTTTTTCTTCATCGTTCATTGCAGGAGCACAAGAAATAACCATCCCATAAGGACTTTTCTGTTCGCCATGAAAGAGGCCTGTAGCGACTAAAGCAGCGTGCTTGTCTAATATTACTGAAACGTCATTAGCATATTTAAAATCGCCTTCTTCAGTAACTTCTTTACCTGCAATTGCAGCAATTACAAGGCCGCCACAAAGTGTTTGAGTTGTTTTTTCTTCTTGGGCATCACCAACACCTTTGGGATTTCCTGTTTTTTTATCAACAGCAAAGGCTCTGTATGCTGATCCTGGAACAGCTTCTTCATTACCAGCAATAACCATTAATGGATTCTTTAGTTTAGAAGTATATAAACCACCATCTTCTCTAACTTCTTTGATCTTAGGTGATTTAGAACTTAAGGTATCAAAGTCAAGCCCTGTGTATGGACTGGCATCTGTACCTTGGCCAAAGGTATTTATTGTTGTATTTCTAACCAAATCTTCATAGTTCTGCAAAAAATAGTCATACATAGCCATTCTTTGTAACCAGCGTGGAGCAAATTCTTTTTTTACTTTTTCAGCAATATCATCTTTGCCTTTTGCTCTTAGTTTGGTTTCCGCAATTGATGCAGGCGCAGTGTTTGCTGGGTCGTCTGAGTTACGTGGATGTTTGATATCTAACTTTTCTCTATACTTTTCAAATTCTTGCTTTCTAATCCCAGTGTGCTTAAAAAGTCCTAAGCCTCTATCATAAGCCATATTAATTTTTCCTTAGTAAAATTACAGATTTTTAATTGGAAATATCAATTTCCGAACGTAATTCTAAAGAGGCTATGTGATGAGAAAATTAGACGTTCTACGCATATTTACTATCTAACCCCCCCTTTAGATATTTACTCAAAAGGGGGTGAGTTGATCATTAAAAAGACTGGCTGAGACTATCTTCACTATCCCAATCAAGGAGTTCTTCTTCCGTAGGCTTAGGTGGGGCCTTTTTAGATTTGAAAATCATAGAATATAGGGAGAGGGTTTGCGATGTAGCTTGCGGTGCTGCTGGGGGCTCTGTTGTAGCCTGATCGCCAACGGCTAAAAGCAATGCTGACTCAGGCTGCCCATCAGGATTCAATTTGCCTATACCAAGCTGACCTTTATCATTTGAACCTAAGGCATGTAGTTTATCAGCGTTGTTGACGTAGAGCGTATGAAAATCATTAGCGTCAAAGGTTTTTACATCAGTTGCAAGGGTTACAAAATCGCTCGAGGATTGTTTAAATTGCCCCTTAGAGTCGGTACCTGTAACCATTAATTCATTATTTGTTGTCAGAACCAGACTACCTAGGGAAGTTGCTTTAATTTGTCTGGCTTTATTGATAGGTAAAAGTGTCCAATCCTCGCAGGTTGTTATTTTACTACCTAGGCCCAAAAGACCATGCTCATTAGAACCAATGCCATAAACCTCGCCCTCTGTCGTAAGTAACAGCGCATGTTGCTTGCCTACGGCAATATCAGCGACTTTAAGACTAGCAGGAAATTTTACCCAGTCGGGCAATAACTTTAACTCGCCGTTAATTAGATGAGGCTTAAGTCCTTCATGCCCACAGCTATGAATAACTTGATCAGTATCGATATAGGCGCTTGTAAAATCAACAGCAATTGCTGCTTGAATTCCCCTTGTAGTGGAAAATTGTTGTAGCTCAACTTGTTTAGAGCCTTGATTGGCAAACGACAGCTGTTTATCCGCATTGCTGCCCATAGCCCAAAGGGTATTATTTTTTGATAGCATTAGGGTATGCGAAAAGCCTGCACTTAGATGCTCTATAGGCTCTATATTAACGATCTCTTTAGCAACAAAGTGATTCGTTTTATCTGATAAACCAAGCTGCCCCTCCTCATTAGAGCCCATCGCCAACACGCGACCCTTTTCTAAAAGAATAAGACTGTGATCTTGCCCGCAAGCGATCTCCTTTATTTTCAACTGCCTAGTAAAGTAGTCATCAACTATTGCTTTCACTTCTTTACTGAGTAGCCGAAATTTGGCTATATCACTTAAGGGCAAGCTATCAAAGATCTGGAGAAGCAGCTCGACAGGAAGAGTGTCTCTAATACTCTCATTTGGCGACGGTATCTTACTCATAGTTAGAAAGTCCATTAATTGTTCGTTTTGACCAAAATTATAAAGTAATATAATCAAAGATCATAGGAATTTTCTACGTCTTTCCCATAAGAGTGATCCTCTGTTTTATTTAAGCTTGTTACTATTTTACTTAATAGTGTCTCATTGATCTGAGGAGCCGATTCACTTGTAATCCCTTGTTTCATCGCGTAATTTGACCACAGCTTAACAATAGCTGGATTATTCATGTAATCGAGGACTGCTTCATTGGCAGGACCAACGCCTCTCCAGGTATAACAACCCCGTTCAACTTCAATACTGCGTGCATGAAACGCTAAGGCAGCCATCTTAGCCCCTTGTTCTGGTGTTATTGTTTTATCTATCACTGAGTCTATAAGGTTTTTAAATAAAGCTTCCTTAGTCGAATTTCCTGTAAGGCCGCTCAGTCCATTTAAAAAGTCAATAACAGCCTTTTGTTTTGAAGAGACAGCTTCCTCTCTCTGAATAGCTGAAGTTCTTGAGAATAAACCGCCTTGCGCTAATCGTTGACCAAGTTCATGGTTAAGAGAAGGAGCATCATTTTCGCTGTTAGATTGCGATAAGACCGGAGCCTGGTTGTCGTAGCAGAGAACCAAGTTTGTAGTCATACTGGGAAAAGGGTAGGTTTCTAGGGTGAATACGCCGGAGGATGGTTTGTGTCCCATAGCGACTGCCCAGCCATCAATAATCAGGCAATTTGATAAATCAGTTAAATCATCGGAGTTATGACCCAACAAAAGGAAGGTGTGTGAGCCTAACTTATTATTATGGCTAACCATTTTTATATGCTGCTGCGCGATCTTTCCTTCTTCCATTAACTTTAATAAATGATCGGCACCAAGCTGAGCAAAGTTTTGACAAGCTCCTGTTCCCATTTTTTTCATGCCCTTAGCTGCTTTTTCGATAGATGTACGGTTATAGCTGACAAGAGCTCCCATACCACCGATTGGTGGACCGTTGTATTGTTTTCTACCTTTTGCTAATACCTCATTTTCAACCTCTTTGTTGATGCATTGTTTAAAACGTGCCGCATCTGATGAACCATAACTTGGAAAATCGATCTCTTTGGTATAGTAGGTAATCGGTGTTTCAATCTCAGTGCTGATTACAGCTTTCCCTCGAATAGAAGGTAAACTGCTAAACTCAGGATCTTCTAATAATTGTTTTAAAAATTGTTGTTGATAAGCTGATAAGCCAGCTTTGTTATAGATATAATGCTGTGGGTTTGCTAGGAATGATTGCAAATTTTCATCATCATTTATTATTTTAATAAAATCATTGATTTTTTCGATAAATTTTCTCGATGGAATTTCACTGTTTTTATTGGCAATAGCAGCGATAAAATTAATTTTTTCTTGCGGACTAATCTTGCTTTTCCAGGTTTCCTTTATTAATGCTTTTTCTTCCGATGAATTACTTTCATTATAAAGATCAATAAATAATTTTTTTAGTGGCTCTTCATTGTATGCATTAGCTCTGGGAAAAACAGCTTTATTTATAATACTCACCGTTTCATTAATAATCTCTTGCCTTTCATTTCTGGCAATGTTGTCTAAATCCCTAGTTATTCCAATAATTAGTGCTTTATCAGTTGCTCTAGTATTAACGATTTTACTTCTCATGATATATCACCTAAATAGTGGACTATTTATTTAAATATACAGGAGTAAAATTAATGAAATGTTAATTAAAAATTAAGGATTAATTAAAGAAAAAACAATTCTTAATATTGCGATAATAATTAATAAATTTATTAAGTGATTTGCATGAAAAGGCTCAGACAATAGTGGCCAGAGCCTAATTTGAAAAATGATTTAATTAGAGAAAGGGGCTTCGACGTTTTTTATGTCTTGCCAAGCTTGATGAATATCGGCAAGAAGCAGGTTTGCTTGGATTAATAACTCAATATCATTATGCAAATTTGCTTTTAATAAAATTTGCTGAATATAGTTGTAAAGTTGATCAAGATTGGCAGCAATTTCTCCGCCTTTTTCATGATCAAGACTAACTTTTAATCCATCAATAATGCTAATTGCTTTACCTATATGATTTCCCTTCTCGCTAATTTGCATGCGTTGAATATTACCCTGAGCGGTTGCAATATGAGTACGGGCACCTTGCAGTAACAAATGAATTAGCTCGTGTGGTGAAGCAGCCTCAATCTGTGTTTGTAATCCGATCGCTTTATAATGTTCATGCGCTTGTTGATAAGGATTTTTCATCTTAGTTCCTTTTTTGATTAGATAATGGCAAATTAGCAAGTTGTTGTGATAAAAAATTACTCGTATTTTGCATACTGGAAAGCAAAGTATCCAGTGCGGTAAATTGTTTGCTATAGCGATCTGCCAGTGATTGCGCGCGAAGGGCTAATTGATCACGTTGCTTAGAGACATCATCAAGACCACTATTGATTTGATCGGTTCTACTTTCCAGAGTACCGCCAGTATCAAGATAGGTGGATAGCAGGTTATTAAATTGAGCTGCAAGACCATCAGTAACCTGTACAAATCCTCTATCTCCAGTACTTCCTGCTAAAACATCAAGACTTAGCCCTGCGTAAATGCCACTACCATTTAAGGTGCGGCCATCTGTGGATGAAGCAAAAATGCCGCCAATAGTCCCAGAGAGGGTTGATCCGGGAGTGAAACTGTTAATGGCTATAGCATAAGAACCAGCAGCAACGTTAAGGCCGACCGATTGAACTCTGATATTGGGGTCGGTAGTGGTTGCAGACTTGGCAAAAAAAGTGGCGATTGCATTAGCATTGGTATTGAGGGCATTGTTAAAGGTATTGCTGTCCATAGATAACAAGCCCTTATCATCAGACATAATGCCAAGATCAGCCAGACTTTGAATCGAGCCAGAGTTACTGCCAATCGACTGGGAAAGTAGACTTGATAAGCTAAATTTTAAGGCTCGCACCCCGGCATCACTTTGTAAGGGGCTTCCTTTCTTAGTGCTGGGATCATAGCTGGTTAGTGAATTAAGCGTGCTCATAGTGTCGTTGTATTGCTTGATAAAATCATTAACCATCGATGTAACCTGAGTTTGGTTAGTGCTGACGGATAAATTAACATTTACCCCTGGTTGGGCTTTCAAGAGATTGATATTTATACCCTGGATTGCTGTTTGTAGCTGGTTAGTGCTTTGAGTTAGTAAAAGCCCATTGATATAAACCTGACTATCTACTGCTGCGACAGTCTGTGTTAGCGAATTGACGCCTGTTGTTGGGTCGTAGGCCAGGGCAGACAGGCCTGAGGCATCTGTATTATTCCCGTCGCTGTCAGCTACTGTAATCTGCATTGCTGAAGCTTGTCCTGTGTTGGTACTCATTAAGGTTAATCTTGCGCCGGTGTTATCCTGAACAATAGAGGCTTGTACACCCGAACCACTATTATTAATAGCATCTCTTATTGAGGCTAAACTGTCTTGTCCGGGGCTAATTGTTATCGTTAAAGGCTGAGCGCTTGGATTAGCGGTAAAAACCGTATTATTGTTGCTATAGGTTCCAAAATTAATAGTTAGGGTACCGTCCCCCACAGTTGTTGCTGAGCTTGCGAAAGCTGCAGATGCAAGATTTTGTTGGGTTGCAAGTTGTTGAACCTGGAGCTGATAATTTCCTGGTGAAGCGGCAGAAGAAGAACTAATGCTAGTCGTTAGGGCAGAGTTGTCGCTCACAGAGGTTGTGAGGGTATTAAACTGACTGAGATCAGCAAGTTTCATCATCGAGGTTTGTAGCTTTGCCAGCGCACTTTTAATCTGGCCAAAGGCAGATAATTTTGTTGTTAAATCAGCTTCTTGGCGATCAAGTCTATTTTTTGTTGGTGTAATTTCTGCTTTTACTAAAGCGTCAACAATTGATTTAACGTCTAAGCCTGAACCAATTCCTGGAGATGATATACCTGACACTTTGAATTCCTTATCCTGAAGATGAGCGCTTTTTCTAGCAAAAAGAATGCCAATTACACGTGCTTATCCACTGAACCACTTACAATCCGGTCAAGAATAGCAAGCAATTGCATGTATTCACTGCTAGAAACATTACGAATAACCGCACCTGATAATTTTGATGTAACCAGTTGTAATAAAAAAGCTGCATCATTAACGGTACGCGTTATTTCTGTTGAATCATCCTTTGCAGTTACCGGCGGTGAACTAGTCATAGAATCAACCGGTTTAACTGTTTCCAACTGGGTTGGCTTATCAAAAGAGACAATATTGATTCTGTTTCCTACATCAATTTCCATCATCTCAATCTCCTTATGCCATCTAAATTGCAGACGCAGGCATAAAAGCCATCATGCAGGAAAGCCTGCATGATGGGGTAAAACTAGTCAGATATTATCCAAGCAGTTTTAGTACTGATTGTGGCAGGCTATTTGCCTGAGCAAGCATGGCTGTACCAGCTTGCTGTAATATTTGACCCTTGGTTAAGTTAGCTGTTTCCGCAGCAAAGTCGGCATCTTGAATGCGGCTTCGTGCAGCTGACAGGTTTTCTTCCACGTTTTGCAAGTTTGCAATCGTTAGGTCGAAGCGGTTTTGCAGAGCACCCATGGAAGCCCGGTTCGAGTTAACTGAGGTTAGTGCTGAGTCGATACGCAGAAGAGCTGCTTGTGCGCCGGCGGCAGTCGTAACGTCAATTGTATCTACCCCAAGCGTATCTTTTGCAATCGCAGCTGATAAGCCTAAATCTGCTACAGTACCGCCGATAGCAATTGAGCTAGTTGCACTAATGGATAGATTACCACGTAGTACAGCAGCGAATGGGCCACCTGTAACAGACAGACCATTAGTACCAGCGGTAAAGCCTGTACCACTTTCGGTAACAGTAATGTTGCGCCCATCAGCAGCAGTCAGTGTCATATTACCGCCGTTGAGGCTGGCAACAACACCTGTTTGGCTAGAAACGCTGTTTATACCATCACGAAGCTGAGTATTGGATAAGGCAGTTGAAACGTCAGTGTTGGTAAATATTGATACGCCATTGATAGTCAGGTTATAGGTGTTACCTGCTGTACCACCAATTGCACCAACTGCTTGAGTTCCAGCGGTAACTGCTGTAACTTGCAAACCTGCAACACCAGCTGCATTAATTGCCGCTGCTTTTGCATAAGCTGAACTAGAATCTTGGCTGGCATTAGGTCCAACGAAACCAGCACTAGAGTTAATTGATACTGGAGCACCACCACCAAGCCCTATAGTAATGTCTGTTGCTGCGTTAGCTGATACGGCAGTACCAGTTTGGCTTGCAATACCACCAATAGCAGAAGACATGATACTACCGATAGAGAAAGTAATCGTTTGGTTCGCATTAGCACCGACTTGGAAGCTCGCATTTGAAAATGAACCATCCAGAATACGTTGACCGTTAAATTGAGTATTCTGCGCGTTCCTGTTAAGTTCCGCTTGTAATTGGGTAATTTCTTGTTGGATAGCCTGACGGTCATCTGAGTTGTTTGTTGAGTTTGCAGATTGCAAAGCTAGTTCGCGCATACGTTGCAAAATATTAGTAGTTTCTTGCATAGCCCCTTCAGCTGTTTGCGATAATGAAATACCATCATTCGCATTTCGAATTGCCTGATCCATACCTCTAATCTGTGCTGTCATACCTTCTGAAATAGCCATTCCAGCTGCATCGTCTTTAGCACTATTAATTCTCAAACCAGATGAAAGGCGCTGAATTGCTGTTTGCATCATTTTTTGTGACGTGGTTAGGTTGCGTTGCGCGTTCAGCGACATCACGTTCGTATTTATCACTTCAGCCATGACTGAAATCTCCTCGACCTGAATCCCTGGTAGTGGGATTTACCTTGTTATCGATAAATTAGAAATTTTTGTTAAATTTATCGGACCCAAACTAGTTATCGGTGAAGAGCAAAAAAACTTTAGAGAATGAGGCGATTTTTATTGAAAAAAACACTTATAGGGCAGAATAAATATCATTATTAATCACAATCTTGCAAAATAAGTCATAATGGATAAAAATAAATCACTTATTGGTTTTTAATCATCATCTAACATTCAAAAAGGACCTTTTTTAGCTCTTTATGTGCTTAAAATAAACAAAATATTTGTAATTTGTCTATTCGAATAAACATATAAAGGTATTGGTTATTTAATTTGTAGTTTTTTAGCAAAAATACGACGAATTCATTTTAATAAAACAAGCTCTGAGATAAATTTCAGGTTATACTATTTCGCCTTGGCATTAATGGATCCTTGTGTATGAGTTGGCTGAAAAAATTATTACCTTCGAAAATTAGAACCGAGACCTCTCAAAAAAAAGGGGTTCCTGAGGGGCTTTGGGTTAAATGTTTAGGTTGTAGCTCTGTGCTTTATCGCTCTGAGCTTGTTAAAAACCTCTCTGTTTGTCCGAATTGCAATCACCATCATCGCTTATCAGCAAGGGAGCGTCTGGCTCAATTTCTTGATGAGGCAGGACAAGAAGAAATTGCCGAAGAGTTAGAGCCTATCGATCGTCTGAAATTTAAGGACTCTAAAAAATACAAGGATAGAATCAGTCAAGCGCAAAAAGCGACAGGTGAAAAGGAAGCACTAATCGTTATGAAAGGCAATTTACAACAGCTACCTGTTGTTGTGAGCGCTTTTGAATTCAATTTTATGGGTGGCTCAATGGGCGCAACAGTCGGTGAAAAGTTTGTTCGTGCTGTAGACGTTGCTATTGCCGAAAAAAGAGCTTATATCTGCTTTACTGCAAGCGGTGGGGCGCGCATGCAAGAGGGCTTGTTCTCTCTTATGCAGATGGCGAAAACCGCAGCGGCTTTGGCTAAATTTGCCAAAGCGAAACTGCCTTTTATTGTTGTGCTTACTGATCCGACAATGGGTGGTGTTTCTGCTAGCTTTGCAAGCCTCGGTGATATTATTGTCGCAGAACCCAATGCCTTAATTGGCTTTGCTGGTCCCCGTGTTATTGAGCAGACTGTTAGACAGACCTTGCCTGAAGGGTTTCAGCGTAGCGAGTTTTTGCTTGAGCATGGGCATATCGATATGATTGTGGAACGCAAAGCCTTAAGATCAACCCTTGCTGAATTAGTGGCAAAATTATCTCACCGCGAACTATTGATCGAAACTGATGAAGCATAGTGATTTTACCCTAACAGAATGGCTAGATTTTCTCGAAAATCGTCATCAACAAGAGATTCAGCTTGGTTTGGCACGTATCAAGAAAGTGGCTGAATCTCTTGATTTACTCTCACCACAAGCAAAAGTTATTACAGTAGCTGGGACCAACGGTAAGGGTTCTACCGTTGCAACCTTAGAAGCAATTTATTCTGCGGCAGGCTATCAGGTAGCAAGCTATACCTCACCTCATTTATTAAAGTTCAATGAGCGCATCCAGATTAATAAAAAGCTGATTAGCGATAATGATCTCTGTAAGGCATTTTCACTAATTGAAGAGAGTAGAGGAGAGGTGCCATTAACCTATTTCGAAATGGCAACCTTGGCTGCCTTATGGTATTTCAAGCAACATACTTTGGATCTAATCATTCTTGAGGTTGGCCTTGGTGGGCGTCTTGATGCAACCAATATAATCGATTCTGATCTGGCAATTATTACGACCATTGATTTAGATCATCAAGATTATCTGGGAAATACGAAGGAAGAGATTGGTTTTGAAAAAGCTGGGATTTTACGGCCTAAGTGCTTATTTGTTTATGCTGATAAAAACCCAACAGCATCCATCATTGATCAAGCAATATCACTTGAAACCTCGTCTTTTATTCAGGGACGGGATTATGAGTTCAGCTTAGGTGAAAATAGTATTGAACTTCATTTTCAAGGTGAGCGGACAGAGCTGCCGAAACCTAAGTTACATCCAAATTCTGTTGTTGCTGCTATAATAGCCAGCATTTTGTTAGGGGAAGGTTTGCCACTCACTCACGCACATTGGCAGCAGGGGCTACAAACTCTTTCTCTAGCAGGCAGACTGCAAGTTGTTAATTCAAAGCGAATGACCTTATTTGATGTTGCACACAATCCGCAAGCAGTTAGACACCTTGCTGAGTATTTAGGTAATCATTATCCTCAAAAGCGTATTCATGCTGTTTTTTCAGCACTTAAGGATAAAGATATTCCAGGATTGATTGCTCCCTTGTTGAGCTGTGTAACAAATTGGTACCCTGCATTATTAGAAACTAAGCGTGCTGCTTCAAAAGAACAGTTTATTAAGGCTTTCGACCAGTTTGGGATAAATACAAGTTGCTATGATAATCCGCTTCTGGCTTATCAGTCGGCCTGTGAAGAGGCAAGTATGGATGATTTAATTGTTGTTTATGGCTCATTTATTACAGTGAGCGATCTAATTTTAGTTGGTTAAAATTATTACGGTTATGTTGACAAGATGTTGGTTTGAAGCCTAAGCTGCTGAGGTTTTATTGCGAAAGGCTTACAGTTCTGAGGAGACAATATGAAAATAGTGTTAGATGAGCGGGTTAAACACCGGCTTATAGGTCTTGCTGTTATCCTTTCTATAGCTGCTATCTTTGCACCGGCAGTTATGAAAAAATCCAATCAGCGCTTCGATGGTAATGTCAGTGTCGCTGTGAAACTACCTCCGAAACCGGAGCAACCTGACGTTGATTTGGTTGAAAAGAAAGAAATGTTTGACTCTGTAAAAGTGGCGCACGTTGAATTGCCGCAAGTTTCTGAGCAACAACCTCTAACGACCCTTGCCAAGGCTGAATCAATTAGCCAGGTCAAAGATCAAAAAGCTAAAACTGGTGAGCTTGTTGGGGAAACCTTGGCTTTGGCTGACGAAGAGCCCAACTTTGATTCTGCAGGTTTTGCTGATTCAGACACTGATCTCGCCAAGGAAGTGTCTGCACCGGCAAGTAAATCGGTCGATGTTGTTCCAGCGAATAAAGCAGCAAAAAGTGTATCCTTAGCCACTAAGCCAGCGAGCTCCAAATCTAAGGCAGTTGCTAAAACGAACAAGGTTACTAAAGTACAGGTAAAACCAGCCGCTAAACCTGCAGCCAAAAAGGTTGTCAATAAAGCTCCAAAAAATGGTTATGCAGTACAGTTAGCGACCTTTAGTAGTCAAATTAATGCCAATTCTCTAATTTCAAAATTGAAAAACAAAGGTTATAAAGCGACCTATAACAAGGTAAAAACCAATGAAGGCATTGTCTATAAAGTTCTCGTTGGTCAACTTAACAAAAAAGAGCAGGCACAAAGATTACAGCAACAATTAGCCAGTGCAGTGCAGATAAGAGGGTTTATTGTTACCACTGGAGAGGGTTAATTTAGATGGCGTATTGGGTTGATCTTGCTATTCTGGCGATAATTGGCTTATCAGTACTCACCGGATTGGTTCGTGGTTTTGTTAAAGAGCTAATCGCCTTAGCTGTCTGGATTCTAGCTTTTTGGTTGGCTTTTGAATATTCGCAAGGCCTTTATCCCTGGTTACAAAAATATATCCAAGATAAAACTGCGATAATGGCTACAGCCTTTATTCTAGTCCTGCTTGGTACTTTAATTGCCGGCGGTATTGTCAATGCTGTACTTGGTTTTATCTTAAAGCGTTCTGGTTTAAGTGGAACTGATCGAATTTTGGGTATGGGCTTTGGCTTTGTGCGTGGAGTTTTTATTGTTGCTCTAATTATGGTGGTGATTAAGCTGACTTCACTTCCACATGAAGAATATTCGAAAGAATCAAAGCTCTATGCCAAATTTGATCCGCTTGTTGGTTGGCTTTCAGCTTCAATGCCTGATTTTATCAAGAAAGCTAAACTATTTGAAAAAGAACATACTCCTGCCACTGCAGCCACCCCAACCAAGAGTACTCCTCAAAAGGTGGGGAATACTTCTATGGTTTATATGCCGGGTGATTATGAGTTATCGGATGGCTAGAGTTTGCAGTTGTTTAATGAGTTAGTTGTAGCCTGCATCAAGGTCTTCCTTAGATAAGAGGTGGGGGGACGTCACCTATTACAAGGTTTGTTGGTTGGTCCACAACCATAGTCGTTGCTCTTGGCCCTTCTGGTTTTCTGAATAAACCGAAATAATCCTTATAGCTAACCTCCGTACTTCTGAAAACTGCTTCTTCACGCTTAGGAGAAATGACCGAGGATTGTCCTTTAGCTAAGGATTTTTGATACTCTTCATGCAATCGATGTTTAATACAATTCATGGTATTAGCATCACTCTCGTCAAAAGCCTCAGTACCTCGGCTAACTAAATATTGAATCTCTTCGTTTTCCCTGATATCAGGAAAGCCGACTATGTTGGTGATAACACTTCGCAAATGGGTTCTTATACACCAGGTTAGGGGGGTACTAATAATTTGAGTCGCACCTCTTAATAGACTAGAAAGGCCATCAATAAACCAGAATATTGGCTGCCCTAGTTCTTGTTGTATATCGTCAAGGGGACTATTTGTTTCAATAAACGTGTATCTAAAGAGATTCCCAAGGAAGATAATTGGTGCAGCAATAACATTAGCTAGCCCTCGTAGAATATTGCTAACTCCACGAAAGGGTTGCGCAAAATCCATTAGCAATTCCCAACCAGATTTATAAGGCTTAAAGGTATATTCAACGTCATTCAGCATTGACGCTAGGGGCTGTACGGATCCGATAAAATGATCAGCCCAAAATCCCCGTGATACATCGTCATATCTACGACTATAAGGTGAGCTCGAATTTAAAGTTGCATGCTCCACGGGATACAGATAAGCATCTATGGTACGGGCGAAGGGGAACCTTTTCTCAACTAGATATTCAAATAGAGACTGATACCTACCATTAACTTTTTTCATTGAGTCTATCCTCTGTGTCATTTGCGCTGGAATTATGCAGCTCATGGCTTAAGGATTTCTTGGACCTAATACGTAAATTTACTATTTGTATGAATTTAGGCTAAGTGAGTTGTTCTTTGAATTTGGGGAATAGTCGTGATGCTGATGCTTGGTATGGGACAAAAACTGGTTTAAAAGAGAATGCCTATTATGCGCGGTACGTAGACGGAAAAATTTTGTGAGGATCTCTCAGGGTCGAGTAGCGGGAGTTCTAATTTTTCCTGGGATTAAACTTTTTTGTTCCGTACAAATAGTCTGACGAATCAATTCTGAAAAATAATAAAATACTGATGGTAACAGCATGCTATTGTGGGAAGTACATATTCACAAAACTCAGATCAAATTATAAAGCGGGTCTGATAATTTTTTAACTTTTGTTCTTCACTCAAACGAGCATAAACTTTTTCAAGTAGATCGCTTTTTTGCTGTTTAGGCAAGCGTTGAATTATTTTATAAAAAACATCAGAAGCAAGTGATAAAAACAAGCAGGTTGAACTTGTTTTAACAGTGGCATTTCGTTCGCAATTGTAGAGCAATGCAACCTCGCCAAAAAAGTCTCCATCACTTAGATTTGCAATAGCTGTTTCTGTGCCCGTATTAGCTGAAAAAACCTCAACCATTCCGATGGCAATGATATAAAATTTATCTCCAGGATCCCCTTTTTTAAATACAATTTCACCTTTGTCCCATCTTTCAGTAATCATACTGTCTGCTATTTCATGCATTAAGTCGCTATCAAACTCTGCAAGCAAGGGAATTTGCTTAAGCCACTGAGGAGAAACACTTATAAAACCTTGTTTTGGAATTAATGTAAATCCTTGCTGTTTATTCCACAACTGATTATAAAATCCATTTTGCTCTATTAAGGAAAGATGACTTCCAGTTTCCACAATTTCACCGTGATTCATCACCAAAATTAAATCGGCATTGATAACTGAGCCAAGTCTATGAGTAATGGAAATAACAGTATGATCCTTGGTTAAGGCTCTAACAGTTTCATCGATTATTGATGTGGCAAAAGGATCCAGGGCTGAGCTTGCTTCATCAAGACAAAGAATGGCGGGATTAGCAATTAAAGCACGGGCTATACATATTCTTTGCTTCTGGCCTCCTGATAAATCTGTAGCTTTATGACCAATTATGCTGTCGTATTGTTCAGGAAGTTGCATAATTTCATCATGAATTCCGGCTTTTTTTGCGGCCTCAAAAATCTCATTTTTTGAGGCTCCCAAACACCCCATTTCAATATTTTCCATGATGCTACCTTCAAACAATTTAGGCTCTTGCATGACCACTGAGGTTTGAGAAAGCAGCGATGTTTGCGGGAAATCACTATAATTATAACCATCAAAAAAAATGCTACCTGAAGTAGAGGAAATTTCTTTTAATAAAAGCTTTAAGAGGGTACTTTTTCCGGAGCCACTTAAACCAACAATCCCAACAAGTTGGCCTGCTTTTATCTTAAAGTTGAGTGCTTTAAGCACCATGACATTATTATAATTAAATGAGACGTTCTTAAAACAAATTTCCCTTGCAAATCTGGGGAGATCAAACTCTTTAATCACTGGTGTTTCCATCTCTAATAAATCTTCAATTAGATTAAAACTGAAGGCGCAGCGCATAATTTGAGGTAGGGTGTTGCTAATACTATTAATCGCTGATAAAAAGTTTCTGAAGAGTATAATAAATGCTATAAATGAGCCGAGACTTAGTAAGTTCAAGAAAATCAATATTCCACCCAGGATATAAATCAAAAGCAAAGAAAAATTTATACCCAATAATAGAGAGGCACTGGAAAAGCCCAAGTCAAAGTTATAACGATAATTGATCTTGGCCGATTGATTTATTAGCGATTGAAATTGATTTTTTCTATAGTTTTTAAGCAAGCCTAAGCGAATGACATCTTGCATCGCAATGTTTTCCTGAACACATTCTATTAGTTGTGCATCCAGCTCTTGTTTTTCACTTATATCCGATTTGCTTCTTTTAAAAAAATACCGGGGCAAGATGAAAATGAGTGCCAGACAGGGCAGAATAATCAAAGCAATCATCCAATTAAAATAAAAGAAAAGCACTGCAGCAGCCAGGCAGAGTGATATATCACCTATAAGGTTCCAGGCTGCAAACAGGGTCGTGCTTTCAACCAGAGAAATATGCTCACTAAAATAGGATATCAACGGGGTGTTATTTTTCTTGTAATAGCTATTCAGATCTAAGTTTTGAATCGTGACAAATAATCGATATTTCAAGTGAGCAATTATCTTTGCCCCTAGAGAAGATAGGATTTTTGCACGCATCAAGTAGATGAAAACAAACAATAAAAAGTTGATCAACAAAAGAGACAACCCCCAGATTAACAATGAAATCTGCTGAGTCTTCAATACAACATTAATTAGCCATTCCACAAGCAGGGGTTGGATACATTGAAATATCACAGAAAAAATAACCGCGAGGCACAATAGGCTAAACAGCAGAGGCTGTTTCTTTTGATATTTAAACAAGTTTTTATAAAGCTTATAAATACTCACTATAGTTTTATCCGGATAGGCCTATCACAGAAAACAGATTACTCTAAATTTTGAGAAGAGTCTCAGGGATACAGATTATTTTTCTTTATATATTCGAGAACGGCGATTGGTAGATAATTTTCTAACTCATTGTTTTTACTAAGTTGTTCTCTTATCCAACTGGATGAAAAGTCAAATTGCCCCGCATTATAGCGATAAATAAGCCCATGCGACTTTTGCTTTAGTGCATTCGCATCAAAGGTTTGTTGCTTATCTAATAGGTCTTGAACTAAATCAGGAAGGGCTTGTTTAGCAAAGCCTGCTCTATCAATAACCAGAATATTGCAAAGTGTTATAAGTTTGGACCATTGATACCAGCGATGGAGCTGACTAAAGGTATCCATTCCCATTAAGAGTGTAATTGCGAGCTCTTCACCAAATTGCTTACGGAAATATTCCAAGCTATCAACCATGTATGAGGGGGTATCACGATTTAATTCCGATAAATCAATTGAAAATCTAGCTTGCTGTTGATAGGGAGCAAGTGCAAGCTCCATCATACTAACCCGTTGCTCTGGGGTTGCTAGAGCCTGATTTTTTAAGACAGGAATTTTGCAGGGTAAGAATACAAAGCGCTCAAAATGGAAAAAGCCCTGGACATCTAAAGCAGTTTTTATATGGCCATAGTGGATGGGGTCGAAGGTTCCGCCATAAATAATAAAGTTATGCAAAACTACCTACCTGTTTTGTTAAGCAAAGAGAAAGTGCTACCTGCTCTAGTGCTAGCCAAATTTGATTATTTTGAGTTGATTTTATGCGCTCATCGATAGTTTTACAAAATTGTAGTAAGTGCAATAAGGTTTTTGCTTGTATCTTTTTTACTATTGATTGGTATAGTTTGGCTCGCTGCGGCCATATTTTTAATTGGCTGCAGGCTGTATTGAAAGGCAGGGCTTGCTGGGTTGTCAATTCAATCAACTGCAGAACTATACGTATTTCTTGACTAAGGATCCATAATACCAAGGTTGGTTCTGCCTTAGAGTGATAAGCGTGGCGTAGTAATTGAATCACCTTGTCTGGCTGCTGAGATAAACAGGCATCGGCTAACTCAAAGAGTTGAAAATCACACTGATCGACCAATTGCTCTTTAACCAACTCAGTTGTTAATCTTGTCCCTGGCTCAGCGACCAATTCCAGCTTATCTATGGCCTGCGCGCAAGCAAGCATGTTTCCTTGGGTATAAAGATGGATTAAAGCTGGAACTTCTGGCACAAAGGTTAAGGTTTTCTTTTGTAATTTTTCAGCGATCCAATGTTGCATGGCAGTCGGTTGAAGTGGTATTGCCTGCACAAGATGTAAATTTTGATGGTTGCTGAAGTTTTGCAATTGCTTTAGCGTTAAATTAGGGGCACGCAGCAAGATTAGGCTTGAGGGGGCAGAGTCTTGTAAGTGCTTGTTTAAAAAATCTTTTCCAGCTGTCTCGAGAGTCTTTTTTTCATAGCGGAGATCGAGTAAGACGGTAGTGGCAAATAAGGAATAACTATTGGCTTGCTCAAAAGCCAAAGCCCAATCTGAAGGGGCATTAAGGTGTAATAATGCCTGTTCCATTTCAGATGCATAGGTTTCTTTCCATGCTAGTTTAATGCTCTCTGCTGCTTCGTTTAAAAGGTAGGGATCCTGGCCAAAAAGAATATAAGCTGAGGCTTGTTTTTGCCGAAGATGTACTGCCAGAGCTTGTTGTTTAATAAGCATTGACTCGCCTTAAAAATTTTTAAAACGCCCTGCGGCTTAGATGGAAAGGAAATTCTAACCAGCAACCCCTCATCCGCCCTTCGGGCACCTTCTCCCCGCGAGCGGGGAGAAGGTGGCGCGAAGCGACGGATGAGGGGCTGTTTTAGCACAATTACGAAGCCGCCGAAAGGCTCTTATTCTCTCGACTCAAACGATTCATTATCTGCATGGCAGCATCATTACGCATTTCCTTACTCAGTAAGGTTTCTTCTGAATTAGAGCCTAAGATTCTATCGTTATTTACTGTTAACTGTCGGGTTACCGAAACAGAGGTCGGTGGAATAATCACGCCACCTTTAACTTTTATAAGCTTAAACTGCACTACGTAAATTAGCAGGTATTGCCGTGGGGCAGTGCTTGCTGCAATGTTGGTTATTTGTTGTTGGATGCCATCTGATTCGATAACAAGAATATAGTCTGCCCGAGCAGGGGCAGGATTAACTTGAATCTTGTATGCTTCTAACTGATCTTTGATTATCGGACCCAAATCGCGATGCGCATTCTCAATGACAATTGAGATGTTATTCAACCATCTGGGCATATCATTAAAACCGCGCAGGTGAAAACCGCAACTGGCAAGTAAAGTTATCAATCCAAGGAGTAGCAATTTCCTAATCATTAGCCAACAACCAAATTAATCAATTGACGATGAGCAACCACAACAGCTTTCTTGACCGATGTATCACTTAAGAAAGCAGCTGCATGTTGCTTAGCTAATTCTATTAGAACGTCTTCAGTTGTATCGCTATCAGCCGTAAACTGAGCTCTTAACTTACCATTAATCTGCACGACAAAATCTAACTCATCGCTTTTTAGTGCACTTTTATCAACCTTTGGCCAAGGTGCATCGATAATAATTTTATCAAAGCCTAACTCTTGCCATAGGTAGTGACAAATATGTGGTGTAATTGGTGCTAAAAGTCGCAGCAAAATACTTAGGGCCGAGTGAAGGAAATGTTTGTCTTCTTCGGTAATAATTTCGTAGCCGGATATTTCATTAAAAAGCTTCATACAGCTAGAAACTACAGTATTAAATTGATGTCGCTCATAATCATTGCTTGCCTGCATAAGAGTCTGATGGACAACCAAGCGAGACTTTTTCAAGCGATTTTCGGTATTTTGCCAGTCAATATGTCCATTACCACCTAGAATAAGGTCATTAATGTCACACATTGTTTGTTGATGCTGGTGAGCAAAGGCCCAAATACGTTTTAAAAAGCGATGCGCTCCTTCTACAGCTGTATCTGACCATTCCAGTGATTGCTCTGGTGGGGCAGCAAACATCACAAATAAACGCGCTGTATCGGCTCCATAGGTATCAATCAGATGGTTTGGATCAACCACATTGCCTAAGGATTTCGACATTTTATGGCCATCTTTAAGTACCATTCCTTGAGTTAATAAGGCTTTAAAAGGCTCGTCGGAATTGACCAGACCCTCGTCACGCATTAATTTATGGAAAAAACGGGCATAAAGCAGATGCATAACCGCATGTTCAATCCCGCCAATATACTGATCAACAGGAGTCCAGTATTTTGCGCGATCATCTAGCATCGCGTTATCTTGTCCCTTACAGGCAAAACGTGCGTAGTACCAAGACGATTCGACAAAGGTATCAAAGGTATCTGTTTCACGAGTTGCATCCTGACCACATTTTGGACATGAGGTTTGCACAAACTCATTACATTGAGCTAAAGGCGATCCGCTACCGGTGAATTCAATATTTTCAGGCAAAGTAACGGGTAATTCGTGCTCTGGAACCGGAACAATACCGCATTCCTCACAGTGAATCATTGGGATAGGGGTTCCCCAATAGCGCTGACGTGAAACGCCCCAATCGCGTAGACGATAGTTAATGGTTACCTTACCTGCATCATGGTTTTCCAGATAAGAAGCAATTTCTTTCATTGCCTTTGCCGAGGTCAGGCCGTCAAACTGAGCTGAATTAGTCAGGATTCCTTCAGCTGTAAAGGCTGCTTTTGAGTAATCATGGGTAGAGCCATCTGCGGGTTTAATGACTTCTTTAAGAGATAATTCGTATTTTTGTGCAAATTCCCAATCACGTTGATCATGGGCAGGAACTGACATAACTGCACCTGATCCATATTGCATCAAAACAAAGTTGGCTATCCATACAGGAAGCTCTTCACCACTAATAGGATGAATGGCTTTCATCCCCGTATCTATTCCACGTTTCTCCATGGTTGCAATATCAGCCTCTGCCATGCGTACGCCTTGGCAACTGTCAATAAAAGCCTGAATATCAACACTATGGCTTGCGGCTTCTTTAGCTAAAGGATGATCCGGAGCTACGGCAAGATAGGTTGCACCCATAAAGGTGTCTGGACGGGTTGTATATATTTTTAAACGTTTGTTATAGCCTGCCACTTTGAAATTGATTTCGCAGCCTTCTGAGCGGCCAATCCAGTTTCGTTGCATTTGTTTGACCTGAGAGGGCCATTCGTCGAGTCTATCAAGCTCGTCTAAGAGTTCGTCAGCATAGGCTGTTATTTTGATAAACCATTGAGAAATTTCACGCCTCTCTACAAGCGCTCCTGAACGCCAGCCACGGCCATCAACAACTTGTTCGTTCGCAAGAACAGTTTGGTCAACAGGGTCCCAGTTTACAACGGCATTTTTCTTATAGACTAAGCCTTTTTCGAAGAGCTTAATAAAAAACCATTGTTCCCAGCGATAATAATCAGCGTCGCAGGTAGCGATTTCGCGTCGCCAATCATAGGCATTTCCTAACTTCAGGAATTGCTCCTTCATTGAAGCAATATTTTTTCTCGTCCATTCAGCAGGGTGGATTCCATGTTTAATAGCTGCATTCTCAGCAGGAAGGCCAAAAGCATCCCAACCGATTGGTTGTAAAACGTTTTTCCCCAATGCACGTTGATAGCGGGCGATAACATCACCCAAGGTGTAGTTACGGACATGTCCCATATGCAAAGTGCCACTAGGATAGGGGAACATGGATAAGCAGTAAAATTTTTCCTTGTTTAGGTCTTCAGAGACATTAAAGGATTGTTTTTTAAGCCAATATTGCTGGGCTTGTTCTTCAATTTCACGTGGTATATAGCTGTTATCCATAGTCATAAGTTAAATTTCAGTAAGGCTGGTAAGAATAGCGCCTCTCGTGCTTTGCAGCAATAGGTTAATCGCTTACTTTCTGTTTGATGATACGATATCCGGTATAAATCAGTACAATTAATGCACAAAATATAAGAGTAGGTGAATTTCCCCAATAAACCCATGGAGTCATTCCTGTTGCTGGGAATAGCTCTGCTCTGAGGATTCCAGCTGTGAAAGCAGGGAGAGTAGAGGTAATTTCGCCACGAGAATTTATTATCGAAGATAGACCGTCATTATTTGCAACAACTTGATAACGCGCCGTTTCAAGTGAACGAACCTGAGCCATTTGCAATTGCTGATACATGGCCAGAGAATGTCCAAACCAACCATCATCACTAATAGATACTATCCACTGTGCTTTCGGAAGTTGGCGGCGTAGCAAATCACCGTAGGCAAGTTCATAGCAAATCAAAGTGGCTATAGTATATTGCTGGACTTTAACCAAAGGCTGATTTATTTTGCCTGGTTTTAAATTAGCCTCTGGAATATCCAGCAAATTACTAATCGCTTGAAAGGGCTCAGGGATGTATTCACCGAAAGGAACGAGATGTTGTTTTTGGTATGAGCCTTTTGCCTGGCCTAGGGTGATTAGCGCATTATAATAATAATTTTCATCAACGGTTGTTGGTGTTGGTATACCTAACATTACCGCGGAACCGGTCTCTTTAGCACGGTTGTCTATATCTGTAAGAAAATCAAGAATGTAACTTGGAGGAAGTGGTATAGCCGATTCAGGCATGACGATAAGACTAGTGCCAAGTAATTGTTCGGTATCCTGTTTGTAACGTTCAAGTAATTGCCAAAATAAGGTTTCATCCCATTTATCCCGCATGGACAGATTGGCTTGAATTACGCCGACTGATAAAGGCTCTGTACTCGCTTTTGACCACTCAACGGTTTTGAACACCAAAGGGAAAAAGAGAAGAAAGCCAAAGGCAGCAATAAAGTATAAGCGCTTAACTTTTGATTGAACCGCGTAAGCTAATAAGGTTGCTGCTAGGCAAGTTAAAAAACCAACACCGTATACGCCAATGATGGGTAAGAGGTATTTATTAGGTGCATCAAATTGCCCAAAGCCTAATTGCAGCCAGGGAAAACCACTGAGAAAGGTTGAACGCAGGTATTCAAACAAAATCCACAGCGCGCTAAAGAGTAAACAGGAGGAAATTTTACTTTCTCTTTTGCTAATTACTCTAAAAATGAAAGACATTAGCGCAGGAAAGAAGGAGAGATATAGTAAAAAAAACAGGGTAATCAAAGCAGAAAGAAAAGAGTTGAGATGCCCATATTCATGAATACTGACAAAGACCCAAGAGATTCCCAAACCAAAATATCCTAAGCCCAAAAAAAGGCCATTTAGGAAAGCATGGCGTTTATGCCCTTGCTGTAATTGTGCGTAAAAAAGAGCAAGACCCAAAATTGTTGCCCAGGGAAGATGAAAGGGAGCGAAGCCCAGAGGCAAAAGCAAACCAGATAAAAAGGCGCGCAATATATAGCTATATTTTAGCGTTTTTGCCGAATTCAGAGTGAGCGTATCAACAGTGGTTGTGCGGGTCATTGAACTATTAAGCAATCAAATGAAATGGACAATAAGGCAGTAATTAAAAAAGGTCAAGATTCCTACAAAAAACATTAGGGTCTTTTAAAGGGTCATTTTTTTAGTGTACGATGACGTCTTGTTTTACAATGGAGAAAGGAAGATATGTATAACGTAATGATTACCGGTGCAGGCAAAATTGGGAGTTTAATTGCTTGCTTACTAGCCGATACAGGGGATTATGAGGTTCATCTTGCCGATTTGGATTTCTCAGGCACAGACGTAACTCGTTTATTAGAGGCTATACCGACAATTAAAACAGTTGCTCTTGATGTCAAAGATCAAGACTCAGTTCAGTCATATTTACTTGAAAATCAAGTTGTTGCAGTTATTTCAAGCCTGCCATATTTTCTTAACGTTCATGTTGCCAAAGCCGCCAAAGCTGCCAAAGCCCACTATTTCGACTTAACCGAGGATACCTCAGTTACCGAAGCAGTAAAGTCTATTGCCAACAATGCTGAAACAGCCTTCGTTCCTCAATGCGGCCTTGCTCCTGGTTTTATTAGCATTGCAGCGAATAGCCTGATGAAGGAATTTGAGGTTTGTCATCATGCAAAATTGCGTGTCGGCGCCTTACCACAACGAGCAAACAATGCCTTGCAATATTCTTTAACCTGGTCGACTGATGGCGTAATTAATGAATATGGCAATCCTTGCTATGGTATTGAAGCTGGCAAACCCATAGTTCTCAAGCCTTTAGAGGGTAGAGAAGCTATTCAAATTGATGGTTGTGAGTATGAGGCCTTTAACACTTCTGGTGGTCTGGGAAGTTTAGCTGAGCTTTATACCGGTAAGATTCAAAGCTTGAACTACAAGACCATGCGTTATCCAGGCCATTGTGAAAAAATGCGCTTATTGATGAATGATCTCAAGCTGAACGAGGATCGTGAAACTTTAAAGCGGATTCTTGAACGAGCTATTCCCAAAACCTATCAGGACATAGTCATTGTTTATGTGACCGTTGAAGGTATCAAGCATGGCGAATTAACCGAGAAAAGCTATGTTAAAAAAGTCTATCCCGCAACAATTCGCGATCTTGAATGGTCAGCGATCCAGGTAAGTACTGCAGCGGGTGTCTGCGCGGTTGTTGATTTGGTCTTAGGCCAAGCGAATGAATATCATGGCCTTGTATTACAAGAGAATTTCCGTTTAGCCGATGTACTGGTGAACCGTTTTGGTCGTTATTACGCTTAGGAGAAGCTAATGGATTTATTAACGCGTTTAAATATTAGTGATTTAAACCCCGGAGCATTTAGTGGACAGGGGTGGCATAGTGAAATCGGGTCAAGCAGGCTGGTTTCCTATAACCCCGCAAATGGTGAGCGACTTGCTGAAGTTGCAACCTGCTCCATGCAAGACTATCAACGTATTATGGAGCGAGCCACAAAGGCCGCCCTTGCTTGGCGGGAAGTTCCTGCTCCAAAGCGTGGTGAAATAATCCGACAAATGGGTGAAACCCTGCGAGAGCATAAGGATGTTCTGGGTAGTTTAGTTTCCCTTGAAATGGGTAAGTCTAAACAAGAAGGGGATGGCGAGGTCCAGGAAATGATCGATATTGCTGATTTTGCTGTCGGCCAGTCCCGGATGCTTTATGGTAACTCCATGCATTCAGAGCGCCCCAATCATCGCATGTACGAGCAATGGCATCCCTATGGCATTATAGGGGTAATTTCTGCCTTTAATTTCCCTGTTGCTGTTTGGGCGTGGAATGCTTTTATTGCTGCCATCTGTGGCAATGTAACCTTATGGAAACCTTCGGCAAAAACACCTCTTTGTGCAATTGCGGTACAGCATATCTGTAATAAGGTTTTACAAGCGAATAATTGCCCAGAAATTTTCTCATTGATAATTCCTAATTCGCACGACGTTGCGGAAGCAATGGTCAATGATCCTCGTACACCACTCATTTCCTTCACAGGTTCAACAGCAGTTGGAAAACAGGTTGCTGCCAAGGTTGCTGCACGGCTTGGTAAGACCATTCTGGAGCTTGGTGGTAATAATGCGATTATTCTTGATGAGTCAGCCGATTTAAATCTGGCCGTTCCTGCTATTGTTTTTGGTGCAGTAGGTACTGCAGGACAGCGTTGTACTTCAACACGGCGTCTTTTCGTACATGAATCAATGTACAACGAGGTGACCAAACGCTTACAGCATGCTTACGAACAAATAACTATCGGGGATCCTCTAGATAATAAAAATTTAATGGGACCGCTAATTGATGAAAAGGCCGTGCAACAATTCAAGCAAGCCATTATGCGCATCAAAGAAGCGGGGGGGCAGGTTGTTTTTGGTGGAGAAGCGATCTCTGTGCCAGGAAATTTTGTACAACCTACCTTAGTCACTGAAATAAAAAATGACTGGGAAATTGTACAAGAAGAAACTTTTGCTCCTATTCTTTATGTGATGTCTTATCGTAGTCTGGAAGAAGCAATTGCCTTACAAAATGGCGTGCCTCAAGGCTTATCGTCAGCCATGTTTACCCAAAACCTGAAGAATGCTGAACGTTATTTAAGTGCGATTGGAAGTGATTGTGGTATTGCAAATATCAATATTGGTACTTCTGGTGCAGAGATTGGTGGTGCATTTGGTGGCGAAAAGGAAACTGGTGGTGGTCGTGAGTCAGGTTCAGATTCATGGAAAGCTTATATGAGACGGCAAACTAATACTATCAATTGGGGCGATGCTTTGCCTTTAGCCCAGGGTATACGTTTTAATTTGTCGTAGTTTGTAAGCATTGCTGCTATCTAAGGTTCCCCTCTCGCTCGCAGCGTGGGGGGACACTGACATTACGTTAAGGGCATTTGTCATTCCCGCGAAAGCGGGAAACCATCTCTACATTGGCACTGTGCTTAACTAGAAATAGTTTCCCGCTTTCGCGGGAATGACAAAACCTTCCTTAACTTAATGGCAGTGAGGGTGGGTGAGGGGGATATAGGCGTGTTGCGTAGCGACTACAAAACCAATAGGGTTGCTTACGCAAGTTAATTTTAACCCCCTCTCCCTAACCCTCTCCCCCACGCTGTGCGCGGTGGAGAGGAATAAAGAGTATACGAACAATCGAATTCCCGCGGCTTGACCGCGGGATCTAGGATTAGAAAATTACAGAGGGCAAGGATCATGCAGGAAACTTATTCCATCAAGAAAGTCGCGGTTCTCGGTGCTGGAGTTATGGGGGCACAGATAGCGGCGCACTGCGTGAACGCAGGGATTGAAACCTTATTATATGATTTAGCTGCTAAAGAGGGTGGAGCTAATGCTTTGGTCGACAAAGCCATCGCAAATCTTGGCAAATTAAAGCCCGCTCCCCTAGCGACAGAGCAAACAGCTGCTTTTTTAAAAGCAAGAAATTATGAAAAAAATCTAGCTGATCTGGCTGAATGTGATCTAGTGATTGAGGCAATCGCAGAGCGCTTAGATTGGAAAGAAGATTTATACAAAAAAATAGCTCCTCATCTGAGAAAGGATACTATCCTTGCATCCAATACTTCCGGCCTAAGCATCAATTCCTTATGCACGGTTTTACCCGAGTCACTTCATAAGAATTTCTGTGGTGTCCACTTTTTCAATCCCCCCAGATATATGCATTTAGCTGAGCTGATTCCAGCTAAAACAACGGCGCCACAGCTTGTCGATTATCTTGAAACCTGGCTAACCAGCTCTCTAGGTAAGGGGGTAATCCGCGCCAAAGATACACCCAATTTTATTGCGAATCGGGTTGGTGTTTTCTCCTTATTGGCTATTATTCACCATGCTGAGGCAATGGGGCTTGGCTTGGACGAAGTTGATGCCTTAACAGGACCCTTGGTTGGCCGGCCAAAATCAGCAACGTTCAGAACGATGGATGTTGTTGGTTTAGATACGATGCAACATGTGGTTCATACCATGGAAGAACAACTAAAAGATGATCCCTGGCATGCACTTTATACACTCCCCCAATGGCTGTTAAATCTCATCAAAGAAGGGCATTTGGGACAGAAGAGTGGTCAGGGTATTTATCGTAAGAACGGGAAGGTTATTGAAGTCTTTGATCTTGCTTCTGCGACCTATCGACCAGCTAAGGGTGAGGTTAGTGATGAATTGAAAGGCATAATGAAAACCGCCGACCCCTCTGAGAGAATGAGACTCTTGGTTAAATCCAATGATATGCAGGCTAAGTTCTTAACTGCCTGTTATCGCGATCTTTTCCATTATTGCGCTTACCATTTACAAAGTATTGCCAATAATGTTCGTGATGTGGATTTGGCAATTCGTTGGGGTTTTGGTTGGCAGCAAGGACCTTTTGAAACCTGGCAAATAGCAGGCTTAGCTGAGATGCAGGCGATCATTGAAAATGCTATGGCTAACAAATCAAGTCTGAGCCAGGCAAAACTACCTGATTGGCTGCCTAAGCTTAGTGATTTTTACACGACTGAAGGGGCTTATGCGCCATTGAAAAATGAATATAGCCCACGCAGTGCATTGCCGGTTTACCATCGTCAGTTTTTTCCTGACCGAGTTTTAAAAGAAAAAAGCCATCCTACAAAAACAATCTTTGAAAATGAGGGTGTTCATTTATGGCATCTTAAAGATGATGTGGCAGTGGTTAATTTCAAATCAAAAGCAAACACTGTAGGACAAGCTGTTCTTGACGGCCTTGAGCAGGCAATCGACATCGCTGTAAAAGAATGTCAGGGACTAATTATTTATCAACATGACCCTAGCAATTTCTGTTCTGGTGCTGATTTACGCGGTGTAGCCAGCTTAATTCAGGCCAATAAGATGGACGCTTTGGATGCGATGATTCATCAATTCCAAAATACGGCAATGCGTTTGAAATATTCGCCCATTCCCGTGATTGCAGCCCTTCGTGGACGTGCCCTGGGTGGTGGTTGCGAATTAATGATGCATTGTGACTCAGTGGTGGCTGCCTTTGAATCCTATCCTGGCCTAGTTGAGGTTGGTGTTGGCCTTTTGCCTGCTGGCGGTGGCTGTAAAGAACTGGCGATGCGAGCTGTAGCTAAGGCTCAGGATGCTGACTTGCTTGTTTTCCTAGCGCCTTATTACAAACAAGTCGCGACGGCCTATGTGGCTGGTAGTGCAACAGATGCCCAACAAAAGGGTTATCTACGTGAGAACGATTATTGGGTTATGCATGGCAACGAAGTCCTTTATGCTGCGCTAGCTAAAATCAAAGCGATGCAAGCAGCAAACTATCAGGCTCCATTAAAAACCCGTTTCAAAGCGGCAGGCCGAGAGGGTATTGCTCGTCTCCAAGCTGGCTTGGTGAATTGGTTAGAAGGAGGTTTTATTTCCCCGCATGATTATTTTATAGCCCAACAGATTGCCCAGGTAATTTGTGGCGGCGAGGTAAATCAGGGTGAACTGATCGATGAAAACTGGATACTTCATCTGGAAAGACAAGCCTTTGTGAGATTGGCGGCAACGCCCTTATCGCAGGCTCGGATTGCCCATCTTTTAGAAACTGGTAAACCCTTGCGCAATTAATAGGAGATTTTAGCTATGACAAATGTATATATTGTTGATGTGTTGCGTACTCCTGTTGGAAAAGCGCCAAAAGGGGTATTTAAAAACACCATGCCGGATGATTTGTTGGCACACACTATAAGAACGCTGAAAAATCGCAATCAACAGGTTGATTGGCAGGCTATTGGTGACGTTGTAATCGGCTGTGCCATGCCAGAGGCCGAACAGGGGATGAATGTCGCGCGAATTGCATCGCTGCTTGCCGGGATGCCACAATCTGTACCAGGAATGACGATAAATCGTTTTTGCTCCTCAGGCATACAGAGTATTGCAACAGCAGCAGCCTCTATCCAGCAAGGGGAGATGTCACTTGCCTTAGCGGGTGGCGTTGAAAGTATGTCGATGGTTCCCTTAGGAGGCAATAAATATACGGCTAATCCAGAAATCTTTAATGACGAGCATGTTGCTATTGCCTATGGTATGGGGATCACTGCAGAAAATGTAGCAAAGCGCTGGGATGTAACTCGTGAACAGCAGGACGAATTTGCGGCGGAAAGCCATCGCCGAGCTGTTGCCGCTCAACAACGTGGCGATTTTAATGCGGAAATCAGCCCTGTTGAAATTAATGTTCGTCGAGCAAATCTGGAGACCTCAGAGCTCATTTCGACTAAGAAAGTAATCAGCCAAGATGAAGGCCCACGTGCAGATACCTCTTACGAAGTGATTGCGCGTTTGCGCCCTGTTTTTGCCTTAAAGGGAACAGTGACGGCAGGGAATAGCTCACAAACTAGTGATGGTGCTGGTATCGCTTTATTAGCCTCAGAGCAAGCGCTTAAGCAATATGATTTACAGCCTATGGGTCGGCTTTTGAGTTATGCGGTTGCCGGAGTACCTCCTGAAGTGATGGGGATAGGACCAATTAATGCGATTCCTTTAGCCCTTAAAAGAGCAGGTCTAACTTTGGATCAAATAGATTGGATCGAACTTAACGAAGCCTTTGCCGCCCAGGCGCTAGCTGTTATCAAAACGCTGGATTTGCCACGCGATAAGGTTAATCCCTTAGGTGGCGCTATTGCTCTTGGTCATCCTCTTGGTGCAACAGGAGCGATTCGTACAGCGACTTTACTCCACGGCTTAAGGCGCACCAAAGGCCGCTATGGGATGGTGACTATGTGCATTGGAACAGGGATGGGTGCTGCGGCTATTTTTGAAGCTGTTTAAAAAAACCGTAGCCTGGATGCAGCGCAGCGGAATCCGAGCGGTCTAATCATTGCTCTAGGATTCCGCTGCGCTGCATCCAGGCTACATGTCTAAGAGGTCATCGCTGACACCCGGCCCCTAAAGGGCTTTCCCCTTTAGGGGAAAGTTCTGTAACTATTAGAATTTTCTTCGTTTACACAACAAGACTCAGCAAGTGCATTAAAAAGCACGTATATTAAATAAGCCCAACCAATTACTGGTACACAAGCAGCAAGAATTATCATTCCAGTAGAGGGATGAGCAAAATCCCAGCTTTGTGATTCTTGTTCTTCTTCTGAGCTAGAAGGGAAAAAGCGAGGGGAGGAATTGCTAAACTCTTCCAAACGAATAACTTTTGTCGTTACAGTTGCTGTAGGGTTGTTGTATATATCATTTAGTGTTAGCGGAGGCTTGCCAACAGGTCTATTTTTACTTGAGGTATTCCCCTCAGTTTTAGCAAGAGTATCTCTTTTTTGTACATCAGCCACATCTTCAGAGTCTATTTCAGGAAGCTCTAAATTATCTTTATATTTAAAGCAAAACTGTAACAAGAGCTTCATTTTTTCTATATTTGATGCGAGAGGCCAGAAATAGGCTCTTTCATGCTCGGGAGCGGCAAAGGGATCGGTGTTTCGCCTTAGATATTTTCTTCCTCGTGTATAAAAATCCTCTGGGATAATTGATAGATTAGCTAAAGTGTAATCACCAATGGCATAGATATTGTGTAACCAACCTCCATTGTCTTGAACATCGGATGGTTCTACATGCTTCCATGTTTCTTGGGCAATTGCACGTGCGCCTATGTTATAGCCATATCTTAGCTCATCCTGTAACATCGTATAAACGGTTCCTCCAAGAAGCAAAGATATCATTTTTCTTTGCTTTTCGGGGTCGTTACTTGTTTCTAAACGTTGATATTCTTCATGAACAGCGATCAAGATCGTCTTTGAGCCCGAATAGATAGTTGTATCATATAAACCAACATCCTCATATCTAGTAGGGCCGAGAAGACCAGTATATGAAAATAGCTCTTTGATTAACTTCTGAATAATAATTTGCATAAATAATTTCCTAATTCAAAGTACGCTTAAGGTGGTCAGTGTTGGGCTTTCTGTAAGCCTTTTTGAATCCAAATAACATAAAATGAGAGAAATATATACAACAAATTAAATGCCTACCAATTTGTTATATTGCTAAGTCATATTTGGTATTTCAATATCATGAGTGAAAAGGGGCTGAGTTATTATTTTTCATTAAAGATAAAAATTCATAAGGCATTAAATTGCTCTAATAAACTAGAGCAAAATAAAACGAGAGAGAGGATAAGTCTCTTTTACATGACTCTAACATAGCGCGTCATCCTGAGTATCCCAGCTCCATTGGGGCAGACATCAATAAAGACCCCGTCATCCCGAACATAGTGAGGGATCTCCGGGATTAGCATGGTGCTTCAATTCATCTAATTCGAGCAAATGATAAAGAACTTGGACAAATTGATGGATTTTAAGTTTCAAACTTACTAAACTTGCTGCTTTTTAGAACAGATGATAACTTCTTTCCGATGATGGCAGGAAAAGATTTATCAACGAAGCGATAGAAAATATGCCCGAAAATCAAACAAGATTGCACAAAGCAGCAATGCAAAATGATATCTCTTATGCTGAGAACACCCCTATAACTTCAGATGACCTCTTCGCAACTTATCTTGGAAATAGTCCCTTAATGTGGGGCGTTGCTAATAGTAGCGTATCTTTTACTCTAAGGTTGTTAGACCTACCTGATCTAGAGCAGGTTAATTTTAAGTCAACAGATCAGCATAGGCAAAACAGCCCTTTAATCCTTTCAGTTTCAAAAGGTTGGAACCATTTTCCTACCTCGGGAAACGAGAAGCTAGCTCAAAGAGCAATCGCAACCAAACTATTGGAGAGAGGAGCGGAAGTAAATGCTGTGGATGCCTATGGTCGGACTGCTCTTCACTATGCCTGCCTCCACCGAAATCTGGATGCGATTAGAACCTTAATTCAGAATGGTGCAAGTTTGGATATTGGGGATTCTAATGGCCAAACTCCATTAGATTTTTGTTGTTTAGATTTCCCTACGGCATTAAATCGATTAGAAATTATGACAGGAGGTCCTAGGGATTATACCTTTACTTTAGAAAGGGAAAATTTTGATTCCAGCGGTACTTTTTATCAATCCTTATCAAATTTGCTATCCCAAGAAGAAATCATCGTTGATGCGGGACTTTTTAAGTCATCTTATGACTTAAATCAAAAAATAAATAATGTATTAATACCAATATATAATCATGCAAAAGATTTGTATGTCCACTATGTCTCACCAAAATTAGTTTTAAATGATGATGTAATTAGAAGAATGTTAAGTGCTGATATAGTTAATCATGAACTAGTAATTTCAAATGACTCTCTAGAAAATCGAAAAATCAACGCACTATTTAAAGTCTACCTTGATCTAAAAATTGCAGCGGCAACACATATTGATTTTTCAAATAACCAAGTAATTTTCAATAATAAAAAATTAGAAATTGAGCAAATACTAACTGATGCCTTAGATAATCCAGATCTTAGAACAGAGCGAGACCTTCTTACTAAAGCAGGGATGGCTCTTTTAAATCTAGTCTCCATCTGTTGTCTTGGAATACCACTAATTGCAAATTATTGCTTCACAGGACAGTTCTTTTTTTCTCATCAGACAAAGTCTGAGAAATTATTAAATATTGCCAAAGAAGAGATGATGGTGCCGGTTTTTTAATTTTCATATCGCAGCATATATGCTGATAAGCATTTAAATATTGTCCCTTTGGGGGACGCTGCCATTAAGTTAAGCCCTACACCATTGCTTACGTCCCGCGGCTTGACCGCGGGACGTAAGGATTTTCTTAACCTAACGGCAGTGCTCTTGGGGGAGAGGGGGATTATTTCCTCTTCACATATAAGGTCTTAACAATCTCAGCGACGATAGTACCTGAAGAATCAACTATTTTAATTTCAAAAACAGGCTCAGACTTTTCATTTTCATCCGCTTGCTGCTTAATCATTTTTACTTGTTCAGAGCTAAGCTCAAACTCAGCAAAAACCTTGCCGTGTGCCGGTTTTTTATAACGGATAGTTCCAAATTTATCCCAAACAATATACTCCCTGCCTAAGGCTTTCATTAGCATGAGCATATAGAAGGGGTCAGTCATTGAATATAGCGACCCGCCATAATGCGAACCGACATAATTTTTATTCCAAAAGCGCATTTTCAGTTGCACTGTTATACGGGAATAATCCTTATTAAATTCTCTGACACTTATGCCAGCTCCCCAGAAGGGAGGCCAAAATCGTATTAGTTTTAACAGCGTTGAAAGTTGCATGAAAATCTCAGACTGATTTAAGGGCTCTCTTTATTGAGGATAGCAAAAAAGGGCTGGCCCGAGGAGGTCAAATTTCTTTCCAATTCATCATAATCAAGGGGAAAATCAACAGTCCAATGCTTGGCAGGGACTGAGAAGGTCTTTATAACTAAACAAGGATAAAGCTTCTCGTTGAATACGATGCTGGCGGGCAATTTGCCGTAACTCAAAGTTGGTGTAAGCAAAAGTCTTCACATGAGCAAAATATAATTTTTCAAATAATCTTCAGCAGATAATGGTTCTAAATCAGGGGAGGGTGCTTGAATTTTTGACAGGTAAACCGTCAGGTCAGTTTTTTTCATAGTCGCTATAAAACAGTGAGTTATGGGCTTAATTATAAACACTTAGGGTCAGTAAACAACAGCAGTGAATTTCCAGTCCGGTATGATCTCAATATATACAAATCGTTTACTGCATGATTTAATGGTGGTGCTAAATTTGATCTATTTATTTGGTAATTGATTAATATTGACAAAATTAATGCATAAGGAGATCTTCGTGGATACAAAAGAACATACGGAAGTGGGTAATCAGTTGCGTTTTGGTGATTGGTTAGAGTTAAAGGACAATCCCTATATACACATCGATGAAGAAACGGGGATTTTATCCTTAGATTTACAAAGGATTGATGAAAACAATCTGCCAAAGTCTACCAACTTACGCCTCACCAGCGGCAACATGGTAGCCATGTCCGGCGATTATTTTGGTGGTCGTGAAGTAGAGTTTGATCTGCCTTCAATGACAGAATTCAGAGGGAATCCTGGTGCCTATGATGATTCGATAAGCCTTGGGCATTATTTGATTAATAAACCTGTTTTCCCCGAAGATGAGCACAAATTCGTCGCTTCTTATCGACGACTGGCTAATCTTGAGGTTTCACAAGACGAGATCAATCTGATCTACGAAATTGATGGAGCCAATTACATTCCTTTTTCTAATACGTTGAATGGTTACGCACAAGAGTTAATGTATGCCCTTCGTGTAAAAAATTACGGCGATATGTTAACGCGTAATTTATCGCATTTTACCCCCTGGTCTGTGAGAGCTTATGTTGTTGGACATCATCTTGCCCTGCAATATGCGTCCTTCTCTTATGAATTTAGACAATTAGCTGAAAATCCAGACTATGAATCAAATAACGAAGAGTTTAATAAGGTAAGAGCATATATTGAGTTAACACCAGGTGGTCTGAGCGCAAATAATTGTCGTGATCTTGCCCATCGTTACCAAGCCTTAGCCTTAGGTATGGAACTTTTTTGCTTTCACTATTATTCCGACCACTATGCTGCGGGTCATTGCCAACCTGTTGGCGATTTGCGCCAAGTCTTACCTGAAAAATTCGGTACCTGGGGTAGCATTCTTGTGAATAATATTCATGATGAATGCAATAATGTGTCGATTTATACCACCAGACCCTATGATTCCAATCTCGATAAAAACGATCCTCCGGTTGAAATGACCGGTGATGGTGATTTTGACGAGTCTAGAAATTATTACAACAAACAAGCTTGTGTTGCCGGAATGCAGTCTTCGGTCGGCGATTTGCGACGAGTCTTTGGTGGTTCCCCTCTGCCGAATCAAACTGAATATGCGGGCCTAGCTCATTTACCAGATATCGATGAGAACTATCGGCAGCATCAGCCCCTGTTTGTGTTAGGGGCAGATAATAAAGTTTATTATCGTACCGAGCTAAGTAAAATACGTATCCTTTCACCAAGCCAATGGAAGACAACCTATGAGTCGCCACTGGAAAATGGTTACACAGAGTTAAGCTCTACATGGGAAGCCTTTGTTTTAGTCTGTAAATTAAGGTTGCTATCCTTTATTTATCAAGGCGAAGTTCAACCCTTGAGCGAAGCAGAGCGTGAGGCGATTGAACGAGAAGAATTTGAACTTAACCCACAAAGACGTCCAATACCAACACCGCCCAGAACGCTCGAAGAAACTCCGGTTCCACTTGCCAATTGGAAAACAAAGCCTGCGAGTTCAAGAGAGATGGTTCGAGGTATGGATAATTTTGGTGTTTTATCTGGGAGTTCAGGCCAGAGACCTAATTCTTCTCATGTACTTGAACAGGAGGGGGAAAGTATTTTAAGCCTCTAAGGGGTTGGAGCAAATATCAGGAAAGTACTTCGAGCCAGAAGCGTAATAGGTCACACAATGGCGTCAACTTAAGGAGCAATACCCCTAGTTCGAAGACGATATGTCCTCTCGCCCCTTGGGGAGAGAGTTAGAGAGAGGGGAAGATGCGGCGTAAAAATACTTAAGTTGACGCCATTGATAGGTCACGTCCCTCCTTGTCTCAGCGCAACGTCATCCAGAGCGCAGCGAAGGATCTCCTGAATGTGGCACAGTGCTAATCCCGGAGATCCTTCGCTGCGCTCTGGATGACGTTGCATTAGGGTGATAGGGCTTCGGGTACCTTTATCCCTGGCTCGCTAAAGAGGCGGGATTGTTAGCCCTATAAATCTGGAAGGTTGGATTTGATAAGTCTGCGAGCAAAGTAAAATTATTCAAAATATATTGATAGATCAAAGGATGAGTGTTTTTGTAGCGAAGCCGCTCTTTTCCATCTATTTTTTTCGAAATCCCGCGGCTTGACCGCGGGATCAAGCGTTAAATATTCCATAATATGAATATAGTAATGCATATTTTGAATTTGCAGCCAAAAATACCTTGAGAAAATTGACTATCCAAGTTATTATGAATTTATATTCAATATTTGGATAAGAATCCATGAGTCAGTTTTATAATGTCGTTATTTCTGGATCCCAGGGGTATATTGGTAAAGAATTACTGAGTCTTGTTAACCATCATCCTCATTTGAACTTGCTCGGAGTACACAACCGACAAGAACAACAATTACAACAAATACCCGTTTTTTCTTTAAGTGATCTCATTGATAACGCTAATCAAATTGATCTTTTACTTTTGGCGACACCAGCAGCTGCATCGATGGAAATCGTTTCAGCACTGGCTGAGGCAGATATTCTGATTATTGATCTTAGCGGCGCATTTCGTCTGCCCGAAGAGCAGTTTAGCACTTGGTATGAGAGCAACCATAGCGCAGCACAATATATCTCTGAGGCTTGTTATGGTTTATTACCATGGGTAAAAACACAGGCTAATTATCGCTTAATTGCCAATCCAGGTTGTTATGCAACCTGTGTGCTCATGTCAATTTTACCCCTATGCAAAGCAGATTTAATAAAGACTGATTCGATAATTATTGATGCAAAATCAGGCGTATCTGGTGCCGGCAAGCAAGTGAACGCTGATTTGATGTTTTGTGAAATCGCAAACAACTTTTATCCCTATAAGCTTGGTAAACATCAGCATATTCCGGAAATTTTAAAAGCTATAAACGATCTGAGTGGAAAAACTGCGAAACTCCGATTAACAACATCGATTATCCCGATTATCAGAGGCATTGCGATGTCAATATATCTCGAAACAGAACAAGCCTGGGACTCAGATGATGAGCTTGCGCAGGCAATCGGCAATGCCTTTCAGCAGGCCTATGTAGAATATCCCTTAGTTAAGGTTAAAGAAGTTGGGAAGGGGGATGACCAATTTATCTTGTCCTTAAAAAATGTAGTGCAAACTCCCTTTAGCCATATTGCCTATTTTGTTAAAGACGGGCAAATCACCATTTATTCTTGCATTGATAACTTGCTTAAAGGTGCTGCTAGCCAAGCAATCGAGAATATTAATGCCATTTATCAATTACCCCTGCATACAGGTTTAATCGCTGTTAAGGAGACACCATGATGATCCTAGGTTGTGGAATTTTTAGAACAAAGCTACCTATCGGCTTTACAGCCGGCGGAATTAACTGTGGTGTTAGACAATATCGTCCTGATTTGGGCGTCATTATTTCTGAAGAACCTGCTGTGGCTACAGCTGTGTTTACCCAAAACCATTATAAGGCTGCCCCTATACTTTATTGTGAAAAGATACTTCCTTCTGAGAAGATAAAGGCAATTATCACTAACAGTGGTGAAGCCAATGCAGCAACAGGTGCAGAAGGAGTTAAAGCAAATTTAGCCATGGCTTCTTGTTTGGCAGAGACTCTGGGCTGTGCACCAGAACAAATACTTACAGCCTCTACCGGCGTGATCGGCAAGCCTTTGTCCATAGATAAAATTAAGGAAGCTATTCCGCAATTAGTCGCAAAGACAACGGATATTGCAGAAAATTTTGCAACAGCGATTTTAACGACCGATCTAGTTCCTAAAACAGTCTATAAAGATGTACAACTCTCCGGTGGGCAAGTCTGTATTACAGGCATTTGCAAGGGCTCAGGCATGATTCATCCCAATATGGCTACGATGTTGGGTTATTTGCTTAGCGACGTGCAATTACACAGCGATCAGGCGCAAAGCCTGTTAAAGCAAGCCTGTGATGATAGTTTTAATATGATCAGCGTTGATGGTGAAACCTCAACCAATGACTGCGTATTCATAATGGCCAATGGGATGAGTGGCGTGTCTCTCAATAATGCTGAGGATGAAGCCATTTTTTATGAAGCCTTATTAGAGGTAGCAATCATTCTAGCTAAAAGTATCGCCAGAGATGGAGAGGGCGCGTCTAAGCTTATTGAGGCAAAGGTCTCTGGGGCAGAAAATTTGACGCAGGCTAAAGCGGTTGCCAAATCAATCATTACCAGCCCTCTTATAAAGACAGCTATATACGGAGAATCACCCAATTGGGGACGGATTATTGCAAGAATTGGTAATGAAAATCTTAGCCTCAGCATGTTGAATAGTTGTGAAATAGTCATTCAAGGGATAACTATTTTTTCCCGGGGAACTGCTGTTCATGATCTGGAGGCCTTAAATCTGAAAGAGGCTTTAAAAAAGGATTATATCCTGATTGAAATCCTGTTCCCTCAAGGCAAGCACACTGCAACAGCCTGGGGCTGCGATTTAACTGAGAAGTACGTCAAAATCAACGCGGAGTATTTATCATGAACAGCAAACTTATCCTTATAAAGGCAGGGGGATCAATTTTGCAAGACGAAACACTCATTTCCTCTCTATGCATGGATATTAAAGCGATTGCCTCAGCAGGGCATAGGGTCATTGTCGTACATGGTGGGGGCAAGGCAATTAATGAAGCCTTAGCTGTTTATGGCATTAAATCTGAATTTATCGAGGGCTTGAGAGTCACTTCTTCAGAGGCAATAAAGGTTATAGAAATGGTTCTTTGTGGCCAAGTTAATCAATTGCTGGTTAGGAAATTAAATCAAACTGGGCTCAGCACAATTAGTTTATCAGGTGCGCAAAATCAGATGTTATTTTGTGATTTATATAGTCAGCAACATGGTTATGTTGGCGAAGTTAAATCGGTTAATACAACATTTTTAAAGAATTTATCAGAGGGTGCTATACCAGTAATCGCAACACTAGGTATTGATAAGGAAGGCCATGCCCTGAATATCAATGCTGATATGGCTGCTTGCCATATTGCCAATGCATTAGATGTTGATCAATTAATTTATCTTACCGATCAGGATGGAATTTATAACAAGCAAGGGCAGTTATTTGCCCAGCTTAGTAAGGCTCATCTGCAATTACTAATTAATCAGGCGGTTGTGAGTGGTGGGATGCTCGTGAAGGTTAAAGCGATTATCGCTTCCTTAAAAGCGGGATTGGATCGAATCCTTGTCTTGAATGGTCAGCAAAAAAGAGTATTAATTGATACGGTTTTATATCAAAAACAATTAGGCACCTTATGTGAGTGTACTCCCAGTTAAACGTCATCTCGAGCGCAGTGAGAGATCTCCAAAAGCCGGGACAAAGCCACATTCTGGAGATCCCTCACTGCGTTCGGGGCGACGAAGATAGTGAGGAGTTATGCGTCAGGTTTAAGTAAATTAACTTGAAGTCCTATTTTTCAGAGTCTAGTATGGAATAAAAGACCCTTAAGAATGTTATGGAAGCACGTCAAGAAAAAATAAATCATGGATTGATGGAGCACCTCTTCGTTAACACCGCAAGAGCTATATTCTTTACCATGTTTCTTGTTTTTCTTACCTTGGGATACTTAAATTTCAATGGTATTTCCCTTGGAACAACCCTGTATTGGGAAATTGCCTTGTTCAGCATTCTTTGTTTTCGTCTGATTATTGCAACCTTAGGCCAAAAACCTAACGCCAATAGATCGCTTATCTATTGTTTACTAATAGCTAGTGGTTTCATTCTAGGCGGCGTTTTTGGCTTGTTTTATTGGTCTTTTTATTACGAGATGAGCTTGTTTCAACGAATGATAATTTTATTGTTTTTTGTTGGATTAACAGCGGGAAGTACTATCTCGATGGCAGCTTCGCCCCTCGCTTTTTCAACCTTTGTACTACCTATTTATCTTCCCATAATAGGTAGGAATTTTTTAGATATAACACATGATTCAAAAATTGTTGCGTTTTTAATTATTATTTACATGGGCTTTCTTTGTATGATTTATCTTATAAATCGACAAATGCTGAAAACAAATATTGAATTGTGGATTAAGCAAAGCGAGTTAAACGAGCAGCTCACGCAATTCAATCATCGCTTGAGTATTGCTTCTATTACCGATGGGCTCACAAATCTAGCGAATAGGCGATATTTTCAAGAGCGTTTAATCGCTGATTGGATACGAGCCAAACGTGCTGAGTTACCTATGTCTCTCCTCATAATTGATATCGACTATTTTAAGGCTATCAATGATCATTATGGTCATTTATATGGAGATGAATGTCTCAGAGAAGTTGCTAAAGTAATTTCAGAAACTGTTAAACGAAGAACCGATCTAGCTGCGCGTTATGGCGGTGATGAAATGGTTATTATTCTTTATGATACACCCCTGAAAGAAACACAAGAATTTGCCGAAAATTTACAGAATGCTATTAATAATTTGAACATTAAAAATGGTTATTCACCTATCTCCGATAAGCTAACTGTTACTATTGGTTTTGCCAATATGATCCCCGCACGTGAAGATGACTTTGAATTAATTTTTGAGTACGCAGATAAGGCGCTTTACGAGGGTAAACTTAAGGGAAGGAATTGTATTTATTCCTACAATTCGCTTTAGGTAGCACCGAGTTTTATGATCATTTTCCTTGAAGAAAATAAGCATAGATTAAAAAATTAATTAACGTAAGTGGGACTCCTATTTTTATAAACTCAAAAAATCCAAAGCCTCTAATCCCTCGCTTTTCACTATTTTGGATAATAATGATATTAGAAGCTGCACCTAAAATAGATAAATTACCCGCAATAGTACTACCCACGGCTAAAGATAATAAACTCAAATTAGAATGTGAATGCTGCATTAGCATAGGTAAATACAATGCAACTAATGGGACATTTGAAATAAACTGACTAAGAATAATGCTAGTTAGCAAAATAACCGCAATATGTGTCACAGAAATGTGGAAATGGTTCATATTCACTTGAAAAAAACCACTATCCCATACGCTTTGCATTAATATGAATGTGCTTAAGAAAAAAACCAAGGTTCCCCAATCCAGTTTTTTTATAAAAATCCATCGTTGATTACTCAATAAGATAGGCATAGCTGATAGAAGGGAAATGTAGCTAAAATTTATTTGTATTTTTGAATGAAAAAAATCCATTACAAGTTTGATGAGCACTAAAATAATCATCATTGCCAAACTTATTTTAACGAGCCTAACGGTATGAGAATCATTGATTGGTGCAGGGGTAGGTTTTTCAATAGATGTATTTAAGCTGTCTTTGTAGATTAAATAAATAAAAAGGTAAGTTACTGCCAGATTTAATAAGGTTGGAATACTCAAGTACTTAATAAAAACAACAAAGGGGGAGATCATTTCCCCCTTGATCGCTATTAACAAATTCTGTGGGTTGCCAATTGGACTTAAGGTGCTTCCAATAGTTATTGAAAATGCTAATGCAAAGAGTAAGGGCTTGATTAGATTTTTATGTGATTTACAGAGCTGCAAAATAATGGGGGTACCAATAATGGCTATCGTATCATTCATTAACAGTGCTGCACCTAGACCAAGTATAAAAATAATCACTAGTAATGCTTGTTTCCCGGTGTCGGCGTAATAAAAAATCTGATCCGTCAAATGTTCCAGATAACCACTTTCTTCTGCTGCTTGAGAAATAAGAAAAACACCAAATAAATAAAACATTACATCCGGCTCAATGGCGCAAAGAGCATCTAATGGAGTTATTTGTTGGAACAATATAGTGGTGATAGCACCTGAAGCCATAATTGCCCATATAGGAATAACAACTCTCGCCATTCTGCGTAATGCAACTGCAATGAGTACAATCAGAAGAATATAGACTGCAGCAGACATACCATTTTCCCTTTGCTTTTATAATAAATAGCTCTCTTTTAAAGGATTCTGCATGGGACAAAACTCCAGCTCACTTCGAATCCCCGAAGATCAAGCCGCGGGAATTCGAGTTTTTCTGGGATTACACATTTTTGTCCCATTTAACACTTAAAAGACAATTACCTTAATTTTCATGGATAAGTATTTGTCATATCTTAGATGAATTTCAACAATTTATTGAAACTGAACACCTGAAGATATGGAAAGTGAGTAACCCTTTCATATACTTAAAATAGGCGCACAGTCTTCGAGGGCTCAAATGAACTCAGTAGCCATTTTTTTTAATGCCATAACGCCTTTCAAAAGTGATTTGAATTTATTAAAGCGCTCTGATACACAAAATATTTTATTCATCAATTCAACTATTTATTCTCAATTGGATGAAAAGCAAAAAGATTTTTTTGAAAAAATTCATGTGATTGATCCGCTAACCTTCGATACAGCCTTGCCCTTAGCTGAATATTATTTGAAAAATCGAAGTCGCGACCAATTAAGATTAGTAACCAATGATGAAGCATGTACCCTTGTTGTTGGAAAACTAATTGATTATTTAGGATTGGACGGAGAGGGAGAAAAAGTCTTAATCAAATTTGTTGATAAAATCGTCATGAAAAAACTATTAGACGCTCAAGGGATTCGTACGCCATATCACCAAAGTTTTAATAAAAATGAATACAACAGAAATAAAGTGCTTTACACGACAGAGCTCGAAAAAAAATTCAACTATCCCTTTGCTGTCAAACCAATTGCCTTATATGGCTCTGCCAGTTTTAAGAAAATTCATAATAGACAGGACTGGTTTGCTTATGCCGAGCAAATAGCCGATTCTGAAATCCCCTTTCAAATTGAAGAGTTTATTGAGGGAACCTTATTTCATTGTGATGCGATTGTGCAAAATAAGGAAATTCGCTTTATCTCCATTTCAGAATACCTATGGCCTATGGCATTGTTTAAAGAGGGCTATCCTATAGGCAGCATTGTGCTGCCTGAATATGATTCGCGCTGGAATCAATTGAATGCTGTTCATCAAGAGATCATCGCAGCCTTAGAACCACCTGATGGCGCCACTCATTGTGAGTTGTTTCTTACAAAGCACAATGAAGTTGTTTTTTTGGAAATAGCGGCAAGGCCTTCCGGCGCTTTGGTTGTTTCCATGATTGAACGTATTACCGGAGTGAATATTGAATTAGCCCATTTTGAGTTAAGACTCCAAAGGCCAATTAGTTTTCAAAGCAAATTAATCACAGATTTTTCTTTTTTCTGTTATGTTCCTAAAAAAAATGGCACTGTTTTGAGCATGGACTTACCTAAATTTAACAGCAGTTTAAGTATTGAATGGAATATAAAGCCTGGGGATCTAATTCAACTAGAGCCCAGAGGTGAATACGATATTTTGGTAAAACCCTCTCATATTGCGGCGACAATTATCTTAAGTAATCCTAGTTTTGATGAGCTCTATGAAGACTTCCTTAGCTTGAAAAAAGCACAGCTGATAACAATGCACCTAGCGCAAGACAAAAAATAGAAAGCCTCTAAGTGCTCCCGAATTCCCGCGGCTTGCCCCATAGGTATCTACACCTGTGTCTGTAATAGATGAGCCCTGTCCCCTAAGCCACGTCATCCAGAGCGCAGCGAAGGATCTCCTGGATGAGCACCGTGCCACATTCAGGAGCTCCTTCGCTGCGCTCTGGATGACGTAGTGTTGAAACAAGGAGGGACGTGACCTTATTACAGACACTTGTGTAGATACCTATGCCTCTTCTCGAAGGATAATCATTAATTAAGCTTTGTGGGTTTGACCGCGGGGGGCCATGTAGCTTTCACCAGAGCCATGCAACAATACCTGTTCGCAATACAGCTTACAGTTCCTCATAAACCAACTCATTTTCTCTCACCAAATGCTCGAGAATAGACTCATGAATCTCTATACCTAAACCAGGCTTTTCAAAGGGTAGTCTCATGCCCTTAATATAAGGAGATTGAGTAAAAATAGGTTCTTTTAAATCCTGAAATAAAAATAAATCACTATCTAAATCAGTAAAAGCGATATTCGGCATTGATGCTGCAAAATGAATCCCTGCTGCTACACCCAAAGGGCCTTCCATCATACATCCTACCATCACCTTTAATCCTGCTTCATAAGCTCTTTGTGCCATAACTCTTGCCTGCCAAATTCCACCGGCTTTTTGGATTTTAATATTAATTCCATCGACGGCTTTCATACGAACTAACTCTTCTAGATCAGCCATACTAACGATACTTTCATCAGCATAAATATGAATGCCATTAAGCTGGTTTTTTATATCCAATAATCCTTGGTGGTCATCCTTTTTAACGGGTTGTTCGACTGCAATTACGTTTCCCAAAATCGCTTGTATTTCTTTTAAAGTTTCAATCGCTTGGCGTGAATCGTTAAAACCTTGATTAGGGTCAATCACATAAGCGATCTCTTTAGCAAACAGACTTTTAATTGTTTTTATTATTTTGAGATTAACCGTCTTATCTAATTTAATTTTTATGAGTTGAACCTCTGGATGATTTCTAACAATGTCCAAGGCAAATTCTTTGGTTTGTTCTTCATCTAAAACAGGAATGGTTAAGCTGTTTGCTGTGCACTTTTTTTCATTAGCAAAAAGCGCGTATACAGGTTTATTTCTTATCTTTCCTAATAAGTCATGAAAAGCACTATCTAAGGCTGCGGAGGCATGAACACTCTTAACCTGGTTTTGAACTAACTGATAAAAAACCTGTGGTGCAGCATTGGGATTAATTGGATGGTGTTTAAAATTCTGTAACTGAGAAACAACCTCAGCGTAAGTTTCACCGGTCATCAGTGCAAAGGGTGCTGCTTCGCCAATACCAACCAAACCATGATAATGAAGTTGAACTATAATCGTTTCTAAGTGAGTCCAAGTATGTGTTGCGATAGAAAGGGGTTGTGCCAATTTGTATTTCAGCCTATATATTTTTAATGCTGCAATATCCATGGGCAAATCCCTCTGGTTATGGATGAATTATAGTCTATCCGCCCAAGTATAGACCCTTTAAAGAGAAGCCGATGAATATACTCTTTCTAATAGGCAGCGATTTATATTCTTATAATATGGCAAATGAGATCTGCCTTAATTTCGCAAAACATCCTTTTAAAGCGTCTTTCTTGGTGTTTAAGAACGAAATGGCCTTTAATCCAGAAAAAATACAAGAGGAAGTAAAGCGCTTAATTTTTTATGAGCGAACGCTATTTAGCGAAATTTTGCTCCAATTCCTCAAAAATCATCCTAATGAAGGCAAATATCTAGGCGTAGATGCCTTAGCTCAAAAATATGCTTGCAATTATGCCTTTTGCCCCTCCATCGATAACAAAAAAGCATCACAATTTATTTCAGAACAGGCCAAGGATTGGGCGATTGATGTTGTTATATCGATAAGATGCATTATCAAACTTGATGCCCCGCTTATTCATTATTTTACGCGGGAAAAGGAAAATTATTTATGGAATGTTCATCCTGGTCTATTGCCGCAATACAGGGGGATTATGCCGATATTTGGCGCCATGTTTAACCAAGAAAAACACTATGGTATTAGCCTGCTTCGAGTATCCGAAAAGCTTGATGAAGGCACCATAATTGATTCACGGACCTGTACGCTGGATTACTCTAAATCCATGATTGAAAATGCGCTGGATTTGATCCCTGCAGGGGTTGAACTAATCACGGACAATTTACGCAAAATATCTAGAAAAGAACAACTATCGGTCTTAACTCAAAATGCCACTGAAAAGGGATTTTACTCATTTCCAACGGCAGAAGAGTTGGCGCTTTTCAAATCCAAAGGATTAAGTCTTTATTCAAAAGAGGGGCTCATTAATTTAATGAGTCGTTGTTATTTGACTGACAAGCAAAACGATATCGTAGAAAAATTGCGGCTTTACGGCAGCCTTTGAAGTATTTTTGTAATAGCTCATCCCCGTTATAACGAACATAAGCTGTGCTATTAAGCATATAGGCGCCTAAAGCCTACCTACCGCGCTTTATGCGCGGTATCCATGCGGAGTCTAGAGTACACAAAGAGCTCATTGCTCATAGCAAGATCTCCTGGATACCGCGCATAAAGCGCGGTACGTAGGCAATCAGTGTTCATCATTAGCCTAACCCAGCACCAGCCATTTTTTCGCTAAAAGCTTCTGCATGCTAATAAACGAAAACAAGATGATGGCAAACATAGTTATGCCGATGGTTAGGAATTGCCCCTGATAGTAGTAACTGACAATTTCCAGTAAAAATGCGGTCATAAGCAGACGAGAGGATTGTAGCAAGGCAGCTATTCTCCCTTTAGCATCCTCAAGCACCTCAAGAGAATAGGGGTATAGAATATTAAAGGTAAATGCTAGGCCGATAGAAAATAAAATAATGGACATGGTAATTAATAGCGGATTTGCCAACCTCAATAGCGAAATAAGGCCTATTAGTATTGCACTGAGGCAGCATAGCCATTTGCCAAAATTAAAGATGTTTTTTTGCTTAAATAATTTTATGAGCTTTAAATTCATAATACTTGCCACAGAAAAGGCAAGCGCGACACTTCCTTGATAGTAACCAAAATGTTTTAACGAAACGCTTAAATTTTCCATGTACAAAATAGGCGCCATACCGACAAAAACCCACCAAGCAACAATTAAGAAATTTATACAAAGCAAATAAGATCGCAATTTTGGCGAGAAAAGAAGCGGAATATAGGCTTTGAGAGAGATTGAAACTGTGGGAACGCCTTTCTTATGCGGAATAGCAAAATAAGAGCTAATGAAGGTGATAAGACCTAGCCCTAATAACAGGATAAAATTTGCTCTCCAGTTGAAATAAAGGTTCACAAAGCTTCCAATAATTGGCGCAAAGGACATCGATAAGGTAGTAATCCCATTCAGTATTCCCATCAGAGCGGGTTGCTTATCAACGGGGTATTCATCGGCTAACACCACATAGCCAAGGATTGAAGGGCCCGCAATACCTATACCTTGAAGTAAACGGCCGAAGATAAGTAGCGGGAAATTGCTTGCGCTTACACAGAAAACACTTCCTAGCACGAAGATGAATAAACTGACTAAAATGACATGCCGTCGATCGTAGCGATCGCCCAAAGTTCCTGTAAATAAACCACAAATACAGAAGGCAATAAAGTTGACACTGAGGGTTAATTGGATCAACGCAGGGGAGAGCGAATAAATCGTCTGCAATTCAGGTAGGCTTGGAATAAATAAATCGATTTCCGTACCGCATAAAATCTCAATAATAAGGATGGCAATAAATCTAAACATTTGAAGGTCTCCTAAAACCTCATTATTGCCCAAGGCTTAGCCCTAAACCCCGGGAAAATTCCTAAGGGCGTAGTCTTTCTGGTAAAATAAATAATCAAAATTTAAAATAAAAGCACACTATCTAATGATTATTGATTTTGAATTACTCAATATGATCCCCGGAGCTATCGGCTTTAAAGATAAGAACTCAGTTTATCTTGGGGGAAATCAACTGCTTGCCAGCACCATGGGTTTTGCCAAACCGCAGGATATCGTTGGTATGAAAGATACTGATATAAAATCAGAAATGGTTGTCTTTGCTGACAAGTTTGTTAAAGAAGACAAAGAGGTGATGTTAACAGGAGAACGGCAACATATTGATATCGGACGCTATAACGATGGGCTGTTACGAGCGACCCTAAGCACTAAAAAAGTCATTTTGGCCGCCAATCAAGCGATTATTGGCACCGCTTTTTCAAGAGTTGAATTAAAATCATCCATTCTAAAAAAACTATTGGATAAATCACTAAATATCAAATTTCCTCTGTATTACACGATTGCCAGGCAATATGGCGAATACAATTTAAATAAAAGAGAAACAGAGTCTTTATTTTATTTAATGCGCGGCTACACCGCGAAAGAAATTGCACAACGGCTTGGCTTATCACCTAAAACTATTGAATACCATATTGAACAATTAAAAAACAAACTAGGTTGCAGTAAAAAATCTGAACTAGTTGAAAAATCAATAGACTTAGGATTTTTATATAATATTCCCACTGCAATTTTAAGTGCTTCATAAAAAGTTAGATCTACGGTATCTTTTCTTTTAATTTGCTTTTGGAGCGCTTTAAGATGAATCGATCACAAAACGTCACTGACTATCCAAACATCCATTCTATTTTTAGTGTTTGGACGTTTAAAGCGAGTGACGCAACAATAAAATCTGCTTTTGAACGAATCTGTGCCTTGGTCATTAATCTTAATAATTCTTTTAGCACTCGAATCCCAGATGGCAAAGCCAGTTGCGTGTTAGGTGTTGGTCATGATGCTTGGATAAAACTAGGCTTACCTAGTCCTCTTCCCAAAGAGTTAAAAAACTTTGAACCTATTGTGGGGCAGAAGCATACAGCAGTCGCTACTTCTGCTGACTTGCACTTTCATCTACGAGCGCCCAATGTCTCTATATGTATCGACATGCTAATTGCCATCAATGAGGTATTGTCTTTAGCTGCTGATTGTTTGGAAGAGATTCATGGATTTAGATATTGGGATGGACGCTCTATCCTGGGCTTTGTAGATGGCACTGAAAACCCTAGTGGTGCAGCGCGCGAGCGCTTCGGTGTTGTCGGACAAGAAGATTCCTTTTATGAGGGAGGAAGTTATCTATTTGTGCAAAAATACCTACACAATATGCAGGCTTGGGAAAACTTAACAGTTGAGGAGCAAGAGAAGGTTTTTGGTCGCCATAAGATGAGTGATATTGAAATGCCAGATGAGATAAAACCCAATAACTCCCACAGCGCGCTGGCCAATATTGAAGATGAGGATGGCAACGAGCTCAAAGTTGTCAGAGATAATATGCCTTTTCGAAACTCAGCTACCAACGAGTTAGGCACTTATTTTATTGCCTACGCCAATAAATTTAGTACGACTGAAAAGATGCTAGAACGCATGTTTCTAGGAGAACCTCTTGGTAATTACGATAGGATCTTAGACTTTAGTACGGCGCGTACGGGAAGCTTATTTTTTGCTCCTGCCTTAAATATCTTAAAAGATTATTCTGCATAAAAGTTATTATTTATATTTGGGAAATTACAAAATGTTAAAAAAAATAATTAGAAATAAGTTGGTAAAGGCGATAAGTCTGCTAATTCTTAGTCAATTTTTTCTTTCGTCAACAGCCCTTGCGGCAGATTCAGGAAAGATGAAGGTTAATGATATTAATATCTACTATGAAATCCATGGTACAGGGAAACCGGTGATTTTAATTGCCGGATTTACCTGTGACCATACGTTTTGGTCTGGAATTCTCAAGCAATTAGCCGCAAATCATAAGGTCCTAATATTTGATAACCGCGGCATCGGCCAAACAGATAGCCCTAAGACCCCTTATTCAATCGAAATGATGGCTGATGATGTCATGGGGTTGAGTAAAAAGTTGGGATTAGAAAATCCAATTATCATTGGCCAATCAATGGGCACAGCAATTACGCAGAATATTGCCAAAAGATACGCTGATCAAATTCAAAAAATTGTTTTAATTAATACCTTTGATCAGTTAACAAAGGCACCAGAAATGGCTTTTGAATTAACTGGTGAATTACAGAGTAGGAATTTGCCTCTTCGCTATCGAGTTCAATCCATTGCTCCCTGGGTATTTTCAAGCGCTTTTCTTTCACAACCCAATCAATTGGAAAACCTAATTAAACTAGCGGAACAAAACCCTTATCCCCAATCTCTAGTTGGTTATGAAGGCCAATTAGATGCCCTAAAAAAGTTTAATTCACAGGCATGGTTGAACCAAATCAAAACGCCAACCTTAATTATTGCAGGGGAAGATGACATTATTGCTCCCTTAGCTGGCGCTAAAGAGGTTCAAGAAAAGATTGGTCATAATACACCACTTGAGATTATTCCAGGGGGGCACGCCAGCCCGGTGGAACAGCCGCAAAAGGTTGCGGATTTCATTTTAAAATTTATTGATAAGAAGTAATTGTAGAGTTTTATAACTCCTCATCCGCCCAAGGCGGATGAGGGTTCCTTGCTAAGCCCCACTTGGAGACGCGATGATTCTCTCGTTGACCTCATCAGGAAGCAAACGAAACATCTCCGGTAAGATAGGCATTTCAACTTCAATCCCTTGGATGAATGTTTCCAGCTCAAACCACAACTCTGAATTTTGCTCTAGGCTAGCCTGAATTCTTTCGAGAGAAGCTAAGACAAAGGCATGCATGGCGGGATCTTTACACTGTAATAAGGACATATTTAAAGCCTCAAGTTGATGCTCTAATAAAAGTCGACTCTCTAATAGTTTACTTAGCTTAGGATCGTCGCAACTATGTTCTATTAATTTTAACAGTGCAAAAATAGTATCGTATCTCAATTGTATAGATAGAGGCTGAATAGAACTCAGACAACTTAGGGCGTCTAGGGTAGAACTAAGATCAAAGAACCCTATAATCTTGAAAAGAGCTCCCACGATCTCTTTCTGCACATTTTCATCTCTAGTAGTATTCGCAATTTGAGTGAAAATCGACCAGCCATCTTCAGTGTTTGAGCTAAAATGCCGAGCTTTGATACCCCTTATTATTTGTTCCATGCAATATTTAATAACAAAAGGATGACTGTTTTTAGGAATAACTAAGCGACTTAATGTGCTCAACGGAATACCAGCTTGGTCAATAACTACAGCATGATAAACACTGGGGCGCAACTCGTTTGGAACTGTGGTTATACGAGTCAAAGCTTCACGAGCAGCGTCTTGTGCATCCGGGTAGAGTTCGTTTTCTGCGATATCGAGCAAAGGCTGGGTTAGTGAGGCAGGAATATCAACCATATCTTCTATGATGGTGCAGGCCTTAGCTCGTAAAGATTGATCCTCTGACTGTAAACAAGCTATCCATTCTTCTAAGAAATCTAACTTAAGCTTAGTATTTCTCGTCAATGATAAAAAATTATTTAAAACCTTAGCAGGAGAGTAACCAATTTCAAATTCTTCAAGCGATTTGATCAATACAGCTAGAAGTTCTTTACTCATGCCGTCCGGTATTATTGCTGAAACCAAAACCTTTCCTAGAGCTTGACTAACCGAGCCATTTGGTTCAATTGAATAGAGGTCGATGAGCAACTGGCATCGCTCTGAAGAAAGCAAACGGCCTTGCATAGATGCAGCTAGAAGCCGTAAGGCATAAGCTTTTAGTACTGGAGAGTCTATGCTAAGCATAGTGAAAAGAGTGGATACTATCTCCTGAGACTGAGGCTCAGAAAAATTAAGCTTCTCCATTAGCAGGAATAGGTTTGTCGCAGAATCTGCTTGGGCTATCAGTTCACTAGGTTCAAGTTCTTTATAAGTTTGCAAGAGCGCGAGGCATTTTTCTTGCAACTTAGCATGAACTTCGATTGGCAAAAGAGGGGATTTAGAACGCAATTGTGTTAATAACCTCACTGCAGAGTTTAGTCGTTCATGATCTCTACTATCCAATTCGTCTAGCAAAAACTGAATTAACTCTTCACGAACGATGGCTAAGATATCCTGACGAAACAGAACCTTATCTATATATTTAACCTCTTTATGGTCACGCAAAGTTTTGAGAAGATGCTGAGCTACTGTTTCTAAACATCTAGTAGGTATTCTTATTTCACTTAAAATACTACGATAAATGTAATTGCTATCTTTGTTTTTTCCTGTTTCGCATTTTGTAATTAAGGCCTTGATAATTGCTTCTTGCTCTGTATCGGATAAGGTAGGAAAGGTACCCTGCAATGACCTTATATCTTCCAATTCCTCACCTAATCTATCCATAACAGCCTTACGGCTAGTTTCTGGAATAATAAAGCGCCCAATATTGAACATTCCTTGTGTATCGAGCCATGCATTGATGACGCTGTCTCTTTTATCCCTGCTATGCAGACTCAAAGGAAGCAGGATGTATTTCGCTATAACTTCCGACTCTAGCAGTAATTTTTTATCAAAAGAAAAGCGATAGTAATGAAAAAAAGCCATAAGACAGGCTTTTAAGGCATTGGGCTTTCGCGGATTATCCTGGCTTCGATAGTAGTCCTCAATTAATTTAAACAGCTCTTCAAGAGATGTTTTATCGGTTAATTGCGCTTTAAAAACTAGTATTTCCCTAATCTCGGGAGCAAAAAGTGTTTGGCCTTTAGGGAGGCGGGCAAGATAGGTTTGAAGTAGTTCCTTTAATACAACTAAGGGTTGAGGGCATTGATTGTCATTTAATTGTACCGCAACAATGGTTTGTAGCATTTTTCGAAAATCGCTGTAACGCATTCTTTATTTCCATTAATAAAACATAGTGCGCGAAATTATATCCTATCTGTGAATAGAATTGACCTTGGGCAATCCCAGAAACCGCGTTTCTCAATGATTAAGAGAGCGACTGACCTCTAGCATGGGCATTTGAAGGTGCAGCCTTAGGATGAGTATCCGCTTGCTTAACATTGAACATAGAAAAATTGGGTAAAAATGAGGAGCTTGTCGATGGTTCAGCTTGCAAGAGAGTCGCTAATTCGGGCAAATCAAGCTTTTGAGCCAGAGTAACGAGAGTTTGACGAAAGTCCCTAGCAGAAGAGTTCTTATTAGGTTGAGCTGCGGCAATAATATTCGCTTTTGTAACCCGTAGAGTCTCTGTTGCAGGGCAGCTATTCCTAATACATTCTTTATGAGCAAGAACAATCATCAAAATCACTCGCAAGGCTTCATCAGGCAAGTCTGCAAGTTGCTGAGGACTTTGCAAGAGCTTGGTTAGTTGAGATGGCTCTTGCTGGCGTGGATTCTGTTTAGCATGATAATGAGGACAAAATTTGACTTTAATCCCTGCTGAGTAAAAGGCATAGGCAAGGGGATTTGTAGTTGCATGGATTGAAACCTTATTCGCATCAACCCTCAGATCCCAAGGTGAAGTCATTACCTCGGTTGAAATTTTGATACCAAGATCAGCAAAACGCATTAAAGGATGAACGTCGGCACCAAGAGGAAGCTCTAAATTGGGGATAGGCGGATAAAAGGTTTCGTTAACAGCAAAATAGACTTGGTTGTTACAGATGCCTATCCAAACCTTATCGCCGCTATGAATTGGCTTTGTATAAGGCAACTCAAGCTGTTTTCCTGCGTCATCCAGGTATTTGATATGCCCTGTTGCACAATCAAGAGCAAGGGAGGTAGCGGTGCTACCGGGCAAACAAGGGTCTCCATCTAAGCCCTTGTCCCAGGTTAAACCAATCAGCAGTTTTCGATGCTCTCCTGCATCGAAAACACGCACCTCAAATAAACCTTGGGTTCCTATGTGTTCCTTAGGATCGACAACAGAGCAGATACGTTGAGTTGTAGTTAAGTTTAGTGGTCTAAACTGGATACCTCGGGCTCGGAGTTCTTCTTCACCTAAGGATTGCACTAAATTGAGATTTGGCACCCCCGCTGGTGCGTAATAGGCCACGCCACTATTTGCTGGAAGCGCTAAGAAGACAGCATCCTTATTCAGAGGAGCGCCAGCTTTGAAGGGGGCAGGCATGCTCATTATTGAAAGCTTATGGCTTTCTACAATTCCGACAAAATCATGTGTTCTGAGACTAGATTTAAATTGTCGGCGCACTACCGGTGCTTGCAAAACATTAGGCTGAAATGCTGCGCTATCCATCCACTCACATAAAAAATTTAAGCTAGGTGAAACCGGAAACTGCTGTTGGCTGCCATCATAGAAAAGCGTATGCCGCGGATTCCTAAATATTAAGGACGTAAAATGGCTTTGATAGAGGGACTTATATGAGAGGCGAGCAGCTTGTTCCTGGCCATTCCAGGCAAAAGTGGAGAGATGATCCAGGCAGTACTGTAGCTTATTCAGGCCTTGTTCAGTTCCATACTCCTTCTGTTGAATCATTCTGACTACAATCGCTTCCAGTTTAGAAACAATAGCTTTGGCTGTGCCTGGTGAAAGCGATGTGGGGCAAGCAGGCAGTACATCCTGCAAAAATAGCTCTTCACTAGCCTTGGACCAGATTGCTTGCAGTTTATTATCTATAGGATCCTTGATGTTTAACCAAGAACTAAAATCAGACATAACCAGCATTATTAGGATATAGCGATAAGCATCATTTTCTTGGATATAGCTTTTAGGTATGGCTTGCAAGAGAAATGATGACATTTTACGAACACTGTAGTCGAAAATGAATCTTGAGCGCATGGTGTTATTTTGCAAAGCCATCCGCACAGTAACAAGGGTCATAGCTAAGAGGACCTTTAGATTGAACTTGCTATTATTGCTAGCAACTCTGCCATCCAGTTGTTTGCCGATATCGGCTTCTATCAAGCGTTGTTGGACTTGTTGTAAGAGTTCATAATCACCGCTTTGTTCTATTCCCTGTAAAACCGCTGCAATGAGTAGCATCCGCTGAATCCAAAATGCACTCCGGGTTGCGGAAGCTGGATCTGGTATTGAAGTAGGGCCTGATACTTGGGGAACAAGAAGCTCAATACAATGACTAAGCAGATAAATGGTTTGTACTTTTTCCTTCTTTGTCGCGCTTAGGAAAAAACGCCATAAACCATCTACAGCATTTTTATGCATGGTACTACTGCCATGGCAAGTGAGCCCAGAAATTAAGCCGGGTACTTGCTCTATCTTATAGTTATTTTTCTCTTGTGATCTGATTTGAGCTAGGGCTTGAAGGCTAGGGGAAAGCTCTATTATTTTTTTTGTGCCATTGTGGGTACCTGCTTTCCAAAGTTCAGAAAAGAGGGTCATAAATGCTGGTGAATGTGACCAGCCATGCTTTATTTTGGCTGCGAGTTTAGGGTCATTTAATTGGGTAGTTTGAGCGCCAACTAGTAAAAAGAGCTGGGCAAGCATACGACGATGAACGACATGGCGCTCAATACCTGAGGCTAACTCAGTTGTCAGCTTCCGTGCTGAAGGGCAGAAGCGAAACTGTAAAGGATTATTCGAACCAATTTCTTGGGGATTAATAATATAGATGCTGTCAATTGAGGGATAAAAAACCAAATCCTGAGACAGATAGTCTATTTCATCGCAGATACTAGTCATTAAATCAATAATCTGAGACATGTTGGGCTGAGCCTTATACTGTTCCAATAATTGCCTTAATTTGACTGGGGTTTCAGACTGTATTTTCTTTGGAACGTAGACCTTGGCTGTGGGGATATTGAGCTCCTCTAACATCTGATCCCATTGTTGGCTGGTTTGATGTTCTGGAGGCGAAGAGGGTTGAGCAACTGGACTAGCTTGAGTTAGGCCATCAATATGCTTACTAAAAAACACCCATACCTCATCGTTGTCTTTTATACCCAGAGCGCTTAAAAATGCACGGGCTTTTTCTGCGTTGCCTAAGTTACTATCATTCCTCAGAAAGCGGATAAAGAGTTGTAAGGGTTTATATTCCACTCTAATCTCTATTTCAGGTGAAATGCATTCAATGAGTTGGATTAAATCTGAATAGGGGCGAAGATGAAGGGACTGACCACTTAAGTCAATGCGTTTTAGTCCTTTAGGAAGAGATCGAAATAATTCTTTTAATTCAGCGAGGCTTTTATCGCCAGGAAAATTCCAGCTTAAATCCAAATCAGTGATGGTTTCTGAAATAGTGATCAAGGTTGCTAATAAATCTGCATGCGCCACAGCATAAAAGTCAGTTTGACTTAGATCAAGGGATGTATCTGTGTTAGAGAGAGCAATAATCTTGTTGATTATGATTTCGATTGAGAGCATTAATTCGTTCCTGGATTAAAAACGGGCGGCACATTATCATGTTGATCATATTTAATCCAGCATTGTGGGGTAGCTAAAGCCCCCGCTGCCATTAAGTTAAGGAAGGTATTGTCATTCCCGCGAAGGCGGGAAACTATTTCTTGCTAAGCAGAGTGCCAATGTAGAAATGGTTTACCTCCTTCGCGGGAATGACAAATACCCTTAACTTAATGGCAGCGGCTAAAGCCCATAGGGGCGAAGGGAATTTAGGGAGAAGGTGCCCGAAGGGCGGATGAGGGTTCTTAAACCCTTAAGTCTTCTTCACAAATTCTGATTTTAATTTCATTGGGCCAATGCCATCAATCTTACAATCAATATCATGATCACCAGAAACCAGTCTAATATTCTTAACCTTCGTACCTACCTTTACGACAAGTGATGAACCCTTTACCTTCAAATCTTTTATAACCGTAACCGTATCACCATCTTGTAAAAGATTACCGTTCGCATCTTTGATGACTAATCCTGTGTCATCCATCGTTTCAGTTGAGTTTTTTGTCCATTCATGAGCACATTCAGGGCAAATATAAAGTTCACCATCTTCATAGGTATATTCTGAATTACACTGTGGGCATTGTGGGAGCTTAGTCATTAAGTTGTCCTTAAACGGTTTAAAATTTGCGATTATATACCCTTTCCCAATAGGGTTTCGACATATTAGACTCCTACCAGACTTATTAGTTATTTTGTAGTGACCTAGAATGTTGGTTTTCAGAATCACTAATCATTGTCGCAATAGATTCTAGAGCACGATTAAGTCCACTCTTCGTGAAATATATATTTTATACAGCAGACTAAGCCCATTAATGAAATGCTCATCAATTATTTTATTATTCGGGAGTTCACCAGCCCAGACCAATTTAAGACGCGTTGAATTTTAGGAATGAGTCATTCCAGTTTTAACCTAATGAATCATCCCTCCCACTAATCTCATTCCATCATGGAATAGCCCATGAAAACAATTCACTGTTAATCTATGCTCAATTCAATTTATATTTGCTCGGGCAACATGCTCGTGATTGTGACAGATTTTGTTTTCCTACCCCTTTTCACTAATACGATAACCATTTAGTAAATTTGGAACAATTTTAATGAAAAATAAGAGATCGATTGATTCCTTCAACCCAGCAAACACATTCAATGAGATAGTCAGATTAGCAGACGAACTTTGCACTGGATTAGCCCTATCCTGTACAAAAAACACCAGGGCACCCTATCCATCTAAATTCCAATCTTTAGTTGAGGATAGTGGCAAGAAAGTTACTATCATCGTCTCATGTGAAGTAGAGATTCCGAATAATACAAGAGCATGGATCCAGAGCACTGCAAAGGAATTTTTTACTAAAGCAGCCAAAAAAAACATGGGGTATAAAGCTGATAAAAAACCAAAAATCCCTGTGATTACAATTGAAACTGATCTCAAAAAGGTTCTCAACATTTCAGATAAAAAAACGTCTGACGAACGAATTGTGTTTCAATTTTCCAGCAATTTAATGGCTTTAAGTGACAATAATTCTTTGATTGAAGCAATACAGCCTAAGCCTTATTTGAATGAAAAAATAGTATTTTTACGTGCTTATCTTATAGATAAAGTACTATTTCATGATGAATTTAAAAAGCTTTTCCCTTTTATTGACTATTCGCAGCCTATGTTCTCTATTTTAAATCAGCTAATGAGTTTCCTAGAAGCTGAATATTGTAAAATAAAATCTGAGGATAAGGCTGGCTTCATCACACTTACTAATAGAATGAACCAATTCATAATTGGTAAATATTCAAGGAAAAGTTATTTAACATCGGATTTTGCGAAACTTGAGATAGCAGATGAGATAAATACCTTACGAGTGGATGTAGATTTTTACTTGAAATTAATCGAAGAAAAGATAAAGGAAAATAAACTTTCCCCTATTAAAGCTTGGAACTTGTACTCAAGTTGTTTCAGCCTTTTTGAAGATGCATTAGACTCATTTGAGGAATAATTACCTCTCTATAAACAGTTATTCGCGCGCGGTCAAACAGTCATTGTTTTGCTTAATAAAATTTCAGAAGCATTCTTAGAAATCGATGAAACTTCTCAACAATTATTAATGGGAAAGGAACACGCAGAAAACTTAATAATAACTCATCAAGTTTCAACTTTTTTACATAATATAGAAAATCATTTTAAAGAGGGGGATGAGATTGAGCAAATTTACACATTAAATAGAAAAACCCTCACAAATGCTTGCGCCTCTTTGAAGATAAAACTTGAGTTGCTATCCATTCAGTCGAAACCGAGTTATACAGTACCTATATCCTTATCTTCTGTTCCCCAATCCCATTCCTCTTCTGTCTTTCCTCAAGACAATAGCAGTTCTGTTGATAATACAAATAAAACTACTACGGCCCTCTCTTTATCATCTTCTAAAAACTCCTCAGAAACTATCCAAACTTATTCATCTCGATTTTTTGCTGAAGAAACACTACCGAATAAAGATGATGTTACTGCTGAATATAAAAGCAGGGCAAAACAACAAATAGAAGCGGCTAACAAACGGTTAGAACAACATCGAAATCGTGCGAGTTCAGAAACACATAGCAACGAACATCAGAATACCGTTGCAACATATCCTTCTGAACAAACCTCACTTTCCTTAAGGGTTCAATATAACAGCCAAGAGATTGATATTTCAGCATATTGCTTAAATAATACCAGTAACTTATATATTAGTTTGGATATTGAAATAGAGCCTAAAGAAGAATTTGATCTTTTTAAGGAAGTTGCGTTAAGGCAAAAAATTCTAACGCAAGACAGTCTTGGTCAAAATGGGATAAAAATATATGGCCTGAATTGCCTAAGTGTAAAATGCAAGCAAGCTGGGGGCCGACGCTTAATTTTTCTTAGTCACAAAATTGTAGGAACTGATGATTACATTTACTTACCCTATGAGATAGTCTCACATGTCAAATACGAGCGGTTACTCAATAATAAACAGGAATTAAGAACGCTTATAAACAACATAAGAGAAAAAAACAGTGTCACTTCAATTCCATCGATTACATTATTAAATAACTGACGTTAAATATGTAACCTCTTTGTACGGGACAAAAAATGTGAAATCTCAGAGAAAACTCGAATTCCCGCGGCTTGACCGCGGGATCTGCCTGTGGCTAAAGATACATAGACCCCGCGGTCAAGCCCATAGGTATCTACACAAGTGTCTGTAATAAGGTCACGTCCTTCCTTGTTTCAACATTACGTCATCCAGAGCGCAGCGAAGGATCTCCGGGATTAGCACCGTGCCACATTCAGGAGATCCTTCGCTGCGCTCTGGATGACGTGGCTTAGGGGGGCAGGGCTCATCTATTACAGACACTTGTGTAGATACCTATGGGTCAAGCCGCGGGGATTCGGAGCTAGTTAGTGGATTTCTATGTTTTGTCCCGTACAAAGATGTAATCTAGTGTATAAGACGAATATTTTCCTAAAAATTATATGGTTATTTATTTGCTTTGCTGTGCAAATATCCTACTATTTTAAGTAGAAGGGATTATTAAGGGGAAAACGTGCGGATACTAATACTCGCTGCATGTTTTTACATTAACTCAGTTTTCGCGGATGTAATAGTTGGTTTTTCAGCTTACGAAAACGGTGATTACACAACTGCTTATCCTCATCTCATACAGGCTGCAAAAGACGGCAATAATGATGCAATGTATGTGCTTGGGCGAATGTATCAATATGGCTATGGTGTCAATAAAGATACCTCTAAAGCTGCTGATTGGTACCGTAAGGCAGCCGATAAGAACAATGCCTTGGCAGAATTAAGTTTGGGATTTCTTTACGATAATGGTGAGGGAGTCAAACGTGATTTGCGTCAGGCTTTTGATTGGTACATGAAGGCGGCCAAACAGGGTAATCCAATTGCCCAAAGAAATATTGGCCTCATGTATGCGGTTGGTGATGGGGTAACACAAGATGACCCTAAATCTTATGAGTGGTTTAAAAAATCCGCAGAACAAGGTTATGCAAGGGCTCAGGTTAATCTCGCTTATCAATATATGATGGGTGTCGGAACCAGCAAGAATGTGGAACAAGCTCAGTACTGGTACCAAAAAGCGGCTGAGCAAGGCGATGCAAAGGGTCAATATAGTCTTGCACTTTTATACACAGGCAAATACGGGGTTGCTCCCGATCAACGCGCAGCAACCTATTGGTTTACAAATGCCGCCAATCAAGGACATAAAAATGCTCAGGCTTATCTAGCCTATCAATACCTCAATGGCTTAGGTGTAGATGCTGATGCACAGAAAGCAGCATATTGGTATCAGGCTTCGGCAGAACAGGGCAATAATATTGCTCAGGAAGAGCTAGGGCAACTGTTTCTGACAGGTCAGGGTGTTGATAAAGATTATGAGCAAGCAGCCTTTTGGTTTGGAAAATCAGCAGAGCGGGGTAATCCTCTTGCTCAAGGCAAATTAGGCTATTTGTATATGGCAGGCTTAGGTGTTGGTAAAGACTTACCTAAGGCTTATGCTTGGTTAAAAATCGCTGCTCAAAATAAAAATGAGCAGGCCGCTAAAGAGCTATCGCAACTTGAACCGACCTTAAGCCTGGAGGATGTTCAAGCAGGCGATGCTTATTTTAATCAATTGAAATCTAAAATACCTGCTCCTGGTTCTGAGAATGAAGAGGACGATGATTAGATAGAACCGTGTCTTAGCACTACGTCATCCAGAGCGCAGCGAAGGATCTCCTGAATGTGGCACCGTGCTAATCCCGGAGATCCTTCGCTGCGCTCCGGATGTCGCTGCGTTAGAGTGATAGGGCTGAACTATTACAACTTAAGCATGGCTGGTCTACCCCCTCGATCTTGCCAGATTCGGCACAATGACAGCATTAAACTAATTATTTTTTCCTGTACTTGGTGCCAAAGGAGTAACCTCATTTGAGTGAGTTGAGGGCCCCCCCGCCCCCATTGCATTAATTGCAGAGACTGTAAAGGTATAAGCAGTATCATTGTTAAGCCCCTTTATAGTAGTGGTTAAAGCATTGCTCTTGAAGGTTATTGCTACCTGAGCTTTCGTTCCGATATAGGGAGTAATTAGATAGCTAGTAATCGCTGCGCCGCCATCAGTTGTTGGCTTGGTCCAATTGAGAAGAGCCGCAGCATTAGTTGCTGCAGCAGTTACACTCTCAGGAGCACTTGGCCGGGTTGCGGGGGTTGTTGGACCAGAAGGAAAGGAGTCAGGTCCCATACCAATTTCATTTATTGCCTTAACTGTGAACGTATAAGCTGTGCCATTTGTTAGGTTTGTAATTGCACACTTAGTAGCATCTTTTGCTGAGCAGGTTAGGCCTGCTGGTGATGAAGTAGCAATATAGCCTGTAATTTTAGAGCCGCCATCATTTGCCGGCGGTGTCCAGCTTAGGGTTACAGTTGAATTTGCTGGCTGAGTAGTAATATTGGTTGGAGCATTAGGTACTGTCTTAGCAATTGCGCTAAAGATCACTAAGCAGGCTGTTGTTATCGCCCCAGTAGTATAAGTATTCTCATGCCAAGAGCCGGCAGGGCAGTTGCCACTAACTTCTGGCGATAAATTGTATTTTGAGTCTGCACTGACTGTGAATGCTTGTTTCCCCTCATATTGGACTAAGACTGATGATGGACTTACTTTTAGATTCTCGCCAGAGGTTGATAGAGCATAACTGTTTATTAGGGCTTTGAAATTCAAGGTGCAGGGATAAGTCACTGCTCCGGTGGTGTAATTGTTACCAGACCAAGAGCCTTTCATACAATTCCCGCCAGTCTCTTGGTCAAGGGTATAACCTGGATTGGCAGTTACTATGAAAGTTTGTGTCGCTCCATAGGAGACAGTTTGTATGGTATTAGGCAAGAAATGCTCATGTTCATCACCACTAACAGTTATTCTAACAGTGGACGGCGGAGGATTATTCTCTTTTATAATATTGAGCTCATTGCCAGCAGATGGGCCTGCGCAATAAAGTGGATTGGCTGGGCTGCTGCAAATAAGAGGCCCCCCAATTAGATTGGTCTTTAATTCATTAGCCACAATTTGCAATTTAAGTAAACAACTAGATCCTGGTTTTAGAGTAAAGGGTTTGCTACATAAACCGGGTCCTGTAGCCTGAGTTAAGCCAAAGGGGGCATTAACCAAACCACTGTTTTTTAGAAGATTAGGCGAATTATTAGATATGCGATAACTTGCTGTAACGATCTGCCCAGAATAAATTACTGCTGGGGCTTTTACTATCGGAGTTACTAAAAACATTGGTAGTACTACAGGTTCGTCCTCAGAATAGCTGCTGCAGTTATGCGTTAACAGGATTGAGGCTAATAGAACTTGTATGCCATGTCTCATTTTTCATCATCCCTATGACTGTTTTTAAATAGAATAAACTAAAATCATCCTAATCCGAATTTCTACGACTTTTAAGAATACCTCTGCCATCGCCCTCACTCTCCTCCAAGGAGTCGAAGTCCCCAGATTTTTCCCTTCTCCTCTTGGAGGGGAGAAGGTGCCCGAAGGGCGGATGAGGGGTTAATAAAAGCTTCATTCAACAACTACTCATTCAAAAGAATTCAAACCTTCACTAATTAAACTCACTGTAATTTTGCCTTGTTTATCTTTTTCGCGCTTGAGTACTGAGTATCTAGTAAGACTTAAATTTTCTGTGTGGACGTTGGAAATACTCAGGTAGTACTTACTTTCAATAGTGACTTGTTCACTACGGATATGCAGTTTTTCTAACAGAGGATTAATTTTAGTGAGATCCTGAATGCCTTTTTTACCGCGAGCGGCAATTAACTCATCAACCTGACTGCCAGTTAAACCCATCCCTAAGGACATCAAAACAGGTTTGGAGGCTGTATTAATATTAATCGGTGTTACCTCGGGTAGGGTGGTCAGATAATCTTTTAAGCTCAGATAAAGTTTGGCACTTACCCCTGAAAGCAGTCTGAACTCAGAAATATTTACCATAAATTGATGAGCAGGATAATAGGGCGGTTTTTGTTTTAGATAGTAGCTAAGATCGACATCAGCCTGCCCTGGTTGATAAGGGCTTATCCAACTAATCAGGGAGGCAGTCAATGCATTCCGCTGATTTTGTTCCAGTTTTGCGGCAATATTTTTAAGGAGTTCTTGAAAGGTAAATTGGTATTTTTTATCACTAACATCGTTTAAGTTGAAGCGCCCCTGTAAATCGTAAAGTGCACCATCTATAGTAGCATCAGGATAAATGCCTTGTAGTTTTTTGGGAAAATCAGCTAACTTCCCTGAGTTATCGCTATGTGTAAACTTGAGCTTAGGAGCCGATATCTCAGTTAGAGCCCAAAATGCAACAGCTTGCGAGGCAAGGTTCAGCTTATCACCGTTAATAGTCAGTCTTGTGCGATAAATATCTAATTGCAAGCGGGTACTCATCGCTGTTGCTACGATGGCTACCAGCGTCATGATGAATAAGGCCGAAATGAGGGCTGTTCCTTTATCTCTTCTTTTAACCTGCATATAAGGCCCCCGGAATGACAAAGAGATAGTTCAATTTTCCCCATTCCAACTTAAGATTCATTTGAATAGCCTTGGGCATGGGTTCTACTTTTTGATTAGCTTGAACGGCATTCGCATGCCATTCTTTTAAAGACTGTAAGTTATTATTTAGATAAGCGAAATCGCAGCCTGAAATCTGATCAATTAATACCTTATCCTCATAGGAATTACGGCTTGTCGTGTCGAGAGTAGGCCAGCTACGTCGAACAAGTTTATTCCCTTTACATAAGATAGCTACCCGTTGGAGAATACTTTGCTTGTTAATGCTACCGGGGTTAGCAATCCCCGTTCGAGTAAATTCAAAATACTGCGACTCGCCGATAAAGGCTGGATAGACATGCGATTCATCGTTACGGACATCTCTTAAAATAATTTGTTGTGTATCCCGTTCAAGCAAGATGAGGGCTAATTGCAAAGAATTGAGCCGCTCTGTTTGTTCGGTAAGGCGGGTCTTGGTATTGAAGGTTTGGTAAAGGGTCGATGAGGTAATCGTTGCAATAATCGCAAAAACCGCAAGGGCTATTAAAATTTCCAGAAGTGTGAAACCCGCTATTTTCTTCATGGATGATACCTAAAGGCAATCAGTGGATCCTGGAAGGGGCCAGCCTGATTTTTACTGACAGTGATAGTAATTTGTTCTAAAGATTTTATAGGGGTACGACTGAGTTTGGCACGCCAATACCATCGTTGGCCAAGCATTGAGGTAAGTTTTGTTACTTCCTGATTAGAGCGAATCTGCACTACATCTAGTTGAACCATGGCCACCCCTTGCATAGCAATCCAATGACTGATCGCCTTCTCCTTTATTCGTTGGGTGTTGACCACATTCTGTGCGGTTGCTTTCAATAAAGCGGTTAGGGCAATTGCGATAACGGCCATGGCTAGCAAAACTTCTATAAGCGTAAATCCCTTTAATTTTTGCTGGTTAGTCATCTTAATTTTTCGGTTGTTGTAGTTTTAATTGGCCATCTCGGTTGCTCAAGCTTGTAACGACTGAATTTCTGTTCGTGCCAAAATCAATGACAAAGCTAGATACATCGCCCGAGGCGCTAATAATTATACTAGGGTCTTTACTATTAGATTTTCTAATACCGAGCCTCAAGTTGGCTGTCACATTGTCAGGAAAATTATGGCTGCGGAAAACATTAGAGCCGGATATTTGCTGCCATCGACCTTGTACAAAACGATAGCTTGAATATCCAGAATTATTGATATCAATCCCCAACGTGCTTCCCTCAATGATTGCCTGCTCCTGGGCGAGCTTGATAAACGATGAGAATTGTTCTGCTGCTAAAGTAGCTCGTCGGCTTGCTCCGAAATCACCGAAAGCAAGCAGGGCAAAACCAACGGTAATGCCCATAATAATCACTACAACTAAAATTTCAATCAGGGTAAAACCACGCTTAGCGCGCATCCCAATTACCTATTTCCGCATTAATACCGGTTCCACCAGGCTGACCATCAGCACCATAGGTAAAGACATCAACATCACCATGCTCACCAGGATTCAAATATAAATAATCACGTCCCCAGGGATCCTTAGGTAAGGATTTCAAGTATTGCTTCCAATCGCGTGGGGCAGGGTTAGAGTTTGGCTTTTCTACCAAAGCGACTAGACCCTGATCGGTAGAGGGATAAACACCATTATCAAGTTTATAAAGATCGAGCGCGTTCTGAATAGCGAGAACATCTTGCTTGGCTTTGACAACTCGCGCTTCATCTGGACGACTGATAATCTTGGGAACTACGATGGATGCAAGAATTCCTAAAATCACCACAACAACCATAATTTCAATTAAAGAAAAACCACTTTGCTTACTCATTAAAAACCTCATCCAAAAATAATATCGCTGTCGATTCTACTACTATCCAACCAGTTGTTCCATGGAGAAAACAGGTAAGAGTGTAGCCAAAACAATAAACAGCACGACAGCCCCCATGAAAAGTATGACTAACGGCTCAAGAAGGGTTAAGGCCGTGTCGATCAAGCGTTTCACTTCATTATCCATGTGGGAAGCAGCTTTTTCCATCATCGAGGCAATTTGTCCGCTTTTCTCGCCACTGGCTATCAAATGAACCGCCATTGGATTTAAGAAACCTGTATCCTTTAAAGACTGACTGATTGCAGCACCTTCACGAACGCGGTTAGCTGCGATGTCAAAGGCATTGCGCATTATTAGATTGGTAAGCAGGCTTGCGGAAACGCGCATCGTCTCAAGAACACTCACACCTGCAGCAAATAATATTCCAAAGGTATGGATATAGCGGGCGACGTTTACCGAGCGTACCAGGTAGGAAGTGATAGGTAGCTTGAGTAAAATCTTATGCCAGACGGTGCGTACTTTTAGATTAGCCAGGCTTTTTTTGAAGCCTGCTAGCAAGGCAACAAAAACGCCTAGGATGATGAGTCCATAAGACTTAATCAGGTCACTCAGGGTAATAAGAACTTGGGTCATCGCCGGAAGCGATTGGCCGCTACTGCTAAAAACCTCAATGATTTTTGGTACTACAAAAGCTAACAGGAAACTGATAATGCCTGTTGAAACAACAATCATTAAAATAGGGTAGATTAGTGCCTGTTGAATTTTTTGCTTTGTACCTTGCTGGTTTTCCGTATAATCAGCAAGTTTTTCCAAGACTAAATCTAAGCGCCCCGTTTGTTCACCAGCACCAACTGTAGCCCGATACAATTCAGGAAAGGCATTGGGAAACTCACCCATAGCCTGCGCCAGAGCATAACCTTCAAGCACTTTTGAGCGAACACCAATGATCAAACCACGAACCCTGTCTTTTTCTGTTTGTTCACTCACCCCGCGAAGAGATTCTTCAACAGGAATACCTGCTGCGAGCAGGGTTGCTAATTGGCGAGTTAGCAAAGCCAGGTCCTGTGCTGAGATCTTATCTTTTTTACGGGATTGTTGTTGCTTAGCCAGAGGACGAATATGAGTAGGAACGAGACCTTGTTCACGCAATAGTTGTCGTGCTTGTCGTTCGGAATCGGCTTCGATGACCCCTTTGCTAGAACTGCCAGATTTATTCAACGCTTGATACTGGTAGGCACCCATAAGAATTACATTCAGTTTTAATAAGATTTAGTTTAATCTATTAAACTTCACAAGTCACTTGGGCCAGACTTGCTTACTAGTCAATCTTGGAGATGATCAATGAGTAACAGTGTAGTGCATGCGGCAATTAAAGAACATGATGCTAAATTTATTGACTTACGTTTCACCGACACGCGTGGAAAAGAACAGCATATTACGGTTCCTATATCGGCTATTGATGATGATTTCATCGAAAATGGCAAAATGTTTGATGGTTCCTCAATCAAAGGTTGGCAAAAAATCCATCAGTCAGACTTAGCACTTATTCCTGATTTAGATACAATTCTTCCTGATCCTTTTTATCAAGATAATACCCTGATCATCCGTTGTAATGTTGTCGATCCCCAAACAACCCTTGGCTATGATCGCGACCCTCGATCTATTGCAAGGCGTGCGGAGGCTTATCTGCAGTCAACAGGGATTGCTGATAAAGCCTTTTTTGGTCCTGAGCCAGAATTCTTTATCTTTGACGATGTTCGTTCTGAAATCGGCATGCGCGGTGCCTTTTACCAGCTTGATTCTGCAGAAGGGCATTGGAACTCAGGGAAAATAATGGAAGGCGGTAATATTGGCCATAGACCTAGCGTCAAAGGGGGATATTTCCCAGTTCCACCCGTTGATTCTTCACAGGATATTCGTTCAGCTATCTGTTTGACCCTGGAAGCTTTGGGAATGGTTGTTGAGGCTCATCATCATGAGGTAGCAACAGCTAACCAATGTGAAGTCGCCACCCGCTTTAATTCTTTAACCAAGAAAGCAGACGAATTACAGATTTTAAAATATGTTGTGCAAAACGTGGCGCATAATTACGGCAAAACTGCGACCTTTATGCCCAAGCCTTTAGTTGGTGACAATGGTAATGGTATGCATTGCCATCAATCGCTAATGAAAGATGGCGTGAATCTTTTTGCCGGCGACCAATATGCAGGTTTATCTGAGACTGCTCTTTATTATATTGGTGGCATTATTAAACACGCGCGGGCATTAAATGCTTTTACTAACCCTGCAACTAACAGTTATAAGCGCTTGGTTCCTGGTTTTGAGGCGCCTGTTTTATTAGCCTATTCAGCACGTAATCGTTCAGCTGCCATTCGTATTCCACACGTTAGTAGCCCCAAAGCTCGCCGTATCGAAGTCCGATTTCCTGACCCAATGGCTAATCCCTATCTGGCTTTCTCGGCAATGATGATGGCTGGACTAGATGGAATTCAAAAGAAAATACATCCTGGTCAACCGATGGATAAGGATTTATACGATTTACCACCAGAGGAATTAGTTGATGTACCGACTGTTTGTAATTCTCTGGAACAAGCGATGCAATATCTCAAAGAAGGGCATGAGTTCTTATTACAGGGCGATGTGTTCTCGAAAGATTTTATTAATTCTTACATTGCACTGAAGGAAGAGGAAATTCAAATGTTACGCATGCTGCCACATCCATTTGAGTTTGAATTGTATTATAGCCTTTAATCTAAACACACATGCTGGGCTTAATAGCCATAGCCGTCAGGCTAAGTTTCTCATGCCTACGTACTGCGGCTAGACATGCCCCCAAAGAGGTTGAGCAACGCAGCCCCTTTGGGGCAAATATCAGAAAGGAACTTCGAACCAACAGCCCCTCATCCGTCCTTCGGGCACCTTCTCCCCGCTCGCGGGGAGAAGGGACTCTTTTTCCTCCTTTTGCCCTTCAGGGGCTTTGTTGAATAAATCATGAGTGTTCAGCATTATTAAAAATTCACAAGCGCCATCTCTAACATAGTAACTATGTGCAGGCCTATTAAGCTTTCTCTAAGCTAGCCTTGTCATGATAAACGAGAGTTTATTGATAAGGACTTAATTATGTTGAACAAAACTGAAGCACAACCAATAAGTGTAAGATTTGTAGGCCAAGATGGTGTTGGGGTATGAACCTTAGTAAAAAAACCTCAATGGTCAGAGCACTTAAGGGTACTTGAAGAAGACTATTTAAGACGCAAAGAAAATGATCCTAATGCAACGAGAAATTATCCAAATTCGCCCAATTTTAGCACAAGAGGATCACATCGAGAAGAACACTAAGAATGAGGGGCGTAATGGTAATGAAGTATTTATTTTAGTTTATAGCGTTATAGATGATTCTTCTTTTGAATATATTCAGAAAATACTTCCATACTAAAAGAACAACATAAAGACTCTAAGTTTATTATTGATGCAAATAAAGAGGAGTTAAGACTGCCTTGTCCAATTAGTAAAATTCTCAAACTTATTGACCGGGCGCAAAAATCAGATACCTATGACATGGATCTAATTAATACAATTAATTCGACTCTTCAAGAGGCTCAAACTAATTCAACTAATAAAACCTCCTTATTTTTCCAAGATAATGCTCAAGGTTTTTATTGTAGTGCGGCTCGACTCTTAAAAGGAGACATGCAAAAACTTGCACCTGATTTCCCTTCTCTAAGAGGGGCACAACTACGGTGAGTCAAATAACCCAGTGAAGTTTCTGTAAGCTTACAGAAACTTCACTCAATGCCCGTCATCCTTCGCTACGCTCAGGATGACGAGATGTAGGCTACAGTACTATTAGAATATCGAATTTAGTGGTAGAGAGTGTTCATCATCAACCTCATGTCTATCCGCGAATTGTTTTAAGTCTCGGACTTCTCTGACACAGTCCATAAAGCTGCTGTCGCTATTAAATTGAGTTTTTTCAACATAGTCTTCTATTGCTAAACAGATTTCATTAATGTCCATTTCTGGATCCCTACAATCACCAATGATTCTTCGTGCTTCAACCAGGTGGTTTCTAATGTAGCCACTATGAATATAATTTGCAAAAACTCGTTCAATATCTCTTTTAGTCAAGAGAACATCTTCTATAGTACGGTGACGAGCATCCAGGTATTCAAATCGTTTTAAAAAGCTGTCGCCTGGAATATATTCCTGGGCGTACATGTACCCACGAAAATCTGTCATGATATCTGCAACACTGCTTTGCTCATCATTACATCTGGCGATAAGCTCATTCGCCTTTTGCAGATGGGCTCTACCAAAAAACGAGATAAAGCCAGTGGTATAGGTTAGCAGCAAGGCTTTTATTTCCTCTTTATCAAGAGTTGCTTTCTTATAAACCCAGCCTGCATATTTCAAACTATCCTTAGATGTCTGGTAGCCAACACTAAGGCGGGTGGTCCAATGATAATTGCCTAAGTTATTAATTGTTATCCTCGGTCTGGCAAAGGGATTAGCTCCCCGGGAGCGTTCTGTATTGCGGCCATTCTCAAGGATTTCTAAATGTACTTTGAAAAGATCTGCTAGATATTTCAGATCATGATCCGTGGCTAACCATTCTCTGTCTTCTTTTATATAGGCTAAGGCGTTGGCAATGATTGACGTCTCTTGTATTTGAAGCTCTACTGCCTTGAGGCTGCGCAGGTTCTCTTTAGCAGGGTAGCTGAGAGGAACAGTTAGCCCTAGATTTAATAAGCGAGAAACTTCCCCAATACGAAGTTGTTGTTCGTCATCAAGCTGGTCGAGGCCTAAATTAAATTCTGACTTAGCATAAAGTTCAAGGAATTTGTCGGGAACACTTTTAAGTATAATTTCTTGATCAATCGTATCATTTGCTTTAGCAAGCAGTTGTTTAAATAAATCAGGAATATCATTATCAATAGTTAATTCTTCATCTACGCTTAAGTGAGCACTTACTTGCTTAATTAAATCCTGTGCTTTGGCGTCAGCTAATTGATAGCTTTGTTCGAAGTAGGGCGAGTATACTCGGACCACATTATTTTCAGCATCGACAATCTGATAATAAAGAGTTTCAGCTTCAAGATCGTCTTGATCTAAGAGCTCGTCACCAAGGAGGATTTTGACTTGCTGATGTTTTAGTGCTCGTTTACGCTCACGTAATTCTCTGGCATAAAGAAGAGCTTCTCGCTTATACGGAAAGCCTTGTTCTAAATGTCGATGTGAGAGGCGGCTAGTGTAAAAGTCTTCCACAACCATTTGAAATTTTTTGAATTTTGCCAGTAGATCTTTATCTGCTTGAGCTAATTCTAATTGCTCATTTGGTTGAACAGCTAAAGTCTCTTTCCAAGGAACCATCGTTTGGTCAAGGTAATCTTCACCATAGAGATCCTCTAAGAAAGCTCGTTCTGCAGCACGATTAAGCAGGAAGGGATCTCGCTCATCGGCTAAGTCATAGGCAAGTTGTTTGGCAAAATGCTTGAGTTCTTCATTCTGATAAAGCAAGTTCCATTTTTTTGCGATACGAGCCTTATGATGATAACTGTTAAAGACTTCTAAAAACTGTACAAAAGGCATGCTGGAGCTCAAGCCATCAGCACGGCCCTCAATATAGACGCTGTTGTGATAAATTTCTTGCAGATATTGATTGTGTAATATTTGCCTTAAATCAGATTTGAGCTTCGATAACAGGGCTCGATCGGCTCTATTGCGTAAGTTGTAGCTAAAATTTGTAAAATCATCAGCAGTGTATTTATTTTTTGCGTTACTAACCGCATTTAAGATCCTAAGCTGTTCAGGAGCATTATTTCCTTTAGCTAGATCTCTTTGGATAATGTTAATTAAACCCATTGCAAAGGAATAAAATCCACAATCATTTTCCCCTGGATTATTGACGTCCTTATATAGAATTTTTCCATCGAAAATACCTTTCTGTTTTAGCTTCAGGCTCATGCTTTTATTTTTACCAAGTTGGATTATCGCACCAATATAACTTTCTTATGTTAAGGAAATCTTAAGAAAATATAAAAATTTTAATGCACTTACTTATCAAAACGATTACTTAATAGGCTAAGTAAAGCACCAGATAATAGAATAACTATACCTAGCGCTTGCATTAAATTAATTTTTTCCCCTAAGAGAAGAATGCCGAAGATCACTACAAAAACAGGTTCAAGGACAGACATGATTGAAGCTTGCAAAGAACTGATGTGTTTCAGTCCTTGAAGCAGCAAGACAATAGGCAGAGCAGTACAGATAATTCCTATCCCTAAAATATTCCGCCAAACAGATAGACTCTGAGGAATAGTAAAGGAATGATAGATCAAGGCAGCTATAAGGCTGGTTAAGGCAGAACCTATAGAAACCCAAAAGGTTGAAACTAAGGGGCTCACAGGACTGTTTTTACTGGCAATGATATAAAGGGCATATAAGAGCGCTGACAAGATAGAAACAGCTAACCCAATGAAATTAAAGGTTAATTTGCTACCGCTCGCAAGACAGATCATGCCGATTAAAATCACGACAAGTGCCAAATAGTAAACCTTAGAGATTTTTTGCTTATACAGTAAAAAATCAATAAGCATGACAATTGCTGGATAGGTAAAAAAAACAACCATGGCTAACCCTGAACCGATATATTGTGCTGAGATGAAATAACAGATAGAAGTCGTGCCATAAAAGGCAATCCCGTAGAATATTACTTTTACTGATTCAATGGGTTTTGTTTTGGGCTTATTTAGTTGGGGTATTAATAGGATAAATATAAAAAGACTGGACACCATAAAACGCCAAAACAACATATTTGGCACAGAAATATTGGCATCTATTACACTAATACCAAAATAGCCAATTAGCCCAAAAAACAAACCTGATAGTGCTGCAAAAAAAGCGCCGTTGCTTTTTAATGACAAGGGGATAGCCTCTGAAAATAGGGTTCGGCGATTTTAACAGAATTGTTGTTATTTCTCGAATTTAGAAACCCCTCATCCGCCCTATGGGCACCTTCTACCCGGAGGGGCGAAGGGAAAATAAAAGTCCCTTCTACCCGCTCGCGGGGAGAAGGTGCCCATAGGGTGGATGAGGGGCAACCCTTACAACTGGCATAAAGCCAAATCAAGCCTTGCTTCTGTCTCACGCACCTCACGCATTGAAGAAATCTCACAGAGCCTCAAGCTTAAACCATGATGACCCAATTGCATGCGCGGAACTATTCCGAACGATTTCTCAATTTTTAAAAGAATCAGATGACAGGATGTTTTGGGAGGTAAGGAGCGTTGATAGTAGCCATTAAACATTTCTATCTCGTTGAATTCAGCTGTATCTCTTAATAGAGTTAAATAAAGGCTAACAGTTGTTTGCAAGGGTTTTAGCGTTTCCAACCACCTAATAAGGTCATTTTGTCTTAATCTGGGATCAGATTCCAACCATAAAAGCAGTTGTGGTGAATGGAAATCACAATCAAAAAGCTGCGTTTGCTGGGTTTGTTTTATTGATTGTAAAAAGGGGTTGGTGTGAATATTGTCTCCAAAACGGCCAACAAAATGTGTGAGAATTTGAATTTGAATATGGAGACGGCTGAAAAGCTCAGGCGAGGTCTTTGCACCAGATTTAATTAGCGCATGCTCAATTCGCAGTAACTCTTTTAAAAAACGACTTTTAAGTTCAGGTTTCTCAACTAAGCTTAGGATTTCAATAAGATTTTTTAAGGCATAATGATGAATAACTGGATGAATCTCTTCACAGGATTGATTGATTGTTTGGTAAAGACATTCCAGTCGCAAAGCAATTTTGGGTAGAAAATGTGTGGCTAGCTCGAAAGTAATTGTGTCATCGCGCATTAAAATTGCTGTCCTTAGCTGGTATTGTAATCAAAAAAAGTTTTGTTAATCATGACTTTTGACTTGCCAATTGTAAATACTGACCATGTAAAATTTCAATTTTTTTTGCTAAGTCATCCAAAGTACTATCATTAAGAATAATATCATCGGCCAATTTTTTCTTAGCCTCTTCATTGCTTTGTACAGCTAGAATTGACTCGGCTTGTGTTCTACTACAATTATCACGTTGCATAACACGTTCAATTTGTTGTTCGCGATTAGCTAAAACAAGTAAAACACGATCCAAATAGGGATAATCGCTGCGGCTATTGAGCAGGGGGATTTCAATGAGGGCATAAGGACCAACTGAAGTGACTACTTTATCCTTCATATATTGTCTAATCAGCGGATGTAATAACTGTTCTAGCCATATTCTTTCTTGCGGCTTTCTAAAGATGATTTCACGCAGAGCTGCGCGATTAAGTTCACCAGAGGGGCTAATAACTGCTTGGCTAAAATGCTTGGCAATAGCATTTAGGGCGGGTTGATTAATGGCGGTCAATGCGCGGGCAGCCTCATCTGCACTGATAACCACGACACCTTGTTCTTGGAATAGATGACTGACAGTTGATTTTCCACTAGCAATAGTGCCGGTTAGGCCAATACAGAACATAGCTACTCTCTGGAGTTTAAATTTTTACAGGTCATCAGATTGATATAGCAGGTATCTGGAAAGGAACTGCCTTGTTGGCAAAAGGCCTTTGCAGCAATAGCTGCGTCGTCACGATGTTTATATATGTTGCTTGCCCATACTTTGGCCATCTGGTCGAGCGCAGTGCAGCGCCACATAGGACGGGTTGTGAGACCATTTAGAAACATTTCGCAGGCTTCTTTTGAGCTTTTACAGCTGGTTGGAACATTACTTAATTTTTTGCAATCGTCGTAGGATTTGTTGATTGCTGAAATTTCGTAACTGCTATCTACCGTCCATTCTTTCTGTTCCGCATCGCTTGTAGAGCAACGCCAAAAATTGCCGCTTGCTAAGCCATCTGTTGAAGCAAGGCTAAGTTGGGAACTAAGATAGGCAATGAAAAAAAATACTGTCCCTAGTTTTCTATTAGTCATCCTAAATCCTCCTCCACAATCCTTGTTAGCTGCTCATAGCCCATCGCTTTTGCAAAAAACCAGCCTTGCACAAAATTGACATTTCTGGTGGTTAGGAAATGCAATTGTTCTGCAGTTTCTACACCTTCAGCAATAATGTTTAACTCCAAGCACCTCGCCATATGGATAATAGCGTGATTAAGCGTCTCTGTAATCGCTCCTGTGCCTATCGCCTGCACGAAAATTTTATCAATCTTAAGATAATTAAAGGGAAAATGTTGCAAATATTTTATGCTTGCATGTCCTGTCCCAAAGTCATCGATAGCCAGAGAGTAGCCTCTAAGTCTCAGGTCATTCATCTTTTGCACTAACTTGGGATCATCCTGATCTAAAAGCTGCCTTTCAGTCAGTTCAAGCATAAGCTGTCTGGCAGGAATTTTGTAGGCTGCACAGAGCTCGTAAAATTGATTAAAAAAATCCCTATCAACAAAATGACCTGCTGATAAGTTAAAGGCTAAATGAAAATTGGGATATTTTTTTAGTAAATCAGAGCATTCTACAAAGGATTTTTCGATAAGTTGCAAGGTAATCGGCACAATTAAGCCAGACTCTTCAGCATCAGCAACGAAGACATCGGGCATAATAATTTCATTAGCATCCGTTTGCCAGCGTAATAAAACCTCTGCACCGCAATATCGGTTTCCTGCTTGATCCTTTACAGGCTGATAAACCGGTTGAAAATGATTACGCTTTAATGCATTGACCAAGGCATAGTGCAGGGAAAAACGATTGTTTAGAATCGATCTAAATTTAAGATAAAGAATACAGGAAAGCAGTGAAATGCCGAGAATAAAGGGAAGCTCATGATAAAAAAAGGAAGCATTGGGTCTTAAGGGTAGTGTTTTGATGCTTATCCCATAGTTATTTAAATTCTTTATTGGTGAATTGACGCTTTCTGTAGAGTAAATATTGCCTAAAGACACAACCAGATTACTATCTCCGACAATCAGCGCATTTTCATGCTGTTTTATCTTATATAAAGCGATTAGTTGATCTTGTGTCAGTGATGATTTTAGAATATCGAGAAATACATTTTCCAAGATGTAGACGCCCAGATAATATTGCCCAAGTTGTTGCTCTAACAAAAATACACTCTTATCCTTTGAGCCAATTGCCATAGGTCCATAAAGTGTTGGATTTTGCTCAGAAGGCGGGGGCAGAGGATAGCCAGTTTGGATAGTCGAGCAAATTATCTTATTGCTATTATCTGAGAGAACAGCGCCTAAAATAGCCGGATTTTTTTTCGATACGCTTTGTAGAATGGGTAATAAATCACCTTCACAGGTCTTGAGTTCCCGGCCATACAAGGGCAGGGAATAAACCTCATGAAGAAAGGAGTCGATAACTGCGGCAAAACGCAGCTCTATTTGATTAGCGCTGAGTTGCATCAGCTTTTTCTTTTGCTGGTGATAGAGCTGCCATTGATAATGAAGTGTAACGACTAATAGCAAAATCGTAAGAGATAGCCAGATTAGATCTAATGCCAAATGTGCATTGATATATTCTCTATAGTTTCTGCTTTTCTTCATTGAATTCTGATTTTAATAAATCGCCTTTATAGAGTTTAGGGTAATTTCGGCTAAATTCTCAATTGTCTGCTTGTCTGTATTAAGAGGTGGTAGCCAATATAGGGTATTTCCCAGAGGTCTTAGCAAGGCACCACGCTCAAGGGCTGCCTGATAAAGCTGATAACCAAGGCGTTTGCTGCCATTGGGGATTAAATCAGCGGCAACGATGGCGCCAATTGAACGAAGATTGCTAAATTTGCCGCTTAATTCAGCGATTTCTTGAAAATTCTGATACATCAATGAGCCAAGTTTCTGTGCTTTTTCATTCATTTTTTCAGTTTCCATAACCTTGATTGTTGCTAAGGCCGCACTGACTGCCATGGCATTTGCACTAAAGGTATGGGAGTGTAAGAAGGATTTTCCCTTGTCATAGTCATCATAAAAAAGCCTATAAATTGGGTGATCAATCAGGACACAACTGATAGGGACAGAACCCGAAGTTAAGCCCTTTGATAAACAGATTAGATCGGCATCAACACCCGCATGATCGCAGGCTAGCCATTCACCAGTTCGTCCAATACCGGTCATAATTTCATCAGCAATCAAATAGATATCATTGGCCTTTGCCCAATTTGCTAATCTTTTTAAGAAGTCAGCACTGTAGCAACGCATGCCATTTGCCCCTTGGACAATAGGCTCGACAATCAGTGCACAGACCTTTGCCTTAATAGTTTCCAGTTTTTCCAGAGTCTGGGGCCAATAGGCGCTAGCATCGGACCATAGGGGATCGCTTTGGTCAGCGACATAGGGAAGAGAGCTTAGGAAATGGCATTTGACACCATAGCCCTCATAAGGCTTCTTAAAGAGGCCTAGGTCACTGATACTTAGAGTTGCAAAGGTTTCACCGTGGTAGGCATTTTCTAAGGAAATAAATTCATTCCTTTCGGCTTGACCCTGTAATTGTTTCGCGTGTAAAGCCATTTTCATGGCAATTTCTACAGCAGATGAGCCATCGCAGGCGAAGAATACATGTTGTCTTCTGCTGATTTCCATCAGCTTTTCACCAAATTCAGCCAGTTTGGAATGGGTTGTATTAGCAGCTATCACATGTTCAAAAGAATCCAATTGCTCTTTGAGGGCAGCGATAACCGCTGGATGACCATGGCCTAGCGATTTACACCACCAGCTCGAACCGGCATCGATTAAGGGACCTTTATCGGTATAAAGATAAGAACCCTTTGCATGATTGACAATAATCGGCGGGCAAAGTTCAAGGTCCTTCATTTGGGTGCATGGATGCCAGATGTGTTTTAAATCTTTTTCTATTAAGCCCATTCTGTTAACCCTACGTCAAATTTTGGTTGACAAGAAATGACGTGACTCTATCATGTTCGACATAATAAAAAAAAGAGGTATGAAGTGACTAATTTAACCGAACGTTGGACCTTGAATGCAATAAAAGAAGTTTATGAACAACCTTTCAATACGCTTCTCTATTCCGCACATAGTATTCATAAAGAACACCATAATGCCAATGCCTTACAGTTGGCAAAATTGCTAAGTATCAAAACTGGCGCCTGCCCCGAAGATTGTGGTTATTGCTCACAAAGCGGGCACTATTCAACCCATGTTGAAAAAGAAAAACTAATGGCTGTCGATCAGGTTTTAGCCAAAGCCGCGGAAGCTAAAGACAATGGTGCAAAACGGTTTTGTATGGGAGCCGCCTGGCGTTGTCCACCCGATAAGGCGATGCCTGAGTTAAAGCAAATGATTGCCGGTGTCAAAGCGATGGGGCTTGAAACCTGCATGACCTTAGGAATGCTTGAGCCTAAGCATGCAAAGGAGTTAAAAGAAGCTGGCTTGGATTTTTATAATCACAACATTGATACTTCACCCTCCTACTATGACAAAGTCGTGACAACCCGTCGCTTTTCAGATCGTTTAGAAACACTAGAAAATGTGCGTCAGGCAGGGATAAGCGTTTGTTGTGGCGGTATCTTAGGTTTGGGTGAGACTCGTGACGATCGGATTGAGTTTATCCATACTCTGGCTAACATGTCGTCGCCCCCTGAAAGCGTTCCTATTAATCGTTTAATCCCTGTAGAGGGTACACCGCTTGCGCATTCTAAGCAGGTTGAGGGAATAGAATTGGTACGTACAATTGCTACTGCGCGTATTACCATGCCATCCAGTGTTATTCGTCTGACTGCAGGGCGTACAGAAATGAGTGATGAGTTACAGGCTCTTTGCTACTTCGCCGGTGCTAACTCTGTATTTATCGGGACGAAACTGTTAACTGAAGCTAATCCTGAGCGTGATGAGGATAGGGTGCTTTTCGATAAATTAGGATTAAAGGCCTTTGCCGAAGCATGATAAGTTCCGCACTCTCTGAGCATTTGTCTCTATTAAAAAAGCAAGGCTTGCATCGAGAACGCATGCTTGCTGATTCTTCTGATAGAGGCATTAGTTTTAGTTCAAGCGATTATCTATCCCTAACCCAAGAGAAACAGGTTAGAGAAGCCTTTCAAAGAGGGTTTAGCAAATACCCCTCCGGCAGTGGAGGTTCGATGGTAATCTGTGGTTATCACAAGAGCCATCGAGCGCTCGAGCAGGCCTTTTCGGAGGCCTTGAGTGTTGATGATGCGCTTTTATTCAGTTCAGGCTATGCAGCGAATCTAGGCCTTGTTTCTTTATTAGCCCATTTTAACAGCCACATCATTATTGATAAGGCTGCCCATGCTTCATTCTATGATGGCTTGCACTTAAACGACTCTAGTTATAGCCGTTATCTACATAATGACTTAGCCAATTTGCAAACTAAGCTGGATGAAAGACCGGTAAATCCCGTTGTAATCGCAGAAAGCGTATTTAGTATGAGTGGTCAGACAACCAATCTTAGCGCCTTATCTGAGCTTTGTTGGCGTTATGAAGCGGATTGCCTGGTTGATGAAGCTCATGCCTTTGGCGTATTTGGCCCCCAGGGTTTAGGGGCTGTGATGCAACACGGCTTGGGGCAGGAGCAAATTCCCTTAAGAGTCTTTCCTCTGGGCAAGGCTTTCGCCTTTCAAGGTGCAATTGTTGCGGGTAGGGGAGAGTGGATTGATGCCTTGTTGCAATTTGCCCGTTCACACCGCTATTCAACAGCGGTTAGTCCCGCGCTAGCCTATGGTATGACAGAGGTTTTAACCTTTATTCGATCTGCTGATGAACGACGGCAGAAGCTTTTTCATTTAATCGATTATTTTCAAAAGCTGCGTGAATCATCGTCTTTAACCTGGCGGGCTTCAAAAACACCTATTCAGCAACTGCAACTCGGCTGCCCTCATAAAGCACTTAGTTATGCGAGTTTTCTGCGTGAAAAAGGGATCTTCTGTCAGGCGATGCGCGAGCCAACAGTCTCTAGGAAAGACACGGGATTAAGGGTGATTTTGAATTATCAGCATGAGCCGGAAGACCTGGATAAATTGTTTTATTTCTTGAATCTCATTGCTGCAGGGACATTAGAGCAACGCTATGAATCTGCACATTGAAATTAAAGGCCAAGGTTTTCCCTTAGTTTTATTCCATGGCTGGGGTTTTGATCACCGCATTTGGTTAGACCTTGCCTCTGCTCTTGCCAAGGATTATCAACTTTACCTGGTCGATTTACCTGGCTTCGGCATGAGTCCTTTGATGAGTTGGGAGAAGTTCAAAGAAAAATTGCTAAGGCAGCTCCCTCCTGATTTTGCAATTGCTGGTTGGTCTATGGGAGGGCTCTTTGCAACCCGCCTTGCCTTGGAAGAGCAGCAGCGGGTAAGTCATCTAGTCAATATTGCGTCCTCACCGCGTTTTATTAAAGAGAAGTCTTGGCCTGGTGTTGATAAAGCCATTTTTGATAATTTTTTCCGTAACCTGGCCATCGATCCAGGGGAAACTATTTCACAGTTTGTGACCCTACAATTAGGTAAACAACCAAATCGCTATCAAAATCAACATATGCCTGAGACAGCCAGTTTAAAGGCCGGGTTGGACATATTGGCTAGCTGGGATCTAAGAGAAGAGCTGCATCAATTCAAGAAACCCGCCTGTTTCATGTTTGGCCGCCTGGATGCAATCACTCCGCGTGTTACCATGACTGCTATGCAAAAAATGTATCCGACCTTCGACTATGTCATGTTTAACAAGGCTGCACATATGCCTTTTTTGTCGCACCAGGATGAATTTTTAACAATTTTGGAACAATTTTTTAATGAGACCTTATTTCATAACAGGCACTGATACTGATTGCGGAAAAACCTATGTTTCTTGTCAGCTGCTAGATTATTTTAAAAACAGAGAAAAACCTGCTTTAGCTTTAAAACCTGTAGCTAGTGGATGCCGGGAAAATAACGGGCAATTGGAGAGTGAGGATGTTTTGCATCTGACCAAACACAATAGCCCCACTGCCTATCCTATCAATGGCTGGCAATATGCTCCACCCATTTCCCCGCATCTGGCTGCTAAGGCAGTCAATAGCTCGCTATCAGTTAAAGAGCTCGCAAGCTTTTGCTTAGATGAGCGATATCAATCATTTTCCCCCTTATTGATTGAAGGGGCTGGCGGTTTGATGGTTCCTCTTAATGATGAGGAAACCTGGGTGGATTTTTTAACCTTTACAAAAATACCTGCCATCGTTGTTGTTGGTATGAAGTTAGGTTGTATCAATCATGCTTTGTTAACTGATGCCGTATTAAAAATGAATAATATTGAAACTGTTGGCTGGATAGCGAATTGCCTCGATAGCTCTATGCTGGCTTTGGAAGGGAACCTGGCAACATTAACAGATAAAATGCAGATCCCTTTGCTTGGTGTTTTGCCTTATAAGGGGAAGTTTGAGGGGGATAATTTGGAGAGGATGTTGTGCTAAAACTGCCCCTCATCCGTCGCTTCGCGCTACCATCTCCCCTGAGGGGCGAAGGGAGATCTAAGAATCCCTTCTCCCCGCTTGCGGGGAGAAGGTGCCCGAAGGGCGGATGAGGAGCTGCTAGCTCTAAGTTCTTTCCCTATATTTGCCGAGTTGCTCAACGCGAACGGATATAAATATCCCCTAATCTACAACCATTGTTCACAAAGGGCTTGTTAGATATAATCCTTAGTTCTTTTTTGATAACACTATGAACAAACAGTTGCACGGAGATTTTTGATGCCAATTTACGAATATGAATGCACAAGTTGTCATCACCATTTTGATTTAATGCAAAAAATCAGTGACCCACCTACAAAACAATGCCCCAAATGTTTTGAAGATACCGCAAAACGGCTTATTTCTGCAGCTGGATTCCAATTGAAAGGCAGTGGTTGGTATGCGACTGATTTTAAAAATAAGTCTAAGCCAGAAGCGAAAAATAGCGGGGACAGCAGTAGTAAATCAGGTGAATCAAGTAGCTCATCAACAAGTACAAAAGGCGAAAAAGAGTGAAGTCTAAATCCCTGCGCAGTTATCTTTTAACTGGCTTGATCGTGTGGTTACCGGTTTTGGTAACCTTTGGTGTCTTAAGTTTTATCGTTGATCTTCTCGATAGAACCATCGCTTTGTTGCCTTATGCCTACCAGCCGAAGCAGCTTTTAGGCGTGCAAATTCCTGGGGTTGGCGTTGTTATTTCACTTGTGCTCTTATTGGGAACAGGCATTCTGACAACAAACCTACTGGGGCAACGGCTAATGGCTTGGGGAGAAGCGTTTTTAGCTAGGATTCCCTTGGTCCGCTCAATTTATAACACCGCAAAGCAGGTTATTCAGGCTATATTTGCAACGAACAGCCAGGCCTTTCGTAAAGTCTTGTTAGTAGAGTATCCGCGAAAAGGATTGTGGTCGTTGGCCTTTCTTACTGGCTCACCACATCCTGAGTTAGCATCGCAAATGGGGGAAGAGATGCTTACGATTTTTGTACCTACAACCCCAAACCCGACTTCTGGTTTCTTAATGATGATTCCTAAAAGCGAAACGGTTGAATTGTCTATGACGATTGATGAAGCGTTAAAATTTATTATCTCCTTAGGAGTTATGCAGTCTGCGCCACAATTGCAGATTGAGAAATAAAAGTCTAATTAAAAAACAGGTGGCTTTATGAGATCACATTATTGTGCAAATGTTAATGAAACAATGGCTGAACAATCGGTAACGGTTTGCGGTTGGGTACATAATCGTCGCGATCATGGCGGTGTTATATTCCTTGATATTCGAGATCGTAGCGGATTAGTTCAGGTTGTTTATGAGCCAGAGTTTGCCGATATTTTTGCCATTGCTGAAAAGTTACGTCATGAATTTGTTGTGCTTCTTAAAGGAGTAGTTCGTTTACGTCCTGAGGGTATGATCAACGATAGAATGGCGACAGGTCGCATTGAGATACTGGGAACAGCACTGGAAATACTCAATCAGTCACAAACCCCACCTTTTTTACCTGATGCACATCAATCCATTAATGAAGATTTACGCTATCGCTATCGTTATATTGATCTCAGACGACCAGACATGCAGCACAATCTGATACTTCGCCATAATTTGGTTCGCTGCATACGCGAGTTTCTCAATGAGCAGGGCTTTATAGATATCGAAACGCCGATGCTGACTAAAGCAACTCCCGAAGGAGCACGTGATTACCTAGTACCATCGCGGGTACATCCTGGGGAGTTTTATGCGCTGCCGCAGTCGCCGCAATTATTTAAGCAGCTATTAATGATGTCAGGTTTTGATAAATACTATCAAATAGTGCGCTGTTTCCGTGATGAAGACTTACGTGCCGATAGACAACCTGAATTTACCCAGCTTGATATGGAAATGTCCTTCATTGATGAGGCCACTATTCAGACTATTATCGAGGGGATGCTGCAAAAAGTCTTCAAGGAGATCTTAGAGGTTGAATTACCCGATACTTTGCCTCGTATGACCTACGCCGAGGCAATGCGTCGTTTTGGCAGTGATAAGCCTGATTTACGCAATCCCTTAGAGCTGGTGGATATTGCTGACTTAGTGAAGGGCAGCGGGTTTAAAGTCTTTGCGGATGCCGCTGAAAATCCAGAGGGCAGGGTTGTTGCCTTAAAATTACCAGGGGGTTGCAGCTTAAGTCGTAAAGAATTAGATGATTATAGCCAATTTGTTGGTATCTATGGTGCTAAAGGTCTGGCCTACATCAAAGTCAATGATAAATCCCTGGGTATGCAGGGGTTACAATCGCCTATCATTAAATTTTTAGATGAATCAGCTGTTACAGCAATTCTCGAGCGGGTTTCTGCTCAGACCGGTGATGTTGTCTTCTTTGGTGCTGGTCATGTACAAATCGTTAATGAATCGATGGGTGCCCTGAGAGTTAAATTAGGACAGGATAGAAATCTTATAGAACCAGGCTGGCGTTTGCTGTGGGTTGTTGATTGGCCGATGTTTGAACGGGATCTGAAAACAAACCAGTTAATGGCGATGCATCATCCCTTTACATCACCACAAGAGTTATCAATAGACTCTTTAAAGCAAAATCCAACAAAGACACTTGCTAAGGCTTACGATATTGTAATCAATGGCTATGAAATTGGCGGGGGCTCAATCAGGATTCATAATCCTGATTTACAGCAAACCGTATTTGATTTATTGGGTATTGGCGAAGAAGAAGCAAAAGAAAAATTTGGTTTCTTATTGGATGCTTTGCAATTTGGCTGTCCGCCGCATGGTGGTATCGCCTTGGGCATGGATCGTTTAGCTATGCTGCTAACCAACTCAAGCTCAATCCGTGATGTCATTGCCTTTCCAAAGACACAGTCTGCATCTTGCTTGCTGACAAATGCGCCAACAGCAGTGAGTAATGCCCAACTTAATGAGCTAGGAATCCGTCTTGCACCGACAACACAAAACAAATAGTTTTGTATGGGGAGAAAATGTCTAACCCCCAAACAGACTCGAATTCCCGCGGCTTGACCGCGGGTTCTTTAGGTTGGCTCTCAATCTTTTTTTTAGCTGCACTCATGATGGCTTCAGGGCTTCTGTTTGCCAAATCTGATGCTAGCGCAAACAAATTAATCGAATACCTGGTTCAGGAAAAAAATAATCTAAGCCTGGCTTTAAATGAAGTTAAATTGCAACAAAACCCGGCTAGTTATGAGGAATATCTCCGCTTTATGCGTGAAAATAAGGCGATGGCAATCTTAAATCAGGCAAAAATCATCAGCTTTGATAATTTCCTTACTAATCAGAATAAGCAACAGCAAGATTATATTGTGCGCTTAAAACGCCTACAGCAAAAACCGGTCTCAGATATCAGTTCGCAAGAGCGTATAAGCCAGCTTAATACCCTGAGTGATATTAATAAGAAAACCATTCAGTTAATTAATGAAAACCTGTCTTTAGCCTCTAAATATCAAGAGGCATTAACGGTACAAAATCAGCAATTGGAGTTGTGGAAATCCAAGGATTTAATGCATGGACAGCTGGAAAAATTACGTACTCAGGATGATAAGCTCAAAGCCTCCTTGGATAACTATTATGAGTACAGCATTAAAATTCAGGAAGAATCAAAAGCTCATCTGAGCACCTCACCGAATTTTAATCTGGAAGCAAAACTATTATTAAATAACCAAGTTATTAATTTAACTCAGCATAAAATTGCAGAAATTGATTTACAGAAAAAGCTAGTCAAAGCGGATTATTTATTACAAAAAAGCCCTGATATACGTACCTTGCAGGCTGTGACCGAAACTTACAAAGATGCGATTAATCAGTTATTAGAAATGGAGCAATCCTTAAAGAAAATGATGACCATGCTGAGCGATGAGCAGCAGCAGGTGACAGATGCTAATGTCAAACGTCAATTTACAAGCTTATTGCGTATTGTCAAATCCAGGTTAGAAGGGATTACTATTCAGCAACAAACACTGCAGGAAGATCTGGAAAATCATGAGCAGGAATTGAAAAAACAATTGTCTGTCCGACAAAGCTTATCTGAATACCGCTTTGATAGTTGGCCTGTTATTATCGAGCAAATTTCCCATATTCCTAGCCAACTTTATAGCTATGTCAAATCGCTTGTTTTAAAAGTCAAAGACAATTATTTATGGCAAGACCTCTTACCTGCAATGTTTGTATGGTTATCTTTAGGTCTTGTAGTGCTAATCGCCTTTGGTATGCATAAAATTCTTAAACGGCTAACCAGTAATAAAGAGCGTTCCCGTTTAGCAGGGCATCTCTATGGCGCTGCCCTAACTTTGATAGGTCGTAATATTACTCATTTATCAATAGCAACGGCCTTAATCCTGTCGCTCTACTTAAATCATGTTGCTTTTGCGAATTATCAATTACTCGTTAATCTGATCGTTGTTTGGCTTACCTTCCGCGTGCTGATTCAAATTGCAAGCCTCGCCTTATTTGAGCGCGTAAGTGATTCTACAGGTTATGATGTTTCCTTGTTTTATCGACTTAAATGGCTTTTCCTGGCTGGAGGATGGACAACCGCATTAATGGTAATTTCTGATGAATTACCGCTGTCTTCATTATTACAAGACATTTTTAGCCGTTTATTTATGCTCTTTTTAGTCTTGGTCTCCTTTGTTCTCTGGCAGTCAAGAGATGTAATCGCCCATTTACTACATCCCTTGTTAAAAACGAAGAAACGCTATTTTCGCAATGCGGTTATGCTATTAGCGGTACTCATCCCTTTAACCCTGTTTACCACAGCAATTATTGGTTTGATTGGTTATATTAATCTGGCATGGACGATGAGCCGCTATCAGGTTCAGATTCTATTGATAATTTCAGGCTATGTTTTACTTCGCGGTTTATTTATTGATGCGCTGGAACTTGTTTGTGAATGGATGATCTCCAGTTCCTCAAATGGCTGGCTATGGATTGAGGTTGTATTAAAGCCCTTAGATAAGATTTTGCGGGTATTTTTATTTACTGCCAGTCTTTATGTGTTATTCCAGCTTTTTGGTTGGCATTGGGATTCTGCAGTAATGATCGGCTTACGTGATTTTGCCGAATATCCCTTGGTCAATATGTCTGGAATTTATATTACTGTGCTTAGCATTATTGAATTCCTTATCTTATCCTCTGTTTTTGTTTGGGCCTCAAAATGGACCAGAGAGCTTAGTTATCGCCGCCTCTATCGCGACGCCCGTGATGCCGGTATTCGTAATAGTCTCTCCGTTTTTACACAATATGCGGTTATTCTTATTGGCGGTTTTATTTCCTTGCGTGTGCTAGGTCTTGATTTTAGCGGCATGTCAATGGTTATTGGCGGTCTTGCTGTCGGGCTGGGTTTTGGTTTGCGTGATTTCGCCTCAAATATTGTAGGCGGACTTATGCTCCTCATTGAACGACCAGTACGTGAGGGTGATTTAATTACTATTGGCACGCATGAAGGGCGTGTTGCCCATATCGGTATTCGTTCTATGAGGGTGTCATCCTGGGATAATACGGAAGTACTGGTACCCAACGCTGAAACCTTTAATAAACCGTTTACTAACTGGACCCATCAAGACAGCATTGTCCGTACAGTTGTGCCTATTAAGGTAAGCAGGGCAGATGATCCAGCGATGATCCAGCAGCTCATTTTAGATGTGCTGGCCATTATTCCTGAAATTGTTGCTGATCCGCCGGCACAGGTTTTTCTCAAACAAATTGATGACGCGCTTATTGAATTTGAGGTTCGTTATTTTATCAATGTACAAATTCATACCCGTTTTGAGGTTCGCTCAAAGGTTTTGTTTGCAATTATGGCGCAATTTAAGGCCGCAGGAGTGAAACCACCGATACCGCCAATCAGTATTGAATTAAAAGAGGATCAACATGAACCTGTCATTGCCAAGAAAATTACTGAGCAATGAAGAGGAGCTCTTAGCCAACTGTCAGATGATTGAGGGCGTAAGTTTTCTTCAATTGGCAGCCTCTTTGCAATTATCAATTCCCGCAGAAAGCCAGAAACGAAAAGGGTGGACAGGGCTGGCTATTGAAATGGCCTTGGGAACCACGGCGGGCAACAAAGCCATTCCTGATTTTGCCAATCTTGGTATTGAGCTGAAGACCTTGCCCCTTAATGAAAATGGCAAACCGGCGGAATCAACCTTTGTAACCTCCATTCCTTTGCTTACTATTCATCAACAAAATTGGTTATCCTCGCAATGCTACGCAAAATTAAAACGGGTCTTATGGCTACCAATTGAAGGCGATAAGGCTATTCCTTTCGAACATCGGCGTATTGGCAGGGGTTTCTTATGGTCACCCAAGGAGTCTGAGGCAACTATTCTTGCCGAAGATTGGAATGAGTTAACAATGATGATTGCAACAGGACATCTAGAGGAAATTAACGCAAGCATTGGGCAGTATTTACAGGTTAGACCTAAGGCAGCAAATGCAAAATCACTGTGCTATGGCTTTAATAGTGAAGGGGAAAAAATTTTAACCCTGCCACGTGGGTTTTATTTACGAGCTGGGTTTACTGAGCAGGTTATTCAAAACAGCCTTTAGTTCTTGCACCACTGCTAGATCCTGCGGCTTGAGCCATAGGCATCTACAAAAGTGTCTGTAATAGATCAGTCCTGTCATCCTAACGCAACGCCATCCAGAGCGCAGCGAAGGATCTAAGGGATTAGCACTGTGCCACCTTCAGGAGATCCTTCGCTGCGCTCTGGATGACGTAGTGTTGGGACAAGGCGGAACGGGACTTTTACAGACACTTTTGTAGATACCTATGGGCTTGACCGCGGGATCTATTGGTAGTCGATCGGGCTTTAAGATGCAAAGATGCTTGCATTCAACTAAAAATTGATTAAAGTTAGATATTTAAATTGTTACTAAAAATGGAGTTGGGTATGAAAAAGTTGGTTGCTGTATTATTTACTTCTTGTATCTCGGCAAATTTCGCCGCTATTGCTGCATCACCCGAGCAGTTATCAGGTTCCTCATCAAATCAAATTCAACAATTAAATTCTCAGATACAGACTCAACTAAAACAAATGCAGGCTGACCAGCAAGCTCAAATAGATAAGCTTAATTCCCAAGTTCAAAATCAACTAAAACAAATGCAAAGCCAATTGCAGGATCAAATTCAAAAAGTGAATACAATGGCACAAAATCAAATCAAACAAGTGCAGACAACTTTGCAGCAACAGATAAAATTAGTTCATGAAGAGGTTATGCAGAATAAGGGGTAGTGACCGGGCAATGGCATCAACTTAAGGAGTAATACCTCAGGTGATGATGCCTTAAAATGTGCTGACAATTTAATGTATGATATATAAAAAATGAATAAAGATGGAATATTACAAGGTGAGTTTTGAATTTTAAACTAATAAGTGTTTATAGATTGTCTCAGCGCAACGTCATCCAGAACGCAGCGAAGGATCTCCTGAATGTGGCACAGTGTTAATCTCGGAGATCCTTCGCTGCGTTCTGGATGAGGTTGCATTAGGGTGCTAGGGTTGACTAAACTGTATGCAAAAAGTTGAATTGAAGATACAACTTGTAATAGCTCACGTGGGATGTAAAAATTTTGGAGAAAGTTCAACTTTGAGTCCAGGTCGAGAGAAAAACGTGATTAAAAGTAATAGGTCATCCTCCCCCCAGTATTGGATTCCCGCGGCTTGACCGCGGGATCCGGTGTTCACTCTGAGCCCATAGATCCCGCGCTCAAGCCGCGGGATTTCGGGATGAGGGGACCAACTATAAAGGAGCGTTTGTAAGTAATTGCACAATATGAAAATTGCCATTGCGGCACGCTTTTCTAATCTTCAAGGTAGTAAGCATAAAAATTCTTATTTTTCTTCTTTTATCGACTCATGTAGCCATTTGTTCATAACTATAAAGCGGTACTTGTAGTAAAAATTCACTGACATTGTGTTTAACGACATCTTTTAGACAGCCAGCCCGTTCAAATACTTTTTGTTGCCGTTCAGAACTTGTGCCTTTATCAATAATGGTATTAAGAGTTGAAAAATAGGTTTGATAATTAAGCTTTTCGATATATGGTTGTAATTTTTCAAACCATTCTTGAATATCTTCACGCATTAACTTTAATTTACCATCCGTATTCATCACTAACTCAGCGTTTAAACCATAACGCATCGCTCTCCATTTATTTTCTCGAGACAGCCAATAGGGCGGGTAGGCTACTGATTCAAGCCAACTCCCATTGTCACTAAACCAATAAGCAAGAGTATGAATAAAAGCAACTATGGCTACGGTTTCAGATAATGTTGCTGCTCCATCGCATACCCGAATTTCCAATGTGCCAAAACCAGGGCTTGGTCGCAAATCCCACCATAAATCTTTAAGCGTCTTAATAGAGCCGCATGATTTTAGTGTATTATATAAATGCTCAAAATCTTGCCATTTACGTACATGATAAGGTTGGCCAGCAGTTGGTAACGATTCATAGGTAGTCGGGCGGCAGGAGGAAAGGCCCGTATCAATTCCTTGCCAAAACGGGGAGCTTGATGACAGGGCTAATAAATGGGGTAAAAAGTACATAAAAAAATTATTAAAACGAATACACTCTTCACCAGTAGACATGCCCAAATGAACATGTAATCCATAAACACTCATCCGGCGAGTTAGCCATTGATTACGATCAATTAGATCCAGATAACGTTCCGTAGGAGAAATAATCCAATCAGAATAACTGGAAAAAGGATGGGAACCATTAGTTGCAAATTGGATACCCATATTTTTTGTAGCGAGCTGCAATGATCTCAGTGTTTGATAGAGATCATCTTCAACATGGCGCACAGAGCTACATATATCAGTATTAATCTCTATAGTACTTAAATAAAACTCAGGTTTAATTTTTTTAAGATGAGCAGTTTCTTGCAATACTTCTTCTGCTCGAGAACATAAATTATAGGTTGAAGAATCAATCAATTGCAGTTCAATTTCTACTCCTAAAGTAAGAACACCGTTACTTCGAAAAGAAATTTCTTCTTCATTTGACAATGGAGTTAATAATGCTGAATTAGTATAACTATTAGATATTAATGAGGATGCATTAAGTTGATTTGGCATCATTTAATCCTTCTATTTTATTATCGGCAGTTCCCTTGCTATTAAATTAATGTTTCAAAAAATCCCTCTCATTACAAAAGGTCATCTCAAAATTTAAAAAGGCCTCTACAGTTGCTGCAAATAGTTAAGTACAATTGTAATTGTCTCTAGTAAATTCATATCTACAGATATAATTTGTACACGAACTATTTTGTTATACTAATAGCAATAGTAATCAATTTCAATAAATTATTATAAGACCTTAGTCATGAACTCTACTGATCAAAGCCAGCTTGAAAAAAAAATAACCGATGATACGCAGTCTGAAAAACGAGCCAAGAAGATTCTACTTGCTCTGCGGAAAATAATGCAGCATATGGATAATCACTCAAGGCGCTTAAATAAATGTTACGGCCTTACCGTGCCACAGCTTATATGCTTATATGAAATTTATGAAAAAGGCGTCATGACGATTTCTCTATTATCCAAGAACGTTCATTTATCAATGAGTACTCTAGTAGGTGTCATTGATAGGCTGGAGGAAAAAGGATTTGTTCAACGTACGCGGGATATTAAAGATAGGCGTATGATTTTTATTAATATAACAGAAAAAGGGACAGAGTTTGTTTGTTCCTCACCGTATCTTCTGCATAATCGTCTTAATGATAACCTTCAGGATTTAGCTGAATACGAACAAATAAATCTCGCTAACTCTGTTGATATCTTAGTTAATGTCTTGAAGGAGCTATGATTCAGCTAATTTGTTTTTCCAGAAAATTTAAGAACTTAGTCCAAGTACAGGGGTATGATTTTGAAAGATTAGATTAATCCGTTGCATCAGCTTTTCTCTCATTTGTTTGGGAGCCAGATGAAGGGGGATGATGCTTACTTTATTTTTGTTATGATACTGGAAGAAGTAATGCATTTTATAACTTACCAGCTTTGCACGTAGCTTATCTGGCCTGAGTCTAACTTCTAATAGAGAAATTAACTTCACTGGCCAGGCATGACCAAGCCCACAAAAATTACCAAGATTATAAGCACAAATTCCATGACTAAACCATTCTATCGGTTGCAATATGTGGGTATGGGTACCTACCAGAAAATCTATACCTAATTTATCGATCAAATTTTTTGCCGATTTTCTGGTCATATGACATGGAAAATGCTGAAATTCAAATTCCCAGTGTGGGATACCAAATAGATAATCAATCTTGGTAGATGATTTGAATTGTTCCCAGTCATAATATTTGATGTGCTCACTTCGAAGCGTACCGAGATCATGTGAGGGAAAAACCTCGCAATTCATCCATTCAGTCCAAGCAGTAAAACCTATATTCATCTCTTTAATTTTTATAATATGAACAGGTGCTTTATTTGGCTCATATCGTCCCAGCGGCTTAATGCCCATGTCTTTCAATAGTTCATAGGTTTTCAAATAAGCAAGATAACCCTGATCTCCAGAATGATTGTTGGCTATGGAAAGTAACCATTGACTAGTTGGCAAGCTGGTTTGTTCCATGATGCCTCTAAGATAAGCTTGTGGCATCTTGAAGTTAAATTTATATCTGGCTTTTGGATTTAAATCATCAGTACTGAGAGGCGATTCACAGTTTCCTATGAATAGATCGGCAGACTGAATTAGATTAGAGAGTTCGGTATGCAATTCAGGAATTTGATCACCGGGCTGAACCATAATATCACCACAATAAAGTAAATTAAGATCATCTGGTTTTGGGTCAACAAATTGGAATCTATCAGGAGCTGATTGAAGTTGCGTATGATTACGAGTACTTGGCCAATTATAATAGAGTGGCCAGCGCAAAGTATAATGCCAAGGATATGGGGAAGTTATCATTTATTCTCCTAGGTTGTCTCTATAAATTCGTTAACTATTCGCTATTTCAAAATTGAAACCATGGTTCGTTAGATTCAGAAAATCCTCTAAAAAATTTCCTTTTATCAATTGATAGATATTCCCTCTACGACGCTGAATAGTGAAAGGATGATGGCAGTTCACAATGAGAAAGCGTGAAAACAGCTTTTTAGCAGTAGGTGTACAATAACCAAAGTATTGCTGATAGGGGCTCGAAGCTAAAGTAAATAAACCCGCGTATGTGATGAGGGCGGGAAGAAGTTGTAATGATGTTGAGTGATGTTTAATGAGGAGGCGCGACCATTCCAGGTAGCGCAAATCATAGTTATTGCCAAGAAAATCTCTAAGTATGTCTGAATCAAAAAGTTGAGGGCTCTCGAACGGTGCAGGCGTAAGCCTTACTGTAGCGACCATTTCACCTTCGAACCAGGCAGCGTAACTTGTTGAGCTCTTATCAAGATAATCTAAGCCTTTCTTATCAAGTTCCGCGACCATGTATGTTCTTTTTAGTGAGTAGTTTTTCAGTCTAAAGCGTCCCAAAAGCTCAAACTCTTCAGTTGTTTTGATTTTACTGAAGGAAATCATCCCGGGATCACTATATCCTGAGATGGTTTTTGCAATTGATTCCATAGTATCACTTGTCAAAGACAGCGTTTTTCTCTCTGTATACATAGGATTAAATAATGCAATATCACTGTTCATATCCCATTCCTTTGCATAGATTTAATATTATTTGATTCATTAACTGCAATATTGGTTACTTTCTCAAATTCACAGATGGTGTTTTTGCCAAATGTACAATGAAATAATTCCTGGAAATAGGCTAAAAAAAGACCATAGATATGGTGTAGGTGCTGGAACAAAACTAGTTTGTCCTCTTCGTTTTCAATAAGGGCTTGAAGAACTTCCCAGACAAGATCGTTATGGCTTTCTTTGATATCATGATTCACGTGACTTCTGGCTCCTTTGAGATTTTCTTTCCCAAAAACCTTTTCCAAATTATCTAGCCAGACAGGTTGAGTCATACCCGTGGTATATTCCAGAAAGTAAGCGCTAGCAATAGCAGCCATAGGGCCTTCATGTTCTAAGGTATAGTGAAAATAGCCGTTTAAAAGTTTGGTAGAGAAAAACGGGGTATATTTCGTATAGATATCGTCCAGGTTGATGCCAGCTAATTTTTGTAAATCCCGTGCGAACATATGACCATGAAGCATTTCATCTTCTGTATACCTAGCCCAATATTTTGCTAGTTTGGGCTGATGCTTCGCAAAATAGTGAATAACGAGAGCGTCTATCAAACGTTTATGTCGTATGCGTAAAACTGTTTCAATCGTATGTCTCACAAAATAGTCTAAATTGATTTGTTCCGAATCCTTTTGATATTTTCCTAGAGGGGCAACCTCGTAAAATCTTGTAATCATTTGATCTAGAATGCGGTTTACTTCGTTTCGTAGATTTGTTTTATCAATCACTTTATTTACTCCTATGGCCGAGCCCAGAGGCTCAGACAAATTAATTGTATTTCAGGGATGCATAAGTTAGCTGATAGGTTCCTTGGAAACTCAGCGCATGGTTTTTCCAAAGCTTAATACTTCGTTGGTTAAATCTTCTATATCAGCTTGCTGACTAAATATGCTGCGACTTACATGAACTGCAGCAGGAGCAAATGATGCACCGCAAGAACCGAGATGGGTTGTGCACCGTGCATTAGAAATTAGTCCATTTGAGTTGGATATCGCCCCGATAGTTGGATACCCATCAAACGCTACAGCACGTATGCCAACCCAACGTTCAGCAATGCCATTTTGCTCTAGTTGGATCAGATCTTCGGCTGTTAACTGCTGTCCTTCAGTATTTCTGCCCAATGCGATAGAAATGATTTGAGGCAAGATCTCATTCATCACATTAAGTTGTAATAAATTATTGTTTCTTGCAAAGGCTTGATCCTTATGCGGTTTCTGATCACTAGAGAAGGATTTTGCACCTGCTGCTCCGATAAAAATCATGTTGTCTATAACTCTTCCTTGCCAAGCAAGCGTCAGCCCTTCTTGATGGATCTCCATATAGTGATTAAATTGTTTATACTTACTTAGAATTTTTTCATTAACCCTAATATTAAGTTTTAGAGAAACACCAGCAAAACCAGAATAAGCGGGTTCATCAAATCCAAGTTTCTTTAAGGTACCTACAGATTCTCCTGGGCAAAAAACGTACTCTTCTCTATCATATTGGTGTTTATGGGCCTTCGCAGGCCTATCAAAAAATAAGACACCAGATATTGTATTAGGAGAACTATAGGTTACTCCTGTAACATTTCTATCAAATTTCAAATGGAAACAAGGTTTAAGCTCACCATGTTGATTGGTGTACCTACCCATTACATCGCTAAGATAGGCATAAAACTTTGGTAAAAATACTTGAGTATCAATACATCCACCTGGGCGCCATAGTGCAATAACATCTTCCTTCCATTGGTGTTCCCCAATAGTTGAATTTGCTTTACAAAAATCGGTAAGGAAGAGGTCTTTTTCCATCACTTCTTTTGGAGATAGTACCTTGCTGTTTATATAACCTAGCTCTTGATAATTACTTATCATGGTACTTGCTTTACGTTTAGCATTCGGATCTTTGTAAATAAGGTCAATCCGATATCCATCATGTAAAGTTCCTTCCACTGTTTTGGATTCACGGCAAGGGTTAAAATTCGATTCCTCTAAAATAGCTTTTAATTTACTGTCAGCATTATCATAGATGTGCTGCCATAGTTTCATGCTCATTTTTCCAAGTTCGAGCAGGGTTTTTGTACGTATCTGATGGCCTTCCTCATCAGTACTATATTCTTTTAGTTTTTTTATAAATTGCTCTGCCACCTCTGACTTGTATATTCCTTCTTCATCATCAACGCAGATCTCGTTACTTTGTAATAACTTGACAAGTTCTTGGCCTCTGGGGACTACAAATATTTCATCAGGCGTTAAACTGGGTACCAAGTGGCTAGTTGTGGTTTCCGACAGAGCTTTATTTTTTTCATAAATTATGACTCGGATAGGTGTATTTTTATCCTTTGCGTCGAGATAAGCAAAGTATGCTTCAATCGCTGCAACAATGCCGCCGCCAATGATTACCAATTTATGTTGAGGATAATTTTCTTCCAGGTTGGTTTTCTTCTTCAATTTTATTCTCACCAGATTTTTAACCGAGTGAAAATGCTAGCATTTTAAAATCAAAAAGAAATTTCTAATTTTGTTTGTTATAATTTCATGGATTTCTTAAATTTTAATTTTTTGAGCAATATATGAAAAAGAATTCGCATAAGACAAAGAATGGAAACCAAATTGAAAGCGCTGAAGGTACACTGTTGGATAGTACAGATAAAAAAATTCTTAACATCTTACAAAAGAACAATCAGGTAACTAATTTGGAATTAGCAGCTCTGATAAATTTATCTCCTCCCCCTTGTTTACGGCGAGTACGCAGGCTAAGGGAGCAAGGAGTAATTTCACATGACGTGTCTCTGGTTGATCCTTTTAAAGTAAAGCAACATCTGATTTGTTTTGTTAGCGTTTCTTTAGAAAAGCAGGGGGATGATTTCTTAGCTAATTTTGAACGCAAGATGAATGAGTGTGAGGAGGTTAAACAATGTTACTTTATTTCTGGAGAAGTCGACTATTTATTAATGGTCCATGTTGAGGATATTTCTGCCTATAATGAATTCATTCGGCGGGTTTTTGTTAATATTCCTAACATTAAGTCCTTCAGAAGTAATTTTTGTTTAACTCGCATTAAATATGATACCTCCGTCACACTTTGAGTTAGGAAATACTGTCATTGAAAGCGATCAAGTTCTTTGCTTGCAGAACATTCCACTAGGTGTTTTTGAAACCACTTAAAAGCAGATTCTGTAGCATTCTCAATATCCGCTCCATGCGAATACAAAATGTTTCAGGTTCATTGGGAAAAGCTGTTTTATATTTGTATTGAAGTTAACGATCCTATATCATCACGTGCTTTAACTTTGAACCATCGTAGGCTAGGCTTGTCGGCCCGGCTTATAAGAAAATGGATTTGAGCCTATGTATCAATTCAATCGGATTTTTACGCTTGATAATTTATTAAAGCTCAATAGTGCCGACTATCTTTTCATTACACGGGTCAATAGTGGTTTCTATAGTGAAAAGGATTATTTAAAAAAATTTAAAGTAGATTGTGATTTAAATTTTATTGTAAAAATTGCCAAAGCATCTAAAAAATTTGAAGAAATTTGCAGACAAGAACAATACAACGATTGCTGGAATGAACAATATCAGATACTTGGTAATTTAATATCAATTAATAGTGAAAAACCCATATCATTTAATACACACGACTCCGATTGCTTTGATTTGCTGAGAGGGGAGTTGTTTTTTTATTATTCTCAACTTGAGCTAATAAAGTCGAAGAAAGATTTTTCACTTGATGAACGGCTATTTCTTCAAGAGGCCATACAATACAAATCAGTGCATGCCATCCAACGCTATCATGCCTATCTTAACCAACAAATTGAAAGCAATGTATTTTCTTCAGCCGAAACAGCAGCTTATTTTGGGGATATGATTAAAAATTGTAAATCAATCCTTGAACTATATGGAAGCTATGCTTATCTAATGCTAGCAGAGACCTATTATAATTATGCACAGTGGCTTAGGGCTCAGGGCAAAGAGGATCTAGTCCCAGTTATGGTCAAAGCTGCTTTAACATGCTGTATGGCAGCCGATGACTTTTCTGAGGCCAGTGTCTTTTCAATTCATAATGCTAGTTTCGGGAAGGGGCTTGAGGAAAGCAATTCATTGAAACTTATGCCTGACTCTTTTATAAAGTTTTTAACTGACTGGATTCAACATGAGCCCAATGATAATTCTTTGCCAGAGTCTAGGAAACTATAATCTTAGCCCCATCGACTTTGCTGTCAATCTTCTCTTCACTAATAGGTGTCAGAGTTGGTTCTTTAAATAGACCTATCTTACTCAGTGTCTCGGTTTTTCTAGCCAGTTTTTCAGTTGAGATCACTGGCACCTCAAGATCGATCGTCTCATGAGCAAACCGAGAGCTTAATTGTGCTCGAGTTTGCGAAACAATATGTTCAACAAGTTCTTCTTTTAAAGGGCTAAATTGTGTTTTTATCAGCCTATCTACGGTAAGTTTTGAAGGTGTTACCCCTAAATCTTTGCAGATTGCATCGATTTCAACGGGAGTTAGAGCTGCGGCAATTGCCTGGATTGCACTTTCCAGGTACTCATTGGCATAGCCTCTTAATTTAGTTTCATCAGCAAAGCTGTCATTGGCAAATTTCCACTCGACTCTAGGCCTTAGACTAGACTCTTTATCGCTAAAGTCATAAAAAAACAGGGATACCCTTTGGTTAAGATCTGAGTATAACTGTGGTGCAGCTCGATCATGCTCCGGTGTATCAGCACTATCTTTAATTACAAGATTAAAGGAATCACTTGGAAGGATAATGCCATGGGTTAAAAGCTGAATAATATCATCACAAGGTTTCTTGATTAGTCCCTTTAAATGCTTTTCATCAGTCACATTGTCAAGACGAGCAAATAGCATAGAGCTGCCAAAGCAATCTTCATTTTTTTTATCCCGTGCTTGAATACCTTCTATAGCCAATTTTTGGAAACTTGGCATCACTAAGGCTGATAGCTGATGACCTTCATGGCTAAGAGTGACTTCTCTTAGTGTTTGTGTCTCTAAACCAAGCCCGGCTAGGGCTGTTGTCATTTGCATTTCATCTGCCACAACTCGTTGCCAGTTATCATAGACAAAATTGAAATTAGTTCTTGCTGAGTAAGCGTCAATAAAATTATCTAAATTAGGTAGGGCAATGACATCACCCGCAGTAGTTGAATATATTCGTTTACATCCACCACTGGCGAATACAAATCCTGGTGTAGATCTATCCTGAGGCTTTAAAGCCTGTATCTCAGCTCTAAGTGCCGTCTTTCTTTTTAGAAGTTCCTTATAGTCATTGCTATCTTCATTTGTGGAATCCATCAGATCAGCCAATTCACCGAGTTCACAACGAAGTTTGTAAACGGCATTTTTATGCCATTCCAAAGTAGTTCGATTAACTAATTCAAAGTTTCCTGCACTAGATACGACATTGGCTATCTTGTTTTTTCTAAAAGAATGCACCAAAGAATGAACTGCATTTTGGTATTGAAGATCTATTGAAGAATCAGTTTTCTTTTGCATAAATCCACTCAATCTATAGCTAATAATAATAACAATTATACAAAGTGATTATTAAAAGAGTATTATGAGCAGAGAAAATCTAAGAATATTAGGTTGTACCCTGAGCTTGCGGGAAGAGTGCGTGACCAAGACAGGCCATTAATTTAGCCTATATCCTCGATGATATTAAGAGGTGGCTTTATGATAAGTGGCATAGATAAACTAAACTCAGTCAAACAAGCGTTTAGGCATTCATAAAACCTCACGGTTGTTCAAGATGACAATTCTCTGACTTGAGGGGTAATTATTAATAGATAATATTAAAAAAATAGAAAAAAAGCCTGATATCTTCGTAAGAGATAGGAAAGAAATAATGTATAAATTAAGAGTTGACATACAAATATAACCATTTAATAACAATAAGTTATCTTTGTAGGTTTCAAAGCAACTAAGGTTCAGCAAGAGAGCTCGTAAAATCAGTTGTAAACCCAGGTATAAAAAGATCTTTATTTGCTCATAATATTTAAAAGTGATATTTTCCGTGCAATATTTAATCTTTTAGTGGTCATTGTGGCAAAAAATACCTTGTATCAGTTTCTCCTTAGCTTTAAACAAGAAGCGGCGGAACGTAGCATTCGAATTGAACAGGATAGCAATAGAAAACAGGTTCCTTATCTTCGAATCTCTCTACCGGAAATAGATAGCACACCCTTGAAGTTACTAGCTCATCATATCAGTGTTTATGCGAGTGAAAGTGAATCAAATCCATTCCTGAGTCAATATCACTATACCGGGATGTTTATGGATGAGCACGGCCATACATGGAAGGCGCATCTTTATTTTAACGAAGAGGATCTGATAATTCACAGTTCTTACACTCCGGTTAAGAGTTCGGTGGTTAGTTCTTCTACTGACACCATTAGTCATGAACCAACAAAGTTGCCATGTAGAGATGAAGAAATGTTCCCACTGGTAGAATCAGTCTGTAAGCCAGTAATGAGCATTATACGAGCCAGGTTTAATCACAAGGTATCATCGCTTTGCGAGGCCTATCAGCGCTTAGAGCAAGAGGCAGCTGAGCTATCAAAGGACCCGCGATGTCCACATTATCCGACAAAGCTTGCAGAGATTTGTGAGGTGCTTCAAGAGCTCGACCCTTTGGTCAGGCATTCTAATTATTGGGCTATTCAGAAATTTATAGAGCGCTTATTGGGGAGCATAAAAACCGACCTATCTCCGCTAGAGCCTATTCAGGAAGAACCTATATCAATGTCCTCTCCTTCCTCTTCCTCTTCCTCTTCCTCTTCAGCTGATCATCAATCCCTGTCTTTTTTCTCTCAGGCACCTATAAAACCAAAGAAAGGGCGGCAGTTAGATGAGCAGGCGCTCGAAGATTTATCCTTGCGTTTTGCTAATCTGAAAGTTGCAAAACCAGAGGAGCAGGCTCAGCAGTTTACCTATTTGTTTGCTAAGTTAAATTCCTTAGCTCTTTTAGCTAGAGGAAATACCTTGGCAAGGTTGCATCAGTTTTATCAGGACATGAGGATTTTTGGTGAGCAGGTGTATAAGAGAGCTCTACTGCTGGGATATTTTGAAGCGGCCGCAACAATGACGATGTTTCACTATTTGTTATCCGACCAATATATGGAATTAGCCTTGCACTTAAGAAAAGCGCCTCTATTAGAGTTTGTCCTGCAATACGGTGATAAATCTCTACTTAAAAGACCTGTAAAAGTTAAGGATCTTGCTTTTCCTTCGTCCGTTCACGCCTGTATCGGCTTGGATAAATCGAGCAGCCCCATGCAGGATTGTTTGGCTGTATTAGTAAAATATGGGGCATCCATGTTGCAACGATTTGATAATGGCTTACCCATTGGCCATATTATTTTATCTAGGAAACAGTCGACGCTCATGGGTGCATTGGATCGCTATCCTGATAGTACCTATTATTGCCCTGCATTTTTTAATCATTTGATCAGTGCACTGACTGTTTTTATCAATAGCCATCCAGAAATGAGTGAAGAAGAAAGAGAGTCATTGGAAGCCTCAATTAAATTCTATTTTCTCAAGAAAACAGCAGCTAACTGGACTCAATATATGCAAACCTCTGCTGCTGGCAGGAAGTACCTCAAAGATATTAGAGCTAGAAAAGACTTTATTGATAAGTTTCCCAACCTCGGAAAAATAATGAATGATTTTGACCTTTTGGTGCTTGTAGCAGAAGAACAGGAACTAGAAATGCAGTATCTCCAACGATGTAGTGAGAGTGATCGACAGCGCTGGTTTAAATCCTCAGGCGCCATTGCGAAGGCTAACATCGATGCTGATATTGTCTCGTTGCTGGAAACTATGCCTTCTGAGGCGTGGAAGCAAGTCATGCTTAATCAACATAGCAAAGGAATAGCAACGTTAAATCTCGCTTATGAGACTTTATTGCAAGAAAATAAAATCAAGAGGAAGAGTAATCATCAAACACCGCGCTCTCGAACCACTCATGTCTTATGTGAGAATATGGTGCGAGCCGAAAGTCAGATAACTCAATTATCAGACAAGTTTCGGAAGATTAGGGAAAAAAGGGAATTAGAAGAGTCTATTGCTGAGTCAACAACTGAGGCAAGTTACCGGCTTTGATCTTGAAGCCTTTCCATGGTTTGCTTGGGATTGTTGTGTGAATAGATGTAGCCTGGATACCGCGCATAAAGCGCGGTACGTAGGCATTCTTTTTTAAATTAGGATAAATCAGCTCTTATCTCTATTTTTTGTGAGGAACCCTCAGGGCTTAACCGCGGGATCTTTGACGACCTGCTACATAGCCAATCGACTTTCCTCTCTAGGTTCTTGATTAGTTTCTGTTGAAGAAATAGAGCTTGCTGTAGCTCTTGCTCTATACTCCTCCAATTTCGCTAAATATCCGTTATCCATAGCCATTATAATTAACCCATCTTCAACTTGTGTAACATCCACAACTGTCTTGCCCTGAAGCCCAAGCTCTTGTCTTATATCTTCATCTTCAGAAAGGAGTTGTTCGAGCTTATAATTTGTCAAGTCCTCATATTTTGGTTCTATATCAGCATCCAACTCAATTTCTTTTACTAATGCGAGACCTAATAATGAAGCTGTTAATTTGTAATAATCCATTTGAAAATGTTGTTCAATAGTATTCTGCATTGCATAGTAACTATAACTATCCTCTTGATCATCCACTTCAGCCGTAGCTAGAAAACATTCATAAACCGGCTCTTCAACTACATTTGCTACAATAGCAACTTTAAATTTTGACATTTACTACTCCATTTTATTGATAAGATATAAACCAACACAAGGTTTTTATGCCAGTCTCTTAGAGTCAAAGTGATAGCTCTAATTCAATCGCAGTAACTCCTGCAATTTCATTAATTATCTCAATGTAAACTTAACTAATTTTTAAGATTCTTATTGACTTTTCAATAGTGATGATTAGTCAAATATAAAACAAAATGGTTTATTATGTTTCGCTGTGACAACTATAGAAACTAAGGAAAATATTTCTTGCATTAGTGAGGGAAGTCGCAGCTTTGTTCGGGACAAAACCAGGCAATCCCAAGAAAACTCGAATTCCCGTGGCTTGACCCATAGGTATCTACACAAATGTCTAAAAGCCTTAACAGAAAGGAAAACCTTGATTACGCTGCATCAAGGTTTCATTTAAAATTCACTGCTACGGGCTTTTAGATATTTGTGTAGATACCTATGGCCTTGACCGTGGGATCTGGCTGTAGTAAAGCTCGATATACCCCGCAGTCAAGCCGCGGGGATTTGGAGCGAAGTAGAGGAATTCAATAAGTCAGAATAGCGCGGCGGTGATAATTCAGCCGAGAATTATTGTAGTCGCTTACCCGAGCGATATATGTGTGCTGCAGCCGCTTGCGCAGTGGGCATTATTGTCATTTCGGCAATATCAACATGTTGTGGTCTGGTTAAACAATACAACGCCGCATCAGCAATGTCCTCTGCAAACAAGGGATTAAAGTCTTCGTAAAAAGCCTTCGCCTTGTCTTTATCATTCCAACGCACTTCGCTGAACTCTGTTTCGACTGCGCCAGGCGCTATTTCCGTTACTCTAATTGCACTACCTAGCAAATCCAAGCGCAGCGATTTTGTTAGCGCCCGAACAGCATGTTTGGTAGCACAATAAACATTACCGTTTGTATAGGCCTCTTGTCCGGCAATCGAGCCAATATTAATAATATAACCCCGATCGCGGCTTAGCATGCCTGGCAAAATAGTGCGGGTGACATAGAGCAATCCTTTGAGATTGGTATCAATCATAGTATCCCAGTTATCTATAGAACCCTGTTGTATAGGATCACTGGCAAGGGCAAGCCCGGCATTATTGATTAGGATGTCAACGTTTTGCCAGCCCTCAGGCAACTTACCTAAAACTGAGTGAACCTGAGCCTTATCGCGTACATCTAAAATGAGGGGGATGGATTGGGTACCATGTGTTTCCTCTAAATCTTTGGCAAGCTGTTCTATACGTTCTTGTCTGCGTGCGCAAAGAATAAGTTTTGCACCCTGTTTGGCGAAAAGCCGTGAACAGGCTTGCCCTATACCACTCGAGGCGCCTGTAATTAAAATAATCTTGTCCTTTAAATCGGTCATTTACAATCTCCTGTTAATTCCCTGGCTCATGGAGATAGAACTCTCATGTTCCATTGATAATCATTTAGGTAGTACTCGTTAACATCAGATAGTTCATCAAGGCGAAAAGCATAAAAAACAAATCGCTTAGGAAGGAAGCGAAAACCACAATAATAGGGGTTTAAGGGTAGTTTTTTATTCATATACTCAGTTTCTATGGCTATTTTTTTATCTTCTAAAATTTGTTTTGAACTGATCACTTGCATAGAAGTAGGCGCATAAGCAGCAAACCTGAGCTGGGCTGAATGCGGATAGCTAAGCCAATAATCGCTCGTTTCCACCTCTGATAATAATTTAACCTGGCCTTCAAGCATGACTTCCCGTTGCAATAGTTCAAACCAAAAGGTTAGGGAGGCCTGAGGATTATCAGTTAATTCGCTTACCTTCCTGGTTCCCTTTTGTGTAAAAAAGACTAAATCATGTGCGCTAATTTCCCGAATAGCAATAACTCGGCTATTCGGCACAGCCTTTAGTGAGGCGGTCGCCAGAACCGCATGTTGTGGATTGGGGGCACCAGCATCTTTTTCTTCTGCAATCCATTGATTTAAAAGTTTAAAAGGCATTTCAGCACTCAACGATTTATTCCAAGCAAACGATCTTAACACGTGGATTTTTAATTAAGAATCAGTCTGAGTATAGTATACCCAAGTAACTTCAAGATGCATGATTTCATCCTTGATTAAGGCGCTTTAAAACCCACCAACACTGGTATTGCCTGCTCAGCCTTTTCCGCTGAACTTACAAAATCTAATAAAACAGCCAATTCTTTCTGAACATTTCTGGCGAGATTATCTACATAGTTATAACGCCCTTTAGATTTGTCACCTTCATAAACAGTCAAGTATCTATTGCAATGATGTTGAATCTGAAGCAAGGTGTCGACTCTTTTATCCGCTCTTTCATCGGGTTTTAGTTGTTCATAGTCACCAACAGCATCAATAATATTTTGCGCTTCTTTAGACGTTCCAGTGCCTATGAAACCATTTTTCCACAAAAGAATATGAGCATGAAAACTTTTAGTCACAGCAAGTGAGCTATTTGCCTTGCCATCTTTATTAACTATTGTATAGGCGAAATCTCGGCCATTTAAAGCAGTTACACTGTTTTGGGAGATGGAATTATTAAACTCAATATAGTTATCAATATGGTGCACATCCATCTTAGTTGTTAGATCATGAATCTTCTTGCTGAGCTCATGAAGTGGTCCATCCTTATGTGCCTTATTAAATTGCTCACAAGCACGCTCAACCTTATCTAGTGCCTGATCAAGACTATAGATCTCTCGTTCATACTTTTCTGGTGTAACAAATTTTTCATGATCTAAGTTGTCTTGCAATTTAAAATAGTCTGCCAAGGCTAATTCAATCTCTTTCATTAGTGGCTTATCAGCAATCTGTATAGCCAGTTCTTTTAATTCTTGATAATCCCCGTTTTGCTCTTTACTCAGAGAAGGGCGAGGTTTGCTTTTATTTAAGCGACTAATTTCTTCTTTGACCTGAGAAACTTTTTCATGAGCATCATCATGATGAGCGGCCAGAGCACCTCTCATTTTATTCCATGAGGTAGCAGACTGAGTATTTTTTAGCATGCCTTTGGCTGTATGGATTGAACCTACACTAAGCATGTCCTTGCCCACTTCAGCTGTATCGATAATATCTGGAAAAACGTTGGAGCCAGCATTGTTCCATAAATTTCCAATTAGATTAGCAACAAAGAAACCATGTTTCAGTGGGCGTACCAGATTCGCTATGCCTGCAAAAATTTGTCCACCAAAAATGTACAAAGGTGATAAAACAATATCAATAACCATCCATTTAACATCCCCAGGACTTGGGCCACGACCATATTTAATTGCTTCATTAGCCATTTTCACAGCAGAAACGGCGGTCGCCGTATAAGAAATGAAGCTGATACTACCTAAAATACCTGAGATAGGAAGTAATACAGGGGCTAGCACAGGAACAGCAATCCCTATAATCGCCAAAATTGCCGCCGGAATCCCTGTTGCTAAGCCAATAAAGGAGGTAGTAGAGGCAAGATCTCCACTGATAGCCTCGGTCATTGTCATTTTTTTTGCGCCCTCATAGTGCACATCAAGGAGGCGTTTAGATAGAACAGAGAGCAGCTCAACCTTTTCATGTTGGTCTTCGCCTACCTTATTTTTCAGGCTATATGATAGTTCGGTAATTTTTCGATGGGCAACAAGACAATCCTGGCGGGTCTGCATATTCAGCAGGGAAGAGGTGTTTAGGGTTTCGTTAAAATCCTTTTGAATTCGCATGAATTCGTCTTTAGCCTTTGGATCTTTGGGCGCAGCAAGTTCTTCATCTAAGATTTGTTTGATAGTTTGTAGTAAACAGCGTTCTTTTAATGAATTTAGATATTTTGTATATTTCTTCTCAAAGGCATCAATTTCTTTGAGTTTCTCAGGATCTTTCTTATTTTCTTTTTTGGCTTTTTTAATCAGTTCTTCTATTTGCTCATTGGCAGGACTGCCTTTGCCAGCTTTTTCAATCTTAGTTTCAAAAAGTCGAGCACCTGACCAGAGCTCGGGATAATCAAGGATACTATATTGATTTTCTGTTATTTTTGAACGGTCAAGCGTAGAAGGAGCATTTTCACTAACCCAAGATTTATGCTCTGCTTGAATTGCTCGATTGATACTATCAACATTACGCAGTTTAATAGCCATGATAAACCTCACTATGGCAACGCGTTATTAAGTTTAGTATAGACAGCTGTCTTGTACTTAAAGCTTAATTTTCAATCTATTATTTCTAATATTAGCACCTAATACTTAATTAAATATTACCTAAGTTGAAGGTTTAGATCCGCGGTAAGCCGAGGGAATTCGGTGCATAGGTCAGTCCAGTCCCCCTAACGCCCCGTCATCCTGAGCGCAACGAAGGATCTCCGGGATTAGCACGGTGCCACATTCAGGAGATCCTTCGCTGCGCTCAGGATGACGTAGTGCTGAGACAAGGAGGGTCTGACCTACTACAGACACTTGTATGGCATCGACCGCGGGGGCTGCTGGTGGTGCAAAACAGAGCACGCGGCCAAGCCGCGGGAATTCGGGGCCTCGTGCGGTATCAAGTAAAACAAAAGGAATAATAAGCATGAACAAACCAGATATAAGAATTGCCAGAGTATACAATCCCCCCGCACATAAAGAAGGGCTATGGCTTCTTATTGATAGATTATGGCCGCGTGGTATTAAAAAAGAGAGCATTCCCTTTGATAGCTGGCTTAAGGAAATCGCACCAAGCACTGAGTTAAGAAAATGGTTTCATCATGAGCCTGATAAATGGCCTGAATTTAAAGAACGCTATGTTGATGAGTTGGCTGATAAACAGGAACTGGTTAACGAAATAAAAAAAATGGCGATGAAATCACCAGTTACTTTGTTTTATAGCGCTAAAGATACTGAGCATAACCAGGCTCTGGTTTTACAGGAAATTTTAACCCGTTGATGAGTTATTGATTTTTTTTGTATAACGTCACTATAAATAAAAGGACTTAAATAATTAGAAAAACCAGTGCCGCAGCTATATTGAGCACTTTGAAAAACATAATGTACAATGATTGTCTTTTTAGCTTTCCTTAGTGACTACAAGAATGACCTTAGCGGATTTACTTAAGCTATTTCGTTGGTTTGACAAAAATGGTGAACCATTCCCTCTTAATTCCGAGCTAGATCTTCCTCATAAAGAAATCCCCTTACTGCAGGCGGAAATACAAGCCAATCTTTCCTCAGAAGCCCCTCAACCAGAGGAGCTTCTCAGCGATATTAGTAAGTTTTTACAGCAACTCAGTGAGAGAAACGAAGCCTTTAATGTTTATAAATCGTCTATCCATTGGCTTATTGACCTTTATCCCTCCTTAAACAATTCTAAGATACATCAGCACAGATCCAAGCAAAAAATAGGCTCTTTGTTTAAAAATTACCTGGATTCTAAGCCTGATGAAGCAATTAGTTTCTACAGAACCGAGTTGCAATTACAGCAAATCAATCCCAATGGCACGTTTATAATTCAATCCTTTGAGGAAGAAAGAAAAGCTACCTCTGAGATTCGCAAAATCGATGATTATATCGGTCAAATGACAGAAAAACTGGCCGAGCTGAAAAACCCTTTGTCCCTGATTTTATATATGGACTACACGGATATTAACTCGCTTGCTGCATGTATTATCTGGCTACGTAGGCGAGGGGTCTGTGAATCTACCATTCTAAAAAGTGGCGTCTTGCAAAAATTTTTTTTGCATAACTTGCATCTTGTGACGGAAACAGAAAATCCCATTAAAGACTTTTATGACTGCTTGGCAGAGCGACCTGAAGCAGAGATGTTAGTTAACTTAGCAAGCGCTATCAGAGTCGACGATCCTACCTTTAAAAAATATAACCTCAAAGCGGAAGTAGATGTTGATAAAGAATTTGAAACTCTTCCGATATCCAGTCCAGATTTTACAGCAGATTACGACTCAGATTTATTTATGCATCTCTATGATCTATTTGGGATGTCCTTTCTCTATCGCGCCTTTCAAAACTGTCATGATCATCAAGGGCAAGACGATGGGGTTTTGCAAGCAGCTTTGAATCTGGAGGGGATTGCCTTTGAAGCCTTGCCTGAGCTGATACGATTATTATTAAATTCTCATAGTGAAGGAGCGCTTGAGCGTCGTCTAGAAACACTCGCCGAATTAGTCTCTCGTGAAGCCTTGTTAAGACATTTAGTAACAAATAAGCAATGGCTGATGTTCTATTTATTATGCTCTAAGGAGATGGAGGAGGTATTTACTCTAGACGCGTTTATACTTTACATACAAGAATTTATTAGCCTAGATGCTGTCGATCCCATTAATAAATTTAGACTCCTCTTTTTTTTACTACAGTGGGCCAAAGTAAACGAATTACCCTACCATATACATTACCTTTTTCGTCAATTAGTGGCTTTGTACTATCAAGCCCCTCCTGAGGTGTTTAATCATGAATATGAAAAAGCCCTTTCACGTGAATATAAACAAATTATTAGCACAGAGGAGAGTAGTGAGAGCGAGGCTGATGGTGTTGAAGACGTTGCGGAAGACACTGTTGAGGAAGATTCTGATTCTGATATGGAGGTAAACCATAGCCAAAGCACTGTTGATTTTATAACCAACATTGTGCTTGATTTTGAAAATAATTGGGAGGCTTTCTCATCTAATTTGCTTTCAGGGGAAACCGTTGATAGTTCTGATTATCAAAAATTAAAAGACGGTTGGCGTGAAGTAGAGAAAAAAAGGGGGTTGGCTCGACGTTTTGATAAAACAGAAGATAATGAGCCTAGTTTAGAAGAATTCATTATTAGTAAGCGATTTAGCCTGCGAAACTACGAGCTAGTTCTGGATGAGCTTCTCCTCATTTTGTTTGATTTATCCCAAGACAAGGAGTTGTATAACTGTCAACAAGTCCTGATTAGAGTTTTATTCAAACTGGATATCCCACCACTTAGAGAGCAAATAATTAAGGTACTCACGCAAACAAACCGCCATTGGTTCCTTGTTTCTTGGCGAATACTTGAAGGGACTTCAATACTCGAAGAAGCCGTAAAGCATAATAATCTTGGTTTAACCCAAGAGCTAATGAATCAGCTAGAGTTGGATCCCTTTGACGATGAGGTGTATTTCAAGGTTCTAATGTCTGCAATTAAGGCTAAAAACCTGGTAATGCTCAAGCTTCTTGTTAGACCACAAGTCATTTCGAAATTAAATGAAGGCCAGCTTAGGGAGCTTTACACCGAATCATTAAACAAAGATACCTTGCTTATCTTTGAATTTTTGTTGAGTCAACACGAGCTACTCAGTCTAAGACCAAAAACGCATTCTACATTAATCTTAGAGGCTGCTAAAAAAGGGTTCGGACAAGCACTTTCCCAGTTATGTGGTCCTCAGAGTCCTTTTCATGCCGATGCAGAGCTAATCGATAAAGCCTTAATGCTCGCTATTGAGAATAAACATTGGAAATGTATTGATGAATTAATTCAAGTTGCAGGACCAAGCTTCGATGGGCTTTTGGATGGCTGGATAGTTGTTTTACAGAAGTATACCTGGGAAGAACAAGAGCGGTTTATTCAATTATATTCCAATTACTTTACCAGAAAGATGATTTGGAAGGCTGTGCAGCATTATATGGATAATGCGAATTTACCCGGCATAACATTATTGCTTGAGATAAAAGGCGAACCAGAGGTCACTGCCGCAGATTTAGTAGAAGTTTTTCGTGTTGTAGTGGCTAACAAATCCTGGCCTGAGTTTGCTCTCTATCTGAGTAAAATTACTGGACCTGGTGCACTTACTAGAGAAGCAGTGGCAGAAGCAATTACTGAAATTATTGTCCCCGAATCAAATCATGAAATGCTGACGTTCATTTACGATAATTTTCGCGCAGATTTACTACCTGATTCGACCACGGTGGGGGAAATATTTAGGCTTGCAGCAGGAGGTAAATTTTTTGAAATTATCAAGCTCTTATGCGATCGTTCTGCGCAAGACTTAGATAATGATGTTCTGATTAAGCTCTTAGCTATAGAGCAACAGGAGCCTGAGTCACAGCTTAGAGAGGCGCTGACAAGGGCTGTAGACGTTAAGCAGCTTGTGGGTACTGAGGTAGGCGGTATTTTTGAAGGTTATGTAGATGACAAAAATAAGGCGGGGCTATCCACACTTCTTCAACTAAAGGGTCAACTAGCCTTAACAGCAGATCAAGTCGAAGTTGCTCTCTATGAATGCGCAGTCACAGGGCAGTTTGGTATGGCTTCTATCTTGATTGACTCGCCTCAACTTAAAGAAAAACCGGGCCTTATAGCAACAGTTTTTGAGTTTGCATTACCGCAGAAACAAAACAAATTTATTGTAAAACTTGCTAAGAAATACACCCTGTCTTCTGAAGAGAACATACGATTTTTAGCTGATTTAATAGATAATGAACAATATGAAACGCTTCAAGAATTTTGTAGAGCTGATCCTGAGCTTTGGACGTGGTCCTTTCAAAAGGCCGTAGAGTTAAATAAGTCATCTGCTGTAAATTTCATTTGTCATTCTAAACGATTTAGATTGGTATCCAATTGGACTCCGCAATTAGAACAGGTCTTGTCCGAGGGTAGGTTAGAGCAGGTTAAGGCAATTGTGTCTGCAGTTGCCTCCAGAACACCCGAGGCACTCAATGTTGATAACTATAAGCAACTTGCAAGAGAAAATGGGCATGCTCCTATTGTTGATTGGTTTGAGCAACTCAAGGCACTTAAAGACTATCGGCAGGTTTCTTCATACTCAAGTTTCCCCTTACTTAAGGCCCAGGCTATTCTGAAGGATTACACTAAATCGGATTCAGCAATAAAACGGTTTTTCACAGGGCACTGGAACAGGCATCACGTTGATGAGGTGTCTCTTATTTTACAAAGTAGGTATAAAAGCTTGGAAGAATTGTTAGCACGCCTGAGTCAAATCGATTTGCTAAATCCTAAGGGTTCTTTAGCAAGGCGTATTATCTATATGGCTGATTTTTTATTACCGTTGGAAAAGGAAGCTCAGCGTGAAGAGCAGAGGGCAATGAATGGTTTAGCTTTTTGATTTCATTAGCAAAGCGAAATCCCAGAGTAGTGAATTTAAATGAAACCTTGATTACGCTGCGCTCTGAGGAATCCTGGCATTTTTTTAAACAGAAAGCATGTGCCATATAAGTTCTTTCTGTTCTTTTGTGTGTCATTCCCGCGTAGGCGGGAAACCATCGTGCAAACAAAGTGAGGAACCACTTTGAGAAATGGTTTCCCGCCTACGCGGGAACGACACACATATAAGTCAAAGTAACTGATTAATGCCCATATAGACATTTAAACAATCATTTGATTGAAAAAATGTCAGGATCACTCAGAGCGCAGTGTAATCAAGGTTTCATTTGTGTAGATACCTAGGGTAGACCTCAGCGCGAACGGTTATAAAATCCATAAATGGCAGTGGTTCCTTCCAGAAACCAGGTTGCACTGGATGACAGAACCTTGTGAGAATTATTAATTTGAGTTTATAAAGAGTTACTAGACTGCTCCTCATTTTTTGCTAGTTTACAAAGAGCACCACTCTCCTGTAATAACTCGATAGCCTTTTGTTTTTCCGGCCCATTACCCTGAAAAGCATTTAGCCAATCCAGCGCAGTATTTCCATTCTTTGAGGGTTCATTAATATTTATATTTAATTGAGCTTGATACTTCATCAGTAGCTGTATGACTTGGAATTCGCCACGATTACAGGCATTACGCAGGGCAAGGGAATAGTTTTTTCCTTCAATTTGCTGAATAAGATTTTTAATGCTCTCCGAAGGTGATTTAAATAAGGAATTAATCTCTTGGAGCAATAAAGCATGGGGATCTTTCGAATCACTAAAAAATCCATGGATATTAGGCAAGCGATCAGTTGGCAATAGGGGAGGGTTAAGTAAGCTAATAATTTGTGCTGAACCTTGCCTAAGCCAGCCATTTTTATCTAAATAGTTCCCTACTTTGAGAAATTCATCCTCACTGAGTTCTTTTCTAAACTTTATTAGTTGTAACATCTTGTGAAGATTTTCATCAAGACAAAGCGGTTTCAATTTTTGCAGCATCCATTGTTGATAGGGACTTATTGGGCTTGATGGTAATGCACTATGAGCAAGACGAGTAGGTGTCTGGCTTGATAGATTAGATGGGTCGCCTGCTAATATAGCTTGGATGGTCTTTTGAAAATAATCATGAACATTATAGTTTTCAAACAAATAGACTTTTACAGTCTGCCAGGAACATAAAATTTCATTATAGAGCTCAGGCCTAGTCATCAACTCGTTTAATGCAAGCAAATTAGCTTGATTGATAACCTTATAATCCAAAAATGAAATTTCTACTAAGAGATGAAGATACCTTTGTAAGAGTAGGTGTGAATCAGGGAAATTTTCTTGTAGGTTTTGTAATAAATAATAGAAAAATGTCAATTTATAGCCAGGTATTTCAAATAATGGAAAACCTAAATTGGGGTTTAACTCACTTGGAATCATAAGCTCGGAATAGGAGTTATCGCCACAGCCGCCTCTTAAGCTAGAAAGTGGCAATAATAATAATTTAAGTGGTTGGGTTAGCGTATTGATATCGATAAGTCGTAAGCGTTTCATAGCGTCATGACTACTGCTTGGATGTTGGGTTATGAGTTTGCTTGCAACTTTATTCTCAGTATTAAGTTTAACAAATTCAATTTGTGTAAATCTTTTTTTACACAAATCTAACAATGAGGCATCGAAAGTATTCGGCTTTATTACCATATCAAGATTTGTTATATCTTTTCTTTCGCAAAGAGAAAGGCTAAAAAGAGTAAACAGCGTTGTTATTGCTTGTGTTTTAAAATAAGAAAAGCTGAGTATTTGATTGTCTAAATAGGCTTGCCTATCAAATTTAGCGCCTTTATTATCGCTAGCCTGTAATAGGGAAGCTAGCAACTCGTCATGGTCTGGCCTTAGTGTTTCAGGGAAAGATGCCTCATTAAACTTAATACCCACCATATTTGTCCCAACACCCATGGCGGCGGCAGTATAGCCTTTGAATAGGGGCGCGTCGAAATACTCATTTTTAAGATTGCCATATTCGGCTAATGAATGAACATGACAGGTATGAGGTACAAGGGCTAAGGGGTTATTAATTGTTTCATCAATAGGCGTTGAAATATTTAATAAAAAATTGGCGCTTGCAAAATAATCTTGAATCCCTAAATCTAAAATAACCTGATGAAATGATAGGAAGTGCTCATCTTGGTGTGCATATACGAATAGAGAACAGTGTTCAAATCTATCCCGATCAAAGGGGGCGCCTTCATAAAAATAACAATCATCCTCATTATCTAATAAGGTAGTTAAATTTTTTATAGCTGGAAGTTGTTTGGTATTTACGAATGCAAAGGCTTTTAATTTTGATTCTTGAGTACTAGACGAAAGCTGCGCCTTAGTGAATTTGAAAAAATCGATAAGGTGCTTAAAATCACCAAGGCCATCTTCAATGTTATAACCCCATAGAATAAAATGTTGCATTATTAACTTGCCTCTATTTGTTAACGTCAATTATTAGGTTCCAGTCATTGCTAGAACTCCAGCCTAAAAGGCGACCTTATTTTAGAAGCCATGTATTAAAGATTTCTTAGCGATGTATGAAAAATCGGAATGCTTTATTCTCATTTGGAATAGCTGTGCGTGTTGAGTTCCTCTCAAAGAACAGCCGTCATTGCGAACGCAGTCAAGCAATCCAAGTGCCGTGGTTCGAACCCTGGATTGTTTCGCTTTGCTCGCAATGACGAAGTGTGAATGACCTAATACTGACTTTTCCCTGAATTGTGCACAAGAGACAGAACGACTTTGAGGTAGTTCTAGTAGGTATAACTCATCTCTGAATCCACCAGCTCTTGGGAGTCTAACCCAGCGAAATGTTTCACGGCAGCGTTCTCTAAGCCTAGGGGTATCAAAACAACATTACCTATTTGAGATTGTGAAAAAAATTGCATCATACAAAGCGCCGGATCATTAATATCTGTAAATGTGAAGTCTAAAGGGGATAATAGACACATAGGACTTGCCACCTGCTCGGCTTTTTAATCCCTCAAGCGCTACTTCTGCATCGAAATTATTGTCTTGACCGTCAGTTATAAATAGGACAAAGGTATTTTTTAAGTCTTGATTGCCTTTGAAGGGTAGCTCTGCTGAGCCAATAATATTCGTTGCCTTTGTCAGCGAAGTACCGCCACCGCTCTCTTGGGCTATTCGGTCAAGCTTGGAATAAATATCTGCCTTGTTAATATTCACTAGTTGAGTGGGTTTAAAAATAACTTGTGCAGTGTGTTTAGCAGAGCCTTCGCCAGCTCCCATACTTCCACTGACATCTAAAACAATAAATAGGTCCATGTCTTCTGGACCTGATAAGGATTGAAATTCGACACTTGGAGCAACCAATACTTTACTCTGTGTCAGGGGATAGGTGGATTTTTCCACGCCGATGTTCAATGCTAGGTTGAACTCTTTTCCATCTATATTAATTTTCGATTTATATTTGGTCATTCTGTAAAATAATAATGAAAACGGTTTGTATTTTATCTAATCTATTTTTGGTGAGTACCGTAGGAAATACGGTAGTCTTTACTATTAGTGAGAACTGTTGAAAACCACGTCATTCATTAGAAAAAAGCGTGATAAGATTTAATAGGGTTTTGTAAAAGGGATACAGCATGCTAGAAAAAAAATCGCTATTACTCCTGTCAGAAATTCTTAATTCTCTTGACTCTGGGTTTGATCATTTACCGAGCGCCGAACAACAAATCAATCTAGCTGCAATGCGAGATGTGTTGCTGAAAGTGGCTAATAAATTGCACGATAATTTTCCCTATCCCCATCCTCTCTATGCTGGCCAAATGCTTAAACCACCGCATCCTATCGCTCGTTTAGCTTACACGATCGCCTTATGGATAAACCCGAATAACCATGCCTTGGATGGTGGCAGAGCCAGTTCACACATGGAAAGAGAAGCGGTCTCCCAATTGGCGCAGATGTTTGGCTGGGGAACCCATTTAGGCCATCTTTGTAGTGGGGGAACAGTAGCTAATCTGGAGGCATTATGGATAGCAAGACAACTTAATCCTGGGAAAAAAATTCTAGCCTCTTCCCAGGCACACTATACCCATAATCGCCTCTGTTCAGTTCTGCAAATTCCCTATGAATCTGTAGCGGTGAACTCTAAGGGACAAATGGATCTGGTAGATCTTGAAAACAAATTAAAAATGGGAAATGTCGGAACAGTTGTTGTTACGCTTGGAACTACGAGTATAGGGGCTATCGATCCCCTAGCTGAAATTCTGAGACTTAGATCGAGCTATGCTTTTCGTATCCATGCAGATTGCGCCTATGGTGGTTATTTTACACTCTGTAATAATTTATCCGAATCAGCGAGAAAGAATTTTGACCATCTCCTAGAAGTTGATTCGATTGTGGTCGATCCGCATAAACATGGATTACAACCTTATGGTTGTGGGTCTGTTTTATTTAAGGATGCCTCAGTAGGGCAATTTTATAAACATGAATCACCCTATACCTATTTCAGTTCGTCTGAACTGCATCTTGGCGAAATTAGCTTAGAATGTTCAAGGCCTGGGGCTGCTGCCGTGGCCTTATGGGCAACACATCAGTTATTACCCCTGGTAAGAGGCGGAGAATTTGCCTTAGGTCTGGAAAAATCCCGACAAGCCGCTATTTTGCTATATAACAGGCTAGCCAATGATGCTGAGTTCTTAGTAGCAATGCCCCCTGAATTAGACGTCCTTGTCTGGGCACCACGAGCGGCAACTAGCAAAGAAATCTCTGCACTGAGTCAAAAAATTTTTGAGCAAAGCGCAAAATTAGATTTACATTTAGCTCTGACAAAGATACCAAAAGTGGTGTTAGAACCTTACTGGAAGCAAGTGGAGTGGAAGGATAACCATGTTACCTTATTACGCTCGGCGCTAATGAAAGCTGAACACCTGGATTGGATTGATGAAATATGGAAACGGTTAAAGAAAGCGATTCACAATAGTTGATTTTAAAATGAAACCTTGATTACGCTGCGCTACATCATGGCTACACTTATTTGGTAATAGGTCATGTCCCTCCTGGTCTCAACACTACGTCATCCTGAGTGCAGCGAAGGATCTCTTGAATGTGGCACCGTGCTAATCCCGGAGATCCTTCGCTGCGCTCAGGATGACGTGGCGTTCAATTACAGGCACTTGTGTAGATACCTATGGGCTTGACCACGGAATTTCGGGATGGGGGTGATCTTATTTGACAAATCGTAGCCTTGATACAGCGCAGCGCTGAGTGATTAAGGTTTTCCTTCCTAGCTGATTACAAAGAAAACCATAAAAACCAAACTTAAACTAACAAGGAGAGAATTGACCCGCTGACCTGCAAATAACTTGAGCAGGGTATAGAGGATAAGGCCCCCGCCAATGCCGTTCGCTATTGAAGCTGTGAAAGGAATTAGCATGATGGTTAGCATAGCTGGTGCAGTTTCGCCAATATTTTCAAGTTTTAATTCCCCTAGATGTTTCATCATACAGCAAGCAACATAAAGTAAAGCCGGACCTACGGCATAGTTGGGGATCATTTGTGCGAGTGGAAAGAAAAACAACATTAAAATAAAGCCTAAGGCAATGACTAAGGCACTTAAACCCGTGCGGCCGCCAGCTTGGATACCAGCAGCAGATTCGATGTAAGGTGAGGTACTTGCTGTTCCTAATAAACCGGCCAAGGCAGAAGCAGCAGCATCGGCAGTTAAGCTTTTACTTAAAGTCTGCTTGTATTCACTGGAATGTGGAAAGAGGGTGGGGTTTAAGAGGCCAATGAGCGTGCCGGTTGCATCGAAGACTGCGATAAGGAAGAAAGTGAAGGTTGCTTTCAGCGCAGGCACTAGGTCCAGTTGGGAAAAATTCAGTTTAAACAAGGTTGGCTCTAATGAGGGCGGTAGCGCTATCAAGCCTTTCCAGCTTGTAAGTCCAAACACTAGACTCAAAATACTTATAGTTAGGATGCCTAAAATTATTGCAGCAGGTACTTTGTAATAATCGAGAACAAGGATCAGCAAAAAACCTAGAAAGAATAGGCAGGTTTCAGGTCTTGCTAACTGGCCTAAGCGCATTAGGGTATGGTTATCACTTATGATGATCTGATTGGTCTGTAGGGCGATTAGCGCAATCAATAAGCTTATGCCAATCAAGATGGCGATTTGCAAGTTATGGGGAATCGCTTCAATCAACAAACGACGCAGGCGGGTTAAACTCAAAAATAAAAACAGTAAGCCTGAAATAAAAACCATTGCTAAGGCCTGTTGCCAGGCAATCCCCGACCCTTGGACAACTGAATAGGTAAAATAAATATTAAGCGCCATGCCCGGAGCAACCCCTATTGGCGTATTAGCCAGAAGTCCGGTGAGGGCGCAGGCAAAGGCGGTAACCAGGCAGGTTGCAGTGAAAACTGCGCCCTGATCCATACCGGCTTCATGCAAAATCGAGGGGTTGACGAAGGCAATATAAACCATCGTTAGAAAGGTTGTTATACCTGCTAATACCTCTGTTTTAAGGGAAGTATTTGCCAATAAACGTGATTTGAGGCTGTTCATTTATAGCTGACCAGAAGTAAAAATTGATACTACACAATCAGAGATGGCTTTGGCAACCAATAAGCTTAGGGGCCCATATTGATTGAATTAAATTTCTACATTAACATTTGAAGCCCTTCAGTTTTAAATAAATAGGATAATCAGATGCAGGAAAAAACTAACTTTACCGAGAACAGTTCTGGTTCCTGTGAGTCCCGTCAAGATGAGCCTGTTGAGAAAAGTCGCTCAAGAGCATCCAGTGTTGATAATGGAACTGCAACTTTTTTTAGTCCAAAACAGTCAAATGAAAACAGTAATTTGCCGGCTCAAACTAAAGAGGGTGGCAACTCAGTGGAAGATAATACAGAAACGATAGTTATAAACATCCGTTGCTGCTCACTTTTTTAACAAAATCCGTAGCCTGGATGCAGCGAAGCGCTGAGTGATCCTGACATTTTTTTAATCAAAGTATCATTTAGATACCTATGTGAACATTAATCAGTTACTTTGACTTATATGTGTGTCGTTCCCGCGTAGGCGGGAAACCATCGTGCAAACAAAGTGAGGAACCACTTTGAGAAATGGTTTCCCGCCTACGCGGGAATGACACACAAAAGAACGGAGAGATCTTATATGGCACATGCTTTCTGTTTAAAAAAATGCCAGGATTCCTCAGAGCGAAGCGAAGTCCGGGAGCAGTAGTGATCCGACTTCCCGGATTTCGCTTCGCTGCATCCAGGCTACATTCAATTCCGACTAGGCGCCTTCTTTTTGGGCAAGGGTAACTCTGAGGTAGTAATTTTAATGAGTTCGGTTAGCCACTCAGTTTCATCCCACATTTCTCCTGAAATTAATAAATAGGGTTTTGCGCCAGGGTAGGGAGTCCCTTCAATATAATTACTAATAAAGGCCTTGCCTGCCTGGGTAGGCTTCACAAACAGTTGATCATCACAGACTAAAGCAACTACTTTGTCCTCACAGTAAATAGCGTATTCCCCAAACATTTTCTTTGCGCGAATTGTTCCTGCCCTTGTGATTTGTTCGAGAATATAATCGACTGTACTTTGTTTAGATGACATTAGAAATTCCTAGGTGGTCTATAGTTATTACAGCTTGAAATTTTATAAGGACATAATAATGAATCTGCAACTTGATAACAAACTGGCTCTTGTTACAGCCTCAACAGGGGGTATTGGTTTTGAAATTGCTCGTTCACTTGCACAGGAGAACGCAATTGTAATCGTTAATGGCCGCACTGAAGAGAATGTCTCTAAGGCTATATCGCAACTAAAAACGGCTGTTCCCAATGGAAAATTTGAACGGCTGGTTGCTGATAACTCAGTACTGGAGGGTTCAAAATTAGCTATAGCTATTTATCCAGAGATTGATATTTTAGTAAACAACCTTGGTATCTATGAAGCCGTGGGCTTTTTTGATGAAACTGATGAGGACTGGCAAAGGCTATTTGAAGTAAATGTTATGAGTGGTGTTCGCTTGAGCCGCCATTATCTGAAAAAAATGCTGGAAAAAAATACTGGTAGAATACTCTTTGTATCAAGTGAGTCAGGTATTACGCCTGCCCCGGAAATGGCTCATTACAGCGCTACAAAAACAATGCAGCTATCCATTTCTCGCAGCCTTGCAGAGTTAACTAAGGGAACCGAGGTGACTGTGAATACCATTCTGCCAGGTCCAACGAAGACTCCTGGGGTAGAAAAATTTGTAAAAGATATTTTTCCTGAGCTTTCCTTTAAAGAGGCTGAAAAACGCTTTGTAAAAGAAAATCGCCCCAGCTCTCTACTTGAACGATTAATAGAACCTAGTGAGATCGCTAATCTTACAACCTTTTTATGCAGTCCTTTAGCTTCTGCAATCAATGGTGCTGCAATTCGCACGGAAGGGGGGGTAATTCGAAGTATTTAACGTCAGTTACTCAAAACCTCCTTTAAGAAAAAGGTACCCGATGAGCGGTCAATACAAGTCCTCGCAGAAATTGTTCGATTTTTGTTCTATATTTAACTTGTGGCACTGTAGTCGGGGGATCCAAGATGTCTACATCTATTGAAAAACTAAAAAAGAGCGACATAACCTTGAGCGCGATATTAAACATACTGAGAAAAAGATTAATCATTTGCTAGACTCTGATGATCGCGTAAACAAACCTAATACCTGGCAACACAAAAAGAATAAGGCTGAAAATGAGCTCTTAAATCAAAATCTAAGCTTGATAGAGCTTGATGGTGAAATTGAAAGACAAGAGTTAATGGCTAAAAAAGAGGGGTTATTAAAATTAATCAGCGTTTACGAGAAAGACTTGGATGCTCATAAGGAGCTCTCTCAAAGGAGGGATAAGTGGCATGACATTACTCCTTTTGAAAAGCGTCTTCAGTCTCTACAAAGTGAATTGGAAAGTCTAGATAAGGAACTTGCAGAAGTCAAAGAAACAACTCAGCAGAAGATGGACAGTTTAAGAGAAAATTTTCAAGTAAAACCTGATAGGATAATCAGTTTCTCAGATTCTTCTAGGCCAATGCATGCTGTTATTGATAAAAACTATCAACAAGCCTCAAATGCCCATAACCAATCGTTATCCAATGGAAGAAGTCAAACCAGCCAAAACACTAGTATCAACTGTTTATCTTCTTATGAAGAGGCTGCGAATAAGAATAATTCAGTACAGGGAGCTAATACTTCCTCGCCTTCTAATCAGCAAGCGAATTCTCTCCAAGCTAGGAGATAAATTTTATATGAGGGTTGAGTAGGCCAGCTTCGCGCACTGGTGATATACACCTTTGAGAGTGCGCGAAGGATAGCAAAACCTAGGAAAACAGTGCTTTATTTCTGCTTGGTATGCGATGTGCCATCGGTGCAGGTACAAGTTCCAGATAGCGTTGTTTCATCGAGAACGCAAGAGCTCATGCCTTGGTGTCCTGTACAAAACTCAGAACATCTTGTTTGTTGTTGCTCATTACAGGATTTAGTTTCATCCGCAAAGGCAGAAAGGGAACCCAGCACAAGCCCAACACCGAGTATACTTGGTAACAATCTCATTTTAGTCTCCTTAATAATTGTTTATCCATCTAGTTATCGGCAAAGATAAAAGATAATAGAGTGTTCTTTCAAAGGGGTTTAAGCAATAAATATTTTACTGTACCCTGATTCAACTAAATAACAACATAATCAAGGGATGGATATGAAATTAAAGAAACTTGCTTTATGCATTTTAGCCGCTTCTCCGGTTTTTTTTTCTCAAGTGGCTGAGGCAGGTGAATCCCCCAAAGAGGCTTCTGTAGCTACGAAAACCTTAAATAATCAATTATTAACTGAACTCCCCTTTAATGATAAGGAATCGTTTAACAATGCATCTAAAGGATTTATAGCCCCTTTACCCGATAATGGAGTGATTAAAAATGCTGAGGGCGAGGTTATCTGGGATTTAGGACTATTTTCTTTTATAAAAGAAAATAGTCCATCTCCAGACACGGTAAACCCGAGTTTATGGCGTCAAGCGCAATTAGTTGCGATGGGAGGGTTATTTAAAGTCCACGAGCATATCTATCAAGTACGCACAGCAGATCTTTCCAATATAACCTTTATTGAAGGACCCCAAGGTATTATCGTTATGGATCCGCTTATCTCTACTGAAACAGCCAAAGCATCCCTTGATTTATATTTTAAGCACAGACCTACAAAACCAATTGTTGCAGTCATTTATACGCATAGCCATGTAGACCATTATGGTGGGGTTAAAGGCGTTGTCTCTGAAGACGAGGTGAAATCAGGGAAGGTAAAAATTATTGCGCCAGTTGGGTTTATAGAAGCGGCTGTAGCAGAGAATGTGATGGCTGGTAATGCGATGAGCAGGCGTGCTAGTTACATGTATGGAAATCTTCTCCCAATGTCAGCAACAGGGCAGGTAGGTGCTGGTTTGGGTATGACTACTTCCTCGGGAACAGTATCACTTATACCACCTACCGATCTCATCAAGACAAGCGGACAATATTTAAATCTTGCTGGTCTAGATTTTGTTTTTCATATGGCGCCTGATTCGGAAGCACCCTCTGAAATGTTCTTTTACATACCAGAGTATCATGCTCTATGTACTGCGGAAGATTCTACTCATACCTTGCATAATACTTATTCATTAAGGGGCGCCGCAATCAGAAATCCTTTAGCCTGGTCAAAATATTTAAATGAAGTCATGTATCTTTGGGGTAATGATGCTCAAGTTTTATTTGCACCCCACCATTGGCCTGTTTGGGAAAAAGACAACATTGTTAAACATTTAAAATTACAGCGGGATATGTATCGTTTTATCAATGACCAAACTTTGCATTATGCAAATCAAGGTTTCACTATGGATGAAATCGCAGAAAAGGTGAAACTTCCAGAGCCCCTAAGTCATTACTGGTCAAATAGAGGTTATTACGGAACGATGAATCATAATACCAAAGCAACCTATGTAAAATATTTAGGCTGGTTTAGTGGTAATCCGGCAACCTTGCATCCTCTTGAGCCGGTAGAATCAAGCAAAAAATATGTTGACTACATGGGGGGCGCTACAAAAATTATAAAACAAGCTCGAAAAGACTATGAGCAGGGTAATTATCGTTGGGTTGCAGAGGTAATGAATCGTGTTGTTTTTGCTGAACCAGAGAACCAAGAAGCACGTAATCTTGAAGCAGATGCCTTAGAACAATTAGGTTATCAAGCTGAATCAGGGCCTTGGCGTAATTTTTATCTGAGTGGAGCTAAAGAATTACGTAATGGAGTACAAAAACTTTCAACACCCCATACCGCAAGCGCAGATACAATTCGAGCGATGAGCACTGATTTGTTCTTTGATTTTCTGGCAGTTAAGCTCAATGGCGAAAAGGCAGCTAACACGGTACTTAGCTTAAATTTTGTCTTCCCTGATATTAATGAAAAATATGTCGTAGAACTAAACAATGGTAGCTTGCACCATATCCAGGGATATCAAGTCAATAAGGCTGACGCAACAATCACCCTAGATAGGGAAACCTTAAATCAAATTATCATGAAACAAAAAACAATAGCGAGTGTACAAGAAAACAAAGAGCTGAAAATTGATGGCAATCAAGAGGGATTGAAGCAGTTACTCAGCTTTATCGATAATTTCGATTTTTGGTTCAATATTGTGACGCCTAATCATTAAAAATGTAATAGGTCGCGTCCTTCCTTGTCTCAGCGCTACGTCATCCAGAGCGCAGCGAAGGATCTCCTGAATGTGGCACAGTGTTAATCCCGGAGATCCTTCGCTGCGCTCTGGATGGCGTTGCATCAGGGTGATAGGGCTGACCTATTACTTTCGAAGTTGCTGATAGCAAGCCAATGCTCTTGCCCTTGCTTCCTGATGGTTAACAATCGGTCTAGGATATGTTTTATTCAAATAAACCTGGCTAGAATCCCCATCCTCCCAAGGAGCATGTATGGATTGCCCCTTTAATTTAGCAAGCTCGGGAACCCACTGACGAATATAAGTACCCTCAGAATCAAATTTTTGACTTTGTAAGACAGGATTGAAAATACGGAAATAGGGTGCCGCGTCTGCGCCAGATCCTGCTACCCATTGCCAACTCGCGCTGTTATTTGCTAAATCCGCATCAACTAGCGTGTCTAAAAACCAATCTGCTCCCAAACGCCAATTAATTAGCCCTCCCTTAGTAAGAAATGAGGCAACAATCATGCGAACACGGTTATGCATATAACCTGTAGCCCATAACTCCCTCATCCCCGCATCGATTATTGGGTAGCCAGTCAGTCCTTTTTGCCAACAAGCTAAGAAATGCTCATCATTTCGCCAGGGAAAGCCATCAAATTCTTTTCTAAAATTTTCAGATGCAAGCTTTGGAAAATGATAGAGCAAATAAACGGAGAACTCTCTCCACCCTAATTCTGAGATGAAATGCTGAGCTGATGCTAAATCACAGCTGGGATCTAATTTGGCTATCTCAACAGCCCTTAAAATCATCCATGGGCTGATTTCACCAAAGTGCAAATGTGGTGATAGCCTTGAGGTCGCGTTTTTTGCTGGGAAGTCTCTATTTTTCTTATAACCCTTAAGATGATAATCAATAAACTCATTAAGTTTCTTTTGCGCCCCTTCTTCTCCTGGGCTCCAAAACTCAGGAAATCGTGCAGCCCAATTAAGACTTGGTAATAACCCCCATTGCTGAATCTCATCGCTTTGAATTGCAATGCCTTTGGGGCGACTCGCCAAATGCATTGGCGATGGAATATGAAGAATCTGTGTACATTGTTTCCAGTAAGGAGTGAACACCTTAAAAAAATCACCGCTTTTGTTTTTAATAGTCCAGGGCTCATGAAGTAAACTTCCATTGGTACTCTGAACGTTAATCCCACTTTCCAGTAAGGCCGCTTTGATCTTTTTATCACGTTCAATGACCAGTGGCTCATAACAGCGGTTCCAATAGACTGATTCCACAGACAGTCGTTTAACTAAGTCTAAAATAATTTCTAAGGGATTCCCTTTGCGCAAGACAAGATCTAATCCTTGATTAGATAAAGAATTACGCAAAGCAATGAGGCTATGATGAAGCCACCATGCTTGCGCTGCACCTAATACACTGTTTTGCTTATCATAAATATAGAGGGGAATTACAAATTGATGCTGAGAGCAAGCCTCAATAAACGCAGGATTATCTACCAACCTTAAATCTTGGCGAAACCATATAAGCGCAGTAGTCATAGTATCCTTTTATTCTAAATGTGGTTACGCAGCATTAATTCTTGAGGATAAGGATCAAGATAGCTCTGAATACTTAAATAGGGTTGCTGATAACGATTTAAATGATGTTTAAATAAAGTAACAGGAACTATTAGCGGAAGTAAACCAGAACGATAATTATCGATTGATTGGACTAGCTCTTGTTTATCAAGCGAATCTAACTGCTTCTTGAAATAACCAAGACAATGTTGAAGTACATTAGCATGCTTTTTAGGCGTAGCAAGACAACTCATGCCTCGCATAAAAATACTAATATAAGCCTCATTGAGTTGCTCTAAGTTATGCAGTTTTATATTACTAAGCATTTTCCCTAAAACTTTATAGATGGAGGGCGAATGCGCTAAGAGAGTAAGCTTATGACGAGTATGAAACTCAACTAATTTACTCGCATCTAGCCCAGTTTTTACTAGGTTTTTCCACTCATTATAAATAAAGATACGCTCGACAAAATTCTCGCGAAGCCGGGGATCATTAAGCCGTCCTTCTTCTTCAATAGGTAAATTGGGAAAGGTTTGTTTAAGAACTCGCGCATATAATCCTAGCCCTGCAAGAGGTCGTTGTCCTTCGTCCTGGTAAACCTTGACATTCTTCAAACCGCATGAAGGCGATTTGCTCTTTAAAATATATCCGCATATCTCATTGAGCCCCTTCATGCATTGAATAGAAAATTCAACCATATTGCTCGTGTAATCTCGGCTGCTATCCTTTGCTTCAACAAGCCTGGGATGTTCACAGTTACCTCGCAAATGAAGTGCGGGGCGAGGAACTCCTAAACCAATAGCAACCTCAGGGCAGATAGGCAAAAAATCGACATAATTCGCCAAAAAATCACAAATAAAATTATCTCGTTTATGTCCACCATCAAAACGAACCTTTTCACCAAGCAAGCAGGATGAAATACCAAGCAAAAGATGTTTATCCATATGATTTTCTTTTATGCCTTAATAACAGTAGGTCAATAAAAGTTGCCATAAGGTGATTTTGAATGCAAACAAATTGGAGAGTATTGGGCTTGTCAGCCGTAATTACTGATAATTATTAGATTGTTGCATGGATTGAATGTAGCCTTGATGCAGCATAGCGTAATCAAGGTTTTATTTAAAATTCACCAAAATCCAACCCGCAAAAGTTTGGTTGATAATTATCCTTATCTAAGGAAAACCTTGATTATGCTGCGTTGCATCAAGGCTAGGGACTAAGAAAGTTTTTAATATTTGCCTTTAAGTTCTGATAAATTAAATGTGTTGGATTCATTGCAATAATTTTAGAGAGCTTATCACTGGTTATTACAGACTCTTCTACTGATAAATGCACAAAATTCTTATTAGGGGAGTTATGATTTATCCACTGAACAAGATATTTCTCAAATAATAATTTAGTTTCATCGCCTTCAATGAGAATTAGTTCATCAAGTATAAAATTTAAGACTATCCATCTATCATAGCTAAGGCAGGAAATTATTTTTAAAAAATAATGAACATACAAGGGAACCTTCCTTCTGTAAACAAGCTCTATGAGTTCAGTAAGAGAATAACTTTCTGGAAAGACTGTCATGCAATTTACAAAGGTTTTCAATATTAGGGGGCTCGGGTTTTCTAGTAGGTTTTTTATAATATTTTCCCAATCATCAGGCTTCATTTTGAATGCTGCAACAATGATGGCGGCTTGCAAACTAGGGTTCTTTGTCCCCATAAATGATCGAATAAGCTCAAAGTCTGTTTTATTGCCAGATTCACTTAGCCCAACTAATAGGGTGGCTGTGATTTCCTGGTTGTTTAAGGCATTAATATAATAACTTGTGAATGCATGAATACCTCTTTGCTTAAGATAAAATCGGCATAAACTTCTGATAGAGTAGCTGCGATCTAATAACCCTTTTTCTAAAAATCCTATTGCTTGCTTAGGGTAGAGCTCTATCATTTCATAAAGTACTTTTTTGCGAATAGGCATGAATTTATCATTGCATAATTTGACTAAGTAAACAAAAAACTGTTCGGAATTTAATTCGTTTTTTGCAAGATTAAAAGCACTAAACTTGATAATAATATCTTTGTTGTTTATCGTTTCTGACAATAATTTTTCTATTAGTTTTTTGGAGTTTTCAAGAATAGAAAAGGCATAACGAGAAACGATGGTTTCTCGACTTTCAAGCGTCTCAAAAAGCACAGCTTGGCAATCAGTTATCAAGGCTGATTCTATCTTCTGGATTAATTTAATTTGATCATATCTTCCCTTGTTTTTCAGTTGTTTTATCAAAGGGAGGTTTTCAATTAACAGAGAAGCCTTATTATTATCTATGAGATTAAACAAAGTGGCAGAGCAAAATTTTCTTATCTCATCGACCCAGTCGTTGGCTCGCAAAATGAGGAATGGCAAGGCATCTATAAGGCTTAGATTTACCAGGGACTTAATCGCATTTGAGCGAATAAAGCCATTAGGATGGCAACATAGAATTTTTATAGCGGCTAAATTCTTCATAGAATCGCAGCTAAGTTCATCTAAGAGATGTGGGCTCAAATCAAACCAATATTTTTCGGCGACCTTAAAGTAATTAGAGTAATAAAGCTTGCGTATTTTTTCATCCAAACCTGATAGGCGACTAAGAGGAAAGCACTCTAATAATTCGCTAATTTTCTGTCTTGCAATCTCGCTAACCTGTTGATTTTTAACAAACAAAAGCGGAATAAAATGGAAGAGTATATTTAGATCATCGATTTCTTCAATCGCTTTCAATAAGGACGGCTGTAACGCTTTTTTTGGAAGCAACCTAAAATAGGATGGCGAGGAAGTATGATACAAGAGCTTTAGGATTTCCTCTGGATTTGCGCTTTTTTCATCATTCAAAATAATTCACCAATTCCTATTTTCAACAAGCCAGCTCATAAAGCGGTCGTTTTAATTAAACCCTGTCTTTGTTCTTCTTTATCTTCTTCGGACTCGGGTCGATTATTAGAGCTAAGGCATGACCAAAAACGATGCATTCTATTTTTATGTTTTTTCCTTTCTTCGGTGTTTACTGCTGCTTGGGCAGGTTCTTCATTATTACTAGAACTAGTATTGCTTAGCAAAGTGGGTTGTCTTAAATCTTCCTTTTTTTGCGAAGATGCTCTCTGCTGAGAACCTAGACTATGGGAGGCCTTATGCACATTCTCTTGGCCCTTAAGTCTATCTTGCAAATTAGATACAAAGTTTTTAGAGCTCAGGTAAATACTCTCGATGTCCATAGAAAGTATTTTTTGCAAAGCCTCTTTTTTGATTATCACTTTTAGATAGCAGTCATTGTTAAACGGACCCTTATATTTAGAGGGTAGAGTAGTTATTTCGTCGGGGACTAAACTGAAGGTTTGCAGAAAGGTAGGGAGCAGTGTTGCTGGCATTCGACCAAGACTAAATTCATCTTTATCAATATTTTGATAATTCAAAATATCAAACTTAGCCTCTTCCTGGGTATCATTTTTTAGATTGGTAAAAATTAGCTGTTCAATTAATGCAAAGAAGATGGAGTATTTTTGATATTCTAAGGATGATAAGAGGAAGCTGCTGGATTCTGGACCAACGATGTTGAAAGAGGGCTGTACAGGTTGTAAGTATAAAGACCGGCATTGACCATATCGAATTGGAAGGTGAAGACCACCGATTAATTCATTGTATTGCATAATACCATCATCATGCCCAGAACTAATTTGGCTTGTATGCGCGTCCCCAACTAAAGATAGGATTAAACTATCTGGAAATGCCTCTCGAATAGTATCTCTTCTTTTTTTCCATTCGATATTTGCCATGCGGCGTTCGGCTGAAATGCCCTCACGCCCATTAGGATTGGGTGTAGCTGCATAGGTTATTTGAGAGTCTAGTGCTACCACTTTAATGCCATTAGTAATTAATTGGTTAACAAGTTGATAAAAGGGACCTTCTCCATTCTTGTTTGGCCGATAAAAGGATTGATCCAGGCTGTTTAGATATTTTTTCAAAGCAGCAGAGACTTGGAGTCGCTTCAAAGATGCATCAAGCTCTGCTTGCATAGACTCAAAACATAAGTGCTCCAGTAATAGAATACCTTTGTGCTCTCTTAAGAAATCGATACTACTAATAATTATTTTCTTAGGTTCGAAGGCAGCATGATCTTCGGAAATAAGCCAATCTGAAGGTAGTTCTTCATTGGAGGCCTCTAGGAATTCCGCAATAGCCTGCAAGGACCAGTTTTCTTTTAAGTCTATTTCCGCAACGCGTGCTTGTTGGGGGCTATAACGAGTTTTGTAGTGTTGAAAGGTATCGGCTATTTCATCAGTTTTGGATTCTCTGTAGTTTCTATAGTCTCGCGTTTCTTGGTAAGACCCTGTGGTAGTGGCGAATTGTAGCGCCTTTGATTTTCCTGGAGGATGCCCTAAATCAAAAATGTAATGGATCTCAGCTAAGGAAAGAAATTTAAATTTCATTTGCAGCTGATTACTATCAAAGGAGACTAGGTCTGGAGGAAGCCCATAGTTTCGAACTCGTCTTTTAATTATCTCCTCATATTTTCTAAAAGTTTTTAGGTTATTAAAGGTAAAGATATAGGTTTCCATAAACTGCCTTTTTTTTGTTTTGCACCCGATTTGTTTAAGGTCGCGCGCCCTCTACTTCTGCATTCCGTCATCCAGAGCGCAGCGAAGGATCTTCGGGATTAGCACAGTGCCTCATTCAGGAGATCCTTCGCTGCGCTCTGGATGACTGGTAACGGGGGTGACCTTATTACTGTGAGGATAAAGAGCTATCGGGCTGTTACCAATTAACCCATGTCCTCAGCTTCAGCGTGAAAACCGAATTTAGCGTCTTCATAAAAGATAACCTCACCGCTTGAGATATCATGATGACCACCAATAATTCCGCATTTCCCTGCCTCTATAAGATCTTTCAGGATAGGGCTACGTTCCATAACAGCCTGGACGGCTCTATGGATATTGATACTAGTCACCTTTTCAACAAAGTCCTCGTTAGTCGAGGTACGATTTTCAGTTACGGTTTTTTCGGCACTAACAGCATTTTGAATTTTACATAGTAGGGCCGTTAAATTACCCATTTCTACATGATCACAAGCACCTTTTATTGCTCCACATTTCGAATGACCTAAAACGACTATTATCTTGGCACCTGCTACTTTGCAGGCAAACTCCATACTACCTAAGATATCTTCATTGATAATCGATCCTGCAATGCGTACGCTAAAAACATCGCCTAGACCCTGATCAAAAATCAACTCCACTGAGGTACGTGAGTCGATACAGCTCAAAATAATGGCAAAGGGGTGTTGCCCATCAGAGGTTTCGTTGGCTTGCTGCAAGAGGTTGCGATTAATTTTTAGGTTATTGATAAATCGTTTGTTTCCTTCTTGTAATAATTCTAAGGCGAGTGTAGGCGTAATCGCCTCTTGCATTTTTTTAGTCAAAGTTTTCATTCAATGCTCCTGTAACGGCGGGAATATATAATAGGTCACCCCCACCCCAGTCTGGGGTGGGGGCTGACCTATTACGGGAATGTATCTTAATAGAAATATCCAGATTTGCCTTTATTTTTTGCATTATAAAGTGCTAAATCTGCTTTTTTAAATAAATCTACTATGGTTTGCGCCTGCTTAGGATACAAAGCAATCCCGAAACTCAATCCAACGAAGATTTCATCTTCATTGATTTTAAGTGGTTTTTGCAAGGATAATAAGATTTTTTCAATATATCGGATTGCACTGGCTGCATCAGTATGGATAAGCAAGATAGCAAACTCGTCTCCACCAATCCTGGCGGCTAGGTCGTATTGCCTGCAGTTTTCAGTCAGCAAATCTGCAACCTGCTTTAGTACCTCATCTCCTGTCATATGACCATATTGGTCATTGATTCCTTTGAATTTATTCAGATCCGCCAAGATTAAAACCAATTTTTCTTTTTCTCGCTGAGCTAAATTAAGGTTATGTTCAAAATGCTCAACAAATTTATATCGATTAGCCAGTCCAGTGAGTTGATCAGTTGAGGCCATTCTTTTTATTTTTCTTTGTTCTTCTAGTCGATCTGAAATGTCTCTGGACGAGGCATAAATATAGTTTTTCTCCTTTAAACTAATGCCTTTTGCGTTAATTTCAACATCAAAGATAGAGTTATCCTTGCGTCTATGCTTCGTTTCGAAGGTTGCTGGGGAGGCCAATAATTTTTCTAATATGGCTGCCATTTCATCACCGGGTATACAGGCATCCCAGTCTCTTACATTGAGTTTTAAGGCTTCTGCTTTTGTATAACCGAGGGATTCTGCAAAAGATTGGCTACATTCAACCACATTGCCATCTTCATCCAGTATGTGTATCCCATCGCCTGCTAGCTCTAAAATAGTCCTAATTTGTTCAGCCTTTTCTATTAATGCTATTTCTGTGTATTTTCGGGATGTTATATCGGTCTTAATTGAATAGTATTCGATAGGATTTCCATTAGCATCAACTCTTGGAACAATGGTGGCATCAACCCAATAGAGTTTCCCGTCCTTTCTTTTATTACAGAGCTCTCTACGCCAAACATGGCCGGCTTCAATCGTTTGATACAGGTTTTGATAAAAGGCTTTATCATGTAAACCCGATTTAAGGATTCTGTGGTTTTGTCCAAGGAGCTCATCTCTCGTATAGCCACTTAATTGGCAATAAAGATTGTTAACATAAGTTATTTTTCCAGAGGCATCGGTGATGCATAGACTACTGTGAATATCCACTAATTCTTTATGAAGCTTTAGTAGTTCAATTGATTTTTTTAGCTCTTCATTTTTTGATTCAATAATTCGCTCGAGATGAACTTTATGGGCAAGTAATTCAGACTCAGTTTTCTTACGATGAGTGATATCATTGACAAAGGCAAGTATATAATTTTCATTGTCTTTAACAAATAAATGCGCACGAATTTCAACTGGAAAAACTTCACCAGTTTTTTTCCTATGCTGCGTTTCAAAATGTAATTGTTTTTTATCGATGAATTCATGCCAAAATGCAGGCCAAACCTCTTGTGGAAAAAAGGGATCCCATTGCCATACAAACATCCCAACCAATTCATCGTTGGTATAACCCAATGATTCACAAGCTGCATTATTTGCATAAACGATTTGGGACTCATCGTTCATCAAAAAAACCTCATCAGAAGAAACCTCTGTTGAATAATGAAAAAACTTATTATTAATCGGTATATTAGACTCAAATTTTGAACTCTGAGCAGGCTTTTTAGCAGTTGATTCTTCCGCAAGAGTCACTAATCTTTTTATGAAACTTTCGATGCCTAATAAACTGAGTCTGTATAAGTCATTAAATACCGATTGCTCAATCTGCTTAAAACGAATAAAGCTGTTTTGAAAGTTTCTTCTTTTTATTGGTTTTTCAGATAGGATTAAGTGCTCACTTTTCCTTAGATAGTTTGAGATGGAATTGAATACTATATGAATATCTTTACGTTCTCCTTCGAGGATCTGGAGAAAAGAGTGTTCAGAGTACAATAAAAAGCCACTGAGATTATGTTCTAAGGAATAAGCGCTAAGCTGTTCAAAAATCTCATTGAACTCTCGGCTATTAGAGCCAGGGTCTAAAGAGCTGATATAGATTAATTGGTATTCATCCATTTTATAAATTTAATTCTAAGCGTTCACGTTCTAGTCACCGAAAGTCTGCATTAGTTGCAATCTGTGCTCAAATCCAAACTTTCAACATACACTCTGAACGGAAATATTTAATTTTAAGTATTGATTAAATAGTAGAGTTAATACAACCAAGCTGCAAGTTGTAGCTAGTGCTGAGTAATAAGTCACGCTCCACATTCTGTCATCCTTCGCTGTGCTCCCAAAACCTACGTCATGTCGAACGTAGAGAGACATCTCCTGAGTGTAGTAGAGTGCTAATCCCGGAGATCCCTCACTATGTTCGGGATGACGGGCTATGTTAAGAATCATTTTGAATTGATAAACTCTTCGTTTTAATCAAATACTTTCTGAAATCAGGTGAGTTGTGGAGCCATTTTTTTAAATGTTCAACAAACATCCAAATCAAACGCTCCTCACTCCGTTTTTTTTGATAATAAGCGTGAAACTCAAGGTCCATTGAGAAATCACTAAGCTGAACTATTCTAAGTTGTTCATTCAGCAGACGTTCATTAATCAAGCCCCAACTCTTGCCAAACTCAATCATTTTAATATTGTTATATATAGTATTTACTTCCGCAGCGATTTTCAGTGAAAGTCCCTTCTGTGCGACCAGGGCGTCAAAATTTTGGCGCAATAAGCTTTGGCCTCCTAGCAAAATCGCATCATATTTGACTAATTCAGCTAGAGAAATAGGCGAGTCTTGCTTGGCAAGAGGATGATTTACGGAAACAACGGGTAAGATTTTTTCTTGCCATAAAGCGGTGGTGCTTATACTGTCAACAGAACTATCGCCCGCTTTAGGTAAGATAACGAGGTCAAAATTGCCATTTTCTAAATTGATCCGACGATCTTTACCCGGAGCAATTTTGCTTACTATAAAATACTCCGGGTGATGCTCATGCATGTGGTTGATAAATTCAGGCAATACTGAGAAGGAAACATAGGGATTAACCCCGACATTAATATTTAATTTAGGCTGACTTTTTCGGTCATTGTGCTCAGCCTTCATCATTTCATTATAAATATTTACTAGCTGTCGAAAATAGGGAAGAAAAGCTTTGCCCTTCTCAGTTAACTCTAGACCTAAATGATTACTAAAAAGGAGTTGCGCTCCTACTTCTTGCTCTATTTTTTTGATGCGCCTGCTTATCGTTGGCTGCGAAGCATGCATATGTTTTGAAGCTAAGAGAGTAGAGCGGTACTCAATTACTTTAAGGAATGTTTTTAGATCTAAGATGTTCATCTAATACCCCTGGCTCCTTGAGAAATTCCTTTGTTTGTCATTATATCTTTGATTCAAGTATAGAAGATTGCAGAGCACCTCGATTTTTCCCTTCTCCCCAGACATCTAAAGACGTGCTGTACTTGACTCTAGTAGAGGTTCTTGTACTGCCAAACCTTCCCTAGCAAGCCGCAATGGATAGGCAAAAAAAGCATATTGATTAAATAGCTTTGCAGCGATGACATAGGAGATCTCTTTAGGCAATTGGGATAGCGGGGAGTCTTTATCAAGGAGTCCTTTTTGAATTGTAATGGCCTGATTTATGGCCCCTGCCTTTAAGCTAGGGTAGTTTATAAGAGACTCTTCTAATTGACCTAGAAACTCAATAGGCCCTAGATTGTATAAATTAAACTCAAACACATTGATTTTATACTTTTTTATTCTCTCAGCATGATTAGCGTAATTATTAGCATTATCAAAGTGAATAAAGATATCGCTATTTTTATAATAACCCTCGCTTAAGGTCTGAAAACGTTCTTGACCACCTGTACCCCAAATTTGAAAATTTAGTTTCTCAGATTTTCCAGGCACTATGATGAAGTCTAAACCAATTGCAGGTGGTTGATTAGAAGGGCTCTGCTTAATGCATTCACCTCTGAAATTTTTCTTTTGCTCTGAATCACCAATGAGCACAACCTTAATAGTAGGAATATTTTCACTTTTAAACAGCATTCTCTCTCCTAATGTTCTTATTTCTCCCTTCTCCCCTTAGGGGAGAAGGTGGCGCGAAGCGACGGATGAGGGGCGATTCAGGCTCAATTGCCTCAATTTAAGAACGGTTAGACATAAGCCCTAACGTTAAAGCACTAGGGAATACAGTATCATGATCCATCTGCGGGATTATATTCAAAGTACTTCTCAAATTTGGATGCGATTTTTGGTTGATAATGACATTCAAATCTTTTACATCGTCAACCATCCTATAATCACCTTTATTCTCATTCTCTCCGATAAAAATCATCAATTGAATAGGCTTTTTTACAGAAAAAGTTTGTTTGTTTTTAGCTGCTTTTAAAAGTAAATGATTATCGTACCAAAGTGAAGGGCTAACAACGATATAATTATTAAAGGTTTCAGGGTGATTTAATAATAGATAGATACCAAATAGTCCACCAAAAGAATGACCAACAAAGGTAGAGTTTTTATTTGTTTGATAATGACTTGCCATGTATGGCATCAGCTCTCTATGTATAAACTGATAAAACTTTGAAGCACCGCCTGAATACTGCTGATATTCTGGGCCGTACCCGCCATTTTTTACATGGCTAGGCGTGTAATCCCTTGTTCTATTTTTTTTATATTCAAAATCAGGATAAGCGATCCCAACTATAATGTACTCATCAAGGCGTTTCCTTTCTGATAAATGTCCAATAATTTGTTTTGCTAATAAAAAGCTGTAATCAGCATCAAGTAAATAAATAACAGAATAATGCTTATTGTTACTCTCATAATTTGGGGGGAGATGGATATATAAATTGTAATTAACTCCGTTGGAATGAGAGATAAGACTATCAATATGAGTATGTGATAATTTGAAGTTTTTTAATGAATTTCCCTGTTTATTCAAGGCAAATAAGCAGGAAGAATGAATAACAAATAAAGAAATTATTATAAAAACCTTAAATTTTCTCACCAAACACCTCTATTTTACTGATTAGAAAAAGGCAAGACATCTATACAGTACCCACTGCCATTAAGTTAAGGGCATTTGTCATTCCCGCGAAGGCGGGAAACCATCTCTACATTGGCACTGTGTTTAGCCAGAAATAGTTTCCCGCCTTCGCGGGAATGACAAAACCTTCTTTAACTGAATGGCAGTGTATACAGCACCTAACATTTAAACACTACCGGTTATTGCAATTTTTACGTAGTTGATTCAAGAAAGCCTTAGTTAGAACGGATTAACATAGATCCCCTATTGAAATAACCAAGCCAATAACGCTCCTGTGTTTTTCAATCGAATAAATCAAATTTGCTGATGACTTTGGACAAGGCGGCATTTTCTGGCGCAGCTCCTCTCTTAAACCTCGGCAATTAATTGATAAAACAAAGTAAATAAAACCGATGCTTGTCTATTATGCGACCAGGGATAAGGTAGTCTATGTAGATGCTCAGGCCTACAATGGCGAGACCAAAGAAGGGAATCCCATCTTATTAAATCTGACTGAGCATTATAAATTTGCATCAATGGTGAAACGTCTAAGCAAAGATGTCTTTGGGGATAATGTCTTTTATCTCCCAATGATGAAAGAGCTAGCGCCTGAAAAACGAGTACAGGCTAAGCACTCCCCTGGTTTTTTCTCAGCCAATGAAAACGTTGTACTGATGGATCTGGACGAAGAGGCCTTTCCTACCCCTCATTCTTTGAGCTTTGATAATTGATAAAGGTTATAGATTAGGCGTCTTGCCGAGCCTACATTCGCTTGCAAGACCTTGTTGCATTTTAAAAGAAACCTTGATTACGCTGCGCTCTGAGGAGTCCTGGCATTTTTTTAAACAGAAAGCATGTGCCATATAAGTTCTTTCTGTTCTTTTGTGTGTCATTCCCGCCTACGCGGGAACGACACACATATAAGTCAAAGTAACTGATTAATGTTCACATAGGTATATAAATGATACTTTGATTAAAAAAATGTCAGGATCACTCAGCGCTGCGTTGCATCAAGGCTACACATATTTGACAAATCGTAGCCTTGATGTAGCGCAGCCAATCAAGGTTTTCCTTAGAGAAGAATAATCATCAACTAAGTTGTAATAGGTTAGAGAGAGCTCACATAATTCGCACTGTTCTCCAACCCTAAATTAGCTGGTGTAAATCCTGCACGAGTAAAGGCTTCCCTAAATTGTTCAATAAGATAATCAGGTGCTTTGTTTCTATCATGATTCTGACTGCGAGTACTGCGATGCCCTCCGCCATGCATGGTAACGGTGGCTGTGGTGGAAGGGGCTACCTCTTCTATGGGAGCCAAAATAAAGGCATAAATATTTTTCATCTCAATACGACATCTATTGGCGCCTGTTTTTTTAATTACACCACCAAATTCGAGAGTGAGGTTAACTAAGGCTCTCAAATTGATTGAATCATAAGGAATTAAACCAAATACCTTCATAAAAGTATCTAGATGATCTTTATTGAGGTTTAGCGTATTTTCTTGAGGTTTTTCTGGCTGTGCTGCTTCTTGTCTCTTTGACTTTTTGTGTTTTAAAGGGGCATAAATAGTGGTATAGATTGATGCTGTCTCTGCTTCATCCTCTTCCCCCTCCTCTTTCTCTTCCATTCCATACTCTGCTTTACTTAATACAGCTTTTGGTCTTCCATCCTCTTCTTTCTTTGACTTTTTGTGTTTTGAAGGGGCATAAATAGTGGTATAGACTGATGTTGTCTCTGCTTCATCCTCTTCAGCGTTTGCACAATTATTGGTTTCCAGAGGAGCGGAAGCTGTTTGCAACTCTAAAGTTTCTGTAAAAACGATTGAGTCTGCTATTGATTGTTGTATACCTGCGGTTGGTATTGAAGAAGAGTCGTCTGGCAATCTAGGCGTTAGTTGTGGAATTTCAGCTTCTTGAGTTGTTGTATTGCTATCAAGAACATCGTTAGCAGTATTTAACACAGTTGCTAAAGTCTGTGTATGTTGGCTGTCATCAAGGTCTACTGTGGGGAGCTCTGTTATCTCAACTGGCGTGACTAACTCAAGCGACTGAGTTACTAATTGAGCTTTCGCTTCATGCTTTGACTTTTCTAAGTTATGCAAGAAATCAGTCATCTTATCTTCCAGCTGATACAGTACCTTCATGCGCTCAAAAATCTTAAGATAGCTATCATTCAAAATCATATGCCCAAAGACCAGGGAGTCTTGCGACAGAGCATCTTGAGCAGCAAAATATTCGTCTATTAACTTTTGCGATTCACTATTTGGTAAGGTTTTCGTTAGCTGGTTAACTAATTTATTCTTTCTAAGTCTTGCGTCAGCTTCAGCGCTTAGGCAACAAGCATACTTGTCGGATACACAATTGATCTCCACATCCTCTAAAAACCTTAAGCAACTAGGGCTAATTTCCGTTTTTAGAATAGCTAGCATTTCTTTTTTTAGGTGAGTACTAGCCATAATAGGTGATTTTATATTTTTAGTATTAATGTCTTTAGTAATGTCTCTTAGTAACCTTTTCGCATCCGTTTTTTTATAAAGATTATTTAATAAGCGTTGGATATTTTTTTTAGTCGCTGTGGTTTCAATATCAATCAAGCCAATGGAGTATTGAAAATAAATATTCAAATAAAGATAGTCAGTGCTATCCTTTTCTGCAGAATTTTTAAGCCGAGTGCAATCTTTTATATCGTCAATAGTTTTCGTAGTAAATTCTTTTTTGGCACTCTGAATCAGTTCGCCGTTTTGAAGTCTGCTTTGAATTTGTAAGGGCCTATCATATAAATGCACGGTATTGGAAAGTATAATTTCCCAGATTTCGTCTTGTTTGCCCTTAAGTAATCGTTCGGCTATGACTTTTTTATAGGCTATTTCTGCATCTATATATTTTTTGACTCTCTCGACTGGCGCTTCTTGCTGGTTATCTTTAATAGCGCTTGTTCTAGAAAAAAATACGAAGGTTTTGTCTTGCATAAGAGTGGTCTTGGCAGATTAAACGGTTTTATATTTTAGTTTTGGAAGCTTAAGGAAATATTAAAATCTGTTTGAGTTTCAATCAGTAATAGGTCACTCCGTCTCTCTAACATAGCCCGTTTGGGGCAAACATCAATAAAGACGCCGTCATCCCGAACATAGTGAGGGATCTCCGGGATTAGCACAGTGTTACACATCAGGAGATGTCTCTCTACGTTCGACATGACGTATGTCTTTGGGAGCGTAGCGAAGGAGGGGACCTATTACGAGTTCTCTATGCTTTTGCCAGGTAATCTTCGCCATACTGCTCTAAGTAGTCCTTGTAATTACCAAGATAATTCTGCACACCATGCTGTTCGGTTAACACAATGACCCGGGATGCAATTTCATCAATAAAATAGCGATTATGACTGACAAATAACACGGCTCCTGGAAACAGCTGAATTGCTTCGATTAATGCGTCTATAGACTCAAGATCCAAATGGTTGGTTGGTTCATCAAAGATCAGCACATTATGTTTTTCTAAAATTAGCTTGGCCATAATTAACCGGGCAGATTCTCCACCACTTAAAACCCCAATCTTTTTGTCTACATCCTCTCCACGAAATAATACCTGCCCAAGCACTTTCCTGATTTCTTGCCCAGCTGCAGCGATATTATCTTCCATCCATTGCAATACAGATTGTTCTGGCTCTAACTGAGTTCGATAATCTTGAGCAAAATAACCCACATTGACTGTATCAGACCATTCAAATTGGCCCTGGTCTGAGTGCAATTCGCTTAATAAAATTTTCAGTAAGGTGGATTTTCCAATGCCATTGGGTCCAACAATGGCACATTTATCACCGCGTTGTATGCTAAAAGATACGTTTTTTAAGAGTACTCGTTCATCAAATTTTTTATGCAACTGCTCCACTTTAATTACTGATTTACCTGATGATTTCCTCTGCTGGAAATTAAAATAGGGCTTAAAAATATTTGAATCCTTGATCTCAACCAACTCGATGCGATCTATCATTTTTTGGCGTGAAGCAGCCTGACCAGCTTTACTTGCTTTTGCACCAAAACGATTAACAAAACTTTGCAAGGCATCAATTCGCTTTTCCTGGTTTTTTAACTCAGATTGTTTGAGTCGCAATCGTTCTTCTTTAGCAAAACAGAACTTATCGTAATTTCCTGGGTAGTCCAGGACGGTATCATAGTCAATATCGAGGATGTTGGTAGAGACATTATTGAGGAAGCTTCTATCATGGGAGATAAAAATTAGCAGACCCTTAAACGAGGTTTTCAGAAACTCTTCCAACCAGGCAATGGATAAAATATCCAGGTGGTTGGTTGGTTCATCGAGCAACATAATATCAGGTTGCTGATAAAGAACCTGAGCTAATAAAACACGTAATTTGTAGCCACCGGATAGGGCGCTTAGTGGACCATAATGAAATTTTTCGGCAATACCTAAGCCTAGTAATAAATTTTTTGCTGTCGATTCTGCTTCATAACCGCCTTGATTCATCACTATTTCTTCTAATTCACTCAGGCGATAACCGTCTTCCTCGGTAAAGGTTTCCTTAGAATATAAGCTATCTTTTTCAGTGAGCGCATCCCATAAAACAGCATTTCCACGAATAACAACATCAATAAGACGATCCTCTTCATAACGAAAATGATCTTGTTTCAGAATGCCTATCTTATGATTTTTGGCTTTTTCAACGGAGCCATGCGAGGCTTGCTCTTCGCCTGATAAAATTTTCAAAAAAGTAGATTTTCCTGTGCCATTAGCACCAACAACGCCATAGCGTTGTGTAGGCAATAAGATCAAATCTACCTCTTGAAATAAGGATTTTGGTCCATACTGCATACTTATATTTTTTACATCTAACATCGATTTTGCCTCGTCTTACCTTAGAGCTAACCCTGAGAATATAAATATTTTGCCCAGGTTGTTTATATTTTGGTGAAATATTAACACATTTAGATTAAATAACACTGAGCTTAAGGGGGGGATTATATGAATTCTTAACAGTGGATAAAATAAAAACCCCAAAAAAGATCCGAGACCCCGTGGTTAAGCCCATAGGTAGCTACACAAAGGTCAAGTCCCTTCTTGTCTTAACATTACGTCATCCTTCGCTGCGCTCTGGATGACGTGCCTTAAGGTGACAGGGCTCACCTAAATATGAATTAAAACTGGAGCCCAAACAATTGATTCAATATTGAACTAAAAAATGTTAATCTACCCGCCTATTCTCAAATATAAGCCTTTTCAATGATTCACTCTGAACCCACCAGCCCATCATTATCATTTCACCAGTTACCCTTACGTGAAGAGTTGATAAAAAGCCTTGCTTCATTAAATTATGAAAGTATGACGCCCATTCAAATGCAAAGTCTGCCAATAATCCTTAATCGTGAAGATATTATTGCTCAAGCAAAAACTGGAAGTGGCAAAACTGCGTCCTTTGGTTTATCCCTTTTAAATAATTTAAAAATTCCGTTTTTTGCGGTACAAGGCATGGTTCTTTGCCCTACTCGCGAACTGGCAGAACAAGTCAGTCAGGCAATCCGTCGATTAGCCTGTTTGATGCCCAATGTTAAAATTATTAACTTGTCTGGCGGTATGCCAATGAAGCCTCAGCTGGATTCATTAAGGCATGGAGCCCATATCATTGTAGGAACGCCAGGGAGGGTGCTTAAGCATTTAAATAACGTCTCCTTAGATTTAAGCCATCTAAAGACCTTAGTTTTAGATGAAGCGGATAGAATGTTAGATATGGGATTTTTTGAAGATATCACAAGCATTATTTCGGCTTGCCCTAAGCAACGACAAACCTTGCTTTTTTCAGCGACCTATCCTGAGGAAATCAGGCAATTGTCAAAACAGTTCATGATTAACCCCAAAGAAGTCCTGATTGAAACCCCTCATAGTGAAGTTGATATTGAGCAATGTTTTTATGAAGTAACCAATCAAGCCCAAAAATTCTCCTTGCTTAAATCATTATTGTTTCACTTTAAACCCGCTTCAACCTTAATCTTCTGTAATACCAAGCAGCAGACAAATGATGTGACCGCGGAACTCATCCATGAAGGCTTTAGTGCGATTTCCTTAAATGGGGATATGGAACAAGTCGATCGTGATTTGGCGGTCTTGCGTTTTGCTAACCAAAGTTGCTCAATTTTGGTTGCAACTGATGTTGCGGCGAGGGGGCTTGATATTAAAGAGCTTCCTGCTGTTATTAATTTCGATCTTGCCTTTGATCAAGATACTCATATTCATCGTATTGGCCGAACTGGGCGCGCTGGAAATAAAGGCCTTGCCTTAAGTATTACAACACCAGCAGATGCCCAACGAATTTGCGCTATTGAAGATAATTTGTCACAGCCCATTATCTGGGGAAACAGAAATAAATTTGAAAACAGCTCTCCTAGTCCATTAGTCCCCGAAATGGTTACTCTATGCCTTGCGGCTGGTAAAAAGGATAAAATTCGACCCGGAGATATTCTTGGTGCATTAACTAAGGATGCAGGCTTAGCAGGGAGCTCTATTGGCAAAATTAACATCACTGCCATGCACTCCTATGTTGCAATTCACCGTAGCCAGGCCGACAAAGCTCAGCAATACTTACAAAATGGAAAACTGAAAGGGCGCAAGACTTTTGTTCGTAAAATTGGGTAATAGCTATCTGAAGGATAGATGTGGGGTTGCTGGTTCGAAGTTCTTTCCTGATATTTGCCTCAAAGGGGCTGAGTTGCTCAGCGCGAACGGCTATAAAATTAACCCTCTCCGTCACGCTACATGGGGTAGAGAGGCAATATTATAAGGATAGCAATTATGAAAGCAGGGATAGGCTCAAGAATAGCCTCCTATGGATATGAAAGGTATGTCGATGGTTAATGGAATGGATCTGAATGATGTTAAATTTGATGCTTACCTAGCGAATCGCCATAGCCTACAAGATCCACAAATAATTAAGGTCACCCCTGGAACTACAGTTCGCCTAAGGCTTATTAATGCCTCTGCAAGTACGAATTATTGAGTTGATACGGGAGCACTAACAGCTAAGGCTATCCTGAGCCTGTTTTCTATAAGGAATTGTTGGGTATTAAAGGGGGATAACCTTGTGTCATTCCTGCGTGGATAGAATGTAGAAGTCATCACGCAGGAACGACATTTTATAATGCTTAAAGAGTTAAAGTTTGTTCCTGTTCCTCGCTTAATTCCGGAATATCATTCTCAAATAAAATCGATTTTATACAGTCCCACATTTTCTCAAAGAAATTGCGCTTATCTATAATTTTTGCTGTCAAATCGTCATAGATATCTATGTCCATTGTTGTATTTGTATAGGCCAAATGATTATCTTCAATGCGTAGATGAAATTTAGTTTGCGCTTTAGCATAGGGTTCACCATCATTTTCCATTTCAATTGGAGAGTCTATGTCATTATCAAAGTAATAGGACATTAGTTTATTTGTTTCTTCGATATAAATTTCGTTACCACTTTGATTTAAGGAAATATTAATTTCTGTTTGAATCTCGGGTTGTTCCTCATCAGAGATGTTTCGATTTTCTAAAAGAAGTTTACTAAAGGAGCGCTCACCAGCACCAATGAGGCTATTTTCACGGAATAACTTATAAAACTCATTAGATAAAACCTGATTTCCGTTAGTTATGCCTAATAGGCTCGCGTCCATTAGCCTTACTACATGTGGTCCAGTTAGCAAAATACCCGTACCTATCTCAGGTTCAGTAGTTAATAACTTTTTAAATTCATTTGCTACGAGCACATCATAATCATCATATGATTCTTCACTATCATCATCTTCTTGTGCTAGCAAAAAGTTCTCTACATTTTCGATGGCTTTAGTTTTAAATCCCTTTATATCTTCTATTAACTGTGGACTAAATAAGGGTTGCTTATTACAGTTAATAACAGCTTCATTTGCAATTAACCAGGCTAGATTGACCAAGCAATCATTTTTTCCCTCAGGGGATAATTGAGCATATTCCTTTGGATTAGCAATTTCACTTTGATCAATAGTTTTTCTTAATTTATTGAAATTTTCTTTAAATAATGTGTAGTTACTAGTAGTGTGGACAGATGGACTAGCTTGAACAGATGGACTAGCTTGAACAGATGGACTAGCTTGAACAGATGGACTAGCTTGAACAGATGGACTAGCTTGAACAGATGGACTAGTTTGAACAGTTGGACTAGTTTGAACAGTTGGACTAGTTTGAACAGTTGGGTGAGATTGATCAAATTCTATTTTCCGACTTTGGCTATAACTTGACTCAAATTTCTTTTGTTTAGATGGTTTGTCTCTTAAGTTTTCAAGGACTATTCCCGCGGTTAGGCCATCTGGATAAGAGATTCTTATCGAACTTGAATCAACTTTAATCATTTCCCCAAGCAACTCTAAGATATGAGGACGAGCTTCTTGGAAGTTTGCGGTATCAAGAAACTTGTTAGTCCGTTCTATTTGTTTTAGCAGTTTTTCATTCTTAGGATTAGCTATTTTTAATTTATATAACCATTCAAGAAATTCAGTATAGTTCATGGTAAACCTTATTAAGTTGCTTAATTAAGTTTAAAACATGAACATTAAGGCATTATTATGTTTTTATTGGTCAGAGATAATTGAACTTTGTACGGGACAAAAAATGTGTAATCTCAGAGAAAACTCGAATTCCCGCGGTCAAGCCCATAGCTATCTACACAAGTGTCTGTAATAGATGAGCCCTGCGTCCCCCTAAGACACGTCATCCAGAGCGCAGCAGGGTGCTAATCCCGGAGATCCTTCGCTGCGCTCTGGATGACGTAGTGTCGAAACAAGGAAGGAGGTGACCTTATTACAGACACTTGTGTAGATAGCTATGGGCTTGGTCACGGGGATTCGGAGCTAGTTAGTGGATTCCTATGTTTTGTCCCTTACAGAGATAATTGAAGTTAGAGTGATGAGAGTAGTTGATAAATGAGATGGCATAAAATTAATTATTTATAGTTCTAAGAAATAGAAAAAAATAATGACGTAGCATAAAGATATTAGCTCTATTAACCTTAGGAGAATCTAATATCTCATACTCCCGTCTACGTCATTGGAAAATCAAAGAGCAGGCGCGAATTTACCTTTTTTTCATAGTTAATCCAAACTAAAAATATTGATATACCTTATTAATGATTTTGATATTAGTTGGGCGGATGACCCATAAGTATCTACACAAAAAAAGCAAACGTCACTCATCTAATGAAAACCTTGATTACGCTGCGCTGCATCAAGGCTACACCTGTGTAGATACCTATGGACTTGACTGCGGGGATTCAGAAGTGGTGGAGGATATCGCGAACAAAATCAATTTACATGCTTCTTAATATTCTTTTAAGCTTTCTAGTCTATATTTCTGCCCCATCACTCCAAAATATATGTGTAGATCAATGAATAAAGTAGTTATCTGTGGTGCCGGGCCTATAGGTTTGTATTTAGCGATCCGTCTTAAGCAAATGGGAGTCAAAGACATTGTTGTTTATGATCTCAGAGCTGGTGAATATGTACGGCCTGGGCATTTAAACAGGACCGTATTTATCACTGCAGAGCAAGGTCTTAAGATACCCCTTTGGGATCATAGTAAAACAGGGCACATAAAAGATCTGGAAAAGACACTTTATGCAGAAGCCTGCAAATTAGGTATAAAGATCGAGAAAAAGCGTTTTGTTGGATATATGAATAAGCCCGGTAAGAAAGGTGTTATTGTTGAAGATTCTGATAAAAATCAGACAGAAGTTGAATCTTATATCACCTTTGATTGTACCGGCTCGCGGCGCGAGGCTGTTCATGCCCTTAATATTCGCCAACCTGGTGCATTTACTTTAACACCAATTATTCAAGAAAAAGATCTGCTAATAAAAAGGCATTTTTTAGCCTATGTTAAAATGCAACCCCAACATTATCGTTCTTTAAGAGACTCTAATTTCGAGTTCTATAGCGCTGAACAATATGTTGAATACATGGAAAAATTTCGTGCGATGGGATGGAAGGAATTTACTCATCCCTATTTTTATGAAAAAGATTTTACCAATAATAAAGTCTGTATGTATATCGAACAGCCCGATTCTTTAGCGCCCGAGCTATACGGTCAATGGTTGCAAACGGTGCTTGAGTTTCACTCGATTGATCCCTCGATTAGATATGAGCTCTGTGTTCCTAAAGGGGATAAGAAAAAGCCTCGTTTTAATGCCTTTACCGTCGATCCTAAGGTGCTATCGCCACTTTCATTTGCGGGATCCAGGCAACTACCCACAGTTGTAGCCCAAGGTGATGCCCAAATCGATTTTAATCATCGATTGGCACATGGTGTTGAGGATGGACTTGAGCGTGTGGAAACCTTTCTTAAGGATCTCGATATCATTGATGGTGTTATCTACTTTGATGGATCTACTTTCGCTTCTAGTGTAGAACCTGAGTTGACAGCTCACCAAGAGAAATTGGTCAGACACTATAAGCGGCAGAAAACAAAAGCCGAAGATATCCTTAGTTCGGCAAAGGCGCATTATACAAAAGCCTTTCATGCTGCCGCTGATGCCGACACGCAACTAAACCTACATGATACTTTGCTTATTATTGAGGCTAGAATTTCACATAAGGCTGCGATTGATGCGCTAGCTCTCTGCGGTAGTAGCCTATTTAAGAAACTTGGTGCAAATGACTTGGCGTTGCTAGATAAAGTTCAAGCGGATATTGCTAATGCTGAGGAGCACCTCACTGAACTCTATGCTGGTTTAAGAGCAGAACTTCCTGAAATGAGGGCAAAGTTAGCGCAATATTACAAAGTAGTAGGGAATGATTTTTTCCAAAAAAAATCTTACGAAGAAGCCGCCGCGACCTATATAAAATCATTAAAACTTATCCCAGAAAACGCCATTACCTTGGATAGGCTGACCCTGGTTTCCAATTTAATGCTCTGTTATAAAAATCTTGGTGAACTAAGAGATGGGATTGAACTTCTAAGTATTGCTTTAACCGATACCCTAGATAGTGACAAAGAAATAGCACTTAAAAAAGAAAAAATCATATTCAACTTTGTTCAGTGCTTAGCTAGCGCCTTAAAAAAGGAGGCGAATTTGTCAGGCGATCTTTTATTAGTGATGAACCAGGTTCAACAAAGACTCAGCTCAAAATCCAAGATTGCACTAAAAGCCTCCTTAGAAATCATAGCCGAACATGGCTATCTTGACTTGGAAGACCCACCATTCTTGTTTACAAACTCTAAAACGCCCCATTTTTTTAATGAGCAAGTCATGAATGGCTCGAGCAAGATGAGAGTTACCGATTTAAACTTAGGTCAAGCAGCCCTATCTCAATAGATGAAAGTGTCATTGGGTTTCCCTGCCCAGCGTACAACTTCACTATAATCCGCATTAAAAAAAACATGTGGTTAGCGATATTTTAATGTTTGAAACGTATAAGTGTTAAGCTTCCCTTAAGATAAGCTTTGCTATGATTGCGCGGTTGTTTCACTGAGATCACTCCGATGCCTAAAATTCTTCACACTAATGAAAATCCACAACTTGATATCACTAAACCCCTTGAAAAACATGAGGTTCTACTGCAACGATTTGCGAGGCTAATACATCGTGAAGTAGCATTCAAAAAAAAACAACCTGGTTCTACAGCGGTAATTGCTGTAGGCGATAGATTGTTTTTTGCTACTGAAAATCATATCGAGGATAGTGTTATCCAAGAAGTGAGGGAATCTATAGTTGCCAGATTAGATTCTTATACCTCACGTGGTAGCGAGTGGTTAACTGCGTGCATTGAAGAAAAAAGGAAACGTTTTCAAGAAAGTATTGAGTCATTTTCTCACAAGAATGTTCATAGGGAGTTTAACAATAAATGGAAATATAAAAGACGTAATGATGGTTCGCATTGTACACTCGATGATGTCTATAAATTCTTCGAGCGGACAATAACAGCTATTCAAGATGACCTCGATATTGCTGTAATCGCCCTCTACCTTATTGAAGAAGATTCAAGTGTTGAAAAAGAGTTGGTTAAGCTGTTATCTAAGGGAGATATTTCTTATGTTGCTAATAGAGAGGTGCATAGCGAAGATCTAAAAAACGCGCATCCGCACCCTGAAATAACGTTAATTACTTTTGCTGAGAAATTAGTTGATCAATTACCGGTACTTAATAAAAATAAGCAAGAAATCCCTTATCTTTATGTGGCTAGTGGCATTAAAAATTGTAAAAAGTGTCATGCCTTAGTCTCTGGATCTTCTGAACTAAATTTTGAAGGATTTAACGGGGCTTATAAGGCATCCAAATCATCAAATTTCGTAGTCTTCCAGGGTGAGCATTATAATTCGGGCTACCCTAGTTACTGGATTCCAGACTCTTTCCTGTCTCGCCTTGGCAAAACACGCCAAGAATTGCTGCTAATTCTAGATAAGACATCTATACCCTCAAGACAACGCGAGAGAGAGGATAGGATAGCTTTTTATCTTGACCGAATTATTCAAGAGGATAAATCGATAGTGGAGCTAGAAAATGAGCAATCTCTATTGGTCGAGGGAAGTTTAGATACGCCGAAAATTAGCATGCAACAAGAGGCTAATGAGAGTAAACCTCTAGCTAAAAAGCAGGAGGAGCCATCAACAGCAAGTTCTAGTCTCAGTATGTTGTCTACAATAGAAAAGGAAGATAAAGCGTTTAAGACTATGCCTGAAAAAAGTCAGTATGAAGCCTCAGGTCAGTTTTGGGCAAAATTGAAGAAACCATCGGCTAGCACCGACATAACCGACATAACCGACAGCGATCTGAAACTAAAAACAAGGTAGTTGTTAAAAATTGGGGTAAGTGGTTTCTTTGCTTCAAGCTTTTTTGCCTTACTTCTGCGCGGCTTCGCTGCATCCAGGCTACGGACTAATCGGAGCAGCAACGAGATTCACGCAACAATGCCTTGCGAGCAGGGGTGTAAGGCTTTGTTTTATCGATTGATTTCCGTCTGTGAGGCAGATTGTTAATACCAACAATTAAGATTTAATAGTTCATCTTAAGCTTTTCTTAATAAACTGCCTTTAAATTACCGCCTTCTAATAAAACTGGAGGGTATATAATGGCTGCCAAAAAGGAGCATTTTTCTTTAATTACAGGACAATATCTTGCTGAGGGTGAAACGATTATCGCAGCCTATAGAACCAGAAGCGTTATAAGAGTATTTAAAGAGTCCCATGAAGGTTTAAGACAGCTTAGACGATTTTACGGCAATATGTTAGGTGAAGAATTCTTTAAAAGAAATTTGCCGGAGAACGAAAGGTTAAAGGAAAAAGACAGAAAGTATTTTATAAAACTAGCAGATAGGGCAGAACACAAAAATAAGTCTAAACCCAGAATAGTTACTCTTCCTAGTGCAGAAGCAGATGCAGTCTTTGAATTCCTCATTAACGACGAGCCAAGGCTATTTATGAAACAATGGGCTATGGTTGCTTATAAAATAGAGAAGGAACAGAAAAAAATTAGTCAACCACAGGATGTAGATGAGGATCAAGGAGAGCGGGCTCGATTGATTCGCTAGGAAGGGATTTATAATCAGCCTCGATTTTTCCCTTTGCCCCAGGCTTGCGGCACTGCCATTAAGTTAAGGAAGATTTTGTCATTCCCCCGAAGGCGGGAAACTATTTCTAGCTAAGTATAGTGCCAATGTAGAGATGGTTTCCCGCCTTCGCGGGAATGACAAATGCCCTTAACTTAACGTAACTGAATAATCTCGGCGAAACCCCCATTGCTAACCTTAACGACAGCCTCTACCTTTGATTTTGTTGTTTTTGCTAAACTTAAATCGACAGAGGGATTTTGAGAATAGCGGGCATAAAAATAATTCCAAGCACAAAAGCCCTTAATGAACAGAGTACAGCTAGAGGGTAATTGACTCATGAAATAGACCCTCCGCTCAGGCTTAAGGCAGACAGCGAGTGTTTGAAAATTTGTGTTTGCTAGCTCGCTGCAAGGGTTGAAACCAAAATCCAAGTCATAGCCAAAAATTTCCCCCTTTTCATCCATCTTCCAACTAATTGGCAGAACTATAGATTGGCGATGTCTATAGTCGTATTGGTTTTGTAGTCCGTAAATAATAATGACTACTATGGGTATTAAAATTGCGAATGCAAGGAAGGTATTCTTTCTCATTTGATTCTCGCTCGTAAAATAAGGAAATACAGCGCTATAAAGATCGTGAAAAAAACAAAGATAAGACCTGTATTTTGAGAAAAAACCAATAGATAGGGTGAATAGAAATAAAGAGATAAGGTTAGGCTTAGCAAAAAGCTACAAACAATCGCTAACGCATCAGCAGTCCAAAAAAATTGCTTAGAGGCATAGAAGAGTAATAAATTGATTAGCCCTAGGATCAAAATAAAACTCTGTAGGCCAAGATAGCCAATGGGCACAAGAGCCTTCAAACATATAGCAGAAACCACCGTCACAATTGCAAGGATTAAAAAGCGTTTTTGTTTAGGCTTAAGATTTTTTAAAAACATAATGACAACAGCGGCTGCAATATTAATGAGTATTATATAGAGCTTAAACTGGCCTAGGGGGAGCAGCGGTATAAGATTAGAAAAATAAATCAGAAGAAAACAAGTTAAGACACTTAAAAACAGCAAAGCTTGCATGGATTTTTGTATTGATATATCAACTTTTGCTCGTTTAGACCCTAAGTAAATTAGTCCAAGCAGAGAGGGCATTAAATAGATAAGCAGCGCTCTTAACTCAATCAGTGAATTATTTTCAAACCACTCTTGGTCAGGAAGCCAATAGCAAAGAGTTACAAAAAAAACTAAGCCCCAGATAAAACTTACCACTCGTACTCGAGAAAATAAAATCAGTGGTGCACTTAAGAGAGCCCAATAAAAGTGAGGGTAGTAAATTTCTCCGAGCATACTGTATTGATTTGAAAGAACAAAGATTGTAACCATGAGTAACGATAAGAAAACAACTAAGGCTGATTCAAAGTAAATAACAGACGAATTTCTTAGGTAAAATAAAGTAAATCCTACAAATATCAATGATGCCAGGGATAAGAGAAGCATGATTTAATATTAGGGTTAATAGGCTTAACTCTTAGTGTATACCCAAGTAACTTCAAAATGCATGTTTTCAGCAGTTGCCTGGATTGATTGATAAGGGAGAGAGTACCCATCGATCTCGTAATACTTTTTTCAATAATCCTGTTTCGCGATAAAGTTATGATGTTTTCAAACGAAGTTGTCTCAGTGCAATAGAGAATTTTAGAAGCCTTTGAACAAGGGCTGTGTGCAGGAGGTATTTTTGACGAATTAGATGACGTAGTTTCATCGATGGAAATGTCATTTTAGATTTTGCTTAGGTATTACGATCTTTGGCAATAGGTCACCCCCGTCACCCTAACATAGCCCGTCATTCCGAACATAGTGAGGGATCTCCGGGATTAGCACTGTGCTACACATCAGGAGATGTCTCTCTGCGTTCGACATGACGTACGTCTTTGGGAGCATAGCGAAGGATGACGGAAGGGGGCCTATTACGATCTTTGCTGTTCAACCATCGTATGTATTAACTCGAGGATTAATTCAGGTTGTTCTTTTTGTATATAGTGCCCACTGTTTTTTACATTAAGTAGCTTAGCTCTTGGAACAAAGGATTCAGCAACTAACTCATTTGCTTGATAGATTCCGCTCATAATTGATTTAGCGAGATCTTGAGTAGCAAAATTTGGCCAGAGACCATCCTTAATTAATTGATTTGCATCAGGAGTTTTTCCAGCTGTGAGCAGAATGGCGGGCAGGTTCAATTTTTGATCCTTATATTGCTGGAGTTGTTTAAAACTTTCTATGAAATTAATCCGCTCAACATTTTTATACAGTGATCGAATTTCCTTAGAACCCTTCTCTGTGCTGAAATTAAAAATCTCAATTTCCTTATCTGTCCAGGTATCCAATAATTTTTCATTGGTTACATCAATAAGGATGAGTCCTGATACTTCACTTGGGTATTTATAGGCATAAAGCCTAGCACTCAAACCGCCAGCGGAATGGGCGACAATAATAAAGGGCTTTTTAATTTTTGCAGCCTTAACTAAGGCTTGTAGGTCCTTAACCTGGTCTTCAGCTGTAACGGGTTGCTGAACCGGATCGCTGCGACTTTTTAAGAAATGGTTATCTCTAACTTTTATTGTGCCGGGGCGATCAAAGTCACAAACCTTTGTAAACTGGCTCACTTTGGAGAAGAGGGAGCCCGATAGGGGCGTTTCCCATGAGGCATCACCGCGGTCAAGGTAGCCTGAAATCAGCAATACAGTGGGTGAGCCCTGTCCCTGGCAATTCAAAAATAATTTTCGTTCGTTGTTGATAGTAACTAAGGTGCCTTTAGAGAAAGCTGCTGCGCTGAGAGTAATTAACAGGCTGATTAGAATTAATTTTTTCATTGTTTATAACCACCAATATAGGCTACATCATAGAGCAATTTTCATTTGAGCCTTTTGTTTTTTCATTGCATGTAACAGCTGATTCCTTTGAAGTTATTAATAGCTTTTCCGATAGATGAGCACTTTCATCCATAAATATTTCTCTATAGATATCAAATTGTAGTTGAGGATTCTCATAGTCTTGAAAAATGCTAGTCATAAAAATTAGGGTCATATATTTTATTATTTCATTAGGAAGATAACTGCCAAAAATCTCTTTAGACCTTTTATTTCCCTCTCCTAGCGCTGTATAGAAGGTATATATCGTTTCCCATGATTTAGGTAGTGATAAAGGGCGTAATTTGCTCTCTGTTGCTGTTATCGTAAATGGATCACTATGTCTTTTCTGATACTCTTTAAGACAGGCTATTGTCAGATTTCTAAGGATGATTTCTATGTTTTCAGCGCAATTGGGGGAAGGATTTAAGTTTAGCGAATAGATTGATATTTTGTTTCTATCATAGTGTTTTGCTACTAGGTCTAAGAGCTCAGTTTTTTTGAACTTATGTTTCTCTGGTTTATCCCCATTGATTCCGACAAAACACATGATTGCATCCTCAGCGCGGTGGCCTTTTCTGAGATATAGCAAATTGCAAAAATACTTCTTTAAATTAGATAAACAGTTATCTAGTGTTGGATCGTAAAAAATAATACAGGCCTTTGAATGAATACTTATACCATTGGGTCGAGAGCATTCATACCGTCTTAAAGGATCCATGTCAGATAAAAAATTAAGAGTTACCTTGGCATCTTTAGCAAGATCTACGAAGGTTTTTGATATGTAATATTCACTTGAGTAATCTCTTTTTATCTGCCTTAAAAAGGCGTTTTCTTTTTCTTCATAGTCTTCATATAAGTAGCTTTTAAGCGTGTACCCAATCACTGCCACTTCAAAGATTAGGTTATCCTCATTATCTAAGGGGCTTAGAGGCAGGTAAAGTATTGGGGGATTAGGCTGAGTATTACGTTTTTTAAAAAATCCAGCCTTTATCTTCATAGGGTTAATCTCTTTTAAATTGCTTGCGTTTGCTCGAGTTGGGCAAATATTATGCTGTTGCTGCATTTAATTGTCAACGACCAGATGGCTTTGCTATGCGCATCAAAAAGAATGCGCCAATGAGAAAACATTTATATCTTTTTATTTTTCTAATTTCTTTTAAGGTTTTTGCGGTTGGAACAATGACTAGCATCGAACCAGGAATAACTCTTTATTCAGAATACTATCTAAACCAACATGCCAGGATTAAAGGCACTATTGTTTTTATAAGTAGTAGTGGTTCAGATATTAGTGCATGGAAAAACAAAAAGCTTTCTGATTGTGTTAAGGCCGTATTTTTATCTGATCGAAATAGCTTGGGTAAGAGCCCGCCTGATTTACAACTGTCTCCAAATAATCCCCTTACTGTTCATTATAACGTAATAGGCCTCCCCCATCTCGAATTACCGCGGGAATTCAATACGGGAGAGAGGAGGTTATGATTCTACCCAAGACTAACTCCATTAGTTTCGGTAGGGACTGTTGCTTCTGAAGCTTTGGTGTTTCTGTTATTGAGTGTTAAAAGGAATCTTATAGCGTGCTGCCCAGGCAAATAATAAGTGTCTTCTAGATTAGCAGTGTTTTTTTCACAAAATTTAAGGAGCAAATTAATTCTATTCTTATTTGCAGACAGTTCAGGGAAAAAAGGTTTTGTTCCACCGAAAGGGAATTTTATTTCCCTGTCAAAAATATCGCTTGAAAGAGAATCAGGTAGCTTAATCAGTATATGATTTCCGATGTGGTAAATGTTAGCTAAGATACCTGCTTCACCTGGCTCCGAAGACGGTTCGATGTTTTTCCATACTTCTTGAGTGATTTCGAGAGCACCGAGTTTATCGTGATATTTCATCTCATCTTGTGCTAATGCCAAAATAACCCCGCCTAAAAACAAGGTTATCATTTTTTTTTGTTTATCAGCTTCAGTACCTCTTTGTAGTTTTTCAAATTCATTTCGTAATATTCGTAATACTGATTTGGCTTCACGACTAATAGGTGAATCTCCTGTATTCGTATATAAAACGAGTTCGTTAAGTAAATTTTGTATATTCATAAAACACCCTGTAATTTAGCTTGTAAAAGCTGCGTTTTTAAATCTCGCAATATAAATGCGGGAAAGATCATGTATGCGCAAAATGATTGATTATTGTACATTGATATTAAAAATATTACAACACGATCTGTTTGGATATTTGTTTTTTTAATATCAATGAGATCAAAATCAATTGCTTCAATAGTAAGAAAAACCAATTGAATCTGCCCCCTTGGTTAGTAATTTAGGAAGCAGGTTTGCGGAAAATCGGGACTTTTCTATACTTTTATAGAAAGGTCATGATGCATACCACAAAAGGATTGGGACTATTCCTTACAAGGAGAGAGGTTGCTGGTTCGAAGTTCTTTCCCGATATTTGCCCCAAAGAGGCTGAGCTGCTCAGCGCGAACGGTTATAAAACCACTTAATGGCAGAGCACTTCTAAATGCCATTGGGTTTGTCAGCCCAGCCTAACGGTTCCGTCTGTGGACAATAACTACTGCTACTAGATGCAAAGCGAAGTTCAGACCTCTTGGGCTTGAAAAAATCAGTAATTTGTTGTTGACCTCGAATTGCCTTTTCTTCTGTCTTAGCAGGGATTAGCTGAGATACAGTTTTCTCTAATGCAGTTATTCGAAGTTCATTCTGATTTAGTTGATGCCGCAAAATTTTGTTAGATAGTTTGAAACAAGAGTTATCAAAAGCAGCCATTTCCGGCGCAGCAATTAGGTTATTAATCCAGTCTATCAGTAATTCGCAATCATACCTGTTGCAGAGGTCGTCCAAATTATCTATGCGGCCTGAATAAAAGGCTTGCTGCTCTTCATCACTAAGCTCAATGGTTTGAGTTGTTCTTGCGGTTACCAGCTTTAAGGCTAAACGAAAAGGGCCAACCCCTGAACCTAGTTGCTTAAACCAGCTAGCCAATGAGCCTGGTGTTTTATCGTCGTAGGCTTGCAGATAGGCTAGGGCATGTTTGTCGCCCTTAATCGCCTCATTAATAAGCCACCTCCCGTCAGGGGCGTAGCCCATCGGCATGATATTAAGCTTAGGGGTGGCTGCAAGAATTTCCTTGGGAATCTCATTGGGGGCACGCAATCCATTCATATGAGCAAACAAGGAAAGACCTAATAGGGAAGACTTGGGAGCCTTAATATTAGCTTGGCTGCGGCTGGATAACTCTTCTGCTAACCATGGAGCTCTATCCAGCTTGGCAGGAAAAACATTGAGGCCGCTTTCAAAAAAAGCGTCAATGACATCTGCCTTTTTTGCTTTAACTGCATACTCTAAGACACGCATCCCAGGATCGGTTGCACCATGAGCGATTAATGTTTTTATAACCGCAATATGTCCTTTTCTAGCTGCTACGAGCAATGGGGAGGTTTTTAGATCATCACCTTGGCTAGTAAGCGCTCCTGCCTGCAGTAAAGAATTTACAATGTCGAGATGTCCCTTCCAGGTGGCAGCATAAAGCGGGGTCTCACCGTTATTATTGGGGCGATTATAAGAGTTCCCTTCATGCAACAACAGGTTAACAATCTCAGAATGCCCCTTCAGAGCAGCATTAAAAATCGGCAGATCACCTCTATCGTTTGGTTGGTTAGCATCTCCTCTTGAACCTAGTAAGGCCTTTACAATCTCAGTATGGCCTGCTGTAGCTGCTAAATGAAGCGGGGTATTACCTCTGTTGTTTGGCTGGTTAGCATTTCCCCCAGAACCTAATAAGGCCTGTACAACGTCGATACGGCCTTCTCTGGCTGCTATATGAAGCGGGGTCAATCCATCATTATCTGGCTGATTAACAAGCCCCCCAGCCCTTAATAAATGATTCACAATTTTAAGATGACCGTTTGCGGCAGCTATCCACAGAGGAGTACGACCTCTATTGTCTGGCTGGTTAGCCAGTCCTCCTGCCGCTAATAACGATTGCAAAACTTCAAAATGGCCATTTTGAGCGGCTGCATGAAGCGGAGTAGCGCCATTGTTATTTGGCTGATTAACTTGTATCCCATTTATTTTCAACAAATGCTCAATAACTTTAACATTGCCACGAAGGGCGGCGGTATAGAGGGGAGTAGAGCCATTACTATCAGGTTGGTTAAAATCTATACCTCTTACTTGCAATAAGCGTTCAACTACTGCAGGGTGGTTATTGTTAGCTGCTATAAATAACGCAGTAGCGCCATTCTTAACGGCTCTGTTAATAAGCCCTCCTGCTCCTTTTTCTAATAAGACATTAACTACATCCAAATGGCCATACACTGAGGCTATTATAAGTAGAGTAGCGCCATCATTATTCGTTGTGTAAATACTCCCTTCTTCTTGCAACAGGAAACTAACTATATTGCAATGTCCCTCATTGGTGGCATAAATAAGGGGAGTATTACCCTTATTATCAGGTTTTTTAACATTAGCACCTGCTTTAGACAAAGACTTAACTATTTCAAAATAGCCGTTTGCAGCTGCATTAAGAAGGGGGCTTAGACCATCAACATCAGGCTGGTCAACATCAGCTTTCTCTTTAATCAAAGACTTAACAACTTTAAGATGGCCTTTGGCAGCAGCGATATAAAGTGGGCTAAGCTCCTCCATGCCTAGATCAACATCTATACCTTCTGTAATTAATGCGTTTATTGCGTTAACAAGCCCCATTCGTGCTGCAAGATAACTAGCTGTTGTGTCCCTTGAGTTTTTAAGATCTAAATTAGCGCCAAACTTTTTTAAGGCATGTATTAGCTGAGCACTATTGAAAAAGGCGGCCAGATGAATCGCTGGAGTACATGAAACTTCGTTGATGTTGGCAGCTAGGTCACTGCTAAGAGGTTGGCGGCAAATCATCGCCCAATGCAAGTTGGATAAGCTAGTATTTTTTTGTATTGCCCGCTCATACAACGTCGTTGCTAAATCCATCGGCAATCGCTGATAAAGAAGCGTTGCTAAATTTCTGGTGCTTTGATAATCATCACTCCTCATTAGTCCTTCAAGCATTTCAATTATTGTGGTTAGAAGTATCTCTTGTTCCGAATCTGAAAGGTCAACTATCGAGCCTATAGTCATAGAGGAAAATAACCTACGGCCAATCTTTTTTGCTCTCGGATCAGCGAAGGAGTCTAGCAAATTGTTAATTTGGCTTTGATAAAAATCTCGCCATTCCATATCAGTTTTTTGATCATCAAGCTCGTACTGATCCGGAAAATGGCTATGTACAAGCGCTTCCCAGGGATGCTCGTCATTATCCTGTGTTGCTGAGGAGCTGGATGAGGAACTTGCTGCGAGAGTCCTAGATTTCTTTGAGTTCTCTTCTAATGAGTCAGGGGCGTTTCGTTTAGGCATGATTACTACCGATCTATAAGTACTAGTAATCATTATAAAAACGATAAATTAAGAGATTATTATTTGTTTAGATTGTTTTTTAATTGTTGCTATCAAGATGCATTGTCTGTAAAAAAATTGAGCATTTTTGGCCGGGGGTCTATACTATTTTATGAGTCATTTGAAACCGCTTTAGGGATTTTGCTCTTATACCTCCGCATCTAAGTAAAAGCAGTTGTTAGTGCATATGAAAAAACAAGATCTTAGTCATTTAGTGATAACTTTATCACTATTTTTATTGATGGCTTTTAGCTTTCCTAGCATAGCCACAGCATCATCTTCGGCAGGAATCGATGAGATTGAATTGTATGGGACAAAAAAAGATCATGTAGACGGTCATTGGCTCCCAAATCTTACTGGTTTGCCTTCAGAAGAAATAGTTACAGAACTTACACAACCTTTAGTTAGCATGGTTGCTAATGAGGATGAAAAGCAATGCAGGGCAATTAATCCCCGGCTGCGAATGCTGGTATTCCAACATTTTGTCATACATCAATATATGGCTAATGAGCAAAATATTTATTTTAATAAAAAAATAGCGCGTAAATGGGCTCATGTTCTAGCGATGATTCTTAAAGAAAGCAGCGGCGATGCAGCAAATATTACGGATATGAAAGGTCATTCAAAATCAACTTATCGATCGCTAACCAGTTTAAGTCAGTGGCGATCTATCTTAGAGCTCACTGCAAAAACTCGAATTAAATTAAACTATCAAACGAATTTTGGGCTAACACAAACCTCATCTGATCGCTTGTTTAATTCCTTTCAAATAGAAAAGAACAAGGATCTGAATACGGAATTTTTAGAAGGAAAGCAAGGTTCCTTAACGCAAAGAAGGGTAAAGCTAAATACAGCAATTGCAATTCGAAGATTAATTTGGTTTTACCAGGACTTTACTCAAGGCCGATTCTCGCAAACTATGGAGCGCATTCATCAACGAGAACTTTATAAACCGGAGCTGAATAGTCGATACCTAGAAGGTTTAAGAATGGCTGTTTTATATTGTGGTACTCGATTTATGTTTGATACCCCCCCAAATCAGGGAAAACTGAGAAAGGCTATGGCCAGTATTGCTTATTGCACAGTAGGTGATGCAAAGAAGGGCTATGGTAAAAATGAAGTGGACGCAAAATGTTTTGCCCAGTGGGTAACCTTGTGCCCCAATTTAAATGTGGATATCGCTATTCTTACCCCACTAAGCTATTTTGAAACACGCGGCGCGAAGCCAGTCTGTGAGAGTACCTTTGAGAGGTTAATTGTTTCTAAAAAACCAAAAACTCATAATTTGAAATCGGTATTCTATTCAGTTTTCCTTGGTTATTGGAATCGTCTTATGGGGATGTTTAATTTATCCACTGATTGATAAGTTAGGAAGGTAGAGTTTCTTATAAAAACTCTAAATTCTTTATTATATCGTTTTCACGAGGCCTTGTTGCGTGGGTTGAATGTAGTTGCTATGCAGCGAAGCGACGGATGAGGGGCGGTTTTAGCTCGATCCCTCGTCATCCTGAGTGCAGCGAAGGATCTCCGTGATTAGCTCAGTGCCTCATTCCGGAGATCCTTCGCTGCGCTCAGGATGACGGGTTATGTTAGGGTGATGTGGGTGACCTATTACTGACGGGGTTGATGCTACTGTAAGATATTCTTGCATTTTGTTGGCTAAGACTAATACGTTAGGTTTTTCTAGTATTGAATTATGGTTTCCAGGTATCGTGTGGCAATTGATTGAAGAGGTTGAATAGTCAAGCCAATGATTATCGCCTGCGTCAATTTCCTGATATTCGGGTAAAATTTCAGAGGCTTTAAACAACGAGAGTTTGGCATTTATTTTTTTTATTGGATAAGACCTCATCATATCTAAGCGATGCTGTAACATGGTTTCCCATAATTGGGTATTTTCAAGATTAGGAGGAATAATTGCGGCGATCTCGGAATGTTCCTGATGGTATTGTTGTAAGGTTTCAACGTAATTTGATGCAAGTTGCTTATCTGAGAATGAGGCCCATCCATCAATAAGTCCTATAAATTGCACTTCTTCCTTTAATTCCAACAATTGATAAGTAATTTCAGTAATAACAGTTGCGCCAAAGGAAGCTCCGCAAAGGTAGTAAGGGCCTTGGGGCTGCACTTTTTGTATCGCTTCTCGATAAGCTGTGGCCATTTCCTCTATATTAGAGAATAGTGGTTTCTCCAGCTCTAAACTTGGATCCTGTAATCCATAATAGGTTCTATCATCGTTTAAGGCTTCTACTAAAGGCAGGTAGCAAAACACCGTTCCACCAATAGGATGAACTATAAATAGAGGTGGTTTGTTATTCGATTTGCCTTGCTTTAAAACAACCAAGGGAGAAAGGCTTTGTTGGGTATAGGTTTGAATAAGCTCGGACAAACTACGTATAGTTTTTGCCTCAAAGAGTGCAGCGGTCGGAATCTTGGTATTAAATTGTTTTTTTATTTTTGCTAACAAAGTTATCGCCAGTAATGAATGGCCGCCTAACTCATAGAAATCATCATCTAGTCCAATATCATTAATGCCTAAGATATCACGCCATATCTGTAGAACGAGGGAGGTAATCCCATTGTCATCAACACTAGATTCAATAGATGGAAGGGGGTCTTTCGCAAGAGAATTTATGCTGATATGAAGCTTGTTTGGGTCTGACTTCGAAATAATAACCTGGTTGAGATCACTATTTACTATTTTTTCAAAAAGGATAACAGCCTCGCGAGCGGTATAACTATTGCTTTCATTCAAACTAAAAAGCTTGGTCTCAGATTCTGCTGCCATACCGACATCACGCCAGGCCTGCCAATTCATAGATACACAAAATACAGGATGTTTAAAGGGGTTAGTATTTGCAAAAGCATCTAAAACTCGATTCGCAGAGCAATAATCGATTTGCCCTGGGTATCCAAGTATTGAGGTAGTCGATGAGAGGAATACTATGAAATCTAGCGGAACATCATATAGAGCCTTCAAAATGGTTTCCGTGCCTTGTAATTTAGGTTCTAAGACACGATTGTACTCATCCAGGGTTTTTAGTTGAGCAACACCACCACCAGCTAGACCTGCAGCATGAATGACACCGTCTAAGCGGCCAAATTTTTCTAAGATTGACTTAACAATGCCTCTGATTCGTGATTTATTTTCAACAGAAGCCTGCTCAATAGTTAAGCTTTCTGCCTTAGACCTGATGTCAGCCAATAATTTTAATTTTTCATCCTGTTCTAAGGACAGAAGATTGGGGGATAGCAAAATAATATTTGCTTGATAATTTGTAGCTAAATGCTGTGCCAGACTAAGGCCAATTCCGCCTAAGCCTCCGGTAATGAGATAAACGCCTTTGGTTTTAATGCGAGGGCTATTAAGCGATTCGAGGTAATCAGAGCAGGGGTCTAAAACCCTAATCCACCGATTTTCAGCACGGTAAGCGATTTCATCTTTAGCACAGTCGCGAGTCATATCTAGTGCTTCATGGAAAAGGGCGTTTGCAAGTTTTGCTGTTATCTTTTCCTTTTGATCTAAATCAATGACTTTACAAAAAAGATTCTCTTGCTCTAAAGGTATGACTTTGCAGGGACCTAATACAGCGGCTTTTATAGGGATGATTTGCTCATTTCCAAAGACGGAGTAAAGGTTAGAGGCTAGAGTTAAACAATTGAATTGGATCTTAGGATGCAATTCAGACAGCAGTTGCGATAGATATAAAATACTAAAGGGCCCATCGAAGAGTGTGGTTTTGGAGTTTCCATTCTCAAGCAACCAAGCGTGCAGAATAACGCCTTGTTCTCCTCGTATTTTTACCAATCCCAATAATTTTCCATAATGGCTTTTTTGAGTGGGATCAATAACAAAGGAACTATCTGTTAATTGCTTAAATTCCTTGCCTGATTTGATTGTATACAAGAAATGCCCTGCATCTCTAATGCATTGTTCAAGATAAGGCTGTTGCTCATTTGCAAAAATAAACCAGGTTTTAGGCGATTTATCTCTAGTTGTATTTAAGATATAAGTCGCATCCCTTTTCCAAGACGGTGTATACAGCCCTAATTTATCTTGGTTATTTTTTCCTAAGACCTGATTTTCTATAGGATGAATCCAATGGCTTTGTGGCTCGAATTGATAGGTTGGTAAAGGAACCCTTTTTCTAATTTCCTTCACATATAAACGTTCCCATTGGATTTCTTGCTTTAAAAGCCAAAGTGTTCCAAGCGATTTTAAAAAATATAAATAACTATTTTGTGATGCCTGGATAGCGCTAGGAACTGTATTGATGAATTTTGGTTCTTCTCCATGAAAAGGGTGCTGCCTTATTAGTTGGGTTAAGGATGAGCCCGGCCCAATTTCTATAAAAATATCATTCGCGGATAGTTTTAAGTTAAGTACGTCTTCTGAAAAAAGAGCGCCTGGTTTTGTTCTAGCCATTAAGTGGGCGCGGGTTGCAATGACTTGCAAACTTTCATCAAGATTAACAATGCCAGATAGGGTTGCAGCCACAAATTCACCTAAGCTATGACCAATCATTGCATCGGGTTTTATGCCTAATTCGATTAATAATTGTGCCAATGCATATTCAATGATAAATAAGGCTGGCTGCGCATAGAGGGTATTGTTTAATTTTTCAGTTGTCTCAGAACTTGCTTGCTTGGGAAACAGAAGCTCGCGTAAATCAAAATTAAGATGGTTTCTTAGCTTTTCACAACTCTCATCGATAATGTTCTTAAACAGGGGTTGGTTTTGATATAAGTCCAAAGCCATATTGACATATTGGCTGCCTTGACCACTAAAACCAAAGATTATTCGATGATTAGATGGACTTGCATCAGAGTGCATGACTGATCTATTCGATGAATTTACTAGGTTTTTTAAGAGATCAGTATAATCTGAATAAGTCACGGCCATTCGATGCTTAAAATGTTTGCGGCCGACCTGTAAGGTGTAAGCTATATCCGCTAAGGATTTTTCTCTGTCTGAATCCGTCAAACTATTTTCTAAATAATCCTGTAATTTTGCTCTTATAGCTTCTAAGGAGTAGGGCGTTTTTGCTGAGATTAAAAATAGATTACCCGGTTTTGATTCTGAGGTTTTGACAGCTGGTGCTTCTTCAAGAATCATATGAACATTGGTGCCGCCAAAGCCAAGCGAATGGACTGCACCAAGCCGTTTTGATTTACTTTCCCATGATTTAATTTCAGAGTTGACGTAAAAAGGAGACTGGTTAAGATTTATTCGTTCATTGGCAGAAGAAAAATGAATCTGCGGTGGAAGCGTTTTTTTCTGTAAGGCCAGCACAAGTTTAATAAATCCGGCGATACCAGAGGCTACATCGGTGTGGCCTATGTTGGATTTGATTGAGCCAATAGCACAATAGCTATTTTTTTGATGACTATTGTAGGAATAGCCTTTAGAAAGTGCCTCAATCTCAATGGGATCGCCTAAGAAAGTACCTGTGCCATGCGCTTCAATATAGCTGATGTCTTCAGGATTTATATTGGCATTGCTTAATGCGTCTTGTATGCAAGAGATTTGCCCAGCTACACTGGGTGCAGTAAAGCCTGTTTTGTTAGCCCCATCATTATTAATTGCCCAGCCTTTAATTACTGCAAGGATATTATCATTGTCTCTCAAGGCATCAGCTAATCGTTTTAGGACCACAACGCCACAGCCATTGCTCATGACCGTTCCCTTTGATTCTTTGTCAAATACACGACAGTGGCCATTAGGCGATAAAATCCCCATGTCACGATATAAATAGCCTGAACATTCGGGAACAATAACAGTGATACCTCCCGCTAGAGCCATATCACATTTATGATTGAGCAAGCTATCGCATGCAGAAGCTATCGACGTTAAGGATGTAGAACAGGCTGTGTTGACTGTCACTACTGGTCCTGTTAAGCCCATTGCATAGGCTACTTTGGTGCATAAATAATGACTGCTAGTACCTAAGGATAATTGTTGCTGATCCCAGTTTGCATAGGCCGGGTTTTTTAAAATATTCTGCGTCAAATAAGTGCTATCACTCATTCCAGCAAAAAGCCCAATACTACCCTTGCATTTATCGGTGGAATAACCTGAGTCTTCGAGTGCAATCCATGCTTGTTCTAAAAAAATGCGATGTTGGGGATCCATCAGAGCTGCTTCTAAGGGGGTATAGCCAAAAAATGAGGCGTCAAATTGATCAATATTTTTTAGTACGCCTCTAGCCGGAACATAATCAGGATGATTGATTAGCTCAGGCGGGATTCCGGCATCAAGCAATTCCCCTTCATTAAAAAAATGGATATTTTCTTGTTTATTTAAAATAGTTTGCCAAAACTCATTTGGGTTGTTAGCTCCTGGTAATTTACAGGCCATGCCTATTAGAGCAATGCTCGTTTCTAGCTTTTTTTCAGATGGAGTCGTTAGGTTATTTTCATAGGCTCTATCATCGAGCTGGGCATAAAATTGGGCTAAGGAACGTACAGTAGGGTAGGTAAATAAATCGACAACGCTAATCGTTTGAGGCATCGTCTTATTGAGCTTATGAGCGAGATCGATCAGTAATAGTGAATGAAACCCTAAATTAAAGAAATTAATTTCTGGATCAATAATATCCCTGTTCACTAGTGACTTAATTTGCTCAACAATGATTTCTTCGACCGGGTTTTGATGGGGTAAAGAGATAATTTCATCCGCTAAATTGGTGTATTCGCGAATAGACGAGATCGTTTGTCGATTAATTTTTCCATTGAAGGTTAAGGGAAACTGATTAACCACGATGAATTTACTAGGGATCATGTGGTCAGGAAAATGGTTCTTTAGATATTCTTGAACCTTAGAGGGAGAGATAGACTTTGTTTTTAGCGTTATATAGGCGACAAGCTCTTTGGTATTCTCTGGTGTTTGATCATGGACTATACACTCATGAATGCCTGGGTAATCAAGCAGCACATTTTCTATAGCCTCGACTTCAATACGATAGCCACGCAGTTTAATTTGCGTATCAATTCGGCCTAAATAATAGAGATCACCCTGAGGACTCCATTTTCCAAGGTCGCCTGTTTTATATAGTTTCTTTTTAGTTGCGCCAGAGTTGAAAGGATCTTCAATAAAATAATTAAGATTTAATTCATCATTATTCACATAGCCTAAAGAGACGCCTGTACCACCGATATACAATTCCCCTGGCATATCCGCTGAAAGGGGGTTTAAGTCTTCATCTAAAACAAAAATCTGGGTATTAGCCAAGGGTTTCCCTATAGGAATATAGGGTTTGTTTTTATCGATCTCTTCAATTTTATGATAGGTTGACCACACTGTGGTTTCTGTTGGGCCATAAAAGTTCCATACGTTTTCTGAAAGTAATCGCAGTTTGCTCGCCAGTTGGTTTGTTAATGCCTCACCGCCGGTAATGATTTTGATATCTGATTCATTTTTCCATCCGCAGGCGACGAGCATTTGCCAGGTTGTCGGTGTGGCTTGCATGAGTGTGACATGATATTTAGCAATATATTGCATAATTTCGTGAGGGTTAAAGCGAGCCATTGGGCTGCCTAAAACACTAGTGCCACCCATCACCAGGGGTAAATAGATATCGGGGACTGATAAATCAAAGGTGAAGGGAGTGATACTCAAAATCACGTCTTTTTCACTGATATTTGTTATATCGCTCATTGAAAAGAGCAGATTAGTAATGGCTTTATGGGAAATTTGAACACCCTTAGGTTTTCCCGTAGTTCCTGAAGTGTATAAAATATAGGCGGTTGCTGTGGCTGGAAAAGAGGGCAAATTCGAATCAGCTGCGTCTTGAATTTTCTTGTCTTTTGCATCGATAACAATTAATTCGCTGATTGCATTTAAAGACGGCCTTATGTTTTCAGCATAGCGATCAGTTGTAAGTATTAAATTTGCTTTAGCATCTTTGAGAATATTTTTTAATTGCAGTGTTGAAATTTCTTTATTTATGGGGATGTAGGGACGTCCCAGTTTCATCACTGCATAAAAAGCAATAACTAACTCGATTGAGCGTTCAAAATAAACTGCAATCGGTGAAGGATTATTTTTTTCTTGACTTAAAATGAAATGCGCGAGTTGATTGGCGCGCTGATTTAGCTCAGCAAAGCTAATAGCTGTGTCCTGAAAAATATAAGCAATATTATCAGGATATTCAGCTGCTTTTTTTTCCAATAACTGAATTAGATTATCTTCGGGATAGACCTGATGGGTACTGTTCCATTGGGATAATTCAGTAAGATGTTGAAGCTTTATCTGTTTCATAAAAGTTCAATTGGATAAATGCGGCATTATAGCATATTTCTTCTATTAAGGTTAAAATTAGGGCATTACCGGCAAAACCCAGTAATAACTGACGTTATTAAGTTTCTCTATTTTTATCAGGCGTTAATGAATGGCTACCCATCAGGATAAAACCTCATCCGATTTTCTTATGCTGGATAATATTCTCCAATATGCTCCCGATTGGATTTATTGGAAAGATATTCACTCCATTCACCTAGGATGTAACGAGCAATTTGCAAGAGTTGCTGGCTTTAACAATCGCGAAGAAATGGTTGGTAAATCAGACTATGACTGCGCTTGGGGAGATAGGGCGGAAAAATATAATCTTGATGATGCGGAGGTTATTCAGTCTGGAAAGCCAAAAATTAATATTGAGGATACCGTATTATTAAGTAATGGGCAGGAAGTTACTGTTATTTCGAATAAGGTTCCTTTGCGTAATTCCAAGGGTGAAGTGATTGGTATTCTTGGCATTGCGACGGATATTACCGAACGGAAAAAAATAGAAAAAGAGCTCATCTTAGCGAAGGAAAAGGCTGAGGCTGCTAGTTATGTTATGACGGAATTTATATCGAATATGGGACATATTCTTGTCACTCCATTTTCAACGATTACTGGTATCGCAACTATGCTTCTCTATGGCTATGCTGATAGATATCTTGAATTAAAACCACTATTTGAAGAACTTATGCATGGTTGTGCGGCTTGGGAAAAGGGATATCAACAAGTCATCAAAGCAACCTCACTTGCCGAAATCGAAGTAAAGATTGAATCTTTCTCTGTTAATCAAGAAGTTGAAAAAATTGAGAGTATTCTAAAGCCATCAGCAGGGGCTAAAAATTTAAAATTAGTTATTCGTCCTTTTAAGCCTATCAATCAAGACTTGATTGAATCAGATATTCTAAAATTTCATTTGATTTTAATAGAATTAATTTCTAATGCGATTAAATTCACAGAAGAAGGCAAGATTACCGTCTCTATTTCAAAGGACGACAATTGCTATAGTATTCAGGTCGCTGATACAGGAATTGGTATTCCAGCAGATAAGTCAGATTATATTTTTGAGCAATACACTATGCTTTCACGGGCTCAAAAGCATGGCGCTGATTTTAAGGGTGTTGGTGCGGGCTTATTCCTTGCAAAGCAACGGGCTAAATTAATCGATGCCAAAATTTTCGTAACGAGCACTGAGGGAAAGGGGTCAATCTTCACGCTCACTATACCAATTAAGCCCCATAGTTAAGTCGCAAGTAATAGGTCACCCCCCTTCCGTCATCCTGAGTGTGGCACTGTGCTAATCTCGGAGATCCTTCGCTACGCTCAGGATGGCGGAAGAGGGGTGACCTATTACAGTATGTCCTCTCGCCCCTTGGGGAGAGAGTTAGAGAGGGGGAGATGCGGCAAAAATACTTAAGTTGACGCCATTACCTGAACGGATACCCGTCATCCTGAGCGTAGCGAAGGATCTCCGGGATTAGCACGGTGCTTCATTCAGGAGATCCTTCGCTGTGCTCTGGATGACGGACTATGCTTGGGGGATCTATTCCCTACAAAACGACAGCAGATGCTCCGCTTTTTCTTTTGTCAAAGGTTTAGCGATAACTTCTTGCATACCAACTGCTATATATTCTTCTATTTCATGAGGACTACAATTCCCAGTAACAGCAATAATGGGCACAGAATGTAAGTTATTTTTTGCCTCATATTCACGAATCATTGAGCAAGCCTGTATTCCCGATATTGTGGGCAATCCAATATCCATACAAATAGCGTCGTAATGATTTATTTTGGCCATATCGACTGCATTATCACCATTTTCGATAATCTCAACTTGGCATCCAAGCATTTCAAAAATAAATTTGGCTGTTCTTGCAGCTATCGTATTATCTTCAACTATAAGTATAAGAATATTTTTTTTAGCGGTACTCATTGGCTATCCTAGATCCTATTTGTAAATTTTTTGAATAATTTCGCATCATTTCAGTCAATTATTATGACATGCCTTGTTACGGATTTCACTTTTAACGTCCAGGTGGTTTGGAAATAAAAAAGACTAAAATATTAAAAAACATCATTATTCCCCATATAAAAGCAAAGGCTGAGTAAAATAAAAAGTAGATTGTCCATAAGGAAATTATTTTTTCTGATATGAGATAGGGCGAAATGAGCATTAACAATAGCTGCTCCAAAGCAATAATAAGGGTAAATATCCAAAGGCTAATAAAAAAAGCATTGTTATAGGCAAAAAAATAACGAGCTTTGGAGCAGAAAACCAAAATTAGATTAAACAAAATAACAAAAGCGATAAAAATTAGTACCTTATCAAATAATTGCTGTTGGTGTGCCAGAAGGAAGAGGCGGAGTTCTATAAGCAATACAAGCTGCAATAATAGAATAATCCCGCTATCTATGGTGCTTAAGTTTTTTCTGCAGAAAAGGACCGATAATATACTGTTAGTTTTCATTATATGGGCCTTATATCGACTGAAAAATCAATAGGCTCAGCATAGATTAACGTGCATGCCAGGCTTAGGGAACCCGCAGTAAGGTAAGGATTGAAACGACCTGAGTTAGTTTCTTTCCAGGACTGAATATACCCTAAGCTCTTATCAAAACTAAGGGTTAAATAATTAATATTGTCGCAAATACAACCATTAGGACCACAGTTTGGATAATTTAATTGGAGCAAATCCTTAAACAAAGCAGTCATCGGTTGCTTTGCTTCTAACCATTGCGGTGTATAGACACAATTGATGTTATTCAGGGCAGTTGGCTTGATAATTTTAGGAACTCCATCGGTCACCTTGACTGTATATTCGCAACCACGACTACTGTAATTTAATAAATAGTTATTAGGTTTCTGAGATTCCCAAAGTTTGAAAGATAATTGATAAGAATCAATGAGTTGGTTTTTTAAGTGAATTGAGTAAATAAGAAGAATGATGGCAATAACTACAAAGGTTGTTGCAGCAATAATAATTAATCGCGTTTTAATCTCATCAAAAAGTGTCATTTTTCACCTGAATTACTTACAAAAGGTAACTGGCATTTCGTTTAAGCTAGTCTTCTTTTTAATCGAGTTAAAATGCATTGAATTTGCTTTAGAACAAAATTTTTCAGGGCTAAGACTATATTCAACATTTAGAACAGCTTTATTTGCATTAATGAAGGGGACTAACCTATCACACTCTTTGTACTGAAAGCATTGCTCATTAATTGCAAAATCAAAATAAGGTACTAATTGCTCTATTTGGGAGAGGTCATTTTTTAAACCAACTGCAAGGCCTGCTCGGTGCGCCATATTAGCCAATAAAATATTATAGTTTAGCTGGTCGGTCTTTGTGAGCGGAAACCCGGATTTATTGTCATAACCATCGACATTGTCAAACTCTATTGCATCAAAGCCCTTGCGTTTACAGAGATCAACTCGAGCTTGCATAATAGGCTCTAAGATTGAATGCTGCCTAATATCTAACCATTTCTCTCCCGGCCAGCCATTCGTTTTACCCTTAAGTGCTTCAGGAAAATTAGCTGCATCAGGACGCCACTCTTCCCAAGTTCCTGCATCGATATAGCAAATTGCTTTTGCAGTTTGGTTATGAATCTCTGCCACCTTCGCTTCACTATTTTCAAAGGCATCAATGTTATAGATAGCGGCTTTGACCGAGAATTCAGGGGATGTTTTAAGTACATAATTCCAGGTTACATCCTGTGTAATCTGATAAGGACAAGATGCACATGGCTCCGGAGCAGGAAGGGTAGGCTCTTCAGCTTGAGTAGATGAGCTAATAGACAAGAACAAAAAAGCTAGGAACCATGGAAAAGTTGTATTAGTCATAAGTCTCTCAAATAGGCAGCTTACTAATTATAGACTACTTAGCATTATTACTTAATCGGATAGAACTATCCCTGTTCTTGTTTTGATTTTTGTTAATGCTGAAAACCCTCGAAATAACGAGAGTAAATAGCTAAATAGGTCCCATCATTTTCCATAGAATTCAAGGCATTGTTAACCCGAGTAATAAGTTCCTGTCGGTTGAGGTTAGCCATAACACCGTAACCCATGTCAAAAGATATTGGCTTGCCGACTAGCTTAAACTCTTTAGGGTTGTCATTAACCCAATACGATGCGCCAATGAAGTCAAACATAATAAGATCAAGTTTATGATCGGATAAATCCTGTAGCATATCTGGTTGGTTATTGTACTCAACCACCTTAACATTATCGTACATTTGCTGGAGAAGAGACTTGTATACGGTACCGGCCTCAACACCAATGCGTTTACCTGTATTAACATTATCACTATTAATATCGGAGTCAGCTGCAGAAAACATCTGAGCCTTTGCTCTCAAATAAGGAGAACTGAACAAATAATAAGCTAGTCTTTCTTTCGTAATAAAAAAGCCATCTATACCTAAATCAACCTTTCCTGCAGCCACTGCTTCCATAATTCCCGCGAAACTCATAGGTTCATAGACACAATTAGCATTGATTCTCCGACAAATCTCATTCATAAGATCAATTTCAAACCCTGTAAACACATCATTCTTCGTAACCTGTGTTTCCATAGGGGGATTAAAGGATGAGGTACCAATTACAAGATTTTCAGCATATAAGGTTGAGCTCATCAAACAAGAGATAAGCAAACTAAGTAATATCTTCATAAAATAAATTCCACTCCAGTAACAACTGATCGGGCGCCAAAAGGGGGTGTGCGGAATAACCACCGAAACTGTTCATTTTGAATTTAGACTACTGCTTAAATTTTTTCAATTCTTTAAATATCAATGGGGTCTAACTCTTTGGCTAATAATACCTGAATATAACCGATTGAATAATATATTGATATTAAATAAGTGAATATGACATATCGATATATATGGTTGGATTTATTTAAATAACTGTTCAAAAATATCCCACTTCTAACCGTGCATTCGTTGAATATTTGCGCGGCTTCAAATAAGTAAAGTCATCTGATCTTAGTCTTCAGGCTCAGTTCTTGTATCGAATTTACTCATATATTTCATATTAATTAATCGCGAGAAGGTTATGAATAGTAAACATTGCAAGCTTTTTGATGCAATTGGAGAGAATGATTTAGATTCAGTAAAAGCTTTTGCTGAGGCTCCAAAAGTAGTTGAAAAGATGCATGCCATTGCATGGGCATCACACAAAGGAAATAAGGAGATTGTAGAATTTTTGTTATCTAAAGGATTCGAATGTAGTAATTCCACGGCTCTTGAGAATGCTTCAGAAAAAGGATACTTAGGCGTTGTAGAACTTCTTTTAAGTGACGGTATAGAACATCCCTCCAACTCTTATTATGACGCCTTAAACAAGGCCTGTAAAAACAGTCATACCGCTGTAGTTCAACTTTTATCGGGCAGTCCGCGTATAGAAGCAGGCGTTACTTCGACAGAAATTTATTCCCTTATTCAGGAAGAAAAGAGCTTAGAAATAAAAAAGATGTTGATCGCATTCTTGCATAAAAAACTTGTTCAATCACAACCATTATTAGCTCATGGTTTATTTTCTTCTTCATTAGGGAGTGATGAGGCAAATTCTTCTTATTTACTTAATTCGGATGTAATGAGAGAAATTACCATGGCCTACTTAACTCAACCTGATGTAGAGCAGAATCCTATGGCTCCCTAGTATTGGGTTAGGTTTACTTGAAAGTTCTTATAACTTCGACCATAGTAGCCACTCCTAGGATAAAGAGGCAGTAATTTTGGATATTATGAGCGGGAAAAGTCATGATTAAAATTGGGCAAGTTAACCGGCTAATGGTAAAAAAAGAGGTTCCCTTTGGTGTATATCTTGATGGCGGTGATTTAGGTGAAATCTTATTACCGAAAAAATTCTTACCTAAAGGCACTGTAGTCACTGACATGCTTGATGTCTTTGTTTATTTTGATTCTGAAGATCAGTTGATTGCAACAACTCAGATTCCTCGCGCAATGGTAGGCAATTGTGCATTTTTAAAGGTTATCGACGTCAATCGCGTCGGTGCTTTTCTTGACTGGGGGCTGGATAAAGATTTATTAGTTCCTGGACCAGAACAACAGCGTCCTATGGAGAATGGTAAGTCCTATCTTGTTTATCTGAAACTAGATAATAAGGGGCGGATTATTGCGAGCTCAAAGATTGAACATTTTCTGGATAAAACCCCTGCTAATTACAAGAAGGGTGATGAGATTGGGCTTTTAATTGCCGAACGTACTACGCTTGGAGTTAAAGTAATCATTAATAATGCGCATTGGGGGCTCATTCATTCTGATGATATTTTCCAACCACTTAGCTACGGCAAGCGGATAGTGGGGTATATAAAAAATCTGCGAGATGATGGAAAAATTGATGTTGCCCTAAGAAAAATGGGTCAAGAAAAAATTGGCGATCTGGCTCAGCGTATCCTTGATGAGCTGGCGCGCGCCGGAGGCTTCTTAGCGCTGCATGACAAAAGCCCTGCTGAAGAGATTGCCCGTATTTTTAGCGAGTCTAAAAAAAGTTTTAAAAGTGCAATTGGGCAACTTTATAAGCATGGAAAAATCGTTATTGAATCATCAGGAATTCGTTTATCAGATAAAGAGTAAAACTATTGGCTTTTGCCTAAGAAAAGTAGGCTGGGCGGAAAAGCCCAGCCTGCTTAGCCTATGGTGTATTAATCTGCCAACCATCAGCATCTTTATTACCAGAGACATAAACACCGCTACCTGAGCAATTTGCACCCTGAGAAATGCCTTGATCGGTTACGGTAACCGTACAAATTGCTGCTGGCAATTGTATGGTTGTCGCTACATTTGCTTGCACAGGGACTTTGGCGTGATTATGTGCATTAATCGTTTGGCCATTTACTATCACTGATTGTGCTCCAGTATATATGCTTAAGGCGTTACTACCAGCAGGTGGTAAATTAACTGGAGAGGGGGCATCAATGTATAAGATAGACGAGGTCTTGTTAAAGTCCACGTTGATTTGCGCACTTGTAGGATCCGAACCCGAGCATGGAACCGCCGCACCGTTTTGCTGGCAATTTTTAACTTCAGCCGTAGAGTCCGTTAACTTGGTTACATTGAAGGATAAGGTTTGCGGTTTGTTTGTGCCGTCACTCTTTGTGTAGATAATAGTGCTATTGTCATAAGGAATTGGATAAGACTGAGGTGTCTCAGGATCCAATTTATTATCCTGACACTGTGTAGAGTCATTTGATTGGCAAAATTTCAAGCTTGTCCATCCTGGGCCATAATTTGTCATAAAATTACTCATTTGCGGCGGGGTATACTGTGATTTATTTTTGATTCCATTTAACCCAGCAACTGCAATTGTAAAGCTATTTCCCTTTCTTCTAGCATTTCCCACTTCATCATCCACTGAAAAGGCGTATACATTGGCATTCAGTTGATCATGTATGAATTGCACATAGGGATTAAGGTTATATTTAGGATCATCAGGATGAGTTTTATACGCATATTCCAAGGCCATGTATGTTGTTTGCGCTTTGCCTGTTATCCCTGCCCATTGGGGTACTTGGCTCTTATCAAAGGTTACCCAACCTAAAATATGCGCAACTATATCTTCATCCGTGATTGGTTTTTCGTATTGGTTTTTATAGGCTTCTGCATTAGCAGCAAATTCATCCCAAACTTCTTTGACTTGTGATTGGAATTTTAAGCATTCTGCATCATCTTTTGTACAAATGTCCTTACCATTCAGTTTGCCCGTTTTCCATGCATTCCATCTATTAAACAACGTATCTGCTATGACTAAATTATTGTTAGCATCGCGTTGGCCTTGCTCCATATACTGTTGGTTACTTGGATCAAAGCTAGAACGACTGGGTTGTTGCACAAAGACATTATATGATCCAGGGATTTTTATATTAGTAGAACCTGGGGGTAGACGATAAGTAGGCCAATTATAATCAGCAATAAAGTCCGCTATGTCACCTTGGAATGTTTGAATATCCATTCCAGTACCGTTATAACCAATACTGCCATCCGATACTTCAACGGCAACAGGTAAATACATATGATCCACTGATGAAATATCATAATCAACAAAACCAGGGTCAAAGGTATATTCAACTAACTGGCTAGGGTTATCTAAGGGCAAGGCTTCTCCGTAGTAGACATTTGGGAAACAAGCAGGTACGCCGTCCACTGGTTGAACAGGTGTATTTTGACTACCAGGGACTAATTGCTCTTTTTGCATCGATAGAGGTGGTTGATCATACAAATAAACACGCCCTCCCCTGTCCCATTCAGCAGTGGGTAAGGTAAACACACAGCTTGTATTAGGTGCTAAGCCAGCATCAGCGTTAGAAGTTACTGGATTGCTTGTGCTTAAATAAGAATGGTACAAACCAGGACCGTGTTTAACTTCGGCAATTGGGTAAATGGTAGTATCACTATTATTATAAATAATCACTTGGTGGTTGTTGGGATCGGCTATTGCAGGTTGAGTAAAGCCAAGTATTGGTAGTAGTAACAAAGGACTCGTAATACTAGTTAATTTTTTATATTGCATACTAAGTACCCCTTCTCTATTTATTTTTAAGAAGACAATTAAAATAATACTCCGTTATTCTTAAGTTATACTTAACACCCAATATTATAGAATGTGATTTTAGGATCAGAATGACAGAGATACAAAATAGACTGCCTTTTGGTAAAAAGGGTGTAAGCCTAGTTGATCGATTTGGTGTGTATTTATCGTATAAAGCAATACAAAAATTTCTCCTCAAAGATAATCAATCCCTTTTGTTAGATATAGGTTGTGGCTACAACGCCACCTTATTATCTGCATTCCAGCATAGGATTAAGCAAGGAGTTGGTATTGATTATGAAGTTAATCCAGCCTTAAAAGCCAACCGCAATCTAGCGTTTGTAGAGTCAAGCCTTGAAGAAGGGATCAATCAATTTAATGAAAATACCTTTGATGTGATTATGTTGATTTCAGTGTTGGAACATTTACCTGAGCCTGAATGGATATTGAAAAGATGTTTTCAATTATTAAAGCCGAATGCGGTGTTTTTAATAAATGTACCAACTTGGCGCGGGAAGGGTTTTTTAGAGTTTTCGGCATTTAATTTAGGTCTTAGTCCACGCTCGGAGATGGATGATCACAAAATGTATTACGATAAGCGCGACCTGTGGCCTTTGCTAGTTAAGGCAGGCTTTATACCCAGTAAAATCAAATTAAAATATCACAAATTTGGATTAAATTTGTTTGCTGTAGTTAGAAAATAAATAGATCAGTCTGTAGCTCTCACGCAATTCGTCTCTTTACGCCGATATCCAGAGCGCAGCGAAGGATCTCCGGGATTAGCACGGTGCCTCATTTAGGAGATCCTTCGCTGCGCTCCCAAAGACCTACGTCATGTCGAACGTAGAGAGACATCTCCTGAGTGTAGCACTGTGCTAATCCCGGAGATCCCTCACTATGTTCGGGATGACGTGGTCTTTATCGATGTTTGCCCCAAAGGGGTTGGGGTGCTCAGGATGACGGGCTATGTTAGGGTGGCAGGGGTGATCTATTACCATTTATTTTACTCTTGCAATAACAAATAATTGCCATCCCCAGGATGTGTTCTTAAGATTAATTTTAAAGAGTATAGAGAAAGAGTACATAATAAACTTAGCAAGCCACGATAGGTCGGATTGATTAATATCTTTGACTAAGCGTTTGCCTCTTAAAATAATAAGTAGCTTGTATAGATTGAAAAAGGGGAACCCCGCACGAAAAATAGAATCGACCTCAAAGCCCGCGCTCTCTAAAAGAGCTCGCATTTCCGCTGCATTAAAATGCTTTCTATGTCCCAGATATTTATCATAGGCTGAGCGAGGACCGCTGGGAACAGTAATAATCAAGCTGGCATTTTTTTTAAGTAACTTTCCTGTGTTTTTTAAAAATAAAACAGGGTCGTCTAAATGTTCTAATACCTCTGAACAGATTGCAGCATCAACGCCAGTTTTTAATGTGTCGGGAATATGTATATCCAATAAATCCATTTGGAAAAATTGGGAAAATAAGGCTTTTTCGCTCGCTTTTTTAATGCCTTCGTGACTTAGTTCTACGCCGTAAAGAATTGCCTGAGGAAATAAAGACTCTAACTCCATCACCAGATCACCCTGGCCACTGCCGAGGTCCAGTATTTTTATTGAGGGTTTGTATATTTTTTGCAAGGCATTAATGATGAGAGATGTTCGATAATGATGAGCTGGATTGAAAGCTGTCGCATGACCGAAATCTTGCCAATGCTGATTCCAATCGTCTTTTTGAGAGTAGTTCATTGTGCATTATCACTATGATAAGAATGATTTAGGATAATCGCGTTATATAAAAGCGCAGAAGTAAAATAAATAACCCCAGATAGAACTAATCCTACACCACCAACTGCATGGTATGAGGATTGGTTGATGGTGCTTGAGAGTATCCAGCCCGTATTGATATATTCTTTTACTATGGGCAACATGCTGAATAGCCCTAATAATATCAATAGGATGCAACTAGGAATAACCCGATCAAGCGACAAGCATTTCTTCCATTTTTCAGATCGCTGCAACTCCACATCGTAAAGGCCTTTGGCAAGTATCCCCATGAAAAAAAACTGTAATCCCACTAAAAAAACAAGTAGAAAAAATATCATCCAGTGCAAATGCAAACCTAGCTTAAAGACGTTGACTGGGCCGCCATATAACAAGGCTGTACTACAAAAACCAATAAAGGTCATGATCATGCCAATTTTAAACAAGAAAAAATCTGCACCAAAGGTAAGTATGGCTTTTAAATTTACCCAACCGGCGAGCCAGGGTGCATACCAACCAACTCGTTTATGATGGCTTTGGCGACCATCCCTATCTTTATGAAAAACAATAGGAACCTCTGTTTGTTTAAGGTTGAGATGGATGGCTTTAATAATCATTTCAGAGGCATATTGCCAGCTTTGAGATTGGAGTTTCATTCTTTTTAGGGCATCTAAGGTTAGACCTCGCATGCCGCAGTGAATATCTGAAAAACGAGAATTATAGATGCGATTTAACATCCAAGTAGTTACCGGTGTCCCAAAATACTGATGTAGTGCAGGCATCGCCCCAGGTTCAATGGTCCCTTTAAATCGTGATCCCATAATAAACTCATAGCCTTGCTCAAATTTTTCCACAAAAGACTGGATAAAACGCATGTCATAGGTCAAATCAGCATCGCCCATGATGATGTATTGTCCTTGAACATAGGGAATAGCATCGATGTAGGCTCTGCCTAAGCCCTTTTGAGGGACGCTCAATACTTCAGCACCATGAGCAAGTGCGATATCTTTGGTTTTATCCGTGGAGCTGTCAACGATGAGAATTTGACCTGGTATACCTGCTTTTAATAAGCCTTCTTTGCACCAGTCGACAAATTCACCAATGGTGAGCTCTTCATTGAGGGCGGGTATGAGTAAGGTTACTAATGGATTGTCTGCTCTATGAGTATCAGGGAAAAAATGTTGTATCATCAAATATCCAATTTACAGTGCTGAGATAAAATTATCTTTATTAGCAGTAAAAATCAATTTAATTTATGCGTATAAATTAGCCTTTGTACGGGACAAAAATGTGTAATCCCATAAAAGACTCGAATTCCCGCGGCTTGACCGCGGGATCCGGTGTTGATAAAGCTGCATCGACCCCGCGATCAAGTCGCTGGGATTCGCAAAGAATTAGAGGATTTTTATACCTTTTTAGCTCTAAGCTTAATCAGCTTACCTCCAATCTTGTTCTTTGTTTTCTCATTCCGTTTTTAATGGTTTTAATCGGGCGTTTCGTCATTTTTAGCGATATTCCAACACCACAGCCCTTGATTGAAGATGAATTTAGTTATCTTTTAGCAGGAGATACCTTTGCATCATTTCGGATGACAAATCCTATGCATGCTTTTTGGGAACATTTCGAGAGTATTCATCTTATTGTGAAACCTAGCTATATGTCTAAATATCCACCTATGCAAGGCCTTATCTTAGCTCTAGGACAGTTAGTTTTTGGCTCACCATGGGTAGCTGTAGTAATCAGCATGGCTATTTTTTGCGGGTTGCTTCCCTGGGTATTCAGAGCATGGACTACAGTAAATTGGGCAATGCTAGGAGCCTTATTAGCTACTTATAAAATTGGCATAGTAAGTTATTGGACCGATAGTTATTGGGGGGGAGGGGCTGCAGCGATAGGTGGTGCCTTAGTATTAGGTTCTGTAAAGCGTCTGGTAGAGAAGTCAACTTCTGGCATGTTGGCTATTTTTTCTCTAGGAAGTTGTATCTTAGCGAATAGTCGTCCTTTTGAGGGACTTGTGTTCTTACTAGGATGTGCTGGCTATGTATTAGCTCAATGGCATGGACGGTATAAAGAAAAGCTTCCTCTCCTGGCCAAAAATATGCGTGTTTCCTTGTTAGTAATTATTATTCCAACCCTTCTTTTAATGGGGCTATATAACGATCGTGTGACTGGGAATCTAACCGAGCTTCCTTATACTGAGTATGATAAACAATATTCCATTTGGACCCCTTTCGTTTGGCAGCAAGTGCCAGATAATGAACCGATATACAGGCATGATTTTATAAGACGTGCCGCTGTCGAATGGGATGGTGGTATTAAACAAGCTTCAAGACACTATCCCATGACTGTTTTTCTTAATGATTTTATAAGAAATTTTCAATTTTATTTTGGGGATAGCTTTTACTTTATTCTACTTTTCCTGGTGCTATTTTTAATTGGCGATGGAACTAATTTAATGCGGTCGATATTTTTTAAGCAACCCAACCGCGCTGCAATGGGGATTTTATTATTTTATTGTTTAATAAGCTGTCTAATCTTAGATGTCGTTCCTCATTATACAGCGCCAGCCGCCGCACTGATTTATCTAGCGATGACTATGGCTTTGCGCACAATGTCTGAGTACTCTTATAAAAAAACTGAAGTTGGAAAAATATTTTGCTTAACCTTATCCCTGTTTTTTATAGTTTCAACAGCTTCACTGATGAGCAGCAATGAGAACAGATTTTTATTTCCAAAAAAGCATTTTCTTGAAAAACGAAACCGTGTGCTTTCCCTGTTAAATAGCCAACCGGGACAGTTGTTAGTCTTTGTCCATCAAGGCAAGTTAAATGATCCGAATGACATCTGGGTATATAACCAGGCTAATATTGATGCATCAAAAATTGTCTGGGCTAACGATATGACGCCCGAAAAAAACCAAGGCCTCATTGACTATTATGGGAATAAAAGAACGGTTTGGCATCTGAATGACGATGCTAAATTAACCCTAGCACCTTATGGTAATGCGAAGGCAAAGACTTTGATTAGCATGGCGAATGCACCATAAGGTTCCATGTAAGGCTGTGGATTCTTAAATACTTTTGTTTTCCCAACGTGGTGATTGCCACTTGCTATTGAGTACGCAAAAAATAACATTCGTGTTAATGCAGTAGCTCCTGGTATTGTGGATACTCCGATGCATAAAGATAATCCTAAGGATTTCTTACGCTCACTTTCACCAATGGGGACGATTACTTCTTCACTTGAGATTGCTGAAGCGATCTTATTTTTAACCGAATCTAAAGCAATTACAGGAGAGACTCTGCACGTAGATGGTGGAGCTCATGTAGGCAAATGGTCAGGTGATGAACATGAAAGAATTAATTTTAAACAGGGTAGATACAAGATTAAACGAGTTAAAAATTGAACTACCTCAAGCTCCATCACCTTTGGGAGCCTATGTAGAGGCGGTCAGGTCGGGAAATTTACTCTTTGGAGTTTCTGTTATGCTTGAAGTTATCTTAGAAGTTAAAGACTAAGAAACAAGCCTTATAAGTGCTTTTTATAAAATCTAATTAGATATTAAAGAGGGTATTATGATGCCAAAATTAATTATTATCCGCGGTTATTATGATCTCATTAAAATTATTAAGAAGTCTCGTACCGAAAAGGATCAAATAAATACAAATGAGCTCATAGATTATCTGAATAGAACCTATCGTCATGCTATAAGGAAAATTTTATTCGACTCACCCGCATCCTTTGCAGGAGAGTCGCCCATCTATGAACTTTGTATGGAAACAATCTTTAACTGTAATGATATAAGCAGGGTAACTGTCAAATGGCTTGAAGCTCAAATAAATAGCGATAAAGACTTAAAGGCACTCAAAAGTTTAAAGCCAGATGACCCCAATATTAAAAAACTCCAGCTAGTAATGGTTGTCACAGAGGTGCATCAAGAGCATTTAGCTAGACTCGCGGAGCTTGTTGCTGTTGTGAATAGTACTTTAGCGCTTGATGATATTTTAAATAAGGAACATACCCAGGGATTCTTTATCTGGTCTGCAAAAAAAGATATGGGATGGAACGAAGCAATTGAAGCGTTGAGAGGGGCTTTAAATAATAACTCAGTCGATCTGCTATCTCATATAGCAATCTTTCGCCAGGGAATACTAGGCGACGATATCAGAGCCTTTGTAAGGCAAGGTTTAGCGAATTATTTATTAGACGGCCAAAAGGTTTCCACTGTAAGTGCGTTTATCACAGCCTTAGATAAGCAAGTGAATTCTCTAGCTTTAGTATCAGATCTTGGGCATGAGAATACCTTAATTGCGTGAATGTTCGTAAATAACGCTAGGGTTGATTATTCGGCATAATATGCAACAACATTATCAGTCTGTTCCGGGAGTCACTGCCGTTAAGTTAAGGAAGGTTTTGTCATTCCCGCGAAGGCGGGAAACTATTTCTAGCTAAGCACAGTGCCAATGTAGAGATGGTTTCCCGCCTTCGCGGGAATGACAAATACCCTTAACTTAGCGTCAGTTATGGATAAGTTAAAGCCGTTCGGGCTGAGGAGGCCTTTAGGCCGTCTCGAAGCCTTGCTCTCTGCGGCTATAAAACCCCTTATCCATAACTGACGTTAACTTAATAGCAGTGGTTCTGGGAGCGGCGTATGATCTGGGTCTACTCGTTTTAGTTTTATAAGGGCATGAATATGAAGTTATCTCATTTAAGAAGACAAACCAGATTAGGCTTAGTTAGTTTTTATTTTATTGCTACGGCCAATGCTGGCATCCCTCTATGGAGCTTTAGCCCCGATGCGAACTTCCCTCCACAATTAACTGTAAACTCCTTAGAAACTGCTACAGTAAAATACACGATAAAGAATAACTCGAGAAACTCGCACCAATTAGTTATCAAACCTATATTAGGTATTTCTCAAGTAGGGCAATGCCTGGTTGGACCTGCAGGTAGTGCAAATGATAGCTGCTTGTTAACTTTAGCCGTCGATGGCAGTGCATTACCGACTGATGGTTTAACCGGAGGACCAACCCTTTGCCAGGCTAATCCTGATGGGACAGCAAACCCTCATCAATGCCATCAACCGGGCAAACACGATAGTTTAGCTTTGAGCAAAATGAAAGCACCAATTAAGGGATTGATTAATATGGGGAATATTTCCTTTTATAATGACCCGAGTATGTCTCCAGTAAATGACCCATCAATAATAGAGCCTTATGCAAGTTCATTTACGGCAATGGTGATTAATGTCACCTGGAATCAACTGCAACCTAATGGACCAGGAACTCTTATAAAAGATAATGCAATTGATCAGGCCTTAGCAGCAATCCAATCTTATAATCGAACCCATCCAGATACTCCCATCACAGCAAAACTTAGGGTCTGGGGTGGGTTTACTGCACCGCAGTGGGCAAAAGCTATAAATGGTGGTCCTATTTATATCGATTCAGTATCTAGTAATGGCAAAAACCCCCAGCAGGGGTATATTGGTTTATTCTGGACAACAGAGTACCTTTCTGCTTGGAAAGAACTACAGTCCTTGTTGGCTGACCGCTATGATCATAATCCTCTCATTAGAGAGGTCGCTATCACCTCTTGTGCGTCGGAAACTGATGAGCCTTTTGTTGGTTGGCTTGACACAGCTACTGTTAATAATCTTGAAAATTATGGATATACGGATGCACAACAAGAGGCCTGTTTAACTGGTGCAATCGGTGATTACAGTGCTTGGACTCATACCATGTTAGATTTTACCTTTAGCCTGTTTCACCTAATAGATGGCGGTAAAGTTCAACAAGATCCTGCTTTTACGATTCAAGTGATGAATCAATGCCAGTTATCTTCAAGATGTATCCTAAGTAATCACGCCTTAAATTCACCTTTACCCACTTCAGATTCCTTTGTCTATACAGAAATGCAATCTCTTTTTTCCATAAACCCCAATAACACATTGATTGATTTTCAAACCGCCTCCCCCAAACAATTGAATTGGTGTGGTGCTATCGTTAATGCGACAACTTATCATGCAAAATCGATTGAGCTTTGGCCGGATTTTGGTGGGTTTACAACTTTCTTGCCTGCGGTGGTCGCTAATTTAGCCTCTGGATTCCAAAATAATACGCCTCCTATTCTAGCTCTTTGTCCCCCTTTAATCATTTCATAGTCCATTGAACGAGTCTGAGGAATACGTTATTCTGTACTATTGGTTCATGATGGAATCAATTAGGGCTGTTACTATACACTAACAAAGGGAGTCGTTTTTATGGGATTAAAGGAAATTATCGAAGATATTGAGAAGGATGTAGGTCAATTTTCTTCACAATACAAAACTATAGAACATGGTCATACCTATACCATTCCATTTGATCTAAAACCAGCCGAACAGATGCTAGCTGCACTCGGTAGCGTGCAAGATCCAAAAGCCATACTATCAACCGCCCCATCAGCGCTCAAAACTTCAGATAATGCTGCGATTAAACTAAGAGGTTTTACTACCAATACTGCGGATAAAACATTAGCCATTAGTGGCCAGCGTGTTGATCATTTATTACAAAGCAGCAAGATCTATGTCAATACAGCTCTTTTCCCAGAGGGTTTGTACCAGAGGGCGATGCAAGAGGAATTGGTTAGTAAGAAAGCTGAGCTACCTAAAGAAACCAATGGCGTTGATTGGGAAAATCTTGCAGTTGGCGTCTGCCATGCCCAAGAAGTCGATTTGCTTGTCGACACAATTATGAGCAGCCATAAAAGAGCCCATGTTTCAGTCCGTGAAGGCGAGATTAGCAACGATACTCCTGGTTTACTTTTGCTATCAAGTCCCCGATTGAATCTTAAGAGTGCACTTGGCGAGCACATGGATAAAGGTATGCAGGCTCATTTTATCGAGGGCATGTTTTTTAACCTTTTTGATGCAGCACAACGTGAGGGACGACAATATATTGCAATGACCGCAGCTGGTTTAGGTTCTCATGGCGGCAAATCTGAAATGTACTTTAAAGCCTTGATGAAGGTAGCGCAGGCCTTTCCCAAGCTAAATATTGTTTATCATCCTGGTGATCATGAAAAATCATTTAAAAAAGCGTTAAGAGCGGCAAAGCCGGAAAATGTGGTAATGGCTACTAAGAACCTTATTTTTGTTGCTGATAGATTGAATAAAACGGGGCGACCCTGTGCCTTGCATATTCCTGCTGAGAGCGATGTTATCTATGGTTTGTCTGATGTTGGAGGCCACTGGAAATCGAACAATTCTGAAAACCACCACCATCACCTGTTTTCTATCCATAGAAAAGCCGAAACTAGCCAGACCTTTATGGGCGCGCTTTCAACAGCCCCTTTAAACAGCCGTGGCTTGAATCCACGAGCCTATGCAACAGTGATAGAAAGAAACTTGGAAAACCCGCTCCAAACAACTCTTGAAGTCGGTAGAGCAAGTACAAGTCAAAGCCATACTCTAAGCAATGAAACGCTAACAGAACCTGGGCTGCAGATAGAGGTGAATGAAGGCAAAGAACCGGCAACTAGCGAGTTAGTTTCTGGTGAGGGGCGAGTAGAGACTCTAGTAGTACCCAGTCCTGAGAGTCCCAGATCTCCAGAGGCAAACATCGATAAAGCTCCCAAGCACAGAGAGATTCCGCACCCTGTTCCACAGGATGTAGGCCTTTCTGCGTCTACAGAGGTTGAAAACCCCCAACCTTCAAAACCTGTTATTCAAGAACAACCTCCGCAACAGACAACCGTTTCACCAAAAAAGGATGCATCAGATACACTAAGGCACTCAGGCTCGCCTAGTCGAAATGGGATCTTTTCTCCACCAAGTCAATCGACCCAGTCTCCACCAAAGCCTAAACCCGTTGGTAGTTCACTTGATGAGTCGCAATTGCTGCAAATCAATGAGGTCATTGATCGATTAACTGGAGAGATAAATAGTTGCTGGCCTTATCCAAATAAGGATTTAAAACAGGTTAAAGTAGATGCTCTAAATGAGTTAATTACTAAGGCCGAAACAATGAGGATCTCTGATGCTATTGCAGCAATTAAACGAAAGTATCCACGAGTCGATGAAGGATCTCTAAGTACACGTACGGCTGATTTATTGATTCAGTTAGAACAGGGTGCGAGGTCTCATAGTTTGGATATGAGTTAAGTTCAACAGAGCTTAATTGATGATTATCCTTATCTAAGGAAAACCTTGATTCAAGGCTACGAGTTGTCAAATAAGTGTAGCCTTGATGCAGAGTAGCGTAATCAAGGTTTCATTTAAAATTCACTTCTGCATATAAATACCACTGCCTTATCAAAAGCTTTCCTAAAGTATGTAAATTTATTAGTTTAGAATCCCGCAAATAATCTAATTTTAAGCAAAAAGATTTCTTTAAATACCAATTGATACGTTTTAAATATTATTGCATTATATTAATGCAGGATGCATTTTTGATTAATGTAAAAGGAGATTACATCATGGGTGCAACATCATCTATTTTAAACCAACAAGGTAGCTTTACAGCACTAAGTCTTTTAGCATCGAATCCAGAAGCTCAGCTGATTGCCGGCGCTGTAATTGGAGGTGTTGCTGTTACAGTTGCTGGTGCAGCCTTCATTTATAAAGAATTTAAAGCCTATAAAGAAAAAAAACATTTAAATGAAATCAATGCAATAAATAAGTTGCATGAAGAGCATTTGTCAAAAATCGTTGTGCCGGGGAAAAATGAAATTCTATCTTTGCCTGTTATTTTTAAGTTTAAAACAGAAAATGATCTCAAAACCGTTGAGTCCCTTCATTATAACGAAGACATTGTTCGCACCAAGGCCAATAAGTTGCCTGGCCAAACTGATATTGCACTCTCGCTCTATCAGGAAGCTATTCGCGATGCAATCTTAAAGTTAAAAGAATATTATTTTAGCCGCTCGGATAATAATGATACTACCGGCTCCGTTCTCTCTTACTTGCTTGAAATGCTTGATTCTCATTGCCTTAAATTTGAAGGTTATGATTATGATATTGCCTATCTTAAAGCCATTGCTGCCTTTATTGATGCCTATGCCTCTCAAGGTAACAATCAAAATACCAAGCGATTTAGCCACTTAGATGAGGTTTATAGCAATATCGTTAAGGCGCAACATTTATTAGATTTACATAAGGATGTTTTGTCTTTGCAAGAGCTCCTTTCAGATTTATATGATTCATGCCGCAACATGAATGATGAAGCGCTCAGAGTGTTTACGATGATGATCAATCCTAGAAAACACTGGAAACTGATGGAAACGGTAACTAAGAAAGAGTTGTCACAGGGGATGCTAAAAAAATACTTCATTGAAGGGAGTATTTTAGGCTTGATTAACATACCTGATAATGAGACTGATATCCTTGATTCGCCGTTCAAAGACGATTTAATTCACTTGGTAAAATATGCACTAAGTTCAATTGATCCCGAAAAAACACTGGCACTTAGTGACATTCCTAAGGTTGATGTGCAAGTTCCAAATCTGGGGCGGTATATCGAATTAAGGGATAAGGACAACTTAACTCAGGAAGAAAAAACCGAGAAAAAAGGAATAAAAAAGCAGCTTGAGGCCTTTAAATCACTGTTTTATGAAAGCAAGAATTTCGTCACTCTTGAGATGGATCCTAAAACTGCCAATTCCAAACACAAGTATATTCCTGTATCTGAGTATGATGAGGTTGTTAACCGCGCTGGCATAATGATTAACTTTGCAAATTTAATACGCAAAATTATCTCGCTGCAATATTATTCAATTAATCTTATCAAAGGCATTAAGTCCTTAGGTGAAATTGATGTTAGCAATAAATACCATAGAAAAATATTCAACGTACTTGATGAGCTCTGTGCACAAATCCAAAATGATTATTTAAGACTCAAAACGGACTTATACAAAATTCAAGAAAGCTCCAATAATGCGATGCATATTGATGAGATCACCAAGCATAGAGAAAGAATATATGCCTTGTTAGAAACCACTAATACAACAATCGGCATGGCCAAAGATAAAATTAAAAAATATTGGCATAAAAATAGAGAGAAAACTGCCGAACTTAGATTTGACGCGGAATATAATCTTTTCACAGCAGCTCATCTGATTGCAAAAACACATGACCTACCTTGTGCTCAAGAAACTGAACATAGGAGAAAAAGTAGCTCTCATCAAAGCGAAAAAGCTAGAAGAAGAACTTCACATCATGTTTCATCTCAGTCAAGTTCCTCTGTACCGCAATCAAGCTCATCCCTACCTAAGAAACCCATTGCTGCCAGGGAAATCAATACTGCTAAAGACCAGGCACTACAAAGAGTAGAGCTAGTGGAGAAACAAGCTGCTCAAGCCAATGTTGTTAATAGTAATTCTCGAAGTAATTTACCTCAGAAGCCTGAACAGATAGCAGTTACAGCTCGAGAAGCGCCTAATCTTGCTGATAATATTCAATACAATTTTAGTATGATTAAGAAGTCCATTATTTTAATTAGAAAGGAAGAAAGGCCCGCAGCCAGTGATCATGAAGGCCTATCTCTGTTTGCAGAAGAATTGGCAGCCTATCTAGACCTATCAAGCAAGTTGGATCTGGTAAACCAGAAAATTCAAACCATCAATGACGAGGAAAACCTTACAGATCAACGAAAAACAAAGAACCAACATTTAGCTGCAACTCTGGCGGAGGTGACAGAACGAGTAACACAATTTGTTCAGTTGAAAAGGAAGGAACGTATTAAGCAAGCAGCAATCTTATGTCGTGATATTCAGAAGATTTTGACACAGGAAAATCACGCAACTTTTATTGATGATCACAAAGACTCCTTCTGGCGATATGCGAACTCGGTCTTTGGTGCCGGTTTTTTCAGAACTGATAGCAGAATTAAACTATCTAATGTTAGTTCGGCCTGTAGTAACCTAATGGAAATTCTTAGTCGAGAATCGAAGACTGCTAAGATTGAATACGAAGGTGCTTTATAGGAAAGAGTAGTAATAGGTCACGTCTCCCACCCTGGCTCCCAAAGACGTAAGTCATGTCGAACGTAGAGAGACATCTCCTGATGTGTAGCACAGTGCTAACTCCGGAGATCCCTCACTATGTTCGGGATGACAGGCTATGTTAGTGTGACGGGGTGACCTATTACGATATTTATTTGAATCCCCAGGAACAATCCCTCAGCAAATAATATCATCAACAGCATCAGCCCGTTTTTCCAAATCCATAGAGAAATAATACAGTTGCACAACATATTTGGAAATTCCACGTAAAATATCAGGGTAGTCTTCGGTCAGTTGGTTGAATACGTCTTTAGATAAGGCCAGCAAACTAGTGGGCTTGTAGGATATTACATCCAACTCGCACTCTTTGTCTGATAAGGTGGTGAGTAGGCCAAGAAAATCATAGTCTTTGGCATGATTTATTAGTTTTCCCTTCCGTTGAATCTGAACATCTCCACCTTCAAGAATCATATAAATGGTATCTATCATATCCCCAACTCTATAGATCACCTCTTGTTCAGGTACTTGAACGACACGACACTCCTCAGCCAAGGCTATTAATAGTTCTGCTGGGATATGACGAAAAATCGATGATTTGCGTAGCGCAAATACCTTATCAACAGTTTCCATAGTATTCCTTTCATCGAGTTGCTCATTAAGTACCCTCTGTGTCCAGGGATCAAATTTAAAGGCGCTAATCTCTTCTTTAGTAAGAGAGGATTTATTTTCCACAACATCAAACACTTGTTTTGCTAAATGCCTGTCCTTTATAAGCCAATCTAAGTATTCATAAGCAAGCTCCTGCTGGATATTTTGCTGAGTCGATGTTTGCTTAGATACCAGTTTAGGCAAGATGATCATGATCTTTTGCGGATCAGTAATAGCTGCTAAATAACAAATTAATTTTGTTTCGATCAAGTGTTTTCTTAACAGCAGTTCTGATTTTTTATCGTCTTCCTTCTGAGCATTTACCAAACTTGAATAAGCGGCAAGCTCTCTCAGGATAACTGGAATTTGTTTTTGTATAACTTGGTTTAACCTAGGAGCCAAGGGTATTTTAGCCGCTTGCAAAGCGATTTGTTTAGCAAGCTCTACCGAAAACAGAAATGGCATATTGGGTACTAATCGACATAAACCTCGCATCACAGACTGTGAGTTGATCTGACAAAGGACTCGTATCAATGGTTTATAGTTATGCGTGTTAGCTCTAAGGCAAGCTTTGCTCAATAGGTAACCTACATCAGCTTTAAAATCAATGAGGGAACGAGCAGCATCATAGCTGACTCGCTGTTTACCAAGTTGTTGTATCAGGCAACTTGCTAATCGTTTATCCCTAAACTTTTTAGATGCCTGGATGGCCTCCTTAGCAATCCGATAATTGTTATCAATCATAAGTGGTTGGATCGCCTCTACTGGGTTTCCAATAGGAATATTTTTGAGAACTCTTAGGGCATAAAGCCTATGCTCATCCCTTTTATCTTTTAATAACGTTTGCAGGGTATGAATCGCAAGCTCAACTTGCTGCAACTCGCCACCTCTGATCAGAGCAATAATGGCTATGGCTTGATAGGCTGGATTGGAAGAAACCAAAAAATTTTCCGAACGCTGAATGATTTGTTCAGGGTATTTCTTATCTATTAATTGCAGAAGATGCCAAGAGGCCTCTATATCCCTCTCTTTCTCAATCTGATGCACTAACAAGTCCTCTTTAAAAACCTTAGGAAAATGCTCAAGCGCCTTATAAGCTTTGATACGAATTATTGCCTCTGGACTTTCAAATAAAATAAAGAGTCCTTGGGGAATTTGTTGATGATTAGTCCATTTTAAAATGGCTAAGCCGATGCTGATTTTGTAAGAATCCTCATTCGTCAACAATTCATTAACTTGTTGTTTAAGAAAATGATAATCCACAGCCTCAGTAAACAGCGGAAGGTAAAACCGCCTTTCTTTGATGCAGCCTAACAAGGTTTCTCCATAGTAGAGTTTGATTTTATAACCATAAAACAACATAGCTCCCAGAGCTATTAAGCTTAAAAGCTGGTAAGGATAGAATTCATAGTGATAGGCAAACAACATCAAAGTGAGTGAGGCAGCTATTCTTGATAGATTGTTGCTTATGGCCTTAATTAAAATTTGTGCCTTGCTTTTTAAAGAGGATGGCAGGGCGTTTAAGCTTATTTGACGGCCCAAACTTACAAAACTTGCATAGACAATAAGAGCTGATGCATTAAGAAGTGCTATAAGAAAAAGATAGGGGAAAAAAATAGAGGGCACTATCAAGACAACCAGACAAAGGGTTGAAAGAACAAACAAAATCGACAGACCGTAGTTATTCAATAAGCGATTTGAAATAAGCTGAGCAATAAAACTCCCTCCGGAAACTAGCAAATAGAAGACAGTCATAAACTGAGCAATTTCTGTCATGCTGTGATCCTTGCCCAAGATATACATCATCTGATAATTAAATAAGATATTTAAAAAATTAATCAATCCTAGGAATAGGGCAAGGCTTGAAAAAATTGGATAGCCTTTCAATGAGGCGGAACTCATGGAATTTTTGCGGTCTGTTAGAGTCGCCATTTGCGTATAAAACAAGGCTATACAATTTAAGACCATCATGAGGGTGGATAGATACAAAATAGAGTTCTCCCCGAAAGCAGCTACCGCGAAATAAGAAAGAGCGGTAATGCCCATAGAACCTATACTGCTTAAGGCTAAAAATTGATTGGCGTATTCCTTAAAGCGCTTAAACTCAAAGGCTGAACTCGCAATATTCCAGCAAGTGGCGTTAAATATTCCTGATAAAACAATAAGTAAAAAACTATAAATCAGTGCAATAGTTTTTATGTGATTGCCGTTGATGATTAAAAAAAGAACCAAGAGCGCAATTGCGGCAGCTTGCACAATTAAAATGGTTTTTTTGTTATTAGCTCCTAGAATTGGCAGTAAAAAAACCATACTCAAGGCCGAAATTAGGGAGGTGACAATGAAATAATAGGGTAAGGTTGAGCGCGAAAAGTTGCCTAAGTAGAGTGCCGTTGAATAAGTATTTAACAAGATTGCAATACTCACTGAGGACACTAAGATCAAAGTGACACTATAATAGTTGCCTCGTTCATAATCTGATAAGATTTTTCCCATAACCATCCTGGAAATAAGACTTCATTTATCCTTTTTACGATGAAATAAGCTTTTAAGCAATTTCTCTCTAGCCAGGTTTTAAAATGAGTTTGAATTTTCCATTAAACCAATTTACTAATGGGAGGTGAGTCTTGTTGCCAGTGTTGTATACATTTAGGCGTTGTCCTTACGCGATTAGAGCAAGAATGGCGCTTTCCTATGCGAATATTCCTATAGAAGAACGAGAGGTCGATCTTAAAAACAAACCTATTGAACTTATAGCGCTTTCTCCTAAAGCAACAGTTCCCGTTTTAGTGCTTGGGGATGGGACTATCATTGATCAGAGTCTCGATATTATTAAATGGGCTTTAGGGCAATCTGATCCGGATAAATGGCTGTCAAAGGAATTAGAGAAAGAGAGTAGTGAGCTAATCTATTCTAATGATTATCAATTTAAGCCAATTCTTGATAGCTATAAATATTATCAAAGAGCTGAGATACAGGATCCAATTTACTATCAGCAACAGGCTGGAAAATATCTTAGCCTACTTAACAATCTATTAATAAAACACCAATACTTATTAGCAGATCGCATTACTATTGCCGACATTGCGATTTTTCCTTTTATACGGCAATTTTATATGGTTGACGAGAAATGGTTTATCAATAGTGAGTTCACTTATCTTGTTGATTGGTTGAAGTTTTTTCTAGATTCGGCACTATTTCTACGTGTCATGGTTAAAAAAAGTTAATACAAAAGCCATATCGAAGGAAAACCTTGATTACGCTGCACTGCATCAAGGCTACGATTTGTCAAATAAGTGTAGCCTTGATGCAGCGCAGCGCTGAGTGATCCTGACATTTTTTTAAACAGAAGGAATGTACCATATAAGTTCTTTCTGTTCTTTTGTATGTCATTCCCGCGTAGGCGGGAAACCATTTCTCAAAGTGGTTCCTCACTTTGTTTGCACGATGGTTTCCCGCCTACGCGGGAATGACACACATATAAGTCAAAGTGACTGATTAATGTTCATATAGGTATCCAAATGATACTTTGATTAAAAAAGTGTCAGGATCGCTCAGAGCGCAGTGTAATCAAGGTTTCATTTAAAATTTACTTTTTTAAATAGACTTTAAGCTGAGACGCGCGTTTGGTGCTGCAGCAGCAACAGATCTTTGATTAGTTGTAAAGGGCGCTTGCTTGTTCCTTGCGGCATTATTGCTAGAGCTATCCCTGTCCTTTGAAGAAAAGAGTCCATGAGACTGCATTTGCTTGGCCAGGGCAGGGACATCATTCCTATTATTCTTTTGCCGATTATAAAATTGATCATGAAAGGGACGATCGTGTTCTCGCAGCAGTTTCAAATGCCGCGTGCGTATGGTCGTGCCTAGGTTGTTTGTTTGCGGCCATTGACTATTTAAGACAGCACAGTAGAAATTTTCGACTAAGAAGGCTCCACAATCTGTACTGTTATCTTGTTCTAAGCAATAAGCGCCTGGCTTGACCCTGAGATTAGGCATGGCAAGGTTTGGCTTATTGAGTAATTGATCATTAAGGTGCTGTGCCAATGCCTGGTTGTTCTGTTTAAGGCTATTAAAGAGGGATATATTGGTTATTTTTTTATGGTTAATTTCCAGGAGCAGTTCAACCCAGTGATTGTTGTTGACTAAGACAGGGATTAAGGCGCGATGGAGCCGGTTTGTTGTTTGCGCAGCTTGTAAATACTGTTTTATAGTAGCTGCTGGGCTATTAAGCCCTGTTGAATTGAGGTCAGTAGAGGCCAATATTGCAGTGTCTGCTATATTTTTCTCCTGTAGTCGCAATCGCAAGATAGTCTGGATGTCTTCAGAACTGTATTGATATTCTGAATTAATAACTGGCTGCTTGTTAGCCTGATTTACTGGGACTGTTGTCGTTTGGGTCTGGGTTGTCTGGGGTTGTGCGGGAGCACTTGACTCGACAATCGAATTAGCTCCCTCTTCCTCGCCTTCGGAGATTGTTAAGGTGAATAATTGGTTTTTATCGAGGGTTCTTCTTAGTTTTTCTATGACTTTATGGTGGTGAGCCAGGCCATGAAAGTCCAGAGCTCGGTCCATCAAGTTAATAGCTAAGGTCTTGATTTCATTTTTGTTATCTTCATCCTTTTCAAGGGCTCGGCGGATTTGCAGGGCTTCGATGAGATTCAACACGACACGATGATCGCGATACATTTGGGCTTTGTTAACTAAGAAGTTAATAAAGGTTGTGCATTCATCGATTGGTAGATAAACGATAATGGGTGCAAGCAGGTTGGTACGCCCAAGGCTAAAGCGTTTAGCCAGGCTGCAGGCTTTGATGAGTAAGCAAAAGTGCTTGGCATTTGACTTGCTGATTAATTGACAAAGTTGTGCGGAGTTGCTGTTGTTAAAAAAACTGGTAACTAGTAAGTCGGCAGCTTTTTCCCCGTCTGCCTGGTGGGCGTTGGGAGGTAGTTTTTTAGCTTGGGCTTGCTGAACTCTTCGGTGAATAGAGGCGAGTGAATCTAGTTTCGTTTCCAGCAAGGTTTCCAGAGCGCTAAAGTCATTCGCACTAATGAGCTGATAAATACGGTTGTTAGGGGCAGCGACCCTTGCCGCTGCTGGCCTGGGCTTCGGCCTGGGTGTTGTTGCGGGCTGTTGCTGCCTTGGCGAAGGTTGAGATATAGGCGCGCTAGTGCTTTCCTCACTGGCAAGGGCTTCGCAAGGGATAACCGGCGCTACTTCACCCCGCAATTGCTGCTGTAGGTAGTCATGCCAAGCTGGGCAGTGTTGTTGCAAAGTGCCTAGCTTGTCCTTAAATCCTTGCTGAATATCAGCAGGGAAATGTGCCAAGGGAAGGATTAAGGCATCGACCAGTTGCTTAAATTGGGGGCTGAGTGCCTGCTGATGTTGGCTAAAGACGAGTAGGGATTGAACAACCCTGGCGACAAAGATAGGCGACAAATAAGGCAACGAGAGGATTTTTTCCAGGAGTTGCGATAAATAAGTGCTATCTAGTTTAGCCCTAAGATTCTCAGGTAAATTCCCTAGGCCAAACATCGCATGGATGCAATCATGGCTGCTGAATTGAGCGCAGGGTATCTTAGTCATGAGCGCGTTGACCTGCCTTCGCTCAAGGTTCGAAGAGAGCCGGCTTTAAACAGGCGGCCAAGGTTATTTACTGCGTTAGAGATATCCATGCTGCTAAGTAATGGCGAGCTCAATAAGAGGTTGAGCAGCATATCAATAGTCTCCGCAGGCAGTTGCCCTATTAGTCTTCCTTTTATTGCTAGTTTGCCGATGCCGTTAAGGCTGTTGCCAAGTTGACGGGGTTGAATATCTTTTGCGGCAAAGGTTGAGAAAGGCTGCAAGAGGAGGCTTAGGTCCTTGGCTTCAAAGGATCCTGTCAGCTTTCCATTTATTGCTAAATTACCGAGGCTAGTAAGGATGTTGGCAATGGCTTGGGGATCAATATCTTTCAGGGTGACTAAACGCTCTAAGAGAGGTTTTAGATCCTTGGCATCAAAGGAGCCTGTCAGTTTTCCATGTAGTGCTAAGTTACCAAGACTATTGATGCTGTTGGCAATGAGTCGAGCTTCAATATCTTTCTGGGAGACTAGCTGAAGCATTTGAAGATGAACGAAGAACTAAACGATCAAAAACTGAGAATTACCTTGGCATTTCGTGATCTTCTCTACTTCAATAAAGCTAATCGGTACTTTCCTATTTCTTGGAACCCAAGTGCTTTATAAGCCTGTATAGCTGAGTTGTCGTTGGTGAACAAAATGGCTCTTTTGACTTCCTTTTTCATGGCCTCTTGCAGGCAAAGATACACTGCTATTCTGGCAAACCCCTTATTTCTTAAAGGGTAGGGGGTATAAACAGGGCCTATCTGAACAATGTCTGGAAGACTTGCATTAAATCCACAGAGTGAAACAGGGGTATTATCTACGAATAAGACCCAGCGATTTTCATTGAGCTGCTTATCTTGAATTTCATTCAAGATGGATTCCTCTAACCCGAGATCGCTTTCTTCTTGACCAAGGGCTTCAATTTGGTAGGCAATCAACCACTCTTTCATAGTATCTACTTCGCAATCTTGTATCGTTTTAATCGAGCAGTTATAGGTCTCAATAGCCTTTGGTCTAAGCATTTTTTCAAGGTTAAGTAGGAATAATTTTTCTTGGTAATTCACAGCAAATAAAGACGATTCTAAGGCTAACTTTTCGATGACAAAGCTGGCTTGAGACTCTTCACCTAAGATTCCAGCAATTGGCCTTGTTCTGTTATGTTCAAAATCGTTGACTAAGGTTTCTAATAAAGAGAGATTTTCTGCTTGCATCATTAGATTGCCATTCCAATAGTGAGCTAAAACGCCATTCAAAAGGCTGTTTTCAAAAGCACCATAATATTCACCATGAAAAGCTCTGTTCTGATAAATTACTCCTGAATGAAATAGATTGCTCCTAAGAAACATTGTCGTTTCTTGATAATGGCTGAGATAGGATGACAATTCATCGAGATGTGATTCATTAAGTTTTTTTATCTCTATCATATTTGACTCATTCTGTTCGTATCTAAGTCTTTAAGAATAACTATTAAAACCTAATTAGACCTCTTAAGGCTAGCCGAAGTTAGTAGGTTTATCATTTAAGCCGATTAGCTACTCTTTGGAAGGGAGGAGAAAAGAGTCCCTTCTCCCCGTTTGCGGGGAGAAGGTGCCCGAAGGGCGGATGAGGGGCTTCTGATTCGAAGTTCTTTCCTGATATTTGCCTCAAAGGGGCTGAGTTGCTCAGCGCGAACGGTTATATAATCCCTTAACTTAATGGTAGTGACCTTAGAAACAAGGAGCATGCGAAGTTACATCGCTAGAGAGGCTACTTGTTCATCCCAGCTAATATCAGCCTATAGCCATTGCCGGAAAGATAAATATACTATATAATTGTTTAATTTTTAAACAAGGGGTATATTATGGGGACTTTTAGAATAGATGAGGCAACGCTTATGGAAGACGGTGATGCTTTTGTTTCCGCATTTTGTCTTATACCTCCAACAGAATCTATCATGGATTTAAAAAAGTCTAAGCTTTATAGCAAATCGTCCTATACCTTAGGCAGAGCCTTTGGTTCTATGCCCTCATCTATCACAGAAATCGATTTAAGTTTGAATTCTCTACACCTCAAAACGGTAGAAGAGTTACAAGAAATGTTTAGCGGTTTAACTGAAAGTGTTCGGAAAATTAATATAAGCCTTAATGGATTCAAACGCTTTTCTGAGGAAGAACTGATTGCAATTATCTCTTCAATGAAATTTGTTGAGGAGGTTATCTTTGTAGAGAGCACCCTTACTAACGATCAGCGGCAGGAACTAGCGACAATCTTGCATCAGGCTACCAACAAAACGATCATCACTAGTTTGCAGAAGCCTTCTTTCTTTAGCCTCGAAACTCTAGCTTCAAGCTTTGAGAACCACCATGAAGAAATGAGTTTTAGCTAAAAGGTCGCACTATTTTGAGGAGGGCTCGGGTCATTGGGCTCTTCCCTTATGACTGTACCCTTTAAGGTCTGCTTGAAATCCGCTTGGTTTTTAGCATTATATTTGCTAAGAACATCCTCTCTCATTGCTTCTGGTACTAAGGTTCCTGAAGCGCCTATTTCGTAGTAGCCCATGGTTTCTTCATTACTACGTACCCCTTTATTTTCTAAGTCGCTAATCGCCTCATAGTCTAATAAGCGGTTATACATTTCGCCAACCTCAAGAACTGAGTGATGACCACCATGAACAATTGTCCCGCAGAGGAGAGTTGATAGATATTGTGCTGATTCAGGATCAAAATTATTTTCGCTATCATTAAAAACACCCAGATCATGCAGTGCGATTAAGGCGCGAGCTGTAGTGCCCGATGCTGTTGCAACTAAAGGTAAGGGCACATTATCATCCCCTCCTAAGCGCGCTAATTTTTGAATTGAGGGTTGTGGAATATTCAATTGTTGAAAATTTGCCGGGCGTTGCCCAGGGTTTTTAGGAACACGATAATAATCCATTTGTTTTGCTAAATTCTCCAAGGTTTCTTTTGCTTCAGCTAATTCCTCTGTAGAAGTATCCTCCTTAGATTCAAGGTCACTAACGTGCATCGCTTGCTTGTCATACTGTGTGGCAATTATTTTTGCTCTTTGAACAGCATCAGCCGTTGCAAAAGCAGCTTTTCCTGCCTTATGCATTCGCTCAGGATCTGAGGGAATATTGTTAACCGGAGCAATATCCTTTCCAACTTCAGTGCCAATACCAAAACTAATTGCTCGATGCTCCGTTTGGCCCATTTCTGTTCTTTGTACGCGAATAGCAAGTTCCTCTGGCGTTGGAGTAATCATATCTTTGATACCGTCAAAATTCGGTCCATGCATTGCTTTTGGAAAACGTTCAACATAGGTAAAAGAACAATCCGTTATAGCCTTCATAACGCCAGCAAGTCCTGCCGGTTCTGTAATAGCCATGATGTTCTCAGTGGTCATTCGGTCAGAGAGTCTAGTTAAAAGCGTCTTTTGTAATTCCTTATCCGCCAAAATTGCACGTTTAGATTGTTCAGGCATCGCGCCTCCCCATTGCAAGCCGTCACTTGAATGTTCAGTAACTAGAAAATCCAAGACCTTTGTCTCATGATCTTCTAGAGGAGTATTTGAGTTTAACTTAGCAAGGATAGGAGTAATAACAACAGCTTTTAGTCTCTCAGCAGCTTTTGCGGCATGGGCTTTACTTACATCGTTATCAACAGCTACATCTAAAATCGAACTTGCAAAGTTACTGTCTAGCTTAACAGTAGGCATAACATCTGGTTTCCATTATCTTTCCCTATTATTCAGTATAGCTGCTAATTAGCCGTTTAGGTTGTTAGGGTGGATATGGAGGAAAACCAGAATTGTTGTAATAGGAATTGCTTAAGTTTTCTCTAAGTTTAAATCTATAAACCGAGGATCAGCTGTTAGTTTTTGAACAGTTCGGTCATAAATTGTAGTATCTATAGTGGGTAGGGGTATTGTCTCAGCATATTCGAATAAAAGATCGCCCAAGTGAACCGTCCTTCTTCTAAACTGGAATTTTGCTTCTTCATAGTAAGATTTAAAATAAGGATTTTGTGCCCAGCTAATAAACGCTCTTAGCCAAGAATCTAAGGGCGTGGCATCGTAATTGCGAATGGTTATGCAGTCTTCCCAGGCTTGGATCATCACGTTGCTTATAAACTGTTCTTCAATAAGCCCATTCACTGTCAACGGTGACTTTTTATTGGGTAATATAACCATGTTATACAATTGTAAGTTATACATAAAAAAGGAAGCTAAAAACTCAGGCCTAATGTTATGGCTCGATGTTAGAAGCTGATGAGGATAAAGCCATAATTTGTCAACGGCTTCTTTGGTTTTCGTAATGCGCGAAAATTTTTGATTGTTTTCAAAGGCAATTGAAGTCAATACGATGTTAAATCCAACAAAGATGATAGCTACAGAGGCTAAGGTTGAAAAAAAAACATTAATGCGAGTGTTTTTATATTCTTCTGTGTTTGGATATTTAACAGTCACATAGAAACTAAATATCAAAATACAAATAACGACGATACTAATGATTATTGGCACTATATCAGTAGTAAAAGTATATTGATTCCCATGCAACATCTGCTTTCTCCATTTGTTATTAAAGTAATAGGTCACGCCCCCCCTAACATAGCACGTCATCCAGAGCGTAGCGAAGGATCTCCTGAATGTGGCACTGTGGCTAGTCCCGGAATCCTTCACTACGCTCTGGATGACGGGGTAGGGGCGTGGCCTGTTACTTATTAAACAGTCAAAAAAATTAATTCTTTCATGCTAATAACCCAATTAAACGCATTGGTGCCTCAGTTGCTTGCCTGATTTTTAGTGGCAGAGCCATAATAAAACTACCTTTAGATGGTAATAGTTCACTATTTGCAATGTTCTCCACGATGTATCGTCCTGAGCTTAAGAGGATGCGATGCACAGGGTAACCAACATCTGGCCTGTCAGGCGATAAGGTATCTATGCCTAAACCCACAATGTCCCGTGAAACCAGCAAGGTAGCTGTTTCAGCGGCAACACTGGGGAACTGGTAGTTGTTACGATATTGCTTGGGGGTATTCCAAAAACGTGACCAGCCAGTTTTGATGATAAGGAATGAACCAGGTTTAATCAGGCCATATATTTTTTCAAAATCAACGATATCTTGGGGTGTCACGCTGTATGATTCATGCGCTTTTGGAGATACATCAATAACTACGCAGGGGACGACCAATTGTTCCAGAGAGATTTGGTCTATAGACAGGCCATCAGGGTAGCAATGTGAGGGGGCATCCATATGTGTTCCCATCCCTGCTGGCATCCCAAAACTTTGCACGCGAAATCGGGGTTCGTCGGTACAGTCAGAATAATCCAATACTATTGATGAGGAAAAACCACATCCATCCTCCCAAGCGGGGCTGTTTTCATCTAAGGTATGGGTTAATTCAATGAGTTGATAGGGAAATTTCATTGGATAATTCCATGGTCTTGATAATAATTGAATGTTGGTGCATTTTGAGCATTCTCAAATTAAATTTATTTAACTGACCATAGATTACCATGATTCAAATAGACAGTCCTTTCATGTTGCATTTTAAGCAATTAACGCTGGAAGACCTTCCTTTAATGCACCGCTGGTTTAATTTGCCACATGTACAAGGGCATTATTCTTTGCGGCCGTGGTCGGAAGAGGAGATCTTTAATAAGTTGAACCCCTATATCACAGAGAAAACTCCGGTATCAGGTTATATCATTTTTCTTGAAAAAAGCCCCATTGGCTATATTCAAAACTACCGTCTCCTTGATTTTCCTTGGGATAACCAAGATTTGGATGAGACGATTGTTGCCAAGGCCTCAGGGATTGATTTATTTATTGGGGAACCTTCGTATTTAGGTATTGGTTTGGGTGGGGTGATTATTAGGCAATTTCTGGATGAAAAAATCTGGCCTTCATTTGACTATTGCCTTGTGGATCCCTCTACAGATAACATCTGCGCGATTCGATGTTACGAAAAATTAGGCTTCAAAAAACACAAGATTATTAACACGAAAGATGCTTTGTCAAAGCCAACACAATTGCTGCTCATGATCAAATCATCTTCATAAGCCGGGCTATTCCTAAGAAGAATTTGGCTGAAGGTTTAGAAACCCTAATCCGCCCTTCGGACACCTTCGCCCCTAAGGGGAGAAGGTGGCGCGAAGCGGCGGATGAAGGGGAAATCCAAACTTTTCACTAAGATTCAAACACGTCCCCCGAACAGGGGAAAGCGTTGTTAACTATAAGTAAATTCCGAACTGCCAAGCGCTGCTTCTGCAATAAAAGCCTTACCAATATTAAATTCGCTTGTTTCCGTATTCTCAAAATCTTCATCAGAAAAATACAAGCCTTTTACATGGGGTAAACATCCTTTAATAGCAGCTATCTGCTCGGGCTCAAACTGATTTTCTCGTAAATCGATGTACCGCAATTGCTTATGTTCAGACAGGGCTGAAAAGAATCTAACAAGCTCATCTGTCGATTTTTCCCCCAAATCATTTCCTATAAGGTTTAATTTTTTGAGGCTAAGAGGTAAGGCTTGGGCAATTTGCACTAAATGATCGATTGCTTGGACATTAAAATCATTAAAAGACAAATTTAATGACTCTAGTTTTTGATGAAAGGACTTAAAGGCAGCCTCTAACTGGCTTACCGATTTCATCCCCAGGTAGTTACCCGTTAAATTCACAAAGTGTATATTCGAATTAACTGCAGCGACGAGTTTCGGAAGTTTGTTGCCGGTTAATTCATCACCCAGGCAATTAAAACTTAAATCCAGCGAAGTTAACCAGGCTGAGAGGTGAGAAATTGCCTCGATGCTTTCGTCAACATGTAGATGCAGGTCATTAGTTTCTAAATCAAGATAGTTGGCGGTGTCTGGAACGGTTTTAAAAGCAGCGAGGAACTCTTCTTTCGTTTTTTCATTAAGTTCGCTGAGCTTAAAATAAGTCACTTCTTGTTCTTGTGGCTTAGTAAATAGGGTAAAACATTGAGCTGCATAACCTGGTTTTTCATTTTTACGCATTACAACCTCCTTATGAGCGAAATTATCAGCTAGTCAACAGCGAACGCTATTTTAGCACAATTTAAAATCAAAGTAACATAAATTTGAACATAAAATTCAAAGTATTAACTACAAATCAGGGCTAGGGGTGGGCTTTGGCTCATTGTGCAAACGCATTTGTGCCATGCCTTGCTTATACTCATTAAATACTATTTTTTTCAAATCGGCTTGCATTTGCGTGACTGCCTGAATGGCATTCGATTTACCAATAAGGTTGGTTTCACCAAACTTAGTTATCAACTCAGTTCGCAGAACTTTAACTAAGTCTAAAGCGCCACGGGGATTATTCTTGGCTAATTGTTCAGCAATCTCATATAAGCCTGTTTCCAGTTGTCCCGCTTTCTGAATACCAGTGCTATTTCCGATCCTTTGGCTATCAACATAGGTTTGATAGCTATTCAAATAGTTAAGAATACTATTGGCGATTTTATTAACGGGTTTATTGGGCTCTTGCTTATATAACAAATCGATTTGCCGTTGAATGAGATATTGTTTGAGAGTACCGCTAAAGGGTGGAACATCAGGGCCTTCTTTTACCCAGGTAATTTTTTTATTAGGATCTGACTGGTTAGCATTTGGCTCAAGATTATTAAATATGGGAAGCACTTTGGCATAAATTTGATCCATAGGGACACGGTTTTTAAGTTGCTGATCGATGGTCGATTGTATAGTTAGTAATTTTGAAGTGCGTAAGGCGTCCTTACAATTATTAATTACGAAATTACCATATTCCTCAAAAATCGTATCAATCTGTGACCGTATTTGTTGAGGCGATTCCTGCATTTTTTCAGAAGAAATATTATTATAAATTTCTACCAAGGAGCTATGAACATGGGCAATGCCTGCATCATCATTGTTAGCTTTCATGTCGCGGAGAAGATCAAGAAATCCTTGTTTAGCATCCTCAACCCCTTTTTTAATAGCTTCCTCGGGAACACTACCAATTCTTTCGAAGGTTTCTGCCATTTCTGCCATTTCGCTCAGAGAGCCCATACCAGGATAGTCTCGCCAAAATTTGGAGGGATCTCCACCGCCAAATCCCGCAACCTTTTCACGGTTTAGAAAATCCTGAACCGGATGAGCAGTATCTAGCGCGGCCCCAAATAGAGAGGGTGCAACAGGTACATTCAGTAAGTCGTTAAAGGCATGGCCTAAATCAATTCGGGCGATCTGTGATTGTTGAACAATTTCATCTGTTTCCTCATCTATAAAAAGATTAGTAACCACCATCATATTACCTGGATTAACGTCATGATCACCCAAAACAGCAGAGATGCCTATTGAGTCTCGTAAGCTGCTTTTTAGCTCAACCATCTGATTGCTATCTAAGCCTATCTTACCACTATCTGAAAGCTGGCCTGGCACGAAGGAGGCGTGCCCCTTTTTCTTGCCTTTCAAGGGGGCGGGGCCGGGGGCTATTGCTTGGGCATAATCATCCAGAGTCTGTACCACATTGCCCTCTAAATATTTCGAAGCAATTAGTGCTCTTTTTTTATGTTGATCGTAGACAAGTATTATCTCTGGAAGCGTAGTACTTGGTTTATCAAAACTCGCTAACATACTTCGTCCAATGCAAGAGGAGATAAATTCACCAAAATTCTCGCGTTCAGTACGTTTGGCTTTGAGTTGCCTGGTATAAGTATTATCAAGAATAGAAGGTTTTAATTGATAGGAACTATTGTTCGATCTCCTTAGAACCCGTTTACTACCGGTAACTCCGCCTGAGGACTTTGCAGTCTCGAGAGCAAAATCATCGATACTTGTTGTGCTTCTGGGGCGTGCTGTGTCTGTTGTTTTGGCTTTCATAATAGTCAACCTCAAACTTTTTTTATTCTCACGCATAGACTATGCCAACAGTTTGAAAATTGAAAATGAAAATTGAATCTATACTTTAAATTAATGATAGTTGTTAAGGACGGCTACTATGAATGAACTTGATATCTTGAATTTATTTTATGACGAAATGGTTGCGCGAGGGGAAACCCGTGAAGCTGTATTTTTGAGTATTGATGAAGAAATGGTTGGTTTTCTTAGTGCGAAAATTAAGGAGCCTGTGAGTTTAGAGTACGCGCAAAAAGTAACAGATATTTGCATTGCCAATGAATGGCTTGAGCGCACCACGGCCGATCCGGCTTATAACTATCTTTCTTTGACTGCTGCAGGCTTGCAGGTTGTCCTCGCTGCACAATACCGCTAAGCTCGCCGCGCATAGATAGCAATCGACAAGAGAACCAAGCCCATTCCGAAACCTTGCAGGCCTGTCAGGCGTTCACCAAGAATAAGCCAGGCAAGAATAACTGTCGCCATAGGCATAACTGCTGTTGAAAGTGAAGCAAAAACCCCATCGACCTTCTGCGAGCCAAAATACCATAACACATAAAATAAGCCTGAACTTAAGCCTAGAGCGAGCAAGATCAACCAGGACCAGGGCGTGATGCTTAGCGAATCAAAGGAGGCCAAAGCGTTCAACGGTAGCAAGATTAACGCATTGATGGCGTTGATTAGCGAGGAGATTAAGAAAGGGGGCAGACGATTGGAATGCAGTTTGGATAAGATGTAATAAGACGCTTCTGGTATAAGGGAAAGCAGAATAATAAAGTCACCCAAATAAGAATGAGTTAGGGTCGGACCTTGAAATTTAGACCAGGCGATTATCACTAGTCCCAGGGTGGCAAATGCAATACAGATGCTTTTTTTACCTGAGATTTTTTCGCCAAGAACAACCCAGGACATCAAAGCAATAGTCGCTGGTAGGGCGCTGGTGATGATGCCAGCCACATTGGCGTCGGTATAATGCAAACCTAAAAGCATCAAGAAATTAAAGAGTACCCCGGCAGTAAGCGCTTGGGCTAAGATGAAGAACCAATCCTTTTTGCCAAGTAAGGAAAAATGCTGCTTGACTGTTAGCTTTCTTGCAGGGGTTAGCCAATGCAAGGGGAATAGGATTAAGGCTGCCAAAGCAAAGCGCAGGGTTAACATGAGCTCTAAGGGCAGGGAGGCAATCAGGTATTTCGAAGCAACGATATTAAGGCTCACCATGAGCTGGGCAAGGATTAGGAAGCAAACGGCTTGTGGGAACTCGTATTTCATCGATCTTAGCTCACTGGTTTGTAATTTCTTTAGGGGAAAGTCGTCGCTTGGAAGCAGCGAAGCGGAATCAAGATTTCATTTTAGCGATTCTAATGCTAATTAGATGATTTGTATTTATCCCCGACAGGCAAAGACTTTGCTGAAAGCGTCATTTCACGCCACTGTGAGGGACTTAGGCCAAAAACTTGGGTAAATCGTCTGCTGAATGCAGCTAAATTTTCATAGCCCAGCCTATAAGCGATGGCTTCTATAGAAAGATTTGTAGAACTCAGTAGCAACTGGGCATAGGCAAGTTTTTTTCCACGCCAATAGTCTGCGAGCGTCTGCCCCATTTCTTGTTTGAAACGTCGTTGTAACTGGCTAGTACTTAAGTGACAGTTTTTAGCCAAGTTATCCAGATTTACTGGTAAGGTGAAATGTTGGTCAATCCACTGTCTTGCAAGGGATACTCGCTGATCCTGATGTACTCTGAGTAGAGGCGACAGGAGTTTGAATAGCATAGTCTGCACAAGATAATCAGAGAAAAGGTCATTGGTGTTTTCCTTGAGATAGGCAGGGATGAAGGCCAGATATTTTTCGGTTGCTGCTGTCAGGGCTATAAAGGCTGGGATTTGACCTCTTTGCCAGGGCAGGTTTTCTTCTTTAATATCGACGACCAGAAAATTATTGTCGCGGCTTGCCGAAAAACAATGGCTTTCACCAGGCGCGATAAAGGCTGCGGTACTTGTGTTAACAAAGCCATAATGAGTCCCAGTCTCTAACTCCATTTCACCCTTAATAGGTAGTACGAATTGCGCATAGTCATGGCAATGCCTGCTTTTTTCTGCATGATAGGAGCGTAGTGATAAGGGCAAAATTTCTGATGACATTGCTGGAAATCAAAATGAGTTGATTGGCTCATTATATCAAAGAAGTAAATCATTGTGTCTTTCTCCTTTGTACGGGACAAAAAAGAGAAATCCTTTAATTTGTTCCGAATCCCCGAGGCCAAGCCGCGGGAATTCGAATTTTTTCTAGAATTACAAATTTTTGTCCCCTATAAAGGTCGTTTCTGCGCAGTAATCAGAAACTAAGCCTGCCACAGGGAGTTAAGAAAATATTGCTTAGAGTCAGTAAAATTCTTAATCACTTTAAAGCGCGAAGAACGTGCCAAATTATCGACATCTGTCAGGGAATATTTCTGCGATGATTCAACATGAATAGCTTCAAATTCCTTGAAGTTAAACGATTTTTTCAAGGAATCGATATAAACAATTTGGGCTTTGTTAGAGACAAGATAGCTTTCCATTGCTTTGGCGTAAATATTATAAGTCCCATAATGATAAAAGGAATCAACATTAAAATTACCGCCTAATTCATTATTCATTCGCATTAATAAATTTAAATTAAAATCTCGGGTAATACCGGCACTATCGTTGTAAGCTCGCAGTAAAACATCAATATCTTTTAAGAGGTCAAAACCAATTAATACATAATCACCAGGGTTGAGAAAATCATGAAGCATGCCTAAAAATTCTTTTGAAGAATTTAAACTGAAATTACCAATACTTGAGCCCAAGAAAAGCAGAAAATTGCGTTTATTTGAATGGGATCCAAGCCATTTTACCCCGTTCAAATAGTCAGAATTTAGGGCAATGGTTTCGAGATTAGGTAATTGCTGATTGAATTTATCGACGATCTGAGTCAGGTATTTTGCGGAAATATCAATGGTAAAATAGCTAAACGAAAGCTGTTCACTTAAAAACTCATCAATTAAAAGGCGAGTCTTTATTCCCTCTCCGGGGCCTAACTCAATAAGATTAAAATCGTCATTAGTTAGAATAGTGGCTAGCTCCTGTTTATAACGACTTAAAATTTCCAATTCGCAACCGGTAAGATAATAATCGGGATGCCGGGTAATCTGGTTAAACAAGTCGCTGCCTTTTTCATCATAAAAATACTTTGAGTTTATGGCCTTATTTGTCTTTGATAAACCGAGACGAATATCGTGAATAAACTCTTGTTTTTTGTCATGAGAAATATGAGTATTAGACATTAAGGTTTCAAATTTTGCTGACATTTCTTCACCCCTTATTTATTGATTTGGCCAAGCGAATTCCGCTAAATTGCCAGCGTTTTTCAGGCTGAAAAAAATTGCGATAGCTGCTTCGGATATGTGAGGCAGGGGTAGCACAGCTGCCACCCCTTAAAACCATTTGGTTAGTCATGAATTTTCCATTGTACTCAGCTAACTCGCCGCTAAGTGGTGTATAACCTGGGTAGGCTGAATAGGGGCTCGCTGTCCACTCCCAAAGTTCGCCAAAAAATTGCTGTGCTAAGGCACCATTGTTATTGCTTGCTGCTTGCGGATGGAAAAGCCCGGTTTCCATAAAATTTGCCTTGGTGCTATCCAGATTATGAAGGTTAACAAAATGCTCCCATTCTTCCTCCAGAGGTAATCTGGCGCCGCACCACCTAGCATAGGCATCGGCTTCATAGAAGCTAATATGAGAGACTGGCTCTTGTTCATCCAAGGGCTTTAAACCATTTAGAGTGAAAATTAACCATTCATTGTCCTGGTTATGCCAATAGTTGGGAGCCTGCCAATGATTTTTTAGCACAGTATCCCAGCCATCTGCTAGCCACCAACGCGGATCCTCATAGCCACCATCCTTGATAAAGGCTAGATATTCGCCATTTGTAACCAACTGCGTTGCTATTGCATAGGGGCTAAGAAATTTTTTATGAACAGGCAATTCGTTATCAAAACAGAAATCCCCTTGCTTATAACCAATGTCAATCAGTCCTCCCTCAGTCTCAATAAATTGAAGTCTAGCGCTCTTTGAGGGGCTGTTTAGCTCCGTGCTTTCTTGATAACAGGGAAAGTTAGGATCAATGGCAAAATTATGTTTAATATCCATTAACAGAAGCTCCTGATGCTGCTGTTCATGGTGCAAACCTAGAATGATTAGCGGATCTAATTCCAACAATAGTTCTGCTGAGGCCTCTTTGGCTAAAGCGATTAGTGCCTGGTCAACATGTTTGCGGTAAGCATAAATGGTTGCAACAGTTGGGCGCGATAATAAACCTCGTTTCACCCGTGGAAAGGGAGTACCAATCCCTTGATAGTAGGAGTTATACAAATAACGAAACGAGGGATCGAAACTTTGATAGGTTGGCAAATATTTGGCTAAGATAAAGGTTTCGAAAAACCAAGTAGTGTGTGCTAAATGCCATTTTGGCGGACTTACATCGTCAATACTTTGGATGACATAATCTTCGATTTCTAGCGGATCGCATAAAGTATTGCTTTGTTGCCGCACCTCTTGAAAACGTTGGCAAAGTGCTTCCTTATTCATTAATCATTCCCTAAATGAGTTATTAAATTTTCATTTAGATTAAATTATAGTCTTGTTTTTTATAAATTGAGGTGAGCTAGGGGTTAAGGAAGGCTTTGTCATTCCCGCAAAGGCGGGAAACTATTTCTGGCGAAGCACAATGCCAATGTAGAGATGGTTTCCCGCCTTCGCGGGAATGACAAATGAGCAGTGGAGCTCGTAGGTAGATACTGCCATTATAAAAATCTTGAGCTCTTTGCCAGCAACAAAAAGCTTTCATCAGTCCTAATCTCATTAATCAGATTTTCAAAATCAAGTGCTCCATTCCCTGTTGTTTTAAGTTCTTGGTATTCAGAACTATTTTTTATTTGATCTATTTCCTTAGCCAAGTCCTCAGCGGTTTGAATAGCGCCGGAATCAATTTTTTCAATAAGCTGTTCCCTGAATTGATCCAAGATTGTATTTTGAAGTTGTTCAGCGTCTGCAGAGTAGGTGAAAAAACTGGGTCTAGTTGCAGCTGGTTTCTCCGCCATTGCTGCTGTTTGCGGAATAGGGGGGGAGGCTAGCTCAGGATAGTCGCCTTCAAATGAATTAGAGATGAAGAGATCAGACCTCACTGAGAGGCCGCCACCTGGTACTGGAACCACTTTTACTCTGGCATAGGGCTCCCTTGCTTTTATGACAGCGACAAAATGATTGGCGTCTTGCTTTGTGTTAAATAAGCATTTTATCCCTTTGATAGGTTGCAAGGGATCTGCACTATAATCAAAAGCAACAGCTTGGATAGTGGGAATCTCCCCCCTTAGTAAATTTATCTTCGGCATCAGTACAGTTAGTTGCTCTTGTATTCTGTCTTCACGAATCTCTGCTGCTTTCTGAGTCCACTCTTTTATTGAACTCAGAAAGTCAATCAGCTGTTGAACAGCTTGTTTTTGGAGAAAAAGTTCATCAGAAATTTCAATCATCCCCTCGGTCTTGTAAGAAGATTCAAAGACTATTTCGTTTTCCTCAAGGTATTTTTTTATGCATAAATAACCTAGCTCATCAGGAATGCTTATTTGAAAAGGATCAAAGGACGGAGGGGAAATCACAATGAAATTGTGACTAAGAGCATCTGCTAATAATAATTGTCTTTGGTATATCTCATTAGTTCTTTGTGTTTCTGAGTCAAGATAGTGAGCTATTATTTCATTTAAAAGAGGGTTTTCTCGTACTAGTGACGGGTTGCACTCTACTACATAGCCTTCGAAGTCTGGTGTTAATGTTAAAGTTGCATCTGAACATAGACTAGGATCCTTTGCCTGTATTGCTGCAACAAAAGTGTCTGCTTCTCGCTTTATATTAAAAAAAATCCTTAGGCTGACAATAGGATTTAGGGGATCGGTAGATAGAGTAAAATCAAAGTCCTTGATAGCTCTAATTTGCTGACATAAGACGTCTAGCCCTGCTCGCAAACAATCTTGTTCTTCCTCTATTAGTTTTTCTTGTTCTAATGATATTTGCTCAAGCGGATCAAAGAGATTACGTGGATCGTCCAGAGCCTGCCGTAAATCTTTGATAGCGCCATCCTTGGGGCGACTATGTTCTGCACGAGTCTCAAGGTATTTGGCTGTTGCAGACTCAAGAGCAAATTGATATTGGATTTCTAAAATTGGTACAACTTTCACCTGCCAAATAAGCGCGTTCACATAATCGTTATGTTGTTCTGGCGTTCTAGGAAAAATGGATCTTAGCGCTGTCAGCATTGCATAGTTTGTATATTTTTGACTCTGGAGCTGGTACCAGGTCTGTTGAGCCTCTTGTAATTCTTCCCCTGCCGCATTGATAGCGGTTAACCCTTCATTAGTGAATCCGTAAAATGAAAAGGGCTGGCCTATTGGTCCTCCGCCATACAAGTAAGTATGGGTTACCTCGGGGTCGCCGATAAACTCCGGTGTTAGAGCATGTACCTTGATTTGAGCGTATCCTGCTTCAGCAAGTTTTCTAGCTACGATTTCAGCGAAGTTTTCATGTAAAACGCCTTGGGAATCGAGCCAGCGTAGTCCACCTTCACATCCTAAAATATCGACATCCCTTATAGGTACACGTCCATTATTATGTGTTTTTACTAGCTCTAACTGAGCGATGAGTATGTCCGCAAATTCAGTTGCTGAGAGACTATTGCCAGAAGCGCTGTGTCCTATTGTTCCATATCCTAAATGATCTAGAAAACAGAGACGTTCTGGTATAGTTCCATCCATTTCCCTCGCAAGTTCTCCAGAGCTTGTACAGAGGAACTCACCTGTGCCAAAACTTGTAAGACACTCATTGGGATAGGCTTGTTGAAGTGAATGCATGTCGTTTATTGCATGGGGTGTAAAAAGACCAATTAGCATTGTTGTGAGTAAATGAAAAACCATATTTGTTATTTTAGTACATTTAACTTAAAATTTAACCATATAGGGCAATCAAGGTTTTCTTATGATCATCGTTATGTCACGAGCATCGATTAACCAGGAAGCAGCGCAAATCCTAGCAAACGGCGCTGTAATCCAAAATTATCCTGAGCTTGATTTAGAGAAAAATGCAGATGAAGAAATTACTATTATCGAATTAAAAGCAGATGGTGTCTTACAAACATTATTAGATCCCAAGTTATTTGCGAATCAATTAATCACCGCTGGTTTATCACAAAATGTGCAAAGAATTAACTTTATTGTTTCGGATATCTGTATGGGGCATTCTATGTTTAAATTTGCCCAGGAATTTTGTGATTCTTTAAAGGCAAAAAACATAACAGTATCTGTGCAATTGGCTGGGGACTTAAATTATTTGACGTTTTTAAGCCCACCCGGCCTAACCGAGCATAATTGGCAGGTTTATGGCATTAGGATTGCGGATTACGCAAGCGACTTAAACAAAATGAAGTTTGAGCCTTTGCCTCTATCACTAGGCGAAAATTCTGAGAAAAAAACGCTAAGCCACGATTTTTTGATGACCTACGATAAAAAAAAGCTGCTCTGGGAAGGTGAGGACTTAGTAGATTGGCTGACCGCCGAAGCAGATAGAGTGATTACGCCAGCTGACTCAGGACGGTATTTTCATTTTAGGTCTTAGCACCAGCTAGGACCCCTCATCCGCCCTACGGGCACCTTCTCCCTAAAAGGGAGAAGGGATTTACAGGCCTGAATTTTTCCTTCGCCCCTTTGGGGAGAGGGTGCCCGAAGGGCGGATGAGGGGTTGCCGATCGACTTAAACTAAAACAGCATCCCTCTCTTTTTCCCAAAGTTTTAACGGAGACTGTTCAGGCTTAGCCATTGCTTTGACAGGTAAATAAAAGGTTTGCTCCAACAAATACTGGCCACTCAGCGCGGCGTGCGAGACCTGATCAGTAAAGACTATCCAGGTACTCTGTGCCGGAAAATCAAAACGTTGCTTGCTAACAGACTGTTGATATTGATCGCTTAACTTCATCGTATCGTGTAACTGAAGTTGATAATGATCGTAAGGGGACCGTAGCGTTTTGGTAGCCTTGACCAGCTGTAGCAATTTGGCTCGTCCAGGGCTATAGCGGCTAATCTTTGGCGCAAAGCGATTTAACACCTGAGAAAAGGGTTCGCCTAAGTGCCAAACGCGAGGCTCATTGTAGGGATTGATATTGCAAAAGACGCGGAGTATTCGTTGCCCATTAACAGGGGTTGCTGGGAAGGAATCGACATGCAAGCGGGTATCATCTTTGCGTTTCGATGAAGAACGCCCCTTAATTTCTGCTGGTCGATAGCTGGTTCTTCCCCAAATCAGGTCGTCCTGGTATTGCGGTAAAACGCTATCAATGAGTTGCTTGGAAAATTCTGCATAACGCTGCATAAAAGGCTTTAGGAGAGCTGCCAGGGAAGTATCTTGATTAAAACCACCCAGATTCTGTCTGCGATAGTCAAAGCTCACATTTTTATGCTTGCCATCTAAGATCTTGTCTGAAAGGAGCTGGTCTTTTTCTCTGGGGGTCATGGCAAAAGTATAAGCAGGAAAATAAAGTACCTTGCCTGCTTCTAGGGAGTTTAGAGCCGATTTTTTGCATTCTGCGCTCAATAAATCCAGATTATCATTGTCCAAGGTATACAGAAATTCGTCCATTAGCATCTCTTAAAATAATAAATAGCTTCTATTCTAACCTATTCTCTTTGTATGGGACAAAAATAAAAATCCTCGTCTCAACACACGTCATCCAGAGCGCAGCGAAGGATCTCCTGAATGTGGCATCATGCTAATCCCGGAGATCCTTCGCTGCGCTCTGGATGACGTAATGTTGAGACAAGGAGGGACGTGACATTTCCTCGTGGCTTGACCGCGGGGGCTCGGATTTCTAGGATGATAAACGCTATCAATCGTCTTCATTAAGACAATTGATTTTAAATTAGCTGATTTTTCAGCTATTTTTAATATATAGAAAATAACAAGGAGTAAGCAATGAGTGATGTATATAACAAATTATCAGTGATCATGGCAGATACTTATGCATTGTATTTGAAGACACAGAATTACCATTGGCATGTCAGAGGTCCTCAATTTAAAGGCTTACATCAATTATTTGAAGAGCAATATATCGAATTAGCTGATGCAGTAGACTTGGTTGCCGAGCGTATTCGAACCATAGGACAGAATGTTCCGGCTACTTTTAAAGAGTTTGAGAGTTTAAAACGAATTAAGGATGGAAACCCTAATCTTAGTTCCAACCAAATGGTCTCCGAGCTGGCTCATGATCACGATACCCTGGTAAAAGATTTAAATCAGGCTATGGCTTTGGCTCAGGAAAACAATGATGAAGGCACAGCGAATCTGCTTTCAGACCGCATCGAAGCCCATGAAAAATCACGCTGGATGTTGGAATCTTCGCGAGAAATTGAGGTTTGATTGCTAGATTTTTGTTTAATGAAACCTTGATGCAGCGCAGCGTAATCAAGGTTTTCAGTCCGGAGAACTATGTTGTATAGCTTGAGGCAGCCACTGAGGGTTGTGTCGAATCTTGGTCGGAGACAAAGCCAAAAAAACGCATTATCTGAGATGTAAGAGGAATCGTCGCTTCTTGCTTTTGCTCATTTAATGGATTCTTTGCCTGCTTCTCTAAGATAAGATCTCTAACCCATTGATTGGTCGCATAATCCAAGGCAGTTCGGCCCTGTTTATCTCCTAGTGTTAAATCGATAGTATCTTGCTCAAGTAGGAATGAGACCGCATTAAGATCTCCGCCTTTAGTTGCCCTAATTAACAGCGTTTCACCTTGCTTATTCTGTACGTTTAGGTCGGCACCTAGACTAACAAAACGCCGGAAATAGGTTGAATTATTTTTAGACTCTATTGCATTCATCAGTGAAAACAAAACCGTCTCGCCATTCGAGTTTGGGTGGTTCAAAGAGACACCGAATTCTAAGAGCAATTCAATCCCCTTTATATTGTTCGTTTCTACTAAATGAGCTAGGCAGGTTTTACCAGAAGGGAGAATAAGATCGGGGCCAATACCCGTTTGCAGGCATCCACGAATTTTATCGCCTGATTTGCTTTTAAGGGCTTTCATTAAGATTTCGATCTCTGCTTTTTGTGGAATTTTTCTTAGCGCCTTAGTATGCGGATGGTCAGGTCCGTTAAGCCGGATCACTGAACTATCTGCAAGTAATTCTGGTTTGGCTTTGACTAATAATTTCGCGATTCCCTGATGTCCTAAATGTAAGGCTAAAGCCAAGGATTTATTGCCCCGGGAGTCACTACAGTCTGGATTGGCACCAAGAGCTAACAAGCAGCGAACGCAGTTAATTTTTCCGTGTCGAATAGCAAAAAATAAGGGTGTTTCTCCCCCATGATTGGTTTTCTCAAGCTCTTCTTTCTTATAGCTGAGCCGCAATAACTCGGATGAGTCGGTCAAAATAGCTTGATAAAAGTCAGAAGGAGCTACGGGCTCTGAGACTACCGGTGGTTTAGCTCTGGTAGGACGGAAATTTTTGGCTGCGCCGATTGCTATATTAACGTCATCCCTGCTCAGATAGGCGCCAGCATGGCTTATACAGGCTTGGCGAATAGCTGCAATAGACTCTAGATTAAAGGGGTTTTGTTGCGCAAAGGGCTGTGCAAGATAAGCATTGTGTATATCATCTTCTGACTCAGACTCCATTAGCTCTGCAAGTTTCAGGTTTTTTATTAGCAACTGAAAGGCTGCGGAAATTGCCGCGGGACTGTCATTTGCTTCCATTAAATCTGAAGTAAGGCGGAAATAAAGTTTGGCGACTATAAGATAGCCAGGGGTGCCATGCCAGCGTGCTTCTTCCTCAAAAAAGGCAATTGATTCTGCGGTAAGCTCAAAACTCTCTGTGTCATGAGCTTTAAATTGGAAAAGTAGCTCCTGATAAAAGTGATTTAAGGCGTGGAACGAATGAAACTGTAAAGCCTGATGGATATACTTGGTTTCTTCTTCTGGATTTTTTGCCATACTCGCTTTTATAGCTTGTATATAATTAAAATACCCTAACCTAAGGTCCATTGGGTTGAGACTTTGGGTTGCTTTAAATGAGAAACCCTCAAGGCCTTTGATTTTAATACCCTCCATTTTTTTCTGCCAAAATGGCTCAAAATCAGGTTCTCGGAGAATTTTCCTGATGGTTTCATTTTGCAGGCAAAAATTGTTAAGAGTAGCAAGAGGAAGGCTTTGAAGGGTTTGCAATAGGGTTTTAAGGTTTTTATCGTTGCGGTTGTCACTGTAGTTTCTTAATTGTATTTCAAATTGCAATGGTGTCATGAAATCATTTCCCTAAAATTAGTTATTAAACAATGACAAATAACGACCAGATTGTACTAAATAAACACGAGTATGTCAAGCTGAACTAAAGATCAGGCCTAAGGTCGCCCCCATCCCGAATTCCCGCCGCTTGACCCATAGGTATCTACACAAGTGTCTGTAATTGAAGGCTCTGTCACCCCAACGCCACGTCATCCTGAGCGCAGCGAAGGATCTCCGGGATTAGCGCGGTGCCACATTCAGGAGATCCTTCGCTGCGCTCAGGATGACGTAGTGTTGAGACCAGGAGGGACATGACCTATTACAAACACTTATGTAGATACCTATGGGCTTGACCGCGGGATCTATGGGCTCAGAGTGAACAACAGATCCCGCGGTCAAGCCGCGGGAATTCAATACTGGGGTGGGGGATGACGGAGTTTATGAGAAGGTTTTTACCGTAGTAATAGTTGGGTCCTCTTCTACAACTTGAGTTCCCCCACCAGTCGGCAGGGGGTTAGAACCAGAGCTTTGGGTAACATGAACAGTGAGTTCTCTATGCTCCTCAACTTGCCTTTGTCTTTGGACGTTATGAACGTCCACATCCTCATCGTCCTCGCTGAACTCAAGATGTGGTCCATGAACAACGCGTCCAGGTGGCATGCGATCCAGCATAGCTGAAACAGAATCTCTGGGTTGTGGTTGGGGTGGATTGTTCAGCGCTGTATAAAACTCGTGTGATTCATTACGTATAGCAAGACTTGCCTCTTTAGCATTTTTATAATTGTCATTCGCTCTTTGGCCAGCTGTAATGCAGTGGGTCAAATAGGTATCCAGACCAGGCGCATTTTTGAAGCCATTATAGGCAAAAGCCATAAGTACATGGTTAAAATCATTGACTCGGTCTAATTTAACTGCAGCCTCAAAAGCCTGTGCGATTTTTGCATCGAGTCCAGGTTCTTCTTCGTGAATCATTTCTCTTAGATTTTCTTGGATGTCTAATTGTAAATTCAACTCAACCTGTTTCACCATGCCCTTAGAGCTGCTGCTATCTCTAATTTCTTTAAGGGCAGCGAGTGTTGACTGCATGTTTTCAATTTTATTTTTGATATCGGGGCCATATTCAAGTGCTTCTGCTTGAAGTAGGTCTGCTTTATATTTTTCAATTCTAGCAATGATGACCTCACTATTTTCTGAATAGCCTGATAAATTGAGTCTTAAGCGATTGATATCGAGATAACCATTTGGTGGTGGTGCAAAGGCGCCAAGTTCGGGGAACATACACCTTTCTTGAACTTTGTTTAATTCGCCTATTGGAATTTTAAGGGTTGTGCCTTTCTTTTCGCAGAGAGAGGTATCGACCCCCGCGCTTTTTAAAACAGCGATCATTTGAGTAACATCAAGCGTCTTGAAGGTCAGCTCAACTTTATTATCGTGGGTCAGGTTTATTTCAGTTATTTTATTCTTGTTCCTATAGGTCCATGGGTTTTTATAAGGTCTTCCATCATCGGCAAAGAGCACGGGTTTGTTGATTAGTTTTTCCAAAGTCAGGCTTTGTCTTAAAACGTCCTGATTTGCCAAAAAGACTTGTGGGTTCATTGCTTGGCCATTCAGCGTTGGGAACTTTCTAAACATGGTTTCCATGCGACTGTTTATAACGTCTTTTATGCCCGCTGCGTCGCCTCTCAAGAGTTCTACTTCTTTGAGTTGGGTTTGTAATGCTTTCATCTGTTCTTTTTCTGCGGGGAGGGCTCTACCCCCTTTGTCGGCGATATTCTTGATATCGGCTCGGAGCTGTCTAATTTTCGTATCATGAGAGTCCAATATTCCATCAAGCATAGTATTGATTCTGCCCTGATTTTCAAGCAATTGTGTAACGCTAGCGAATTTTGCATTAAAAGAAGAGTCTTCAACGATAGAGCGGTTTCTACCTTGATTATGGCGAGAGTGTCTGCCCGCTCCAATAGGGGCTAAACTTAAGCGGCTATCTAACTCCATCTTCTCATCGGACATAACAACCTGGTCAAAGATATAGAGTAGATGATTATCTTTTATCGCCTTATTCTGATTTTCCATGCCGATAAAATCAGGGTCATTACAGAGATAAGAGAAGGCCATCACTCTACCGAAGTCTTCTATCGCTCTATCAGAATGTAACTGATTACCCACGGGAGTAATGGTGGAATAGTGGAGGTATTCGTCGCCTATTGAGGTTATCTTTTTGAGGGAGCTTGGGAGAACAACATGGTGGGTCTCTCCGTGAGCAAATTCCTTCATCAGTTGAATTTTATCAAAGGGAACAAAGAGAGCTGCCTGGCCATTGTGTTCGACCATCGTGGATTTTGTAGTGGTAAATCCGAGGATTCTAGAAATATTCAGCGCGATAGCTTCTCGTTGTACCTCAATGGTTTTACCATGTTTAGGTAATTTCAGAATACCCTCTGTGCTTAATTTGAAATTATCTCTCTGCGCAGTATAGCCGGCGAAATCTAAACCATATCTGCCATTATAAAGATGGATCATTTGCTCGATGGCTTTGCCTGTGCTCATCACAGAATATTTTTCGGTTACCCCGCCAGCTGCATCGGGCAAGATACAATAATGATCGTTAGAGCCATCTTCTTTGGGTATATTGATAACCTTTAACTGGGAAACCTTATTAATATCTTTTAATAGGTCGATTTCATTTTCCAGATTCTGTTTAACTCCTGGATCTGTCGCAGCTTTCAGAAGTTTTTCACGTGCTTTAATTGCAGATTGAACATCTTGACTGCTTATCTTATCCCAAGCGGGCAGGGAAGGCATTTGATTTGCTGCAATCCGCAAAAGTGTTTCTAAGGTATTCTGTCTTAGTTCTTCAAAATTAGGGTTCCTTGGCTCTCCACGTCTGTTAAGAAAGTTGACTTGTATAGCTTGATTTTCGATAGTCTTAGTTTGTCTTGACGTATAGTCGCCATCAGGTAGGAGCGCGTCTTCTACTGCGAAGACATATTTTGGCGGTACGTCCATAGAAACCATGAGTGCCCTGTCTAAGGCAGCAAAGAGTGAGCCCAAGGCATGGGGATTATCGTTTAATACGCTTGAGTTTAAAGTTCCCCATTTCTCCATCAAATCTATAGCCTCAGCTACGGGGGCGAAGGTGTTTTCATTTTCTAGCCATGCATCATCATAAGTATCTGGATATTTGGCTCTTAAGAAAGTGCTTACTAGTCTTCGTCTTTGTTCAGGATTCATGCTGTTTTCTCCTGTCGAATTTCCATATAGCGATAATCTTTTCTACTTTTAGATTAAACTAGAAACATTAACCATATATTTAATTTTAGTACAAATTGAGGTTTTTGTGGTCTGATGGTTTGTTTTTGAGTTGATGTTTTGTAGTGTTATATAGGGGGATTTTGCCTTGCCAGGAAGCAAAAGTACCCCCTAAAAAGTTTCGAATTTCGGTGTGTTTAGCATGCTGCGCCACTATATAAGCAGCGCTTAACTTAAAAGGTTTTAATCTTAACCCCTGTGTCTTCTTCCACAGGAGGCTTTTCCTTATTAAGCACTGGGGTTCTTGGATCAACATCAACAGAGAGATTTACATGCTCCTGAACTTGTCTTTCCCTTTGGAATTGCCCAACGTTCACATTGTACTCGTCTTCATCGCTATCTACGTTGATAACAATCTCTCCAGAATTGTGTACAGAGGGCATAAGTTCTCGCATAAGATCATCAGAGCTTCTGGGTTGCTTATTCAAAGCTGTAATAAGCTTATCCGATTTATCATACACTTCGAGACTTGCTGTTTTAGCATTTTGATAATTTGTAGCTCTAAGGCCTGCATCAGCGACGTACTGTAAATAGGTATCCAGTTTACCCACATTTCTGAAACCATTACTGGCAAAGGCCATGAGCACATGGTTAAAATCATCGACTCGATCCAATTTAACAGCAGCCTCAAAAGCAGCTGCTATTTTTACGTCAATTGCAGGTGCTTGAAGTGGATTCATTCCATTTGCAATTATTGCTCTTAGATTTTGTTGGATGTCTAATTGCAAATTCAACTCAACCTGTTTCACCATGCCTTTAGAGCTCCCGCTATCTCTCATTTGCTCGAGAGCAGTGAGAGCTGACTCCATAGCATCAATTTTCCCTTTGATAACTTCACCATCTTTAAGTGCCTCAGCTTTAAGCAAGTCTGCTTTATATTTTTCAATTCTTGCAATGACAACCTCACTTTTCTCTGAGTAGCCTGATAAATTAAGTTTTAAGCGAGCGATATCAAGATAATCCCTTGCATTATGATCTGGATTAAAATCACCAAGTTCCGGAAACATACACTTTTCATGCAGTTTATTTAATTCTGCAATTGGAAGTGTAAGCGTTGTTTCTCCTCTCTTTCTACAAAGACTGGTATCGATACCAGCGCTCCTTAGAATAGCGAGCATTTGATCTGCATCAAACTTTTTAAAGCTAAGCTGTGCCCTATTATCCTGAGTCAGGGTTATTGCAGTTATTTTATTCTTGTTTCTATAGGTCCATGGATTTTTATAAGGTCTGCCATCTTCGGCAAAGAGCATGGGTTTGTTGACTAACTTTTCTAAAATCAGGCTTTTTCTTAGGGTGTCCTGATTTGCCAAAAAGACTTGTGAGGTCATTGCTTGGCCATTCAGTGTTGGAAATTTTTTAAACATGGTTTGCATTCGATCGTTAACAACGCCTTTTATTTTCTGCACATCGTTTTTCAAGGCTACAACTTCTTTAAGTTCGGTTTTTAAGGCTTTCAACTGTTCTTTTTCTGCCGGGCTAGCTCTGTTTCCTTTAATTGTAATCGCGTGGATTGAAGCTTGTAGTTCAGAAATTCTAGAAAAATGAGAGAAAAACATATTATCAAGCATGAAATTGATTTTTTCCTGACGCCCAAGCAACTCTGCGACGCTATTGAATTTGGCATCAAATGAAGAATCTTCAACGATTGTGCGGTTTCTACCTTGATTATGGCGAGAGTGTTTACCAATAATTCCAATAGGAGCTAAGCTTAAGCGGGTATCTAACTCCATCTTCTCATCAGACATAACAACCTGGTCAAAGATATAAAGTAATTGATTATCTTTTATTGCCTTATTCTGGTTCTCCATACCGATAAAATCGGGGTCATTACAGAGATAGGAAAAGGCCATTACCTTACCAAAATCTTCTATCGTTCTATCAGGATGTAACTGATTACCCACAGGAACAATGGTTGAGTAATGGAGATATTCGTCACCTATTGTACGTATCTTCTTATAAGAGCTTGGGAGAATGACATGTTGGATCTCTCCATGAGCAAATTCCTTCATTAGCTGAATTTTATCAAAGGGAACGAAGAGGGCTGCTTGGCCATTATGCTCAACCATGGTGGATTTCGTAGTAGTAAATCCAAGGATTCGAGAAATATTAAGCGCAATAGCTTCTCGCTGTACCTCAATGGTTTTGCCATGTTTAGGTAATTTCAGAATGCCTTGTGTGCTTAATTTGAATTGATCTCTATGCTGTAAGTAAGAATCGAAATCGATGTGATTCCTGCCATTATAGAGATTGGCCAATTGGGTGACGACTTCGCCTCCTCTCATCAATGAAAATTTTTCGGTAACCCCACCTGCTGCAACTGGCAAAATACAATGCAAAGCCCCACTACCATCCTCTTTAGGGATGTTGATAACCGATAGCCCAGCAACTTGAGTTATATCTTCTAATAGAGTGATTTCATTTTCCAGAATCTCTTTAGCATCTTGATCTTCTTCTGTTTCCAGAAGTTCCTCACGTGCTTTAATTGCGGATGTTATATCCTCGAGTCTAATGTCATTTACATCGGGCAGGGAAGGAATTTGATTTTTTGCAAGATTTAAAAGCACTGTCATCGCAGAAAGTCTTAGCTTTTCAAATTTACCGGAAACTTGCATCTGCCTATCATCGTCATAAAATTTTATTGGAACATCTTTATTTTCAAATTTCTGCGTTTTCCTTGGAGTGTAGCTAGCATTAGGTAGGTTAGGTGGCATAGCGAATGAGAAATTACCCAATAATTGCATATTGAAATTAAAATCCTCTCCTTCTTTTAAACCTGTACATCTTGGTGGCGTTTCATTAGTGAAATGGAGTGATTTATTTAAAATGGCAAAGAACGCGCCAAAATTTTGCGGATTGTCATTGAGCTGAGCTAAATCGAAAGGTACTTCTCCGTCCATGTATTCTATAGCCGTACCTAAATTTTCAAAATTACCGCTAGTTAGCCAAGCGTTTTGATAAGTGCTAGGAAACTTATTCATTAAAAATGCTTTGATTAATCTTTGTTTTAGTTCAGGATTCATGGTTGTTCTCCTGTCGAATTTCCGTATATTGATAATTTCTTCTATTTCTAGGTTAAACTAAAAACATTAAGCACATATTAATTTTTAGTACAAGATGAGATTTTTATGGGCAAGTTAAGCGTGAATTGGTTGAAAAATTAACAAAGGAAAAGAGGGGATTTCCACGCAAAGGTTTACTTTATAAACTAGTGATCTTTACAATGCTTTTATCAAGAGTTTTAGGCCTGGGAGGAAAGGAAGTGAGTGATTTAATTAAGGACGGTAAACTATCTGATTCAAACGATTGTCCAAATAGTTCTCTTAAGCCTGTCAGACAACAAATTCCCATGCGCCGTGCAACATTGAGTGAGGGCTTGACCATCAGTCGGATTCTTCCCCATCCAGAAAGACGTATGGTTGGCGCTTGGTGCTTTTTCGATCATTTTGGTCCTGTTGATTTGCAAAAAATAGGGTTAAATATAGGTCCCCACCCACATATCGGTTTACAAACCTTTACCTGGCCACTTGAAGGCGAAATCTTGCATCGCGACAGCCTTGGTTATGAGCAGGTTATTCGTCCAGGTGAAATCAATTTGATGACTGCTGGAAAGGGAATTACCCATTCTGAGGAGTCGATATCTAAGAATAGGCTAGAGGGTGTACAGCTTTGGATAGCCTTACCCGATTCTGTACGTTTTATGAATCCTGAATTTGCTCATTATACTGACCTGCCAGTTGAGGAGCAGGGCGGCTTTCGTTTAACGCTATTAGCTGGGGACTTGTTTAATCAATCTGCCCCGGCAAAGGTCTATTCGCCCTTAATCGGTCTGGATCTCAATGCCCTTTCAGAGGCGAAAATGCAATTGCCGATGAACCCAAAATTTGAATATGGTGTTTTGGTTTTATCAGGACAGCTATTTATTGAGAATGAAGCACAAGGCAGCGATAGTTTTGTCTATCTTGGTTGCGGTCGTACAACACTCTCTATTTCTGCTAGCAAGGGAACTAGGGCAATTCTTATTGGTGGTGAGCCTTTTGCCGAAGAAATTTTAATTTGGTGGAATTTTGTGGCGCGCAGTCCCGAAGAGATTAGCAAAGCGACTGATGATTGGCAAAATCATAGGCATTTTGGCGAGGTAAAAAGCTATCCGGGTCCCAGGCTTAATGCTCCAACTTTTCTAAAGGATAAAACGAAGTCTAAATGAAGTTGTTTATGCGATATCTGACTAAAGAAAGGACTATGGTTTGTCGTTTTATAATCTGGTTTTTTTTGACAAATTCATTGTTATTTTGGCTCTTTGGCTTTCAATATATAAACAACATTTTTTCCTCGCCAACTCTATTCTCAAATTACACCTCTAACTATTCAGGGGTTATTGGCAGGATTTTTGTAGTATTTTTTTGGATAAATAATTATCTTAGTTTTATGTTGTTTTTGGCATTTGTTCCTGCCATTTTTCTGTTAATTTTATCCTGTTTCTTGTCTAAAAAGCAGCTGTTTTGGATGTTGTGCGTGCTTTTTTCCACCGCAAATCTTGTTTTGTTGATTGTAGATACTCGTGTTTATCTGATGTTTAAATTCCATCTGAACTTGACGATTTTTTCGATGTTTTTCCATGGGGACTGGCGTAACTTTTTTGATTTTTCAACCCTAGAACTAGTTTTTTTTGCTTTGTTGGTTTTTGCAATACTAGGCCTAGAGATTTTTATTGCTTTCCTTGTATGGAATAAAGTCATTCTAAAAGAACGATTAAAAGTCGAGAAAACTATCTTTGTATTGTGGCTTGGGTCTTGCTTATTTACTTACTTTACCCTAATGCTGAGCGTGTCATCGCTGTCTAATCTATTTACCCAGCAAACATCAAACATCCCTTTATTTTATCAGGTCTTCGTACATTTAATACCTAATAAGAACGCAAACGAGCTTTTAAAACGCCTTAGTGAAACCAATTATTCTCAACGGCTTTTTTCAAATGATAAAATGCAATATCCTCTGCATCCTATGCAATGTGCTAAGCCAGATAAGCCTCTCAATTTAATCTTAATTATGGTTGATTCTCTGCGTTATGATAGCCTGGAATATATGCCAAAGGTGCGGCGATTTGCTGAGCAAAGTTGGCAATTTAAAAATCATCTAAGTGGCGGAAATGCAACGCAACCTGGTGTTTTTTCTATTTTTTACTCTATACCTGGTAGTTATTGGACTGCAGCATTGAAGCAAAATGTTCCTCCTGTTCTAACTAACTTGCTTATTCAATTCAATTATTCAATACAGATATTTTGGTCTAACACCCTTTATAATCCCCCTTTTAATAAGACAGTTTTTAGCGGATTAAAAAACCTTGAAATTGATGGTTCAAAACAGAAAGATGTTGGAGCTAGGGATAGGGATATAACGAAGAAAGCAACTGAATTTTTAAGGACAAATAAAGATGAACGCCAATTCTTCCTTTATCTTTTCTATGATGCGCCACATGGGTTTTGTGCTAAGCAAAAATATTCCGGTCCCTATCAGCCTACAATGAAAAATTGTTCGCGCCTGTCTTTTATGAATAATTTCAATGCAGAGCATCTTTATAATCGCTATCTTAATGCGGTTGATTTTGATGATAATGAAATTGGCAAAGTACTTAAGGTTATTGAACAACAGGGCTACTTAGAAAATAGCATTGTTATTTTTACCTCCGATCATGGCCAGGAATTTGACGACAATAAGCAAGATTTCTGGGGGCATGGAGGGAACTTTACTCGGGCTCAGATACAAGTGCCTTTACTCATTCATTGGCCAGGGCAACCTCCAAGAGAAATAAATTATTTAACAACAAGTTATGATTTATTACCGACTCTGGCTAAGCGTTTATTTGCTTGTGCTAATCCTAATGGCGATTATAGTATCGGGCAGGATTTGTTCGATAAAACAGGACCTCAGTCCTTTATTATCAGTGGAAGCTACATGAATATGGGGATTGTTGAGGCTGATCGTCTGACTACCTTGCAAACCTCAGGAAATTTTGACATCACCACCATACATGCCGATCCTCTTCCTCTGGCGACGCCAAGAATGGGAGTGCTTAAGCAGGCCTTGGATTTGATGCGGAAATATTATGCGAAAAGGGCAGGGGAGAGGATTCGGCAGTGATACATTTACTTTTTACATTAAGCCTATTTTTAGGTGCCTTTCTGCTCTTTGCTATCCAGCCTATTACGGCCAAAATTATCTTACCTATTTATGGTGGATCGCCTGCTGTATGGACTTTATCGGTATTATTCTTCCAATTTTCTCTTTTAGTTTCTTATGGTTATGCTTGGTTTCTTAGCCGCTTTGCTGATAAATCCTGGCGATGGCGCTTGGGACACTGTCTACTTATTTTATTGAGCCTTAGCGCTTTTCCCTTGACGCTCGCACCTACCTTAGCCGCAGGGGCGCCTGATTTAGCGCTTTTAAAATTGCTGCTGGGTCAATTGGGTTTGCCTTTGTTGGTGGTTGGCGCATCTTCGCCGCTTTTGCAATTTGCTTACAGCCAGGTACAAACCAGGCAAAAAGAAGATCCTTACTTCCTTTTTGTCTCCTCTAATGTTGGCAGCCTGTTAGCCTTAATAAGCTACCCTTGGATCATCGAGCACTACATTGGTCTTAGCCAACAGCTTCATTATTGGAACTATGCATTTATTGGCTATCTGCTGCTGATAGCTCTTGTTTTGATTGCCCTACCTTATCGCAATCAAGCAATGATAAAAACTGAAAGGGCGCCTTTGCACTGGCAAAGCGTTTTGCGCTGGATTGCTTATAGCTTTATTCCCTGTAGTTTAATGCTAGGTTTGACCTTTTATATCTCAACGGATATTGCCGCAACCCCTTTGTTCTGGGTGCTACCCCTGGCAGTTTACTTATTAACCTTTATTATTACCTTTGCTAGGAAGCCAGTTATTTCTCATCACTGGGTTAGAAAATACAGCCTGTTTTTTATTGCGGCTCCGATGATTAGCTTTATCTTTGGAGCGCAGGTCTTGCAAGTTTGGCAGATTATGACCCTTCATTTGGCCAGTTTTTTCGTCCTGGCTCTCTTATGCCATGGTGAATTAGTGAGAATTAGACCGCCTGTTAATCAATTGACGATTTTTTATTTTTGCCTGGCCCTAGGCGGTGTATTGGCCGGGATCTTTAATGGTTTGCTAGCACCAAGGATATTTAGTGGCGCTTATGAATACCCTTTAGTTTTGACGATGGCTATTTTCTGCCTGCCTCTACCGAGATTTAAAGCCTTTGGACTTATACCCTTCATTGTATTAGCCCTATTAATGATTAACTATTTTTTGCCTGAGCAAGCCCTAGGCCAATGGCTAAAGACTCACCATCTTCTCGAACTTCTTGCCTTAGGTGTTCTGATGATTTGGCCGAAAAATCGAGTAAGTCTTTTTGCAGGTCTGGCAACCCTCGTCATTTTTCTTTTTATCCCCTGGTTTAAACCCATCGAGGTACTCAACCAGCAACGTAATTTTTATGGTGTGAAACAAGTGCTAAATAGCAAGGGAGCCTATGTATTAATCAGTCAAAATACTATGCATGGTTTTCAAATATCCAAAGAACCTAAGATTGAGAACGGGGCAATGGCCTATTACGGGCCTGTCTTATCGGCGGTTCAGCAATTACAGCAAAGAAAAGAGGCTTTGGATGTTACGATTATTGGGCTGGGAACAGGGATGATGGCTTGTCAATTCCGCCTAGCTGACAAGCTGCAAATCATTGATATTGACCAACAGGTAATCAATATCGCTGATCATTATTTTAGCTATTTACGTGATTGCCCCCCGAAAATTTCCCTAAGTGAGGGGGATGGGCGTCTGGTTTTGATGGCGAATAAGGATGCCAGTGCTGATCTTTTAGTTGTTGATGCATTCTCCTCCGATGCTATTCCAATCCATTTGCTAACGATGGAAGCCTTCGATTTGTATCAACAGAAGATTAAAAAAAATGGAGCTATTTTAATCAATATCTCTAATCGTCATTTGCATTTACTGCCGGTTATTATCGCAGCAGGGCGTCAAAAGGAGCTTTTGGTTTTGTATAAAGGACAGCCTGAGAACTATGCAAAGGGTCAGTTTCCAGCGGAGTGGGTTTTGCTGAGTGCTGATGAAGATTTAGGATTTGCTTTAATGGCTGAAGGCGGCTGGCGCTTTGCGGCTGAAGCTGCAAGCAGACAATTATGGACTGATGATTATTCAAATCTTTTGCCTTTGATGAAGTGGTCTTAGAACAGTGAATACTGATCTTCGAATCGGTAGCCCCTTCAGCCCCCCAAAGATGTACGTCATGTCGAACGTAGAGAGACATCTCCTGAATGTGGCAAAGTGCTAATCTCGGAGATCTCTCACTACGTTCGGGATGACGTTGCTTTAGGGGGATAGGGCTCAGCTATTACAGACACTTGTGTAGATACCTATAGGCTTGACCGCGGAGTTTATCTCTCGCACATAATCTGAATCAATACTATTCATATTGTCTTAATATTAAATATATATAATACTTAATTTTTTAAGTGAATAGTAACGATGAGAAGCATACATAAAATACCTACGGATTTAGCAAACCAGTTTGATACGCCTAGCTATAGTCAAATTAACAGCACTAATGAGCAACTGCCTGTAGTTGATGGGTATTGTTTAATAGAAGACAGGCATTTTTATGAGGTTTGTAAACCGGAGTTTAAAGAACAATTAACAGAGGCTAGCGGCAGTAGTTCCTTGAACACTCACTGGAAGGCTCATTTAAGTTGCACTCAAGATGCGCTGCCACAATTATGGGAAATTGTTGTGCCTCTTTTACAACAATATGATTGTCCTGCCTTTAAATGCATTCGTTTAGCAACCCTTGGTGAGGCGGATAAATCAACAGTGTTTGGCAAACGTTGTGTTGATGCCCTGCAATTTACTATTTATATCCCGGCTGGTGAAGAAGCGCTCTATGTTGAGCTATTAGAGAAAATTGAACAATCACTTTTACAAGCCAATATTACTAAGCTTCCACGGACTCATGATTACTTATTTAGCTCGGATAAACGAATAGGAGTTTATATCTCTGTGCGCCATTCTGCTGGGCTTGATGGGAACTACCTTTCAGCAGAGGATGCTCTTAAGATCCATGAGTCTAATAAGTCTATACTGCCTTACAATTGTGCCGGAGTGGATGATCCCTTTGAAGTGATGCAGTCTTTACAGAGTATGCGGGCTGCTGAAGAACAACAAAAACAGCGACCTAATAGAAATTCAATGTGGCAAATTGCTATGCGTTTACAGATACAGAAGCAACAACAAGAGGTGCAACAGGTTAACCCTCTTAAAGTGAGTAGATAACATAGATCGTAATAGATTACTCCGTCGACCTGAACTCAAAATTGAACTTTCTCCAAGATTTTTACATCCCACGTGTAATAGATCATGCCTCCCACCCCGTCATCCTGAGCGCAGCGAAGGATCTCCGGGATTGGCACTGTGCCTCGTTCAGGAGATCCTTCGCTGCGCTCCCAAAGACGTACGTCATGTCGAACCTAGAGAGACATCTCCTGAGTGTAGCACTGTGCTAATCCCGGAGATCCCTCACTATGTTCGGGATGACGGGGTCTTTATCGATGTTTGCCCCTAAGGGGCTGAGGCGGTCAGGATGACGTGCTATGTTAGGATGACGGGGCTGACCTATTTCCTATTACCATAGCACGCCCTATTCACCGAAAGTCCGTAGCCTGGATGCAGAGCGGATGAGCGTTAGAGCGGCGACTTAATATCCTGCATAGCCAAGCTTTTCGAGTGGAGTAAAAGCTTAGAAAATTGAGGAGACTCAGATAGCCATTGCTGAAGATATTCAACAAAAGCCCATATTAGCCGTTCATCAGCACGTTTCTTTAGGAAATAAGCATTGAACTCGAGATCCATGGATAGATCGTTGAGCTCGATGGTAGACAGCTTCTCATTTAACATGCGTTCATTGATGATGCACCAGCCTGTACCCATTTCAATTAAATGGATATTGCTGTGAATGGAGTTGACCTCCGCAATTAATTTGATAGAAATATCTTGTTCACTCAGCAATAAATCAAATTTAGACCGTATGGGGCTATCTTCCATTAACAATACGGCTTCGTGTTGCGCTAATTCAGAAATTGAAATGGCTTTATTCAGTTTAGCTAGAGGGTGATGGATTGAGGAGACGGGTATCATTTTCTCTTTCCATAAAGGCAGGCAGGAAAAGTTATGCGGATGATTTCCAAGAGCTGGGGCGATGATGATATCAACGTTTCCACTGTTTAAACTGGTGACTAACTCTTTAGTGGCAATGGACGAGTTAACAATAAAATAATTTGTTTTATGGTCATTCATATAAGTAATGAATTCAGGTGCCACTAAATGAGAAACATAGGGTGATGAACCCAGTTTGATTTTTAAATGAGGCCTACAGTTACTATTACTTAACTCAGCCTTCACCATGTCTTGATAAATATTATGGATTTGCCGAATGTAAGGAATTAAGTTTTTGCCTTTTTCAGTTAATACCACGCCTTGATTGGAAGGATAAAATAATTGCGCCCCTAGCTCCTGCTCCAATTTTTTAATGCGCTTACTCAGAGTAGGCTGGGTCGTATGCATGCGTTTTGCAGCTAAGGAGACCGAGTGGTATTCAACAACTGCAAGAAACGATTCCAATTCGACGATATTCATCTTTTCTCCTTTATTTGCTTTAGGGCGGATGAGGGTAGAGACTTACACCTCAGCCAAGTTCCCCTTAGTTTCTAACCAAGCCTTACGATCAGCAGCTCGTTTTTTCGCTAACATCATATCCATCATTGCCATGGTAGTCTGTTCATCATCAAGGGTAAGTTGGATCAGTCGTCTAGTATTTGGATCCATTGTTGTTTCGCGTAATTGCAGAGGGTTCATTTCACCTAAGCCTTTAAAGCGCTGCACATTGATTTTTGCTCTTGAAGTTTGGCCAAGCTGGTCAATGATTCGTCCTTTTTCTTCATCATCCAGGGCATAGTGAACCACCTTACCTGCATCAATACGATAGAGCGGAGGCATGGCAACAAAAACGTGACCTGCATGGACTAAGGGTTTGAAATGGCGTAAAAACAGGGCGCAAATCAGGGTGGCAATATGCGCTCCATCTGAATCCGCGTCTGCCAGAATACAGAGTTTGCCGTAGCGCAGGCCACTGAGATCGTCAGAACCAGGATCAACCCCAATTGCAACGGAAATGTCATGGATTTCTTGTGAAGCTAAGACTTGATTCGATTCAACTTCCCAGGAGTTAAGAATCTTACCGCGTAGCGGAAGAATCGCCTGAAAATCCTTATTTCGTGCTTGCTTCGCTGAACCGCCTGCCGAGTCCCCCTCAACTAAGAATAATTCAGCCTGACTTAAATCCTGTTGCAGGCAATCAGCTAATTTTCCCGGTAGGGCAGGTCCCTGGCTAACTCGCTTACGAGCAACTTGTTTAGCTTGACGCAGGCGTTTTTGTGCTCGCTCAATGGCAAGGGCAGCAATTGCTTCACCCTGAGAGCGATGTTGATTCAACCAAAGCGCAAAGGCATCTTTAACGACTGAACTGACAAAGCCAGCGGTTTGTCGTGAACTTAAACGCTCCTTGGTTTGACCTGCAAATTGCGGCTCTTTCATTTTGACCGATAACACATATTGGCAAGGTTCCCATAGGTCATCAGCAGCTAATTTAACGCCACGGGGTAGGAGATTACGTAATTCACAGAAAGCGGCAAGGGCATCATAGAGCCCAGCGCGTAGGCCATTGACATGTGTTCCGCCCTGGATTGTTGGAATCAAGTTGACATAACTCTCGCTCAAGCTGCCAGAAGGCGCTGGTGTCCAGGCCAAAGCCCAGTCAACAGTTGCCTCATCATTGGCAAATTCGCCGGTAAAGGGTTCTTCAGGAAAATAATCAGAGGGTAGGGATTGGCGGAGATAATCAGCTAGTCCTTTTTCGTAACACCAGCTTGTTTGCTCATTAGTCGCCTTATTAATAAAGGTCATGGATAAGCCAGGACAGAGTACAGCTTTGGCACGTAATACATGGGTTAATTGTTTAACAGAAATCTTGGTGGTATCAAAATATTTGGCATTAGGCCAAAAGCGGATGATAGTACCCGTATCTCGTTTTTTAGCGACGCCAGATTCATTGAGCTCGACAAGTTTATCGCCATTGGCAAAGGCCATACTGTAGACAATGCCATTACGTTTAATAGTGACATCAACGCGCTCGGAAAGGGCATTCACAACCGAAACCCCGACACCATGCAAGCCGCCAGAAAAGCTGTAATTTTTATCAGAGAATTTACCACCAGCATGCAGACGGGTCATAATGACTTCGACACCGCTTAAGCCAAGTTGCGGATGGAGGTCAACAGGCATACCACGGCCGTTATCCTCAACTTCAACAGAACCATCTTCATAAAGGGTGACTTTGATTTGGCTGGCAAAACCGGCAATAACCTCGTCGACGCTGTTATCGATAACTTCCTGTGCTAGATGATTGGGGCGGCTTGTGTCAGTGTACATTCCAGGACGGCGTTGGACGGGTTCAAGGCCAGATAAGACTTCTATCGCTTCGGCGGTGTAATTTTCAGACATTGCTGGATCCTGTTGGTTGCTTTGGCCATGCAACAAGTCCTGCAGCCGGCCCAAAATAGACGAAGTATAGCATAGAATGTCGCGGGGCGAACAAGGCTAAGTTTGGGTACTCCTCCTCTTTTATCCCCTATCCCCCCATAGGTTTCTACACAAGTGTCTGTAATTGAACGCCCTGTCCCCCCAACGCCACGTCCTCCTGAGCGCAGCGAAGATCTCCGGGATTAGCACGGTGCCTCATTCAGGAGATCCTTCGCTGCGCTCAGGATGACGTAGTGTTGAGACCAGGAGGGTACAGACACTTATGTAGATACCTATGCCTATCCCCCAAGAGAGGGCGAGGGGATCTTTATTTTTTACTCAACCACGATCTCAGGAAACTTATCCGCATAATTCAAAGGCTTCCCCGCTAAGGCAATTGCCATACGCATTGCTGTTTGCATAAAAGACTTCGCCAAGGGCTCATCAGCCTGTGCAGCAGTTGGGAAACCCTCATCGCATTGGCTGCGAATACGGCTATCTAAGGGTAATTGGCCAAGCAGGTTGACCTGGAATGAATCGCTAAGCTTTTGGCCGCCTCCAGAACCAAAGATTGCTTCCTGATGACCGCATTGGCTGCAAAGGTGTAAGGACATATTCTCGATCAGACCCAAAACATCAATATTCGTTCTTTCAAACATCTTTATTGCTTTCTGAGCATCCAGGGTCGCCACATTTTGTGGAGTAGTTACAACAACAGCACCTGTTAAGGGAATCTTCTGAACCAGGCTTAGCTGTATATCACCGGTTCCTGGAGGCAGGTCGATCAATAGATAATCCAGCTCGTCCCAGAGGGTGATATCAAGCATTTGCAGCAGTGATTTAGCAAGCATAGGGCCACGCCAAATCAGTGCCTGCTCGCTATCGGTAAGATAGCCAATAGACATCGCTTGGATACCATGGGCAGATACGGGTAAATAGCGATCCTCACTGACTTCCACTGGCGCTGTCTTACCTAACATAAGCGGAACGCTCGGACCGTAAATATCGGCATCAAGTAGGCCGACACGTGCTCCTGCGCGAGCGAGAGCGATCGCTAAATTGACCGCAACGGTTGATTTGCCGACCCCTCCCTTTCCAGAGGCTATCGCGATAGTATTTTTTACGCCACGCAGGCCTTTTCCTGTGAGTTGAGTACGGTGTGCTCTAATAAAATGCTCGAGAGCAATTTCAACTTGATAACCCGGCAAGGCTTGTATACATGCCTTTTTAAGCTCAGGCAGCAGGGTAGTTTCTAGCGTTTTACTGGGAAAACCGGCCAGTAAATTCAAATGGAGTGTTTGCCCTTCCAGGGTATATTTTGCTTGCAGTTGCAACTGCTCTGGGCTTAGTCCTAGTACGGTATCGCTAGTATTAGCGAGTATGTCTTTTAGAATTTTTTCGATGTTCATTGATAATCCCACTGCACCCAGTTTCCGCTGGTAAGATAGTAAAGTCCGCATCTTATTGGTTCAGGGCTATTGCTAGCAAGTAATTCAGCATAATTATTTACTTGTTGGCGATGCTGATTTTGCGCGCCTTCTTCCTCTGAGCCTGTTTTGAAATCGATAATCCAGCGCTCGCCCTCACTAATAAAGGTGCGATCGATGATTCGTGTGCTTGCTGAGCCTTGCACATTCACCAAAAGCTCGTATTCATTGCGCTCGTCTTGATGGGCTTTGCTGAGCCATTGGCCAATTGGCTCGCTGAACATGCGTGATATTTGCTGGCGCAGCAGATTGCATGCCTCGCTTCGTTCTTCAGCATTAAAGCCTAGGCGCTTAAACTGATTTTCAACCATCGCCCAGGGTAGGGCATCAATTGTGGCGGGATGATGGTCGCAAATCCATTGAAGGAGTTCATGGGCAACAATACCTTGTTGGCGCGCTGTTCTATTCAGTGAAACTAAGATCGATTGCTGGGCTGTACGAGGAGGATCATTAAATTTAGGACTATTGTCATTCCCGCGTAGGCGGGAATCTATCTCCAAAGGCTGCACTGTGCTACATCCCTGATGGATCCCCGCCTGAGCGGGGATGACAGCCTGGTGACTATGGGTAGTAGAACTGAGGTATATCTCTTGCGGCAGGCGATAAAGCAAAGGCAGGTTCTGCGTTGTTTCCTCCTTGGACAAAGTCGCTTCTATCGAAGAAAATTCCTGGTTTTTCAGTAAGCTACGAAAGGTTCCCTTGCCTTCTTTTTCAGAGCTATCAAAAAGGAAAAGGCGCTTTTTAGCCCGGGTTGCTGCAACATAAAACAAGCGCTGCAATTCATAGCTTTCTTTTTCTGCGTCTAATTTGCCGAGGTAATTATAAACGCGACATTCCTCACGATAGGCCGCCTTGATTGGCGAAATCAGTAAGAGCTCACCATGGTTCTTAGAGGGCAACTTCATCCAGCGCAGCAGGGGTTGATCGCGGCTTTGCGATTTGCTGCCTAGGCCTGGCAAAATAACTGAGTCAAATTCCAAGCCTTTAGATTTATGTATCGTCATAATTTGCAGGCGGGAGGGGGTGGCTCGTTGTGAATAGAGCTTGTCGAATTCCTCCTTCAGTTCTTTAAGATCTGGTAGCTCTTCGACCTGGGTAAAGTCTTCGAGCAATAGCCAAAACTGTTCTAAATCCTCTTGTTGGGTGCTATCTAAGATGAGTTCTCCATGCAAGCGTTTAAAGGTAGAAGCAACCCAGTCAACGATGGCCTGCTGGTGTCGGCTGACAAGGGCTTCGTGCATAACGCTATAAATAAATTGCCCACGAACCTTCCCCTCAGCGCTTAGGGTATTTATTCGATCCAATTTGGACAGGGCATAGTAAATCGATTTTTTCTTGTCAAAATTGGCGATCAGATGAAGATCGGCAAGCGCTAAGCCACAGAAAGGGCTACGCAGTAATTCAAGCCAGGCTAAACGATTTGCGGGCAGTAGTAAGGCCTGGGTCAGAGACCAGAGATCGCGTAAATGCGACAGTTTTGCCAAAAGCTCAATATCAACCCCTTGAAAGGGAATTTTCTGTTCACGTAAGGCGGTCATAATTTCAGCTAAGAGACCGCGTGAGCGCACAAGGATAGCAATTTGTTCCTCGGGGTGCTTTGCTAAGACCTCAGCGGCTAATTTGACTAAGGCTTGTGCTTCTTGCGCGCGGTCGGCAAATTGCCAGGCTTTAATATAGGAATCCTCAGCGCTCTCCTGCACGTTAACAGAGGCATGAAAAGAAATAGCACCTGATTCAATGTCATCATTCTGGGGAAAAATGCTTTTAAATTGCTGATTGACCCAGTTAACAATCGTGGCTGTTGAACGAAAATTACAGCATAGCTCCAGGCTTTCTAACTCTACGGGACCTATGCCTTGCTGTTTGGCCTTTAAAAAAAGACCGACCTCCGCCTGGCGGAAGCGGTAAATAGATTGCATGGGATCACCAACAACAAACAAGGTCTTGCCCTCATTGGCTTGCCAACCTTGCACCAGTTTTGTTAGTAATTGAAATTGCTGGATCGAGGTATCTTGAAATTCATCGACTAATAAATGATGAATACTATTGTCGAGATAAAGCGCTAAATCAGTAGGCTGCTCCTCGTCTCCCAAGGCATCGAGGGCCTGTTGGGCGACGGCAGCAAAATCGACCTCATTCTGCTCATTGAATATGAGTTGTAGATGCCCGACTAAAAAGGGTAAGAGAGTAAATAAGGCTTGCAAGACTTGCCATTGCTCTGGGTCATAATAGGGTGGAGGCAGATTTTTAACGCTTAGTAAGGCTTCAAGAAAATCGGCTTGCTCGGCAAGTTTGCCAAGCAGTTCCTTGCTTTGGGATTTCAAGGCTTGCAAAAGTTGTGCATCGCAGGCTTCTTTTTTAAGGCCTACATGATGGTCAAAACCCTTTCTTAGTTTATCGTCTGAGGTTAACAACAGTGAGGCCAAGCCAGTGGCAATAGTCCTGTTGATTTGTTTAGGATCTTGCCAATCTCTTAGCAGAAAACGGGGTTTTTCCGGATCGGCTTCTATCGAGGTGACCTTAGAGGCAAGCGAGCATAATTCATCCCAAAGAACGAAGGAAATGGAATCTTGAAAACGGCTCAGTTCATGTTGCTCGATAAACACTAACATTTGCTCAAATCTGGCTTTGTCATGCTGGCGTGCTGAATACAAAGCAGGCAGCCATTGATCACGTTTAGCGAGCAAGTCACTAAATAACTGAAGAAGTTTGTCCTGGCGATTATCCAGATGGATTAGCAGGGTTTTTAGCGGAGACTGCAAGTCTTTATCTGCAAGGGCATAGGCAAAGCAGGCTCGTGCCGCTTTTTTATAATGGTCCTGTGGATTATCGCTGATTTGTGCATAGGGAATTTGCTTCTCATGCAGGGGAATAGCCTGGGACAGCATTTGGCATAAGGAATCAATAGTGATAATTCGTAAACGCCCGGATTGTTGCAGGAGCTGCCAGTTTCGCTCTTCTGAGCGTGCCAGCGCTGCTGCTGCATAATCGTAGGTCTGTTGCTGATGCGGCGAATTGGCTTGTTGGCCCGCAGCTACTTTTTGCAAGGATAAAACAATACGCTCACGCATTTCACTGGCTGCTTTGCGTGTAAAGGTTAGGGCAACGATTTGTTCTGGCGCGTTTACTGTTCCTAATAATCTTAGGAACCGCTGTGTCAGAATTTCTGTTTTACCTGACCCCGCCGGGGCTTGAACAATAAAAGACCTGGCAGGATCGGTCGCTTGTGCACGTTGCAGGCTATCCTTGAGCATTACCGATTAGTCCTTAAATTGTCACGAAATCCCGCGGCTTGACCGCGGGATCTGAGGCTGCGAGAAATCCGGCTCCCGCAGTCAAGCCGTGGGATTTCGGTGGTTGAGAAAAATCTTTTCTTGAATCTCTCATCTTAGTCCTCCAACACGATTTCCTGGGCTGGGGCTCGGAGGTTATAGCTCGAACTCATGCAATGGCCATAGGCACCGGTATTGGCAATCAGCAGAACATCGTTTTCCTCAGTTTTAGGTAATAAACGATCATAGCCAAGCGTATCGCCTGATTCGCAAATGGGTCCTACGATATGAGCAAAATCGGTTTTTTCTTCAGTCAAGCGGCTAAGATTAACAATTTCATGATAAGCCCCATAAAGAGCAGGTCGCATTAGGCTGTTCATTCCTGTTTCGATACCGATGAAATGAACCTTACCTTTTTTCTTGCATTGGGTTACTTTGGCAAGAATAACGCCGCTTTCAGCAACAAAAAACCGTCCTGGCTCCATCCAGAATGACAGCTGGCTAAAACTTGATTTTACAGCCATCAACGAAGCATCCAAGGCTGTTAAATCTAAGGCTTGCTGTCCTGGTTTTTCAACGATTCCCAAACCACCGCCCAGATTGATTATTCGAACCTCTGGAAAATGCGAAGCCAGAGTAGTAAGCATCATTGCGGTTTGTTGCCAAAGCTCAGGTGTTAAGATGCCTGAACCAGAGTGAGTATGTAATCCAATGATTTTAATCTGATTTTTTTCAACCACTTTAAGCAAGAGCTCTAAATCGCTTTGCGGAATACCAAATTTTGATTCATTGCCGCCGGTACAGACATATTTATGATGGCCAGCGCCAGAGCCTGGATCAATGCGCAAGAGAATCGCTTGATCTCTAAAGAGTTCAGGCCAATTTTCTAGCGGGTATAAATTATCGATGGTAACGTAGCATCCCAAAGAAAGTGCATAGGCATACTCGTTTTTAGCTGCAAAATTCGGGGTAAACAAGATACGTTTTTTATCAATTTGCGGGAATAAAGCTTGAATATGCTTAAGTTCATCAATAGAAACACATTCAAAATTCAGACCCTTAGCATAGAGTGTTTGTAATAGAGCTGGATGGGGGTTTGCCTTAATCGCATAAAAAAGCTGATCAATCGATTTTAGCGACAAGAGTTCTTGGGCTTTGTTTTCTTGTGTCTTGCAATGATAGACATAGCAGGGGGAGCTAGTAGCCGCAAGATCGAGTAGGCGTTCACGTTCCTTTTCCCACCAAGGTATTTTTCTTTCACCTGGATTGCCAAATTCTTCTTGCCAGCTTTTGGAGTAATAAAAGCTTTGTGGGTTATTTTCTATCAAAAGAGTATGTAGTTTTTGACATAATTTATCAGCTTGCATTTCATCAACCACGAAGGTCAGGTTCAGGTCATTTGAGGCCAGCGACATCAAATAAACCTGTTGGGAATCAAAGACCTCAAGTGTTGGACCTAATTGCGGCAGTACGGTGCGGATATGATGACCTACTAGGCTGACTGCAGAACAAGGCTCAATTAATTTGGCGCGGCCAAATTGGTTCAGATCAGCAATAAGCGCTTCTAAGGCACGGCGATCATGCAGCTTGGCATTGCTGTCGAGTGAGAGGGTGACGTTAAATTCTGAAGAAGAGAGTAAGTCGACAGAGAAACCATGCAATTTAAAGGTACTAAAGACATCGGCCAGAAAACCAACTTGTTGCCACATATTAAGGGTGTCGATAGAAATCAGGATGATATTACTTTTTACTTGGATTGACTTGATCGGAGGTGCCTTTTCATCACTCTCATTGGAAATTCTTGTACCAGAATGTTCAGGCATCCGGGTAAATTTCACAACCATTGGAATACCTGCATTGCGTACCGGCGGCAAGCAATTGGGATGAAGGACCTTAGCGCCCATGGTGGCAATTTCCTGGGCCTCATTATAATTCAATTGTTTGAGCAGGCGCGCATTGGGTAATTGATGTGGATTGGCAGTATAAATGCCCGGAACATCAGTCCAAATTTCACAGGCTGCGGCCTGCAAGATTGCTGCAAGCAAGGCTGCAGAAGTGTCAGAACCCCCTCGACCCAGTAGAACAGTATCTCCTTGAGGATTAGCAGCAAAAAAACCTTGGGTAATGATTGCATCAGCACCTGAATCAAGCAATTTTTTACTCAGTTCGGGATTAGCTTCAGAGGTGCATCGTGCCGCTAGGTAATTGACTGCATCTCCACCAGGAGTGGGGGTTGATACCAGTGCTTCGCGGACATCAAACCAGAGGCACTTAATCCCTTTTTTATTCAAAAAAGCATGGCCTAAGCGGGTCATCATAATTTCCCCGAGACTTAAGATTTGCGCTCTCGTTTTTGCCGGCGCTTCTTTTAAAAGGGCAATACCGGTAAGCCATTGTTGCAGCTGTTTTAAATCGTTGGCGATAAGGTCTGCTGAGACCTGCAAAGCCTTTGCCAATTCCTGGTAGCCTTGGGTGATTTCAGTTTCAATGTTTTGCTGTTGATTAATCAGGGCTGCTTCGATAGCCTTTTCCAGCTTATTGGATGCTTGCGATAGCGCTGAACAGACTATGACGGGTTGTACTCCACTAGCTAAATGTTGCTTAGTGATGGCAGCAATATTTTCCCAAGTTTGCAAAGAAGAAACACTTGTCCCGCCAAATTTGGTAACGAGTTGTTGCATAATAAAATTCCGCGCAAAAAAAGAACACGTTACCACGGACTGGCTTAGTATTTCAAGAATGTTAAAAGCCTTAACGGCTGACATTAAAAATACATCATGCTCGCATAATGACCATAATGAATTTTATATGAATTGGATATGATTTTATTAACAAAATTTTTCTATTAGCAGTTGAAAAGCTGCGCAATTCATTTATCATCTCTGTGTTTTGCAATAATATTGGGATGCATTTTTAATGTAAGGAGTGTGGAGTGAAGAGCATGCAAAAACCCATCAGAACAATCGTCAGTATGGCAGTCGTTATGATGGCTAGTACTGTCGCTAACGCGGGGAGCTTTTCCCTGTACACTGAAAGTAGCGCGGCTGAAATCGGTAATTACGCTGCCGGTGCTGCTGCTGAAGCAGCGAACGCCTCAACAGGTTGGTATAACCCCGCTGGTCTGTCTTTAATCCATAGCAAACAGGGTGTATTTGGTATAGTAGGTGTTGCTCCTAGTGCTAAATTACGTGGATTTAGTACCTTCTCAACTGTCGGTGTTCCCTCTTATACCCAGAGTTTCAATGATTTAAGTGGCGGTAAAATGGGATATGTCCCCTCCGCGCATCTTGCTTTGCCAGTTGGTGAAAATACTACCCTGGGCTTAAGTCTGGTTTCTCCATTTGGTTTATCCACACAATGGAGTCGTATTGGTCCTGTCCGTTATGAAGCAACGACTTCTAACTTTATTACCTCAAATATTTCGCCAGAAATTGGTTCCAGAATTAATGAACACTTTGCAGTGGGTGCTGGTATTGATCTGCAGTATGCTCGTGTTAGATTCAACCGTGTTGTTGGTTCACCTGCTCAAATGATGGCTCTTGGCGCTCCTCCAAGAACTCTTGACTCTTTAAGTTACAACAAAGGTCATTCATTTGGCGTTGGTTTCCATGCTGGTGCGATGGCTTTATTTGATGAGAATCACACACGTATCGGTGTGAACTACCAATCGCAGGTTCGCCATAGTTTCCATGGTTATAGCCGTTTGCAAGGTCGTTTGGCTGCTTTACCTCCCGTTGCAACGCCTAGCTCTATACTCCGCGCTGATCCTAACGCCATATTCTGGAGTTACGATTTAGCCTCTAACAACATTAATCTTCCAGAAGTCGCAACCTTAAGTGGATATCGCGATCTGAATGATAGACTGGCTTTATTAGGTTCGGTGGTCTTTACTGGTTGGAAATCCCTGAAAACTATTGAGCTAGATCGTGTAGGTGCCTATGCTCCTAATGTGGGTCAGGTTGTTGTTAATTCCTCATCTACTCAGGATTATCGTAATGCTTGGCGTTTTGCTTTAGGTGCTAATTACCACGTCAATGAGAAGTTAATGATGCGTATTGGTGGTGGTTATGATCAGACCCCAACAAGAAATAAATACAGAGATGTTCGTATTCCAGATTCTGATCGCTGGGCTGCTTCAGTCGGTGCTCATTATCAAGTTCAGCCATCTATTGGTGTTGATATAGGATATACTCACCTGTTCTCAGTGGGTGAAGCAAAGATTAACCGCACTGATGTTGCTGGATCTACTAGTGAATATTTTGTTCATGCGAAGATCAAAGCTCATGCTGATCTCGTTGGTCTACAAGCTGTTTGGACTCTTGATCAACCAGCTCCTGTTCCTACCAAGTAAGAACAAATTTAATAATAAAAAAGCCACGCGATGCGTGGCTTTTTTATTACATACATACTCGCCCTTGTTTCTATATGAACGTAGTCAGGGATCTCGTAACTATCACAGTGAATTTAAATGAAGCCTTGATTACGCTGCGCTGCATCAAGGTTTTCCTTAGATAAGAGATGGGAGTAGGTGATCTATTAGGGATCTCTGGGATTAGCACTATGCTACATTCAAGAGATGCCTCACTATGTTCGACATGACGTGCCTAATAGTTCAGGCACCTTGTCTTATCAATAGTAGATGGCCAGCTTAGGAATTGATCGGAGCAAGAGCTACGAGATTCGCTAGCAATGGCTGCTCGCGATGACGATGTGGGTGACCTAGCACAGAACACCAACTATCGCCGTAAAAACTCAGCAATATCCTTGGCAAAATAAGAAATAATCAAATCAGCACCAGCACGTTTAATCGCTAGTAAGCTTTCAACCATAGCCTGCTCTTCATTAATTAATCCCTGAGCGGCAGCATTTTTCAGCATGGAATATTCTCCACTTACCTGATAAGCGCAAAGTGGTACCTCGGGATAATGTTGTTTTACTCGGCAGATCACATCAAGATAATTCATTGCTGGTTTAACCATAATCAGATCGGCGCCTTCCTCCAAGTCTAAGGCAACCTCTCTAAGTGCTTCGCTGGCATTGGCTGGATCCATCTGGTAGGTTTTTCGATCGCCAAATTTTGGTGCGCCATCAGCTGCCTCACGGAAGGGGCCGTAGAAGCATGAACTATATTTTGCGGCATAACTCAAAATAGCCGTATCTAAATGTCCTGCTTCGTCTAAGGCTTGGCGGATAGCTAGAACCATTCCATCGGTCATCGAGCTTGGTGCAACCCAATCCGCACCAGCATCTGCGTGGCTTACAGCTTGTTTAGCTAAAATTTCAAGGGTTTTGTCATTATCAATCAGTTCACCATCTAAGGCGCCACAATGACCATGATCGGTGTATTCACAGAGGCAAACATCACTAATAATTAAAATATCTTTATTGATTTGGCGAATTTTGCGAATGGCTTGCTGAATAATTCCTGTTGAACACAGCGAGTCGCTGCCTTTAGCATCTTTGTGAGCGGGAAGGCCGAAAAGTAATACAGCTTGAAGACCGAGTGCTGATAATTGCTCAATCTCCTCGGGTAGGCAGTCCAAACTGAGTTGAAATTGGCCTGGCATAGAACGAATTTCCCGCATTTCGGAGAGCGTTTCCGAAATAAATAAAGGCGCAATAAATTGTTTAACATCTAAGCGAGTTTCTTGGACCATGGCGCGAACAGCTGGGTTGCGGCGTAGTCGTTTGAGGCGTAAAGGTAGATGGAACGAGGTCATTTTCTTCCTTCCTTTTTATTATGGGTATATAACAAGTCTGCACCGCTTGCATTGGTGCTCGCGTTAACTTGAATACTGAAAAATTTATTTAACAAATAGGTCAAAGTGAGAACATTAGTGTCAGTTGTAGCAAGCCCGAAATTGTAACTCAGGTAAATGCGTTTTGATAAGGACTTCCCAACAACAACCGAATTTGATTCAGTAACCTGCCTGGTTTGCTCATTAAAGGTAGTATTCGTTTTGAAATCGAAATCTAATCCCAAGGTTTGCTTAAGTTGATCCAAAAGTTGGGCGCCCTTTGTGCCAGAACCAAGATTCATGGAGGTGACCGCTTTTAACAATAATTGCCCACCAGCAGAGTCAGCTTGAGAGGTTGGCACGCCCAAGATAAGTAAGGATAAGATGTCAGCCTGTGACAGGTTTGATGGTTCAGAAAAAAGCTCAATTCTAGGTGATTTTAGACGCCCAGCCACTTGGACGCCCACTATTGTATTTTCGCTATAAGTTATATTTTGGCTATTTCTTTGGTTGAGATTAAATAATTGGCTGGAATTATTAATTGTTGATCTGTTGGTATTAAACTGCCTTATAGCCCGCACATTAATACCGGGATTATCAATAAGACCACCTGTAAAGAGCAGCTCACCTTGCTCAATCGTTAAATCCTGTCCATAAGCCTGATATTTGCCCTCACGAACAGTTAGCTCGCCGCTGGCATTGAGTGGTCCCTGTGGTAATTGTCGAAGACGAATGGCGCCATCAAGAAAGCCCTGCAGGCCTTTTACGTTAAGGCTAACATTTTCACCCATTTCAAGACGGATATCAGTGTTGATGTGAAGGGGGTTAGCCGCTGGGGCTGGCTTATCACTAACAAAGACGGCGTCGCCTGATAAACTGACAGAATCATTGAAGGTCTGCGGCTTGATCTGCGCATTAGGTACAACGACGGTACCGGTCATGTCAATGGAATTTGGAGAAAAGCTAAGCACCAATTTGGGTGATAAATTAATGAGGTATTCCTCTGTTTTTATCAAAGGAAAATTATTGGCTTCAATACTGATAACTCCTGTTGCCTTAGGCACAAGCATACCTTTCCCGTTGAGCCGGAGTATCTGCTCCTGAGAAGTTATCTTACCCTCAGCGAACCATTGCTTATCATGGCTTTCCATTTTGAGTTGGATTGGATTTAAATCAAGACCCAAGGTAGGGGCAAGTACTTTGGCTTTATCAAGGTTAACTTGACCTTGCAGGATAGGTTTCTTTAAAGTGCCCGAGGCCTTGAGCACTGCATTCAATTGGCCATCGAGCTTGGAAATAGCAGGGCTGAAGCGTTCTAAAAAACTGAGTGAATCGACCTTTAAATTCAGCTCCGCCTGAATTTTCTGGGAATCCTGCAAGCCCTTATCGATTTGAAACTGTGGCAGAGAAAGGTTAAGTAAAAGGGACTTTTGTTGATCCAGTATGAGTTTGCCGGTAATAGCCATTTTTTGTGGATTAAGTTGAGCCTGTATCTGGCCACCTCTAAACTCTAATTGGCTTAAAGGGCTTTCATCAGGCAACTTATAATAACCGGGTTGAATAGTTAGGCTCGCTGTACCTTGGTTTGCAGCGCTTAATGAAATCTTGCTATCAATTTTGGTTTGTAAGCCCGCTAGATCTGGATGTAATAATCCGGGTTCAGAAAGTTGTGCCTTGAGTTGCCAGTTATAAGGTGGGCTGCCTTGAAGGGTTAACAGGTTTTTGCCCAAGTTAAATTCAGCAGCAAGCTGTTGTTTTTGATAAGACAAAGAGCCACGCAAATTGTTAGCAAAATAGAGCGCGTTCAAGTCAGATTTTAGAGTTAAATCTTGCAATGAATCACCACTAAGTTTGCTATTAAGTATTAATTCTTTAATAGGAAAATCACCTTCTTTACTGTCTGAGGATTTGGCTACAATTTTCCCTTGAAATTTAGGTGATGCCAGCTGATTGTAACTAAGATTTAGGTCAACTTGACCCAGGGGGAATTTGATTAGACCAGAGCTATCGAGGCTTTGCTCTTTGGTCAACATTTTAAGCTGTATATCAGCCGGAAGAGGAGCGCTTATCTTTGAGCTTAAATTGGCGCTTAGATTGGGGATATTTCCATCAATTTGGATACTTCCTTCTGTAGATCTAAAAGACTGGTCTTTACTAAGAGGCCAAATAAAGTCATGCCAGTTTGCCGAGCTATGTAATTCATTCCCATACCTTAGGGTTCCTTTGGCAATGAAGGTTGCCGGCTTATTAATTTCCGCCTGCCAGTGATAAAGCGAAAAATCGCCACCAATCTTGATAAGGCCTCTGACTGACTGATCGGTTAACTTAGCAGGAGTGAATAGCAGTTTCGCTGTTAGGGCATAGGGCAAGGTTGGCTGTCCCTGTGCTTGCAGGGCAAAATTCATATTGGCAAAGTTAAGGTCTAGCTTGTTAAGCTGCCAGAGTTGATTGTCAAGATTGGCTTGAAAGTGCAGGTTATTCACTTGGGTCTGGGAGCCTGCTTTTTCGAAGTTAAGCTGATTAATTAGCGCATTAGAGATGACTATATTTAGTGGTAATTTGGGTAGGCTAAATGCTGATTTTTCCTCTTTTTTCTCTTTTCCCTCTGCTGTTAATTTTAAATCCAACTCCTTAACCTGCAAATTATCAAGCACGAGTTTATGGTCAAATAAGGCTTTCCATTGCCATTTGAGATTAAAATTCTTCAAAGTTAATTCAATTTTATCATCTTTATAATGAAGCTCCTCAAAGGCCATACTATCGATAAGAGTTCCATGTACTTTTTTAACATCTAAATGACCAGGGACAAACATTTTCGCTAGCTTGCTTGTCAAAAATAAACCAGGTGTAGTTGCTAGCAAAAAAAGGCCTAGGCCAGCTAGCAAAATGCTAAGCAAAACTAGCTTATAAAAGAGTGATCTAAAGATAGATAAAATGTAACGCATACTAAGCTGACCTCATGATAAATCGGGCCCCATGCTAACCACTAGTTTTGGACTCTTACCTTGTCGATTAAAGTGAGTGTCCACCCCTTGAGCAATACCAATCTTAATAGGCCCAATGGGTGAAACCCACATTAGACCCACACCTATATCGTTTCTGAGCTTTTTCAAGTTAGGTTTATACACATCACCGCTATCAAGAAAACCTACAAAATACCAATGTTCAATCGTTTCTTTTTGAATTTCCAGTCCCCCATAGGTCACGATTTTACCCGGGCCGATTGAGTTAAAACTATAGGCTTTAAGATTGTCTGCTCCCCCGAGTAAGAGTGCGAGGGGTAAAGGCAGATTGTTGATGTCATTAATTTGTGTAAAGCCCTGAAGCGTATGGAAATAAAAGCGGGTCCTTATGCTTGGTACGGTTAGCGCAGCCTTTGCATTAACGGAGGCTTGGATAAAATTACTATGAGAGGACAATAATTTGCTTGTTCCTAAACCGGTAACAGTGATGCTGTAGCCCGAAGGTGAAAACAATTTGTCCTTCGTTTTTAACCAGGTAAAGCTGGCTTTGGGATAGAGTGTGAAATTTTCTTCATCCGGTTGATTGTAATAATGGTAACCATCATAAAGGCTATTGATAGAAAGAATTCGTTTATATTGCGGCAGGCTATGATGTTGCGAGAAGGAAATCAGGGCTGACTTAGAGTAACCAGCATTATAATCCAACGCTGATACGTTGCCTGTAACATGATATTGGTCAGTTACTGGGTTTTTACCGGGAATAATATACTGTGCCTGTAAGATGCTTTGCCCAAAGGAGCCAATAGCTACTGCATTGAATTTATGACCAGCACGATTGACTGGGACAACATGATAACCGAGACGGCCACGAATTCCTGTATCCGTCCCATAACCCACGCCAAGCGAATAACTGATACGTGAAGCCCGTTGCAAATGAACATCCACAGGGATATGACGTTCATCGCCACCAATTTGTGGTTTTACGCTGATGCTACGAAAATAACCGCTATTCGCTAATTGATTATTTAAGATAAGAATTTGATCAGTGGAATAGGGTTGTCCATAGTTGAAGGGGACATAGCGATGAAGCAATTCCGGTGAAATATAAGTTGGATCAAAGCGAACCTGGCCGAAATAATATTGTGTGCCGGTGTTAAATAATAAAATAATTTCTGCTGTGTAATTAGTTGTATTTATTAATATTTCTGACTTATCAAACGAAGAATGCAAATAACCCTGGCGTTCTGCGGCATTCATTAAATTCTGCTTGGCTTCTTCATATTTGGCACTGTTTAAGGGCTGCCCCCTGGCTATAGGTAAGCTATCAGCTGCCTTTCTGATTTCTGGATCATTTGCGCCTTCGCCTATCAAGCTGAGGCTGAGACTGGTGACTTGCATCTGTGGCCCAGGATTGATGGCTATTTTTAGCGGCTGGCGCCTAAGCTGGATCTGCGGTTTAAAATAGCCATAGGGCTGCATGGCTTGCTCAATTTGCTGCTGCAACTCTTCATCGCTTTGGCTGCTAAGCGGTTTCTGTTGATCAAGCTCAGTTAAGCGCGATTGAATGTTTTTCAGAAGCTTGCCTTTGACTCCGCTAATATCAAAGTTTGCTTTTGATTTGGCGCCGAGCAGCAATGGCAGGCAAATAATAAGGCAGAAGAGGCCAAGCTTACTAAGCCGTTTTCGCAATACCTCAATCCGCACTGTGAGTCTCTAATTCTTTCAAACGATAGACTAATTCAAGTGCTTCACGTGCTGATAAATTATCAGCATCAATCTTTGCTAACTCTCTTAGAATCAAGGAGTCTTTTGCCATGACGATTGATGCTGGCTGCTGACTAGTAGGGGTTTGTACCTGTTGCAAATGACTCGAGGCTAGCTTGAGGACCTCTTCGGGTATTCCTGCAAGCTGAGCCACTTCCAAACCATAGCTGCGATTGGTTTGCCCCGCCTCTACCCGATAGAGGAAAACAATTCGTCCCGTTGCCAGAGTTGCTTGCAAATGCACATTCTTAATGCAATTAAAGAGCTCAGGCAACTGCGTTAACTCAAAATAATGCGTAGAGAATAGGGCATAGGCCTTGATAGCAGAGGCTAAATAAGCACAGGTTGCATAGGCTAGAGCCATGCCGTCATAGGTACTTGTGCCACGGCCTATTTCGTCGATTAGCACCAGGCTCTTCTCTGTCGCTTGTCGCAGGATATGAGCGGTTTCTGTCATTTCTACCATGAAGGTTGAACGGCCAGAGGCTAGATCGTCAGATGCCCCAATACGGGTAAAAATGCGATCAATCGGACCTATGCGAACCTGGCTTGCTGGAACATAGCTGCCGGTGTGGGCGAGCAATACAATTAAGGCATTTTGCCGCATATAGGTAGATTTTCCGCCCATATTGGGCCCTGTGATCAGCAACATATTGGTTGCTCTGTCTAAGCTTAAGTTGTTAGCAATAAACTGCTCTTGCAGTACTTGCTCTACAACCGGATGACGGCCTTCTTTAATGTAAATTCCAGGCTCTGCTGTCAATTCCGGGCAGCACCAGCTTAGACATTGGGCTCTTTCGGCAAAGTTGGCGAGAACATCAACTTGGGCGATTGCATGCGCCAATTGATTTAAAGGCAGGATATAGAGCTGAATTTCCTGTAATAAATTGTCGTAAAGCCATTTTTCACGCGCCAGGGCTTTGACCTGGGCTGATAAGACTTTCTCTTCGAAGAGTTTCAATTCAGGCGTGATATAACGCTCAACATTCTTCAAGGTTTGTTTGCGTTGATAATTGAGCGGCGCCTTTTCAGCCTGGTTTCGTGAGAGTTCTATATAATAGCCTTGTACACGATTGTAGCCGAACTTGAGCGAGGAGAGTCCAGAGCGTTGCTTTTCCGCATTCTCCAGATCAAGCATTTTTTCAGTCGCGTTATCATTTAAGGCTCGGAGCTCATCAAGTTCTTCATCAAAGCCAGTAGCAATGACGCCCCCATCGCGAATGAGCATAGGCGGGTTATCAACCAGCGCACTAGCCAAAAGATCTTGCAGGACTGGTTGCGGAACCAGGGCTTGTGCCAGAGTTTTGAGCAAGGGGGACTCGCTTTTTGCAATAATTTCGCTAAATTCGGGAAGAAGCGCCAAGCTTTGGCGTAGTTGAACTAAGTCACGTGGTCTGGCTGATTTTAAGGCAATCCGCGAGACGATCCGCTCAACATCACAACATTGTCGTAGTAGGGGATGGAGTAAAGTATCTTGTTTTTTGCTGATCAACTCGCTCACTGCTTGATGCCGCTGCTGAATCAAAGCAGGTTGGGTAAGTGGTCTACCAAGCCAGCGCTTTAATAGGCGGGAACCCATTGCGCAGGCAGTATGATCGAGCACAGCAAGCAAGCTATTTTCCCGGCTGCCCTGATAGTTTTCAAATAATTCCAGATGCTTTTGAGTCGATGCATCAATTTGCAGATAATCCTCACTTTGCTCCAAGGTCATCTTGGTTAAATGGGGTAAAGCCTGGCGCTGGGTTGTTTGCAGATAGGCGAGCAAACAGCCGGCTGCTGGAAAGGCAATAGCGTAGTCTTTCTCACCAAAGGCGTTTAAATGATTAACAGCAAATTGCTCGCATAAAAGATGGCGAGCCCGATTCAAATCAAACTCCCAGGCCGGACGTACTTTTAGCGGATAATTTTCACCGAAGTTGCCAAGAGCAAAGGTTTCTTGAGCCAGTATTTCTGCTGGCTGTAAGCGAGTGATTTCGGCGTAAAGCTGTGCTTCATCGTTGATTTGCAAGAGATGAAAACGCCCACCGCTTAGGTCAACCCAGGCTAGACCAAATTGTTTGCGTTGCTGATGAATAGCCAGGAGAACATTATCTCTTTTGGCATCGAGCAAGGCTTCGTCAGTGACTGTTCCCGGGGTAATGATACGAGTGACCTGGCGTTCGACAGGGCCTTTAGATGTGGCCGGATCGCCAATTTGCTCACAAATGGCAACGGATTCTCCTTTTTTTAATAGGCGAGCCAAGTAGTTTTCAATAGCATGATAGGGAACACCAGCCATCGGAATGGGTTTATCTGCAGATTGCCCCCGATGGGTCAGGGTTAAATCCAATAGTTGAGCTGCCCGTTTGGCATCATCGTAAAAAAGCTCATAAAAATCACCCATGCGATAGAGCAAGAGCATATCAGGATAGTCAGATTTGATGCGAAGGTATTGTTGCATCATTGGGGTATGGATTGTGGACATGTTGATCTAACAGCAGTAAATTTTGACGATTCTAGCAAATAGACCTTTGGCTAAACAGTCTTGACTAGTGAAAAAACAGTTTGAGTTTTAAGTAATGGGGCAAGTTAACACTGTAATAGCCCCTCGCCCTTAGGTCACTGCCATGAAGTTAAGCTCTACTCCATTTTGTCATTCCCGCGAAGGCGGGAAACTATTTCTAGCTAAGCACAGTGCCAATGTGGAGATGGTTTCCCGCCTTCGCGGGAATGACAAATGCCCTTAACTTAATTGTAGTGCCCTAGGTGGCGAGGGGATAAAGGAGGAAAAGCATCAACCAGAAAAACTACGACGATGCTTAGATTGCCCCTGTTTCTCCGGATCAAAGAAGCTTTCCATAGAGGCAGTACGAGGCAGTGGCTTGAAAAAGCTTGCCTGGTTGCTACTAGAGGAGCTGGCGGCTTCTAATAGTAATGTAGGTGCATCTTCATTATCAGAATCCTGGCTATCTGAACTGGAAATGTTAAGGCCAAGGATGAGAACAGTTTCTTCTGATGACCGCTCTGGATCCTCAGACTCATCATTGCTAGCTTCACTCTCATCGCTGCTATCTGAACTAGAACCACTAAGATCATTAACGGAATAAAACTCTTGCTCTAAGGGAGGACTCCCTCTTCCTGCCTCAAGATCATCGTCATCGCTCAGCTCTTCAATTGCGCTAAGCGCCTGAAATTTTTGATGGGCTGACAGTCCTGTAAACCAAAACAGGGCAAAAAGATACAAACAGCTAACAGCCGCATTCGTGTAAAAAAAGCCCTCGCTGATTTCATCATTATTGGCTGCAGCAAAGATGTCATTAGGAAAGGTGAAGAAGGCTACTGCCAAAGATGCATTTTCTAAGACGGCGATCAGAGTTTCTGCGCTTAATGATGTGCGTGGCCAGGATTTTTTCGCTAAACCGCTAAAAAAGCCTACGGCTCCGGTTGTTGTGGCGATAGCAATAGGGATTGGCGAAACGACAGGAATTACCCCCTGCATTTGCAATAACTGAGTGGTAAAAATAGGGGAGTTTGCACCATCAATTGCTCCAGCAAAGGCATTTAGTGCAGTGCTATTTTCTTCGTTATTTGCTTGTCTGTAGCGAGCATAACGGACTACCACAGAGGGTAAGAAACTGACTAAGGGCGCTGTGAATTTAGCAAAGGCATTGCTGTAATATTTAATTCCACCGACTTGAGCTGCAACCGTTGTCATTAATGAATAAGTAAAGCCAAAATCTTCAAAAAAATTAATAACAATTTGGTTGGTATTTTTGGATAGTTTGGCAATTGTTTTTATTAGCTCATGATCAGGATAACGTTCCGCCAACAATTCAAAGGTTTTCTCACTTACACTAATCACTCCGCCTGTCATCACTGGGGCTATAAGCCAAAGTCCTGGTGAATAGAGAATGGCGATAGGGCCAAAGGTGGAGTAAGTCTTTGCCATACCATCGGGTAATGCTTTAAGAAGTTCCAAGATATCGCGGCCTTCAATTTGCCTAGGCTCTCTGCTAGGCGCGGCGGGTGTTAATAAGGGTTGTTGCTCGTTTGGCATGAGACAGGCTCTATATAAATTGATTAAAAAAACAGCAGCGAGGCGATTTAAAAACCACCTGGGTTCCAATGAATATCATCAAAAAATAACATGACATATTTGAATTGGTCGGGTTGTAGCGAGTAGTTATTCAACGGGTGAATTTGATAGCTAACTATTCCTTCTTTATAGACTGGTTTAGAAACAATAGCGATAAAATTATGACGCTTTCTGTCTTTAGAAACCATCGATAGAGCAACATTCGGCGGACTGTCAGTAAAATTATTTTTTATTTTTTTATTAGACCATAGAGAAAAGAATTTTGATAAAGAGAAAATACCGGATTTTCTTATTGGTCTGTCAGTAAAATAATTAATATAACGAGGCGATTCTTCCAGCGTTAAACGATAATTATTTTTATCTAGTTTTGTAAGGCTTGCTTGTGATGCAGACTGAAAGAAAAGATAACTAGCATCTGAGGCATAAATTTGGCTGCCTAAGGCTAATAAAACGAAGAATATAATTTTTTTCATAATGCTACTTTGCTCACTTTTAAAAATATTAGCACAGTGGGCACATATTAACCATTTTTTGAAATTTATTCAAAATTTCTTACAAGGGCTAGCTAACTTTAAGAAAAAAAAGAAGAAAAATTTAAGGCCAATTCATGCTCTGCCGATATTTCTACTATAATGACTGTCAAGACGTTGATTTTTGTAGGTATTGATAATCAGCGTTTGATGTTCATTCAATGAAATGGATGGCTTTAATAGTTTAACAATAACTTGAATAGAGAGGCTAAGAGGTATATTTTATCTAAGTCCTTCACTTAAAGTATATTTTTGTTAGACTATTTGAGGGTGTTAATATCAACAACGGAGAATGATTATGAAACGTTTGGCCCTACTAGCAATCACTGGGTTCTTGGCAGTAGTTCTTTCTGCTTGCGGTGAAAGCGCAGAGAAAAAAGCAGAAAACGGCGCAACTTCAGCTGTTCAATCACAAGAAAATACTGGCGCAGCTCCAGCTCAACCAGGCACAGAAAATTCTGGTGCAGCTGCTGGTGCTCCAAATGATGCAGCAAAAACTGGTCAATAATGTTTCTATTTTAGATTGAATATCTCAAAACCCCGCAGATGCGGGGTTTTTTTTGGCTGTTCCATTCTCTGGGGTAGAAATAATGCACTTAGTCGAATTAGTTTTTCAGGCGACAGAACAACTCGCAACAAAGAAGCTAAAAATCAGTACAGCTGAGTCCTGTACAGGAGGGTTGATTGCTAGTTTATTAACAGAGTTGCCGGGAAGCTCATCCTGGTTTGAGCGAGGTTTTGTTACTTATAGCAACCTGGCCAAAGTAGAAATGTTGGATGTTGACGAGGGACTAATTAATACTAGGGGGGCCGTCAGCAAGGAAGTTGCAGAAGCAATGGCTTTGGGGGCTTTGTCCCATAGTGCTGCAGATCTGAGTCTGGCCGTTACCGGAGTTGCTGGTCCAAGCGGGGGCTCTGTTGAGAAGCCAGTTGGTACAGTGTGGCTTGCCTGGGCGATGAAAAATAGACCAGTACAAAGTGTGCATTGTCATTTTCAAGATGTTTCTCGGCAAATATTTCGTCAGCTTGTGTCTGCTAGGGCATTAGAGGGGGTAATTAGACTTCTAGGTTAAGAACGCTACATTATTACTTCGTTCTGCTCGCAAGGCTTCGAGACGGCCTAAAAGCCTCCTCAGCCCGAGCGGCTTTGAGGTAGTGTCCTTGACGGTCAGTTTAGCGAAATCCCGCGGCAGCGACCGCGGGATCTAAGAGCGATCAATCCTTGCTGAAAACACAGTGAGATTTGTGAGTATCAACTGGGCTTCCGTCGTTGAAAAGGCTAAATTCCTGGTTTGTATGTAGCTTTCCATTTTCCAGATACCAGTTATATTTGACTACGGCGATTACTAAGTTCCCTTGGGACATATTTCCTTCTTTAGAATAATCAAGGAGAGTGCCTAGAATTTGCTGGCCATCGCTGCTCCATCGAAGATGCGTGATGCTTTTATGGATATTAAAATTTTCATTCGAGCTATTAGTTGAAATAGAATCAATAGGAAATTCAACTTGATTCACAGTAAATGAAGAAAGGTCTTCACTCTGCTCAATTGTCATTGATTCTTCTTCCTCAGGTGTATCATCACAAAAGCCAACCCAAGCACCTGAAAAATTAGCATAGCCTTCATGAGCTAGTTTTGCTTTCTGCACCTTAGCTGGCGATTGCTGCAAGCGTTTATAAAGATAGGGCAGTGAAGCAAAGGAAGAAGATGCTACAAGGGCACCGAGGCTAATTAAAAGAAGCTGTTTTTTCATTTCGGTTATCCAATTAAACGTTTATACAATGAGTGGTGCTAATCCCTACTTTTTTGAAAGCAGTGACAATGGGCGCTGTATCTAAATTCAGATCCTTGGCTGCATCAATCACACCGCAGGCAGCCTCTTTAAAATCGGTTATCGGGGTCCAATACTTTGTGTTAGCAATAATCATGACTTGAAAGGCTGTTTTAATTCCCATTTGTTTTGCCATTAGGTAAAAGACTCTATTAAATATGCCGCTGGCAAAATGTACTAAGGCACTTTGTCTGTCATCTTCATCTGAGGAGGTTGCTGTAACATAGGCCAGAAGTTCCGGATAGCTGATAGCACATAGGCTATTTTGCCTTCTTGCCATCTTTTTATCGAAGCAGTCAGCAGACATCTTATCGAGAGAAGGTAAGTCTAAGAATCTCAATGCTTTTATAGCTAAAGACGAAGGGATTAAGGTTTCACCGATTTCCCAGGTCACTTCATTCGGCGTCAAAAAGGCCTTGTTATACAGCTCAGGATACTTTTCCAGAAGATAAGCACGAGATGCCTGACCGGCCATATCAGAAAAGGCTTCGTTTAATGCGCCTGACTCGTCGTGATACTCAAGATTAGAGTGCTGCTGAGTAAATCCATGAGAAACCTCATGGCCTGCGACATCTAGTGACACTAAAGGATAGAAATAGTTACCATCACCAAAGGTCATGGTTTTTCCATCCCAAAAGGCATTGTCAAAGTACTCGCCAAAATGCACACGCATGATTAATTTTTGCGGATTCCCCAGCGAATCTTGTAAGGCATTGAGTCCGTACCAATCTTTATACAAGTCAAGAATGATATGGCCAAAGAAGTAGGCATCGTTTTCAGCAGAATAGGAACCATGAATAAAATTTTCTACATTATTCCCGCAAGGATAACTAATAGCTGTTTGAATAAAACCCTGCCAGTCCCATTTCGAGTTGACATTAACAGCGGCTACCGTTCCATCATCGAGAGTACAGCTTTGCTCATTTTGGCTTACATCCAGAGCGGGTAAACCGTCTTTTCCATACCAGTACTCATGGACTTTCTCATTACCGCCAGGACCGCTATCTTTATAAGGTTGAATGTTATTCCATTGTTTTAAAATTTCACCGGTTTGGGCATCAATAATAAAAAAAGGCCATACAGGCTTAGAGTTTAAGAAACTCTTAAAAGAAACTAGGTAAGTTAAGCCGAGTTGGTTATCTTTATTTGTCCTAATTTGCAGCTCAGACTTTTCCTCACTTGTTTCTGCTTTGCCGGCATAGCGCTCTTTAGCCAATTGCAGTGCCTGCTGCGAATTCAGTGTTGGTTTGGTATTCAGTTGAATATCATTAAATAAATGCCCATTAACCTGGCCGCTAGTTAGCCCATGAATTTTGGGGTTTTGGCTCACAGTGACTTGGGCGCCAACAATTGGGATTCCTTGATAGAGTTGTTGGTATCGCGTAATGACCAAATTAGCTTGCTTTGTCTGATTGACCTTTTTTAAGTTATTCACATTTTTAGTTGGTAAAGCCGCGGTTTTTGCCTGTTGTGAAAATGAAAATTGCTTTAATTCACTCAAAGGCGCCTGATGCAAATTAATGGGATTGGCTGCCCAACTAATGGAGCAGGCTGAAAGTAATGGAAGAACAAGCGTTTTTTTCATTATATTGACAGGAAGGGATAAATTAGCGCGGATTGTTTCATGTTGACGCTGGGAAGGCAATAATTTTGGGTGAAATTGGCGCATTGTGATTTATACTGAACAAAATAAGCATCCATAGTAGTGAATTTTAAATGAAACCTTGATTAGGCTGCGCTCTGAGGAATACTGGCATTTTTTTAAACAGAAAGCATGTGCCATATAAGTTCTTTCTGTGCTTTTGTGTGTCATTCCCGCGTAGGCGGGAACGACCCACATATAAGTCAAAGTAACTGATTAATGCTCATATAGGTATCTAAATGATGCTTTGATTAAAAAAATGTCAGAATCACTCAGGGCTGCACTGCATCAAGGCTACACTTATTTAACAAATCGTAGCCTTGATGCACGCAGCCTAATCAAGGTTTTCCTTAGATAAGGATAATTTGCTGTAAGCCAATAACTATGTATAATTTGCGCTTTGCATACTACTCGGGTGACTTTATGGAAGACAATAAACAAAAAGCATTAAGTGCCGCTCTCGCGCAAATCGAACGTCAGTTTGGCAAAGGTTCTGTGATGCGTATGGGCGACAGCTCTATATCGCGCGATATCGAAGCAATTTCAACAGGTTCTTTAGGGCTTGATATTGCTCTAGGTATAGGCGGCTTACCCAAGGGACGAATCGTTGAAATCTACGGTCCTGAATCATCTGGAAAAACAACCCTGACTCTTCAGGTTATCGCTGAGTGCCAGAAGAAAGGCGGAACGGCTGCCTTCGTGGACGCAGAACATGCCCTTGATCCAAGTTATGCTGCAAAACTAGGTGTTAATGTTGATGAACTGTTGGTTTCTCAACCTGATACTGGTGAGCAAGCCTTAGAAATTACTGATATGCTGGTTCGCTCTGCTGCTGTTGACGTGATCATTATTGACTCCGTCGCTGCATTAACACCCAAGGCCGAAATTGAAGGTGAAATGGGTGATACCCATGTTGGTCTACAAGCACGCTTAATGTCTCAGGCTCTGCGTAAATTAACAGCCAATATCAAGCGCTCTAATACCTTAGTTATCTTCATTAACCAGATTCGTATGAAAATTGGTGTTATGTTTGGTAATCCAGAAACCACAACTGGTGGTAATGCCCTGAAGTTTTATTCTTCTGTTCGTCTTGATATTCGACGTGTTGGCTCCATTAAAAAGGGTGATGAGGTTCTTGGTAGCGAAACTCGTGTGAAAGTCGTGAAGAATAAGGTCGCACCTCCCTTCAAAACGACAGATTTTGATATCTATTATAACGAGGGTATTTCGCGTGAAAGCGAAATTATTAACCTTGGTGCTCAGCTTGGCCTTATTGAGAAATCGGGTGCCTGGTATTCCTATAAGCAAGAGAAAATAGGTCAGGGTAAGGACAATGTCCGTATGTACCTAAAAGAACATCCTCAAATTGCTGCAACGCTGGAACAGCAGATCAGAGCTGAATTACTGACAAAGCAGTTACCGGTAAACGAGACTGAGGAGTTTGAGAGTATCGATGACTAAGGCATTTGACTCTGCTCTGCGCCTGTTAGCCAGGCGCGAGCATGGTGCAAGGGAATTAGCAGATAAGTTAGTACTAAAAGGCTTTGCGACCTCAGAGGTTTCTGAAGCAATTGCTGAATGCCAGCGCCTGGGTTTGCAAAGCGATGAACGTTTTGTGGATTCCTTATGCCGGGCACGGATTCGCCAAGGTTCTGGCCCAATAAAAATAAGCCAGGAACTACAATCAAAGCACATAGACCGTGCTTTGATTGCGCAAGCTCTTGAACAAGAGCAAGACAATTGGGTGACTTATGCCTTAGCGGTTTGGCAGAAGAAATACAAAAATCAGGATGATGTTCCTTTTGACGAGTTACAGAAGCGACAGCGCTTTTTGTTATACCGTGGATTTTCCACGGAGATTATCGCTGGTGTTATAGCGTTGATTCGCGGTTAAAAAGGCTTTGTACGGGACAAAAATGCGTAGTCCCAGAAAAATCCCGAATTCCCGCGGCTTGACCGCGGGATCTGGTAGTAGCGAAAGCTTCATGGATTCCGCGGTCAAGCTCACTGCCATTAAGTTAAGGACGCTACATCAAGGCCGTTCGGGCTGAGGAGGCCTTTAGGCTGTCTCGAAGCCTTGCACTCTGTGACGCTTCGAGACCTGTGCTTGCGCACAGACCTCTCAAAGAACGGTGTCTGAAGGATAGATGAGGGGTTTCTGATTCGAAGTTCTTTGCGAACGGTTATAAAATACCATTAACTTAATGGCAGTGGGCGTAGGGGAATAAAACTTGCCCGGACTGATTGGGAAATTAGGTGAATCTAACATAAACGATTGATAACGGTGAAATGACTATAAGCATGAAAAGTTCAGAGATAAGACAAGCATTTTTTGATTATTTTGCTGCCAGAGGACATCAGGTTGTTGAATCAAGTTCACTTGTGCCTGGTAACGATCCAACTTTACTCTTCACCAATGCAGGCATGGTGCAGTTTAAAGATACCTTTTTGGGTTTAGAGCCTCGGGCTTATACCCGGGCGGTCAGCTCTCAGCGTTGTGTCCGCGCCGGTGGAAAGCATAATGATCTGGAAAACGTTGGCTATACCGCAAGGCATCATACCTTCTTTGAGATGTTGGGTAACTTTAGCTTTGGTGATTATTTCAAGCGTGAAGCCATTCGCTATGCTTGGGAATTTTTGACTACAGTATTGAAATTACCTGCTGAACGTTTATGGGTTACCGTTTATAAAGACGATGATGAAGCAGCGGATATCTGGCTCAAGGAAATGGGCGTCTCCGCTGAACGTTTTTCACGCTGTGGCGAGAAGGATAACTTCTGGTCAATGGGGGATACAGGACCCTGCGGCCCCTGTACTGAAATTTTTTACGATCATGGAGCAGAAATTGCCGGCGGTCCTCCAGGTAGCCCGGAAGAAGATGGCGATCGATACATCGAAATCTGGAACCTGGTATTCATGCAATATAACCGTGACAAGGAAGGGTATCTGCATCCCTTACCCAAACCCTCTGTTGATACCGGAATGGGTCTTGAACGGATAGCGGCGGTTGTGCAAGGGGTTCACAATAACTATGACATCGATATTTTCCAACATCTGATTCGCTCGATCTGTGCTATTGCTCCTTCTATCGATCCTGAACATGCCTCATTGAAAGTGATTGCTGATCACATCAGAGCTTGTTCATTCCTGATTGCTGACGGGGTTATGCCTTCTAATGAGGGTAGGGGCTATGTGCTGCGCCGAATTATTCGTCGCGCAATCCGTCACGGCAATAAATTAGGCTTGCCAACACCGTTTTTCTGTAATCTGGTAGAGCCACTTATCGATGTTATGGGCGAGGCTTATCCTGAATTAGTTAGTCACAGACAGCAAATTGAGCGTGTTTTATCACAGGAAGAAAACCAATTTGCTCGTACCCTTGAACAGGGATTGCGCTTATTACAGGAGCAAATTCAATCCTTGAAAGATAAGGAAATTGCCGGCGAGGTTGCCTTTAAACTCTATGATACCTATGGCTTCCCTATCGATTTGACCGCTGATATCGCTCGTGAACAAGGTTTAACCATCGATATGACTGGCTTTAATAATTGCATGCAACATCAACGGGAATTATCGCAGTCTGCAAGTCAATTTAATGTCGATTATTCAAATTCAGCGCAGTTTTCAGAGTCCTCGGAATTCCATGGCTATAACGAAGAAAGTTTGCATTCTGAGATCTTAGTCTTGCTTTGCGACAATCAAAAAGTCACAAAATTAACGAAGGGTAGCAAAGGAGCAGTAATTCTTAAAAATACACCCTTCTACGCAGAAAGTGGTGGCCAGGTTGGCGATCGCGGCAAGCTAATCGATGGAAAAACCATTTTTCGCGTTGATGATACCCAACGTGTTGGTCAGGCAATCGTCCATTATGGTGAATTGCTGGAGGGTGAACTCTCTATTAACCAGGAAGTGAGTGCGCATATCAACGCAGAACGACGTGCGGCAATACGCTTAAATCACAGTGCAACCCATCTATTGCATGCCGCGCTGAAAAAAGTTATCGGTGCACATGTGCAACAAAAGGGCTCCCTAGTTGACGCAGAACGTGCCCGCTTTGATTTTTCTCATTATGAAGCTTTGACGCCAGAGCAACTGCGGCAATTAGAGGTCATGGTGAATGACAGAATTCGCCACAATGATGAAATCGTTACCGAGATTATGGATATTGATGAAGCAAAGCAAAGCGGGGCAGTCGCTTTGTTTGGCGAGAAATACGGTGATGCAGTACGAGTTTTGTCAATGGGTGAGTTTTCCAAAGAACTTTGCGGTGGAACCCATGCGTCTCGCACTGGTGATATTGGCCTTTTCAAGATTAGTGCTGAATATGGTATTGCAAGCGGCGTAAGGCGAATTGAGCTGGTTACCGGCGCTTATGCATTGAATTGGGTGAACCAACAGCTGGAAATGCTGGATGAAATGGCGGCAAAACTGAAAACAAATACAAGCAATGTCCGCGATAAATTGTCACAATTTTTGCATGAGAGTAAACAACAAGAAAAAGAATTGGCGCGTTTACAGGCGAAATTAGTCGCAAAATCAGGCGCTGATCTACTTGCTGATGTACAGAAAATAAATGATGTGAACTTGCTGATTAAGCAATTAGGCTCGATGGATAGTCAGACACTGCGAACTACGCTCGATCAACTAAAATCGAGCATGGAAAATGCAGTAATCGTATTGATTGCTATTGAACAAGAGAAGATGAACGTTGTTGCTGGAGTGAGCAAAAACCTTTTGGGACGTGTACCCACTGCGGCGATGCTGGTTAAGCATCTCTGTGGTAAAGGTGGCGGACGCGAGGATATGGCTCAAGGTGGAGGACGTGTTCCGGATGATCTGGACGATAAGATTTCACAGATTCAAGCAATGATCGCTGAGCACGCGGGTTAACATAATGACGGGGCGCTGAAATGGCATTATTAGTCCAAAAATTCGGGGGAACGTCGCTTGCTACGCTTAAGCACATTAATCATGCAGCGGATCTAGTAGCAAAGGCAAAGCAAGCCGGACATAGTGTTGTGGTGATTGTATCCGCAATGAGTGGGGAAACTGACAAGCTTATCAGTTTGGCAAACGAGATCAGTGAGTGTCCTGATGAGCGCGAATATGCAGCGCTAGTAGCCACTGGTGAGCAAGTTTCAATGGCTTTAATGGCTATGGCCTTAATTAATCGTGGGATTAGCGCACGTTCCTATACAGGTGGGCAGGCTCGAATACAAACCTGCAGCCAATTTAAAAAGGCTCGTATTCAAGCCATAGATACCCAACCAATATTGCATGATCTTGAACAAGGCAAGGTCGTTGTTATTGCAGGATTTCAGGGGGTTGATAAAGACGGCAATATTACGACCTTAGGCCGTGGTGGTTCAGACACCACTGCTGTGGCAATAGCAGCTGCTCTGAATGCTGATGAGTGTCAAATTTATACCGATGTAGATGGTGTTTATACGACTGATCCCAGAGTGGTTCCCGATGCTAAGCGGCTGGAACAGATTACCTTTGAAGAAATGTTGGAACTATCGAGCTTAGGTGCCAAGGTTTTACAAATAAGGGCGGTAGAATTTGCCGGCAAGTACAATATACCCCTGCGGGTTTTGTCTTCCTCAGAAGAAGGCCCAGGCACGCTAATTACTTATCAGCAGAAAAACGCTATGGAAGCACCGATGGTGACTGGCATTGCGTTCAGCCGAAATGAAGCGAAGGTGACCTTAACTGGTGTACCCGATGCACCAGGCATTGCTTCAGGTATCTTAAGTGAAATTTCTGAAATAGGTATAAATGTTGATATGATTGTTCAACATTTATCTACCCATGACAAAACAGATTTTACCTTCACCGTGCACCGCGATGAATACCAGGCTACGCTCAAACAATTACGAAAATTAGTCAAAGACTTAGGGGCTGATAATGTAGTTGGAGCAAATGACTTAGCGAAATTGTCATTAGTGGGTGCCGGCCTTAAAAGCCATCCAGAAATTGCATCTATTATGTTCAAGACCTTGGCCTCAAAAGGGATCAATATCCAATTAATTGCGACATCTGAAATTAAAATATCGGTATTAATTGATTCCTCTTTACTGGATGAAGGCGTGCGAGCTCTGCACAATGTCTTCCATTTGGAAGGGGATAGCCGCGATGAATCCCGAGCTGCTCCTGCTGTGGTGGTGGCTGTAGCACCGGCTCAGTGAGGGGCTATTTCCCCTCATCCACCCTTTGGGCACCTTCTCCCCTCTGGGGAGTACTTAAGGGCATTCGTCATTCCCGCGAAGGCGGGAAACCATCTCTACATTGGCACTGTGCTTAGCTAGAAATAGTTTCCCGCCTTCGCGGAAATGACAAAACCTTCTCAGAGCCTTTCAACCAATTGAACATTATATTGACCAATCAACCGAATAATTTCCAACTCATCAACTAATTCAGAAAAATACGCGCCTGACTCTTTTGAACAGGGAGTGAATTCATAAAGAGCATTGTTTTTATTTTTTTCAACAAGCCGCATGCGATTGAATGCTTCCCAGGGTCGGAGTTGAATACAAATCAATGCTGCGTCTTTCGTGAGCGAATTTACAGCAGATGATAAATCAACAAAGTGTTTTCTTAAATCATGCCAGGGATCAGAAATCATAATAAACAGCTTAGCCTCATCCTTAAGCATCAGGCGCTTGAAACGATCAACAGTCCGCTGATAATAGGCATAGTCCTTTTCATTGACGGGATCACGATGGGTAAAGAAGTCGCTAATCCCATGATTGTCTAAATACCAAGAGTGATGCGCACCCGGTTCCCCTGTTGCCCTTTTAATAGAGCGGTAATATTTACGGTCAAGAAAACGCTCAAAATTATTTTCAAAGCAATCCATAATGGAATTTGGCGATGTAAAAATCCAATCAAAAGGAAGAGAATATTTTTTCAGGTTATGTTTTTGTAAGATCCCACTAGCAAGGCAGTGAGTCCCTAAAGAAACAATATGAGAAATAGGCTTTCCATTGATCAGCTCACTCTGAGGGTATTGGCTTAAAGATGAGCTGTCATTTTTTTGCGGGTTCAAGGCTAAGAATTCATCACAGCTAAAAAATGATGAAAACATTTGCTCAATGCTGTCACTAATCCCTTTTCTTTCGATTAGCCCAAGAAAGGTCTCCATGCCATGGGGATCGGGGGCTCGCTTTAAAATATGGCGGTAGAAGCTCGTAACTATTGATTCATGATCAATTTCATCACATGATTTCCCCATATTAAACTGCCCCTAATCATGAAACTTAAAGGCGCTTATATTACTTCGTATTTCTTTTTTATGTCTACCTAGGTAATCTAATAACTAAATTGGACTGCATGGAGATTTCAATGAGTTTTTTCAGCGAATTTAAACAGTTTGCAATGCGCGGTAATGTCATGGATTTAGCTGTAGCTGTCGTTATTGGCGCCGCCTTCGGTAAAATTGTTTCTTCCTTGGTTGAAGGAATAGTCATGCCGTTGATTGGTCTACTTTTAGGGGGTATTAATATTGCCGATAAATCCCTGAAAATCGGCGATGCTGTGGTGAAATGGGGTTCTTTTCTGCAGTCTATAATCGATTTTACTATTATTGCTTTCGCCATTTTTTTGGTGATTAAATTTATTAATTTAGTGCAGCGTAAAAAAGAAAATGAGCCTGAAAAACTGACAAAAGAGGAATCGCTTCTTGTTGAAATCAGAGATTTATTAAAAGCTAAAAGCAATTGACATGCCTTATTTTTTGCAATATTGTCTCAAATCAAGATTGTTTAGCTAGATGGTGATCTTTTTGGATGTTCTTTCAACTATTAAAAAGATTGATCTTTTAGATTTATCCCTTGTCAAAATTAAACTCTCCATGAGCAACGAAGAGGGCGGCTATGAGTGGCCGCTTGATGCTATTGATGAAGCGATCGTTGCTTATCGGACATTTCTTAAGACCGTTTTAAAAAAACGTGAAGCAAAAAGCGACAAGCTACTTCAACCTGAACCTATTGCGGATATCGTCTGGCACACTCACATTTTGTTTACGCAAAAGTATCATGAAGACTGCATGGACATCTTTGGTGAATACATCCATCACCAGCCGAAAATTATTAGTTGAATGGGAAATAAGCCCCCCGCAAAAGAGTCGAATTCCCGCGGCTTGACCGCGGGATCTGCCGGTGGTGCAGGCTAGATAGACCCCGCGGTCAAGCCGCAGGGATTCGGAAAGATAAAGGGATTTTTTTTGTAACTAAATTATTTTTAACTAGGAGATTGCTATGAATGAGTTATTAAAAAAATATTACGCTAAAAATAGCGCGAAATTCGTTAATGAATTACAGAAAAAGCAAGTGAGAAATTGCTTCGTTCCCGAGCAAAAGAAATAAACGAAGGTCACTCCCACGATCTAAGGAAAACCTTGATTACGCTACGTGGCGTAATCAAGGTTTCATTTAAAAAAATGACTTCACGGATCTGGTGTTTGCCCCAATCCATAACTGACCTTATCTAACAACAACCAGATTAGCTTTGCTCTTTTCCACCTCATTCGCCTTGGCTTGTTCCTTACTAAAAAAGCGGAATTCTGAGACTTGTTTATTGCTAAGAAGAGGAGGATTAGGGCTTAGTTGGCGAAGAATATGGTTAACAACATCGATAAGCACTCCCCCATTCTGGCGCGATAGCTCAATCAAGGGAGCTAAGGCTCTTCCTATACTCGATTCACCATTCTTAGCTAGGCTAAGACGGCCATGTTGTTCATGAGGGGCTAAGGCGCGAAGGAGATTATCGCGTTGTTCAAAGGATTTATTTATAAATAAATTATTGTTCCTTAGATTAATCGAAGTGACAGTTGCAGGAATTGCAGCAAGGACTAAAGCCAAGTCTGTAGTACTTAGTTCGTCAAGGTTATTCGCGCTCAAATCAATTGCATTAACAGAGGCTGGAATAGCTCTAAGGGCTTGAGCAAATCCTGTAACGCTTAGATTACCAAGGGTATCTGCGCTCAAAGTCAGTGAAGTGGTACCAGTGGGAATCGTAGCAAAGTCTTGGTCTAGTTCTTCCTTATCACAGGTAATCAGATAGAGCGTATGATGCAATTTAAATCTCCATTCTTTTGAATTAATCAAAGTGCCCAATAATAGGTTGTTGAACTTAGGGCATTATTGAGAGGCATTATTGTGTGGAGCTCGTTGTTCATGTTCCGAACAGTCCGTAGCCTGGATGCAACGAAGCGCTGAGTGATTCTGGCATTTTTTTAAACAGAAAGCATGTGCCATATAAGTTCTTTCTGTTCTTTTTTTGTGTCATTCCCGCGTAGGCGGGAAACCATTTCTCAAAGTGGTTCCTCACTTTGTTTTGCACGATGGTTTCCCGCCTACGCGGGAACGACACAGATATAAATCAAAGTAGCTGATTAATATTCACATAGGTATCTAAATGATACTTTGATTAAAAAATGCCAGAATCACTCAGCGCTTCGTTGCATCCAGGCTACATTCAATCCACACAACAAGGTCATCAACCAACAACCAGATTAGCTTTGCTCTCTTCTACCTCACTCACCCTAGCTTGCTCCTTACTTAAAAAACGGAACTCTGAGACCTGTTTATTGCTAAGAGTTGGAGGATTAGGGCTTAGTTGTCAAAGAATATGGTTAACAATATCAAAAGGTAATTCTTTCTGCTGGGATAACCCAATCAGGGGAGTCAAGACTCTTTGGATACTTCATTCACCATTATTAGACCTTAGATCAATCTGAGTGACAGTTGCCGGAATTGCAGCAAGGACTTGAGCAAATTCTTTAACACTTAGGTTGCCAAGGGTATTCACAGCTAAACTAAGTAAAGTGACAGCTGCGGGAATCTTAGCAAAATCCTGGTCTAGGTTTTCCTTATCGCCGGAAGTCAGATTGAGCTGCTAATGCAATTTAAATTTCCATTTTTTGAATTAATCAGAGTGGCCAATGGTAAGCCGATATACTTGAGGAATTATTAAGCCAACTACGTAAAATTTGCAGGTATAGGCTGTTAGGGACTGCTGTTAAGTTAATCAAGGTTTCATTTAAAATTCACTTCTTTCCCCGAAAACGAAGGCACACGTTTTCCCGGTAAAATAAGACCGACAAGATTTAAAGGGTCAATAGCAGAAATAGCGATGATTTCACTATCTAAGTCTTTTTTCCTGAACGCGCGAAGAGAGTCTACTGCATAGGGTAGGGCGAATTGCTCGCCAGCGAAGCCGCTAACAAAGCGGCCACCCCGGATTTCTCCCTTGGCTTCCATGCGGCGAAAACTTATTAATAGATCACGCCAACTGGGGATAATTTTTTCTTTCACCAGCAATTCACGAAAGCAAACCCCATAACGTTTAAGCAGCCTCATACAGATGGCTTCCATTTGCTGTTCTGGGGCTATTGCTTTAGGGGTTTTTAATAAGGACCAACGTCCTGAGGCTTGATGGTAATAGTTGACACGATGCCTTGGCCTGCCGTTACGGCGTTTGGGGTCGATTAGGGCGCGCAAATTATCGAAGCCATCCGCAGTGATAATCCCCGCAGAAACTAATTCCCAGAGCCCGATCTCAACCTCTGTTCGAAGATGGCCAATCTCTTGCAAAATATCGTTAAAAAATGAAGCGCCATTCTCGCGTAAATAAGCATAAATACTTTGGGCAACATGACTTAAAACCTGTAAATCGTCTTGGTTAAATTGCTGCATTCCAGCCATCCAGGCTGAATCTTCGCGGACAAAGAAGGTAATGGGAGAAATGCTTGTCGGCGTGATCCGCTTTGCTGGGGTATTTTCCTGGTCTTCATTATTAGCGAGTATTACTGGATGAGGGGAGAGGCGTCCCCAGCCGATGACGCCGGTGAAACAGAGGCGATCGAGCCAATCCTTATCGTAGTCAATCACTCGTTTGGCAAAGACTTGCTTCTCCCAGGCATTTGCGGGAATTTCAAAGCCTTGTAACTGTTTGATGACCTCCAGTAAGCCTCGTTCCCCTCTGACCTGCGAGCCGGGGCTTAGGTGTTGCCAGTTCAGAAGCCAGTTAACAAACTGAACTGCTGTAACGGGTTCAATTTCCTTACGCAAAATTCCTAGGGTAAGGGCATGGATTCTGGCTAATAATCGCCTTTCGCACCATTCAAGTTGTTCCTTGTCCATTGTTCGGAAATGGCCGCGTAGAACCAGGCCTGTCGCTTCAAGTTGCAACAAGGTTTGCTCGATATCCGAGTGACTTAACTGCAGAATTGCTGCCAATTCGGGCTGGCTAGTTGGTCCTAAGTACTGCAGCCATCCGCGGATTGCTTCGGTTAAGGCTTCAGCATGCTCAGGTGCTTGCCGGCCTAGATCAAGGAATTGATTATGGAAAACAGCGGCAGGGTAGAGGCAGCGAAAGGTTGCGAATTTTTCTGTAGCTAGCCAAAACTCTCGCTCAGCAACAAAGGCTTTACCGGCACGGCCTTGCTGGACTAATTCAGCAAAATAGACCGACCATAGAGGCGCTGATTTTTGTATCTCGTTTAATTGGATTTCGACTGGCAAAGCAATTAAGGTTTGCAGGAGATCATGTAATTCATCCGCATTTCTAAGATCAGGCCATACCTGCTGCTGGACTTCTGTAATGGCGGCTGGATCTAAGCGGCCAAATTCACGCACTAAGGAGTCTGGCAACACTCGGCGCATTTCTACTGCCCGAGCCCTCCGTTCTTCCAAGGGTGCGTCATCAAGAAAGGCATAGGGATTGGCATTTAAAATTTCATGGGAAAAGACCGAAGGTGTGGGGGTGTCAACCGCAATACAGTCTATTTTTCCTGCTTTGATAGTTTCTAGGAGCTTGGTTAAGCCCTGCAAATCCATCGCTTCGGTTAAACAGTCTTTCATTGTTTCAATGATCAGCGGATGCTCGGGAAGCTCTATGTCTTGTCCCGCCAAATTATCCTGACAAGCTGCGGCATCGGGAAAGACGGCGGCCAAGAGATCATCAGAGAGCATGCGCAAGATATTAGGCGGAACCTTACGACCACCACGAAAGCGCACCAAGGCAAGGGAGCGCATCGCAACCCAGCGCCATCTTGTTGTGAAAATGGGGGATTGCAAAACAGCCTGGGTTAGCACCTCGCTAAGGGTGTTTGGATGAAGAAAATCAAAGACATCAGCCAGAGGAAAACTATGCTGTTCTGCCAGGGCAATGGCGATGCCATTGTCAGTTGCTGCAGCCTGTAATTCAAAATTGAAGGAACGGCAAAATCGTTTTCTTAGGGCTAGGCCCCAGGCTTTATTGATCCTTGCGCCAAAGGGCGAATGGATAATCAGCTGCATGCCGCCGGATTCGTCAAAGAAGCGCTCGGCAATAATGGTTTCCTGGGTAGGGACTGTGCCTAGCAGGGCGCGTCCGGTCAAGATGTAATGAATGATTTGCTCGGCAGCTGCTTTAGTTAATCCGCAATGGCTTGTTAGCCAGGTGCTAGCTGCTTGGCTATCCTCTTTGCTAGTTAACATCGTATTGATGGTTTTACGCAGATTGGATAGATGGAGCGAGAGCTCCTCTGTGCGAGCTGGTGCTTCTCCAACCCAAAAGGGGACAGTGGGCGGGGCGCCATGGGCATCTTCGACGAGCATTCGTCCTTTTTTACTTTCAATGCCTTTAATTTGCCAGGAGGTATTACCCAACAAAATAATATCGCCACGGTTTGATTCGATAGCAAAATCTTCATCAAGCGTACCGACCACAGTCCCTGTAGATTCTGTGATGACCGTGAATAAATTAGTCTCTGGAATTGCACCGCCACTGGTAATTGCCGTTAAACGGCTACCGCGCCGCGCCTTTACCAGGCCATTGATCTGATCGCGAAAGAGATAGCTGCCATAGCGACCACGTGAACCGGCAATGCCTTCAGCTAAGATCTCCAAAATACTATTGAAGGTTTCCCGCGTCAGGTCTTTATAGGGATGGCTTTGTTTCACCAATGCAAATAATTGCTCTTCCTGCCAATCATTGGTTGCGCAGGATGCCACAATTTGCTGTGCCAGAATATCTAAGGGTTCCTCAGGGACAAGTAGGCGATCGAGGTCACCGCTGCGAATGGCATAAACCAAGGCTGCGCATTCGAGTAATTCATCGGTTGTGGTCGCAAAAAAGATTCCCTTGGAAATAGCGCCATGCCAATGGCCTGCACGGCCAATTCGCTGTAAGGCAATAGCAATTGCCCTGGGCGAACCGAGCTGGCAAACCAGGTCAACCGTACCAATATCAATCCCTAATTCTAAGGAGGCTGTCGCAACCAAAACCTGTAATTGGCCTGTTTTTAAATTATGCTCCGCAGCCAGGCGAAGTTTACGCGATAAGCTGCCATGATGGGCTGCTACCTTTTCTTTACCCAGTCTTTCCGAAAGATGATGGGCGACGCGTTCGGCTAAGCGCCGGGTGTTGGCAAACACCAGAGTAGAGCGATTTTGCCGGGCTAGCTCGGCAATCCGATCATAGATCTGATCCCAGATTGCATTGCTGGCAATTGGACCTAATTCGATCTCAGGTACTTCCACGGTCAACTCAAGTTGGCGGGCATGGCCGATATTGATAATGCTAGGGGTTGGACTGTTTGAGCCTGCTAGAAAATCAGCGACCAGGCTAAGTGGTTTTTGTGTTGCAGAGAGGCCAATTCGCACTGGTTTCTGCAGAGTGATTGCGTCTAAACGTTCCATTGAGAGGGACAAATGGGAACCACGTTTGTTATTAGCCAAGGCATGAATTTCATCGACGATCAGTGTTTGAACCGTACTTAGCATCGCCCGGCTCTTTTCAGCAGTAAGCAGTAAATAAAAGGATTCCGGGGTTGTGACCAAAATATGCGGCGGCTTCTTCAACATAGCCTGCCTGTCCCGCGCCAGAGTATCACCGGTTCTCACTGCAACCTCTATTTCTTCCATGGAATAACCTTGATCCTTGGCAAGTTGCTGGATTTCACTCAGCGGTTCCAAGAGATTCTTTTGCACATCATTGGTCAAGGCTTTTAAAGGAGAAACATATAAAACCTCAGTTTGCCTGCCAAGATTACCAGCCAGAGCCTGTCTAACTAGCTTATCAATACAAATTAAAAAGGCAGCAAAGGTCTTTCCTGAACCTGTCGGTGCAGAAATCAAGGTAGTATAGCCTGCCAAAATAGATGGCCAGCCCTGTTCCTGAGGTTCTGTTGGTGAGCCGAATTTATTGCTAAACCACTCGCGAACTAAGGGATGAGCCCAGGCTAGGGGCGTAGGAATCGAAGTCATATTTTGATTATACGCGATAATTGGGGGGGCACTTAGAAAGCTATACAAAAAATGACTGGTAAGGTCCAGCTCATGCGCCCCTGTGTACCCTCTCCCCCACGCTGCGCGCGGTGGAGAGGGTACACAAAGCCACAGCCTACTCTCTAAAACTCGTAGGCTCTACGCTAACTCATAGGCTCTATGTTGTACTTGCTGCTTAGCAATGATCTGTTTAATCTCACTAACTTGCCTCTCAGAAGTTAAAGACCCTCGCCCTTCTGGGCCCTTGAAAACGTCCAAGATAATTTTTCTGATACTTGCCGCTTTCTCATCATCCTTTTCAGCTAAGGTTTGCAGCTTATCAATAGGGCGATTTGGGGATTTTCCATAAAGCAATTGGCCGGCAGGATTATAAAAGTCCAGGGTATTTTTAGCCTTAAGCAAGGCAGCTACGCAGGAAGGATGCCCGTTTTCGATAGCATAGTCTAAGGCAATTCTTCCAGATTTTGGGCCTGGGTCCATGATATCTGGAATTCTTGTACTCAATAAATGAGTCAAACAACGAATAGCACCGTTTGCTGCAACGCGGAGTGCGTAATTGTAATCTTCTAAAATTCCGGGTGCATGTTCGCTTTGCTTAAGTAAATGTTCTAAAAGAACAGCATTATCTTTCTGAAGATGACCAAGAATTTCACCACGAATATCCTTTGGTATGAGCTTTAGATTATTTTTGCTAACTAATTCTATATGACCTACAGCCTTTCTCATCGCTTCTTTATAGCTCGTGACTACATTAAAAGCTTCCTCATCAACCTCCTGTTCTAACAAAGAAACATGAGGCTTATTTTGTTGGGAAAGAAGAAAGATTTTGCTAGTTAGTAATTTTTCATCAAGGAATTTGTTGTCGATTACATTGTCTGCCAGGATTGCAGGAATTGTTACATCTGTCGCTTGTTTGAGTGCTTTTATCGCAAGTTCTCTTGGCATCTTGTCCTCACTTGATATGCATTAAAATTATCGAAACTGTCCGATATTACATCTTCTGAATTGACTGAGCAATTGTACTACAATTAAAAAGAAGCCATTGATAAGGGAAGTCTATGAGCGGTCTACTTAATTTATTTGCCCTGATTATTATTTTTGGGGTAGCAATGTGGCTGATAAATGTTTTTATCCCCATGGCCGGGGCAATTAAAAGCTTACTGAATTTATTAGTTTTAATTGTGCTAATCATTTACATCCTGCAATTTTTTCATTTAATCCCCACAATTTTACCGATGATAAAGCTGTTTCGCTAAGGCCTTATCTGCGTCATCCTGAGCGCCCCAGCCCCTTTGGGGCAATCATCGGTAAAGACCCCGTCATCCCGAATATAGTGAGGGATCTCCGGGATTAGCACAGTGCTACACATCAGGAGATGTCTCTCTGCGTTCGACATGACGTACGTCTTTGGGAGCGTAGCGAAGGATCTCCTGAATGTGGCACTGTGCTAATCCCGGAATTCTTCGCTGCGCTCAGGATGACGTGTCAAGCCGCGAGAATTCGTGTTGTCTAGGCGTATTAGATTTTCATTTTCTTATAAATAAAAAAAGGTAAACGACTAATAATTGCCATAATGTAGCGCCAAAAAAAAGGATGATAAATAAACCTCTTTCCCGCATAAGATGCGCGCCAACAGGCTTTAGCGCAGGCCTCGGGTGGAGATGCGTAGAAAATGCCTGGCAGGCCGAAGGTTTGGGTGGTGTCAATAAATCCAAGTCGGGCTATAGTAATTTGTAATTGTCCCTGAGACGCCTGTTGCAAACCCTGCAGATAGGTTTCAATCAATGCTTTTGAACCGCCATAAAGACTATTCTTTGCCCGCCCGCGGCAAGCTGCAACCGAACTTAAAAAAATCATGCGGTGCTGGCTTTGTGAGCGATGAATATAATTGTTGATGATTTGTACGGTAGCTATGGTATTCACTCTGAGCAGTTGCTCGATATTTTGTTCATCTAGGTCAAAGTTTTCTATAATCGAACTAAAGGCAATGAACAGATCAATTTCATTAGGACTGGTCTGCAAAAGCGTTAAAAGTCGTTTTAAATCACCTGAAAAATCAATCTGTTGCACAGCGCATTCAATCTTATAACGCAGACCTAGATCAGCCGCGATAACCGCAAGCTGTTCTTTGTGTCGACCCACCAAGAGCAAGGAATAACCCGCCTGTGCTGCTAGTTTTGCAAACTCTTCTGCAATGATTGAGGTTGCGCCAAGAATAACCCAGGTTCTGCTGGTCATAGGGTAATCCCCAGACGAGTACTCATATCGGAGCGCATGTTGCTCTTATAATGAGTTAAGAGTTCGCGAAAGCGCTCATGATTAGGGTATTGTTGGGCAAATTGTTGGGAAGTGAGTAAAAGATCTTTGGCTAAGTATATTTTGCCCCTTGCTTGGGTAATCCATTCATTCATCGCTCTAATTGCCTTTCGTGCTTGTTCATTATTGATAAAATCGATAGCTAAGGTAAATCCGGGTTGGGCAAAGGATAAGAGTCCTTCACCTGGCTGAGTAAATAATTTGAGCACGGCTAGCGTAGGGATAGCTTGATGTGCGCGAATGATCTGGAGTAGTTCTTCAATGGCTTGCAGTGCTATGTCCTTATCAAACAGAGCTTGAAATTGTAGGAGACCGTTTTTGCCATACAAGCGATTCCAATGCCTGATCGTATCCAGCGGATTATTAAACTGTTGCAAGGATAAAATGCGCTCCTCAGTAGGATGACTTTTAAAGTAAAAACGGTTGAATAACTTCATTAGCCAGGCATTAACTAAACGGATAGGTAACTTGGGCACGGTATGCAAATAGGAGTCTTTTTTATTTTCTCCTTCGCAGTGATTAGCAAAGGATAGCAGGGCGCGTGGCTCATTGAGCAAGTCAAGCCAGGCTACCTGATAATCATAGTCGCAACCCTTATATTGCAATCGCTCCAGCATGGTTTCCCAGTTATCGTGTTTCTCGCTATGGGTGACAACAAACTGTGAGGCCTTTCGCATCCTTAGACCGACACGTTTAATAACTCCGGTTAATCCAAGGCCTGCAATGGTTGCATGAAAGAGGTCGGCATGCGCTTTACGGTCGCAAAATAAGGATTGCTGTCCGAGTTGCAATTCAATCCATTCTAGATGTTGGCCGAAGTTGCCTTGCTGATGATTATTTTTTCCATGGACATCATTGGCAATCCCACCAGCAACGGTTGCTTTTAAAGTACCTGGAATAACCGCAGGAATATAATGAGGATTGACTAGAAAAAGATCGGCAAAGCTGACGCTTCCCTGACAAACTAGGAGCCCTGTTTTTTCATCGAAAGAGATAAGATGATTTAAGCGAGTTGTGTCAATAATGACGCCTTGATCATTAAGGCAACAATCACTGTAGCTTGAACCATTACCTCTGGCTAAGGCACCAACCAAATTGATATTCGCCATTTGCGCCTCATTATCGGGACGAAAACAATCGGAGGTACTTTGCTTCGCATTAGAAAAATTGGAAAGTTGCTTAGACTTTGAGCGCATAGTAAATCAGGCCAATGAGGAGATGATTTAAGTGTGGCATGATTTTCTTGTGAGCTCAATTCTGGGGGGATGTTTGCTTGCGCAGGTTGATTTTGACCCCCTCCCTAACCCTTACTGCCATTAAGTTAAGGGCATTTGTCATTCCCGCGAAGGCGGGAAACTATTTCTAGTTAAGCACAGTGCCAATGTAGAGATGGTTTCCCGCCTTCGCGGGAATGACAAAACCTTTCTTAACTTAATGGCAGTGTCCCAAGCCTTCTCCCCCACGCTGCGCGCGGTGGAGAGGGGGCATCTAAACGAAATGGCACGCTCCTTGCTTTAGCTCTACCGGCCTTATTGTACAAGGGTTTCATCGAGACAGTACTTGGAGTGTTACGGATTAGCTATGGCTGAAAAAGAAATTTTATCGCAGGAAGAAATTGATGCGCTGCTCAATTCAGTGGATGGGGAGAGTGAGTCCTCTGCAAGTTCTAAGAATGCTGAATCTAATGATCAGTTCAATCAGAACGGCAGTGAATTGGGCGAACCTGGCACTGAGCATGTGCAGGTGCTTAATTTTAGCAATCAGGAACGGATTGTTCGTGGTGAGCTTCCTGTTCTTGATAAAATCCATGACAGGGCGGCTCGTTTTTTTGCCAATGATATTTATCAATTAATGGCGAAGGATTTGGAAATTAAACAAGAGCCTTTAGCTGTTGTTAAGCATCGAGAATTTTTAAGTTCCTTACCCAACCCCACACTCATGACTATTCGCCGCTTTAAACCTTTACGCGGCAAGGCCTTGATTTTATTTGACTCTACCTTTGTTTATGACCTAGTCGATTATTATTTTGGTGGCAGCTCGCAATTTCTCGCGCAAACCGATAGAACGGATTTTACTGCAACTGAATTAAGGGTTATGGAAATCATTATTGGCAAACTGGTTCATTGTATCGAACAAGCCTGGGCGCCAATTATTAAGCTTGATGCCCTAAAAGTTGGGGACGAGACTAACCCGCAGTTGGTACATATTGGTGAGCCCAATGAATTACTGCTGGTCAGCCGATTTAATATTGATTTTGGTAAGGAATGTGGCTCCTTCTACTTCGTTATGCCTTATGCGATGGTTGAGCCAATTAAGCAACAATTGGAATTAGGGGCGGCAAGGCCAGATGATGAGATTGATCCGAACTGGATCATGTCCTTGAAAGAGGAGCTGATGGAAGTTGAGCTTGTCGTTAGTTCGGTGATGGCGAAGGCCGACAGCTCCTTAGGCAAGATAATGGCTTGGCAGAGTGGTGACTTTATTCCTCTGGAGATGAATGAGGTAGTTACCCTGGATATTGAAAACACACCGGGTTTTATCGCAACTATAGGTAGTGCAAACGATAAACGGGCAGTAAAGATTATTAAAAGAATTAGTTACTAACGTCAATTCTTATCCATAATTGACGTTTATCAGGGGAAGAGTATGGCGAATCAAACAGAGACAGCAGTAACAACGAATCCACCAGTGCCTAATGCTGCAGGGCAGGATAATGATGTGGAGAAAATGGAGTTAATCTTAGATATTCCCGTTGTTGTCACAGTAGAAATTGGACGGACTAAGATGACTATTCGCAATCTTCTGCAACTTAACCAGGGGGGGATTGTTGCCCTGGATCGTCTAGCAGGGGAGCCGCTCGATGTTTTGGTGAATGGGACCTTGGTTGCCCACGGCGAAGTGGTGGTCGTTAATGATAAATTTGGTATACGCCTGACAGATATTGTGAGCAAGGCTGAACGGATCAAGCGTCTACGATGAGCTTAGGAATGAGAAGACTTTTGGCAGGTATCTTAGTGCCTATAACAAGTCATGCAACAACGCTCGCACAAAATTCAGCTCTAATGTCTGGTGGCGAGTTGCTGCGTGTTGTGGGTGGTTTGTTAATTGTTGTTGCTGCCATTGTTTTCTTATCCTGGCTATTAAAGCGTTTAAATGGAGGCAAGTTTGCGACTACAAGGGGCTTAAAAATTATTGCCTGTATGAATTTAGGGACTAGAGAAAAGATAATGCTAATTAATGTCGCCAATCGTTTCCTACTTGTTGGTGTTACGCCTGGGTCTATTAATACTCTTCATGATTTTGGCGAAGACTGCCCTGATGGGTTTTCCTCAGAGGGTTCTAAAGCCTCTTTTTCTGAGTTATTAAAATCAGCTTTGGGGAAATCATGAGGCGAATTTTCTGTGTCTGCTCTGCTATCGCTCTGTTTTTTATTCCTTTCTTGGCTGAGGCAGCGGCAACCTCCTTGCCCGCAGTGACGGTTTCTCCGGCTGCAAATGGCGGACAAACTTATAGCGTCAATTTGCAGATCCTGATTTTTATGACCCTGCTAAGTGTCATTCCAGGTCTGTTAATGGCTATGACGGCATTTACGCGGATAATTATCGTACTGTCAATTTTACGGCAAGCGATTGGCATGGCGCAGACACCGACGAATCAGATCCTCATTGGTATCGCTCTGTTTATGACTTTCTTCGTCATGGCGCCTGTTTTCAACCAGATTAATGAGCAGGCTCTACAACCCTATATTGCTGAGAAACTGGATTTTCCTCAGGCCTTAGCTAAGGCACAGGAACCACTTAAGGGTTTTATGCTCAATCAGACTCGCAAAAATGATTTGGCGCTTTTTACCAAATTTTCTAATAAAAGCTATGCGAGCCTGGCTGAAGTACCTATGACCATTTTGATTCCGTCCTTTATTACCAGCGAGTTAAAAACAGCTTTTCAGATAGGATTTATTTTATTTTTACCCTTTTTAATTATTGATTTAGTCGTGGCCAGCGTATTGATGGCGATGGGTATGATGATGCTTTCGCCCCTTATTATTTCCTTACCTTTTAAAATCATGCTCTTTGTGATGGTGGATGGGTGGACTTTGGTTTTGGGATCGCTGGCATCTAGTTTTGCTTTGAGTTAATTGAGGAATTGAGAACCTCTTATCCGCCCTGCGGGTACCTTCTCACCAGAGGGGCGAAGGGATTATTTTGTCTGGGGGCGAGGGTTAGGGACACTGCCATTAGGTTAAGGGCATTTGTCATTCCCGCGAAGGCGGGAAACCATCTCTACATTGGCACTGTGTTTAGCTAGAAATAGATTCCCGCCTTCGCGGGAATGACAAAACCTTCCTTAACTCAACGGCAGTGATGGTTAGGGAGAGGGCGGTATTTAAAAGGATTTACTTTGGAGGAAAGGGATGACGCCTGAGTCAGTGCTTTCACTCTCCCCAGAGGGGCGAAAGGACTATTTTGTCTGGGGGGCGAGGGTTAGGGACACTGCTATTAGGTTAAGGACATTTGTCATTCCCGCGAAGGCGGGAAACCATCTCTACATTGGCACTGTGCTTAACTAGAAATAGTTTCCCGCCTTCGCGGGAATGACAAAACCTTCCTTAACTCAACGGCAGTGATGGTTAGGGAGAGGCGGTATTTAAAAGGATTTACTTTGGAGGAAAGGGATGACGCCTGAGTCAGTGCTTTCACTCTCCCCAGAGGGGCGAAAGGACTATTTTGTCTGGGGGACGAGGGTTAGGGACACTGCCATTAGGTTAAGGACATTTGTCATTCCCGCGAAGGCGGGAAACCATCTCTACATTGGCACTGTGTTTAGCTAGAAATAGTTTCCCGCCTTCGCGGGAATGACAAAACCTTCCTTAACTCAACGGCAGTGATGGTTAGGGAGAGGCTGTATTTAAAAGGATTTACTTTGGAGGAAAGGGATGACGCCTGAGTCAGTGCTTTCACTATTTAGTGAGGGTGTATATCTAACGATTATCATACTGATGGTTTTAATCATACCTGGGCTTATCGTGGGTTTGATCGTTGCTATGTTTCAGGCTGCGACGCAAATCAATGAAATGAGCTTAAGCTTTATTCCCAAGCTCTTTGTCACTTTCCTGGTACTAGTTTTTACGGGACCCTGGTTACTGAAAACGATGATGAATTACACCGACACCCTATTTACTAACATTCCCTATTTGATAGGTTGAGCATGAATTTGAATTATCAGGCAATGATTACTCAATTTAGTCAGATTATTTGGCCACTACCACGTATCTCTGGCCTCTTTCTGACTATGCCTATCGTTTCATCTCTATTGGTACCCACAAGGATCAAAGTCGTTTTCGCCCTTGCTATGGCCTTTATTTGTGCGCCCTTTATTCCTGAAAACCTGTCCTTTCTTCATTTTGAAGGACGTTATGTTGCGCTAATTGCTCATGAGTTACTGATGGGGCTCTTGATGGGTTTTATTCTGCAACTAGTGTTTCAGGTGTTTATTATTGGTGGACAGTTGATATCCATGCAGGCTAGTCTGGGTTTTGCTACCATGGTTGACCCGGCAACCCAGGCCTCAGTTCCTCTGGTTAGTCAGTTTTATCAAATGATGTTAAGCCTGATGTTCCTTGTGCTAAATGGTCATCTCGCCTTGTTTGATGCTTTGCTGAGTAGTTTTCAAAAACTGCCTGTCGGACAGTTAAATGTGGGGCTATCTGAGCTTGGTTCTGTTATAGCCTTCTCAGGATGGATGTTTAAAGAGTCGGTCTTAGTGGCTTTACCGGCCATTTTGTCTTTGCTGATTGTGAACCTGGCTTTTGGGGTGATGACAAGGGTCGCGCCACAACTTAATATTTTTTCACTGGGGTTTCCTATTAGCCTGATAATGGGAATGGTGGTTATCCGCATCAGTTTGCCTGGTGTAGCAGCACAGATAACAGATAGTTTGGAAGAAGGGATGCGGCTTATTATAGGGATTTTTCATTAATGGCAGAAGAAGAACAGGCCCAGGAAAAGACTGAAGAACCCTCGCTTAAACGGCTGAAAGAAGCGCGGGAGAAAGGTCAGGTTGCGCGTTCGAAAGATTTTAACGCCACCATGATTTTACTCTCTTCTGGCGCTTGCTTTGTGCTCTTTGGCCAATATATGTCAGCTGAATTAATGTCGATGATGCGTCAAGCCTTTGACTTTGACAGTAGCGTCTTGACCTTACCCTCGTTTGCCTTGAAAAAACTATCCTATTTGTTTCCTCTTGGTTTTAAAGCGGTGTTCCCCCTTTTGCTAATGATCTTGCTGCTCTCGGTGTTCTCCTCGTTACTGATGGGGGGCTGGGTCTTTAGTGTGGAGTCTTTACAACCAAAATTTTCCCGTCTGAGCTTGGTGAAAGGCTTAAAACGCATGGTTTCACTCAAAGGCTTGGTTGAGATGGTTAAATCCATGCTTAAATTTTTTCTGATTGCCGTGGTTGCTGTTTTGGTATTAAAAAGCAAGCTTCCTGCCCTAATTGCTTTGACTGGTTATCCTTTGGCTGCTGCTTTGAGCTCAGGTTTGTCTATCGTTACTCAATCATTTTTGCTCATTAGCGGGGCTCTTATATTGATTGCAGCGATTGACGTCCCTTTTCAGCTCTATGAGCATAAAAAACAATTAAAAATGACCAAACAGGAACTCAAGGATGAATACAAAGAAACCGAAGGTAAGCCTGAGGTCAAAAGTCAGATCAGGCGTATGCAACAAGAAATTTCTCGCCGAAGGATGATGGCTGAGGTGCCTAAGGCGAGTGTTATACTCACTAACCCAACTCATTATGCTGTGGCGCTGAGCTATCAGAAAAAGGGTAATAGAGCGCCTGTTGTGGTTGCTAAGGGGAAGGATTTGGTTGCCTTCCAAATTAATCGAATTGCCTTGAATCATGGGATACCCCAATTATCAGTGCCACCGCTGGCGCGCGCCCTCTATTTCTCAACAGAATTAAATGCGGAAATTCCACGTGGACTTTATGTCGCAGTTGCTCAGGTTTTAGCTTATATCTTTCAACTTAAAGATAAGGCAACTTACGACAGGAAGCCTGAAATATTGCAGGACTTGCCTATTCCAGATGACCTAAGGCGAGATGCTGAGGAGAATGGTTGATGAACGTTAACGCCTTATTTCACACTCTACGGCAATCCTTACAACAGGGCTTAGGTACACCCCTGGTGTTGATTATGATGCTCAGCATGATGATGTTGCCCTTGCCGGCCTTTCTTCTGGATATCTTTTTTACCTTTAATATTGCTCTGTCACTGGTTGTCTTACTCGCCGTTATCTATAGTGAAAGGCCCTTGGATTTTGCTGTTTTTCCAACGGTAATCCTCATTGCCACCTTATTACGCCTGGCCTTGAACGTTGCCTCAACACGTATCGTTTTGCTCAATGGCCATACTGGTACTGATGCCGCCGGCCAGGTGATTAAGTCCTTTGGTGAGGTGGTTATTGGTGGAAATTACACGGTTGGTCTGGTGGTCTTTATTATTCTTGTAGTGATTAATTTTGTGGTAGTCACCAAGGGTGCTGGGCGTGTATCGGAGGTCTCTGCGCGTTTTACCTTAGATTCTATGCCTGGCAAGCAGATGGCGATCGACGCTGATCTGAATGCGGGTTTAATTAATCAGGAAGAGGCTATTCGCCGTCGGGCTGAAGTTTCGCAAGAGGCTGATTTTTATGGCTCGATGGATGGTGCGTCCAAATTCGTACGTGGTGATGCAATCGCCGGTATTTTGGTTTTGGTTATTAATATTGTTGGTGGTTTGATTATTGGTGTCTTGCAGCACAATATGGATTTTAGCCAAGCCCTGCATAACTATGTTTTATTGACGATTGGTGACGGATTAGTGGCACAGGTTCCTTCCCTCGTCTTGTCAACCGCTGCGGCCATTATGGTTACTCGTGTATCGAGTGCTCAGGATATGGGATCTGCGGTGATGAAGCAGGTTTTTGGCAATCCGCGCTCCATGATTATTGCTGCCGGCATTATTGGTTGTATAGGAATCATTCCTGGCATGCCGCATATCGCCTTCCTTATCCTAGCCTCAGGCTTGGGGGGGATTGCCTATCTGACCATCAAGAAAAATACACAGATGGCTAAAATTGAAAGCACTAGCGAGGGCAAAACGAATGCCCTAACTGAACCGACAATCGCTGACTTATCCTGGGATGATGTTAATCCCGTGGATGTGATTGGCCTTGAGGTCGGTTATCGCCTGATTCCTCTGGTTGATAGTTCACAGGGTGGCGTCTTGCTAGCTCGTATCAAAGGGGTTCGTAAAAAAATATCGCAGGAGCTGGGTTTCCTAATCCCCACTGTGCATATTCGCGACAATCTCGATCTCAAGCCTAATTATTACCGGATCAGCCTTGCCGGGGTTGTTATGGGTGAAGCGCCAATTTTTAACGACCGCTGGTTAGCGATTAATCCCGGTCAGGTTTTTGGTGTGCTAGAAGGGCAGGAAACCAAAGATCCAGCCTTTGGTTTGGATGCGGTGTGGATTAACGATAGCCAGAAGGAAAGAGCCCATACCTTTGGTTATACCGTGGTTGACGCCTCAACAGTTGTTGCGACCCATTTAAGCCAGATTCTTGAGAAAAATGCCTATCAGTTACTCGGTTATGAAGAAACTCAGCAATTACTCGATAAATTGTCTAGCTCTTCACCCAAGCTAGTCAAAGAGCTGGTACCTGATGCCTTATCCTTAGGCGCGGTTAGCAAGGTACTGCAAGGCTTATTGATTGAACATATTCCCTTGTCTGATATTCGCACGATTGTCGAAACTTTGGCGGAAGCTTCGGCGAAATCCAAGGATACTGATTATCTGATTTCGCAGGTAAGGGTTTCCCTGTCTCGCCTAATTACCCAGAAAATCAGCGGTCTTAACGAAGAGTTACCGATTATTACTTTAAAACCAGAGTTGGAACAATTATTGCAAAATACAATTCAAAGCAGTGGTGGTCATGGGGTAAGTTTTGAGCCAGGAATGGCGGATAAGATTCAACACTCCCTAACGCAGCTGGCAGCGCAGCAGCAGGCGAAACAGGAGTTGGCGGTACTGGTCGTGCAGCCTGGAATTAGATCGGTTTTGGCACGTTTTGTGCGTAATATTTCCAGTAACCTGCATGTTTTATCGTATCAGGAAATACCTGATAACAAACAAATCAGGATTATAGGCACGGTAGGATAGGTGGACTCCTTATGAAATTAAGACGTTTTATAGCACCGGATACACGAACTGCAATGCAGCAAATCAAAGCGGCTTTTGGCCCGGATGCCGTTATTTTATCTTCCAGCAAGGTTGAAGGCGGTGTCGAAATAGTTGCGGCTATTGATTTTGATGAGACAGTTCTTGCGGCAAATACTGCAATTGCCAGTGCTGAGCCGCCTACACAGGTTTCTCAGCAACCAATGAATGCTTCGCCGCTAGATGATATGCGTCAGGAAATACAAACCCTAAGAGGTATGCTGGAGGCACAAATACGTGGTCATGCCGGACGTGGCGAACCCTTGCATGTCGTGATGATGCAAAAATTATTGTATCTGGGTGTCAGTCCTACAACAGCCTCCGCCTTAGTTAATCGCATTAATCCTGGCTTGAATCAACAGCGTGCCTGGCAGCAGGTTTTAAATTGCTTTTCAGAGTCTTTGGTGATTCGCGATTTGCGTCGTGTTGAAGAGGGCGGAATCTATGCCTTTGTTGGCCCAACAGGTGTTGGTAAAACAACAACCCTGGCCAAGATTGCAGCCCGTTTTGTTTTGCGTTACGGCGCTGAAAATCTAGGTTTAGTGACTATGGATACCTATCGAATTGCTGCCCATGAGCAGTTAATGCTTTATGGCAAAATTCTTGGTGTACAGGTTTGCGTCGCCCAAGATGATGTCTCGCTAACCCGCGTGCTAAGGCAGTTAAATGATAAAAAACTGATCCTTATCGACACCGCAGGCATGAATCCTGCTGATGATAGGGTAGAGGCAAAGATGGATTTACTAAGCTCTCGTCTGCAATCAGTTTCTACGGTATTGGTGTTACCAGCAACCCACCATTATCAGGTGTTGATAGAAGCTATCAAACGTTATCAGGCAGGGCGTATTGAGCAATGTATTATTACTAAACTGGATGAGGCCATGGCGATAGGAGGCATTCTGAGTGCCGTGGCTGAAACAGGGGTAGAACTGAGTTATTTAACTCATGGGCAACGAGTTCCCGAGGATATTAAAATGGCAACCCGCCATCAATTAATTGAGCAATTAAGCGAGCAGGAACTCAAATTAGATGGAAAGAATGTTAATGAACATGATGCACCGCTTGGCGTTGCAGGGAGGTTCTATGTCGAAGGTTAATCGAGATGCGTCAGACCAAGCTGCCGGACTTCGTAATTTAGCCCGTTCAAAACCAGTCAAGGTTATTGCCGTGACGGCGGGTAAGGGTGGTGTTGGCAAATCTAATGTTTCAGTCAACTTGGCAGTTGCATTGGCGCAACAAGGTAAGAGTGTTTTATTACTGGATGCGGATTTGGGCTTGGCCAATATTGATATCATGCTTGGTTTGCACACCAAATATAATTTGTCTCATGTGGTTCAAGGTCTCTGTCATCTGACTGACATCATGCTAACAGGTCCCCACGGAATCAGGGTTATTCCTGCCGCTTCGGGAACAGAGTATATGACCCAATTAAGCGCGGCTGAACATGCTGGCATTATCGACGCATTTAATGAGCTTACTGATGATGTGGATTATATGATCATTGATACAGCCGCCGGTATTTCTGACACGGTCTTGAGTTTTGCGCGTTCATCCCAGGAGCTGATTGTCATCGTTTGTGACGAGCCAACCTCATTAACCGATGCCTATGCTTTAATCAAAGTGATGTCTAAGCGCTATGAATGGAGTCATTTTCATGTCTTAGCCAATATGGTCCGATCAACGAGGGAAGGGCGTGAACTTTTTAACAAACTTTACCGAGTCGCAGAACAATTTTTAGATGTTCGTCTGGACTATTTAGGCGCTATTCCTTTTGATGAACGTGTGCATGAAGCGGTAAAAAAACAAAAACCAGTGCTCATTGCTTATCCTGAATCCAATGCGGCAAAGGTGTTTTTGCAATTAGCGGATACAGTAGAGGATTGGCCATACAAACAAACACTCGGCGGTAATACTAGCTTTTTCCTGGAGCGTTTGGTGGCAGGTGAATAAGAAAATAATACTTGTTCAAGGGGGACTGCCATTAAGTTAAGGGCATTTGTCATTCCCGCGAAGGCGGGAAACCATCTTTACATTGGCACTGTGTTTAGCTAGAAATAGTTTCCCGCCTTCGCGGGAATGACAAACCGGCAGTTCAAGGTGCATGTTTGAACTTTGGTGAAAGTTTGGATTTGAGCGCAGGTTGCGCCAAATACAGACTTTCTGTGAATGGGGCACGAACGCTAAAAAAATGTTTGTCTTAAAGTTTGCTAGACTTAGTCATAATGTACTGTTTTATGGCAACCCTGCGCAGGGATTTAAAGCGAGGTTTCCAGAGACAGAATACCAAGATAGTAGATTTTCAAGGCAAGCGAAACTAAGGAGGGAGTCGTGGATGCTTTGGCTGCCTACGGCAAAGTAAATCAACAGACGCAGGAAACGCTGGTTAAAAACCATGCGATTTTAGTCAAACGAATAGCCCATCATCTGCTAGGCCGTTTACCTTATTCGGTGCAGCTTGATGATTTGATTCAGGCCGGAATGCTCGGTCTGCTAGAGGCTGTTCGGCATTATGATGCAACGAAGGGTGCTTCCTTTGAAACCTATGCAGGCATTCGTATACGAGGCTATATGCTGGATGAGGTACGGCGCAATGATTGGGTACCGCGTTCGGTTTATCGTAATGCTCGAATGATCTCTGAAGCAGTCAAAGTGGTTGAAAACCGCTTGGGACGTGATGCTAAAGATAATGAAATTGCAACCGAATTAAATATAAGCCTGGATGAGTATCATGAGATGCTCAAAGATTCAGCAGGTTCTCAACTCTACGGTTTTGATGATCTAGGTGTTACAGATGATATTTTAAAAGGTGATGGCGAAGAGTTTAGTGAACCACATCTTAATGCTCTTCGCGATGATATGGTGCGTCATCTTGCGCAAATCATTGAGAGCCTGCCTAAAAATGAACGTTTAGTTTTGTCGTTGTACTATGAGCAGGATTTGAATTTGAAAGAAATTGGTGAGGTTTTAGGGGTAAGCGAATCACGAGTTTCACAAATTCATAGTCAGGCAACCCTGCGGATAAAATCGCGCTTACCGAATGATGGATAAAGAATATGGATGCTTTAAGTATATTAGGTTTAATTGTGGCATTTTCGGCAATTATTGTCGGGCAAATGATAGAGGGGGGAGATATTCACTCCTTAATGAATCTTCCAGCCTTATGTATTGTGTTAGGAGGTACCCTAGGTGCGGTGATGGTGCAGACGCCTTTTAACACCTTCAAACGGGCATTTCGAATTTTACCATGGATTGTCCGTCCCCCTGAGCAACCCTATGACAGAAGCCGCGAGCAATTAATCGAATTAGCCAGAAAATCACGCCAGTTTGGTTTGCTCTCTCTGGAGGAGCATTTGGAAAGAGAAAAAAATCCGCTCATGCGCCAAGGTTTGGAACTACTGGTTGTCGGTGTGGATAAGCAAAATATCAGACAGGTTCTTGAATCTGAAATGGATCGCTGTGAAGAGCAAGATATGAAGGCAGCCCATGTTTTTGAAAGTATGGGGGGCTATAGCCCAACGATCGGCATTTTAGGTGCTGTGCTGGGTTTAATTCAGGTTATGCGTAATTTGGCTGAGCCAAGTGAGCTTGGCGCTGGAATTGCAGTAGCCTTCGTTGCAACTATTTATGGTGTTGGTTTAGCAAACCTTGTTTTTCTGCCTGTTGCCAATAAAATCAAAAGCTGTATCGCTGAGCAAATGCACCATGACGAAATGATTGTTGAAGGCTTGGTTTCCATGGCAAGTGGGGAGAGCCCCAATATGCTAAACTTGAAGTTAAATAATTACGGACTACATCATACTAATGCGCGGAAGAAAAAATAAAGCAGTTCCTCATGAAGACACTCACCGGTGGATGGTATCTTACGCGGATTTCATCACTCTACTCTTTGCTTTTTTTGTCGTCATGTATGCTATTTCATCAGTCAATGTTTCCAAATACAAAACTCTTGCGGAAGGAATGCATACGGCCTTTGCTCAGAAAAATAATAAACAGCAAGGTATAGCCCAAGAGACCAAAGTAAAGAATATGAACACAGCGATGAAAAGCCCTGTTAATCAACAGGACTCTTTTACCCAATTGGTTCAGGCCTTATCGGCGTTACAAGATTCTGATTATCATATGAATCCACAAGACGGTTTTGTTGAATTAGATATCAAAGCGGGGGCTTTGTTTGATAGCGGTAGTGCTGAGCTTAGGCCTGCTGCAGTAGTAAAATTAATGAAATTAGCTGCAATTATAAAGACGCTTCCCTATCCGATTGCTATTGAGGGTTATACCGACAATATGCCGATTGAAACGGATCAATACCCTTCTAACTGGGAACTCTCTTCTGCTAGAGCCGCCGCGGTTGCGAGGACTATGTCTACCTTTGGCGTTGAACAGACGCAAATGTCAGTAACAGGCTATGGTGAACAATACCCGGTAGCTGATAATAAAACGGAAGAAGGGCGCGCACAAAATAGACGGGTATGCTTGGTTATTGCCAAAGATAAGCTGGTCCCTCGTTTACTCAATCCAGCGATAAGTATCAGAAATAAGAATACCGATAAGGCAGCAACAGCAGAGCCGGAACAAACAGAGCCAGTAAAAACCGAGCCAGCCTCTGAGCCTCAAAAGGCTGACAATAAGGAAATACCATGATTATTGTATTAAGCAGTGGAATAGTTGTAGCAATTATTGTTGTGAAAACAATGAACTATTATCGCCGGTCATTAGCTGATTTAAACCAAAAAATCAAAGCCTTAAAGTCAGAGATGCAGGAAGATCAACTCAGGCATAAATTGTTGGTCAATGCCGATTTGGGTTTTGCTAAACAGATAGCAGAAATAAACCGTCAATTGATTAGCATGGATAATCAGTTACAGGCCTTAGAAAACAAACGGGATAATGACGGTGGTTATCAGCATGCTTTGAAGATTTTGGAGATGGGTGGCTCTAAAGAGGAAATTATTAATAGCTGCCACTTATCGCAGGCAGAAGCGGAATTGTTGTTGAATTTACATGCTTATCAGGCGGTGATCAAAACGCATACTAAGATTGCAATGGAATAGGCTGGTAATTGGTCACCCCCATAGCCCGTCATCCCGAACATAGTGAGGGATCTCCGGGACTAGCATTGTGCTACATATCAGGAGATCTCTCTGCGTTCGATATGACGTAGGTCTTTGGGAGCATAGCGAAGGCGCTCCGGGGCTAGCACAATGCCGCATACAGGCTACTTTCTTTCCTGCCTAACCCCCCAAGTAAACAGTCTTAAAATCACTTAGGTTTATTATCAGTAGACAGTGGCGAAGGTGATTTATATCCAGGTTGCTCTTCACTTGGCTGAGTTAAATCTCGTAGGGCTTTTTTTGCTGATTGTGAAGGATTAGGTTTAGTTTCCTGTATGTACTTATTGATCTTAGCAAGACCCTCTTGAACCTTATCTTTATTAGGTCCCGCTGTAGCCAAGTCTCGTGTTAGCTCATCTTTGATTTGTTCGAGACTCCCTGAATGACGTTTGCCGTCACCACAGGAAAACTCAAAATGACCGGTCAACTTACCATCTGCTTCTACCAAGGCGCTAAAAAATTTATGTCCAGCTGCTGCCTGTTTATTGAAAAAGTTATCCATTGAATCCTTATCAGGAAAAACCAAGATTCCGTCTTGGCCAGGATCCTTATCAAACTCTTTTTTATAGGCATCAACAATTTTAATCCAGTCCTCACTATAGCCTAAAGGCTTAGCGCTAACTTCAACGGGTATTGGATTTTCCTCATCTTGTGTACCAAGTGCACGCAGCCTTTTAGCTTCTTCTTCCTCTTGAGCTTGTTGTAGCAAGGCTGCCTTTTCTCTCTCTGCTTGTTCCTCTGCTAAACGTTGTAGTGTTCTTTCTTGTTCAAGTTCTTTGTCTGATTTTCTAGTCATCGTATAACCCCGTAATAGCTATATTGTATAGTTTAGCAGTTCACACCATTTTAGAGAGTAACAGAGGTAACTTTTGATCCACAACAGATGTACAAATAATTTTCATTTTATTGTATAAAAATATTCCAAATACGGTTTTTTTAGTAAGTTGTGTATGGCCATAATTCTATGGCCTGTATTTAGCTTTCGCTGTACAATATCGCCCTTGACAAAAAATCACTTGGAATATTCATGTTAGAAGTTAATCAAATCACCCTTAATCTAGCTGATTTGGATGAGCGAATAAAAGCGCTTCGGGGGTATCTTTGACTTTGATAGTAAACGCGAACGACTAGAAGAGGTTGTGCGTGAACTAGAATCATCAAATATTTGGAATAACCCAGAACAGGCACAGGCGCTTGGGCGTGAGCGGGCGCAATTGGAGGCCGTGGTTACGCAGTTGCAGCAATTGGGACAATCAGTCATTGATCTAAGCGAACTCTTCGAGTTAGCGCGGGCTGAAGACGACGAGGCTGCGATCTCTGATGTAGCTGGTGAGCTTGAGTTAGTTGAAAAGCAGGTTGCTGGGCTTGAGTTTAGACGTATGTTTTCAGGCAAAATGGATAATTCCAATGTTTATCTGGATATCCAGGCCGGATCAGGGGGAACTGAGGCTCAAGATTGGGCAGAAATGTTGTTGCGTATGTATCTGCGTTGGGGTGAGCATCATGGTTTTACCACCGAGTTAGTGGAATGTTCGGCCGGTGACGTTGCTGGAATTAAAAGCGCAACCATTCATTTCAGCGGCGAATATGCCTACGGTTGGCTGCGCACAGAAACCGGTGTACATCGCTTAGTACGTAAGTCACCCTTTGATTCAGGAAATCGTCGCCATACCTCCTTCGCCGCTGTATTCACATCGCCTGAAATTGATGATGACATCGATATTGAAATTAACCCCGCTGATCTGCGAATCGATACCTATCGGGCGTCAGGAGCAGGTGGTCAGCACGTTAACCGAACCGACTCAGCAGTACGGATTACCCACGCACCCAGTGGTATCGTTGTGCAGTGTCAGACTGACAGGAGTCAGCATAAGAATAAAGATCAGGCGATGAAGCAATTACGCGCCAAATTATATGAATTGGAAATGCAGAAGAAGAATGCGGCTCAGCAAGCTTTGGAAGCAACCAAATCAGATATTGGCTGGGGTTCGCAGATTCGTTCCTATGTTTTGGATCAGTCGCGAATCAAAGATTTGCGCACAAACGTTGAAACCTCTAATACACAAGCAGTTTTAGACGGTGACTTGGACCAATTTATTGTAGCTAGCCTAAAGGCTGGAGTAGGGGTAGTAGCATGACAGAAGAACAACATTTAGATGAAAGCGAAGTCTATCAAATTCGCAAACAAAAATTAGAAGATTTAAGAGCTTCCGGCTTTAATTTTCCTAACCATTTTCGCCGTCAGTATTTAGCTGACAACCTGACTAATCAATATGGGGAAACAGAAAAAGAGGCTTTGGCCGAGCAACAAGTCAAGGTTGTTGTCGCTGGACGTATTGTTTTACGTCGTATTATGGGCAAGGCAAGCTTTTTCCATATTCAGGATGTTTCTGGCCGTATTCAGGTCTATGTTCGTCAAAATGATTTACCTGAGATGTATGAGCAATTTAAGCATTGGGATTTAGGTGACATAGTAGGCATTAAGGGTGAATTATTTAAAACAAATACCGGTGAGCTCACAGTAAATGCGGAGCACATCGAGTTACTGACCAAATCCCTGCGCCCCTTGCCTGATAAATTCCATGGTTTAGCTGATCAGGAAATGCGTTACCGCAAGCGTTATGTGGACTTGATTGCCAATGAGGAGAGCCGCCAGACTTTCTTGTTGCGCTCAAAATTAATCAAGGCTTTCCGCCAATTCATGGATAGCCACCAGTTTCTCGAAGTAGAAACTCCCATGATGCATCCAATTCCAGGCGGTGCTGTGGCTCGTCCCTTTGTGACCTACCATAATAGCTTGGATATGGAGATGTTTTTACGTATTGCTCCTGAGCTTTATCTAAAACGTCTGGTTGTTGGAGGTTTTGAACGAGTTTATGAGATCAATCGTAATTTCCGCAATGAAGGGCTTTCAACCCGCCATAACCCAGAATTTACCATGGTCGAGTTTTATCAAGCCTATGCTGATTATAACGACCTGATGACGTTCACCGAACATTTGCTCCATCATCTCTGTGATGTTGTTTTGGGTAGCCGTCTGGTTGAATTCCAAGACCATCAGATTGATTTTGGCAAACCCTTTGCTCGCATGAGTGTTAAAGAATCAATCTTGCATTACAACAAAGATATCAAGCCTGAACAGCTTGAGACTGTTGCATCTTGCCGAGCCTTGTTGGATCAATTCGGCTTTGCCTATAAAGAAGCCGATGGTTTGGGTAAATTACAAATGGTTCTCTTTGATGAAAAAGTTGAACAGCAACTCATCCAGCCAACCTTCATTACTGCTTATCCAACTGAGGTTTCACCCTTGGCAAGACGCAGTGATTCGGATCCAGAAGTGACTGATCGCTTTGAATTTTTCATTGCAGGACGTGAAATTGCGAATGGCTTTTCTGAGTTAAACGATGCTCAGGATCAGGCGGATCGTTTCCAAAAGCAAGTTGAAGAGAAGGAAGCTGGCGATATGGAAGCGATGCATTTTGATAGCGATTACATCGAAGCACTGGAATATGGTATGCCGCCAACAGCTGGTGAAGGTATTGGTATCGATAGATTGGTGATGTTATTTACCAATTCTTCATCCATCCGTGATGTAATTTTGTTCCCGCATCTGCGTCAGCATAATGTTTAAAGACAAGTAGCCTTGATTCTGCTTCGTGCATCCAGGCTACGGACTTTTAGACATTTGTAATGTCACGTCCCTCCTTGTCCCAACAGTACGTCATCCAGAGCATAGCGAAGGATCTCCGGGATTAGCACGGTGCCACATTCAGGAGATCCTTCGCTGCGCTCTGGATGACGTAAATAGATACATCCTACTGCCTTATTAAACGCCGATTTCCCTCTAACCCATAAGCCAATGTCGCCCGTTGTGGATTAATATCAATTCCACCACGTCGTGTGTATCTTGCAGAGACAAGCAAATTTTCAGGCCCGCAATGTTTCATAAGATCGACAAAAATCCGTTCAATACAGTGTTCGTGAAATTCATTATGCTCACGCAAAGAGATAATATATTTCAGTAGGCCGGGGTGGTCGATTTGCCGGCCTTCATAGCGAATAACCAGCGTCGCCCAATCAGGTTGATTGGTAATCGGGCAGTTTGATCTTAATAAATTAGAATAAAGTATTTCTTCGCAGAATTTTTCAGAGCTCGAGAGAAATTGCGGATGATAAGAATAGCAGTCAGTATGAATGTCATAGTCGTCCAGATTCAAACCCTCAGGACTGCTTAAGGGGCTTGATGAAAGAGCAGTTAAGGGCTCTAGGCTAAGCATTAGATTTGTTCCGCAAAGTTCGCTGAGATCAGCAACAATAAGCTTGCACAGCTCGTCTCCATTAGCAAAACGCAGATTATGCAAAGAATTCAAATAAAGCTTCAGAGATTTAGATTCAAAAATCCTAGGAGAATCCGCGGGAACAGTGAGCCTTGCCATGGCAACAATGGGTTTTCCCTGCAGGTTTAGCCAAGAAAGCTCATAAAGATTCCAAATATCACTGCCATGAAAGGGGAGAGGGCTAACAAGATCTAATTCTCGTCTATTTTCACTACGATCTAAAGCAAAGAGAAGCGATTTATCGTAGTTTGCTGCTGATTTGCTGGTCTTTCCTAGGGGAGAGTCTTTCAGGCTCGAAAAGTTGGTCATGGTATATCCTTGGCAACTGTTAAATTTAAGCTCAAAATATAATATAATTTTGCAGCCACTTTACCCCGTATTGTCTACGGGAATAGCCTTGATTGAATTAACATGTTGACTAAAGAAACACTTAAGATATTGAATGCTGAAACCGCAATTGTTCCCTATAAATCAGGTCTGAAGTTGCTAAAACCCAGCAAGCCTTTTCCTAAAATTCAGCTTAATGATTTACTTGCTCTAAGAATGAGCGTCTATTTCTTAGATGCGGAAAGTACGACCTATTGCATGAACGAATATGGTGCAAACTTATGTGGCTTTGATTCTGCAAGGGATTCGGTAGGTCGCACACTTAAAGATGTTGCTGACCTGGAATCTGCCAATCAGTTGATGCAAAACAGCCGCTCCATTTGCAGAATGAATAGAGTGCAGGTCTTTGAGGAGAGGCTATTAAATAATAAGGGCGCTGAACAAGCCATTTTTTCAATCAAATTTCCTTGGTTTAATCAAGACAATCAATTGCTTGGTTCTGCAGGGTTCAGCTTTAATTTACAAACCGAATCAATGCTTAGTTCTCTGCGCCAATTAAGGGAGTTGGGTCTATTCAATCAACTTACCATGCTGGTCTCCGATAATTTCTATGAAGTATTAACACCACGAGAAAACGATTGCGCTTACTGGTTAATCAGAGGCTATAGCGCAAAGCAAATTGCGCAGAAACTAGATTTATCCTTCCGTACAGTAGAAGAATATTTATTGAATATGAAATATAAAATGAAGGTCAATTCCAAGCAGGCCTTGATTGAGAAGCTAATTGATGGTTGATAAGTAATAGGGTAGTTTCCTTGCTTTGCTTATCTTTATTTTGACTGAATAACTTCATGAAGGAATCGAGGTCAATTGTCCATAAGCCAAGAAGCATTTCCTGACAGCGCATGGCTTCAAAGGAAGGTTTTGCCATTCCCGCGAAGGCGGGAAACCATCTCTATATTGGCACTGTGTTTAGCTAGAAATAGTTTCGTCGCCTTCGCGGGAATGACAAATGCCCTTAACTTAACGGCAGTGGGGCAGAAGGGGAGAGCAGAAACTACTTTTTCATCGCGCCCTTTATAATTCCAGCAATAGCAGTCAAGATGACTCCACCAACAGCCCCAGAACCCGCGTTCCCCATGATTGAATTCACAGTCATATCACCTAGACCCAGGCTATTTAAGAGCCCAACTGCCTGAGCAATATAGGTACCAGCTGCTCCGCCAATTAAACCGGCAATGGTATTACCCATAGCGCCAAGGCTTTTATCCTTCCATGCTGCGCCTAAAATATTACCGCCAATACCGCCACTAATTAAGCTAACTAGCAAAGCACTAATATCCATTTCTAACTCCCTTTAGTTGGTTAAGTGAAATCTAACTCTCTGATAAAAATTTAATGTCATCAATCATAGCGTTGATTCGAGCCTGAAGATAGTTATCATTTTTAGCTAGGGTTTTAGCGAGCTTAAGCTGCCGTACTGCATCCCTTTTACGTCCCTGAAGTAGTTGGCATTGGGCTTCTGTAAAATAAGCGTAGCTTTTACGATGAGCCGCAGCCTGGGCTTGCGCAAGTTCCTCGCATAAAACCAAGTCTTGCTTATATTGTCTTGAGCCTTTGAGCAGGATACTTGCTGCCTGCTCCGCTTTGCCTGCGGCAAGTAAGCCCTGGGCATAGGCCATAAGAGCCGCATAATTTTCAGGGTAATTTGCCTGCAAACTACTTAGGCGCTTCAACGCTGCATCGTATTGCTTGGTGCCTATCTCTGATTGGGCTATTGCGATTTGATAATAGAGATTATCGTGATCCTGATTAAGCAAGGGCTCAAGGATAGTTTGTGCTTGTTGATACTGGTTTATGCTAAGAAAGGTCAAAGCACGGCCATATTGGCAAGGGGAATTGTTAGCTCTTTTGCTGCATTCATGATGATAATAATCAAGCAGATGCTTGCTATCACTGCTGACTGAAACACGGATTACTTCCTTAAATAAACGATAATTCAAATTATCGGGGTAGTGCTTTTTTGCTAGGTGCTCACTGCGGTTTTCTGCTTCAGCAATACGATCTTCATCTAGGGGGTGGGTTCTTAAAATAGCTGGCGTGCTTGCCGTGTAATAATAACGGGTATGTTGCTGCATTTTTTTGAAAAAACCAGCCATTCCACGGGGATCTTGCCCAGATTTAATTAGCATATCGATGCCAATTCTATCCGCTTCCTTTTCCTTGGAACGTGTAAAGTTAATCCCATCTTGATCAAAACCACTCAGTGAAGCCATCAAGGCGCCAGAACCCAGGGTAGGATTAATTACGCCTAGGGCAATTGAGGCCAGTAAAGAGGCTAGCATAGGGACACGCATTTGTTTTTGATGCTCAATCATCGCGTAGAGATGATGTAAGCGTACGTGAGCGATTTCATGCGCCATAACCGCGGCTAATTCACTTTCATTTTGAGTGGCTAAGATTAGCTGGGTGTTTATACCAATATATCCTCCGGGACCAGCAAAGGCATTAATTTCACTGGATTTCACAATGAAAAAATAAGGGGTCGGAATATGGGCGAAGCGCGCCAGAGATTTGCCGAGATGGTTGATATATTGATTAGCTAAAGGGTTACGCTCAATACTGTCGGAGCGATTGATTAGTTGAATAAATTCCTTTTCCAGTTCCTCAAGCTCGCGTGTTGAATAGGGGGCAAGGGGGGATGAAGCTTGGATAGGAAAGACCTGCATCATAGCAAGAAGAAAACACAAACTTTGCTTTAGAAGCCTTCGTCCTGTTAGTTGGAACCACTGTCTCATGGGCCTGGTCAATTTATTGGGTACTCCCTGAGTGTTTTCGTAGCAGTATAACGCTGGGATTATAACACAGGCTTTTCTAATAGGCCTACACAAAACCTAGGTATGCTCCCCTTGCCCCTGCATCCCGTCATCCAGAGCGCAGCGAAGGATCTCCGAGATTAGCACGGCGCCTCGTTCAGGAGATCCTTCGCTGCGCTCTGGATGACGGGCTATGTTAGGGTGGCCTATTACCTAAAATTTACTCATAGACTACTCATAAATTGAATAACTTGTTATCATTCGCATTTTTTTACTATCGACTTCACTATGCACAACTACTTTATGCAAGCTGCTCTTGAACAAGCTTGGCTCGGACGGGGTAAATGTGCACCAAATCCCAGTGTAGGCGCGGTTGCGGTACATAAGGGTGAGATTATAGCTCGAGCCTGGCATAAGGGCGCTGGAACCGCGCATGCTGAGCAGCTAATCCTGCAGCAAATCCCCGCTGGAATCAAAGGCCTTGTTCTCTATGTAAGCTTAGAGCCTTGTAATCATTGGGGGAAAACTCCTCCCTGCGTTGAAGCAATTATCAGCTATGGTATTTCCCAGGTTGTCTATGGTTTTAGTGATCCCAACCCCCTAGTTGCTGCTAATAACACGCCACAGCTCTTGGAAGCCCATGGAATCAAGGTAGTGCATTATCCGCTGCCAGAAATTGACGCCTTCTATGAGAGTTATCGCTATTGGACTTTTACTAAAAAGCCGTGGATCACCGCCAAGATGGCGCAGTCTTTGGATGGCAAAATTGCTGGAGAGAATGGGGTCCGTGTTCATTTATCCAATACTGAATGCGCTGAATTTACCCATCTCAAACGCTCACAAACCGACCTTATTTTGACTACTGCAAAAACCATTAGCGCAGATGATCCTCTATTTACTGCTCGTATTGATGGGGATGAGCAGGGAAAAATTCTAGCAATCCTTGATAGCCAATTATCACTATCCAATAAGGCTAAGGTTTTTAGCAACGCAAAGCATTGTCATATCTACTATGATGAAAATATAAAGGTTAAAACGCCTTATACGAATTGTACTTACCATGCTGTCCCTGCAAAAAAAGGCTTACTTGATTTGCCATCTATCATAAAAAACCTTGGAGAGCTTGGTTTTCACGATGTTTGGGTGGAGGCCGGGGGGCAGCTGTTTTCTGCTTTGCATCGCGAGCAATTAGTTCAGAGAACCTATTTGTATATCGTGCCTTCGCTTTTAGGTCCTAAAGCTGTTTCAGCCTTTAACGGAGACAAGCTTTTCATAAATAAACCGAAAGTAAGTTGGCAGATAAAGGCTGATAATGTGATAGCATGCCTCGATTGGCAGGAGGGTTTATGTTCACAGGATTAATAGAAACACAGGGTGAAGTACTGGCTAATCATGCAGGAACGGTTGCTAATCGTCTGGAAATTAAAGCGGCATATCAGCAATTAGCGATCGGTGAGAGCATTGCTGTGAATGGAGTTTGTTTGACCTTAGTGCCTGAATCCAAAGACCATCTAATTTTTGATGTATCACCAGAAACCTTAGGATTGACGAATTTAGGTCAGTTAGCTGTTGGTTCTAAGGTTAATCTTGAGAGAGCCATGGCAGCAACAGCTCGTTTTGGTGGCCACTATGTTAGCGGACATATCGATACAACAGCCCGCCTTAAAGAAGTGACTAAGGTCGGTGATTATACTGAGATAGTTGTTGGTGATTTTGCAGCTTATGCTAGCATGTACCTTTTGCCTAAAGGCAGCATTACCCTTGATGGGGTGAGTTTGACAATAAACGCGGTAACTGATGGTGATATTAAACTTATGCTGGTTCCGCACACCTTAGCACAAACAACTTTTGGCCAGTTAGAGCTTGGTCAACGTTTAAATGTGGAATTTGATTATTTGACCCGTATCGTTGCGCATCAGCTTCAGGTAGCAGGGCAGTTGAAAAATGAGGTTGAATCGATATGACAAGTCCTTTTGCAACCACTGAGCAAGCGATCGAGGCCTTAAAGGCTGGTCAGATGATTATGCTTTTGGATGATGAGGCGCGTGAAAACGAAGGCGATTTGGTTATTGCTGCTGAGCATGCTACTGCGGATGCGATTAATTTTATGGCTCGTTTTGGACGTGGTCTGATTTGTTTACCCATGGCTGAGGAACTTATCGATAAGTTGCAATTGCCAATGATGGTCGCTACCAACCGTTCACCTTATGGCACTGCTTTCACTGTGTCGATAGAGGCTGCCACTGGCGTATCTACCGGTATTTCTGCTCAGGATCGTGCAAGAACCATTCAAGTAGCAATTTCTGATGAAGCCTCACCCCAGGCTGTCATTTCACCGGGGCATGTATTTCCTTTACGTGCTAAAGCAAGAGGGGTCTTAGAGCGAGCAGGGCAGACAGAGGGTTCAGTGGATTTTGCGCGCCTAGCTGGTTGTAAGCCTGCGGCTGTTATTTGTGAAATTATCAGTGAAGATGGCACAATGAGTCGCCGCGATGAATTGGCAAAATTCTCAAAAGAACATGGGCTTCCTATGGTCACAATCAAAGATCTGATTGATTACCGAATTCGACATGAAGTCCTGGTCGAAGAAGTAGCAACTACCCGCATTCCCCTCAATGGGCATGGCGACTTCGCTATGACAGTTTTTGCTAATAAGCTCGATTCTGCCGAACATTTTGCCCTTGTCAAAGCACCGCAAATCAACAATCAGATTCCTTTAGTGCGGATTCACTCTGAATGTATTACTGGCGATGTTTTCGGATCATGCAAATGTGATTGCGGTAGCCAATTACAGCAATCTCTGGATTTAATTGCAAAAGAAGGTGGAGTCTGTATTTATCTGCGGCAGGAAGGGCGGGGAATAGGCTTGGCCAACAAATTAAAGGCTTATGCTCTTCAAGAGCAAGGCTTTGATACCGTCGATGCTAATTTAAAATTAGGATTCCCAGCGGATAACCGTAACTATGCTGTGGCATTTCAAATTTTACGATATTTGGGACTAGATGCTATTCGCTTACTTACCAATAATCCTAAGAAGATAGAGGCCATTGAGAAATATGGGATAAAAGTTTCCCAACGTATTCCTCTGACAGTAGAGCCAACGCCTGAGAATCGAGAGTATCTGAAAACCAAGCAACAGAAACTTGGGCATTTGCTCGCTATAAAAGATTAAAAAAGAAACCCTCATCCGCCCTTCGGGCACCTTCGCTCCTCAGGGGAGAAGGTGCCCGAAGGGCGGATGAGGGGTGGCTGATTCGAAGCTCTTTTCTTTGTTAACAGCCCCTAACCCATTCCCAGGCTATCCCGATCTTCATTTGAGATCGAGCTAGAAGAACTAGAAGAACTAGAACAGCTAACCAAGCTCTCCTCAGCAGGGAGTTTATCCCCACCACGCTTAAAGAAACGATCAAGCCCATAGCGCTTCTGCTGACTGCTCGAAGGTAAAGAGGGTGAGTCAACATTTTCAAAGGACTCAGGGTCAAGGTACTCTAATTCCTTGAGTAGCTCTGCCAATTCAAACCTTTCTATCTGTTTAATTAATGTCTGGCAGACAAGATGAAAGCTCGCAGTTTCCGGAGCTTTCGCCAGTTCGTTTAGCCAAGCTTGCAGTACATCTGCTGGATATTCGCTGATGATACGACTCAATGAGGCTAGGTCACCCCGACATAAATCATGTTTTTCTTCTTCCTTAAGGACAATCGGCCAACCAGCTCTGGATAGTCGGTCAGATACTATCGCTAAGGCTAAAAGTCTATATGACAATCTGTCTTCAGTATCATGAAAAAAGGGTTTCAGCACCATGGGGGTTTTATGGTCAGAAGCTATTAAGAAGTTAACTGCCTTAGCCGATCCGTTAAGTGCATCTTCAAAGAAATAGATGCCATCAGGGGTATATCCTATCGGCATCGAGCACAATCCTGAGAGCCTACCTTTGAGGAAGTCAATTATTGTATCCTCATCAAAACATTCGGCCTGTGGGTCGGCTCTTTTTAGAATGTTAAGATTCATCTGCGCTCGTTTAGCTAATTCCTCGGTAATTAGCTCAGATTGGCAATCTGGACCTACATGAACGCCGCCCTCAAAAAGAGCGTCGATTGAAACGGTATTCTGCTCCCTGATAGCCTCTTCAAGTGCCTCAATGCTACCGGAAGCGTCACGAGCAAGAATTTTCCTTATGATATTTGCATTAGCGAGTTTAGCGGCGCTCAAAAGAGTCTTTTTCCCATTGATCTCAATATTATTTTTTTCTAGCAGACGATCCACAATTTCAATGTTTCCCTTTCGCAAAGCAGTATTCAGTAAATTGTCTTTTGTTATTAGTGATTCATCAGGCAAAGTTAAAAAGAAATTCAAAACGTCGATAAATCCAAAATTTATTGCCACTATGCAGTTAGGGCGATCACATCGGTCTATATACAGACCATGAATCATCAGAGACTTGATAAATTCCAGGTCATTTAGGCCGGTAGCTAATTGGAAAATATTGGGAAATTTTCCTAGAAGACGATTATTGTTCAGACTTTTGGTTATTAATTCTCTGCTGATAGGTTGCCGGCATATTAAAGCCCAGTATAGTGGTGTAAGAGGTCTTTGCTCTTCTAAGGCCTGATTTTCTTGATACCATGCTATAGCTTTTGTGAATAGCTCAGAGGCAAGATCTTTAGGAAGACGATGATGGACCAAGGCGGCAAGATTTATAAGACGCTTCTGAGATGCTACACGATGAAGGTTATTCAGCACCCTTATAATTTGCATTAAGAGAAGCGCTTTGTCAGCCTCATCTAAGGCATGAGTACTTAGATCAATATTCTCAAGTGAAAAAAGCTTGGTGAATAGAGCCTTAATTTTTTGCCCTTCTTCTGGGGTATCTAGCGCTTTCGCAGTGTCACTTAACATTCGAAGATAGTGAGTTTTCCAGCCATCACTTGTTTTTCTCGTAAGAGGGTCATAGGAGCTTGGAAAATGATTGTGTCCCAGCTTTTCCCAATCTCTTGGTGCTCTGGCAGAACTACTATTGGATGAACTTGATGAGGCTAGGTTAGAAAGGATTCTACTTGCGGATGTTGTTGCCCTTTGGCGTTTACCCCTAGCTTGCGAGGATTGGAAGGGTTCACGTTTGGATCGCATACTAATTCTTCTCCGGTATACGAGTAAATAATTAAGGGATTGTCTTAGTTTCGAATTAAGAGAAGCTTAAGAATGTGCTTTTGTTTTTAATATTAAGAATTAAAAAATACTTTATTGCAGACGAGTATTGATTAAAATCAAATTTTTTGTCTGATTTAATTTTTTCCAACTTGGTATTTCTTGTGCTAGTCTTGGATCATTTTTGCCGCACAAGAATTCTCTTGTTATTTCATTTTTAGTTTTGTTAAAATTGAGCCCCGTTTACATGCGCCTAATTTTTTGTCGCTTGAGCGGCAGTTTTAGCATTTCAAACGGGATCAATTATGACTAATTATATTTTTATTACTGGTGGTGTTGTTTCTTCTTTGGGAAAAGGCATTGCTTCAGCTTCACTTGCCGCTATTCTTGAGGCCCGCGGTTTAAGTGTTACCCTCATTAAACTTGATCCTTACATAAATGTTGATCCCGGCACAATGAGCCCCTTTCAGCACGGTGAAGTTTTCGTGACTCATGATGGCGCAGAAACCGATCTTGATCTTGGGCATTATGAACGCTTTGTCCGTACGACGATGACTAAGCGAAATAATTTTACCTCAGGCAAAATTTATGAGTCCGTTATTAAAAAAGAGCGCCGCGGTGACTACCTAGGGGGTACAGTTCAAGTAATTCCCCATATTACTAATGAAATTAAACGTTCTATTAAACAGGGCGCAGATAGCTATGATGTCGCGATGATTGAGATTGGTGGAACAGTTGGTGATATAGAGTCTTTACCCTTTCTGGAAGCGATTCGCCAGATGCGTATAGAGCTTGGGTCGCAACGCTCGCTGTTTATTCACCTAACCTTGGTACCCTATATTCCTACCTCTGGTGAGACAAAAACGAAGCCAACCCAACATTCAGTCAAAGAATTACGTTCGATTGGTATACAACCTGATATCCTCATTTGTCGTTCTGAAAAACCCTTGTCCATGACTGATAGGGCTAAGATTGCCTTATTTACAAATGTTGAGAAGGAAGGGGTTATTTCCCTGCAGGATGCCAAGAGCATTTACCAAATTCCTATGATCCTGCATGAGCAAGGCTTAGATGAAATTGTGGTGAAAAAATTAGGGCTTGATATTAAACCTGCCGATTTGAGTGAATGGCAGCGTGTTGTTGATGCCCAGGCAATCCAGACAGAAACCGTCAAAGTTTGTATGGTGGGTAAATATACCGAGTTAAATGATGCTTATAAATCAATTAATGAAGCGCTCATCCATGCTGGTATTCACACGCAAACCAAGGTTGAAATTAGTTATCTTGATGCCGAGTTAATTGAAAAGCATGGCCCTGATTTATTAGCGAATGTTGATGCAATCCTGGTTCCCGGGGGCTTTGGTGAGCGTGGAGTTGAAGGAAAAATCAGGGCGATCCAATATGCCCGTGAATCGAAGATTCCTTTTCTTGGAATTTGCTTAGGCATGCAAACCGCAGTTATTGAGTTTGCACGTAATGTCGCTGGACTTAAGGGCGCAAACTCGACAGAGTTTGACAAAACGACTTCTTATCCGGTTATTGCCTTAATTACTGAATGGTTAGAGGCTGATGGCAGTGTCAATCTTCGCGATGAAAATACGGATCTGGGTGGAACAATGCGTTTAGGTGCGCAGCTCTGCCAAGTTGATAAAGATTCAAGAGCCTTTGAAATCTATGGTCAACCACAAATTATCGAGCGCCATCGTCATCGCTATGAGGTTAATAATCGCTATGTTGAGGCTCTGGTGCAAAAGGGGCTGGTTGTTGCTGGGCGTTCTGCCGATGGCACCTTGGTTGAAATGATAGAGCTGGCAGACCACCCTTGGTTTGTTGCTTGCCAATTCCATCCTGAGTTTACCTCCACCCCCCGTGATGGGCATCCGCTTTTTACACAGTTCATCTTAGCTGCGCGCAAAAATCATCAACAGAAGGAAAAAGCATGAAATTATGTGGTTTTGAAATAGGCATAGACTCACCTCTATTTTTAATTGCTGGGCCTTGTGTTATTGAGAGCGAAGCGCTGGCTTTAGAAACAGCGGGATACCTCAAAGAAATTTGTGCAGCACTTAAATTGCCCTTTATTTATAAATCGTCCTTTGATAAAGCTAATCGTTCATCAATTAACAGTTATCGAGGCCCAGGCTTTGAAAAGGGCTTGATGATTTTGGAAAAGGTCAAAGCGCAAATTGGCGTTCCCGTGTTGACTGATGTTCATGAAGATACACCCTTATTAGAGGTGTCTTCAGTAGTTGATGTGCTGCAAACCCCTGCTTTCTTATGCCGCCAAACCAATTTTATTCAAAAAGTTGCGGCAATGAATAAGCCTATCAATATCAAAAAAGGCCAGTTCCTTGCGCCCTGGGAAATGAAGCATGTTGTTGCTAAAGCAAAGGCTAGTGGCAATGAGCAAATTATGGTTTGCGAGCGAGGCGCCACCTTTGGTTATAACAACCTGGTGTCTGATATGCGTTCTCTGCAAATCATGCGCGAAACAGGCTGTCCTGTAGTCTATGATGCAACACATTCCGTACAATTGCCCGGCGGCAACGATGGTACCTCAGGTGGCCAGCGTGAGTTTGTTCCAGCCTTAGCAAGGGCTGCTGTTGCAACGGGGATCTCTGGACTGTTTATGGAAACCCATCCTGACCCTGATAAAGCGCTGAGTGACGGCCCAAATAGCTGGCCTCTTGCCAAAATAAAAACACTGCTGGAAACACTCATGGCTATTGATAAGGTTGTTAAAACGGCAGTGTTATAACCTTTTTTTTGGGTGAGGGGGCTTTAAAGGTGTCGCGAAGCGGCTACAAAACCAATAATGTTGCTTGCGCAAGCTGATTTACCCTTCTCTCCTCCCCCACGCTACGCGCGGTTAGTCCAATGATGCTAAGAAGCTAAGGGGATAGTCATTACTGACAGGTACACTAGAGCTATCAGCACTGTCTTCTGACTGGAAGAAATAACTAATAGGTCTCTGGCCCAGCGTTTCCGCAGCAGGCTCAGAATGACTCAATCCTACATTTCGATTTTCGAAGGCATCAAGACGCTCTCTAGCATGCCTTACCTGAAAAATAGTGATCAACTCACGGCATACCTCATGAAGATAGATTGTTTCGGGTGCAGTCGCTAGTTTCTCTAGCCAACTCATGCCTAACCTATAAGGCATTTTATCGTAGAGAGAACCCAATGCTGATAATTTGCCTTCACAGAATGCAGATTCTTCTGCTTTCTCTAATTGAAGGCAATGCTCAGGATTTCCTGCCATAAATTGTCTAGTTACTAATTTAAGAGCTAGACGCTTATGCTCCAATACATTTCCATTATTCTTAAACCAGCTAGCTCGGTCTTCACGCGGGCAGGCATTTAAGTAGTTGAGTGCTTCCTCAGAACCAGCAATGGCTTCTAAAATGAAGCATCGCCTATCAGAGATGCAGCCAAAGGATCCCGCTGCTTCCTCATTGCTCGAGCTAGAGGAACTCGAAGATGAATAACTAAATAACTCTCCGCTCTCAACTCGATCGTCTTCTCGAGCTGTTCTCTGAAATTTAAGGTCAGGACCACCAGAAGATGAGGGTTGCTCCGGCGATACACGTTTTGAGCGTATTAGTTGTTGTTCAGGTTGGATAAATTGTGGGATTCTTGATTTCCCTTCTGCCTGCTGCTGTCTAGATTGGGTTGCTATGCGCTTTTCTCTTAAAACTCGCAAACGTGCAAGCAGAGCATTTCTGTCAAAGGCCTCAAGGCAGTTTTGACAGGGCTTGTGAAACGCTGCGGTTTCAGGCGCTTCAATTAAAGCATTCAGCCACTTTCTAAGTTGTTCATGGGGATATCTCTTCGACAGAGTTTGTAAAGAGTCAATTTGACCAGAATGCAAGGCGCTAGCTTCCTCATCAGTCAGCTCAATTGTCTGGCTGATGAGCCCCTTTTTTAATGTCCTATAAGTTACTAGCTTTATGGCTAAATGCTCATAGCCACAATTCTTAGGGGCGTTTGCAAACCACCTTGCTAGGGCTAGAGGTTTTTCCTTGGATTTTTCTAAAAGCTCAAGATACCTATGATCACCGGCCATTGCTTGCGGAATAAACCACTCACCAAGGTAAGTGTAACCAATAGGCATAGGCAGAAGTACATCGAGCTTGACAAGAGGATAAACAGGGATTTGCTCATCAGCCATTATCAGCTGTTCTCGACAAACTCTCAGCGCACGTCCCAAAAGAGTTCCTACCTTGTCTTCTGTATCTGCAGGTAGTTTATAAAATTCGGTATTCGCTTCAATACGCCTGGTTATTTCCTCAAGTAGAGATAATACGAGATTAGCCGGGCTTAGATAGATTCCGGCTTCAATAATTAGGTCTATAGCTGGATAATTCTTTACTCTAACAGCATAGCTTATTAGATTAGGCTCTCCATCAATATAATCCAGTATTAACTTAAGGACTTCTAACCCGTTGTGTTCAACCGCTAGTTCACATGCAGTTTGATAGCGATGGCTAAATTTTGAGAAAAGTTGTTTATTTTTTTCCAGTAGCAGTTTTGCTACCTTGGTTTTATCGTGGATTGCAGCAATATGGGCTGGAGTATTGCCGTAATTGTCACCACAGCTTGCTAGCCCAGGGGCTTTTTCCAACAAAAGTTCAGCTACCTGAACACTATCTTGCATAGCGGCTGTGTGGAGTGCTGTTATCTGATCGTGGGTTTTAGCTTCTGCTAGTTCGGGCTTAATTTCTAATATAACTCTAGCAGTTTCGACACTATCATATTGAGCAGCGACATCAAGAGGCAATCTGTCGTATCTATTCGGCACTTGGGCGAGGCTGGGATCTGCTTCCATTAGAATCCTTGCTATTTCATGCTTATTAAATCTGGCAGCAAAATGAAGCGCTGTTAAACCATCAGGATTCTGTAGCCTAATAAGTTCTGGCGCATTTTTCACTAAGAGCTTAACACTCTCGATACTGCCGTTTGATACAGCAATATGTAGCGGACTTAGACCATTTCGATCCCTAACCTGGGTCCATTGGGGCGCTTTTTCCAGTAAAAATTCTAGTATTTTGACGTTATCAACTTGGGCAGCAAGATGAGTTGGGGTACGACCTGTGTTGTTTTGCAAAATAGTATCGCTGCCAATACCCTCTAATAGGACAGCAACTGTTTCAGAACAACCATTAATGACCGCCATATGAAGTGGAAATAAACCACTATCATCTTGAGCCTTAGCCAAGTTCTCATCAATTCCCTTAATGAGCTTTACGCTTTCGTGACAGCCTTTTAAGGCGGCGACATGCAGAGGGTTTTGACCCGTATTATCTGTGGTTTTGAGAAGAGCTGGAGCTTTTTCTAGTAAGAATTTAGCTATTTGTTCATGACCACATTGAAGGGCAAGATGCAGGGCAGTGTTACCATTATTATCTGTGGAATCAGTAGGCAAGCCTCTCGCTAAGAATGCTTCGACAAGTTTAATAGAGCCCGCAACTGTGGCCTCTAATAGAGTAAAACCATTGTTTGGGAGGTCCTCAGTTTTATCAACCAAGAGTTCAGCGATTTTAATCTGACCATTCGCTAAGGCTACTTTTAGTGGTTTCTCCCCGCGATTATTTTTCGAATTAATTAGTTTGGGATTGTGTTCCAACAAGTATTCGACCGTTGCAAGCTCATTAGTGGTAGCTGCACAATGGAGTAAGTTGAAGCCATCCTCTTCTACGACCACCTCTAAATTAGCACTAGCTTGGTGTAACCTTTTTAATACTTCCGTGAAACCTACTATACAAGCAAGCATAGAAGAGGTTTTTCCATAGGAGGGAAGGTCTACCTCTGCATTAAACGCTAGTAAGGTAGAGACAAGTTCAGGCTTATTAAGATCGGATGCCAAGTATAAGGGAGCAATGAGAGATGCATCATTAATGTCAATTGCTAAACTTTCAGAGAGGGGTTGATCGCAGATAATTGCCCAATGTATAGGTTTAAAAGGGGTTTTCTGGGTTATCGCATACTCATAGAGAGCTGATGCGAGGTCTACAGGTAAACAATGATGTAATCGATTTGTAAATATCATCATGAACTGTAAGTTAGTGCTATTCCTTTTGATTAAATCGACAATCAACTCGACTAGTTTTACTTGTTGAGTCTTATCCAAAATTTGTGGAACATCGGTTATAAGTCCTTTTAATTGAATTGTGCTCTCATCCAGAGAGTCAGTATTTTCTAATAAGTGATCTATAGAATTCGCATAAATTTTTTGACAATAAGTATTGGTTCTCAGGCTGTTATTGGTAACGCGGAAAATATGAGGAGAATGGCTTTGCAAAAGAGCGACCCAGTCAACGGGCAGAGCGTCATCACTCAGAGTTGAAGATGAGGAAGAAGATGATGATGTATGCGTATTTGGCATCTAATTTGGTCCAGATAAACTTTAATAGATTATCCGGTGCAAAAATTAAGACTAAATTAGAATGTGTCTTCTTTTATTAATAGTTATCATTAATTTACAGTTTCAACCAGGCTAGGAAGTATATAGTGAGAGGTAAGCGCTGCTGCAAAAATGTCTTGAAATTTTGTAAGTCGAAATGATTATTTTTTTTAAGCCGCAGGTAGGCGACCAAGGTTGGGCTATCGAGTTCCTGTAAAGAAAGAACTGCCTGGCTATTTGTAACCGGTTAGTTCGTTAATCCACGTAACAAGGTCTCCTCAGCAATTACCTAAGCTATTAAGTTAAGTTTAACGTAAAATCGGAGACTCTGAGAGCTGAAGAATTGGTTGATTTGCTTTTAATATGCCTTAATTTCATCTTATTTGGATGTTTTTTATTTAATATTTAATATTTATTTAAGCTTTTTTTACTATAATCCAGTTTTTTCTGCCCGGGCAAAATAAGCAATTCTACAAACTACTCGAATTCCCGCGGCTTGACCGCGGGATCTGGTGGTGCAAAGCCCAGTTTTTTTAAGGTAATTAGCATGCGCAATGAGGTTCTACTGCAATATGTTCAAGAAAATTTCGATTCTCGCTTAAAAGCACCTTATGTTTCTAAAGATTACACTGAGAATGACAAAAAAAATCTATGCGCAGGCTTCCTTATTGCTTTAGAGAGTGCAAAGGCCAAGCTCAGCGCAGCAGGGATTATTAGTGTTTTCAATGCGATGAAGCCAGAAATACGCGCTAACATGAAATCCCCTACCCGTAGAGGATCAGTTGCCTTTCTTGTGGATGATAAAGAGTTTATCAGTGAGCAAGGTTTGCTTGAGCTTTTTGTTTGGTCTGAGCAGGCTAATTTAGGTTATGGTCCTCGATTCGAGTTGATTGATCGTTATAACAGTTTGCAGCACTTTAAAAATATTAAGGAAATGCGAGATGGTTTAGGTTGTAAGTCGAATCAAGAGCTCGCTGACAAACTGAACAATAATTTAAAAAACGGCACTTACCGGCTAAGGTATATTCCCCCTTTTGATAATCTCAATCCTAATTGCGACTTAGTTAATCTCAGTGGTGAACAGCTTGTAGAAAATATGCGGATGCAACAAATTCTTGCTAAGTATGAAGTTTTTGATGCCGTTGGACCACTTTTTGAGAAGCAGATAAAGGAATTTAATAAGATAAGGAAACCTTCTCTACATCAGATTGCAAGTTTTATTAAGTCAATGATTTTATTACATCCCTTTCCTGATGGTAATGGCCGAACCTTTACCTTAGGTATTCTTAATCAGTTACTCCTAAAAAATAAATTGGGCATCTGCTTGAATCTGGATCCGCGTATTAGCTTATTGTCTGTTGCAGAAGTTGCTCGTGCAATTGAAGCGAATTTAATCAAGCTTGAGCAATTTGAGTCTGATTTGCCTGCACCTCAGGCCCAAACAACGACAGCAAGCGATTCTAGTAAAGAGGGGCAACTTTCTGATTTACTAGTATTTTCCCAAAATTATATTATTCATTTGAAAGAAGAGATCCTTGTAAGAACTGATCTTTATCCCAGTGATTCGCCAGAGCAGCTTTTGACTGCTGATCCTGAGGGTTTTAATAATGATGCTGTGTTCAAACTGACTTTACAGAAATATCAAATTGTAAAAGGGCTTTGTGACACTCTGGAAGGAGAGGGCTCTATTGCAGATAAGTTATCTCAGTTTAAACAAGACTTTGTGCTGAATAGAGCGCTTATTGCAAGCAGAAGGGATAGTGCCGCAATCACTTTTTTAAAAGGGGTTTTAACAGTTATTACCTTTTCTGGCGCCTATTTTTGGGGCATCTGGAGTACTAAGGGTGAACTCTATAATAAAGAGATCGACACAATTGCTGAACTCTCGCCAGCAATACTGGCTCAATAACTTAGGGCGCTTCGCTCTGCTCACAAGGCCTATTAAGGCCTTACTGTGTTAATAGAATGTGGCCTGGATGCAGCGATTCGACTTCCCGGATTTTGCTTCGCTGCATCCAGGCTACGGACTTTTAGACATTTGTAATGTCACATCTCTCCTTGTCTCGACATTCCGTCATCCAGAGCGCAGCGAAGGATCTCCGGAGTTAGCACTGTGCTTCATTCGGGAGATCCTTCGCTGCGCTCTGGATGACGGGATGCTCTACTGATCCTCGTCTTCCCAGCTTAGCGTTCCACCAGCTTGATACTCAATTACGCGAGTTTCAAAGAAGTTTTTCTCTTTCTTCAAATCCATCATTTCACTCATCCAGGGGAAGGGGTTTTCAGCGCCTGGATATTGCTCTGGCAGACCAATCTGGCTTAAGCGGCGGTTGGCGATAAAATGAAGATACTCTTCAAACATCTCAGCGTTCATACCCAAAATACCATGGGGCATCGTATCTTTGGCGTATTGATATTCCAGAGCGACACCTTCTTTGATCAGTGCAATGATTTCCTCTTTGAAGGCAGGGGTCCACAAATGGGGGTTTTCAATTTTGATTTGATTAATGACATCAATACCAAAATTCATATGCATGGACTCATCACGTAAAATGTATTGGAACTGTTCAGAGGTTCCTACCATTTTGTTACGTCTTCCCATTGACAGGATCTGAGTGAAGCCAACGTAGAAGAAAATACCCTCGAAAACGACGTAGAAGGCAATCAGGTCGCGTAACAATCGTTGATCATCTGCAGGCGTGCCCGTATGGAAGTTGGGATCGCAGAGACTTTGTGTGAATGGAAGTGCCCAAGACGCTTTGGTAGCGACAGAGGGAATTTCACGGTACATGTTAAACACAGCCGCTTCGTCAAGACCTAAGCTTTCGATGATGTATTGATAAGCGTGTGTATGCAGGGCTTCTTCGAAGGCCTGGCGCAGGAGATATTGACGGCATTCTGGGTTGGTAATATGGCGGTAAACGGCCAGAACCAGATTGTTAGCAACTAGGGAATCTGCAGTTGAGAAAAAGCCTAGATTACGCAGTACAATCAAACGCTCGTCTTCAGTTAAGCCATTAGGATCCTTCCATAGAGCAACGTCTGCGCTCATGTTAATTTCATTCGGCATCCAATGGTTAGCGCAGGCAGTTAAATATTTATCCCAAGCCCAGGTATATTTAAAAGGCACTAACTGGTTTAAGTCAGCACGACAATTGATAATTTGTTTGTCGTCAACTTGAATACGGCTAGCACCCATTTCAAGCGCTTCCAGGCCGGTTGCGCTTAAATAGTTAGCTGCATTCATGTGTTCTGTAGTAGCAGTTGTCATTCATTTCTCCTCTTTATTGGCAGGCTTCGCAGTCTGGATCAAGAATTGAGCATACTTTCGGCTCAGCATCGAGTTTGACTGCATTGAGTGCCCCATCGGTAACTGTTGATTTTTCGGCATTACTAGCGCCAACACTGCGTAGATAATAGGTTGTCTTTAAGCCACGTAACCAAGCATGTTTATACAGCTGATCCAATTTTTTACCGGAGGGTTTTGCCATGTAAATATTTAGTGACTGCGCTTGATCGATCCATTTTTGCCGGCGCGAAGCAGCTTCAACCAGCCACATAGGATCAATTTCAAAAGCAGTTGCATAGCGAGTTTTCAATTCGGCAGGAATACGGCTGATTGGTTGTACGCTACCATTGAAATATTTCAAGTCATTAACCATGACCTCATCCCAGAGGTTTAACGCTTTCAGGTCAGCAACCAGGTAAGGATTAATCACAGTAAACTCGCCTGACAAATTCGATTTCACATAGAGGTTTTGATAGGTTGGTTCAATAGACTGTGAAACCCCGCAAATATTGGAAATAGTCGCTGTAGGCGCAATAGCCATGACATTCGAGTTACGCATGCCTTGGGTACGTACCTTGACGCGTAGACCTTCCCAATCCAGACGTTGTGAACGATCTTGTTCCAGATATTGGTTACGAGCTTGTTGCAGCAGATTAATCGAATCAATCGGAAGAATTCCTTTGCTCCAAAGCGAACCCTCATAAGTAGAATAAGAGCCGCGCTCTTTCGCCAATTCACAAGAAGCCTCAATGGCATAGTAACTAATTAGTTCCATTGACTCGTCAGCAAATTCAATAGCTTGCTTGGACGTATAATCTATTTTCATAGCATAGAGCGAATCCTGGAAGCCCATTAATCCTAAACCTACTGGACGATGTTGCAGGTTTGAATTGCGCGCCTGTGGTACTGAGTAATAGTTAATATCAATCACATTATCCAGCATACGGACTGCTGTACTAATGGTTTGTTTTAACTTTTTGCGATCCAGTTTGCCATCATGAATATGCGCAGGCAGGTTAATACTACCCAAGTTACATACTGCAATTTCATCCTGTGACGTGTTGAGTGTAATTTCAGTACATAGATTAGAACTATGAATGACACCAGCATGTTGCTGTGGCGAACGAAGATTACAAGAATCTTTAAATGTAAGCCAAGGATGACCCGTTTCAAACAGCATTGAAAGCATACGGCGCCATAGCTTTAACGCTGATACGACCTTTGCATTGTCGATTTGGCCACGACGTGCCTTTTCTTCATACTCAGAGTATTTCGCTTCAAAGGCTTTACCGTAGAGATCATGCAAGTCTGGTACGACATCAGGTGAAAACAGCGTCCATTCGCCTTCTTCATGGACACGTTTCATAAATAAATCGGGAATCCATAAGGCAGTATTCATATCATGGGTACGACGACGATCGTCACCGGTGTTCTTACGGAGATCTAAGAATTCTTCAACGTCAAGATGCCAGCATTCAAGATAAGCACAAACAGCCCCTTTACGTTTACCGCCTTGGTTAACCGCAACGGCTGTTGCATCAGCCACATTTAAGAAGGGCACAACACCTTGGGATTTACCATTAGTGCCTTTAATGTGAGCGCCCATTGCACGAACAGGAGTCCAGTCATTACCCAGACCACCTGCAAACTTGGACAAGAGAGCATTGTCTTTAATCGCGCTGTAAATACCATCAAGATCATCTGGCACAGTAGTCAAGTAGCAGCTTGATAACTGCGGTCTGACTGTTCCTGAGTTAAACAGGGTTGGTGTTGAGGACATATAATCAAAAGACGATAAGAGCAGGTAGAACTCAATTGCTTTCTCATCACGGTTTTTCTCACGAATAGCGAGCCCCATTGCAACACGCATAAAGAAGGCTTGGGGTAATTCGTAGCGAATACCTTTCTCATGAATGAAATAGCGATCATAGAGTGTCTGTAGACTGAGGTAGGTAAACTTCATGTCACGCTGAGCTAATAAGGCTTTACCCAGTTTATCCAAATCAAACTCGCCGAGTTTGTGGTCTAACATGCCTTGGCCAATTCCATGAGCGATATAGGCTTTAAAGTAAGCAGGGTAGAGCGCTGCCATTTCATCAAAGGTTGCTTCTGTCTGGATCTGTAATTTGCTCAGAGCCTCTGTTCGCATGCTGTCTAACAATAAACGAGCACTGACATAGGTGTAGTTAGGCTCTGTTTCAACTAAGGCGCGGGCAGACATAATCAGGGCTTTATGGACATCGTCCAGTTTCGCTTGGTTATAGAGATTACGCAGGGCATCTTTAATGACGGGCTCGGCCTTTACACTTTCCAATTCACGGCAGGCCTCATTAACAATAGTTTCAACGCGCGCCATATCAAGGGGAGCCAATTCACCGTCTGGCATAGTAATTAGAAGTGTTTTGCTATCACTAGCTTGCTGTTGCAAACTGGATTCACGCGCTTTGCGATGTGCTTCACGATAGAGCACATAAGCACGGGCAATCTTGTATTCGCTGCTGCGCATTAGGGCAAGTTCAACCTGATCCTGAATGTCTTCGATATGAATGGTACCGCCACTTGGTAAACGACGTTTAAAAGCCTGAGTCACCTGTTGAGTTATTTCATCAACCAATTGATGAATGCGGTTTGAGGCAGCGGCATTATTACCTTCTTCAGCAATAAAGGCTTTAGTAATTGCGACTTTAATTTTGTTATCGTCAAAGGCAACAACTTTGCCGTTACGCTTGATGGTTTTCAATGAACCTGGGGCGTTAGCGGTCAATTCCAGTTGACTTGTGGGCGGTACATCTTTTACCGGCTCTAGAATCTCAGACATGTTTTCTCCATAGAAAATGTTATTTTTCTTGTTCTTTGCTTAATCTCATTCCATGAAATTAGGCAAGTGTCATATTCTATAGTATAGCATTGAAAACACAATATATAGGGGTGATAAAATTTTATCTCTCTATATATTGTGTTTATAACTAGTTTATAACTTGTGGATAAGATGTGTGAATCTGCTTAAATCCGTTATTTTTAAGCGTTTCTATGTTTCTGAATAAAAATCCTCGCATCTACGAGGGCAAAGAAAAATTCCCTCGCCTCCTTGGGGGACACAGCTATTAAGCTAAGGGCATTTGTCATTCCCGCCTTCGCGGGAATGACAAAACCTTCCTTAACTTAACGGCAGTGCCTTTGGGGGAGAGGGGTCAGCTTTTAGCTTTAACAACCACCGCATCACTAACATTAGAAAAACCATGAACATCCAATTGAAAAGAATCAAGCTGAGCTCGCAACTGGCTTGAGCTACCGCCATCAAGATTCAGAGCATTTTCGCAATTCAGCGGCTGAGCTTTCATCAACTGTGCTAACTCTGTTGTAGAGAGGGGCATATTATCCGTTACTAGAATAATAAGTCGTCCATCATGAGTAATACCTAGGGCTGAACGTTCTGCCCGACCTGGTTTGAGTGGTGGGATGCGGTTATTTATAAGCAATCTTGGGCCGCTTTGGATAGCAAATTCAATTTGGTGATCTGGGCTATATTGATTGGCACTAGTCAGATAGGCTTTTTGATTTTTGATATAGAAAATACCCCACCAACTAATGTTTTTGGCGGGGTTATGTTGCTGTTTATTATTAATTCGCAAACCCAGCGGCTTGTAATCATTGTCAAAAAAACCACCGTTAATGGCTAATAAGGCCTTAGAGTATTGAGCATATTCTTCAATAGACGCATGTTGGCGAGACAGATCCTTGGCCGAAACCAGTGATAACTCATTTTCTTTGAGATCAATACGAAAAACATGGACATGAGACCAAGGCGTTAAAAAGCTACCGTCAAGATCCTGATACTCAATACCTGGAGCAAGCTTACGCCAATCACTGGTCGCACAGGCATAATTTGCGAAAACGAAGAGTAGCAAAGCAGCCGTTGAAAATTTTAAGGCTCGGGTAAGCCATTTTACAAGGTCAATGGTTTGCCTGGGCATATTAATCTTGTATCCTTATGAACAAACTTTTTAGTGGCGGAATCACCATGGGAACATTAGGGGAAAATAACAATAGAGCGGTAGCGAAGTCAACCAACAAATTGTCTGAGCTAATGCAAGATGTTTTAGCACGAGCCAAGGCAAAGGGCGCAACAGATGCGTCAGTTTCTGTAAACCATGATAGCGGTTATTCGGTTGATGTGCGGATGGGCGAGGTTGAAACGGTTGCCTTTAGTGAAGATAAAGGAGTGGCTTTGACTGTATATATAGGCAATCGCAAAGGAAGCTCAAGCAGTACCGATACCTCTCCAGCAGCCTTAGATGCCTTAGTGACCGCGGCCTGCGATATTGCCTTAGTCAGCGCTGCTGATCCCTGTTTTGGCTTGGCTGATAAGGAACTAATCAATAATGATTATCCAGATTTGGATCTCTTCCATCCTTGGGAGATAACCCCTGCTGAAGCGATAGAAAAAGCCCTCGCCTGTGAAGCTCAGGCATTAGCAATGGATAAACGCATTACAAATTCTGATGGAGTTAATTTTTCAACCTACGCATTTTGCAATGGCTTTGCCAATACCAATGGTGCCAAGGGCATTATTCAAAGTACTCGCCACGGTTTGAGCTGCTCGCTGATCGCCAAAGAAGGGGAAACCATGCAGCGTGACTATGATTACACAACCGCAAGGCGTGCTATTGATTTAAATTCGCTGGAAAATTTAGCTAAGAGTGCCGTAGAGCGGGCCACCAGTCGTTTGGGAGCTAGAAAGGTGCAGACGCAAAAGGTACCGGTATTATTCTCTACTCGCGTTTCTTCGGGGTTATTTGCAAGCTTTATTAATGCAATTAGTGGTGGAAATTTATATCGTAAAAATACTTTTTTACTCGACTCGATTGATCAGCAAATTTTTCCGCAAAATATCAGGGTTTACGAACAGCCATTTTTACCAAGAGGCTTAGGAAGTTCTCCCTTCGACGCTGATGGAGTTCCAACAAGGAATAATGTTTTTGTTGAGGAAGGGATCGTGCGCCAATATGTTTTAGGTAGTTATTCAGCCAGGCGTTTGGGAGTAAAGACAACGGCTAATAGTGGTGGTGTTTTTAATCTTACAATTGACCCCACTGCTGGTGATTTACAAGATCTGCTGCGGAAAATGGATACGGGCTTGCTAGTTACAGAACTAATGGGGCAGGGCGTTAATGGTTTAACTGGCGATTATTCTCGTGGCGCCGCTGGTTTCTGGGTGGAAAATGGTGAGATTCAATATCCAGTTGAGGAAATTACGATAGCTGGTAACTTGAAGGATATGTTCAAGGCGATAGCTGCCGTTGGCAATGATCACAATCCTAATATTCCTACACGTTGTGGATCGATTTTGCTTGAAGAGATGATGATCGCTGGGCATTAGGCTTTACTCCTCTCATCCAGCCTATCCCTTCTCCCCTAAGGGGAGAAGGTGCCAGCAGGGCGGATGAGGGGAGTAAATTAATTAGTTCTTATCACGAAATATAATTCGACCCTTAGTCAAATCATAAGGTGTTAATTCAACCTTCACCTTGTCACCAGTTAAAATACGAATATAGTTTTTGCGCATACGGCCTGAAATATGTGCGGTCACAATATGGCCATTTTCTAGTTCCACACGAAACATGGTATTTGGCAGGGTGTCAATAACTGTCCCTAGCATCTCAATATGATCTTCTTTCGCCATAGGTCTCTCAAATAGATATCGAAAAATAAAGCGCAAATAGTGCACTAAAATGAGAAAAATGGCAATCAACTCTATTGAGAGTCGCTGAAAATTAGTAAAAAAACACAAAACTTTAGCTCTCTGTATTGGCCCAGAGTCCACGACGAGTTGGATATTGCAAGGTTTTCTGTAAGTCATGCAGAAACTTGCTACGACTAACTATTTCTGCTCCCAGACTTTGTAAATGAGGTGTTGGTAATTGGCAATCGATAAAATCAAAGTCCCAGCTATTCAGGGTTTGGCAGAGGTGGTACATAGCTAATTTTGAGGCATCACGTGCCTGGTGAAACATTGATTCGCCAAAAAAAGCATGGCCTAGGCTCAATCCATATAAACCACCGATTAATTTTTCATTCTGCCAAATTTCAAAAGAGTGTGCATAACCCATGAGATGTAGCTTGGTATAGGCGTCGCACATCTCATCACTAATCCAGGTATGGTTAATTCTTCCTTCGGCATTAGCACAAGCCCGCATGACCTGGCTAAACGCGGTATCTATCTTAAACACATAGGGTTTCTTCAACGCTTGTTTTAGGCTGCGGGAAAGTTTAAAGCGCGAGGGTTTTAAAAGAAGTCGTGGATCTGGAGACCACCAAAGGATAGGTCCTCCGGGTTCATACCAGGGGAAAATACCTTGTTGATAAGCTGCCAGTATGCGCTCGGAGGATAAATCTCCCCCGATTGCTAAAAGCCCTTCAGTATCAGCGTCTTTCGGGTTAGGAAAGCGGAAATCGTTTGGACTTAAAAATACTGGCAGTGAAGCGTCAATTTATTCAACTCCCAACAGATCTAAATACTTTTCAGCATCCAAAGCAGCCATGCAACCAAAGCCTGCTGAGGTGATTGCTTGTCGGTACACATGATCAGCGACATCGCCACAGGCAAAAACGCCAGGAATGTTTGTTGCTGTAGCCATGCCTTCTAAGCCTGAATTAATAATCAGATAACCGTCCTTCATATTAAGTTGCTCTTTGAAAAGCCCGGTATTGGGATCGTGGCCGATGGCAATGAAAACCCCATCGAGTTTTAATTCTTGAGTACTATCATCCTGCACATTACGTACTTTTACACCAGTTACTTTCATGCTATCACCCTGTACTTCTTCAAGGGTGTGGTGCCATAGGGTTTTGATATTTCCTGTTTCAGCTTTCTCAAAGAGCTTGTCTTGCAAAATCTTTTCAGACCGCAAGCTGTCGCGACGATGTATTAGAGTAACAGAGGCTGCAATATTCGAGAGATAGAGCGCTTCTTCAACAGCGGTATTACCACCACCGATTACACAAACATGCTTGTTGCGATAAAAGAAGCCATCACAGGTTGCGCAGGCTGAAACCCCTCGGCCTTGATAAGCTTTTTCAGAATCAAGTCCCAGATAGCGTGCAGATGCGCCAGTAGCGATAATCAGAGCGTCACAGGTATAGGTTTCACTATCACCCTGCAAAACAAAGGGACGCTGCTGTAGATCCGCTTTGATAATGTGATCAAAAATGATTTGTGTTTCAAAACGCTCGGCATGCTGTTGCATACGCTCCATCAATGCTGGCCCCATAAGACCTTCTACATCGCCAGGCCAGTTATCGACTTCAGTTGTTGTTGTTAATTGACCGCCAGGTTGCATGCCTGTGATAAGCACCGGATTCAAATTTGCACGAGCAGCGTAGACTGCAGCAGTATATCCGGCAGGGCCTGAGCCGAGAATTATCAATCGATGGTGATTGCTTTTGCTCATTGTCTCTGCCTTCCTTATTAAGTGTGTTAAGATGGCAAATATTATGACAAAATAACGAACATTTAAAGATCTATGGGAAAACAACAAGTGGGTAATCAAGCAAGAAACCCTAAAAAAGGCCTGCCAAGTTTTTTAGTCAACCGTGTTAGCGAAGGGGTATTCATCTTTATTTCCGCCTGCGCCTTGTTTGTTTTGCTCTCTTTGAGTACTTATGAACTCAGCGATCCAAGCTGGTCACATGTCAGCAAAGCCAATAGCGAAATTGCCAATTCCGGGGGACAGGTTGGTGCCTATCTTGCAGATGCTCTCTATTTTTTATTTGGCTATTTGGCCTATCTCTTACCTCTTTGTGTAGCCTACGTTGCCTGGCAGATTCTAAAAGATCATCGAGCGCTTAAGCTCGTTAATAGACCGGCGATGTTTTTACGTGCCAGCGGTCTGGTTTTCCTAATGATTGGTGGTTGTGGCCTTCTCAGTCTGGAGCCACAAATTGCTGCAATCGACGCTTTTCACAGCGCTGGTGGGGTGCTCGGAAGTTTCGTTTCTGGTGGTTTTGAATACGCGATGAATATTCAAGGCTCAACCTTGCTCCTACTGGCGATATTCCTGGTTGGGGTAACCTTGCTAACTGGATTGTCCTGGGTTCATGCAACAGAAACTCTTGGTGGAGTTGCTTTATTCACTGTGACCAAGGTCTTGCGAACTGTACTAGCAAGTTCGCGTTTGATCAGGGCCAAAATTAAGCATTTCAGAGGTAAGGAACCAACGGTTGTCGCTGAGCGTTCTGAACCTAAGTTGCCAGCAATCAAGAAAGATAAAACAGAGCCAACTCTTGTCCCTGCCTTAGGTAATGAGCTGCATACTCTGAGTGCAATTTCACTCGCTGAATCAACGAATAAAGCGTCTGCTCTACCTATTCTTATCGCAGCAAAATCGCCTGTTAACGAGGCGATCAAAGAGGCGCCAAAAGTAATCGCAAAAGAGCTGCCCAAAGAGCCTGTGAAAGAGCTAGCCAAGGAAACACGCAGCGCCAAAGCGATGTCTATAGTTGCAGTTGGTTTGCCTAGTTTAGACTTGTTAGATAAGGGGCAGCCAGGAAAAGCAATGGGTGGATATACCCATCAGGAACTGGAAAGTGTATCCCGAGAGGTCGAGCAGCATCTACTCGATTTTGGTATTCAAGCAGACGTTGTAGCTGTGCATCCAGGGCCCGTTATTACTCGCTTTGAATTACAACTGGCTGCGGGAATAAAGGTGTCTAAATTGTCAGCCCTGGCCAAGGATTTGGCTCGTTCTCTATCGGTTACTTCGGTCAGGGTTGTGGAAGTTATCCCAGGTAAAACAGTGGTAGGGCTTGAGTTGCCTAACCAACATCGTGAAATGGTACGCTTATCGGAAGTGCTTACAGCAGACGTTTATCAACAAGCGCATTCGCCCCTGACTTTGGCTTTAGGTGTTGATATTGCTGGTCATCCGATGGTTGTTGATTTGGCAAAGATGCCTCATTTACTGGTTGCTGGAACAACAGGCTCAGGTAAATCAGTCGGTATTAATGCGATGATTTTAAGTCTGCTGTTCAAGTCGACGCCAGAGGAAGTACGCTTGATCATGGTTGATCCCAAGATGTTGGAACTATCGGTTTATGATGGCATTCCCCATCTTTTAACTCCTGTGGTTACTGATATGAAAGAAGCTGCATCGGCTCTGCGCTGGTGTGTAGGGGAGATGGAAAGACGTTACCGTTTGATGGCCGCAATGGGAGTTCGTAACCTGGCCGGTTTCAATGCGAAAATAACTGAAGCAGCGGCGAAAGGTGAACCCTTACACGATCCTTTATGGAAGCCTGTTGACTCGATGGACGAGACAGCACCTCTCCTACAAACCTTGCCTTATATCGTTGTTATGATCGATGAGCTTGCCGATATGATGATGGTTGTGGGTAAAAAAGTTGAACAGTTGATTGCGCGAATTGCCCAAAAAGCCCGTGCTGCAGGAATACATTTGATTCTTGCAACACAAAGACCTTCGGTTGATGTGTTAACTGGATTGATCAAATCGAATATCCCAACTCGCATGTCCTTCCAGGTGTCATCAAAAATTGACTCGCGAACCATCCTTGATCAGCAAGGGGCTGAGCAATTATTAGGCCATGGCGACATGCTATACTTGGCTCCAGGCAGTGGCGCACCTCTGCGGGTACATGGGGCTTTTGTTGACGATAAGGAAGTACATCGCATCGCGGACGATTGGCGTTCGCGAGGTGAGCCTGAATATATTGATGAAATTACGCAAATTCTAGGTGATGGGGCAGAAGGTGGTTCTGGTGATGAGGGACAAGATACAGAAGAAGCCGATCCCCTCTATGATCAGGCTGTTGAATTTGTGATTCAAACAAGAAAAGCCAGTATTTCAGCAGTTCAGCGTCGTTTAAAAGTTGGTTATAACCGTGCTGCACGGCTTGTGGAAGAAATGGAGCGCACTGGTGTTGTAGGGCCATTGGATGGTGGTTTTCGTGATGTGTTAGTAACTACTATAAGTGAGGATTAGGCGATGAAGCGTTTTGTTTCCCTTCTAGCATTGGTATTTGCAACTAATGCATTCTGTGACTCAGCCGGTGATGAGTTGCAAACCAGGCTTAATGCTATGCATTCGCTGACGGCTAATTTCAATCAGGTCGTTAAAACAAAACAAAAAGAAATTTCTCATTCCACTGGAACAATGGCGCTGGAACGTCCTGGTCGTTTTCGCTGGCAGACCAAGGACCCTATGGAGCAGCTCGTTGTTGCTGATGGTAAAAAGCTATGGGTTTATGATGTTGATTTGGAGCAAGTCACTGTTAAAAAGCAAGATGATGAGCTGAGTGGTACAGCTGCCTTGTTTTTAAGTGGTTATGATAATACTGTGACTCGTGACTTTGATGTTAGTGCAACGGGAACAGGTGCAGACCAAGCTTATGATTTACATTCAAAATCAGAGAAGGCTAATTTTCAACGATTGAAACTTATATTTAAAAACAATGTGTTAGCTGGTATTGAAATGTACGATCAGTTGGGGCAACACACGATTGTCAGTTTAACCAATGTAAAATCTAATCCGAAGGTTGCGGCCTCTTTGTTTCAATTTAAGCCCCCCAAAGGGACGGATGTTGTGCAGCAATGAGCTTGTTTGCTAGCCAGCCCCAAGCTCCCTTAGCCGAATTATTAAGGCCTAAGCATTGGGATCAGGTCGTTGGCCAAACTCATTTGCTCGCCCCTGGTAAACCCCTCAGACTAGCCTTTGAGTCAGGAAAACCCCACTCTATGATTCTCTGGGGACCGCCAGGCGTAGGTAAAACAACCTTAGCTCGTTTGAGTGCTGAGGCTTTTGATTGTGAATGGATAGCGCTTTCCGCTGTTTTTTCCGGGGTTAAGGATATTCGGGAAGCGGTTGAACAGGCAAAACAGTATTTATCCTTACAGCGACATACTCTGCTTTTCATTGATGAAATACACCGTTTCAATAAATCCCAGCAAGATGCCTTACTTCCCTTTACTGAATCGGGGCTAGTTACCTTTATTGGTGCAACAACGGAAAATCCTTCCTTTGAGGTGAACTCTGCTTTACTCTCCCGTGCCCAGGTTTATGTACTTAAACCGCTCACAGAAACAGAATTAAAACTATTGATAGCACGTGCTCAGGAAATGGTTTTGGCGCATCTGCGATTTGAGGAACAGGCTATCGAACATCTTGTCAGCTATGCCGATGGCGATGCCCGCCGTTTGTTTAATCTTCTGGAACAAATAAATACGGCCGCAAGGACGCAGGGCGTTGATCAAGTGACTGATACTTTAATTGTCAATGCCTTAAGCCCAAGCGGTCGTCGTTTTGATAAGGGTGGCGAAAACTTTTACGATCAAATCTCTGCCTTGCATAAATCCGTGCGTGGCTCGAATCCTGATGCCGCCCTCTATTGGCTATGTCGTATGCTTGATGGCGGCGTAGATCCGCATTATCTGGCACGCCGTATAGTGAGAATGTCCTGGGAAGATATAGGTCTGGCCGATCCACGTGCAATCCAGCTAGCTAACGATGCTGCATCAACCTTTGAGCGCTTAGGCACTCCTGAAGGTGAATTAGCTTTGGGGCAGGCTGTCATTTATCTGGCAGTAGCTCCCAAGAGCAATGCAGGTTATGTTGCTTTCAACAAGGCCATGGCCTTTGTAAAACAAGACAAATCACGCGAGGTTCCTGTCCATTTGCGCAATGCACCAACAAAACTAATGAAAGAACTGGGCTATGGCCACGCCTATCGCTATGCCCACGACGAGCCGAATGCTTATGCTGCCGGTGAAAAATATTTACCAGAGGGAATGAAAGAACCAGGCTGGTACGAGCCGGTGCCCAGAGGACTCGAGTCGAAGATTGCAGATAAGATGGCTTTTTTACGTCAATTAGATAAGGACGCAGAGAAAAATAAATAAAAAATGGACTTCGAATTGGTGATTCAGCTTTCGGAGCGAGAGAGTCCTATTACCAAATAACATTCATACAACAGCTTCACAATGCCTTACACTCAGCAACATCGACTCCAAGGTCAAACCAGGACCAAAGGCACAGCTAAAAATTCGTTTATTATCATCACTGTCCTTTTTAATATCATCCCAGATGCTCTTTAAAACAAACAAAACTGTTGCCGAGGACATATTGCCAAAATTACGTAGGGTTTCATAAGAGTAGTTATTTTTTTCTCGACTAATTTTTAAGGCTTCTTCACAGGCTTGCAATATTTTGACTCCGCCAGGATGGATAGCATAGATGTCGATTAGCTCAGGCGTTAATTTACCCTGGGCAATAAGCTTATGAAAAAAACTGGCTATGCCTGACTTAATTGCCTCAGGAACATAGGAGGTTAGCACCATATCGAAACCATGATTACCAATATGCCAAGCCATTTCTTTGGAGCTTTGTGGAAGAAGATCACAGTGGAAGTACTCTAGGCTAAAGTATTTGTTTTGCTCAGGATTCGCTTCAATCAGCACAGCAGCTGCGCCATCAGCAAAAATTGCATTGGCAATGAGGTTGTCCATGTCTTCTTTATGTTGCAAATGGATAGTGCATAATTCAACGCAGACAACCAAGGCCTTTGCTGCTGGATCAGCTTTGCAGATGGCATCAGCAGCTTTGATTCCATTAAAGGCTGCATAGCACCCCATAAAATGAATAGTTGTTCTTTTGACCGTAGAGTTAAGATTAAGTTTTTGAATAATTTCAATATCAATACCCGGGGCATACATGCCAGTGCAGCTGACAATAATGAGATGAGTAATTTGTTGTTTAGCAAAATTTTCTTTAGTTGCTAAGCAGGATTCGATAGCTGCCATAGCCAAGGGAAGGGCATTTTGCCGGTAAATTTCCATCCTTGTTGCAGTGCTTGGCGAAGTAGCTACCGAGTTCGGAATAAACGTAAATTGCTCTGTTGTTTCCTGATCATTCGCTAAAACACTATAGCGACTCTCTATGCCAGATGATTTATATATCGATTTGAGCAGTCTTTTCTTGGCTAGCCCTAGCTTTAACAACTGCCCTATAGTATTTGCGACAGTTTGCTGCTCATGTAAATGAGGGGGATTAGCTGTACCGATTGCTGTTATCGCTGTAATCATTAACGTCCTTGTAAAAGTTCATGCCAAATACAGACTTTCACCGTAGCAGTTTAGCTCTGTCACTGCTCCGTCATCCTGAGCGTAGCGAAGGATCTCCGGGATTAGCACTGTGCCTCATTCAGGAGATCCTTCGCTACGCTCAGGATGACGGAGTGTGGGGACTATCTTAGGTCCTCTCTTGTTTACCACAGCAAGAAGCGCTGATTTTATGGTAAATAAAGCTAATAAGAGGAGGGGTAAGGGAAAGTAAGATGATCCCATAAATGACTATCGAAAAGTTATCTTTGATTATGGGTAGGGAACCAAAGAAATAACCAAAACCCAAAAGACTGCCAATCCACAATAAAGCGCTACCAATGTTATAGAGAGTAAATTGAGAGATTCCCATATAACCTATTCCTGCAACGAAGGGGGCAAAGGTACGGATGATGGGAAGAAAACGCGCGAAAATTATCGTTTTACCACCATGCTTTTCATAGAAGCGGTGGGTATCTTCCAAATGCTTTTTATTCAGAAGCCAGGAGCGTTCGGCTTTAAAAACCTTAGGGCCAAGAAGTCTACCAATCTGATAATTAAGCTGGTTCCCCAAAATAGAGGCAATGATCAATAAAACGAGAAGACTTAGTATATTCAAAGGAGAATCTGTTTGGGCAGCTATACTACCGGCTACAAAGAGTAGCGAATCACCAGGGAGAAAGGGTGTGACGACTAAGCCTGTTTCGCAGAAAATAATGAGAAACAGTACTAGATAAGTCCAAGTGCCATAGCTGGCAACAAAATTAAGCAAATAAACATCGATATGTAAAATAAAATCCAATAAATGTTGCACGCTTTGCATAGGCTTCCCGTTTAGGCAATCAAAGACAAAATTGAAACATCCAGGGATAATACATGATTTGGTATTAATTAGTAGTATCATAACTGGCATTATAATTAAGACTAAAAGGATCTAATCATAATGTTTCTCGCAAGAAAGAAGTTAAAGTTCTTCATCCTCTTGATAGTGGCTTGCTTGTTAGCCTTGTCATATACCAAGTATTCCCAGAGTAAAAAACTAACGCAGATCAGGGAGTTAGAGAATTTTCTTGGTGGAAAAATGACAGTGACAGCGACTAATCTTGAGGCAAAACTGTTACCTCCTCCCTATGATTTTCTTCTCACCCAGCCGCTAATGACGATTGGCATGGAAAAATATTATCAACGAACTCCAGTGGTCCAGGCTGTTTCTATATTGAAAAATAATAAGACACAAACTTTTTCGCGGATTATTACTATGTTTATTGATAGCAATAAGACCAGAAATGATGCCAATTTAGCGCAAAAATCAAAAGAAGAGGTTGTTGTTGAATTGGCTTCGATAACCATGAATTTTGCAGCCTTGCCTGAGAATGTTAAAAACGCGGTGCTAACGACTAAGACCCCCTTCGGCAAGCTTCTGACAACAAATAATATCAGTACAAACGATGTCGACCGTCATTATTTTGCACTGAACTGTGATGCGGCACTAACGAGATATCTGCACTGTAAAATTGGCGCCCCGCTTTATGGGCGTACAAACACTATTGTTTCTAAAGACAGTGGGGAATGGCTCGCTCGAGTTGTAGAAATTTTATCGGGAACAGCTTGTAAGGATCAGGCCTGTCAAAATTTGTAGCGTCAAATTGCTGGCTATTTTTGATGCCCATTATAAGAAAACTGTAGGCTGGGATTGTTAGCCCAGCTTACAACCATTTTACATAACACATTGAAAATAGATGTATTTTAAATTTGGCCTACTTTTTGCTTTGCTCATGCCAACAAGTTAAGGCATCAATACTATGCAGGCTAATACAACTAAGAACAAAGACACTAAGCTTCAAGAGGATTTACCTCTAGGTGATATTCTATCCTGTCTACCCTGTGGTTTGGTTGTGCTCAATGCTCAGGGGCAGGTTCATTGGCTAAATTCCGCAGCGGAGCAATTACTGGGCGCTGAGTTAGAAGGGCAGCCCTGGCGGGAAATCATCCAGCGTGCTTTCGCACCCCGTGAAGATGATGGCCTTGAAGTATCTCTGGTTGATGGGCGCAGGGTTCAGGTCGCTATTTCATCCCTGGCCAGTTTACCCGGACAATTAGTCGTACTTACTGATATGACTGCTACTCGCGCTTATGAGCGAGATAGGGCGAATAAGGATCGCTTGGTTACAATAGGACGTATGACCGCGCAGTTGGCGCATCAGCTTAGAACACCTTTGTCCTCAGCTATTTTATATAGTGATCATTTAGCCAACCTGGTTTTTGATGACAAGCGATGTGAGCAATGGCTGGCTCGAATACAAAGCTGTCATGCTAGCATCGAAAAACAAATTCAGGATTTACTGCGCTTTGCCCGTGGTGAAAAGGTGGATCCAGTGTTAATTAGCATACAAGACTGGTGTGAACGGCTAAGAGAAAGGGCTTCGCCTTTAGTTGAGGCAGACTCAGCTCAATTGATTATTAAAAACCAGATCAGCGATAAGACAGAATACTCCTTATATGCTGAATCCTTGACTGGGGCCGTGTTAAATCTGATTATTAATGCTTTGCAAGCGCAAGCAAATTGCATTACCTTGGTTATTAAGCAAAACAAAGGATGTGGTTTGCAGTTGCAAATTAGTGACAATGGTGTTGGTATGTCAGATGAGGTGAAATCACAGGCTTTTGCCCCCTTCTTCACGACAAAGGCGCAGGGAACTGGATTGGGAATGGCTGTGGTTTATGCGGTAGTTAAAGCGCATGGTGGAGACGTTGAATTGGATTCAATACCAGGGCAGGGAAGTTGTATAACGATTAATCTACCATGATTATCCTTTTTTTAGGATAATGGTATTTTGCACAAAGGGTCGAGCTATGAGTGATGTATTAATTGTTGAAGATGATCCCGTTTTACGCGAGGCGCTCGCAGAGACTATGAGTCTTGCCGGGCACTCTTATTTGGCAGCAAAAGATGGCAAAGAAGCACTGGCTATGTTGGAACGACATAGTCCTGCTATCGTTTTAAGCGATATTCGCATGGACAAGATGGATGGTCAGCAGTTGCTCGCTGAAATTCAACGTCGTAATCCTGGCGTCCCTGTCATTCTAATGACAGCCCATGGCTCGGTTGAAGATGCCGTAGATGCGATGCGTCATGGTGCAGTTGATTACCTCCAGAAACCCTTCAGTGCTCATGCCTTAACCGAAAAAATTAATCGCTATATTAAGCCCGATCTAAGCGAAGATGACAGTCAGCCAGTTGCCCAAGATCCAAAAAGCCAGGCTTTACTTTCTATGGCCTTAAGAGTTGCCCAATCAGATGTGGGTGTCATGATTAGTGGTGAAAGTGGTACTGGTAAGGAAGTGTTGGCGCATTTCATTCATGATCACTCACCAAGACGCAACAATCCCTTTATCGCTATTAACTGCGCAGCAATACCTGAGCAGATGCTAGAGGCTACGCTCTTTGGCTATGAGAAGGGTGCATTCACCGGTGCTTACAAATCTACAGCAGGAAAATTTGAACAAGCCCAGGGCGGAACTTTGCTGCTTGATGAAGTGAGTGAGATGAGCCTGAGTTTGCAGGCTAAGTTATTACGAGTTTTGCAGGAAAAAGAAGTAGAACGCATTGGCGCCAATAAATTAATCAATCTTGATGTCCGTGTGCTGGCCACTTCAAATAGAAAATTGCTGGATGAAGTCAAGGCTGGCCGTTTTCGTGAAGACTTATTTTATCGTTTGAATGTATTCCCTCTACATTGGTTGCCTTTACGCGAAAGATCTTGCGATATTCTTCCTTTAGCGAATTATCTGATACGCCGCCATTGTCAGAATAACCAACCCCTGATACCTGCCCTAAGTGAGGCTGCGAAGAACGCTTTACTAGAATACAGCTGGCCGGGTAATGCACGTGAGTTGGACAACGTGGTGCAAAGGGCTTTGGTGTTACAAACAAACGGAGTTATCGAAGTCGCTGATCTACAGTTATCAGCTATGGCAGAAGACTATGAGGACGTTGAATCAAAAGATGAATCGAAAGCCGAGGTGCTGAGTGATAGTAAAAGTCTGCAAAATCATGAATTTGATTTGATTGAGAAAACCTTGAAAGCCCATCAGGGCAACAGGCAACGTGTTGCAGCGATCTTAGGCGTTAGTGAACGTACTTTACGCTATAAGTTAGCGAAAATGCGTGAAGAGGGCTACGTGGTTTAATAGGGCATTGTTGTGTAGATAGAATGATTTCTTCTCCCCGCCGGGGAGAAGGTGCGCGAAGGGCGGATGAGGGGCTCTTATATTTTGCGAGGGATAGCATGAGTGACGTTAATACAATTTCTCTGATGAACCAGATGCGTTTGATGTCAAGCAAAGCGGCTGGTTCAAGTGTCGAATTTGCTGGGGTTCAAGAGTCTTTCGGCGAGGTTTTTCAAAATGCGCTGAATGAAACGAACCAGTTGCAACAATCAGCAGATGCTCTAAAAGCCCGTTTTGAAGTGGGAGATAGCAACGTGGGTATTGGTGAGGTAATGATTCAGACACAAAAGGCAGATATCGCTTTTCAGGCAACTCTAAGTGTTAGAAATAAGTTGATTGCGGCCTATGAAGACATAATGAACATGTCTATTTAACGTCATCCAGAGTGAAGCGAAGGATCTCCTGAAAAACGCATTGTGCCACAATAGGGAGCTCCTTCGTTGCAAGCTCCTCAGGATGACGGAAGAAGTAGAAACTAAGGTAAATTGGAAATTATAAATACAGGAGTAAATCATGGCATTGGCTGACAATGCATCAACGGCTGCTGCGAAGTTTGCGAGTTTGTCTGTTCCCAGACAAGTTGGCTTGTTGTTTGGTTTGGCGGCAAGCGTTGCAATTGGCGTTGCTGTGGTTTTATGGTCGCGTGAACCAAATTATTTACCCTTGTATAGTGATGCAAATTCCCGTGATGCGGCTGAGGTGGTTAGCTTATTACAGCGCTCTAATATCCCTTTTAAGGTCGATAAAAATCAAGGAACGATACTAGTTGTTGCCGATGATATGCAAAATGCAAGGATGAAATTGGCAGCAGAAGGGCTACCCCGAGGCAATGGTGCTGGTTATGAATTATTTGCCGGTAATAATACCTTCAATACCAGTCAGTTTATGGAGAATGCACGTTATAAACAGGCCTTAGAGACCGAGCTTGCACGGACGATAAGCCAATTTCATGATATCAAATCAGCCAGAGTCCATTTGGCAATACCGCGTGAATCGGCCTTTGTGCGCGATAATCGTGAGCCAAGCGCCTCCGTATTTATCGATGTCTACTCTGGACTCGAGCTTAAAAAACAAACGATCGCCTCGATAATCAACTTAGTCGCCTCAAGTATCCCTAATCTTTCTGCCAGTCGGGTAACCGTTGTTGATCAGAATGGCCAACTATTAAGTGAGGGGGGTGGCCAGAATTTATTCACAAATACCGAACGCTTTATGGATTATCGCCAGAGTCTTGAACAGCAGTATGTCCAAAAAATTCAAGATATCCTGACTCCCTACCTAGGTTATGGGCGAGTAAAGGCAAGAGTATCTGCGGATATTGATTTCACCTCCTTTGAACAAACTCAAGAAACTTACAATCCTGAGTTACCCTCAGTGCGTAGTGAACAAAAAATGGAAGAAAAGCGTAGTGCGGGTAGCACGTCTTCTGGTGTTCCTGGGTCTTTATCAAATACGCCGCCGGCCAATGCAGCCTTACAACAGTCTAAGAACGCTCAGCCAGCAGCACCTAGAACTCAACAATTAGGTGCAACAAATAGCGATACTGAATCGAGTGATTATCGTACCCAATCTACTAAAAATTTCGAACTGGATAAAACAATTAGCCATACACAAAATCAACCAGGAACAATCAAACGTTTGACGGTTGCTGTGCTGGTTGACGATAAGCAGCTGATAGATCCAAAAACTAAGAAAAAGGTCTCTAAGCCCTTAACTGCTGCTGAGATTCAGCAATTAAAAATCTTGGTAGCAGACGCAATTGGCATCAATACCAGCCGCGGCGATAGTTTGAATGTCATCAATAGCCATTTTGTTAAACCGGATCGAATCCCTGACCTACCTGAGCTACATTTTTGGCAAAAGGATTGGTTTTGGTCGATAATTAAACAAGTGGCTGCTGCGATACTTGTCCTAAGCATTGTGTTTGGTCTATTAAAACCCTTGTTTAAAACTCTGGTAGGTGTCCCCGAAGAAAATGAAGAAGAAAAGCTCGGTGAACTGACTTATAAAGCTCAGGATATGTTGCCACATGCCAGTGATTATGAATCGCAATTAGCCTTATTGCGTCAGGTCGTTGATAAAGAGCCAAAACGAGTAGCCCAAGTAGTAAAAACCTGGGTAGAGCGGGGATAAGATATGGATGGAATTGAACGCGCTGCAATATTACTTCTGGGAATGGGTGAGAAAAATGCGGCAGAGGTGCTCAAGCATCTCGAACCGCGTCAGGTGCAAAAAGTAGGGATGGCAATCTCAACAATGAGCTCAGTCTCTAAAGCTAAAATGCAAGGTGTACTGGGCGAATTTTTAAATGCGATTGAAGATCAAACCAGTCTTACTGTAGATGCAGAAAATTATCTGCGCACCATCCTGATTAACGCCCTGGGCGAGGAAAATGCGATCCCCTTCATCGACAGGATTTTAGTCTCAGACAAAGACAGTGGCCTCAACCGCCTAAAATGGCTAGATGCTCGCCTAATTGCTGACGTTATTCGTAACGAACACCCACAAATCATCGCAACAATCCTGATTCATCTGGATAGTGAGCAGGCTGCTGAGGTTGTTGGTTATTTTTCAACTGAAAAACGCGCTGAGGTACTCTTGCGTATGTGCACTATTGATACCGTGAAACCGGAAGCAATCTCTGAACTGGGGCATGTGATTGAAAAGCAATTGAGTGGTCAGAAGGTAGGTAAAATTGCTTCTGTGGGCGGAATAAAGAGCGTTGCTGATGTTATTAACTTTCTCGAGGGCTCTGTCGAGTCCGATGTTTTGGATAAAATCCACCAATGGGACGAAGAGCTCTGCAATAAAATCAAAGATAAGATGTTCGTTTTTGAAAACCTAGTTGATATGGACAACCGTAGTGTGCAAACCCTGCTGCGCGATGTTTCGACTGAGCAGCTGATGCTTGCACTAAAAGGAACCACTGAGGTTGTCAAAGAAAAGATCTTTGGCAATATGTCAAAACGAGCTTCAGATCTATTACGCGACGATTTAGAAATGCAAGGGCCGGTAAAGGTGAGCGAGGTCGAAAAAGCCCAACGCGAAATTTTAGCCATTGCCAGAAGCCTTGCAGAAGAGGGCAAAATCGCTCTTGGTACCAAGGGCGGCGACGAAATGATTTAACCTAAAAGCGTAGATGACGGGATATAGGCTCGGCTGTTAAGCCGAAGATAGTTTTGTCATTCCCGCGAAGGCGGGAAACTATTTCTCACAAAGCACAGTGCCATTGTATGGATAGATTCCCGCCTTCGCGGCAATGACAAAGGCTCTTAACGTGACGGCTATGGGCTTAACAGACCAGTCTACGTTCTTACAATTCTAGGTTTAAGGACAGTAACGGGAAGACAATTTTCAACCTCTCTATGAGGAAAATGATTTAACCTAAAAGCGTAGATGACGGGATATAGGCTCGGCTGTTAAGCCCAAGATAGTTTTGTCATTCCCGCGAAGGCGGGAAACTATTTCTCACAAAGCACAGTGCCATTGTATGGATAGATTCCCGCTTTCGCGGCAATGACAAAGGCTCTTAACGTAACGGCTATGGGCTTAACAGACCAGTCTACGTTCTTACAATTCTAGGTTTAAGGACAGTAACGTGGAAGACAATTTTCAACCTCTCTATGAGGAAAAGGATAGCGAAGCCTTTAATATCTGGGATATCAAAGGTCCCGAACCTGAACCAGTTATTGAGGTAGACCCCCAAGAAGAGTTTGCTAAGGAATGCGAGCGTTTGCGTGAGGAAGCACGTAACACGGGGTATCAGGAAGGTTTAAAACAGGCAGCGGAGCATGTGCAAAGCAAACAACGTGAATTAGCGGCCTGCATTACGCTTTTACAGCAGCCAACAGTTTTGCTGGATAACGCCCTCACTCAAGAGATTATTAAAACCATCATCTGGATTTGTGAAGCCTGCATTGGCATTGAACTTTCAATCAATCCCGAGAAACTGACTATTTTGATGGAGCTAGTCAAACAGGAGTTGCCCTCGCTAAATGGTTATAAGCAGCTTGCCATGCATCCTGATGATGTTGATTTCATTATTAATGAGTTAAGTGAAATAAGGGAATCAGCCGCAACTTATTTCCTGGTTGCAGACCCTACATTAAAGCGTGGCGATTTTTATTTGAAAAATGAATATAGCGATTTGGACGGTCGTTTAAGCACGCGCCTGCAGAAGCTCTTTGAAACTTATTTACAAGATGAAGAAAGTCTCAATAATTTAGACGCTGCAGGCTCCTCATGAATGCTTATCAATCGCAACTTTTTAAAACCCTGGGGGCAATACGAAGCAAACCTGACTCAGGGATGGTTCGCTGTGGCCGAGTCAGCCGAGCTATCGGTTTAACCTTGGAGGCCAGAGGGTTTCATCAGGCCGTGGGTGCGCGCTGCTGGGTAAAAATCAACGATAAGGAACGAATTGAAGCCGAAGTGGTTGGTTTTGATAATGAGCAAGCCTATCTGATGTCGGTAGGCCATACCCAAGGAATTGCACCAGGCATGGTTATTATTCCAAGCGGCCGAGTTGCCCAGGTCGGTGTTGGCGATGCCTTACTAGGCAGAGTACTTAATGGAGCAGCAGAAACCATTGACGATGGCGAACTCTTAGAGCTTGATGAAACCTATCCCTTACTTAGCCAACCAGTTAACCCCCTAAAGCGCGCGGCAATTGATACGCCAATGGATGTTGGTATTCGAGCAATTAATGGCTTGCTCACCGTTGGTCGAGGACAGCGAATAGGGCTTTTTGCTGGTTCAGGCGTAGGAAAATCAGTACTCCTTAGCATGATGACTCGATTTACTGCTGCCGATCTGGTTGTTGTTGGTTTAATTGGTGAACGTGGTCGTGAGGTAAAAGAATTTATTGAGACAAACCTAGGAGAAGAAGGGCTAAAGCGTGCAGTGGTCGTTGCAGCACCCGCTGATGAAAGCCCCTTAATGCGCTTGCATGGTGCAATGGTAGCAACAAGCATTGCCGAGTACTTTCGCGATAAGGGTAGACATGTGCTCCTACTCATGGATTCGCTAACCCGTTTTGCTCAGGCTCAGCGTGAGATCGCCTTATCGATAGGCGAACCACCAGCAACAAAGGGCTATCCACCCTCTGTTTTTGCCAAACTACCCCAGCTCGTGGAGCGTGCAGGTAATGGCAAACCAGGGAGTGGTTCTATTACAGCTTTTTATACTGTACTCACAGAAGGTGATGATCAACAGGATCCAATTGCAGACGCTGCCCGCGCTATTCTTGACGGTCATATTGTTTTAAACCGAGAATTGGCTGAATCAGGCCAGTTTCCGGCAATAGACCTTGAGGCATCAATCAGCCGTGTCATGCCTGCTATTGTTTCTGAAGAACAAATGCGGAAAATGCTTTTGATAAAAAAATACCTGTCAATTTACGAGAAAAATAAAGATTTAGTGTTGCTCGGCGCCTATAACAAAGGCAATGATAAATTCTTAGATAAAGCGATCGCTAGCCGAGAAAAAATCAGGGAATATATTGCCCAGGGCATGGATGAAAAGGTTGATTTTGCCAATAGTATTGGCTTGTTAAATCAATTAGCCAGTACCTTGGAATAGAAGTATTGGGCTTTTCGGAGTTTATAGTATGTGTACTACGTCATCCCGAGCGCCAAACCCCTTTGGGGCAAACATCGATAAAGACCCCGTCATCCCGAACATAGTGAGGGATCTCCGGGATTAGCACGGTGCTACACTCAGGAGATGTCTCTCTACGTTCGACATGACGTAGGCTTTTAGGAGAATTTATGAAAGGACGCATTAACCGTTTACAACAGCTTTTAACGCTCAAAGAGCAAAGTACCCGAGCAGCTGCTCAGGATCTCGCTCAGGCACGCGAGCAATTCACAGCTGGCAAGGCACATCATAATCAGCTTCTTGGTTATCGCCAGGACTATTTGCAACAGCTGAATCAAATTGGCGATGCGGGTTGCACGGTTGGTGATGTACGCAATCGAATCAATTTTATCGGACAACTAGATCATGCCCTGTCTCATCTGAACCAGCAGTTAGGTCAGTTAGCCAAGCAAAGGGCGCATTATGAATCGCTCTATCTACGTGCAAAATCTGAACAAGATGTAGTGCAGCGTCTGCTTGAACGAGTCGAAAAGCAGGAGAATATAAGAAAAGAGCGTATAGAACAAAAAGAAAGTGATGAGTACGCGCAAAAGCAATGGTATAGTAAAAAATCTGTCAATAATGTGACAAAAAGCGAGTGACTAAATTTTTTAAACGGTGCTGGTTAATCCTGGCATTTTTGATTATTACAGCAGCAGTTATTTCAAGTCTCTTTCGTGCACTGACTCCTTGGGCGAAACAATACAAGACTGAGGTAGAACAACATTTATCTCGGCTTTTGGGCGAGACTGTGACCATTGATACTATGGAAACAGGATGGTATTGGTTTGAGCCTGTTATTAAACTAAATCAAATCAGCATCTGGGATGGTAAGCAGGAGCCTGTAAAATTATCCAAGCTTTTAATTGGCATAAATGTATTTAGCTCAATCTGCCATTGGCAAATTCAGCCAGGTGTTCTATTGATTGAAGATTTACACTTAGGTATTCATCAAGGAAAGGACTCTTGGCAAATTAATGGTCTTGGTGAACTCAAAAGTCTGAAGTTCACCTGGGATCTAGAGACTTTCAAACCAGCCCTGATTTGGATTTTCACACAGCAAAAAATTATCATTAAAAATCTTTCAGCCCAGGTCTATATGCTGGATGGCGCGCTTATTCCACTTTCCGAGCTTAATCTCACGATTGCAAACCGCTCAGGACACTATCACATTAAGGGAAGAGGCGTGCTTACACAAACTACAGCAACCAATTTTCAATTACTCGCTGATCTGGCCTTAAATCCCTATGCCCTGAATAAGGCAACTGGACAGGTCTTTTTTTCGGTACAACATCTGCTCCCTGCACAATGGCAGGGATTTACTCCAGAAGGCCGTTTTCAACTATTAGGCGGTAAGGGTAATTTGCAGCTTTGGGCAGATATAGCAAAGGGTCATACTCGTAATATTCAGGCAAGAGTAAATTTCCATCATTTGGCCTGGACGGATAAACAAACTGAAAAAACTCAATTAATTCAAACTATTAAAGCAAATTTAGCTTGGAAGCCAAATAAGGAAGGATGGCAATTAGACGCTGATCAGGTGCATTTGCGTCTAAGTGAAGCTCGTTGGCCAGAAAACAGCTTTATGCTGCGTTATCAAAGCAAGACCCAGAGTTATTTTGCTTTTGTTAAAAATCTCCAGCTTGAATCCATACTGAACACCTCCATCACCTGGCCAGAAAAAATGAAGCCAATTTTGGCGGTAAAACCCCAGGGCCAGCTTCATGATACTCAGGTTCAATTTACAACGCAGGGGATAGATTCTGTCCTTAGCCGTTTTTCCGATCTGGGCTGGCAGCCACTGGATTCACAGCCTGGCGTGACTAATCTATCAGGAGTGTTGCATTGGCAGCCAAACCAGGGACAGTTAGAGCTGGCGAGTGACAATGCGGTAATCACTCTAAAACAGCAAAAGCCTATTAGCCTATCCGTGGTCGATGTAGTCTTTGATTGGCAAAAGTTAAGTGATGGCTTACGTTTGAATATCGATCGTTTTGTTATTAATCATTCTAATCTTTTGCTAAGTGCAAGGGCTGTAGTCGATAAAATTACAGAGGATTCCTCAGGAGAAATTAATCTAAGGGCAGAATTTTCCGCAAACGAAGCCCAGCATTTGCTGCCTTATATTCCAGGAAAACATTTAAAGAAGAAATTAGATGCTTGGCTTAAGCACGACGTTAAGCGTATTGAGGAGCTCAGCGGAACCCTGGTTGTAAATGGTGCTTTGGCTGATTTTCCCTACGATAAACAACCCGGTGAATTCTCAATTAATAGCCATTTTAAAGGGCTCGATCTGATTTTTGCGCGTAATTGGTCGTTAAGCAAAGATTTAGAGGGTAATTTGCGCGTTAATAAGCGTAACTTAGATATGGATATTGTCCATGCTAATTTGCAAGGTATCATCATTAATAAGGCGAAATTAGGGATTGATGATATTGGATTGGATAAAGAAGTTCTCTTACTACGCACCCAAGTTGCAGCTAAGTCTGACAAGGCCTTAGCCTATATCATGTCTTCGCCCTTGCATAAAAAGTTATCTGCCCTAAGCATGCTGAGAATGCAGGGGCTGCTTGATCTTCACTTGCAGTTGGAGGCTCCTCTCTATCCGCAGAATGATACGATCCTAGCGCTAGGCGAAATTAAGTTTAAAAACGATAAGATTAATGTACACCATAGTATGGATGACATCGAATTGACCCAGCTAAGTGGTAGCTTGCAATTTAATGAGACAGGTATTTTAAGTTCCAATTTAAAAACAAAGATACTCGAGTGCCCAACTAATCTGGCTATTCGTTCAGTCCATGAGCAAATTCCTTATACGGAAGTAAAACTCTCTGGTTCAGCAAAGGCAGGTGTCTTAAACAAAAAACTCAACTTACCCATCTTTGCTTTGTTGCATGGTTCTTTGCAGATGAACTCTACGCTTAAATTCACAGATGATCCCAATGATTTGGATCATCTTCGAGTACAGACAAGTTTAGACGGACTTGCTATTGATTTACCGCCACCGCTTGGTAAGCCTGCTGAGATAAAGGCGCCATTAACCGTAGATATTGATTTTAACCCTGAAAAAGCAGTGCGCTTACGCTTTAATTATGATAATCGCCTAAGCACTGATTTATGGTTTTCTCGTCCGAAAAAAGAGTTTCAGCTACAAAAAGGTGAGATACGTATTGGTAACGTTAAGGCAGGCAAACAAAATGAGCAAGGCTTAAGCATTATAGGATCCTTGCCTTCCTTTGATTTACAGCAATGGCTTGATGCCAAAGCAAAATTACCGCAGGTCAATGAGCAAAGTCTTTTAATGAAAAGTTTAAATCGGGTTGACCTTAGGCTTCAGAACGCCAAAATTTGGAGGGAAGAATACAAGGAGTTGCTAATTAATGCTGCGAAATTGACTGGAGATAATTGGGCTATACAGTTAAATCAGGCTAACCTAATGGCAAAGTTGCGTTATAAGCCTGATTCAAACACACTAACAGGGCAGATTGATAAATTGCGCATTGAGACTAAAGCGGATAAATCTAAGGAAATAAAAAATTCCGCCTTGAAACCGACAGACATACCCAATCTTGATTTGCACATTGCTTCCTTCCAATGGGGAGAGGTTGAGGTCGGTGACGTCAGTTTAAAAACAAGATCAACAGAGAAACTCTGGCGGCTTGAGCACTGCAAAATAAATACTCCTTCCTATGTTTTGGCCGCAAAGGGGACATGGAAACAAGATGGCAAGTTAAACGACACGCAACTAACGGCAGATTTAACAATTAGTGATTTGGCGGCTAGTTTAGCGCGCTGGAAAATTAGTCCTGCTGTTGAAGCAAAGGAAGGGGTTATACAATTCCAGGGTGGATGGCCTGGGGCAATACCAGATTTCCAGCTAGCTAAGGTTAGCGGCCAGGTTAGCATGGACTTCAGGAACGGCCGTATCACTAACCTGAGTACTGAGACTGAAGAAAAATTAGGCCTAGGCAAGTTATTAAGCATCCTTAGCCTGCAAACAATTCCCAGACGCCTGAAATTAGATTTTAGTGACCTATCCCATGCTGGTTATAGTTTCGATAAGTTCCAGGGAAATTTTGATATTCATAATGGTATTATGACTACCCAAGATAGTTATATTGACGGCCCTGTAGCCTATGCCGGCATGAAGGGAAATCTGGATATTGCCAAGCAGAATTATGATGTGGATTTAAAAATTTCACCGCATATCACCGCAAGCTTACCCATTGTTGCAACTATCGCAGGCGGACCTATCGTTGGATTTGCCACTTGGGTTGCTTCTAAAATTATCAATCAAGGTATGCAAAAAATTAGCGGTTATACCTATAAAGTTACTGGACCCTGGAAGCAACCCTTGGTAGAACAGGTAAGTATTATTAAAAAACGTAAGGTGCCTCTGCGGGCTTAGGGCTACTGCGGTTAAAGGTTAGACCCGTTCGGGCTGAGTTGCTCAGTCCGAGCTGATAGCTAATAAAAACTAATAAGGAAATATTATGTGGGAGACGCTACTCAAGCGTTATTGGATGGTCGCTCTCTTGAAGGAGAGCCCTGAGAACACACCCTATTCGCCATTTTTAATGGTCATGGTCGCTTTTTTATTTTTTATATTAATTCTATTTCAATGGTATCTGGCAGATCTGAGGCAACAATTTAATTTAGCTATTTCCATTTTGGCAGCCTTGACTTTGCTTTGTTCTTATTTTGTCTATACCTTTGTCATCTTAAAAATTTATCGCAAAGCAGGTAGGGCTTTACAAACCTTGACCTCCCTCTTGGCAAGTCACCTGATTGTCCATTTTTTTGCATTTCCCTTATTATTAGCGACGCCTTTATTGATTAACTCCGATTTAAATCAGGGGATTCTGCTATTTATTGGTATTGTCTATTTGGTTTTAACCTTGATCCTAACCTTTTGGCAATTTATGGTAACAATCCATATTTATAAACAGGCGCTGGAATTGGATTATCTCAGTGCTATCCTAGCAAGCTTTGGATTATTGGCTTGTAATATTTTAACTGTTTCATTTTGGCAATGAGAGCAATTATGCATTTACATATCTTAGGTATTGGTGGGACTTTCATGAGCGCGTTGGCCTTGTTGGCCAGAGAGGCAGGCTTCAAAGTAACAGGCTGCGATGCAAATTGCTATCCGCCTGTCAGTGATCTCTTGCAAGCCAAGGGCATTGAATGGGTTGAGGGTTATGAACATAGTGAACTAGCTTTAGGAGCTGACCTGGTAATAGTCGGTAATGCAATTAAGCGCGGTATGCCAGTGCTTGAGGCCGTGCTCAATGCAGGTAAAAATTATGTTTCTGGTCCGCAATGGTTGGCCGAAAATATTTTGCCTCGCTATCGGGTACTGGCTGTTTCAGGAACTCATGGAAAAACGACAACAACCTCGATGCTGGCTTTCATCCTGCATCAAGCAGGCAAGCAGCCAGGGTTTCTTATCGGTGGAGTCGCGCCAAATTTTAATACCAGCGCATCACTGGGGCAGGGTGAATGGTTTGTTATTGAAGCGGATGAATATGACTCAGCCTTTTTTGATAAAAGACCAAAGCTGATGCATTATCGCCCAGAGGTCGCTATTTTAAATAATCTTGAGTTTGATCATGCCGATATTTATGAAAATCTCGCAGCAATTAAACAACAGTTCCATTACTATTTAAAAACCATTCCAGGCAAAGGATTAGTCATTAAGCCACGTGATGATGCCGCGCTTAATGAAGTGCTTAGCCGAGGCCTTTTCTCCGAATTGAATGAATTAGCCTTTGAGGGCGAAGCAAGCTGGCGAGCTGAATTACTAGATGAAAGTGGACGTTCTTTCAGAGTTTGGCATCAAGGAAAGGCTGTTGCAGAAGTTAATTGGCCTTTAATCGGACAGTTTAATGTTGAAAATGGCCTGGCAGCTCTGGCCGCAAGTTATCGTGCGGGAGTGGACATTGAGGTGGCAGCCAGTGCTTTAGCGGAGTTTAAACCGGTTAAACGGCGTCTGGAGGTTAAATCAAATCGGCATGACATCACTGTTTATGATGATTTTGCCCATCATCCAACAGCAATAACCAAAACGATTAATGCCTTGAAACAAAGCGGACGGCATAAACGCATTTTAGCTGTACTCGAATTCGCTTCTTATACAATGAAGACTGGTGTCCATGGCTCTGCAATAGCTGAAGCCATTGCACCGGTGGATGCGGCCTATGTATTGAATCCAGAGCAATTTGATCTCAGCAAACTCGCAAAGGATTGGACCTGCCCATATCAGCTATTGCCAACCACTAATGCAATCGTCGATGCCCTTGCTGAAATGGTGCAACCTGGTGATGCGGTGTTGATCATGTCTAATCGAGGATTTGGAAATATTTATCAATTATTAGTTGAAAGGATTGATTCACTTTTCAACAAATAATAGATAAGCAGACACATCTTGCAAAATCTTTGGCAGATTGTTATAAAAATAGATGCTCCCTTCTTTCTTTGCTCGCAATGACTTCAAAAAGAGATGTCATTGCGAACAAAATGAAGCAATCTCTAACGAAGCTGCAATGGGATTGCTTCGCTATGCTCGCAATGACGCGCAGCAGGCGGAAGGGGATACCTCAGAGCTCACTGCCATTAAGTTAAGGAAGGTTTTGTCATTCCCGCGAAGGCGGGAAACTATTTCTAGCTAAGCACAGTGCCAATGTAGAGATGGTTTCCCGCCTTCGCGGGAATGACAAATGCCCTTAACTTAGTGGCAGTGACCTCAGAGCTTAGGGGAGGGATTCCATGCCAGAGTTTGCCGAATTGCAAGATAGTGCAAAAGATTTTTCTCGACGATTAATCAGAGCTTATGCCCACCAATATTCAGCAGGTGCTTTCTTTTCGACCTGTATTGCTTTCGCTCCAAACACCCAACTGATTAGTTATGCCAATTTGATTGAAGAGATTGCTAACGGCATAAATTTTTATTTGCCAGCTAATATTGAAACTAAAAAATTGGTACTGACAGGTATTTTTGTCCATCTCTGGTATCAATATAACAGCAATTTGCAATGGTTTCTGAATAGTCCCTTAATCAAATTGCTACAAGAATGCCTCTGTATTAATTCCTTAGCTGAAATTGATAAAACAACCTATAGGGAATGCCTTAACGCATTAATTAATTTTTGTTCTTGGGTTAATGACAACCAAGCTTTTATTGAAATACAACCGATTTATGATGCTATGCCAGCTGAGATGCAAGGGAATCTTAATTCGCAGCGCTATGCACCATTTCCGGAAGACTTTTGTTTGACGAGTACTTTGTCGGAATTAATAGTTATAAAAAGTCCATTTTAAGGAGAGGCTATGGGGGGATATATATCACCGCTTTACAGGGAGTTACAGGAAGAAACAAGCAAGTTGGAAAAAGAATTTAATCGTTATGCCAAAAGCTATATCTTTCCTGCACACGAGCAGTTAATAGCTTATACAGAATCAGAAATTAAGGCTTTATATCATAAAAAAGTAGAGTCTAAATCAAACTCTAATTGGCTTTTTTCCGCCGCAGCTGATCCAACACGTCTCGATCAGATAGCCTTTATCACTAAGTTGCGAAATGACTTAAACAATGATCTGAGTTCTAATGATAGTGTCAGACGAAAGAAAGCAGAACGTACTTTATTCGGAGCGGTACTGCATCGTCATCTTCGGCTTAGGGTGAGTTATGAAGAGGGGCTAGTAGGCTATGTCAGCAGCTATGTGACGAATATAAATTACTGTGCCTTGAATAATGCGCTCGTCGAATTATTTGATCTTGGCAGTCTTGATGACTACACCATTTATACCTGTTGCTCTGCGGCCTGGGGGTATTTACAACAGGAGTCCTCGAAGAACAGATATGCTTATATCAATAAGAAGAATGATTTTTTTGACAATTTTGAAGATATTATTACTAAGGCGGAGCCAAAGGCTGCACCTATTAAAGCTCAGATAGATTCTATTTATTTTATTCAATCAATGGCAAAAACCCTGGCTGAATCAGATGATGAAATAGTCGATAAATGTTTTGAGCCCCTAGAAAGACTGGTGACCTCTAAACTTCAAGCCATTAAACAAGGCGATTGTTATTTGACCAGAAATGACATACTTGCTTGTTTAAAGGAAATCAATGCCAGTCAACGTACCTATAAGGTGTTTGCAGATTTGCTGCCAGAACGCTTCATTATTAGCAAAAATGGAGATGCCTATAGTCCTGGTAAAGATGGTGAAATGGAAAATGATGGCAATTTTATCGATGCGATCACTAAGCTGCTAATTGCCCAAAGTAAATATACCCTGATTGGGGCTTATCTCTTTTGTCTGAGTCAATGCACGCTGGAGATGCCTCATCTTGACAGTGCGATTCGCAACGCAATCAAAGAGTCTTCTACTAATGTCTTGGATATCCAAACCTATAATAGTGCTTTTGAACAGCTTAAAAAGTTTATGGATAGAGAAGCAACCGCTGATGTTGATTTTTCAGCTTGGCAGACTAAAGAAAAGCAGGGTCAAGAAAAAATGATTCGTAAGCTGATGGATGTTAAGGACGAATATGCGAAGAAACCAATCAGTCAGGAGGGTGATTCGATACAGTTTGTTGTGGTTTAATCTATAAGTATGGAGATGTAGCAGTGGGTAAACACCTTGTCATCCTGAGCTCCCAAAGACGTACGTCATGTCGAGCGCAGAGAGACATCTCCTGAGTGTAGCACTGTGCTAATCCCGGAGATCCCTCACTATGTTCGGGATGACGAGGTCTTTATCGATGTTTGCCCCAAAGGGCTGGGGCGCTCAGGATGACTTGGTGACGGGGGTGAGACCTATTACAAGCTCTGAGCCCCCTCAACCAGCAATAAAATGCAATTTATCCTCCTTCCAGATCACCTCAATCCTATCCCCAGACTTAAACTCACCAAGCAATAAAGCCTGCGCAAGAGGGTTTTCCAGTTTCTGCTGGATAGTCCTTTTCAGCGGCCTTGCACCATAAACAGGATCAAACCCTGCCTCTGCCAAATGCGATAGCGCCTCAGGGCTAAGCTCCAAACTGATATTTTGCTGAGCCAAACGTGCTTGTAAATGGCTTATCTGGATAGCAGCAATAGTCGCAATCTGTTCTTTCGCCAAAGGATGAAAAACAACCGTATCATCGATTCGATTGATAAACTCTGGGCGGAAATGCTGTCCGACTATTTCCATAACCGCAGCTTTGATTTGCTCATAATTTAATTTAGCGGCCATATCCTGAATAAGATGGGAGCCTAAATTTGAAGTCATCACAATAACCGTATTACGGAAATCAACAGTTCGACCCTGGCCGTCTGTGAGGCGACCATCATCGAGAACTTGCAGTAGCACATTAAAAACATCGGAATGCGCTTTTTCAACCTCGTCAAGCAAGATGACCGAATAGGGGCGGCGTCGCACTGCTTCAGTCAAATAGCCTCCTTCCTCATAGCCGACATAGCCTGGGGGCGCACCGATTAAACGGGCAACAGAGTGTTTTTCCATGAACTCAGACATATCGATACGAACCATGGCCTCTTCAGTGTCGAATAGAAAGGTTGCCAGCGCTTTACAAAGCTCGGTCTTACCAACACCAGTTGGTCCAAGGAACAGGAAGGAACCAATAGGTCGATTTGGATCAGACAGGCCTGCCCGTGAGCGGCGAATGGCATTAGAAACCGCATCGACAGCCTCGTCTTGCCCAACGAGTCGTTTATGCAAGTTTTCCTCCATATGCAGGAGTTTTTCCTTTTCACCCTCAAGCATTTTGGCGACAGGGATCCCAGTCCATTTGGAGACAACCTCGGCAATTTCTTCCTCAGTCACCTTATTACGAACTAGCTTATTATCAGAATTTTCTGCATTCTCAGAAGCAATTACCTGATTTAAACGTTTTTCAAGTTCGGGAATACGGCCATATTGCAGTTCTGACATGCGGGTCAAATCACCTGCTCGTCGGGCTGTTTCCAACTCAATTTTGGCTTGCTCCAGTGATTCTTTGATTTGATTGGCACCCTGCAAGGTTGCTTTTTCCGCCCTCCAGATTTCTTCTAGATCGGCATAATTTTTTTCAAGCTCGTCGATACTTTCCTGCAAATCACTCAGGCGTTTCTTAGAGGCTTCATCATGCTCTTTCTTAAGGGCTTCACGCTCAATTTTTAGCTGGATTAAGCGACGCTCGAGTTTATCCATACTCTCCGGCTTGGAATCAATTTCCATACGAATTTTAGAGCCAGCCTCATCAATAAGATCAATGGCCTTGTCTGGTAATTGCCTATCAGCAATATAGCGATGAGACAAGGTTGCAGCAGCGACTAAGGCTGGATCGGTAATATCTACCCCATGATGCACTTCATAGCGCTCTTGCAAGCCGCGTAAAATGGCAATGGTATCTTCAACACTGGGTTCATTGACCAGAACTTTTTGGAAGCGTCGCTCCAAGGCGGCATCTTTTTCGATATATTGTCGGTACTCATCAAGTGTTGTAGCGCCGATACAATGTAACTCACCGCGGGCAAGCGCTGGTTTCAGCATATTACCAGCATCCATCGCGCCTTCTGCCTTACCTGCGCCGACCATGGTATGCAATTCATCAATAAATAAAATAATCTGTCCTTCCTGCTTAGCCAAGTCATTGAGCACAGCCTTCAAGCGTTCCTCAAACTCTCCGCGAAACTTAGCGCCGGCTATCAGGGCACCTAGGTCGAGCGAAAGCAGACGTTTATTCTTTAAGCCTTCGGGGACTTCACCATTAACAATTCGCTGCGCCAATCCTTCAACGATAGCCGTCTTACCAACACCGGGTTCTCCGATAAGAACAGGGTTGTTTTTCGTGCGACGTTGTAGCACTTGAATAGTACGCCGTATTTCATCATCGCGGCCAATAACAGGATCAAGCTTTCCTTGTTCAGCACGCTCAGTTAGATCCAGAGTGTATTTTTCTAAGGCTTGGCGTTGCTCCTCGGCATTTGGATCATTGACGGAATCACCACCACGAACCTCATCGATAGCTTTCTCTATCGCTTGTTTTTCAGCACCTGCCTGCTTAAGCAACTTGGCAAGGGTGCCATCTTCGCTAATTGCCGCCAAGATAAAGATCTCACTGGAAATATAACTATCTTTGCGCTGCTGCGACAATTTGTCGGTTAAATTAAGCAGGCGGTTTAGGGCGTTGGAAATATGGATATCACCACCGGTTCCACTGACCTTCGGCAATCTATCCAGGGCTTGATCAATCAGCGTGCGCAGTTGTGATAAATTGACACCCGCTTTGGTGAGTAAAGGCCTGCTGCTTCCCCCTTGCTGATCAAGAAGCGCTTTCATTAGATGTTCTGGCTCTATAAAGCCGTTATCTCGGCCTAGTGCTAACGATTGGGCATCGGCTAAAGCCATTTGAAATTTGGAAGTAAGCTTATCCATACGCATAAGAAACCTCTTTGTTTGAGTTATTGTTTAATTTAAAAGCTATCTACCGTAAAATGTGGGTTCTTTAGTTAAAATCAAGTAGTCCAGATAATGAATAATTCTGTAAACAATGAGAATCCTGACTCGCAAACCCTATTAAATCAAATTGTTATCGAGTACATGCGCGAACAAAAACGCAAACGCCGTTGGCGTTGGGTTATGCGGATCCTATTTTTAGTATTGATTTTAATTGTAGCCTACAACATCTTTTCTTATTCCGAAGACGATAAAAGCTCCCATTCCAAGCCGCATGTCGGCTTAGTTGACGTTAATGGCTCAATCTTTGATAGCCAGAGTGCCAGCGCTGAAAATTTTGTTAAGAGTATGGATGAGGCCTATGAGAGTACAGGCCTCAAGGCAGTGATTTTGCGTATTAATAGCCCAGGTGGTAGTCCGGTACAGGCTGATTATATGTACAACGCAGTTAAATATTATCGCGACAAATACCCAGAGATTAAGGTTTACGCCGTTTGTGTTGATATGTGTGCTTCAGCAGCTTATTACCTTGCTGCGGCCGCAGATGAGATCTACGCTAACCCCTCATCGATGGTTGGTTCGATAGGCGTTATTTACAATGGTTTTGGTTTTGTTGATAGCCTGCAAAAAGTGGGAGTTACAAGGCGTTTACAAACTGCTGGTGTGAATAAAGCGTTTCTTGATCCTTTTTTACCAGAAAACCCTGATCAAGCAAAAATCTTACAGGGAATGCTTGATGACATACACAATACCTTTATCGAGCGGGTGAAAGCAGGGCGAGGGGATAGGCTTAAAATTGATGACTCAACTTTTTCCGGTCTATTCTGGACAGGTCAACAAGCTAAAGAACGAGGCTTAATCGATGGTTTTGCAAGCAGCGGTCAGGTTGCCCGAGAAATTGTGAAAATTGAAGAGGTCATTGACTATACCTACAAACAATCCGTCTTTGAGCGCATGGCTAAGAATATTGGTACTGCCATTGTAAACCAGATACCTGTAGCTATGGGTTTAAAAAGGGGGCTAAGCGCATAAGACAACTAAAAAAAGCTTAATTGATGATTATCTTTATCTAAGGAAAACCTTGATTATGCTGCGCTGCATCCAGACTACAGGTGCCTTAGATAGTGACACATCGAGACATGTGCTTACGCACAGACCTCTCAAAGAACGGTTTTCATTATTTCCTTCACCTAAGCGTGGAGAAAAGGTGCCTGAAGGATAGATGAGGGGTTTCTGGTACGAAGTTCTTTCCCGATATTTGCCCCAAAGGGGCTGAGTTGCTCAGCGCGAGCGGATATAGATGTCCTTAACTTAACGTCAGTTCGTATAAGCGATTTTAATAAAGCATTGTTCTAATTGGGCGAAAAAAGCTAATAAGGTAAAAAAAGATCGCTATGAGCTAATGTTAGAGATTGTGATTACAAATCATTTCTTATTAAAATTACTTATACAGACAATGCGGAAATTACGACAAGCACATAATGTTTAATTAATGTTCTATATGTATAATAACAACCTAGGTTACATAGATTTAATGGTGTTGATATGAGTATGACCCTTACCCAATGGTGGAATAAATTAGAAACTGACTTAGCTAGATTGCAAGCTAAGGTACAGAATCATCAATCACCTGCCTGGCAAACCGCAAGAACTCTTGTTCAAGAAGGAGCGCAGATAGAAGATGGTTTGATATCGGCTATGGGGCATAAAAATGCAATAGACCGAGCTATGCCGAATTTAGGTTCCGCCTTTATTAGTCCTCATGATAATGCTACCCATTACTTACCAGATGTTAATAATCCAGAAGAATTACTGTTTGCTATCGTTTACTACAATCATTTATGCCGCTATGCACAAATCGATTCAGGCCCTTATGCACCAATTGTTAATGGGGTTATCGCAGAACGAGCTTCTGTGCAGGCCGATGCGCAAGGGCTAAAAGATAGAATTGACAACTACATTGCCCAGCAAGCTAGTCCTGCAGCAGTTCTTGCAGCTTTCCCTGAGGTTGCAAATCAACCAGGAGCAACCCTTCTTGACCAAATTACATCAATGCTTGCTGAATTGCCCGTAGAGGATAAACTGCTTGTCCAGTTTGAGACAGATACCCAGGCTGCAGTCCAAGCACACCAGCAGCAAGCTAGCTCTCTTATAGAAGTATTTGATGATTTAAATAAAAATCTTAAACACAAAGAAAAGACTCTTAGAAAAATTGCCTCTTACAAAAGAATGGCTGAAGAGTTGGCAAAGGAGGATAGTACCTTAGTTGATGATCTTAGCGATCAAAACCAAATGCAAACTAAGTATCCTCAAGATGCAACTAAATGGACGAAGATAAATACACCAGATACAGAAGCGAGCACGAAAATGAAAGTGGCAGTGAATGTCACTCGGGCTGGTTTTACTGTAGCAAACACTGTTGGGTGGTTATTTAATACTGCTGTCAGATATACTGCAGGTTATGTGGCGCCACAAGTTGTAAATGATATGGCAACTTCAACAGTGAACACGATAAGTGGCCTTGCTGAGAGCATAACACCAAATTCCAATTCTGACTCTAAGAAAGGACGATTAGTTGCTAAGGCAAATGAGCGAATCGCTACCTATGCTGATGGATTGAACAGCCCTAATATAACAGACCAGAAGGCAGTTATCTCTGCAAAAGACTTTGAGAGTATGAGCTCACAACAAGTCGATGCCTTAGCTGATAAAGTCAAACTTGTAAGAAATTTGGTTCATATTCAGAAAACTATGGAGTTATACCGCGAGAAACAAATGACTGGTATTGTCAAAGTGATCGCAGTAGATGTATTTGGACCCATTGTCAGGTTCTTATGTGATACGCCTTTCCGTCGAGTGATTTATGACAGAATCCTGTTGACTTTAGCAGCTGAAAAATTTGAGAAGCAACTCGATACAATGATTGAGCAAGTTGAGGCTAATGATCAGTATGGCAAAGACCAAGTGAAAACAGATCTTGAAACTGCCCTGCGTAAGGTAAGAGTAAAATCTGAGAAAATTCTCCAAAGAAGTGTCTACACCTTCTTTGAAGAAGAAAGGGCTGCTGCATCAGGTGAGCTAGTAGCGGTTGTGGACCAGGTTGCGACAACCTCTGACATAAGCCTGGACGAGGATGAGACTGATGAACCAGTTGCAGTTGCCGCTCTTTGATAGCTGATTTATACCAAATTCCCGTGGGTTCACCGCGGGAATTTGGTTTAGTAGCGACTTACTAATTTTGTCTATACTTCTATAATCTTTTTCTTAAGAAGCATAAAAAAATGCCATTGACTCACCTTTTGTTGGCCCTTTTAGTTGTTATTGTTTGGGGTATAAATTTTCTTTTTGTAAAGCTGGCGCTCGATGAAATTTCGCCCTTGCTGCTTTGCGCTCTGCGTTTTTTCTTAGCGAGTGTCCCTGCAATTTTCTTTATCAAACCCCCAGCAGTATCTTTCAGGATAGTTATTCTCTATGGAATGGTTACCTTTGCCCTGCAATTTTCATTATTTTTTATCGGTATGAGCATTGGTATGACGCCCGGCATGGCCTCTTTGATTATGCAGACTCAGGTATTTTTCTCTATGCTTTTTGCGGTAATCCTGCTCGGTGAAACTCTGAATGCCTGGCAAATTATTGGTGCTTTAGTTTCCTTTGCGGGTGTTGGAATTGTAGGTTTGCATTTTGATAGCAATATCACTTTGCTAGGATTTCTCTGTATGCTTGCTGCAGCAGCAACCTGGGGCTTGGGAAATCTTATTACCAAGAAAACCAATAAGATTTCAATGATCGCTTTAGTTGTTTGGGGATCCTTTGTTGCCAGCCTGCCATTACTCTTATTCTCTTTAATCTTTGAGGGCCCCGAGGCTATTGTTAGAAGTTGGCAGCATTCTACTATACAGGCGGTTTTTTCCTTGGCCTATATTGTTTATCTGTCAACCTGGTTTGGCTATGGTGTATGGAATTGGCTGGTGAGCCGTTATCCTGTCGGAGCTGTTGTTCCCTTTACTTTACTGGTTCCAGTGGTTGGTGTTTTGAGCTCGACCCTGGTACTAGGAGAACCCTTTCAGAGCTGGAAACTAGTAGCCTGTTTATTAGTTATTACAGGATTATTTATTAATTTATTCGGTGCGCGCTTGTTTAAAGCGCGGGTTAGACAAGAAGTTTCTTAAGAATGTAGCCTGGATGCAGCGCAGCAGAATCCGGGAAGTCGTATCACTGCTCTCGGATTCCGCTGCGCTCTGAGGAATCCTGGTATTTTTTCAAACAGAAAACATGTGCCATATAAGTTCTTCCTGTTCTTTTGTGTGTCATTCCCGCGTAGGCGGGAAACCATCGTGCAAACAAAGTGAGGAACCACTTTGAGAAATGGTTTCCCGTCTACGCGGGAACGACCCACATATAAGTCAAAGTAACTGATTAATGTTCATATAGGTATCTAAATGATACTTTGATTAAAAAAATGTCAGGATCACTCTGCGCTGCGCTGCATCCGGGCTACGGCTCGGAGCAAGCAACAACATTCACGCAGGCCTAAACGCTTAACCTCTAATAGCCGGCATCAATGTTTGCAACAAGGCTTTGAACACCTTCGGTGTTCCCGCAACAATATCACCTTTTTTCATATATTCTTCCCCACCCTGTAAATCACCAACCAAGCCACCAGCCTCTTTTATCAGTAAAGATCCAGCTGCGATATCCCAGGGACGCAAACCAAATTCCCAAAGCCCATCAAGACGCCCACTGGCAACATAGGCCAAATCAAGGGCAGCCGAACCTGTTCGTCTTATTCCGGCACATTTGCCAAGCAAGGCTTCAAAGGTAGCTAAGAATCGTTGGCCTAGCTCAGCATTACGATGAGGGAATCCCATACCGAGCAGAGCTGCACTTAATTGAGTCTGCTTAGAAACGCGAAGCCGTCGATCATTGAGCCGCGCACCACGGCCACGGCTTGCAGAAAAACACTCATGGCGTAGTGGATCATAGACTACAGCATGTTCAATACGGTTTTTTACACGATGTGCAATAGAGACTGAAAAGGAGGGAAAGCCGTGTAAAAAATTGGATGTTCCGTCAAGGGGATCAATAATCCACACTGAGTCAGCTTCGTCATTATGAATTCCACTTTCTTCTGCAATAATTCCATGCCCTGGGTATGCTTTATGAATAGTATTAATGATTGCCTGTTCAGCTTTTATGTCGACTTCACTGAACAATTCATTGCTTTCCTTCGCAGTAATTTTTATGCGATCAACTTGATCAATATGGCGAATAATAATATCGCCAGCAAGGCGGGCGGCAGTAATAGCAATATTTAATAAGGGTTCCATAATTCAACTCATTTTCTACAAAGTCAGCGATTCTAGCACATTTTTTTTTGTACAGAGAGAAGTCATTGCTGGTATAGTTGCTATCCTTAAATAAATAACGATTGTCATTATGAATTTTGCGTCAATTCGAATAGTGTTAGTAGCAACCTCACACCCTGGAAATATTGGTTCAACTGCCCGAGCGATGAAGACAATGGGCTTATCTAAACTTTATCTGGTAACTCCAAAATCCTTTCCAGATCAAAAAGCCTGGGAGCTAGCGGCAGGGGCTGATGATCTATTAACCCAGGCTGTAGTAACTGACTCGCTCGATGAAGCCTTACAAGGTTGTCAATTGATTTTAGCGACAAGCGCCAGGCCACGTGGAGTGTCACTACCTGGCTTGACGCCTGCTGGATGTGCGCAACTGGTTGGTGAGCAGCCAGATAATACTGAGGTTGCTATTGTTTTCGGTAGAGAACATGCAGGACTTACTAACGAAGAGCTATTAAGAAGCCATTATCATGTGAATATTCCTTCAAACCCAGACTATAGCTCCTTAAATCTTGCTCAGGCAGTTCAGATCATCGCTTATGAATTAAGAATGAATTTGCTAGAGCCCTCTGCAGAGGTAGCGCTTCACGAAGATAGATTGGCAACTGCTGATGAAATTGAAAAATTTTATGAGCATTTGACAGAAGTGATGAAAGAAACAGAGTTTTTAAAACCAACAAACCCAACCAAACGATTACAGCAGCGGATCCGTCGTTTATTTAATCGGACTCGTTTGGAATACACCGAAATAACGATTTTGCGCGGTATTTTGAGTCAGGTACAGTATGCCTTGAAGGTGGCGAAGAAAGCCGGTAAGGAGTCTGGGCAATGACCAAATTACCGATCTATCTGGATTATATGGCGACAACTCCAGTTGATCCACGGGTAGTAAAAAAGATGATGGACTATTTGGGGCCGGAAGGCGCTTATGGAAATCCAGCATCGATAACTCATGTTTACGGCTACCAAGCAGCGGAAGCGGTGGAACAGGCGCGCGAACAAATCGCGAAAGTGATCCATGCAAGCCCTCAGGATCTTATCTTTACCTCGGGAGCCACTGAAGCCGACAACCTTGCCATACTAGGTGCAGCACGCTTTTATCAACGCAAAGGACGCCATGTGATTACTATGCGCACGGAGCATAAAGCAGTGCTTGATAGCTTTAATCAATTGGAGAAAGAGGGCTTTGAGGTGACTTATTTGGAGCCTCAACCTGATGGTTTGCTTGATAGTCAGGATTTAGTAAAAGCCCTACGCGTCGATACCATTTTAGTCTCGATCATGCATGTAAATAATGAAATTGGCGTAATACAAGACATTGCGGCTCTAGGTGAACTTTTGCGTAATAAAGGCATCATCTTTCATGTGGATGCAGCGCAAAGTGCCGGTAAAGTTGCTATTGATTTAAGTCAGTTAGCTGTTGATCTAATGTCTTTTTCAGCCCATAAGGTTTATGGTCCTAAGGGCGTCGGCGCCTTATATGTGCGTCATAAGCCACGAATCCGCTTACAACCCTTGTCTTTTGGTGGCAGTCATGAGCGAGGGCTGCGTTCGGGAACCTTGGCTACCCATCAAATTGTAGGAATGGGAGAGGCCTTTGCCCTTGCGGAAGCTTATCGAGAGGAAGAACAAGCAAGGATCTTGCATTTACGCCAGCAGTTATGGGAAGGTATTCGGCATATCCCTGGTATTCGTTTGAATGGTAGCGACACAACGCGCATCGCCGGTAATCTTAATTTGGCTTTTGCAGGTGTCGACGGTGATTCTTTGCTATTGGCATTAAAAGAGATAGCTGTCTCAACAACCTCTGCCTGTAACGCCGCGAGCCAACAGCCATCCTATGTGCTACGAGCCTTAGGTCTTGATGATGAATTAGCCTATAGCTCGATCCGACTGTCAATTGGCCGTTTTACGACTGAGGAACAAATAGGACAGGTTAGAGATATAATCTGTCATCAGATAACCCGTTTGCATGAAATATCACCACTATGATATATAATGAACTTGTAGAAGCCTGTTTTTTCGCACCTAATCATGTAGGAACTTTGGATTTAACACAAAGCCTAGTAGCCTTTTATCGGGGTGGAGAAGCTGGCCGTGGCGATTTTTTTGATTTTTATCTGCTTTGTGACGAGCAGGGCAAAATCCTTAAAGCACGCTTCAAAGCTTATGGTAATCCTTACCTTGTCGCTGGAGCAGAATGGCTTTGCCGGCAATTGGAGGGAAGCCAAATTGAAGAACATCCAAGATTTGATTACGCCTTGTTTGTACAAAAACTGGATATTCCTAAGGTTCGCTACCCAGTTGCCCTACAAATTGAAGATGGTTATCGCGAGATAGTGCAATTAATGAAAACGAAGTTAAAAGGGGAGCCTAAATGAGCGTAGTAATACAACATAAAAATGATTCAGTCTTCGAAGTAATCTTAAGTGAAGCCGCTCTTCAACATGTGTTAACTTATTTAGGCAAACAAAAAGATAGCAAAGGCATCCGCTTTTCAGTGAAGAAAACAGGTTGCTCAGGCCTATCTTATGTCGTTGATTATGTAACCACCGCCAAAGACAATGATATCGTACAGAACTTAGCTGAGAATTATCAACTCTACATTGATAAGGCCAGTTATCCCTTTCTTAAAGGAATGACCATTGATTATGTTAAGCAAGGATTAAATTATAAATTTGTTTTCAATAACCCCAATCAAACCGGCCAATGTGGTTGCGGTGAAAGCTTTACAGTTGAGTAGTTACTGGGAGCACAATGAATCCCGGAGCTCTTTCCCTTCGCTCCAGACATGGGGCAACTGCCATTAAGTTAAGGGCAGTGAGACATGGGGCGAAGGTGCCCGAAGGGCAGATGAGGGGATTTTCAATGCAAAAATTTCCTCATCTACTAAATTCCTCACAAAAATTTTCTCCGCCAAAGGGAAAAGTGATTTTTTGAAGTCCAATATGCCCAACGATGAAACTGGTTAATTAATAATATCTACTATTCGTTTTTAATATGCTCAGACCATAACTCGCTTAACTCTTAATAAAACAATAAGAAACCATCCGCTTAAAATTGATTAATAATTGCTCATCTTGCGCTTTTATTGATAATGAATGCGTTAAATTGTTTCAGATCGCGCAAAAATGCTTGCAAAAAAATTAATTTTTACTTAAGCTTCCCTTAAGAAATGAATATCAATCAAACAAAGTTTACACGGTTTGGTGGATCTGGTAATATATCAGTCATGATGTTCAATCTTTATCTGTTTTGTTAAAAAAATGTATTATTAAGAGTGTTTGGAGAGGACAATGAACGCAGTTATGCAACAAGTGGAACAATATAATGATGCTTTGACCCAACAAGTTGTCAATGCTGTAAAAGGTTATTTGAATGCTGTTGGAAATAAAGAAATTAACTTGAATCTTTATCAGCTAATTGTTGAAGAAGTTGAAGCGCCCCTTTTCCGTACAGTAATGGAATTAACCCGGTACAACCAATCTAAAGCTGCTCGAGTTCTTGGTGTAAGCCGTGGTACCTTACGTACAAAACTGAAGCGTTATTTTGATGATGAATTCATTGGTACTCGCGGATAATTTAGAGAGTATCTAAGGTCTGTTTACATTTGGTGTTTGTAGTTCCGACAGCAATTGTAAACGGACTCTATTTCATCTAGTGTTGTGTGGTTTGAATGTAGCCTGGATGCAGCGAAGCGAAATCTGGGAGCAGTGATCAGATTTCCCAGATTTCACTTCGTTGCATCTAGGCCATGGACTGATCGGAGCAAGAACAACGAGCTTCACGCAATAATGCCATTTCATCTTTGTATCGATTATTTAATTCTTCTGGTCTCTTCATTTTTACCCTGCACAAGCATTACAAGACTGTTTTCAGCTTACCCCATCTTAAAGATCTTATGATTCTGGTCTTTCACTAGGCACTCTGTTAGTATTGGAACAGAGTCGGTCAGGCAATCGCTCCTTGTTTACACAAGGGGAGGAAAGTCCGGGCTCCATAGGGCAGGGTGCCAGGTAACGCCTGGGAGGTGAAAGCCTACGGAAAGTGCCACAGAAAATATACCGCCAGTTCCTTATCGAACTGGTAAGGGTGAAATGGTGCGGTAAGAGCGCACCGCGCGATTGGTAACAGTCGTGGCAGGGAAAACCCCACCCGGAGCAAGACCAAATAGGAATCCACTTCATCGCGAGGTGAAAACGTGCGGCCCGTACGGGATTCGGGTAGGTTGCTTGAGGTATGTGGTGACGCATATCCCAGATGAATGATTGTCCGCGACAGAACCCGGCTTATCGACCGACTTTTCTTTTTTTCCTGAGAGCCCCAGCCACTTTGGGTCAAACATCGGCAAAGACCCCGTCATCCCGAACGTAGTGAGGGATCTCCGGGACTAGCACTCTGCCACACTCAGGAGATGTCTCTCTACGTTCGACATGACGTACGTCTTTGGGAGTCTGCTTACATTGGGTATAGCAATTGTAAACAGACCCTTGATTCTAAGCAGAACAACACTTACTATCTCGTGCTTTATGACAAGACAGAATTCTTGTGGCTTGGCCTTGAGAATTCGCTGCTGATAACTTTTTGTAAATGAAATTTAAGACACGAGTTCTGCCATGATGCTATGTATTGACGTAGGTAATTCTCATATCTATGGTGGCGTATTTGCTGGAGATGAGATCCGGCTTCGTTTTCGCCATACATCAAAAGTTAGTACTTCCGATGAATTAGGTATTTTTCTGAAGTCGGTACTTAGAGAAAATCTCTGTTCTCCCGAGGAGATTAAGCAAATTGCTATTTGTTCAGTCGTCCCTCAACTAGATTATTCTCTGCGTTCTGCCTGCCTTAAATATTTTTCTGTGGAACCTTTTGCTCTGCAGATTGGAGTAAAAACTGGCTTAAATATTAAATATCGTAACCCCATTGAAGTCGGTGCTGATCGAATTGCCAATGCTATTGCGGCAACTCATACCTTTCCAGGGAAAAATATTATTGTAATTGATTTCGGAACAGCTACGACCTTTTGTGTAATTAACGCGCAAAAGGCTTATTTGGGCGGAGCAATTTTACCGGGCATGCGTTTATCTGTGGAAGCCCTAGCAACTAAAACAGCTAAATTACCTTCTGTCGAAATCATTAAGACAGAGCAGGTTGTGGGTCGATCAACAATCGAAAGTATCCAATCTGGTGTATTTTATGGTGCACTAGGCGCTTGTCGTGAATTAATTAACCGAATTAAAGAGGAATCCTTTGCAGGGCAAGAGGTATTGGTCATTGCTACCGGTGGATTTGCTTCCTTATTCGATAAACAGGGTATTTATAATTTGCTAATCCCTGATTTGGTGTTGCAAGGGATTCGCTTAGCTGCGGAGTTGAACAACTAGGGGCTATTAATAGCCCCTAAGCTTGTAATAAATTCAGTTGTATTTCTGTTTTTATTCTGAACATTAAAGTTTGTTAAAACAAGCTAAGTCCAGGAAAACGTCATCACGAATATCTGAGAGATCTCCTATTGCAGGCATAAAGCCACATTCAGGAGATCCTTCACTTTGTTCAGGATGATGGTACTCGATGTTTTAGAGAAGTTGGACATACAGACCATAACTTACTTTTTTAATCGCTATTCAGCTGTAGCTCAATTTGTTCGTTTTTTGCGTGGCCATAATTTATTCATAGTGAGATCAATATTTTCATAAGATGATGAATTAGACTTTTTTGCGATTTTTTTTACTAGAAATTTCGCCTTAAGTGTTGACGCTTGGGAAAATATGTCCTTATAGTGTGTGAAAGTGGATTAAAATTACAAAAAAGTGGAGAATTGTGGGAGGGATATGGTTAACTTTATGAGCATATAGGTAATTTAAAGCTTAAATAGTTAATAATTAATCCTTAACGCATAAATTAAAGTCATGTTTCGGGGAATTAATGCCATCACTATTGACGGAAAAGGCCGGCTTGCGGTTCCAACGCGCTATCGAGAGGCGTTAGGAGAGCAGGACAAGGCGTCATTGGTGGTGACCATCGATACCGAGGAAACCTGCTTGTTGATGTATCCCGCTGCAGAATGGCAAATAATTGAGGATAAACTGCAAGGTTTGCCTAGTTTTAATGCGGCTGCGCGTCGAATTCAACGCTTGTTGATTGGACATGCAACCGATGTAGAGCTTGATAGTAATGGGCGTGTACTGTTGCCCCCTTTGTTACGCGATTATGCGTGTCTTGATAAAAAAGTGGTGATGATTGGTCAAGGTAATAAATTTGAAGTCTGGGACGAATTATTGTGGCAATCCAGACGTGAACAATGGTTAGCAGAAGAGGCATCACAGACCGATGGTTTGCCAGATGAAATGAAAACCTTTTCTTTGTAGTGGAAATAAAAAATGACAGGGCATCAATCAGTATTGTTGCAAGAAGCGATAGATGGTTTGGCGATTAAGCCTGAGGGTATCTATGTTGATGGTACCTTCGGTCGCGGTGGCCATAGCCGTGCTATTTTGCAGCAATTATCTTCAGCCGGACGCTTAATTGCGATTGATAAAGATCCGGAAGCTATCGATTATGCTCGTAACCATTTTGCCGATGAGCCGCGCTTTGAAATATTTCAGGGGTCTTTTGCCAGACTTGCTGAGTTTAGTAAAGAAGCAAAGGTGTACGGTCAGATCGACGGTATCTTGCTCGATCTGGGGGTGTCCTCGCCGCAACTGGATAATCCGGAACGCGGGTTCAGTTTCATGCAGAAAGGGCCTTTGGATATGCGAATGGATCTATCTCAGGAATTGGATGCCGCAGGCTTTGTTAATAAGGCTGAAGCTGAAGAAATGGCAGTGATTTTCAGAGAGTATGGTGAAGAGCGTTTTGCAGGCCGTATCGCTAGGGCAATTGTTGCAGCGCGCAGTGAAGCACCAATAAGCACCACAGAGGCGTTGGCGGAGATTGTCAAACAAGCGAATCCCAAATGGGAGAAGCATAAACATCCGGCGACACGTGTATTTCAGGCAATACGCATTCATGTGAACCAGGAGTTGCATGATTTGAATCTATGTCTTAATGCCGCCTTGGATGTGTTGGCTATAGGTGGACGCCTGGCTGTTATCAGCTTTCATTCCTTAGAGGATCGAATAGTGAAACAGTTTATGCGTAATAAAGAGTATGGACAACGTCCTCCTCCTGGTGTCCCGATACGTGATGTTGAGATAAAAACCAATTTTAAAAGGGTAGGAAAGGCTGTGAAAGCAGCAGAAGGCGAAGTAAAACAGAATGTCAGGGCTCGTAGTGCAGTCTTGAGAATAGGAGAAAAATTAGCATGAATGCCGCGGCTAGGGCGATTAATCAAAGCAATTTCTTTAATGGACAACTATTGGAGATGCGTCTTTCAAAACGACTTTGCTTTCTTTTGACTCTGATGTTAGCAGTTCTGGTTAGTGCGCTTGCTATTGTTTATACTACCAACGAATATCGTCTGAACTTCATTGAGCTTCAGCGTTTGGAGCAACAGGCAAATCAGCTACAGTTGCAATGGGGGCAATTACTTCTGGAGCAGGCTAGCCTTGCAACGCCAGCAAGAGTAGAGCAGTTGGCTTCAGAAAAGTTAGAAATGCGATTGCCAACCGATAAAGAAATCTACGTTTTACGGACACAATGAAAAATAAAGGTCATCAGACACGACTAATCGTCGTGTCTTCTTTTTTTGTACTATTGCTTGCTGCTCTTCTATTCAGAATGCTGGATTTAACCGTTTTACATCGCCAGTTTCTGCAAGGACAGGGGGACGCACGTAGTCTACGGACTATCGATATACCAGCGCATCGTGGCATGATTACTGATAGGCAGGGCACACCACTTGCTGTGAGTACTCCAGTACAAACTGTATGGATTAATCCAAAAACCTTTGCTCCTAGCAAGACCCAATTCATTCAGCTTAGTCAAATATTAAACATCCCTCCTAAAAATTTATTTTTGAGCATTAAGCAGGCTAATTCACGCGAATTTCTCTATTTATACCGTCAATTACCGCCAATGCTGGCTAAAAAAATTGAAGATCTCAAAATCCCAGGGATTAATTTTCAACAAGAATTTAAACGCTACTACCCAGAGGCGCAAAGCACAGCACAGTTACTTGGTTTTACCAATATTGATGACATTGGTATTGAAGGGTTGGAATTAGCCTATCAAGACTGGCTAATGGGTGTGAATGGTAAGAAAAGAGTATTAAAAGATCGCATGGGGAGGATTATCGAAGAGCTAGGTATTATCAAGGAACCTCGCCCAGGGCATGATCTTGTTTTAAGTATTGACCGACATATCCAGTATTTGGCCTATCATGAATTGCAAAACACGATGGAAAAATTCGCTGCCAAGTCTGGCTCTGTTGTTGTCGTTGATACGAAAACTGGAGAAATACTTGCAGTTGCAAATGCGCCATCTTTTAATCCCAATGCCCGCGGGCGTTATACCCTCGATAGTTATCGTAATAAGGCCATTACCGATACTTTTGAGCCAGGCTCTGTTATTAAAGCGTTCACAATCGCCAGTGCTTTGGGCTCCGGTTTATTTAAACCGGATACGATTATCGATACCCGCCCAAGCTGGATGATTGTCCATGGTCGTACTGTACGTGATATTCATAATTATGGTGTTTTGAACGTTACTGGTGTCTTGCAGCATTCTTCTAACGTGGGTGTAGCCAAGATGGTATTGGCTAGTCCTCCAGAGCAGCTTATCGGTTTATTACTGCGCTGTGGTTTTGGGCAAAGAACAGAGAGTGGTTACCCGGGCGAAAGTGATGGGGGAATTGTTAGTGTTAAAGATGCAAATCCTTTCGTATTAAGTACTCTGAGCTTTGGTTATGGGATGTCAGTTACCGCTCTGCAATTAGCGAAAGCCTATATGGTCTTTGCCAATAATGGGCAATTGATGCCTGTTACCTTATTGCATAATGAGGTTAAGCCTTCGGGTGAGCAGGTTGTGGATGCGAAAACTGCAAAACAGGTCTTAGCAATGCTTGAAGCAGTCTTAGGTAAGGAAGGAACTGGGCGCTCCGCAAGGGTTCCAGGTTATCGTGTTGCTGGTAAAACCGGGACTGCACAAATTGCTGGAAAGAATGGTTATGAAAAAGATCGCCATATCGCTAGCTTTGTTGGTATTGCCCCAGTATCCGATCCGCGTTTGGTTGTTGTTGTAGTGATCCATGAACCAACCAAGAATGGTTATTATGCCGCAGCAGTTGCTGCTCCGCTTTTCTCACAAGTGATGGCTGGTGCCTTACGCATACTTGATGTGCCACCTGACGACACTGCTGGCTAAATGGAAGATAAAAATGAAATTTGCTGAACTCATACGACCCTGGATTAAGGGTGAAATTCCTGATTGTGAAATTTTAGGGTTGCATAACGATAGTCGGCAAATAAAGCCAGGTTTCTTATTTTTCGCCTATCCTGGAGCTGCCACTGATGGGCGGCTTTTTATTGCTCAGGCTTTAGAAGCAGGGGCTAGTGCCTTGATTTATGAGCCGGAAAATTGGTCAGCTGCAAGCCAGCTTCCTTCTGAGATACCCTCTGTAGCTCTGCCGGGCTTGGCAGATAAGCTGGCAGAAATTGCTGAACGATTTTATAGAGAACCAACAAAAAAGTTAGTGGTTAGCGGCGTAACTGGGACAAACGGTAAAACAACGATTGCTTATCAGCTTGCCCAAGCTCATGCCTTATTAGGTGAGCGCTCAGCTTATATTGGTACTATCGGCCAGGGAGAAGTTAGTGCTTTACAGACTCTGGCGAATACAACGCCCGATGCCCTATGCCTGCAAGAATTGATGTATAGCTATGAACAACAGGCGATAAAACAGGTTTGTATGGAAGTGTCCTCTCATGCACTTTGCCAGCATCGCGTGGATAATATCGATTTTCAACAAGCTATTTTTACTAATCTTAGCCATGAGCATTTGGATTACCATCAAACAATGGAAGCTTACGCTGCAGCAAAGGCAAAACTTTTTGCTAAGCCAACATTGAAATGGTCAATTGTAAATCATGATGATAAATGCAGTGCTTTGATGCGAGCCGCGGTGCAGAGCGGACAGATTATAAGCTATGGCATTCAAGAGGGCGCTGATGTACGTGCCCTGCGTTGGGAGGTTAGTTTAGCAGGAACACAACTTGAGATAGCCTCGCCTTGGGGGCAGTATCAAATGAGGATCAAAGCCCTCGGTTTTTTCAATATTTACAATGCATTGGCAGTGTTCTCAAGCTTAGTTGCCTACGGTTACCCAGTGGAACAGGTTGTGTCTGTCATGGCTAAATTGCAAGCAGCCCCTGGTCGAATGGAAATTGTAGCGCAGGAGCCTTATGCAATAGTTGATTATGCTCATTCCCCAGATGCCTTGGAAAATGTATTGGCTACTTTGCAAAAGGTCAAAAAAGGTAAAATTCTGGTTGTTTTTGGTTGTGGCGGTGATCGAGATCGAACAAAAAGACCCATTATGGGAAAAATTGCTAGCCAATACGCTGATATTGCAATCATCACAAGTGACAATCCCCGTACGGAAGATCCCCTGGCTATCATTGATGCCATTGAAGCTGGGATCAGTGTAAAAAACAACCTTTATAAAATCCCTGATCGAGAACAGGCTATTGCCAAGGCACTGAGCCTTGCTGATAAAGACGATATTGTCTTAGTTGCCGGTAAGGGGCATGAGGATTATCAACAAATTGGTAAGACTCGCCATTCCTTCTCTGATCAAGCAGTGATTCGGCGCATTATGAATTAACTATGGGCAGATAGTTTTAATTTTGTGACTACGTGCTAAAATCGGCGCACTTTTAACTAAATTAATACTTATTATGAATCCTTCTTTATTTGAAAAAAAATGTACTGAACTTAACAATAGCAAGCTGCTAGCTAGAGCGGGAAACCAATATACTTCCCTGTTAAATTTATTTGCTAATAATCTCTCAGCAACAGAACAAGAGCTGCAGGAATTTAAAAATGCATGGAACTGGTATGCGCATATGATTATCGCCCATGTGAGAGAGGTACAGCGTTCCCTTCCCTGGGGCTGTCTCGATAGAGACCAAAAGCAAATTGTTGATGATTATCTTGCGGGCTTGAAAGCAACCTTACAAGAGAAAAAGAATATAGTTATGTCCCAGATTGAAGAAAAGCGCTGGATAGCAAACAGTGTAGTTCCACAAAACTTCAAGGTTGAGTCGAATTTCCCTGGACTGGATCAAGAGCCATCCCTTCCCTTTGATCCCTGGTGGCCGGAAGTATTGGCTACAGATTTAACTTTTGCAGACCTTTTACAAAGTGCTAATACTTTTACAGATGAGGCGGGTGTTACTAATACAACTTTTAGTTATTAAGAGCTCAGCTCCAGGATGAGAAGCTATCCCTAATGCTATAAACAAGTTATGCTGGAATATAGATTTAGGGATTAATAAAAAGTAAAGGATCAACATGACTTTCCGCTCTTTATTCGTTCGCACTTTACCTCTTGGACTTTGTGGTATTTTAGGTAGCTCTCTGCTCCATGCGGGGATACCTGTGTGGACCTTCTCAGCTCCTAATCCGGCTCAGGTCACCGTTGCAGAAGGGCAAACGGTAATTGTGCAATATACAGTCACTAACCAATCCTCAGCTCCTAAGCAGCTGTTCCTCAGAGACACTCCGGGTTTAACTGCCTCAAGCTGTAACCTAGTGGGTAAAGGTAGCACTTGCAATCTGATATTGACTGTTAACGGTAGTCAGATACCTGTGCAAGGACTTCATTCAGGTCCTGTCCTCTGTGAGCAAGCTAATCCCAATCAATGTTATTCGCCTGTCGAGCAAAATCAGTTACAGATTAATCATTCTTCCGGTCCCGGGCGCTTAGAGGCCAGCCAATTTGGCAATCCGGTGAGCGTCTTAAACTTGCAGGCTGGCGATTCGGGTACGTTGATTCTTACAAATACAGGAGGTATGCCTCTTAGTGGATTGACCATTCAACCCCCTTTTGGCTGGCAATCTTATTTCAGCAACAATTGCCCCTCATCACTCGCAGCTCATCAAAGCTGTGCGCTAGACTATAACATCCCTATTCCGGCTGCACTTGGTATTTTTAATCCCTTAAACATTCAAGCCACCCAGGCTAACAGCCTGATAGCCGCCCAAACTACTGTTAGTCTGAACATTACAGTGAGTATCCGAACTATGGGGAGTATGAAATGCTGGGGGTCAAATTACTATGGCCAGTTGGGCTCTACTAGCAACATTGGTACCTTTAATCCTAACACTAGCCCATTAGATATACCGACCCTGGGTTCAGGTGTGATAGCTATAGCTGGAGGGAATACCCATACTTGCGCTTTGCTCAATACTGGTGCGGTAAAATGTTGGGGATGGAATAATTTTGGCCAGCTGGGTTCTACCACCAACAGTGGAACTACTAATGCTAACACCAGCCCACTGGACGTGCAGACCCTAAACTCAGGTGTGGTGGCCATTACTACAGGTGCTGCTCATACCTGTGCCCTACTTAATACCGGCGCGGTGAAGTGTTGGGGGTGGAATAATTTTGGACAAATTGGCTCAACAGTAAATAGTGGAACTAGTGATGCCAACAATATCCCACTAGATGTGCAAACCCTAAGCTCAGGTGTAGTAGCCATTTCTGCAGGCGGGTCTCATACCTGCGCCTTACTTGACACTGGTGCAGTAAAGTGTTGGGGATGGAACCTTTTAGGTCAGCTAGGATCTACCATCAACAATCAAAACTTTAATGCCAACAATATCCCACTGGATGTGCAAACCCTAAGCTCAGGTGTAGTAGCCATTTCTGCAGGTGGGAATCATACCTGTGCTTTACTCGATACCGGCGCAGTAAAATGCTGGGGAAGCAACACATCTGGGCAACTAGGCGCAACCATTAATAGCGGAATTGAGCTTCCCAACAATAGCCCATTAGATGTGCAGACTCTAAGCTCAGGTGCGGTGGCTGTTACTACAGGTAGCAGCCATAGCTGTGCTTTGCTCGATACTGGTGCAGTAAAGTGCTGGGGAGACAATTCATTTGGCCAACTTGGCTCAACTATCAACAGCGGAACCAATAATGCCAACAATAGCCCACTGGACGTGCAAACCCTCAATTCAGCTGTGGTGAGCTTAGCTGCAGGGAGTCTTCAGACTTGCGTTTTGCTCAATACCGGCGCGGAGAAGTGCTGGGGATCTAACCGCTTTGGCCAGTTGGGTTCTACTACCAACAGCGGAACTACTAATGCCAACAACAGCCCACTGGATGTGCAAACTCTCGGAGCAGGAAGCACAGGTGCATTATCGAACGACAGTGTAGCCATCGCCAGTTGTGCGATTGTTTATTAAGCAAATAACATCCCTCTTTTTCCCTTCTCCCTAGACCTAGGGAGGAGGTGCACAGAAAGACGAGAGGTTGCTGGTTCGATGTTTCTCTACTCTAAAAGCCCTTGAATTTTCTCTAACCTGATCTTGCAAAACTCATGGCGATTTTGATGGGCTTTACGCAGTTGTTGAAAGCTCAATTCGACATTATCCGCTGCTTTTAGAAGCTTAGTTTCGTTAAAAGGATTGTATAGGGAAAGAATAAAATCTTGCCAATTCTCTGAATTCCAAGCGGGTGTGTCTGGGTTAACAAGAGTGGGCTGCCAGCTTGGTGGTCTAAGGCTAAAGCAGGCATGGAGTTTCTCGGAGATCATATGGACAGCCCTGAGTTTCGCTTCGATACTATGTCCGGCAATATGTGGTGTGCATAAGGTGGCAAAGTCTACAATAGCTTTGCTAATAGCAGGTTCATTGCTGTAGACATCGGTACAATATCTAAGGTTAGGTTGCGTCAACAGGGCTATCTCATTGACTATTCCCCCCCGTGCTGCATTGATGATAACGACTCCAGGTTTTAATTGACTGAGCAGAGTTTCATCAAAGAGATTGTGGCTCGGGTAGGGCGGCTTATCATGTAAGTTGGCATGAATACTAATCAAATCACAGTGCTTTAAGCTTTCAACTGAGCAAGAAATAAAAGTAGGATCCTGGGCGGCTTTGGGTGGGTCATAGCAAAATACGTGCATTCCAGTTGCTTCTAAGCGCTTAGTGACGCGGCTACCGACTTCACCCATACCAACAACCCCTGCATTGATACCGGAAAAACCTTGGAATCGTTGTAAATAGGCAATACTTGCAATCACATAATCAGCTACAGCCTGGGCATTAGCTCCCTTTGCATCGATTAGTTTTATCTCATTCTGCTCTAAATAATTGGTATCAATATGATCAGTCCCGCTACTTGCCGTCGCAACATAGCTTAGAGTACTTCCCTCTAATAGCCTCTTATTAACCTTTAAAGCAGCACGGCAAAGCAAGATGCTCTGGTCTTTAAGAAGTCTGGAAAGATCTTGCATATCCTTGTAAAAACTAAGCTCAAAGGGCTTTGGAAAGGCTTCCAAAAGCCCTGGCAAACTGGCATCAGCAAGAATTTTCATAGGTTAAAAAGTGAGTAAAGCCCCGCTAAGGACCAAGTAATGGGGGGACGAATTATCCAACCTAGGACACCAGTAAAGATAAGAATGAGTAGAATGAAAAATCCATAAGGCTCGATTCTTTGGTACTGAATAGCCTGTCTGACCGGTAGCATGCTAGCTAAAATCCGACTGCCATCGAGAGGAGGGATAGGAACCAGGTTCAAATAAGCAAGCAACAGATTGATAACAACACCTGCCTGGCCTGTTAGAACCATAAATAAGGCGGTGTTCGATGCCGATGGATTCATTAAGGCGCCGATTTTAAGGCAAATAGCCCACAGAAAAGCCATTATTAAATTTGAAATTGGACCTGCGGCTGTTGCAAGTGCTAAATCTCGTCGTGGCTTAGCAAACATTGAGCTATTGATTGGTACAGGTTTAGCCCAGCCAAAGACAAAGCTGAAATGACTTAAAATCAGCACAACAATAGGCATAATGATTGTGCCAACGAGATCGATATGCTTGATAGGGTTAAAACTCAGGCGCCCCATCATTTTAGCTGTCGTATCGCCTAAACGCGATGCAACCCAGGCATGCGCGGCCTCATGGATGGTAATGGCGAAAAGTACTGGCAAAATCCAGATTACTATTTTTTGAACAGTTGATAATTCAAGCATTAGGAAGGCAGGTTGTTAAGCAAGCGGTCATTCTAACGGATAGTTAGGTTTTGGCTCAAGTGTAACTATGTGGAAATTGCTTTTAGCCTCTTATATACTCCGTTCCCAAAGACGTACGTCATGTCGAACGTAGAGAGACATCTCCTGAGTGTAGCACTGTGCTAATTCCGGAGATCCCTCACCATGTTCGGGATGACGGGGCTTGCCCCAAAGGGGCTGGGGCGCTCTGGATGACGAAATGTAGGGGATATTTAAACCATTTATACGAGACAAGAATTTGAAATGTATACAAAACTCTAATCTAAAAAACTATCTGGCGATAATCCTGTTCTCCCTCCTGATACTACTACCAGGAATAGCCAAAATGCCTGTTATTGACAGAGACGAGGCGCATTTTGCCCAAGCCAGTCGGCAGATGATCCAGACAGGAAATTATTTTCAAATCCGTTTTCAGGATAGAACTCGCTTTCAAAAGCCGCCGGGAATTAACTGGTTACAGGCTATTTCTGTCAAACTTTTTAGTAATGCTGAGTTGAATAGCATTTGGCCTTATCGCCTTCCCTCGCTAATCGGCGCTTTAATTTCCGTTTTGCTAACTTATTTCTTTGCGCGCCGCTTTATTAACGATACTGCGGCCTGTCTTGCCTCGGGACTATTAGTTTGCACCTTGCTACTTGTGGTTGAAGCCCATATGGCTGTTATTGATACCTCTCTACTGTCCTCTGTCCTCATTATGCAAGGCGCCTTATGGGTAATTTATCAGGAGGCTATGGAAAAGCGGCAGGCTCATTGGGGATGGGCGCTATGTTTTTGGCTGGCGATGGCTTATGGCTTGGTATTGAAGGGCGTTACACCCTTGGTCGGCCTGTTATCGGTTGTGACTCTGGGCTTAACTGAGCGTCGTATTGATTGGCTTCGCGGGTTGCATATTGTTAGTGGTTTCCTACTCTTTTCCTTGCTTAGCCTTAGCTGGGTTCTCTTGGTTAACCATGCCGAACATTCCAATTATCTAATGCAAATGATTCACAAAGATTTATTGCCTAAATTGCGTGGTGGCCATGAATCACATGGTAAGCCGCCGCTGTTTCATTTAGTCATTTTACCCTTGACTTTTTGGCCGGCTTCGTTGTTTTTGTGGCAAGGTGGAGTCTATGCATTTCGCAATCGACATAGCCAGCTGGTTAAGTTTTTATTGGCTTGGATCTTGCCGACATGGATTTTTTTCGAGTTAATGCCGACCAAATTGCCACAGTATGTGTTGCCAACTTTCCCAGCTATTGCCCTGCTTTGTGCTTTGGCAATTACTAAGTCTGATAAGACTGAAATGCCTGGAAAATGGCTAGGCTTGCTACAGATTCTTTGGGCTGTCTTATCGGTCGGTTTAGCCCTGGCACTGGCAAGCCTACCTTATCTGCTGATGGGACAATGGACTGGAACAGGCATTATTCTTTTAGTGGAAATAACACTCCTAACCTTTGCTGCAGTCTATTTTGCCAGGCGAGGGTTATATCAGCGTGCAAGCAGAACTGTGATGCTTCTTGCCCTAATTAGTTATCCTCTGATTTTTACCAGTTTACTTCCCCAATTAAAGCCACTATGGCTAACTGCAAATTTAGCGAAACTTGTTGCTAAGGATAAAATTTCAAATCAAAAGCCCTTACTTGTTGTTGGTTTTGATGAGCCTAGTCTAGTATTTCATTTGAATACCAAGCAAGTACAGTTTGTGAATGCCCCAACCGCGAAACAAATTATACAAACAGACCCTTCAAGGATTGCAGTGATAAAAGCTGCTGACTTTGAGACCTGGCAGAATGAGCCTGTTGACTTAGCCATTTTGGCGCGGAGCAAGGGATTCAATTATAGTAAGGGAAAATGGGTAGAACTTTTTATTGTAGGACGGAATAATGGAGAAAACTAACAAATCACCCTTTGATCGTTTTTTTGCCTTTATGACAAAGCCAATGGTGATAATCCCTTATTTTGCTTTAATTATTTTATTGATGCTTTATTGGGATAAACCGCTGTCCTCTTATCTCTTTCATGCCGATATGCGGGCTCATTTACCCTTTTTGAGCTATCTAACCCGATTTGGTTTGGGCGTTGTTTATTTTTCTGTCTTTCCTGTTTTGATATTTTTTTTCCGCTATGTCAAAAAACACCCCGATTGGGAAGCAAAAATATGGTTTTTACTGCTTAGCCTATCCATATCGACAGCGATTTGTGTCGTCATCAAAATAGTTTTAGGACGTGCTCGACCCAATATGTTTTTACAAGGTGATGGACAATTTTATGGCTTTTATGGTTTTCAGCTGGACTCCCATTTCTGGTCTTTTCCATCAGGTCATACCACAACAATGATGTCCGTTGTCTTAGGCTTGGGGATTCTTTTGCCGCGCTATTTCACACCCTTGTTGCTTTTAGGCATAGCCGTGGCTTTATCGCGAGTATTATTGACTCACCACTACCTTAGTGATGTTTTATTTACTTCTTATCTTACTTTAATAGAAATTGGCTGTTTACTTTATGTTTTAAGATCTAAATCTTGGCTAACACCTGTTTGGAGACATACTGTATAATGTCCGGATTTTGGCTGCTTAGGTAATATAGATGCGCTCAAGTCATTTACACGATTTGTCTGTGGTGATCCCTGTTTATAATGAAGTGGATAATGTTGAAGAGTTATATAAGGAAATTGAGGCTGCACTTCCGGCTGAGCGTTTTCTTTATGAGGTTATTTTTATAGATGATGGCAGCACAGATGGAACGGTTGCCCGTTTGCAAGAACTTGCGAAAGTACATGCTAATCTGCGAGCCGTTTTTCATAAACGTAACTATGGTCAAAGCGCTGCTTTAGTGAGTGGAGCTAGGGCTGCGCGCTATTCTATGTTAGTCACCCTGGATGGTGATGGTCAAAATGATCCTGCTGATATTCCACGATTATTTGAGCAGTTGCAGGATTCGCGTACGGTTGTTTTGGGAAATCGTAAGAAGAGGGATGATAATGGCTTACGTAAAATTTCTTCGCGTATAGGTAATGGAGTTCGCCGCAGTCTGCTGAAAGATGAATGTCCTGATACAGGTTGTAGCTTAAAATTATTCCCAAAAGATGCTTTTTTGACCTTACCGCATTTTAATCATTTGCATCGATTTCTACCCGCCTTATTTAAGAGAGCAGGTTATAAGCTAGTGAATTTACCTGTTAATCATCGTTCGCGTTGGCACGGCGTATCTAAATATGGTGTGATGAATCGGTTGTTTGTTGGAATACATGATTTAATAGGTGTACGTTGGTTGTTAAAACGTCCTTGTGCACCGGAGGTTTCTACTCATGAAAAATGAATATCTTTGGTTAGCAATTGGTTTAATCGGGCAGGGAATTTTTTCTGCGCGGTTTATCGTACAGTGGCTGGTTAGTGAAAGAGAAAAGAAGAGTATTATCCCCGTCGCTTTCTGGTACCTGAGTTTGTTAGGCGGCCTTACCCTGACGGTTTATTCTGTCTATAAGCAAGATCCCGTTTTTATCTTAGGTCAGTCAACTGGTGTTTTTATTTACGCGCGTAATCTCTATCTAATCCAGCGCGAGAGAAGGGCTTCAAGGTTGCGTACAGAGAGTTTAGCTAGAAGATAGAGCGCTCAAATCCAAACTTTCATGTACCCGAACGGATACGAAAAGTGTAATAGGGCCACGTCCCCCCACCCCGTCATCCTGAGCGCAGCGAAGGATCTCCGGGATTGGCACTGTGCCTCACTCAGGAGATCCTTCGCTGCGCTCAGGATGACGTGCTATGTAAGGGTGGCTACGTTTTAGTAAAGGTATAACCTGCAACAGCCTGATGACTTTGCGGATCCTCAATAAATTGTATCTTGGTTAAATGGTTAGTTTGAGCAAAGAGATCGACCCAAAAAGGAGGGACAGGGGCTTGCCAAATCAGTATCGCCTTCCCTTGGGGCAATACGGGCTGAGTGGCTGGATGTAAGAGCCAACCCTGCAGATTCGGAAAATTAAGCATTAGATTACCAATCAGCCAATGCGAGTCAGAGACAATGAATTTCAGTTGCTGTTCATTGTTTTTAATCACCTGGACAAGCTGTTGATAGGGAAATTGATTTCGTATCTTGTGCCCACTGTGACTGCGATAAAACAAAGCGATGAACAAACAGCATTGAACAAGAATGCAAACTCTTAAAAATGATTTGACTCTTTTCGCCAAAGCCTCCTCTTCCTTAACCTGTCCAAAAAACAAAAGTGGTGATAAAAACAGGATTGGAATTAGCCAACGTGTCTCAAAGTTTTTAATTGCCGCAAACAAAAGTACCACGATAAGGAAGGGGATAGAGATAAGGTGGTAACGATAAAGCAGGGTATTCGCGGAAAACTGTTGCCCTAATCTAAATTTAAAAGGAAAGAAAATGCGGGCGACAAGAAAGTTTGGAACAATAAAAAAAATAATGGCCATGATTAACTCAGCAAAGCCATACCAGGGTTGTTTATCCTCAGGGGTTAATTTATAAACGCTGCGAAAACCAAGACCAAAATGATGCTCTAACCAAAAGATATAAGGGCTGGCTATAAGCAAACTCACAAACAGAGTTAACAATAGATAGGGACTCAATAGTTTGGCGCGAAATTCCGCAATAGAGACAGCACTGATGAATAAAATTGCAAAAAATAACAAATAGTTAAATTTGGAAAGAAAGCCTATCCCAATAATACAGCCTAAGATTAGATACCAGGATAGTTTTGTCAGCCGAGAAGGGGCGATAAACCAATACCAGCTAAGACAAGCTGTAAATAAAGCTAATACGGAATGAGTATTGTCTTTAATCAAATCAAGGCTAATAGCCGGAATCAGAGCCCAAGCCAAGGTAGCACACCAGGCTAAGCTAAGCGTTTTGCAGTGCAATCGAGAAATCTGATGAAAGGTATAAAGGCAACCAAAAAGCAGGATAGATTTTAGTAAGGCAAGACTAAGTAAACTACAGCCAAAGATATGGAAAAAAGTATATTGCAACCAGGTATACAGTGGTGGCTGGTCTGGATAGCCCGGTAATAACTGCTGTGCCATAACCACCTGCTCTGCTTCATCTAACTCAAGCATTTGGCCGCGGAGGAAAATACGAAATAATAAAATAAGAAAAGCAAAAAGGAATAAGATAATTCCAGGATGCTCAAGCCAGGACTGTTGGGCTAGCTTTGTTTTATAAGTCATTTCTTGGATTATAAGAAAAGCGACAGTATACAATAGAAATGAGTTGAATCTTAGTCCTTGTTCGCGAAAAGCCAGATTTTATGAATGAACAGAACCGTCATTGCGAACGCAGAGAAGCAATCCAGAGGGTTGAGTCCCTAACCATAGATTGCTTCCTCACTACGTTCCTCGCAATGACAGGACTGGGTTTAGTTAATTCGTAACAGCCTCAGGTACTGCGAAAGGCACTAGCTCATCGGGCTTCTGAATACTTTGAGGAGTCTTAAAAAACCTGCAATATTCCACAACCTGAGATTTTAATTCCGTAGGCAGCCCAGCTATGAGAGTATCTTGAGGTTGCTTCTCCAGAAAGCCTTGGAAGGAAATAAGGAATCTATTCCTTTCTAGAAGTTCCTCTATTTTTCCCAGCATTTCTTGAAAGCAAGGATCCCAGGTACATAGCGCTGTTTCCAGTTGCTCAAGATTCTGTATCTGGCAAAGCGAAAAGTTTGTTTCAAGTACAGCTAAGAGGGTTTCTACAACGTTTCCAACTCGAGCGCTTTGCATAGATTTATCATCAATGGGCCAGATAAATGTATCTTTAGACTCTGACAAAGCTTGAACTAGATTAAATCGCTCAGGATCCCTTGAGTTAGCAGCAAGGTAAGCTAAATTCTTATAGTTTTTTAAAGGAAAAATATTGTTAAGCCATTGAATACTTTCAACTGTTCCCTCTGTAACGAAGCTATTAACAAACTCTTCAACATCAGCTAATAATTCAGGGAAATCAAAATTAGTTTTTAGCCAATCTAAAACGGGAATACTACCCATTCTGGCAGCAGTACAAGCAACCTCACAAACTGACAATTCGTAATTTTTAGCTTTTAACCAATCTAAAAACTTGGTATTACCTAATATAACTGCAACATTGATACTAATAATATTGGTCTTAATAAAATAGCTAGCATCTAAGAGCTCGCGAGCATGGATGAATATCCAGTCTAAATGCTCAAACTTTCCCAAAGCCACGGCATAAGTAGCAATGTTTGCACCATAACGATCTTTCCAAAGTAAACTCTCTTGCGATAAAGGCTTATCCCAGAAGCTCGGATCTCCTAATACTTGTATCTGCCAAGACTCAGTTAATTTCAACATGCCAGTTGCTAAGAACGGCTTAAGTCTCGTAAACAAAAGTTGATAATCTATATTTAGGTTTTCGTCCAATAAGGATTCGGGAACTCCTAACTTTAGAACTTCATTGCGATAATCAAGCACTTCTTCTCGACTATACATGGCTTATTCCTTTGCTTAATGATTTAAAACAAGGCGATTATGCGATCTTAGTCTTAAGAATTTATTGAGGACTGTACGTAAAAAATGAAAATGGGTTATTCGCTATAAGTCTGAAGTCTCTGACTTAGTTTTTCTGCGCGTTGCAAAATAGTTGCTGTAAACGGGCTTTCTGCTATGTGGGTTTGAATTTTAGAGATGAGTTTTTGAGCTTCTTTGCGAACTAAGGCTGCTGAGAGCATAGCTTCTTCAGCCATCTGTACTATGTGACGCGGAAATAAACCATCAAAATCATATTTATTGCCCATCTTCATTGCCATTTTAGTTGCCAGGTTAGGGTAGTAAACCGTTGAAATCAGATCATAGAAGGGTGCAAGTCTGGTTTGTTGCCCCTTATAAATAAAAGAAAAATTTTTTCCATGAGCGTCATTGTTGCCGATAATGAGGTTAAACAAAACACCCTGTAATAATTGTTTGATATCGACGACAGGAATGCTTGAGCTAGCTCTAACTAGCTGAAAGCAATCGCTAATTCCTGGGCCACCCTCTCGTTGATATTTCATTTCTGAGTTAATGCCCATTGCCTGACAAAAGTCTTCCTGATGTAAACGTTGAATCCCTTTTTCTGTTTTAACTCTGTCGTAGCGTTTTACTAAAAGATAGGCTGTGTCATCAGCCTTATGCATCGATGCTTCGGCGGTATTCAAACCAATTTTACGGGCTAAGCCCAGGCAGAAGCATTCGTTTTCAATCAGAGAAGGGTAGTTTCTATTTATCGGTTTTAAGATATGAGTACTAGGGGCGCCGTTCATGGGAATTGCTATATGGCCGTCAATAAGAGCAACAGCTAATTTATCTTGTGCTCCAGCAAGGGATAGACGTATCCCATCTTCGCCGGCTAGCATCGGTTTTTGGCGCATGGTTTGTAAAATGTTGAGCACGGCATTGTCATCAATCAAATGATAATCGGGTTGTAAACTGCTAGGAGACAGAGATTCAGGAAGCAGGCTTACCGCTCCTGCGCATTCACCACCAATAGCAGCTAATAGGGCAAAATCATTTTTTCCACTAATACCTAATTGTCGGGCAATGGAAATACGTAAATGGGCTTCAGGTAACAGTCCATTGAAAAAAGGATGGCATTGTTTGGCGCTATAGGCGGTCTTTTGCAGGGGTAGTGAGAGTGATAGTGGTAGATTATTTTCATTTTCCAGATAAACCTCATTGTAAATGAAGGTCATATCACCATAACTATCAATGCTTAATTGCCCCACCAGGATTTGGTTGAGATAGACGTCCAGTTTATGGGTCTTCAATTTCTATCTCCTTATGGGATAAATGGAGTTGGATACCAAGAATTTGTAGCACTTGTAGCACCTTCCCCACCTGACAAGTCGGTTTTCCCTTTTCCAACTCGATAATAAAACGCAAGCCCGTGCCTGCGGTTAAAGCTAGATCACTTTGAGTAATACCCAGCTTTTTACGAACATTGCGAATAGTTTGTCCTATATGTTCTGTTGATTGAATCATAATTCGTTTTTTTTATTCCCGTACGGTAACTTTATACAGGCTTTGATGAAAAATCCAGAGAAATATTCCCTATCGGGAACAAATCAAGGATTTTCTTTCTTTATCGGAATAATGTTCCCTATCGGGAATATTGCTATGGCCTCATCCACCCACGATTTATCCCTTCGCCCAGAAAGGGCATAGGCGTCAAGCTAAGTTTCCGATGCCTACGTACCGCGCTTAATGCGCGGTATCCAGGAGTTCAGAGTGGCGAATTAACATACAGCTGGATGCCGCGGACAAGCCGCCCACAGGGTGGATGAGCGGATGGCAAAGATCAATAAAACAAGGTATTTGTTATTTTCCTCCGTTTTGTCGATAATGCACGGATTTGTTTTCGAGAAGTCTATGATTATATCGGTTTATGGAGCGGGATATGTCGGATTGGTTTCTGCTGCCTGCCTGGCTAAATTAGGCCATAGAGTAATTTGTGCGGATATTAACGAGCAACGCGTAGCTATGCTTTTAGAGGGAAAATGCCCGATTTATGAGCAAGATCTGCCTGAATTGTTGATAGAGCAAAGGCTGAGTGGGCGACTTCAATTTACTGCCGATTTGGACTATGCAATTAAGGAAGCCAATGTTCATATGATTGCAACAGGGACTCCAAGCCTTGCCGATGGTAGTGCGGATTTATCTCAGGTCTTTGCAGTGGCCTTAAGAATTGCTCAAGAGGCAGGGGGGGATGACCTAATAGTAACTAAATCAACTGTGCCAGTAGGAACAGGAGATAAAATTCAAGCCCTTGTTGATAAAGAATTGGCGCGCTGTGCTAAAGATATAAGGCTCAATGTTGCCTCAAATCCTGAGTTTCTAAGAGAGGGCACGGCTGTTTATGACTTTATCAATGCAGACAGAGTGATTATTGGCGGCGATCAGCAAGCCCTGGATGTTCTCAAAACAATCTATCAACCGTTGACAGAACAAGAGGTTCCAGTTTTAACAATGAGTCGCCGTTCTGCAGAGCTTACAAAATATTCAGCTAATGCTATGCTGGCTTGTAAAATCAGTTTTATGAACCAGATTAGCCGACTTGCGGATAAGTTAGGCGCAAATATCGACGAGATTCGTGAAGGTATCGCTCTGGATCATCGTATTGGACCTCATTTTCTCTATGCCGGAATTGGCTATGGTGGTTCTTGTTTTCCCAAAGACGTTCAGGCTTTGGTTCACACTGCCAAAACTGTCGAGATAGATACCAGCCTATTGGACGCTATCGAAACAATAAATCATTCGCAAAAGAATTGGGTTTTTGAGCAACTCTCGAAACATTTCAATTCTAAACTGACGGGCTTGACAGTAGGTCTATGGGGTTTATCATTTAAGCCCGGTACCGATGATATGCGAGAAGCCAGTAGTCTTGTGGCTATTCAGGCACTTTCTCAGTCTGGTGTTAAACTTAGGGTTTTTGACCCAGTGGCAATCCCTGCTGCGCAACAACTACTCGATAGTGACCTGGCAATCAGCTGGTGTGATACAGCGGAAGCTGTATTTGAAAAACAATTAGATGCTTTGGTTATTGTGACTGAGTGGCCGCAGTTTAGGAATTATGATCTTGGGCTTTTAGGGAGCCAATTGAATGGTGCGCCGTTATTTGACGGTCGAAATTGTTTTGAGTTGTCTAGGGTGATTGCAGCCCAATTACCTTATTATTACTCAGTAGGGCGGCCAGCTATTATTGGATCTTCTGAATAATCTGACTGCGCATCATGATCTAAGGAGTGTATTTACGTGCAAGTGAAAAAAGCTGTTTTTCCAGTAGCAGGCTTAGGCTCTCGTTTTTTGCCAGCGACTAAGGCCAATCCCAAAGAAATGCTACCGATTGTGGATAAGCCATTGATTCAATACGCAGTGGAAGAAGCAGTTCGTGCAGGTATCAATCACATGATTTTTATCACAAGCTCAAGTAAACGAGCAATTGAAGATCATTTTGACAATCATTTTGAATTAGAGACACGCTTGCAAGAACAAGGTAAGGAAAAATTGCTCGAGTTAGTAAAAAGCGTATCGCCACCAGGAATTCAATTTACTTATGTAAGGCAGAATCAACCCTTGGGATTGGGACATGCTGTGCTTTGTGCCGAGCACGTAGTTGGTGATGAACCCTTTGCTGTTTTACTTGCCGATGATTTAATCGATGATTCTAAATTACCTTGCCTATCAGCAATGACTGAGCATTTCGGGCGGGATAGGCAATCTCTATTAGCAGTGCAGCCTGTGCCTTGGCATGATGTAAATCAGTATGGTGTAGTTCGAGTGGTCGATGCACTGACAAATTACTCGGCAATCCTTGAAATGATTGAAAAACCCCAACCCGAATTAGCACCATCAAATCTTGCTGCCGTTGGTCGTTATGTATTCACACCCGCAATTTTTGCCTGTCTTAGGCAAACCCCTGCAGATTATCGCGGAGAAATTCAGTTGACTGATGGTATCCGTCGTTTGTTAAACGAAGAACCGGTACAGGCCTTTCAGTTCCATGGCAAGCGTTATGATTGTGGTTCGAAGTTGGGATATCTACAGGCAACAGTTGAATTGGGAATGAAACACTCAGAAATTGGCGCTGCTTTTACGCAGTATTTGCAATCTTTGAATTAGAAGGTTTTGTAAGTCTCCCAAAAGCTGTCCCTACATTCCGTCATCCAGAGCGCAGCGAAGGATCTCCGTGATTAGCACGGTGTTTCATTTACCTTCTGAATTCCCGCGGCTTGACCGCGGGATCTGCCAGTGCAAATGATCTAAACGCCACGGCCAAGCCGCTGTGATTCGGAATCGGAAAGGATAAGATTCATAAGTTGACTTGAATTGGGGACACTATCTCTGGCAATATGCTGGGCAGACTGAAATTCCAGTGAGGAACTATGAAAATTCTAGTTGCAGTGAAGCGAGTGATAGACCCCTATGTCAAAATCCGTGTTAAGGGAGATGGTACCGGGGTAGATAAGCAAAATATCAAAATGTCTATGAACCCCTTCGATGAAATTGCCATGGAACAGGCAATACGCTTGCTAGAACAAAAAATCGCAACAGAGGTCATTGCCGTAACAGTGGGTACTGAGGCGAGCCAGGAAACTCTGCGCCAAGCCTTAGCCTTAGGTGCGAATCGTGCAATTCTGGTGAGTACGGCAAAGGAACACTGTAGTCTGAATATCGCAAAAATTTTGCAAAAAATTGTCAATGATGAAAAGCCAGATTTGGTCTTGATGGGTAAGCAAGCCATCGATGGCGATAATAATCAAACTCCCCAAATGCTTGCTGCCTTGTTGGATTGGCCCCAGGCAACCTTTGTTTCTGGCTTGACTATGAATGGTGATTCTCTGGAGGCAGTGCGCGAGGTTGACGGTGGTCTTGAAACCTTGGGTGTTAATTTACCTGCTGTAATAAGTGTGGATCTACGTTTGAATGAACCCCGCTATGCCAGTTTACCCAATATCATGAAAGCAAAGTCAAAGCCCCTCACGATGATTGCCTTGGAAACCATGGGATTAGAGCTCAAAGAACATATCGAAGTGCTTTCAGTGACTGCGCCGCCAACACGTAGCGGCGGGGTAAAGGTGGATTCAGTCGAAGAGCTAATTAATAAATTAAAACATGAAGCCAAAGTGCTTTAGCAGGGAGGACATTATGAGCACTTTAGTAATTGTTGAACACAATAACAAGCTAATGCACCCAGCAACACGCAATACCTTTGCTGCTGCCTTGCAATTAGATAAAAATCCCGTGTTACTTGTCGTTGGTCATGAGTGTCAGGCGGTTGCAGCACAAGCAGCAGCTATGGCTGGGGTACATGCGGTTTGGTTGGTCGATAGTCCTTGCTATGCCCATCCCATCGCTGAAAATATTTGTGATCTTGTGTTGTCCATGGCTTCTTCTTTTTCCGCAATTTTGACGCCGGCCTCTACCTTTGGTAAGAATTTATTGCCGCGCATAGCCGCAAAATTGGATGTAGCACAGGTTTCAGATGTGACCCGTATTATTGATTCAAATACTTTTGAGCATCCTATTTATGCTGGAAATGCAATCGAAACTGTTAGGGTTTTGGATAAGATTAAAGCACTGACTATTCGAACTACAGCCTTTGATGCAGTCCATGACGAGCAAAGTTCTTGTTCTATCGAACATATTGATAAAGCAATTTCAGGAGCTAAGACTCGTTTTATCAAACAGGAATTAAGCCGTTCTGAGCGTCCTGAGCTGGGTAGTGCCAAAATTGTAGTTTCTGGTGGACGGGGTTTACAAAACGCTGAGAAGTTTAAATTAATTGAAGATCTGGCTGATGTTCTTGGCGCAGCAGTAGGTGCATCAAGAGCGGCTGTTGATGCTGGTTTTGTTCCTAATGATTATCAGGTTGGTCAAACAGGTAAGGTTGTTGCGCCAACCTTGTATATTGCTGTTGGTATTTCCGGTGCAGTTCAGCATTTAGCGGGAATGAAAGATTCGAAGGTGATTGTTGCAATCAATAAGGATGAAGATGCGCCAATTTTTCAGATTGCCAGCTATGGTTTAGTGGGTGATTTGTTTGAATTGGTTCCTCAGATGATTGAACAGTTAAAAACTGCTTGATATTAAAGTGAATAAAGGAAGATGCTATGTTTGTTGGAGTTCCAAAAGAAATTAAACCACAGGAAAATCGAGTCGGTCTTGTTCCTGCAAGTGTTAGAGAAATTATTCGGGCTGGAAGTTCGGTTTTAGTTGAGACAGGCGCAGGCTTAGGTATTGGCATTAGCGATCAAGAATATCATGCTGCAGGCGCTGAAATAGTAGCCACTGCTGATGATATATTTGAGCGTGCTGAACTCATTGTAAAAGTAAAAGAATTGCAGCCAATTGAGTGCCGGCGTCTACGAGAAGGGCAAACCTTATTTACCTATCTGCATTTAGCTCCCGATCCCCAACAAACACGGTTGCTCAAAGAGTCTGGGGTAACAGCAATTGCCTATGAAACAGTGACACAAAATGATGGTGGCTTGCCCTTATTAACACCGATGTCCCAGGTAGCTGGGCGTATGTCTATCCAAGCTGGCGCACATTGCCTTGAGATGGCTCAGGGAGGAAGTGGAGTTCTATTGGGAGGTGTTCCTGGAGTAGCTCCTGCCAATGTGGTGGTAATTGGTGGTGGGGTAGTTGGCACTAATGCTGTACGTATGGCGATGGGAATGGAGGCTCGAGTTATTGTCTTGGATAAATCTCTTTCTCGCTTACGTGAACTCGATTTTCAGTTTGGTTCAAAATTAAATACTATCTACGCAACAGTCGAGGCTTTAGAGCATTATGTCGCTGAGGCTGATTTGGTTATCGGTGCTGTACTGGTTCCAGGTGCTGCTGCGCCGAAACTGGTAACCCATGCGATGCTAAAAACAATGCGTCCTGGCTCTGTTGTTGTTGACGTAGCAATCGATCAGGGGGGATGCTTTGAAACAAGTCGTCCTACAACACATCATGAACCCACGTATGTTATTGATAACGTTGTTCACTACTGTGTAACCAATATGCCTGGCGCAGTACCAAGAACCTCAACCTTCGCTTTGAATAATGCGACCCTACCTTTTGTATTGAGCCTTGTGACCAAAGGTGTCAAATTAGCTCTGCTTAGTGATGGGCATTTGCTTAATGGTCTCAATGTTCATAAAGGTATGATTACCTACGAAGCTGTCGCTCGTGATTTAGGCTATGAATACGTTGCTGCAACGGATGCTTTAGCGAATTAAGAGTAGGGTCTTCGTGCACCTTCTCCCCAGGTCTGGGGAGAAGGGAAAAATTAGTACCGTAGCCTGGATGCAGCGAAGCGCTGAGTGATCCTGATATTTTTTTAATCAAAGTATCATTTAGATATCTATGTGAGCATTAATCAGTTACTTTGACTTATATGTGTGTCGTTCCCGCGTAGGCGGGAAACCATTTCTCAAAGTGGTTCCTCACTTTGTTTGCACGATGGTTTCCCGCCTACGCGGGAATGACATACAAAAAAACAGATAGAACTTATATGGCACATGCTTTCTGTTTAAAAAAATGCCAGGATTCCTCAGAGCGAAGCGAAATCTGGGAATTCGAAGGCAGTATCTACACAAGTGTAGCCTTGATGCAGCGCAGCGCTGCATCAAGGCTACGTTTGATTTTTCTGTGTAGATACCTATGGGGCGATGCCGCGGGGCGATACTATTGGTTGATGCCACAGAATGAAGGCTGTTCTTTAGAGGAAGCACGCAGCGCCGTCTTGTAAAAATCTTGGAGAAAGTTCAATTTTGAGTCCAGGTCGAGAGAAAAAATGGACTTTCCTGGGTACGGAGTGATCTCTTACGCGTTTTCCCTTCTCCCCAGACTTGGGGAGAAGGTGCCCGAAGGGCGGATGAGGGGGTTCTGCTGCGAAGTTCATTCTGATATCAGAACAAATTTTCCTGATCTTGCGGGGCCGCCATTGCTTGATTCTCTGCGTTTTCAACCCGTTGGTTCTGATAGGGACTTTCATAGCGATTGTCATAAGGAGAAGAGGACGAAGAAGAATCTTCCGCTGAAGGGATATCCTGTTCACGGAAGAACTCAACAATAGCATTGGATTGGTTGTTTCTAGCAAGTAAACCACTGCTTGGATCAATTCGCACTGCGACAACATTCTTAGGTGGAGTTAGCTCTTGCTCTGAGGTGTTAGACAAGGCGATTTTCATAAAATCTATCCATAAGGGCAGGGCAAGGTTTGCTGCATACTCATGCAAGGACTGTGGTGTATCAAAGCCAATCCAGGTTGTAACAACAAGATCTGAGTTAAAGCCAGCAAACCAGGCATCAACCTGATCATTCGTTGTTCCTGTTTTACCTGCTATATCCTGGCGATTTAATACTTTAGCTGCATGTGCTGTACCGTGCTGAATCACATCCTTCAACGCGGAGTTCATTAAGAAAGCAACATCTGCAGGAATCACACGAGGAGCCTGAGTTGCCGGGTCGACCTTTGTTGGGTCGCAGTTCTTGCACACAACAACTGGTTTTGCCTGTAACAGGGTTTTTCCATCATTGTCTGTAATATGGTCGATGAGATAAGGCTCGATCTTATAGCCGCCATTTGCAAAGACCGCGTAAGCAGTAGTCAAGTCCATAGGGCTGACTGATAAGCTTCCCAAGGCTAATGAAAGTGCTTTTGGCAGGCTTGCTTTTCGGAAGCCAAAACGACTGATAAAGTCGATTGCATAATCAAAGCCGATATCATCTAAAACGCGGATCGACACTAGGTTGCGTGAGCGCACCAAGGCCTCTTTAAGCCGAGTTGGACCATTGAAGGTAAGGTTGTCATTATGAGGACGCCATAAGCCTGCCTGGCTGGGATCATCAACCACAATCGGCGCATCATTGACTAGGGTAGCCAAGGTATAGCCTTTATTGAGGGCAGCAGCATAAATAAAGGGTTTAAAGCTTGAACCCGGTTGTCTTTCAGATTGGGTTGCTCGGTTAAATTTACTCTTTTGGAAATTAAATCCACCCACTAAGGCTTCTAGGGCACCGTTATTGGGATTTAAAGCAACAAGCGCTGCTTCAACTTGTGGAATCTGAGTTAACTGCCAGATATCTTTTTGGTTGCGAATATAGACAACATCGCCCACAGTAACAACCTGGCTAGCTTTGCGGGGTGCTTTACCCATCCAACCATTTTTCAAGGCAGGTCGGGCCCAGGATAGACCTTCCCAGGGGATAGTGATTTTTAAGCCACTATTAGTGACCGCGGAAGCGTCTTTTTCACCAACTGTTTCTATCACGGCGGGCTCAAGGCCATTAATGACTGGATATTGAGCAAGCGCTTTTTGTAAGGCTTCAGGAGCTTGGGTATCGATCTTGCCTATATTCGCTACAGGTCCTCTGTAACCGTGGCGACGGTCATAGGCAATAAGATTGCTAGTAACAACGTCATTTGCTGCTGTTTGCAGCGGTCCTTTAATGGTTGTATATACCTTGTAACCCTTTGTATAGGCCTTCGAGCCAAAGTGTTCGTACAAGGATTGGCGAATCATTTCCGCAACGTAGGGGGCATTAACCTTAATGTTGGCGCCATGGTATTTTGCGGTAATTGGTTGATTGATTGCCTCTTGATATTCCTGTTCTGTAATAAATTTTTCTTCAAGCAAGCGTTCAAGTACGTGATTGCGACGTTTTTCAGCTGCTTTAGGGTTAGTGATTGGGTTCTGGGTTGATGGTGCTTGCGGTAAACCGGCGATCATTGCCAATTCGGCCAGATTTAAATCTTTCAGATTTTTACCGTAATAAACCATTGCAGCGGCCCCGACACCATAAGCGCGGTTACCTAAATAAATTTTATTCAGGTAAAGCTCAAGAATTTTTTCTTTGCTTAATTCTCTATCAATTTTAATGGCTAATAAGATTTCATTAAATTTACGTAAGAAGGTTTTTTTACGGGTTAGAAAGAAATTACGCGCAACCTGCATGGTAATGGTACTGCCACCTTCCGACTTTGTCCTGGTTTGTAACATATGAACAGCCGCACGGCCTAAGCCCATAATATCAACCCCAGGGTGTTCAAAAAAGCGCTGATCCTCAGTCGCTAAAAGAGCGTGCACCAGCATAGGGGGAATCTGGTCATAAGTTAGAGGGATACGTCTTTTTTCACCATATTCTTGGATTAGCAGACCTTCTTGGGTATAAATACGCAAAGGCACTTGCAAATGAACTGTTTTGAGTGATTCTACACTAGGAAGTTGGCTTTCAAGATATAGATATAGAAAGCTAACGCAAACTAGGAACAGAAAGAAAAGGCTTATTAGCGCCCAGAAGCCTTTGCGCCAGAAATATGCTGGTTTTGTCATGAGGAGAACGATTTATTTATTTAAAGGTCGAATAGCCGATTATAGCGCTATTTAATAGTATTTTGCGAATTATCCCCTTTTTTCTTTTCCTCGAAACTAAGCTAGGCTTAGGACCCCTCATCTATTCTACTAACACCATCTCCCCGAAAAGGAGAAGTTTTTCCCTTCGCCCCTCTGGGAAGAAGGTGCCCGCAGGGCGGAAGGGGTTGCCGATTTGAAGTTTTTCAAAGGGGCTGGGGCACTCAGGATGTAAGCTCGTTTTTTACTGAATTTTCTTTTGCTGCTTCCTCAGGACTAACAGGTTTTACGGTTGGATTTATAGCCGTACCACCGGCAGTCCCTTGTCCCGGAAAGAAGTTAAAGCCATAAGGACTACCGAACATTGGAGAAACAAGCATTCTTTGTCGTATTTGGCTAATCTTTGTCTCTTCAAGTAGACGGATTTTTTCTTTTAGTTGCGCAATTTCTTCTTGCGCTTGCACAAGCGCTGATTTGGATTGATGCAGTTCTTCCAGGGTTTGTACCTGTGTAGATTGAGATTGGGATAATTCCTTTGTGGTTTGAACGAGCGCTGATTTGGATTGATGCAGCTCCTCCAGGGTTTGTACTTGCGTAGATTGAAATTGGGCTAATTCTTTTTTAGTTTGAGCGAGTGTTAATTGGGATTGATTGAAATTTTCCAAGGTTTTTACCTGTTCAGCTTGAGAATGGGTTAGTTCTTCTTTAGTCTTAGCGAGTATTAATTGAGATTGATTTAGCTTTTCCTGGGTCTGTGCCTGCTCAGCTTGAGAATGAGTTAACTCCTTTTTAGTCTCAGTGAGTTCTAGTTGGGATTGATTTAACTTTTCTTGAGTTTGTGTTTGCCCAGCTAGAGAAAGGGTTAACTCTTCCTTAATTTGAGAAAGCCTTGCTTCTGAAAGTGCTAACTCTTCCTTGGTTTTGGCTAGTGTAATTTGAAGTAGGGCTATTTCTTCTCTAACCTGGCTAAGATTTGCTTCCAATTCGCCAATATGGCCTTTTGCTTTTCCAAGTTCTTCCCTTAGTTGTTTTTCAACTTTCTGTGCTTCCTCCAATTTAGTAGTTAATTCATCAGTCTTTTTTCTATAAAGCGGATAACCAACAATGGCTTGATGTTTTTCCATGTTTCCAGCAATAAAGGCCGCGCTATTGAACTCTTCTGCGGGAAACACATCAGGTGATTTAATCCAACGGTTGAGAACACCACCTGATTGACAGAAACCACCTGCCCAACCACCATATAATGAACCAAGGATCTTGGCTTCTTTACCATCGTAATGAACGGTAATCGTGTCAGTTTGGACGGTCTTTAATAGCAACTTGACGTCATCGAGAAGATTGGTCAAGAGTGTCTGCACTCTTTGATAAGACTCGCTATCCAGGGGTTCCTCTTTGTCTACAAGTGGTTTAACTTCCTTAATGACATGGAGAAAATAGTCAAACAAAGAGCTTCGTCTGTAATAATCTCGACTTGATGTCGCTTCCTTAGTGATTGCAATAAGAGTTTGTTCTAATTCAGCATGTGGCTGTTTTAGCATGGCTTCAAGGGAATATTTGTTCTTAGTGTGAATTTCGTTATAACCAGTGATAACAGTAATCATTGAATTAACTAGGTTTTGCAAACGTGACATAAAAACTCCTTGTAGTCGGTGGAAAGGGGAAGGAAATCATTCTTCCCAGCAAACCAATATATTGAAATAATACTAAGAGTGCAAGCCTTGCACAGATAGATAAATGAGAGATCTTAAGTTTAATTTTCAAGCGCTTAAAGAAATCTATCTTTTTGTAAAACGATCAGCTAAGATTGCTACCGTTGTTAATTCTTAGACATGGAAAATAAGTTTTATCAACGCTAAATAGTCCAAAATCGTCGTAAAGTTAATGGAGAAAATGGAATGCTTAAGTGGTTCAGGCCAAAGTATTGCTTATTTCTAGGTATAGATATCAGCCCAACTTCTATCAAAATTCTTGAAATTTCTTATTATAAAAACCAGTATTGTATCGAAAATTATGCCTATGTACGTTTAGCCTCCGATGATAGTAGAGCTAAGATTATCGCAACAATTAAGACTCTTTTATCTCAACTAAACTCAACAGTTAAGACTGCAGCTATAGCAGTTCCTGATGTTACTGTAATTAGCAAAACGATTCAGTTGGCAAATAGTTTGAATGCCATCGACGTTGAAAAACTTAGTTTTTTGGAAGCTAATAAATACCTGGCAGGGAATATTTATGTTGATTTTTCTATTATCGGTCCGAGCGAAAAAAATGTTGCCATGATGGATGTTCTGCTGGTTGCTGCTAAGGCTGATAAGGTAGACAAACGAATAGAATTATTCCGAGAAGCGGGACTGGATGTCAAAATTGTTGATGTTGAATCTTATGCTATTGCCTCCGTAATAAATCGATTGTCAGCTGAAGATAAGTACAGAGTTGTGGCTCTAACTAATATTGGCTTTGAGATCTTAACTGTAACTGTTTTTGATAATGAAAAAATTATTTATAGGCAAGAAGAGGTTTTTATTAGTGAAAATCATGAGAAAGAGCTAGATAGCAATAGAATAAAATTGCATATTAAAAATCAAGTGGAGTTATTTTTTTCTACTAGTTCTTATGATTTTATTGAGTGTATTTACCTGACAGGTGAAGTTGGTGAGTTAAGCTTCCTTGTTCAAGAAATTCAAGATCAAATCGGAATTCCAGTAAAAATTGCTAATCCTTTTTCAGAACTAAAAATTTCAAAAAATATTAAATTAAATGAATTAAAAAAAATAGCTCCTTCACTCACACTTGCCTTTGGTTTGGCATTAAGGCTAGCCTATGAGCATTAAAATTAATTTACTACCTTGGCGAGAAATTCGTCGAAAAGATGAAAAGAAAAAGCTTTTACTTTCTTCATTGCTTGGATTGAGTTTTCTGACAATTATTTCTTTATTGGCAAAGTATTATGTAAACGGGCTTGCTGAAATACAAATGAATTCTAATCAGGCACTAAGAAATGAAATAGAAATTCTGAATATCATGATAAATAAAGTAGAAAAAATAAAAAAAGAGAAATCCGATCTACTTGATAGAATTCTGCTGTTACAAGAATTAGAGAATAGTTCTGTTTTAGTCATCCATTTTTTCGATGAGCTTATCAAGTTAATACCTAAACAAATCTATTTAAGCCGGATAAAAGGCATAGGGAATCGCGTGATTTTACAAGGCTACTCTGATTCAAGCCACTCAGTATCTCTGTTAATGCAGAAAATAGAAAATAATCCCTGGATGCAAGCTCCAAATTTAATTGAGATTAAAAATGAGGAATTACTGAAAGAAAATAACAGTTTTAGCATAAGTTTTACTCTCAAATCAAAACAAGCGGATAATCTGAGTTTATGAATATGATTAATCTGAATGAATTGACCTGGGATAATTTTCAGCAATGGCCTAATTCACTCAAATATTTTGTGATAACTATGTTAGGACTTGTGCTTTCGGCGATTTTTTATTTTCTTGGTGTTAGCTCAAATTATTATTACTACAAAGACTTAGTTAATGAAGAAGTTGGTTTGAAAAATGAATTTGAAGAAAAGCATAGAATAGCCAATTTAGACGCTTATAAAGAGCAATTGTCGATATTGAAAAAAACGAATGAAAGCAGACTAAATAAATTGGTAAAAAATAATGAAATATCTCTTTTATTAAATGAGATTTCTCAATTGGCAATATCCTCTGGTTTGGTTTTTGAGTTTTTTGCTCCTAAAGAAGAAGAAAAAGATAAATTTCCTAAAGAATTGACCCTCACTCTGATCGTGATTGGAAAGTATCACAACATAGTGATATTTTTAAATGGTATTTCTACATTTAAAAAATTAATTTATTTTGAGGATTTTGAGATAAATAAAAAAGAAATTAACGGAAATAGCAAACAATTAAATCTCGAACCAATTAATCTTTTAAGGATGAAAGTTAGAGTAAAAATTTATAAGTACTAATGTTACCTAAGTCCAACTAATAAAAAAAACAAAAGATGAAAAAATATAAACTATTAATAAGAATTCTAGGCATTTTGATAATGTGCAGCCAAGCCTATGCTGATTCTGATATTCATACCTATATCAAAGAGGTAAAATCGCGTCCGAGGCAATTGCCCGAGCCAATTCCCTATTTTGAGCATTTGGCAAAATTTTCATATTCAGGCCGGGATAGCTACCCAAGTCCTTTTCAGCCACGATTGCAAAAAGACGACTCTAAAAATGCTGCTAGTAACAGGACAACTCTACAAAACTCCTTAAAACAAACTCCTCTAGAATCCTTAAGATTTGTCGGCCTAATGAAGACGCAATCAAAAACCTTAGCACTGATCAGTTATCCAGGAGGTGAGCTATCTGGTGTTGTTATTGGGGATTTTCTTGGTACAAATTCTGGAAAGATTGTTGAAATTTCGGAGAACTATCTTCGCGTTGAAGAATCCAGTCTTATCGCAGGAAAAAGGGAAAAAAAGCTCAAGGATATTTATTTAATAGACGCTAATTAGGAGTTGGTTTTGTTTAAGATTAATGGAGTGCTATTTTTGGCCTTAGTGTATGGTTATTTATTTAGCAAACCTGATTTTGCTATTGCCCATGGAATTCCAGGCTTAGTTCAAAAAGAGGGGAATAAAAATAATCAGGTCCGATTAGAACAACAAGACCTGAATCACAAACGTATTTCATTAAATTTTCAAGACATTAAAGTCAGGGCTGTTTTGCAATTATTAGCTGAATTTACTGGAATTAATATGGTAGTAAGTGATAAAGTAGACGGCAGTATTACGTTGCGTTTAAATGATGTCCCTTGGGATCAGGCTCTGAGTATTATTTTGACAACCAGATCTTTAAGTAAACGAATAGTAGGCAATGTCATGCTTATAGCTCCAGCTGAAGAAATAATAGACCGCGAGAAAAAAGAATTTAATGTTCGGTCCGATCTTGGAAATCTGATGCCACTTCGTTCTGATTTGATCCAAATAAATTACGCGAAAGCGCAAGATATAGCCATCTTATTGAAAGATCAAAATACAACACTTCTTTCTCCTCGAGGTAGCATAAGTGTGGACAATAGAACAAATACAATTTGGATGCAGGATACTGAACAACAAATTGAGCGAATTAGAAAATATGTGGGACAGGTAGATCTGCCTGTTAAGCAGGTTTTAATAGAGGCGCGTATCGTCAATGTAACTAAAGATTTTGCCAAGGATTTGGGGATCCGTTTCGGAGTATCAACGCCGAGGCATCTAGCTGGCAAATTAAGGAAGGCTAATCTCTTGCCCCAAGACCTTATACCTGCAGATACAGTTCCTCTGGCTGATCGATTAAATCTCGATCTTGCTGCGGCACCCCTTGCAGTTTCTCCCGCATCAGTAGGGATTGCATTAGCTAAATTGGGAAATGGCATCTTACTCGATTTGGAGTTATCTGCTCTTGAAAGCGAGGGGAAGGGAGAAATAGTTTCAAGTCCTAGGTTGTTAACGACTAATCAACAAACAGCCGTTATTGAATCAGGGGAAGAGATTCCATATCAGGAATCAACCGCAAGTGGGGCGACAGCTATTGCATTTAAAAAAGCGGTGCTAAGCCTAAAGGTGACACCACATATTACACCTGATAGTAAGATTTTGATGGATTTGCATATCAGTCAAGATATACCATCATTAAAGGTTTTTAATGGGGTCCCTTCTATTTTAACTAAGGAAATTCAGACCTCGGCTCTTGTGGATAATGGGCAAACGATCGTATTGGGCGGTATTTATAAACAAAATAAGCACAATGCGGTTAATCGCGTTCCTTTTCTGGGTGAATTACCAGTTGTAGGTGGATTATTTAGGAATAAAGCAACTAACATTCGAAATGAGGAGTTGCTCATTTTCATTACTCCTAGGATAATAACCAGCAATTTGTCTTTAGGCTTAGAAAAAGGAAGGGGACAAGCGGTTGCAGGAGGTGTTGAGTTGGATAAGTTTGGTAATCCAGCTATGGAATTGGGCAATCAGGTTCACTAGGTGTTGTTATGTTTTGCAACAAATAGACTCTAGGGCCTGGTTTTATTCTTAAGCTGCACTACGTTAATCAAACCTGGGGTTTGTTGGCTCCATGTTTCAGTTCAAGGGGTATGTAATTAAAAATGAGCATAGTTAAAGTACGAAATATATTTCTGATAGGGCCGATGGGAGCAGGTAAGAGCACAATAGGCCGTACTTTGGCAAAGGAGCTCAAGCTTGAGTTCTATGATTCTGACGAAGTGATAGAAGAGCGCGCAGGAGCTGATATTTCCTGGATTTTTGATATCGAAGGAGAAGATGGATTTCGTCGTCGCGAGCAAAAAGTAATTGATGAGTTAACCCAAAAAACCAACATTGTATTAGCGACTGGTGGCGGCGTTGTAATGACACCTGAAAATCGAAATGCGCTAGCAGGCCGAGGCACAGTAATTTACCTAAAAACTTCTTTACAACAACAATATGAACGCACAAAGCGTGATACCAAACGTCCTTTATTGCAAACAGATGATTTAGAGGGACGGTTGGAGACCTTGCGCGATGAGCGGGAGCCATTTTATGACGAACTGGCTGATATCAGTTTTGAAACGGATAAATTAACTGTCAAAGCAGTAGCAAATAACATTATAAAATATATCTATGGCGAAATTTGATTTATACCAGGAGTTAGATATTCGCCTGCCTGGGCATAGCTATCCTATCCTTATTGGGCATAATGCATTAACTGACCCTGATGAACTTCGTAGGTATGTGCCTTCTAGGCAAGTGCTGATTGTAACTAATAATACGATTGCGCCGCATTATCTTAAGTATCTCCATACAGCGTTCGAAGACAGACAATGCGATACCGTCATCTTAGAAGATGGTGAGGTATATAAAAACCAGCAAAGTCTGTTTCAGATTTACGATGTTCTAATTGCAAAACAGCATCATCGTGATACCACTTTAATTGCTTTAGGTGGCGGCGTCGTGGGTGATATTACTGGCTTTGCGGCTGCTACATATCAGAGAGGGGTGTCTTTCATACAAATCCCAACCAGTTTATTAGCACAAGTCGATGCCTCCATAGGTGGAAAAACAGCAATTAACCACCCACAAGCTAAAAATATGATTGGAAGCTTCCATCAACCCAACGCTGTAATCATCGATTTAGATACCTTAGCCACCTTACCAGCTCGTGAGTTTCGAGCCGGTCTTGCTGAAATTATCAAGTATGCTTTGCTAGCTGGAGGGGCGTTTTTGCAATTGGTTTATAGTGCCTTGCAAGAGGGCTTAGCTAACAATAAGTCTGACAAATTGGCCGAGATCATTAGCCAATGTTGCCAAATTAAAGCCCAATATGTCCAGGAAGATGAGCGTGAAACAGGCCAGCGTGCTTTACTCAATCTCGGCCATACCTTTGCGCATGCGCTTGAGGCCTATACTCACTATAGCCGTTGGCTTCATGGTGAAGCTGTATCAATCGGACTATACTGCGCTGCCTTATTATCGCAACGACAGTTAAAAATAGATGAGAAAGATTTGTTCTTAGTCGATGAGATGCTGACTATGGCTAAGTTACCACGTAGAATTCCTGGAGATATTGACCTTTATGAGTTGCGTGCTTTAATGTCACAGGATAAAAAAATTAAAAATAAAAACTTGCGCTTCATATTGATGAAAACGTTTGGCAACTGTTATATCGAAAATCAGGTGTCAGAAGAGGATTTGCGTTTATCTTTGCAAAGTGCAGTTGAAGGAGATTAGCGATGCAAAATGAGGCGATTGAGCCAGGCATTAAAGAGGGACCAGTAGGTAAACAGGTTTTTAAACCTAGTTCTTGGTTAACCAAAATTGATTATATTAATCACCTGGTGCTTTTCAGTAATGTCATGATAGCAGTTCTTGCTGAGCGTGCCTCTGGTAAAACAACCTTCATCAGTTTATTACAAGCAGGCCTTGATTCTAATATTAAGTCGCATGTTATACAGGCTAAGGCTCCATTTTCGCAGGCTGAATTATTAACACAACTTAGCACGGCATTTCATTTAAAAGCTGATAGCGATACCAAACTTAGGGATTTGATTGCACAAATCAATGAGCGTAAAGCGCAGATTCTGCTAATAATTGATGATGCGCAATATTTACCTGATACGTTTTTACAAGAAGTCTTAAGCGAATTAAAAGAGCAAGGAGCTAGTAGTTTTTTCCATCTTTGCTTAGTTTCTGATCATTCTTTATCGACAAGTTTAAACAAGATGGAAAGGGAGCTAATCCACAGCTTGGAACCTGGTAATTTAACAGTGACTGAGACCAAAACCTATCTTCGTCATGTTTTACCCTTCTCAAAAAAATTAGATAAAACAATGACTGAGAAGCGGTTAGATCATTTTTATAAATTAACAGAAGGCAATATCGCTCGTATTAATGCCCAAATGATCGACTATTTTTGTTTTGCAGCTACAACATCAAGTGATAAGAGAAAATATTTAATCAGGGGCTTAAGTTTTGCGGCTACTGCTGCTGTAGCCTTAATTGCTTCTTCTTATATTTGGCAAAATCAGTTTTTACCCTCATCAGTTGACTTATCATCAGGACATGAATTTGAAGAGTCTGTTGCAGAAATCAGTCAACCGTTGCCTTCCTTAGTGCCCGTGGTACCTGTGGCGGAAAGGGAGCTAATTCTGCTTAGCGAATTACCGAATATCCACCAGGAATTGATTAAACGACCCAGTCAAATACCTGCATGGTATGTTGCTGCAATGAGGCAACAAGTGCAGCCATCTCCTAAACGAGTTGTTGATGTAGCAATTGAAGATGAGAGTGATGATTCTTTGGTGGTGAGGGATCGAGTTGTAGTAATTCCTAAAACGATTGCTATTCCTCCACCAGCCCAAGTAACGGAAACGATCCCAGAACAAATTGCCCCAGTGCCTGTTCAACAAGCAGCGGCTCCCAAAGCTGTACCAAAGGTTATTGACAGACCATTTACTATTCAACTGTTAGCGAGTCCAAAACAAGAAGATATTATGCGTTTTGTTAATAATCATAAAATTAAAAAAACAGCAAAGATCCGCTTAACAAAACGTGATGGAGCGGATTGGTATGTATTGACAATTGGCGAGTATAACCAGGTTGAGCATGCCCAGGCAGCAATTAAGAGCCTTCCTACCGAGTTAGCTCGCTATAATCCCTGGGTCCGCCCTGTATCCCAGCTTAAGGCTACGGGCTAGCTATAATGAACCCTATCAGTCAAGGTGGACTTAAGACGATTGTCTCTTTGCCTGGTCCAGGAGATATAGCCAACTACAGCCATCACAGTATAAATAAACATCATGAGACCATGAAAGGCTAAGCGTTTATGCAAATACATATAGGCATAAAGAACATCGGTAAAAAACCAGAGAATCCAGGTTGTAATTATTTTGTAGCACATGAGCAACTGTGCTGCTAGGCTAAGTGCGGTGGTAAGCGCGTCAAGCACTGCAACATTTGAATGAGTGAACATTTTTAAGAGACCTAGGATCAATAGGAAACCACTAATAACAGCAATAAAGAGTAAATACCCTTGTTTTTTAGATAGATGGCCAATAGCTAACTCCTTTTGACTGTGAGATTGGCGCCATAGATACCAGCCATAGCAATTGCTGAAAAAATAAAACATTTCGAGAGTCATATCGGCATAGATAGCATTTTGCCAATAGAGAAGGCTGTTCAGACTTGTAGCAACTAGGCCAACCGACCAGGCTTTACTGTCTAAACGAACAAAATAATAGGTTGACAATATAGAGGTCAGAGCCCCAAATAAATCAAGAAACATAGACTAGCTTTATACAATCTTAATATATAACCTTTAGGTATGAGTTTTAGGTTTTTGCCATCGCCTAAAGTATATTTTCAGAATTGTTTTTGTTTGGATTTCGACTGGCGCTAATTTTATAGTAAACTGTATGTTATGGGAAATTAAAAAATTTTCTGTTAGTCTTTGTGTAGCTAGAGATAGCCAAGGAGAGAAACTATGTACAAAAGGGTGTTATTCGCGACGGATTTTGATGAAGTAGGTATCAGAGCCGCTCATAAGGCGAAAAAAATTGCAGATGAAAATGGTGCGGACTTGCTACTTGTTCATGTTGTTGAACCAATTCCTGCCTATGCTTATCCAGGTTTTGCTGGTTTTGCTGAAGTTGAAGTATCTATACGTGAGCAAGCTGAGAAAGAATTGGCTAACTTAGCTAGACAGCTAGGAGTTGATGACAAGCATTGTATGATTGAATTCGGCTCAACCAAGAATGAAATTCTTCGGGTGGCGCAGGAAAAGAAAATCGATTTGATTGTTACTGGCAGCCACGGCAAACATGGCCTTGCACTCTTACTAGGCTCAACTGCAAATGCCATTCTCCATGGCGCTGAGTGTGATGTTCTGATTGTTCGTCCTGTACCAGCACACGATTAATAATAGGCTGATCCATGTTGGGTTCTACATGGATCAGCTTTTTTTTGCCTTGATAGTAATAGGTCACTCCGTACCCAAGAAAGTCCACTTTTCTCTCGACCTGGACTCAAAATTGAACTTTCTCCAAGATTTTTACATCCCACGTGGCTATTACCCTTGATATACCAAAAATATTCTGTGAATAGAAAGTGAGGGGTTATCTATAATCGCCGTCCTAGCGCTATACTTATAATTAAGACAGCTTGATCTTATAAAGAGGGTGCTGAGATGAGCTTAAAATTATGGCCTATGCTTACACTGATTTTGGGATTGGCTAGTTATAACCTCTGTTATAGCTACTATGTTAACGGGGGTAATACTGTCATTATCGTTAATCAGCCCGCTGGCTATTACAACGGTTATCCTCCTTACAATTATCCCTATTATAATTCCTACTATCCTCCTAACTACGGCTACGGCCCTTATTATTATTTCCCACGATATCGTTGCGCAGTAGTGCCACGCTGTTATCCTTCAGGTTCTTGTAATTATCAGAATCAAGAATGTGGATATTATTGATTGGCTTTTATTAGTAGCTCAGTGACTTCTTCATCCGTCGTTTGGTTAAAATCATCGTACCATAAGCCTACGGCATAAAAATTGACGGGGTTTAGTAAGCAAACGAAATTATCAACTCTTCCAGAAAATTCCTTATAAGTAGAGCAAGCGGCGACGGGCACAGCCACTGCCAAGTGCCTTGGCTTTTGTTTATCTATGCTTTGAACTGCGGCATGCATCGTGGCCCCCGTTGCTATGCCATCATCAATGAGGATGATCGTTTTATCCTTTAGTTCTAGGGTTGGGAGGTTTGGGCGATATAATTTTTCGCGGCGCTCTAATTCTTTTTGTTCTTTTTGAATGACTCGCTCTATGAGTGATTCAGATAAATATAAAGAATTGATAATTTCATCATTAAAAATGACTGTACCTCCGCTTGCAATTGCTCCCATTGCCAGTTCCTCATGCCCTGGGACACCAAGTTTTCGCACAATAAAAACATCAAGCTGAAGTGAAAGCGCCTTTGCAACCTCATAAGCAACAGGTACCCCTCCGCGAGGCAAGGCTAAAATAATAGCCTTGGATCTTTGCGAGTATTCCTCTAACCGTTTCGCAAGAGCAATGCCCGCGTCCCTGCGGTCAATAAATTTTTCCATCACTTTCTCTATTAAAATTAAATTAGGCTATATATAAATTTTAGAAGATTATTCAATCCTAATAAGATAAGTCAGTTATAAGAAGATTATTTTTTGCTAGACAAATGCTTGTTTTTTTTACATCATTGCCACTGAAAAACACTTGATTAAATTAACGTCAGTTATGGGTAAACAAAGGCAAAATTATGAGAAAAAAAACGATGGTATTTTACTGCTTAACCACTTTATTTTTAACAGTATTTTTAACGCAAAAAATAGCTGCTTCAGCAGCTGATTTTTCATCGATTGATAGCAGCAATCAAAAAGCGATTTTATATTATGTGAATGAATATAGAGCGAAACACCATTTAAAGCCTTTGAAAATGAATAATCTTATGTCAGAGGAAGCTGCAAAACATAGTCGTGAAATGGCTAGACATGCTATTCCTTTTGGCCATAAATATTTTGATAAAAGGATTCATCGTTTGTTTGCAGAAATTGGGGACTGTAAAGGTGGTTCTGAAAATGTTGCTTACAATTATAAAGATGCCAAAGATGTTGTTAAAAACTGGTTAACTAGCTCCGGGCACCGCAGAAATATCGAAGGTAATTTCAATTTAACTGGCATTGGTCTTGCGCGCGATAGCCGAGGAAAACTATACTTTACTCAGATATTTATACGCACTACAAATCCAGTCTATACTCAAAAAGCCTAGCGAAATATAACCATAGCCATACCAGCCTCTTATTGGTATGGCAAACTCCGTACCTATTCAGGGGGCGATACAGACTTTCGGTAAATAGGGCGTAAACGCATACAAATAATCAGTCAGGCCCGGTTTAATTACAGGAGTTTTTAAATGTTGAGTAGTCTGATGAATCACATTTTTCCGCCATTTGTCTTTCTCCTTTATCTCTTTTTATTACTTGCAACTAGCAAGATATTTCGTCGTGTAAAACACAAAAAAACAAATAAAGAAGAGGTTCAGACTGCGCGTGCAGTTGTTGGATCAATAAGTTCGCTTTATAGCATTTTTCTCGGGTTTGTTTTGTTTATTCTCTGGAATAACTATCAAAAAGTTAATGAGTATATTAGTTCTGAGGCATCAAAATTATATGTTATTAATGAAAGTATTAATGGCTTTCCTGCAGAAACTCAGAAAATTCTAAGACAAAATTTAAGCTCATATGTTGCTTCGGTTTTAAATGTAGAGCTGCTGGCAATGTCCACTAGAAATGAAAGTCCGGACACTCAGCAGATGTACAATAATTTATATTCGTCTTTTCATAAAACAAAACCTCAAGATCCGGTGGCTTTTGTTTACTATGGCAATGCTGTTTCTGCGTTGAATCAATTGATTGAGATCAGAAATAATCGTGTGAATATGTTGGATGTATTAATTCCAAAAGCCTGGTACGTTATTATTTTTTTAGGAGCCGTTCTTATTGTTTTGATTTATTCCTTAGAAACTGATCTAAAAGGAAAGCATTTTCTTTTAGTTTTATCTGCTTTTTTAAGTTGTTTTCTAACAGCAGTAACTGTTCTTAGTTTTCCATTTTCAGGTTATGGGGAAGTATCCAATAAGCCTTTAGTAAAGGTTTTTAATATCATCGAAAACTCTCAAAATAGCATGGAAAATCTTGTGGAACCCAGCAACAAAGATCTATTCATTAGAAGGTGAATTAGGATCGATGTCCTGACTCTCCGAACCTGTCAATAGAAATAAGCCGACTAGAAAGACAATATAAGCAAGGCCTATCAGCGCGCAGAGAAGACCAAAAAGTAAATTGTTATGAGAGAGATAGATATAGTTAGCGCCCTCAATACCTAAGGCCTGTATCAACATGCTGATCATGCTCATTAAGGCGGAAGCTGTGCCTTTACCTACAGGCGTAGAAAAGAGAATAAGCCTGTTTAACGGCGCGCCAGCAACACCTAAACCAAAAAAATAAATAATAAGTCCGGGCATGAGCCAGACAAAGTAATTGCTGATTGCAAGAGGCAGGATAAAGCCTGCCAGTAATCCGATCCCTATAATGATTGAGCCAATCATCAGGATTTTACGCAAGCTTCCGCGGTAACTAAGATGCTGTAGAAACCAATTGCCTAATATTGTCGCTCCGAATACAGGAATTTGCCAAAGCGCATATTGAATTACTGTAAGCTTCGCGTCAGTAACCAGGATAACAGGAGCAAGCGCAATCCAAGCCAAACAGGGGAGAACCATAAGTCCTAGAGCAGTTGACCCAAGCATAAAAGGTATATTCTTTAACAAATTCAGATAGTTTGTTGCAATAATCTTTGGGGCGAGAGAAACAGGGTTAATTCTTTCACCATCTCGCTTTAGCTGGCCTACAGGTTCAGGCATAAATCGCCATAATCCCCAGAGAGTTATCAGCGCAAAAAAACCAATAAGAACAAAGATTAGTCGCCAGCTAAAATAGTGGATAAAGGCCGCGCCAAGAAGGGGACCGAGTAAAGGTGCCGTTGTCGATACATTAGCCATGAGCGCAATCAGACGTACAGCGTCCATTTCAGAAAAAATTTCTTGCAAGGTTGCGTAACCGATAACGCCAATGAAGCAAAGTCCCATCCCTTGGAAAAAGCGCGCAATTAAAAAATGCCCAATTGAATTAGAGCAGGCAATTAAGATTGTACAGATAAGGAAAAGCGAGGCGCCAAAAAGCATAACTGGTCTTCGACCATAGCGATCAGAAATCGGACCAAGAAATAATTGCAGGCTTGCACCGCCAAGAACATAAGCGGTTAGTGAGGTTGCGATTGCTGTTTCTGGTCCATTAAAGGACTCAACGACTTTAATCATGCCGGGCATAATCATATCATTGGCGATATAAGTCAGAAACTCATAAAACACTAAAAAGCAGGCGAATAGCAAAGCGTGTTTGCGACTAATATTAATTAAAGGTTGGTCCATGTTTATTCTTAATTTTACGCTATTAGATATAAATTATTTTGACACCAGATATCAAAAGGATTGCTTCCTATTGCACTGGACTTGTCAAATATTTTCTCAAGTATATCTTAAGAAAGAGTAATTGCCTATTTTATAGACTTATTTTTGATTGTTCTTGCCCTTAATTCGAATTTTCTTTCTGTATATTAAAGATCGAACTCTTTCTCTCATTGATTAGGGTAAGTTGTCTTAGATCCAGTCTGGATATAATGGTCATCATGGTTGTGTTATTGATTTTTCTCTGTTTCCGTAAAGAGAGTAGCTCATGCCGTGCGGCTTCTAGTGATGCGTAACGCATTTGGTTCTCATAGGATAAGGCTTTTATACTAGCGAGTTTTTCGGATTCTGCACCAATATTCGACAAAACAAATTGATTGAGTGCAGCCATCAGCGAGTTACCAACTTGTTGGCAGATAGCAATATCCTGTTCACTAGCATTAAGGCAAAGCGCTTCCATGCATTGTTCGATTCCTCGGATTGCTGCCTGCGATGCAGCAATGATCGCTACGCTTTCCTCGTTATCAGCAGGCTTTGAAATGATAGCGTTTAGATTTGGAAGTACTAAAGGAAGAGCGATTGTGCTAATCAGTAAGGAGCAAAGTACTACACCGACAACAAGTAAAACTAAGAGATCTCGTTGGGGAAAGGGAGTGCCATCAGGCATGAGCGTTGGTAAAGAAAGGATGGCTGCTAAGGCAATGGTACCGCGAACACCACCTAGGGAAAATACTGCAATAATCCTTAGATTGGGAAGGTGCCAGGTTTTACGACGATGTCTGGCAATCAAGGCTTCAAAAGGCAGTGTTATGTAAATCCAGAGTGCTCGCAGAAAAATTAGGCTGAAAGTAATAATTGCGATGATGACACTGCAGTCTGCCAAGCCAAAGCCAGTATTATCAATTAGTTCAATTGCATGAGGTAAATATAAACCTAGGAGTATAAAAATAAGACCATTGAGAGTCAGATCAAGCATCCCCCAAACAAAATGCCCCTCGATGCGCATTCTAGCCATGGTTCTATCTAAAAAGCCTGCCTTATCAATAGTAAATCCAGCAGAAACTGCTGCAAGGATTCCAGAACAGCCCAAGGCTTCAGCACTAAGATAGGCTGTGAATGGTAAGAGCAGCAATAATAGGTTTTCTGTCGTTGTTTCATCATTACTTTTTAGAGTTAGCTGCCCTAAAAGAGTGATAAAAAAGTAAGTCAGAATCACGCCAATAGCTAGTCCACCAAGACTGATAAATATGAGACTAAGACTAGCGGTTTTAAAAGAAAAAACACCGGTAAGCATCGCTCCTACTGCAAACTTAAAAGAAACAAGACCTGAGGCGTCATTTAAAAGAGCTTCTCCTTGTAAGATATGAGTAATGCGTTGAGGCATTTTGAGTTTGGAACTTATCGAACGGAGTGTGACTGCATCAGTAGGAGATAAGGCAGCTGCTAGAGCGAAAGCAGCTGGTAAGGGTAGTTCGGGGATTATCCAATGGACCATATAGCCGATACCGCCTACTGTAAAAAATACCAAGCCAATCGATAACATGACAATTGGGCGGGTGTTTAACAGAAACTCCCGTTTGGGGAAATGCCAGCTATCGCTGAAAAGTAAGGGGGGGATAAACAGGAGCATAAAAAGCTCTGGATCAAAACCAATATGAAAGGAGGGGCATAAAACGGCAACTACAGCACCTAGCGTAATTTGTAAAACGGGACTAGGCAAGCCTGGAATTAGCCTTGTAGCGACACCAGAAATGACTATTAACAGTAGAAGAACAAGGCAAACGAGAACGGTTTCCATGGTTTTGTAGTACCTTAGTATCAATCAAAGCAGCCTATTCATGGACCTGCATTGTACAAGCTAAAGTTTACACTTTTCTTCCTGTACAAAACGCTTTTCATGACTTTATCCTGCACAACATATCTCCTTAATAATATTCTTTGACAAAAATTGCAAGTTCTAAGTAGAAAAAACCTTTTACTATTCCGAATCTTCTCGGCTTGAAAGCGGGGTCTATGTAGCTTGCACCACTGACAGATCCCGCGGTCAAGCTACGGGAATTCGGTTTTTTTGGGGGGGAGATGGTATATTTGAAAGTGACTTTTCAACAGGGGTTCTTGAGGCGCTTTCCTCTTACACCTAAGAATTTTCTCTGGCTAACATTGAGATCTGACAAATTGCGGAGTATTCTTCTTTTTTTTTTCTTTGCGGGACAAAAATGAACAGTCCCAAAAAAATTCGACTCCCTGCAGTCAAGCTGTGAGAATTCGAAATAATTGAAATGAAACAAAAGGACTAGTCTCATTGAGGGGCTAGCTACGCTGTTGAGGATGTTTATGAATGAGAATAGTAGGGTCATGCGATTAGCTTTTGCGACGCTATGTTCCGGCATGTTTCTACTCGCAGGTTGCGATAATGATCAAGCCAAAGCTGGTGGGGCATTGCCTGAGGTTGGTGTAGTTAAGCTTAAGGCAGAGAAACTGGCACTAACTACAGAACTACCAGGGCGAACACGCCCTTACCGGGTTGCTGAGGTTAGACCTCAGGTCAGTGGCATAATTCTAAAACGCCAGTTCACAGAGGGTAGTGATGTAATCGCTGGGCAATCCTTATACCAAATTGATCCTGCCACTTATCAGACTGCTTTTGACAGTGCTCAGGGAGAGCTTGCTAAGGCGCAAGCAAGTGCAGATATTAGTCATTTAACAGTCAAGCGCTATACACCTCTTTTGGGAACCCACTATGTGAGTCCCCAAGATTACGATAAAGCAGTTGCTAATGCCAAACAGGCTGATGCGGCAGTTGTAGCCGCTAAAGCAGGTTTAGAACAGGCGCGTATTAATCTCCTGTACACCAAAATGAGTTCACCAATTAGTGGGCGTATTGGTAAATCCAGTGTTACAGAAGGTGCATTGGTAACAGCTGGGCAGCCTAAAGCCTTAGCTTCTGTACAGCAACTTGACCCGATTTACGTCGATGTTACTCAATCAAGCACCGATTTTCTGAATTTAAAGCGCGAACTTGCCAAGGGTTCGCTTAAGCAAAATGCAGAGAGTGTTGTTGTTGATTTAATCCTCGATGATGGCAGTTTATACAAACAAAAAGGTACTCTGCAGTTTTCAGATGTGACTGTTGATGAAACCACAGGTTCTATCACCTTACGCGCGATTTTCCCTAATCCAAATCAAGAGTTATTACCTGGGATGTTTGTGCATGCCCGTATCCAAGAGGGGGTTAAAGAAAATGCTTTACTCGCTCCGCAACAGGGTATTACTCGTAATGCTCGGGGTCAGGCTACGGCTCTTGTAGTGGATGAGCAAGGCAAGGTAGTACTACGTACCTTAGCTACAGGGCAGGCTATTGGCGATAAATGGTTGGTTGCTAGTGGCTTAACAGCAGGTGAGCAGATTATTGTGACGGGGCAACTAAAAATCCGCCCCGGGATGGCTGTAAAGGCAGTTGAATCAGACGATGAGTCAAAAACCAAGGCTGCTGCAGATAAGGCTCCAATCAGTGCGCATGTGAGTGGTTAGAAATGTCGAATTTTTTTATTGATAGACCAATATTTGCTTGGGTTTTAGCTATTCTTGTCATGTTGGCCGGTGCTCTAGCAATCTTAACCTTACCCGTTGCCCAATACCCATCAGTTGCGCCACCAGCAGTTGCTATTTCTGCTATTTATCCTGGTGCAGATGCGCAAACCGTTCAGGACACAGTGACTCAGACCATTGAGCAGAACATGAGTGGTATCGATAACCTCATGTATATGTCATCACAAAGTGATTCCTCAGGTACTGTGACTATCACTCTAACCTTCGATGCAAAGGCTGACCCTGATATTGCTCAGGTGCAAGTGCAAAACAAATTGCAATTGGCAATGCCCTTATTGCCTCAGGAAGTACAGCAACAAGGCATCAGTGTTAAAAAAGCAAGCTCTAGTTTTCTAATGGTTTTGGGGGCCGTTTCTGAAAATGGCTCGATGGATCAATACGATCTTGCTGACTATGTGGCGTCTAATATTAAGGATGCTATTAGCCGTTTGAATGGGGTAGGGGATGTGCAACTTTTTGGTTCGCAGTATTCAATGCGAGTCTGGCTTGATCCCAATAAGCTGAATAATTACCGACTACAACCTAGCGATATAATTTTAGCGATTCGCGCCCAGAATAACCAAATAGCTGCAGGTCAATTAGGTGGAACTCCGGCAGTACCTGGGCAGCAACTCAATGCCTCTATCATTGCGCAAACTCGATTAAAATCGCCAGAGGAGTTTGGGAAAATACTGCTAAAGGTAAATTCTGATGGTTCCCAAGTCCGTTTAAGGGATGTGGCTCGTGTTGAGCTAGGTGGGGAAAATTACGATGTTATCGCGCGTTATAACGGCAAGCCTGCAGCTGGTTTAGGTATCAAGCTCGCAGTTGGGGCAAATGCGCTAAGTACCGCAGCTGCTATCAAAGATGAAATCAAACGATTGCAGCCCTTTTTTCCTGCCGGCTTTAAAATCGTTTATCCCTACGATACAACGCCCTTTGTTAAAATTTCTATCCATGAGGTAGTGAAAACCCTATTCGAAGCGATCATCCTGGTTTTCCTTGTAATGTACCTGTTTTTACAAAATTTCAGGGCTACTCTAATTCCTACTCTGGCAGTACCAATCGTACTTCTGGGAACCTTTGCTGTTTTGTCGATCATGGGATATTCGATTAACACACTCACCATGTTTGGTATGGTCTTGGCAATTGGATTGTTGGTTGATGATGCAATTGTTGTCGTCGAGAACGTTGAGCGGGTGATGGCTGAAGAAAAGCTCAGTCCTAAAGAGGCTACGCGGCGTTCTATGGGGCAAATTCAAGGGGCTTTGATTGGGATTGCCCTGGTCCTTTCGGCTGTGTTTATACCGATGGCTTTTTTTGGTGGTTCAACGGGGGCTATTTATCGCCAATTTTCGGTAACAATTGTGTCAGCCATGGCTCTTTCTGTTTTGGTTGCATTGATTTTGACACCGGCACTCTGTTCAACGATGCTCAAACCTGTTTCTGCAGAGGGACACGGCGCTAAAAAGGGGTTTTTTGCCTGGTTTAACAATGGCTTTGAATATTTGACACAACGCTATCACAACCGCGTTGAAAAGTTATTGCTTAAGACAGGTCGCTATCTGGTCGTTTATCTGTTGATTGTTTTTGCGATGGGTTATTTGTTCCTTACGCTGCCTACCTCTTTTTTACCCGAGGAAGATCAAGGCCTGGTTCTGACGATGATGCAATTACCTGCGGGAGCTACTTTAGAGCGTACCCAAAAAATTGCTGATCAGGTTTATGACTATTACGCAACCCAGGAAGGGAAAAATGCTGTTTCAACTTTTAGCGTAGTAGGCTTCGGTTTTAGTGGACGAGGACAGAATGCAGGTATCGCTTTCACTACCTTGAAGGATTGGGAAAAGCGTGGAGGGGCAGAAAATAAAGTGCCTGCTATTATTGGCAGGGCGATGGGGGCCTTCTCTCAGATCAAAGATGGTTTAGTGTTTGCCTTTAATCTACCAGCAATTATTGAGTTAGGTACCGCAAGTGGTTTTGATTTTCAATTGATAGATAGGGGAAATCTTGGCCATGAAAAATTAACTGATGCGCGCAACCAACTTTTAGGTATGGTGGCAGAGCATCCTGATACTTTGGTAGGTGTCCGTCCGAATGGTTTGGAAGATACGCCACAATTTAAATTAGAAATTGATCAGGAAAAAGCAGAGGCCTTAGGTGTCAGGGTTGCGGATATTAACCAAACAATTTCCTCCGCCTTAGGGTCTGTTTACGTGAACGACTTTATCGATCGCGGACGGGTTAAGAAGGTTTATATGCAGGGTAAAACGCCTCATCGTATGTTGCCCGGTGATATTAATACTTGGTATGTAAGAGGTGATAAAGGGCAAATGGTGCCGTTCTCCGCTTTTAGTACAACCCATTGGCAGTACGGTTCTCCTCGATTGGAGCGTTATAACGGCCTGCCTTCCATGGAAATTTTGGGTGAAGCAGCTCCGGGTAAAAGCAGTGGTGATGCAATGGCTTTAATGGCCTCCTTAGCTTCCCAATTGCCTTCTGGCATCGGATTTGATTGGACAGGAATGTCTTATCAGGAACGCCTCTCCGGTGATCAGGCCCCAGCTCTTTATGCAATTTCCTTGCTTGTCGTTTTCCTATGTCTGGCTGCCTTATATGAAAGTTGGTCAATCCCTTTCTCAGTCATGTTGGTTGTACCATTAGGGGTTATTGGTGCTTTATTAGCTGCAAGTTTCCGCTCAATGAATAATGATGTTTATTTCCAGGTTGGTTTATTAACTACGATAGGCTTGTCTGCAAAAAATGCGATTTTGATCGTTGAATTTGCCCAGGACTTGATTGTGAAAGAGGGTAAAGGCTTAGTAGAAGCAACCCTTGAAGCCGTACGTATGCGTTTTCGCCCTATTCTAATGACTTCAATTGCCTTTATTTTCGGGGTCTTGCCCTTGGCTATAAGTACTGGAGCGGGTTCCGGGGCACAAAATGCTGTTGGGACTGGTGTTACTGGCGGAATGATTACTGCGACAGTTCTTGCGGTATTTTTTGTACCTGTTTTCTTTGTTGTCGTGAGACGACGTTTTGGGGCTAAGTGATAGGACGAGCTAATCAGCTCAACACCTGTCATCCAGTTAAGGAAGCAACCTCAAAACCGTTCGGGCTGAGGAGGCCTTTAGGCCGTCTCGAAGCTTTGCATAGTGACGCTTCGAGACCTGTGCTTACGCACATTCCTCTCAAAGAGCAGTGTCTGAAGGATAGATGAGGGGTTGCTGGTTCGAAGTTCTTTCCCGATATTTGCTCCAAAGAGGCTGAGCTGCTCAGCGCGAACGCATGTAATTATTCTTAACTAAATGGTAGTGAGGATGAATGAGGGTTCCTATTAAGTTTCGCAATCTGATATAAACTCGGTATAATCTTTTTCTTTTTATAAAATTCTGATTAATTATGAAGCTGTTGCGTGGATTACATAGGATTCCTGATTTTACTAATGGTTGTGTAGCAACTATTGGTAACTTTGATGGTGTGCATCTTGGGCATCAGGCTTTATTAAAAACCTTAAAAAAACAAGCCGATAGCCTAAAACTTCCCCTGATTGTTCTGCTATTTGAGCCACAGCCTGCGGAATATTTCCGTCCCAAAGATGCGCCAGCGAGATTGACTAATCTACGAGAGAAGTTAACCGTACTTAAGCAGTGCCAAGTTGACTATGTTATTTGCCTTAAGTTTAATAAGGCCTTGGCATTAATGTCAGCACAGGCCTTTGCAGAGCATTATTTTTTTTCCTTATTAAACTGTAAGCATATATTGATTGGGGAAGATTTTCGTTTTGGTCAGGGACGCTTTGGTGATATTCATCTTTTACAAGAGCTAGCCGCCAAACAGGGCTGCTCAATACACGCTTTTCCTGATTTTTCTATTGATAATTATCGCGTAAGCTCGACTAAAATCAGAGATGCCTTGTCACAGGGAGAACTTGAGCGTAGTGCTGATTTATTAGGCCGGACTTTTAGCCTCTGCGGCCGGGTTACTAGAGGAGATGGTCGTGGGAGGGAATGGGGAATCCCTACTGCGAATTTGAGTATGCATCGTATTATGCTTCCGCTAAAAGGGGTTTTTTGTGTAAAAGTGCGCAGAGCCAGCGGTGAACTGATAGATGGGGTCGCCAATTTAGGGAGCAGGCCCACGGTTGATGGAACAAAAAATATTCTTGAAATACACCTTTTTGATTTTGATGAAAGCTTGTATGGTGAGATGTTACAAGTGTTTTTCTTGCACAAATTAAGAGATGAGGTTAAATTTTCATCAGTGGATGCCTTGATTGCGCAAATCCATGATGATGTTGCAGCGGCCAAGTCGGAGTTTCGCGCGCGCCGTTTTATCCTGAAAAATGCAGTTGAGTCGTAGTAGATTCGGTTGTGTTTTTTTGGTTTATACTTAACGCTTTATAGAGTAGGCACTATGGCAGAATACAAAGATACCTTAAATTTACCAGATACGTCTTTTCCAATGAAGGCGAACCTCGCGCAGCGTGAGCCACAGATGTTAGCAAACTGGGAAACAAAGGGTATTTACGAAAAAATTGTAAAAACGCATGCGGGCGCTAAGCGTTTTGTTCTTCATGATGGTCCACCCTATGCCAATGGGCATCTGCATTGTGGTCACGCACTTAACAAGATTCTCAAGGACATCATTGTTAAATCCAAATCCTTTGATGGATTTGAAGCACCCTTTGTGCCTGGCTGGGATTGCCATGGTTTACCTATTGAGCTTAATGTTGAGAAAAAAGTAGGCAAGGCCGGCGCAAAAATCTCCGCGGAAGAGTTCAGGATAAAATGCCGTGAGTATGCAGCAAGCCAAATTGATATACAGCGTGGAGAATTTAAACGTCTGGGGGTCTTTGGTGATTGGGAACATCCCTATGCAACGATGGATTATTCCTATGAAGCAAATATAATTCGTGCCCTAGCAAAAGTCATCGAAAATGGTCATCTACAGCAAGGGTTTAAGCCGGTTCATTGGTGTATTGATTGTGGTTCTGCGCTAGCGGAAGCTGAGGTTGAATACGAAGACAAGGTTTCCCCATCGATTGATGTTGCTTTTATGGCTGTGCAGCCAACACAAATTCTGGCAATTGCTTCTTCCTTAGGTGAGAAGCCTGTCGTTGTACCGATTTGGACTACAACGCCCTGGACCTTACCAGCAAATGAGGCTGTTTGTCTGAACCCTGAGTTAGATTATGTTCTAGTCGATTCTGGTGAGCGTTATTTTCTAGTGAATGAGGAGTTATTAGCCTCAGTGATGTCGCGTTATGGCATAGAAAGTTATCAAAAAGTTGGTAAGGCAAAGGGCCAGGCCTTTGAAAGAATTATGCTGCAACACCCTTTTAATGAGCGTCAGGTGCCTATTATTTTAGGAAGCCATGTCACAACTGATTCTGGAACAGGCTGTGTTCATACCGCGCCTGCTCATGGTCCTGACGATTACCAAGTTGGATTAGCTTATGATTTACCACTTATCAATCCTGTACTTGGAAACGGTTGCTACGCCAGTGATGTACCTCTTTTTGCCGGACTATCAGTATTAAAAGCAAACGACAAAATTATTGAAGTATTGGCAGAACGTAAAGCTCTCCTTCATAGTGAAAAAATTAGCCATAGCTATCCTCACTGCTGGCGCCATAAAACACCAATGATTTTCCTTGCGACACCACAATGGTTTATTGCCATGGATAAGAATGGTTTGCGCAAAGCGATACAGGATGAAATAGATCGTGTTAATTGGGTACCGGATTGGGGTAAGGCACGTATCTCAACAATGGTTGAAACAAGGCCTGATTGGTGTATCTCACGTCAGCGTGCCTGGGGTACGCCTATGACTCTGTTTATACATAAGGAAACAAGAGAGCTTCATCCACGTACAGTTGAACTTATTGAACAAGTTGCTCAACGTGTTGAAAAAAAGGGCATCGACGCTTGGTTTGAGCTTGATATCAATGAATTTTTAGGTGCAGATGCGCAGCATTATGATAAAAGCAGCGATACACTCGATGTTTGGTTCGATTCTGGTGTGTCTCATTTTTGCGTTCTAAAGCAGAATCCAGAACTTGGTTCGCCGGCTGATGTGTATTTGGAAGGATCTGACCAGCATCGGGGATGGTTTAATTCCTCGTTGACAACCGCAGTAGCGATTTATGGTCATGCTCCTTATAAGACGGTATTGACTCATGGTTACACAGTTGATGCTGAAGGGAAGAAACTTTCAAAATCCAAAGGAAACTATGTTTCACTGGATAAATTAATTAACCAACACGGTGCCGATATAATTCGTCTGTGGGTTTCTTCAACTGATTACCGCCATGAGGTAAGTATCTCTGATGAAGTAATAAAACGTAATTCAGATGCTTACCGGCGTATTAGAAATACCTCTCGTTTCTTATTAGCCAATCTTTTTGACTTTAATCCTGAGGAGCATGCTCTTGCAGCTGAGCAATTGGTCGAACTAGATCGTTGGGCTATTAAACGCTGTCAGGTCTTACAGAAAGAAATTGAGGAAGCTTATAGGAATTATCATTTTCATCTAATCTATCAGAAAATCCATAATTTCTGTGCCGTTGATATGGGAAGCTTCTATCTTGATGTGATCAAGGATAGGCAATATACCACCGCTAGGAATAGCTTAGCGAGACGTTCTTGCCAAACGGCTATGTACCATATCATTCATGCTTTGACTCGCTGGTTAGCTCCAATTCTATCGTTTACAGCTGAGGAAATATGGCAGTTTATCCCGGGTAAGATCAGTGAATCGGTTTTTCTTGAGCAATGGTATACCGCTTGGCCGCAAATTGAAGACGTCGATATGGCCTTCTGGGAGCAGTTACAGCTTGTCCGTGATGAGGTGAACAGAGCACTTGAAAGTCAGCGTAAAGAGGGTGTACTTGGATCTGCTTTAGTAGCTGAGGTAACGCTTTATGCAGGAGAAAAGCTTTTCCCCGTTCTGAGCAAACTAAGTAATGAATTGCGCTTTATTTTGATTACTTCTGCTGCGGTTGTTAAACCACTAGAAGAAGCCAAGGATGTTATACAAACGAATAAAGACCTGGGACTAGCTATTGCTGTTCGGGCTAGCACTTATGAGAAATGTAGTCGATGCTGGCATAGGCGTGAAGATGTAGGGTCTGACCCTCAGCATCCTGAGTTATGCCTACGTTGTGCAGGGAATATCACTGGAACCGATGAAGTGAGGCAGTTTGCATGAAAAGATGGCCATGGTTTCTTTTAAGCATAGCTATATTGCTGCTTGATCAGCTAAGCAAATACTGGGCAGAATCGAATTTGGTCCCTTATCAGCCTGAGGCTGTCTTTTCCATGTTCAATTTTACCTTAGCTTACAATACAGGTGCTGCTTTTAGCTTTTTAAGCGGCGCTGGTAGTTGGCATCGTTGGTTTTTTGCTGGATTTTCTGTGGTAATGAGTGGCGTTTTGATTGTCTGGTTAGCAAGATTGACACCAACAGCAAAGCTACAATCTTTGGCAATTAGTTTAATTCTGGGTGGTGCTGTTGGAAATTTATATGACAGGGCGGTGTTAGGGCATGTGATCGATTTTATCGATCTCTATTATAAAAACCACCACTGGCCGGTTTTCAATCTGGCGGATAGCGCCATTTGCCTTGGCGCTTTTTTGCTTGTTATTGATTTATGCAAAAACTCCAGTAGAGAGAGCACTTAAATGCTCGCTCTCGGGGTTAAGAATGCTAACAGCTGCTACTGCTGGCAAACTGAGATAGTGCTCCGCTTCATCCCACTCAATCTCAGCTGGAAATAGACGCAACATAGGCAGACATTTATTTAATGAGGCACAGAAGGCAAGGTTTGCAGGATATGGTCTTGCTTGATGATAACCTAAGGCCATAACTTGCATTGCTTCAGAAATCGTTGCGATACCAGGAATATAATTAATCGAATAGATTGCAGCGGTCTGTGCAATTGCTGGCAAGAAGCCTGGGCTTGAGGCGAAATGTACACCTGCAGTGTAACATTCTTCTAATTGCTGGGTGCTTATAATATTGCTGGCTCCTACACGTAAGGTGGGGAAATCCTGGAGAATTTTTTTCAATAACCCTTGTTCACAGCAATTGATTTCTACGACAGAAAATCCTGCATGAGCTATTTGCTTTAACCTGTCAAATAATAAGGCGTCTACGTCAAGGGTTACAATAATTGATTGATTACCAAACAATTTGTCACTCATCATGGTTTTATTTCACTAGCGAAACTGCAACATCTGTCCATGGTAGAAGACTTGGGGCTGCTTATCAAGTGTTAAGCTAAAAAAAGGTCTTCACACTCCGTTATCCAGAGCGCCCAGCTCCTTTGAGGCAAACATCGATAAAGACCCCGTCATCCCGAATATAGTGAGGGATCTCCGGGATTAGCACAGTGTTACGCTCAGGAGATGTCTCTCTACGTTCGACATGACGTATGTCTTTGGGAGCGTAGCGAAGGATCTCAGGGGCAGCACAAAGCCGCATTATAACGGGACTGACTGTCCTAAGAACTAAAAAGGGGCTCTGATGAGCCCCTTTTTGATTGGATTTATCTAGGATAGGGTGTTGTACTGAAAGGACTTGGTGCGGTACTTGGTGACGGTTCCTCATCTTGCTTTGGCTTCTTAGCAAGAGGAGAGAGTGTTGTACTGAGCGGATTAGGCGCGGTACTTGGCTGAGGAAGACGCGCCAGAGTCGTCAATAAATTATGAATTACGGTAATTGGTATCGGTTGTCCGGGTTTAATGGTGTTGGTAATTGCCTCTTGAGCAAGTCTATCAGGCTCGCCATTTGGGAGGGTCTTGCTATTCTTATAGCGATCTATCGCTTCCTGCGTAGGATTAATACGCATTAATTGAAGCATATGCCTGTCACTTGGCGGAGGTGAAGGTTGTGGGTTAACCATGGTTTGCCCTGGCTGGGGTGTTGGTGCTGAACCCGGAGTCGGCATAGGTTCAGTTGTATTTGAGAGGTCAGTCCTAGCAACGTCAAGCCCAGTCATTGCTGTTGCCCTTAATGCCATTAATTTATTGCGTTCGTCTGTCAGCTGCAAAATATGCTGCTGCATTTTCTCACTACGCTCAACCAAATCTTTCTGTGTATTCTCATAATCCCTCATTTCAGTATCGTGATACTGCTTTACCTTGCCTCTTGCATTACAGAACCCAGGCTTAAACTGTTCGAATTTTGCGTGAGCGGCCGCTTTCTCTTCAGCACTCATGTCCTCAGGTTTCTGGCCTTTTTCTAATAAGAGTAATTGGCCTGTTGCTTTATCTCTATGAATATGTTGATCTTTGGGAGCAATAAAGGCTGCTTTATGATAAGCGTCAGTGCTATGTCCTTCTTCAGTGAAATAATGACATTTACTATGCGCATGATCCAACATTGTCTGCATACCTTCTGCCTCGATGTGAAGTCCATCTAAGTGGTTCATAAGTTGGCTGGCTTCATGATCTTGACCCTGATTAGCAAGTTGCAGGATGTTGGTAGTAAGTTGAGCCATCTTTGCTTGAATGTCCAGGAGGCCATTTTGGGTTGCATGAACTCTTTCTTGATGAGGCAGGCTCTCTAAAGATTGAGAATGTGCATCCAGGTTGTCGAGATTTGTAGCCAAGAGGCCAAAGCGCTCTTGAATTTCTTCACCGGCAGCCAGATGGGCAGTAATTTCTTCTCCAAGTTTTTCGGCTTCATCTAAACTGTCGTCAATTTCATTTTGAAGATCTTGTATAGCTTGATCGTAAGAGCTTAAAAGGTATCTTCGTAAGGCTTCATCAGACATAGCTGATATTGGCGCAGATGTATGGCTCTGTGCTGCTACTTCTTTGGCACGGGCTAAGCTTTTCTGATCTTGCCTTTCATTAGCTGCAATGGTCTCTCTCGTTTTTGCCCTTCTTTCAGCTATTTTCATTCTGCGAACATTTAGCAAAAATAATTGTTTTAAGACTTCTTTGCGGTATTGAGCCAGGGCAGCCTGCTCTTTTAAGTCAGCAATTATGGCAAGTTGTTCTCGTTGTATTGCTTGTTGGGCTTTTCCGATAGGTGAATTGAGACGAGCAATATGGCCAGTTAGCCCCATCTCCTTCGCATTTGCAGCAGCGGCAGCTGCTGGTGTAGTTTTACCCCTTTGATAAGGTTGTATAAGTTGGGCTAAGTCTGCATCATTTTTAACAACAACAGGAGCTGGTTTACCCTGTACGCTAAGGGTGAGAGCGTTTGGATGATTTCTATCATGAAGTAGTTGAATATCCTTCTGCATGCCAGTGGAGCCAGTCTTTGCTTGTTCTGCAGCAGATTGTTTTGTGCGTTGATTCATTGGCGACATAAGGCCTGAGAATGATTTTTTTGTCATAGTTAAATCCTGTTAATTAAATCTGACCAATATTTTAAATTATACACGATATAATTGTCTATACAATAGCCAAAGTGGCTCCCCATTGAGCTAAAGCTGCGCATTTACCAGCAAATATCGGCTTTTGCTGTTGGTAGCCCGCCAGGACCAGCAGTCACAGTTTTAATACCAAGATTATTCAAGCCTAATGTTTGACAGGCTTTATCATTTATTGCTTGAGCTTTGGTTGGGATTGCTTCTAGGTTGAAAGAACTATCCGTTTGCTCGACTATTGCCAAAATATACCAGCTTTGTGAGGAGTGCTTGCTTGCGAGAATATCGGTACTGGTTCCAGTGCCTAAGGTTGCACCCTGATAGCTATGATTTTCAGCAAAGTAGCGTTCCATGCGGCTAGCAAGGTCGATTAAGGATGTTTGCCCATCGATACGTCTGCTGCGAGTGATTGCTTCTTGGAAAATTGGGTAAGTGAAGGTCGTTAAAATACCGACAATAATAATAACGAACATCAGTTCAATTAGAGAAAAGCCTTCGGTTTTCATATCAATTCCATTGTTGCGAGAGTTTAACCACAGATCGAAGCGCCCTAAAGGCCTCCTCAGTCCGAACGGTTGTGATGCTGAGGAATTATAGAGAAAACTCAGAAATACTTGAAGTTGGATTTATAGCACTTGCCCTTCGTGATCGTCCTGGAGAGGAGGTATGAAACAGAGAAGGATGATGGGAGTGCCTAGCCGACTCATCGGCGGTGATCACTGGTAATCGATCACCGAGTAAGGCCTCAAACATGCAATGTGTACTATTATGCTCATGAGGTAAATGCTCAGTGCGTACAGGATTATCTAAAAAATACTGCTTATCCTCGTTAATGCCAGTAATAGGGTGGTTAGAGGCTTTCTTGTTTTGCAAGACGCCATGTAGGGCTAAGTCCTCATCCTCAAAGGCCCAATGATAAAGCTGGCGGCGTAAAACCTGTATTTTTCCTAAGAGGTCGTGTTTGAAGTGTCCTACCTTATTGTCAATCCAATTTGCGCCCAAGGTTACACCTCTAGCTGCTAAGCGAAACACTATTCCAATACTATTGTCCCAAACAATAGCTGCAGTAGTTAAGAGCTTGCCAGCCGTGTAGGTAAGAGCTCTGGTTATTGGATTCAGGATGCTTAGAGCGATACGTATGCAAAGAGAAGTGATATCAATTAAGGGCAAAACAACCAGATTTTTCATCAGTTGAAATGGTGGTGAAAAAATTGCCATTGCCCAATTAGCTACTGAATTAATAATACTGTTTTGTGAATAGGTACCAAAGGGTGAATAAAAGCCATAGAGTGGCGAAAGGCGAAAACCTGTCAGATAGTTCCAACTATCAGGTCGTGTCGCAAAGTCAATTAAGACCTCTCCCAAAGCATCCCAGTTACCTATCGTTGCTAAGGTTTTGCTGAGCATGTTGGTTAGACCGCGGAAGGGCACATGAATAAGCAGTGAGGCCATCTCCTGGAAAGGTATAGTGGCTATTGCCAATGATAAATCTGCAAGGCCAGCAAAAATTTGCTTGCCTGTACGAAGCAATAAATTCCAACTTTTCTTTAAACCAGAAAGTAGCCCATCTTTAAAGCCATAATGATAAGCCTCTATGAAGGGTCCAATTAACATTTTCCCCAGAATCATTCCACATCTAAGCAACCACTTAATCGTGCCAAGAAACCAATCATTACCAGGATATTTTAGGGTATCGTTAATTGCTACACCCTGTTTAGCGCCAAGGAAAGCATAGTTTATATAAGGAAATTCCCCCATTTCCTCTTGTAGGCTAGGGAATATTTTGCACAAGCTCCAACCCATGGCAATTGCCAAAGAAATGACAATTGCTACCTCTGCAGGATCGTCTTTTAATATATCAATGGCTTGGATTAGAAACTGATCAAAATTTCCCGCAAGAATCATTCCCTGCCAATAGGTAGTTGCCGCAGACAGGGCTTCTGAAAGCATGCCATGGCTCATCCACCTGCCGAAGTCTTGGGTTGGGCCTATTCCTGCGATTAATCCATTTAAATGCAATTTAGCAAGGATGGAAGTAAGTACTTTGGGGGCAATGATTGCCCCAGCCCCGTAAAAATAAGCGGCTGCAGCCAGGGTACCAGTGATTGGGTGCCTTTCACTGGCATCAACGAAAAAGGCTGCAAGATGACGCGCTACACTTAGGGCTCGATGCAGGGGGTCATCATAGGCTTGTGGACTAGGAGGATGCTCTTCACGAACAATGACGTAATTACTTTCTCGAATTTGTGTTTCGATAAACTCTTCCAAAGTTTGATCATTAGAAAGTAAACCCCGGTTTCTTAAAATTTCTTGCAGGGTTGTGTGAAAATGCTCGGTAAACGTTTTATTGCCTAGATCTTCTCCGCCATCTTCTGTATCTGATTCCTCCGGTTGCGGATGTCCTGCATTGATATGATTGTTAAAGTCGTTATATAAGTCATTGCCAATATAATCTTTCAGCGAATTGTAAAGATAAATAAAGAAAGCAGGTACGCGAGAAAGAAAGGCTTTGAACTGTAGGCTTATACGCTCGGGTAAGAAGAGGGGGCCCTTCGCTAGTTCGCTTAGAGAGGATAAATCATCGCCAGTAGGGAGAGGATAATATAAGCCACTGCTTTCAAAATAATTAATTTTCAACATTTCATTGTGCAAGCGCACAACAAGCTGATTATGCGGTAATTTTACCCAGTTGCCATCAGCACGCGTGCCGAGCAGACGTATTGCCTCTTCGGCGGTCTCTGCCTCTAGGGGTAAATATCTTGCCTTAGTCAGGGCCTTAACCATGGTATTGAGATCAGGGTAACCGTTTTGTTGGAGCCCTTTTAAGTGGTAATAGGGCTTAATTTTAGTGATTGAAATACCGCCAGTCTGGATAATCGTCTCACTGGCATGCTCGGGTTTTTTGGGGGAAGCCAAATGATTCACTAAGTCTTGGCAATTTTGCCAAAGCTTAGAAAAAAATACTTGCACGCGTTTAAAACGATTTGCAGGAATATTAGATAATTGTGAACCGGCTTCCAGACCATAAAGTTGGCAGATTACCCGGAGAGTATCCTCTATCGCTGCTTCATCATTGCCAATATGTAATTCACTGTCCCAAACATAGCAGGGTGGGAGCTCTGAGTTGTCAGTCACATGTTGACTGAAGTCAAGTTGATCAAGCCTTGAAACAGGGTGGACTCGATTAAATTCATAGTGATGAGCAAATTTACAGATGTCATATAAAATAGAGCCTAAATCACCTTCAGAAACAACAGGATTATTAGCTATTAGACGATTACCATCACGACAGTCTTCAAGAATATTGATAAGGTCTTGACGTAATTTCTCTTGCCCTTCCCAATCGTGAGGATTCAGCGCACGTTCCTTTGCTAATAAGGATTGCAACCTCTTTATACAGGTTGTGGTTAATTGGTATTTTGCGAGCTGCTCTATAGAACGTGGTTGAGCATAGAAGTCCGAACGAATCCGATAACGATTAAGAAGGCTAATCGCATTGGCCACAATTGAGGCGCAACGTGTTCCTGGTAATTGCTTCAGTTTTTCTGGAGCATGAGATAAAAGAAGTATTTGGACGGTATTTTTGTCATGATTAGCAATAAGGCGCAGGCGATCTCCACCAGGTAAGAGATAATCTGTGTTGTAGGAGCCATATAAAACGGTTCCAGCCTGCCCGCTGGTCGCTGAACCAGTAATTGTAGGTGTTGGAGTATGTTGATAGGGGTGGACTTGTAATTGAATTACTGTTTGTAATCGACCGTTAATTAACTGAACAATGGCCATGGTCAAATCTAAGAAAGGCTTAGTTAATGAGCGACAGTATAGATTTTTACCGGACGAAGGCAAGTTAAATTAAATTGCGAAATTATTAAAAATAAGTTTTTTGCGTATTATCATAGAGCAAACGCCCACTGCCATTAAGTTAAGGGCATTTGTCATTCCCGCGAAGGCGGGAAACCATCTCTACATTGGCACTGTGCTTAGCTAGAAATAGTTTCCCGCCTTCGCGGGAATGACAAAACCTTCCTTAACTTAATGGCAGTAGGGCAAAAACCCTGCTGGCAATTAGCAGGGTGGACTGATAAAATGTGCTAAAAATAGACAGGATTAAAAATTAATGACAGATTATTGCGGCTATATTGCTTTGGTTGGACGGCCTAATGTTGGTAAATCAACGTTGTTGAATCGTATCTTACAGCAAAAATTATCAATTACCTCACGCAAACCTCAAACAACCAGACACAGCATCTTGGGTATACAAACTCATGATGAATATCAGTTTGTTTATGTGGATACGCCAGGGATTCATCAGGGGTCAAAGAAAGCGATGAATCGCATGATGAATAAAACGGCCAATGCAGCCTTGCGTGATGTTGACGTTATCGCCTTTATCGTTGATGGCACACATTGGCAGGATGAGGATGAATATGTCCTTAGCCTAATTAAAAAAGCCAAGGTTCCCTGTGTTTTGGTGGTTAATAAGGTGGATAAAATTGTTGATAAGACTCAGCTTTTACCCTGGTTGGAAACAATGAGCCAGCGCCATGATTTTGCGGCGATTATTCCGCTTTCGGCCAAAACGGGAGTGCAGGTCGATAATTTGCAACAGCAGCTACAAGCCTTTCTTCCTGAGGGACCGCATTTGTTTGCTGATGATCAGTTTACTGACCGCTCCACTCGCTTTTTGTGCGCAGAACTACTGCGTGAGAAAATTTTTCGTCTCTGCGGCCAAGAATTACCGTATTCCACTACTGTTGAAATTGAATCTTATAAAGATGAGGGCGAGCTTGTGCGTATCCATGCCCTGATTATGGTGGATAAAGATAATCACAAGCGCATTATCATTGGCGATAAAGGAAGAAAATTAAAAGAAATGGCAACTAGCGCTCGTATAGATATGGAAAAGCTTTTGGATAAAAAGGTTTTTCTGCAATGTTGGTGTAAGGTCAAATCAGGCTGGGCTGACGATGAACGCCTATTAAAACAATTAGGCTATGACAGCTGAGGCCTTAGAAGCCTGGGTTTTACATAAGACACCCTCGGGTGATAGTTCGGCGCGGGTAACTTTCTTTACCCGCGAGAAAGGTCTTTTGAACTGCCTGTGCAAAGGAGGCCGCACACCCAAGAAGCAAGCTCTCTTACAACCTTTTGCACCATTGTGGCTTGCCCTTGATGTTCGCAGAGATTGGCATTTTGTACGTAATATGGAAATGTTGGTAGGTGTGCCGGAACTGAAGGGAAACTCACTTTTTGCCGGTCTTTATGTCAATGAATTATTGTACTACGCACTGAAGCCCATGGATTCTCAGCCGGAATTGTATGATATCTACCTCTCTACCATCGAGGGTTTAGCAGCCGTCAGCGAGCGTTTGGCTATTGAAATAGTACTAAGACGTTTTGAATGGGCTTTATTAGAAACTTGTGGCTACGCTATTTCCTTCACCCACACGGCAGACCATTCTGCTCCAATTCTTGCCGAATCTTACTATCAATTTGTCGCCGGCCAGGGTTTTATTCTGGCTGATACAGGTATTCCTGGACAGGATATTCTTGCTATTGCTGCAGGGCATTTACGCCTGGAGGTCTTGAAAAGCGCAAAATTCATCATGCGGCAGGCAATTGATCATTTTCTCGAAGGGCGAATACTGAAGTCACGATCTTTGTATCCAGGCAAAGGAAGGCCAATGCAAAAATGATATATAAGGCATTGGAAATTATTATTGGTGTTTTTTTAGGCAATCCTATAGTATTGCATAATTTTATATCTGGCTGTGTAAAAACATGCACTCTATTTTTGATCTTGATGACCTAGAATTCCTAAGAACGAATGGTTTAGGGCTAAGACATGTTGAATTAGCAAAAGGCTTGGATGAGCAACAAAATGGCTCAGATAGAGGCGACGCTGTTAGTTTGGCAAATTATGGTCTAAATGAAAAATATTCTTCTTTTCGCCACCTAGTTACTGATGAAAATTGCATAACCTTGCAAAAAGAAATTGAAAATTTTATTTTCCAATCATTCAAGTGTTTTCACCGTTCCAGTTATCGTTATCAAGATGCAGCCTTTCATTTAATGTCACGCGGGGATGAGGCACGTATTCCTTATGATTTTGGTAGTACTTATCCACTAGGCAAATGTGGAACTAGGGCTTTTACCGCGGATCAAATCGTATTTTCAATTTTTACTGATAGTTATCAAAATGAAGATATCGCTCATGCTACTGAACAGGTTTTTTTAGAGTTTAAGAATAAATTCAGGCAATTAAAAATTCAAAAAATTCAAACATGGCTAGCCCAGATTCAACAGAGCGAGGCTACAGGGGCTAAACGTTTGGCTGCTCTGCTGGTTCGATTAATTGATATCTATTCTGAAAATAGTTATTTAGTGCAGCCAGTCTATAAAAAATTAGAGCTGTTGCTTAAGCAAGAGGATTATCCCTTAGCTAGCATTGAAGAGCTGGAAGCTATTCTGCAAACCGTGGGTGCTGAGAAAAAGGGTGAATTAACTTTGATTTACACTTACAAAGAAGAATGCTGGGATGCAATGGATGAGTACACACTCAAGGAAAAATTGTTGCATTATGTTAGAAACCAAAATTTAGAAAAGGTAAAAATTTGTTTAAGCCGACTAGAGCCTAGCAGTTTTGCAACACTGGATTGGCCTATGGGATGCCCCTTGCAAGTTGCGGCCTCCTTTTCATCGATTGACATTTTAGAAGCGGTCTATGGATTTTATCCGCAACGCTATGACTTGCTTGTGCAGAATGAAAATCTTGCTACCCCTATTTTCTTTGCATTCCGGGCGGGCGAATTTAAGAATACGGATTTTCTTCTTTCACAACGACCCATGCTTATACGCGATCTGTCTTGCTCAAGGCAGCATATTTTTAGCAATCCTCCTGAACAATTTACTGAGAACTATTTTCAAACGCTCGATCATTTATTGCAGCAGGGCGCTACGGTTGGCAATGAACTGAGTGGGCTGTTTGAAAACCCCTTCGCAATTTGTGTAAGACAGGTTGGTTTTTCAGGCTGTGAGCCAACGCGCTTTTTTAGCCGCTTCTTACCTCTGACAGATTATCATTCTAAATATTGGGGGCTTTTGTCTTGTGCTAATGAGCTTTACTTCCTTTGTGATCACTCAACAACTCAGTTGTTAAATGACTCGCCTTATGTAGAGATTTTTCTAGGGCTGCAATCAGTAATTTTCGCATCACTCACTGAGGAAGAATGCAGGCAAATCAATGAATTAGTTCGTAAAGGCATTTATAGCGGCAATGCGAGAGAAAGACTTTTAAATGATCTGGCTGGTTTGCCTGGTGCTGAGAATAAAAGAAAGGTTCAACTTTGCTTTAATACTGAGATAAAACAGGTTGAGGAACCAAACTATCAAACCGCAAATCCCTATCGTTGGTCCTGCTTAAAGCCCAATCCTCTTAGAACAGAGGAGGTAGCTGACTATGATGATCTGAGCGAATCGGGTATGACACTTCCAGCTTGTTCTATTTTCTAAGATCTTTGTTCTTAGGGCTCCGTTCGGCCTGAGCAGATCAGCCCGCAGTGCTTTTCTCATTATTCCCTTCACCTAAGACGGGAGGCATAAGTTGGCACATAAATCGCATGAAAATCCACAATTACCAGACGTCCCCTTGTCGTCCTTACTTAATTAGCGTCATAATTTGTAGCAGTAGTTTTAATAAAAGGTGAATAACGATGTCTAAACAAATTTTTCTTGGCGTTAATATAGATCATATTGCAACAGTCCGGCAGGCGCGTGGTACACGTTATCCTGATCCTGTAAAGGCGGCTATGGATGCGGAAGAGGCGGGAGCAGATGGCATTACCTTGCACATGCGTGAAGATTTACGCCATATCCAGGCTCGTGATGTGCGCTTAATTAAAGAGGTTTTGCAAACCAAAATGAATTTAGAGCTGGCTGTCACAGATGCAATGTTGGATTTTGCCGAAGAGATTAAACCCGAATGTAGCTGCCTGGTACCTGAAAAGCGTGAGGAATTAACGACAGAGGGGGGGCTGGATGTTGTTGGTCACTATAATGTGGTTGCTAATGCAGTTAAGCGCTTACAGCGAATTGGTTCGGAAGTTTCCTTGTTTATCGATGCCGATAAAAAACAAATTGAGGCTGCAGCCGCTATTGGTGCACCAGTGATTGAGATCCATACTGGTTGCTATGCTGATGCGACAAATCCTGTTGAACGGCAACATGAATTGCAGCGCATTAAAGAGGCTGCTGAATTTGCAGCGTCCTTAAATTTGATTGTTAATGCCGGACATGGTTTAAATTATCATAATGTTCAGGCAATTGCGGCTATTAAAGAGTTACATGAACTAAACATTGGCCATGCAATTATCGCTCAGGCATTGTTCTGTGGTATGAAAGAGGCGGTGAGGGACATGCGTCAACTTATGCTGGAAGCAAGAAATTATGCCAAATAGAGATTCAATTGTTATCCGATTAACCGGTGATTCCGGCGATGGAGTGCAACTTGTTGGAGAGCAATTAACGATTACTGCTGCTCTAACAGGACGTGATGTTAGGACCCTGCCTGATTTCCCAGCGGAAATCAGGGCACCTGCCGGAACCGTTGCCGGTGTATCTGGATTTCAGTTGGCAATGGCAGAACAAGCAATTTTTACGGCCGGGGAAGAGCTGGATGTTTTGGTCGCATTGAATCCCGCAGCCTTAAAGCATTCGCTAGAGCATTTAAATCCTGGCGGCTTATTGATTATCAATGAAGACAGTTTTTCCGAAAAAGACTGGCAAAAAGCAGGCCTTAATCCCGACGTTTTGGATAAGGCAGCTGAACACTATCATTTGGTTGCCCTACCTTTAGTCACTCAGACTCTCAAGGCGGTTGAAAGTCTTGATATCAGTCATGCTCAGGCTAAGAAGGCAAAGAACTTTTATGTGCTAGGCTTGGTCTTGTGGCTTTTTGATTTACCTACAGACAGTTGCCTGGCCTTTATCACTAAAAAATTTAAAGCAAATCAACAGATTGCCAAAGCGAATGAGTTAACCTTATTAGCTGGTTATAACTACGCTATGACGCTGGAACTAAGCCGCCGGCAATTTATGCTTGGACAGGTAAGTCGTGACAATGGCGAATACCGGCAAATTACTGGGGTTGAGGCCGTGGCTTTGGCCTTGGCTACCCTTGCGGTCAGCACCAAAATACCCTTATTCGTTTCTGGATATCCAATTACACCGGCCTCCGCCATTTTGCACGAAAGCGCAAAATTAGCTGATTATGGCGTGCAACTGTTACAGGCTGAAGATGAGATTGCAGCAATTTGCTCTTGCATTGGTGCAGCCTATGGCGGCTGTTTAGCCTTGACCTGTACTTCAGGACCAGGACTAGATTTGAAAAGTGAAAGCCTCGGTTTAGCGGTAATGACTGAGCTACCGCTCGTCTTGCTGGATATTCAGAGAGCAGGCGCATCAACAGGTTTGCCGACCAAAACAGGGCAAAGTGATCTAAGGCAAGCCTTATACGGACGCCATGGTGAGGCACCCTTGCCGGTTCTAGCAGCTAAATCCTCAGCGGATTGTTTTAACACGATTATTGAAGCCTTCACTCTGGCAACCAAATACATGACCCCTGTGATTGTGTTGCTCGATGCCTATTTAGCTAATGCGGCAGAACCCTGGAAGATTCCTGCTGTAGAGTCTATCAAGATCCCTGAAATTAACTTTAACCGTTTTCCCAAACCCTATCAGCGCGATGAGCTATTAACTCGTAGCTGGAATGTGCCAGGAACTGCTGGGTTTATTCATCAAATTGGTGGCTTGGAAAAGCAGGGGGAAGAAGGGCGTGTTAGTTATGATGCGGAAAATCATCAAAAAATGGTCAAATTAAGAGCCGATAAAGTTGCTGGCATTTCACGTGATTATGCTGAATTGACAATCGAAGGCGATGAAAATGCTAAGACCTTGGTGATAGGCTGGGGAAGCACCTATGGCAGTTTGAAATCCGCGGTGAATCAATGTCATGCTGAAGGCTTAGCACTTGCCTTGGTGCATCTACGTCATTTAAATCCTTTGCCAGCAGATTTGGCCAGGCTTCTGACTAAATTTGATAGGATTTTGGTCGCTGAACTCAATTCAGGGCAATTGTGTCAGCTCTTACGAGCAACTTATTTGGTTGATGCTAAATCAATTAATCAATGTAATGGCCAGCCTTTTACTGTGAGCCATCTTGTTACAGCCATTAAATTGGAAGCTAACTATGAACAGCAGCTATAAACGTGAAGATTTCACAAATTCAACAGAGGTGCGTTGGTGCCCTGGTTGTGGCGATTACGCTATTTTAGCCGCATTGCAACGCCTATTACCTGAGCTGGGTTTAGCACCTGAAAAGCATGTTTTTGTATCAGGAATTGGCTGTGCTGGGCGTTTACCCTACTATATGAATACCTATGGTTTCCATACTATACACGGTCGGGCTACAGCAGTAGCAACAGGCCTCAAAGCGATGCGCGATGATCTGACTGTCTGGGTGATAACTGGCGATGGTGATGCTCTGAGTATTGGCGGTAATCATCTGATTCACTGCCTGAGACGTAATGTCAACGTGAATATTTTATTGTTTAATAATCAGGTTTATGGCCTAACTAAGGGGCAGTTTTCCCCAACGTCGCAAAAAGGGCAGGTGACTAAAACCTCACCGCAGGGGGTCTCTAATGAACCCATTAATCCCTTAACAATTGCACTGGCTTCAGGAGCTAGCTTTGTTGCTCGCGCTGTAGACAAAGATCCTAATCATCTGAGTGCAATCCTTAAACAAGCATACGAGCATCGGGGTTGTTCATTTGTAGAAATTTATCAGGATTGCAATATTTTCAATCATGGCGCCTTTGATGCCTTTGCTGTTAAAACAAATCGTGCCGATAAAACGATTGTATTAGAGGATGGGCAACCCTTGTTATTTGGCGCTGAGAAAGAATGGGCGCTTAGCCTTGAAAACGAAAGCCTGCAAAAAGTTGCTAGTCAGCAAGCTAAGGCCTTGTATCAGCATGATTCCTCTAATTATATTGCAGCAATGCGCCTATCTCGTCTTCATTTTCCCGAGTTTCCGGTTCCTTTAGGGGTTTATTATCAGCAAGAGCGTGAGATTTTTAGTTTGAATAAGCCTGCTAAAAAGTCGGTTGATGATCTTCCTGCCTTGTTTCGTGCGAGAGCAAGTTGGCAGCAGGAGGGGCGGTAGAGGGCGCCCCTCATCCTTAAGGGCTTATCGCCACCTAACGTAATAGGTCAAGTCTCTCTTTGTCTCAGCGCTACGTCATCCAGAGCGCAGCGAAGGATCTCCGGGATTAACACTGTGCCACATTCAGGAGATCCTTCGCTGCGCTCTGTATGACGTTGCATTAGGGTGATAGGGCTAACCTATTACCACCCAACTAAATCTCAACATCATGCGCCAATAACCGCCTATTCGCGCGGAAATATGTCAGAGGCGATTGCTCAAGTAAATCAGCAAGTTTTTCCATATAAATACAAGCAAAGCGATCAACCTGATAGGCGAAGTAGCTTTCTTCTGCGCCAGCTCTAAATACACGACCCCATCTGCGATTATAAAAACCTTGCTCTTCCTGTAATAACTTTGAGATTTCTGCATCAATTGAAGCAATTTGCTTTTGCAATTCTTGTAGTTCTGCTTCATGGACATGTGATTGCTCTTCAATATCTTGGGTATGACGCTCCAGATATTTCTCTTCTAAAACCTTTTTTACATCCATAGAGCTAACAATTTTACGTTCTACAGGCAGCGCGTTTTTCTGTGAGTTAATCTCTTGACCAAGTTCTTCAACAACGAGGGCAGTTCGCCAGTTGCAATCCTTTTTCAAGCGGACAATATCACCATAAATATGGTCGCCAATATATAAAATTTCATCGCCGTTAATATCCAGATCTTCGGTGAATTTTGTTGCACAGCCACCTTGATAAACACCGGGTGAAATTCTTCCCTGCAAATTGGTCATTGTGCCGTTGTCGGGATTGATCGATAAAAATCTAAGTTTGTCATAAAAAAATCGAGGCTTATTAGCTAAAGTAATTACATATTCAAACAGGTCGTGCCAAGTTTCACCCTCTTTGAGAAAGGGATTAATCGCATAATCTAATAAAAGTTTGGTATAGAAAAACTCGGAATTGGTAAGGATAAAAATTTTCTTGCCGTAGCGAATATAACGCTTCAACCCCTCAACAACCTCAGGCTCCTTAAGAACATACTCATCAAGGTTTTGGCTAATAACCGATTTTATACTGCCATCAGAGTGGATTTTGTCTACTGTATTGAGTACATCCAAGGCAATTGTGGCATAGCTTGGGAGATCGGCAGGGCGTTCATCCTTTAAATCAATGAGTTGGCTGAATAAGGCACAAAAAGCAATGGAAAAGGAGGTATCTATTGCAAAGTAATTGCTGTCATTTAAGTCAACATAGATACTGCGGTAGATTTTTTTCTGTTCGATATAGTTAATCTGTTTTGTTCCATGAAAACTATGGCGGATGGCGCCATAGCGGCTAAGTTTTAAGATATTGCCATTTTTACTATCAACAATGAGACCGCGTATGGCATCTTGAAAGTCAAATTGAAATTTCTGAATTGCTTCGGGATAGTGCTTTTTCTCAATGAGCTGCTGTATAACCAGTTTATAGACTAAGGATTCAAAGTTTTTTGTGTTGTAGCGAATTAGCGTATGGTCCATATCCAAGCCAATCAGCTTAATCTTTTTCATATTTAAAATGCGGTTAACAAATACTTTTGAATTCATCGTTTTTCCTAGTCTTGCCAAATTGAGATGTTTTTTGTGAAGAGTATAGTAATGCATTATTAGCTGGATATGATAGCCCTTAGCCTGGATGCAGCGCAGCGAAATTAGGGAAGCGGGATCACTGCTCCCGGATTTCGCTGCGCTGCATCCAGGCTACATTTTAAGAAGCGCCAAGTGTCTGGCTATATGGAGCTTCATCAACGCTCAGTTCATCTATAGTGCAGTTTTCTTTGTAGTGTTTGTAAGTTCCGGCGCCGAATAGGCCTATTCCAGCCAGAGTTACCGTAATTCCTACTGCAGCAGCGATGCCCAAGGTTGCTCCACTTAGAGCAGCGAAGGCGACGGCAACAGCAACCACTCCAAATACTGCTATAAAACCACCTAAAACTTGGAAGCTAAGGGCGGAGGAAAATTGTGTAGGTATACAACTTTTTCCTTCTAAGGGTTCTTCTTCGTCAGGCTTTTTGCTTGCTGGTTCAATATAGATGTCTTTTATTTTTTCGAAAAACTCTTCTTTGGAAATGTAATAAGTCTCTTCATCGATTGGTTTAGGCAGCGTTAGTTGTGATTCTGGAAGTAGCGTCTGACTAAATCGGTTTAATTCACTCAGATGTTCGCTGAGAAGCACTAAGATTTCATTTGATGTTTTCCGTATAGATTCTTCTTCCCAACGGAGGTATTGTGCGGCCAGGTTAATGGCTTGGGCATAATACTCAAGATTTTTCTTAGTTGCTTGACTGGTAAGCTGTGTTTGACATTGAACGACATAATCAATGTTAGTTTCCCACAGCTCTTGACTATATCGTGCTGGAATTCCTGTATTACATTCTCTTTCAACATCTGCGCTGAACTTAATAATATCCGCCAATGCATAGTGCATGATTTACACTCCCTAAGACAAACAAGGCTGTGCATGATAGCGAATTTGGTTTTTTTTGTCTAAGGAAACTGTAGGTTCTCTTAGACAAAAAAAATCCCGGCAAACTCACCGGGATTCAAGTTGAGGAGAGCGTTAATCACGTCCTGAGAAAGCACTCAGTAAGTTAAGAAGGCTTACAAAGAGGTTATAGATAGAAACAAAGAGCGTAACGGTTGCTGAAATATAATTGGTTTCGCCACCATGAATAATTTCACTGGTTTGAAAGAGGATTAAACCAGAGGAGATCAATACGAAGGCTCCAGAAATAGCCAATTGTAAGGCAGGTATATGGAAGAAAAGACCTGCAATCATTGCTAAGAAGGCGACCATTACACCAACAAAGAGGAAGCCGCTTAAGTAGCTGAAATCTTTGCGTGTTGTTAAAGCGTAGCCGGATAAACCAAAGAAAATGACACCAGTACCGCCCAGAGCAGTGCCAATTAACTGATGGCCATTTGAGAAGCTGGCAACATAGTAGTTAAGGATTGGGCCTAAGGTATAACCAAGAAAACCTGTAAAAGCGAAGACTGCTACTAAGCCGAGAGGACTATTTCTCAATGACTGTGTTAAAAACATCAAGCCATAAACACCGACAATCATAAGTATGGGGTTCATAGGTCTGACAGCGAGTGTAAACGCTATGTAGGCCATGAATGCGCTGAATAGGAAAGTCATACCGAGTAACAAATAGGTATTGCGGAGAACTTTATTGGTCGCAAGCACTGATGCATTACGCTGGCTTAAGATGGATACGTCATTTCTGTTCATGCGATAACTCCAGATTATTATGTACTAGTTTAGCATAGTTGGGGGTTGTTTGCTGACTTTCAAGTGTATAGTCATGCTTGATCACTGGCAAGCGCTATTTTTTCATGTGGCGTGTTGGGTTTCCGCGGCTTGAATACGGGACTACATATCCTGTGCCACTGTCAGCCCCCGCGGTCAATGCCCATAGGTATCTACACAAGTGACTGTAATGGACGCACGTTATCCAGAGCGCAGCGAAGGATCTCCGGGATTAGCACGGTGCCACATTCAGGAGATCCTTCGCTACGCTCTGGATGACCTAATGTTGAGACAAGGAGGGACATTTGTGTTGATACCTATGGCTCAAGCCGCGGGGATTCGAATCCTTTTAATATAAAAAGTAATCTGACAAACTCTAACCTATTTCGAATTCCCGCGGCTTGACCGCGGGATCTAGCTCTGGTGTAAGTCACATAGCTCCCGTGGTCAAGCAGCAAGAATTTGGGGTAACTATAATATATAGGTAAACGGAGATAATCTTTGGGTGACGGTTGAAAAATTATAGATGAATCACAGATAATGAAAATTCAACATCTTTGGACGGGTTTATGCCTAAATTAGCTGCAGCGCAAATGGTTTCCTCTGCTTCGGTCAGTGATAACTTGAAACAGATTGAACAATTTTTTATTAATGCAAAAGAGGAAGAGGCTGATTTATTGATGCTTCCTGAGAATTTTGCGTTTATGGGGATGCACGAAAGCGATAAATTGAGCATTGCTGAAAAATATGGTGTCGGCGAAATCCAGGAGAAAATCAGCCATTGGGCTAAATCTTATGGTTTATGGGTTATTGCAGGTACCTTACCCTTAAAAGGCCTGAATAACAGAGTCAGAGCCAGTTCTCTTGTCTTTGATAACAAAGGCTTATGTGCAGCTCGTTATGACAAAATCCATCTTTTTGATGTGCGGGTTGCTGATAATGAGGCGCACCAGGAGTCGTCAACTGTTGAACGAGGCGATGAAGTCGTGGTGGTTGATACTCCAATTGGCAGAGTGGGCTTGACTGTTTGCTACGACTTGCGTTTTCCAGAATTACATCGACAATTAGTAGTAAGGGGAGCTCAAATCTTGGCTGTGCCTTCAGCTTTTACGGCAGTGACTGGTGCTGCGCATTGGGAGGTTTTATTAAGGGCGAGGGCGATAGAGAATTTATGCTATGTAGCTGCGCCTAACCAGGGTGGACAACATGAGAATGGCCGGCAAACCTACGGACATAGTATGATTGTCGAACCTTGGGGAAAGGTTATTTCTTGCCATGAAGCAGGCATAGGTATGATAACTGCTGACATTGATTTACATCGTTTGGAGCAATTGCGCCTACAGTTTCCCAGTAATGAGCATCATGTGCTCATCAATAAATGACATTCTTAGAAGGTAGAATTATGACTCAGGCACTGGCCATCGCTAAAGATCTATTATTAAAACCCGCCTCGCTGGATGAATCAGCGTTAGACAGGTTAATTCGCTCTATGCTGAGCCATCATGTGGATGATGCTGATCTTTATTTTCAATCGAGCAGCTATGAATCCTGGTATTTGGAGGATTCAGAGGTAAAAAGCGGAAGTTATTCAATTGATCGTGGAGTTGGGGTTCGCGCGGTAAGTGGTGATAAAACAGGTTATGCTTACTGTGATGATATCTTATTGCCCGCAATGCAACGTGCAGCTGATGCGGCAAGGTCAATAGCCTTTTCCAGCACTAAATCCGCGCAGGCAATCCAAATTGCTACTAATCCGATTAGCCGTTATGCGGCCATAAACCCCATCGAGGGCATGTCCAAACAGGAAAAAATTGCTTTATTGGAAGCGATTGATAAGGAAGCAAGACGAATTGATCCAAGGGTTATTCAGGTCAATGCCTCCCTAAGCGGATGCTATGAGGTAGTGATGGTAGCAGGCCTTCATGGTGAGTTGACTGCAGATATTCGTCCCCTTGTCAGCGTTAATGTGAGCGTTATTGTTGAGGATAAAAATGGCCGTCGCGAATCAGGTCGTTCAGGCGGGGGGGGACGTGTTGCCTATTCCTATTTTACTGAGCAGGAAAGAGCCTTGGACTACGCGCGCCTGGCTGTCCGTGAGGCGCTGATAAATTTGGACGCAGAAGATGCGCCAGCAGGAACTATGCCTGTGGTCGTTGGTCCTGGTTGGCCAGGTGTACTCTTGCATGAGGCTGTAGGCCATGGGTTGGAAGGCGATTTTAATCGCAAGGGTTTATCTGCTTTTTCTGGCCGTATTGGTCAGCAGGTTGCGGCAAAGGGAGTGACAGTTGTCGATGATGGTACTCTCAAAGATAGAAGAGGTTCGTTAAGTATTGATGATGAGGGAACACCCTCACAATGCACAACTCTCATAGAAGACGGTGTGCTGGTTAATTATATGCAAGATAAACTTAATGCTAAGCTGATGAATATGAAACCTACAGGTAATTGCCGTCGGGAGTCTTATGCACATCTGCCAATGCCGCGGATGACTAATACCTACATGCTGGCCGGCAATCATTCACCGGAAGAAATCATTCGCTCAGTTAAACGCGGTCTCTATGCGGTGAGCTTCAGTGGTGGTCAGGTTGATATTACCTCGGGACAGTTTGTGTTTTCAGCGAGCGAGGCTTATCTGATTGAAGATGGCAAGGTTACCAAGCCGGTGAAAGGAGCTACTCTGATCGGTAATGGGCCTGAAGTTATGAAGAAAATTTCGATGATAGGTAATGATCTGGCTCTCGATAGTGGCATTGGTGTTTGCGGTAAGGATGGTCAATCTGTACCTGTGGGTGTTGGCCAGCCAACCTTAAAAATCGATGCTCTCACAATTGGAGGGACGCGCTAGGTTGCTGCGAATGAGTGCGTCTATGCTCCAGGGGGATATCTCAGGGGGCAGTTAAGGATGCTACCCCAAACCGTTCGAGCTGAGCAACTCAGTCCCTTTGGGGCAAATATCAGGAAGGAACTTCGAACCAGCAACCCCTCATCCGCCCTTCGGGCACCTTCTCCCCGTTCACGAGGAGAAGAGACTCTTTTTTCTCCCTTCGCCCCTTTGGGGAGAAGGTGGTGGCTGATGAGGGGCGGTTCTAGCACTAACCCTCATCTATCCTTCGGACACCTTTTCTCCACGCTTAAGTGAAGGAAGTAATGAAAACCGTTCTTTGAGAGGAGGCCTTTAGGCCGTCTCGAAGCCTTGCACAGAGTGAGGCTTCGAGACTTGTGCTTACGCACAGACCTCAGGGGATGAAAGGACCAGGGGTTATTAACCCCAACCCAGATCTTAGCAATTACTTCCTGAGAGCATGCTGATATAGGAACCATTGTCTTCTTCTGTTTCAGCAAATAATGTTTTCCCCTTAGGAAACAAAGACGTCCATTGCCCATCTTCCTGGTCAGATGAGCATAGAGGAGCTGGTTCAGCATCAGCCATTTCACTAAAAAAGGAATGAGGGTTTGGCTCGATTTTGGGGTTGACAGGCGCGGGGTTATCTTCAGCTTCATCAGCCACAGGTGGCTGGGGAGATGAACTGGGATAAGCCTCTTGCTCAGGACCATTCGGAGGTAATTTGCTTGAAGACTCGTCTTCAGCAGAATAATTCAAGGATGCTCCTATATTTTTAATCTTTTCTTTAAGCTTAAGGTCCCCATTTTTTCGACAAGCAAATTGCGTGATAACTGCATAACTATGCCCTCCCATTTGGAGGGTATTAAGTTCTTGTAGGATTAGCTTTACGCTCTCTACCGCACTATCGAAGGTGTATATTCTGGAAATTTCAAAGGCGCTAAAACCTAGCTGTCTCAGCCTCTGATAATTTTGCATAAAACTGTTTAAGTGTTCTGTACGCTTAGGTTCGCCAAACATTTGAATTAGGTCGCTGTGTCCTATCTCATCCTTGCCAATCAAACGCATAAGAGCATCATGCATTCTCAGTAAATTGAGATGAGGAGCTTTATCATCTTGTAAAAGCAGCTTGTTAGTTTGTTCAAGCCTATAGCCTTTGCTCATTAATTGCTCGCTCACAGTTTGATAGTATTCTCGAGTTAAATTGAATCTAATCAAGGAAGTGTCTATGATTTCATTCAACTTAAGGCGCAGTGGGGGAGGAGTGGTTTTTGTCAGGCTATGGCCTCTGGATTGTTCATGGTAATCGCGACGTTTCGCTGGTTGACGGACAGGGAGAGGCGATTTAGAACTAGATGCGGGTAAAGGCTTCTCCAAAAACATTTCACGAGTTGTCTTAAAACCTTTCAGCTTAAAATAGGTTGCTAAATTAGTGTGAATATCGGTTTCGCTAAAGAAATTGTTGTGTAAATAAATACGACTAACGTTTGGGGGTAAATACTCAAATGCTCCCATTAAATCTAGAATATTCATTTTCCCTAGATTGTTCCCTGATAAATCGAGAGTTATTAGATCTTTAGGTAGAGTATTAAATTTATCGCGGATTGCTTTGATAGATAAACTGTAAAGTCCAGTGAGATGAATATACATGTTGATTTCCAGCGTAAAAGGCAAAAAATATCCAGTAAAGAGAATCACGAATTATTCAATATTTATATTAAGTTAACCTGAGCGCTTGAAAGAATATTTTGATAGTGATTATTTAGATTTAATTGAAGGAAGTGCTCATTATTAAGTGAAGAAAATCCCCACGTCCCGCGAACAAGTCGCGGGACGTAGGCAAGGGTGTAGTCCTTCACTTAATGACAGTGAGGCAAGTGCTCAGCCCCTGTTGGTTCATCTTGCTAAAAAGTACTATTCCAATGGCTTCTTTGCCAGCTTTATCAGCAAGGCCTTTATCTCATGAATACGCTCTTCAGCTGAGGTGCTATCCAGAGTAAAGCGTAGGCGAGTAGGGCCCTCTAGCTGGTAGCGTTTGGCTTGGAGTTGAATCAGGCTAATTAGAACGGCGGGATCAATTTCTGGTTGTTCGCTGAATTCAATTTTTCCTGCCTGCTGAGCCGCATTGATTTTGTTGATGCCTAATTGGCTAGCTAATAATTTAAGTTCAGTCACCAAAAGAAGATTTTTAGCAGGTTGCGGTAACAGGCCGAAACGGTCAATCATCTCGATTTGCAAGTCGCGCAACTGTTCTTTATGGGCGGCATTGGCTATACGCTTATACATAATGAGGCGAGTATGGATGTCAGCGATGTAGTCCTCAGGCAGGATTGCACTTAGGCGTAAATCGATCTCTGGCCCTTGTTGCATAGGGGTTGCTAATTCTGGCGTTTTACCCGCTTTCAAATCACTAACAGCCCTCTCCAGCATTTCCATGAAGAGAGTAAAGCCGATTGCATGCATATTGCCGCTTTGCTCTTCGCCCAAGAGTTCACCTGCACCGCGAATTTCCAAATCATGGGTGGCGAGTGTGAAGCCTGCGCCTAAGTCTTCGAGTGAGACTATCGCTTCAAGGCGTTTGACCGCATCAGGGGTTAATAATTTCTCATTAGGGGTTAATAAATAGGCATAAGCCTGATGGTGAGAGCGGCCTACGCGCCCACGTAATTGGTGTAACTGTGCCAAACCAAATTTATCTGCTCTATCGATAATGATGGTATTAGCTGTGGGAATATCGATCCCTGTTTCGATAATGGTTGTACTAACCAGAACATTAAAACGGTGATGATAAAAGTCGGACATGATCCGCTCAAGCTCTCGTTCGCGCAGCTGGCCGTGGGCAAAGCGAACCTTGGCTTCGGGTACCAGCGTTTGTAAATCCTGACAGATGCGCTCGATGGTTTGTACATTGTTATGTAAGAAAAATACCTGACCGCCACGTAGAATTTCACGCAGCAGAGCTTCTCTTAAAATGGGCTCATTCCTTTCCTGCCAGAAGGTTTTGACTGCTAGACGTTTCGCCGGTGGAGTAGCAATTAGTGAAATATCACGGATATTGGCCATCGCCATATTCAAGGTTCGCGGAATAGGGGTGGCAGTCATTGATAAAATATCAACATTGGTACGTAGAGCTTTGATATGTTCTTTTTGTTTAACCCCAAAGCGATGTTCTTCATCAATAATCAGCAGGCCAAGATTTTTAAATTGGATGTCCTTGGAAAAGAGCTTATGTGTCCCGATGACAATATCAACTCGTCCGTCTTTAAGTGATTCAACAATTTTTTCCGCTTCTTTAGCACTGCGGAAACGAGATAGTAATTCAATATTGACTGGGAATTCAGCAAAACGGTCGCGGAAGGTTTCAAAATGCTGACCCGCTAAAAGTGTGGTGGGCACAAGCACACAGACTTGTTTGCCATTTTGAACGGCCAAGAAAGCGGCGCGCATGGCAACCTCAGTTTTACCAAAGCCTACGTCACCGCAAATTAGGCGATCCATCGGGCGCGGTGATTGTAAGTCCTTGATAATCTGTTCAATTGATCTTAGCTGGTCAGTTGTTTCAGCAAAGGGAAAACCACTGGCAAAGCGTTGATATTCGCTAGCATTAAACTCGTAGACATAACCGGGTTTAGCTTCTCGTTTTGCATAGATTTCTAAAAGCTCAATGGCGACATCATGAATTTTTTCCGCCGCTCGTTTTTTCTCTTTTTGCCAGAGATCGCTACCGAGTTTATGCAAGGGCGCGTGTTCGCTATCGACCCCGGTGTAACGGCTGATGAGGTGCAAGGAGGTAACTGGCACATAGATTTTATCATCCCCTGCATAAGCTAAGATGAGGAACTCATTGGCTGAGCCATTACTTTCAAGAGTTTTTAGCCCTTGATATCGCCCAACACCAAATTGGATATGCACAACAGGAGCGCCAAGGCGAAGCTCAGCCAGGTCACGAATGATTAAATCAGGATCAACAGACTTTTGGCTGCTGCGTCGTTGGGGAATAACCTGTTCGCCAAAAAGTTGCGCCTCAACAATGATTGCAAGATTTTGCTCAAGCAATTCAGCGCCCTGAGTCAGTGGCCCCGTAGTAATGTTGACCTTCGCATCATCGCTGAGAAAGTCTTGCCAAGAGTCTTGGGTTTTTGCACTTAACTCATTTTGGCGCAGCAAATCCAACAAGACCTCACGTCGGCCAGCGCTTTCAACCACCAAGAGATAACGTTTGTCAGCCGCTGCCAGATAGTGAGCAAGCTTGCTTAAGGGTTGGGTACTTTGCCGTTCTAAGGGAAGAGAAGGGGCTTTCACAATCTCGAAATTATATAGGGCACCTTTCTTTTCTACAGTCTCATGGAAGCAGCGTAGTTGTTGGTATTTGTTGGCTTCAGTTAATAATTCGGTTGGAGTCAAAAAACAGGCGTTTGGTTTTAAAATGGGGCGAGAAATATCATAACTTCGTTGCTCGTAGCGCGTTGATAATTCCTGCCAAAATTGTTCGGCCTGTTCCTGGATTGCTTCCACCAAACATACAGCGGCATCGGCAGGTAGATAATCAAAAAAAGTCGCTGTTTGCTCAAAAAATAGGGGAAGATAATATTCAATTCCAGAAGGGAACTGGCCATCGCTAACTGCTTCATACACAGGGCATTGGCTAGGGTTTCCAGTAAATTGCTCTCTAAAGGCTCGGCGAAAGAGTGTAATACTCTGCTCATTTAAAGGAAATTCACGTGCTGGTAAGACATGGATCTCACTGAGTTTGCTAATGGTTCGTTGGGTTTCAGGATCAAATTGACGCAGGCTATCTATATCCTCATCAAATAATTCAATGCGAAAGGGGAAGGAACTACCCATGGGAAATACGTCAAATATGGCACCACGAATAGCATATTCGCCATGTTCAAGAACCTTATTGACGGAGTGATATCCCGCTTGCTGCAACTGATGCCTGAATTGCTCTAAGTTTAGGGTTTGTCCTTCTTTGAGCATTAGGGCATGGTGATGCAGGAATTGTGGCGGGCAAAGCCTGTGCATTAAGGTGCTCACCGAACTAATCACTATCGCATTGCTGCTTTGCTGGAGTCTGCTTAGGGTTGCTAGTCGTTCGGAAATGATATCTTGGTGAGGTGAAAATTGATCGTAGGGCAGGGTTTCCCAGTCGGGGAAAAACAGTAATTCTTGCGGATTGTTTTTTCTATCAAGAAAAAACTCGAGCTCGGCAAGTAGCTGTCCTGCTGTTAAATTGTCAGGAGTGATTAATAATTTAATCCCTTTTTTTTGTTGACAGTATTCAGCAAGCGCTAAGGGAAGACTACAGCCATAAAGCTGTCCCCAAACTTGCTTAGCAGCTACCGCGGGATGTTGAAGTATTGTTGTTGCCATGACTGGAATTAAAGCCTTTAGAACAAGGCGCAGAAGTATACTATACCTTTGGGCAGTGGACAAAAATTTAGGGTGATAGAAGTGGCAATCCAAAAAAAGCCCCGAAATCCCGCGGTCAAGCCGCGGGATTTCGGAAAAGAGGCTAGCTTGTCTCTTCATCATAGACATCTAATGGCCTTGAAAAGATTTATAAGCCCCCCAGATATACAGGTCATTGAGCCTAATAACGAGAGAATTTATGAATATTACCCTTTTAACGCTAAATGAGATCAAACAATGTATTAACATGAAGCAGGCTATCGATGTGATGGAAATTGCTTTTAAACAACTCATTAATAAAGAGGTTGTTTTACCCTTAAGAACTCCGGTGGCTGTTGCCAAAGAAGGTGCTTTATCTTTAACAATGCCTGGTTATTTAGAAAGACAAGAGGCTTTGGGGGTAAAACTTGTCTCTATTTTTCCTAATAATTTGCATAAGGCTAAGCCCGCTATTAATGGCGCTATTGTGCTGCTTGATGCTAAAAGTGGTGAAACTCTGGCAATGATGGAAGCGGCTTATCTGACTGCTTTGAGGACAGGCGCTGTGTCGGGTTTGGCTAGCAAATATCTTGCAAGAGAGGATGCTGAGCATTTGGCAATTATCGGTTCAGGCACCCAAGCCCTGACACAACTTGAGGCGGTCAGAGCAGTTCGCGATATTAAACGAGTTTCAGTCTGGTCCCGCAATAAGGAAAATGCACAGGCCTTTGCAAGATCACTTGATAGCAGTCTTGAAAGCAAGGCCTATGATGACATTAGCGATGCGGTTAAAGAGGCTGATATTATTTGCACGGCAACAGGGAGCACTCAACCGCTCCTCTATCTTAAAGATTTAAAACCGGGCGTACATATCAACGCAATAGGTTCTCACTCCACTGAAATGTGTGAGCTTGCCAATGATGTGATGGCCCATTCAATCGTTGTTGCTGACCAGCTGGAAGCGGTGCTTGCCGAATCAGGTGAAATTGTTAGCGCGATTAAAAATAAAATGTTAGAGCAGTCAGCAATTCGAGAGTTAGGTGAGGTGATATTGACTGCTAATGAAGCTGATAAACAGGAAATAACAGTGTTCAAATCTGTCGGTTTAGCAATTCAGGATATTAGCATCGCCCAGGTTGTTTATCAGAATGCTTTGCAAAAACAATTGGGTGTTAATTTTGCTTTAAGTTGATTGTAGGTTGGTGGGTGAAGCACCCCTCATCCGCCCTGCTGGCACCTTCTCCCCGCAGGGCGGATGAGGGGGCTGCTGGTTCGAAGTTCTGTTCTTAACCTGCACTCACCAGACCAACATAACGAATAAGATAACTAGTAGCTAAGCCCGACAATAAACCAAACAAATGCCCTTCCCAAGACACGCCTTTTTTCCCTGGAAAAATGCCAAAGAAAATACCTGCGAAATAATAAACACTGATAAGACCTAAGATTATTGCTGTTGCTGAGCCTTGGTTGAAAATATCGCTAACCAAGAGTCCCCAATAACCGGTAATAACACCGCTTGCACCAACATGGATTCCTGGCTTAGCAAAACACCAGACTAAGATGCCGCTAAGTAGGGTAATAATTAGAGTTGCCCACAGAAAATAGGTTAACCCATTGATTAAAATGAAGTTCGCTAAGACTGCTAAGGGGATGGAGTTAAAGAAAAGGTGATTAAAATTGGCATGCAGTAAGGGCGATAAAATAATACCGGGGAGGCCGATAAGATGCCTAGGAATTATGCCTAAGTAGAGTAGGCGCTTGCCCATCATTTGGTTAAGAAAAAAGACAGCCCAGGGGATTGCTAGAATAACAGCAAGTGTTTTCATATTTGCCTGAGTTTGACTGACAATCTGGGTGAGACTGGCTGATAACTGATCGAACATTTTTAAACCTCTTCGTTTTTATTAATGACCTGGCACAAAAGATTACCCTTCGCCAGGCGAACATTAATAGTCTCACCGATATTGACTTGAACAGAATTAAATAAAACTGATTTCTTATAGGTAGCTAAGGCATAACCCCTATCCAGAGTAGCCAAGGGGCTAACAGCATGCAAGGTTGCCATATTCGTACTAAGTTTATGTTTTAGCTTATTAAATTTTTCCATCATCGCTTGGGATAACCGTTGCTCAAGTCCTTGTACTTTGGCCTTGGTCTGTTGTACAAGCGCCATTGGATTTCTAGCATTGAGCTTGGTAGTTAAGAGATGCAGCTGCTTTTGCCTTTGAAAGAGCAGGCCTCGCATATGGTGATTAAGCTGTCGTTCTTGATAATCAATAGTTTGCCAATATTTGTTAATAAGCTGGGCTGGTGATAAAAACTTAGCGATGTGATGGGATAGCAGGAGTTGTTGATGCTGAATGAGGCGCTTTGTAGCCCTGAAAATCCGTTCCTCAAGAGTTGCTAGCCTGTTTTTTAAGTCAAATTGGTCTGGAGTCACTGCTTGTGCTGCTGCAGTGGGGGTTGCTGCTCGCAAATCGGCGACAAAATCAGCAATGGTAAAGTCAGTTTCATGACCAACACCAGAGACAATGGGAATTGCACTTTGACTAATTGTCAGAGCCAGTCGCTCATCATTAAATGCCCATAAGTCTTCAATACTACCGCCACCTCTGGCCAGAATAAGCACATCGGCTACAGCCTCTTTGTTTGCCCTGTTAAGGGCATTAACCAGCTGTTGAGCCGCGTCCTTTCCCTGTACCTCACTGGCATAAACTTTGACTGCGGCCAGGGGATAGCGCTGTTTTAAGGTTGTTAATATATCGCGAAGAGCAGCGCCTGAGCTTGAAGTAACTACGGCGATGACAGAGGGGTAGAGGGGTAATTTCCTTTTTCTTGCTTCCTCAAATAAACCCTGAGCCTGCAATTTTGCCTTTAGCAATTCAAATTGACGATAAAGCTCACCTAAGCCAGCTTCGCTTAATGAATGCACAATAAGCTGATAGTCCCCTCTGGCCTCGTACAAGCTTAAACGTCCTTGAGCGAGAACTTGTTGGCCGTCTTTAAAGTTTTTGCTGTTAAGGTCATGATGATTGCGAAAATAAACGCAGCGGATCTGCGCACCAGGATCTTTAAGGCTGAAGTAAAGGTGGCCAGAGCTGGGTTTGGCTAAATTCGATATTTCACCAATCACAGTGATTTCACCTAACTCCATCTCCAACCAGGAGCGTACCTGACGGTTGAGTTGGCTAACAGTGAGAGCCTTAGGGTCGTTATGCATGGTAGATAGACTATATTTAAGATACAGGAGATTTTAGCGAGTTTTTACGAATATGGAACCTTTGTTTGCTGAACATCCCGAGGAAATACCAGCCTCACCTATGGAAGATCCTCAACTTCCTGAACCGGATGAGCCTAATCCCTATGATGATCCAGAGCCTGAGCCTTATGATAGTCCTGAGCCTTATGAGGATGGTTGAGTTGCATTGTGCTACAGCTCCCCTTTGATTCCCTCTCCACCGCGTTTAGCGTGGGGGAGAGGGTACAGTTACTGCCATTAAGTTAGGAAGGTTTTGTCATTCCCGCGAAGGCGGGAAACCATCTCTACATTGGCACTGTGCTTAGCTAGAAATAGTTTCCCGCCTTCGCGGGAATGACAAATGCCCTTAACTTAATGGTAGTGAGGGGATATAAGGGGGGCTACAGCTCTGCAAAATGCCAATGCATGGTACGAGATAATTCTTCCAACATAATTTCCCCGCGAATGCTATTACCCTTGGGGTTGACTCTAGGGCTTAAAACGACGATTCCTGCCTTGCGTGGAACCACGCCGATTGTGTATCCAGAAACGCCGCTTTTCGCTGGGATGCCTGTTTTGACCATATGGGTTCCTGTTTCGTCATAAAGGCCGCAGGTAGCCATGATAGCCAAGGTTATTTTGCAGGTTTCTGAGGAAATAATTTGTTTACCACTTAGTGGGTCTTTACCGCCATTAGCAAGCATTGTTGGCAAATAGAGCATTTGTTCGAGCAAGGCTTCATAGGAGCAGAGAGCAAAATACAATTCGAGTGTCTCATTGACTCCCGCGCCTAAGTTCTTACGGCTTTTGAGTAAATAGGCCAATGAACGGTTGCGATCACCGGTTCTTTTTTCAGAAGCAAACACTAAGGGATTTATAGTTAAGCGCTGATTAAATAATTTTTGTACCCAATGTTCGAGCCAGGCAAATTGTTCTTCGCCAATACCAGGGATATGGGAGCATAAAGTAATTGCGCCCGCATTGAGCATAGGATTAGATGGTTTTGGACCAAATTGTGCAAGGCGGGTAATCGAAGCAAAATCATCTCCCGAAGGCTCAACTTTCACCCATTCAAAGAGCTGTTCTGCTCCGAACTCTTCAAGTAAACCTATAAGAGGAACCAACTTACCCGTGCTTTGCAAGGTAACTGGTTCCAGAGGCATATTAGAGTAAGAATGGGTTTCACCTTCAAGCGTACTAACTGCCATAGCAGTTAACTCTTTGTTAACATTAGCTAATTCGGGAATGTAATCTGCAGTATCGCCTGCTTGATTTTTCTCAGCTGTCGCTACTATTTGTTTGAGAAGATCGATTGTTATTTTCTTTTGTGACATAGTTTCTCAGAAATAAAAAAAGGGCTTCATTATGCTAAATTTAGCACAGTAAAACAATTTTTTGTTAAATGGAATCTTAAACTAGCCCAAAAGAATAAGATTTGTTCACCATCCCTTAGATCTTCGCCATGACATTAACGTGATTTATACCCCCATGAACTCATCCAGCTTTGCACCAATATTTTCACAGCGCATTAAACTTTCCCCAATGAGAAAGCTGTTGATCCCATGCTCTTGCATAAGCTCAATGTCACCGCGAGTATTAATGCCGCTTTCTGTAATTAGAATTTTATCTGCGGGGAGATGGTTTACCAGGTTAAGACTGGTTTCTAAATTAGTGATGAAGCTATGTAAACTACGGTTATTAACACCCATTAGCGGAGTTGGTAAAGGCAAGGAACGTTGGAATTCTTCAAGTGTGTGGCTCTCTACAAGCACAGCCATTTTCAGTTCTTGGGCTAATTGGCAATAATCATATAATTGCTGATCATCAAGCATAGCAGCGATCAGTAATATACAATCGGCGCCCAAGGCACGGCTTTCATAAATCTGATAGCTGTCAATGATGAAATCTTTGCGTAAGACTGGTAAGGATACTGCTGTTTTTGCCTGGGCAAGATAGCTGGGATGTCCCTGAAAAAAATCAATGTCTGTTAGGACCGAAAGGCAGCTTGCTCCATGTTGTTCGTAGATTTTGGCGATGGTTGCCACTTCAAAATCTTCACGAATTAAGCCTTTGCTTGGGGAGGCTTTTTTAATTTCTGCAATGATGGCTGGATTTCTTTTTTGCAAGGCAACTACAAAATCACGCGGGGGCAGGGCATCAGCCAGATTAAGGCTGCTTAGGGGGTTAGTACGTTTTGCTGCTTCTACTTCCTGGCGTTTATGCTCGCCAATGCGATTTAATATACTGGTCATAATTAGATAGTCTTAAAAGTATGGGTTAATTCTTTGAGTTGATTAAAGCGATTCAGTGCTTCACCGCTATCAATGGCCAACCTTGCTTTTTCTACAGCATCGCCAAAAGTTGCTGTTAATTCTGCACAGAAAAGGGCTAGAGCTGTGTTTAGCAAGACAATATCACGAGCGGGTCCTGATTTGCCATCCAGCACTTCTTGGGCTATCGCAAGACTCTGTGCTGGGGAGTCAACAACAATTGCATCAAGACTAGCATGAAAGCAGTTGTAGTCTTTGGGATCAATAGACCATTGCTTATAGAGTCCCTCATGATACTCAACGACATCCGTAATTGCTGAAATACTGACCTCATCCATGCCATCTCGCGAATTGACCACAAAGGCTCGTTTAGATCCTAAATTAGCAAGCACCTTAGCTAAGGGTTCTTGCCAGTTATTAGCAAAGACACCAACGACCTGTTTTTTCACTCGGGCAGGATTTACCAAGGGGCCAAGAAAATTAAAGAGAGTTCTTATACCAAGTTGTTGGCGAGCATTTTTAGCATGTTGCATTGCTTGGTGAAAATGTGGCGCAAATAAAAAGCTTAGGCCACAGCTTTGCATGCATTGGTTTAATTGCTCATCAGTCAAATTCAGTTCAAAACCGGCATGCATTAATAAGTCGGCGCTACCACTCCGGCTTGATACAGAACGCCCGCCATGTTTGGCTACCTTGGCGCCCGCAGCCGCGGCAACAAAGCTACTAACAGTTGAAATGTTAAAGGTATTTTTTCCATCACCACCAGTACCTACAATATCAATAAGCTCTTCGCCCAAGTCTATGCAGTGAGCTAACTTCAGCATGACCGACGCGGCGCTGGTTAATTCTTCGACGGTTTCCCCCTTCATCCGCATCAAAACTAAGAAAGCAGCAATTTGTGCGTCAGTTAATTCGCCGCTCATACAGGCGAGCATTAGCTCTTTCATTTGCTGTGCTGATAAGGATTGATGGTTAATCAATTGCTCTAATAATTTATTGATTTTCATGTACATAAAAAATGAGTTAAAAGTTGTAGGCCATGTTCACTTAAAATTGCTTCTGGGTGAAATTGTAGACCATAAAGGGGGTATTGACGATGGGAGATTGCCATAATTGTCTCCCCAGCCCAGGCATCAATCGCAAAACTCTCTGCTAAGGTTTTAACATCAACAGCCAAGGAATGATAGCGGGTTGCTTGGAAAGGACTTGGTAGATTACGGAAAAGCCCTTGTTTGTGATGCCTGATTGCAGAGGTTTTGCCATGGATTATTTCCGGGGCAGAAATAATCGAAGCACCAAAGGAATAGGCTAGGCATTGATGACCCAAGCAGATTCCTAAAATAGGTAGGCGTTGATAAAAATGTTTAATCACTGCAAGTGAAATACCAGCATCTTCTGGGCCTTTAGGGCCGGGAGAAATAACCAAGTGACTGGGGGACAGTTGATCAATTTCGCTAAGACAAACTTGGTCATTTTTAAAAACGAGAACCTCTTGGCCAAGCATTTGAAAATATTGCACTAGGTTATAAGTGAATGAATCGTAATTGTCTATCAAAACTATCATGTTATAAGGGCCTATTCACAAAAAGTCTGTATTTCTTGCAACCTCAAACTCCCCAAAGGGGAGAAGGTGCCCGTAGGGCGGATGAGGGGCAGCTGGTTTGAAGTTCTTTCCTAACATTTGCCCACTATAAGGAAAACTCTTCGCCCAAATAGACAGCTCGTACCTGCTTATTTGCGAGGATCATTTCCGGCGACCCCTCACAAAGGATCTTGCCCTGGCTTACAATATAGGCACGCTCGCAAATATCAAGCGTTTCACGCACATTATGATCGGTGATCAAGACGCCAATATTTTTATCGCATAAATGAGAAATAATTCTCTTAATATCCAGTACAGAAATAGGGTCAACGCCGGCGAAAGGCTCATCAAGCAAGATAAAATGAGGCTCAATGGCTAGAGCACGGGCAATTTCCACGCGACGGCGTTCACCGCCTGATAAGCTCATACCTAGGCTTTTATGTAGGTGAGAGATATGGAATTCGTGCATGAGTAGATCCAGTTTTTCATTTCGTGCTTGCTCACTGAGATCTTTGCGTAACTGCAAAATAGATAGGATGTTTTCGGCAACGGTCATCTTGCGAAAAACGGAGGCCTCTTGCGGCAAATAGCCAATTCCCCTGCGTGCTCGTTTATGCATCGGCTCTTTGGTAACATCCTGGTTGTCAAGAATAATTTGCCCTTCGTCACAGGATTGCAAGCCAACAATCATATAGAAACAGGTTGTTTTACCAGCACCATTGGGACCTAATAGACCAACGCATTCACCGCGGCGAATATTAATAGATACATCGTTAACCACAGTGCGTGTTTTAAATGATTTTTTTAAATGTCTGGCCGACAGCTCACTCATGCCTTTTTCTCTGGGTGAATAATTATGGTTGTACGATTTTTTCCATCACTTTTGGAAATAACATGTTGTTCGACTGTATCATAGCTGATTTTGGGCGCTGAGAAGGAGTTATCCCCCTGGGTTACTAGCGCATGTCCAATAAGCTCAATCAGATGTCGATCTGGATAATAACGAATGGTATCTGCATAGGCATGCAAGGGTGGTTTATCTGCAGCAGTTAGTGTCCAAAAATGGGCTGGATCTTTTTGATCACCCATGGCCTCTGCCATCACTAATTTATTTTGCTTATCACCCTCAGTAATCGCAAATGCAGCGCGTAAATGGGATGAGCCCTGATCAAGTTGTATATTACCCGTATATTCGCCATGATGAGTCTGTTGATTCAAGTCAGCTTGGTCGGCTGATAACTCTAAAACCTTTTCCCGATCATCCGGCAAGCCTAAACAAACAGAACTTGCTAGGGTAAGCGCAAGCAAAGCGAAAAGCTGAAGTCGTTTTGTTTTAACCATGTTTTGTGGGCTCGAAGGTTGCATGGGCTTGGCTCAGTAATTGTATTCGTTTTTCCTCAAGGTTAGCTTTCATGCCCTTTGAGTGAACAATATTACCAGGTTGTTCGAAACTGACATCTAAGTCAGTGTTAGCGATTTTTGTTTTAGAAAAGTAGTGCAATTCTTCCGTTTTTAACGTGCTTTCTTGTCCACGCTTGTTCTTATCCTGATGCACAACCACATTATGGCTAAAAGTAATTTTCTCACCGCCATTAATAGCCCTTGCTGTTTGAGAACTGATTTCCCAGTCAGGTTGATTTTCTTGCGCAAGGGATAAACGGGGCGACTTAAAAAAATGCGTATTATTCTCAGGGATGTGTTGTGCTTCGGGACTATGTAAGTAGTTAATAAGCTTACCTTTCTCATCAAAACGCATGACAGTTAAATTGGAAATAATCATATCTGCCGTTTTGGAAAGAGCAGTATCATCCAATCGTTTAATTGGCTTAGCACTGGCGAAGTATAGTCCTGAACCAGCCAAAACTAATAGTAAACAACATAACCAGGCAGCTTGTTTTGCGGCGTTCATGATGCTAAATACCGATTTAGGGCAAGATCTTGCAAGTTTTGCGATCTAAGAATTAGCTCACAGAGTTCGCGAACAGCTCCGCGACCGCCTGTTTTCTCAGTTTGCCAGGCAGCAAATTCTTTAACCTGGCTCACCGCATTAGCTACTGCAACGCCAAAGCCAACCTGTCTAATAATTGGCAAATCAGGTAGGTCATCACCAATATAGGCAAACTCTTCATCGTTCAGGTTTAAACGTGCTTTTAACTGGTTATAAGCATCGGTCTTCTCAAGTTGCCCTTTAAAGTAATGTTTGATGCCGAGTTGTTTCATTCGGTGATCAATAACAGCGTTTTGTGAAGTAGTAATCACTGCGACCTCTATGCCCGCTGCCATGAGCAATTTTAACCCTATGCCATCTTGCACATGAAAGCTCTTTAATTCATTACCATAGTTATCAAGGTAGAGCAGGCCATCAGTTAAAACGCCATCAACGTCACAAATTAAACACTTAATATTTTTTACTTTGGCTAACTCGTTCATTTTTTCTCTCAAAAAACAGATTAAAATACGCCGGCACGGAGCAAATCGTGCAGATGTATGACAGCAGTTGGTCTTTTCTGCTCATCAACAACAACTAGCGAGGTAATACTGTGCTTTTGCATTATCGCTAAGGCCTCTGCTGCAAGAAGACCTTTAGTAACGGTTTTACAGTCGCGGCTCATAACACTGGAAATCGGTGTTGTATTAATATCGTAATTTCGTGTAAGCGTCCGTCTTACATCGCCATCAGTATAGACGCCAGCAAGATAACCATGCGAATCAACCACGCAGGTCATTCCTAATTTTTTTTCAGTCACTTCAATGAGTGCTTCGCTAATGGTTGCCTGTTCGGAAATCAAGGGTAATTCATTACTATGATGGCAGAGTTCGTCAATACGGAGTAAAAGCCGTCTGCCAAGTGCGCCACCGGGATGGGCGAGAGCGAAGTCTTCAGCGCTAAATCCACGTGCCTGAAGAAGGGCGATAGCTAGTGCATCACCCATCACCAGCGATACGGTAGTGCTGGTTGTTGGTGCAAGCCCTAAGGGGCAAGCTTCCTGCTCGATACTAATATCCAGGTTAACATCAGCTGCCTTTGCCAGGGTTGATTCTTCATTCCCAGTAAGGGTGATCAAAGGTACTTCAAGACGTTTTAGCAGTGGGAGCAGAGTAATAATTTCTTCGGTAAATCCTGAGTTGGATATTGCGAGTACTGTATCCTGCCTGGTGATCATGCCTAGGTCGCCATGGCTTGCCTCACCTGGGTGCATAAAAAAAGAGGGGGTTCCGGTGCTGGAAAAAGTTGCTGCGATTTTGCTGCCTATGTGGCCTGACTTACCCATACCTGTTACTACAACGCGCCCTTTACAGGCTAACAAAAGTTCACAGGCGGTTTCAAAACGATGATCTATACGTTGGGTCAATTTAAAAACTGCTTGTGCTTCCGTTTCAATGACCGCGAGGCCTAATTTGCAATAATTCATATGCTTTTTTCTACCTCTATTTTTGTGTCCTGCTAGGTATTTAATGCGTTCTGTTTAGATAGCGCCACCCTTTAAACCAGCGAGGAATTCTAGCATAGTATTTTTTTTCTTTACAGGTATAATCGATATCTCGAAAATTTATAAAACCCGGAATGAATGAACATGCAGGATAATTTGGTGCACATCACCAACCTCACTTTTGCGCGGGGTAATCGCCATATCTTTGATGGCGTTGATATGGAAGTCAAACGAGGCAAAATTACTGCGATTATGGGCCCAAGCGGCAGCGGTAAAACCACGCTTTTACGGCTAATCGGAGCGCAGCTGGAGCCAGCGGCAGGTGAAATACTTGTTAATGGTGCCAATATCCATCAACTCTCCCATAAAGAGTTGTATTTAGCCCGGCGAAAAATGGGGCTGTTATTTCAAAGTTCGGCTTTATTCACCCATCTATCCGTTTTTGACAATGTTGCCTTTCCCCTTCGTGAACATACCAACTTAAATGATGAAATGTTGCGGGATATCGTGCTAATGAAGTTAGAGGCCGTAGGTCTTCGCGGCGCGGCGCAATTGATGCCCGATGAACTATCGGGTGGAATGGCAAGGCGGGTCGCATTAGCTAGAACTATTGCTCTTGATCCTGAATTAATGATGTATGACGAGCCTTTTACTGGGCAGGATCCTATTTCTATGGGTGTTCTGGTACGGTTAATAAAGCGCTTAAACCAACTCTTGCAAACAACCACTATTATTGTTTCTCATGATGTTGAGGAGACTTGTTCCATTGCTGATCATATCTACCTTATCGCTGGTGGGCGTCTGATTGGACAAGGTTCGCCTGCTGAGTTGAAGAACTCAACCGATCCACAGGTAAAACAATTTATGCATGGTGAAGCTGATGGAGCAGTGCCATTCCATTATCCAGCACGCCCATATACAGAGGAGTTGCTCGATGCTTGATATGATAATGCGCTTAGGGCAGCGAGGTGTAAATTCCTTGCAGACAGTAGGGAGTTCAGGTGTATTTCTACTGAGAATATTTACTAGAAACCCTGACTTGCCTAGGCTTTGGCCAGCATTACGCTCTCAACTTTATTTTGTTGGTGTTTTATCTTGTTTGATTATCGTTGTTTCAGCCTTGTTTATTGGTATGGTGATTGGATTACAAGGTTATAACACCCTACAAAAATTTGGAGCAAGCAGCCAGCTTGGCCAACTTTTGGCTTTAAGTATTGCTAGAGAGTTAGGACCAGTAATTAGCGCCTTGCTCTTTGCAGGTCGTGCTGGTTCTGCTTTGACAGCTGAGATTGGGCTAATGAAAGCCACAGAGCAATTAGCAAGTATGGATATGATGGGTGTTGATCCCTTAGGCCGAGTGGTTTATCCACGCTTTCTAGCCGGACTTATCTCTTTGCCTGTGCTGGCTTTGATATTTTCTGCTGTTGCAATCTATGGTGGTTATTTTATTGGTGTACAGTGGTTAGGCGTTGATGATGGAACTTTCTGGTCTAATATGCAGGCCTCTGTGAATTTCCGTATCGATGTTTTGAGCGGAATCATCAAAAGTGTTGTATTTGCTTTTGTTGTAGTCTGGATAGCGGTCTATCAAGGCTTTAGTTGTATCGCTACGGCGGAGGGTATCAGTCAAGCAACTACACGAACTGTAGTTTATTCGTCGCTTGCTGTGCTAGGGCTAGATTTTCTTTTGACAGCAGTGATGATTGGAGGTTGGTAAATGAATACTAGGCAACGAAATGTTGATCTAAGCGTCGGAATTTTTATGTTATTGGGCCTGGGCGCCTTATTAATTTTGGTAATGAAAGTGAGTGGTGTATCAAGCTTAGTTCCAACTAAAGGCTATCGCGTGACAGCAGAGTTCACTGATATCGGTGGTCTGAGAGTTAGAGCGCCAGTCACTGTAGCTGGTGTAAGAATTGGCGAAGTAACGCGTATTGAGTTACAACCTGGTGAATTAAATGCCAAAGTAACTATGCTGTTACGCAAAGATAAGCCTATTCCTTATGAAGATTCTTCAGCTCGTATTTTAACTGAGGGATTGATTGGTTCGAATTATATTAGTATCGTTCCGGGTTTTGATGATGAAGAAAGTAAAGATCATCCATATTTGCGTGATGGGGATGTGATACCTAAGACTCAAGAGGCGATTATTCTTGAGAACTTGATTGGTCAACTTTTGTTTAATATTAAAAAATAGGTGAATCATGAAGGGAATAAAATCTATTGTTTTTGCTGTAGTATGGACATTTACCCAACTGCTATGGGCTCAAGCATCACCGATACCCATGCTCGAGGGAACAGCTAACCAAATTCTTACGACTCTTAAGCAAAACAAAGGGAGTTTAAAAGATAATTCGCAAGTAATTTACCAAGCAGTAGAACGTTATTTATTGCCTAATGTTGATGTCAGTGGTATGTCGCGCTCTGTATTAGGCCGTAAAGCTTGGGGAGCAGCTTCCGCAGCGGATAAGCAACAATTTTCTAAGGCTTTTACTCAATTAGTAATTCGTACCTATGCAACACCTTTAGCTGAATATACTGATGAAACCATCAAATTTATGCCTATAAGGGGTTCATTAGATAGCCGTTTTATCCGGGTAAACAGCGTCATAATCCGCTCAAACGGAAAGAATATTCCTTTAAGCTATAGCCTGGTTTTTACCGGCGGTGACTGGAAAATCTACGATCTGAGTGTAGAAGGTGTTAGCTTGTTACAGAGTTTCCGTTCACAGTTTGCTGAGGCCTTACAAAATTCCAGCATGCAAGAACTAATCAAACAAATGCGCCAGCATAACGTAAGTAAGGCAGCCTAACGTGCAATCATTTAAGCCATCACAGGATATGACCTTTGAGACAGTGCAGGCAGATTGCCAGCGCCTGATTAAGTTTTGCCATAAGAGCAAAGACAGTGATTTGAGGGTCGATTTAAGCGAGGTCACTCACTGTGATAGTGCTGGTCTGGCTTTATTAATTGAGGCAAGAAGGCTTTGTAACGCGCAAAAAAAGACCTGCATAATTACAGGAATGCCTAAGATGATCCTGGCTTTAGCAGAGTTTTGTGGTGTGGATGGAATGTTATTGAGTTAATTTGCTGTCATTTCCGTAGTGATGAGATGACAGAATGTAGCCTGGATGTTAAGAAAGTTATAAAAAATTGTAGGCTGGGCTGACAAGCCCAGCCTACAATCCGATCTGCGATTATTTTAGAAAGTTGTATAAATGAGGCAAGCTGTATGATTAGTAATGAAGAAATTGAACGCCGTCTTGTAGAATCAGGAGAGGTTGATTTCGTCAAAGTTGAAGGGGATGGCTACCATTATCAAGTCACTATTGTGTCTGAGGCCTTCCTGGGTAAATCAAAAGTTGCAAGACAGCAATGGGTATACGCTAAACTAAAAGAATATATCACCAGTGGAAGTCTTCATGCATTGAGTATGAAGACGTTGACAAAAGAAGAATGGGGGAAAAATCATGGATAAGTTAATTATTAATGGTGGTAAGGCATTAAATGGTGAAGTCATGATTTCAGGAGCAAAAAACTCTGCTTTACCAATCATGGCAGCAACCTTGCTAGCTACTGATAATGTAACTATCTCGAATGTTCCTCATCTCAAAGATGTAACAACAATGATGGAACTGCTGGGGCAGCTAGGCGCCCAGTTAACTGTTGATGAAAAAATGAATGTCCAGGTGGACTCTTCACATGTCAACGAATACGTCGCTCCTTATGAGCTGGTAAAAACCATGCGGGCTTCAATCTTGGTGTTAGGTCCCTTGCTGACCCGATTTGGACAAGCTGATGTTTCCCTTCCGGGCGGATGTGCAATCGGCACACGTCCTGTTGATTTACATCTTAAGGCGCTCAAAATGATGGGTGCTGATATTACGGTAAAAAATGGCTTTATTAAAGCTCGCTGTAAAAGAGGCCGTTTAGAAGGCAAGCCCTTAGTATTTGATACAGTGACCGTAACTGGTACTGAAAATATCCTGATGGCAGCTGTGCTTGCTGAAGGAAAGACAATCATTAAAAACGCTGCGCGTGAGCCAGAGATTGTTGATTTGGCTAATTTCCTTAGCCAAATGGGTGCAAAAATCAGCGGCGCAGGTACCCCAACTATTGAAGTAATTGGTGTTGAATCCTTAACTGGCGGTAGCTATACCGTTATGCCCGATCGCATTGAAGCAGGAACTTATCTGACTGCTGGCGCAATCACTCGTGGTAAGGTTACTGTACGGAAAGTAAAACCGGATAACTTATTATCTCTGCTTTGTAAGTTCGAAGAGGCTGGCGCTGAGCTTTCAATAGGAGAGGATTGGGTTACATTAAATATGCATGGGTTGCGTCCACAAGCCGTTAACATATCAACGGCACCTTATCCCGCATTTCCTACTGATATGCAGGCACAGTTTATGGCATTGAATACCATTGCAGAAGGCTCTTCTTCTGTCATTGAGAATATCTTCGAAAATCGCTTTATGCATGTCCAGGAATTGCAACGTATGGGCGCTCAAATCCATTTGAATGGTAATACAGCGATGATAGCTGGTGTAGAACGATTAACAGGTGCTCCAGTTATGGCTACAGATTTACGTGCTTCTGCTAGCCTTATTTTGGCTGGTCTGGCAGCAGAGGGTGAAACGGTCGTTGAGCGTGTTTACCATGTTGATCGAGGATATGAGCGTATTGAAGAAAAACTTTCAGTATTAGGTGCAGATATTAAGCGAGCTTCGAACCGTGATAACGCGCGATGAGTTAGCCTCTTATCTTCATGAGTTGTTGGCTTGCAATGACTATGATGATTACGCACCGAATGGTATGCAAATTGAGGGTGAAAAGCATATCCGTAAAATTTGTACTGCGGTAACAGCATCCTTAGATGCTGTTCACCAAGCAGTTGCTTTTGAAGCTGATGTTTTACTTGTACATCATGGTTATTTTTGGCGGGGCGAAGCGCCTGTTATAACGGGAATGAAGCGTGAGCGAATTGCCCGATTGATTAAGCATAACATCTCCTTATTTGCTTATCATTTGCCGCTAGACTGCCATGCAGAACTAGGAAATAACGCCTGTTTAGCTCGCTTGTTGAATTTTAATTCAATTAAAAAGCATAAAATTGGTAAAAACAGGGATTTGCTCTGGTCGGGTTCTTTAACAAAAACGATCTCAGCAAAGAAATTCCTAAGCCAGTTAGAGGAAAAATTGGATCGTGAACCTCTATATATTCATGGCTCGGAGAAACCAATTCACCGTGTCGCCTGGTGCAGTGGTGCTGCGCAAGACTATATTGAAGAGGCCTATAATCTTGGTGTTGATGCCTATATTAGTGGTGAAGTGTCTGAGAGGACTTTCTATCAGGCCAAGGAGTTAGGCATTCATTATTTTGCTTGCGGCCATCACGCGACAGAGCGTTATGGTATCCAAGCTTTAGGTAATCATCTCGCAACAAAATTTGATCTTGAATACCATTTTATCGATAGTTCTAACCCAGTTTGAAAATAGAGTCTAACCATGTTTAATTTTGCCGAACTTCCTTATGCCTATGGACAGCCTCATTCAACTGGAACTCTCAAAGCTGCCCCTGAAGATTTTAGAGTTGATGAAGTCCTTGATTTTGAGTTAACCGGGGAAGGAGAGCATCTATTTCTTCGTGTAGAAAAGCGGGGATTAAATACCGAAGAATTAGTCAAAGCTATCGCGCGCACCCTAGGCAAATCGGAAAAAAACATTTCTTATGCTGGATTAAAAGACAGACAGGCATTAACTACACAATGGCTTTGTGTACATTGCCCAGGAGAGGAGATTGCCTCGCCAGAATTATTACAAGGCCAAGGCTGGCGCGTTCTTGAATCAAAACGACATCTAAAAAAATTACGTACAGGCGCCTTGGCAGCAAATGATTTCATATTGACCCTGCGTGAACTGACAGACAAATTGGCAATAGAGAGTCGTTTGTTACAAATTCAAGCAACAGGCGTACCCAATTATTTTGGTCCTCAGCGTTTTGGTTATGAAGGACAGAACCTGATAAAGGCAGAGGCTGTTCTTTTGCAAGGGCTAAAGATAAAAAATCGATTTTTACGAGGAATCTATTATTCTGCTGCACGATCCTATTTATTTAATCTGATCTTGGCTGAGCGTGTTAAAGGATCTAGTTGGAATCACGCTCTTGCAGGGGATGTGATGCAACTTGCAGGAACAAATAGTATTTTTTCTATAGAGGTTCCCGATGAGGTAATTTATAAACGTCTGGTTGAATTTGATATTTCACCCGCAGCACCTCTTTGGGGTCGAGGGCAGGAAAGAGCCGGTTTGGATGCTTTGGCAATACAGCAAGAGGTCTTAAGCAGCTATAAAGACTGGTGCCAAGCTCTTGAACAGCAAGGTTTAGAGCGTGCCTATCGTCCGTTCATGTTGCAAGTAGAAAATTTGCAATGGGATTGGCAAGATGACGCAACCCTAAATTTGCGATTCAGGCTGGTTGCTGGAAGTTATGCCACATCGGTAGTGCGTGAGTTAATTAAATAATTCTGCGTCGTTAATGCTCCTGCTCTACCTTTAATTCTTATTTTATGAATAAATTTAAACGACTTTAAAATATAAAAATAAATTGAATTGCTGCACAAATCGATAAGTAAATATAAACCCGCAATACCTGAAGGAAAGGGACCAATCGAGGGGTAATTAGGATGATTTCCTAAGGTGCCATACCAAGACCAGACTAAAAAAGTAGTACCTAAAAACTCTAGATTATAAACAAGGATGAACATGCATAAATAAAACAGTGGTTTTTTTCGAGTTCGTAGAATTAGCAAAAACATGAGGAAACAAAGGAATCCAGCTATATCACGCAGTAATATCAAAGACATAAAAGAGATAATAAATATCAACTTTGTTAAAGAGCTCTCTATAGCCTTATGGTATTTCCATATAATTGGTTGCCTAGAGATTTGATAGGTCGTTGCGTAAAGCACGGCATGCCCCAAAGGAATATACATAGGTATATTTTTTAAACGGTATTGATACCAACTAAGAATTAAAGAGCCAAGAATTTCTGCATAAAGGCTGCTCAGAGTCATTAAAAAAATTAACCAATATAGTTTTCGATCCACTGTAAATAGAAACAAACAATACAGCGACACCATAATAATATTGGCAATATCTTGGCCCTGTGAAAAATACTTAGCAGCATAGGGGCTATCAATAAATAAAAAAAAAGGTGTGCTTAGAAGGGCCGTTATAGGAAGGATCAAAATAAAATGATTAGAGTTAACGTGCTTTATCTTATTGGTCATCGCTCGAAGGGATATATTAATTTTTTATTATCATAGTCTAGATTATAGGTTAGAAAAACTATAGATTGATCCCCTATATTCCGTAGCGAAGGATCTCAGGAATTGGCACTGTGCCTCATTCAGGAGATCCTTCGCTGCGCTCTGGATGACCGACTATCCTAGGGTAACGGGGGTGACCTATTACTCCTGATTTTGATTAAAGGAATAAGGTCTGATGAATATAAAAAATACAGGGAATTATCTTATTAACTGGTTAGAATCGATTATTAAAAACCCTAATACTTATGTTGCAGCAGCCATTGGGATGCTAATTGGCTCTTTTATAGGTGGCTTACTTGGAATTATTGCCGGTGGTTTTATTGGTTATAGTTATAAATTCTGCAATAACTGTAGCATCGTTTGGCCTGGAATAGACCCTTCAATTGTTTTTGGTATTTTTAGTGGACTGATTGTTGGTGTAATAATTGGCTGTTGGCTCTTTGTTCTAATTACAATTTACAGGGTTTACAAAAAAACCAAAATGCAAACTAGTCTTTCTTCAGACAACATTTCAGAAACGATATGGTGCTCTATCGGTTATAGTGCTGAGGCCGCTCTAGGAATGGGATTGGGTGCTACTATTGGTAGTATGAGGCTTCCTGGTATAGGTACAGTCTTGGGAGCGTTTGCAGGATTGCTTCTCATTTTTGTTGCTGCAAATTTTGTGAAGACTAAGCAAGAGTAGTCTTGCTGCGCTGCATCAAGGCTACATTTTTATGCGCCATAAGCTGCCATTCTATTCTGTTCCTCTTCTTCCGCTAATAAGCTTGTATCCACCTCTTCTTGAGCTTCAATATCCAATACAGTAAGCGGTATTGTTGTCTGTTTTTCATCAATTTGAAGACTCAGAGAGGACTCAGCAAGATTGATATTCACAGTAGCTAAACTATGGTCTGGAGGGCATTCTTCTAATTTTATAAATTTAAAGGGAACCCCATCGATTATGCGTTGGCCGTCATGTAGAGAAACGCCAGTTAGCTTTAAGCTTTTCTGATTATTGAGGCTGGCGATTTGCGAGCAAATTGAATAAAGCATTTTCCAACTAAGATCGAGGGTCATGCCAACACCAAAGCCTAGACCTTTGCCAACCAGCTTCATTGAATTACCCATAACCCAGGCCAGTGTAATACCACAATAAGCATCGAGCAGGCGGCTTGCAAGGGTCGGGGCTATAAATACAGCTGCCAGACTGCCACCGGAGCCAACAAACAAGACTAGTCCGCTGCCTACGACAGTAGTTAAGGCATATTGAGCAGGCATCAATTTAGTTGATTTGCTAACAATATCGCCAAGAACAAAGCCAGTTGCATAGCCGGCAAGTTCTAAAGGCTTTGCGAAGATAGGTATCATTATCGATGTGGCAGGGAAATTTGCTAATAGATTTTGATTGAGGGGCTTCGATTCATGATAGACAAATTCTGTAAAATCATTCCACAGCTTTGGTGGAATAGAATCTTTAAGGCATGAATTGATGGTCTCATAACAACCTGGTGTTTGGATGAGACGTTTTGCTGCAAGTAAACAATAGGTTTGTGTTTCAAGGTCAAGAGGGTTGGTGTAAGTTAATCCCATAGCATCATCAAGTAACTGACCCAAGGTTGCCGAGGCTGAAGAGCGCAGGGGAAGGGTATAGGTCTTATCGATCTGTGATTTGACATAGAATGAAACACAAACAAGAATTTGTAAGGCGGCTAAATAACGTTGTGAATCAAAGGAATCATCAGGAGTCTGAGGAAGGTCTTTTTCTAAGTAGGCAAGCATAGATTCAATAAAAGAAATTTGCCTATTACGCATTTTGATATCTTTCGCCCCGAAGAAAATGCTGATGGCATAAGGCTGGGAAGCTTCGCTGAGATTGATCTTGGCTAGGGCCTCATAGCTAGCACGGATTTTTTTTAGTTTAATTATAAATTCGTCAGACAATACAAAATCCATAAGATCCTCACTTTCCATGTTATAGATCGACTAAAAACGTAATAGTTCAGCTCTCTAACGCAACCCGTCATCCAGAGCGCCCCAGCCCTTTTGGAGCAAACATCGATAAAGACCTCGTCATCCCGGATTTCCGGGATTAGCACCGTGCCACACTCAGGAGCTGTCTCTCTACGTTCGACATGACGTACGTCTTTGGGAGCGCAGCGAAGGATCTCCTGAATGAGGCACGGTGCTAATTCCGGAGATCCTTCGCTGCGCTCTGGATGACGGAATGTAGGGCGTGACTTATTACCTAAAATTAGTCTCAGGGATTTACTGCCTAAATGCAATCTTATTTGATCAAAATTTACAAAAATTAAGTTTATTAAGACCAAGTTGGAGAAGGTTTGCTGAGTATGTTCATAATTATATGAGAAATTTTATTAGAGCTCTTGCCTAAGCTGATGATATAGTTTGTGGATACATGTAGCCTGAGCAGTTGCTATGACCTCCTCGATAAAACAGTTTTTTTTACTTCTTAGACTTAAACATTGGACTAAATCTGCTTTTGTACTTCTAGGTGTTTTCTATTCTTCAGATCTGGATTATCTGCCTGATGCTTTATTGGCTGCTTTCTCCTTCTGTCTAATTGCTAGTGCTGTTTATATCTATAACGATTTTCAGGATAGGGAAGAAGACCGGCTACACCCTCAGAAACGTCGCAGACCCTTAGCTTCAGGGGATATTTCTTTGGATTTTGCACTGAGCATGCTTGTATTATTACTACTTGGAGGGCTTGGGCTGGCATGGGCGATTTCGAGTACTCTTGCGGCGCTTTTAGGCCTCTATCTGTTGGTCAATCTTGCCTATAACCATTACTTAAAGAATTTACCTGTAGCCGATGTGCTCTGTATAGCCAGTGGATTTATGCTGCGGGTGTTGGCAGGCACAATAGGAATTGGTTTACCGATTTCCTGGTGGTTAACCATCATGGCAACCCTAATTAGTTTATTTATTGCACTTTGTAAACGCCGATTGGAAAAGCAGCTTGACTTGCAATTTACAACTAGGGCTGTACTTAAAAAATACTCTCCGCGTTTTCTGGATTTGATGATTAATAGCGTCGCAATTGGATGTTTTATTATTTATCTACTCTATACCATTATTGCGCGTGGCCAATCGTTTTATTTTTTATTAACCCTGCCTTTTGCGGCTTTTGGACTATGGCGCTTTGCTCGCTTAACGACCCGAAATCGTAGCGATAATGATGATCCAATTTCTATCTTTGCAGCTGATAATTTATCGCGATTTAATTTATTATGCTTTCTAACCTTAACTCTCATTGCTTTGTTTAAATGACCACAAATAAAAAATGGCTGTTTTTAGCCCTGTTTCTATGTTTTTTCTATTTGTTAGTTTTGCAGGTTATCGCTGTTTGGCCTTATACAATCGATGATATGTATATCAGCTTACGCTATGCAAAGAATTGGGTGGATGGCTATGGATTAATATGGAATCTTGGTGATGAACCTGTTGAGGGTTATTCCAATTTTAGCTTTGTTGTTTTAGCTGCTCTCGCGATTCGCATGGGTTTAGATCCTGTGGTTTTACTCAAGGCTGTTAATGTGATTAGCCTCCTTTTTAGTTCTCTGGCAATCTATTGCCTGTCGCGCTTCTGGTTTAGAGGTTGGCTAGCAACCATCCCATGCTTGTGGATGCTTGCTTATAGGGGAGAAATTATTTGGTCTGTTAGTGGATTGGAAACCATTTTTTATCAAGCCCTAATCTGCTTTTCCCTGTTTTTTTTATTGCGCGGTATGGGCTACTGTTTGTATCCCGAACCTAGAAAAAAACCAAGTCTCTCCTTTTTTGCAATTTCAGGGTTTCTACTTGCTATGGCCGGTTTGACTCGCCCAGAAGCACCAGCTCTCATGATTCTTTTTGCTGCTTTGGCTTTACTTGATAGTCCTAAAGAAATGAAGGGGGATTACTACAAAAAGCTTTTGGCAGGCTGCTTAGTCTGTATCGCCATATTTTTACCTTATTTTCTCTGGCGTTGGCACTATTATGGTCGCTTGTTTCCTAACCCTGTTTATTGCAAAGGCATTTCTGATTTCTTTTGGGTGCTTAATAGAACATATCTGACTTTAGCCCTACCGTTTTTCTTTCTCTCCTTAGTTGCAATGCATGTAGCTGAAGATAAACGACATTATTTTTTTTGGTTACCATCATTAGTGTATTTGGCGCTATTAGCACATGCTGATCCAGTTTCTGCCCTTGATAATCGCTTGTTTTTACCTGTTTTCGTACTGCTTTTACCCTTGGCTTTTTCAGGATTGGCTACAGTCCTTGATTATTTTGTAGTAGAAAAGGATCTGTTTTATTATGCCTGCCTCCTAATGTTAGCGTTCTGGATAGCCTTTCTATTCCTGAAACCATCAAGTCTAAAAAATTATCGCTATTTTACAATTAACCCAGTAAATGGTTATGTGCTGCGCAACAAGGTATTAGCCTGGTTGAATCACAATGCACCTGCGAATAGTCCCGTGGTATTAGCAGATAGTGGACAAATTCCCTATCTTAGCCCGCTCCCTTACCTTGATTCCTACTGCTTAAATAACAAAGCAATGACCACTATCTACAAAAACGATATGTATCAGGGGTTCTGCTCAGATGTTATGGTCAGAAAACCACCCGTGGTGATTTTGACTTCGTTGATAGAGAACGATGGTAATGTCATCTATGCTCCTGTAGATGCTTGCCTGAAAGAGCACTTTAAAAATGACAGTATCTATAAGTTCCAACGAACCTATGAAGTAAAAAGTGTGGAGTTTATATATAGGTATGAGATTTATGTGCTTAGAGGTAGGACAGGAGTACAAGTAGGCTAGGCTTGAAGGAGGATTATTAGAATTTAGGAGAACAGCCGGTGTTGAGCACAGATATACGAGGGATTAAAGCTGTAGTAAGATATACGCCCAAGAAGTTTGGGGATGAGTCAACTTGCTGGCTTCAACCCGGACCCTCTTAAAGGATTTCAAAAAAGTTATGCTGAAGATTAATTCATTTTTTCAAAAATTTTATAAAAAATTGCCTGCTCTAGCCTATGATCTCGCTGCTATTCCTCTCGCTTGGTATTGCGCCTATTGGCTACGTTTTAACATGCAACCCTTCCCGCCAATGTTGGTTACTAGCTATTCTCTAGCCTCATTGTCTGTTCTAACACTAGTACAAATAGTTTCTTATTATTATTTTAAGGTTTATCGCGGCCTTTGGCGTTTTTCATCCTTAAATGATGTAGCGAGGATTATAAAAGCGACGCTCAGTGCAACAATGATCGCTATTCCGCTGCTTTATCTCAGTACATTATTACATCATATACCGCGTTCAGTGTTTCCTCTCTATGCGATGATTTTAATTATCTTGCTCTGTAGTGCAAGATTAGTTATGCGATCAATCTGGGAACAGCGCGCAAAGGTAAGTGTTTTAAAAACCTCAAAACGAGTACTCATTATTGGTGCTGGTCAGGCGGGTGAAAGTCTGGTCCGAGATTTAAAACGAACGCAATCTTATCTGCCCGTTGGCCTCATTGATGATAGTCTGAGCAAACGAGGCATGGATGTGCATGGTGTGAGGGTTTTAGGGACTACCAATGATTTAACCGAGCTTGCCTTAAGACATCGGATCGATTTGATCTTAATTGCCATTCCTTCAGCACGCTCAGCATTAATGCGGCGGATTGTTGATCAATGTGAGGGCTGCAATATCCCTTTCCGTACCTTGCCAAGCATCTCCGCATTAGCTGATGGGCGTGTGGAGGTGAATGCGCTTAGGGAGGTGAATATTGAGGATTTGTTAGGGCGCGATCAGGTTCGTTTAGAATGGGACAAGATTGCGGCATCTATTAAGGGAAAGCGAGTTGTAGTAACTGGTGGTGGTGGGTCTATTGGCTCCGAGCTTTGCCGTCAGGTTATGGCGCTTAAACCAAGCAAATTACTCATTATCGAAAATTGTGAATTCAATTTATATAAAATTGAAGGGGAATTAAGAAGCAAATTTCCAGATATAACTCTTGAACTGGGTTTAGTGTCAGTAACTGACAAGGTTGCTGTTGATTATTTCTTCCATCAGTTCCAACCCCAAGTTGTCTTTCACGCGGCTGCTTATAAACATGTACCTATGCTTGAAGAGCAGGTAAGAGGTGCTGTACAGAATAATGTACTGGGTACACAGATAGTTGCTGAAGCGAGTATTGCTATTGGTGCTGAAAAATTTATTTTAATTTCAACGGATAAAGCGGTTAATCCTACCAATGTAATGGGAACGACAAAGCGTGTTGCTGAAATTTACTGTCAAAATATGGATAGATTGGTAGAAACTCAATTCATCACAGTGCGTTTTGGTAATGTTTTAAATTCTGCTGGCTCGGTTGTGCCCTTATTTCAAAGGCAATTACAAGCTGGTGGTCCTATCACAGTGACTCATCCTGATATCCAGCGCTATTTTATGACTATCCCAGAGGCTTGCCAGTTAATCTTGCAAGCAATGAGTACTGGGAGCGGGGGAGAGATCTTTGTTCTTGATATGGGTGAACCAATAAAGATCAGTTATCTTGCCGAGCAAATGATTCGTTTAGCGGGTAAAGAGCCTGGTAAGGATGTGACAATTGAATATATAGGCCTAAGACCAGGTGAAAAGCTTTATGAAGAGCTTTTTCATGATATGGAGCAGTTAGCTCCTACTGAGCATGAAAAGTTGTTTAAGGCTAAATTTCGCCAATTAGAATGGTCTGAGTTAACCCAGGCGATTCGCTTATTAGATTCTGCTTGTGCTTCGCATAGCATTGACGAACTTTATCTCATATTAAAAAATCTGGTTCCAGAGTTTAGTACGAAATTGGAGTTGATTGATTAGCGCTTAATTGAGGAGAGTATGATTATTAGTTACGACGATTTCGCCCAAGTCGATTTACGTTCAGGAACTGTCACAAAGGTGGAGCCCTTTCCTAAAGCAAAAAAGCCAGCCTATAAAATTTGGGTTGATTTTGGCCCTGAAATTGGAGTTCTACAAACTTCGGCACAGGTGACGGCACATTATACGCCTGAATCATTATTAGGGCGTACTGTGGTCGGTTGCGTGAACTTAGGTGAAAAGAATATTGCTGGATTTGTCTCGCAATTTCTTTTGGTAGGTTTTTCTGATGCGACGGGTGCAATTTGTTTGATTACAACGGAATTTAAGATACCAAACGGGCAAAAACTGCATTAGATTTCTAATTGAAGGCTTTGTCGTTGTTGCGTGGATAAACAGAGCAGCCGTCATTGCTTCACTCCGTTCGCAATGACGTTATAAGGTAAGTAATCATGATAAATGAACAGAGCTATCTGGAAAAATCTCGTTACCCTTTATTGCGCTTGTTAAGTTATATGAAAGGGCAGCGGAAGGATTATTTAACAGCCGCCCTCTATTCGGTACTCAATAAATTATTCGATATTTTTCCGGAAGTATTGATTGGTGCTGCAGTGGATGTGGTAGTCAATCGCAAACATTCCTGGCTGGCTAAATTATTGGGTAATCCTGATATGCTGTTTCAGCTCTTTATGCTAGGTATGCTGACCTTTATTGCCTGGGGTCTCGAGTCAGTGTTTCAATATCTCTATAGTGTCAAATGGCGTAATTTAGCGCAATCTGTAGAGCATCGCTTGCGTATGGATACCTATCAGCATATTCAGGATGCTCGTATGCAAGATATAGATAAAACAGCCCTAGGCCAGCTAATTGCTACGATTAATGACGATATTAATCAGCTAGAGCGATTTCTGGAGGATGGTATTAACCAAATCATCCAAATTGTTTCTTCGACAATTTTAGTCGGAATTATTTTTTTATTTTGCTCGCCCCTAATCACTGTTTTTGCCATTCTGCCTGTGCCCTTTATTTTATTAGGCGCTTTTTATTTTCAACATAAATTAGAGCCGAAATTTTTAAAAGTCAGAGAAAAAGCGGCTGATATAGCAGCTGCCTTGGCGAATAATTTAACCGGCTTGATGACCATTAAAAGTTATACAGCAGAAGACTTTGAAACAAAGCGGATTGAGCAATTAAGCATTGATTACCAACAGGCAAATCAAGAGACTATAAAAATTAGTTCGCTGGTTACTCCAGTGATTCGTATCTTGATCCTGACTGGCTTTTTATTCACCTTGCTAATAGGGGGATACCAAACAATTCATAGCGAAATGAATGTCGGGGTTTTTAGCCTCCTTATCTTTTTGTCACAAAGATTATTATGGCCTTTTAGTTCCTTAGCTGATGTTACAGTCAACTTCCAAAGAGCTATGGCATCAACCACGCGAGCTTTAAATTTATTAACCTGGGAAAAAGAAGAGTCCATGCTTGCTGTTACCGAGACTTCCTGGGACTCGGATAAGCTGGAAGAGGGAATTCAGTTTGTCGATTTATCCTTTGCCTATCCAAACTCAGCAAACCCGGTATTTGTGAACTTTAATGCCTCTATTGGAAAAAATCAGACTGTAGCCTTTGTGGGCGAATCCGGCTCGGGCAAAAGCTCCTTAATCAAATTACTTTGTCGGTTTTATCAACCCCAATCAGGTTTAATTACTTGGGATAAGTCGAATATCAATCATTATGAGCTCTCAGAATGGCGAAGCCAAATTGCTCTAGTTAGCCAGGATATTTTCCTCTTTGAAGGAACAGTTGCTGAAAATATCGCTTATGCAAAGTTGGGTGCTAGTATGGAAGAAATCCAATACGCCGCAAAAATTGCAGGGGTTGAGAAATTTATTAATGAATTACCCAAGGGCTATGATTCGCTAGTTGGGCAACGAGGTGGCTTTTTATCAGGAGGACAGAAGCAGCGCATAGCAATTGCTCGTGCTGTTTTAAAAAATGCTCCCATCCTTATATTGGATGAGGCAACTTCGGCGGTCGATAATGATACAGAGTTGGCCATTCAGCAGGCTTTGGCGACTATTTCCCATAACAAAACGACAATAATCATTGCTCATCGCTTATCAACCGTAACTGGAGCAGATCTTATCTATGTCCTTGATAAAGGCCAGATTATTGAGCGTGGGAAGCATCAGGAGCTAATTAGTTACCCAAGTTATTATCGCCATCTTTGGCATATTCAAACTGGTGAACATGAGTTGGCTACAATGAGTCGTTAAAATGGTTTTTAGGTGCTAGTACTCTTTTCCCCTTGGAAAGGGTACTAAGGAAAATTGGTATATTTTTTATTCTTAAACATTTATAGGGATAGGACGATGAGAATTATTGTGATTGGAGCTACAGGGACTATCGGACAAGCGGTGGTGAGGGAACTACAATGCCGTCATGAAATTATTAAAGCGGGATTAACCACAGGGGATGTCAACGTAGATATCACTAACCAAGATTCAGTCGAGGTGATGTTTAAAAAAGCTGGGCAAATCGATGCCGTGATTCTTACAACAGGTAGAGTGCATTTTGGTGATTTCTTGCAAATGCATGACAAAGAATATCAGGTTGGCTTGCAGGATAAGCTAATGGGGCAAATCAATACGGTCTTGATTGGTAGGAACTATCTAAATGAAGGTGGTTCTTTCACTCTGACAAGCGGTATTCTCAGCGAGGATCCAATACGTTATGGGAGTGCTGCCTCAATGGTAAATGGTGCATTAAATGCCTTTGTTGGCGCTGCAGCAATAGAGATGCCTAAGCGCTTGCGCATAAACTGTGTGAGCCCTACGGTATTGACTGAATCAATGGATAATTATGCGGATTACTTTAGAGGCTTTGAATCAGTTAGCGCAGACCGAGTTGCCCTTGCTTACAGCAAAAGTGTTGAGGGCATGCAAACAGGAAAAGTTTATAAGGTTTTATGATGGGGAGTAATAGGTCAGCTCTGTCCCCCCTAGGGTACGTCATCCAGAGCGTAGCGAAGGATCTCCTGAATGTGACACAGTGCTAATCCCGGAGATCCTTCTCTATGACAGAAGGGGAGTGGCTTATGGAGCTTGATAAATATAATCTTCCACCGTGCTTATTTTTTGATCCTGATCTTTAATAGTCTCTAGCTTATCTCTTTCATCAGCCTGATGCACTTCACATTTGTTTAATTCAGAGATAGTACATCCTACATTAAACAGTTCAGACATCTTATCAACAATCTGAGAATCAATAATATCTGCTATCTTGGGTGCCTTTGTACCAGCAGAGCCTGGGGTATTAAAGGCAGCTGCTTCTTGAATTTTCATTGAGCAATTCAAGACTGCTGCTGTTGAACAGAACTGTTTGCGATTGATTCCATTCTCATCATAAGCGAGAACTTTACCATTAAGTGTATTTGTGTGTATGCTGAGTGCATGTTGATATACTTCACTTTGGCCTGTTCTGTCTTTGCCACTCTTACAATTGTTTTTAGTAGCTCCACCCATAGCTTCAACATACATTTTTTTCAAAGCAATGAGATACTCTTCCTTGTTACGTCTATCTGAACCTAACATCATTGACGCAACCTTATAGTGATTTCTAAATTGATTCTCAATGTTCACCATAGTTAGCAGATTTAACTTTTGGGGATCTGTTAGCTCTAAGCGCTCAATAAAATCAGTTATCACTCTCATTTGTGATGTAGATATTAGTTTATCTCCTTTAAACAAGGGGTCAAAGACATCGGATAGGGATTCAGTCGTTGATAAAGAGATAACTGTTCCTAAAAAATGATTACCAATAGCACGTAATGCCGCTAGCTCGATTTCAGCTCGTTTTTCGGCATCACCCCCTTCTATATACCTCAAAGAGTTTGTCGCATTGTTATGATATAAAACTCTGTAAGATGAGGAGTCAATACTTCCTTGTACTTCTGCGAATGCTATTCTCTGAGCTTCGATTAAGTCTTCATCGGCTCTGGATAGGCTGCCGTTGCTGCTTAATAGCGATTGAATCAAAATTAGGCGAGGTGGTGGGGCGAGTTCATGATCTTCAAAGAAGTTTCCCCATACTTTATTAAACTGATGATCCGCAACCTTTTGTAGTTTCTCAATTTCCTGGAATGTGCTTAAAACAGTCTGGTTCTCCCGATCGGATTTTTGCATTTCATAAGCGACCGGAGTCCCTGATTTAATACTAGAGGATATTAGTTGCAAGGAACCAGTTTCGGCTGATTGAGTCATTAAATAATTGACTCTGGCATTTGCTAAGCCAGGAGTATGTTGCATAGCAGAAGACTTAAAGAGTTTCGTAAAACTCTCCCACTCAGGCGCATCAATTGTTGTAGGGATTCTGGCTAAATACCACTCTTGCTCAGCTTGATGAAGATTTATAAACCATAAAGGTTGCGCCGGTCCGTGAATTTTCAGGTATTCTAATTTTTGTTCCTCGGTTAATTCATGATTTAAACTATTGTCAACCTGAATTATTTTTGATCCATTTCGTTGATTTGTAATAACGATTAGCACCTTATTCTTATTATGTTCAGCTACGAAATAACGCTCTGCTTCACGAATTGGACGAACAATATTTTTGTGAAAAACTTTATTCGATTTAATACCCGTAATTTTGGCAATATCATGATTTAGTTTTGCAACAAATTTATTCATATTTTTATTTATATCATCCAGACCCTTAGCCAAATCAGCATCAACTAATACCTGATTAGTCAGTGCGGCCAAATGCTCTCTGATAGCTTGTTTTTCACTTGGGTCAGTTGTTAAAAATGAAGGTGAGTCAAGAAGAGTAAGCACTCCGGCGATAACACTTAATTTTCTTGTAGCCAAAGAATAACGCTTTTTATCCTCGATAATTGCTGTCCCTGGGGTCTGCTCCTCATTGTGTTCAATTTTTATAATAACTTTTTCCCCTGGAATTGATGGTTCTAAACGGCTATAAGACCATAGAGGCTCAGGGTGTTTTAATTGCTCTAAGACTTGCATGATTTTCTCAATTTCATCTAATAAATCACTAGTTGTGTTATGAATATTGACTGCGGTTAAATGCTTTTTGCTGTATTGAGTAAATGTATGAGTATTAACACCGGTAATGGTTTTGACGATTTGATCGCAGCAAGCTTTACTTGCAAATACTGAAAAAGATTCTTTTAATTGCTGTTTCTCTTCCCGCACTAAACGAAGATCTCTGGGAGTCAGTAAGCGCTTCATTTTAGACATACGATGAACATGGCTGAATAAAGTAAGTGATCTAGGCCGAATTATCTCGCCATCAACAGGGTACGGACTACTTGAACTGCTTGAGCTACTCGAACTACTCGAACTACTCGAACTACTTGAGCCGCCTGAATTTATATCAGCAGATAAAACTGTCTCTGCAAAAGCAGGTGAAAATACAATTGGATCGCTAAATGAACGCTGTCTTTGATTAGTTTTCCTAGAACTACTTCTTTTTGAGGGACGAACACTTGAAGGATCTACAAGCGAATCCTTGCTATCTTTATCAGTATCACCAGCCATAATTTACACCCAATTAAAGAACAATTGGAATAATTTTACAGCTTAAATATTAGTCAATTATTAAAATAAAAAGTCAATACTCAATAGTTATTATCAATAAAAATAGAACCGTAGCCTGGATGCAGCGAAGCGAGATCCAGGCTACTTTATTTTGAATTCCGATCGGGAAATATATCATCGAAGCGTAAATGCTTATTAAGCTCCATAGCCGTTTGCCTATTTTTCACAAAACCACCCAATTTATAGATGATCATTGGCAAGGTAAGGCTCAGGAAGCCCATAACAAAGGCGACCTTATAACTATGGTCTTTGTTGAAAGCAAGAAATACCAAACAAATAACCATTAATGTGATAGCGAGAATGCCTGTATAGGGTGATCCTGGTGTTTTATAACTCAGATCAGCAGTGGTATACCCGGCTTGGTAGAGGCGCTTGCGAAAATTAATTTGCGCCCAGCAAAGTGAAATCCAGGCAATTGCTCCAGTAAAACCAGAAACAAGCAGGAGAGCGATATATAACATGGATTGGCCAAAGAAATAGGATATTCCTAGCAAAACCCAAATAGAAGCGAGAGTAACCACTCCAGCGTTTTGTGGAACTGCATTACGGTTAAGCTTACTTAGAGCATGGGGAGCCATACCATTACGTGCTAAAGCATTCAGCGATCTGACGATGCCATATACTCCAGAGTTTGAACAGGATAAGGTCGCTGTCAGCGTCACAAAACTTGTTGCAGCTCCTGCCCAGCGCAAACCGTAAAAATCAAGCGCATCGGCAAAGACAGAGTTTGCAAGGCCAGCTTTTTGCCAGGGGAAAATCAAAACCAGACAAAATACTGGGATAATGTATATAAAGAGAATCCTGAAAGTAACATTACGAACAGCGCGTGGAATCATGCGTGCTGGATTAATAGACTCTCCGGCAGCTAGTCCAATAATCTCCGAGCCCTGGTAATTAACTAGCAGCAGCACCATGGCCGTGAGCAAGGCCATCCCTCCATTTGGGAATAAGCCGCCTTGGTCATAAATAAAGCGAGCACCAATAATACCGCTAGGTTGCGGGCCATGGATTATCCCAAAGAAAATTAAGATAGCAAGCGCAACAAAGCCCATAAGCGCGGCTATTTTAACGATAGCTAACCAAAACTCAATCTCACCGAAGGTACCCACTTTGGCAATATTGATATAAGTAATCAGCAAGCCAAAACATACAGCCCAGACATAGCCATTAATGCCCGTGAAATGCTGCATAATAATGCCACCAGCTATACACTCCGCCGGAATATAGGCTACCCAACTTATCCAATAAGACCAGCCCACACCACAGGCAACGGTTGGTGATATGAAATCTGCTGTATAGGTAATAAAGGAACCAGAGATAGGAATTGCCACTGCTAACTCACCCATACATAGCATGGTGAGATAGATGATCAATCCGCCGAACATATAGGCAATAAAAACGGAGGGGCCAACATCATTAACAACCGCGCCTGTACCTAGGAAATAGCCGGAGCCGATAATTCCGCCCAAAGCGATCAGTTGCACATGGCGATCTTTTAATCCCCGTCTGTAGCCACCATCGCTGATTGGCACATTGCTGTCTTTTTTATGAATAGTCACTAACTGTTTGGTCTCTCTAAAAAATAATTTAATGGGTTAGTAAAATTGTATAATAATTCTATATTTTGTCCATATTTTTATATGCTGGCGTTCAGCAAAGAAGTGATTTTTATAAGAAAAAGCGCGAGAAGGCAAGATTTATTTTTTCAGCCAATCAGATTGGATTAATAACTCAATAATTCTAATTGAAAAACAATGGGTTATATTTTGTCTTTGAAGGCAAATATCAGGGGGGCAGTTCGAAGCTCAACCCTCAGCCGCTTGTTGAATAATTTCCTCAGCTACCTCGTTTTTGAAGTTCACATGATGATGCAAACCAACTGTAACAAGTGAGGGCGCGAGCTCTTTCATTGCCTGTAAAGCATCTGCGCGTTCCTCAGCGGTTGACTTGGGGTTTTCAAGCATCGCGATATTCGCAAGAAAAGCCGCGACACTGCCTTTGCGGATTTTCTGGCCTTGAATCAAGATGTAATCAGCGCCATCGGCGATAATATCTTCTGGTTGAATAGCTTTATTGCTCATTTTAAATATCTCTTATCGATAACTGACGTTAAAAAATATTATGATAACGCCAGCTTGCATTCTTTCTCAATCAGGTAACGTCTATTTATTTTTATTGCCTCTAAAAAATCTTTGTCATGAGAAATAACAATCATAGCCGCAGGAAATTCATTTAGAACCTGAATGATCTGCTCTTTAGTTTGTAAATCAAGATTATTTGTTATCTCATCCAAGATGAGTAGTCTCGGTGTCTTGGCAGCGATTTGCGCTAGACAGAGCCGGGCTTTTTCTCCGCCAGATAAGTCTGCAATCCTTTTGTTAATTTCTTCATTTTTACGAAATAAGAAATAATTTAAATGACGGCGAATATCTGCAGGATGCCAATTGAGGCCTAAGTCTGCAATTGCATCAAAGACCGTTTGCTCATTGCTCAGGGTTGAATAATGTTGATCAAGATAGCCAATATCACCTGGTTTTGGCGTAAACCATTCTCCACCCATTCTTAATGAGGCCTGGCTCAGAATAGCCTTAATCAAAGTCGTTTTGCCTGAGCCATTGGAGCCGACGATAGCAAGCCGTTCAGTTGCTGAGAGTGAGAAATTAATCTGGCTTAGAATAGGGTTGTGGTAGCCAGCAAGGCCACTATTGATAGTGATTAAGTTTTTAGCTGTTAATTGCCCGGTGCTAAGAGAGAATTTAATTTTAATAATCTCAGGCTGTTGCAGTTCTTTGAGTTGCTCTAGGATAGATTCTTTCTCTGCAGCAATATTTTTCCTGTTTTTATTGGCTGTGGCTTGACCGCGCCCCTGCGCACTACGCAGCGCTAGCTTGTCATCGCCATATTTTTTCTCCCCATAAGTCTTGCGTTTTTTCGTTCGTTCCTGCTCTTTCATCAGCTTTTTGTGGCTTTCCTTCTTTTGTGTTGCTAGACGGGTTAATTCCTCATGCACAGAACGATATTGGATAGCTAATTCCTGGCAGTAATCGTCATAATTGCCTGTGAAAACACTAATTTTATTGCTCTTTATATGCCATAAAGTATTCACAGAGCGACGTAATAGCTCTTGATCATGGGAAACAATAATTAGCGTTCCTGGATAAGCGTCTAATAATCTGAATAAGGCTTTGCGATTATACTGATCCAGATGATTTGTAGGCTCATCAAGTAGCAGAATATTGGGGGAAGGAGCCAGAGCCTTGGTTAATGCTGTATTGAAACGTTGACCGCCACTTTGGCTGTCAAAGTCATTAATAATTTGTGGCACATAACCAAAAGTACAGTCAGCAGGCTGTACTATTCGCCCCTCTAAGGAATCAAGCTTGCCCATTAATAGTTTTAGCAAGCTTGATTTCCCACTACCATTATTGCCAATAATTGCAATTCGCTCACCATAGCTTATTTCAGCATTGAAATCTTGAAAGCAGAGTTTGTGAGCAAAGCCTAAGGCTAGGTTTGAAATACGGAAGGGTTTATGCATGATATTAATCTCAAATTTGAATGCAAAGGCCAGGAAAATTCCGGCAGCTTAAAAATTTACTGAGATTAATTGTTCATGATGGCGATCAGCCTTTATGGGTTAAATTTGATATTTTTGTATAATATCAAAACTATTATTGCAAGGGAAGAGGGCTTTCAAGGGTCTATCTGTTTTAGAATTATACTTTGATTCCAGATTTACTCTTGTAAAAGATAATGGTAGATTTTTGTATCTAAAACAGGGATGGGGCGTATAAATGAGAATTTCAGATCTTGAGGTTTGTCTTAACTCCTATGATTCATATAAAGGATCTCTTCTGCGTCCCTGGATTGATGAATCTCATATTCGAGTTTTCCGCGCATTGTATACGGAATTGAAGTCAGAAAAGGATAGAGAGCTAACAGGCGCAGAATTAGTGCGGGTAGCTGAGATAATTCTCTCAAAAACGACCTGGGAAGTCTCAGAAGCATGCATTACCCTAAGCATGTTGGCAAATCGAATGGGTGGCAAAAAAGCACTTGATCGCCTAAAGCAAAATAATCAAATCAATGCAGATAATTTAGTTGTACTCGATTACTACCATCAAATGGAAAGGAAAAGGGTACTGCCACAACAGATAACTCGAGAGGCAATAGAAGCTCATGGTGATTTGATTGCAGACTATATCCTGTCGTTAAGCGCTGCTTTACCTGCAGCAGAAATTATCCCTTCAGGTTTTTTTGATAAAACAGATAGGCAAATATTAATAAACAGACGAGAAGACATTGCGAGCCTTGCTGCTGGCAAAATTGAGAGAAGAGAAGCTTATTTTGCGACCCTTGTCGCTGAAGATTCGCAGGAAATGGTACAAATCCTGCTGTTGTTAAAACGTCATGGTCTTTGTAAAGAAAACAATATAGCCCTGTTGCCAGCTACAGCCCAGCAACTGCAATTATTAAGAAAAATTTTAGTTATCTTTGATGCGACACAAGATCAGGTTTTGATGTTACAAAGCAATGTATCTGCTCTTTTAGGAAACGCCAACCTCCTAGCTAGGTTTTCAGAGGTTATTAGTGAGTTAGATGCTGCTAAAAAATTAACACAATCAAGTCTCACCTCGCTTTTTACTCAGGTTGCAAGACTTGAAGAGGGTAAAGCAATTGCTGGCCTGCTGGCTCATTTTAGAGAGTCTGGCTGGGATCTTGAGAATAATCTTACAGTGATATTCGCCAGCGGATCTAGAGGAACGGCAATCTTAGACGCTTGCATAAGAGTCAAAAAATTAGAGTTTCCTCCCAATCGCGTGCAGCAACTGCTAAACAATTTTTTCGCGCAGCCAGCCTTTTCTAAGGACGTTGCTGAGGCCTTTGAGACTTTAGCGGGAGAGGGGATAGAAGATAATGAATATAGCGCCATACTTCGAGCGCCTCGCTATGCTAAAAAGTTGGCAAAAGCGATAGTGATTCAAAGAAGTTTCTCAGGGATTAATGAAGGAGCTAGAGATTGTATTACTAGCTTTATGGACAGGTACCCAGACCATGCGGACGACTTAGCCTTGGCCTTTAATCAATTGGTACTAGCTGGGTTTAATACCATTGAAACCAGAGAATTACTATTAAGTCAGCCCGAAAATGCAGCACAGGCTGCTTTAATTCTGGAGCAGATGAGCCAACACAACCTGTTTAAACGAGGTAATCCTAAGAGTTTAGCTAATCTGAAACTTCTTTATACTAATTATTTTGTTTGCACTGAATTTGTCACTCTTACAAGGTCTTTGGTGGCCGCAGGTCTCTTTGAGCAGGAAACTTTTGATCGATTTGCTGTGCACACTGAGTTTTTTACACCCCTATTTGAAGCATGCTCTTTGTTAGGGGACAAGCTTGATCAGACTAATCTGAATTTATTATTTGATGACCCATCTCAGGCTCTTCAGATTGCTAAAATTCTAAATGAAGGAACCGAGGCAGAGCCTCCAGTGGAAAAAAGATCGAGCCTCAAGGGCAGCAAGGATACTTTTTTTCAGTCACATCAAGCGACTCCTGGGTCAATTATTGTTGATATGCCTACAGAGGACGATGAAGATAAAGAGAATACTCAGAAGCCCTTAGTTAAACGAGTATGGTATGCAATTCAGGCAACTATTGATAACCTCACCAACGAGGACTCAAGTGATGATGAGCCTGAGGAGTATAATGAAAGAGGAAACAGCCTAACCGTCGTTTAGGTGATAAGCCCGATTCGGATGAAATTTGGGGTAATAGGTCACCCCCATAGGTATCTACACAAGTGTCTGTAATTGAACGCCCTGTTACCCAACGCCACGTCATCCTGAGCGCAGCGAAGGATCTTCGGGATTAGCACGGTGCCACATTCAGGAGATCCTTCGCTGCGCTCAGGATGACGTAGTGTTGAGACCAGGAGGGACATGACCTATTACAGACACTTGTGTAGATACCTATGGGTCAACCTGCGGGAATTCGATACTGGAGAAGGGGTGACCTATTACAATTTGGAAGTTTAGGGAGCTGCGATGATGACATTTAAGGATAAAACCGTTTGGATCACTGGGGCTTCCTCAGGGATAGGCGAATCGTTGGCTTACGAACTTGCCAAAGCAGGCGCAAGATTGATTTTATCAGCCCGCAATGAAGCGGAGCTGCAAAGAGTTAAGGAAGCCTGCCTAGCTTCTGAAAGTCATACTATTGTTCCTATTGATCTTGAAAAATATCATTTGTTAGAAACAACTGCGAATAAGGTTTGGGAAGAGCATGGGCCTATCGACGTACTGATCTGCAACGCCGGTGTTTCACAGCGTTATCTCGTTGTTGAATCCAAACTGGATTTAGATGAAAAAATCATGGATACCAATTTTTGGGGGACAATTGCCCTTACCCGTCCAATTTTAAAAAAAATGCTGGAAAGACAAAGTGGACATTTGGCAGTAACGTCAAGCATGCTAGGGCTTTATGGCGTACAAACAAGGGCTGCTTATAGTGCCAGTAAACACGCGCTTAGGGGATATTTTGAAAGTCTGCGTAATGAGTTATTCAAAACCAAGATCAAGATTACGTTGATTTATCCGGGATATATTAATACCAAAATCAGCAAAAATGCCTTAGTGGCAGATGGAAGATCTTATGGTCAGAGTGATGCCCTTCATATCAAGGGGATTGCTCCACAGCTCTGCGCACAGAAAATTATCTATGCTATTGAACATGAGAAACCACAGTTAATTGTTGCAGGACCTAAGGAACGTTTTGGGTTGGTAATGGCTCGCTTTTTCCCAGCAATATTTCGCCATTTTTCATCGAGACTTGATATTTAAATTAAAGTTGGCGGAGAGAGAGGGATTCGAACCCTCGATACGTTGCCGTATACACACTTTCCAGGCGTGCGCCTTCAGCCGCTCGGCCATCTCTCCTACAAGCGCGAAAGGATATACTTATACAATGAGGAAATCAATCCCAGATCCGTTTAGATCAGAAAGCAGTCAGTTGTTTATTTTTCCTGATATCTCGGTATAATTGCCATCCTTTTAGTCTAAGAGGCTTAATTATGCACGTAATTGCTGTTTGTGGGCCTATTGGTTCCCCAATAAGAGAGTTTGTAAAACAATTTCCTAATGCGACCATTATTGATGAAGCCCATTATTTAACAGTCGCAGACGTTGATGCTGATGCAGACGCAGATGTAGAGACAGAAGCTGATCCATATCCATATTCAAATTCTATTTCAGTGAATTTTAATCGTTTAAGGGCTGCGATTCCGGCTGAGCCAGAAAAATTGGTTATAGTAGCTGGCCATTATTTATTGAGCGACGAAGAGTTACGCCGCCACTGCGATGTCAAGGTATTTATAGAGACTCCTAGCGATATCTGTCTAAGTAATTTCATTAAACTCGAAAGCCCTGATAAAGCACTGAAGCAAATTGATCTCTATGAAACTAGAATTAAGGCGAAAAACGACCAGGAGATCAATCCATTAAAAAAACATGCTGATTTTTATCTGCCTCATACTAAAATTGATGGTTATATTACTGAGCTTCTACGTACTCCTATCGCTCCAATAGAAGAACAGCATAATTCTCCAAGTGCATCGCTTAATTTTTTCAGTGTTAGCTAATTGGTATTAGTTAATAGGTGCAAAATCCGAATATCTGAATATAATTACTTATAATCAATGAACAAAATGGATTTATTATGTTTTCCAGATATTCGGTATCACTTCTTCTCGTAGCCTTATCAAGCCAGTCCTTTGCATTTCAATGTTATATCACCTTAGTAAAAGATAGTTGTTGGACAAATTATAATGTGTCGATGGCTGTGATTAATTCTACGAATAATCAGACCATAACCACTGTTGAAGCACCCAAAGGTAAGCAATGGCAAAGACAGCCTTTCCAATGCGAAGCTGCAATGAAGCTGATGTATAACGCCAGTTTTTCACCGGTATTTTGGGAAAATGATAAGGGTAAATCCTATTGGGCTCTGCGTTACTGGTTTTTACCTGGTGAAGTTAAGCCTAATCAAAGCGCCTGGGATATTCCGGTTTGCTTTCCTTCTGCCTTTTCTGGTGTACCCTTACCGCCAGAAGCAAACGGAAACTGTAAATGCGACTTTTTCAGCATACCCCCAGTACCTCCAGCTGTTATTAAGGCTCCTAGTTCTGGAACGACAAGTACAGAGCCGTCCAGTTAAGGATAGTAGCCTGGATGCACGCAGCGAAATCCAGGCTACATTTTATTTTGTTGCCGACTATGACCCTATCAGCCGCCCCCATCATTTATTTGAATTAACACATTGTGTATGATCGCATTTCTAGTCTTATAAAAATTAGAAAAAAAGGGGCTGAATTTGACAACTTTAAGACAGCAGATCGGGCAAATGCTTATTATTGGTTTTGCTGGGACTCAAATCGAAGAGCATAGTTCTATAGTTGAATGGTTAAGCGGTGATGGTTTAGGCGGTGTTATTTTATTCGATTATGACTTAGTTAAAAAATCCCAGGGAAAAAATCTAGTTAATCAGTCGCAAATCAAATATTTAACAAATCAAATTCATCATTACGCGAAACGATCAGCCTATAGCCAAGAAGAGGGGCGGGCTCCCTTTATTGCGATAGATTATGAAGGTGGGGCAGTTGATCGATTAAAGCATATTGATGGTTGCATAAAGACAAAAAAACCTTGCGAATTAGCAACGCTTAGCGACGAGGCTTTACGGTTTGAAGCTGAGAAAATGGCCCAAACTTTGAAAGCTCTAGGTTTTAACCTTAATTTCGCTCCTGTTGTTGATCTGAATTTGAATGAGGACCAGGGGATTATTGGTAAGCTTGGTCGTAGTTTTTCAGCAGAGCCCTCCCAGGTTGCCCATCTTGCTAAAATCTTTGTTGAAGCCTTTGCGGATCAAGGGCTGACTTGCTGCTATAAGCATTTTCCAGGACATGGCAGTGCTATCGGTGATAGCCATGAGGGATTTGTTGATGTGACAGGAACCTTCCAAACTAAAGAGCTCGAACCTTATTCCTTATTGTTAGCCAACCCAGAACTACCCGCTATGATTATGACTGCCCATGTTATCAACCGTAAACTGGATGCGAGCGGCTTACCGGCAACTCTGTCTCACCCTATGTTAACTGGTTTATTAAGGCATCAATTGGGTTTTGAAGGGGTCATAATCTCTGATGATTTACAGATGCAGGCTATTGCCAGTCATTATTCTGTAGACGAAGCCTTAGAGCTAACTATCAATGCTGGCGCTGATATGGTTATTTTCGCCAATCAACTGGGTGAAATAGGAGCCACAGAGGTTATTGATAGAATTGAGGCGCTGGTGCGAGCAGATCGAATTGAGAAGAAACGTATTGAACAGGCTTTTCAAAGGATTGTCCGGTTAAAGCAAGCTCAGTTGGCTATGGCTCTTTAGGGAAAGTAAAAGTATAGGGATCCCGCGGTCAAGCCGCGGGAATTCGATAGGGGAGGCTTGACTAACAGCCGAAGTGTGTTAAAATATGCTCTCAATGTTCAAAAAATATACTAAATGGTGATTATGAAAGACTCAAGATCGTTTTATAACAATTCCCAATCTCATCAGACATTTCATTTTATTTCCTCATTGTTCTGTTGTTGTTGCTGATCATCAAATTGTTTTAAAACTCTGAGACTTAACTTCTTTAAAAGGTATTTGCTATGTGCGCCCAACATACTCACCAGAAAAAAAACTGGCTCAACGCCCCCGTCTTATATGCCCTTATGATTGTCTTGGGTATTTTTAGTGGTTACTCCGATATTCCTTTACTAAAAACCTTTGGTTTGTTTATTGCTGATGTATTTATCAAGATTTTTAAATGCATTAGCCTGCCAATTATCGCCTTATCTATTATTGTGACCCTGTCAAATTACAACACTGATGGTTCAATGCGCACTGTCTGGCGACGGGCAATGACTTACACCTTGGGTACGACACTTGTTGCTGCCGCAATTAGCTGCCTGCTCTATTTAATGATTCATCCAGGCATGATTGGGTCAGTAAAACAGGCCAGTGTTGAACCACAAACAAGCCAGCTTGGCTACTTACAGCATATAGCTAACCTGATTCCCTCGACAATTTTTGAACCCTTCTTGGAACATCAGGTTATGGGCGTGTTGCTGATTGGAATCGTTATCGGTATTGCTATTCGCTATATCCCTGAACCCGAAGCTAAGCAAACTATCACCCAGTTTTTCCGTGGGGCACATGGTTTGTTTATGGTCGTAACTAACTGGGTTATTGCCGTTATCCCTATAGGTCTTTATGGCTTTATTACTACGACTGTCGTGCAATTGCGTGGTGGAATGGCAATTAAGGGAATCGGATCCTACCTGTTGATAATCGTTCTGGCTAACCTGATTCAAGGTCTTGTCATTCTGCCTTTGTGGTTGAAATCACAGGGGATAAAACCCTTTGCAGCGCTTAAAGGAATGCTTCCTGCCTTGTCAGTGGCGTTTTTCTCAAAATCCTCAGTTGGTACCTTACCTGTAACGATGGAAACTGCGGAGAAGAACCTGCATGTCAAACCCGAGATAAGCCGTTTTGTTTTACCCCTTTGCACTAGCTTAAATATGAATGGCTGTGCTGCTTTTATCTTCGCAACCGTGATTTATCTCATGCAAAATAATGGCATCGAGGTTTCTCTGGCAATGATGGGATTATGGGTAGTGATTGCCACGGTAGCGGCAATCGGTAATGCTGGCGTGCCCATGGGCTGCTTTTTCCTGAGTGCAAGTTTACTTGCCTCTATGAATGTGCCAATTACACTGATGGGAATTATCCTACCTTTTTATAGCTTGATTGATATGCTTGAAACGGCCTTGAACGTTTGGTCTGATTCATGCGTGGCTAAGGTTGTGGATGAAAAGACCAATCCCAAGGAAGCCCCAATTGCTCAACCAGAGCTTCAGGTTGGGTTGGCTAACTAGGAATTATTAGTTATTGGAAGTAGGTTGGGCTGTTAAACCCAGCCTACTTCCTAGTACAACCATCAAGGAGGAGCTGGCAATGTACACAAGGATGTTAGTGCAATCTATCCTATGGTTGCTTATCTCTGCGCTATTACTCTTTGTACCAGCAGGCACTATAAAATGGTGGGCCGCCTGGGTTTATATTTTGGAAAACTCAATCTGCGGTCTTTGCATAGGATTTTGGCTGGCAAAACATGATCCTGAGCTATTAAAAGAGCGCCTATCTTTTATTATCCAGCCTGAACAAAAGGGCTGGGATAAAATACTCATGAGCGTTTTTCTAGTGCTGATTATCGCCTGGTACCCCTTTATGGCTCATGATGTGAAAGTCCATGGTTTTTTCCTAGTTCCGCTTCTGCTGCAAATTCTTGGGGCGCTGGGTATTGTGATTTCAATGTTACTTACCTTTTTTACCTTTCGCCAAAATACCTATGCGGCGCCTGTGGTGAAAATCCAAAAAAATCGTAAACATAAGGTAATTAGCTCCGGTCTTTATGGTTATGTAAGACATCCCATGTACTCTGGCGCACTCTTTTATTTTTTTGGTGCCCCCTTATTACTGGGTTCCTGGCTAGGTTTAATCTTTTCCCTTCTTTTATCGATTCTCATAGCATTCAGAGCTTATATGGAAGAGCAAACCTTGGTGAAGGAATTAGAGGGGTATAGTCAATATATGAAGAAAGTGCCTTATCGCTTGATTCCTTATGTTTGGTAGGGGTTTTAGATCCGCATTCCAAAGTATATCTACACAAAAAAAGCAAACGTAGCCTTGATGCAGCGCAGCATTATTCATCTCAACCTAAAATCTGCTCACAAATAGAATAATAAATCTCGCTTAATGCTTCCAAATCAACCAAAGAAACACATTCATTAACCTGATGTATGGTGGCGTTTAGAGGGCCTAGCTCAATGACTTCAACACCATAGGGTGCAATGAAGCGTCCATCAGAGGTTCCACCACTTGTAGAAAGCTCTGGTTGACGATCTGTTATTTTTTCTATGGCTTTAATAGTGCATTCTAACAAGCGGCCCTTAGCTGTTAAAAAGGGTTCGCCATTGAGAGTCCATTCGATTTGGGGTTGTAGACCATGGTTTGTGAAACAAGTTTTTACTGACTCTTGCAAGATTGCCGCTGTCTGCTCTGTTGAAAAGCGAAAATTAAAATTCATCTGCAATTCGCCGGGAATAATATTATTTGCCTGTCCACCCGAGTGAATGGAGGTTACCTGGAAGGATGTGGGCGGAAAATGCTCATTGCCTTGATCCCATTGTTTTTGGCAAAGCTCAGTTAGGGCAGGGCTTATACAATGAATTGGATTTCTTGCCAGATGCGGATAAGCGACATGTCCCTGTAGTCCCTGCAGACTAAGCTTGCCGGTTAAAGAGCCGCGTCGGCCTATCTTAACCACATCACCAACCAGCGCGGTGCTGGATGGCTCGCCGACAATACAAAAATCCGGGTGAATACCTTGTTTGGCAAGTTCTGCCATGACATGAGGTGTGCCATGGGCAAAATCATCACCTTCTTCACCGCTAGTAATTAAAAATCCTAGGCTTCCCTTAAAGTCAGGATGGTTTTTTATAAAATCAGCAGCCATAACCATCATCGCTGCAAGACTACCCTTCATATCAGCACTGCCACGCCCATAGAGCATGCCGTCTTTTTCTTCTAAGGCAAAAGGGGGAGAGTTCCATTTACTGACATCGCCGATTGGCACAACATCGGTATGACCCGCGAATATCAAGAGGGGTGAAGTCTTACCTAAATGGGCAAAGAAGTTGCTGACAGGTGGCTTATTAAAACGTTGACAGACAAACCCCTGCTGAGTGAAAAAATCAATCATAAAATCCTGACAGCCTGAATCGAGGGGGGTAATAGATTCAAAGCGGATTAATTTTTCCAGCAATGCTTTGATATTGTGCATTATTGTACGTCTCTTAATAACTCATTAATGCTCACTTTAGCACGCGTTTTCTCGTCCACCTGCTTTACAATTACCGCACAATATAGACTGTGGCTACCGTCTTCGCTTGGCATAGAACCGGCAACAACGACAGAGCCAGCTGGAATGCGGCCATAACTGATTTCCCCTGTTAAACGGTTATAAATTTTAGTACTTTGGCCAAGGAACACGCCCATGGATAATACGGAGTCACGCTCAACAATGACGCCTTCTACAACCTCAGAACGTGCACCGATGAAGCAATTGTCTTCAATAATGGTAGGGTTTGCCTGCAAGGGCTCAAGAACGCCACCGATACCTGCACCGCCTGATAAGTGCACGTTCTTTCCTATCTGCGCGCAGGAACCTACAGTTGCCCAGGTATCAACCATGACGCCCTCGTCAATATAAGCGCCAATATTGACGTAAGAGGGCATCAAGATAGTATTTTTAGCAATGAAAGCGCCGCGGCGAACCATCGCGTGAGGTACAACACGTACCCCGGTTTTACTGAATTCAGCATCAGAATAGCCAGAAAATTTCAGTGGAACCTTGTCATAAAATTGGCAGAAACCAGCATCCATCACTTGATTGGGATAGAGCCTAAATGACAGGAGCACAGCTTTTTTAAGCCATTGATGGGTAATCCAATCGCCACTAATTTTCTCAGCAACACGCAGCTTTCCCTGATCAAGCATAGAAAGTGCTTCATCAACTGCGCTAAGTAGTTCTTTAGGAGCTGTTTCTGGCGAGAGATTCTGACGTTGTTCAAAACTGCTTTCAATGAGTGTTTTTAAATCGTTCATGGTTGATATCTAGGTTGTGAAATTTCCATGAGTATATCTAGGGGGTACTTATTTTTCTACAGTAAGGTGTGATACTCCCTACGTCATCCCGAACATAGTGAGGGATCTCCGAGATTGGCACTATGCCACATCCAGTAGATGTCTCAGACGTTCGACATGACGTACGAAAAGTTGCAGGAAATCAGAGAGGGAGTATACTGCTTTGCCATTATATTGGTTGGGACATGATAATGCGTTTGTTAATCACAGGAGCAGCAGGTTTTATTGGCTTTCATTTGGCGAAACTTCGCCTTGAGCAGGGCGATTCTGTTGTTGCTATTGATAATTTAAATGATTATTACGATGTAAAGCTGAAATTGGCCCGCCTTGAGCTCTTACAAGCCTACCCCAACTTCCATTTTTATCAGGCTGATATTGCTGATGCGAAAAAGGTTAATGAAATTTTCGCCGAACACAAACCTCAGCGAGTAGTCAATCTTGCGGCGCAAGCTGGGGTTCGTTATTCTCTGACTCATCCAGAAGTCTATGTCCAATCTAATCTTGTCGGTTTTAGTACGATTATCGAAGTTTGCCGTCAACACCAGGTTGAGCATTTGGTTTATGCCTCGACCAGTTCAGTCTATGGTGCGAATAGGAGCCAACCCTTTAGTGAAAGTGCTGGGGTTGATCATCCTCTGACAATTTATGCGGCGACTAAAAAAGCGAATGAATTGATAGCGCACTCTTATTCAAATTTGTATCAGTTAGCAACAACAGGCCTGCGCTTTTTTACAGTCTACGGCCCCTGGGGGCGACCTGATATGGCCTTTTTCTCGTTTACCCGGGATATCTTGGCCGGTAATCCGATCAAAATCTACAACCATGGTCAGATGCAGCGTGATTTTACCTATATCGATGACATCGTAGCAGGGGTCTCTCTTGCTATCGATAAACCTGCTAGTGCAAATCCAGATTGGTCGGCATATACACCGGAGCCTTGTTCTAGCTATGCGCCTTATAAAATCTATAATATTGGCTGTGGTAATCCAGTAAACCTACTTGACTACATAGAAGCCCTCGAACAAGCAACAGGAAAAACTGCAGTTAAAGAGTTTTTACCCATGCAAGCCGGCGATGTTTTATCAACTCATGCGGATACCCAACGCTTGCAGGATGACTTAGGTTATTTGCCAAAAATCGACTTCAAGGAAGGGGTGAATCGTTTTGTAGAATGGTACATGGATTTCTATAGATAACGTCAGCCCAGCCTATGCTTTACTAGCGCTTTTTAGTCACGATGATCAAATTTGTTTCAAGCCTCTACAATTTATGAGATAATCCCGCCCACTAATTCACATCTTATCGGGATATGGTCAATATCTTAATATCTTTTTGTTCTGGGGAAAGTTGTATATGCCATCACAAAGTAAAATCATTAATTCTACTAATCGATTACTTAAACACAGAGGTTTATCTTTACAGTTAAATAAAGGCGGTGTTTGTGCAGGTCTTGCATCTATCTTTATTAAGTATTTCCTCGAAGACCGGGACGAAGAGTTTTTTAAGCTTTCAAAATTATTAGCGAATCCACCGAAAAATTATAGTATTGGTGTGGATGCGAAGTTCGATAGTTTTATTCAAGAAGTTGAAATTGTATTTAATCCCGCCGTTTACAATAAAGACTATCATCAAGGCGACCTAGAAAAGGTTGTCACTATTCATGGGCAACCTCCCAAAAATGAATATAACCTTGGCTATACAGATAACCAGATCGAATGGGCGAAACTGCTCGAGCAAATCCGTAATAATGGACGAGCTTGTTTTGTTGGTTCAGCAAATCATGCTGTTGCCCTAGCCTTTAAGAATAATCAATATATCATTTTTGATCCCAACTATGATGAGGATGAAGAAGACCTCCGGGCAACTCTGCCAAAATTTAATGTAAAAACCTTTGATTCAGCAACCGATGCTATCGCTGAATTATCGAAGTGTTTCTTTTATAAAAAAGACGATATTGGTTTAGAACTCCGTGTTTTTGCCAAACCGAATGCCCAAACTACACATAATTATCCTGATAAAAAGGAAATCTGGGCCAAGAGACTTAAGGTCAAGGCCGATTTTGAGCGAAAATCGGAGCATGAAGGGTCAAGCTCGCCTCTGAACTTTGCAATTCGCGCAAATGACCAAGAGACCATGGAATATATTCGGGAGCAAGGATATATCTCACTTTTAGAGGCAAAAATAGCCATTTTTTGGGGTAGGAAAGAACTTGTCTTAAAGTATCTCAGTAAATTGACTAATCCTATCGAGCAGATCGAGCTGTTAAATTATGCGGCACACTATGGCAATGTGGAGCTATTTAAAGAGGTCCTTGCTGAGTGCGAAAAGAAAATTGTCTATGATGTGGATGGAAGAGTTAATCCAGAAGGCGAGGACTTTTTTAAGGAAGCCGTTAACCAAAATCCGTCTCTGCTTTATTACGCTGCAATGTCCAATTATCGCGACAATGTTGCAGCTGTTGTTGCGGTTTATAAGAAATATTCAATAAATGTGAATACTTCTCCAGGCTTTAATGCCGCAGCCCTACTTGAAGCGGTCAGCGAGAAAAGTGGGGGAGAGGTATTAGAATTAACAACTGAGCTTTTGCGTTATAGCCCTGAGCGTGTTCTTTCTTTGATTAGCACGGCGGCCAAAAATAATAACCGCAGCGGCCTACGATTTTGGATACAGAAGTTAACTAGCCAAACGCCCAAGCAGCGGGAGGAGGTAATAACAGCAGAGGTTCTCAGAGCTGTATCTCCTATTAATCTTCAATTCTTGCTTAATAGCGCTTTCCCCATCAAGCCAGCTTTGCTCTCTACTGCATTACTGCATGAAAATACTGAGGTTTTTAAAATTACTGTAGCCCAGCAGGTGCCATCGGAGTGGACGCGCTTTCTTGCTGCAGTTGCAGAAGATGAAAACCTCGATGAATTTGATTCTCTTTGCCAAAACTTATTTCAAGATCATGACGGTTTGAATGCCTTTGAAGTATTAGCTCGATTTGGTAAAAACACGCTCATTAAGCGCCATTGGCCTGCAAGTCTGACACTGGCTGAGCAGGAGCGTGCCTTCAAGTTTGCCTGCCTAAATGCAGATAGTGATTTGGTTCGTTTTCTGGCTGATAGAGGCCTTAATGCGGATGATAATTTCAAGCTTGAACAACTTAAATCAGCTGCTAAACATGAAGATGGTCTACGTGCCGATGCGCTGCTCGCTGCCAGAATTCCTCCTACTTTGCTTTTAGCCAAGAATGCGAGTTCAGATGATTTTGAGCAGTCATTGCTAATTTACAGACTAATTCACTTAGGTAAATACCATTTTATTACTAATGCCTGGTCAAATCTGGATAATGATCTGAAAAAGAGTGTCTTAGCGGCGGCCTTATTTTTAAGGAATAAGCCCTTAATGCAATTTATTTTGAACAATGAATTACTAATGGCTAAGAAAGCGATTTATAACAATATCGTTTCAGCTTATACGAAAAAGCGCCCTTCCGACTTAGCTGAACTCGTTCCTTTCCTAGCCTTAGCTGATAGAAGCCAGTTAACTGAATATTGGCCGCAAGTATTTTCAAAAAAACCAGAAGCAGCAAGGTATGCATTGAAATATGCGATTTTGAATCACCATTTTCAACTTGCTGAAATGATGAAGGATGCTATTCCTTTGGGGGCTGATGGTCTTTATGAGTTGTTTGTTGAGGCACATGAGCAAAACAATGGCGAGGCTATAGAATTTATAAAGGATAATTATGACTTCATGCTGAAAAAGCCGGAACTCTTTACCCGTCTTGATCAAGACGGGCATTTTGCTGCCCTTGCTACAGCATTGCGGTATCAGTCTACCCTACCAATCCCAATTAAGTTAAATCTGCTTAACAGTGCAGCCAGCCGAGGGGATGCAAAAATTATTCAATTGCTTGCCTCATCGATAAACGCAGCCTCTTCTGCAGAAGGGTCTCCTTTGTATAAAGCCTTGGTAAATAAACATGCTGAGGGCGCCTATTTATTGTTAGCTAATGGCGCTAGTTTTCGCGAATATCCCTTGCCCCCAGCTCTTTTTACTTTTGCAGTGGATACAAATGACTTTCGTTTGTTTGCAAGGGCATTGCAAGATAATGACTTCAATTTATTTTTATCATTAAATCTGGCAGAAAATGTCAATTATGTTTTAGCGCGGGCAAAGCCAGAGTTGGTTAGCGCATTGGCTCAAAAAGTGAGTTTAAGCAATTTTTATGAGCAATTTATGGACTATGCCATTAGCCATAATGATGTTGCTTTATTTCGTCAGTTACAGCGTGTAGATAAGTACAAGGTGCAAGATAAGAGAAGTCTTTTCTTAAGAGTATGCGCCGCAAAAAGTGTGGATCTTGCCAATGAATTGGTAGAAGAGCCTATTACCTTTGTCAATGAAAGAGAAAGACATAGGGCGTTGGCGACCTTATTTGAAAAGACCGATGCAACCCATGAGCACCCCTATGTGGATGCTCATGATGTCTATGAGCTGGTCTATCATAGAGCCCTAAATCGTCTCTATTTGTATATCAAAGATCATCGTTTTCCAACAGCCTTCAATAGTCTGCATAAGTCTATTGAACAAATGATTTTTGATCCTGGCTTAATCAGGAAAACAGAGTTATGGGGGAATTTAATTAGTAGAGCTCTTGGTGAGGGTGATAGGGTTAAACTTCAGACGCTCATGGCGCAATTAGCAACAAGACCTTCTTTATTAGAGGGTGGATTTGAATTATTTAGCCCGCATTTGGCTAATCCTTTGATCGCTAAGGTTTTGCTAGAAAACTATAGCCTACGTGACTTTTTGAATGTTGCTATAGCAAAGCAAAAATGGGATACAGTGGTAGCACTGTTATTGGGAAGACAGCAGGCAGAATTTGATCCTGAGTTTCTTGTCGAGCTAGCTAACTATAAAACAGAACTTCTTGCAGGTTTACAAAGCTATGCCATGACTCAATTAGCAGAAGATCCCCGTTCTCGCTTGAATGACTTATTGCTGGATAAGAGCACAGAGGTATTAAGCCTAGTATTAAGATCTAAAACGGAGGAAATTCAGGTTTTAATTGAGCAAGTTCAGGATGAGATGGTCAAAGCTGGGATCAATCTTAAACGTCAATTTTATCGTTTTGATTTATACGCTCAAATTCTTAAGGATTTTGCAGCAATAGATAGACTAAAGCCCCAGATTAAATCGCTACTAAAAGATTGTGTTGATATACCTGCTAATGAGGTTATAGCTAATGAGGCCTGGCGTTTAGCATTAACAGGCCTAAAAAATGAAATAGCAACCAATGGCTTATCGCCACACTATTTTAATAAGAGAAACAGGCTTATCGATTTATTTGATTCACTTGATCAATATCAGCAGCAGGAAAAGCAAAGCAGGCAGTTAGAAGAAGCTAGACAAGAAGAACTAAGACGAGAGATTGAGGCTGAACAGCTCCGCCAAGAGGAGCTTGCAGCCGAGCAGCGACGACAGCGCGAGCTTGAAGAGCAACGTCGTCGTGAAGAAGTTGAGGCTAAGCAACAGCAACAGCGCGAGCTTGAAGAGCAACGCCGTCGTGAAGCACTTGAGGCTAAGCAACAGCAACAGCGCGAGCTT
>NZ_CCVW01000004.1 GCF_000756815.1 Legionella massiliensis
CGGCTTGTTTTAGAATCGACAGGATTTGGCTATCTGTAAATTTTGATCTTTTCATGAAGAATCTCCTCCAATATAGCGTATGAGAAAATTCTACTTTTGACATCACTTATTTTTCGGGGGGATTACCCTTGGATTGATGGAATAAAGCCTGCCACCACAGTGATGTGGGCATAGTTGGCCAGCATTTAGGGACTCTAAGGCAATGGTGTGTTCCTGTGCATTGATGTAGGTTGTATGCGGAAGGCGTCCATGTCCTGTGGGTTCTTTGGGCTCATGGCTCTCATCATTTGAAGGGCTGGTTTCGGATTCTTCTGCCTTTGGAGATTTGTCTTGTTGTTTAGTAGTCTTATCTCCTTTGCCAAAGATAAGTCGCTTTAAATTGGATACGGTTATTTTATGCTCGACCAGTGCGCGCGGAATCCAGGAAGCCAGGTGAATACACCCAATGACAAAAGGTTTTGTTCCCTCTGGTAAGTTTGATGAGTGTACCAATGCAATGATCTGATCAATGTCTTCTTGTGATTTTTCAATGACAATCGGTAGTTCTTTTGCTGGTGTCATTTAGCAACCCTGCTCCTCTTAAGGGCAGCAAGGTTAGCTAGCAGCCCTAATAAAATCAATAGATTGGGGCGAAAATAATGACTCAATGCTTTTTTGCCGTAAAGTTACAATCTATCGCAAAAAAATCCAGGGAAAAAGAATTCGATGAGATTAAAGGATTATTTGACGAGTTAAAACAAGAGACACCTGATAATACCTTTGGAAGGATCTGTTGTGGAATCTTAACGGCACTACTCATCCCAATTCTCTTGGTTCTTGAGACGTTCTTATTACCTGGTTTTAGGTGCTACGAGCCTTACCAAGGTACAAAGTCTTGCGCGGATATAACCTATCGATTGTTTCATTCCAAAGCCTATCCTCTGATTGAATCTATTGAAGATATTATTGAGGAATATCAGATAATAACGGGAAATCCAAATCCTGCGAACACCGTACTTGTTTAGGCCTGATAAAAATAACTCATCGTCTGTGAAAATACTGTCTGATTTTTAAAAAAAATACTTTGTATATCATTGGGCTTTAGACAATTATTAATTGTACGTAAGAAATTTCCTTACTTAAGGGGGAAAGTCGCTTGGGGCCGCTACAATTTTTTTGCATGTTGCCATTTCTTATTATCCATTTCAGGTTATGAGGTCTTCAAAACCCCTATGCCATTCATAGCAACTACGCGTGTTATAGTTAATTGACTTTCGTGATCAATAACTTTCCATAAAGTACTATAATTACCCTGTGTGAGGTTGATTATGTACATAGATCCGATCGATGACGATGTTATTTCTTATAAATACGCGCCTTTCTATGCTGAGTGCGACCCAAGAAACGTGATCAATATAGATTCAAGTGAAGCCTATGGAATTTTCACCTCAGGCATGACTGAATGCGTATCATTTGCTTTCTTTGTGAAGGGAAACAATGAAGTTCAGCGTCTGTCTATGATCCATTTTCCAGGTGGTATGACGAGTTATACTTTAGATTCACAAGTGGGAAAAGAAGTTATAGCAGCAATGGTGGCTAACGCGCCTAAAGGTGCTGAAATTGAAGCAGTAATAGGATTCAGCAGTTCACACTATCCAAACGGCTTGTTTGATGATGAAGAAATTTTAGAAGTCCTTGCAGAACAACTTGCTGAGTTAGGATTTCAGCTCACTAGTCTGCAACTTTGTGCAGGTAATGGTCGAAATTTAGACGAGTCAGGTTTCAGTTTCGGTATAAATTTTAACGGTAAATATGGCGAATTTATAAATTGCCACGGTCTAGTTGCAAAAGGGGGCTTAAATTCAAAAGAAGCTTGTGTAAGTTACAGCGATATCCCCACAAACCTATCTCAACTGACCTATTTGCTTAATTGGGCGCGTCTACGTGGTGATAAGCAACGATGGGACGAGTTACAGAAAGACATAAAACGCCTGGAGGAAATCCATTTCGATAAAGACTTTTCCCGAATAAAAGAAATGCCTTTTAAATTGGCAAAGGAAGATATCCCACTTAATAATCCGAGCCAATTGAAAGATATGATGCTAAGGGCGCGCGAAGGAGAAAACAAGGAGTTATGGAAACAAATAAAAACAGCTATAGTGCAAGAGATTGAACAATGCGCTGATAAATATACATCTTTAGTGAAATATAAATCCATTTTAAAGCTACATCTTGACAAAAGCCCTTCAAATCAATACGAGGGCAGTTTTTTCAGTAGAGCATTTCAGCAAGGGGAGCCAACCCATTGGCGACAAGTAAAAAAGTATGATTCAGAAGCTGGAGCTGCCTCTGACGCACAAGAGTCCGCATCAATCGATTCTGAATCCTCTGATTCAGAATCATCTAGTACCCTAAAAGGGGGCTGAACAAACTAATCTTATGTCTAGCGGCTTTTAAATGCTTAGTCATTCCTGGTTTTCTTAAGTTGTAACCCAAGTTTCATGTAAATGACGCCAAAGCAAAGGTTGCTTCGAATTATTTGTTGGGACAAAAATTGCAGTGGATGAACGCCTTAATGATTCAACTGTAGTAACCTGCTGATACTCCTCGTAAGCAACAATCACATTGTCCGAACAAGAGTAGATATTTTTAAAATTTTCAATACTAATTTTAACCTGTGGACGAGAGCCAGCGGCGGTTTGATACCAATGACTAAGCCAAGCAAAATCCCTCAAGATGCCATTAGGTTGGATCATAGTAAACTCAGGGTGGAAATGGCTTAAAAAAGGCAATCTATCTTCTTCAATACGGCTGTTACCTAATAAACTCTCTATTTGGATATGAAGATTAATAACCTCATCGTAGGCTTGCTTAAACTGTGTTTTCATACTTACTTGATCGAGCCCCCGGTTTCTCCTGTTATTACAATCGGGACCAGGGTTTCGGTTTGCTGCTTGCCCACGGTATCGTGTGTAATTAACTTGATGGTGTAATCTCCTATCTCGAGGCCAGTGAGGCTCAGGGTTACGTTGAGGAAAAACTCTCGGTTGTGGAAGTGGCTCATTAGCTCCTGGTTGAGGAAATTCTCCTTATTGAAAACTACCTTACCCTCCTTGTTAAGCAGGTATAAATCCATCGAACAGCCGAACTTGAAGAGATCCATTTTCTCAGAGGCGAACTTGTATCCTATGGGTTCGAGATACAGAAGGATTTCAGCGTTATCTTTTGAGTAGATATTGGTCTTCCGGGCATTAAACATTCCAAAACCCTTGGAAGAATTTTCTGTTAATGTGAAGAATGATATCTGGAAGGGGATCTTGTCCCACACGGAGTCGATGACTCTGTCAAGTATGGTGATAGCCTCGATGTTCTTGCCTTCGTCGATTAGTTTTTGCGCTTGACCTAGGGACGCGGGGTTTAAAACGTCCTTAGCGTCTGCAGTGAATGGCATGATAATAAACATTATGGATAGAGCCAAGTATCGATGGAACATGGGGTCTCCCTTGTATAGAGCTTACTTTAGAAAATAATTCTAGTAATATTTTAATAAATTGTGCTCTTTCTGCAAGATTGCAGAAAGAGCACGTTCCATTACTCCCCTAGCCCCACAAACTACGGGCAACAACTAGCTTCCGTTTGGAGAGTTCATTCCCTTTTAGAATATTTCATTCTCATTACTCATTTTGAGCTAAGTTTGTCTTAGGTTTCTTTTGTTACGATCAATCCTGCTTAACCAAAGTAATAAACAATTAAGATAAATAATGATAAGTTGACAGGAGAAATTACAAATGAAATTTACACTGAAACCAACGCAGACAAGCATAAAATTAGTAGATCAGTTCCGCGCAATCCCCTCCCAAACGACCCATCTTATAATTCAAGGTAGCATGCGTAGTAGCGAATGCTATGCTTTTAAAGAAGCTTTTAAATTTATCCCAGAAAGTGTAACTCGACTGGAGTTTATATATCCTGGTTGGGATGGAAGAGAAGAAAATGATATTAGAGAGTTAGCTATGATATTTAAAGCAATTCCTGCCAGCGTTCATACGCTTGATTTGGATAGTTGCCATATAGGCTACAAGGAGTTGAACGAGCTGAAACAACTTAAGGGTTCATTACCTTATATACAAATACTTCATGTGAATATAGAGGCATTAGAGATAGATCAAGAACATTTAGCTGCATTTAGCGAGTTATTCGTTTGTCTCTCAGAAGTTACGACTCTGAATGGGAAAATAGTACCCAATAGTGCTAAGTTTCTTGAGTTATGTCATGCCAATAATGAGCAAAACAATCCACCAAACGATGTTTCATCTACCAAAGAAGAGCCGAATAGGATTGTTTTTTTTAAGAGTCAAAATGCAGGAATATTGAATAATGACGTGAAAAAAAATCAAGCACAAAGCGATACTAGCTATACTATTTCTTAAAAATTCTATTACTCGGCATTCCTTGTTTTCCTCTCTCTCCCCTGACATGGGGAGAAGGTACCCGAAGGGTCCGACCCGGTCACATCGGTAACAAAAGTGCCCGGACACATAGGTAACAGTTAATCTACATCCAGACCGAAGAAGGAGAGTCTGAGATGCCTTGGGTAGAGACTGCACCTATGAATGAAAAGATAAAATTTATTGTAGCCTTTATGCAATCTTGCAGAAAGGTCAGAGAATATTCAACTACCCAGCGATTAATGGTTGAATGGTCTATCTTCAGGCCACGCTCCAGAGCAAGCTCTTCAACATCACGATAGCTCAGGGAATAGCCTATATACCACCTGACTAACAGCAAGATCACATCCTGTCTGAAATGCTTCCATTTGAAACTGAGCATTATCGAACTCAAAAAATTTCGAAACTCTAGCAGAGTCTCAAATTTTCTGCGACAAAACCCAAATACTCTTGTTGATCAATAGTTTTTTCTAAAATACAGATTACATGCAGTTTAGTTTTTCAGAAAAACGTGACCTTTCTGCAAGATTGCAGAAAGGTCACGTTTTATATAGACAACTACAAATTCCTGCGCGTCACGCGCGGAATATTTTTTGCGAACAAGCCTCACCGTAACATGCAAACCGGACTATCAGATGTTGATGATTCGGAAAGGGCTTCGTGCAACGGCGGTTCTTGGCTGTAGGCCTCCATGGCGGGCTGGAAGAGGCGCCCAAACAACGTGGACTTTCTTTGTCTAACATTATGGCTGTTCCTTCCGATGATGTCGTCATAAACCTGCTTCACCGCGGGTCTAACCATGATGGAATCGTTGAGCTTGAGCTCGGTGGGTCTACTGCGGAAAACCTCCAGGATTGCGATGAGTTCGTCGTCGGATTTGGCGTCGAGCTTAATCTCGTACAAATCGAGCGACTGCAGGCCTTGTGGCAGTGCCTGCATGATGGCTACAAGTTCTGCGCCGGATTTGGTGCCGAGGTCATTCCAGCTCAAATCAAGCGACTGCAGGTCCTGTGGCAGTGCCTGCATGATGGCTACAAGTTCTGCGCCGGATTTGGTGCGGAGGTCATTCCAGCCCAAATCAAGCGACTGCAGGCCCTGTGGCAGAGCCTGCATGATGGCTACAAGCTCTGCGCCGGATTTGGTGCCGAGGTTATTCCCGCTCAAATTGAGCGACTGCAGGCCTTGTGGCAGTGCCTGCATGATGGCTACAAGTTCTACGCAGGATTTGGTGCCGAGGTTATTCCCGTACAAATCAAGCGACCGCAGGCCCTGTGACAGAGCCTGCATGATGGCTACAAGCTCTGCGCCGGATTTGGTGCCGAGGTTATTCCCGCACAAATCAAGCGACTGCAGGCCTTTTGGTAGCGCCTGCATGATGGCTAAAAGTTCTACGCCGGATTTGGTGCCGAGGTTATTCCCGCGCAAACTGAGCGACTGCAGGCCTTGTGGCAGGGCCTGCATGATGGCTACAAGTTCTGCGCCGGATTTGGTGCCAAGGTTATTCTTGCCCAAATCAAGCGACTGCAGGCCTTGTGGCAGGGCCTGCATGATGGCTACAAGTTCTGCGCCGGATTTGGTGCCGAGGTTATTCCCGCACAAATCGAGCGACTGCAGGCCTTGTGGCAGGGCCTGCATGATGGCTACAAGTTCTGCACCGGATTTGGTGCGGAGGTCATTCCAGCTCAAATCGAGCTGGGAAGTACCCGGGGAGACCTCTTCCAACGATGCAATAATATTCTCTTGCGTTTTATTATTAAGATTAAGTCTCATGTCTCACTCCTCGGCCCCAAGCTCATTTAAGCGCTCATCACTCAGCACAGAACTGTTTGATGAGGGTGAACTAGAAGAAAAATCTATTTGGCGATCCTGATTAGGTGACAGGGCAAGATCTACCGGACGTTTTTTAGGCATAATCATTTTCTCAGCTTAAAATATCTTTATATAGAGACTCAGAACTAAGGAACAAAGGTCAGAAAAAACTTCGGAGCTCCTCTCATCGAGCCTGCGGTCATTCTTTAGGATCTCTTGAACTGCTAAAAAATAAGTAATGATTATGAAAGGAATAAATTAAATAAAAATTAAAATTGATTCTTGATTTTTTATAGTTGCTATGAAATTACTACTTTAGAGGCCTAACAAGCGCTCTTCGGAAAAAGAGAGCGCCATGAACAGTACCACCCATCTCTAGCTCCTCTCCGCTTTTGTGCTAGCAGATTCAACGCATTCCTTACGGATTCATCTACGGTTGCCCGCGGCTAGATTGTCCCTGAAGCTTCGTGACCTTGCAGCAAAAAAATATTGAGTCATTATTTTCACCGCAACCTATTGATTATATTATGACTACTGGCTAACTGATGTGGTCAACCAAAATGTTACACCCCAGTTAAGCAACTTTCATTAAACAATCGCTTTGTTTTTCAAATTGATTTGGACTTAAATATCCTAAATAAGAATGCAATCTGTGGCTGTTATAGAACATAGTGATGTAATTCAAAATATCCTGCTGAGCTTCCCATCGAGTTTGATAATTTCGCCATTGAACTCGTTCTTGTTTTAAACAACCAAAGAAGCTTTCAATAACACTATTATCCCAGCAGTCTCCTCTTTTACTCATACTGCCAATATAACCTTTACTCGTTAATAAGTTACGGTATTGGTAACTTGCGTACTAACTTCCTCTATCTGAATGAATAACGAGTCCTGCTGATGGCTTTCGCTGCCAAATTGTGGCGGTTTACTAAAAACAACCTGAGCTTGCGGCGGAGCTTCGTGACTAAAGACATCTCTGTTATTTAACCTATAGCCTCTATGATTTTAAGAGGTGGCCTTATGAAAAGTGGCATAGATAAACTAGACTCAGTCAAACAAGCGTTTAAACAGTGGCGAGTAACCCGAACAAAGCGTGGATATATCCCTGATGAGTTATGGGAGCAAGTTAAAGAACTATTGCCTGATTATACGCCTTCAAAAATCGGTATTCATTTAGGACTCAGCCCCATCCAAATCAGGAAAAAATTAGAGCCTCAAGAGAATGGATGCATGCAGTTTGTCGAGGTAAAGCAAAAGTACTCGAGGCTTGGCTTAGACGTTCTCTCTGATAATGATAAGGTCTGTAGTGTTGAAGTTCATCGTCCTTGTGGCAGTATACTAAAAATCGATGCAGTACCTATGCATATGGCATCAAAGCTGATGCTGGACTTTATGGGCTAACGATGCTGCAGATTACCCCACAACATCGGTTATTACTTGCAGTTGAGCCGGTTGACTTCAGGAAAGGAATCGATACTCTAAAAGAGCTATGCCGACAAAAGCTGCTTGATGACCCATTCAGTGGTACCGTATTTGTCTTTACCAATCGTAACCGAACCGCAGTAAAGCTGTTGGTCTATGATGCGAATGGATTCTGGCTCTGTTTAAAACGGTTTAGTCGAGGAAAACTGTCCTGGTGGCCCACAGGGGAAACTCCTTCAGTTCAATTGCGTTCCAGTGAGTTAGTGATATTGCTAGCCCAAGGCCATCCTATTAAAGCAAACCTACCAGAAGATTGGCGTTGTGTTGCTTAAGCTGCCATAGATGATTCCAACAAAGCCGTCGTGTTCGCATAGCTCCAGGGAAGCCAGGCTGTAGGCTCTTTAACAATGTGATCTTTATATACTTGCAGTGCAACCAAGTATTCAAAGGGGTTAACATTAGCTAATTCACAGGTATAAATAATACTGGTCAAAACACCACCTACCATTGCGCCGTATTCAGTTTTATAAAACAACCAGTTGTTACGTCCTCGGATAGGAATTTTTAATCCCTGCTCCATATTGTTGTTATGGACAGGCGCACCAGAGACGGATAAAAAGCGAGTAAGCTTGTCCCAGTGCTTGAGCATGTAATTAATCGCTTTGCCTAAGGATTCGTTGGGCTCAATTTGCTTGGTAGAGAGCAAGTCTTCCATATAGGCTTTGGCTTTCAACATAGACAGCTGGCTATGTGTTTGGTGATAAAGCAAACGCTGCTGCTCATTGTGGCCTAATTGCTTGGATTTCTCATCAACCTGAAACGGAGTCGATAAGTACTTCATGAGAGTTTGGCAGTGCTCGGGGTAAAAGGCGAGCAGCTCTTCAAATTTACGAAAACCATGTGATAAACAGTTGCAAACAATGGTGCGGTGGTTTGCTGGAAGGTTATGACTCAGTGCATCACACATCTGAATAACTTGTCCTTTATTCTTATCTCGCTTATTCAGCAAACGCGCCATGTTTTCCCCTGAATGGCGTTTGCTGTTATAAAATAAGGCAATTTTATGGGTACCATTTTGGGCAAGAATGCCTGTGGTATACATGCCTGTTCTCTCTTGCCCTGGATTTTGTCTGTTGTTGCGGATGATATTTTTCTTTACAGACCTCTTTGGGTATAGTCGCAGGGAATACTTCATTGCATAACGCACAGCGTAATTTCTCAATCCAATACTTATTTACCGAAGCCAGATTGTGGCCTTTGATATTAACAAGAATACCCGGGGGAATGCGGTAGAGCTTGCCTCCACAAGCCAATGGGCAGGACTCGCCAGGGCGTAGAGAAGACTCAAGGGGTATTGTGTGTTCATTAGCATGGGGATACACGGTGTGGAGCATTCGTCCATGTCCTTTGGACTTTTTATCCTCCTGAGGGGCTTGATTAGAGGCCTCTGGTTTTTCAGAGTCGGTGACAACGTCAGGCTTTTCTATCGTAGGCGATTGCTTTCGAGTGGTTTTAGCACCCTTGCCAAAAATAAGGCGTTTTAAATTTGATATCGTTACTTTGTGCTCGACCAACGCTTTAGGTATCCATGAGGCAAGGTTAATGCAGCCAATCACAAAAGGCTTTATTTCTTCAGGTAGATTTGATGATTCAACCAGAGCAATGATTTCTTCTATCTCTTCTTGAGACTTTTCAATCATCTTGGGTAACTCTTTGCCTGGAGTCATTGGGAATTATGTATTTCTAAAGGACGGCAAGATTAAATAATTAACATTGAAAAATCAATAGGTTCTATAACTAGGGTCGGAGTAAGCTGGTAGTTCTATCCATTCACAACCCTTAACAGCACATTCATCGATACTCTACTGAAACCTCACTAATAACCTTAATGAAAGCTCAGCTGATTCATCTAACCTTAACGAGAGAATAGAGCCATTACTCGTACCTGAATATAAAATGAGCTTTGCTAAGAGTCGTGAGCAGATGATGGAAAAACCAAAACCGTCTCAGCATCCGTTAAACGAAGAAGAAAAGAAACTAATCACTGAGAGAATAGTATTAGAAAGTCCCACAGCAAAATTGAACTTCCGTACAAAACTAACGCATAGTTTATTCAAAAATCCAAAAACTGGGCAGCTCTTTAATACTGAGACCAAATATAAATTTCCGTCATTACTCGATTTAACCGTACATAAGATAAGAGAAATGAAAAAAGAGGGACAGATAAATGACGAGTCTGTGAATATATTTCCTGAAGAATTGATTGAAAAAGTGAATAATTTAGCAATGTAGCCCAAGCCTTATAGGGGATTTTCCTATCTACCATTAAGTTATACTCCCTTAATGAAGATCAGTTTATAACTCAGGTAAAATTAATTCCAGGGGGGGAATATGGCAGTCTTTTCTGTGTTTGCAACAAACCTGCGTGACTAATGCATCGCGGTAGGAACTGCCTTTGCAATAATTGCGTATACACCCTAATCCTTTCTTAATATAGAATCAATATAGTACCTTCACTTGACGGGAATCTCCTTCAAGCAAATGACATATCTTCTCATTAAGGACTATTGAGGACTGGAACTTCCTAGTTTTAATTATTAAACGGGTTCGTCGTTGAGGTAAGGCACTATGATGGCATGTATTTTATGATACCTGCACTTATTGCGTTTTGGTTCAGCGAAGAACATTGCATTCTCAGTTACCATTTTCGCTTATAGTTTGCTCAGCCTCAAAACAAAACTTACTTTAATCAAACGAGGCTTTAATGACAATTCACGTTTATTCATTTGATTTTGATGGTTGCATCTACAATGCTAAGTACAGCAATTCAAAAAATGTAATTACATCCAATCAGGAACTACTCGACGCTATTAAATTGGAAATAGAACAATCCAATGCGCATGATGCTATTGTATTTGTTGGATCAAACAGGCAGTCATATGATTTGGATCAATATAATGCATCTAAGAATGATACAGGCTCATGTTTTAAAGATATACCGTTGATTGCGAAACACCTGGGTGCGACATTAGATACTCTTCTTCTAGCTGATATTTATTGCATGCAGGCAGATGGCACGGCCTTTACCAAAGCATGCGACCCAAACGTAACTAAGGCAGGACATAGCGATTCGTGGTTTGATACAAGTAAATTTCTTTTGTTATACGCGCAAATGCACAAAGTAGCTAACCAATATTCAAACGAAAAAATCGTTTTTGACTTTTATGATGATATAGATGATATTCTTGGTGACTTGCAGAAATTTTTTGCTAAAAATCCTTCCTATATTCCAGCAAATCTGACTTTGCGCCTGCATAAATATACAGGGAATGGGCTGGAACATCAGATTAAGTTTAGAGGGCTTGAAGCAGTGCACGTAGTGGAGCTAACTCCAATTCAAGGAAAAGGCGAAGTAAATGCCAAGTACAGAAATAAAATATTGGATTTGGCTGGTAAAGCTAATCATGAAGAAAGTATTAATTGTATAGATCGTATCCGTCATCCCGAAAAGTATACAAAAGCTAATATTCCCGTACAAATACCCGCATATACAATCCCCCCAGCGCCATCCTTACAGCCTACTGTATCTTCAATGCAGATAAAAATGCCCAAATACCTGGGAACTGCTCTTTCTGCATTTGAAGAAAAGAAAAAAAATGCTGAAATAATTCAGAGCGCCAAAACCCTTGATATTACTTTAAAGACAAAGGCTACACCTCCTGAAGAAGATTTTGCTGAACATGCTTATAATGAACTTAATAAACACTTACAAGCAGCAGATACTACCCGAACAAATCGAAATGTCCATGAATCATTAAAGCGTAAAAGAGATCATGCATTAAGGCATTTTAAAATAGACGGAGAAACTGGAACTTATAAAAGAGATATTCCTAATAAAACTCTCAACTTACCTGTAATTCCTGAAATCCATCAGATACCTATTCCTGAAATTACAACGAGTCAAACAGAATGGAAAAAATCATATAAATTGCAGCAGAGGATTCATGTTGGTGGTCCTGTACCTATAGCTGAACACACAATTAACTATAATTTTATTCCCGAAATGTGCGGTTCATTTGCAGATCCTGATTTTTACCTTGATCTTATAGAAAAACATATTGAGTCATGTCGTAAAGTTGTCTGGGAGTCCTATTTTAAAGACAAAGATCCCCTTAATAATAAATTACGATTAAAGGAATGCTATTTCCATATCAATGAGTACATAGCTACTGTTGCTGCATCTATAGCCAATATATCTAAAGAAATTTCTAAAGAGTTTGAGCAGAGTGCAAGAAATAATATAGATAACACACAAGTTGATGCAGACTACTATATGAAAACTTCTGAAGAGCATGGGTTAAATCTCTTGGAGTGCGCTAGTGAAGCGAAGACCCGTGCTAATAACTCAGTTAGGGAACATGAGACAATGTCAACATCACTAATGGTTGGATATAAAGATGAATATGAATATCAAAAAATGAATTTAGATTATGCACCAGTAATTTTAATGGCCGCAGAAAGATTTGACCACATGACCAAGATAACTGGGTGTAATGAAAGAAAAATATTGAAAACGCAAATGGCCGCAGATATTTGCGTGAAAGCCCGTAATAATTACTTTGCTGCTTATCAGTGCTTTAAATCTGAAAACGCTAATGCCACTGCTGTTCAGGGGATAGTATCTCAAAACATCACTAGCTTCTTTGCTACACCCAAAACGCCTTGCGCTGAAGTCAATGTGATAAATGAATATGCTGAAGCTCCACAAAAAAGCATAACGTCTTAAAATCTTTCCACTAGATCCTTCATTTATTTTGCCCCTCTGTTCAAATTGAGGGGCATATTTAAAATACGCTAAAAATGAGTTTCAGATGGCGGCAAAACCGACGATCTTTAGCTCTAGACCCTGAGTTTGCCGCAAGCTCAGATTTAATCACAATAGTTTCTTTACCAAGAGCTTGGGCGACTCCCATTTCATAATAAATACTCATTTGAGTCTTTATTGGCATTTCTTCATGGGATATGCCAATAGAGAGGGGAGTCGCGGCTATAAGCTTCCAAATTTTAAGTAAAAAATCGGCTCAACCCCAAAAGAAGGGGCACTTTAATCAAGTTAGTATAAACTAACTCTTTGATTCGACGGTCAAAAGGAAGATTAAAATGCCCAAGAAAGATTGTATCCTAAATTTACCGGGATATTCTATTAAAAAGGTGAGTGGTGAGAACCCTGTTTATATTGAAGTAAGTTATCGTTGTGTTGTTCGTTGCATTCATTGTGGCAATAAAAAATTACGTATAAAGGATAGTTTTATAAGACGTGTCCGACATGAGTCGATTGGCTTGCGTCGTAGCTATTTATGCATTAAGGCTCATAAATATTATTGTGGTGATTGTGGCCGTTATTTTAATCAGCGCTTTCCTGGAATAGGTAAACACCAAAGGGCGACCGAGAGCTTACGCAAACAAGTATTTCATACTCATAGTAAAGGGGTAAGTCAGAAGGATTTGTCACGCGATTTAAAGCTTGGAAAATCGACAGTCGAACGTTGGTATCATTATGGTTATGAACTGCGCTCCAAGAAGATTGCTACCCGCTCTTGTCCGAGAATACTAGGGCTTGATGAACATTCATTTAATAGGAAAGTGGGCTATGCCACCACGTTTTGTGATTTAGCGAAACATAAAATATTTGATGTGGTTGAAGGGCGTTCAGAAAAGGATTTGGAGAGTTATTTAGCGACCTTAGAGGGAAAAGAAAAGGTACAGGTGGTTTGTATTGATTTAAGCTCAAGTTACCGCAAATTAATCAGGCGCTACTTTCCCAACGCCATGATAGTCGCTGACCGCTTTCATGTGATTCGTTTATTGAACCAGATGAGCCTTCAGACTTATCAGCAAATTGACCCAGACATGAAATATCAGCGAGGTCTTCTGGCCGCACTGAGAACCAATCCGAGTAATCTCAACCTAAAACGATTAAATAAAAGAGAACGTTATTTGCAGCAACAGCCTATCATTGCTGCTATCTATTATTTTAAACAGCGATTACATCGGCTACTCATGCGAAAACATCGCACCGCAAAGCAGTGTTCGCGTTTAATACCTCTCTTTCTGAAACTGGTTTCCAGTCTGAAAGAAAGCCCTTTTGAGCCTCTTAAAACTCTGGGTAGAACATTATACCAATGGCGTGAAGAAGTGGTTAGAATGTGGCGGTTTACTAAAAACAACGGCATTACGGAAGGCTTCCATCGAAAGATGAAGCTAATTCAACGGCGTGCTTACGGATTTAGAAATTTTGAAAACTATAGGTTAAGGGTTAAAGTTTTGTGTTCTTGATTCGTGCCCCCGGAAATGGGGATGAGCCTTCATATTTCAATTCCAATAGCAGTTATGCTATTGAGCTGTCTACATTGCGTCTACATGAAAAATTTGGATTTTGAGGATTTGACTGTAACTCATTGATTTTAATGGTGGCCAGAGACAGAATCGAACTGTCGACACAAGGATTTTCAATCCTTTGCTCTACCGACTGAGCTATCTGGCCACAAGAGGTTGCTATTAAACTCTGAGAATGGTTTTGAGTCAAGCGGTGTTTATTATTTTTTTTATAAAAAGATAATTTCATGTGAGTACTTGGATTATTTCTTGTCTTTTCGATTTAGTATTAATCGATTTATCTTTGGCTCTCTGTTTGTTGGTAGGCTACGGCGATTTGTGCGCCTAGGGTTGCGTTGCTTTTTATTAATTCGATATTGGCGTGTAAGCTTTGGCCGGCTGTTAATTCTGCTATTCGTTTTAATAAAAAGGGTGTAATGGCTTTGCCGTTGATGTGTTGGGCTTCATTTTGGGCTTGGTTGATAATGGGGATAATTTCATCGTCGGGGATTTCTGCTTCTTTGGGAATAGGGTTGGCGATGACGATACCGTTATTGAGGTTTAGTTGATTTTGATAGCTCATTAGCTTTGCTATGTCTTTTACATCATCTAAGCGGTGTAAAAGGGGGATGCCGCTGGATTGGCTGAAAAATGCGGGGAATTCATCGGTTTGATAGCCGATTACTGCGACACCGTAGGTTTCTAACATTTCTAAGGTTTTTGGTAAATCAAGGATTGATTTTGCGCCTGAGCAGACAACTGTGACGGGTGTTGAGCCAAGCTCTATTAAATCTGAGGAGATATCAAAACTTTCTCCGACATGATGATGGACGCCGCCAATACCTCCAGTTACAAAAAGTGGTAATCCTGCTAAATTGGCGCAAAACATGGTTGCAGCGACGGTAGTGCTGGCTGCCATTTTACGGGTCAGCACATAGGAGATGTCGCGTCTCGATGCTTTAATGACTTCATCATTACTCGCTATATGCTCCATAATTTTATCGTTAATGCCGATATGAATTTTTCCCTGATAAAGCACAATTGTGGCGGGAACTGCTCCTTGATCACGAATTAGTTGTTCAACCTGCCTTGCCGTCTCTAAATTAGCGGGATGGGGCATGCCGTGAGAAATAATAGTGGATTCTAGCGCCACAATAGGCTTTTTTCTACTTAGTGCCTCAGCTACCTCTTCACTAAAATTTAATAAGTCATGATACATTTCACTTTGCCTCATTCATTAGGGACGAAACCTGCGGGTTTTTCTGAGCCATCACCGAAGAAATATTTTTGCATTTCTTCTTGAAGGAATTCTCTTGCCTTAGGATCGATTAAACTAAGACGGTATTCATTAATCAACATGGTTTGATGTGCTAACCACATTTTCCAAGCTTGTTTGGAGATTTCATTAAAAACTTTTTCACCAAAGGCGCCTGGAAACGGTGCTTTATCGAGGCCCTCAGCTTCTTGTTTTAATTTGGAACAAAAGACAACTCTGGTCATACCTTACCCTAACATAAAATTCGTAGGCCTCACATTATGCGGTAATGTAACTTTCAATACTAGAAACATTTAAACCCCGGTTTTAGCTCAACCGGGGTGTAGTTTTTAATCTGCCTGGCACTTGGCTTGTTGAGCTATGATAATGTGCTGTGACAGTAATTGTTCTTGCTCTCTATCCAATTCCTCAAACTGTACTGCGGTATGATATTGGCTTTCATTGTGGTATTGGCTATAGACGACGACAGCATTGACAACAATAGGAAGCATCTTGGGTTTGGTATAAATAATTATTTTTATATGGGTTTTTTCTTTAATGCGCTCTTTTGTTTTAAAAGCCATGCCCCCAAGACTGATATTGACTTTGCGTAGATGAATCTTTTCGCCGATCATCAGATGGCGGGCTAAATATTCGATCTTGGCATTGATTAAATTGAGATAATGGGCAAGAGCTGGTTCTTTCATAGCAAGTGTTTGTGTGAGCTCTGAAAGCTCATAATCAAGGCTTTGAAAATATTGAGTCGTTTCCAGATAGCGTTTACCACTTTGCCCTAACAATTCTTCCGTGATTAGTTTGTCAGAGTAAAAAGAACCTGGCTCGACAAGTTTATAGTCAAAATAGATCTGATCCTCAATTCGGAAATGTTGACGTCTTTCGTGTACTGGCATGATTACTCCAAAGTCCATTTTAGGATAAGGTTATTAATTGCTAACTGTAAAGCAGTCTCTAATCTCTCGTTTGCATTTCGTCAGTTCATCCCTGCTATTACTTTAATAATAGACAGAATTCAAATTATTGGTGTAGAAAATGCAAATTAATCTTTACGAAAGGTAATCGACTCCTTTTTTTAGCAAATACAAAACACTTAAATGGAGCGGATAATAAACATAAAAAAGATAACGAATACGTGGAATTCTTAAATCAATCTTTGTTGCAAGAAGAATAATAGGTATGGTGAGCAGAGCCCAATAATTATTATTAATTAGATCAAGAAGCATGTAAGCAACTATACATGCCAATAAAGACTGGATGGAGGGTTTCCGGCAGTAAGACCAGGACGCTATACAGAAAATAATTCCTACCCAATCGTATTCGGCAAAGAGGCCGCCAAGGAGAATGATAAACAGGCTGATAGACTTGTTGACTCCACCACCTTCCTCATAATAGTAAAGGGCAGCTGTTGAGGCCGCCAGGCTAAACATTATGTTTAGCGGATATAAACCTTGCAGATGGCGCATTGCCATATAAGCCGGCGTGGCTAAGACGCCAAAAATAAGTAATCGTATCAATACTCTTGAGTATAAACCGCGCTCAAAGGTTCCTGGTTGCGCAAGATTATAAGCAAGGATGAAGGCGAATAGCGGCATGGCTAGGCGGCCTGCGCAATAAGCGGAATAATAGGCCATGTTAAAAAAGAATCGGTTGGCATGATCGATGGTCATGGACAGCAGAGCAAGCCATTTTACTGCCTCCATTGTACCGCTTGTGATTTTTATGTTTGGGAGATTTATAAATTTCTTTGTCATTGATTTTGATTGAATACTCAATATCTAAACTCCATGTTCGCGGATAAATGCTGGGCATTTCAGCCCAGCTTACGCGTATTGGTATATTCTTAGTCGCAAACAGGCTCTAACCAGCAGTTTCCGTATGAGTTACAGGTTTCAACGTGTTGGCATTCTGGAACATATTCAGGTTGGGCATAATATTGTTGTGCGGGTAGATTAATCACTATATTGGGTCCGCCACCCCAGAAGCCGCCCCAATTGCCACTGCCAAAATAAAAACCGCCTCCACCATAAGACCAGCCCTGATTATAGTAATTATCGTAGCCATGGTAGTGTTGATATCCTTCGTACCAATTCCCACCATGCTGACTCCAGGAGGCTAGGCTTGCTGTGCTTGCAAGCAGTCCCAAGGCTAAAAAAAGACGACGCATAGCTTTGTGGTTTTTATTGTTACTCATGAGTAATCCCTCAAGAAGTTTAATTATTAGGCGGGAAGTATACTTTAGATTAATAAAGGTTGGTACTGCCCCACTTGCTGATTGAAGTAGGGGCTTAAAGTTTTAACAGAGAGCCATTGTCTCGCGAATTTCTGATGACCAGACACCACATTGGACCTGACCAATATGGGGTTGCTGCAACAGTAGCATCACGAGTCTTGATTGGCCGATTCCACCACCAATGGTTTGTGGAAACTTGCCATCTATCAGTTTTTGATGCCAGGGATAAGCTAAGCGCTCTTCCTTGCCTGTCAGACTTAATTGTTGCTTTAGGCTTTCGGGGCTAACGCGGATGCCCATCGAAGAGATTTCAAAACTATCTTGTAGAACAGGATTCCACACTAAAATATCACCATTTAAGCCGCTAAAGCCTTCTTCATTCATGCTCGTCCAATCATCATAATCCGGGGCGCGAAGATCATGGGGTTTGCCATTCGACAGGGTAGAGCCTATGCCAATCACAAAGACAGCGCCTAGTTCTTTAGTGATGGCTTGTTCGCGCTTTTTTGCACTCAAGTAAGGATATCTCTTTAATAATTGCTCAGAATGAATAAAGGAAATTTTTTCTGGCAAGAAGGGGGGTAAGCCATAGGTTGCATAGACAGCGGCCTCAGTCTTTTTGATTGAGTCATAAAGTTTAATGACCACTTTCTTCAGACAGGCAAGATTGCGATCCTCTTTGGCGATAACCTTTTCCCAATCCCATTGATCGACGTAGACAGAATGGGTTGCGCTTAGTTGGCTTTCGTCAGGTCGCAGAGCTTTCATATTAGTGTAGAGGCCATCACCGATTTCAAAGTTAAAGCTGCCTAAAACTCGACGCTTCCATTTTGCCAGGGAGTGAACCACTTCAAATTGGGTGCCAGGTAGAGCCTTAACATTAACGTTAACAGCTTTCTCTATACCTGAGAGGTTATCTTGTTCGCCTTCATCAACTCGACTTAGCATGGGGGCTTGCACCTCGATTAGACCTAATTGCTTTTCTAGTTGAAGTGAGAAAAAAGATTTTACGAAACTGATTTGCTGTTGTTTTAGTATAAATTGCTCTTTCATAACATCCACCTTTTAAAAATTGACATAGATATTTAACAATAAATAACCAGTTAAATTCAATAATGCTCAATAAATATGCGGTTATTGCTTTTGATTATTCAATTTTAACGCTTTATAATTGTTTTTTATCTAAAATAAATAATGGATTTCAATGGAAAATTATCAAATCGATAATCTTGATAAAAACATCCTTAACGCACTAATGAAAAATGCGCGCATTCCTTATGCTGAATTAGCCAAAAATTTCGATGTGAGTCCAGGGACCATCCATGTTCGAATTGAGAAAATGAGGCAGGCGGGGATCATTACGGGTGTTCACGCTCAGGTGGATCCTAAGCAATTAGGCTATGATGTCTGCTGTTTTATTGGCATTATTTTAAAAGGGGCAAAGGATTATCCTTCTGCCTTGAAAAAATTGGAAAAACTCGATGAGGTGGTTGAGGCTTATTATACAACGGGCTCTTACAGCATCTTTATTAAGGTAATGTGTCGTTCAATAGACGCTTTGCAGCATGTGCTGATTAATAAAATCCAAGCGATTGATGAAATTCAATCAACTGAAACCTTGATTTCTCTACAAAATCCAATCATGCGCACAATTGTTCCCTAAGGTTACCCACAGAATTTGTGGATAACTATTGCCTGATGATAAATATAGGAACCCTCTGCTATATCTTGCTGGATTGATTTTCACTACAATAGACCTTTTACACTATCAAACCAATTATGTTTAAGCCTCTGGCACTATATATCGGACTACGCTATACGCGTGCAAAAAAACGAAATCATTTTGTTTCCTTTATCTCACTTAGCTCAATGTTAGGAATCGGACTTGGAGTTATGGTTCTGATTACCGTGCTCTCGGTGATGAACGGCTTTGATGATGAAATTCATAAGCGCTTTTTTGGTATGGCGCCTGAAATCACGGTAAGCGGTCGGGATGGCAAAATCTCGGATTGGCCAAAACTTGAGGCTGAGCTTAAGAATACCCCAGGCGTTAAGGCTATTGCTCCCTATGTTGGAGCCCAGGGACTACTTACTCATGAAGGGCAAATTTTACCAATAGTATTAACTGGTGTTGATCCGCAACAGGAGCAGGCTGTAACTCATTTACAAGATAAGTTGCTCATTGGGGATATGGCTGATCTGCAGCATTTTGGCATCATCCTTGGACGAGGACTCGCTAATAATCTTGGTGTCATGCTTGGGGATAAGGTAACGATTATGATTCCAGCAGCAAGCGTAACGCCTGCAGGAATGATTCCACGTTTCAAACGTTTTACTGTGGCCGGTGTATTTACGGCTGGTGCTGGCTTCAATTTTGACAGTAAATTAGCCTTTATCAATATTGCTGATGCTCAGAAGCTAATGCAATTGGGCGATGATGTCACTGGTCTTAAGATGAAAATTAACAATATCTATAATGCGCCAGCAATGACTGATCAACTTGCTGCTAAATTGGGTGAAGACTATGAGGTTGGCAATTGGACGCAGCAATTTGGTGAGTTCTTTCATGCAGTAAAACTAGAAAAGACGATGATGTTTCTTATTTTATTATTGATTATCGCTGTGGCTGCATTCAACCTGGTTGCTTCGCTAGTGATGGTTGTCAATGATAAACAGTCTGAAATCGCTATTTTAAGAACGATTGGTGCAACACCCTCAACTATTCTGTGGGTGTTTATTGTCCAAGGGATGATGGTAGGTGTTGTTGGAACCTTGCTAGGCTTAGTTGGCGGATTGATTTTGGCCTCCAATGCGACCTCGATAGTGAATACTCTCCAGTCATTTTTCCATACGCAGCTTTTGTCTTCAAATGTTTACTTTGTCGATTATTTACCATCAAAAATTATGTTTAGCGATTTATGGCAAATCTGTGCTGTGGCATTGATGATGAGCTTTGTAGCAACCATCTATCCTGCGTGGCGTGCCTCAAAAACTGTAATAGCGGAGGCTTTGCATTATGAGTGAGTTTATTTTCAATTGCCAGAATGTTGGTAAAACTTATCATGATGGAACAGAGTCCGTAGAGGTGCTCAAAAGTATTGATTTAACTATTAAGCCCGGAGAGCGAATTGCTATTGTAGGCCCCTCTGGTTCTGGTAAGAGCACTTTATTACATCTTTTAGGTGGGTTGGATAATCCAAGTACCGGACAGCTCTTTATGCAGGGTACGAACTGGCAGGCTCTTTCTGAAAAACAACGTTGTAAATTACGTAACAGGGAACTGGGGTTTGTTTATCAGTTTCATCATCTTTTACCTGAGTTTAGTGCTTTGGAAAATGTTTCTATGCCTTTGTTATTAGCTGATAAAACGGTTGTCGAGGCTGAGGTACAGGCTGAACAAATTTTAGCGCAGGTTGGTTTAGCCCATCGTCTGAAGCATAAGCCTTCGCAATTATCAGGTGGTGAGCGCCAACGAGTAGCAATAGCCAGGGCTTTAGTGCATCAACCGAGTTGTGTACTAGCTGATGAGCCGACCGGAAATCTCGATAATGCAACTGCAAGCAAGGTTTTTGATTTAATGCTTGGGTTAAATGAGAATTTAAACACGGCTTTAATTATAGTGACCCATGATCAGCATTTGGCTGCAAGAATGGATAAGGTATTGACGATTCAGGATGGGTTTTTGGCGCAATAGATTGTCTCCTCTCTGTGAACCAAGCCTCGAAACCCTTTCAAAATCTCGCGGCTTGACGGCGGGATCTGCCAGTGGTGTGCGCTATATAGATCCCGCGGTCAAGCCGCGGGAATTCGGGATTGGGTGGTCTATTACGGTGCATCTTATAGGAAAATACAGGCGTTTAGTGGTAGGCGCGCTAATCTAATAATCAGCATGTCCTGGCGTACGTGGGAATGGAATAACATCCCGAACGTTGGCAATGCCGGTGACATAGCTGACTAAGCGCTCAAAGCCAAGACCGAAACCTGCATGAGGTACTGTGCCGTAGCGGCGTAGATCTCTATACCATTGGTAGCTGTCCTGGTTGAGGTTGCACTCTTCCATGCGCTTATCAAGAATCTCAAGACGTTCTTCCCGTTGGCTGCCGCCAATAATTTCGCCAATACCTGGGGCTAATACATCCATTGCTGCAACAGTTTTCTCGTCATCGTTCAGGCGCATATAAAACCCTTTGATGTCTTTGGGGTAGTCTGTGAGAATGACTGGTTTTTTGCAAAGTTCTTCTGCCAGGAAACGTTCATGTTCTGATTGCAAATCAAGTCCCCAGCTTACTGGGAATTCAAATTTACGATCGGCATTTTCTAGCGCTTTAATAGCATCTGTGTAGGTCATTATTTCAAAATCGGAATTAACAATATGTTCCAGTCTTTCAATACAGCCAGGGGCAACAAATTGGTTAAAGAATTCCATATCATCTTGGCGCTCGTCTAACACAGTTTTGCAAAGATGACGCAGCATGGCTTGGCTGAGATCGCAGATATCCTTTAAGGTGGCGAAAGCGACTTCAGGCTCAATCATCCAAAACTCAGCTAAATGTCTGCTGGTATTTGAGTTTTCTGCACGGAAAGTAGGGCCAAAGGTATAGACCTTAGACATCGCCAGACAATAGGCTTCTACGTTTAATTGGCCTGATACTGTTAAAAAGGTTTCACGGCCAAAAAAATCTTTGGAGAAATCAACCTGACCCTGTGCTGTTTTAGGAACATTCAACAGGTCAAGGGTGCTAATTCTAAACATTTCACCAGCACCCTCACAGTCACTTGCCGTGATAATTGGGGTATGCACCCAAAAATAACCAAGCTGGTGGAAAAACTGATGAACTGCCTGAGCCAAGCAGTGGCGAACGCGCGTTACAGCGCTAATTGTGTTTGTTCTTGGACGAAGATGAGCGACGTCGCGTAAGAACTCAAGAGTATGGCGTTTGGCTTGAATGGGATAGCTATCAGGATTGTCTACCCAACCGGCGACTTTAATGTATTCCGCCTGAATTTCAAAGGATTGCCCCTTACCCTGGGAAGCTACTAATTTACCTGAGGCTATGATTGCACAGCCTGCAGTTAACTTAAGAACATCTTCTTGATAATTATCAAGTTTATCTGTTGCGACAATTTGAATTGGTGAAAAACAAGAACCATCATGCAAGCTGATAAAGGATAAACCCTGTTTGGAATCTCGTCGTGTTTTTACCCAACCGCGCACGGTAACTGTTTCATCAACACTAATTTCTCCATCTAAACATTGTTTTACGGTATAGACCTCTGTCATTATGTACTCCAAAACCTAGACTAAACCTTGGATAATACACTAAATAAAATCAATGGGGGAACCTATGTGGCGTGGAGTTATAGTCTTTTTTACGATAATCGGGTCATTTTGCTCATTTGCTGAAGATACAGAGCTGAAATTGTACCGCCCCTTTGTTGATGGTATACAAGTTGTCATTAAGAAAAAAATAGCTGGAGACTGCTGGCAGCAGTCGCAACGAATTAAAAGAGAGGATGCCTGGCGCTGTACTGCAGAGGGCAAGGTCTATGATCCTTGTTTTATTAAACCCGTTGGTGCGCGAAAGGAAGCAATTTGTCCCTATTCACCCTGGTCATTGAACGGTGTCCAGATCAATTTGTCATCTGCTGCTGATGATAGTAGCCACACACCACTCGATATGTCAGAAGCCTATCCCTGGGCTGTTGAATTAACCTCCGGGGAGAAATGTCAGGCTGTTGATGAAGGACAGGTTTATGATGGTTTACAAGTCCATTATCAATGCAATGGCCAGACTGTTTTGATTGGCCGTGTACAACGCTGTGAAGCAAAATGGAGTATCTTGCAACGGACTCCGAAGGGGATCACAACTGCTTTGGTTTCTAAGGCTTGGTTTTAGAAAGGCCATATTTGGCGTATCTTGAATGAAAAGGGACTCTAAAAAATACTCACATAGTAATCTATGCCCCGTTTTTTTAGAGTCCCTTTTCATTCAACCTGCACTCAAATCTGGCCTTTCTCTAATAGTTCAGAATGCTCTTGAAGGGAACCCTTCCGCCCACCCGAACATCCCTCGTCATCCCGAACATAGTGAGGGATCTCCGGGATTAGCACTATGCAATATTCAGGAGATGTCTCTCTACGTTCGACATGACGTATGTCTTTGGGAGTGCAAAGAAGGTAAACCAGCTCCTCAGAACGCAGCCTGGATCTGTTGTTCTGGCGCTGCGTCCCTAAAAGGACTGAGACTTTGACAATAGGCATAAATTTCATTGATCAACGGGTAGTTATCCATAGGAAATTCAAAACGATGCGCATTATAAACCTGAGGAATCAGGCAGATATCGGCTATGCTTACCTCGGTGCCGTAACAGACCTTGTTTTTGTGAGGCATGTTCTGTAGGCGGCTTTCCAAGGCATCAAAACCCTGTTTTAGCCAATGGTGATACCAACTCTTAACCTGCTGTTCCGTTGCTTGATACTCTGCGCGTAAACGTTCTAAGACACGCAGATTATTCAAGGGATGAATGTCACAGGCAATCATTAGTGCCATGCTTCTTACCTGTGCACGTCCCAAGGGCGTTGGGGGTAATAGGGGAGGAGTTGGGTTTATCTCGTCAAGGTATTCAAGAATGGCCAGCGATTGACTAATTATGTGACCATTCTCATCCAAAGTAGGTACCAATCCTTGCGGATTGAGTTGCAAATAATCGGCATGATGGTGCTCACCACCATTCTTGGTTAAATGTACGTGAAGGATCTCATAGCTTATATCTTTGATGTTGAGTGCAATACGCACACGGTAACTCGCAGATGAACGGTAATAATCGTAGAGTTTCACGTTTAACCTCTATATTGAGTGAGCGTTTGTTCAATAGCACCGAAGAGGGACTGCCCTTTAGCATTGAGCATTTCAATACGGATTGTATCGCCAAAATGCATATATTCAGTTAAGGGTTTGCCTCCAGCAATGATTTCCAGCATGCGCTTTTCTGCAATGCAGGATGAACCCTTGCTGCGATCCAAATTGGACACGGTACCAGAGCCTATGATTGTCCCGGCTGCTAAATGCCTGGTTTTAGCAGCATGAGCTATTAATTCTGGAAAAGAAAAAGTCATATCAATACCCGCATTCGGCTCGCCAAAAAGCTTGCCATTTAAATGGCTGAATAGGGGGAGATGTACCCGTTTACCATCCCAATTTTGCTCAAGTTCATCAGGGGTGATCGCTACAGGTGAAAAGCTGCTTGCTGGTTTGGAGTGAAAAAATCCGAAGCTTTTGGCAATCTCATCGGGGATTAGGTTGCGCAAAGACACGTCGTTAACCAGCATCAATAATTTAATATGGCTCGCAGCCTTTTCAGCGCTTAACCCCATCGGGACATCATCAGTAATCACCGCCACTTCGGCTTCAAAGTCTATACCATAGGCTTCGTCAGCCATTTCAATGGGATCCTGCGGGCCTAAAAAGGCATCAGAGCCTCCCTGATACATGAGCGGGTCGGTCCAGAAATTCTCAGGTAATTCCGCGCCCCGTGCTTTTCTAACGAGCTCGACGTGGTTGACATAGGCACTGCCATCTGCCCATTGATAAGAGCGGGGTAGTGGTGAGGCCAAGTCTTTAGGATTATAGGGAAGGCCTGAGATCTCACCTTGGTTTAAGGCGATATATCGTTCTTGTAAACGGCTTTCAACCTTTCCCCAATGCTCAATGGCTTCTTGTAAGGTTTGGGCAATATCCGTGACTTTGACCAGGCTAGTTAATTGTCGATTGACCACACATAACTCACCATCGCGGCTCTTGTTTGATTTTAAGCTTGCTAATTTCATATTTGATTCTCAATGAGTTTCAACAGTCCCAAGGGTACCGCGCTTAATTTGATCACGTTCAATCGCTTCAAATAGAGCTTGGAAGTTGCCCTCACCAAAACCTTGGTTCCCGTGGCGTTGAATAATTTCAAAGAAGACAGGTCCAAAGACATTCTCGGTAAAAATCTGTAACAACAAACCGCCTTTAGGATCCTTTTCACCATCAATCAAGATGCGTTCTTTTTGCAGATTTGCCAGGGATTCTTTATGCCAGGGAATGCGCTGATCAATCATCTCATAATAGGTGTCTGGAACATCAAGGAAACTAACACCATGCTTTCTTAACGTATTGACCGTGGTGTAAATATTTTCCGTATTTAAGGCGATATGCTGAATGCCTTCTCCGTGATACTCATGTAAAAATTCTTCAATCTGTGATTTATCGTCTTTGGATTCATTCAAAGGAATTTTAATTTTATCGCAGGGGCTTGCAAGTGCTCGGCTTACCAGTCCAGTCATTTTTCCGACAATATTAAAAAAGCGAATTTCGCGGAAATTAAAGATGGATTCATAAAAATGTGCCCATTTATCCATATTACCGCGATAAACATTATGGGTGAGGTGATCAATATTGGTTAAGCCACAATTTTTGTTCTGAGCAGCTGCAGAATTAGCTTGCCATTGGTTGGCGAAGGGTTGATGTTTATCGTCAACAAAGTAAATAACGCTCCCACCAATAGCCTGTATTGCAGGCAAACCATGATCAGCATGTTTGCTGTCTTGGAAGGCTGTTGCGCCGTGTTTGAGTGCATGGACGTAAGCTTGTTGCGCATCTTTAACACGGAAGCCCATTGCACAGGCACCAGCCCCATGAACTGCTGCATGCTGTTGCGCTTGGCAATTGCTGGCTGCGTTAACAATAAATTGAATTTTTCCCTGCTGATAAAGTTTGATATTTTCTGTTTTATGCGAAGCGCTATGATGAAAACCCATTTCAATAAATTGCTTGTCTAGTTTGGTTTGATCAGGGCCTGAGAATTCTAAAAAAGCAAATCCATCCAGACCACAGGGGTTTTTTGCATTATCGTTCATTGACTCACTCCTTGTTGGTTTATAGCGCTTTAAGGTTGTCCTCATCCGCCCTGCGGACACCTTCTCCCCACAGGGGAGAAACTTAAGGACGTGGTTTGACTAAAAACAATCCATCAGCAATAGCTAGAAGGCTAACATCCACACGCTTGTCATGTTTTAAATATTCATTTAGACGGCGAATTTCTCGGGTTTGCCCACCCGTTTCCTGAGCATCAATTACTTTACCATCCCAAAAAATGTTGTCTATAGCGATTAACCCGCGGGGGCTAAGTAATTGCAGTGCTAATTCATAGTAATTGACGTAATTGGTTTTATCAGCATCGATAAAAATAAAATCAAAGCTATGCTTATATCCTTCATGTAGCAGACTATGCATGCTATCCAGGGCAGGGGCTAAGCGCAGATGTATTTTGGCTTCTTGCCTTGCTTCGCGCCAATAGGGTTTACCTATAGCAGTCCATTCGGCATTAAGATCACAGGTTATAATTTCACCATCGTTAGGCAAGGCAAGCGCCATAGCCAAAGCGCTATAACCAGTGAAGGTGCCTAACTCTAATACCTTGCGCGCGCCGCTAAGTCGGATTAGAAATTGCAAGAATTGCACCTGTTCAGGGGGCGTCTGCATATTGGCTAAGGGGTGTTTAGCTGTTTCTTCGCGTAAGGCCTTTAATACCGGATCCTCGCGCAAAGAAATATCGAGCATGTAATCATATAAAGGAGGGGTAAGACTTAAATGTTTCATTGCTAATGCCTTTATCTAAATAATGTGTATCCCTTCTCCCTGCAAGGGAGAAGGTGCCCGAAGGGCGGATGAGGGTTTTTTAAGAAACCTTAGGCACTAAGCCCAGTTTCTCTTGTGCCAGAATATCAGCAATTTCACTCGCTGGACGATTTTCTCGAAGCGAGCGTGCAAAAATAGCCAATAATGAGGTATGGATACCATCAATTTGCTGGTTAATCTGTTGCTCTGGTGTATGGAGGTATTTGCTTGCCGCAAAAACCAAGCCGCCGGCATTAATCACATAGTCAGCTGCATAGAGAATACCCTTTTCATGTAATAACTGACCATGATAGGTATGTGCCAACTGGTTATTGGCTGCCCCAGCTATGATAGTGGTTTGTAACTCACCAATACTGGTATCGTTAATAATGGCGCCTAGAGCGCAGGGAGCAAAGACATCACAGGGAACTTTGTGAATCGATTCAGTAGGAGCAACAGAGGCGCCGAATTCTTTGACTGCACGCTCAACAGAAGCAGAGTTAATGTCTGCAACAGTTAATTTGGCACCAAGCTCGTGAAGGTGGGACGCCAGGAGATAACCAACATGCCCCAAGCCTTGGATCGCGATATGCAGGCCATCTAATTTATTTTTACCCAACTTGAATTCAACCGCTGCTTGAATACCTCGAAGCACACCCTTTGCTGTTGATGGAGAAGGGTCGCCATTATGATGCGACAAGCTAGCTACGTAGGTTGTATGTTCGGCAATAATGTCCATATCACTAAGTTGGGTACCGCTATCCAGAGCAGTAATGTATCGTCCGCCCAATTCATTGACGAATTTACCAAAAGCATGTAAGTAAGCTTCGCGATCGTAGGGTTTGTTCGGTTTGATGATCACTGCTTTACCGCCACCAAGTGGCAGGTTAACTGAGGCAGCCTTGTAACTCATTCCTCTTGCTAGACGCATAGCGTCATAAATAGCGCTTTCAGTGGAGGGATATTCTATAAAACGGCAACCGCCTAGTGCAGGTCCGAGCTTTGTACTATGAATAGCAACAATGGCTTTCATTCCGGTTTCATTATCGACTTTAAAGTGTAAGTCACCAAAACCATGTAACATTGCATAATCAAGAAAGTCATCTTGAACGAATAGAGCGTTTTCGTTTTTATTCATTTTATCAACTGACATCATTTATTGTGCTCCAAAGAAATTTACGTGCACATGTTATAGTCGTAATCACGATCTAAATCAATGGTTAGGTTTGGGGCCAGACTCGGCTATGGTATAAAAGCCTAAAATTCACTCCTAAAGGGTATATACTAGAAATAAATCCCCTATGAGTGAGTATCATGGCTGAACTACCAGAACAATCTGTTTATAAATTTAATCAGAAGGCCCTGAAAATAGAACTAAAAGCAGCGTTGATTATCCAAAATCAACTGCAGGCACTCACCCAGGATATGGTGATACATTATCCCTCAGACGGCTCGAAAGCACTGCAGACAAAAATACATGAGATAGCAGGGCAGGCGATTAATGAGATGATACGGGCTGAGTCAAAAGAGGCTTTTAATGCTCAACGGAAGAGATTGGAGAAGTTGCTAAAGCAATTACAAGTTAAATTAGCTCTTGATGGTGATTTGGATAAAGCACTTGAAGATTATCGTTTTTATCAGCAGCCTCTGCGTATTCTTCGTGATTCGTCTATCGCAAAAAAAATGCCTTTTGACAATTTTACGAAGTTGTTTAGCAATCACCCAGAATATGCTGAATGGAAAGAAAAGTTAGAGAAATTACAAAACCTGAATGATGATGAATTTGATAATTATCGACATTCATTAATGGCTGACTTGCTTATTAAACAGCAGGAGAAAGACCTGTCGAATCTCGCTTCTTTAGCCCTAATAAAACAAAATTTGCAAACCATGTCTCAGGCACGCTTGTCCTATCTCCCAGAGGTTAATGACCGTAAGGAAATATTCAAAGATCTTGCCTGGATACTCGCAGGTGGTTTGTTGCTTACTGCAGCCTCTGTTTTAGGCTTAGCATTCCCAGTCTTGGTTATTCCAGGTATTGTGCTTGGTGCTGTGGTTCTTGGTTATGGGATTATTGATTTTTCGAAACAAAATGCAGAACTGTTAGCAGAGGTCTATGGCGAGGAGTTAGGGGAGCGAGCGCTTGGCAAAGAGTTAGCAGATGAGCTCATTGATTTTGAAGGGAAGTTTCCTGGTTTTGAAAAAGGGAAATTTTTAGAGCAACAGGCAAAGAATACACAACATTTGTCATCAGAAAAAAAATTGCTACGAGGTCTTGGCTATTCAATAGCTTTTGCTGGTCTAGCCTTAGGCTTTGCAGGTCTTTTTGCTGCTATTCCTGGTATAGGTATACCCGTGGCTGGCCTTATTGCAATTACTGTCCTGGCAGCTACAGTTACCCTGCTTGCTACAGCATTATGGGGATACAAGGTAGCGCGTGAGCAAGAGAAATTAAATACAGTGAATAAAGAAGTCGAAGAACAGCTACATGTTGATGAAGCATTCGTTGCTAATACAGACTTAGGGCCTCGCAAGGATGAGGGCTTAAGTAGCTCCGCAAAGATTTTTCTCCGTGAGTTGGAAGCAAAAAAACAAGGTGTTGAAAGTTTGGAAAACATATCCACCGAAGTCTTCGATGAGGATTTAGAGCCATCACCAACTAAGCAACAAGGCCAGAAAAATGAGCCGAAGCCAATGCCTGATGTTGCCGAAGATAAGCCGCTAGTCAAGGAAGATGACGACGATGACAGTGAGGGTGAGTCACCACCATCGTCTACGGCTGTGCGTTAAACTTCGCTGCATCCAGGCTACGGACTTTTAGACATTTGTAATGTCACACGTACCTCCTTGTCACAACATTACGTGATCCAGAGCGCAATAGGGTGACAAGGCTCATCTATTACAGACACTTGTGTAGATACCCATGAGCTTGACCGCGAGATCTAAGTATAGCATGCAGGATTTTGCGTCTGAATCTATGCTGGTTCAGGAATACTCGCTAATTGCAATTTTACAAATTCAGTAATTTCATTAAGCATTTCCTGAGATAAGTCTTTATCTCCAGGAAACTGCTTATAAATAATATTTGTTAAAAATGCAGCCAATGCCTGAGAAACAACTTTACGATTATGGAGTTGCTGAGGTAAAGCTCCCATAGATTGTGAGAGTGATGACAGTAAATTTTGCGCTATAAAATTCATTGCTTTGTTGTAATCTTCAGCTGTTAAAACTTCAGTATTTTCTGCATTTGTATTAGTCATTTTTTATGTTTTCAGTGCTTAAACGAGGCCGGATTATATACCCAAGTTATTTCAAAATGCGAGTTTTCTGGCTGTGTATTGCTGCGGCAAAGGCATTAGCCGTTTTAACTTGTCCCGTCTCACCAAAATGACAGTGATCCGGTGCTCTGTCACTATCAGATAAGAGGGTATCAGTATCGACGGCTAGAAAAATGTTTTGTGTTGGGTTAGCCAAAGACTTTTGCGCCATGGCAATTGGATTAGCCCTCTGCCATTCTGGATTATCGCCGCATTTGGTCGCGATAGCATAGTAAATAGGTGGGCTGAATTCCTTTGTTTTACGCAGCGAATTCACTAGGGAATTAAAGCGTTTTTTATAGTCCTCAGCTTTAGTTTTTAACACAAAATCAGATTCGCCTTGATGCCAGATGACTTCGGTAATTCTATAGGGTGAATGGCCAATAACAGCTTGCATCATGCTATTCAGATCGCCGCCTTGCTGCCAGCGTTCAATTGCTGATCCACCAATAGCTGAAGGTAAAATGACTACAGTCTTATAATCGCCATTGTCAATCAGCTTATCTGCTAGAGGGGTTATTAGTTCACCTAAGGGAGCTGTGGCGCCGAGCAAAGGCGAGGAGGCAATATAGCATTTACCATTAAAATAATTAAAAACCTGGGTTGGGTATTTGGTAACAAACATTTTTTCAGCATGATTGGCTGCATTGGATTGGCCTATTGCAAGTAAAACAGCGGTGTCCTTATCTTGCTTAGGACAGCTGACTTCGGTTTTGCCAGGATATCTTATAAGACGCTGAAACTGATCAATGGCTATCGATGATTCTTCGGCAAAGACTGTGTTATTTATTGCAGCGCTAAATAAAAATATCAGAAAATTTTTACTCATCAAAATCCTATCCCAAACTGACGTTTTTAAAATTCAAGTTATCAGACATTGACAAGCATTGGAAGCCGCCAATTGCATAGTGTACACTGGCTGATAAAAATTATAGTAATAGGTCACTCCGTACTCAGGAAAGTCCACTTTTGGCCCATCTCGGGACTCAAAATTGAACTTTCTCCAAGATTTTTACATCCTATGTGAGCTATTACAAATTATAAACGGAGATAGTAATGAGAAGATTTATTGCGATACTTGCTTTACTGGCTTTAAGTCCTTGGGTAAATGCTTCCGACTGGCCTTATCAATTAACGATGGATAAGGTTGTATTTCAGATTTCTGCAAAACAATGGGTCACAACACAATCTGCTTTATTAACAGTCAATATCAATGCAACCCTCACCAATGCTGATTTAGTAAAAGCTCGTGCTGATATTATGGCAAATCTAAATAAAATCTCTGTAGGGGAATGGCAATTAACTCAGTTTGATCGCTCCCAGGATAGTTCTGGTCTAGATAAACTCTTTGTTGCTGCTCAGGCAAGGATTCCGCAAACAAGTTTGCCTGATATTTATAAAAGCGCAAAAGACATTACAAAGCCTGGCGCTACTTATGAAATTAACGGTGTTGAATTCAAACCCAGTTTGGAAGAAGTTCAGCAGGTTAAAATGCAGTTACGTGAACGTTTGTATGAGCAAATTAACGATGAGCTAGGCCGTTTAAATAAGGTTTATAACAATCAAAATTATTCTGTAAACCAAGTCTATTTCTTTGAAGGTGATCAGGTTGTGCCGATGGCTAAGGCACGTGAAATGAATGCAATGGCCTTTAATGCGGTGGCTACACCAGCCCCGGCTGCACCATTGACTGTTAGTAATGAACTGGTTATGAGCGCAATGGTTGAGCTTGCTTCTAACCGCCAAGAGGGACATGCTGTTGCAAATAATTGAACGAATAATCGGGCATAGGGGGGCTTCGGCCTATGCCCCTGAAAATACGATTGCGTCCTTTGATAAGGCTCTGGCGATGGGATGCCGCTTTCTTGAGTTTGATGTCATGCTCAGCGCAGATGGTGAGCCCTTTGTTTTTCACGATGAGGCACTTCGACGCACAACTAATGGTCAAGGGGATATTGGCAAGGTCAATGCGGAGTATTTGCAAACCCTGGACGCTGGGAAATGGTTTGCGAGGCGATTCCAAGGTGAAAAGATCCCGCATTTACGCGAAGTCTTGCAGTGGTTAACCTTTTCCAATGTAGGAGCAAATATTGAAATAAAGCCCTATCCTGGAACAACAGAGCAAACGACGATAGCTGTGCTCACGCATATCAATCGCTACTGGCCGCAAACGAAGGAAATGCCCCTAATTTCAAGTTTTGATTACTCAGCCTTAACTCTCTGTCGGAGCCTAGCTCCAGAAATGCCTCTGGGATTACTTTTGCATGAATGGGATAAGGATTGGCTTGCCAAAGCCAAAGAGTTGCAATGTTATTCCTTACATTTCAATAGGCGTGTGCTGACAGCGGAGCGGGTTAAACAGGTTAAAGAGCAGGGCTATGTTGTTTTGGTCTACACGGTTAACCGACGCCGTCAGGCCAACAAGCTTTTTGATTGGGGAGTTGATGCTGTGTTTAGTGATTATCCTGACTTGCTATCATAATGCGTTTATCCATTTTTATTTTCTTGTTTTGTTTTCTCAGTGCCTTATTTGCCAAGCCTGTCGAATTGGTCATGTGGTATTCATTGGCTGGCCATACAGGTGAGGTGACTAGGCAACTTGTTGCCGACTTCAATCGCAGTCAGAAAGACTATAGAGTGACGCTGGTTTATAAGGGGGAGTATACCGAAGCACTCACCAGTTTTGCTGCAGCTTTTCGCGCAAAGCAGCCACCGGCACTAGTGCAAATTTTTGAGGTTGGTACGGCGACGATGTTGCATCCTAAAGGGATTATCAAACCGGTTGATGAGCTTATGCAGGAGGAAGGGCTTTCTTTACCAAAAGAGAGTTTCTTGCCCGCAGTTCGTGAGTTTTACTCTAAAGAAAATCAATTGTTGGCAATGCCTTTTAATACTTCAATCCCTGTAGTTTTTTATAATGCTGATGTTTTAGAACAACTGGGTTATAAGGACGACTCCTTTCCACAGACTTGGGACGGGCTGGAGATTCTCGCTGAAAAATTAATGCAAGCGGGTTATCGTTGTGCCTATACCTCAGCCTACCCGAGCTGGATTCAACTTGAATCCTTTTCAGCCCTTCATGGCTTGGCAATGGTAGAAGGGGAGCCTAGGCGGGCGAATTACAATAACCAGGCAATAGTTCATCATCTTAAGCGCTTAGAGCGCTGGCAAAAAAAACATTATTTTGAATATGGCGGCAGAGCCAGCGACGCAACAGTGTTGTTTACAAGTGGTCGATGTGCTTTGTTTAGTCAATCATCAGGCAGCTATAACAGCTTAGCGGAGATAGTAAAGTTTCGCTTAGGTGTCGCACTTTTGCCCTTGGATACCAGTGTCAGTAAATCACGCTATAACAACGTTGCCGGGGGAGCTGCCTTATGGGCGGTTGCTGGTCATAAACCTGAGGTTTATGCTGGAATTGCGCGATTTTTTTCCTATCTTGCCCAGCCTGCGGTACAAGAGCGTTGGCATAAGCAAACTGGTTATCTGCCTTTGGGCACAGGAGGCATTTATTCGCAATTGGCCGAAAAGAACAAGCATCCAGTTCTTGCGCTTGCACAAAGCGATTTATCCCTACCAGGAAACGCACAAGACCGTTTGCATCTGGGACCACAAAATCAAATTAGAATAATTAATGATCAAGCCATGGAGGAAATTTTTGCGGGTATCAAAATGCCTAAGCAGGCTATTGATCAGGCAGTTGAGCAGGCTAATTATATGTTACTAAGATTTTTGCGGAATACAGGGAGTCAGTAGTAGTTAAATGAAACTCGCTTTTTCTTCGCCAAATGCTCCCTTGAAGTTGAAGTTATCAGGTTAGCTAATAGTCAAAATCATAAAATAGATAACTGTGCAGGATTGTTTGTTTGAAGCTGATGCTAAAATGTCCGGTTTTCACACCAGAGATTTCAGTATGAAAGGTAGTTTAGAGGTTCTAAAAAAAGTAATTATCTATGGGCTTGGAAAGCCTGATGGTTCAATGATTATTGAGTTATTTAAAAATTTAGGAGTTAAAGAGGAACTTGAAATTATTGCTAACTCAATCTGCTTTCCCTCCAGACATTTGGTAAGTATCCATGAATTACAGGAAGGGCTTCCCAAATCATCTACCCCAGGAAGAGTTTTTTCAGTTGAACAACGCGGTGATAGCATTCTCCTAAACATCGATGGCTTAGCTCAAAGTGATCAGTTTAATAAGCATATGATGTATATTTTATATACAAAAATTTTAAAAGCCTGGTTCAAAAAAAGTAAAACAGGGGATTTTTATTCTCCTTATACTCCCCCAATCGAGATTGAGCATCTGGCACGTATAGAACTTATCAATCGTTTCAAAAGCATAGAGTTTCAATCCCTTTTACCTTTGGCCAATTTAATTTGTGGGTTACTTGCTGAGGGGCGTATTCCTTCTATAAACAGTGAAGAAGAGCTTTCAGCATCTTTTGCAGAACAGCGCTTGCATGAGGCAATTGATTATTACGAACAGGCTGCTGTTGATGCAAAATTTACAGATTTTGTTAACTATATTGTGAAAGATATCAAGACAAAAACGGTTTTTTCTTCAGTGCAAGAAAGACTTAGCAATGTTGAGTGCTTAGCACCTGTGGAGTGTGCAGCAGTGGCTAGTAGCAGTTGTACTATGTGAATAATCCATATGGTCTCACGGCCATTAATAAAGCAAGCACAGGCCTCGAAGCGTAACATTGTGCAAGGCTTCGAGACAGCCTAAAGGCCTCCTCAGCCCGAACGGCTTGGATATAGCCCCTTAACTGAATGGCAGTAAGCCTGGGGGAGAGGGGATAAAAGCTTATTCTATTGACAAAAAAACTAAATCCTTTATCATTCAGAGCTTAAAATAAACAGATTGTTTTATATTTCGCGAGTTCTTGTTTATGGCTGATCCTCTTAATAAAGATTCCGTTGCAGAATGTCTTAACGCAATTAATAGCTTAGTAAGTAATGAGATTAAATATTATTTGTTGCTAATCTTAAAGGCGATAAGTAAAGAAAATACCGAGAAAAACCGATTAATAGCGGCTGAAATAATTCAATTATGTAATGTTCTCTCTGAGTTTCTTGATCCAGAAATTCAAGACCATGATCATCTAACACTCATTCAATCTCATTATCAGAATCTCTCTGAGCTTTCAGGAGCCTATACTGTAGCAGTCGAAGTCGGCTATGCACTGATTAATCTTGGTTCTGCACTGCTGGGTTTTATAACAGGTGTTTTGGGGGCTCTAATTGGTGGTGTTGCAGGGCTATTTAGAGCAATTTGTACCTTAAATAATCCCTTTTATTTTCTTGCCGACGGCTTAGTGACTGGGATGTCTGTAGGTGGGGCTATAGGTTTTAGAGCGCCTAAAAAGTTGTTTAAAGATGAGCTTACAAGGCAATTGCGTTATGCATTAAATGGAGTTAGCGAATGCATGGACAAAATGACAGCTCAAATTAATCTACCTTTTTCTTATTTTGAAGACAAGGTGAGACAAGAAATCTTGGTTAACAATTTCAATAATGATAAGCAAGCCTTCGAACGATTTTTAGAAGATGAAACGAGCTTCAAAGTTGTAACCCGTTCAGCGCAGTTTTTAAGCGAGAATCTAGAGGGTTACTTAGGACATCATGCGCAAATTATTATTGATCTTCCAAATCAAATAACGCCAACCCTGATAGAATTTGCCCCAGAATCGGATGAAATTGATACAAGACCTTTTTCGCAGGTTGAGGAACCGGAACGAAGGGTAAGTGGTCAAAAGTTGGTAGAAATGATTGCCTTTCATCAACTTCTTTGGCAAACCGAAGAATGTGACATTGGCTATGTTCTCACCAAGATGAAGGGGGGAGAAAATGATTGCTTTAGTTATGTCAATAAGGTTTTGATTGGCACGAATCAAGATGCAACATCTCTCAGACGCTTCGATGACACTGAAAATTGGGTTGGCCGCAATATTGTTGGTTTTTTTGTGCAAAGACTCAGTCCTTTCTCACAAGAGGTGTTTGATACACCGAATATTGGTTGCGATTGCAGCTAAAATGAAGGCTGCTCTTTGAGAGGAGTGGCCTAAGCCACGTCTCGAAGGCTCTAGTAAGGCTTCGAGACCTGAGGTATCCCCACGAATTTGCAACTCAAAAATAGTTATTTATTAAATCATTATGCTCTTTCTTATGTCGTTCCCGCGTAGGCGGGAATCCATTTCTCAAGCAAAGGCCATCACTCTGTTTGGGAGACAGATTCCTGCCTGCGCAGGAATGACAGAAAAATAGATCAACTTATGCGATTAACATACATTTTTTTAGTCATACATCTGAATTTCAAATTCGTGGGGATACCCCAGTTCGAGACAGCGTCGCGCGCTTCCTCAGCCTGAACGGGGCATGTCTAGATGGCTTGGATAGCAGACGGGCCATCTTAGGTTGACAGCCCCACTCGAGTTGGTTTAAATTAAATCTGAGTATTTTTTAATTAACCAAGGAGTGCATATTATGTTATCTAATCCAGCAATATCCGCGATGCTCAGACAAAGACTCGTTAATCAAGGCCGTGCACTAGCTAGAAGAGGAAGTCGGAGCTATCTTTTTAGTCACTAATCCCCAACAGTCACAACATCGTTTTTTCTCAACCTCTACAGTTTCTCGACCTAGCAAGCCAAAATTCCATTTAGACGATTCACTTGCACAGCTCAATCAGCAATTTCTTGATATTCATAACCAGAAAGCAGTCAACTATTTGAAGACCATCAGGCATGTCATGATTTATTTAAATGGTAAATTGTCTCTTCTGGAGCAAAACATGGATTTCAATTATGAGGAAGTTGCCTCCTGCGACTCTGCTGCTCTTGGCTCAAGGTATCGACAATTGAAAACCTTGTCGCATATAGCTGTTACCCTCAATATCCTCATTGAAGAAGGGCAATCCCAGGATGGTCTAAAAGAGCTGCAAAAGAAATTAAAGCAGTTGATTGTGCACCATAAATCAGAGTTGTTGCCTTATCAATCCTTCCTCAATGAAACAATCCTACTAACTTATCGACTTCTAGCAAAATGGGAAGATAAATTAGCCTGTCGCCAACTTATGGCGAAATACAATAAGGCGACGAGTGAGTCCTTGAATAGCTATGCGAAGGAAGCAGCTCAGCTGCAATTGACAAGTCTAAATGAAATAGTGCAAGGATGGACAGATGATTATTGGATTCAGGCAGAGAGCTCGCGAGTACTCATTGTTTGTCCTCATGGGCCAAGGAAGGGATTAATTGAGCGACAGTTTTTTGATGATTGGCTGCTAAAACAGAAATTAGATAGGTTGGATAAGAGGCTTATCTATACGGTTGAAATGCTTCCGGAGCAAATGGCTTCTGTATCGAGTGATTTGATCTTGAGCTTTCTAAGCAAGCAAGAGATTAACAAAATGATTGGGAAACAGGTGCTTAATGATGAGGATGCTATGTTTAGAGATATTCTTGCTGAACATGCGCCAGATATCATCAATGAATTGGAGGAACAGAAAACAGGAGGTTATTGTCCTTATTCGGAGTGATCTAATAAACTAATCGCCAACGTACCGTGACTAGCGCGGTACGTGGGATCTAGGGTCTTAGTTTGACCCCTCTAAGCTGCTAGCAGCTCAAGTCGATGATCTACCAAAAGTGGATAGTACTCTTGCCACAGTTAGTTACATCTAAGTGGACTCCTCTCGAAACGCATTAGGCTTCTCAGTAACATCCCAAGCTTGCTCACCGCGTTTGCAAATCTGGCTTCCTAATTGACAATGTTAGCTGTGCATCAAATACTATCTATTTAAAAGATAGACCACCGAGGGGTTAAGGTCAAAATATAAACAATTAATGTTAAATAACTGACGTTAAATAGAGGCGCTCATGCGTAAATTTATAGGACGAGTTAAAAGCTTGGCTTTTTCGCTCTTTGTCAACAAATCTGTTGGTGCGCGAGCCTTGGTTATTCACGAAGGGAAGGTTTTATTAGTTAAGCATAGCTATACTCCGGGCTGGTATACCATAGGTGGCGCAGTTGATGCTGGTGAAACACCTATTGAGGCTGTGCAAAGGGAGCTTTCCGAAGAAGTGGGTATTCGTTGTTTAACCTTGCCAAGGTTATTCAGCGTTTATCACAATAACCACGAAAAACGTGATGACTACATCATTTTCTATTTAGTTGATAAATTTGAGAAAAACGCAGTTCGTTCTCTCGAAATCATGGATGAGCAATGGTTTGATCTGGACAATCTTCCTACAGATATTTCACCAGCAACTCACCGCAGAATTGAAGAATACCAAGGAAGTCGTATTATTGATGAGCACTGGTAGGGGAGCAGGTAGATGGAATTTAATTTAGTTATAAACCCTTACATCATGCTTTTATTGATGTGAAAAAGACAGTACGCAGTTTAGGAGTGTTTACTGCTCCACATAGGTAATTCGTAATAGGTCAGCCCCTACCCTAGTATTGAATTCCCGCAGCTTGACCGCGGGCTCTATGGGCTCAGAGTGAACACCGGAGCCCACGGTCAAGCCGCGGGAATTCGGGATGGGGGTGACCTATTACGGTAATTCTCTTTCCGTGGTTGAGGGGTTGCTGATTCGAATTAGTTTTGCGCTTGCATAGAAAGTCGAAAAGCAGAAGCGGCTTCCGCCACTTGATCAATAACTTCAGTTTCAACAGTGCTTTGATTGAACAAGCCATAGGCTGTTATCAAACCAGCAATAGTTCCTGCTGTACCACTGGCAATAACAATAGAGGCTGCGGCATAACTAGTTGTAATTGCTGATAAAAAGGCCATTGGTCCTGCCCAGGCTCCTAGTACAAAACCAATTCCAAAGCCCAGGGCTGCAACAACTACAGTGACTACAGCTGCAGCAACAACTGATAAAACAAGGTTTTTTACATAAGGTGTTTCTTCTTTCACTATGGAATAGCAATTATCTCTAAACGCTTGAATATCAGAAGCAAACTGTTTGTTGTTTTCACTTGAATATAAGGCTTCGACAAGGATAACTGCTTGTTGACCAAGCTGCTTATACCGCTCCTCGGGTAAATCGATAGCGCACTCGCCTAGGCTTTCTAGGGCTAAATACAGGGCTGATTGTGATGCTAATCTTTCTTTTGCGGTACGGAAGAGTTCTGTTTTTGTGGTTGCGACTTCGGAATTGGTCATTGCGGCTACTTTCATGGGTAAACGCTGCTTGCCAATACTCATTAGAATGTTAAAAAATGACTGCAGTGAATGATCATCCTCTGAGGAAAGACGAAAGCGTTCTGCAAAGGCTTGATTGTTGATCGATGCTAGTGTTGTATCTGAATTAACGTCCCGATCAGATTTGGTACCTACTAATAATAAAGTTGCCTCTTTATTTGTGGCACGAAACTCCTCAATGTCTCTATCGATAAGATCATTATTAATTGGAAGCGATAAATTGACGCAGTACACAGCGATATCTGCACCATTAAAAAAGACCTTGCGAAGAGATCGATACCGTTCTTGACCACTAACATCCCATATTTTCAGCTCAACCCCGCGAACAACTGGTCGGTCAAATAAACCGCCTATAGTAGGTTCAGGTTCAATTGATATAGGTAGGCTGGGATTAAACATCCTTTTAATAAGTTTGGTTTTGCCGGCTCCTTCGGCTCCAAAAAATGTAATATTTATCGTCATGGGTATTTGTTATAGGAGCAAAGTGGGCAATTATAGGGCGTTTTGTTTTAAAATGAAAGTTAGCATTTTGATAATTTGTAATAGGCATCCCCGCCGCCACTGTCATTCCCGTCACCCTAACATAGTCCGTCATCCCAAACATAGTGAGGGATGACGGGGTGTAGGGGAGATTAAGCACTAAACCCTTGCCCACGTCCCGCGAACAAGCCGCGGAACGTGGGGATTTTCTTTACTTTGTAGGGGGCTAGGATGACAGAATATTATAGCGGCGTCATAAAGCCCTTTAAGTCTGGCTTTTGCTGCAAGCGGTATTGATAAACAGCATAGAAAGCAATGATATTTTTTAGGTAATTACGTGTTTCGTGCCAAGGCAGGGTGTCTATCCAGATATCCATTTCTTTGGGTGGATGGTTTTTAAGCCAGTAATTCACCTGGCTAGGGCCAGCGTTGTAGGCTGCTGCTACCAGGACTGGATGATGGTTATATCGATTTTTTAATTGCTTTAAATAGGCCACGCCAATATTAATGTTTTTCTGAGACGCAAAAAGCTGATTCTTATCGCTATAAGTGATTTTCGCGTGTTTAGCGACAACTGAGGCTGTAGCAGGCATGATTTGCATTAACCCGCGTGCTCCGGCAGACGATACAACATCTTCTCTGAATCCACTTTCCTGACGGATAATTGCGTAGATAAATTCTTGCGGAACCTGATAATTCTTAGCGTAGAGGTTAACTGTGTCATGGTAAATGACAGGAAAACGCAGCGATAGCTGATTAGCCAACTCTTCATTACTACTTAAATAAACTGATTTTCCGTACCACTGCAGCGTGTTTGCTATCCAATAGATCAACGCGCTTTTGTCTTCCTTGGGCAGCTCGCTGATAAAATCATTCAAGAGTCTTGATGCCTGCAGTGCTTGCTTTGAATAGTAGAGTGCTTTGATATTATCTGTAAACGGCTGATAGGGTCTTAGCAAAGCCATATTATTGACTGGGTTTTCATTTTCAAAGGTTGGCTTTTTATTGAGACGCATGCTTGCTAGGAAACCATAGTAATGCCTGGATTGAGCGATAGTCTGATAAATGGGTTTAGCCTTAGCTGTTTCCCCTTTTGCTTCCAACGCTCTGGCTAACCAATATTGCCAGACAGGTTTATCTTTGTCCGGTGAATGATTGATCAGATATTCCACTTCCTCCCATTGCTGGCGTTTCAAAGCAAAGCGAATTTGCCAGTCAAGTAGGATATCGCTATAAAAAGCAGGTTTTATTTTGGCAAACCATTGCGGCTCATCCTCATGGTTGCGCATTGCTTTATAGATAGTTAAATGTACAAGAAAGGACTGTTGTTGGGCTTCGTTTAAAAACTGCTTGGTCTTAGGGGTTTCCCAATATTTCATTGTCTGATTCATGTTGGCGGCGATCATGCGTTTTAGGCCAAATAAATAGAAATAATCATGCAATTCACCAGGCTCTAATTGGGCAATTTTTGTTGGATTTTGATAGATAGCCGTTAACAATTGTTCGTCTTTGAGACGTGGTACTTTGTATTGCTTTAATAAAAAGCGAGCGAGGCCAATATTGCGTTTATCTAAGGCAAGAATAATTCGTTCAGTTATCAAGTTTTCATTAAAACTCTCGCTTTTTAATAAATAGTCAAAGAGAGTATTGCAAACCGGTGGCAAAGACGAGCCAGAGAGCCATAAGGTTTTAGCCTTAGTCAAGGCTTCATCTGTTTTCCCCTGATTGTAATTGGCAATTTGTTCAAAGCATTGCAGGTTTAGGTCGGCAGATGGTTTGTAATGTTTGGAATAATTAGCCCAATCTTTTTGCTGAGCTAAGCGGTAGAGCCATTTTTCACGTAATTTTTGTGCAAGTGGAGTATCACTATCGATGAAGGCAAAGAAGTCTTCGCCAGGCTGTTCTGGTAAATTTTGGTTCCAGGCCTGGTAAGCCATGAAGCGCTCAAGGTAGGCTTGGCCTGAGCTTGCATAGGTCAGCGGCGTTAGGTAGAAGAGGCTTAATAGTAATAATAACTTTCTCATAGGATCTCAGTCGACAGCTTTTCACGCATTATTCGGATTGTTTTAGCATAATCATCGCTAGAAAAGATAGCAGAACCAGCAACAAACTCGCTAGCGCCTGCCTTAGCTAGATGGGCAATATTATCTATGCTTACGCCACCATCGACACAAATAGCGAGAGACGGGTACTTAGCCTTTATCCGGCGAATTTTATCGATGATCTCCGGTATTAGCTTTTGCCCGCCAAAGCCAGGATTAACTGTCATTACCAGGACAAAGTCCAGATGATGGATACACCATTCAAGGCATTCAGGCGAAGTTGCTGGATTTAATACCAGACCTGCTGCGCATCCCAGTTGTGTGATCAGCTGTAAAGAGCGGTCAAGATGAATAGTAGCGTCAGGATGAATGCTGATTCGCTTGGCACCTGCCTTGGCAAATTGGTTAATCAATTCATCGACGGGTCTCGTCATGAGATGAACATCAATAGCTAGGTTGGGAAAGCGTTTATGCAAAGCCTGGCAAATAGGTGGGCCGAAAGTTAGGTTGGGCACATAGTGATTATCCATGACATCAAAATGAATCATATCTGCCCCAGCTTGAATGACATTGTTAACCTCCTCGCCAAGGCAGGTCATGTCAGCTGAGAGAAGGGAAGGGGCAATTAAATAGGCCATGACATGGAACTCCAAAATTTTTTAGGGCTTTGTTTGGGGGAGATGTAAGTGTAGATAGGGCTGACAAGTTTAGGGATATTGTCATTCCCGCGTAGGCGGGAATCTATCCACAAAGGCTGCACTACGCTAATTCCCCATGGATCCCCGCCTGCGCGGGGACGACATAAATTAAGTACCGTAGCCTGGATGCTATCTATCTATTGCCCGAACCAATAGTTAAAATTAAAGTTCAGTGTATTCGATGAAATGCGCGATCCCAGCTCTTTAATATTGCGTGTAGAGATATAGCGGTAATCCATTCCAAAAGCGAGCGTATCGGAGTAGTAATAGCTAATACCTATAATACCTTGGCCAATTGGTGTGCTCTTGTTGGTTTTGACTGTGAAATTGTAACCACTGTTGAAGAGATAAGGGACTGAGGTAGTTACTGTATTACGAATATAAGAATAGCCTATACCTAAACCAAGATAGGGAACCCAGGTTGGATCATTGTCTTCGTTATAAAAATCATAATAACCATTCACCAGGCCAGCACCTAAAGCAGTTTGCCCACTGACTCTTAATGGATTGACGAAGGTCACGTGCCTGGTAATAGTGGTTCCACCTACTTTTATGGAGGAAACCGGTGAGTAATTGAATAGAAATTGACCTTCCACGCGGAAATTACAAATTCGATAGCCTACCTGACCGCCAAAATCACCACCTACGCTATGTTCAACAGTACCATTAAGGAAGCTGTACCATCCTGGAAACTTAGAGTTAGGTAGGGTTACTAGTGGGTTGATATTAAGATTGTTAGAAGTCGGATTAGTAGCTGCAGCTATATTAAGGAGTTGCGTAGGGTTTGGTGTTCTGAGATTAATGCTTGGCGCAAAACTTAAACCACCCATCAAACCTAGGTACCAGCCATCAGCTGGGGTGACTGCAAATGTTGAGCAACTTGCAAGCATGAGACCTGCAATGGCAAATTGAGATGAATATTTCATTTGGCACCCTTTTTGTTATTTATATTGATATTCATTAAAACGATAAACCACACCCAAACTAGCTAAATTTCCTTGGAAATTCTTACCAAGATCATCAACTCTGGTGCTGCCTACATAGCGATAAGCAAGATTGAGCGCATAATTTTCAGAAAAATTGAAGGTAAAGCCAGCAGTCCCTTGATAAGCAAAGGCGCTACCAGATCCTTTAAACTGTTGACGAAATAAAAGGTTATGGTTTTTCATTGAGGTTTGAACCCAACCATAGCCAAGCCCAACACCTACAAAAGGAGAAATGCAGGGTACCATCTCTGGGAAATCGTAATAGACATTAGCCATTCCCAGTGCCGAAGATGTGTCACCGTTCACATGACGATGGCGCTGCCGAATTGGGCCAAATTGAAAGGGTTGGTGGCGTCCGGAATGAAAGGATTTTACGTCTGCCTGGATATAGGTAAATTCACCCTCATAGCGTAGAGGATGACTTTGATAGCCAAAGCGCCCTCCAACGTTGTAACCGCCGTTGAACTCTGCGCGTTCAAATTTGTTCCCGTGATAGTTTTTATTGACATTGTCAGGCAGATAAGAGTATCCACCAAATACGCTACCATACAAGCCATCTATGGGTGTGGCCGCTACTGTGAGGCCTGAGGCCAGTAAAGCAGCAGAAAAAAGTGCGATTCTCATGACATCCCTTTTTTATTATTGTTATATAAAAGCAAACCCAATGTTAGCTGTTTGCTTTTATTTTGCAAGTAGCTTTTTTAGGCAGCCATTCACCATGTTTTGAATACTTTAGAAAAGGATTATGAGAAAGCAGGGCATAGATGGCTATCTGAGCATTTTTTATAATTATTTTCGTTCAAGATGCGCCAAACATGGTTTCTCAGTGAACTTAATGATAATTAATTTTCTTACTTGTATTAGGTTGCACCGTTAGGATAAGATGGCGAAACCCATAAGGATATCGGGAGCACAAAAATGTCAAAGAAAATTATTTACAATTTAATTGAATTCACTAAGTCCATGGTTGATTTTATTTCCGATGGTTCGGAAGAAGGCCAGAAGCGGTTGGTAGGGGTTTTTGAGCAAGCGCAGTCTAAATATCAAACAGCAGAATCTATGCTGCGAAGTGTAATCACTTACTTCACTCGATACCGAGGTGATGCCTTCACTAAAACAATTACTGACTTAAAAGCATTTCCAGATCCTATTATTAGGCTGCAAGAATTTAAAAAATTTGTCAGCTTAGGAGGATGGGAATCAACTTCAGCGAATACTCGGCTGTTTACCTTTCTTATCCGAGCAATACCGGGTTATGAAAATAGTGAGGAGAAGTTATCCGATCAGTACATTCATGAAGTATTAATTCCTCCATTAAGAACATTGATTGATAAGGATATTGATTCTCTCATTAGACAATTTGCTCTGGCAAACGAACAGGCAGAGCAGCGTAAAAGAGAGTTGCGGGAAATGGCCGCAGGACAGCGGAAGACAGCGGAAGGAATAGTCCTATTTGAAAATGATGTTGAGGCTGCCGGATTTGTACAATCACATCCTGATAAACAAGTTTTTCATTTAGCAGCGCCAAGTGGCAGTCGTTCGAAATGGCAATTGACTTGGTATGACCTTACCGGAAAAGCGAATCTGTTGGTTATTAAAAGTGAATTAGAACGAACTTTGGAAAGCTTAAAATCTGCCAAACTTCCGCAAGAAAACTCAAAGCTGCAGTTCAAAATCAAAATGGAGTGCGCCAGATTAGTCGAGGAACAGCTTAGCCGAACTCAAGTATTACTTAACCCGGCCTCAGAACAATTGCGTAATCTGACCTCTGCCTATGTATTAACAAAGAATCCCAGGGAGTATCAACTGAGTTGGTACGATAGTCTTGGTGACTGTAAGCAGTTGCATTTGAGTAATTATCCCTTGTTGGCTACTTGGTTAGCTGAGAAGAAGCAACTGACAGCAGATGACTTGCCGCGTCTTAAGACCTATTTACAGCACATCTGGTTTCGCCAGGAAGTTGATAAGGTAAAACATAAGAATGTAGGCCAGGTTTTACAAAAAAATCATGGGGTTACTCTTATTTCTCACAATTATTTAGCGAAAATTCCACGCTTTAGACTTATCGTTGGTACCTACTTTTTAACGCGCGAACCTGATCCTTATACAGGGCGCTGGGTTTTGTATCAAAAACAAAAAGGGGAGGCGAATTTACAGGTTATCAATACAGATTCTTGGGAGTCATTCCATGAGGTGCTCGCAAATAATAATGCCTTATCCGCGGAACAACTCAACAGTTCTGTTGCTGAACCTTATGAACTGTGCCTAAAACCTAAGGAGTTTAATGCGGTTACTGCAGAAAAAAACAAGCTTTATATGAGCATTACTAAGGTTCGCTCAGGGGAGGAGGAGCCGAAGGCTGATGTAAATGAGGCCTCAGCTGTACCTTCGGTAATAATAACTGAGGAGTTACTGCAGTATATCGTTATAGATCCCTCGGGGAAACCCAGAGTTGATACGATCAATAAGAAAGAGTTAAAGCATGATTTTACAGAGCCTCTGACTTCAGAGCAGCTAGCTTTCTTACAAGCAGACATTTTGGCGATTGTTGCAAAGCGCGGGCATATTCTTTCTATAGCCGATAGGGTTCGTCAGGAGATTTCGCGAGCGATACACATTAGTGCTAAGAGCCAAGGCTGTGTGGCGGTGAAGGATTTTGTCCCTCAACCGAATCAGGCGACATCTTATCGTCCTGATTCCTTTGTTGTCACTAAAGTCGAAACGAAATGGCTAGTCTATTACATTGATACCTTACAAAAGCCGGTAGCTGTTAAAGCCGCTAATGTTGAGGGGCTTACTCAATTGTTTGTCCAATGGAAGGAAGAGCCTGAAGAGCTGAATCAAACTAAGCTTGCTGAGCTTGCAAAATTGATTGGCAAATACAAGCCTTCTGAACGTATCGACATGAATAGGTTTTCCGAGTTGGCGGCATGTATTGGGGCAAAGAGTTCAACATCGAAGTCTAAGGTTGCAGAAACAGCGGAATCAACGAAACCTAATGAATCTGTTAGCCCAAGGCCTTCAAGTTCTGCGACGCAACCCCTTCAACAACAGGAGCCAAGGAAAAAATTGAATGTAAATAATTATGGAATTGCTACCTTATTTGGTCATCAGGGGAGTGCTAAAGCACCAAAGATTGAGTCTGTAATTCAAGAAATGGCGGTTGACCAGAAATCGGATGATGGGCAGCAAAGGAGTTCTATTGTTATCTAGGGTAGCCTGTCATCCAGAGCGCCCCAGCCCCTTTGGGGCAAACATCGATAAAGACCCCGTCATCCCGAACATAGTGAGGGATCTCCGGCATTAGCACAGTGCTACTCTCAGGAGATGTCTCTCTACGTTTGACATGACGTACGTTTTTGGGAGCGCAGCGAAGGATCTCCTGAATGAGACACAGTGCCAATCCCGGAGATCCTTCGCTGCGCTCTGGATGACGGTCATTAAATCAACTCCATCAACTCCACAATAACCCGATCCCCCATTTCTACCGTTGACACTAATTGACCAGCAGATCTCATCAGATCCATAGTACGAAAGCCTTTCTCCAAAACCTGAGCTACTGCTTTGTGAATAAGCTGCGCTTCCCGCTCAAAATGAAAGGAATACTGCAGCATCATCGCCACACTTAAAATCGTTGCCAGCGGATTTGCAAGGTTTTTTCCAGCAATATCAGGTGCGCTGCCATGGATTGGTTCATAGAGCGAATGAAGTTCACCAAAGGATGAAGAGGGGAGCATCCCTAAGGAACCTGTCAGCATCGACGCTTCATCGGATAAAATATCGCCGAATAAATTTGCCGTGAGCAGAACATCAAATTGCCTGGGGTCGCGGATGAGCTGCATCGCAGCGTTATCGACATACATATGTGAGAGCTCGACCTCTGGAAACTCCCTAGCACCTATTTGCTCTACGGTTTTACGCCATAACATTGAGGTCTCCAATACATTCGCTTTATCAACTGAGCAGAGACGGTTTGAACGTTGTTTCGCAAGGCGAAAGGCTACTCTGGCTATTCGTTCAACCTCAGATTGACTATAGCGCATGGTATTAAATCCATACTCTTTGTTAAGACCGCGTGGTTCGCCAAAGTAAACGTCACCAGTGAGTTCGCGAACAATTATTAAATCCAGGCCTTCGATGCATTCTTTTTTTAAGGGTGAGGATTCTGAGAGTGCATTAAATAGGGTAGCCGGCCTTAAATTGGCAAAAAGCCCTAATTCTTTGCGAATTTTTAATAAGCCTTTTTCTGGCTTATTTTGACTCTCAAGCTGATCCCAGCGTGGCCCGCCTACGGCCCCTAGCAAAATACTATCAACCTGCTTAGCCTGATTTAGCGTTTCTTCTGTGAGTGGGCTGCCATAGGCATCGATTGAGGCGCCACCTATCAGTCCCTGAATGAGTTCGAAGCGGTGAGCGCTGTGTTGGTTCAGCCAGTCAAACACCTTAACCGCTTCGGCACAAATCTCAGGACCTATGCCATCACCAGGGAGAATTAGAATAGTTTTATGCATGATTAATTCCTCCGAAGTAAAGCCAGGGTTGAGCAAGGCTTTGCTTTTTCTCAAAGTCTTTAATTTGCTGCTCATAACTTAGGGTTTCACCAATTTCATCCAAGCCTTTTAACAAGATTTGGCGACGATAACTGTCAATAGGAAAAAGGATTTCTAGCGTTTCAGTACTGAGCATCTGAGACTCTAAATTTACAGTTAATAGGCTGCCCTGATGTTCTACCAGTTTTTGAATCGTAGGTTGGGATAGGGTGATTGCCAGCAGACCGTTTTTCAAACAATTGCTATAAAAGATATCGGCAAAACTTGGTGCAATGATCACCCGAATACCGAAATCAATTAACGACCAGACCGCATGTTCTCGGCTTGAGCCGCAGCCAAAATTTTCTTCGCTCAGCAAAATTTTTGTTTCTTGAAATCCGGGTTTATTCAAGATGAAGTCTGGCTGCGGGTTGTTATGCTGGTCATAGCGCAGTTCAGCAAAGAGATGATTTCCCAGACCCGTACGTTTAACCGTCTTGAGATATTGTTTGGGAATGATCATATCAGTATCAATATTGGCAATAGGTAAATAAGCCATTACACCTGTTACTGTTGAAAAAGCTTGCATGATGAAATCCTATATTTGTTTAACCTCAGTTATGGAGAAGAAAAAATCCACGAATTCCCGCGGCTTGACCCCTAGGTATCTACACAACACTAGGCTCTGGATGACGTTGCGTTAGAGTGGCCGTGGGAGTTCGATGATATTAACTGACGTACATCGCTTAGTTTTCCAGTAATGGCAGCAGCGGCGGCCATGGCTGGGCTCATTAAGTGAGTACGACCTCCGCGGCCTTGCCTCCCTTCAAAATTACGATTAGAGGTCGCGGCGCAACGTTCGCCAGGCTCCAAACGATCAGCATTCATAGCGAGACACATGGAACAGCCTGGTTCGCGCCAATCAAAACCGCTGGCGATAAAAATCTTATCCAGGCCTTCACGCTCTGCTTGCTCTTTTACTAGTCCTGAGCCTGGAACGACCATCGCATAAACCTTAGAGGCAACCTTGTGCCCCTCAATGACTGCTGCTGCACTGCGTAGATCCTCAATGCGAGCATTGGTACAGGAACCGATAAAAACCTTATCGATTTTAATTGTCTCCAGCGGTGTGCCAGCTGACAAACCCATGTAATCGAGGGCGCGTTGAATCGAATCCCGTTTAACCGAATTGAGCTCTTTTGCCGGATCGGGTATGGCTGCGTTGATGGGTAAGGCTGTCTCGGGGCTTGTTCCCCAGGTCACATAGGGGATCAGCTCATCGCCTTGCAGCTTGAACTCTTTATCAAAGGGAGCCCCTTCATCACTTTGCAGTTGACGCCAGTAAGCCAAAGCCTTGTCCCAGTCTTTCCCCTTTGGTGCATAAGGCCGGCCTTTTAGATAGCTAAAGGTCACCTCATCTGGTGCTATTAATCCTGCGCGTGCTCCTGCTTCAATGGCCATATTACAAAGGGTCATTCTGGCTTCCATTGAGAGTGAGCGAATCAAGGACCCTGTAAATTCAATAACATGCCCAGTTCCACCGGCCGTACCCATTTTGCTAATGAGGGCTAAGATAAGGTCTTTTGCCGTAACACCAAAGGGCAGGGCTCCTTCGATGCAAACGCGCATATTTTTGGACTTTTCCAAGATAAGCGTTTGAGTCGCGAAGACATGCTCGACCTCTGAAGTACCAATACCAAAGGCTAAGGCGCCAAAAGCGCCGTGGGTGGAGGTATGGCTGTCACCACAGACCAGGGTTGTTCCAGGTAAGGTAAATCCTTGCTCAGGACCTACGATGTGTACAATGCCCTGTCGCTTGTCTAAAAGTTCAATGTAGTTAATGCCTTGCTGCCGGCAATTCGCTTCTAAGGTTGTTACCTGCAAACGCGATTGAGCATCACTAATACCTCCTTGCCGGTTTTGCGTAGGTATATTGTGATCGCTGACTGCTAGAATGGTGTCTGGGCGGCGAATCCTTCTACCTGCCAGGGCAAGACCCTCAAAGGCTTGAGGGCTGGTTACTTCGTGGATTAAATGCTTATCAATATAAACAATTGAGGTGCCATCAGGTTTGTTGCAAACCTGATGTTCTTGCCAAATTTTGTCATATAAGGTTTTCATAGGAACTCCAAATTAATGTAACTCGTCATCCTGGGCATCCCGCCCCTTAGGGGCAAACATCGATAAAGCCCCGCCATCGCGAACAAAGCCCCCGCCATCGCGAACAAAGCCCCCGCCATCGCGAACAAAGCCCCCGTCATCCCGAACGTAGTGAGGGATCTCCGGGATTAGCACAGTGCTAAACTCAGGAGATGTCTCTCTACGTTCGACATGACGTTTAACTATGACGCAGCCTGTAAGCAATCCTGATCCACATCCGCTAAGTCAAAGGGCTTACCCCTCACCAGGCAGCTATAGGCTTGGATAATCATCTGGGTGATTGCGCCAACCTTAAACTCTTGCTGGCCAATCTGCGAAACAGGTGCGATTTCAACGGCACTTCCGGTAATAAATAGTTCATCTGCACTCATAACCTCATTGGGATAAATATGGCGTTCAATGATTGGCAGATGATGCGCCTTAGCAAGAGCAATAACTGTTTGCCGGGTAATACCATTCAAAAAGCAATCGGCAATGGGGGTATGGATCACGCCGTTTTTAACCATAAAAAAGTTAGCTCCGGTACATTCAGCGACAAAGCCACGGTAATCCAACATGAGGGCATCATGAAAGCCAGCTTGTTCAGCCTTGTTTTTGCTTAAAGAGCCAATCATGTATAAACCAGCCGCCTTAGCGATGACCGGTGCTGTTGAGGGGGAAGGGCGGATCCAATCAGCCCACATCAACTTTAAGCCTTTTCTCAGGGTGTTTTCGTCGGAAAAATAAGATTTCCAAGGCCAGGCAGCGATAGCAACATGCACCTTACAGGCGTGTGAGGCAACACTCATGGTTTCTTCGCCACACCAGGCAATAGGGCGAATGTAGGCGTCTTGCAGGTTATTGCGGCGAATCAGTTCTTCGGTAATTTCATTCAATTCTGCAACCGAATAGGGGATTTTAAAGCCCAGCGCCCTGGCTGAGGCGTGCAAACGCTTATTGTGCTCATGCAGTTTAAATATCTTGCCATTATAAGCACGTTCACCTTCAAAGACTGAGCTGGCATAGTGTAAGCCATGGGTTAGAATGGGTACCTGCGCCTCGTTCCAGGGAATAAATTGGCCATCCATCCAGATCAGACCTTTTTCCTGTTGCACTTTAGGACCTTGTCCTTTTGCTAAGGCAATAATATCCTCGTCACTGACTTCTTTTTGTTGATCACCTAATTCTTTAAACTGAGTAAATAGATGCTTAAACGCGACCTCATCTAAGTCGATATTTAAAGCAGCCAACTTATTGCGAAAGGCTGCACGGCCCGAGTGTTTACCCATGCTCAAGGTCGACTGGGTCAAACCAATGGATTCAGGTCTCATAATTTCATAGGTCTCGCGACATTTGAGCATGCCATCCTGGTGAATACCGGATTCATGGGCAAAGGCATTGGCTCCGACAATGGCCTTGTTTTTCTGCACGATAAAGCCGCTTGCTGCGGAGACCAGTTGCGATATAGCGGCAATATGGCTGGGGTCAATATTCATAGCAAAGGGAAATTGGTCTTGTCTGGTTTTGATAGCCATGACAATTTCTTCCAAGGCTGCGTTACCAGCACGCTCGCCGATACCATTGATTGTACATTCAACCTGTCGCGCGCCAGCACTGATTGCGGCAATTGAATTGGCAACAGCCAAGCCCAAGTCATTGTGGCAATGAACCGACAAAATAATCTTATCGATCGAGGGAACCTTGTCTTTTAAGCGCTTAATTAAATGACCGTATTCCTGCGGTGTGGTATAGCCTACAGTATCAGGAATGTTGATTGTTTTAGCTCCCGCTTTGATTGCTGTTTCTACAGCGCGCGCTAAAAAGTCGATGTTAGATCGTGTTGCATCCATGGCAGACCATTCAACATCATCACAAAACTGACGTGCTTGCTGCACTGAGGCAGCAATGACTTCTATGGCTTCCTCATGAGTGATTTTAAATTGATGTTGCAAATGCAGGTCAGAGGTGGATATAAAGGTATGTATTCTTGGTTGGGCTGCGGATTTTAAGGCCTGGACGGCTGATTCAATATCAGCAGACTTTGCTCGTGCCAGACTACAGACTCGCGCATTTTTGATGTGCTCAGCAATTTTCTGGATGCATTGAAAGTCACCAGCAGAGGCAGCAGCAAAACCTGCTTCGATGATATCAACACCCATAAAATCAAGTGCTTCAGCAATTTCAATTTTCTGAGTGATAGTCATTGTTGCCCCTGGTGCTTGTTCCCCGTCTCTTAAGGTGGTATCCAGGATAAATATCTTTTCTTTATTGTCTGTAGCCATCGAAATCCCCTAGCAAGTTAAGTGATGAACTTACTATTTTAAGCTCTTTGCCTTAGAATTTAATTTCTAAAATTGTACGAATTAATTTTTTTATAGAATAATATTTCAAAATATAATTAAATATTGGTGAAATATGTCGATAGATCGGATAGATAAAAAAATCCTAGAAATTTTGCAAACAAACAGTCAAATTTCGAATCAGGAATTGGCCGAACAAGTAGCCTTATCTCCCTCTCCATGCTTGCGTCGCGTTAAGCTGCTGGAAGAAAACGGGTTTATCAATAAGCAGGTGACCCTCTTAAATCCTGAAAAAATCGGTTTAGAACTGACGGTTCTAGTTTTAGTCGGATTAAATAGTCATCAACCCGCTCTCATGAATGGCTTTGAAGAGCGCATGCGTCTACTGCCTGAGGTCATACAATGTTATCTGATCACCGGCCAGTCTGCTGATTATTTGCTGAAGGTTATCGTGCCTGATTTGAAGGCTTATCAAAGCTTTCTTCTAGGTAAGTTGACTGTAATTAAAGGGGTTAGTAGCGTGCATTCCAGTTTTATCTTGCGAAATATTTGCGATACGACAGCCTTGCCTTTGGATCATTTATAACCATAGCCCGTCATCCTGAGCGCAGTGCAGGATCTCCTTAATGAGGCATAGTGCCAATCCCGGAGATCCTTCGCTGCGCTCAGGATGACGGGCACTGACGTTAACTTAATGGCAGTGAGGATGACGGGGTGGGGAAAGGGGATATGAAAGGTCATCAAAACCCCGAAGTAATCGGACAGCGCCAATCTTTCCCAAAGGCGCGGGGGCTTATTTTTACTCCCGGCGCTGCTTGTCGGCGTTTGTACTCATTACGCTGAATTAAGCGAATTACCTTGTTAACCTCCGCTACTGAGTATCCCTGCTGAATCAGATCTGCTGCGGCCAGATTTTCTTCCATATAACCTTTGATGATGCTATCAAGCACTGAGTACTCAGGCAGGCTATCCTGATCTTTCTGATTTTCAGCTAACTCAGCAGAAGGCGCTCGACTAATAACTCGCTCAGGGATTACGCCCTGGATGCGATTACGGTAAGCTGCCAGAGCATAAACCTGTGTTTTCAATACATCCTTTAAGACAGCAAAGCCGCCTGCCATATCTCCATAGAGAGTCGCGTAGCCTACTGCGGTTTCGCTTTTATTGGAGGTTGTCAGAACCATATTCCCTGTTTTATTCGATAAGGCCATTAAAAGCATGCCGCGGATACGGGCTTGTAAATTTTCCTCGGTGGTATCAGCTGCTAAGCCTTGAAATGAGGGCGCTAAGGTGGCAAGAAAACTATTAAAAGCAGGTTCGATGGATAGATTCGTACTTTTGACTCCCATAATTCTCAATTGTTGCTCAGCATCTTCCAGGCTTATATCTGCGGTGTAGCGAGAGGGCATCATAACTGCATGCACTCGGTCTGCACCCAAGGCGTCTACTGCAATAGCCAAGGTTAGGGCTGAATCGATCCCACCAGATAAACCAAGAAGAACTCCTGGAAAGCGATTTTTTTCCACATAATCGTGGGTACCACAGACCAGGGCTTGATAAATTAACTCGCTCTGCTCAAGAACTGGAGCAAGAGTTGAGTCTAATTTCTGTCCTTGCAGACTCACCGTTTGTAAATGCTCCTGAAAGGCAGGGGCACGGCCCTGGATTTTGCCTTGATGGTCGAAGGCCAAGGATTGACCGTCAAAGACCAATTCATCCTGACCACCAACCTGATTCACATAGATGATAGCCAAGCCTGTTTGAGCATAGTCCTGCAATAATTGCTCTCTTAGGGCTGGTTTCTCATAGTCGAAGGGCGATGCATTAATACAAATCATCGCATCAGCTCCTGCATGCCTGATTTGCTCGACTGGGCCGGGTTGCCAGAGATCTTCACAGATGCAAAGACCTAAACGATAACCTTTGACTGTAAAAATACAGGCCTCAGCAGAACCGGGGGAGAAATAACGCATTTCATCAAAAACGCCGTAATTCGGCAGATGTTGTTTGTGATAGATCGCAAGGCGCGAACCTTGATGAAACACTGTAGCAGAATTAAAGCAATGCTCATGCTCCATGCTAGGATGACCAAGGATAACATGGCAATCTTTAGTACGGTTTTTAATCGCAGCCAATCCTTGCTCAACGCGCAGAAAAAGCGCCTCACGAAATAACAAATCCTCTGGTGGATAGCCGGTAATAGCTAACTCAGGAAAGACTATCAAGTCGTGTTTTTCTTGTTCCTGCTCAATTATCGCAATTATTTTTTCAACATTAGCTTCTATAGCGCCCACGGTTGGGTTGATTTGACCCATAAGTATATTTAAAGACAGCATGTTATTTATTGAAAACCTCAATTAAAGTTTATCTTATTGATAAATAATGAAAATTTTTTCTGTGATTTCTCAATTAGAGTTTTTAAAAAGCCATTTATTCTTATAAGAAATATAGTCATAAAATATTAATAAGTAGTATTTTTATTTTACAGATGTTAAATACAGGCTAAATTGTTTATAATATACCGTTTGATTGTTCAGTTTGTAATAGGTTTTATATGCTAAAAGAAGCATTATCACGGATGGCGGATGTTTTTTTACCCAACGTGCTGATGCATGGCCAGGAATACCAGCAAAAAGGTTATGTATTGAATATACGACTTAGCGATGGTCTTCTTAAGGCTCGTGTAAAAGGTCGTTCAAGTCAAATCTATGATGTTCATATTGATCTGAAAAGCTGGCCCGGTGCTGCTTCTCGTTGTACTTGCCAATCTCGGATGAATTGTAAACATGCGGCTGCAAGCCTTTTTGCTTTACAGATCAGAGAAAACTATGAGATTCCCGCCCCGTCAAAAAGTAAAGAAAAGGTTTCTCTGAATACCTGGCTAAGTACTCTGCGTGAAAAAGAAATGATTGAGCAAAAACCAAGCTCTTCACATCAGGTTGCCTATCTAATTGAGCCGCAATTTGGCAGTTACGAACATCGGATTGTAATAAGATTAGCAATAAGCAAACGCCTAAAACGGGGTGATTTAGGTAAAAAAACGGTTTTCAATACGATTAGCGAAAGCCGCAAACAATACTTTACCGAAACTGATGAAAAAATTATTGAGTCCTTGCTATCAAAAGCCAATGCGCGAGGATGGTTTGAGCGCTTAGCTATTCGAAATAGTGATTTGTTTGAAAAGATCCTTGCTACAGGGCGAGCCTATTTAGCTGGCGCTAAAGAGCCGCTCCTAAAGCTTGGAGAGCCACAAGAAGCCCGATTTGAGTGGAAGTTAGCGACTAATGGTTCACAGGTTTTAGTGTTAGAAGGGGATGGGGATACTATTGAGCCTCTGTTTTTAGATAAGACTTGGTATTTTGATCGCGATGAAAACCTGCTGGGTCTGGTAAACCTTCCTTACAGTCCAGGGCAGTTAATGCATCTGTTAAATAGACCGCCAGTCACCTTAGAACAGACAGATATTGTTGCCAATGAGTTAGCTGAAACTAATCCTGAAGTACCCGGTCCACGAGTCTTTACTAATAAAATACTAGTAAAGAATCGACCGGTTCCGAAGATAAGCTTCGATGCAATCGATCTGAGCGATAGTCATAATGGCGCTGATAATGAGCATCAGATTTTATTCCTTGCCGATTTATTTTTTGACTACGATGGGATTCTCATCGCTAGCAAAGAAGAGAAATCTAGTCTTTTTCGTACCCAGGGTGATAGCTTAATTGAAATTCAGCGCGATTCTCTCTATGAAGCTGAGGTTGCCTGGGAGCTTGAGCAAATACTTAGTCTTCGCTCTGCTGGTATTTCTGAAAAACTACGCACTGAATTCGATATGAGCCAGGAGATGATCCTGGCTCATTATAAAAACAAAGACGATTTGCAACGATTATATACGCAGGTTATTCCTATCCTGAGCAAGAAGGGTTGGCAGGTTGAATTTACTCATCCAGTCTATGAAGAATTGGTTGATGCAGATGAGTTGGAATGGTTTTCTGAACTCGGCGATCGTGGCAATGATTTCTTCTCTTATCAGCTTGGTATTTTAGTTGATGGTAAACCCGTCAGTATAGTGCCTCTAGTTGCAGAGCTGATTGGCCGGATTGGCAGAGATAATCTTGATAGTTTGGAAGATCAGGAGCGAGTGCGCTTGCCTTTGACAGAGGGTAAGGTCTTACAGGTAAGTCTTGGACGAATCAAACCGCTGCTGCGTTTTCTTTTACAATACGGTCTACGCCACATCAAAAATGATGATCCTTCCTTAGAAATTAATCGCTACCAACTCTTGTTAATGCAGGAAACTGAACAAGCAATGGCAGCTGTTTCAGCGCGCTGGCAAGGGAATGAAGTTTTACGCAGGCAGTTACATCAACTAACCACGCTGACGGAACTTCCGTCTATTGCAGTTCCTCAAGGTTTGAAAGCAACCTTACGTGATTACCAGCAACAAGGTTTAAATTGGCTGCAATTTCTGCGTCTAAGCCGTTTTGGCGGTGTTCTTGCCGATGATATGGGACTGGGAAAAACCGTGCAAACGCTTGCCCATCTACAGGTTGAAAAAGAACAGGGGCGTTTAACAAGGGCTAGTTTGATTGTTGCGCCAACCAGTCTGGTTGGAAATTGGTTTGCTGAGGCTCAACGTTTTACCCCTGAGTTGAAGGTATTGGTGTTTCATGGTCTTGATCGCCACGGCGGTGATTTTGATGATTATGACCTGATTATTTCAACCTATGGTCTTATTCAGCGCGATAAAACTCGTTTTACTGATTACCCTTTCTATTATTTAATTCTTGATGAAGCCCAATCAATCAAGAATGCGCGAACTAAAACGACCCAGATTATCCAGCAAATTCAGGCGCAGCATCGCCTCTGCTTGTCTGGTACTCCCTTGGAAAATCATTTAGGTGAACTTTGGTCGCTATTCCATTTCCTCATGCCAGGTTTATTAGGTGATGTAAAACAGTTCAGACAATTCTTTAGAACACCTATTGAAAAGCTTGCAGATTCGGAGCGAAGAAACTTACTGGCGAAACGAGTGCAACCCTTCATGCTGCGCCGGACTAAAAACCAGGTTGCCTCAGAGTTGCCTGCTAAAACAGAAATGACCCATGTCATCGAGTTGTCAGGTAATCAGAGAGATCTTTACGAAGCCATACGCATGAGTATGGAAGTAAAAGTTCGTGATGCAATCGCCAAGCAGGGGATGGGAAAGAGCCATATTGTTTTGCTTGATGCCTTGCTCAAACTGCGGCAGGTTTGCTGTGATCCAAAATTATTGTCGATGCCTGAGGCTGAAATTGCTCATGGCAGTTCTGCCAAATTAGATGCCTTGATGGAATTATTAGATAATCTGATGAATGAAGGCAGAAGGGTTTTAGTGTTTTCGCAGTTTACTTCTATGCTGCTACTGATTGAAGAACAGTTAACAGCGCGTAATTATGAATATCTAAAGTTAACTGGTCAAACGCAAAACCGGCAAGCCTTGGTGGATAAATTCCAAGAAGGCAAAACCTCAATCTTTCTGATTAGCTTAAAGGCTGGAGGCACAGGATTAAATCTGACGCGAGCCGATACGGTGATTCATTATGATCCTTGGTGGAACCCTGCAGTGGAAGAGCAGGCGACGGATCGAAGCCATCGCATAGGTCAGGAAAACCCAGTTTTTGTTTATAAATTAATTACATCAGGAACGGTAGAAGAAGCGATTTTGGCGATGCAAGAGAAAAAGCGGCAATTATTTGATGGTATTCTAGCGAATAATGCCAGTGGTATGACTAGTTTAACATCAACTGATATAGAACAGTTTTTTATGCCACTTGCTGATTAAGTCTTAGCAAAATAATCATGAACGTCTCTCGTCATCCTGAACGTCTCTCGTCATCCCGAACATCCCTTGTCATCCCGAACGTAGTGAGGGATCTCCGGGATTTGCACTATGCCACATTCCGGAGATGTTTCACTACATTCGACATGACGTATGTCTTTGAGGGATGAGGGTTTGCTCCAAACAATTGCAAACTATTGAATCATAGCCTATTCTTCTAATGAGAAATTTATGGAGAAAAACATGAAACATTGGAAGGCGTTTTATGGGTGTTTGTTTTCTTTGCTGTTTGCACCATTGGCGTTTGCAGCAGGATCACCAGCAGGAACATGGACAACCATCGATGATGCAACAGGACAGAAGCGAGCAGTGGTGAGTATAAATGTGTCAGGTGGAACCTTAAGCGCTACGATTGTCAAAGTCTTTCCACAACCAGGTGATACAGGCATTTGCTCAAAATGTCCGGGTGGATTTAAAGGCAAAAAAATTCAAGGCATTCAATTTGTCTGGGGATTGAAAGATAAAGGCAATGGAGTATGGGATGGCGGTCAAATCCTGGATCCTAAAAGTGGTAAAGTTTATCGAGCCAAGATGACCTTGGAGGGCAATAAACTTTATGTTCGTGGCTATGTCGGTGTATCAGCCTTAGGCCGTACTCAAGTTTGGGTGAGATGATTAAATAACACCCAGAACTTTCCAAAGAGCTACCTCAAAAAGATCCGCGGACAAGCCGCGGGATCTTTTTGATCCCGCGATCGATGCCGCGGGGATTTGGAACAGTTAAGAAGAGGCAAACTAAAAGATGTGTTTTTTTCTATTCAGCATTACAATAGCCAGCTAAACACTTTTCCTATTCATACAATGTCTGAAACACAAACACGAAAGAATGCTGTTGATCCCCTGCGACGTCCGCCGCATTCAGCAGAAGCGGAGCAGTCGATTATCGGTGGCTTGATGCTAGATAATCAGGTTTGGGATAAGGTGAGTTCCAAACTTTGCGAAACTGATTTTTATCGTACTGAACACCGTATTCTGTTTCGTGCAATTACTGACTTAGCAAAAAAAGATCAGCCCTTCGACGTTGTGACCCTGCTCGATACTCTGAAATCAACTAATGATCTGGATGATGCCGGAGGTGAAACTTATTTATTTGAATTGGCCAATAATACCCCCAGTGTTGCTAACGTTTCAGCCTATGCAGATATCGTGCGTGAAAAATCGGTGCAAAGACAGCTGATTACTGTCGCTGGTGAAATTGCCGATTCAGCTTACAACCCAGGCGGCAGAGAAGTTGCTGAGCTGCTTGATTTTGCTGAAACCAAGGTTTTTGCCATTGCTGAGCAGACTGGAGGAGATGGCGGGCCTGAAAGCATAAAATCGATTCTGGTTAAGGCCGTGGAAAAGATTGATACCCTTTATCATAACGGCGATGCAATCACTGGTTTGGCAACGGGTTTGACAGATTTGGATGAAATGACCTCAGGGTTGCAACCTTCTGATTTGGTTATTGTTGCTGGACGACCCTCAATGGGTAAAACCACCTTAGTAATGAATATGGCTGAACATGCTGCTATTAAATCAAGCAAGCCTGTTCTGGTTTTCTCGATGGAAATGCCTTCAGATTCACTGGCGATGAGGATGATGTCATCCTTGGGACGTATTGATCAGCATAGGATTCGTACAGGAAAACTTGATGATGATGATTGGCCAAGAGTCACCTCAGCAGTTCACATGTTATCTGAAGCGCCTTTATTTATCGATGATCAGCCAGCGTTAAGCCCTTCAGAAATGCGGGCAAGGGCGCGACGTTTGGCTAAAGAGCATGGTCAATTAGGCTTAATTGTAGTCGACTATCTTCAATTGATGCAGGTTCCTGGCTATAAAGGGGACAACCGTACTGCTGAGATTTCAGAAATTTCACGTAGCTTAAAATCCCTGGCTAAGGAATTAGAAGTTCCAGTCATTGCCTTATCTCAGTTAAACCGAAGCTTAGAGCAACGTCAGGATAAGCGCCCTGTAATGTCTGATTTGCGGGAGTCAGGTGCGATTGAGCAGGATGCTGATTTGATCTGCTTTATTTATCGTGACGAGGTTTATCATGATGATAGCCCTGATAAAGGCGTAGCTGAGATCATTATCGCTAAGCAGCGTAATGGTCCTATTGGTAAGGTGCGAGTTGCCTTTCTTGGTAAATATACTCGTTTTGAAGATTTGGCTTTTACTGGTTACCAAGGGGCAGAATAAGGTGGCAAGACCCACACGCGTACAAATCGATGAAACTGCTTTATTGCATAATCTCAATACAATAAAACGTTGCGCGCCTGAGAGCAAAGTTATTGCAATGGTAAAGGCAAATGCTTACGGCTGTGGTATCCCTGCGGTTGTTCCGGTGTTGGAAGGGCAGGTTTACGCTTTTGGCGTTGCCTGTCTTGAGGAAGCAATGGCAATAAGAACCCTTGGTATTCGCAGCGATTGTGTTTTATTTCAAGGGATTTTTACTCCCGATGAATTGCATTTGGTTGCTGCTCATCATTTCCAGCTGGTTATCCATCAGCCACATCAACTCAATTGGCTATTAGCAACGCCCCTGGCAAATAAAATTAAGGTTTGGGTAAAGATTAATACTGGCATGCATCGCTTAGGTTTTGCACCAGAGGCCTGTTATGAGGTGATTAATGCCCTGACTAATTGCCCTTGGGTTGATGAGGAAATTGGTTTGATGACTCATTTGGCCTCAGCGGATGAGCCAGATAATCCCTCAAACCAAAGCCAGCTAAGACTTTTTAAAGACTTGGAATTTCCCGGGCAATATCTAAGAAGCATCGCTAATTCAGCAGCGATTCTTGCTTTGCCTGAGACACATACTGATGTTGTTCGGCCTGGCATTATGCTCTATGGCGTTTCTCCCTTTTCTAATCAAACGGGACAAGAGTTGGGATTACTCCCTGTCATGCGCTTTGTTTCTGCAATTTCCGCAATTCACCATTATCCCGCTCAAGCCCGTATTGGTTATGGCGGAACCTGGCAGACGACTAAACCGTCTATTATTGGTGTGGTTGCTGCCGGCTATGGTGACGGTTATCCCCGGCATATTGCGCAAAATACACCAGTATGGGTCAATGGGCAGCAGGCCCCAATTGTTGGACGGGTTTCAATGGATATGTTAACCGTCGATTTGACTGACTGTTCCGATGTACGAATTGGTGAACCGGTTGAGTTATGGGGGCAACATATTCCTGTCGAGAAAATTGCCTTGTCGGCGGGGACAATCGCTTATGAGCTGCTTTGTCAATTTTCACCCCGAGTTCGTCAAGATAAGCATTTTAGCTAGCGATATCTGATAGATTAGTTTTCTTGTTGTATTAATACTGCTCTCTCTCATCGGGTGAATCTGGATAATATCTAACCTCGATGATAGAATGGCTGCCGATTTTACGACCATTACACAGGTGAATACAAATGAAAAAAATAGTGCTGGCATCGTCACTCTCACTCACAGTTTTACTAACTAGTTGTACTCAGATGAATAATGAAGGGGTAGGAACTATTACTGGTGGTGTTGTTGGTGGTCTTATTGGAAGCCAATTTGGTGGTGGTTCAGGCAAAGTGGCCGCTGCTGCTGGTGGCGCTCTCTTAGGCGCTTACCTGGGTGGTAACATTGGTCGAACAATGGATCGCCTTGACCGACTGGAAATGCAAAAGGCTTTGGAAACTGCACCAACAGGTCGAGCTGTAGCCTGGTCAAATCCAGATACAGGTAACCGCTACACTGTACAACCAACCAGAACCTACTATACCAATCAACAGCCTTGCCGTGAGTACATTACTAAGGCAATTATTGGCGGTAAACCACAGCAGATTTATGGAAAGGCCTGTCGCCAAGCGGATGGTTCTTGGCGTGTTGTTAGTTAAATAGTCTCTAGATCTTTCTCTCCTGTAGTGGAGAGAAAGATTTAATCACAGTTGTAGTCAATAATAATTCCAATAAGCTTCGCGCACCTACAATGTTGTATTTCTAGCAAAAGGTTAGTGCTTTATAGAATCTTTGCACAAGACAGTAATAGGTAGGTCCCCGCCGCCCTACGGCGTTCCCAAAGACGTACGTCATGTCGAGCGTAGAGAGACATCTCCTGAATGTGGCATTGTGCTAATCCCGGAGATCCCTCACTTTGTCTGGGATGACGGGGTCTTTATCGATTTTTGCCCCATACAAGGCCACTGTGCACTGGTTTATCATTTTTTTGTTGATCATAATTAATTCAACTAGGGGTATTCTTAATAATCTCTTAAGGATTGATTGCTAATATCCCCTGAAAATCGCAAGTCGAGGTGGTTTGGAAATGCAATTTATTGATCTAGCGGTTCAAGTCATACCAGGTTACGATCTCTTAGAGAAAAATCAAAAAGACGCTTTCGAGCAGACAGAAGCTGGTCGGCTTTTTAAATCTTTTGTGAGTAAATTTCTTTCATTAGCAAATCCTAGAGAAACTAATTCAAGTGCACCTGTAAGAATAATAAAGTTTGGCTGGTCTTTATTATCAGGAAAACTTGAATCAGAAAGAAGCGCGTTCTGGGATCAATTTTCAAAAGAAAAAACAGACCTATTTAATTCAATCAAGGGGAGCCGTGACTATGAAGCTCTGATTAATCGAATTAATTATGAACTACTTAAAATCGTGTATCCTGATTTTTTACTTCTGACCCCTCCTCAGCAATCAGTACTAACAAAAGCTCCATTCTCAATGTCCTTATACTCCAGTCTTTTGCCGCTTATGACAGCTCAAGCAGAGGAACAAAAGAAATTCGATGCCATGGATCAGTGGCAAAAAGGCACCAGTCCGGGTATGGATGTTAGGTCTAGATTGGAAGAACTTGAGGAAGAGAAAGAGAAAATTATTAAAGAATGGACCATGAAATTTCAAAAGAGCGCTAAAATGGCTCCGCTGCGAGAAAGAATCGCAGAACACCGGGCGCCAGAGCGGGCTTCAGCCTTAGCAAGGGCATTACCAATTCTAAATAACACTCTGCCTCCTTCAGAACGCTCTATGGTTGAGTTGTATATTGAAGAGTATAAGAAGGAAAACCGTAAAGCAGAGCCTGATTTGGCGAAAATGGAAGTGGAGTTTCTCACCTCTGTTATCTTTCATCACTTACAGAATGCAAGCCTAAATCATATTAATTTTCTTAATCTGCAGAATTTTAACCACGACCAAGCCAAGGAAATTGCCAAAAAAATCCTTAAAGCGATTGCCAAGGACAGAGCTATAAGCATGGCTTCCTGGCTAGAAGAGTATGAGGATAATCTTAATCGTCATGTTGAAAGGAGACTGCGTTTAATTAACGGTAAAATCAGGAAGATTGTGGCTAAGGCAGAAGAGAAATCTGGTATGCTCAGTTCGCTCTCCTACCTTTTTTGGCATAGTGCAGCAGTAAACAAAACTACCGAGTTTTTTGACAAATTAGCGGATGCTCACGCTTTTATTCAGTACACCGGAATGTCTACTCAGAACGAAAGCTCTTATCTGGTTATCGTCGATCTCTATAACTACTATCGTTCAGCGGGTCAAATCACTGAAACAAGAACAATTTTATTTAGTCTGCTTAAGCCTTTCATGCCCTTGTATGAGGAATACAAAGAAATTGGCTTGTATGAAAAAAATGTCTACCGAAAAATTTTCCGAACAGTAATGCCCTTATTGGTTATCGCTGGCTTTGTCGTTCTAGTTGCCGCAATGCTGTCGCCTTTGGCAATCCCTGAGCTCGCCTTTTTAATTGCTGCCATACCTACCTTATTTTTAGGCATTTTTCTGGCTAGTAAATATGTGACTATAAAAAATGAGCTCCATCAATATTTTCGTACTAAGTATTATGGCGGCGCCTTTGAAATTCCAGAATTTAAAATTAATCCGCGCATGCTTCATATCTTTGGCAGCGAAGAGAATGCTGAGGTCATTAGAGCGATTTATATTAATGAGTTAAAAGCCTGTGATGAGTTAGAAAAATCCTATAGCGAAAGGGGCGGTGATGGTTTATTAACAGAGGAAGAACTTAAATTAAGAAAAGATAATATTATCAGGCGCCATAGCATCCTTTTAGAGTGGTACGATATCCATAGTAATAACGAACTTGGCTTTGAAAAGGTACCCAAAATTGTAGAAAAGCGTTTAACAGATATCGCTGATGAAGAAACAAAATTAATGGAAAAGGATATCAACGAGCATGATCTGCAAAAAGCTCGCAGGTGCGTTGCGCGTATTGTTAGTGAGGCGAAGGCTGCGTTGATAGTTGAGCATAGTCACATTATGGATATACCGGTCAATCCAGGAACTACTTCTACCTCAACACTTGCTACTGATGAAAGTTCAGTCTCTGAGAGGCCTGCTAGGAGAACAAGAGAAACGCGAGCCAGAGTTGAAACCTCTGTTAGTTCCTCCTCTGATAGTCAAGCTGAGCGCTTTTTTAAACCAAAATCATTAAAGCATCAAAAGAAAGCAACTGAGATGGAACAGGCTTTGGGTTTATTAGAGATGAATCCACTACAACTCCAGCTTAGTGTTTCTTAAGTTTCCAGGCTAGGCTGGGCCTAAGCAATGACATATTTGTGCTATATTTATAATTATGCAGATCGTATTAATATTGCTCTTTCTGATTAAGATTCTATTTATAAAGAGGACTTAATTAAGCACTTTTAGGGAGTATGTCATGTCATCACCAATTTATTCAGCCTTGCCTCATCCTAGGCGTCCTATGGTTTGTGTCCACCCAATGATGAGTGTGTCTCAATGTATTGATCTCATGGCTAAAGAAAATATTGGTGCTTTAGTTGTATGTGATGATGAGCAACTCCTGGGCATGGTTACTGAACGAGATATAGTTCGAGCTTGCTTGCAACCTAATCTGGATCTACATAGTACCTCTGCTAAGGATATTGACTATAAAGATGTAGCAATCCTTGATCTTTTTGATCCTGTCGAACTGGCAATGGAAATTATCACTAACACCAAGCGACGCCATGTCCTGGTTGCTGAAGAGGGTGAAGTGGTCGCAATACTTTCAATCGGGGACGTGCTTTTTTATTTGCTCGAAGATAAGACTAGAGTGATAGAACAATTGGAAAATTATATCCATACCTATTAAGTTTTGGGTTACCTCTTTGCCATGATAAGAAGAGCCGCGGTCAAGCCCATAGGTATCTACACAAGTGACTGTAATAGACGCACGTCATCTAGAGTGCAGCGAAGGATCTCCGAGATTAGCACTGTGCCACATTCAGGAGATCCTTCACTACGCTCTGGATGACGTAATGTTGAGACAAGGAGGGACATTTGTGTAGATACCTATGGGGCAAGCCGCGGGAATTCGGCATATTAAAACTTTCGAATCCTCGCGGCTCTATTATGGCCACCTATTTATTCCTAACCAGGCTGTAGACCGTGTTCATCTTCAAGTTTTTCAAAAGGTTTATAAGTCCGCATATCAATAGAGAAAAAGTTACTAGCTGAGGCATGATATTTATACCAACTTGGTTTTATTACCTGAGCTGCACCTACCTCACAATCTGCTAAACGACACAGTGCCAAATAGCTTGCTGCATTTAGCTGCTTTTCTCCCTTAGTAAAGGTCACCAGTAAGTCTGTAAAAATTTTTCCTGGCGATAATTCAGATCGAATTGCACTAAATTCGAAATGAAGATCAATGCCCAAATGCCACTTAAAAAAGGACTTTATTTTTTCTCGGATAACCTCATCACCAAAAACTGTCATTAATGCATTATTTTCTGTTGAGGTCATTGCCGAAAATTTACCACCGGATTTAAGTAAAATGGCGGCATAAATTAGGCTGTGTAAAGGATTGTTTGCATAGGTTGCTGGACCGTAGGTATCAAATACTTTGTCTACTGTACCTTGTCTTTGCTCTAATAACTCAGTCACTGATTCATCATGAGGCAACTTACCTTTAACAATATGAATACCGGCATAATCACAGGTATGCCTCTTGATTTCATTAGGTGAGGCACTTACCCCAACTAAGACACAGTGCTTCTTAAGCTCTAAAGCTAAATCAATTAAAAATTGTCCAGTTCCCATACCTAAATCAACGATAACTGGGTTTGCTGGTAATTCAGAGAGAATATCAAGTTGGTTGGTTTGGCTTTCGTCTTTTAGGCTTTCTTCCGTATTCACTGCATGCAAGGTTGCAACTTTTATTTTACCGCGGCTATTTGGCCAGACATTGGTGGATTTCATCTTCTTTCTCCCGTTTAAAAAGCAGGGGAAATTCTATTGTTCTAAAAATAACTAAACCATGACGCAAATCGGACATTGTTATTAAATGTTACAATAAAAACGCAAAATGTTTTAAATATAGCCATATTGTGTGTTATTATGTCTTCGTGTAATAGTTAATTGTTGTAGGTATTATGAACACACAGCCTAGAGTTTCTGAAAATCCAAGTATCGCCCATCATGAAATACTCAGCGAAGTTTGCACACCTTTAAAGACACTGAGAATCAATTTTTTCGGTTATACGGCACTAGATAGCGAAGGAAATGTTTTTTGTTTAGGCTCTAAACCAGATTACGCAAGGGAGTATCTTCGACGCAATCATGCACACAATGATGTTCATTACCATAATGAAAATAGGCCTAAGCAAGTTCATTATGATTTTTGGGATTACCTTGATATGACCAAAAACACCGAAGATCTTTATCATTTGGCTGCAGCCTTTGATCAGGGCCATACCCTCACTATAACTAAACATGATAACGAGCTTACTCATTGCTATCATTTTAGCGGCCGTCTAACTGATTCTAGTATAAATCAACGTTATCTTGAAAAAATGGATTCTCTTCACGCATTTATTGATTATTTCAACAATCGCTTAAAAAATATTCCAGAGTTGGCGGCGGTTTATAAACTTCCGATTAATATCGGTGATAGAGCAAAGCAACAGAGAAAAATTAATACGATCATTGATGACCCTCGAAGAATAGATTTTGAGGTAGAGGCCAAAAATAGATTACATTTCAAACATGAATCACGTTATTACCTAAATCCTAAAGAACGTGAGTGTCTCCAATGGCTTCGATTAGGAAAATCTGCCGCTCTTATTGCAGAGATTACTGAGGTTTCGCGCAAAACTATCGAACGCTATATTGAGTCCATAAAAGCAAAAAACAATTGCTACACCATGCTGCAACTCGGAGAAAAGATAGCGGCGTCTGGGTTAACCACTTTTTTAAATCTCAAAAACTGAAATGATGCAGCATTCATCCTCCCTCCCCACCCTATATGCGGTGGCGGGGGGGAGCAGCTTCCTCCCTGATTCATCCACACCAGTGTTGTACCCTCAAACCGCATTGATAAAATAAGAAATACTGCAATAATGGTGACGCTAAGCTAGAATCTATAGAAAGTGCATATAAGGATTGTTGAGCATGCAAATAATGATAAAAAGTGTAATAGCCATTCTCTTCTTTATTTTTACCCCTTTGGCTTGTGCCGCTAGTACCGACTCGGCTCCCTGGTTTTCTAAGGCTGGCAATAACCAGATTAAGCTGCGAGTTGATTTGTTTATGGCTTCAACCTGTCCCCATTGCCAACAAGCAGATGCTTTCTTTCGTGACTTGCAAGCTAAAAGACCTTGGTTAGATGTTCATCGCTATGAAATTAATCAGGATAAGCAAGCCTTGGAATATTTCCGCCAGCAATTGAATCTGTTGAAAACGGATGATTATTCTGTGCCAGCTGTCTTATTTTGTAATTCACGCTGGGTTGGTTTTGATAAGCCTGAAACAACGGGACAAGTCTTAGCAAAAAGTCTGGATTTCTGTTATCAACAAATCACTAAAACAGGTGAGTTAAAGAGCAATACAGTAAAAATCTTAACTCAATGGGCGAATGCAAGTTTTCTGGCTGGAAGTTTGACGCCTACTTCTAAGGCAATTGTTGTAATTCCCCTGATTGCATCGATGGATTCTTTAAACTCTTGTTCAATTTTCTGCTTACTCGCTTTGTTTTCTTTTCTTTGGTTATACAAAGACAAATCGATCATGTTAGGTCTGGGAATTTTGTTTATAGTTGTTGTCGCTGTTGTTCATCATTTCCAACAAAACCACGCAATCTTTTTCTATCAGGTTCTCCATAATTTACGTATCCTTGCTGCTTTGATTGGATTGGGGCTTATTGCCTATGTCTTTGTTCTCTATTCCAAAGGGGCTAATGTGCAGCCTGGGATTGTAATTCCAATTCTTGTTGGCTTAACAGCCTTAGTTATAGAGTCTTATCAGCAAGTTTGTTTACCCAATTTTGCGTTGATTTTTACTCAATGGCTTGATGCCCAGAAGCCCTCAAGTTTTGCAAAGGGAATTTATGCTATTTTTTACAGCCTGGTTTATGTCATCCCACTCATCTTATTCATGGTTCTTCTTATTTATTGCCGAGTGAAGAAGAAAATAGAAAAATGCAAGGCGGTTCTGGTTTGTATGGCTTGGTGCTTGTTGCTGATTATTGGCATCATATTAGTCATTTATCCCCGTGGTTTGTCGAACTATCTTTGTTCAGTGCTAGCCTTGCTCCTGTCTTTTGTTGCTGCCTGGCTAACAGTGAGACGAGCTCGTCGGCTTAAAAACAAGCAGGGGGCGCAATGACAGACAACAATGATAGGCTGCCGTTTTTCCCCATCGCCTATGATGTTGAAGAGGGCAAAACCTATCATTGGTGTGGTTGTGGAAAGAGCGAAAGCCAACCACTCTGCGATCGTGAGAATTGTGGCGAGTCATCTGTTGCTTATCTTGCTCCACTCACTGAAACGGTTTATTTTTGTGCCTGCAAGGAAAGCAAAGATCCCCCTTTATGTGATGGTTCTCATGCGAGATTACTGCGTGAATATATGAACCTAAAAAAACGCAGTTGAATCTACTACAAGCGACTACTGCGTCTTTTAGGTTGAAAAAGTCCAAATAAACTTGATCTAGCTTGCTTGATTTGGGATTATCACTGAATTCCGTATTACTGGTATTTCCATGAGCAAACTAATTGATATCCCAGTTGTGGTCGAAAGTGGTCATAAATACAAAACTGCCCAAGGTATTGTCGCTATCAAAGATGGGGTTAAATCCGTTGACTCATCGTCAGAGCGTTTGCCAAAGCCAAAATGGCTTCGTATTGTTAATCATACTACTCCAGCCTACAAACAAGTGAAAGAACAGGTGGTTAAACACCGTTTAGCGACTGTTTGTGAAGAAGCAAAATGCCCCAATATCGCCGAATGCTGGTCCCATGGGACGGCAACTATTATGCTAATGGGCGCTGTTTGTACCCGAGCTTGCCGTTTTTGTGCTGTTGATACCGGAAATCCTCATGGTTGGCTAGATGCTCAAGAGCCTGAAAATACAGCGAATACCGTTGCTTTAATGAATCTCGATTATGTTGTCCTAACCTCGGTGAATCGCGATGACTTGCCAGATGGTGGGGCACAACATTATGCCAATGCTATCCGTGCGATTAAAGCTCGCTGCCCAAAGACCAAGGTAGAGGCACTAACGCCTGATTTTCAAGGAGTAGAGAAAGATCTGGTCACCTTGTTAGACAGCGGAGTTGATGTTTTTGCGCAAAATGTAGAAACAGTTGAGCGTTTAACTCATCCTGTACGCGATAATCGTGCTGGCTATTGGCAAACCTTAGGTGTTTTAGCCTTTGCCAAGAAGTACCGACCAGATGTTTTGACCAAAACAAGCCTCATGCTGGGTTTGGGTGAAACTGATGAAGAAATTATTAAGACCATGGATGAACTGCGCGCACAAAATGTTGATATTTTAACCCTAGGGCAATATTTACAACCCACTAAAAATCATTTGCCTGTTGCGCGTTATGTAACCCCAGAAACTTTTACGGCGCTTCGTGAAATTGGTTTGCAGAAAGGATTTTTTGAAGTAGCGTCAGGACCATTAGTACGTTCAAGCTATCGTGCTGACAGGGTATTCAAACGAGACAATTTAGGTTTATAGCCCACAAGAAGGGTGATTCTAGAGGATTTTCTATGCGTATGATTCCAATAATTCTTTGCGGTGGTGCCGGGTCAAGACTTTGGCCTGTTTCGCGCGAATTGCACCCCAAGCCCTTTATTCATCTGGCTGATGGACAAAGTTTATTACAAAAAACCTTTTTACGTGGAGCACAATTACCAGGCGTTGAAGAAATTCTCACAGTCACTAATCGAGAATTATTTTTTAAAACTGCTGATGAGTTTCGTGAGTCTAATGAAACAGGATTAAACCTGTCTTATATTCTTGAACCCTTTGGCCGTAATACTGCAGCGGCTATTATTGCTGCAGCCTTACAAATTAATGAAAATCATGATGACGAGACACTCATGCTGGTTTTGCCTGCAGATCATCTGATTACTGACCAGCAAGCCTTTGCTAGGGCTATTGCCCAAGCAGCCGAGCTTGCGCAGCAAGGCAAGCTAGTTACCTTTGGTATTCAACCCGATAGTCCAGAAACGGGCTATGGCTATATCGAAGCGAATGGCAACGAAGTCTTGCAATTCGTAGAGAAACCCTCTCTGGAAAAAGCACAAGAGTATCTGGATTCTGGACGCTTTTTCTGGAATTCCGGTATGTTCTGCTTTAGCGTGAAAACGTTGTTGCAGGAAGTGGCGGATCATTGCCCAGATATTTTGGCTGCTACTAAAACCTGTGTCGAAGGATCTTATAAAGCATCGGGTAAAGATTTTGCCCAAATTGAACTTGAGGCAGAGCAATTTAATTTAGTTCCTGATAATTCCATTGACTATGCGCTTATTGAAAAATCAAAACATGTAGCTGTTGTTCCATGCCAAATCGGATGGAGTGATATAGGCTCATGGAATTCCTTAGGTAGCTTGATTGAGTCAGATGCCAAAGGAAACCGCATTGAAGGTGAAACCATGCTTCATGATGTAGCCAATTGCTATATCCGCGGCAAAGAGCGTTTAATCGCCGCTGTTGGTATTGAAGATCTCTTTATTATCGATACGCCTGATGCCCTTTTAGTTGCTGATAAAAAACGAGCTCAGGATATTAAATCGATTTATAGCCAGCTCAAAACACAGGGGCATGAAGCGCATAAACTGCACCGTACGGTTCATCGTCCATGGGGAACTTATACTGTGTTGGAAGAGAGCTCACGTTTCAAAATCAAGCGTATTGAAGTGAGGCCTGGTGCGAGCCTAAGTTTGCAAATGCATTATCACCGCAGTGAGCATTGGATTGTCGTGAGTGGTATGGCAAAAGTGGTGAATGGTGATAAGGAAATTTTTGTTCGTACGAATGAATCAACTTACGTCCCAGCAGGGCATAAACATCGCCTGGAAAATCCAGGTATAAAGCCCTTAGTGATGATAGAAGTGCAAAGCGGCGAATACATGGGTGAAGACGATATTGTGCGTTTTGAAGATGTTTATGGTCGGGTTTAGGCTAGCAGTCTAAGGTCATAAACAGTTCTATAGGTTTACCCCAATCTACTCCCTCACCCGCGCAAGAAATTTGAAAAGTATGATACTGTCTTTCGCGGGAGAGGGTTGGGGAGAGGGCTATGCATAGGTCTTGAAGCGTCATAATTAAGGCTTCGAGACGGCCTAAAGGCCTCCTCAGCCCGAACGGTTTTGATGTATCGCCTTTAAACTCGTAGCCCGGATTTCGCTTCGCTACATCCAGGCTACACCAAAACAATCCCTTTCTTACGCAATCTATACTGAACAACATAAGCCAAGATCAACATCATCAATCCTAAAACCAGGGTGCAACCACCTAGCAATAAATAATAATGTTGATAAATCTTTAGGCTTTGCAAAGCAGAATTAAGATTGTCTGGGATAGCAACCAAGCCAGCTAAACGCCCAGAAATAGCGTTTGACATTGAGGCTGCCAGGTACCAGACCCCCATTGCGAAAGCAATATTTTCGCTATCACAATAGAGCCCAATCATGCTTAAACCAATTGCTGAGACCCATAATTCTGCGAGGGTGATAAAGATATAACTGAGACCGATATAATTTCCATTGATATAGCCATTACTAGCCCGATTAGCTGCAAAGGCTAGCAGGATTAAGGCGCAACTAGCCAGCAAGGTTCCTGCTGCAAACTGATAGGGAATGGTGAAGCGAGGGAAAAGTCGATAAAAACGGGGAAGTTGTGTACCTATAGCAATAATTAACAGGGGATTGAGTAATTGATATTGGGCTGCTGAAATACTAAGCCCGCAAAGCTGCAGATCTGAGTTATTCTTGGCAAACAGAACCAGGGTGCTATTCATCTGATTGTAAATAATGAAAAAAACGATAGCCTCCACTATTAACAATAAGGCAACTAATTGCTTTGTACGATGAGTTCCCGACAAGCTCAAGGTTTTTTTCAGAAACCAAAAAATCCCCAAGGCACAACCCAAACCTACTATCAAAGAAGCAAGATAAACATAGCTATAAGCAAAAAGAGTAAAACAATAGATAGACAGGATATAAATGGCAAGTTGATATTTAGATTTTCGCGAGAAGGCTAATCTGTCTTTACCCCAGGCAACCTGATCGTAGAGTGAATAGCGTTTGGCAAAATTTAAAGCAGCGATTGCCTTGCCAGCAAAGGTCAGGGCTAGGACAGATAGGGGGCCATAACGGCTGTCTAGCAAAGCAGGGGCAATGAAGGTTGCCAATAATCCGCCAATATTGATAGCCATATAATAAAAGGTCATTGCCGATTTAGCCTTGATGGCATCATCGGCGTAGATATGGGAAACCATGCTCGATGCTGTCCCCATTAATAAAGAATTAGTGGCCGGAATTAAGGCATAGGCGGCAATGAATAGGGTGTCCCCATAAGAGGTTAGTGTGTAGCCGCTAAGCATAACTAGCAAGTAGGCGCTAGCAAGCATCACTGAACCTAATAAAATGGCTCGGCGTATTCCTAGTATTTTGTCTGCCATAAACCCACCTAAGACGGGCATTAGGTAACCAGTAGCTTGGCTAACTCCCATAAAGGCATAGGCTGTCTCTTGGTTGTATCCTAGCCCATGAGTGAGTAAGGGGCGTGTTAAAAAGAGAATTAAGATGGTATTCAGGGCATAAGATGAAAACTGACTCCAAAAGGTAATCAGGACAATATTATTGGTTTGTTGTTGGCGAATATCCCACTGGGGTAGGTAATTTTTAAGTCCCTGATAAGCCATTCCCTGGTCTCCAAGTTAAGGACATTTATATCTGTTCGCTCTGAGCGCCCCAGCCCCTTTTGGGCAAACATCGATAAAGACCTCGTCATCCCGGGATCTCCGGGATTAGCACAGTGCCACACTCAGGAGATGTCTCTCTACGTTCGACATGACGTACGTCTTTGGGAGCAACTTAATCCCATTTAAGGCGAATATCAGCAAAGAACTTCGAACCAGCAGCTCCTCATCCGCCCTTCGGGCACCTTCTCCCCGAGAGCGGGGAGAAAGGATTCAATTATTTTCCCTTCTCCCCTTTGGACACCTTTAAAGCTCTACTGCTTTTTTGCTAAAACAACATCAATAATATGGGTATCGTGATAGGGAAAGGTAAAAATTTGTCCAAAAAGGCGTTTTAACCGTTGTATCAAGAAATTTTTAGGTAACATTCTCATTGAGATGCTATTGAGAAACCAGGTTCCCTCTATACCAAAGAGGGCAAGTTCGTCAATATCTTGCAAGGTTACAGGAATTCTTAAGCGTTGATGTTCGACGACTGTAAATTTGTGTTGAGCAAATACTCGCATCAGTTCATCGAATCCTGAAGCAACAGTGGTATTTTTAACCATCGCTTTGTAATAATGACCGACAACAGAGCTTAGGATAGTGCCTTGGGCAATAAATTCAGCCAGATTATTTTGCGCAACAGGGAATGATTCGTAGGTTGTTGTGATTAATGAGAAATAACCATTGGCTCGTGTTAATAAATCAGCTTCATGAAAGAGTGTATGGATGGGAATATAGGCATTCACAAAATGGGCAAGCACTAAATCTTGGCTATGATGAGGCAGGTAGTGGCTGGCTTCGGTTGCGCTGGCTTCAATAGCAGTTAGCGGTAGTGCCTCGCGGGCTCGGTTCAACATTTCTTTGGAAATATCAATTCCGGTAAAATCGGCTTCTGGCATACAGGCGCTAAGTTTTGCTAAAAAAGCCCCATTACCCACACCAAAATCGAGCACTTTATAATGAGGTCTTAAGCCTAAATGCTCTTTTTTAATCTGAGCTATCGCTGCCAGATGGCTGTCGCTAATTGAGCCAAATCGATCTGCGGTAGCATAATTGCCCGCAATTTCGTTATACATGGCCTTTAAGGACATGCAACCTTCCAATTCATAAACGTTCGGACAGTATATCCCTAATTTACCCAATTATGCGAATACTCTTTGTAAGATTGATCTTTTTTGTAATAGGTCAGCCCCCACCCCAGTATTGAATTCCCGCGGCTTGACCGCGGGATCCGGTGTTTATTCTGAGTCCATAGATCCTGTGGTCAAGCCGCGGGATTTCGGGATGGGGGTGACCTATTACTCTTTTTTCAACTTTGTCGTTGAGCTCTTGCCACATGGTTTAATAAGGGTTCTGCAATTCTTGTTCTTCGGTTTCCGAAAGGACCTGCGAGGAATCGGGTTCAATGCTTATGTTTTTCATTGCCTGGTGCAGCACATTGATATCGATGGATTGAGCAAGTTTCGGATTTGCTTTGAACAGAATTTCAAGAATTTTGAGCCCTTATTAAAACGTAGAAGTAAAGAGAGCGGGGAGTAAGCCGCATCCGAACTAGCGGCTGAGGTAAGTGGTAGACAGAGTGCTTTTGCGGGTTGATTATTTTAGCAAATTCTGGATTTCTATCGAGCAGGCTATTAAGAAATTTAAGCCTGCAAGATTTGATTGTAAACCAATATAAGGGTGAAATATTATACTTATCCGTCCTGCATAAAGACTCTTGGGTGATACCTTGGGCAATGGCATCGATGCCTTGCTCCAGGCATGCAAATATTATTTGCCGTGACTTCTCATTTTCAAATAGCTTGGTAAACAAACAGAGCCCATCTTCCAGCGGGTATTGAAATAAGTATTTGTGTGCTTGGGGATTTTTAAATAAATGGATTAAATTATTCACAGTGAACTGCTTAAGTAATTTGTCAATGTATTCGTAATGTTTGTCAGATTTCTCTACTGTAGTAGCATGACTTGGACTTTGGGGCGCAGCAGCTGTTGGTTTCTTGGTTATTAGACCTTCATTGCTAGCTTGTGAATCCGCTGGTTTAGGTCGTTGAGTTGCTGCTAAAAAACGCGCGCTGAACGCTTAGTAGTAAACAACAGGCGGTCGCTGTGATTAACACGCACGCTATAGACATGATGGCCGGGCAGCTTTTCTAAATCCAAGCCTTGATAATTACCTTGCACGATTTTTTTCTATGATGTTGCTGTAATTTGCTGAGAGTCCTGCAGGATCAAAGAGACCATGCCAGTAAAAAATTTTGTTAGCTTGGGGCGTAGCCGTAGTAGTGCTGTTAAACATAATAAAGGCTCTTTAGGTTGAATAGGAAGACTTGTTTTAGTTGTTGCTTAAAATAGATTCTGATTGATATTATTTGGATCTTTATATTGAAAATTTTAACATGATGCGTTTATGTTGTTTAACCCGGCTAATTTTATTTTTTCCATAGCAGAGATTGAGAGATTTAGGATATTATCAGCAGCTGTTTTGCTGTAATAGGTCACTCCCTCTTCCGTCATCCTGAGCGTAGCGAAGGATCTCCTGAATGTGGCAGATGCTAATCCCGGAGATCTCGCTACGCTCAGGATGACAAGCCATGTTAGGGTGACGGGGCTGATCTATTATGTTTTACTCATTATCCTTAGACGGAGATATTCAAAGTGGGTTCAGAAGGACGACAACTAACAGATGAAATGAATTTAATTGAGTTTTTGCGTACGCTTTGGCAGCAAAAACGATTAATTCTGCTAACGACAATTTTATGTCTAGGTTTAGGCCTTAGCTATATTCTTCTCTCTAAACCTGTTTATGAAGCAACAGGCCATCTCAGCCCTCCTACGATAGGGGATCTTAGCGCGATTAACCAAGGGCGTTCAGCAAGTAAAAAGGCCTTATTAATGGCTTACGAGCCGCAAAATGTTTATGAAGTCTTTAGCAGGGTATTGCAAGCTGATTCGACAAAAAGGCTTTTTTTTGAGAGCGCTGTGTTACCGGCTGAGCAAATTAAAGAATCAACCTCTTCTGAAGCAAAGCTCTGGGCAAGCTTTTCTAGTTCCCTGACTGTCAAAGCAGTTAATGCCTTGATTCTGAGTGATAAATTCAAACCGGCTGATTATATTGTTTCTTACCGAGGGACTTCGCCTAAGCAGGATGCAGATTTTGTGCAAGGTTATATTGAGTTTGCCAGGGAAAAGGCGGTTGATGAGTTTTGGCTGGAGCTTAATCAACAGCGGGACAGCTTGCTTGAGCGATTGCAGGCTAAAATTAATTCAATAAGGAATGTTGCTAATAATCAACGACTTGATCGTATTGAGCAATTGCAGGAAGCAGTCAAAGTTGCTCAGGCAGTTGATATGAACCATGCTGCAAACGGTCTAATCACCGATGCCTCAGTCATCAACAATCCCAGTATGATGTATCTACGCGGCACTAAAGCCTTGCAGGCAGAGATTGATAATTTATCAAGCAGAAAATCCTCGGATGCCTTTGTGGCGAAAAGCCTAAAATTGCGCGAAACCCAGGGTTTGTATGATTTTTACAAGAATATCGTTTTTAACAAAGGTGATCTTAGAATGTTCAGGATGGATAGTGAGGTGATGGTGCCAGATTTTCGCGTTGCGCCGCGCAAAAAACTCATACTTTTGCTGTCGATCTTTGCTGGTATCTTTTTAGGTGTTAGCTTGGCTATTTTACGAAAGCCTCTTGCGTTAATTGTGCGTTAAGCGATTGATCGATTTATAGGAGTAGAAGTGTGAAATTGGTACAAACAGCTATCCCTGACGGTGTTATTGTTGAACCTACAGTGTCTAGCCCAAGCCCAAAGGTAGAACAGGTTGAGCTGCAGGTTATGGGGGATTCACGGGGTAGTCTGATACCGGTTGAGATGGGCACTAACATCCCCTTTGAGTTAAAACGAGTTTATTACATCTTCAATACGAAGGACGGGGTAAGCCGTGGCTTTCATGCCCACCGGGAATCGCAACGGCTTGTTGTCTGTGTTTCTGGAAAGTGTCGAATGGTTCTTGACGATGGAAAAACAAGACAAGAACTCTGGATGGATTCAGCAGAAAAGGGAGTTTTGGTAAGCAATCTGATTTGGCTAGAACTACATGAGTTTTCGCCTGATTGTGTCTTTATAGTCTTTGCCAGCGACTATTATAGAGAAAGCGATTATATCCGCGATTACCAGCAATTTCTAAAGGAGGCAAGGGGTGACTAAAGACAAAAAGCTAGTGATTGTGGGGGCTGGTGAAATGGCAATGATTGCCTATGAATATTTTACCCATGACTCAAGCTATGAGGTAGTTGGTTTTTCGGTAGAACGAGATTATTTGCAGGAAAGCAGTCTTTATGACAAACCCATAGTCGCCTTTGATGAACTTAACGAACACTTCCCGGCAGCAACACATGATGCCTTTGTCGCCATTCCGGCTTCACAACTAAACCGATTGCGAACTCGCCTCTATCTGGCTGTAAAAGCAAAGGGTTATCGCTGCGCAACCTATATCAGTTCTCGCGCCTTTGTTTGGCACAATGCCGAGATAGGCGAAAATTGTTTTATTTTTGAAAACAATACTGTGCAGCCCTTCGTCAAAATAGGGAATAACGTCATTTTATGGAGCGGCAACCATATTGGCCATCGCTCAATTATCGGCGACAACAGCTTTTTATCCTCCCATGTTGTCGTTTCTGGTTATTGCCGGATTGGTGATTCCTGTTTTCTTGGCGTCAATTCAACGCTTAATGATCATGTTGAAATTCCGCGTGATTGTATTATTGCCTCCGGTGCTCTGCTGTCTAAAAGTGTGCAGGCACCCGAAAAAATCTATTATGGCTCTCCGGCTAAAGAAATGCCCAAAAAGAGCGCATTTAGCGTGCAATTTTAGGAACGGTAAGATGCGATGGAGAAAGTTAGGTCAAATATTTCAGCAAGACGGAGCGCAGAGTTGGCGGGCAAATTCGGCGCTGACACCGACTCCCGTGTTGCTCAATGAAGAAACAATCCGGGTCTATGCTGGCTTTCGTGATCAGGAAGGCATCAGTCGTATAGGCTATGTCGATCTGGACTCAGCAAATCCTTCCATCGTTAAGGCTGTTGCTAAGGAACCAGTGTTGGATATTGGCAGGCCAGGTTGCTTTGATGACAATGGTGTCATTCTAGGGGATATCATCAATCATAATGGCTGCTGGCGCATGTATTATGTCGGTTTCCAATTGGTAAAACGGGCGAAATTTCTCGCCTTTACAGGTGTTGCAGAAAGCAAGGATCAGGGCGAAAGTTTTACTCGCCTTAGCGAAGCGCCAGTCTTAGACAGAGCAGCCGGTGCGACAACCATTCGCGCAATTCATAGTGCCCGCTATGAGCAAGGCCGCTGGAGAATCTGGTATGCGGCTGGTAATGATTGGCAAGATATCAAGGGAACAGCTTATCCTCGATACAATATTTGGTACACGGAATCGCAGGATGGCCTTTGTTTTAACCAAGCGAGCTCACTCTGTATCGATGTGCAAGACGAGGAGTATCGTATTGGTCGCCCCTCTGTTTATCACCATGAGGGCCTTTATTATATGTTTTATACCCGAGGAAGCACCTCAGGCGAGGACTATTATCCTGGCCTAGCCCTCTCCACTGACGGTTGTAACTGGCAAAGGCAGGATGGCGATTTTGGTTTGCCTCTATCAAGCACAGGCTTCGATTCTATTCATTTATGTTATCCAAGGCTGCTTGCCGTTCAGAATAAAACCTACTGTGTTTATAACGGCAATAATATGGGCGCTGAGGGTTTTGGTCTCGCGGAGCTTTTAGAATGGTAGTTGCCAGGGTTTATAAAGCAGAGGATAAGTCCAGCTGGGATCGCTTCGTTGCCCAATGCAAGGCTCCGCTCTTTTTTTTCCAGCGGGATTATCTTGAATACCATGCTCACCGTTTTTCTGATGCTTCCTTACTGTTTTATCAGGACGAGGTCTTGCTAGCTGTTTTTCCTGCCAGTCGTGAAGGTGAGGTTTTAAGTTCCCATGGCGGCCTGACCTATGGCGGTCTTTTACTGTCTGAGCGGGTTCGCTCGGAAACGGTGATAACTATTATCAAAGTTTTGGCAGAAAAAGTGTATGAGCTTGGCTGTAAAAAAATCATTTATAAGGCAATTCCTTATTTATTTTATACCCAGGGAAGCCAGGAAGATTTATATGCCCTGGTGAATCATCTGGACGCTAAAATTTTTCGTCGTGATTTATCCTCAGTGATCTATCTCAATAATCGCCTGAAGTTGTCTAAGGGGCGAAAATGGCTGATTAGCAGAGCCCAAAAGCTAGGCCTTAAGGTGAGTCGATCAAGCGATTGGTCGGCCTTTCACCGTTTACTGGCAAGCGTATTGTTGCGACATGGTGCTCAGCCTGTACATTCAGTCTCTGAGCTTGAAACCTTAGCTGCCTTGTTTCCTGATAACATCAGGTTAATGGTAGTTGAACAAGAGGGAGTGATAGAGGCTGCTGCTCTGCTTTTCCACTTTCACGCCACCGTACACACCCAATATCTTGCTACTTCTGAGACGGGGAAAGACCTCGGGGCTTTGGATTTTCTGATTGAAAGCTGCATTGCTGAGGCAAAAAGCCAGGGCTACAGTTATTTTAGTTTTGGGATCTCGACAGAGCAGCAGGGCAGGGTATTAAATACTGGCTTGGTTGCCCAAAAAGAAAATTTTGGTGCCCGAGGTGTAGTCCTTGATTTTTATGAGATTGAATTAGATGGTCAGCTTTCTTGATTTAAAGGCAGTTAATCAATTAGAGGCAGAGGCTTTGAAAGAGGCCTGTGCGCGAGTTATTGATTCTGGCTGGTATCTCTGTGGCGAAGAGCTTGCAGCCTTTGAGCAGAACTTTGCTGCCTACTGCGGTACCGACTATGCAATTGGCGTGGCTAATGGTCTGGATGCCTTGAGCCTGACCCTGAGAGCTTGGAAAGAACTTGGCAGGCTTAAAGAGGGCGATGAGGTGATAGTTCCGGCCAATACTTATATTGCCTCAATCTTAGCTATTACGGAAAACCGTTTGCAACCTGTCTTTGTTGAGCCTGATGAACAAAGTTATAACCTTAGTCCTGCCGGCGTAGAAACAGCAATAACTAAGCGGACTAAGGCTATTATGCCCGTACATCTTTATGGTTGTTTGAGCGAAATGCCTGCGTTAATGGCTATTGCTAAGCAGCATCGATTACTGGTTTTAGAGGATTCTGCCCAAGCGCATGGCGCATGCCTTGCAAGAAAAAAGGCCGGTAGTTGGGGGGATGCTTCGGGTTTCAGTTTCTACCCCGGCAAAAATCTGGGCGCGCTTGGCGATGCCGGTTGTATCACTACTAATGATGAAGAACTGGCTTCAACCTTAGGCGCCTTGCGCAATTATGGTTCCCATGAAAAATACCAAAACCGCTATCAAGGTTTGAATAGCCGTCTGGACGAAATTCAGGCAGCAATGCTTTCTGTCAAACTTGCCTATCTCGATAATTACACTGAACAGCGCCGCAAGATAGCGCAACTGTACCTGGACGGTATTCGCAATCCGCTTTTGACCCTGCCACAGCAAGGGCAGGCGGGGCAGCATGTTTGGCATCTTTTTGTGTTGCGCTGCCCAGTGCGCGATGCCTTACAACAACATTTAAAAGAAGCTGGCATCCAAACACTGATTCATTATCCTATTCCTGCGCATAAGCAGGAGGCTTATAAGGAGTACAATCATCTATCCCTGCCGCTGACCGAACGCTTGCATCAAGAGGTTTTGAGTTTGCCAATGGGACCGACGCTGACCTGTGCTGAGGCAGAGCAAGTTATTGCTGCCTGTAATCAATTTAGAGACCCAGGAAAATGACCCTAATTAGAACCAGCCTGCTGAATGGAATAGCTGTTTTTGTAAGGATCCTTACTCTCCTAGGCATCAATAAGTTGCTGGCTATCTATGTTGGCCCTGTTGGCTATGCTGCTCTGGGGCAGTTTCAAAACGCAATAACCATGATTACAACCTTTGCTAGCGGGGCGATTAATACTGGAGTCACAAAATATACAGCAGAATATTTTGAGGACGAAACACGTCAACGTGCTGTTTGGCAAACAGCGGGTTCTATCGCTTTATTGGGTTCTCTGCTCACTGCTTTGTTGATTATTGTTTATCGTAAAATTCTCGCAGGCTGGTTTTTAAACAACGAAGCCTATGCTTCAGTCTTTCTCTGGTTTGCAGTCTCGCTAGTCTTTTTTGTCTTTAATGCCCTGTTACTCGCTATTCTCAACGGCAAAAAAGAAATTGGCTCCTATGTCTGCGCAAATATTGCTGGCAGTCTCTTTGCGCTGCTAATCACAACTATTTTAGTCCTGCAAAGCGGCCTCTATGGCGCTTTAGTCGCCCTGGCGATCTTTCAATCGCTGGCCTTTTTTGTCAGCCTCTTTTTATGTTATCGCTGCCCTTGGTTTAAATTGGTATATCTCTTTGGCCGTTTCGACAGGGCAATTGCCAGAAAATTGCTGGCTTATACCCTGATGGCGGTATCAACAGCGGTTTGCGTCCCAATTAGTCATATTTTTATACGCAGCCATTTGGGTGCGACCCTCGGTTGGGATGCTGCTGGTTATTGGGAGGCAATGTGGCGTCTGAGTGCAGCCTATCTCATGTTAGTGACCACCACGCTAAGCGTTTATTATCTGCCAAGAATTTCTGAGTTAAAAACAACAGCCGAATTAAAAAAGGAAATTCTGCAGGGCTATAAGCTTATTTTACCGCTGGCTATCTGCTGTGGGGGTCTTATCTATCTGCTGCGCGATTTTGTGATCAACCTGCTGTTCAATAAGGACTTTTATGCTGTACGAGAGTTATTTCTCGGCCAGGTTATCGGCGATATCTTGAAAATCGGCAGCTGGATTCTGGCCTTCACTATGCTGGGTAAGGCAATGACTAAGGCCTTTATTCTTACCGAAATCCTGTTTTCCGCTAGTTTTTATGGTCTAGTTGTTTTAATGACAGATCGTTATGGCTTGGAAGGTGTTTCCTGGGCTTATGCAATGAATTATCTTTTGTATTGGATAACAATGTACTTTCTGATTTTTGGGAAAGGCTTATCTCGTTTGCGCGAGGCAAAATTTGAGTTAACATAGCTGATTTCCAGTTGCCAGTACCTAGAGTGATATCTTATTTAATCCCCAGCTACAATCATGCGCAATTTCTTCCGGCTCTATTGCAAAATATCAGCTTAGATATTCAATCTTTAACCATAGCTGCTGAAGTCATTATTATTGATGACGGTTCCTCAGATAATTCTGCTGCGCTCATTAAGGCTTGGACTGAACAAGAAGCCTCAAAGTTTAAGATTAGCTGCTTTTATCAGAAGAATAGAGGGCTGACTGCAACGCTAAACCAGCTGATTTCCAGGGCTGAAGGCTCGTATTTAAGACTTTGTGCTTCAGATGATATTGTCTTGCCTGGTTCTAGCCAACGGCTTTATGAGCAATTTTTATCTAATCCTCAGCTTGTTTGTGTTTTGGCGGATGCTAGGGTTATCGATGAGCAGGAGAGGGTGCTTGATGAGAGTTCAATCGCCTTTCATGGGGGAAGGGTTCAATCTTTGCTTAATCCCGCTTCTCTCACAAAGGAATTGATCCAACACTGGTGCGTTGCGGGTCCAAGCCATCTCATAAAGAAAAGTCATTATGAGCGAATGCTCTATAATGAATCATCAAAAATTGATGACTATGACTTATTTTTATCCTTATTAGAAAGTCCGGGCAAACTGACTTTTATTAATGAAAAGGCCTGTTTATATAGGGTGCATAAAACAAATACCTCTAAATCTAAAAACAGGAAAAAACGAATTGAAAATATAGGGTCTTTTCTGGATATTATTAACAAGTATCTTGATAGGCCAATATTAGCCAAGTACTTAACCTCAGTTAAATACCTGAGCAAAGCTAAGATTTATTATTTGCAAAGGCAGTATTTTCGTTGCCTCTTTTCGATGGGGATATCAATGTTTTTTAAAATAAAAAGTGAGTTGAAATTTTGAATAAATTGATTAACTCAATGTCGTTTTATTTCTTATTTCCAGCCTATGTTGCCCTTGCATTATTATTTGGTTTTTTTCATGTGCCAGAGGGCTATTATCCTAGTCTTTTAAGTTTTTATTCCGTTATTACCCTACCCATTTTGCTTATAACAACCATGCTTCCATTGAGGATGAAACTGGGTTCTTATTACCAATTAATGGCTGCAAAACCGCACTATCGCTTCGTGATTCTTTCAGCTTGCTTCTTCATAGTTATTTGTGGTCCTTTGGATATCTATGTGAATGGTTTTAAATTACTTGCTCCTGATACCTATGCTGATATTTTTGGTGTTGGGCGATATATTCGGCATGTCACTATTCTCTGTTGGCTTTTTGTGCCGGTGTCTTTTCTTTTTGTTCGCTCATTCTTGATGAAATCCCTCTTCATCGGTTATGCACTTTTATTTCCAATTTTAATTATCGATCGCAATCGCTTTATTTTATCCTGTTATTCCTTATTTCTTTGTACCATGCTTGCTAAATCTAATTCGACAGAAAATTCGAAGTTTAAAAGCGATTTTTTAATTTTCTTTATCCCGATACTTTGTCTTTTAATTTTTTCTATAGTAGGTCATTTTCGTACGGGCTCAGAGTTTGTTGTTCCTTCATCAGGTGGCTTTTTAAAATCAGAGTATTTTCCCTTAAAAGATTCATTTAGCACTTTACCAAGACTTTTACAGCAGGTGGTTTTATATATAACTACGCCAATCTTTAATTTGGCGACAATTTCTTCCCTTGATTTTATTAATCAGGATTTTCTATTAAGTCAGTTTTCACCCTTTAGCCGAGAGAGTTTTGATGCTTACCCCTATGCACCAGTATTAGTGCCCAGATTTAATGTGGGTACAGAGTTTTATCCCTTTTTATTGTACAAAGGGCTGGGTTTGGTTGTTTTTGCCTTTATAGGCATGTTGCTAAGTTTTATCATTTCCTTTCTTTTATTTAAGAGATCACCTAATATTTTCACTTTTTTGATTTTTATAAGAATCTCTTACAATGCGCTATTTATGGGATTCGCGCCGCAATTTTATATTTTATTAAATCTGATGTTTATTATTTTGATGTTAGTGTTGTGGTTTTTTGCGGAGCTTATAAGAGCATCCAAGCTAATTGAGGAGCTGCAGGATTGAGTGTTCATTTAGACTTACAAGTACCCAAATGTGCCGTTCTGATGGCTGTATATAGCGGCATGCCTTATCTTGAGGAGCAGGTACAAACTATTCTTCAGCAGCAGGATGTTGATGTTAAAATTTTTGTCAGTATTGAGCTTTCAAGCGACGAAAGTGAGGTATGGCTTAAGGAACTGGCAGCTCGTGAGCCTCGAGTTAAGGTTCTAACTGCAGGTGAGCACTTTGGTGGTGCTGCCCGAAATTTTTTCCGTTTAATACGTGATGTTGATTTCTCTCAATTTGACTTTGTTGCTTTTTCAGACCAAGACGATTGTTGGTTTCCTGACAAACTTGCCCGAGCTGCTAAGCGTTTGTCCGGTTCAGATTATGCGGGATATTCCTCTAATGTAATCGCATTTTGGCCTGATCAAAAACGTTTATTAATTAATAAATCTCAGCCACAACGTTCTTGGGATTATGTATTTGAAGCCGCAGGGCCGGGTTGCACCTATGTAATGACTGTAAAGCTTATGGCGGTCATCAAGGCTCGTATGCTTGAAGTCTGGGATAGGCTTCAAGAAGTCAGTTTGCATGATTGGTTTTGTTATGCTTTTGCCCGTGCTAATCACTTTAAATGGTTTATTGATCCAGAACCCTCCATGCTTTACCGCCAGCATAATAAAAATCAAGTCGGTGTTAATTTAGGAATCAAGGCTTATCTGAACCGGTTTCGTAAAATCAAAAACGGTTGGTGGTTAACTCAGGCTCTTTTGATTGCCGAGCTTGTTGGTATTAGCCATAGCTCCTTTATCCAACTTTGGTCCAAGTTAGGAACAAAGCAATTATTGCATTTGTCTATCTATACCTTCCAATGCCGCCGTCGTTTGCGTGAGCAGATTATTTTCTTGTTCGTCTGTATTAGTCTTGCTATGACTGGTGGCCAACAGTTGCATAGAAAAAGAATTGAGCATTTGCTTAATGTTGAAGGTGAATGAGGGACCTCTCTCTACGCTTTGGCGAATCTATGTTAGTATAGCGGCACTATTTAAAAATGAGTTGCTGATTTAATGAAGATCTTGCATGTCTATAAGACCTTTCTGAATGATAATTTTGGAGGCGTTGAGCAAGTTATTGCACAGATTGCTTGTAACCCAAAGACAGATTTTCAGCATACGATTTTATCTATTTCGCAAAATCCACAGCCCCGTGAAGTTGACTATTTTGGTTGTAAAAATATTCGCTACAAAGAAAATTTCAATATTGCATCCAATGGCATTTCCTTTTCCCTACTTCGCGACTTTCGTAAAATCGCTAAACAAGCAGATATTATTCATTATCATTTTCCCTGGCCTTTTGCTGATATTTTGCATTTGCTATGGCAGATAAAAAAACCATCAATTATCACCTATCATTCGGATATCGTTCGCCAAAAGAAACTGCTCTTTTTCTATCGTCCGCTAATGAATCTATTTTTAAATTCAATAGATAAAATAGTTGCGACCTCACCCAATTATTTCAAAACAAGCCCTGTGTTGCAGAAGTATCATAAAAAGGTTGCTGTGGTGCCTATAGGATTAAACAAAGCAAGTTACCCCCTAGCGACGAATGAGCGTGAGGCACAGTGGCGAAAATTATATGGCGATAAGTTCTTTCTTTTTGTAGGTGTCATGCGTTATTACAAAGGATTACATATTCTATTAAAGGCGGCTGAAAATACCTCTTTTCCCATTTTAATTGTTGGCTCAGGACCTATTGAGGATGAGTTAAAAGAGCAGGCAATGGCTTTAAATTTAACAAACGTTCATTTTTTAGGAAGGCTAAGTGAAGAAGATAAAATTGCGCTTTTGCAGTTAGCATTGGGAATCATTTTTCCATCTCATTTACGTTCAGAGGCCTTTGGTGTTTCCTTGCTTGAAGGTGCAATGTTTAGTAAGCCTTTGATTTCTACTGAAATAGGAACAGGAACTAGTTATATCAATGTTGATGGTAAAACAGGGATTGTTGTGCCGCCGAATGATCCTCAAGCACTTCGTGAGGCAATGCAATTCCTTTGGGATAATCCTGAGAAATGCTCAGAAATGGGAGAGCAAGCTGCTGCACGCTATTGGGAGCTGTTTACTGCGGACTCAATGGTCATGGAATATGAGAAACTTTATCGTGCCCTTGTGAATTGATTAGGGAGGCTTGAAAGGTGGAGCAAGCGAATAAAAGAATTTTACTTACCGGTGCTACTGGCTTTGTAGGACAGCAGTTAGTGAAAACGCTTATTGAACAAAACGAATTTTCTTTAAGGATTGCTATCCGGGCTAAAAGCGAATTTCCTAGCGATGGCAAGATCAGCGTTTTCAAGGCAATGGAGCTTTCTGCAACAACAAATTGGCAAGATGCTTTGGCAGGATGCGATGTCGTAATCCACACAGCAGCACGAGCTCATATCATGGAGGATAGAGCAAAAGATCCACTTCGGGAGTTCAGAAAGGTGAATACGGAGGGGACTCTCAATTTAGCAAGGCAAGCGGCTAGTTCAGGGGTAAAACGCTTTATTTTTATTAGTTCAATTAAAGTTAATGGTGAGTCAACTTCTGCTAATCAGCCATTTTCTGCCGATGATCTACCTAATCCAACGGATCCCTACGCTATTTCTAAGTATGAGGCTGAACAGGGATTACAGTTAATCGCTACAAAAACGGGTATGGACGTTGTAATAATTCGCCCACCCCTAGTTTACGGTCCAGGTGTTAAGGGAAATTTCCAACGCATGCTTTCTGGGCTGAAAAAAAAGCGTCCCCTACCTCTGGGAGCAATAAGGAATCAACGAAGTTTTGTATCAGTCGATAATTTAAATAGCCTGATAATAACCTGCATCAATCACCCGCGTGCGACAAACCAGGTTTTTCTTGTAAGCGATGATCAGGATTTATCAACAACAGAATTATTAAAGCAACTTAGCACTGCGCTCAATAGGCCTGTTTATTTGTTGCCGATACCGCAAATTTTTCTACGCTGGGCGGCAATTTCCTTAGGAAAAAAGGCAGTTTTTGACCGCTTATGTGGTTCTTTACAGTTAAATATTGATAAAACCAAAGAAATGCTTGATTGGAAGCCAGTGCAAACAGTTGAAGAGGGATTTTGTAGGATACTAAGCGATTAAAGCCACTTTGCATTATCACCACATAGGGTATATTTCCCTTCTCCCCTCAGGGGAGAAGGTGCTCGGAGGGCGGATGGGGTTGACCTATTACCGAAAACTCTAAAAGAAGTAGTTGACCGCTACCGTTGTCGAGGCAAACTTCGCCCCATGTGGACCTGTGACGGAAAACCAAACCCCGCCAATAATTCCAAGACTCGGTGTAAAGTTGTATTCGACTGCAGGAGCTAAAGAGGCTGAGTCTCCGCCTTTACCACCAACATTTGCAAAAGACCCTCCAGGCGTAAAACCAGGGTTCCCACTAAAATTAGTTGAGGTGCTATGGACGTACAAGGCTTCCATTACAGGAACCCAATGCTGAGTGAGCGTATATTCAATAGCCGCATCGACTGAATAGCTTCGTCCGGGATGTACCTTACCTTCAGTTAATCTGTTACCGCCAAAAGCATTGACGCCATGGACTTTAACATCGCTTGGATAGGACCCGACTAAGCTCAGACGTGTACGTATGTAATGTTCCTTATTAACAGTAAAGAGCTTTTGAAAGTTAAAGCCGAGAAAGGTTTGGTAAGAGCCTGAACCAGTTTGATCCGTGCCCAATTTTTTGGGGTCGAGTCTTTCAAAGCGCCCTGTTGGTATAACCTCTTGCAAAACAATGCGCAAATCCGGCAACCAGCTGCCTTCTTTTTGCCGCAAAGCCTGAAACCCCAAAGCAATACTGTAGTCGCCAATACCATTGCCATGTTTACCTCTATCCCAGCTATAGTCATAGGGCAGGGAGGTTTGTAAGTCCATAAAGCTATTAATACCAGCTGTCAGAATAGGAGTAACCTCAACGTTACGAAAACCTGCGGGATATTCGGTATAAAAACCATAGGGCTCGAAGTTAAAATGGCCGGCAGGAATAGTTTTACCTGCGGGTGCAAGTAAGGGTCCTGTGAACCATGGTGAGGCGAATGCAGTATTAGCAAGGAATAATAAGGAAAGAAGTCTTTTTTGCATGGTATTGTTATTGTTATGGTCAAAAATAGCGAGACTTAATAGTAACGGAATTTCCGGCTAGTTTAAACCCAAAAAACGCAGTTGCTGCCTATCTAGGTTCAACTGCGTTTTTTGTTGATACAGGGTGACGAGAAGGACGCTAATGCTTGAAGGATTAGCAAACTCTGTGGGCTGGAATCCAGTATCCACGTGCCCAATGACCAGCAACCCAAACACAACCAGGAGCAGCATAGGGATGATAATAAGCTGGGCCGGGGGCGATTACGACGCCAACTCTAGGGCCAGGTGCAACCCAACCACCGTGGTAACCCCAGCCAGGGTGATAGTATCCAGGATGACCACCCCAGGCTACCCATGCATAGGATTGGGAAACTGTTGTAGCTAGTAAGCAAACTGCTAAGGCTACTGTGCTTAACAATTTATAGCCCTTATTGCTTATGTTCATGATATTTCTCCTCATAGCGACACAAATTTAATTTTTTTCTGTTATATCGGTTAGACCTAACTTGTATCAAGCATTAAGCGTTCCAGGATTGTATCTTATATCCATTTGACGGGACATTATCTTTTCGACAAAATTTAGCTCTTAAGTAACATCAGTTATGGATAAGAATCATTTAACGAAAAGTACATTGATTTATCGAAGGTTTTAAATGATTCTTATCCATAACTGACTTTAAGTATTCAAGGAGTTTAGATAGTGAAAAAATTATTAGTTTTATTGATGTTAATCAGCATCAGCTTAATGACTGGTTGCTGGAAGGTTAAGTCGGGGGAAAAATCTGGGGTTATTGTCAAAGTAGCCAAGGAAGGGAAATATTGGGGAACCTACGAGGGTGAGCTAATTCGAGGTGGATTGGAGGATGCTAGCGGTGCAACAGGACGTTCCTTTAATTTTACCTTAGGGCAGTTTAAGTCGACGCTAGTCGATCAGGCTCTTTTGGCTATGCAAAATAATAGTCATGTCATTATTTCCTATCATTGCGACCTCTTTGTCCTTCCCTGGCGTGGAGAAACCAAATGTTTTGTCGATAAGATTCAGCTTGTTGAGCCTAGAAATTCAGCTAAGTCAGTAAAACAGAAATAGGGGCGTGGATTGTTTGAAAGGAGGGGGTAGCAAACCCTTCTGCCCAATGGTACTTAGTTAACGTACGTCATCCAGAGCGCAGCGAAGGATCTCCTGAATGTGGCACCGTGCTAATCCCGGAGATCCTTCGCTGCGCTCTGGATGACGTGCCTTAGGGTGACCTATTACCTATTACAGACATTTGTGTGTATACCTATGCCCCAAGGGCACTGCCGTTAGGTTTAGCACTAAACCCTTGTCCACGTCCCGCGACTTGTTCGCGGGATCCAGCGATGTAGCTAGATTCAGGATCCCCCGGAATTCGGAGTAAGAGTGTTGGGCTCTCGGGGTTTATAGAATATGTATCGAATCCCCGCGGCATCTTTACACCTTACCAATGTTCTGCAAAAGGTCGTGCTTCCACTTCAAAAGACCAGGCAGAAGAGGGCTGGTGGCTTAACCAGAAAACAGTATTGGCAACATCCACAGGTTTAACAAAATAACTAGCTGGTTTGTCAGACATCCATTCCCGTGTTTTCGGTAAATCAACTGTGCCATCAATAATGACTAGAGCAACATGGATACCTTGTGGCCATAAGTGTTTAGCCATAGATTCAGCCAGGCTTCGTTGTGCCGCTTTTGCCGGAGCAAAGGCTGCGGTGTTGATCCCCCCGCGACGAGAGGCTGTTGCACCAATAACAATGATGCTGCCTTTTCCCTTCTTTTTCATGCTTGGAATCACAGCCTGACTAACAGCAAGGAGGCCTAGAGTATTAACACGCCAGCTGGTTTCAAAGAGTTCTGAGGTGATTTCTTCAACATTTCCCCAGGATCCAGAACCTGCGTTATAAACAACAACAGAGATATCTCCCAAATCCTTTTGGATTTGCTGAAAGACTTTTTCTACAGACTGAGTATTACTAACGTCACAATCGTAAGGATGACAATTTGCCAGTTCCGTCGCGAGCTGCTGGGTAAAATCTTTCTTACGTGCTAGCAGAGCAACGGTATAGCCTTCTTTGCTGTAACGAGTTGCAAAAGCAGCCCCGTTTCCAGGTCCCACTCCGACAACAACGCAGACTGGTTTAGCCATATGATGCTCCTTGCAAAAATTAACTCACTTCTATATGGGATTGTTCTGTTTGGTTTGCTGTCGATGCTGCGGGTGTTTGACGTTTAGCACTTTCGACACCAGGTTGGTCAAAGGAATTAATATTCCAAAGCACGCTTTGCACATAAACTTTATGCTCATATAAGGCGATTAAAGCGCCTAGGCAGAATGGTGAGCAGGAATTGAGACGAATATGGCTAATTGGCATGCCACCAGGAATGTAGCCATTGGAGTTATCGGTTGGATCTATTCCATTACTCAACACGCGCATTTTTGCGTCGCAGAAGTGACCAATCAGGTCATTGTTATATTCATCATTAGAAATGAAGTCTGCGGCAATTTTGTGTGTCCCTTGGCACAACAGTTGGTAATAACCGTGTTGGGCTTGATTTCCTGCTCCACCCCAGACAAGAGGCCCTGTTGCATAGTTTACTGAGCGCCCAGAATTATCTATGGACTTACCGTTGCTCTCCATATCCAACTGTTGAATATAGGGAACTAATTTCTCAAGCTGTCTGGCATAAACAAGAAGCAATAAGCTGGAAATATGAAGAAAATTAATATTCCATAGGCCAATAAGAGCCATGAGGACTGGCATATTTTCATGTAAATCCTTGCTATAAAAATGCTCATCCATGGAGTTAGCACCAACAAGCAACTGCGTAAATTGCTCGAAACCAATTGCAATGCAAGTAATTAGGTTAATAGCAGAGCAAAGGGAATATCTTCCGCCAACCCAATCCCAAATAGGTAATACATTAGAGAAGCCAAGAGTCTTCGCTTTGCTAACATTTGCTGTAATAGCAATAAAATGCTTATCAAGTTGCTGATTATTGTTAATCCAGGCAATTGCCTTTTGGGCATTAAACAAGGTTTCTCTAGTAGTGAATGATTTGGACGAAATGATAAATAGGGTAGTTTCTGGTTTTAGCTTTGCGACTGTACTTTCAAAAGCTTGTGGGTCTGCATCAGACACAAAATGAAAACCTAAATCGGCTGTAACGTATTTGTCCAAGGCATCAACACAAAAGCGGGGGCCGAAATCAGAGCCGCCGATACCAATATTAACTATATCCTTAATCGGCCGCCCCGACTGACCAAGCCAGAGGCCGTCTCTGATCTTTGTGGAAATTACCCGCATTTGCTCGCGCGTAGTAAAAATATCGGGAATGATATCGTGGCTGTCAACCCAGATTGGCTTATCTTTAAAGGTACGAAGTGCGGTATGCAGGGCAGGTCGATTCTCACTCTGATTGACCTTGTCTCCGTTCATGAGCGAAAAAATCTTTTCTTTGATGTTTCGTTCTTTCGCTAAATCAATTAGCAAATCAAGCGCTGTCTCATCGAGACACTGCTTGGAAAAATTGATGCTGATCCCTTGGGAAGCAAAGGTCATCTTGGTACTTCGCAGAGCTGAATCTTTTTTCAAAAGATTAAAAGATGTTGATCTTAGGGATTCAGAATGCTTTTCGAGTGCCATCCAGGAGCTTAGTTCTGTAAGTTGCTTCATGCTTGTTTATTTGTAATAAAAAATTCTGCCTAAGATAGCAAATAGTTATTATTTAAACAATAATCTTGTCATAGGGGAAAAACGAGAGGCAAAAAATTGAAACCCGCTAACTAGTTCCGAATCCCCGCGGCTTGACCCATACACAGGACTTTAGAGAATCAGCTTAAGATCTCATAGCAACTTAGTCTCGATTTACTGTATAATCCGAAATTTTTTAGTAATCATCACTCAGGGATTAACCAACCGACGGTGGCGGGGAAACAATGCTTTATTTGTATTTTCCATTCATATTTTTATTATCCTGTTTTCTGACCTGGGCATTGCGTTGTTACGCTTTGTCTACCAGCATGCTTGATATTCCCAATCAGCGTAGTTCTCATAAGATACCTGTACCTAGAGGTGGTGGGCTGAGTTTTGTTTTGTGTTTTTTGATATCAGTCATTGTTTTATTATCTGGCGCCTTCATCGAACATTGGCTGGCTATTGCCCTGTTAGGTTCTGGTTTTTTCATAGCCTTTATCGGTTTTATGGATGATCGAAAAGGGGGCATTCCTGCTCGCTGGCGTTTATTAGCTCATTTTGCAGCGGCATGCTTTGCTTTGTATTGCTTAGGTGGTATGCCGGCTATTCCAGTTTTTGGCTGGACACTTGCGGTGGGGGGACTAGCCAATATCTTTGCGCTGTTATATCTAATCTGGTTATTGAATTTATATAACTTCATGGATGGTATCGATGGTCTTGCGGCAGTGGAGGGGGTAAGCGTCTGCTTAGGCGGTGTTCTATTATATTGTCTTACTAATAATATAGATTCAATTTACTTACCAATCAGTTTGGCTGCAACGCTTGCCGGTTTTTTATTCTGGAATTTTCCCCCCGCAAAGATTTTTATGGGAGATGCAGGCTCTGGTTTTCTTGGCTTAGTCATAGGAATCTTGTCAATGCAGGCTGCAACCATAAAACCAAACTTTTTTTGGAGTTGGTTAATACTTTTGGGTGTTTTTATTGTCGATGCTACTGTAACATTGCTGCGCCGTGGAATTCGTGGCGAAGTTCTTTTCGAAGCGCATCGAAGTCATGCTTATCAATATGCCTCGCGTTATTATGGGGAACATCGACATGTTACCTTGGGGGTATTGATTATCAATGTGCTGTGGTTATTCCCCATAGCATTAGCAGTTGGATTTGATTGGATCAATAGTAGCTTAGGTTTGTTGATCGCTTATCTACCGCTATTTGCTCTGGCATTGAAGTTTAATGCTGGAGTAAAGGAATAATTTTGAGTTTTTTCGTCCTAGAAATTCAAAATTTGTGTTTCTTAATATTGTGTTAAGAATGGTTGTGTAAACTAACAATCGAGTAGTAAATTTGATTATAAATAAAACAAAGCGTAGTCACCGAGGGCACCATGGACTGTTCTATGGAATTGGAGGTGACTGTCTTGTAGAAGGGAGAGAGTTGTCATGTTAATTTTGACCAGACGTATCGGTGAAACACTGATCATTGGTGATGATGTAAATATCACTGTTTTAGGGGTAAAAGGAAACCAGGTGCGCCTAGGTATTAATGCACCAAAAGATGTTTCTGTACACCGCGAAGAAATATACCTGCGTATTCAACAAGAAAAAGAAACACCAGATACTGAAGAAGAAGCTGTATAACACCGGATTCATTCCGCAGTCCTCCAGTCCCGAGTCGAACAGGATCGTTCGAAACTCGGGACTACACTCATAGAAAACTTTCCCCTTACTAAACGAATAGATCTAATATCCTTTATCCTTGTGGAAAGTAATAGGTCGCCCCTGTCAGCCTAACATAGCCCGTCATCCTGAGCACCCCAGCCCCTTTTGGGCAAACATCGATAAAGACCTCGTCATCCCGAACATAGTGAGGGATCTCGGGGATTAGCACGTGCTACACATAAGGAGATGTCTCTCTACGTTCGACATGACGTACGTCCTTGCCACATTCAGGAGATCCTTCGCTACGCTCAGGATGACGGAAGGGGAGTGACCTATTCCTGTGTAAATTGTGCATTGGCACTTAAAGATGTGTCACCTGAGGATAAATAGTGCATCGTACCCTGATTGTCGCGAAGGCAGAGCTGCCCCTGTTCGTTGACGCCACAGGCTTGGCCACTGATAGAACCAGTTGGTTGCGAAACGGTAATCTGTTGATCTTGTAGGTAGTCCAAGGTATGCCATTCATCCATAAAGACAGTAAAACCAGAGAGTAAAAATTTGTCCATATAGTGGTTTAAGGACAGAATCAGATTGGCAATTAAGCCATTGCGATCATAATAATTGTTCGTTATTTCATACAAGGAACACCAAGGTTTATCTGCGAGAGGTTGCTCATGGGTTGCTGTATTGACATTCATGCCAATGCCAATAATGACTTGCGCACAACTATTTGTTTCGGCAATTACTTCTATCAAAATCCCACAGAGTTTTTTGTGTTCCCAGATCACATCGTTTGGCCATTTTAAGCGAATGTCCTGGTGAATTTTGCTATCAGCCAAACTAGCCATAATAGCCAAACCAACGACAAGACTAAGACCCGATAAGCGAGATAAACAGCAATTTAATTGCCAACGGCCAGAGAAGTAAATATTTTCACCAAAAGGAGAAACCCATTGGCGCCCGAAACGGCCACGGCCTTGGCTTTGTTTTTCAGCACAACAGATATTGATTGAGACGTCATCGCTTAATTCTTTTAAAAACTGATTGGTAGAGCCTATGTCCGCAAAGAGATGAAAATTGAGTTCCTTATCGAAGAGTCTATTTTTTAAATGCTGGCGAATTAACTGTTCGTCCAGTGGTTTCATAGGTTTTGTGAGTTGGTAGCCTTGTTGTGGAATTCGTTTAATAGCTAAACCCAAATCAGCCAATTGGCTGATGTGTTTCCAAATGGCTGTACGTGATACACAAAGTTTTTCACCAATGGCATTGCCGCTATGACAATGACCATCAGAAAGTAGGTGAAGTAGGGCTAATTGGGTTTTGCTGAATTGTTTCATTAGGGTATCAGGGCAATTTGTTCTGGCGAGGGATTATAGCAAAGAAGGGTAGAGGCAGTAACTTAGTCGCCGTCATTGTGAAGAACCTAGTGACGAAGCAATCCAGGATTTGGAGCCCTGAACCTTGGATTGCTTCACTCTGTTCGCAATGACAGCAGTTCTTATTTACCTAGCTTGAGCGGCGAAGGCCAAGAGCCAGGAATATATAGGTCCAGCCGTCTACGATCATTTCAATGGCAATGAATAGACCAATGACCCATAAACCAGAAATTGGCCATTGCATCAGAATCATGACGCCTAGAATGATGGCAATAATTCCTGCAAAAAATAGCCAGCCCCAGCCTGGAGAACCCTTTAGTTTAATAGCCATTAAAAAGCGCGTAAGGCCGATAATAATCAAAACGCTTGCTAGTACCGCTGTGATTATTGATGAGGCTAAAAAGGGATCGTAGATAACAACACAACCACCGATGATGTATAAAGCAGCAATAAGAGCATGCCAGGCAACACCATCCCAACCTTTAGCCTTAAAGACATCCACAAACTGTGAGCAGCCTGCGATGATGAGCAAGACACCAAGAAAGAGCATGCTGGCGAGAGTTAAACCAACAACCATACCCATACCAATACAACCTAAGATGACAAATAAAATGCCTAAAGCTAAGAGCCAGCCCCAGCTACGCTTTAATGTGTCAACTTCCTGTTCAATCTCAGTTTTTGCGTTTGTCATAAAATATCCTTATTAGTAGATGCAAAGCAGAATTAGCATAGCGCAGGTGGTGGGATAATGAAATTAAATTTATGTGCTAGACCCCGCGGTTGATGGCCATAGGTATCTACACAAGTGTCTGTAATAAGGTCACGTCCTTCCTTGTTTCAACACTACGTCATCCAGAGCGCAGCGAAGGATCTCCGGGATTAGCACCGTGCCACATTCAGGAGATCCTTCGCTGCGCCATAGGTATCTACACAAGTGTCTGTAATAAGGTCACGTCCTTCCTTGTTTCAACACTACGTCATCCAGGGCGCAGCGAAGGATCTCCGGGATTAGCACCGTGCCACATTCAGGAGATCCTTCGCTGCGCTCTGGATGACGTGCCTTAGGGGGACAGAGCTCATCTATTACAGACACTTGTGTAGATATCTATGGGTTGATGCCGCGGGGATCCGGTGGTTAGCGTTATCCCGAAATCGCGCGGCATCTGGCCTAAGATCTCAGCTGCAACCCTAATACCTGGCTATCACTCTGATAGTAATGGATATCTTTTATCTGTGCAGACCGATAGTCGCGCTGCCAGCGTTCTTTGTCCCAATCAAGCCAGTCAATAACAGCAAAGCCTAGCTGTTTTAATCGGACAATACCAGGCCTTTGATATTTCTCTTTATCTTCGGGAAATCTTTCGCTACGTCGAAGGAGGTAGAAGGGGTTATCCGGAACAGTTTCTTGCGCCTTGATATAGAAACTCGGGGAAGAGCCTTCTAAACTAAAATAGTCAGCAACATCAGCTAATAAAAAGTAAGCCTTACCTAAGATTAATTTTAGCTGCTTATCCTTTGTGCCATCGAGCAAGGTGATTATTTGATGCAGCGCCGTATTCATGTTCTCGAAATTAGTTTTATTTGCTGCGAGATGCTTCACTCGGGTTTGATAGTCCGCATCATAGGTTGTCGGCGTAAGTACACGAAAAACCAGATAATCGACCTGTCTCATTAGGCCTTTTGCCAAGGCTTTTTGATTATATTTCTGTTCACGATCATCAGTTGAATTACATTCTCTAAGGAATTTAACTGCTTTGAGGATTTCTTCAATTTGACATTGGTCTATCGAATTTAGCTCAATATCCGCATCAATTAATAACTGAGCATATAAGCGTTTGTGCGCAAAATATTCATTTTCTCTAGTTTCATCATTAGGCTCTAATTCCTTGGCCCTTCGCTTCATCGATGCACTTTTCAAATAATATTCTTTAGCCATTTTCCAATTCTTGGATTGTCTATAGCCGTGTCCTTGCTTATAAAGTCTCTCACTCTCTTCGCTGTAGAAATTAGCAACTTCCGCGATATCCTCATCCAAGAAAGGCGTTCCTTTACTTTTAGCGAATAGGCTATAAGCATCATCATATTTTTGTTGGGATACTAATAAGCTAAAGGCTTGTACAGGGCGTTGCTCCGGAAGATTTGAATGTAAATTATCAACGAACTCGAGGGTTTCACGGTCATTCCGTTGCATTAAATAAGAAGTAGACAATACAGAAGCTAGCCAGGAATCTTTCTTTACCCATTGCTGTAATTGCGTCTCAGAGTATTTTCCGTCTCTGATATATTTTAGTGCTTGTTCCGGATCATCAAGTTGATGGATAAGTGCTATTGCTTTGGCTAATTCTTTTTTCTCTAAGTAATACTCAATGTAAATGGTCTTTTCACGCGAGCTTATTTCTGGATCAAAGGTAAGAGCTTGCTCTAGGGCGCTCTGAGCATTTGCTTGGCTATTGCTGACATAGGACCAACCATAAAAATAACTTCCTTTAGCTGCCTTTGCTCGCTCAAGATAGCAATTTGCAGCAGCAAGGGCATATTTGCTCCCTGGAATAAAGCTATAAGGGGAGGGGAGTTCTATTTCGGACTCAAGCCGTTGAACAGTGAGTTGAATCAGCTGTTCATTCTGTGGATCAAGACTAGGAATCTCTGACCAGAAACCCATGCGAAACAATACAGTACCAAAACGATAGTTCTGTGCAATTCGCGGTAATACATTAGAGGAAATAGTTTCCAAACCCGATTCATTTTCAATACAAAATTCAATCAGCTTATTTTGAAGCTCTTGTGAATTCTCACTGGTTCTAGGTCTGGAAACAAGTTCAAGGAACTCTGCATCGATGCCAAGTTTTTGCAAACGCCCCTGAGGTTGCGTGTAACCTCGTAAATAACCATAAAAAGTAAATTTTCGCAAAGCCAGCTGCGCCTTTTCCGGTTGGCAATGATTGGTAAAACCAAACCAGCCTTTAAAAGATTCAAAGAGATATCTAAAGTAACTTGCGGATTTTACAGTATAACCATCGGAATAAAGATAAGAGGCTTGCGCTAAACGGGCTAATTTCTGGCGATATTGGATGCTATCGTGCTGGTAAAACAGGGTATCAGGATAATAGCCTAGATAGTCACGATAATCAGGGGGAATTCGATCGATTAACCTTCTGTTTGTATGACTCATAACATTAGTTATTTAGTAAAAAACGCAAAGTATATGTTATTTTGCTGAACAGTTAAACAACCATAATTGCAATTTGCACATTAATTAAAAAGCTCTTTAGCCTTGTCAACACGGATATAGCGAATTGTCTGGATCTCAGGATGATGACAGAGTGCTGCATTGCATCCTACCTTAGGCATAAATGATTCTAATAACCAATCGCGGTGGTGGACACTATCATTGACTAGCGCATGCGCTGGTGAATAGAGCGGAACAGTAAAGAGCGCGGTTGGATAGGCTAATCCCAGACCGCTGGCTTTTATAAAGGCTTCCTTTTGCGCCCAAATATGGAAAAAAACCTGTGGCTTTTGCCAGCTTGGGAGGGGTAGAAAGAGCGCCAATTCCTGCGGAGAAAATAAGTTTTTAGCGATTCCATCATAAGGTCGCTCGGAGAAAAACTCCAAATCAATGCCTAGGGGCTGGTTTTGGCCTACTGCAAGCAGGGCTAGCTCACCAGAGTGGCTAAGATTAAATTCCAGAGTTGGTAGATTATCCAGTTTAGGTTTGCCATGATCGTTATAACTAAAGGTCAGTTGTCTTGCTTCTTGCTTTATGTAAAGCCCAAGTATAAGGCGTAGCGAGGCACGGGCAACAGTAAAACGGCGTCGATGTTGATCAAAATAATAGCGATTGGCGCGCGTTAATTCGGTTTCATTGAGAAAGGAGCTGGCCAAAGGAGGTAGTTCATCCAAGGGGAATTCCCAGATATCAATACAATTGTCCTGCAAAGAGCAGTCTTTAGCTGAGATCAATTGGGCATTTAACAGCATAGTTGGGGCTCTCAATGAAGAGGGGACGCTAATTTAACCATAGGAAGGGGAATAATGGGAGCTTCATGCAGGGAATGGTAGCGTCAAAAAGAAGTTGCGGTTATCATAGCGCATTAAAAAAATCGCCAACGAGTATGTAAATGAGTCGACAATTTTTGGATTTTGAGCAACCCATCGAGGAGTTGAATCAAAAAATTCATGCGCTGCGCATGGTGGGCAGTGATAATGAAGTCAATTTAACGGAAGAAATCGCCCGCCTTGAAGCAAAAAGCGAAGAGCTAACAGCCAATATCTTTTCCAATTTGGAACCTTGGCAGGTTGCACAAATGGCAAGGCATCCTCTTCGTCCGCAAACGACTGATTATGTTGAACATATTTTCACCGATTTCCAAGAACTGCATGGTGACCGGCATTATTCTTGTGCACCAGCAATTATTGGTGGCTTGGCACGCTTAAATGGCGAGGCCGTTATGATTCTTGGCCATCAAAAAGGCAAGCGAACCAAGGAAAAAGTTTATCGAAATTTCGGTATGGCTCGCCCGGAAGAATATCGGAAAGCCTTGCGCCTGATGAAAATGGCAGAAAAATTCAAAATCCCCATTTTTACTTTCATTGATACAGCCGGCGCCTATCCTGGAATAGGGGCTGAAGAGCGTAACCAGTCAGAAGCTATTGCAAGAAACTTGCTTGAAATGGCTCAGTTGAGAACACCGATAATCTGCACTGTGACCGGCGAAGCGGGTTCTGGTGGCGCTTTAGCTATTGGTGTCGGCGATAGGGTGATAATGCTGCAATACTCTATCTATTCAGTTATTTCTCCAGAGGGTTGTGCTTCTATTCTTTGGAAAGATTCGGCTAAGGCGAGTGAAGCAGCGCGCGCGATGGGGATTACAGCCGATAAAATTTATGAATCAGGCCTGGTAGACAATCTTATTCAAGAACCCTTAGGTGGGGCGCATCGCAATCTTGTAGATATGACTTCACGTTTGAAAGAGCTTTTGATTGATGAACTACGCATGCTCAAGCGTTTATCAATGGATGAGCTTTTGCAACAACGATACGAGAAATTCATGGCAATGGGGGCCTGTGACTAGTTCTCTGCTTAGTGTTGAATGGCTAAAACAATTAGACCAATACAAGCGAGTGATTGTTGGTTTTAGTGGCGGCCTAGATTCGACAGTCTTGCTTCATAGCCTGGCTAACCAGCCAGGTTTGGCTCAGAAGCTGCTAGCTGTACATATTAATCACGGACTCAGTCCAAATGCTGTCAATTGGCAAAGGCATTGTCAGCTTTTTTGCAAGAATCTAGGGATCGCTTTGCAAGCAAAAGAAGTTGAATTTGCCCGTCATGCCAATATAGAAGACGAAGCGCGAAAGGCCAGATATCAAGTTTTTGCTTCCCTGCTTAGCGATGAGGATTGTTTAATTCTAGGTCACCACCTGAATGATCAGGCGGAAACCTTACTCTTACAACTTTTCCGCGGCACAGGGATTGATGGCCTGGCTGCCATGGCAGAATCTAAAGATTTTGGCCGGGCAAAAATTCTTCGCCCTTTTCTTGAACAACGTCGTCAAAACCTCGAAACCTATGCTAGAGAGTATCAACTTCAATGGATTGAAGATGAATCCAATCAGAATACTGCCTTTAACAGAAACTTTCTCAGACATGAGGTCTTGCCAGTCTTAGATTCGCGCTGGCCTGCGATAGTTAACAATTTGACCCGTACAGCCAGTCATTGCCAACAGGCACAATCTAATTTAGATGATTTGGCAAAACTCGATTGCCCTGAACTTTCACCTGCTTCTAGGATTTTACCTCTTGTTCGATTAAACAGGCTGTCCGAGGCAAGGATTACAAATGTCCTGCGAGCTTGGTTTAAAGCGAATAATTTTAGGCTACCAGGAACACTGACTTTCAATCGCCTTATTAGTGAAGTGATAGAAGCCCGTGATGATGCTCAACCCAAAGTTGCTTGGCAGGGAGGCTGTGTAAGACGTTATCAGCAAGCGCTTTATCTAATGGCAGATGAAGAAAGCCAACCCCTAAGTGCAATGACCTGGCTGCTTTTTCCACAACCCGTGGTTATAGAAGGTTTAGGAACCTTAGTTGCTAATAATGTTGCACAAGGTCTTTTACTCCCAGAGCAAGCTCAAATCGAAATACGGTTTCGCCAAGGGGGTGAATTATTTTATTGGCGCGGACAAAACAAGCATCTTAAGAAATTAATGCAGGATTGGTCTATCCCACCTTGGCAACGCGACCGCATTCCTCTTCTTTTTATTAATGGACAATGCGCTGCTGTGGTTGGCTATGCAATATCTGATCACTTTTATGCCGAAGAGGGTGGGAGCTTGTACTTCACCTTTTCATTTCAACTTACTTCTCAATAAGTCTGAGCCTCGTCATCCTAAACAAAGTGAAGGATCTCCTGAATGTGGCTTTGTACCTGCATTAGGAGATCTCTCACTGTGTGCAAGATGACGTTTTGCCGGATTTATTGAGAAGTCGCCATTTCAACAAAAAGAGTCTTGATAAAAAAACATTTTTTGATTTAACATCTGGGCTAATATCATGTAGATTAATCAAATTATTCGTTGTATCCGAGGGATGTTGTAAGTGGATATTTTTAGGCCAAGAATTAGCAGAGCTATCCTTATTATCTTGACTTCTGTTTGTATGACAGCGTGCAAGGTTGGTCCTAATTTCCGTAAACCAGATGCTCCTCCAGTTAAAGGTTATGAAGAAAAACCTCTCCTTCCTGCTAAAACAGCTAGTTCTCCAACCCCTGGTGGCGACTCTCAACGTTTTCTTAAGGATAAGGATGTACCCTTGCTATGGTGGGAATTATTTCGCTCCCCAGAGCTTAACCAATTAGTTCGCCGAGGCTTAGCCCATAGTCCCACGATTGCTGCTGCAAATGCTGCTCTACGGCAAGCTCAGGAAAATTTGAATGTGCAGATTGGCAATTTGATGCTTCCTGCAGTCGATGCTGTAGGGACTGCGCAAAGACAGCGTTATTCGACTACTGGTATTGGTGGTATTGGCGGAGGCGATCGGGCTTTTACCTTTAATCTTTATAATGCCTCAGTTAATGCCTCCTATACCCTTGACGTTTGGGGCGGAAACAGGCGGCAAATTGAATCCTATGCTGCTCAGGTTGACTACCAACAGTTCCAGGTGATAGCAACCTATTTGACCCTGACTTCAAATATCGTAACAACTGCTGTGGCTGTTGCCTCATACCAGGCGCAAATTGATGTGACAATTCAGCTAATCAATGAACAGCAAAAAGTGTACAACATTTTGAATAAGCAATATCAGCTAGGTGCTATTTCAAACGCGAGTGTCTTAACTCAGCAAACCTTGCTTGAGCAAACGAAGGCGACCTTGCCTCCCTTGCAAAAGAGTTTATCGCAAAACAGACATGCTTTAGCTGCTCTGGTTGGTACTTTCCCAGATGAACCCTTGCCCTTACCTAAGCTCGATAACTTAAAGCTCCCTGTTAACATCCCTGTTAGTTTGCCCTCTATGCTTGTGCGGCAACGTCCTGATGTTCGAGCAGCAGAAGCAACTATGCATGCGGCTTGTGCCCAGATTGGTGTAGCAACTGCCAATTTACTGCCGCAGATTACGCTAAGTGGTTCTTATGGTTATGTCAGTAGTCAGCTGTCAAATTTATTCACTGGACCCAATAACATATGGAGTATTCTGGCGCAGGCGGCACAGCCACTCTTCCATGGTGGCGCTTTGCTGGCTCAACGACGCGCCAACATTGCAGCCTTTCAACAAACAGCGGCGCAATATAAGCAGACTGTGTTACAGGCGTTCGAAAATGTAGCGGATGTCTTACGCGCTTTGGAAACAGATGCACGAGCTTTACGTGCACAGGTCGTTGCGGAAAATTCGGCACGACAAGCGTTGAATCTGACGATTCAACAATACCGTTTGGGCGGGGCGAGTTATATCGCTTTGCTGAATACGCAACAGCAGTATGAGCAGACCCGTATTAACCGAATTCAAGCTCAGGCTACGCGCTTTGCTGATACGGCTGCATTGTTCCAAGCTTTGGGTGGTGGATGGTGGCATAAACCCTGGTGTGTGAATGAGTGTTTATAAGAATGGTTGGATTCTTGATAATGCATTAAGTTATCCGAGTAAATTTTTAAGAGAGAGAGAGAGTTTTCTTGAAAAAACAAATGATTATTATGTTGGTTGCGGTGGGTATATTATTCGGCTCGATCTTTGGCTGGAAATATATTAAGGGGAAAATGATCGAGAAATATATGGCCACAATGCTGTCCCCAGCTGTGACTGTCTCAACTATGAAAGTAGAATCCTCTTTATGGCAGCCCAAGCTGAAAGCAGTCGGAAGTTTACGCGCCCGAGTAGGTGTTAACGTGACTACCGAATTGCCTGGTATGGTGCAGACCATTTATTTTACGCCCGGAGCCCAGGTTGAAAAGGGTCAGGTGCTGGTGCAGTTGAATGCTGGAACAGAAATTGGCCAACTTCATTCCTTACAGGCCCAGGTTGAGCTAGCAAAGATTACCTATAACCGCGATAAAGCTCAGTTTGCTGCACATGCAGTGAGTAAACAGGTTGTTGATAGTGATGAATGGAATCTCAAAAACCTGGAAGCCCAGGTTGAACAGCAAACTGCAACTGTTGAGAAAAAGACGCTACGTGCTGCTTTTGCAGGGCGCTTAGGAATTAACAACATTAACCCTGGCCAGTATCTCAATGTTGGAGACACCGTTACAACCTTGCAGGCCTTGGATCCAATTTATGCCGATTTTTATCTACCACAACAAGCTTTATCTCAGCTGAAATTAGGACAAACTGTTGAAGTAAAGACTGATACTTTTCCAGATAAAGTGTTTAGCGGAAAGGTTACAACTATCCAGCCTGCAGTTGATACAAGCACCCGTAACGTACAGGTGGAAGCAACGCTGCCAAACCCTAAGTTTCTCTTAACGCCTGGTATGTTTGCTAATGTGGAAGTTGATATCGCAATGCCCCAAACCTATTTAACAGTACCGCAATCAGCAATCAGCTTTAACCCCTATGGCGATATTGCCTATATCGTTAAAGACAGTGGCAAAAAGGATAAGGATAATAAACCGATTCTCACTGTGCTCCAGGTTTTTGTGACAGTAGGGGAAACCAGAGGCGACCAGATTGCTATATTAAAGGGCTTGTCCCTGGGTGACACGGTTGTGACCAGCGGTCAGCTGAAACTTAAAAATGGTAGCCGTATTACTGTGAATAATTCACTGCAACCAAGTGATGAAGCTGCACCGAAGATTAAAGAAAGATAATCGAATTTACGCAAATTGTACTAGGTCACTCCCATCACGAATTCCCGCGGCTTGACCGCGGGATCTATGGGCTCAGAGTGAAGAGCTTCTAACCACTGGATCCCGCGGTCAAGCTGCGGGAATTCAATACTGGAGCGGGGCTGACCTATTACCGCAAATTAAGGACCGCAACAAATGCCGTTTACTGATATTTTTATTAAACGTCCAGTACTTGCAACAGTAATCAGTCTGTTGATTTTGGTATTAGGTTTGCGTTCGATTAATTTATTGCCTGTAATGCAATATCCCTTTACTGAAAATGCCATTGTTACAGTAACTACCACTTACACAGGTGCTGATCCTGATGTTATTGCCGGCTTTATTACGACCCCCATGGAAAATTCCATCGCCCAGGCAAATGGTATTGATTATATGACTTCGACCAGTACTCCCAGTACTTCGACAATTACTGTTAACCTGCTGCTCAATTATGATCCGCTAAAAGCCTTGTCAGATATTACAACCAAGGTAAATGCTGTACTTAACCAGTTACCAAAGAATTCACAGCAGCCGGTTATTACCGTGTCTGTAGGGCAAACAATTGACTCAATGTATATAGGCTTTTATAGCGATGAGTTACCGATTAATAAAATTACTGACTATCTGATCCGTGTGGTCCAGCCAAAATTGCAGGCAGTTAACGGGGTGCAGAAAGCAGAAATATTAGGTAACCAAACCTTTGCTCTGCGGGCTTGGCTTGATCCGGCCAAATTAGCAGGTTATGGCATTTCAGCCGCAGAAGTCGGTGCAGCCTTAGCGAATAATGACTTTATTTCGGCAGCAGGGCGTACTGACGGACAAATGTTTATTCAAAATCTCACGGTAAGTACAAATCTGACAAATGTGGAGCAATTTAAGAAAATGATTCTTAAAGCTCAGAACGGTGCAATTATTCGTTTGGAAGACGTTGCTGAAGTAGATATGGGCGCTCAGAACTACAATTCAACAGTAGGCTTTGATGGGCGCAAGGCTGTTTATATCGGTATTATTGTTGCTCCTTCTGCGAATCTTTTGACCGTAATTTCGAATATCAAAAAAATATTTCCCACCATTGAAGCTGAATTACCCCAGGGTTTAAAAGCAAATATCACCTATGATGCTAGTTTATTCGTTGACTCATCAATTCATGAGGTTGTTAGTTCCTTAATGGAAGCCTTTTTGATTGTAACAGGAGTTATCTTTATCTTTTTGGGTTCTATCCGTTCAGTAATCATTCCTCTTGTTGCTATTCCCTTATCGATTATTGGAGCCTTTTTTGTAATGTTGGCCTTAGGCTATTCGATTAACTTATTAACCCTCTTAGCATTGGTATTAGCTATCGGTCTTGTGGTCGATGACGCGATTATTGTAGTGGAAAACATACAACGCCATATTGAGGAGGGCAAAAATAGAGTACAAGCTTCTATACTTGGAACTAGAGAGTTAGCTGGTCCAATTGTGGCGATAACTGTCGTTCTTATCGCTGTTTACGTCCCCATTGGTTTTATGGGCGGATTAACAGGAGCTCTGTTTACCGAATTTGCCTTTTCTCTGGTTGGGGCGGTAACCGTTTCTGCAATTATTGCCTTGACGCTTTCACCTATGATGTGCTCGAAATTTTTAAAAACGGGTGGTGAGGATAAAGGGCGCCTGATGATCAAGGTTGATGGTTTCTTTAAGCGATTGGAAAAGCGCTATGAGCGGGTGCTGGATAGATCGTTGAATTATTTACCTGTCATTGCCGTTTTTGCAGTTATTATTCTGCTATCTAACTATTTCTTGTTCGTTACCTCTGATTCTGAATTGGCTCCTCAGGAAGATCAGGGGATCATCATTGCCCAGGTTACTGCTCCAGCCAATGCGTCTTTGGATCAAACCAAGTTGTATTCAAACAGGGTTCGCGAGATTTTTAATACCTTCCCTGAAACAGACCATGTCTTCCAGGTTGATGGTACTGGTTCCTTAAACAAATCCATCATTGGTATGGTATTAAAACCTTGGGATCAGCGCAAACGCACCTCAAACCAGCTGCAACCTTTGATTCAACAAGAATTGTCTAATATCGCTGGAGCTAAGATCGCCGCCTTCCAATTACCCTCATTACCTGGCGGGGGAAGTGGTTTGCCTATCCAATTTGTTATCACCACAACTGAGAACTTTGATAACCTCAATGAAGTACTTGCAAATATTTTAAAGCGAGTCTATGCAAGCGGCCTCTTTGCTTATATTGACCCGGATCTTAAAATTGATCAGCTACAGACTAAAATTGTTTTAGATAGGGATAAGATTTCACAATTCGGTTTAACTATGCAGGATTTGGGTAATATCTTCGGCTCAGCACTTAGCGAAGGTTATATCAACTACTTCGATTATGCGGGACGCTCCTACCAAGTTATCCCACAAACAAAACGTGATACACGTTTAAATACAGAACAGATCTTGGATTATTACATTAAGACAGCTTCTGGTGCCTCGGTTCCCCTATCGACAATTGCTACCTTGAAAAGAGAAATTGTTCCTGAGTCCTTAAACCATTTCCAGCAGCTTAATTCAGCAACCATTTCAGCGGTTGCCCTGCCTGGGGTATCAATGGCCACTGCCTTGACCACTATGGCAAATATTGCTAAAGAACTACTGCCCTCAGGCTATTATATTGACTATGCAGCACAATCCCGCCAGCTCATTCAGGAAGGATCGAGCTTGATTGTAACTTTCTTCTTCGCCCTAATTATTATTTTCCTGTCCTTAGCCGCTTTGTTTGAAAGTTTCCGTGATCCACTGATCGTACTTATCAGCGTTCCCATGTCCATTTGTGGCGCCATGATCTTTGTGAGTCTCGGTATTGGTGAGGCAACCCTCAATATTTATAGTGAGGTAGGACTGGTAACCCTCATCGGCTTGATTTCTAAGCATGGTATTTTGATTGTTGAATTTGCTAATGAATTGCAGATCAACGGCAGAAAGAAAAGAGACGCTATCCAGCAAGCAGCCGCAATTCGTTTACGGCCGATTTTGATGACAACAGCAGCAATGGTTTTAGGTGTTATCCCCTTGATTATCGCGACCGGCGCAGGTGCTGAGAGCCGTTTCAATATTGGCCTTGTGATTGCTACCGGTATTTCAATTGGTACACTCTTTACCTTATTTGTGGTACCTGCGATGTATATGTTGTTGGCTGAAGATCATACGAAGAAGGATGTGTTTGGGAAGATGGAAGACGAAGAAGTCCTCCCTTAGCATTTGTGCCCTATTCAAAGAAAGGTCGTATTTGGCACATCTTGCAGGCTTCCCTCGTTTCTCCATTCTCCCTGAAGGCGAATCAAGTTTAAGACCCTCATCCGACGCTTCGGGCACCTTCTCCCCTCAGGGGAGAAGGTGCCCGAAGGGGGCATGCATAGGTATCTACACAAGTGTCTTTAATAGGTCACGTCCCTCCTTGTCTCAACACTACGTCATCCAGAGCGCAGCGAAGGATCTCCTGAATGTGGTACCGTGCTAATCCCGGAGATCCTTCGCTGCGCTCTGGATGACATGCGTCTATTACAGTCACTTGTGTAGATACCTATGGGGCGGATGAGGGGTCTTTTATTAACTTAAAGTTAATAATTATTAACTTGCAACTATCTTAATCGATTAATTGTTAACCATTATAATATAATTTTACCAATGGAGAATTATCATGGTTACAAATTTTCGTATTGCTTGGTTGCTTAGTTATATCTCAATTGCCTCGTTTTCAGCCGCATTTCTTACGCCAGCATTGCCGCAAATCCAACTCTACTATGGTTTGCAAGCTGGGCAGGTTGAGTGGGTTGTTTCAGCCTTTTTGTTTGGCTATGTTTTTGGCCAACTACTTTATGGACCACTCGCTAATCGTTGGGGACGTGTATTTTCTCTGCGTACTGGTTTAATCATTAATCTTTTTGGTGTTTCTTTATGCCTGCTTAGCCTAGCCTGCAATTCATTTGCCTTAGTTCTTATCGGACGACTGATCTCTGCACTCGGAACGGCCGCAGGGTTGGCTTGTACCTTTATGCTTATTAATGAATGGTTAGCTGAGTCGCAACGAAAAACAGCAATGGCCTATACCATTTTGTCCTTTACTTTCGGAATTGGCCTGGCTGTAACACTCGGTGGGATTATTAGTGAATATGGAAGCTGGACCTATTGTTTTATGTTTTTGCTAATTCATGGCTTGGTTATGCTGCTCGGGACCGTTGCCTTTCCTGAGACCTTAGTCGAATCTCAGGCGATTAATTTCCTGACAATTTTTACAGGTTATACACGTGCCCTGACTTCGCAAAACTTGGTTCTATTCTCTTTAGTGGTGGGTTTCTGCTCGATCATTGGCTATTGTTTTTCGGCAGCAGGGCCTCAGATTGCACATCAGATCCTGCATCTATCGTCTGCCGAATACGGATATTGGAACTTGCTTAATATGCTGGGCATGCTTGCAGGAGGAATCTTTGCGAAGAAACTATTGAATCGATTGCAAGCAAAACAGGTAATCGCTATTGGTTTTGCTGGTTGTATTCTGGGAATTCTAAGCCTGGGGTTAATGGATTTACAGCACTCGTCGTCTGCTGTCTGGTTTTTCCTAAGCACCCTGAGTTTGTATTTATTCAGCGGCTTATTGTTCGCCGGGGGCTCATTGATTGCATCCAATGCTCTTGCTGATAAAGCAAGCTGTTCGGCAATGATGAGTTTTATAAACATGTCAACCGCCACAGTTGCTGTCGTGCTTATGGGCTATTTGGGAGCTAATGCACTCCAAGCTTTTATAGAGATTCTTGCAGGAATGTGGTTGTTGATTGTGACATTTTTAGTGCTCGATAAAATCAATATAGTGTCTATGACTTTGCCTATTCATCAAAAAAAGTAATAATAATTTTTATGAAATATGAGTTAATATAGCGCGTGCTTTTTAGGGGGACCCAAAGTGGTCCCCCTTTTAATTATCCTGAATTCAGGCGGCTCGAATGTATCATCTGCTACTGCTAGACCCCGCGGGGATTCGACAGTTATAGATAGATACGATTCTAATGGCCCCGAATTCCCGTGGCTTGACCACGGGATCTATGTTTCTTGCACCGTCGCCGAACCCACGGTCAAACCGAGAATTTGGTAAAGGGGAAGCGCTGCTCTTAATTAATAAAAGGAATAATGATGATTAATGGTTTTATGAGAAAGCAACTTGCTGTAGTTTTGATGTTGCAGAGTATTGCTTTTGCAACGGCAGTATTTGCAGCTAATACCGAGCAAGTCACTTATGCCTATGTTCCTAATAATGGATCTAACACCTTAAGTATGTATGCTATTGATAATTTAACAGGTCAGTTGATTCCTCTTAATCCCGCAAGTATTCCAACCAGTTACAACCCAGGGCCTCTTGTTCTCAATCCTTCGGACAGCTTTGGTTACTCTAATAATCAGGCTAATAGCATTGATATGTTTTCTATCGATAAGTCAACGGGAGTTTTAAGTCCACTGCCCAATAGCCCTGTTAGTGCACCCAATAACGGTATTCTGTTAATTGATCCTACGGGAACAAATCTCTATGTTGGAAACTATTCAGAGAATAGTGTTATTTCTATGTATAGCATTGATCAGATAACAGGCAGCCTAAGAGCGCTTTCCCCGGCTACTGTTGATGCCGGTGTTAATGCTCAGGTGCCTATTTTAGATCCCTCAGGTCAATTTGCTTATATCCCAAGCTCTAGCGACAACAGTATTTATATGTATAAGCGGGATACAAAAACAGGTGCTTTAACTGCCTTATCGCCAGCGAGTGTTAGCACTGGTGAATATCCTTTTCAAATGATCTTTGATCCTACCGGTAATTATGCCTATGTAACCAATTATAATGGTAGCTCTGTTTCTATGTATCAAATGGATGCTGAAACGGGCGTCTTAACCCCATTAGAAACCAGCGAAATTTCGACTGGCGCACAAACTCCAAGCTTTATTACGCTGGATCCCTCTGGACGCTATGTTTATGTTGCAAATTCCTGGAAGCCCTTTTCGATAGCGATGTATAAGATTAATCAGGAAAATGGCGAGTTAGTTGCCTTAAATCCTGCAACGGTCGAGACAGGATATATGCCTATGGCAATTAGTTTTGACACCACAGGTCAATTTGCCTATTCAGCGAATAGGGGGCCGAATGGCTCTAATGGTAGCATTTCCATGTTTAAAATTAGTTCAAATGGCGTGCTAGTGCCGCTTTCTCCAGCCTCAGTTGATGCTGGCGGGGGGCCTCAAGCCGCAATCGCTTTTGAACCTTCAGGACAATATGCCTATCTGGCCAATTTCGACTCTGACTCTATTTCAATGTATGCAAAAGGCGAGGATGGCGTGTTAACGCCTTTGTCGCCAGCAACTGTTGCTGCTGAGGTAAACCCTTATTCGGTAACACTTTCAAATTGTGGAAGTGCAAGGAATTGCCCAAAGGAGTGAGATATTCCTAAATCCCGCGGTCAAGCCGCGGGATTTCGATACTGGAGCGGGGCTGGCCTATTACCTCTCGCTATAATTTGTCAAAGGAAACCTTAATTACGCTGCGCTCTGAGGAATCCTGGCATTTTTTAAACAGAAGGCATGTGTCATATAAGTCAAAGTAACTGATTAATGTTCATATAGGTAGCTAAATGATACTTTGACTAAAAAAATGTCAGGATCGCTCAGCTCAGTGCTGCGCTGTATCAAGGCTACACTTGTGTAGATATCTATGGGGCGATGCTATTAATTGATGCCACAAAATGAAGGTTGTTCTTTGAAAGGATCGGCTCCATAGAAAACCGAATTTTCCTCTTGCATAAAAACCCAATCAGCTCAGAGTAAACAATAATATGCCAATATGGCTCAAAAAATTGCATATTGATTTTAATTCTTAACATTTGCTTAATAATAGGCTGCTAAAATTACACCAGTTGTACAATATTTGGTGTAATTATGGCTGGTGAAAACGAAGAGTTTGAAGTTGATCTTGAGAGTGGTCTTCCCGTAGCAAAAAAGACTTTTTGGCAAGCAAATCGTAGACGTTTCTTCTATGCAGGATTAATTCTTTTACTAATTCTAGTAGGCGCAGGTGTAGGCGCTGCTCTTGTAGCAACGGGCGCTATTCCTATTTTAGGGGCAGGCGCCTTAGCGATTGCTGCCGGCGCTGGAATAGGTGCTTTAGCTCTTATTACTGTAGTCATTGTTGCAGCCGCCATTGTTTATGGAGCTTATCAGTTATTTTCTTTTTTATTCAGCTCTAAGCCTGCAGAGCTTAAAAGTGATGAGGATGAGCAGTTACTGCAGAATGAAGACAATCACGATGATGATTTATCTGACGATCATGAGCATGATCTGGGTCAAAATCCTAATGATGCCCTGTCAGTTGTTGTTGAGCAAACTGTTGAAGACGATGAAGAGCATGAGGCACAACTAAAAAGTGCTAAAAAACCTACCGTTCCCTCTGATAAGGCTAAATCAAAACTTGAATTAGCGAAATCTGATGATGAGGCTGAGAATCCTCTATTAAGTCAGCCTGAAAGCCCTGATAGATCGTCTTCATCTGATATCGATTTCCCTGTTGCCTCAAGAACTCCTTCGCTGCGTTTAAGCAACAGCTCAGATAGTCTAGAAATGACCTTAGCGACCTCATCTGATGGTCTAAGTCAATCAAGTGATGTTGAGGAAAGTAGTTCAAGTGGTCCAAGTAGTCCTAGGAGCTCTAGCAGTTCTGAGGATGAGAGACCATCGAAAGCTACAGTTACTTTCTTAAAACGCCTGCAACGTACCGAGGGAACACGTCATCTCCTTGTAGAAAAACCCGTCGAGATCGAAGCACGGAAGGCGTTAAAAAACTCTTTTGCCCTGTTTGCCAATGAGGCTAGTAGCGAGCAAATCACAAGAACAGTGACGGGGGAGAATGCTGCTGATTTCCGTAGATATAGAAAAGAAGATTTAACCAAAATCCTATCTGCTACTACTAGTCAAGCACTATTAATTCAAATTGAGCAAAGAATGCAGGTTTTAGAGCAATTAAAGCATCCTGAGCCCAATTGGACCTATAGCCGTTTAGATCCTCAAAAACCTGGAGAAAAGGTTGTCATAAAAATTGAATATAATGATGAGGCAAAACCAACATCAAGAATAAAAACAGATAAAAAACGTTACTCATTGGCCACGAGAAAATTAAGTGTTATTGCAGGGGTATTGACCCTGCTTGATCAGGGGCTGGTAACAGATAATCAAGAAGATAAGCAAAAGATCAGAGAGTATCTGACAAGACTTTCCAATAACATAATTAGTGATGCTAATACGACTAAGGGCTTAGATGATGTAAACAAAAGCATGGATAACTTTGTCAAAGGATTAAATAAACAAGTTGCCAAACTTGCGAAAACAGATGTTAAAAATGTTGTTGGTCCAATTCGTGAAGCCGAGCGTTATTTCGTAGCTCAACATAATCAAAATAAGGTACTAGCAGTTATCACTCACCGTAAGGATGGTTCCAAGGTGGTTCAGGTTGACAATAATTTCAACCACGAACTTACAGAAAGACAAAAACAGGAATACCTGAGAATTCACAGTACTGATAATAAGCCACAGTGGTTTACTAATCTTCACCGAGCTGAGCAAGCTTGGTATCTAGCCCGAATTCCGCAAACACTCGGCGCACCTGAGTGGGCAAATTTTGAGAAGCTCTTTAAGTCATCTGCCATGCAACATACTCCTGGATTGGCAAACGCAAGGGTCAACTATTTAATTGCCGAATCTGAAACAGGCTCATTAGAAATACAGTCTGCCAGCATGAAATCAGGGACACCAGTAACTTATGAAATGCAACAAGGGGATCGTGAGTTACAAACTGTTTTGAACACCTTGCAAGAAATTGAGAAATTAGAACAACTCGCTGATCATAATTTCGATAAAGTTTGGGGTGACTTTTTTACAGATAATGAACTTGACAGACCGCAACGACTTATCTTGATCCAATCACTATTAAGCAACAGCGTTGAAGTTGCCACAATTAAAGTGAGTAAAGCGGATGAAGCTTTGATTGAGGCTCAGAGACAGGCAGTAAACTATGTAGTAGATCATGGTTTGGTCTCTTCATCTTCTATAGTTCTACATCATAACAATGCAACCAATTCTTTTAGGCATGGAGAAGGAAAAGAAGCTGGAAAGCAGGCAGAAAGGGAGTTAGCAGCCTTACGCGGAATTGGTATGCAATTTTTAGCTAGGGTAGTCGGCCATTTTACGGAAGGGGCTTCTGTCAACGTGTTGGATCCTTTGATGAAGGGTAGCAAAGCCATTTCTGATGCACAAATGGAACAAATAACCAACTATATTGATAGCTTAAAATTAACCGAAGCACAGAAATTGAATCTGCGAATTTTAGTTAATACTGAGAATCAATTTAGGAAGGTAGCTAAAACTTCTACAAAGACAGTAGGCTCTGATAGCCGAAATCAAGAGGAATATATCATTGCCTTGAAAAAGATGTTTGTTGAGGCGATGGGCGGTGCTACTAAAAATAATTGTAAAAGCGGCAAGGATCGCACAGGTCAAAGCGAGGAATACCAACATGCACTCTGCATAGTAACTCACGATCTTGATGGCGAAGTGATTGCCTATGATGAGAAAGGTGCAACCCGCAAAGAGTTCTGCGAAACAGCAGCACTGTTGAATTGTACAATGAAAATTCAAGAGGCAGCAGCGGCTAACACTCCGGGCTCAGTAGGTACAAAGGCACCAAAGGTAGCTGACATTATTGATGGTAAAATTCTTACCGCGGGTAATATGACTGAGTTGTTTGACCTTGGCTGTGATCTTGCCGGATTGAACAAATGTAAGGTTCATCAAGTTGATGAGCAGCAGAAAATGAATGAAATTAAAAGATTGGATCGAAAAGGCGGCAATAGGGATAGGATTGAAGCAACTAGTGCCGTGCTTGTTTCATAAATCAATTCTTGCTCTGCAACACCGAGAGCAAATCTAAGCTGGGCTGACAAGCCCAGCATTCCCCCTTAGTTAGGTTTTTATGATACAATCTGCCCGTTTTTTGTCGTAGTATTCAAAAAGAGAGTTGTAAAATGGGTAAAACGATTGGCGAACTGCATGATATTTCCTATTCCACTTTAAACCAGCTATATCCCACAATAACCAGGATTAGGGTCGGTCCTTATCAGGGTTTTGTGGGTGGAGTAGATTCCCAGTGGTCTGCATTTAATGAAAAAGATGAAAAGGGCTCCTATAAAGAACCTATGAGAATTGTAGATTCTACCTTTTTTGCTAATTTTCATGCTGATACTCCAATTGCAAACGAACCCGATTCGCCCTGGAAAATCCATATAAGCATAGCACCAGATGATCTAGAGAAAGCCTGGGATCTCGTGTATCCAATCTTGATCGATAACAACGTCCCAAATTTCAAAGTAACCCGACGGATTGTTGGCGAAACCCTGCATGATGTCATGCTATTGGCAGATAGCGAGTTTTTAAGAACTCGCTCCATTTCAAGGGAGGATAAAGATCTTGCCTTACAAGATATTTTACGAGTATCAAAGGGGATGCAGATTACTATTTATATCCCCGAAAATCAGGAAGCTGCCTATAACAAGCTGCTAAAAACCATCGAACCTATACTATATAAAGCAGGTGTAAAGCCCGGGATTATCGATAAAAGTGATCGAGCGTTGGGACTGTATAGCTCTGTGCGCCATGTGGGGCATGGATATACCTCTTATGAAAAGGTTACAGGATATAAGAGGGTGGAAGAAAAAGATCCCTTTGAAGCAATCGAACCGGTATGGAAGGATGTGGCAATCAACTGGAAGAGCTTGGATTTTCTAGGCCAGGCCCAAAGAGCCAAATTGTTACTGCAGCAGGTTCTTGATGCTGAGAAGCAATATCGGAATGGCAGTATCACAATAAAAGAATTTAAGCAGCTCTGTAAGGTAGCGAAAGAGTATTTTACGCGTTGGCATCTCTTATTGAAAAGGACTGATACAAAGACCTTAACAGCTAGTGAGCTAAGAGGCTTTAATAGACTTCAAAAATGGATTGATAATGGTTATCGATTATTACCCACTTTAAGAAAACAGAAGGCCAGAAAAATTCGCGAGGCAGAAGATATTTTATTAAATGCGTCTTTCGAATCAAGTCAACCTGTAAAGCCTATGCGGAAGCGTTTGCAAAGAACAGATGGGCAGGTCAATCTATTTGCAGGGCAAGCAGCACCTTCAAGCCAGCCAGAGCATGCTAGTGAACCGCCTAAACCAAGTGAACCACTAGTTCTTTTGCAACCCGAAGAGTTTAGACCAAGTAGTGATGAGGAACACTCAGATAGCGATAAAAAACTCGATTCCACAGCAGTAATTCAGGAGTTGCTTGCCGAAAGAAGAAAATCATTCAATTTAATGAGGCAAGAACTTGAATTAGAAAAAGAGCAGGCTTGCCAGGAGCAAGGAGTCGTTATAAGTTCTGTGCCAGAGCAAGCTGATAAAGGTTTTATCAAGGGAGTGATTATTGGCGGATTAATAGGAGCTGGTCTTGCAGTGCTTTGTTTCTATTTGATGCCACTCCTTGTTGCTATCGCCTTGACTGGCTTTTTGCTTGTCGGCGGAGCAATCATTGGAGGCGTGGTGGATTATAATCTACCCAGTTCAACAGAGAAGATGACCGAGGAAACAGAACCTCTATTGGGTCCTTCTGAAACTCTCCTGAACAAAGCGCAATCACCTTTACGACCAGCTCTATCGAAGACAGTTAGTTTAACAGGTTCACTTAGAAGAGCCGGGACACTAAGAATGTTCGATTTTGAAGAGTCTTCTGAGCTTGATGCGCCTGGTAGTGGGCAGGATCTTTCTATTCGTAATGCACAAAAGCTGCCAAGTTAACCCCCCCATCCCATCGTTGGGGGCATAGGTCTCTACACAAGTGTCTGTAATTGGTCACGTCCCTCCTTGTTTCAACACTATGTCATCCAGAGCGCAGCGAAGGATCTCTGCGATTAGCACAGTGCACATTCAGGAGATCCTTCGCTGCGCTCTGGATGACGTGAGTTAGGGGTGACAGGGGTATCCTCAACTTAACCCCTATCGCCAATAAGGTTGATGATAATAGCGATTACCCCTGTCCCTATAATATCTGCCGTGTCCTGGATAGTAACGTTTAGAAACCCCCCAGCGGGAAAAATACATATTCCTCCAAATATTAGGTTGATAATGATGATAGCTAACCATGGGGACTGGTGGTTGATAGGAGGGATGGTGGTAATAGCTAGCAAAGGATGTGGCGGAGAACAAAGTTGCTGCGCCAAGAACAGCAGTTAACATTATTTTTTTAGTAATCATTTATTGGTTTCCTCACTTAGATTCTCGAACTTAAGTCTAAAGAAGGAATGTAATAGGGGTATAACAAGAGGCGCTGCAATTGTAACAACTCTGTTACAGTCAAGGTTTCATTTTAAAAAAGTACGTTTCTCGCAATGATTGGGTTAGCGAACCAAAGATTGGGTTCTACTAGCAGTTTCCTGACATCTTATGTGTTCTTTAGTGAAGAAGTGTGCACGGTTTTCACCAAGCATTTGTCGAGTTTCCTGCGCAACCTGTCTTTTTAACTCCTGACAGACGAAATACTCTTTGAATTTAGCCAGGCTCTTATCCTGATGCTGGTTAGTAAACTCAATAAGCCACTTGCCATAGTGGATTAAGCTTTGCATAGGCTCATGCTGGTTCTTCTGACCTAGGCTGAATTCCATAGCGTTTAGCACTAGTAGCAAGTCGCGATTATCCTGGCAATCTTTGATAGCCTTTTTGTAGGTCTCAAGATGAAGATGGTTTCTTGTAAAAGAAGCATGCCAAGGGCTTTGATAACTATCCAACAAACTTAACAGGACCGCTTTGAGATCTAAGGGCTCTTGTGCCTTGGTGACAAAGCTTTGTAACAAAGTATCAAACTCAATTAAGGCCCTTTGATTGCTAATGGAGTTGCACTGACTTTGTACTTGTGCTGGATTCATATGCTCCAGACTTTTTAAATTAAGTTCTTTACGCTGGAGATAGGGATTATTGGCTAAGTTTAGATTAACCCCTTCAAGAATTTGGTTGGGTTCTAAATGAAGGAAATATTGCAAGCTAATAAACAAACTTAGATAGGAGTGGTCGTTAAAATCAACATCTTCACTTGATACTTCATCAATAAGGCCTTGGAGATAGCTTTCCAATTCACTAATACCTTCATCATCGGTTTGGAGAAGCCAATTTTTTGTAATAAGTTCCCCATTATTTAATGTGAACCAGTGAGCTGAGGTATCGGGATTGGCAATAAGGAGATTTAGATTTTGTATTGCTTGTTGAATCTGAGCTTTCGAGAGCATTATCACACCTTAGAACGATGATTTTATCGCTAGATGAGAAAGAGTTTACTCTATGAAGATTAACGGAATCTTAAGATCTAATTTCATTTGTAGCCTTGGCTTTTGTAGGGACAAAACATAGAAATCTACTAACTAGCTCCGAATCCCCGCGGCTTGACCCATAGGTATCTACACAAATGTCCCTCCTTGTCTCAACATTACGTCATCCAGAGCATAGCGAAGGATCTCCTGAATGTGGCACCGTGCTAATCCCGGAGATCCTTCACTGCGCTCTGGATGACGTGCGTCTATTACAGTCACTTGTGTAGATACCTATGGGTTTGACCGCGGGATCTCGGGATACTTAAGAGGATTTCAAGCCCCAGCCTGAGCAGCAATAATTCGCTCGTTGACTTCAGTAGGAAGCTGGCGAAACATCTCAGGTAAGAGAGGCATTTCGATTTCAACCTGTTGGATGAATTTTTCCAAGGTAAACCAAGTGTCTGAATATGGCGCTACGCTTGCTTGCATCTTTTCGAGAGAAGCTAAGATAAAACCGTGCATAGAGGAATCATTGCAACCTAATAACATATTATTCAAGGCCTTAAATTGCCTCTCTAATAGAAGTTGACCCGTTACTAGAACTCTCAGATTGGGATCTTGGCTGCCATGATTTATAAGTTTTAGCAGCGCGAAAATGATCTCGTATCTCAATTCTAAGGATAAGGGCTTAATTAAGCTCAAACAACTTACCGCCTCTAAAGTCCCGTTGTAATTATATAAGGCAATGATTCTGAAAAGAGCCACCACGCTCTCTCTCTGTATCTCTTTATCACTAGTAGAGTTCGCAATTTGAGTAAATGTTAGAAAACTATGGTCTGAGCGAAGACGTCGAGCTTTGATCATCTGGATTATTTGGTCTCTGCAGTTGCTAATCATTGAAAGCTGATAGTTTTCAGGAATAACTAATTGATTGACTGTTTTCAGCAAGCTGTCACCCCTTTGACCAGCAATTGCCGCAAGATAAACACTTGCTTGTAACTCTTTTGGCGCTGCTTTAATGCGAGTCAGTGCTTCGCGAGCAGCGTTCTGTGCCTCTGGATAGAGTTTGTTTTGTGCAATATCGATCAACAGCTGGGCTAGGGTGGCTGGAATATCTCTCATCTCTTTTATAAGAGCACAAGCTGTTTTCCGTAATTGTTCATCTTCTGAGACTAAGTGAGGTATCCATTCCCCTAAGAAATCTAATTTAAGCTGAGTATTTCTCTTCGATGATAAGAAATGATTTAAATCCCTGGCAGAGTAATAATCCATTTCCGGCCTATTAATTTCCGCGACTAATTGCGCTAGAAACTCTTTAATCATGGCATCTGATATCATTGCTACAGTCAAAACCTGTCCTATTTCTTGCCGAATTGCGCCATTTTGATTGCTAGAATAATGGGTAATGAGCAACCTGACTTGCGCTGTAGAAAGCAAGCGATTTTGCATAGATGAAGCTAAAAGCCGTAGAGCATAGCATTGTATCAGGAGGGAATCTGAGCTAAGCATAGTCAAAAGAGTTGTTATTAACTCCTGAGAGTCCCAACCCTTTTGAGGCAAACATTGGACATGACGAGGAGGCTGAGGTTCAGAAAAATTAAGTTTAGCCATTAGCTGGAGTAGCTTAGTCACCGAATCATCTTGAGTTTTCAATTCACTAGGTTGCAGCGCTTTGTAAGTTTGTAATTGCGCCAGGCATTTTTCTTGCAACGTAGAATGAACTTCTTCTGAAATGAGAACAGGCTGGGAAAGCAAATTTGTTAATAGTTCAATCGCTGTGCTTAATCGCTCCTTATCCTTGCTTTCCAATTCGTCCAGTAAAAACTGAATCAACTCCTCAAGAACAAGAGGTAAGATATCTGGGCGAAACAGCACCTTATCTATATATTTAACCCTTTTATGATCAAGCAAAATTTTGAGCTGATGCTTAGCCACTGTTTCTACGTAGGTAGTGGGAATTCTTATTGCACTTAAAATGTAACAATAGATGTAATTTCGCTCCTGGCTTTTTCCTTTATCACATTTTGCAACTAAGGTTTTGATAATTTCTTCTTGTTCTGTATCGGATAAGGTAGGAAAGGCGCCTTCTAAGGACTCTATATCATCAAATTCCTCTCTTAATCTGTCCATAACAGCCTTACGGCTAGTTTCAGGAATAATAAATTGCGCAATATTAAACATTCCTTCTTGTTCAAGCCATGAACTAACTACGCTGTCTCTTTTATCCCTGCTATGCAGTGATAAAGGAAGCAAGATGTATTTCACTATAATTTCCGACTCTAGCAGCAGTGTTCGATTAAAAGAAAAACGATAGTAATGGAAAAAAGCCATGAAACAGGCCTTTAATGCATTGGGCTCTCGTGGGTTGGCCTGGCATAGATAGTAGTCCTCAAGCAACTTAACTAACTCATCAAGAGAGGTTTGATCGGTTAATTGCGCATTAAAAAATTGGATTTCCTTAATTGCGGGAGCAAAAAGTGTTTGGCCTTGGGGGAGGCGTGAAAGATAGGTTTGCAGTAGTTCCTTTAACAGAAATATGGGGTTAGGGCATTGATTCTTATCTAATTGTTCCGCAATGATAGTTTGTAGCATTTTCCGAAAATCGCTGTAACGCACTCTTTGTTTCCATTAATAAAACACAGTGTGTGAAATTATATCATTCTTGTGGTTAGAATAAACCTCTAGTGCTAAGGGCGATACACCTTGAAAAGAATGAAAAATTGACAGAAAGAGTGTTTTTTTTATATATTGCCACAAAAAAGTTGCTCTTGAGAAATAGGATGCCAAGTTTGTTAAGTAAGTTTGATTCAGCGATTAAGGGTTTTAATGAGCGTTTTGAGCGAAAGTCTGAGATCGCGACCTTCGTTAATGCCTTGAACAGATTGAGAGCATTGGCCGAAATAGATCTTCAGCAAAGTTACTTTTTCTCTTTGGCCCGAACAAAAATGAACTGGGCACCATCCTTAGTAGAGCGACTAACAGTCATCCTGCAAGAAACTACTTCCGAAGAAGCACTGCGAAAAAACCTACCTAAGCTAACTACCCTCTGTCATCAATATGAGCAAAAAGCGGATATCAGCTATCCCTGGGCAAGGGCACTTGGCCTTCTGGCTTGTTCTGCTGTTGGTTTGTTACTAGGGCTACCTATAGGTGCGGTTGTTGGCTTTATTGGCATCTTTGTTTGTGTCGGTATAGCGACAGGGCCTTTTAGTCCCTGGGCTCTTGATCTAAGTGGCACAATCGCTGGGGTCATTGCTGTGGTTGGTCTAACTATTGGGGCTGGTGCTGGTGCTGCAATGGGTACTACAGCAGGCTATAGCCTGGGTTCTTATCTTGTTGGTGCTGATGTTTCAGATCTAAGTAATGCAATCTTTTTCCATAATGAACATCTGACTTTGAGTCACTGTGCTGCTGAGATTGAGCAAAGTGCAAAGGGGCTTAGTTACTGATCGAGGGGAACTCCTCTCATCCGTCGCTTCGCGTCACCTTCTCCCCAAAGGGTGGATGCATAGGTATCTACACAAGTGTCTGTAGTAAGGTCACGTCCCTCCTTGTTTCAACACTACGTCATCCAGAGCGCAGAGAAGGATCTCCGAGATTAGCACCGTTTATCCATCTCATTGATGCTCCTATCATCCTTATTAAAGAATAAAATGGCCGCGCCGGTGAGAAGTAGTAGGCTGCCAATAGCCAAGACCGCAGCACTTATGGGTAAAGTGATTGAAATGACGCGAGCAAGTGCTAAGGCAGCGGTTAGGATAGCTGCTGCGCCAATAGCCATTAGGCTTAGACTAGCTATATTGGAATAGGAATATTTCTCTGTACCGGCCGACGGTTGTTTAAAGAAACTAAAATCGTTTTAACACTAAAAAATGAGCTAAAATTTATCCGACTGATTATAATCAGATTAAACAAATTATCTGAGTATCACATATTGAAATTTTAACTATCGGAATTAGGGGGATGTGGAATAACAGCGCAGGTGCATAGCTGTCAATTTAAGGGCAAAATACTGCAAAGACACATTTGAGAGCTCTTTCACTCTGTTCAGGATGATGGTGTTATTTAGAATACCCAAAGCCTGATTTTAATCGTTGTAGATAGAAATCCGCTTTTTCAAGATCATTATCTTTTAAGGCTAATTCAAGATCTTCAAGGTTTAATCGGATAGCAGTTAAATTCATTCGTCTAAAGCTTTTCAACAAAATACCTATACCTATAAAGACAAGCATAGAGAAATAGGGATGTGAACAAACAAAATGCTCGAGAGCTTGCATAAGACCCTTGTTTAGCTGACAGTATTTTTATCATCATAGGGAAAACTATTAATTAAAGAAAGAGGGCTCATTGCGTCATTAGCCTGTAGATTGTAATCTATTTCAAATTTTATATGATAATTACTATTTTTCAGGATGATTTATGAATAAACCCTTAGTGGTTTCCCAAAATCTCATTGTGCTCCATGTTTTATTCTTCCTCTCGGGTGTTTCTGCCTTAATTTACCAACTGATGTGGCAACGCATGTTATTTAATGTCTATGGTGTGGATCTGGAGTCAATTACCATCGTCGTCTCTGTTTTCATGCTTGGTTTGGGGGTAGGGGGGATAATAGGAGGTTATCTTGCTGATAAATTTGTAGCCAAATTATTGTTTATCTATGTGTTAGCAGAATTAGGTATCGCTTTTTTTGGTTTTTTTAGTTCTTCTATTATTGCAGAGGTTGCAACACTCCCTAGTGTTGAAGCAAGTCGATGGCTAAGCTTTCTATCTTGCTATGCTATTCTTTTTTTCCCAACCTTATTAATGGGGGCTACCTTCCCGGTTTTGGTCAAACATGTTAGCTCAATAAGAAAAAATATTGGTTACTCAGTTGGTGAGTTATATTTTTCTAACACAATTGGTGGTGCGCTAGGCGCTATACTCCCTGGCTATATTTTCTTGCCTGTTTTTGATATAGAGGAAGTGATTTACAACGCTGTTTTCATTAATTTTACAATTGCTATTACAGCAGTTATCGCCTTTGGCAGGGACAAATGATTTTTCTGGCTAGCTTATTATCATTTTTGACCGGATTCCTTTCTCTATGTACTGAAATTCTTTGGATAAGAATTTTTAGTTATAGCCTTCAAGTCAGGCCTCATGCCTTTGCTTTTGTTCTAGTATATTATTTATTGGGTATTGCCTTTGGTGCATTGATTGGTAAACGATTTTGTGATTCTCGTTTTAACCTTTGGTTTGTCAGTGGTATTACCTTGGTGACTGCTAGTTTTTTTGATCTGCTTGGCCCCTTTATTTATTCAACATATTTTGCTCCCCCTTATCCTATGAATTTAGCGGCTTTTTTTATTTTTATTTCTGCCTTACTCAAGGCTGTAATTTTCCCGATTGCCCATTTTCTTGGGGTTTCTCCCTCCGATAAGCAGCTGGCTAAGAAAATTTCAAGGGTCTATGTAGCCAATATCATTGGGGCTACCTTAGGTCCCATTTTTGTGACTTATATTTTGCTGGTATTTTTTACAACGCAACAAGCCGTTATTGTCTGCGCAATCTTAACCTTTGCTCTTGGAGGGTTTTGTTTATTAAAGCAGTTAAGGCCAATTGCTCTTGGTTCTTTAACCATGATAATGAGTCTAATGTTTGCTGGGTTCTTAAGTTTGAATGCCAATTACTTGATCGCCCACCTCTCTTATCCCTTATCTACCATTAAGCGGATCATAGAAAATCAGTATGGCATTATCTCTATCTATGGCACTAAAGGAGGGGATACTGTTTTTGGCGGGAATGTCTATGATGGCAGTACAAATCTTGATCCAGTTGCCAATACAAACAAGATTAACCGTTTATTAATCCTTCCTGTCTTACAAGAAAAACCCAAGCGCATTCTGATGATTGGTTTATCGATTGGAACCTGGCTTAAATTGGCGACTAGTTTTCCAAGTGTTGAAAAGATTGATGTTATAGAGATTAATCCCGGATATTTACAAGCTATTCAAGATTATCCACCACAATTTGCCGGTATTAATGATCCTAGGGTCAACTTGGTTATCGATGATGGCAGGCGTTGGCTAAGAAATCATCCTGACAAGATCTATGATTTAATCATTTCAAACTCGACCTTCCATTGGCGGGCTTATGCCACTAATCTGTTGTCTATTGAATTTATAGAGTTAATTAGAAGTCATATGTCCCCTAATGCTGTTTTTACCTACAATTCAACATACTCTCCAGATGCCTTAAAAACGGCAGCAATAGCCTTTAGGCATGCTTATTTCTATGAAAACTTTGTTGTTGCTGCGGATTTTGATTGGCGGAAAAAGCTGACTAGACCTGAGGCCAAAACGATTCTCGCAGAATTAAAAATAGATGGGAAACCCCTATTTCCTTCTGATAAACAACAGGTGATTGATTATTATCTCAATAAGCCAGTCAAGACATTGGCAGAGATTGAAGCGATTGTGCATCGCCCAACTGAGGTGATTACCGATTTAAATCTTATTACAGAATATAGGTATGGTCTTATTTTGTAGCTAGGTTTTTTAATGGGTTAGGAAAGTAGGCCGGGTTGGTAAGTCTATAGGTATCCGAAAGATTGATGAGGGGGGGCTGGTTCGAAGTCCTTTCCCGATATTTGCCCCAATGGGACAGTTCTTTGAGAGAAAGGTTAAAGCAGATGCCCGATCCGATTTTAAATAAAGAGTTTTCAATTGGTAATCTGTATTTCATAAATGAGTATGAAACACGTGAATTAATTTATGAAATTTTTTATCAAAATGCTTATTTGCTATCTAATCATAGTTTCAATCCTGGCTCGACTATTATTGATGTAGGGGCAAATATTGGGTTGTTTTCCCTCTTTGCCCTGAAACAATGTGAATACGACGCCTTAATCTATAGTTTTGAGCCTATTCCTTCCACCTTTGAATGCCTTAAAAAAAATTTAGCACCATTCAAAAATAAGACACGTATCTATAACCTTGGAATTGGTGATGTCGTTGAAGATTGTTCGGTAGAATTTACTCTTTTTGGCGATGATTTTTCGACCGCAACCTTTAAGCCGGAAGATAAAATGGTCTCCAATTATAATCCTTTGCTTGACTATGATGTCTTATTAGAAATTTCGCAATTTCGCGACAAATTTTTATATTACCAACTGAAATTTTTGCCTTTTATGCGAAATTATCTGATTAAAAGGAATTTTAAAAATCAGACCTCTGAGAAAAAAGTTCAGTGTCAACTGACATCACTCGGTCGTTTTATTGAAAACAATGGGATAAATCATATTGATTTTATAAAAATTGATGTTGAAGGGGCTGAGTTTGATGTTGTGAAGAGCATTAAAACCGCGCAATTTCCTATGATTCAGCAATTATGTATCGAAGTGAATAATATTGATAATCGACTTGAGCTTATTAGCTCTTATTTACAAGAGCAGGGCTATCTTATCCAAACTAATCGAAGTGAGGTTTATGAGAAGCTGGGGTTTAATCAATATATGATTTATGCGAAGAGAGCTTAATAACCCAATTATCAAGTAATGTCATCTTAACATAACCCGTCATCCTGAGCGCCCCAGCCCCTTAAGGGCAAACATTGATAAAGACCCCGTCATCCCGAACATAGTGAGGGATCTCCGAGATTAGCACAGTGCTACACTTAAGAGATCTCTCTCTACGTTCGACATGACGTACGTCTTTGGGAGGGACCTATTATCAATAAACGAACAAGAAAACGGATATTGCAACAAGCGCTAAAATCATCGCTCTTAGGTAAAAACGAGTCCTTTTATTTGAATACAAGATATATAAATAAGAAAAAGGATGGCGAAAAATAAAGGATCGCATGATTTTTTTGGTAACAGCTTGTGGTTTACCAGTTATCGGGAGCTCATGAATTGACATACTTGGGCGGTGATTAACATCAAGGATTACACCCTGTGATTGCGAGATAGGCGTATTGATATCTGTGCATTCTAAATCAATTCCAGCCAATCCTAGATTTAGTGTTTTTGCAACCTTGATCATTAATTTACGATTTTCTTTGCAAATTTTTACCCCTAGAGCTTCGTAGGAACCACCTCTGAGAGGGTTAGAGGTATAACCCAAGACGATGACCTCTCCCAAAGCAGGAATGTATCGTTTATCGATACCAAGTTCTTTAAGCCGGATCTGACATTCATCATCAAAAACTATGGGGCCTAATTTGTCATTGGTTTCTTTGCGCTTGATGTTGGTCAATGCGATCAGTTCTTGAATAGTATGTTTCCCATCACCCAATACCCTTGCTGAAAGGCATAAAACTACACCGATTACCCGTCGATTAAACACTAATACACGGTAAGATTGTAAGCCTCCATAATACTCTTCGATGATCATTCTGGGATAGGAAGCAGAATATTGTTCCAAATACAAAGATAGTTCATTAATAGTTTTAATATTGCATAAGACCCCTAGGCCTAGGGAACCATCGACCGGCTTAATAACCAAAGGAAACCTCAAATCGGTAATTATATTTTCGAGCGGTTCACTTTGGAGATCTGAGCTATGGAATAAAACTCCTTTAGGTACAGGAATATCTGCGGTTGCTAAAATTTGATTAGTAGAATACTTATTCATGGCGACGAATGCAGAACTACTGGTATTAAATGGGGTATCGTTAACGTAAAAAAGATAATGCTGATTACTTATCTTTAGTTCAAATCCATTGATCTCAGGTCTGGGGGTCACGGGCAAGAATAATGCTTGTGCTTCTTTATAATAAAGCCCTGCGTCAGTATCGATCTTCGCCTCTTTAGCATGAAAATTGTGTCTCAAACGATATTACAACAGGGCAGGTAAAACTATCAATATCAAATCCGTTCAGGCTGAGGAAGCTTTTAGGTCTTTCACAGTGACGTTTCGAGACCTGTACAAGAATCGCCCCTCATCCGCCCTACGGGCACCTTCTCCCCAGAGGGGCGAAGGGAAAAATGGGAATCCCTTCTCCCCGATCGCGGGGAGAAGGTGTCTGTAGGGCGGATGAGGGGCAAAAATCCTTGTCATTGAATCAGGATTAATAGATGATTTGATAGGCTATGCTTAACATAGAAACCTAGGTGCTTAGTACGATGAAATCCAGCAAGGCAATGAAGATCTATCGCTTTTTAACTCGCTTATCCCCTTATTTACGCTTGGTATTAGTCCGATGGGTTTATAACAAATATGCAACTAATAATAATTCAGGAAAAAATATCTTTTTGAATTATGGTTATCAGGATGACACTACCCTAGCGCTAAAACCCGAAGACGAGCAAAATCGTTTCTTTATTCAACTCTACCATCGTGTTGTGCAAGCTATAGATCTTCAAGGCAAAGACCTTGCAGAGATTGGCTGTGGCCAAGGTGCTGGCGGGGTCTACTTAGTTGAGTATTACAAGCCCCGATCCTATATTGGAATCGATTTATCGGAAAAGGCAATTGCATTCTGTCAACAGCATAATCAGTCTGAAAATATGCAATGGCTACAAGGCTCTGCTGACAAGTTGCCCATTCCCGATGAGAGTGTAGATGTTGTTATTAACGTCGAGTCCTCGCATCTCTATCCCTCAATGGAAGGCTTTATCAGTGAGGTTCAACGCATACTTAGGCCCAAGGGCTATCTGGCATTTGCTGATCTTCGTCAGCGCTCACAAGTGGAGGCCTTAGATAAATGCTTTAGCGATTCAGGAATGCAAAGACTCGAGCGCTTTGATATCACACCCCAGGTTCTTCGTTCCTTAGCAGGTATTTCAGATAGACGAAAGGCTCATATTAATGCAACCTATCCTGCAATATGGCGTCATGCTGCCTGTGAAATTTCGGCAGTCAAGGGGTCTGCTGTTTATAATGGTTTTATCAATGGCGAACAAAAATACCTCTGTTATTTATTACAAAAACTCTAATCCTTGGAAATTATTATGCCTAAGAACGAACATTGTGACATGAATGAGCCTATTGCTATTGTTGGTGTGAATTGTCAATTTCCCGGGATTAACCAAGATATTGAGGATGTTAATGCTTTTTTTGATATGTTGCTAAAAGCGCAAACACCTATTAAAGAGGTACCGAAAAACCGCTGGGACATTGATAGCTATTATGATGCTGATCGCCAGAAGGAGGATAAAATCGTTTGCCGCAAAGGTGGTTTTATGGAGGATCCGAAGTTATTCGACGCGGCCTTCTTTAAAATTTCACCGCTTGAAGCAAAGCAAATTGATCCGCAGCACCGCCTCTTCCTGGAAATAGCCATTCGCGCCTTAAACGATGCAAATATCACTCTTGAATCACTAAAAAATTCTAATACGGGAGTTTATTGCGGCCTTTCCACGCATGATTACAGCCAACTGAATTATAAAGACAATATACAATTTAATGCCTATACCTATATTGGTTCTGCTGCCAGTGCTGCGGCAGGGCGGCTTTCTTATTTTCTCAATTTAAAAGGTCCTGCTATTACGGTGGATACGGCTTGTTCTTCCTCTTTAGCAGCGCTTTATCTTGCTGTGACGGCATTAAAGAATAAGCAATGCGATATGGCCATTGTTGGCGGTGTCCATCTAAGTCTTTGTCCCGAGGTTTGGATAGGCTTATCTAAGGCCAATATGATTTCAGCTGTCGGTGAATCAAGAAGTTTTGATGCCAATGCCGATGGCTATGTTCGATCAGAAGGATGTGCAGTTGTTGTGCTTAAACGTTTAGATGATGCGCTTAAAGACCAGAATAAAATTCAGGGAGTTATCAAAGGCATAGTCATGAACCAGGATGGTGGTGGAATGGGTATGGCTGCGCCCAATGTTGAGGCTCAAGTCACAATGCATCATTCAGTCTTAGAGAGCGCCCATTTGTCTGCAACTGATATTGATTACATAGAAACTCATGGAACAGGGACTATTCTTGGGGATTCTTCTGAATTAGAGGCGATCCAAAGCATTCATCAAGGCAAGCATTCAAAGGACAATCCACTTATTATCGGTGCCTTAAAATCGAATTTGGGGCATACGATTTCTGCCTCAGGAATTGCGGCTCTTGTTAAGGTAATTGCTTCTTTTAAGCAGGAGATGATTCCTGCAAATTTGCACTATTCAACAGCAAATGGGGCAGTGGATCCTGATAGTATTCCGGCCTTATTCCCGGTTCAGGCAAGACCCTTTCCTAAACGCAGCGATAAAAAAAGATATGTGCAAATATCCAATTTTGGTTTTACCGGCACAAACGTGAGCGCCATTATTGAAGAGCCGCCAACTATTCCCGTTAGTAAACCTAGTGAAGAGAAGGGGGATGCAGCCTGTTTTGTCATTTCTGCAAACTCTGAATTCTCCTTGCGCCAAATGTTAAAAAGCCATTTGCACTATTTGCAGACCTCCGAAGTGAGTTTTTACGATCTATGTCATACCCTCATTAATTGTCGAGATCATTATAAATTTAGATGCGCAATTATTGCGCAAGATAAAGAGTCGCTCATTAAAAAAATTGAGTCTAGCTATTATGCGATTAAAAAAACAAGCATCGAAAAAGAGCCTGTCTTGAGCACTAATGATGCCCAGCAGGATTATGAATCCTTTCTCTCTGGTGCCAACCTAAGATCAAAGGCAGAGTTTAATCCGGTTGATTTGCCCTTATATGTTTTTGATAGAAAAGCTTATTGGCATGAGGCAAGAACAACTGCCGGCCATCCCGAACATCAGGAGATGTTTCACTATGTTCGACATGACGTAGATGAAGATTGGTCTTTCAAATTAGAGTGGCAACAGCAGCCAATTGATAAAAACAATTATAGAGAGTCAGGGCAGCGCTGGCTTTTAGTAGGGGAGGAACAGGGGGATTTTGGCCTGAAAGAAAAGGGACTAACTATTATCCGAGAAAGCGATAACTATTCGCTCGAAGAGCTCGATGGGATTATCTTTGCAGAAGGTTTTAATTCACCCTTGTCAGAAGACATCGATTTACAGGTTGACTGGCAAAAGAATAGTCTAAAAAAAATATTGTTCTTGCTTAAAACCTTAACGGACAAAGCCCTTAAATTGCGGCTTGTCTTCCTGACGGACGATGCGGCAGAACTGGTGAGTAGTCCTCTCAAAGGATTTTGCAAAACACTCTGTCTTGAGTTACCGCAATTCCAAACAATCCTCATTGATTTGGATAACAGGGATGCGGGTAATTTCGCCGAACAAATCCTTGATGAAATGAAATATAACCATGGTCAATCCTACGATCATATTGTTGCTTATCGTGAGGGAAAGCGACGGGTTTCTTATTTAAAACCAACTCCTCTACCCGAACGAAATCTCCGTTATCTCGAACAAGACCTCTGTCATCCCGAACGCCGTGAGGGATCTCCGGGATTAGCACTAGGCCACTTACGTCATGTCGAACGTAGAGAGACATCTCCGGGATTAGCACCATGCCACATTCAGGAGATGTCTCACTACGTTCGACATGGCATAGATGGTCGCTATCTTATAACCGGTGGTTGCGGCGGCTTAGGTTTAATCACCGCGCAAGCCTTGCTAGCTGCGGGGGCAAGAGAGTTGGTCCTTGTTTCAAGAACCGTCGATGAACCCACAATCCTGGCAACAATTAAAAAGCTACAAGCAAATTATCCTGAGAGCCTTATTCGCCCAATGAGTGTGGATATTTCTGATAAGGCGAGCCTGCAAAAGCTCTTAGAGTCGATCAATGAGGATGGATTGTTAAAGGGCATTGTTCATGCCGCAGGCGCATCGCTTAATAAATCGTTGCTAGAACATCAGGAGCGAGATATTGACCAAGTCTTTTCTGCCAAGGTCAAGGGAGGCTGGTATTTACATGAGCTAAGTAAGAATTATGATCTGGATTTTTTTATTGTTTACTCGTCCATTTCTTCAGTATTTGGTAGTAATAAAGAATCTGTTTATAGCGCGACAAATAGCTTTTTAGATGGTCTGATTAGCGAGCGCCGGCGTTTGGGTTTAGTGGGTACGGCAATCCAATGGGGACCTTGGGCTGAAGTCGGTATGGCAAAAAAGCGTTCACAAGATCAGGGTTTAAAAGAGGCTTTAATTCATAATGAGCAGGGGCAAGCTTTCATTCAGCGGTTGCTCAATAGCGAGCTAAGCCATGTTACGGTCATCTCCCCGGCCTATCTGCAATTTATGCTGGATTTTGTTCCTGAACCCAAACCTGCTTTTCATAAATCCCTGCTAGCTGATCTCAGAAAAGTGGCTCCATCTCCCACTCAGGATCTGGGGCTTTCACCCTGGTTAACTGAGTATTCTAAGGTTGCAGCCGGACAGCAATTTACAACCTGTAAGAGCATGCTGTCGAAAATCTGTAGGGCGCTTTTGGAGATAGACGATACTGAGGATTTGGATGCGGATGCGGGTTTTTTTGACATCGGTCTTGATTCCTTAATGATGGCTGAATTGGCGACGCGCTTAAAAAAACAGCTTCAGCCCTTGCTTCCTGTTGTGGCCACAATTGCCTTTGATTATCCATCCATTAACCAATTAGCAGAGCACCTACAATCGGAATTGGGCCAACATTTCCTCAAGACGCCGACAGCAAATGAACCCTCTGAACCGCTTAATGACGCCATTGCAATTATCGGCATGAGCTGTTCGCTGCCTAATGCGCCGGATCTAGCGGGTTTTGAACAACTACTTGAAGAGGGGCTAAGTGGTATTAAGGAGATTCCCCTAGAGCGTTGGGATAATCAGCTCTACTATGATCCGAATCCAGACGCCCCGGGAAAAACCTATGTCAATAAATTAGGTTTAGTCGATAATATTAAATCCTTTGATCCTGAGTTTTTTGGGATCAGCCCCCGCGAAGCCCCGTTTTTAGATCCACAGCAACGGTTATTTTTGGAAAATTGCTATCATGCTTTAGAGAATGCTAACTATAGAGTCCAATCCTTACGCGGCAGTTCAACAGGCGTTTATGCGGGAGTTGGTTCTTCCCATGAATATTACACCTTGTTGGAAAAAAGAGGGTTTGCTAACGATGAGCTGGGGATGTTTTCGGTTACTGGCAAGGCCTTGAATATAATACCCGGACGAGTCGCTTATGCCTTTGATTTCAAAGGCCCTGCTTTAAGTATTGATACAGCCTGTTCCTCTTCCTTGGTCGCTATTCATTATGCCTGTAATAGTTTGAAAAACCACGAAATTGATTTTGCCCTGGCAGGGGGAGTCAATATCTTGTTGCGGCCTGATGGTTTGATTAATTTATCGAAGGCAAAGGCACTTTCTGCAGATGGCCAATGCAAAACCTTTGATGCCAGGGCAGATGGTTATGTCCGCTCTGAGGGCTGTGGCGTGGTATTTCTTAAGCGAATGAGTGATGCCTTGCGGGATAAAGACAGGATTTTAGCGGTTATCAAAGGTTCAGCAATTAATAATGATGGTAAGTGCGCAGGTTTGACCGTACCCAATGGTAAAAGCCAGGAAGAGGTGATGAACAAGGCTTTGAGTCAGGCTCAATTAAGCGCTAACGATATCAACTATATTGAGGCACATGGCACAGGTACTGTTCTTGGCGATCCCATCGAGGTTCACGCAATTAACGCGGTCTATGGCAAGGAGCGTGCTAAGGATAATCCCTTATATATTGGCACTGTTAAAACAAATATTGGTCATCTTGAGAGTGCTGCCGGTGTTGCTGGTTTGATCAAGGTGATCCTTGGCTTGCAAAAAAAGAGAATTTATAAAAACCTAAACTTTAATCGTTTAAATCCCAATATAAACCTTGATTCCACGCAAATTGCTTTAGATAACAGGGAGTGGCAGAGCAAAACAGGATTAAAATCTGCTGGAGTGAGTGCCTTTGGTTTTAGTGGCACTAATGCCCATATTATTCTTCAAGAGTTTCCTGAAAATGTACTAGCCAAAGAAGCCTTCTCGCATAAAACAAAGGTCTTGGTTTTGTCCGCAAAGAGTCAGACTAGCCTAGATAATTTGGTTCAACGTTACCAGCAGTTTTTAGAAACAACCAAGGACGATTTTAATAATTTATGTTTTACTGCAGCGATGTATCGGGAGCATTATCCTTACCGCTTGGCTATCGCAGCCAAGGATAGCTATTCTGCCAGTCAATTGTTAAAGAGAGGGGAGTTTGCAACCTCAGATCAGAAAAATAAGAGCTTGGATTTAGATGAGGATGTGGAACTTAATTTGCTAGTTAGTGATTTTCTACAGGGTAAACAAGTTGATTGGGCTTCCTATTATCAGGCTGCGCATTACAGCAAAGTAACCTTGCCGGAATATCCCTTTGCTCGGAATGAATATTGGTTGGACACCACTGACAGGCATAGAGTTCAGAAAGATGATAATGAACCAGCAGTTGACTCCGTATCTTATGACAGTGCCATAGAACATCTCTATGAGGTTAAATGGATACCGGTGAATACTGATCCACTAAGTGGTGTAGAGGTACCGGATTTATGGGTTATTTCGACCAATGTGCTAAGAGTAAAAAGAGTATTAGGTTTTCTAAAATATCAACTCATCGATCATATCGATCAAGTAGCGCAGCTTGAGGGTAAACATCTAGTTTTTCTCTATGAAGAAGGGCAATTTCAAGAGCTGTTTCACTGTTGCCAAAGAATGTTTAAATCACTTCCAGCAAGCTTCGTCCTCGTTACAGAACATGCCTATACGATTAGCGACTCAGAACCAATCAATCCTCATCATTCTCTGGCCTCTACTTTTTGGAAAAGCTTTAAAAATGAGCTTGAGTTTAATAGAAACTATGCCGTTGATCTCGATGATAAAAGAGGTTTAACGACAAGCCTGGAATATCTATTTAATACAGCAAATGAGGAAACCCAAGTTGTAGTGCGCGACGCAATTTATGTTCCAAGGCTTAAGAAAAAAACACTGATTATCGAGCCGATACAACAGCTGAAAACCTTATTTGACCCAGAAGCGAGTTATCTGATTACCGGTGGTACTGGTGGTTTAGCAAAACCCTTAGTTGAGTATCTTATGTGTAATGGTGTGAAACAGCTTGTTATAACCAGTCGCTCTGAATGCTCATTGGATACCCAAAATTGGATCGATAGTCTAAGAAAAAAAGGGGTTAGCCTTAGCCATTACGCGGCAGATGCAGCTAATTTAGGACAAATGGAGCGAGTTATTGAGGGTATTCAGCAAAGTGCTCACCCACTAAAAGGGGTTTTTCATCTTGCCGGGATTGTTCGAAATAATTTAATTGTTGATTTAACTGAAGAGGAGCTACAGGACGTATTTAGAGCCAAAATGGAAAGCGCTTTAATCCTACATCAACTCACTAAAACTTTACCCTTGGATCTCTTTGTTTTGTTTTCATCAGCCTCGTCAATACTTGGCTCCAGGCGACAGGCAAACTACGCTGCTGCCAATGGTTTCTTAGATGGCTTAGCCCACTTAAGGCGGCAACTGGGTTTGCCTGCCTTGGCAATTAACTGGGGAGTTTTTCACTCGATTGGAATGGCTGCAGGTCAATTCCAATCACTACAAAAGCGTGGGTTTATTCTCCTGGATCAAACGAGTATTGCTATTCTTGATTTATTGCTCAGATCTGATTTATCGCAAATTGTAGTATGCCCCATGCACTGGGATCTCTATTTCAAAAATATGCCCAAAGACTTAGAGTTTTCTGAGCTGAATGAGGCCTCAGCTCCAGCTACCAAGCAGTCATTTTTAAGTTTTTTGCAACAACATAGCCAGAAGGAACAGGGTGAAATCTTAGGCCAGGTGCTATCTAGTATTGCCGCCGATGTTTTAGGTTTTGCCTCTAGTGAGCAACTTAGTAAAAAGAAGGACTTGTTTACTTTAGGAATGGATTCTCTGATGTCTTTGGAACTTAGGAGCCGAGTTCACGATAAACTACAATGCCCGGAGCTTAATTTACCTATCGAGTATTTTATTAGCGATCCAAGCATCGACAAAATTACCTCTAACATTGCCAAAGAATTGAATAAATATTTTGCCCAAGATCAAAGGCAAACGCCCGCTGAAAATTCGCGTGTAGGAGCAATCGCACTAAGCGATACCCAATATGGATTCTGGGTCGTCAACAAAATGGGGTTCAGCTTTAATTGCCCTAGGCAAATTCAATTCAAGGGCCAATTAAATCCTGATTATTTATATAAAGCTCTGGCCTTTACTATTAATAATAATGGCGTCTTTTGGTTAAATTTTCATAAAGATATACCTATCCAGGTATCGAAAAGACAGGGGCAGTTCTCTTGGATCTATGAAGATCTTTGTGCCGAGTATGATCAGGATGCGATGAATGAATTATTTTATATCAATACGATGGAGCCTGTTCCCTTAGTAGAACAACCACTCATCAGAGTCTGTCTGTTTAAACTGAAAGAGGACTTACATGAGTTACATATCATCATCCCTCATATTATTCTTGATGGATCCTCGTACCGAATTTTCCTCGAGCAACTCAAGAATAATTACGAAACCCTAGTTCTTGGAAAGAACCTTATTCCCGTTCAAGAACAATATAGTTACCTAGACTATGTGAAGCAAAATAATAGTCGTTATGAAACAGATCTAGAAAGTAAAATTGATTTTTGGCAGGTCTATAACAGCGGTTTTCAAAAACTGAGTTTTGGCCGTAACCATCATTTACCTGATGCAGCTAACCAACCAAAGAATTTGTTCAACTATCTACTGGAGGAGAGCTTTGTTGAAAAATTTAAGGAATGGCATAAAGAAAAAAATATAAATGTGAGCACGGGCTTAATTGCGGCAGTTCATATTGTTTTTTATAAGCTAAGTTCCCAAAAGAAAATACCAATTATGGTTCTGCATAACGATCGAGAGGGCAGCCGCTATGACTCGGTTGTGGGGTTACTCATTGACTATAAAAGAATAAACATATCTTTAGATGAAAACTATACATTTATCGAATTTTTCAGGTCCATAGAAAATGAATTTATAAAGGCAGCTCCTTTTCAGAAGTGCGCACAGTACATCAAAAACTCAGGGCTAAAAGAATCGCTGTTTTCACCTGGTTTGAATCTAATAACACTCTATTACAAACTGCTTCTCTCGAAAAAATTTAAGGTGAGTTATCTCAATTCAACTCTAAGATCGTACTATCTTAAGGGCTTAGGCAATATAAGATTATATAAGACAAAATTAGCTATCAGAAATAGGCTAAGCCAACTACTCCATATCAATCTGCGGCTCCTGAAACCCCAACCATTAACAGTCGTTTTTAACATCACCCAAGGCTTTTTCATCAAAGAGCCAAGAGATACTCGTTTTGCTGATCTTGAGGTAATTATCCCTAACCATTATGGCAGTGTAGATCGCCCCATTGGCAATCAAACCCTATGGATTTTCTTTACAAAGGATCAATACGATCAGTATCGATTATCGCTCAATGGGCCTCTAACACCTGAATGTAAGGATTTAATTGCTGAGGAATTGATTAAAGTCATGACGAAAGTTATGGAGAATGATGAATACAGGATTAGAGATTTTTTGTAGTTAAATAGACTCTGTCATCCTGAGCGTAGCTAAGGATGACGGGCTATTTTAAGGTGACAGACTAACCTAAGGCTTCAACACCATAAAATAAGCATTCACATAATCAGGCAAATGACGTGTTGCCTCATAAAAGGCCTTTTGTCCAGGATAACTACCTGCCAAAAAATCTACTTGGTATAAGTTATCGTTAAAAGCTCCGCCAGTGTCAGCAAGAATTCCAACCTTGGTTATGATTTCGCCGGATTGATTTGGATATTGCACCATCAGCAATTTTCCTAAGCCGAGTTGCTGCAGATCCGCAGCAAAGGTTACTTCGGGGTTTACGGTAATCTTATGATCAGCATCTTTCCCGTAACCTTTAATCCCATCAACTTCCTTAAAGTACCAATAGCGGTTTTGTAGATAAGGTGGCTGCGTTTTGTTGTAAGCAATATTGTTACAACGATGAACATTAAAAATCTTTGCCGCTTTGTTATCACCAAAATCTGCGACAAGGGTGCCTTGTAACAAGGCTGCTTCTAAGTCATCCCGGCTCAGATAAGCAAGAGCAGGAACCTCCCTATTCGCAAGGGCTCCAGCAAGGATTGCCTGTTTCCCATATTTAAAGCGGGTTAAATCAGGTTTAGCTTCAGCCTCTTCCAAACTCAGGCCTTGCTCATCATTGGGTAAGGCGTATAAGCCAAAGGGTTTAGCCGTGCTAGGGGAGGTGGATGCTTTGGCTAGATGTACATAGTATTTGGTCATTAGGATGCGATCATTTGGCAAGTGTTCTAACAGCGGTTTGTTCTGTGAAAATTTCTTAGCCTGCAGCTGGTCAGGATACCAGCGGAAAAAATCAAAATGTGCTTTGACAAAGGCTGGATCATTCATTTTGCTTTGATTTTCACAAATAAAGATCAAAGTATCCCTAAGTTGAGAAAGAGGAATAGTGAATACCTTACCCTGGTGAATGACCTGAGGATCATAGTCATGACCTTTGGCAAGGTAAGCTAAAGTTTCTTTGGCAGTTGCACAGAGGGCAGGGCTGTTAATCTCATAATGTTTAGTGGTTAAGGGTTCTGAGGCCTTAAATTGCGGCGCTGAAAATGCCTGAAAATTTAGCACTAAGCCTGCCAAAGCAAGTAGGGTTCGCATGGATATAGTCCTAACATTCGGTGTGGTTAACTGCTAAACCACCTAGAGAGGTTTCTTTGTATTTGCTCTGCATGTCTTCGCCAGTTTTCTTCATTGTTTTAATGACCTTATCCAAGGAGATTTTATGCTGACCATCACCAATTAACGCCATACGAGACGCATTCACTGCTTTTACTGCCCCCATTGCATTACGTTCGATACAGGGAATTTGCACTAAGCCTAATACGGGATCGCAAGTCATGCCAAGATGGTGCTCCATAGCGATTTCGGCAGCATTTTCAATTTGTTCAACTGTCCCACCTAGAACTGCGGTTAATCCAGCCGCGGCCATGGATGAGGCAACGCCAACCTCACCTTGACAGCCAACTTCTGCACCAGAAATAGAGGCACCTTCTTTATAAAGAATGCCGATTGCTGCAGCGGTAAGGAAATAGGTAAAGATATCTTCATTACTCAAGCGGTCATGGGCTTCCTGACAATATTTGAGAACAGCAGGAATAATTCCAGCGGCACCGTTTGTTGGGGCGGTAACAATTCGTCCCCCCGCTGCATTTTCTTCATTAACTGCCATAGCGTAGAGGTTAAGGCGGTTCATTATATCGGATTGCTCGAAAACACTAGGAATACCTTTGTGCTCAATCAACTTCTTATATAAATCAGGGGCGCGGCGTTTCAGATTGAGCCCGCCAGGTAAGATGCCAGAGTGTTTACAGCCATTTTGAATGCATTCATCCATAACTTTTGCGATAGCAAGAATTCCGTCTTGGATCGTTTGTTTATCCCGCCAAGTCAGCTCATTGGCCATCATTAGCTCAGGTATGCTCAGATTATTCTCTTTGCATTGCCTTAGTAATTGGTCGCCAGTCGTAAAAGGATAGGGAGGCGGGCTAACTGTGGTTGTAGCCTTGTCAAACTCTTCTTCAGTAGTAATAAAACCACCGCCAATAGAGTAATAGACCTGGCTTAGTAAGGTAACGCCGGAGTTATCGTAGGCTGTGAAACGCATGCCATTACTATGTTTGGGCAAAAGCTCTTTCTGGAAGAGTAAGAAATCCCTGCTCTCCTGAAAACTCAGGTCTTTCTTGCCATCAAGGCAAAGTGTTGCGGAAGAGATAATTTCATGCATTCGCGGAATCATCGATTCAGGTTCTACGGTTTCAGGTGCCTTACCTTCCAACCCATTCAAGATTGCTTTATCAGTACCATGTCCTTTACCGGTTAAAGCTAAGGAGCCATAAAGTTCTATTTTTAATCGATTTGTTTCCTCAAAAAACTCGTTGGCTTTGATTAGCTCTAAAAAGGCGTTTGCTGCAAGCATGGGACCTACTGTGTGTGAGCTGGAGGGACCGATACCAACTGAAAACAAATCAAATACGCTAATGCTCATAATAAAAACTCAATTAACATCTTTACCGTCAAGTTTAGAAGGAAAACATCTTGCAAACAATATGAGCGCTGATTATTCGCTTCCTTCAAGCAAAAAATGAGGCTCAATCATCCTTATTTTTGCTTCAAGAAATTAATTGATGATACCCCTAGTAGTAATTTCATTGAAATTTAGGCAGAATGGTTGGGCATTTTTGCAAAGTTCTATTCTGACGAAAGACTAAAAGGGGATTGTTTATGAAGATTAGACTAGTCGCTGCTGCTGTCATGAGTTTGGCAATGTCAACGACAATGGCTGCAAGCGCTGCTCCAGATGCAGCATCTACTGCTACACCTGCTACTGCTACACCAGCTGCCGCTACCTCATCATTAACGACTGAAATGGACAAACTGTCTTACAGTATCGGTGCCGATTTGGGCAGAAATTTCAAGAAACAAGGTATAGATATTAGCCCGGCTGCTATGGCAAAAGGCTTACAAGATGGTATGAGCGGTGGCCAGTTGTTGTTAACTGACCAGCAAATGCGTGAAGTACTGAATACCTTCCAAAAAGAATTAATGGCAAAAAGAAGTGCTGATTTCAATAAGAAAGCCGAAGAAAACAAAACTAAGGGCGAAGCTTTTTTAAATCAGAATAAATCAAAAGATGGTGTTGTTACCCTGCCATCTGGCCTGCAGTATAAGATTATTCAAAAAGGAGATGGTGCAAAACCTAGCAAGGATGACACCGTAACTGTTGAATACACAGGTACTCTAATTGATGGTCAAGTTTTTGATTCTACTGAAAAAACTGGAAAGCCAGCAACGTTCAAAGTATCACAGGTTATTCCTGGCTGGACTGAAGCATTACAATTAATGCCTTCTGGATCAACCTGGGAAGTTTACGTGCCTGCAAATCTTGCTTATGGTCCACGTAGTGTCGGTGGCCCAATCGGACCTAATGAAACCTTGGTATTTAAGATTCATTTAATCTCTGTTCAAAAGTCTGAAGCTTAATTCGAAGACTTGATTTGACTTCTTGTGGCTAGGGTTATTGCCATTAAATGAAGGAAATTTTTGTCATTCCCGCGAAGGCGGGAATCCATTTCTAAGTGGCACAGTGCCAATGTGGGGATAGATTCCCGCCTTCGCGGGAATGACAAATGCCTTTAAGACCCTAGGTCGCGGGAAGTTGCCTCTGTTATAAAACTCTGAGTATCTTTAAGCATGAACAAACGCCTATTCATTGTATTTTTACTGGGCTTTTCTTCAGGGCTTCCTCTAGCCTTAACAAGTAGCACTTTACAAGCCTGGTATGCTGATGCGGGCATGTCAGTGCTGGCAACAGGTATGTTAAGTTTAGTTGGTATGCCTTATGTTTACCGTATTGCCTGGGGTCCAGTATTGGATCGCTATTCATTGTTTTCTCTGGGTAAACGACGTAGTTGGATGATAGTGATGCAACTGGCGCTGTTACTGGGCTTTAATGCCCTAGCCTGGTTATCTCCGAATACGTCCCCTGAACTCATGGCTGTATTAGCCTTTGCCTGCGCTTGTTTTTCAGCAACTCAGGATGTTGCAATTGACGCCCATCGGGTTGAATATCTTCCCACTTCTGAACATGGTTTAGGCGCGTCACTGGCAACCTTTGGTTATCGTCTGGCTCTTTTGCTTGCCGGTGGCTTTGCTTTGGTCATGGCTAAACATTTTGGCTGGGCTTTTACCTATCGCTTGATGGGGTTTTTGATGTTAATAGGTGTTGCCGCCACCCTGTGGTCTAGCGAGCCATCGCAGCATACCGATAACAATCCAAGTTTTTTACAAGCATTTACCGGCCCAATTAAAGAGTTAATCGCGCGCCGGGGTTTTACTTCATTACTATTGTTCATTTTATTTTATAAGCTGGGTGAGGCTTTTACTGCGACGACAAGTGGTATTGTCATGCCTTTTTTAATTCAAGGTCTAGGCTTTTCTATTGATACCATCGGCTATGTCAATAAGATGATGGGAATAACTTCTGTGCTACTAGGAGGTTTGGTCGCTGGTTTGTTGCTACTACGTTGGTCTTTGTATCGCGCATTAATGGTTTTTGGGATCATACAAGCCTTAACTAACCTCTTATTTATTGCGCTAGCGATTGTAGGGAAAAATCTACCTCTCTTTGCAACGGCTGTTGTATGCGACAATTTTGCGGCAGGGATGGGTTCAACAGCGCTAGTTGCCTTTTTTATGCGAGTTGTTAAACAACCCTATACTGCAACACAATTTTCCCTATTAGTTGCCATATCAGCCTTGCCGCGTATTTTTTCAGGTCCATTTGCTGCGATGTTACAAATGTGGTTGGGATGGATTGGTTTGTATCAATTATCGTTCTTGCTTGCCTTGGGATTTATTCCCTTCTTGATGATGATTCGTGAACACACTCGAGAGTTACCTGTTGTTGCTGCTGAAACAAAAGAGGAATCTGAGGTATCAGAGATCTTGCAAAAGAATTGATTTCGAAGGAGAGACAAGATGGAAAAGGGATATCAATTAGAGTTCTTTATGGAACAAAATGAACGCCATGAGAAAAAAGCGCTTTATGAATGGCTTATTGACGTTGCTAAAGATCATGGAGTCACAGGAGCTACTGCCTTTACAGGTTCACTTGGTTTTGGCGCACACCGCAATTTACATAGCGCTCATTTCTTCGAACTACTCGATCAACCCATACAGGTTACAATGATCGCTACGGAAGAAGAATCGGAGAAATTTCTGAATTTTTTAGCGACTCAAAAAGTGGATTTATTTTACGCGAAGATACCTGCTTTCTTTGGTAGGTTAAGCAAAGCTTAAAGGTGGGCGTTTATACCATATTTACCTTTGTACAGGACAAAAATAGCTCATCCCAGGAAAAACTCGAATTCCCGCGGCTTGACCGCGGGATCTAGGGCTCAGAGTGAGGCGCTTCTAATCAGCAGATCCCGCGGTCAAGCCGCGGGAATTCGATATTGGGGCGGGGCTGACCTATTACAAAGACGTACGTCATGTCGAACGTAGAGAGACATCTCCTGAGTGTGGCACTGTGCTAATCCCGGAGATCCCTCACTATGTTCGGAATGACGGGCGATGTTTGGGTGACGGGGGTGACCTATTACCTTTTGATTAGCTGTGAAAAATAACGGATTGTAGAAAATGATTTGAGATACAAATGAGATTAATCAATGAACTAACTTTGGTACCGAGGGTGGGACTCGAACCCACACGGTGTCACCACCACCGGATTTTGAATCCGGCGCGTCTACCAATTCCGCCACCCCGGCACAACAGCTGGCCATTATAACAAAGATAATCTATGAAACAATAAGAAAAACAAATTTATTTGCTAAGCTCGAAGAATAGAAATTATATTAGAGGTTGTTTACAAATTGCTGTAACATATAAGGGCTTATTGTTCATTAATTTTTCATGAGGTAATTATGGCTAAGAGTATTACAATTTTTTTCATCACCGTATTTTCTCTAATTAGCTTTACAGCTCAGGCAAAGATCATGACCTGTCCTGATCCAACAGTTATGTGGGAAAACAAGACGATTCCACCACAACCTTGGGAGTGGAATCCTTTTGCAGACCACAATGTAACCCTAAGTAAAAACGATACACTTTACAAAGCAGAGACTTTAGTGGCTGGTTACTCAGGTCTTGGTGTGCTCTGTTACTATAAAACAAGTATTGGCAATAAAGTTTATTCGCTATGGTGGCAGGTTCCAGGAGTTCAGCCCTACGGTAATAAATGGCTAAGCATCCCAACAGGATATAGTTGCCAAGACGAGATCCAAGAGTGTACATTTAATGCTGTGATACCCTAAATTGAAAACGGACAATAAAAAGAAAAATGGGAAACATTTCTTCCTTTAAGAAAGGACTCTATAAGTTAGCCTTAGTAGTTTGTACGTTCTGTACTATCTCTTGTAGCAAGAGCATAGAAAATCAAACTACTAAGCTAGAACCACTTGAAAACTGCCGATCCTCTGTAAATCCTCAGCTTCCCCAATTTGTTATTGGCTATGGCTCGTTAATGCACGAGGATTCGAAAAGAGAGGACTCCTTTGAGTCTGGAGATAATTATCCTATCTATTTAACTGGTTTTCAGCGTGGATGGATCGAGCCGGGCACTGATATAGGTTTTAGCACGACATATTTGGGTGTGATAAAGGATGCTAAGGCTAAAATTAACGCGACCTATTTTAAACTGAATAATTCAAAAGCGATTTATAACTATGATAAACGCGAAGATAGCTACTGCAGACTAGAGGTTTCACCTAAGCAAATTCAAGCGCTAGCTACTAAGAAATTACCTCATGGCCAATATTGGATTTATGTGAGTCGTAGTTCTCTGGCGCATAGTCCTTCACAGCAAAAGCCGATTGTTCAATCTTATGTTGATATTTTTCTGTCTGGTTGTTTTCAATTAGAAAAGAAATTTCATATACAGAATTTTGCACGAGATTGTGTGAGGACAACAAATTACTGGTCTGGATTCTGGGTCAATGATAGGCTGTATCCAAGGACAGCCTTTGATAATGATCCCTATGTTGCAAAGATAGATCCTTTATTAGCAAAAGAATTACCTTACTATTTTAAGCAAATTCGAATAGAGTAATTAGGTTATAGACAGTTGATTTTAATTTTCGTTTTAGGGAGGACAAAATAATGAAGGAAGATTTTTTAAAGAAGTGGAATTTAATGACTAATGAGATGCAAAAATCATTACAGTCAATGATGGACCTTAATGCCAAAACCTTACAGAACTTTAGTTATCTAAAACCAGGTGACTTATCTGGTTTAAAGCAGCCAGGCGATTTATTGGGTAAGCATCTTGCTTTAACCATGGAGAATAGCCAAAAAATTCTTGATTATATGCACAGATCCTTTCAAATCCTGGAAAGTGCCTTATTATCAGTTTCTAAAGAAATCAAAGAAAATCCTGTTGAATCCTTTGTACGCGTTGAAGCAGAGTTTGAGCCTCTAAGCACAAAAGTCAAAAAGCCTAGAGCGAAGGCAGCTTCTGCCGAAAAGAAGGCGAAATCAACAGCCTCAGCAACAAAAAAAGTCGAGATGAAAAAAAAAGAAGATAAGCCTAAAAAGAAAGCAAAGGCTTCCGAGCTTAAATCATCCGCTGCACCAACCGTTGCTAAGAAAGTAGCGAAACCTAAAGTTGCTAAGATCAAAGCAAAGCCAGAAGCAAAAATTCAAGCAAAACCCAACTTGACGGAGACAAAGGTTAATTCCGATCCTAGTATGGATAAGTCAAAGCAACCCATCGCAGGCGCTTCTTTGAGTGAGCAAGAAAATAAGTTAAAGAACCCGTTGCAGAAATAGAGTGTTTGGTTGAGATGCTCTCCAGCGTTTTAAGATCGAATCTCTGCGGCATCGACCGCGGGGATTCGATTTTGCTTAGGTACCTAGTGCATCAAAAAAAAACTTTGAATCGACAACCTCTCATCCGCCCTGCGGGCACCTTTTCCCCAGAGGGGCAAAGGGAAAAAGCTGTGTTATCCCTTCTTCCTTTTAGGGAGAAGGTGCCCGTAGGGCGGATGGGGGTTCTCTAAAAGGCGTAGCCTTGATGCACAAAGCGTAATCAAGGTTTTCCGATACCGATAAGAGAAGTAATAGGTCAGCCCCCACTCCAGTATTGAATTCCTGCGGCTTGACCGCGGGAATTCGGGATAGGGGTGATCTATTACTAAGAGAATACATAAGAATGTCATTCCCGCTTTTCCGCAGGAATGACAATTCGCCACTAACTTTCTATGGCCTCAGCCAGAGCTAAATTGGATGTTAATTCTTCGTGAGCCTTACTATCTACAAGTACGCATTGAGAAAAATGAAGTACAACCATGCTGAGCGGGAGGATAATGAAAATATCGAAGGGGAATTGCAAACGCTGGATACCGCCGAAAGAGCCTAGATAGGATAAACATAGTATTGAGCCCATATAAGCCGCAAACCAGAGCAAGCTTGGCGTGCATTCACTAAGACGGCGTTTCTGATAAACAAGATTTATGATAAAGCCGATAAGCAAAGCTAAATCTAGCTTCCACAGAATGTCAAAACCACACCAATATAACATCAGATTACAAGCATAAAAGGCTAGATGGCAGAAAAACAGGCTAGCTGAAAGCTTAAAGGGCCTATGACGTTCGGGTTGTAGCTTACGCATGGCAAGTAGACAAATAGGCCCGATGCCGTAGGATAAAATGCTACATGAAGATAGGAAGGCCACCATTTTCTGCCAGCCAGGAAAGGGTAAAAATGAGAAAAGTCCTACTAATAAATTTGCATAAAGGGTGACATAGGGAATCTTATGTCGGTTTAATTTCAAAAACACCTTGGGCAGATGTTTGTTTAAACTCATACCATAGAGAATTCGCGAGGTTGCTGCTGTGTAGACCAGCGTTGTGCCAAAGGGAGAAAAGGCTGCATCAAACATCAACAACATCGCTACCACGCCTAAACCTAATAATAAGGTCAAGCCAACTAAGGGGCCGCTATCGCCGGGAAAACTTAGATTTTGCCAGCCCTGGCTTAGATAGGATTTAGGAATCGCCACCAGAAAACTGAGCTGCAGCATAAAATATAAGACAAAACCAATGAGTACCGCACCTAAGATTGCAATTGGAATATTGCGTTGTGGATTTTGTACCTCGCCAGCAAGCATCAGACCATTCTGAAAACCGGTAAACGCAAAGGCTACTCCACCAGCAGAAAGCGCTGTAAATATTTGCACCCAAGAGTTTTTGTCAGTCAGGTTTATCTCTATATTGGCCATTGAAGGAGCTGAGCAGAGTAAGGAAACAATGGCTATACTTGGAACTAAGAACTTGATAATACTAGCAATTTTATTGCATTCAGCCAGCATTTTTATACCGTAGGAATTCAAAAGAACGACAAACAACATGATTCCCATTGCAAAGACATAGCCTATCCCTGACAAGGTAAAAGTTTCAGCCTCATGAATAATCAAGCTTGGAAAGAAATGACTTGAGTATTGCAAGATGGCTTGGATTTCAATTGGCGTCATTACGACATAGGATAGCCAGGACGTCCAGGCAAAAAGAAAACCGACATCATTGCCATGAGTGAAACTGGGGTAATTAGTCATACCGCCAGAAATAGGGAACATCGCGCCTAATTCGCAGAGGGGTAGGGCAATGAACAGCATAAATACTGCTGCAATAATCCAACTGATTAGGGCATTTGAACCTGCCATCTGAGCAGAAATAAAAGGACTGAACAACCAACCGGAACCAATCATGCCACCAGCAGCAGCAATTAATACATTTGTCCGTGAGATATCACGTTTTAGCATTTTTCTTCCTTACTATTCTTAGGATTAATGTCATGCCGCATTCCAACTTATCATTTTTAACATAATGGTGTTGTATCCTACAATGCTTATCCATTATATATAGTACTTTGAATTGCTCATTCAGCGTTTTATAGGGAATAAAATGTTTAAATTTCAAAGAAATGCCGTTATTGCAAGCCTATTATTTGGGATAAGTTGGGTAGCCAATGCGATGCCGACTTATAGTATAGAAGCTGTTAGTAGAGCGCCCTTCCAATTGTCACAGGATGCCATAGCCTCAGCCCAATACAAGGTAACTAATAATGAAAGAACAGCACGCATCCTGACTCTAGCCAGGGTCCCTGGATTGCTAACGAAGGTCAGTGGGGTAGGAGCTTGTCAGGATCCTTTCATCTTAGGACCTGGCGAATCCTGCTTGCTGGGTTTAGAGCTTATAGCGAGCCAGTTAGGGGGAGGTATACATGATGGGCCGGTTGTTTGTAAGGCACGAGGCTTCTCTAATATTCCTGATTTAAATAGCTGTTCACGCCCCTTACCAAACGATAGCCTACAAGTCGCTGTTGTTCCTTGTACTACTACAACTTGTCTTAATTTTGCTTTGTCTGAGCAACTGCGCGCTATTGCTAAGAGATATGAACGGCAATTTGGCATACCTGGATTGGTGGCAGGGGTTTGGATTCCAGGACAGGGACAACTTATCATAGAGGATGGGGTAGCTGATATTAATACTAATCGATTCATATCCGCCTCAGATCATTTCCGTATAGGTAGTATCACTAAATCATTTACTGTGACTGTTATCTTAAAGCTTATTGAAGAGAGTATTCTTAGCTTCACTACGCCAGTGAATGTTTATTTACCTACTGTTGAAAATGGAACAGCAACCATTGCCCAACTTGCCAATATGAGAAGTGGTATTTTCAATTATTCTGAAGATGCAGCTTTGGCTCAGGAGCTTGCAGCAAATTTACTTAGGAAATGGTTACCACAGGAGCTTGTTGATGCAGCCGATTCTAATCTGCCTTATTTTCCCCCCGATAGTAATTGGCATTACTCCAATACTAATACTGTCATTCTCGGCATGATAATCCAACAGGTCACAGGGAACTTTGTTGGCAATGAAATCTTTAATAGAATATTGCAGCCTTTGGCCTTGAATCAAACCAGTTATCCCTTAACAGCCGCAATGCCTGAACCCTTTGCCCGGGGTTATGCTGCCCCTCCACCTTATGAAGATGTGACCTTAGTCGATCCTTCTTTTCCCGCTGCAGCTGGTGCGATGGTTTCGACACTTGCTGATTTAAAGATCTGGGCTGAAGCCCTGGGGCAAGGAAGGCTATTATCGCCTGCAATGTTTGGGCAACAATTAAATAGCCTGATGCCGATTGTTTTTGCTCCTTGTCCTGATGATGATCCTTTACGCCCTAAAACCATTTGTCCGGAATATGATAGATATGGGTATGGAATGGGGCAATTGAGAGGGTGGTTAGGCCACACTGCGGATTACTTCGGGTATCAGGCCTTGATGATGTATCAGCCGGTCAGTGGTGCTGTTGTAGTGATATTGATTAATCTCTCAGGCACTGGTACTCATATTCCAACGGATATGTTTTTAGAGTTCGCCGCTCTTTTGAATTGAGTGTTGTAGTCTGGGCTGATGTATAGCCTGCAAGTTAGATAATGCCGGGCTTGTCAGCCCAGCCTACAATTTTTATCTATGAGAACAAAGAGCAGTCAGTTATCAAGTAGTCTTAGATAAAATGTTTTAATAATCAATATTGATTTACTTAAGGTTTGATGAAATAATGCGCATCCTGATTCTTGTATAGTCTTTAAGAGTTGGTAGAAGTCATCAAATAATCCTTTGTGAGAATAATATGCCAAAATTAAAACAAATTTTAGATGAATTTATTGATGGAAAAAAACACCAAGGAGGCTCACTACGACATGCCGCACAAGGTGCAGCTTTTGCTGAAATCTTAAAAAGAATCTTAGAAGAACAAGGCCTTCTAGAATTCGATATCACAGCTACACAAGAGTTTATCCTGGCTTTAGCAACTGCTGTGCAAGCATTGAGAGCTAGCGAGTTTGGTGGCTATGATCATGAGTACTCTTTCAATAATTTACGCCATCAGAACAACTGGCCCATGCAAATGTGGACCTTTGTTAACATGGCAAAAGATCCACAATTTCACAGTCAATCCGATGAGACTGCCCTCTTTGAGTCTTTGTTTAAAAGTATTCAGCAAGGCAACATTGAACTCATTTTAAATGGAGTTCACGCGCACCCAGAATGGTTAAATCAGGCTACTTCAGCGAACCATCGCTCTAATCTAATCATCGCGGCTCTGTACGAACTAAGACAGGTAGAAATTCAACAACAAAAGCGGGATAACCTGCTTAGTCTTCTTGAGCAATTCATTACTCAGTATGGACAACAGCTTAACCTTGGTTTTAGAGACGCGAGCGGGAATACAGCCTTACATCGAGTTTTTTGGTATGCCATTCATGTAGAAAACGAAGAAACCGCCCATTCCTTAGCTGATCTTGGCTGCAAAATGATTGGATTAATTCGTCACACTGAGACTTATCCGGCCATTATGGGTATGAGGAATAAGCAATATTATTTCGCTCGCCCTCAGGGTGAAACCTTTATAGATAATATTTATCTCTCTCCTCTAATGTTGACTTCAGAGCAAGAACGTAACCGGGATTATTTACACGCCAAGCTTGCCCCTATTTTAAATTCACAACAAGAATCTGAAGAAGCAAAAGAAGAAGATCTTGAACCTTTAGTTTCTTTTAAAGATAAGAGCTTAAGCGAGCAATTAGAAGAACTTCTTATGGACGCAATAAGCTTTGAAACCATGGCAAGCCCTATGACCTTAACAACTACGGGGCATACGCTTGATAAGGGTACTTGGGATAGCATTTTAGCTACCACAAAGCGCAATCCTCTTACCAACCAAAGCTTTGAGCAAAATCAGTTAGCAATAAACCCCGTTTTAACAAAGGTTACAGCAATTTTTAACCAGCTTAAGGACGATGAAGAGCAGTTAGCTTTAGCGCTGCATACTTATTTTAATAGCTTTGAAAATAGGGCTGATATTAATAAAAATGGCCATAATGCACTGATTATTAAGGATATTCTTCATATTACCCATAGTTACTTCCAACAATCTAAGCTCGCTCAAGCCTCATCTATCAAAAATCCTGTCTCAGAATCTGCTTCCAATTCCTATCCTGTGTCAGTTTCGAATGTTGCTCAAAGCTTTTTTAATCTCTCTTTCTCTTCGTTGAATGCCTCTGAAGATAACCTCATAGCGCTTATCAAGACTCAAGTGAGTACCTTGGGCTGTCAACCTGGCGATTGGTTTGATCTTGGCAACGGATTAGAATTGGGAATGTCTAATAATGGCGAGAATACACCGGCTATACGCCTTGGTGACTATGTAATACAGGTCAAGCCAAGTGGTCAACGAGAGAGCCTTAGCATTTTTGATAAAAACCTTGGAAGTGATTTAGTTGTAGAAGACTGGTTAAAAAGAGAACTTATACAGACCGCTTTGGCAAATACGGCATTAAATCTCTCGAGTCAGGATTACAATTTTTAGTGCTTATTTTGTCACCTCACGCCGTTGTTGCGAACGCAACCCTCGTCATTGTGAATGGAGTGAAGCAATCCAAGGTTCAGTGCTCTGAACTCTGGATTGCTTCGTCACTACGTTCCTTGCAAAGAGCTTCCTTCTTTTTCCCCTCGCTCCGAAGTTGAATCACTCTCATCTGCCCTTCAGGCACCTTCGTCCCAGACATGGGGAGAGGCGGATGAGGGTTGCTCGTTCGACGTTCTTTCCTGATCTTTGCCTCTTAGAGGCTGTGTTCCTAACAATGACAGGATGCTATGTCTACGGGGCTGACCACCGTCATTCCCGCTTGTGGGAATGACGCACGCATAATCACTTAAAATATTGCGTTATAAACGATCTTCAGTAATGTTAATCATCATTTCCAAAGCTTTTTTCGCATTATCAATGACCCAATTTTGCTCGGAGTCATCAAGACGTTGGCGAGAGCCGGTGAATTCGTTAACCAGATCGCCAGCTTTAACCTCATTGTAAGCCATCGTCTTACCTTGTCTTAACAGATCTACCAAGGCAACCAAATGTGGTGGATCATTGCGGGACATGGTTGCACAGCCACAGCCGATACCTTTCTCATTATCCTTTTTGGGTGCCTCAGCGAGGTTGACTACATCGATGCCTAAACCTTTAGAATATTGCTTTAGGTTTTCCACCATATGATTCTCAGTACCGATAGCATAACGTTTAGTTTTTGCTCGGTCATTAACCACATAGTCCCAGATGAAGGCCGTTGAGCCTGCCTGCTGTGCGACCCGAATCAGATCGTTACGGCATTCAGGATGAACCACAGTAGCATAGCCTTGGCTGTGCCAGTATTCACACATATAGGGCTGATAGTGGGTATGAACAGCACAATGACTGGAGAATAAAATGAGTTCTGCTTTATCAAATTCTGCTAAGGTCTGTTGGCTCTGTTCGGCTAGCGAATATTGCGCGCCTGCGGTACCGCCAGGCCAATAGGCGAGATTGTTGATTCCCATCCAATAGGCAACATTTTCACCCATGTGTTGATCGGGAATAAAGAGTATTTTTTTCTTTTGCTTACGAGCCCATTCGAAAATTTTCCTGACGTTAGAACTTGTGCATACAGCACCACCTTGCGCTCCTGTCATCGCTTTTACACGTCCAGAAGTATTCATGTAGCAAACCGGTAAAATATTGTCTTCACCATAGCGTTCATTCAGGTCTAGGAAAGCAGGTTCGACCATAAAATCTTTGGCTAGCATCTCCATGGTGCAGCCCGATTTGGGATTAGTTATGTAAACCTGTTGGTTTTTGTTAGCAAGAATGCTGATCGATTCCGCCATGAAATGGACGGCAGATTCGATGATCAAAGATTTCTCTGGGTGGTTAGCAGCCATTAGTGCAAGCTGATAGGAATCACCAATTTGGCCACCAAATTGCTCAACCAACCTGACAATATCGCCGCCCATATAATAATGAGCAAGCAACAAGAGTTTGTCGCCGAAGTGATCCTGGGCCTTCTTCATGTAAGGTCTCATCCAAGCTAACACAGTGGTCAGCTTACGATCCGGCAGGGCTTGGTATTCTTCAGCATAGGGAACGAACTCTTTCTGATACCAATCCAGAGGATAATCGCTTTGGCAAATACTCATATCATTACGGACTTGCATAAGCGTTTTTTCTGGTTCATAGCTGGTTATTTTGTGGTTAAACATCGGTAACACCTCAACTAAATAAAGGGGTTCTGCGGTGAAGTCAGGCGGGCGATGCTTTCTTTAGCATCTGCGTTCTTTTGGGGAAAATCTTCGCGATAATGGCCGCCCCGTGATTCTCTACGTGATAGGGCTGCTCTAACAATCAGCTCTGCATTCAGGACAATATTACGTAATTCAATAAAATCGCGAGTAATGCAATGTTTCCAGTAATACTCTTCGATAATTTTTTTCCGCTTCATTATCAATTGTAGTAGATCCCGCAGACCTGCTTCGGTGCGGACGATCCCGGCATAGGAAGTCATTTCGCCGCGTAAGCCACGCCAATGGGCATTAATCTGGCTTGCACGCCTTGCGTTGACTTCGCCAGGTGAGCTCCAGTTAGCAATCTTGTTTACGCTTTTACAGGGGCTAGTTATATCCTTTAAAGAACAGTGAGCGGCATTTGATGCCATTACCAGTGCCTCAAGCAGGGAATTGCTGGCTAAGCGGTTTGCTCCGTGCAGGCCTGTAAAAGCTGTTTCTCCGATGGCGTAGAGACGTTTGAGGTCGGTTCGGCCATCGACATCGGTTAGGATGCCACCGCATTGATAATGCGCTGCGGGCACGACCGGAATCAGATCCTGACTCATGTCAAGGCCGATTGAAAGCAGTGTTGAATAGATTTGCGGGAAATGAGACTTCAAAAACTGTTTAGACTGATGTCTGATATCTAAATAAACAAAGCCGGCCTGGCTTTGTTCAATTTCACTAAAAATGGCGCGGGCAACAACATCGCGCGTTGCTAACTCCATCTGTTGTGGCTCATAACGTGTCATAAAGCGTTCGCCAGTTTCGGCGCTGATTAGCAAGGCACCTTCACCGCGCACAGCCTCAGAGATTAAAAAATTATTCAGAGAATGATGATGCAAGACTGTTGGATGAAATTGATAAAACTCCATATTTCCGACTCGAGCCCCGGCGCGATAAGCCATGGCGACGCCATCACCGGTTGCTATCATGGGATTTGTTGTATAACGATAAGTTTTACCTGCACCACCGGTAGCAAGAATTACACAATTCGCGCTAAAGGTATCGATGCGATTTCTTTGGCAATCAAGAACATAAACACCAACAACCTCGCCCTGATTATCAGTTCGATGAGGGTGGTAGTGAGTAATCAGATTAACTGCAATATGGTGTTCAAAAATCTGAATTTGCGGTAGTTGTTGTACAGCCGCTAACAGTGCTGTGCTGACTGTTAAGCCAGTCTGATCACTGGAATTGAAAATACGGCGATGGGAGTGGCCGCCTTCTTTTGCCAAGGCAAACTCACCATCTGGTAGCTTAGTAAAATTAATTGAATAAGTGAGCAAGTCTTCAATTGCCTTTGGCCCTTGACGAATAATAAATTCAACGGCCGGTTGATAGCAAAGTCCATCGCCAGCCCGCAGGGTATCGTCGATGTGTGACTCTAAGGAGTCATCAGGCGCAACCGCTGCCGCTATCCCTCCCTGGGCATAGCGGCTATTGCATTCACTCATTTCAGCCTTGGAGATCAAAGCGATCTTAACCTTAGGCTGTATTTTTAGCAGCTGTAGGCAATAATTTAGACCAGCAAGCCCTGTCCCAATGACTAAAACATCAAATTCCAAGGACTTGCCTTGTTGCGATAAGGTTGTACTCATGAAAACGCTTTTACCAATTGTGCGGCTAGACCCGTGTATTTCTCTGGTGTTAAATCAATCAGTTGAGCTTTAACCTCTTCAGGTATTTGCAGGGATTGAATGAACTTTCTCAGGTTTTCTTTATCAATACCTTGGCCGCGGGTTAAGGCCTTAAGCTGCTCATAGGCATTTGGGACTTCGTAGCGACGCATCACAGTTTGGATGGCTTCGGCTAAAACCTCCCAATTTGCATTTAAATCTTGTTGCAAAGCACGCGCATTGATCTGCAATTTATCATTGCCTTTGGCAATGGCTTGGTAAGCAATCAGGGTATAGGCGAAGGCAACACCTATGTTGCGCAATACGGTTGAGTCGGAAAGATCACGTTGCAAGCGAGACTGTGTCAGCTTGTGGGCAAAATGTTCAAAAAGAGAATTAGCTAAACCAAGATTACCCTCAGCATTTTCAAAATCGATAGGGTTAACCTTGTGTGGCATAGTTGATGAGCCTACCTCTTCAGCAACTGTTTTTTGTTTAAAGTAGTTCATCGAAATATAAGTCCAGATATCTCGAGTGTAATCAAGCAGGATATTATTAATTCGGATCATGATATGTGCGACTTCCGCCAGGCCATCATGCGGCTCGATTTGCGTGGTATAAGCGCTAAATGACAGGCCAAGCGAACTAATAAAGCTAGCACAATGCTTTCGCCAATCGACTTGGGGATAAGCAACGAGGTGGGCATTATAATTTCCGACAGCGCCATTGCATTTAGCGGGGATTAATACCTCTGCAAGTTGTTGTTGCGGGCGCTTTAAGCGAGCAACAAAGTTAACTAACTCCTTGCCAATAGTTGTGGGCGTCGCAGGTTGTCCGTGAGTTCTTGCCAGCATAGCCACGTCGCCGTGCTGCTTGCCTAGCATGGTTATGCTGCCGATAATCTCCGCCAGTGTCGGTTGTATAATTTGCGCTAAGGCTTCTTTAACCATCAGGGCATAAGCGACGTTATTAATATCTTCGGAGGTACAAGCAAAGTGAATGAAACCGATATATCTATTTAAACTTGGCGCTTGCTCTAGCTTATCTTTGAGGTAATATTCGACGGCTTTGACATCATGATTCGTTTGTTTTTCATAATTTTTGACTTTCTCTGCCTCTTCTTCATCAAAATTAACCAGAATTTCTGTGAGATAAGCTTTTGCTTCATTATCAAACTCAGAAATTTCGCTAATCTCCTTATTGGCTGCCAGGGCTTCTAGCCAACGAATTTCAACCATTAAACGATAATAAATCAGCGCAAACTCACTAAAATAAGGGCTCAGCGAATTGGTTTTTTTGTGATAACGCCCGTCAATAGGTGAAATTGCATTGAGAGAAGATAGGGTCATAGGTAAGCCGCCACAGATAAGAAAGCCTATATGATATTAGATGCGGCGCTAGATGTGAATTAAAGAATTTTCTGAACTATAGAGCCTCTGCACTAAATTAATGCAAATTCAAAGCTAATTTGTTATTATCCATGCCCATTCTGACGCAATGAAATTAGTACTACTATGTCCGCACAAGATTTAAGCAGTTCTCCACTTGGTCAACGCAGCATCTACATTGATAACTATGATGACACACTGCTTTTTCCAATTTCCAGGCAGCCTAAGCGTGATGCCATTGCTGTCAGCCTGCCTTTACCCTTTAAGGGGTATGATATATGGACTGCTTTTGAACTTTCATGGCTGAATGAAAAATGTAAACCAGTCGTTGCTATTGGCGATATTATTATTCCTTGTAATTCGCCCAATATCATCGAATCTAAATCCTTCAAGCTTTATCTGAATTCCTTTAATAACACCCGTTTTGCTTCCGTAGATGTTGTTCGCGACCTGATAAAACGAGATCTTTCCAAGGCAGCAGGGGCTGAGGTTGAGGTGCTCATTTATTTGGCGAATGATTTTGCAAACGCAAAAATAGCGCAGTTTGAGGGAATTTATCTGGATGACTTAGATATCAGTTACTCAGCGTATAAGGTTAAGGCAGATATTCTTGTGACAGATGAGCAGCGAGTAGAAAATTGCTCAGTTTACAGTCATTTACTAAAATCCAATTGTCCGGTAACAGGACAGCCGGATTGGGGTTCCATTTCAATCAACTATTCAGGACCCCGAATCAATAATGAGTCTTTGCTACAGTACTTGGTTTCTTTTCGTAACCACAATGAATTTCATGAACAATGTGTCGAGCGTATTTTTATGGATGTCATGGAACGTTGCCAACCAGAGACTCTGACAGTTTACGCCAGATATACACGCCGAGGCGGCTTGGATATTAATCCGATTCGTTCTTCTGAGGCGATAGAGCCGCCTTTGAATCTTCGCTTGTATAGACAGTAGATCTACCTAACAGCAACTGCTGATCATTAGTCATCTGAATGACACGCAGCGTGGTAAACTGCGAATAAAAATCCTGTGGAAGTTGGGTAGTTTCTTTGGTACTGATAACCAGATAACGGTTTTTGCGATCTCTAAAAAACTGGCTTAGATAGTTGAAATCTCTTGTGGCCAAGGCTCTTCCTTTTGAATAAAACTGTGCGGAATATTCCAGCCGGGTTGCCCAATAGATTAATTTAGAATCAGCAGGCGGGTTTTCACTTTCCCAGGCACTAATAATTGGTTTTTGCGATTTGGCAATTTTTCCTGGTTTGGCGATTAAAACTAGGGTCGCAAATAAGAATATAAAGCCGGTTAGCGTCGTTAAAAGCATAAACCTTTTCACAGTTTTTAAGCGAATACCGGAACGTTGCCATAGTTCGGCGAACAACAGGGCGAAGGCTGGTAAGGTCGAAAAACAATAGGTATAAATAATATTTTTGGAAAAACTAAAAAAAACTAAGGGAACATAGGCCCAAAGCAAAAGATAGTTAAGCCAGCCTTGATCCTCCTGCCGCAACAAAGCGCCTAAATTCTTAGCCTGATGACCTAACCAGTTTAGCGCAACAACTGACCAAGGAAAAAAGCCGATTAGACAATAAATCCAGATAGTTCCATAAGGTTTAGCGTGAGAATAACCATATTGATTGCCATTCCAGGACGATACAAAGAAGCGGTTGAAATGCTCGCCAATAATAAAATAGTTTAGAAAACCCGGCGAACGAAGCTCGGCTAAGACATACCAAGGCAGGGCAATAGCCAGGGTAATCAGGCTTCCTTTGAACAGGGGCATTTGTCGATAAAAAGCCGACCATTGTTTGCTAATGATCAGCCATAGAAAAGAGGGAAGTACGCTAAGTACAAAGGCGGCAGGCCCTTTGGTTAATAGTCCTAAACCTAGAGCAACAAAAAAGAGATAAGCCCAGAGCTTGGAGCGTTCAACCACTGCTTGCCAAAAGGCGACCATGGAGAGCGTTGTACAGAAAATAAGTGCAGCGTCGGTCATTACGGCACCTGCATTAAGGTAGAAATAAAGACTGCCTGCCAAGAATAAAACAGTGAGCAGGGCAACCACTGAGCCGCTACGTTTCTTGGCCAGGGACCAAACAAGCCACAGTATTGCTATGGATAAGAGCAAACTAGGCAAGCGAACTGCCAATTCATTAATACCGAACAAGGATAGCGAGGTGGCTGAGAGCCAGGTTGATAAGGGCGGCTTTGCCAGAAAAGGGCTGCCATAATTGTGTAAAAGCGTAATCCAGTTTTGCGTTTGCAACATCTCACGGGCAATTTCAGCATATCTGGCCTCAGTGGAGTCCATAAGTGGCACAAAATACATTGCCAGCAACCGGCACAAAAGGAGAAAGGTTAATACAGCTGCTGCCTGATAGTAAAACAGCTTCACGTCATCCCGAACGTAGTGAGGGATCTCCTGGCGTTCACGAGATCCCTCATTACCTTCGACATGACGTAGGTTTTTCGGAGGTCTATGGTATTCGTCGATCATGGTTTACTTTTGGTACTAAACGACAGTGGGCATCATTCAGGTCGCTTAGAAATACATTACTCATAAAATAATTAAACTCGTGGTGGCGATATTGCTGCAAAGGATCAGTTAAATCAAGCGAAGTAGTTCCTGGGTGGCACATAATAAGTCCGCCGGAGTGAATTAATTTTAAAAAGCGTTTGAAATAATGCCGGTAATTATTCGCTTTGACGAAATTATAACTACCAGCGAAGCTTGAATTTGCCAGGATTGTTTGCCGTTTTAACAGCCTTTTAAAGTTTTGGCCGCCCAGCAAGGAAATCGCCTGGCGTTTGGGAAAATTGGGGTGTGAAATAAAATCCTGCCAACGGCAACTGGTATTACGGCAAAAGGCGGTTAAATTCTTTTGCTTATAAATGCTGACTAAGGCTTCTCTGACAACAGGTAATTGGTGTATGTGTTGATGTCCATCAATAAAATCAGGAGGCGCATTCATTGCTTGCGTAAACGCATCAATTTGGGCGCAAATTTCTGCCTCAACACAGTCTCTGTCTAAACGCCTTAAATAAGCTTGCTTAATCAACGAAGGAAGTGAACTAAAATTGGCAGGGTATCTTTCCCGCCATTTAAGGCTTAAGGCCTGACCGAAAGTGAGGTTTAAGTGCAGGCCAAGATAACTGCTATTTTTAACGGGTTTTAATCGATCGCAAGCCTCTGACCAATCTGGCGTGTTAACCAGGCAACTGATGGCATTGATCCTTTTTCGCTTGGCTAGCAATAAAATACCTTCGCAAACAAACTCATTTTGTCCATAGTCATCAGCGCATAAGATGATGTTTTTAATCATATTAAGTCCATTTTCTGTATGAATGCTGCATATGCACGTCATGTCGAACGTAGTGAGACATCTCCTGAATGTGGCGCAGTGCTAATCCCGGAGACCCCTCTCTACGCTCGGGATGACGGATTGGCTCAAAGGGACTGAGGCGTTTGCAATGACAGTCTATAGTGCAAAAGGGTATACACAGCCCTGCTCTAATTAAAATGTTCAACGGTCTCATGAGTAATTTCTTGTTTGATGTAATACAAAGGACGATTTTTTGTTTCAACAAGAATACGACTAATGTATTCCGAAATAATCGCTAAAAATAAGAACAAAACAGAAAATAATCCCGAAGTCAGAAAAATAATGGACGCTATTCCTTCAGCTAAATGCTGATGGGTAAAGAGTTTTTCCATCAGAATAAATCCGGCGTAGAGCATCATCACTGCACTAATAAAAATCGATAAAATCGACATGGCGCGTAAGGGGCGGGCAGAGAAGGAAATAATTGAATCTAAGGATAAATTGATTAACTTTTTTAAATTATATTTGCTCCTCCCTGCTCTTCGAGGAGGACAATTATAAGGAATCGTCGCAGTTTTAAATCCGACATAGGCAAACATCATGACCAGATGGCGATTGGATTCTTTCATTTTTCTAAGTGACTCAACAACCTTAGATGTTAATAAACGAAAATTACCCGTGTCACCCTGCATATCAAAGCCAGTCATTTTTCGTGTAAAGCGGTAAAAAATTTTAGCGGCAAATCGTTTTAATAGCGGCTCATGCTTCCTGCTAATTCTAGCCGCGCAAACTACATCATAGCCTTCGGCTGCTTTTTTAATCATGGCAGGAATAAGCTCGGGGGGATGTTGTAAATCAGAGTCCATCAATATAACGTAGTCACCGTGAGCATGATCAAGGCCGGCAGTTGAAGCAATCTCATGGCCGTAATTACGTGAAAATGAAAGTAAACGAATATTTTTATTTGCCTTAACAAAGGGGAGGCAACGCAAAATAGTGTGATCGGTTGAGCCATCGTCAACCAGTATTAATTCATAGCTTTTGTAATGACTATTCAATACCTTGATTGTTTCTTGCAGGAAACTCTCGATAATTGCTTCTTCATTGTACATTGGGGCAATAATAGAAATCTTAGAATTCTGAGAAGGCATGTGGATTCAATAAGCTAACTGGTTAGACTCAAATAGTATCACCAATATAAATCGCAGTCGAAGGCGGTTAATTGCTTAATTTGAGTTTTAGGCCGTAGGCTGGGCTGACAAGCCCATTGCCGTCAGGCTAAGCCTCCGATGTCTACGTACCGCGGCTTGTCCGCGGTATCCTGGAGTTCAGAGTGACCTATTAGTATCCAGCTGGATGCCGCGGACAAGCCGCGGCACGTAGGAACTGGGTGCATTAAATGAACAAAAATCCTTAGCCTGACGGCTATGACTTGTTAGCCCAGCCTACGGTACTTGCAATGGCGGCATAAAAAATCTATACGTCAAAGTAAGGATACAATTCACATCACCCAGCATTTTAAGTAGAATGAACGACATTTTTAAGGACTAGAGGTTAAATATGGCAGTCGGTACACATACAATTGATTTGCAGCATTTAGGTATGAAGGATTTAGAGCAGGTCGGCGGTAAAAATGCTTCTTTAGGTGAAATGATATCTCATTTATCTTCTGCAGGGGTTTCAGTACCAACTGGTTTTGCAACGACAGCTGCGTCTTTTAATGAATTTTTGACCTCTAACGGTTTAGACAAAAAAATCTATGCGTTACTCGATACACTTAATCCTGATGATTTGACTCAGCTCGCCCAGGTTGGCAAGACAATTCGCCAGATGGTTATCGATGCTCCTTTTTCTCCAGAATTCGAAAAAGCTGTACGAGCTTCCTACGCCAATCTGGCAAAAACCATAGGCCATGATGATTTTAGTGTTGCAGTACGGTCTTCAGCAACAGCAGAGGATTTGCCAGAGGCTTCTTTCGCAGGCCAGCAAGAAACCTATTTAAATGTCCGTGGTATCGATGCCATTATGATCGCTATTAAGCAGGTATTTGCCTCCTTATACAACGATCGGGCAATTACTTATCGTAGCCACCATGATTTTGCTCATCATGAAGTCGCCTTATCTGCGGGAATTCAGCAAATGATTCGTAGTGATCTTGCTGTGAGTGGGGTGATGTTCACTATGGATACGGAATCTGGTTTTGATCAGGTGGTTTTTATCACCTCTGCCTATGGTTTAGGGGAAATGGTTGTGCAGGGAGCGGTAAATCCTGATGAATTTTATGTACATAAACCTATCTTAAAAGCAGGTAAACCAGCGGTAATTCGCCGTGTTCTTGGTTCTAAAATGCAGAAAATGGTTTATTGTGATAATGCTAATGTTAAAACAGAGGACGTGCCAGCTGCTGACCGTTTGCAATTTTCCCTATCTGCTGAAGAGGCCGAACTCTTGGCTAAACAGGCACTTATTATTGAACAGCACTATGGTAAGCCAATGGATATCGAATGGGCCAAAGATGGAAAAAATGGCAGACTTTATATCCTGCAAGCCCGTCCTGAAACAGTTAAGAGTCGTTCTAACAAGCAAGTACTAGAGCGCTATAGCCTGAAAGCTGAGGGTAAGGTTTTAAGTGAAGGGCGTAGCATTGGCCAAAGAATAGGTCAGGGACGTGCCAGGGTTATTAGTGATATTAGTGAAATGCATCGGGTTCAACCAGGTGATGTGCTTATTTCTGATATGACCGACCCTGATTGGGAACCGGTCATGAAGCGGGCTGCAGCGATTGTTACGAATCGCGGCGGCAGAACCTGTCATGCCGCAATTATTGCGCGTGAATTAGGTATCCCTGCTGTTGTTGGCTGTGGTGATGCAACTAAAACTATTCACGATGGCGATGAGGTGACTGTAAGTTGTGCCGAAGGGGATATCGGCTATGTTTACGAGGGAATTCTGCCTTTTGAGCAGATTCATCTTGACATCAATACCATGCCTGATCTGCCTATCAAAGTGATGCTCAATGTGGGTAATCCTGAGCGGGCGTTTACCTTTCAGTCTGTTCCTAATGCCGGCGTTGGCTTGGCTCGACTTGAATTTTTGATTTCGAATACTATAGGTATTCATCCTAAAGCCCTGTTGGAATTTGACAGCTTAGAAGACAAAGAACTCAAGAGTTTTATTAGTGATAAAACGGCGGCTTATGCTTCACCCGTTGAATATTATGTAGAGCGTTTAAAAGAGGGTATTGCAACCATCGCTGCAGCCTTTTACCCCAAGCCTGTTATTGTCCGCTTGTCAGATTTTAAATCCAATGAATATGCCAACTTAGTGGGTGGTAAATATTACGAACCTCATGAAGAAAATCCGATGCTCGGTTTTCGTGGCGCTTCACGCTATGTTTCAGACAGTTTTGCTGATTGTTTTGCGCTTGAATGCCAGGCTGTTCGACGGGTACGTGAAGACATGGGGCTAAAAAATGTTGAAGTGATGATTCCCTTCGTCAGAACAGTGGCAGAAGCTAAACAAGTTATCGATGTACTGAAAACACATGGTTTGGAGCGGGGTAAAGAAGCTCTGCGCGTCATTATGATGTGTGAATTACCCTCAAACGCCTTGCTAGCAAGTGAGTTTTTAGAGCATTTTGATGGTTTTTCCATTGGTTCTAATGATCTAACCCAACTTACACTAGGCCTGGATAGAGACTCAGGATTGATTGCAGCCCAATTTGATGAGCGCAACGATGCAGTGAAAGCCTTATTACATCTGGCAATTTCAACCTGTAAAAAGGCAGGTAAGTATGTCGGAATTTGTGGTCAAGGACCATCTGATCATCAGGATTTTGCCCTTTGGTTGATGAAAGAGGGTATCGATAGCGTTTCCTTAAATCCTGATTCTGTCTTAGAGACCTGTTTATTCTTAGCTGAACAGAATTCTGGTTCACGATGAAGAGCCTAAGGAAATGGCTTCTGCTGGCAGGATTATTTCCTGCCATAGCCTTTGCTCAAGCGCAACAGATTCAACATCATGACCCTGTTGCCGCAGTCATACTTTGGGTCACGCTAATCTTTTTTTTCGCTGTGATTGGCCGCTATCTAGCGGGTCGATTTAAACAACCTGCTGTTCTTGGCGAGTTGCTTATGGGGGTAGTGCTTGGCAATCTTTGCTATTACTTTGGCTTAGAATTGGTTGTTGTAGTCAGGGAAGGCTCATCGATCTTCAATATTATGCGCGAAATGCTTGCTGGCACCCCTCTTGCCCAGGCTGTTAGTGACTCTATCCCCAACACTTTTTATGCAAACCAAGTAACAGCGGCTTTAGCGGGAGAGGAGGGTATTGATCTCATTAAGGTGGCCTATGTTTTAGATATTTTTGCCCGTTATGGCGTCATCTTTCTACTATTTAAAGTGGGTTTGGAAACCTCGGTTGAAGAGTTGCGGCATACAGGGCGCGAATCGATCCAGGTGGCTGTGGTTGGCGTAATTGCTCCGATTATCCTTGGTTTTCTCGTTGCTTATCTGCTTATGCCAGAATCCGATTATAAGGCTCATCTCTTTGTTGCGGCGACCTTGTCGGCAACCAGTATAGGTATTACAGCTCGCGTCCTTTCTGAAATGAAAAAAATGCGCACCCGTGAAGCGAAAACAATTCTCGGCGCTGCAATGATTGATGATATTTTAGGCTTAATTATTCTCGCTGTTGTAAGTTCTGTGGTGATAACTGGTGTAGTGAATCTGATGATGGTTATGCAGATTATCATCTCATCCCTACTCTTTTTTGCAGGTGTCTTATTGATTGGTCCCTGGCTTGTGCGCCAGGCTGTTCGTTGTTTTAGTTTTTTAGAACTGTGGGAATTGAAGTTGTTTGTTGCCTTTGTTTTTGTCATGGCCTTTGCTTGGCTGGCAACTTTGGTCCACTTAGCGACAATTATCGGCGCTTTCGCCGCAGGCCTAATTTTGCATGATGATTTTTTCAATTCACCGGAATGGTCCAATACACATTCGCAGAGTATTAAAAACCTGATTGCCCCCTTGGAATCTATTTTGGCGCCGCTGTTTTTTATGCTGATTGGGATTCAGGTAAAACTAGAAGAATTTTGCCACTGGCCTGTTTTGCTTATGGCTAGTGGTCTGATTGTTGCAGCAATCCTTGGTAAACTTATTAGTGGCATGGGTGGTAATCGTAAAGATGATCGCTTGCTAATAGGCATCGGCATGCTGCCTCGCGGTGAGGTTGGATTGGTTTTCGCCTCAATTGGCAGAACCCTCGGTGTTATGTCAGATCAGCTTTTTTCAGCGATAGTATTGATGGTGATCGTAACAACCTTTATTGCTCCACCTCTATTAAAAGCAAGATATGCCCATAATGCGAGAGAGACTAAAGCATGAATTTAAAACAGTCCGATATTTTGGTAGATGTCCAGCGTGCGTTGGATGAGGATGTTGGTTCTGGTGATGTAAGTGCTGCTTTACTGCCAGCTCATCTTGTAGTTGAAGCTGAAATCATTTCGCGTGAACCTATGTTAGTTTGCGGCCGCCCCTGGGTCGATGCCGTATTTGCTGCCCTAAGTCCTGCAATCGAATTAAACTGGCTGGTTGAAGAAGGAGAGTGGCTCTCACAACCAGGTACCTTATGTGAGATTAAAGGCCCAGCAAGAGCGATTTTAACTGCTGAGCGGACTGCTCTCAATTTTTTACAGACTCTTTCAGCGACAGCAACCCAAACTCATCGTTATTTGGATGCCATTAAAGGTAGCAAAACTCGCTTGCTCGATACCCGTAAAACCTTACCTGGTTTAAGGCTTGCCCAAAAATATGCGGTGGCTTGTGCTGGCGGTGTTAATCATCGACTCGGTTTGTATGATGCCTTTTTAATCAAAGAAAATCATATCAAGTCTTGTGGCTCGATTTCTAAGGCTATCCAACAGGCAAGGGCGCTTCGCAAGGATTTGTTTGTTGAGATAGAGGTAGAAACCATAGCGGAACTGTGTGAGGCTTTAGAAGCAAAACCCGATAGGATTTTACTCGATAACTTTAGCCTAAGCCTGTTGCAAGAAGCTGTGGCGATTAATCAGCCCTATGGCTGCCAGCTAGAAGCTTCTGGTGGTATTGATTTGACAAATATTACTAGAATTGCGCAATTAGGAGTCGATTTTATTTCCGTGGGAGCAATGACCAAATCGATCAGGGCGATAGATCTAAGTTTACTAATTAGGGGTGTCCAATGAATCCACGAATTGTCTTTACTGGCGGAGGTAGCGCTGGCCATGTAACACCCAATTTGGCTTTGATAGAGGCGATGCAGAAAGAAGGCTGGCAAATCGATTATATTGGCTCTGGCGATGGTGTTGAAAAAGACATGATTGCTCCTTTGCAGATTCCCTATCATTCAGTGAGTACCGGAAAGCTACGACGCTATTTCAGTTGGCAAAATTTTCTCGACCCTTTCAAGACCTTTTGGGGCATCATCCAGGCTTATCGCTTATTACGCAAACTAAAAACAGAGGTTGTTTTTTCAAAGGGAGGCTTTGTCGCCTTTCCTATTGTTGTTGCTGCCTGGTTAAATCGCATCCCAGTTATTGCTCATGAATCAGATATGAGCCCCGGTTTGGCGAATCGGCTCAGTTTCCCCTTTGTCGATAAAATCTGCGTTACCTTTGCAGCAGCAAAAAAGCATTTTAAAGACCAATCAAAGGTTGAAATTACAGGAACTCCCATTCGCCAGGAGTTATTTAAAGGCTCTAAGAGCGCTGGCTTGGATTTATGCGGGTTCAACAAGGACAAGCCCTGCCTGCTGGTGATGGGCGGGAGTCAAGGTTCCTTAAGGCTCAATAAGGCCTTGCGCGCGGCCTTGCCAGAGTTATGCGAGCAGTATCAGGTTATTCATCTCTGCGGCAAGGGCAAGGTTGATCCTGCCTTTCATAATCGTAATGATTATTGTCAGTTTGAATATGTCAATAAAGAGCTTGCTGATCTCTTTGCTGCTAGTGATGTCGTTGTATCAAGAGCGGGCGCCAATGCCTTATATGAAATACTGGCCTTGCAAAAACCGCATGTGCTTGTTCCTTTATCAGTTAATGCTAGCCGCGGCGATCAGATTCAAAACGCAAGTTATTTCAAACAACAGGGAATTAGTCTGGTTATTGATGATGAGTCCTTAACGACCGACAATTTCTTGGAAGCAATGAAAGAAGTCAGCTTACATAAAGAAGAAATTATAAAAAAAATCAAAGGATTAGATATTGAATCCGCAACCCTGAAAATCATAGCACTCATCAAGGAGCAGATGCATGTTGAATCCCCAAAAGCTGTATGACTATGTGAGACAGGTTTGGCAAAAGGATATACTGCCCTCATTGTGTGACTATATAAAAATTCCTAATAAATCCCCTCATTTTGATAAGGATTGGCAAAAGCATGGCTATATGGATCAGGCGGTTAACCATGTTGCCAATTGGTGTAAAGCTCATGCACCAGTGGGGATGAAGCTGGAAGTTATCCGCCTTCCTGGGCGAACCCCCTTATTATTCATGGAAGTACCCGGTCAAGCAGAGGCTACAGTGTTGCTTTATGGGCATCTTGATAAGCAACCAGAGATGTCCGGTTGGCAAGAGGGCTTAGGCCCTTGGACGCCAGTGATCAAGAATGATCGTCTTTATGGACGTGGAGGCGCTGATGATGGTTACGCAGCTTTCGCTTCGCTAACTGCACTAAAGGCCTTACAAGACCAGGGCTTACCCCATGCACGCTGCGTATTGATTATCGAAGCTTGTGAAGAGAGTGGTAGCTATGATCTGCCTTATTATATCGATGCATTAAAGGATAAAATTGGTGAACCCTCGTTGGTTATTTGCCTGGATTCTGGGGCTGGTAATTATGAGCAATTATGGATGACTACTTCTCTACGTGGCAATATCGTAGGTGAGTTAACTGTCGAACTGATTAGCGAAGGCGTGCATTCAGGTTATGCAAGCGGGATTGTCGCGGATAGTTTTCGTGTTGTAAAACAACTGATTAGCCGTATTGAAGATGAGCTAAGTGGCGAGGTTAAACTAGCAGCCCTTCATTGTGATATCCCCCAAGAGCGAATCGATCAGGCAAAAGCCTGTGCAGGGGTTTTAGGAGAGAATATCTACCAAAGTTTTCCCTTTCATCCCGGGGTAGAGCCGCTAACACTGGATAAAACAGAATTAATCCTAAATAGAACCTGGCGCCCAGCGTTATCGGTGACTGGTGCCGCAGGTCTGCCAGCTATTGCAGATGCCGGAAACGTGCTCAGACCACAAACTGCCTTTAAGTTATCAATGCGCTTGCCCCCTCTGGTTGCTCCACAAACAGCAGCGGAAGCAATGCAAACAGCCTTAACGGAAAACCCACCCTATCAAGCAAAGATTAGCTTTCGCATTGATGATGCCGCAAAAGGCTGGAATGCACCGCAATTGGCTGGATGGTTGGCTAAAGCTGTTGATGATGCATCTATGACTTTTTATCAAAAACCAGCTGTCTATATGGGTGAGGGGGGAACTATTCCTTTTATGGGAATGCTTGGCGAAAAGTTTCCGCAAGCCCAATTCCTGATAACCGGTGTCTTGGGTCCGCATTCAAATGCCCATGGACCCAATGAATTTTTAGATCTGAAAATGGTTGAAAAATTAACATCTTGCGTAGCCTATGTGATAAGCCAACATTTTACGCAACTAAATCTCGACAGCTAAGGAAAATACTGCAATACTCGTTTGCCTCTTCGCTATGAAGAAGTAGTGGTGGTTTATTCGGAAAAATATTAACCACCTTAGTCCAATCAATAAGGAGTTTTAAAATGAAAGCAACTATTTTTGCTGCTGCGTTGTCGCTATGTGTTATATCTCTTCCTCTCAAGGCTGCTAATCTACCAATTAGCAATTATCCAGCAGTCAATTCTTCTCAGGTAAAAATTGATTTAAACAATGCTGATGTAAAAACCTTGGCTAAATCTGTGAAAGGGATAGGGCAAAAACGGGCAGAAGCCATTATTAAATATCGCGAGGAACATGGTAAATTTAAGTCCCTCGACGATTTGGAAAAAGTGAAGGGATTTGGTAAGCAATTTGTGAAGAATCATTTAAATCAATTGCAAGAAGTGTTTACTATTAACTAAGGTTTTTTTGTAAAAATTTGGGGTCTGTTGGCATTACTTTAGGCCTGAAAGATAAATACAAAATATAGATCTAATTAATCCGTATTCCCGTGGCTTGACCGTGGGATCCTGCAGTAGTACTAGACATATGGATCCCGCGGCCAAGTCGCGGGAATGAGATAGGCGAGAAGAGGTTTTTCATTCTTACGCTGTATTCAAGATATTTTGAGACTATCTTTTTAGAATATTTTTTAAAATTGCTTTTAATCAAGCAGTTTTAAAAATTAAGGGAAAGTAAATAAAACTTCACAAAGAGTTGTCGATTTTTATTTCAAGATAGGTTAAAGTACTCGCCAAAAAAATAATGGGGTGTTATCGGTTATGTTCAGGAAATTGCGGGGTGTTTTTTCCAACGATTTATCAATCGATTTGGGAACAGCTAATACACTGATTTACGTCAGGGATAAAGGGATTGTCTTAAACGAGCCATCGGTCGTTGCCTTACGCAACGAGTCTGGCCAAAAGCGTGTAGCTGCTGTTGGTATTGAAGCTAAACGCATGTTAGGAAGAACACCCGGAAATATCAATGCTATCAGACCAATGAAAGATGGCGTGATTGCTGATTTCTTTGTTACCGAGAAAATGCTCCAGCATTTCATTCACAAAGTTCATGAAAATCGTTTCCTACGCCCTAGCCCGCGTGTCCTTGTCTGTGTTCCCTGTGGTTCCACCCAAGTTGAACGACGTGCTATTCGAGAGTCTGCGATGGGTGCTGGTGCGCGTGAAGTATTCCTCATTGAAGAACCAATGGCAGCAGCCTTGGGCTCAGGAATGCCAGTCGAGGAAGCAAGTGGTTCAATGGTTGTTGATATCGGTGGTGGTACAACTGAGGTCGCGATTATTTCTCTTAGTGGTATTGTCTATCACCAATCAGTTCGAATTGGTGGAGACAAATTTGATGATGCGATTGTTTCCTATGTACGTCGTAATTACGGCACACTGATTGGTGAAACTACAGCAGAACGTATTAAACACGAAATTGGTTCAGCCTTCCCAAGCAGGGATCTCTTCGAAATCGAAGTAAGAGGTAGAAACCTGGCTGAAGGCGTGCCTCGTAGCTTTACTCTAACGAGTGCAGAAATTCTTGAAGCCTTGCAAGAACCTTTGTCTGGTATTGTAGGCGCAGTAAGAGCAGCCCTAGAACTTGCTCCACCTGAATTGGCAGCCGATATTGCCGAGCGGGGTATGGTTCTTACCGGTGGCGGAGCTCTTCTAAAAAATATGGATACCTTATTGATGGAAGAAACAGGTCTACCCGTGTTAGTTGCAGAAGATCCGTTAACCTGCGTTGCTCGTGGTGGTGGTAAAGCCTTGGAAACAATGGATCTACGCGGCGGTGATTTCCTCTCAACAGAATAATCATAGAAGCAGACTTTTTGCTAAGGGCAAGCACCGATCATTTAGTTTTGTGCTTGCTGCTTTGTTATCTATGTCACTCATGTTTTCTGATTACCACTACAGGTATCTTGATAGTGTTCGTAGTGGTTTTGCCCTAGTAATTTCTCCATTACAGTATGCTGTTGATTATCCAGTGCGGATTATTGGTTGGGTGCAATCCCTGGTTAGCGCCAAAAAAGCCTTAATTGATGAAAATATGAAATTGCGCTACCAGCAAACTATGCTGGAAGCAGAATTACAAAAATTGTTGGTCATTAAAGAAGAAAATTCGCAACTCAGAGAATTGCTATTGACCTCCACTAAAGCAAGAATGCGGGCAATGGCAGCACAAATCTTGGCTGTTGATACCAGCGTTTCACGTCAATTAGTGGTTTTGAATAAGGGCAAACGAGATGGCGTCTATACAGGGCAACCTGTGCTTGATGCAAAAGGCGTGATGGGGCAAATCATCGATGTTGGCTATATGACAAGCACGGTCTTACTGATTTCAGATGCTAAGAGTGCTGTACCTGTGAGAAATAATCGCACTGGGGAACGTGCAATTTTGGTAGGTACCAACAATATGAGCCAATTATCTTTAGTGAACTTGCCAAAATCATCACCCATCAATAAAGGGGATTTGCTGGTTACCTCAGGACTTGGACGTCTTTATCCAGAAGGCTATCCTGTAGGGCGTGTAGAGCAAATAAAGAGTATTCCCGGTGAAGCTTTTATTAAGGTGGATGTTAGCCCAATTGCTTTGCTCAATCGAAACCGTTTAGTCTTGCTCATTTGGCCTGATAAAGAGCAGGAAGAGCTAACAGCACAAATCAATGAGCGTATGAATGCTATAGGAGCGAATACATGACCTCATTAGGCCCTCGCTTATTTGTTGCTGCCTTGCTTGTCCTTGCATTGACAATTTTACCTCTGCCAGAACTTCTTATCGGTCTTAGACCGCCATGGGTACTTGTTTTATTGCTTTATCTGCAGTTTTTCTTACCTGATCATTTTAATTTGATGCTTTTGTTAGTTATTGGTTTAGCTCTCGATGTATTGCTTTCCACAGTGTTGGGAGAACATGCCTTCGCCCTATCAATAGTTTCATGGATAGCCAGTACCAAAGCCCGGCGATTCCGCTTATTTACTATGGGACAGCAAATGGCCTTGATTGGGTTTTTTTGCCTGCTCTATCAGGCGGTGATCCTGATGATCGACGCATCACTTGGGTATTACTATGGTTTTATTATGCCCTTGGGATCCACCCTAATAACAATCCTGCTCTGGCCTTGGGTTCGTTTGCTTGCTGATGACACTTTAGCAATTAAAGCCGCTTATCGCAGATAATTGTTTTTTCTGTCATTGCGAACGTAGTATAGGTTACCTCCCATAGCACGTCATCCTGAGCGTAGCGAAGGATCTCCGGGACTAGCACTCTGCCACATTCAGGAGATCCTTCGCTACGCTCCCAAAAACGTACGTCATGTCGAACGTAGAGAGACATCTCCTGATGTGTAGCACTGTGCTAATCCCGGAGATCCCTCACTCTGTTCGGGATGACGGGAGGAGAGTGAGAACAGGCTACGATATTGTTAATAACCGATATTCCCCAGGCATGAGCTCACCTAAAGACCAATCAGCAATACGATGACGCACCAACCTTAGTGTTGGGAAGCCAATTGCCGCGGTCATTCTACGGATTTGATGGTTTTTCCCCTCAGATAAAATAATTTCAAGCCAACTGGTCGGAACAGTTTTACGAAATCGCACTGGCGGTGTTCTTGGCCACAATCGAGGTTCTTCAATAATTTTGGCTTGGGCAGGTAAAAATTGTGTTTGCTGTAGTCGCAATCCTTTTCTTAAAGGTAATAAGTCTTCATCCCTTGGAATGCCTTCAACCTGAACCCAATAATATTTTTTCTTATTGTAGTTAGGGTGACTTAAGCGATGTTGCAATTTCCCGTCATTGGACAATAACAATAATCCTTCACTATTCTTATCCAGACGGCCAGCAGCGTAAAAACCAGGCAGATTAATATAATGTGCTAGTGTCTCCTCATGAGTTTCACCGGTGAATTGGCTGACTACACCATAAGGTTTATTAAATAATAAGATATCGCTCATATTTGTAAGTTCTCAAAGCATCTTAGAGGAGAGATTTCTCAAAGCTTTTAAAAAAAATCGTATTATGCAAGCAAACGCATTTGGGACAAAGTGTTTTGACATGCTATGATTAAGGTCAGCTATAGATAAGGGTCGCCTTAAATCCTCGATAAATCAAAGCGCTCTTCGTTAAAAGCACCCAAAAATGCTCGAATTAGTTCTGCTAGTCTTGCGATTTTAGGCGATCTTTATCTATAACCAACGTTATTATTATCGACTTTAACAAGATGGAGTTGTCAATGACATTCGAGAAAATCCACGTACCGGCTCAAGGCCAGGCCATTACTATGACAGATGATTTAAAGTTAAAAGTGCCTGATTGTCCAATTATCCCCTTTATTGAGGGAGACGGTATTGGCGTGGATGTTACGCCTCCTATGATAGAAGTCGTTGATGCCGCTGTAGCAAAAGCTTATGGCGATAAAAGAAAAATTTCCTGGATGGAAGTCTATGCCGGTGAAAAAGCAACGAAGGTTTATGGTGGTGAAAATTGGCTGCCTAAAGAAACCCTTGATGCGCTCAAAGAATTCATAGTCTCAATCAAAGGTCCATTAACAACACCAGTTGGTGGCGGAATTCGCTCACTCAATGTTGCAATTCGCCAAGAGCTGGATCTTTATACTTGTATGCGACCAATCCGCTATTTTACAGGTACGCCAAGCCCACTCAAAGAGCCATGGAAAACCAACATGGTGATTTTCCGTGAAAATTCTGAAGATATCTATGCGGGCATAGAATGGCAAGCTAATACAGCAGAAGCTAAAAAGGTCATCCAATTTTTGCGCAATGAGATGGGCGTAAAAAAAATTCGCTTTCCTGAAAATTGTGGTATCGGGATCAAGCCTGTTTCACAAGAAGGCTCATCTCGTCTTGTGAAAGCAGCAATTCAGTATGCTATTGATAATAATCGCAGCGCGGTAACCTTTGTGCATAAAGGGAATATCATGAAGTTTACTGAGGGTGCTTTCAAAGAGTGGGGCTATCAGGTTGCTCGTGATAATTTTGGTGCAAAAGATTTTCAAGGCGGTCCTTGGATGCAAATAACTAATCCAAATACAGGAAAGCCAATTATTATCAATGATGTAATTGCTGATGCATTCTTACAACAGATCTTGTTAAGACCTGAAGAATACAGCGTTATTGCGACACTAAATTTAAATGGTGATTATATTTCTGATGCCCTCGCTGCTCAGGTTGGTGGAATCGGTATCGCTCCAGGTGCTAATATCGGAGATAAAGTAGCTGTATTTGAAGCAACACATGGTACCGCACCTAAATATGCAGGTCTCAATAAAGTGAATCCTGGTTCTCTTATTCTTTCAGCTGAAATGATGCTTCGTTATATGGGGTGGAAAGAGGCTGCAGATCTGATCATCAAAGGGATGGAAGGGGCAATACAGGCCAAAACGGTGACTTATGATTTAGAGCGTTTGATGGATGGAGCTACCTGTTTAAGCTCATCAGAGTTTGGTAAAGCGCTGATTAAGCATATGTAAAGGGTATATTAACTTGCTGGATTTCGATGTAAATTATTAGCGGTTACAATTCCCATATCTTAGGAAAGGTTTTGAGTTCCATCTCCCGTCAGCGGGAGATGGGCTGGGAAGGAATTTATTACTAATCAGAGACGGAACGGAAACTGTCTTAATCACAGTAAGTTGAATTATCAACGAATTGTGCTCAAAATGGATTTTTTATTTTAAAGACCAGTGGCATGGTTATTTTTTGACTATGTAAACTAAGGGCAGTTGCTACTAAGATGAAAGCTATCTAATCAAGATGTTGTTGATTGTGGCATGGTTTAATTTTTTCAGTAATTAAATCATCTTTTACTGGCCAAATGCTCGCTGAAAGTCTATAAAATTAATAAAGGGTGTACGTTATGAGTAGTTGGTCAGTAGAGGATTTAGTTGAACGTAAAACGGCAGAGTCAGAGGCTCTACCGGCGCTCAAAGAGCCTAAAAAATACAAGGTCATTTTGCTCAATGACGATTACACTCCAATGGAGTTTGTGGTAGCTGTACTGAGGCAGTTTTTTCATTTTAATGAGGAATTAGCAACGCAGGTGATGTTACAGGTTCATGTTTTGGGAAAGGGCGTTTGTGGGGTGTTTACCAGAGATATAGCGGAAACGAAAGTAGCTCAGGTAAACGATCATGCAAGAAGCAATCAACACCCACTACTATGTACGATGGAACCCGAATAATTTGTGGTGGCTGGAGAGAGGAGCGACAAAATGTTAAACAAAGAACTTGAATTCACCTTAAATCTAGCCTTTAAGGAAGCAAAGGAGAAACGTCATGAATTCATGACAGTTGAACATTTACTATTATCTTTGCTTGATAACCCTGCGGCTGGCAATGTGTTGCAGGCTTGTGATGCTAACATAGATGCATTACGCCGAGATTTAGTCGAATTTATAGACGAAACAACTCCCCGAATTCCAGATGATGAGTTAGACCGTGAAACTCAGCCTACTCTTGGTTTTCAGCGTGTTCTGCAACGAGCTGTTTTCCATGTACAATCAGCTGGTAAAACAGAGGTTACAGGCGCTAATGTATTGGCGGCTATTTTTAGTGAACAGGAAAGCCAAGCGGTCTATTTCCTTCGTAGAGAAAATATTACTCGTCTGGATGTAATTAATTATATTTCTCATGGTGTTTCTAAGTATCATAATAACGAAATGAACGATAGCATGAACTCATCAATGGATGAAGAAACCATGGGCGGTGAAGGTAGCGAATCACCATTAGATAGCTACTGCATGAATCTCAATAAGAGAGCCAGACTTGGCAAAATCGATCCTCTTATTGGTCGACATGAAGAAATTCAACGTACAATCCAAGTCCTGTGTCGTCGTCGTAAAAACAATCCTTTGTTGGTTGGTGAGGCTGGAGTAGGTAAAACTGCTATAGCTGAAGGCTTGGCGCGACGAATAGTTGATGGTGAAGTACCTGAGGCTATCAATAACTGCGTAGTCTACTCACTGGATTTAGGTGCCTTACTGGCAGGAACCAAATATCGTGGCGATTTTGAAAAACGTTTGAAAGCAGTTTTAAAACAACTAAGCCAGCAAGATGGTGCCGTGTTATTTATTGATGAAATTCACACAATTATCGGTGCCGGTGCTGCTTCTGGTGGAGTGATGGATGCTTCCAATCTTATTAAGCCCTTGCTTGCGAACGGCGAATTAAAATGTATCGGTTCAACAACTTATCAGGAATACCGTGGTATTTTTGAGAAAGACAGAGCCTTAGCCAGACGCTTCCAAAAAATTGATATTACAGAGCCTAGCATTGATGAAACCTTTGAGATTCTTAAAGGATTAAAAGGACGTCTTGAAGAACACCATGGTGTTAAATTCTCGATTCCAGCATTGAAGGCAGCCGCTGAATTATCTGCTAAATATATCAATGATCGTTTCTTACCAGATAAGGCAATCGATGTTGTGGATGAGGCTGGTGCATATCAAAATCTGTTAACTGCGACAAAACGCAAGAAGATAATCAGTGTTACTGAAATTGAATCCGTTGTTGCCAAGATTGCCAGAATCCCAGTTAAAAAGGTCTCTGCTCGTGATAAAGATACACTCCGAAATCTGGAAAGAGATTTGAAGCTGTTGGTTTATGGTCAAGACGATGCAATCACGGCACTTGCCTCAGCAATCAAATTAGCACGTTCAGGCTTACGCGAGCCACAAAAGCCCGTAGGTTGTTTCTTGTTTGCAGGCCCAACTGGCGTTGGAAAAACGGAAGTAACCAGGCAATTAGCCAATGTATTAGGTATTGAATTATTGCGTTTCGACATGTCTGAGTACATGGAGAAACATACAGTTTCACGCCTGATTGGTGCACCTCCAGGCTATGTTGGCTATGATCAAGGTGGTTTGCTTACCGAGGCAGTAACTAAGAATCCGCATGCTGTATTGCTTCTTGATGAAATTGAGAAAGCACATCCAGATGTCTTTAACTTGCTGCTGCAAATTATGGATCATGGAACCCTGACTGATACCAATGGCAGACAAGCCGATTTCCGTCATGTCATTTTAGTTATGACCTCTAATGCTGGAGCGAGTGAAATTACCAGAACGTCTATCGGTTTCTCTTTACAGGATAATAGTAGTGATGGTCTTGAGGTCATCAAGCGTCAATTCAGTCCTGAATTTAGAAACAGATTGGATGCCATAATCAATTTTGCGCCCTTAGATAGTCTGACAATAGGTCTTGTTGTAGATAAATTCATCATGGAACTTGATGAGCAACTGAGCAATAAAGGGGTAACTTTTAAAGTTGATCAAGCTGCTCGTGATTGGCTGATCGAGCATGGCTACGATAAATCCATGGGAGCAAGGCCAATGGCAAGATTGATCCAGGAAAATGTGAAGAAACCCTTAGCCGATGAGTTACTTTTCGGTAAGTTAATCCACGGTGGTCATGTTATTTTGAAAGTCAAAGATGGTAAGTTGCACTTTGATAGCCATGATCATAGAGAAGGTGTTTGTTAAGAGTTGATGATATTAACTATTGTAGCCTGGATGCAGCGAAGCGGAATCCGGGAATTCGGAGCCACTGCTCATGGATTTCACTTCGTTACATCCGGGCTACTCTAACGAAAGCCCATGATAATAGTCACCCCTATCCCGAATGCCCGCGATTTGACCTTGGGATCTAAGGGTTCAGTAATAGGTCAGCCCTATCCCCCTAATGCAACGTCATCCAGAGCGCAGCGAAGGATCTCCGGGATTAACACTGTGCCACATTCAGGAGATTCTTCGCTGCGCTCTGGATGACGTAGCGCTGAGACAAGGAGGGACGTGACCTATTACAGGGCTCAGAGTGAAGAGCTTCTAACCACTAGATCCCGCGGTCAAGCCGCGGGAATTCGATACTGGATCAGGGGCATGCCATAGACACTAACTCCTCAACCATTTCATTTGTCCCCATATCTGGTTAAAATAAGCGATTTTGTCAAAGTTGGTTATTCCATGCTCAGTGTTATTGTCATTGCTAAAAATGAAGAGGTAAATATCAGGCGCTGCCTTGAGTCAGTCAAATGGGCTGATGAAATTATTGTTCTTGACTCTGGTAGCAGCGATAACACGGTTGCTATTGCCAAAGAGTACAGTGATAAAGTCTACAGTACTGATTGGCAGGGCTATGGCGTGCAAAAGCAACGCGCTTTAGCATTGACAACTGGCGATTGGGTATTGAACCTTGATGCGGATGAGGCGGTTGATGCTAAGTTACAGGCCGTTATTAAAGAGGCAATGGCATCAGATAAGGCTGATGCCTATCGTGTTCCAATCTGTATGAATTTTTATGGTTATCCCTTACGCTTTTCCTCAAGTCCCCAACGACATGTACGCCTTTTCAAGCGAGTGGGTGCTCGTTTTAGTGAAGATATTGTCCATGAGAAAATAATTTTGCCTGTTGAAACTAGAATAAGCAAAATCAGAACACCAATTATGCACCATTCCTTCAAAGACGTAAGTCATGCACTCTATAAGATAAACCGTTATTCGTCTTACAGCGCCAAAATTAAAATTGAGAAAAACAAAAGAGGGTCTTTTGCAAAGACCCTGCTGGGTACTGGCTGGATGTTTTTTCGTTGCTATTTTCTACAACGTGGTTTTCTTGATGGGAAGGCTGGTTTTCTTTTTGCAGTTTTTAATGCTCAGGGTACTTTTTATCGTGGGATTAAGCAGTTGTATCATGATGCCCAGCTCGATAAATTACCAGACACAGTAAAGGAGAATTAATACCATGGAGACGCTTATTAGCTTGCCTCAACGATTTTCCATGCAGAAATCAGTTCCTTTTTTTCTGGCACTATCCTTTTTTGTCTTACCCCTAAGCTCAACTGCAAAAAGTATTTGTTTAGGTTTGACAATAGTTGCTATTTTATTGAGCCCAGTTTATCGCAGTGAATTGGCCAGTCTTTTAGATCGAGGCTGGTGTAAGACCTCGATCATTTTATTTTTCATTGTTTTGCTAGCCTGCCTATGGAGTCCTACCACTTATTCGCAAAGGCTGCTTGCCTTAGAGAAATACAGCAAATTGCTTTATTTACCGATCTTAGTGATTGGTTTTCATGAAGCAAAAGCAAGAAAGATGGCTATTTATGCCTTTCTGGCGGCGATGTTTTTAACCTCCAGCTTGGCAGTATTGAAGTTCTTAGGTTTTTTACCCTCAATAAACATCAATCCAGATCGCTTATTTCGTAACCATATTATGACTGGCTATATGCTAGATTTCGCGGCCTATATGGCTGCCTTATATGCTTTTCAACATCAGGGTTGGTTGAAACGTTTAGGCTATAGCCTGCTGTTTTTACTCTTTAGCTATCATGCGCTCTTTGTTAATGGCGGCCGGATGGGCTATATAGTTTATTTGCTGTCCATGTGCTTGCTCATTTTCCAGATTTTTTCCTGGCGCAAAGCCCTCGTGGGCATTTTTATGATTTGTGCGGCATCCTTGCTTATTTATAGCCAGAGCAGCTTTATGAAGGAACGTATAGTGCTACTTAAAACCCAATACGAGGCTTATCAGCACAATGATGGTGATAACTCCGTAGGTTTCCGTTTTAAATTTCATAACTATGCCTATGCCTTATTTTGTCAGCATCCCTTAATTGGACATGGAACTGCTAGTTTTCCTTACAATTTCACAAGAGATAATCCAGTACCTGGTTGGGGGCATCATTTAAAAGAGCCTCATAGCCAATATTGGCTAATGGCTAGTGAATTTGGTTTGATTGGTCTAATTGCCTTTCTTGCTTGGTTGTTTACTTTGTTTAGGGCATCCATGCATTTGAGCAGCACCAGACCTTTGGCGCTTGCTATGTTGCTATCCTTTATTGTTGGCTCAATTACTGATTCCCTCCTGTTTTATTCCGGTTCTGGATATTTCTTTTTACTGTTCATGGCGCTTTGTCTCTCCGAAGAGCGCTAAAAGTTCAGATTTTTATTCACCGAGATTCAAGCTTATCCCTCGAACGAATTCAGATAGGTGCATTGTTTTGCGTTATTTATTGTAATAGATCAGTCCGCCACCCGAACTTGGCACGCCATCCTGCGCGCAGTGAAGGATCTCCTGGCATCTTGAAGTTACTTGGGTATATTCAATCCATACAGTAATGCCTGACTTATTTTGCTAAGAACTAACAGATAGCTAATCCAGTATATATGATTTTTATATGGTCAATGCGATCAAAAATCGATCCATAATAAAAATATGGAAAATTGCTGGAGCTTTTCGATGCCAGACAATGAGACTTTACCGGATTCCTCGCACCCCCCTACAAATCCCTTGCATGTTTTAGTTAAAGAAGACTTCAATGAACTTAGAGCAGTATTGAACAGTCCAGATTTCAATCGCGCATGGCTTGAAGAGAAGGACAGTGACGGCAATACCCCTATGGATATATTGGAGCAGTCAGAAGGGACGGCTCCTGAGAAGTTCATGAAAAGATATAGCTTAATGCTCAGTGGGGCTGGGATTAATATCCCTGACTCCTTGGATATTAGTCAGGCGAGGCTTAATCGACAAATTAGTAACCGTCTGCTACAAAAGGACAGGGATGTCAGTTTTTTTAATGCTGAGGGTTTGTGTAATGGATATTCATTTTTGCACAACTATTACTCTGAGACTCGAGGAGAGGACTATTTTTACACATCTCTGATGCTCATAAGCTTGTGGGATGGTACAAATGCTTCATTAAAACAGCCATTACCCGCATTTTTGCCCCAATCAGCAGAGTATAAAAACTTAGATGAGCTTTTTGAGCAGTGGTCAAATGATCTTTTTCTTTTTTTTGGCTCGGCTGCCATGCGACAGGTCTTTCCAAAGATGGAACAAGTTTTAGAGGGACTCAGTTAGGACAAGCTGATGATTTAGAAACTAATATACCAAAACTGACGACGCTATATTATTTTGGTCATCAAAAGAATACCCATGATTCTTGCCAGAGTGACACAGTTCCTCACACAGCTTCTACAGCGGCGATTAATCGTAAGGTTGCTATGGCTAAAATGAATTTCAAGTCCTCATATATAACACTTATTAAAGTTGGTGAAACAGTACGTCCAATTCAGGTAACAGACTTGGAAGGAAATCGTTTTTCCTCTGATACCCAGCAATTCAAAGATTCTTTGAAAAATGGAGTAGATATCCCGGGCCTTGATCCAAATGATATGCATTACGTGATTGAAAATTTAGCTAGTCTTGGAGCTATCCCTGAAGGTATGGAAAAAAGAACTTTCGCGACTAAAGAACGCATGCTGGAAATATTGAAATATCTTTCACGCTTACCAGAAGGAACCTATGTAGAAGTCGATAAAACCTATCACTCCACCACCTTCCGAAAACTTGCAGGGGGGGGATATTTATTTTTACGATAGCAATGATTCTACCAAGGATAGTGATATTTTAGATCACCGTACACTGCACGAAACCATATTGGTGAAGAATGGGCATAATGATTATGAAAGACATCAAGCAATTCCCACCCTTTATAATATTTTGGAGGCTAATAATTCATTCATACCCTACGTTTATCATTTCAACCGACCTGCAGTAGTAGAACGCCTTGCTGCTTTTCGCTTATTTCAGGAAGATGAATTACCCAAGAGTATGGATGAGGCTATTGCCTTTCAAGAGGCCTCTCCCAATCACTATACCCACTTGCACCTTGCTGTGATGATGCGTGATATGGAGACAGTTAAAGAATTATATGAAAGCGGTATGGTTATTCCTGATGCAAAGGACGCTTATGGACGGACTGCATTGGAAATTGCTGTTGCAAATGGTTCGATTGATACTGCATTACTGATACTAGATAACCGTAAGGAAGCCTCGATTGAAATCAGTGCTAACTGGTTCGCCAATGCGTTTAGAATGGGATTCAATGAAGGCTTTGATAGGCTTCTCGCACATCCACTGATAAAAGTTAACCTCGTGGAGGTTGTAGCTGTTGCTCTGCAAAATCAATCTCTAGAGCTAGCAGAAGCTCTCATAAGGAACTACTCTATAAATCCCAATATTTTTATTCAAAGCGCCCTGTTGTCTTATGATTTGTCAACGGTAGAACTATTACAACGCCTAGGTGCGGATGTCTATACAAAAGACAATATGGCTAATACTGCCTTACATCATGCATCCTGGTTACTGGATGAAAGGGTATGCATCTATTTGTTTAAACAAACCCCAGCCAGCCTTACTGAAAAAAATAATGCTGGTGAAAGTCCTTTCGACATCATTCTTCAACAAGCAAGGGAACATTCTGCTGCGCCAAGCGAATACAGCCAGAAAGCACAAAAGGTTGTAGGATTGTTAGTGGAAATGTATCCCTTTAATCTGTCTGACAGAAATCATCAACAAATGTTGACGACTTTACTTGAATATGCGATGGATATTAACGACCACGCCTTATTTACCCAAATTGCAGAGAAGGCAAAAAACAACCTATTCATTCTTGATAAAACTCTGGTTATGGACGGAATGAAAATGACATTGCTACACAAAGCATTGATAACGAACAAAACAGATTTTGCCCAGACCTTGGTAGAGGTAGGTGCTAACCCGAGTAGGAGGATTTGCAATGAAACTCAGCGTTTTTCAGGCAATCCGCTGGTTGGAAAATCAGGCGCAGACCTCATGCCTGATTCCCTAGCTCCAAAGGAGAACCGCAGATTACAAGGAGGCTAAGATCAAAGTATCAATCGAGTCTGACCCCTTTGCTCTAAAACGCCAGCTTAAACTGTTGCCAGTATTTGCTGTAAAGCTCGATTGTCTTTTCACCGACGTCGCGTTGCAGGTAACTGACTTTAAGTACCTCGGCTGAGGGGTAGACAATGGGGTTATCGCGGATTTCCTGGGGTAAGAGGGCTTGGCTTTTGGCATTCGTTATTGCTACGCCTTCTGAAAGGGCAATGGTTTTCCCTGACTCGGGTTTGAACATGAAATCAATAAATTGGTACGCCTCTTCAGGATGAGGGGGATCAACGGGGATAGCCAAACAATCGACCCAAATTACAAAACCATCTTTGGGATAGATAAAATTGATTTGTTTGTTTTCTGCTTGGGCTTTAAAGGCATCACCATTCCAGGATAATCCTGCTATTGCATCTTCATCAATCATAATGGCTTGGATGCTATCGCTGGCGAAGAGTTTAACATTGGGTACCAGCTGCAGAAGTTGATTGAAGGCAGCTTCGATATGTTGAGGATCGCTATCATTGGGGTTGTAACCAAGACTCATCAGGGCAATAGAAAAAATCTCTCGAGCATCATCAAGGAGCATCAACTGATTACGCCACTGAGGTTGCCAGAGGTCGCGCCAAGTTGTGGGAGGATTTTTTACCACTGCCTGATTGTAAAAAATACCTGTAGCGCCCCAGATGATGGGAGCACTGTATTGATTAGCTGGATCGTAATCACTTTTGGTGAACTGATGGGCAATATTGGCAAGATTGGGCAGCCGTTTGGGGTCAAGGCGGGTTAGCAGCCCCTGGTTGCGCATGCGTTCGACAAAATAGCCTGATGGAAGGATAACGTCGTAGACACTGGTTCCACTCGCCCTTAATTTGGCATACATGGTTTCATTGCTGTCGTAGGTCGATAAATTGACATGAATCCCAGTTTCCCTTTCAAACTGCTGTATTAGCTTTTTAGGAATTTCTCCGCCCCAAATATAGACATTGACTGTTTTAGCCGCTGAGACTGATATCGAAATGAGGCTAAGTATTAAAAAGAGCAGGCGAATCATAATTTATCCGATAGACGGTGAGAAATAATGACTAAAATCATCGATAAAGCCAAGGTTATCGTGCACAGCGCATTTAATTCAGGCGTTACGCCTGTTCTTACCAAAGAGTAAATGGTCAGAGGTAAGATATTAAAATCAGGACCAGCAACAAAATAACTAATGATGACGTCATCAAAAGAAAGGGTAAAACAAAGTAAAAAGGCACTTAATACCGCTGGCCACAAAAGGGGCAGTAAAATTTTCTTGAGTGCAATATAACGGCTGGCACCTAAATCTAGGGCACTAAAATAGATATTAGGGTCAAGAGTATGGATGCGACTATTAATTGTCAAAATGACAAAGGGGATACAAAAAGTGATATGAGAAATTAACAAGCTGGAAAAGCCAAGCGGTATTTTGCTGACGTTAAAAAAGATCAATAAGGCAACGCCTAAAACCAAATCAGGAATAATCACCAGCAAGAGCAATAGCGCATACAAGCTGCGGTGTTGCGAACTGCGAAAAAGAAATAGGTGAACACAGGTGAGCAACCCAAAGACAGTAGCAATCACTGAGGCGCTAAGTCCTAAAATCACCGAATGCAAAAAGGCTGACCAGAGCTCATTATCGTTAAATAATTCCTTATACCATTTCATCGAAAAGCTATGCCATTGCAGGGAGAATTTTGCATCATTCACAGAATAGATGACCAAAACTAAAATCGGGGCGTAGAGGGCGAAATAGACCAGTGTCAGAAATGATTTCTGTGCCAAAGCTTTCATTGCAAGAGCTCCTTGCTTTGGCGACGATAGAAAAATAATAGGACTAATAAAATCAGAGTAAGCAATACCGAAGTGGCAGAGCCTTGGGGCCAATTTTCTAAGATTAAAAATTGATCTTGAATTAGGTTGCCAAGTAACACTGAGCGTGCGCCACCCAAGACATTAGGAATATAAAATAGTGTCATTGCTGGTAATAAAACAAGTAAGCAACCGGACATAATTCCGCTTGCGGTATTGGGTAAAAAGACTCGGAAAAAAATATTGAAGCGAGAAGCCCCCAAATCTTTGGCTGCCTCAATAAGGCGAAAATCAAAGCGTTCCATATTGGTAAAAATCGGTAAAACCATAAAGGGAAAGAGGTTATACACCAAGCCGGTAATCACAGAAAAATTTGAATAGAGCAAGGAGAGAGGGGCATCAATGAGATGCAATTTTAACAAGATAGCATTCACAATCCCTTTAGCCTTAAGAATTGCGATTAGCGAATAGGTGCGAATTAAGGAACTTGTCCAGAAAGGGATAATAATAAGGAGTAATAATAAGGATTGGTGTTTGGACTTAACTAGCAAATAACTGAACGGGTAGGCAAGAAGGAGGCAGCATAAGGTGGCAAATGCGGCCATCAGCAAAGAGCGCAAAAAAATTTTCATGAAAACTGGGTTTAGCAGGGCGGCATAATTGCTTAGAGTAAAAGGCAAATCAACCAGGCGTAAGCTGTTTCGCGACATGAAACTGGCAAGAAATACCAGGCATAGCGGAAGGAGACTAAAAATAATAAGCCAAAGATAAATTATGTAAACTGAGGACGATCTGCTTTTCATTCGCGGAATCTTTAGGGGTTATTAGGTTTCATAAGGCAATAGTACTTCCCAGCCAGGTAACCATTGCACCCATACTGATTCATTGGGGCTATACTCGAGTGTATCATCGTCCTCATCGAAAAATTCAGAGGCATTGATGATTTTTCCTGAGGCTAACTCTACTTTTAGGTCAACAGTAGAACCTTTATAAACGATATCAACAATCTTGCCTGATATCATTTCTTTAGTGTCATGAACTTCGGAAAGGTTCCATACGCGGATATCTTCAGGGCGAACGATTAAATGCACTAAATCACCGGCTTTATAGTTGCCGGTATTTTTACAACGCAACTTGACTGATTCAATTTCAATAATTAGGTCCTGATCTTTGATCTCAGAGATCTTTACATCAAAAATGTTAATTTCACCAATAAAATTGGCCACATGGAGATTAGCCGGTGTCTCATAAACTTCACGTGGTGTGCCAATTTGTTCAATACAGCCATGGTTAAAAATAACAATTCTATCTGACATCGAAAGGGCTTCTTCCTGATCATGAGTGACAAAAATAAAGGTCATGTTCAAGGCTTTCTGTAACTGCTTAAGTTCATATTGCATGGCTTTGCGCAAACGGTAATCGAGTGAACTTAAGGGCTCATCAAGAAGTAAGACCTGGGGGCGATTAATCACAGCCCGAGCTATGGCAACACGCTGTTGTTGTCCACCACTTAATTGTTTGACATTACGATTGGCAAAATCTTCCAAATGCACCATGCGTAAGGTTTCTTCAACCTGCTCGACGACTTTCTGTTCAGCAACTCCTTTACAACGCAGTGCAAAGGCAACATTTTCAAAAACCGTCAAATGAGGAAAAAGGGCATAACTTTGAAAAACAGTATGAACATCCCTTTTTTGTGGTGGTAATAGATTAACACACTGGTTATTAATAAATATTTCACCAGAACTTGGCTGCTCAAAACCGGAAATGAGTCTTAGCAGGGTCGTTTTACCACAACCAGAAGGGCCGAGCAGGGTTAAAAACTCACCATGATGAACTGACAATGAGATATTGGAGAGTACATTAGCAGAGCCATAGGATTTATAAACCTGTTTGATTTCAATAAGTGGGCTAGTCATGCACAAATCTACCAACTCGAAACCTGTTGGGTTGGATTTTGCAAGCTACAAACTTCGGATACGCTGCCATTGTTACAAATTACGGCGCCTGTATCAGCAACGGTCAAAACACCACCTTGCCATAAACAGCAGCCTTCCAGTTTTTGTAAATTCATGACTGCATGCCTATTGCAGTAGCAGGAGGAATAATAACCATTATTACAAACATAACGACCTGCAGAGGAGTCGCAATAACTAATGCCACCCATATCGCCACAGCAAAAATGTTTATCGCAGGTCGGTAAAAAGGTTTCAGTACAAGCGGGATCATTGGATTGTGCATTGGCTGCTATTGGATGAATTAGAATGAGAACAACAGTGACCAACGAGTAAAACAAAGACCGCATGACTTTATCCAACAATTAATGTTGGTTTAGCATAGCATAGGTATCTAATTAAAAAGAAGTTATAAATCGGTTAAGGCAGCCCGTCATCCAGAGCGCAGCGAAGGATCTCCTGAATGTGGCACGGTGCTAATCCCGGAGATCCTTCGCTGCGCTCTGGATGACGGAATATAAGGCGTGGCCTATTACCTATAATAAAGACTACTCTACCGCCTCAAGCTCCTGCACTGCCAATTCAACCGATTCAATTTTCTGAAAACGCTGGGTTATCTTTTTCGCGGAGGTATTGACCTCATTAACGTCCTGATGAGCTAAGTCAATGTGCTTTGATAGTTTGTCCATGCGTTTTTCGAAGCGTTGAAAATCATCAGCGAGGTCGCGTAAATGTTTTTGAATGATGTGGACTTGTTTGCGTGTGGCATCATCTTTAAGCACAGCCCTTGCTGTAGTGAGCACTGCCATTAGTGTAGAGGGAGAGACGAGCCATACTTTCAGGCGTTGTGATAGTGCGATAATTTCAGGGTAATTCGCGTGAATTTCGGCAAAAATAGCCTCAGCTGGAATAAACATCAAGGCGCCATCAGTTGTTTCATTGGGGATGATGTATTTCTCGGCAATATCTTTAATGTGCTTTTGCAGATCTTGACGAAATTGCTGTTGCAGGGTCTTGCGTTCGAGTGAAACCGCTTCGGTATTCATTAATTTTTGATAAGTTTCCAATGGAAATTTGGCGTCAATCACCACATGGCCTGTTGGTTCAGGTAAAAAAAGAATACAGTCCGCTCTTTTCTGATTAGAAAGCGTGTATTGCATTTGATAGTGATTAGGGGGAATCATGTTGGCAATCAAGGAGGCTAATTGCACTTCGCCAAAGGCACCACGTGCTCGTTTATCAACCAACACATCTTGTAAACTGACTACATGCGATGAAAGTTCAGTAATTTTTTTCTGAGCCTCGTCGATAATCGTCAAACGTCTAACCACGTCAGTAAAGGTTGACGAGGTTTTATCAAAACCTTCTCTTAATTTGTGGTTTACTTGTTGAGTTAAATTATGTAGATGATTTCTTATTTCCTCAGTCAGTGAATGTAAATGAGCAGTCAGGGCGGAGGTGTGTTGTTTAAAGCTATGACTCATTTGCTCGCGTACATCAGACATTTGACCTTGGATAATTTCAGAGATCAGCCGCTGATTAGCAAGCTGCCCTTGAGTCATCTTTTCATGAATGGCATATTGGCTCGTCTGGAAAGATTGTTGCAACTCCTGTTGCAAGAGCTGGAGCCCCTGTTCAATTTGTTGGAATGCAAGGTTGCTTTGATTTTGTTGACGCCCTTGGCGACGAATCACTAGAAAAATAAGAAGAGCCTGCAGGGCAATGGCCAGAGCGATGCCCTCGAGCAGGGTTAAATTTTCAAGGAATGAGATCATGGTCATTTAAGCCTTATACTCTTGCTTACGTCCCGCGGCTTGTCCGCGGGACGTAGAGATTTTCTTATCATAGTTAGCCTAATTTGCTCAATTCAATTGGGCTATCATACTCAAAAACAGGCCTGTTTTGTCCATAGTCAGTGAGGTGCAAGTAGCCAAGATAATAAGGGGCCTGAAAGCCGGCATTCAAAGTCTTATCAAAAGAAAAGTCGATAGAGTTTTCACCAGTTGCCAGCCAAGTGGCTGATTGAACCGTTTGTATAGCTCGTAATTCTCCCTTGGAGTCAGTACCAAAGAGAACGGCCTGCAAGGCATAACGGCTTCCGGTTGCGACTTCAATGTTAGCCTTAAATTCAAGGGAATCCGGCTTAACCATTTTGATCTCGCGAATAGCCGCAGAAGGAATCCTATAAGAAAAACTGCTATGAGCCTGACGGTAAATCGTTTTGTTATCGGAAACTGTTGAAGCATAGACTTCGATATACCAGTTTTCTCCCTTGTCGTTCCTATTAGAGGCTAAGGTTGTTTTCGTTTGAAAAGTATTTGCACTAAGTTCTGTAACTGTTAAAGCTGTTCGCTTACCTGCAGAATCGATTAAGGTCGCGCTTATGTTTTCTAAAGGGTAGTTAAGTTTGTCATCCCTTAATACGATCTTTGCTCTAAGTTCGTCGCCATATTGATAATTGGTTTTATCGGTTTCGATGCTTAGATAGGCTAAGGAATTTTTATCATAAAGTTGCACGATATAATCGCTGCGCTCATCACTTGGTTCAGCGATCGGGCTCGAGCTTGATAGGATTAGCTTGCCAGAATCCAGTTCTGGCTTTAGCTCGGCAAAAGCTAGCGTATTTTCTGTTAGCGGACTATCTTGCAAAGCGGCGCTCTGTAAAAACTGTGATGAGGCCTCCTTCAAGCTCAAACTCTTTTTATTTGTAGCGTTTCTAATGCGAAATTCGGGCTTAAATTTTTGCGCTGGGTTAACCGGGGTGATACGAACAATTGCTCCTGGTGCCTCACTATAAATAGCAATACCCTGACGTAGCTCCTGGAAACTCGCTTTAACCTGATATTTACGGCTAGTTTGTTTGCGCAGGGTGTCGTGCCCCATGATTCTGTTTTTTGTCGCCCAGGTTAAACTCAAAGGCTCTCGCGATAAGCTCTCACAAATTGTGCAGTTATAAGGCTTTACTGCAATATCATTCGCTAAGCTAAAGGCTTGAGCCTGGCTAAATGTGGTGACTGATAGAAAGATTAAAGACGATAATCTCATAAGGTTTCTCGCTGATTAATAAGGTCGTTACGAAGAATCTGATCAAAACCAAAGCATGAATGACGGCTTTGACTATGGTTTAGGGGAATCCCATCATCGGTTTTTTGCCAATCATAAAACCATACAGAGCCCGCTGCAGCTTGCGAAGTACAATTTAGAAAGCCATCTGAACAACTATCGAGATAGGACTGGGTGATCTTTAAACCAAGGGTAAGAAAATAGCCGTTGCAATAACTCACTGAACTAAAGGGCGTTGCGGTGACGTCAGAACCGACGACGACACGAAATGGAACAGGCAAAGAGGGGCGTCCGGCTGTGCCAAATAAAAGTTGATCATTATAGATAGCCATGTCGCCAATTCGCTGTTGTTTTACGGCGCCATTGCTGTAGCCCAATAACCAACCTAGTCCAGCTTCAAAAGTATTACCATCAACAGCATCATCAGCAAGAACAGTTCCACCACTGGAAGGGGCAATGGCAATAACCTGATGAATAGTTTTAGTCAGGCGCATATAACGCTCGTCATAGGTTGGATTAGATAGAATCCAACGCATGACATTGCCGCCATCAGAATGGGTGTAAATAGTTAATTTGGTTATTTTCTTATCGTCAATAAATTTCAATAACTGCTCAGCCAGACAGCCGCCAGTCGCTTCTTCCCACATATAGCCTCTGAAGTCGCAGTGCACAACATAATAGTTGTCAGGGCTTGGTAAGACATCGGTTAGTGAATCGATAAACTTGCGCTTCCAATAATCACTTTCCGCATCTTGGCGGTGATCATTAGTACCATGAACAAAGGCAATACCTAAGTTTTGTTGGGCTTGTTCAGCATAAGTTGCCCATGAAAGGCAAAGGAATATTAATAAATAACTAATAGGCTGTAATAACTTCATTAGTCAGTTCCTGGCTAAAAAAGGCGCTATCTATACCATAATTGTTTGTAATTCAGCAAGTAACTTCGAACCAGCAACCCCTTCCACCCTGCCGAACATTCTTCGTCATCCCGAACGTAGAGAGGGATCTCCGGGATTAGCACAATGCCATATTCAGGAGATGTCTCTCTACGTTCGACATGACATACGTTTTTGGGAGTGTAGCGAGAACGGTTATAAAATCGCTTAACTTAACAGCAGTGACCCCGCGGTTTATTCTCTTGCTTGAGCCAGAGGATATAGTGTTAGAATGACTCTAAAAAAATTAAAAGAAGATAGCTGTGGAAATCTCTAAGAAAATAAATGCCTTACGCGAACGTATAAGACTCTATGACCAACATTATTATGTCCTTGACGAACCATTGGTGCCTGACATCGAATACGATCGTTGCTTCCGGGAACTACAGGCCTTAGAAGAAAAGCACCCCGAACTGATAAGCCCTGACTCACCAACACAACGAGTGGGTGCCGGCCTTGCAAGTGCATTAGAACCTATTGAGCACAAGATGCCGATGCTTTCCTTAGGGAATGTGTTTAGCGATGAAGAGTTACAGGCTTTTATCAAGCGTGTTGCTGATAAGTTAGATGTCGATAAGGAATGCTTAGACTTTGTCTGTGAACCTAAATTAGATGGGCTAGCAGTAAACCTCTGTTATGAAAAAGGCCTTTTAAGTCATGCAGCAACACGAGGTGACGGGGCTGTTGGTGAAAATATTACTAACAACATAAAAACCATCGCCGCTGTTCCCCTTCGCTTACTAGTCGATAATCCTCCCGATTTTATTGAGATTCGCGGGGAGGTGTATATGCCTAAGGCTGGTTTTGAGGCTTACAATGACAAAGCCCGTGCCAAGGGCGAAAAAACCTTTGCTAATCCCCGTAATGCAGCGGCCGGAAGTTTGCGCCAACTTAATCCTTCTATTACCGCAGCAAGACCCTTGGCTATTTATTGCTATGGGATTGGCGCTTGTGAAGGGATGCAATTACCTGATAGTCATGCCAAGCAGTTAGAACTTCTCCGTCAATTTGGTTTCCGAGTTTCAACAGAGATAAAAGAGGCTCAGGGTTTTAACGGATGCCTGGCTTATTACCATGACATTCTGAGCCGACGATCAGCGCTACCCTATGAAATTGATGGGGTTGTCTATAAGGTTAATAGTATTGCCCAGCAGCAACTCTTAGGTTTTGTGGCGCGAGCACCTCGTTTTGCCTGCGCACATAAATTTCCAGCCAGTGAAGAAATGACTGTGTTACAGGCAGTAGACTTTCAGGTCGGGCGAACGGGTGCCTTAACGCCAGTGGCGCGCTTAAAACCAGTGAGTGTTGCTGGCGTGACAGTGAGTAATGCAACTCTGCATAACATGGATGAAATAAGCCGAAAGGATATCCGTATTGGTGATACGGTAATTATTCGTCGTGCTGGTGATGTTATTCCAGAAGTGGTTTCTGTTGTTTTAGAGCAGCGTCCGGCAGCAACGGAAATGATCCACATGCCCGAACACTGCCCAGTTTGCGGAGCCGATGTCATAAGAGAAGAGGGCGAAGCTGTTGCTCGTTGTACCGGTGGTTTATTTTGTTCTGCACAACTGAAGCGAATGATGTGGCATTTTGCCTCTCGCAGAGCGATGGATATTGATGGCTTGGGAGGGGTAATTGTCGAGCTTCTGGTTGATTTGAGCCTAGTTCGTGATGTCTCTGATCTTTACCGTCTTGATTTAGAAACCTTAGCTGCTTTGCCACGTTTTGGTAGAAAATCGGCAGAAAACCTGTTGGCTGCCCTGGAAAAATCGAAGAAAACAACCTTTGCCCGTTTCCTCTATGCTCTAGGAATACGCGAGGTCGGTGAAGTCAGTGCCAGAGTACTTGCTGCCGAATTTAGCGATATTGCTGCCCTGCGCGCCACCTCTGCCGAGCAATTGATGACCTTAAAGGATATTGGCCCAGTCGTTGCCTATCATATTGTCCATTTTTTTGCGCAGGCTCATAACCTTGAAGTCATTAATAAACTGCTTGATTTGGGAATTCATTGGCCTAAGGAAGCAGCTAAAGCTTTAGATGAGAGTCATCCCTTCCATAATAAAACCATAGTGCTGACTGGAACTCTGGCATCAATGGGGCGTGATGATGCCAAGGCACGATTGTTGGCTGTGGGGGCAAAGGTCACAGGCTCTGTCTCTGCTAAAACAGATTATGTTATTGCTGGGACTGAGGCTGGTTCGAAGCTTGATAAGGCAACAGATCTGGGAGTGAAGGTGTTAAATGAGGATGAGTTTCTTGCGCTTTTATGAGTTGCTCGAATAAGAATGAAGCCGTCATTGCTAACGGAGTGAAGCAATCCAGGGTTCAGAGCTCCGAACTCTGGATTGCTTCGTCACTATGTTCCTCGCAATGACGGAAGTAAACGATAAACAATTAGGATCTATACATTGATGGTGCGAAGCAAACAAAGGATTGTTGTTATTTTATTACTCGGCCTACTCTTGCCGCTTCAAGCAGCGGGCTGGGTCCTAAACAATCCCTATCCCGTTTCCCAAGCCCAGCAGAAAATTTATTATTCGTCCTTTAGCGAACAACCCAAGACGCTCGATCCTGCACGCTCTTATTCGAGTAATGAGTATCAATTCATCATGCAGATTTATGAACCGCTTCTGCAATATGACTACCTGAAGCGTCCTTATCAACTTAGCCCATTAATCGCCACAGCCATGCCTGAGGTTCATTATCTCAATAAAGCCAATCAACCCCTGCCTGATACGGCAACTGACGAGGTGGCCTATAGCGTTTACACTATTCACATTAGACCAGGCATTTTTTTTCAACCGCATCCTGCTCTGGCTAAAAATTCTAAGGGTGAGTATCGCTATCTACATTTACCTAAAAATTATTTAGATGATCATGACATTAATAACCTGTCGGATTTCCGATATAGTGGGACTCGGGAATTAACCGTCGATGATTATATTTATCAAATTAAACGCTTGGCCAATCCTGCAGTTAATTCGTCAATCTATGGTTTGATGAGTGAGCATATTGTCGGCTTCCATGATTATGCCAGCCTCCTGCCAGCAACAACCAGGCCTGATGAGTTTATTGACTTGCGCAAGTATTCTATGGCTGGCTTGCAAAAAATCGATGATTACACCTTTTCAATTACCCTAAATGGCCAATATACCCAGTTTATGTTCTGGCTAGCCATGCCTTTTTTTGCTCCTGTGCCTTGGGAGGCTGATCTTTTCTATTCTCAGGCAGGGATGGATGATAGTAATTTAGGCTTTGAATGGTATCCAATCGGGACAGGGGCTTTCATGCTCAGCGAAAACAATCCTAATCGACGCATGGTTTTGCAACGCAATCCCAATTTCCGCCAAGAGTTTTTTCCGAATCAGGGTTCTGAAGACGATATCAAACAAGGTTATTTACAACATGCAGGTGCAGCGATCCCTTTAATCGATCAGGCTATTTACACTCTGGAAAAAGAATCGATCCCCCGTTGGAATAAGTTTCTACAAGGTTACTACGATGCTTCCGGGGTGAGTGCTGACAGCTTTGATCAGGCTATTCATATAAGCCGAACAGGGGAGCCTAAGTTGGGTCAGTCGATGGTAGATAAGAAGATGAGGTTAACCCAGACCACGGATGCCAGCATTTTTTATCTAGGCTTTAATATGTTGGACAAGCAGGTAGGGGGAACTAGCGAGTCTGCGCGGAAATTAAGGTTGGCAATTTCTATTGCTGTCAATTATGACGAAAATATTGCCATCTTTTTGAATGGTCGCGGCAAGGCAGCTCAAGGGCCTATTCCACCCGGTATCTTTGGTTTCAAAGAAGGGGCCGCAGGAATTAATCCCTACGTTTATCGTTGGGATGGCAGCAAGGCAAGACGTCGTTCCATAGCCGATGCTAAGGCCTTAATGCGTGAAGCAGGTTATCCAGGGGGAAAGGATCCGGCAACAAAGAAGGCGCTTGTTTTAAACTATGATGTTACCTCTAGTGGAGGACCAGATGATAAGGCGCAGCTGGATTGGATGCGCAAGCAATTTGCCAAGATTGGCATTGATCTCAATATCCGCTCGACCCAATACAATCGTTTTCAAGACAAGATGCGCTCTGGCAATGCCCAGATTTTTAGCTGGGGTTGGAATGCTGACTACCCAGATCCGGAGAATTTTTTATTCCTGCTCTATAGTAAAAACGGCAAGGTGAAGTTCGGTGGTGAGAATGCAGCTAATTACGATAATGCCAAATTCGATGAGCTCTTTGACCGAATGAAAAATCGCAATAATGATGCTGAACGTTTACGCCTGCTTGATGAAATGGTTGAGCTAACCAGGCATGATGCGCCCTGGATTTGGGGAATTAATTCGCAAACCTTGCTGCTATCGCAGCAATGGGTTGCACCAATCAAGCCGAATACGATAAGCCTGAGCACCTTAAAATACACGGCTATCGATGTTCCAGAGCGCAACGGCTTGCGGAGTCAATGGAATCAACCAGTCTTATGGCCAATTGCTTTGCTGTTGTTATTTATTATTCTGTCCCTCATACCCTTAGTCATCGCCTATCGTAAAAAAGAAAGGCAGACTGCTGCGAGGTGCCAAGCATGATCTATTATCTGATACGGCGAATTCTCTATGCTCTTCCCATTTTATTCGGCATAAACCTGATAACCTTTGCCCTGTTTTTTATGGTCAATTCCCCTGATGATATGGCGCGTATGCAATTGGGGCAAAAATACGTAAAACCTGCAGCCATCCTGGAGTGGAAGTCACAACGCGGCTATGATTTACCCCTTTTTTATAACGAGGAAAAAGCAGGTCTAAAGCAGATCACTCAAACCCTGTTTTTCCAGAAATCCTTGAAGTTGTTTGCCTTTGATTTTGGGCTTTCTGATGGTGGAAGAGATATTGGTTATGATATTTCCCATCGCATGTGGCCTAGCCTGGCTATCGCCTTACCCATCCTTATTTTTGGCATGCTGGCCGACATTATTTTTGCGATGTTGATGGCCTTTTTCCGCACCTCTTATCTGGATTTAACTGGGGTCGTTTTTTGTATTGTTCTTATGTCTATTTCAAGTCTTTTTTATATTATTGGCGGGCAATATATCTTCGGTAAGCTTTTACGTTTAGTACCTATTTCTGGTTACGATGGCGGCTGGGAAAGCATCAAGTTTATAGCCCTGCCGGTGATTGTTGCAGTCTTTGCAGGTCTAGGCGCAGGTTCTCGTTGGTATCGCACTCTTTTTTTGGAAGAGTTACATAAAGACTATGTCAAAACCGCCAGAGCAAAGGGCTTATCGGAGGGCAGGGTCCTTTTTCACCATGTCTTGAAAAATGCTATGTTGCCGATCCTTACCGGCGTTGTAGTGCTGATACCTTCTTTGTTTATGGGCTCCTTAGTTTTAGAGTCTTTTTTTGGGGTGCCAGGACTGGGCAATTATATTATCGATGCGATTCAACAACAGGATTTTGCGATAGTCCGTTCCATGGTGTTTTTAGGATCTATTCTTTATATTCTTGGCCTGATATTGACGGATATTTCTTACACCTTGGTTGATCCTAGAGTGAGGTTTAATTGAGATGGAATTATTATGGACCGATAAATGCTTTTTGGCCGTCTTGTCAATCAGCCTAATCATTATCCTTAGCAGTCTAAGAAGAAGACATATTCGCAAAGCCTTCCAACGCATTAGCCACCAACCCTTAGCGCTTAGTGCGGGCATTGTCCTGCTCTTTTTCCTGCTTATTGGTGTGCTTGATTCGATTCATATCCACCCGCCCCAAAGCGAGAGTGATAGCGAGATTGCCGTGAGTGAGCATGATACGCTCTTAGACTCTATCTTGGCGCCGCTTGGTTCTAGCTATGAAAAAACCTATTCAGCACCACTTGCTTTAAATTTATATTCAGTGGAAACCGTCTTTGTTAAAGGACTAGCTCGTCAGATTTATCCACGGCTGCAATATCCGTCTAAGACGATTAAAGATGAGGCGATGAAATCCCAATTAGTGAAGGATCTGCTGCTTAAATCCTTAGGATTAACTTTAGCTCTGCTTTGCATATTTTGGCTGCTGGTAATCGCCTTTGTCCGATTGAAAAGTAGCTGTTGGAAAATTGCTCCAAGCAAAAGTGGCTGTGCCGTGCTAATGACCTTGTTTGTCTGCCTCTTTGTAATGATTGCGGGGTTCTGGATCTCCAGATACCTCCACCCCTTAGGCACTGGAAAAATTGGCCAGGATATTTTTTATTACACAATAAAAAGTATAAGAACTGGCTTGGTAATAGGGATTCTTACTACCTTATTTATGCTGCCTCTGGCCTTATTGCTAGGGATAGCCGCAGGTTATTTTGGCGGGTTTATAGACGATATTATTCAGTATACCTATATCACCCTGAGTTCCATTCCTGGGGTATTACTGATTACCGCCTCTGTTTTATCCATGCAAACTTATATAGCCAATCACCCAGAACAATTCGACACTCTCGGTAAAAGTGCTGATGCCAGACTCCTCGCTCTTTGTTTAATTTTAGGCGTGACAAGTTGGACAAGTTTATGCCGCCTATTACGCGCTGAGGCTTTGAAATTACGAGAAATCGATTATGTTTTGGCAGCAAGAGCCTTGGGTTCTAGCGCCTTCACTATTCTTCGTAAACATCTGCTACCTAATGTAATGCATATTATTTTAATAACCCTGGTATTGGACTTTAGCTTTTTAGTCCTTGCGGAGGCGGTTTTATCCTATGTTGGTGTTGGTGTGTCCCCAATGACTATTAGTTGGGGAAATATGATTAATGGTGCCCGTCTGGAGTTGGCTAGGGAGCCGATTGTTTGGTGGCCTATGTTGGCGGCCTTTGCTTTTATGTTTACTTTGGTGCTTGCGTCTAATCTCTTTGCGGATGCAGTTCGCGACGCCTTCGACCCTCAGATCTCATGAACGGGAGCATCTTGCGAGATCTGTGGGTTAAATCCGACCGTTCATTGCCTGGTTTTGTCATCTTGCTCCCCTTTGGGGACACTGCCATTAAGTTAAGGGCATTTGTCATTCCCGCGAAAGCGGGAAACCATCTCTACATTGGCACTGTGCTTAGCTAGAAATAGTTTCCCGCTTTCGCGGGAATGACAAAACCTGCTTTAACTTAATAGCAGTCCCCTCTGGGGAGGGTGCTTGTTTCGCTTTGCTAAAAAATTACCTTCTCCTCGCTTGTGGGGAGAAGGTACCCCAAGGGATGAGGGGTGTCTGCTAAGTATTGTTGTATCTCCATCATTCCATTATGGAATGGTCCATGAAAACTATTCATTTCTAATCTAGATCGCACATAAAGTACAATTGATTGCACAAACAGTTTATTTGTTGGTCATTTCGTGTTTGTCTCATTAAAATTCAGACCCTAGATACTAACGAGGCAGTTTCTCAAAAAGATGAACATGGGCTGGGCTTTTTGAAGCAAAACATGCTCGCAATATCGTTTAGGGACAACCTAAATTCAACATAGCTGATAACAAATAGGAGGATTTAATGCATTATAATTTTTCAGGCATGGGCGACCAGTTCTGTGGTGATATTGAGCCAGGTTCTACTTGTGATATAAGTGGCATGGGTCGTGTGGATATTGATGGCACAATAGGAAGATACACCCACATATCTATAAGTGGTATGGGAGATGTATATATAAATCGGACGGTTGAGGAGGGTGTAATATTTGAAATCAGTGGTAGTGCGACAGTAACATTTGCTAAAAAGCCGCCTCAAAGCGTTATCATTCAAAAATCAGGAATGGGGCGGGTTATAATTCCACCTGCTAATTCTAATTCAGTATCACATCAGAAAAAATCAAGTAGCACTAGTAATAACAATTCTAACAATAATAATGCCCATAGAACTGATCACTTTAATATGAATAATAGTGAAGGAGCCATGACATTTTATAATTATGGTTCAGGTAAAAATTATTCAATAAATAGCCATCAACAAATTGTTAATGGCAGGGTAGCCCCTGCATCAGATTCAGCACAACATCGAAAAACATCAAATAGTAGTAATAGCAATTCTAATAATAGTGATATCCGTAGAACAGCTAAAACTAATACCTATCATATTGGAGATGCAAGGATAGTTTCTGGTGATGGCCTTGTGATAATCACTGAAAATGGAACTGCAACTGCCTATGAAGGCAATGATTTTTCAATAGAAAATAATCAAAGATGTATTGATGGTAAGGTAATCACGGCATCAGATTCACGTATGCTTTTCGTGGAAAATATTAGCGGAGACAGGATTCCGGCACAGTATACTGAGAAAAGTATTCCAGATGATGGTAGTGTCGAGAGCGCGCCGATTGAATCAATAAGTGCACCTACAGTTAATGACCTGGAGAATGTACAGCCTTTGACAGAGATTGATCAATTTATTCTCTCAAACGAGATGTCCTCTAACTCGACAAAGACAATTGCTTTGGACAACCAGGATGTTAATTCAGGTATTTTCGATGAGATATCCTTTGATTTTGTTCAGGATTTAGCCCAAATAATATTTAAGTCAGCTACTAAAAACATCCCCTCAAATCTTGCTGTAAGTATTGTAAATTCAACGCTTATTGATTCGCTTAAAAAGTACAATTATAACCTTGATCCTGCTGTTGTCTCTGTTATTAATCATCTAACATGCACGGCTGTATTGGCTGTTTCTGGTGATCCTTACTTAATGTCAGTAGGAATGTCAGCAGGTTCAATATCCTTTGAGCGTCTTTTGAAACACAATGGCTTCAACGAAACTGAAGTATCACTTCTGAAATTGGCTGCAGTGCTAATAATAGGCAGCTATACAAACCCACAGGGACTCACGGGAACAGTGGCCTCTTTAACTGCTAGTATAGGCTCTAGTCTATTAGTGAAAAAACTAGTAAGTTCCTTGGTTGAAAATATACGTTCTAGCATGTCAACAAATAAAGAGGAAAGCATCTTACTAGCGAAACAGTCTAATCAGTCTAGGCAAACTTTTTTTAAACCAGCTGACGCTGTTGATCCTGAGTCAAAAGAAGCTGAGCGCGCTAACTCGAGACAAAGCTATCGCGGCGCTTCTTGCGGTATTTTATAAGATGAAGCAAAAAAGCATTAGATTGTTTATCGCAAATACAGCTTATTTTTTAACCATTATATGTTATATAAAATTTTCCATTAGGATAAGGATTAATCATGCCAAGATATCTAGATAAAATCAGTGCAGCTGGCCGATATACTGAATTTCCCGGGGTGACTGTAATTGCAAATACTTCAAAAGATGACAGTGCTCTTTGGAGGAAAATTCATGAAGTTCTTAGTGTTGGCTTAGTCTCTCAGTACTTTGCGCCCCTGCCTCAAAGTAGTTATCACATGACTGCAATAGACCTATATACAGAAAAGGCGGATGGGGGAGATAACTGGGGACAGTTTATTACAGAACGTTTAGAAACATTAAGAGAGTTAAGCGCCCATTTAAAGGAAAATAAGATTTATCCTCAAATGAAACTCAAGGCTATCCGTACATCAAGTGTGATTCAGCTCCAAGTTGTAATACCTCAAGAACAAAGAGAAGCAATTGAAAGAATCGCAGAAACTTTTAATGTCGCACATAAAGTTCCCAAAGAGATGCATATCACTTTAGCTTATCAATATAAATGGGTGACAGGAGCTGATACGGAAAAGCTTCAACAATACCTTGAACATGAAATCCAACGTATTTTTGAGGAGCATCCTCTTTGTACTTTTGAAGCGCCAGTATTAACTTATTTCAAAAGTATGGAAAAATTTACTCCTTGGGATGCTAAAAAAAATCCATTTACTCCTCCAAAACGATTTAATTTCTTTGAATTTCTGCATCTATCAAACGATAAGACCGGAGAGCCGGAGCAAGACTCCAAATTGACTTTTAAGTAGTGGCCTTAATTTGTGCGAGGAATGCGCCGAATGCAGCCTCTCGGTGCATTCGGCGTGAATGTTTTACTGATTGATTATGAATTCAGATCCCACTTATTTTCCTCTTCAGGTTCCTCTACATTATTGTTGGCTAGTGCAACCCGTGCTTTAAACATAGACAAACTACTTAAGATAGACAATTTATTATCTGATTTTGAAGCTACCTCTAATGGTTTGTCTTGTGTTTTTAACTGTTGCAACTGCTCTTTATAGCAAAGGTTAGTAGCAGCTAGATTTTGTTTTTGTGGTACAGGTTTATTGTCTAAATCTAAAATTATTTCATGTATTTCTTTAATAGTTTGGAAGGATTTTCTTTCACTCCTAGTAAGTCCTGTTGTCTCATCTTCTCGCTTTAACCTAAGCATAAGTTTATCTGATACCTTCAGAGCCTCGTCCACTCTCCCTTCTTTTAATGCTCGGATAATTTGCTCTATAGCAGGCTTTACTATTTCAACCTTAGGCTCTGAGATAGATCGTTTTGCAATATCACCTTCGTATTTTTCTAACTTCTCGACTACAGCGGCAATAGCTTTCGCAGAGTCAACCTTATCATGCCGAGAGCCGGCAAGGTTTATACCCTGGTTTAGATTCTGTTTCCGCAAAAAATGCGTGTTATAGGTTATGGTATCATTTATTGCTCTATTGACCGCCTCATCATTATTATCTACAAACAGCGTCGCTAAATTAATATCTTCAAAGCCAGCAACGCCAGCAAATTCACGCCGCACCTCTTCTAACTGGAAGGGAAAGGAATATTCATTGAGTGAATGCCCCCCGGTTCCATAAAGCATGGTTGCAATCAATAGACGAGAAAACTTTTCAATCTGTTCTGCCGAATTCGCTATTCCGGATACATAACCGTTCTTTTGTTCCGCCAAATTCCTCAATTGACACAATACTGTTCCGGATATGGAGTTTGAGAATGGGTGAACAAATCCTGCAAAATTCATTTCCAGCCATTTATAGTACTCCCCATCATCCTTAAATCTAGATTGATCTGAAGCTTTCATAGATGATGGAGGGGCATTAGATGATGTAGCAATATCTCCCAGGGGAACAGGCATAGACCCTTTCACTAATCCCATGTGTGCACTTTGCACAGCATTTCCCTTGTTTGCATTGAGATTATCATCATCTGTAATAAGCTCTTTTCCTCTCCAAGCCCCATAAAGCAGGGACTTACTATAAATATTTACTGGTAACTCATCTCTTCTTGCTTGCGCATTAACAACACCTAAGAAAGCGCTTTTCACTATCAAAATTACTTTCTCTCGTTGCTCTTCATGTAATTCACCAAAAATTTCCCTGCTTCTAATCCTCTCAAGACAATTTGCATATTCTTTGTGCGCTGAGCTGTCACCATGATAGGTATTAGCAAACACATCCACGCAGTCTCGCGCATCATTTTCTTTCGACTCTAATGCTTTAATTAACCTGCTTACATGATCTTGTAAAAGATCGCTATCCATAAGATCGATTTGATCTGTGACTGTTTCATGAGCAAGATGAGTTTCAAAGTATCTTCTAGTAGGATCGTTATTGATTATTTTTTTATCTTTTGAGATCTCATAAGAGGATAAACAGGGATCAGCCAAAAACTGCTCCATCTTTTTTAAATCATCTGGGTTTACATTAAATGCTCTGAATTTGGGATCTGCTTCAGTTATCCTAACGCCCAGTATATAGAGCCGTTTCAATTCGGCTATTTTCACAGTAACTGCTCGTAGTTTTTCAGGTTCTGCACTCTGCGAAGCAGCTAACTTAGCACATTGGTGTTGATAATGATCGATTAATATAAGTAGTGCCTGAGATGGAGAGATAACTTGTTTTTTAAGGGCAAGCGGCTCCACAGCGTTTACATATTGAGCAAGCGCACATTGAGATAACTCGTCCCTTACCTTTGCTTGCTCTTGTTTTGAATGTTTTGAAATTATCCATTGACCTAACTCACTTTTGGGGCCAAAAGATTTATGAACTAACTCTTGGCACTCTGGATTAGTTTGGGCAACTGCAAAAGCTGCTTGAGCCAGGTGATAAGCACCTAAATATTTTTCAGTGTCACCAAGCTTTTGATTTTTATATGCCTGCGCCAATTCAGTGAATGCCTTTACTTTTTTCTCAGCAGTAAAATTGACATCAATTGGTTTGGTGCTTTTTAAAACTAGCCAAAGTATATTTTGATCTGAATTGTATAATTCATCCAATATTGCCGCATCGAATTGAGCCGGCTCCAATTTTGTCTTATGCCTACCATGTAGGGGAATACCGAGGGCATTACTAATATTAGTGTAAGTCCTCGCATTCGCCCCCGCTTTTATTATCAACTCTTCTTTTGTATTCAGCGCAAAAATTTCCGGATAGCATTTAACTAATACCGTCTCCAGATAAGCCGGAAAATCTTTGACTCGCGAATCAGTATCATTGGCAATTGGCGTAGCCATATTAAGTTTTAAAATTTCTTGCAAGAAAAAGACTTTTTTATTTTCAGCACTTGCTCCAGAATCTTTACTTGCATATAGAGCCTCAGCTTGATTGGCAACCGTTTTTTCACCAATCTTTAATTGAAGTTCCGCGTTTTTTGGACCAGAACGTGCAAGACATCCAGCTGTATATACTAATAAGTTGTCAATGTCTGCTTTTGATTCAGCAAAATCCTCAGAGTCCTCAGAATACTCAGTGCTTTCAGAATACTCAGTGCCTTCAGAATACTCAGTGCTTTCAGTATTTTCACTAACATGGTTATCAGGAGCAGGGACAGCGTCTTTCAACTTCTCAAGATGTTCCTTCTCAAGTTGTTCCTTCAACTTCTCAAGGTGTTCCTTAATCGTTTTAATTACCATGGAAACTCTTGGTAAATTTTGCATAGGCATGCTTGTAAAACTAGCGATATCCCTTGTTTGAGTTCCTCTTGGTTGGTCTGGATTTAAAATAGGGCTCAATGTAGTTCTTGCTTCATTGTATCCAACATTTTTTCTCATCAACGCATTTTCATATTTTCTAGCGATAGAATTAATTTTTTCTCTGTCGAATTCTAGACTAGCAAGAGTTTCCATCATTTCATAAAATTGTGGGTCATTATACTTTTGATTCAATCCTTGTATAACTTCTTCTGGGCTTGTGTAGTTATCACTAACTAGTGGATGATTCGCATTTAAATCAGCATGCAAAGATATTAGTTTATCGATTTTTGCGATGTACTTATCAATAATTTTTTCTTCATTGTCAGTTATTGGACTGTGTCCTGATAAGGTAATCAACATATTCCTCAGATGTTGCATATCAGAATTTAATCGTTCTGGGACTACAATAGCTTCTTTTACTGCATGAAGAACCCCAACAATTGAAGGCTTGTCTTTCCTATCATTTTTAGGTTGTTCCGGGGTCTGTGTCTTAGCCCATTCATTGACTTGGGATAACTTGAACTCCAATGCATCTTGTATTCTTTGTTTCTCTTGATTAGGGTTGTAATTAATTAAGGTCTTAGGCATTTTCATACTCCTGTTGTCTTTCTAACTACAGTTTGCAAGATCAAAATTAACCTCGTATGACGAACACATGGATATCTGGAATGCGCCATGCTCGTTTGGAATGTGGAGCCTACAGTTTTGGGGATACTGCCATTAAGTTAAGGAAGGTTTTGTCATTCCCGCGAAGGCGGGAAACTATTTCTAGCTAAGCACAGTGCCAATGTAGAGATAGTTTCCCGCCTTCGCGGGAATGACAAATACCCTTAACTTAGTGGCATTGAGTTTTGGGGAGGGGCGGATCACCTAGCCTATGGTTATTCCAACTAGGGAAAAGTCATTTTAATTTTTCGTACCTCACTAACTAATTATTAATGAACGACTTTTAAAATAGAGCCTAATTTTTAATCAGGGCAGAAAAAGCATGCAAGATAGAAAAGAGAGCATGAAGTGGTAACTATAAATAAAGAAACATCTATTCAGTTTGAAGAGGCAAGCAAGGCTAAATGCACTATTATGTAAGCCTATCACTATTCCAAAGAAACCTTAATTAGGCTGCGCTGCATCAAGGCTACTTGTGTTTATTTTTACCCCGTGCAAACGTAAAAAACCTCAGGATTCCGTAGAATCCTGAGGTTTCTCATTGAATTGCGCTTTGCTTAGAGAAAATCCTTTAAAACATCCATTTGATAGGAGGTCGGTTTTACTCTTAAGTTGTAATCACCCCAGCCATGTCCAGTTGACCAGATTGTCCAACCAACGAAGCCGTAGTCTTTGCCATTGGCTGAGTTATCTTGCAGATACTTCATAAACTGGGTTAGGGGTGCTTTGCAAGATGCGGCATTTCTACCTGTTCCAAACTCAGTAACAATCGCCTTTAGTTTGTTAGTTTCCAGATAGTCAACGAACTGATTTAAGTTGAAGCCATTAGGTCCAGTCGTTGTTAGATCCTGCTGGCAATCATCATGAGTTCCACTGTAGTCGGAATCAAGATATTGGTGCACGTTAATCAAAACCTTAGACAGATCTGTCACACCTTGTTTGTTGAAATTATCGCGGGTAAACAGTGTTGCGTTGCTATAGGTTTGGCCATCAGAGCCGGTCCATTGATAGGTTGTCCAAGAGTGCAAACCAGTCCAGCTGTTGCCTTCAACCAGAATATAACCACCAAATTTCTGATCCTGTAGCATTTTTACTAAGGCAGCCTGGATGGTGAAAACCTTATCATCAGGAACACCAACAGGCTCATTCATTAGGTCGATCATTAAATATTTTTTATCGATGCTTGAATCATTCTGCATTAAGGTGGCAAGTTGTCCCCAGACAGATTTATAGGCATTAACGTCGGTGATCAAAGTACCATCGGGACAAGCACCATCCGGGCCACAGCCAGAATATTGTTTACCAAATTCTGAATAGCGCATGTAGGCGTGTAAATCAACGATCGTATTGACCTTGGCATGAGTCAAAGTTTGCAGCAAGGGTTTTAGGTAGTTATTGTAGTAAGCCATGTTGAGAGAGCCCTTTCCTGCACCATCTAATTGCAGATAACCCCAGCTGATTGGAACTCGCACTGTATTGACTCCAGCTTGGATAAAGGCTTGGGTATCCTTTAAGTCAGAGTAGTTACCCGAACTGTCTTCTTGTGAAAGGTTAGGAATAACAACTGGGTCAATGACTTTACCAAATTCGAGACCAGATAAATTAATACCAGCAAATTCCCAGTTTTTAGCTGGATTTGCCGGAGTTAAATCAGGATTGTAGGCAATCGGCGTGTACTCAATTGCACCAGTGACCTTGCCAGTGCTGTCAATAGCGCGGTTAGCGAAGGTTACGTGTACGCCTTCTGGTGGCGAATAGCTACTAATCGAATTATTGCCGCTATCGCTGATGCTAAAGCCAACATAGCCGAGATAACTGTTATTGCTTGAGCAACCACCAAAACGAATCGTGGCGCCGGCATAATTGAGATTACCGGAAGCCTTATTGGCATCCCCTGATTGCCCTGGAGCTAAGGGTAGGGTGACTGTCCCACCGCTATTTTGGATGCATATATAGGTATCAACAGCGCCTTTCGGACCAACACTTGTGATGCCATTAGTCATGTTGGCGGCAAAAGTAATACCGGGAAGAAGTGCGACTAGAGCTGTTAATTTTTGCATGTTAGCCTCGCTGTGTGATTTTATTTTGAATCATATGTATTATAATTTGTCATACAGGGGCAAAAAACCTGTCTTTTGTGACAGGTTCTGGGGAAAGCCATGTATGATCTTTGTCAACGGATGACTTTAGCAGAGTCAAAAGATAGTTTAAATCAAATGATTAGCAGCTATTTTTCACAACAAGGGATTAGCAGCCTGGCGTTTACCTACTATAGCCAACATACAAAGACCGGTTCTAAGCTAATTTACCAATGGGCAACTCCAGCTTTGCGTGCCTGGCATCAACATTATTTAGATGAGGGCTATGCCGATATCGATAGGACTCTTGAGTCTTCAGAGCAATCTCTCTTACCCGTCTATTGGGATGTGCATGAGCAACTAGCTGCTTCAAAAAATAAAAGAGAGGCTAGGATTCGTGAAGAGTCTATAGAGTTCGGTATTGATAAAGGTCTCAGCATTTCTATTCATGGTCCGGCTGGGGATTTTTTTGTTTTAGTTGTTCATCAGCGTGTTAAAGAAACAGGCTTGTCAGGCTGGCAGGAAAAACAATATCCCTGGATAGCCATTGCCCTTTGCTATTTTCATCACCTAAGGCAATTTCTGCTTAGAGAGGCTGTAGAGGATTCAACATTGACTAAGCGGGAGAGACAGTGCTTGCAATTAACCTCTCAAGGGTTGCGTATTGATAACATTGCTAAGGCACTCGATATTTCACGGCGAACTGTTAATTTTCATATACAAAACGCGAATAAAAAGTTGGGGGTTTCTAATAAGTACTTGGCGATTATGCGCTGGAATGAGCAGGAGGATGAAGATTAGCTGCTTTGCTAGTTCAACCAAAAGCATACGTCATGTCGAACGTAGTGAGACATCTCCCGAATACCAGGAGATCCCTCACTGCGTTCGGGATGACGGGATTCTTTAATCCTATAAGGCGGCCGGCGATCTGCAATAACGAACTGACGTTAAATTAATCCTAGCTAAAACGCCCTGTCTTCGGTACAGTTCTGTCATTATTTTTTCTGAGTAACTTTTATGAAGCCGCGCTTTACCCATCTGCGTGTTCACACTGAATTTTCCATGGTCGATGGCTTAGTTCGAATTAAGCCCTTGATGAAATCACTTGCAGAAAAGGGAATGAACGCGGTAGCTGTTACTGATTTTTGTAATCTCTTTGCTGCCGTTAAAGTATTTAAGACCGCAATTGATCTTGGTATTAAACCAATTATCGGTGCTGATTTGCCCTGTCATGATCCGCAGACACCGGAACAAATCACATCCCTTGTGCTTCTCTGCCAAAACGAACTGGGTTACCGCAATTTAACCTGTCTGGTTTCCAAGGCCTACCAGGAAGGGCAATACCAGGGGCAGCCAAGGGTGCAAAACGCCTGGATAGCTGAGCATGCTGAGGGCTTGATTGCTTTATCAGGTGGCCGTTTTGGTGCAATTGGTAAAGCCTTACTTCTAGATGATCTTGCCGCGGCCTATGCTTTAGCAAAATCCTTCGCTGAACTTTTTCCCAATCGATTCTATTTAGAAATTCAGCGGACAGGTCGTACTGATGAAGCGATTTATAATGAAAAAGTGGTTCGCCTGGCGGAGGAGCTACATCTGCCCTTGGTTGCTACCAATGATGTCCGTTTCCTGCATAAGAATGATTTTGAAGCCCATGAGGCGAGGGTTTGTATTCATGATGGTTATACCCTGGCTGATCCACGGCGAAACCAGCAATACTGCGCGGCGCAATATTTACGCTCAGCTGATGAGATGATTGAGTTGTTTAAGGATTTGCCGCAAGCCATTGAAAATACAGTTGAAATCAGCAAGCGCTGCACGGTCAAACTGGATCTGGGTAATAACTATTTGCCGAATTTCCCTATTCCCGAGGGCTCTACTGTTGAGGACTATCTCTCCGATTTATCCAGGCAAGGCCTTGAAGAGCGGTTAAGGCTAATCTTCCGGGAGCAAAGCGCAGAATCGATTAAAGAGGCTAGAATCCCTTACGATACACGCCTGCAGATTGAGTTAGATGTGATCAATCGCATGGGTTTTCCCGGATATTTCCTTATTGTTGCTGACTTTATCCAATGGGCAAAACAAAATGGCGTACCTGTTGGTCCAGGTCGTGGTTCTGGAGCAGGGTCTTTGGTTGCCTATGCGCTGAAAATTACCGATCTTGATCCCTTACTCTATGAGCTGCTTTTTGAGCGGTTTTTGAATCCAGAACGGGTATCGATGCCTGACTTTGATATCGACTTTTGTATGGAAGGGCGGGATCGAGTTATTGACTATGTTGCAGAAAAGTATGGTCGGCAAAGCGTTTCGCAGATTATTACCTTTGGTACGATGGCTGCAAAAGCGGTTGTGCGGGATGTGGGGCGTGTGCTGGGGCATCCCTATGGTTTTGTCGATAAATTAGCAAAATTAATACCCTTTGAAATCGGTATAACGCTGAATAAAGCACTCGAGGACGAACCTGAACTACAGCGGCGTTATCAGGATGAAGAGGAGGTTAAAGAGCTCTTTGACTTGGCTCTCAAGTTGGAAGGAATCACCCGTAATGCGGGTAAACATGCGGGGGGCGTAGTGATTGCCCCCTCAAAGTTAACTGATTTTACCGCGATCTACTGCGAACAAGATTCAACCCAGATTGTCAGCCAATTCGATAAGGACGATGTCGAAGCAGCCGGATTAGTGAAGTTTGACTTTCTTGGCCTAAGGACGTTAACGATTATTGATTGGGCTTTGGCAATTATCAATAAGCAGCGAGCTGCAAACGGGGAAGAACCTATTGATATTGGCATGATTCCTACCGATGACTCCCCCAGTTTTGATTTGCTAAAGGCATGCCAGACCACTGCTGTTTTCCAATTGGAATCCCGCGGAATGAAGGAGTTGATTGGCAGACTACAGCCTGATTGTTTTGAAGATATCATCGCTTTGGTTGCCCTGTTTAGACCGGGTCCGCTGCAATCAGGGATGGTGGACGATTTTATCGACAGAAAACATGGTCGAGCTAAGGTGGAATATCCTCATCCTGATTTGGAACCCATCCTAAAACCGACCTATGGGGTTATTCTTTACCAAGAACAGGTTATGCAAATTGCACAGGTCTTGGCGAGTTATACACTAGGTGCTGCGGATTTATTGCGTCGTGCAATGGGTAAGAAAAAACCTGAAGAAATGGCAAAACAACGCGAGATCTTTACTGAAGGAGCAACGGCGCGGGGGGTAGCTGAGGAAACAGCAACCTATATCTTTGACCTTATGGAAAAGTTTGCCGGCTATGGTTTTAACAAATCGCATTCAGCCGCCTATGCCTTAGTCGCCTATCAAACAGCCTGGCTGAAAGCTCATTATCCAGCCGCCTTTATGGCAGCGGTAATGTCTTCGGATATGGATAATACCGACAAGGTTGTGACCTTTATCGATGAATGTGGGCAAATGAAATTGAAGGTTTTACCGCCTTCTATCAATAGTTCAAGTTACCAATTTACGGTTGGCGAGGACAACACCATTCTCTATGGTCTTGGCGCTATAAAGGGGGTCGGTGAATCGGCAATCAATTGTATTGTTGATGAACGTAAGAAAAATGGCCGCTATAGTGGTTTATTCAGTTTTTGCCAACGTTTGGATCTGCGCAAGGTTAATCGTCGAGTTTTAGAAGCCTTAATTAAAAGCGGGGCGATGGATGATTGGACGGTCGAGCGCTCAGTGTTGAATGCTTCCTTAGAAAAAGCCTTAAAAGTCGCCGATAAGGTTCATCAAAATCAATCCAGTGGCCAAACCGATCTGTTCTCCTTACTGGATGATCCTATTGATCAGGAAGATTATCTGCTTTGTAAGCCCTGGCCTGAAATGCAACGCTTAAATGGCGAAAAAGAAACACTTGGACTTTATTTAACAGGCCATCCGGCCGGATATTATTGCAAGGAATTTAAAGCCTTTATTCAACCCATTGCTCGCTTAAATCCATCTGCTATGAAAAAGGCACTGATTTGCGGCATGGTTACAGCTATCCGTAGGGTGATGACCAAACGCGGTAAGAAACTGACTATTATCGGTTTGGAAGATGCCTCAGCGAAAATGGATATTGTTGTGTTTTCAGAGGTTTTTGAAGCCCTGCAAATGGAAGTTCAATCAGGCCAAATGCTTGTTGTTGAAGGCGAAATTGCTATCGATGATTTTAATGGTGGCGTAAAAATGACGGCCAACCAACTCTACTCAATTAGCGAAGCCAGGTCTCGTTTCGCAAAATGCCTAAGCCTACAAATAAATAACGAACATAGTGCTGCTATTCCCAGTTTGCAATCGATTTTAAAAGCCCACCAGGGTGGCTGTGTTGTACAAATTCGTTATTCAAATTCAAAAGCCACGGCAGTATTAAGTTTGTCCCCAGAATGGCGAGTGTCTCCGAGCGATGAGCTTTTGGTCTTGCTTTATGATTTGATCGGGCAGGAAAAGGTTTTTATGGATTATTAACGTCAGTTTTCATTATTTTTAAGTTTTAAGGAGTTATTATGAAAAAAACGCTATGCCTAACGCTATTATCAACGGCCTGTCTATCGGCACCAAGCTTTGCAGCTACCCTAAGTACCCACCAACTAAACACAACTCTAAAAAGATTAGAGACGGTTTCCTGTGACAAGACAGGTATTCAATGTATTGCTATTGGATTTGGTGCTGAATTTCATTTGCAGGATCGTTTGGTTGCTACAAGTCAAGATGGGGGGCTAACTTGGAGCGAACCTACTCTATTAGCCTCGCCCAAAGAAGAGGTTACACCGCTCTTAAATGATACTCCAAACTCTGCCAGTATTAGCTGCGATGAGTTTGGTCAGCAGTGTATCGTCGCCAGCTCTGCTGTTATTGAAGGAGTGCCGACTCCCCTTGTCTACACAACTCACGATGGAGGCCTAAGCTGGAGTGCTCCTAAGCTATTGCCTCTACCCAAGGATGTTAATAAAACTCAAATCTATGCTAATAACTCTTTGGTTACCTCAATTTCTTGTGACCAAACTGGTACGGTTTGTACGATTGCGGGTGGTTTAGCAGGTGACAATGAGGCTATTCCTTTGATTTACTCAACTACTAATGCAGGAGATAGCTGGAAATTTAGCTCATTAAAACAACCCTCCTATCAAGCACCAAGTTCAGGCTATCACGGTACGGTTTTATTAGGAGTCAGCTGTAATTTCTCTGGACTCAACTGTGTGGCTGTTGGTCATTCAGTAGTATCTACTTCTTTCTTTAGTGATTACTATTCCAGCCATCCCGTTAGTTATTCAACTCAAGATGGTGGCGCTCACTGGAGCAACCCCTATGTTTTAGATACCAAAGAAACGAATAATCAGGTGAGTACCTTGGTAGACATTGCCTGCGATAGTTCAGGTATACAATGTACTGCAATTGGCTATTTCAATTACTCTTCGCAATCTCTGCCATTCTCTATTACAACTCGAAACAATGGGGCAAGCTGGACCCCAATGAATTACATTATCCCGAAAGCTGGCTTTTACGACATTAGTGCGATGCATTGCGATAGCTCAGGAAAATATTGTGTTGCTGTAGGGGGGGAGTTTAAATATATCGATACAGTTGCAGTTGTTAAGCCACTAATCTATACGACAGAAAACGCTGGCTCAGTTTGGGAAAAAAGTGCCGACAGACCCTTCCCAAATTCATCTGTTTTGAATGACGTTTTTTGCAGCAATACTGGTGCGCAATGTGTTGCGGTGGGAGCTAAAGCTTCAAGCAATGCTTTAGCTCTAAGAAGATTTAGCTTTGATAAGCATCATCTATTTAAAAGCGAGCACTGATAAGGTTGCACAAAGGGTGGAAGGGGGCGCTAAGTTAAGGGCATTTGTCATTCCCGCGAAGGCGGGAAACTATCACTACACTGGCGCTGTACTTAGCTAGAAATACTTTCCCGCCTTCGCGGGAATGACAAAACCTTCCTTAACTTGCGCTTGAACCACCCCGTCCGTCGCTTTGCGCCACCTTCTCCCCTAAGGAACGAAGGGAAAAACAACAGACTTTTGCTTCACACTGAGCACTAAGAGGCATGAAAAATTTAATCTTAAGCCTAAGTGTTTGCTTTTCCCCTCTTTTTTTGCGGACTGGCATAAGCTAACATGTCATATAAGCTGTTAACGGATTGTAAGAATGAATTTTTTTTGTCGGCTGACTTTAATTTGTACTCTAGCTTTAGGTCTGATGCCCAATTGTTATGCAGATAATCGCGCTAATAACTTTTATCGTAACTTCTGGATGCCCACCTACCATGGAATACAACTAAGTTATTGTACAGTTGATGGCAAAACCTGTGGTTTAGCGGTGGCGACTCGTTATTGCCAAATGATGGGGTATCACCGTGCTGATCAGCATGTTATTGAACATAACGTCGGTTTAACTAACTATATTGGCAGCACAGCAACCTGTCAGGGTTGGCGCTGTAATGGTTTTAAAACGATTCGATGCGTGGCAGAACTAACGCATAAACCACCTAAGGGTTACCACTATCGCTACAGGAAATTTGTTTATCCACGCTTTGACTACTATCGTGTTGATTGGTGCTATGACGGTAAGCGTGGCTGTGGCCAGCGAGCAGCTTTTTCATTCTGTCGCAGAATGGGTTATTTACAAACGCGTCGCTATCAAATTGAAAAAGGGGTAGCGGCTACAAAAGCAATTGGTAATCAAAAGCTGTGCTTCGGCAAAGAATGCAACGCTTTTAAATCGATCATTTGCTATCGTTGAGGGAAGCAAATATTAACAGGATGTTTTGCTGGGTTTTATGCTCTTTTAAGCCTTGGCAAAGGGATTTCAGGCATTTAAGTTTTGAATCAACATCTTGGCAATATGGCTAATTATGACGCAAACAAAAAGCATCGTCATATATTTGACAGGGTAGCGGTAGTAACCAATACTCAAAATGAGATGATGTGGAGACTAGGGAACAGGTTATGAGCAGTAATGAAACCATTTTTATCATTGATGACAATGAAGAACGTTCACATAAGCTCAGCACGATTTTGAATTTTGTTGGCGAGACCTGCTATCTGGCAAATTATAAAAACTGGCGCTCCATTCCCTATGACAAGGCACGGTTATTAATAGCCGGCTGTGGTTCTTATGAGGATACGCTGGTTTTCCTAGAAGAATTGATAGATATCGCTCCGGGTTTGTCAGTCATACTAGTAGATTCCACTTTACCCGAAAGCCTGTATTCAACAAAAAACGTGCTTGCTAATCTTCAGTTTCCATTCAGTTATTCACAAATGTTAGAAGCTCTGCATAAATGCCAGATTGCCAAAGAAAATATGGAGCTTGACGCAAACAGTCAAAAAAGAACGCCTCTGTTTCGCAGCCTGGTTGGCAGCAGTGACTCTATTCGTCAGGTGCGTAAATTAATCGCTCAGGTAGCAGATACCGAGGCTAGCGTATTAATTTTGGGGGAGTCTGGAACAGGAAAGGAAGTTGTCGCTCGTAATATCCACGCTTTCTCTTCACGTGCTTCTAAACCCTTTATCCCAATAAATTGCGGGGCGATTCCTGGTGAGTTGTTGGAAAGTGAATTATTTGGTCATGAAAAGGGCGCTTTCACCGGTGCCATTACTTCAAGACAAGGGCGCTTCGAATTAGCTAATGGCGGTACCCTGTTTCTTGATGAAATTGGTGATATGCCTTTGGCAATGCAGGTTAAATTATTGCGCGTCTTGCAGGAGCGTTGTTTTGAGCGCGTAGGTTCTAATAAAAGTATCGATGTTAATGTACGAATCATTGCAGCAACCCATCGCAATCTTGAGACTGCAATCAAGGAAGGCAAATTCCGTGAAGATCTTTTTTATCGTTTAAATGTTTTTCCTATCGATATGCCTCCTCTTAGGGCAAGAAAGGATGATCTCCCTTTATTGGTTAATGAGTTGGTTGCGAGAATTGAGGGGGAGCACCGGCCTAGCGTGCGTTTAATGCCAGCTGCCTTGGATGTATTGGGCCGTTACCAATGGCCGGGTAATGTCCGTGAACTGGCTAATCTCGTTGAACGCTTATCCATTTTATATCCTAATGGCATTGTGGATGTTGATGAGTTGCCCAGACGCTTTAAAACCGATAACTCTGCTGCCACTCACGGTTTGCTAGGTACAGAGCGAGAAACCTTGCTTGAGTTGATGAAGCAAGATCAGAGTTCGCTCAATGGTGATGGTATCGATCTCAAAGAACATCTAGTAAAAACAGAGTTAGCTTTAATTAGCCAGGCATTAGATGAGTCCGATTGGGTGGTTGCCCACGCAGCATCCTATCTTAATATGCGACGTACAACACTAGTTGAGAAAATGCGCAAATATGGTTTGACAAGACCAGAACGTGCTTAGTAATAGGTCAACCCATCCCGAATTCCCAGAGTAGTGAATTTAAATGAAACCTTGATGCAGCGCAGCGTAATCAAGGTCTTCCTTAGATAAGGGTTAGGGGGACGTGACTTATTACGGGATCTATGAGCCCAGAGTGGACACCGGATCCCGCGGTCAAGCCGCGGGAATTCAATACTGGAGTGGGAGCTGAGCTATTATAATTGATTCTATCTTCACAACAGCGCCAGACACGCCGTGGTTCAAGCAGGGGGCTGTGAATCGTCTTTCTCAGAGGCTTCAGCTTTTTCCGTTGCTTTTTCTTCAGCCTTTGCTTTTGCCTTTTTAGGTGCAGGAGTCTTGAGAGCTTCCTCTACCTTCTGGGCCGTAGTAGTTTCAGGGCTGGATTTTGGAGCTTTAGCTGCTTCTGCTTCTGCGGCAGCTGCTTCTTCTGCGCGTTTCTTTTTGTAATCGACAATGATCTCAGAAACACTGGTTTTGACATCCTTAAATAATTTGGTCGCCATAGAGGCTACTTCTTTGAGGTCAGGCAGCTTTGATTTTAAATCGCTCATGGTCCGCTCCGTGATTTTTAGCTATACACCTAAGTATATACTGTTGTTATTAGTTTAACGTCACCCTAGCATAGCTCGTCATCCTGAGCGTAGCGAAGGATCTCCGGGACTAGCACTCTGCCACATTCAGGAGATCCTTCGCTACGCTCAGGATGACGGAATATACTCGAAATTAAGCATTTTTCATGCCCAAGGGTGCAATAGTTTTGTAGCAGGCTTTAATAATTTTTCAACTACAGACTTTTTACCATGCACAGCAATCTTGAAAGAATTAAAGGTTGCCATTTTTTCAGCAAGAAAGTCATCACTGGTTTTGAGGCTATCAATGAGTTTTAAATCATAAGCATCTTTCGCAAGCCAATGTTCGCCTGTTGCAACCTTTTCAATATCCAGTTGCTGACGATTAGTGAGCACATAGTTTCTAAATGCCTGGTGGATTTTTTCCAAATCTTCTTGAAATTTTTCTCGGCCTTTCTCAGTGTTTTCACCAAACACGGTTAGGGTGCGCTTATATTCGCCTGCAGTTAGTAGTTCAAAATCAATATTATTCTTTTTAAGCCAGCGATGAAAATTAGGTAACTGTGCTACGACACCAATTGAGCCAATAATTGCAAAGGGTGCGGCAATAATCTGGTTGGCAACGCAGGCCATCAGATAACCTCCGCTAGCAGCAACTTTATCGATACATACAGTCAAGGGTATCTTTTTATCTCTTAATCGTTGCAATTGTGAAGCAGCTAAACCGTAACCGCTAACGGAGCCACCGGGACTTTCAAGACAGAGCAAAACCTCGTCTTTATCACGGGCTACTGCTAAAACGGCATTGATGCTTTCACGAAGTTGTTCAACTTGAGACGCTTTGATATCGCCTTGAAATTCCAAAACATAAAGCGAAGGCTGCGAGGATTTTTCTTTTTTCTTTTTCTTTTTCTTTGGCGGTTTTTCGTCTTTTATTACATGAGACATGCGCTCTTTGAGTTTGTTATATTCTTTATTGAGCGGGGTTATTTCAAGTCTGGGTTTGGGTTTGCGGCCTAGAGATAAAATACCTGCAACTGTCAATAATAGAGCAATAACTAGAGTCAGTGTTTTTAAGAGAAATAAACCGTATTGTGCAAGAAAATCCATTGTCTACCTTAGTGATGCGATAAAAGGCACAATTATCCTCGCGACGGTCAAGAGTTGCAAGTGGAATTACCTTAGATACTCCATGGAGGAAGCAGAATGGGAGGAGGCATCTACAACAGAACTTCCAGAAGAGTTTCCAGGCGCTTCCTTTGCAACATTAGCAAAAAAGCTTTGCTTCATCTCTTCAGTACTAGAAGGATAAACTTTACAAATGGGAGCTTCTCTAACAACGCTTTTAGTTTTGATAGTCAGATCAGTCAGCCTGCGCGAATCAGCTAGTTCTATCGCCTTATTCACATAGATATGATCCATGGATTCTAAGGTTAAATGAATAGACTTCACTTCCTTAAAGATTTTATGGACTGTTTTATCAAATAAAAAAGGGGCTAGATCATTCTTATTTTTACAACATAGATTTAAATCACCCATAAAAGCAATCTGACTAACAGGTCCACAACTGCTTTTAATAAGCTTCAATACCTCTTGGAATGATGCTTGTACATCATCTTTGGTATAAGGATCTGAAAACGATCGTTCCAATTTGCTTAGATCACTATTTCGGAGTTCAAATTTTCTCGCTAAGGTTAAGCTGTTAACCATAGACTGAACCTTTTCATGGTAGCAGGTAATGATAAGTTGGTTAGACTTGTTTTTAGCATAACTAATATACATTGAAATCATTATTGTTAACCCCAATAAGATTCAGCTAGATGGCTGTTAGTATAATAAAAAGATGATAATAGTAACACCAGTAGCCATTATAATCAAATTGTGGTCTATGAGGATTATAATTGCCCATTCGGTGGGCTTATCTGTTCTGGGTGCAATACGGACTTTCGGTGTAATAGGTCACCCCCGTCACCCTAATATAGCCCGTCATCCCGAACATAGTGATGGATCTCCGGGATTAGCACTGTGCTACACATCAGGAGATGTCTCTCTGCGTTCGACATGACGTACGTCTTTGGGAGCATAGCGAAGGATCTCCGGGACTAGCACAATGCCGCATTCAGGAGATCCTTCGCTTCGCTCAGGATGACGGGAGGGGAGTTACCTACTACCTTTCGGTGAATAGGACGCGTGATTAATGGGCTGCAGCTGCGTCAGCATGACCTCCAGTTGCTGGTTTTGTAATCCATATAATCGGGATAAGTAAAATAAAAATAATTGAGGAAATCCAGAAAATGTCGTTGAGACCAAGCATATCGGATTGAATATCAACAAGTAGATTAAATAAGCCATAACTTTCTGCTGTATTAATGTGCAAGAGGCTCTGGGCTGCCTGGATAAACTCATTAAAATTTGCTGTATAGGGTGTTGCTTGGTCGGTAAGTTGTGAATGGTGGAGGATCGAACGATTATTCCAGGCCGTATTAGCAATAGAGGTTCCGATAGCACCGCAGAATATACGGACAAAATTAGATAAGCCTGCGGCTGCTGGAACTTTTTCCGGGGGGAGCCCTGAAAGTATGATCATAGAGAGTGGGATAAAAAACATGGCTACCGGTATTCCCTGTATTAGGGTTGGTAAGACGAGAGTCCAGGTATCCACATTAGTGGTGTAAAGGGAGCGCATGTAGAAAACAAGACCAAAGAGCAGAAAGGCGATAGTGGTAATTATTCGCGCATCGACCTTAGGTAAAAGCCTTCCTACAATCGGTGAGCAAATGACTGCGAAGACCCCGAGAGGTGCTAAGACTAATCCCGAATTCACCGAGGGATAAGCCAAATCTTTCTGTAGCCATTGCGGCATTAATACCAAATTACCAAAAAACACCCCATAACCTACTGAAATGGCAATGGTGCCGCCAGCGAAATTTCGACCAGCAAAAAGTCTTAGATCAATAACTGGATTTTCTTGGGTCAATTCCCAAACGATGAAATAGCAAAAACAAACTAAGGCTGTAAGTCCTAGGGCAATAATTGTTGGTGAGCCAAACCAATCCAGATCCTTACCCTTATCCAACATGATTTGCAAAGCGCCAACCCAGACTACAAGAAGTGCTAAGCCTACGATATCGATAGGCAATTTTTTCTTAGTTGTCTCACGGTCGCGAAAGATAATCCAGGTTACGGTTGCAGCGATAATACCTACAGGTACGTTGATATAAAAAATCCAGGACCAGCTGTAACTATCAGTAATCCAGCCGCCAAGAGCTGGGCCTGCTATCGGACCTACAGTGGCGGTCATCCCCCATAAAGCCAGGGCAATCGAACTTTTTTCCTTGGGGTAGGAACTTAAAAGAATAGCTTGGGATAAAGGAATTAAGGGGCCGGCAACCAGTCCTTGCAGCACCCTTGCTGCTAAGAGTAAGGGTAGGCTGTTTGCCAGACCACAGAGCCAGGACGCAAGGACGAATAATACAATTGCGATCACGAATAACCGAATCTGGCCGATTGTTTGGGTTAACCACCCTGTTAAGGGAATTGAAATCGCATTGGCCGCGGCAAACATGGTAATAACCCAGGTGCCTTCATCAATGGAAACCCCAAGATTGCCTGAAATAGTTGGGATTGCTACGTTTGCAATTGAAGAGTCCAGTACAATCATGAAAGTCGCTAGTGCAACTGCAACAGTAGCGACTACGAGCCTAAGTCCTTTCAGAGGAGGGGGAGTGGTAATCTCACTCATTAGGACCTTCCTTTGGCTGAGTCTTTATCCATATCTTTTAAGGCATCATTATTAAGATTGGCAGTTTTACTGACATTTTCACTAATAACCTTATTCACTTCAGCGTCTGCTTCCTTACCAAGATTGTCATAGATCATCGTTTCATAGCTCGGTAACAACGTTGACTCGGAAATTAGTACTCCAGATTTATCGTGCAGGTCGACGGTCGCTTCCATGGATAAGCCTATGCGGAGGGGGTGCTCTTTAAGAGTCTCAGGATCAAGGACAATGCGAACCGGTAATCTCTGAACAACCTTTATCCAGTTTCCTGTTGCATTTTGTGCAGGAAGTAGGGCAAAAGCACTTCCCGTTCCTGCAGAAAATCCAACGATTTTACCCTTGTATACTACAGAGGAACCATAAATATCAGCGGTCAGTTCAACACTTTGACCAATACGCATGTCTCTGAGTTGTTTCTCTTTAAAATTGGCATCAACCCAAACTTGATCGAGAGGGACCAGTGCCATGAGCTGAGTGCCTGCTGCAATGCGTTGACCAACCTGGGCTGCGCGTTTGGCGATTTCACCAGAAGCAGGGGCGCGAATGTTGCTTCGTTTATAATCAATATAGGCCTGGCGTAATCTTGCCGCTGCAGCTAAGACTGAGGGATGTTGTTGTAAATCAGTGTTTTCGGTTAAGGCACGATTGGCTAGCAGCGCTGCCTGGGCTTGAACCAGGGAAGCATCTGCACTTTGTAAGGAGTCCTCGGCATGGGTTAATTCTTCTCGCGAAACGGCTCCTACACCAATTGCTTCACTTCGGCGTGATAAATCTTTGAGTGCCTGTTTACGGGATACTTGACGATTTCTGATGCTGGCTTCTAAGCCTGTGTTATTCAGAAATAGTTGCTGAGTATTGCGAATCGTTTCGCCAAGATTGGCTCGAGCTTGTTCGAAGGCTACAAGGCTATCAATGGGGTCTAGCTGAACAAGGAGCTGGTCAGTTTTTACGAATTGGGTATCATCGGCTTTCACAGCGACTATAGTTCCACCAACCTGTGCTGTGATGGGTATAACATTACCATTCACATAAGCATTATCAGTTTCTTCATAAAAGCGCGCTACTGTCACCCAATATATGCCGTAACCTAGGGCAATCACTAGGAAGCAAATGGTTAGCAAAGTCAAAAAAAACCTTCGTCTGGAGGGCTGTTCTTTTTCTGCTGTGGCTGTGGGCTGATCTATTGTCGCCATTGACTATCCTTAATTTACTGTAAGTGCTCAAATCCAACCGTTCGACTAAGTCTAAACATAGGGGACCTGATTTATTTCTATTTACTATCTTTAACTGGAGGTGTGCAACAGGAATTAAACCCGCCGCCAAGCGCATAAATTAACGCAACTTGCCGATTTCGCCGGTCAAGGATGAGATTTAGGCGCGTTTGCTGCTCAGACAGGTAGCTAGTTTCTGCATTCAATACTACAAGTTGTGATGCCAGACCAACGCGATACTGATATCTTGCCAAATCATAGGCGTGTCTTGCACTATCTAAGGCTTCTCTTTCAACGCCTAACTGCCTGTCAATTGACTTGATATTGGTCAACTGAGTAGCAACATCAGATAGAGCATTGTTGAGCGTATCATTGTAATTAGCAACAGCTTCCTCATATTGGGCATATTGATTACGCAACTGCGCTCTCAGCGCACCGCCATCAAACAATGGCAATCTGATTGCTGGACCAACAAATTCTGCGTTCGCTCTGGTGGTTAGTTCGGCCAAATGTAGTGACAAATAACCGACGCCAGCAAGCAGATCGATATTGGGATAAAAGAGAGCTTTGGCATGGCTGATACCCTGGCAGGCGGCTTCAACCCTCCAACGTGCTCCAACAATATCTGGCCTGCGTCCTAAGAGATTCAAAGGTAAATTGGCTGGTAAGGCTGGAGTTTGCACAAGGCCTAACCTTGGTCTTCTAATGCTTAATCCGCGGTCAGGTCCTGCACCAAGCAGGGTGCCAAGCTGTTGTTTTGTCAGCAGGATTTGTCCTTCAACATTTGCAAGCTGAGTCCGTGCGGTGGCTGTTGTATTTCGAGATTGGTAAAGCTGTACCTTGGTGTCTAAGCCAGTTCTTAGGCGAACCCCTGTGATTTTATCAAGAGCCCCTCTTTGACTAACGGTACGTTTTAACACATCGCTCAAGTCATAATAGTAAGCTAATTCATTATAAGTTGAGGCAACAGAGGTCGCGATAGCAAGACGCGCTTCCTGATTTGCAGCCTCGCTTGCATTTGCCTCTGAGATAGCCTGGCGAAGACTGGATAAATTTTTACCCCAAATATCCAAGGTATAGCGTAGATCGGTAAGGAAACCAGTTTGGGTAAAGATGGCATTATTCAAAGGAGGGGGAAGAAAACCCTTTGAAGAAAGCCGAGTCCGAGTCACAGAGCCTTGGGCATCGAGGTGGGGAAATAAGCTCGCTCTCTGTGCCTGAACTAAGGCCCTGGCCTGATCGATTCGTGCTTGAGCTGCTTGTAAACTTGGATTGTTTGCAAGCGCTTCATTAATTAGAACAACAAGCTGGGGATCAGCAAATTGTTTAGCCCAATCACTGTTTGGCCAGTGCCCATTTTGCTTGGGTAGGCTTTTTGCAGTTTGGAATTGTTTGGGTGATGCGATTTTTTTATTGCTATGAATGCCAATATAATTGACGCAGCCTGACAATGTGATGAAGCAAATTACAAAGCAGCTATAGCGTTGAATGTTGTTCCAAAAAATCACAAAAATCCAAATAAGTCTGAGAGTTAATAGTACCGACAATACTTGATGTTGATAAATTTTTCTAGGGGTATTCACTTGCCAGCAAAGCAAATTGCCGCTAGTCTGCGCATTTCTATTTTCAAAATCTTCCTATGTTGGATGTGCTCGACCTCTCTTTTGACTATCAAGATAAACCTGTCCTCAACAAGGTACAATTTTCCTTGGCTGCCGGGCAATTGATGCATTTACGTGGAGCCAATGGTGCAGGAAAAACAACCTTGTTGAAACTTTTGGCTGGTCTCTTGCAGCCTAATGAGGGGCTAATTCGCTATGAGGGAGAAGCTATTTACAATGTCCTTAATACCTATCAACGTAAACTATGCTATGTCGGTCATAGGGCTGGTTTAAATCCTTTATTAACGGTAAGGGAAAATTGTTATTTTGATATGCATTGGGGGAGGCGACCCCTAAGTTTTGAGAGTTTGCTTGAGGGGTTTGGTTTGCGTGGATTAGCTGATGAACCTTGCTACCATCTTTCCGCTGGGCAACGACGGCGTGTAGGCCTCTTAAGAATTGCTATGACGGATGCCTCTTTGTGGTTATTGGATGAACCCTTGGTTGCTCTGGATGCTGAGGCTATCTCTACTTTGATGAATTGTCTTGTGAATCATGTGGAGCAGGGCGGCCAGGTTATTCTGACTTCCCATCAAAGCCTGCCTTTTCGCCAACCTTATCTGGAGTTTTCTTTATGATGGGTTTGGGAGGGTTGTTCTATAAACAATGTCAACGCGAAATCCTTCTGCATATTCGTCAGCCTAGGTTGCTATTGCATGCTTCGCTATTCTTTTTAATGGTGACCATTTTTTTCCCTCTAACAATGCCACCCGATGCTGCCATCTTGCGAGCCTTAGCTCCAGGCCTTGTTTGGATTGCAATGCTTTTGTCTATGCTACTGACCTCTGCAAGCTTTTTTCAGCAGGACTATGAAGATGGTGTTATTGAACAATGGCTAATCTCAAGCTATCCCCTTAGTTTGATTATTGCAGCGAAATTAGTTATCCATTGGCTGATTAATCTTTTGCCTATGCTACTTTTTTGCCCTTTGCTTGCCCTATTGTTTAATTTAAGCCTATCAGAAACCTGGGTTTTGCAGCTGAGCCTGATACTAGGAACGCCAGCTATACTTTTCCTCTGTGGATTAGCTGCTGCCTTTAGCGCTGGGGTGCAGCAGAAGGGGGTATTAATGGCCTTGGTGTTATTACCTCTAACGGTACCTATTATGATTTTTGGTAGTGGTACTTTAACTGCTGCAATGCATGGTTTGCAGGTTACGGGTTATCTGGCAATTTTGTTGGCTTTATCAATTCTTGCTGCAGGCTTTTTGCCTTTTGCGATTGCGGCGGTGATTCGGATCAATTTGGTTGAGTGAGCCCAATTGTCAATTTCTCCCAGAGCATGATAAAATTCCGACCTTTTTGCGAGTTGACTCAATCCCCATGTGGAAATTTCTCTATCAATTGGCCTCGCCCAAGACCTTTTATCAGATGACGAAAGCCTGGCTCAGCTGGTTAGGTCTGACTGCCTTGCTTTTTCTTGTGGTAGGTCTGATCTGGGGTTTGGTTTTTGCGCCGCCTGATTATCAGCAGGGGGATGCCTTTCGAATTATCTATGTTCATGTTCCGAGTGCTTTCTTCTCCATGGCAATTTATGGCTGGATGGGTTTCCTTGCCCTGCTTTTATTAATCTGGCGAATAAAGATGGCTGGTTTGATGTTGGGAATTGCTGCCCAAATAGGTGCTTCAATGGCCTTTCTTGCTTTAGTTACGGGGAGTATCTGGGGTAAACCGATGTGGGGAACTTGGTGGGTTTGGGATGCCCGTCTAACCTCTGAGTTAATCCTGCTGCTCTTGTATTTGGCTATTTTGGCGACGAAAAGTTCCTTTCAAAACAAGGAGCAGGGCGACAAAATTATTGCGATTTTAACCCTGGTTGGCTTGGTTGACTTGCCTATTATTCATTACTCAGTGTATTGGTGGAATTCCTTGCATCAAGGAGCAACCCTAACGGTCTTTGCTAAGCCCAAGATTGCCGCATCGATGCTATATCCCTTACTATCAATGCTCTTTGGTTTTGCCTTTTACTCCCTATGGATCATTTTACATAAAGCGCGGAATGAGGTCCTTGCACGTGAGCTCAAGCAGCATTGGGTTAAAGATTTGCTTGAGAGAGGGGAGCTATGAGGCATTTTTTGCAGTGGTTTGCGATGGGAGGCTATTCTTTTTATGTCTGGACCGCCTATGGCCTGGTCTTCGCGGTCTTAGCCAGCAATATTTTGGCAGTCCGAGTACAGAGGACAAGGGTTCGCAAGCGCTTAGAGCAATGGTTTAAGAGGCAAGCCTTATGAATCCTGCACGTAAACGAAAATTAGCGGTTACTCTTTTTATCGCTACGATCTTAGCCTTAGTGACTGGACTGGTTCTTTATGCATTAAGGCAAAATATTAGCTTATTCTATACCCCTACTGAGGTTGCAGAAGGCGAGGCAGCTAAAAATCGATCTATTCGTTTAGGCGGAATGGTTGTTAAAGGCAGTATTGTACGCAGCAAGGATGATCTCTCTGTTGAATTCAAATTAACCGACTATAAGCAAACCATTACCGTGAGTTACCACGGAATTTTGCCTGATCTCTTTCGTGAGGGGCAGGGTATAGTTGCCCAGGGTGAATTGAGTGACAACCAACATTTCATCGCCAAAGAAGTGTTAGCAAAACACGATGCCAATTATATGCCGCGCGAAGTGAAGGACGCTTTAGCCAAGGCTGCGCAAAATGGAGAAAAGAAAAGTACATGATCGCTGAAATTGGTTTGTTTTCCTTGATATTAGCCTTGCTATTTGCTGTCTTACTTGCTGTCGTCCCGACCTTAGGGCTATGGCGTGGTAAAACTGACTGGGTTAATACAGCACCACTTTATACCTATGGCCAGTTTTTCTTTGTCGCCTTAGCTTATTGCGCGCTGACCCTTTGTTTTTTAAAGGATGATTTTTCTGTTATTTATGTGGTGACTAATTCAAGCCTGTCTCTCCCCTGGTTTTACAAGCTCTGCGCTGTATGGGGAGGGCACGAAGGTTCTATGCTTTTGTGGGTAGCTATTCTAAGTACCTGGATGCTGGCTATCAGCTTGTTTAGTAATTCTCTCGATCAGGCGATGCGCGCGAGGGTTTTGGTTGTTTTGGGTTGCTTGAGTATAGGTTTCATTCTGTTTCTACTAAGTACCTCGAATCCTTTTGCCAGACAATTCCAAGTGCTCGATACTCAGGGCAAAGATTTAAATCCACTATTACAAGATCCGGGTTTCCTTTTTCATCCGCCCATGCTTTATATGGGCTATGTGGGATTTTCAGTGGCCTTCGCCTTTGCGATTGCTGCACTCTGGGTTGGGCGGGTTGAAGCGTCCTGGGCTAAATGGACAAGACCCTGGACTTTGGCGGCTTGGTGTTGTTTAACAGCGGGAATTACCCTGGGAAGCTGGTGGGCTTACCGTGAACTGGGCTGGGGTGGCTGGTGGTTTTGGGATCCGGTTGAGAATGCCTCCTTTATGCCTTGGTTAGTGGGAACTGCCTTGCTGCACTCCCTAGCAGTTTCCGAGCAGCGACAACAATTTAAGGCCTGGACTATGCTCTTGGCGATCACTGCTTTTTCCTTAAGTTTGGTGGGAACCTTCTTAGTCCGCTCAGGAGTCTTGACTTCTGTGCATGCCTTTGCTGTTGACCCGCAGCGAGGTCTTTATATCCTTTGTTTCTTATTAACTGTTATTGGTGGTTCCTTGTTGTTATTTGCAACCAGAGCACAAACCTTACAACGTCGAGATAATCCTTCCCCAGTGTCTCGCGAAAGTGCCTTGCTTTTAAATAATGTTTTTCTCGCAGTGGCAATGTTAACGGTACTGATGGGAACAGTTTATCCCTTACTCATTGATGGCCTTGGGCTGGGTAAGTTATCAGTAGGTGCGCCTTATTTTAATTCGGTCTTTGTCCCCTTGATGATCCCACTTTTGATCTTGATGGGGCTTGGGGTGCATTTAAATTGGCAACGCGATAGTTTGCAAAAGCTGATTGTAAAATTGGGTTCCGTGCTTTTTTTGAGTTTAGTCCTGCCATTGATGTTTTTACTTTATCTTACTCCTGCCATAGATTCTTATGCCTTGCTGGGATTGATTCTTGCCTTCTGGATAATACTGAGCACCTGTAAATTAGTGTGGATACGTAGTAAACAACGCGGTTTTGCTAATCTAGGTCAAGCCTTCTGGGGCATGGTAGTTGCTCATTGTGGAGTAGCGGCTACAGTAATTGGTATTGCTGTTTCTAACGGCTATGGTATCCAAGATGATGTCAAAATGGCTCCCGGAGACAGTATCAAGTTAGCGGGTTATGAGGTGCGGTTTATTAAGGAAACTCCTTTAATTGGGCCGAATTATAAAGGCACGCAAACCCAATTTGTGATTAGCCAGGGGCCAAAGCAAAAACTAATCTATCCGGAAAAACGTCTTTATAATGTTGGCTCGATGGCTATGACGGAATCAGCGATTGATGTGAGTCCCTTTCGTGATATTTATGTTGCCCTTGGTGAACCGATTGGTGGAAATGCTTGGTCAGTACGCGTTTATTTTAAACCCTTTGTGCGTTGGATTTGGGGCGGCGGTTTCATGATTTTAACAGGTGGCTTGCTGGCCTTAACGGATAGACGTTATTATCGAGTACGAGAAAAAGTCTCTTCCAGTTACACACAGGAGGTTAAGGTATGAAAACCTTATACTGGCGCTTGATCCCTTTGGCAATTTTTACTCTCTTGGTTTTTTTCTTTTGGCGAGGTTTGTCCTTGGAGCCGCAAAAATTACCCTCAGTCCAATTAGGCAAATCCTTGCCCGATTTTCAACTCCCCATGTTAGGCGATGAGAAACATTTCACTCCCCAAGCAATGCGTGGCCAGGTTGCCCTGTTAAATGTATGGGCAAGCTGGTGTGCGGCCTGTGTTGAGGAGCAAGTCTTTTTGATGCGGCTTGCACGCGAATCTGTTCCCATTTACGGCCTGAACTACAAAGATGATACCGATAATGCTGCCCGTTGGTTGAATGAATGGGGTAATCCCTATCAAGCAATTGGTGAAGATAAAGAAGGAAAGGTGGCTATTGACTTAGGTGTTTATGGTGCACCAGAGACCTTTCTTATCGATAAGAAGGGGATTATCCGTTATCGCCATGTTGGGATTCTTGATGAGGAGACTTGGAAGACGGAGTTTTTGCCTCGTATTCAGCAATTGCAAGGTGAAGCATGAAGGTTGTATTTGCATTAATCCTGTTTTTTTTAACGCCTCTATCGTTGGCAAATACGCTTTATCCACTTGCAACAGCCAAGCAGGATGCGCAATTTTCCCATTTACTCAAAGAACTACGCTGCCTGGTTTGCCAAAACCAGGATTTGGCTGATTCAAATGCCGGTCTTGCCAAGGATCTGCGCGACCAGGTTTATATCCTGGTGAAGGAAGGTAAAAGTGATAGTGAAGTTATTAGTTATTTAACAGCGCGTTACGGCGATTTTATTTTGTTTAATCCTCCTATTAAACCCTTAACAGCAATGCTCTGGTTTGGCCCCGCCTTATTTTTAGGTTTAGGGTTAATAATTTTTTGGCGTACTTGTTTAAAGCGAAGCTCGAATGAATGAATGGTGGTTAATCGTTGTTTTTATCTTTTTAGGGCTACTGGCTTTAACACTCGCTCTCTATCCTTTACGCAGGTCGAAGCTGCTGATTTGCTTACTTAGCCCTATACTGATTATTGCCCTGTCAATTGCTTATTGGCGCTGGGGCAGTTGGGTTGATTGGCAGAGATATGTGCATGATCAAGCAAATAAACAGCAGATAGAAGCAGTTTTACAGACAATAAAAAGTCCTGCGGAATTAATTGATAGAATGAAAGCGCGTTTAACCCAAGATCCAAAAAGCGTCCGGGGATGGTATTTGCTCGGTCGTCTCTATGCGAGCCAGGGGCAATGGACAGAGGCAGGCGATGCTTTTTATACGGCTTATCAACTAAAACCTGAAGATGCGCAAATTGCGGTCAATTACGCACAAAGTCTAGTGCAATTGAATCAAGAAAAATTTAATGAATCCATCCGAGACTTACTTAAAAAAGTTTTAGAAAGGGAGCCTAATCAGCCAGATGCCATGGCAATGTTAGCAATGGATGCCTATAGCAGTGCTAACTATCCCCAAGCGATTGCTTATTGGCAGCAATTACTTAAGATAGCGCCTGCTCGCTCAGAAGAGGCTCAGATGCTGCGAAAAGCAATAGCTAAGGCGCAACAGCAGCTGGCAAATTAACGTCAGTTATGGATAAGAATGGTTGTCTGCGGGTGAAAATTGCCGGTTCAATGAGTCCATGTTCGTCACGTTAAAGGCTGCCCCAAAGACGTACGTCATGTCGAACGTAGAGAGACATCTCCTGATGTGCAGCACAGTGCTAATCCCTATGAATAAAAAAACATAGCAGAGCTATGACAAACAGAAATCAGTGCATAAATAATAAAGGGTAAAAATCTTCTAAGGCCGATCTGTGTTTTCATGAGTAGCCCCTTAGTAATCATTAAAGAAGAGTTAAAAACTATTCAAGATTCATGCCCAGGATCTCCTATCTATGCATTACCTTATTTTTCCTCTACACTGAATTTTCAAACTTAAATCAAGGAGTGATTATGAGCGGTCGGGTTTATCAGATAGTTGAATTGATTGGAACCTCTGTTGAAGGCATTGAAGAGGCAATAAATAATGCAATTGCTCAGGCTGCCAAGTTGCACGGCAAATTGGATTGGTACGAGGTTTTATCTACTCGCGGTTTTATCGAAAACAATAAAAATAAGTATTATCAGGTACATTTGAAAATAGGTTGCCATGCACATTAATGATTTGTAGTAGGCCAGTCCTGTCCCCTCACGCAACGTCATCCAGAGCGCAGCGAAGGATCTCCGGGATTAGCACTGTGCCACCTTCAGGAGATCCTTCGCTGCGCTCTGGATGGCGTAGCGTTGAGACAAGGAGGGACGTGACCTATCAATGGCGTCAACTTAAGGAGCAATACCTCCGGTTCGGGAGAGAGTTAGAGACACTGCCATTAAGTTAAGGGCATTTGTCATTCCCGCGAAGGCGGGAAACCATCTCTATATTGGCCTGTGCTTAGCTAGAAATAGTTTCCCGCCTTCGCGGGAATGACAAAACCTTCCTTAACTTAATGGCAGTGAGAGTTAGAGAGAGGGGATAAAGCCTATCTACTCCTCAAACTCACGCAAAGCCTTTAAAAAATGCAGTCCATAATGACTAAGCTTATGCTGCCCGACCCCGGAAATATTGAGTAATTCCTCAAGTGTTTGCGGTTTATCTCTAACCATTTGATGCAGAGTGGTATCACTGAAGATCAGAAATGATGGTTTGTTTTCCTCATCAGCAAGTTTTCGTCTCAGCGCCCTGAGACATTCAAAGAGGGGGCTGCTTTCTGGTTTCGCATACAAGACTTTCTCTTTGTTTTTCGCTGCCTTGACCTTAGGCTCAGCCTTAGGCTGAGTCAAAGAAACCTTCTCTTCGCCCTTTAATATGGCAACTGCTTTCTTCGAGAGCCGTAATACATTGAAATGGCCAAGATCTTGATAGCAATAGTCACGATGGATTAGTTGCCAGGCTAATTGCTTCCAATAATGAGTTGATTTGTCTCTACCAATGGCAAAGGTACTCAGTTGCTGATGGCCTGCTTGCTGAATTTTTTCCGAGGTACTGCCACGTAAAATATCAATAACATAGTTCATCCCGTAGTTCTGTCGTAAACGATAAACACAGGAAAGAAATTTCTGCGCATCTTCCGTCGCATCAATAGTTTCCGGCGGATTGTCGCAGACATCGCAGTATTTGCAGGCTTCATCGCTAGGCTCATCAAAATAGCGCAACAAAATTTGACGACGGCAATGAGTTGCTTCGGCAAAAGCTAACATATGATTGAGCTTATTTTGCTCAATACGTTGCTGTACCTCACTAGTCATGGTCGCAATCCATCCCCGCAATCTGGCTGAGTCAGCGGGGTCATAAAGCAGCAGGGCAAGGGCCGGCAGGCCATCACGGCCAGCTCTCCCTGTTTCTTGATAATAGCTTTCAATTGTTTTTGGCAGATCATAATGAACCACGAAGCGAACATTGGGTTTATCAATCCCCATTCCAAAAGCAATAGTTGCAACAACGATATCAATGCGATCATAGCGGAATAAGGATTGCACTTCTCGCCGTTCATTATGGGATAGTCCAGCATGATAGGCTCTTGCGCTATAGCCTAATTCCTGAAGCTTCTCAGCTAACCGTTCAACACCATTTCTGGTCCCACAATAAATAATTCCAGATTGTTGCTGTTGGCTTTGTAAAAACTGATTTAATTGTTTGATGGCATTATTTTTGTTAATGACGCTGTAATGGATATTAGGGCGGTTAAAGGATGCAACGAAGAGTTTAGGTTGATAGTTTAGTTTCGCAACAATATCCTGGCGAGTTTGCTTATCTGCAGTTGCCGTCAAGGCAATGATCGGTATTGCAGGGAAATGCGTTTTCAGCAAACCTAGGGCTGCATATTCAGGGCGAAAGTCATGTCCCCATTGTGATATGCAGTGCGCCTCATCAATAGCAAAGAGGGCAAGATCACAATCTTGTAAACGCTCCATGAACGATTGGCTGATCAAACGTTCCGGGGCAATATAGAGCAAATCAAGCTCATTACTATGCAATTGTGCAAGTACCTGTCTGGCCTCATCGCTTTTGAGTGAAGAATTATAATAGGCTGAGCGAATACCCTGTAACCTTAAGGCAGCAACCTGATCCTCCATCAAGGCAATAAGCGGGGAAACAACAATAGCAACGCCAGTTCGAGCAATCGCTGGGATCTGATAACAAAGCGACTTGCCGCCGCCGGTAGGCATAAGTACAAGCAGATCCTGACCATTAACCAGATCATGGATAATTTCGCCTTGAGGACTACGAAAGGAATCAAAACCAAAAAAATCCTTTAAGATGCGATTTGTGTTGTTGGAAATAGCTGTGGATTCCATGTGATTTATTCTTTTTTTATTTCACGGACACCAAAAAATCGCAATCATAACACCTTGGTGGCATGGCTTAAAAGGATTTTCCCGCATAAAAGTATTGATAGGATGACTAGCCTTAAGTTAATGTATGAACCTGTGTGGATATTCAAGCATAACAAGGGAAGGTCTATGGATTTCAAACTCAGCGAAGAGCATCTGGCTTTTCGAGATATGGCAGCTGAATTTGCGCGTAATAAATTAGCGCCTAATGCAGAAAAGTGGGATGAAAGCTGCCATTTTCCAATCGATATTTTGCGCGAGGCAGCATCGCTTGGCATGGGAGGAATGGTTTCTTCCGAAGACATCGGTGGTTCTAATTTGAAGCGCCTTGACGCCGCAATTATCTTTGAACAATTAGCAACGGGATGTATTACAACCAGCGCCTATCTTTCCATTCATAATATGGTTACCTCGCTAATCGATATTTATGCGGATGATTCTTTGCGTAAAACCTGGGGGCCTCGTTTAACTTCAATGGATGCCCTGGCTAGTTATTGTTTGACAGAGCCTGATTCAGGTTCAGATGCTGCCTCATTAAAAAGTCGTGCAGTTAGAGATGGTGAGCACTATATCTTGAATGGTGCAAAAGCATTTATCTCTGGTGGCAGTGTGAGTGACATCTATTTGTGTATGGTAAGAACTGGCGATGATTCACACCATGGGATTTCCTGTTTACTCGTTGAAAAGGACACGCCTGGTTTGAGTTTTGGCAAGCAAGAAAAGAAAATGGGCTGGCGCAGCCAACCAACCTGCATGGTCTTTTTTGAAAATTGCCGGATCCCTGTGACCAACCGAGTTGGTGATGAGGGAATGGGCTTTAAAATCGCTTTGAACGCGCTTAATGGTGGCCGAGTCAATATTGCCTCTTGCTCTTTAGGCGGCGCAACTGCCTGCCTGAGGATGACACAAAAATACCTGCAAGAACGTAAGCAATTTAATCGCCCCTTATCTAAGATGCAGGCACTACGCTTTTATTTTGCCGATATGCTCACCGATTTTGAGGCTGCTCGCTTAATGGTTTATCGTGCCGCCGACGCTCTGGACAAAGGAGATACTCATGCCCCTATGTATTGTGCAATGGCCAAGCGCTTAGCGACTGATGTTGCCTTTCGAATTAGTGATAAGGCGATGCAATTACACGGAGGCTATGGTTATTTGCATGATTACCAGATTGAACGTTTATTTCGTGATCTGCGGGTGCATCAGATCCTTGAAGGAACTAATGAAATCATGCGTGAAATTGTTGCTAAAGCCACTTTAGATGAAGAGTATAGTATTGAATAACAGGAGTTTTTTATGACTTTGATTGAACAAGATTTAGATAGTAAGGGCATTCTTACTCTAAGACTTAACCGCCCGGATAAGTTAAATGCGCTAAGTAATGAAGTCTTAGATGCTCTCGCTGAGATCTTCAGCTCAGCAAAGGACAATAAAAAAGTTAAAGCCCTGCTTCTTACCGGTACGGGTAAAGCCTTTTGTGCCGGCGCTGATATTTCGCGGCTTGCTGAATGCAATGCGCAAACTGGTTATCAGTTTGCATGCGAAGGGCAGGATGTATTCAGAATGCTTGAAACGCTAGGAAAACCATCGCTGGCGGCCATAAACGGTTTTGCCTTTGGTGGCGGCTGTGAACTAGCTATTTCAGCAACGATGCGTATCGCGGCAACAACAGCTCAATTTGGCCAACCTGAAGTAAAACTGGGTGTTATCCCTGGTTATGGCGGAACACAACGTTTAGCGCGTCTGGTAGGTAAGGGGCGGGCAATGGATCTTTGTTTGACAGGCCGTTTTATCAATGCAGAAACAGCCTTGCAATGGGGGCTAGTCTCAGAGGTTGCTGAAGCTGATGCTTTACTAGAACGTGGCAAACAAATTTTAAGTGGAATTTTAGCTATGGCACCCTTAGCAATTGCCGGGGTCATGGAAGTTATCGACAGAGGCTACGATATGTCACTTACTGACGCTTTACACCTTGAAGCAGTGCACTTTGCCAAGGTTTGTGCCAGTGAAGACAAGAAAGAAGGGGTCGCTGCCTTTTTAGCGAAGCGGCAAGCTGAATTTAAGGGAGAGTAACTGGATGACTGTTGATATTGCATTTAGTCGAGAAGGAAATCTGGGGCTGGTTAATTTAAATCGGCCACAAGCTCTGAATGCCTTGAGTTTGGCTATGATCAAAGCCTTGCAACAGCAATTGTTGCAATGGGAGGATGACCATTCTATCCATGCTGTGGTTGTTCAGGCTGAAGGAGAAAAAGCTTTCTGTGCCGGTGGCGATGTGCGCTGGCTCTATGATGAAGGCTTAGCAAAAAGCCCTGAGCAGATGCAGTTTTTCTGGCATGAATACCGACTAAATCACTATATTCATCAGTTTAAAAAGCCCTATATTCCCTTGATGGATGGTATCACCATGGGAGGTGGTGTAGGGATATCCTTGCATGGGTCCCATCCGGTTGCGACTGAGCGTTTTGTCTTTGCGATGCCTGAAACAGGAATAGGTTTTTTCCCAGATATAGGCGCTAGCTATTTGTTATCTCGTTGTCCTGGACAGATAGGTATCTATCTGGGATTGACGGGTAATCGTCTAAGAACCGCTGATGCGCAAGCTTTAGGGCTTGTTGTGAAATACACCATCGCCTCTGAGGACTTATCCAAGGTTATAACGAGCCTTCTTGCTAGCGATTTATCAAACAATGCCCATCAAGCAGTTAATGACTGTCTCCTTGCTTTTGCTAGACCTGTTGAGTCTGCACCGATTGAAAATCTGCGATCGGCAATTGATGATTGTTTTGCTGAAAATAGCGTGGAGGCTATTTTTGCAAAATTAGGGGCAAGAGGGGATGACTGGTCTTTGGCAACCTTAGCTAATCTGCAGCAAAAAGCGCCCTTAAGTCTCAAAGTTACTTTGGCACAAATTCATAAAGCGAAATCATTAACCTTAGCTGAATGCCTTAAGATGGATTATCGCTTGGTCAACCAATTCATGCGTGACTCTGATTTTTACGAGGGGATTAGAGCACTGTTAGTCGATAAGGATAAATCACCCCATTGGCAACCTGCGACCTTAGCTTTGGCTACGGAAACGAAGGTCGTTGATTATTTTGAAGACGGTCATAGTGAGTTGAGCTTCTATTAACTTAAGGAAGAATAATGGCTCGTGAGATGATCAATATTATTCCCTTTTGGTGCTTAATTATTTTAACCATGTTGATACTTACGTTGGTTGGTTATTGCTCCGCACGCATTTCATCGTATTTTTTCTCGCGAAGGGTTGGTGATGATCAGCGAAAATTAGCTAATACACTGATCGGTATCCTCAGCGGGGGTTTCTCAATTTTACTCGCTTTTGTAATAATAAATTCTTGGAATTATCAGCTCAGCGCACGACTGTTAACCTCTCAAGAAGCCGATTATCTTTCAATTTTATTACATAATATTACTGTTTTTCCGAAGGATGAGCAGGAAACACTTAGATCAGCGATTCGTGACTATGTTGTAGCGGTCAGAACTGATGAATGGCAGGCAATGAAAGGTGGCCAGGATAGTCCCAAAGCTTGGGATGCTATAGATAAATTGTATACTGTGGTTCAAGCCTATAATCCTCAGGAGTCGCAGGAAAAAATCTATTATGTGCGGCTCATTGCTAATCTAAATGAGCTACTACAGTCCCGTCGTGAGCGATTGAATGGTGTTACAAGCATCATTCCGGGGCACTTGAGAATGGCTCTTATTCTTGGTTCTATCTTGCTGATCGTTGTTTTGGGTGCAATGCGTGGAGAGGCAACTATTTTCTATATCATGCCACTGATGTTTTTTTCCGTGGTTCTTGGATTTAATCTGGCTTTAGCACTGAGTTTTGATTATCCCTATTCTGGGGATATCTCTGTATCTAATAAGCCTTTTTATAGAGGGGTATTAGGGGAGCTGTCGGATACTCCATGACCCACCCTAAGATGATTAAAATTGTCTGTTGCCTGCATTTCACTTAAAATGCGCTATTCAATGAATTGTAGGTTCTTTTATGTCTGACTTTTATCAGGATTTCACCAAGCGACGGACTTTCGCAATTATTTCCCACCCGGATGCAGGTAAAACTACCGTTACTGAAAAACTGCTGCTATTCGGAGGTGCAATTCAGCTCGCTGGAACGGTAAAGGGGCGTAAAGCTGATCGCCATGCGACCTCTGATTGGATGGAAATGGAGAAGGAAAGAGGGATTTCGATTACCACCTCAGTGATGCAGTTTGTCCATAATCAACATGTCATGAATCTCCTTGATACCCCTGGGCATGAGGATTTCTCTGAAGATACTTATCGCACGCTTACTGCCGTTGACTCTGCATTGATGGTTATCGACGTTGCTAAAGGGGTTGAGGAACGCACGGTTAAGCTGATGGAAGTTTGCCGTTTGCGCGATACGCCGATTATGACCTTTATCAACAAATTAGACCGCGAGGGCCGCGAGCCAATCAGCTTATTGGATGAGGTTGAAACCGTATTGGGTATTCAGTGTGCACCAGTGACCTGGCCGGTGGGTATGGGTAAGCGATTTAAGGGAATTTATCACCTCTATCAGGACACTATTTATCTCTATCAGACAGGTAAAAATGCACAGAAGCAGGAAGCTACGCAAATTAAAGGCCTTGATAATCCTCAGCTGGATGAGTTATTAGGTGAGGCCGCACAAGAGTTGCGCGACGAAATTGAACTGGTCAAGGGGGCTTCCCATGAGTTTAATCTTGCGGATTATTTATCTGGCAAGATGACTCCTGTTTATTTTGGCTCAGCGATTAACAATTTTGGCATTAAAGAATTGCTGGATGACTTTGCCGAGCATGCACCAGGGCCAATGCCGCGTGCTGCCCTTGAGCGTCAGGTTGATCCTAAGGAAGAAAATTTTAGTGGTTTTGTCTTTAAAATTCAGGCCAACATGGACCCTAAACATCGTGACCGTATTGCCTTCCTGCGGATTTGCTCAGGAACCTTTAAAAAGGGAATGAAGCTGAATCATCTCCGCCTCGCTAAGGAAGTTCAAATTGCCAATGCTTTGACCTTTATGGCAGGTGATCGAGCGCATGCAGAGATGGCCATGGCAGGTGATATTATCGGTTTGCATAATCACGGAACTATTCGAATTGGAGATACCTTTACCCAGGGCGAGATCTTGAAATTTACTGGTATTCCCAATTTTGCCCCGGAACTTTTTCGTTTGGTACGTCTGAAAGATCCCTTAAAAAGCAAAGCCCTTCTCAAAGGGCTTATTGAGTTGTCGGAAGAGGGGGCAACCCAGATTTTTAGGCCGCTCAATTCAAACCAACTCATTCTGGGGGCTGTGGGTATCTTGCAATTTGATGTGGTAGCCCATCGACTCAAACATGAATACAAGGTTGATTGCGTTTACGAGGCAGTAAATACAACCTGTGCCCGTTGGGTCTATGCAGAGGACGATAAGGCGATGGCAGAATTTCGTGCCAAAGCCAATGATTACCTGGCCTTGGATGGTAGCGATTCACTCATGTATCTGGCGCCAACCAGGGTTAATTTAACTATGGCACAGGAGCGTTATCCGAAGATTCATTTTTCTGCGACTCGTGAGCATTAAAGGCCTTGCCCCATAGGTATCAACACAAGTGTAGCCTTGATGCAGCGCAGCGTAATCAAGGCTAGGTTTGCTTTATAGCTTTTGCAAAGGCAAGATCCCATTGGGCAAGCCACGGGAATTTGGAATGAATCCAAACCAAAATAAGTTTTTAATAGTCACTATGAGAAATTAAAGCACATAAAGGTTAGCTAAAATATCACGAAATATTTATCATATTGAGTCTTGTTTGATCAGTAAGATAAGGTATTGCATGTTTACAGGACAAAAAGCCCTAGTCAAAGCTCCAGCTAAAGCAGCCCCAAAAATAACACCAAAAGAGTTGTTTCAAAGGCTCGCTCATATCCCAGCAGACCCTAATAATGAATTTGCTGTTTCTTTAGCCAGACAAATGGCAGAAGCATTTAAATCAAATACATTAGCTACTAATGCTATTTTCATTGAATACTCGAATTATATTGGTGATGTGCGAAACAGACTGGAAGCAAAAATATCGCATAGAGAGAAACTCAAAGTTCTGAGTGCTGCACTCAATGTTGGATGTTTCATACAACTTCATCTTATAAAGGATAACGATATACGTGTTCAAGACCACCGGCTAATAATCGTTGACCTATGGGCGACAATAACTAACTTAAAAAGTTGTGCTGAAGAAGAGTTTCAAATATCACCAGCAGGAGGATTAAACTGGCTTCTTCTTGTAAGCCCAGTACTCGATGCATGCTATCTTGAGCTAAGACAATTGATTGAAGATATTGCTTCAAAAAAGGACATGAATATCCAACTTCCATTATTGAATCATATGGTAACTAATGTGCTGCCTGAAACGATAATTGGCTATTCGACTGTTTTAGCAACCTTTTATGAGATGTACGTAAAAATAGGTGATCTGAATGAGGCTAGTAAGTATAAAGAAAAGCTAAAAGTACACCTAAATATAATCGAGAAAAACTGGAGAGCACTAGCATCTATTGTACCTGTTAGCTCACTAAATGAGATCCTTATACGATCAAATTTTGAAATTGATAGGCTAGATAAGACCACTGATACTGTTAGGCAGTCAAAAGAGATTATAGAAGAATATAAAGATTTAATCAGAGAAAAAGCTGCTCAATTAAAAAAAGCTCAACCTGCATATCCCTTTGATCTAGACAATGCAGGGCAGGTTTCGTCATCATCCTCATTTTCAGATAACCTGGCAGAACAATTTGATCGAATAAAAGCCGATATAACCCCTTATTTAGCTGAGCCACTTCTATATACACGGGTTATAAATCTTAATAGTGATGCTAACACTAAATTTAAAGAAACCTTTAGAGCCTTAGGTCAACTGACCCAAAGTGAATACCATAAAAATGCTGAAAAAAACCTTAATAGTGCTATTGAACTCTGTACTCAGTGGGTAAGGTTGTTTACTGAGAATTACACTGATGATGCTGCACCTATTGTTAAGCAATTCAATAAAATACTTAGTGTTTTAAACAAACATTTACAGGCAGCATCTTCACGAATACCTAATTATTTTGAACCCTTGCTCTTAGAAATAGCACAAATTGAAGCTACAGCTGAGGTACCTTCTCCGGCATTGCAAATGCCTAATCCTGTTCCCTTATATTTTCAAAACCGTTTTCAGAAATACGTTGTTAATCATCCTCGCTTTACAGTATCGGAGGAAATTAATTTTGAGTCTTTGGACGCAGCGGAGCAACATCTTGTTAAACTGCAAGAGAACGTTAATATTCTTGAGTATGCCTTAACAAATCTGGATTCCAGGCAAAAAAATACGCCTTATTCTGATCAATTAACTCATTTTTTATGCCAGACCCTAGCTTCAATAAATCATACAACTGCAAGGTTAATCAAAGAAAATATGATTCCTCAAGCGCTTGTTACCTCTTACTTGAATCGAGCATCTAAAAATTATGTCCTCATGGCGAATTATGCCCATAATTATCAAAAACTCCTTCAGTACGTTGATAGGACTGATGTATTAGTAACTCCTTTTGTGCAAGATATTAAGCCGAAATGGCTTGATGCCTTATATAGTGTGATGACTGGTTATATAGACTATGCCTCCTTGCAATGGCATCAAAGTGATCGTAACCAGGCAGCAAGAGCCTTGTTGTTGGCTTACGATAACTTGAAGTTCCTAATGTATAGAGCCTCATTATCCCTCCCTGAAGCCCAGTACATAAAAACTAGTAATGAGATGAAGGAGCTTACACTTTCTATTTATCTTTCTGCTTTTGATTGCCGCGAATTTCAAAATTTTATCCGGCAAGCCTCTGGAGAAGTGCCTGCCGCAGAACAAATACCCTTAGCCGTTCTTAGTGACGATTTTTGGACTGCTTACGGGCAATATTTGAATCAGGCTTCTTTAGCTGATATAGAACCAAGCAATAATCACCTCCTAACTAATGTGATTTTAGAATCCAGAATAAATGCTCTTCGTTATGTTTTAAGCCAGCTGGACGAGTCATCACCCTGGTATCCAAAGACCTTAGGCGCTCTATGGGAGTCATCTTATCAACGCTATGTTAATGCGAGTGTATTATCAAGCATCGTAGTCATTGCTTCTGAAGAGCAAAAATTAAGAGAAAAAGCAGATTATGAGCACTATAAAAACCAGCTTGACTCGCTTATTCCAAGCATCACAAAGTTAGAGAATAAAGCCTATAACGCACAAATTTCTTCTTTCAAAGGATCAGAGAAGAAAGCAGTAGAAAACACAGCAGTAAAAAAGACAGGAGCATTTTCCCCTGATGAACTTGATGCAATGGCAAGAACCTCAAAAAATGGACGACGGAAGGCTACTCAAGCCCAAACTGTAAAAGCGAAAGACCGGCCAGCGTCTAAAAAACAACCTCAGTCAACGGAAGAACAAGAGGTAAAATACATTCTGCCTAGAAGCGCTGCAGCTACCTCAACGTCTTTTGAAGAGCCAAGACCTTATGAACCGTGGATATTTAAGAGTAAAAAAACACCAGGTACAAAACCCAAAGCAGTGCCCGATGGTGCAAGACCGCAAGCAGCAGCTACTGCCGCAAGCTCAAATACAAAGCCAAAGTCTCATGCCGCAAGTTCAAACACAAGGCCAAAAGCGGCGCCTCATGCCACAAGTTCAACTAAGGCAGCCAGCTCTAGCGTAAAAGAAAAGCCCGCAGCTCAACCAGCCTGGACAGATGCAAAAACGACAATAGAAAAAATTCTTGGGCGTACAACCTTTGATACCTACCAAGGAATCCAATCAGACACCATTTTTGAGGATAGGGCAGGTCAGTCGGTAGAACCTAAAGAGGGACGTAAACTGAAAACTGTTTCAGAAAACTCTACGGTTTTATCGACCTCTGCTGAGGTAGTTGCTCAGCCTAAATTGCCATTAAAACGAAAATTAGATTCAAGCGATTGCCCAGTAGTAGATGGCATAGATCCACGTATTTTCCGGTTGCCACGAGAAATTTGGGAAATTTGTTTACGGCTTCATAAGGCAGGATACCAAAGCTATATCTCCGGCGGCTTGATACGAGATAGGCTTCTGGGATTAAGGCCCCATGATGTTGACATTGTTACTGACTGCCCACGTGATGTAGCTTATAAATTGTTTAATGGCTGGGGAAAATTAAGTAAGAGGCATCCCGATCTCTATTTTCTGTGTCCAGGTGTTGACCTGGTATCGAGTACTTCATCAACTCTTAAAGAAGAGGCTGAAAAAAAAGATGCAGAATGTAATGCCCTTTTCTTCTGTCCCATAAAAAGGAAGTTATACGATCCTCTTAATTGCTATAAGTCAATCTATTCTCGAACGCTTACTTTAATTGGCAATGCTTATACACGGCTAGTGGAAGATCCATCGCGAATTTTGCGAATAATCCGTTTTGCTCATTCATTGAATAAAAATATTGGATCGCATACTCAAGACCTCATCCAAATAATTGCCCCGTCAATGGTAAAATTACCCTTTAGTGTACGTGTCAATAACATAAAAGCTATGTTTTTCCGGGATTTTGGATTGGCTATGAAAAATTACCAATATCTCATTGATAATAAAATAATGTCTTATCTTTTTTCTTCTGACGAGAATGAAAAGTCTTACTATCCAGAGGATTCAAGTATAAGTAAGACCTTCAATCGGTATTGGCAACATGCATTATCAGAAATCTATCGAGGCAGACCCCCTATTTTTGCTAATAGCTCTGATTCGGATGAAATTATCAGTTTAATGCTCTTTATTCGTCTAAAAGGCTATCAAGTCAAAAATAACACAGATTTTACCAGTGCACTGGCTGATACAATAAAATTTGCAGAGAACTTTTTTGAGGGCAGCTATCAATCAAGTCTGTTTGAGGCCATGAATTTCCACCAAAGAAATTATGATTCCTTTGAGCAGCCCCTATCCTTAGAGGAACCGGTAATGCTGCTGCCAAATCATGAACCACAAGTGGTTGTTCCTGAGCAGCAAGCGGTTAGACTTCAAGCTGAACCTTCTTCCAGCAGCTCTGGTAAGGCATCAAGCTCTGTGCCTTTAGCAATACCGGTAATGTTTGTGCAAAACAGTGAAGGAAAAGAGGTTTCTTCTGAACCAGAGGATCGGCCTAGTTGTTCTAGTGGGGCATCAAGTTCTGTGGCGCCTTGAGATGACATTAGATATCTACACAAGCCTTGATACAGCGCAGCATAATCAAGGTTTTCTATGACAAATTATCGCGAGAGGTAATAGGCCAGCCCCTCTCCAGCATCGAATTCCCGCGGCTTGACCGCAGGATCTGTTGGTTAGAAATTCTTCACTCTGAGCCCACAGATCCCGCGGTCAAGCCGCGGGAATTCGAAATGGGGGTGACCTATTATTACCAGAGTTATCCCCTTAGAGGAATCGGAAAACCTTGATTACGCTGCGCTGCATTAAGGCTACGTTTGATTTTTTTGCGTAAATACTTATTATGGGTCAAGCCCCTTGATTTCACATCCGTCCCCGTCATCCAGCTCAGGATGACGGGGATGTGGAGACAAGAAGCGGCGTGCTCTATTACAACAGTTCAACCTACATCCTATCCAAGGACTACTTAGTTATAGAACAGCTAACTGCTATGTAAGAGGTTTTGCTGTTGTTAGTGAGTGATACTGCTGCTGTTGAATCTGCACTAAGAAAGAGATCATCATTATGACAAAGGCCCAGTGTTGTTAAGCCTGTTAAAGGTTTTCCATTGATTGTGAACATGGGGGTATCTTCTATATGTACGGCATCAACTGAATGGCAATTCTTGTCTTGAGTTGAGATTTTACATTTTGCCGAAATTTCCTTGGGATCGTAGTTAGTAATGATTCTCTTTTCCCCTGCATTTAATGTATAAGCAGTAGATTTGCTTATATCGAGTGGGAGCCCCATGCTTGGGGAAGCCCAGAGGTTAGTGCTTAATAGGACTAGAGCTGAACAAATCAAACCGCATTTAATTTTTTGCAACATGTAAAAATCTCCTAAATAAAAAGCAGCACTAAGATAGTGTTTGTTCTAAAAGCGTAGGCTGGGCTGCTAAACACCGCTTTTATGTAATGCCTGAGGGAAAATGCTGTAATAGGTCACCTCCATGCCGAAATCCCAGAGTAGTGTGAATTTAAATGAAACCTTGATTACGCTGCGCTGCATCAAGGTTTTCCTTAGATAAGAGGTGGGGGACGTGACTTATTACAAAATGCTGGATTTGTCAGCCCAGTCTATATCCTGTCATCTGTGCTCGATCAGACAAGAACTACTTAATTATTGAGCAGCTAATGGCTATGTAAGATGTTTTGCTATTGTTAGTGAACGATACTGATGCTGCTGATTCTGCGCTAAGAATGAGAGCTTGGTTATGACAAAGGTCAAATGTTATTGAGTCTACTAAAGGGTCTCCATTGACTGTGCACAGGGGGCTATTTCCTTCATGTTTTGCATATACCGAATGACAACCCTCATCTTGAGTTGAAATCGTACATTTGGCTGAAATTTTCCAAGGAGCTAAGTTAGTGAGGGTTTTCGTTTCCCCTATTTTTAATATGTAAGGCTCGGCTTGGCTCACATTGAGCGGTAGTGCCACGCCTGAAGCCCAGAGGTTGGTACCAAATAGGGCTAGAGCTGAACAAACCAAAGAGCATTTAATTTTTTGTATCATCTAAGAGTCTCCTAAATAAAAAATTGAGCTAAGATAGCGTTATTTTCTGGGCAAGGCAATAAATAATTGGTCAGGGAGCTACGTATAAAAGCCGAGGACAAATGTAGGCAGGGTTGTAGCCTGGATGCAGCGAAGCGAAATCCGGGAATTCGGTGCCACTGCTCTGGGATTTCGCTTCGCTGTACCAAGGCTATACCTACTACTGTTCCTAAATTTCTGTCAAAGCCTTGGCAATTGATTCTGTCATTGCCTTTGCATCACCAAAAAGCATGTAGGTGTTGTCATGGAAAAACAGCTCATTTTCAACACCGGCATAGCCTGGTGCAAGGCTTCGTTTTACGAATAAAATTGTTTTTGCCTTTTCTACCTCGAGAACAGGCATGCCATAAATGGGAGAGCTGGGGTCCGTTTTTGCTGCTGGGTTGGTAATATCATTAGCCCCGATAACAAAGGCAACATCAGCAGTTGCAAAATCCCGGTTAATTTCACTCTGCTCAAAAACACGATCATAGGGAATATTGGCTTCGGCCAATAACACATTCATATGGCCAGGCATACGACCTGCTACGGGATGAATGGCAAAGCGCACGCGAATTGAACGGGCTTCTAAGGCATCGACCAACTCTTTAACCGCATGCTGTGCATGGGCAACCGCCATACCGTAGCCGGGGACGATAATAACATCTTTGGCATTCGATAATAAAAAGGCCGCGTCTTCACCATTAGCTTGCCTGACTTGCTGGCCTTCATGATGAGAACTGCTCGCTGATGAATCAACTGCTTTGATACCGCCAAAAATAACATTGAATATGGAGCGGTTCATGCCAACGCACATGATATAACTCAGGATGGCCCCGCTGGCTCCAACAAGCGCGCCTGTAATCACTAGTAAATGGTTACTTAGAGTAAATCCGATACCTGCTGCAGCCCATCCTGAATAGGAGTTCAGCATTGAAATGACAACAGGCATATCGGCTCCGCCAATTGGGACAATCAGCAAAAAGCCAAGCAGGAAAGAGAGTAGGGCGAGCAGGCTGAAAACATGAATTGACTGCTGGCTAACAAAGCAGATAAACAAACCAAGAATAAGCAAGGCGGCTATTAGATTTACTAGTTTTTGCCCAGGGAATCGAATAGGTTGGCCCGTCATCCAGCCTTGCAATTTTAGAAAAGCAATAATGGAGCCAGAAAAGGTAATGGCACCGATAATCAATCCGAGACTCATTTCAATTAGGCTGGCTGTTTCAATCGCACCAGGTGAGCCAATACCAAAAGAGGTCGGCGATAGAAAGGCACAAAAAGCAACCAGAACAGCGGCTAGACCAACAAGGGAGTGGAATCCAGCAACTAGTTGTGGGATGGCTGTCATATTAATCTTTAAAGCGATCAGGGTACCAACAGCCCCTCCAGCAATAATTAATGCGATTAATAGCCAGTGATGGCTCACCGTGGGCATCATCAGGGTAGAGATAACGGCAAGAGCCATACCGCTAATACCTAGCAGGTTTCCTCGTCTGGAGGTTGAAGGACTAGCAAGTCCTTTGAGCGCTAAAATAAAACATACAGCAGCAATCAAATATAAATATGGAACTAATGAGGTCATGAGATATCCGTCCTATAAGGCCTAAAGCTTTTTTGTAGTAGATCACTCCGTACTCGGGAAAGTCCACTTTTGGCCCATCTCGAGAGAAAAACCTGATTAAAAATGCCCAATTAGATAGCTATTCTGCGCTTTTTAATCACGTTTTTCTCTCGACCTGGACTCAAAATTGAACTTTCTCCAAGATTTTTACATCCCAGGTGAGCTATTACGATTTTTTATACATACGCAACATACGCTGTGTCACAACAAAACCACCGAATATATTAATAGCAGTGATAAAAATAGCTAAGCCGCCAAGATAGGTGATTGTTCCTGTAAGTTGGCTTCCTGCTGCAATGAGTGCTCCCAAAATGATAATACTTGAGATCGCATTAGTTACTGACATCAGTGGTGTATGTAAGGCTGGTGTTACCTTCCATACCACGTAATAACCTACAAAGCAGGCTAGAACAAAGATAGTCAGAATAGCTATATAGGGATTATTTAGGGTATTAATACTAGTCATTTCAGATGTCCTTAGCCTGTTGGAAAGGTAAATAGCTGCCATCGTGGCTCAGTAATGCCTGCTTGATAATTTCATCTTCATTATTAAAGATCAGTTCAGCAGGAGTTGCTGCGAGCAGGGTTACTAAATGCACAAGGTTGTTAGCGTAGAGCTCACTAGCAGTAGCGGGGATAAGTCCAGCTAGATTAGATAAGCCAACAATAGTCACCTCGCCATCCTTGATGACTTTATCGCGTTCACTGGATTCACAATTCCCGCCTCGAGCGGTAGCTAAATCAACAATAATAGAACCAGGCTTCATTCCCTCAACGGTTTTCTTAGTGATCAGGATTGGTGCCTTTCTGCCAGGAATCAGCGCAGTAGAAACGACAATATCAGCCTGCTTAGCGTATTCATCAATGAGTTTGGCTTGTAATTGTTTATATTCTTCCGAGGTTTCGCTGGCATAGCCGCCACTAGTTTCATTATCTTGCTCAGCACTAACTTCAATAAATTCGGCGCCTAAACTTTCAACCTGTTCCTTTGCTGCACGTCGCACGTCAAAGGCATAGACCACAGCACCTAATCGGCGGGCAGTAGCAATAGCCTGTAAACCAGCAACCCCAGCGCCAAGAATAAGCACTTTTGCAGGGTGAATCATTCCAGCTGCGGTCATCATCATGGGGATCGCACGATTAAAATGGTTTACTCCTTCAAGTACTGCTCGGTATCCTGCCAAGTTAGCCTGGGAGGAAAGGCTGTCCATGCTTTGAGCACGGCTAATACGGGGAATGAGGTTCATGGAAAAGACGCTGATCTTTTCTGTGCCTGCCCATTTCAGTAATTCACTATCGGGCTCATTATCAATTGGGGCAATAATCAAGCTATGAGCAGCTAGCCCTTGTAAATCCTCTGGCTTTGGTTCGTTAACACAGACGAGTACTTTGGCATTTTGTAATAAGGCTTTGCGGTCAGAAACGATGCGAGCGCCCGCTGCTTCATATTCTGAATCACTAAAACCAGAGGCTTGGCCTGCATTTGTTTCACAGACTACTTCAAAGCCAAGTTTGAGATAGTGTTTTATGGAATTGGGGGTGATTGCAACACGCGTTTCGTTGCTGCTGTTTTCGTTGAGTGCTGTAATGATCATGCAGAAACATCCCTTTCACTTAGATTTGCTTATCCTATTGCAATCGATTTGATTTTACTAGAGTTTGTGAAGAATTCTCTTTGGCCTTTAAGAGTCATCAGGAAAACTCGAATTCCCGCGGCTTGACTGAGGGATTTCGATAATTTTATAAGATAGTAGTGATCCCCGTCATCCCGAACGCAGAGAGGGATCTCCTTGCATTCAGGAGATGTCTCACTACGCTCGACATGACGTAGGTGTTTAAGAGCCAATTGTCTCCTTCCTAAACTTGTTATAAAGTGTGCCCCACGTTGTAAGTCCAACTTTTTAATATGGAAATTCTCTGTTTTTTTGCAGGGATAGCTTTTTTTTATACAAAAGCGATTTATCCCTTATTGCTTCTTTCCGCCAGTTTGTTTCTCAAACCGAATTGGTCAGTTATCTTTTGGTTTATAGCCGCATTCGCTCTGGGGCTATCTCATCAATACTGGGTAAGTGACCGAGGCATGCCGGATGTGCCTGTTCTTGCTAAAGCGAGTATAGAAGGGGAGGTGGTTTCGATACCCATTAGTTCCTTTACAAAAACACAGTTTCAGTTGCAGGCCCGTCGTTTAAATGACCAAGCTGTTGATGCGACGATACTGCTATCTTGCTATCAACACTGCCCTAAATTTCAAGTAGGGGAGGTTTGGCATCTACAAGCAAAATTAAAGAAACCAGAGAACCTGGCTAATCCCGGTAGCTTTGATTTTGTCCGCGGTTTAGAAGCACGGCATATTCGCTGGACGGGCTATTTAAAACCTGGCGCTAGCCTATTAAGTCAAGGGGATGGCAAGCCACAAACTATTCTTCTCATACGGGAGAAATTAGCAGCTCTTATCGAGAGTGCTCTGCCCAGTGGTCCGGCACTTGGTATTTTCCAGGCGCTGACCTTGAATGTGACTTCTCATATTGACAAAAAACTCTGGGATCTATTTCGCCGTACGGGCACAACACATCTTATGGTTATTTCAGGTTCTCATATTGGTTTAATTGCCGGTTTTGGCTATTGGTTCATCAAATGGCTTTGGTCGTTCTCTAGCCGCTTATGTTTATACTGCCCGGCTACGAAGCTAGCTAGTATCGTTGCCTTATTAATGGCGCTGATTTATGCCTTACTCGCCGGTTTTGAACCGCCTTCGCAACGCTCGCTTTTTGCTTGTTTTTTCTTCTTTATGAGGAATTTTTTAAGCCAACGATTTAGCCTATGGCAAGCCTGGCGTTATGGCTTATTGCTAGTACTTTTATATGAACCTCATGCTGTGTTGCTTCCTGGATTTTATTTATCTTTTATAGCTGTTGCGATTTTGTTCTTAATTAATCAGCGTGTAAGTGGAGGGAGCCTGAAAAAGGCTTTATATATCCAGTTAGCCTGCTTATTGGGTTTAATGCCTCTGAGTTTATATTGGTTTTCTTATGGCGCAATAAATGGATTTGCCGCAAATTTAGTAGCCATTCCCTTGGTTGGTTTTGTGATAGTTCCCTTTGCTTTAATCGCTTTAGGTTTATTGTATTTTTTTGATGTGCAGTTATTAGTTTATCCAGTGAAATTAGCTATTGATGGATTATTAACTTATCTGCAATGGATTGATTCTTTCGCTGGAATAAACCTTGATTTTTCTTACAGCAATTTATTAGCGCCCCTAGCCCTCATGCTAGTCATGCTCCTTCTTCTTTTTCTACCACTTAGGGCATTATTCCCTGCTGTGGTAGTGCTAACTTACTCTGCGATTTTCCCCTCTTATCGAACGCTGGCTCAGGGTGAGGCTTGGATTGATATTCTGGATGTTGGCCAGGGTTTAGCAGTAGTGGTTCAGACAGCAAAACATATTCTGATCTACGATACCGGTATGAAATTTTATCAGGCTGGGGATATGGCTAAGTCGGTGATTATTCCCTACCTTAATACCCTAGGGATTAAAAAGCTGGATAAGGTTATTATAAGTCATCCAGATTTAGACCACCGCGGAGGGTTGCCATCTCTTGAAGAAAAATACCCCATAGCAGAATTGCTCGTTGATAAGGTTTCTTTTTACCATCGAGGGAAGGGCTGCCACAGTTACCCTGCTTGGGTTTGGGATGGCGTTCGCTTTGAGTTTCTAGCGATTAGCCAAAAATTCAGAGATAAAAATAATAGTTCCTGTGTTTTAAAAATCCAAAATCAAGCTGGCAAGGTTTTACTTACCGGTGATATCGAGCGCTTGGCCGAGGACTATCTTGTTAGAACCTATGGGGAAAGGCTCAGAGCGGATATTCTGCTGATTCCTCATCATGGCAGCAAGACCTCTTCTTCCTTGGCTTTTATAAAAGCAGTCGCAGCAAATTCCGCAATAATCTCTGCTGGTTTTGATAACCGCTATCATTTTCCCCATAAGCAAACGATAGAAACGCTACAAAAAGAGAGAGTCACGATTTACAATACCGCCGACTGTGGCATGGTGACGATTGGGCTCAATACAAAAATTAATTTAATCAAGCCATATAGGTACTGCCATACAGGAAGTGAGTCGGCAAAGGGAAATAGGCCTTAATAATTGACAATAAAATGAACACAGTGTACTATACGCTAACTTTTACGGAGAGTGCTCCCTTATGAATTCCGCTGCTTACTTATTCGCCTTATGCGCAATTTTTTTTGGTTTTGAAGCAAATGCGACAAGTGCGGACTGCCAGCAACATCGATGTATAGCTGTGGTGGATGGTGGTAGTACTGGATCACGCTTACATATTTATGCTTATGATTTAGATCAAACTCAGACGCCAATTAATCTAAGAGAGCTATGGTCTAAAAAGGTAAGGCCTGGCTTATCAACAATTGTAAACAATCAGGCAACAGTCAATACCTATCTAGGCTCGCTTTTTTCAGACGCACCTGCTGACAATCTTCCTGTCTATTTTTATGCAACAGCTGGGATGAGATTGTTATCACAACCCCAACAAAAGCAAGTTTATAACTTAGTGCAAAATTGGTTTGCTGGGCAGCCGCAATGGCATTTAAAAAATGCCAAAACAATTACTGGTACTGAAGAGGGGATGTTTGGCTGGCTAGCAGTTAATTATCAACTTGGAACACTGAATTCGCCGAATAAATCTGCTGTTGGTGTGATGGATATGGGCGGTGCTTCTGTCCAAATTATTTTCCCTGTTGATAGAGCAGAGGGATTAAATGAGTCTGATCTAATGCAAGTTGATCTTTATGGACGTCATACCAAACTATTTGTCCATAGCTTTTTAGGACTTGGCCAGACGGAAGTTACTCATCAATATCTCGACTCTTCCTCCTGCTTTGCCAATGACTATGAATTACCTACAGGACGGACTGCAACTGGAGATGCCTATACCTGTGAAAAAGAAGTGTCTTCATTAATGAATGATGTTCATCGCGTAAATCAAATTGTGCAACCTGCTATCAAAGTAAACCCTGTCGATGATTGGTATGTTCTGGGGGGAATGGCCGAGCTTGTGCAATCGCAACCCTTCCAGTTTGAGGGTAGACGATTTACTAATGAATCATTACTTGAACAGGCAAACTCACTGGTTTGTCAGCAGCAATGGCCGACATTGAGTTCTCAGTATTCGGATAATGAGTTTTTCTATGGATACTGTCTTTTCCCATCTTACTACTATGCCTTAATGGTTGATGGTTATGGCATTCAGCCAGGAAAAGCTATTCATTATATGACTGCCAGTCAAGGAGGCGATTGGACTATGGGGGTTGTTTTAAACCAGAGAATTTCATCGTGAATTCATTGTATGATAAGATGCCAAACTAACAAAAAATAGTATAGTTTGCTCTAACAGCAGTTACTTAAACTTAGGGTTGTTATGTCAGTTGAAAAATCAGAACACTATTCACAGAAGTTCATTGAATGGCGTGGTGGATCTGCGGAGTCAGAAGGAGCACTTCTAAGCACTGCAATTTTGATTGATACCTATGTTGCAAAAACTAGTTGGGATAGCATACAAGACGATTTAATTGATGGTAGATCTCAGGCCTACATTGCCTTAGAAGAGTTTGAGCAACGTACCCGGGGTGCAATTCTTTATGGTCGGTTAATTGTTGATGGGTATTGTGAAAGTCTAAATGCAGAGACAGAAAAAGAAGAACTGCAGCTACTGTGCATGATGTTGGAAAGTATAGCTAGTTTAGATATAAACATAAAAAACGAGCCTCAACAGCATCTAAATATACTAATATCAGGCTTTAAAAAATGGATGTCTGAATTTGTCGACAAAAATCCTGATAAAAAGAAAGTTTATGATTTCTGTAAATCAGTTTATACCACGCTGAAAATTCTTGATATTAAATTAAAAGATCTGAGTTGGGCACTTAAGTCCACCGCCAGTCTATTTGTAGATCTCACGAAGATTGAAGCGGATTTAGAAGGTATTTTAGCTACAACGTCAAAGAAAATTGACGAATTAGAATTGCAACCTAGTCCCCAAGTTGAAGAGGATTCAACACCTAAAACCTTCGGTAGTCTTGTTAATCGATCTCATTTAAGAATTTTAGATGATGCTGACCTGGATGTTTATGAAAGAGTTCAACGTTTAGAAGCGAAAGTGAGTAGCCTACCCTCAGTTTTGGATCTCTTAGTCAAATCAAGAGAGAGGAAGACAGAGCTATTAGTACAGAAAAAATATGCTAAAGATTTATTAGCTGCTTTGATAGGAAATAGCCATCAAGCGACTCGAAGAAAGTATTTCCTGACTTTTATAAAAGAAAACGCTACAGAATATGACGCATTAATGGCAGTTTTCCCGAAAGAAGCATCTAAGCGCTTAGTTGAGATACAGACTGAACTCGAGAATCCTGGCTACTATAGAAATTTTGTATCGTCTGCCCAATATGTATCAAGCTGGGCCTTTGCAATGCCTAATAGCGTGGTTCGCTATGTAGCCCCAAATCAAGTAGAGAGTATTTCCAAACGGCTACCCGATACCTTAGATAGTGAAGCTAAAAGAGAATTAGAAAAATTAATTAGGCAACATCTTGATGATATTAAAGAGGAATTAGACGAGTTAAAAACAACAGTGGAGCAGCAAACAGCCTTAATTGATGAAGACGATGATGAATTAACCCAGTTTGCTATGAAAGTAGAATCCTCGGAGCTGACGCAACTTTCAGAATCCCTCAATAACAGCAAGGATTCTATTGTAGAAGCCTTAGAAAAATACCGTACCCTATATCAGCAAATTTCAGAGGATATGACGGTTCTTCAGCAATTTAAGGATGCCGGCTTATATAAAGAAATAGACGCTTTTGTAGATGAATATGACGGTTTTTGGGTGTGGCTATCTAATCTATTTGCCCAGCTTTCTGAATTCTTCAAAACAGATACAGCTATAGCTGTGGATGAAGTAGCTGAATTGAAAAAGGAAATGATTCAATTTGAAAAGGAATATAATGATCGTATAGAGCAAAATATTAATGAAATTAAGGATAACTCCCATATTCCTGAAAGCGTGAAAATTTCTCTATTAAAACAGTTCTCACAAATTCCATCTGAATCGCTCGAGTCTGATACTGGTAAAGATTCTAAGACTAGCAGTCGCGATGCAATGACTTGTTTAATTGATATCAAATTAAAATTTTCAGTCTTTAAGCCTCAACCTAAAGCATCTCAACAAGAAGTGCTAGACGGTTCTGATGATGATTTTACAAAAGACCAAAGTAATAACTTCAGTGCGTCATTGTGAGAAACGCAGTAGCTAAGCAATCCAGGTTCGAAGCTTTGAACCCTGGATTGCTTCACTCCGTTCGCAATGACGGTATCCCCACGAATTTTTAACGCAAAGAAATAGCTATTGATTAAATGATTATGCACTTTCTTATGTCGTTCCCGCGCAGGCGGGAATCCATTTATCAAGCGAAGCCCGTCACCATGTTTGAGGGATGGATTCCTGCCTGCGCAAGAATGGCAGAAAACAGACCAATCTAAGCAATAAATAAATATCTTTTCAGTTGCATCTCTGAATCTCAAATTCGTGGGGATACCTCAGGTCTCGAAGCCTTGCACTCTGTGACGCTTCGAGACGTGTGCATGCGCACACTCCTCTCAAAGAACGATTTTCATTATTTCTTTCGCATAAGCCTGGGGAAAAGGTGTTTGAAGGATAGATGAGGGGCTTCTGATTCGAAGTTCTTTGCTGATATTTGCCCTAAAGGGGCTGAGTTGCTCAGCGCGAACGGTTAAACTTAATGGCAGTGAATGACGGAGTGGGGGCCTATTTCTTTCTAGATAGGCTCTACAGCGATTATCCATTTCGTGTCAGGGTTTATTTTTGCGACAGATCCGTTGTGAGAAGTTCGCTTATTGCCATCATTCCCGATTGGAATCCTCGATACCCAAAAGTCATAAGCACCTAATCTGCCATTAATATTTCCTGTTTAGAATCAACATACTCGAAGACAAATTGGAAAGACTAAATGAAGGCTAAACAAGAAATCGATGTTCGAGGTACTTCGGCTCATAAAGGTAGAACAAGTTCGGCTAATTTATCAAATAGTGTTTCAAATAATAACGCAAGCTCGTTGCCTCTACTTTCGATTTTTAATTCTGATCTTTCCGCAATCGTGCAGAAAGGCCACGATACTCTAAAAATATTTGAAGATATCTCTTCAAGTGTCACTCTTACACCAGCAAAAGGCACCAAATTAGGAATGTTAGAATACTTAAAAAGTATTCACCCTCGTGTTTATTCAGCTAAAGAAATTAAGCTTTTGTTAGATGATGTAAAAATCGGTAATGACCCTTACGGAAGCAAAGATGAAAAGGTTATTAGATTCTTATTAAGAAAGGATATGGAGTTGGTTTTTGGTGAAGAAGGTTACCCTTCAAACAATGGTGCTCCTGCCCATGCTCAAATGACTAAGGATGATCCTAATATTCCTTTGTTTAATAGAAAATGTATTACAGCAGGCAATGCTTTTTTTAATGAAAGGAATGAACTTGTTGCATTAAATAATAAGAGTGGTGATTTTCAACCAGAATTTCAATCCCTTTGTTATATGTTAATTGCATTACTAGATAATAACGTACCATTAGGTGACACAATTACTATCCGAGAAACCTGTAAAAATACTTCCCATGTTATGTTAAAAGAAGATTTTGTTAGATATGCATTACAACTTAAAGAGCAATTTATACAGCAGCAAAAGAAAGAAGAACAAGATAAGCCACATGAGGAAAAACCTTCATTATTGCAACAGAATTCCAATGAGTCATTCATAGAACTTCTTGATAGCTATATGAAAAAACGAGATGAGTATGCTCCTGAGTACAAGCACTATTTTTTTTGTATAGGGTTAGGGCGTAGCAAAACAGAAAAGCGAGAAGCAATTGACTGTATCAAAAGTGTTTTGTCGCATGGAATTAATGGTGGAGCGATAAGTGATGCTCATTTGAAAGCATTAGACAATGGCGAGCTAGGTAAGGCAATTACAACTTTCTTGGCTGCTAATACGATTACGTCCTCTTTGGGAAGAGAAAGAATTACTACAGTTTCGGATTTGGTAAAAAGCTTGAATAAGGGTGATTGTAGTCTTCAGGACTCTATTGGTGAAAGAATACAATTGAGAGGATAGGTAATAACTATTACGATGATAGCTTGTCGCGCTCCTCTTACTATTGGATGACTGACCGGATGAGGAGCAGCGACGAAATTACATGGGTTTATATGCTAGGTTCGGTTGCTGATCATCATTCAACCAAGACTCACCATGTCTAATGGTTTTCCGACATTCGCGAATATTTATTAATGGCTGAGCACAAAGTAACGAAAGAAAAATGATACTGGTGGTGGCGGCATTTCTAAACTTAAGATTCCACATAAATACTTCAAAGCCCATGTATAAGGAAAAACCAGTGGCTTTTGCAGAATAGATTAAACTCTTGTCTTGAGCAGAATAGGCAGTAATTAGTCCGTCTTTAACGGTCTCTCTGTCTTTATCTTGAATTCCCTTAAGCACTTCATTTCTTGCCGACACAGTATTGTTGGTTGCTTGTCTTATTGGCATACCAAAAAATGTAAAAGGAGAAGATTTTATTATATTTAGAGGCTCATATTTCGTTTGAGTCATTTTTATAATCCATATATCGATCCAATTATTGTCTGACAATACTACAAAGAATTATCGATTAGAATCTTGCTCTTTGTTTTGCAGTAATTTCCTGCGTACGAGTGGTTAGTACCCCCTATATTTCGCAATTTTACGTAGTCCAAAAAAGTTTTCCTTAGTATAGGCATATTATTTTGATGCGGTTTTGGAGATTCGATTCTTCCAAACGACGACATATCTTCTCTTTAAGGACGAAAGAGGACTGGAATTTTCCTGGTTTTAATGACTAAACGGGTTTGTCGTTGAGATAAAGATTGAGTGAATAAGTGGGTATTGATGAGCATATCAGTACAAATTTTATTTATGAGGCTTTTGCTCAGCGATAAACCTATCCTATTTTTCGCTCATCTTTATTTCTTAGTTCATTCAATTTTCAGAATAAATTCGCGAGTAAAAGCTTGAAAGCACCTATAGATCAATCCATAGATATGTCGGTTAAGAAAAGGCTGATTGCAGACAGTGAGTTAAGTGACATTAATTTAAATGACATTCAAAGGGAAAAAGATTCCTCAAAAACGTATACAGCGACATGGATGGGGAAAACTGTTTCCATAAAACACTTAGTATCTCAGGAATATGGCGGTGGTGGCATTAACCTTACCAAAGAAAAGAGTTCTAAATTTTAGCCATATAAACTTGGCCAGCATCTATGGATTGGCTCAACCGATGGGCTTTCATGGTTCCTTTAACCAAAGATGGTGAAATCTGCGGCCCTCAGGACATCGCAGAAAATGCAGAGTTGGTTGTTTTTGATCAAGATGCTATTAAAGTGGATTATGTGTTGCAACTTAGAAAAACATTACCGCCGCAAAAGCCAAATATTATTGGTGACAATATAAATTCTTTCTTTAAAAATGCGAGACCGGATGCTGCGCGTATAGCCTCTATGCAATATAGCTTGCCTCAAGCTGAATTGGGTAACAGCCTTTACATGCCTTTACAAGTTAAACCAAAGATAGAAACAGGGTTTACCTTAAGTAACCAAGAAAGAGTTGAGGTAGGTGGCGACGAACAAGGCAATCTTACCGTTATTCATCCTAAATCCGGGGAATCTAAAACCTGGAAAGCACATAATGGGGCCATTTGTTCGCTTAAATTTATTGATGATCGAATTGTTAGCTTTAGCAAGCAAGATGGTATGAAGCAATGGGATTGCCCAGTAGGTCTGAATCAGAACGTGTACACCTTAATGTAAATTCAAAACTCCCTAACATGGAACATCTATGACAAGAATAATGTTATGGTTAATGTTGACGATCACTAGCCTAGGTTATTGCAAAAATACGTCAGATTTATATCAGGTAGGAACCTTTGCGGCGGTACTCAATGGTGCAGTGAACGGTACTGAACACTTATTGTCAGTCGCAATCATGTTAAACCTTTACAAAGGTATGACAGGCTGAAAACCCGCATTGAAAAAAGGTAGAGAGGACATTTAAACCGCATAAGACAATGACAAGCCACATTAACATGCCTGCAAGCAATGCGGTTTTGGGGTAGGATTTAAGAGACGATTTAGTTAGGTAATCGCCAAAACCAAGTATGCAAAATCGAATAGCATAGGCCAGCAATAATAAGATAGAAAATACAATCGACCAAACTGGCATGTGCAATCCTAGGAAGGCTGAGCCAATATACTCATGACCGGGTCTTGGATAGATATCAAGTAAAGTTTGGCGAGAGCTAATAATTAATAACAAAATGGTAGAGAGCAATGTAAGGCCTTCATAACGCATGGAATAGCCATTGCGCAAATTGAGGATAACACCAAAACAAACGCCAAAATAAGCAACTCGTTGTAGTAAACAAAGTGGACAAGGGTATTCGCTATAAACTAATTGCATATACATTGCCGTTGTCAAAATAAATGCCATTGCCGCTAAAATTAATAAGGAATAAATGTAATTTAGTTGAGTTAGACTATTTTCAGAGCTTAAGCGATGCAGAATGTTTTTAGACACAGAGAGGTTCTCCATTTATGTTTGAATCCATGGCATTTTGAATCCATATTCAGGGGAGTAAATTTCAAACAAGAAAAGCCCGATAACTAATACCAAGGTTAGGGCGAAAAAACTTAGGGCAATACCTTCGCATCGAAACCAAGCGAAAAGAAAAGAAATAAATAACAGAATAAATATAACGAGCATCATAGATTTGTATTCATAGACCTAAATAATTTTATGAATATACCGCTCAAGTCCAATTTAAGTAAAGTAAGAAATTTCTTACATGTTAATCCTATTTTGTCCCGTATATTGTCTTTATCAATCCAGATAGAATGAAATTATTGGAAGTTGCAATAACAAAGTCTGTGAATAAGGATATTCACCGAATGATGCAAGGAAGGCAGCACTCAGCTTTGTATTGCAACTTACCAAACCAACACTACCTTCTTTATATGAAAAAAATACCTATTCATACTGATATTTTCGATTTCTCTAAACGATATGATTTTTGCTAAATCCTCAATTCGCCAAATTGATTTTGATAATTTCACCTATCTACCTTAATGCTGCGGTCACTGCCATTAAGTTAAGGGCATTTGTCATTCCCGCGAAAGCGGGAAACCATCTCCACATTGGCACTGTGCTTAGCTAGAAATAGTTTCCCGCTTTTGCGGGAATGACAAAACCTTAACGTCGATGCGCGCTGGGATAATAATGATTACATTAACCAGCAGGTATTCTGGTCTTCAGGCACCTCATGCTCTTGAGCAACGTTTTGATGATTAAAAAAACCAACCCTAGCCAGACCAGCTTTTCGTTCTAGACTTAGCTGCTGGTAGAACTGCTGTTAGACGCTGTGCCAGATAACTAATCCAGCTGTCTTTATCCTTAGAGAATAAGAGAGGATCTATAATTAAGTTTGTGCATTTATTTTTGCCAATAGCAGGTGCCGTTTTTACTAATTGCGTATAAAAAAATTTCTCATATTTTGTAAGTTTTTCTGTTTTTCCGTGCATAGTTATTCCTAAATAAAAGGATGCCTATGCTCCAAGTCAGATTAATACAAGTCCAATGGATTGTTCTCATATCTCATATCTCATATTGAAAAAGTTAATATTTATTTTCTGAATCACCGTGGCTTGACCTATCAACTAGTCTTAAGTTTTACTTGTGACGGAACCGGTCGGGCTGAGGAAGCCTATAGGCCGTCTCGAAGCTTAGGCAACTCGCATTACAAATAATCAGCTAGGAATTGGTAACTATGATAGAAATTATTAAAGACAAGGATTTTGCTTCGCTAAAGTCTATAGGCCATGCTTTTTTTACACGTCAAGGAGGAGTCAGTAAACCTCCTTACAACTCCCTGAATTGCAATGATAGCGGTAGGGATAAGCCTGAGAGTGTTCAAGAAAACAAACGTAGAGCGTTGGAGCATCTTAATCTCCACATAGAATCAATGATTACAGTGAGGATGGTTCATGGCCATGAGGTTGCTGTTGTTGATAAATCCTGGGATGTGAACTTTAGACCAGAAGCCGATGCAATGGTGACAACGCTTAAGAATGTTGTACTTGCTTCCAATAGTGCAGATTGTCCGATTGTATTGTTAGCTGATGAGGGCGCAGAAGTCATTGGTTTGGCTCATGCAGGATGGCGAAGTGCAAAGAGCGGTATCATTGAAAAAACGGTTGAAAAAATGATCACTCTTGGCGCAAAGCAAAATCAAATTGCAGCTGTCATTGGGCCCTGTATCACAAAAGACTCCTATGAAGTTGATTCAATCTTTTTTCAGCAATTCTTACTAGCCAAGGCTCAAAATAAAGTCTATTTTTCTCCCTCAAAAAAACCGGATCACTACATGTTTGATCTTCTGAGCTACGTCAACGATGATCTTAATCGTTTAGTTCTCAAATCTGTTACAGCAATTGGTTTAGATACCTATAAAAAGGAAGAGCTATTTTTCAGTTGCCGACGAGCCTATCACAGGAACGAACCTGATTTCGGCGGACATTTATCTTGTGTCTATTTTGTTTAGCCATAGGTCACGTCTCTTCTTGTATCTACATTACGTCATCCAGAGCGCAGCGAAGGATCTCCGGGATTAGCACAGTGCCTCATTCAGGAGATCCTTCGCTGCGCTCTGGATGACAGGTTGTGTTAGGGTGACAGGGCTGTGATGGCTTAAAATAAATCATTTCTGCGAGATTGCTTTTATCACTTTTTGCATCATTATATCTTTTGAAGAGTAAATTTGATCGGTAAAAAGATAAACATCTTTTTAAAGCCTAGAAGAACAACTATTTCGACATAGTATTAACAAGGTTATCCACAGATTTTGTGGATAATTAAAATTGCTGTGAAAAATTAATAAAGGGTTGAAACACTTTGTCAGTATGGGTTTCTTAGGAAATTTGGAAATTAGAGGAAACTAAATAGAAGAATGGCTAAAAAGTTATCCACAGGAATTTTAGTGGATAAAAAGGAATTTCGGACAGCCATATTATCAAATAAAAAATAAAAAAACAGTCTTGACTCTGAGAATTTTTCTATTCGATTAGGAATCATTGCTTAACTAATTGATAATTTGAATAAAAAATTAAACTCTTCGATTAAGGAAAGACAAGAGACCTGCAATCTCAAGATTTTTAGGGTCTATAAGCTATACTCTACAAAGAAGGTAAAGCTTATGAACTTGAAACGACAGTTTGAGAGTGTTTTTTTATTTTTTTTGATGACGTTTGCCTATCCTGTCTTTGGAGAAGGCGCCGCGCAGCCTGTAGCGAGCCAACCTCAGTTGTTAGAGTCAAAAGAACTTGTGGATAGTGGTTGGCTTCCCGATCTTGTTGGCTTGCCCAATGAAGAGGAGGTTGAAAGCCTGACTAAGCATGTTGCTGACGTGATGGCAGAAGAACAAGATAAGACCTGTAATAAGATAGACTACAATCTCAGGATGGTTATTTTTCAAAATTTTGTCATTTATCAACATATGGCCAATGCGCAGAATATCTATTTTAAGGATCAAATAGTACAAAAATATGCGCATGTTCTGGGCATGATTCTCAAAGAAAGCAGCGGTGATCCAACGAATGTCACTGACATGAGTGGCCGCTCAATATCTACCAGCAAGCCTGATACAAATTTGCAACGATGGAGTGAGCTCTTAAAGCTATCATCGCGAAGTGGAATTAAATTTAATTACCAAACCAATTTTGGACTGACTCAACTCTCAGCAGACAGATTATTTGTGGCCTTTAAATTAGCCCATGCGCATACCAGGGATATACTGGAAGGGAAGTATGGTGATGCCACTGCCAAAAGAGTAATTATGGATACATCTATTGCTATTCGCAGATTAGTTTGGCTTTATCAGGATTGTGCTCAAGGGCGATTATCCCAAAATGATGAGCGTATTAAGCAAGAGGATATTTACAAAAGTGAGTTTAATGAAAGATACCAAACAGGTTTAAGGATGGCTCTTTTGTATTGTGGTACCCGATATTTGTTTAACGTTGAAAATCAATATATTTGGGATAATCAAGGGTCAGTGTTTGAGAATGCTGTGGCTTCTATTGCTTATTGTAAACTCGGTAATTCACAACTAGGATATGGCAAAGATGAGGTTGATGAGCAGTGTTTTGCCGAATGGGTGACTTTATGCCCAGCCTTAAACATCAACATAGCGCTTCTTACACCACTTAGTTATTTTCAAACCCGCGACTCCAAACCTGTCTGCATGGATACTTTTAATCATCTTCTTATTAAAGCCCCAGGAAATCAGCCATCTGCTGATAGTTCTCCGCGATGACCTAGCTGGCTTGGGAGTCTTAACTTGAAAGCCATGCCTTCCAGACCAGCATACCTATGCTATATTACAAAATTACGACGTTCATCCTGAGTACTATCTACTGTTGTACCAACATCCCTACTTTAAAGTTTTTAATATTCTCTTTTATTTCATTATGTTCAAACAAAGACTCTTTAATATAGTCGGTAAATTTACTTAACATAATGCCAATTGGTAATAGGAAACCGATAGGGCGGTCTTCAGGCTTAAAACTTTGAGCAACGTCTTTTGCAAATTCATTAACTTGCTCATCAGACTCTGGATCTATAGACATTGTGGTAATTTTGCTTAATATTCTTTTGAATTCTTCTTGTTTTCCTTGCAAAGCATACTTAGCATAGACTGCAGCTAAACCGTTGCAAACTCCTTCTCTATTCATCCTGAATGGTAAATTATGCCAGTCGAGATATCTTTTTAGATTCGCAATTACTCGAGCTTGATCAATTGTAAAACTCATATTGCAACTCCCACATTGGTTCAATTATGTGTAGTGATTATTAAGGACTGATTAGGAGGGCTAGGTAAAATGGGAGGGCAACTTAGACACAGTGATCCAACCCACAAAATCTTAATTGATGATTATCCTTATCTAAGGAAAACCTTGATTACGCAGTGTAATCAAGGTTTCATTTAAAACTCACATAGTTAGCAACTAGATAAGGTTCTTGGATGAACTAAATTTAAAAAATCACCAATGTTGATTTTCAGCAGCTCATTATGATTACCCGCATTAAAGACTAACCATTCTTTATGGGCGAGGCTATCAGCGAGATAGACATCCATACCATAGAGCTCACCAAAAAGCGGTATAGCGCCAACTTCGCAATCTGAAAATTTGTCTTGAAATTCATACTCTTGCGCGATTTCAGCACGTTTTGAGTGAGTCTCGCTTTTTAAAAGCTCGAGATTCAGTCGACTATTGGCGGGAATTGCGACTAATACGAATTTGCCATCTAATTTGACTACAACAGATTTAGCAAAATAGCCTCCTTTGATTTGGGCTGCCTGTGCACATTGTGATGCTGTATACGCTCTCGGATGACTAATAGTCTTGTATGCAACATCATGATTTTTCATATATTTAATAAGTGATTGGCTTAGCATGATGGACTCCAGCAAAAGAACTTACATCTAAAGTATAGTTCACGAGCTTCACTGGAGCTTTGTTGAGACTAGAGCCCGCGGTCAAGCCCACAGGTATCTGCACAATTGTCAGCAACAGATCAGTCCAGTCCCCCTAACGCACCGTCATCCTGAGCGCAGCGAAGGATCTCCGGGATTAGCACGGTGTCACATTCAGGAGATCCTTCACTGCACTCAGGATGACGTAGTGCTGAGACAAGGAGGGCGTGACCTATTACAGACACTTTTGTAGATACCTATGGAGCAAACCGCGGGAGTTCGTTCTTTTATATCGATCGCATATATTCCCTCAGCTCCATAGCCGGCGATACTTCAAAGCCAAATTTACGATAAAACTCACTAGCTGTAGAATTTCCTTGCCATACAAATAAGCCGATTGAGGCATAGTTTTTATCTTTAACTTTATTAATCAGATGATTCATCAATAAGCTGCCGATATATTGTTTTTGATACTCAGGATGGACGCAAATATCGTAAAACATACACATTTGACCATCCCCTACAACACGTCCAAAACAAATTAATTGGGCATTTTTTTTGATGTATGCAATGTGGGTTGATAACTTTAGCGTTAGTTCCCACTGTTCTTTAGTTGGATAAAAATTTTTTCCCCAGCCGACACGTTCTGAAAGCTCATTAATCTCAGAAAAGCTAACCTCATTTTTTGATTCTAAAATAATTAAATGATTTAGATTATCCATGCTGTCCTCAAAGAAGAATTAAAAACTTCATTCATTATAAGGATAGCTTGTAATTATTTTTACCGTACTAATACGGTGTAGTTATATCCAGCGGCCAAATCCTGATAAAGGGTTACAATCGTGAGCAATTGTTCAAGCTTATATTGATTAACTTCTATAGCCAGCTTATCTAACCTGACCTTAGTTTCTATCAGATTAAAATGACTAATAATTCCCTTTTTATACAAGGCTTGATCAAGGCTATAAGCCTTCCTTAAATCCCGCTCAGCTTTGGAGATGTCATTGAGGCGTTTGCTATAGAGATCATGGGCTGACAGATCATTAGTTACATCACGAAGAACCTTACGTAGTGTGTCGGTATAACGATAATAAGAAGCCTTATCCAAGCCCTTGGCCTTTAGCAATTGACCATAGGCTGAAGCTCTTAGAAGGGGAATTTCAGCGATAGCCTGGTTGAAGTGAATCGCTTGGCCTAGTTGCCCGCCATTGGCGACCTTGGCAATTTCACCCCTGGCCAGGGCTAAATTGATTGAGGGTAACCAGTTGGAGACAGCGATGCCTATTCCTGCATTAGCTGCCATTAATTCCTGTTTTGCCTGCTCCAGGTCAGGTCGATTTTCAATAATGTTGAAGGGCAGTGCGCCAAGCACTATTTGATTGGTATTTAAATTTTTAAAGTGGGAGTTTACAGCCAGGGCACCAGGGTTTTCATCGAATAAATAGTGTAGGGCATTTGCGTTAATCACGATATTTTGCTGCACCACTCTCTCTTTTGCCTGAGTCAAGGAGAGCTCGGTTTTTGCCAACTCTACATTGGTTCTCGAGTATAAACCACCTTCATACATCGATTGAGAAATAGTAATGAGCTTAGCGAGATCGCGTTCTAAATTGTGCACTAAAGTTAGCTGCTCAATTTGGCTCAGATAAGAAAAATAAGCACTGCTAACCTGACTAATTACAGCTAGCCGGGTTCCCTGAAACATCGCTTGAGTAATTTTTAATTCATGTTTAGCTCTTTGTTGTTCCTTGATTTGTTTAAAAATATTGATGGTGTAGGCGGGGACAACATTCAGTAGAACGCCTGGAAAGCCTAAATAAGGAAAGGAAGAGTAGCCTGCATTGCCGGTGACATCAGGAATCCAGTTGAGTTGCACCTGCTTTAGCTCACCTTGTGCAGCCTCGATATTTGCCATGGCTACTTTTAGATCATTATTATGAATTAAGGCCTTATCGACCATGGTATTTAAACTCGGATCGTTGAATTTTTTCCACCAGGCAAGGCAGGGTAATTGTTCTTCGGAATTTCGATAATTCTTATCTATAACAGGCCATTTCTGGGGTACCTTAATAGCTTGAGGATGATGAGTACAGGAGCTCATTAGCACACTCAAAATCAGCAAACCGGTAGTCCTTCTCAATTTATTCTCCATCATTGTTTTCATTAACTTTCATCAATTGCTTTAAGATATTTTCTGTCTCGAATTCGAGCAGCTCATTTCTCAGAGGTGCTAAAACAAATAACCGACGAATATTATGATAAACCTGGTGGATAGACGAAGTAAAAAAGGCCAGTTCATTTTTCAAGTTGAAATCGGGATGGGCATCATGTTTTGTTGCGTCAACAAAGGCATATAAATCTAGGATATTATTATTTAACATCGCACTTATTTTTAAGTAGTGACTTTCGCGTAATGGGCGATGTTTAACGACCGTGAAAAGTCTGTTTAAACGAGAAATAATTCTTTTTTGCAAGTCGAGATAAAATTTGCGTGACAATTGACTGCTACGAAATAAATAAAACTCAAACATAAAACAAAGTAAAAAGGCCACAAGGGTAGATAATAAATAATCAACAAAAAAATTAGGCACGGCGTAAGTAGATTTTCCGTAATAATCAGTACCTAAGGCGGTTAAAGTCACAGTAAAAATAGTGGGAAAAGCGTAGAGCTTGCCTAGGGAAAAATAAGCCATAAAAACAATAATAGGGATAATTACCAGGATTAAACGAAAATCAACTTGCCCTAGCAGCCAGAAGAGATAAGATAAAAGCAGCCCTAAAACTGCTCCCCAAAAACGGTGGATAGTGCGTTGCAAACTCGCACCCTTATCAAACCCTGCATAGATCATCATGACTGCAAAGCCTATCCATCCTGCATGAGAGTAGTTCAGTGTTTTCTGTACAGCCAAGGCAGTAGCGAAAACAATAGAAATTTGTAGGGCTCTTGTTTTACGATAATCTATAGTTTTGAACATAGTTGGTTCCATGACTTCACTAGCTTATTTAAGATAATCCATTGTGCCGTTTCTAGCGTGCAGGGTCGTTCTTCTTCAATCGCTTTTTTAAGGATTTGAAGATTCTGCATGAATAAACTGACCTTTTCTTTTTCCACCATAATGGTATTTGCCTCAGTCACAGAAACACTTAGATGTAGCCGATTAATTAGTAAATTAATTCTCCAAATTGTTTGCAGGGGAAAATTCTTCGGCAGCAAATTAGTAAAGCGGACCAGGTGGGTAGTATGCCCCCTGACAGGATCAAAGCGTATTCTTTTGTTTTCCATCATTAACGATAAATGCTCAATAATCTGGGTAATCAGTAAATCTAGGGCTCTTAACCATAAACGATAATAGTAACTGCGTGGGAAAAGGGCTAAGGCCGCCAAAACAACCGTCATGGCAATCAGGGTATTAAGACTGTTGTTTAACACAGAATAAAAACTTGTATTCACCTCACGGTATAGCAAAGAATAGGCACCCAGACTTAAGGCTATTGGTGCTATGACAATCCGATGTACTCGTGATTGAATTGCCAGCAGATATAAAAGCAAGGAATAGAAAAACGCAAAGATTGGGAAAAAGGGAGAAATTGAAAGAATATCAAAAAGAAAGGCGCTGATAGTCGACCATAAGATGCAATAAAAGAGTAAGAGATTTTTTTTGCGATAAGTTTCCCCAATCACTTCTGCAGCCATTGCTGTAATAGGAATATAGAAAAAATAAAAATAAGGGTTGGGAATATCAAAAATAAAATTCACGGTGAAGAGAATCAGTAATACATAGGTTGCCTTTACCCCATTGACGCGATGATTGCCATAGGGGTCGTAGGCCTCAATGATCTTATCTAGTTTTGATATAAACATAAGCGCTAGCCCCAGGATGTAGCGGGTATTTGGGATCGGGATCAAGAATTTTTATTTGAATTGGGAAACGTTGGGGCTCTAAAAGCCATTGATTGTCACTGGAAATTTTTTGTACCTGTGTTCTTGGGTCAGTCGTTTGTCTGTCGGCAGCCCATATCGTATTAACAATTTCTCCATGGAAAATTTTATTGAAATAATACATTCGCAGCATGATATACACTTTATCGCCTGGTCTTACATGACGTAAATCAGTTTCATATAAATTGGCCTGTATCCACCAAGTGGAAGTATCGATGAAGGAAAACAGGGGCTTATGAATTTCGACAGGTGTGCCTGGGCCGATATAAAGATTATCAACAACACCGTCTGCGGGCGCCCTAACTAGGGTTAGATTTAAATTCACCTTGGCATTGCGCTCTTCAGCCTTGAAGGCCGCAATTAATTTTTTTTGTTGCACAAGTTGCTGATCTTCTACGGCAATTTGTTTTAAGAGCGAATCCATTTTATTTTGTATTGTGTGTAAATCGTAATCTAATTTCTTAACTTCAAGTTTTGATAGCGCTTCACGAACACTGGGCGCATTTTTGAGTTGATATTCAAATTTAGCCTTGTCATAAGAATATTTTGCAGCCTCAAACAAGGTGCGTGTTTTTTGTGTTTGCCGTTCAATGACCTTAAAACGCTCAATGGCTTCCTCATACTTTGCTTTCGCTGACTCATAAGCTAAGCGATAAGGTTCGCGATAAACTTCAAAAAGGGGATCGTCTTTTTTAACAGCGCTGCCATTGCGAACGTGAATATCGGTAATAAAACCCGAAACATCTGCGGCGATGGGGGTTACATTGGTGACTACGAAGGCATGGCTGGTAAAAGGAATCATATAAGAGAAAATATGATAAATCCCAATGATGATGCTGATTACAATCACAATGATGGGTAAATTTATCTCATTTTTAGAGACCTTGAATATCCGTTTCATCAATAACAGCGATCTATTTGATAATTCACAAAGATAATGCCATATATTAAGGGATTTACAAAGTCGGATAAGGAAGAGAGTTGATGAAAACAGTCGAGGTGAGTGTTGTTCGGATTTATACCCTTGAGCGTGCTGATAATGTCCCGCAAATTTTAAATTACCTGCAAAATGAGGCAAAAATACTTGGTATCAGCGTTTATCGTGGGCTAAGTGGCTTTGGTGAAACTGGCGTGCAAACGGATGACTTTCTGGATATCAGCTTTTCCCTTCCATTAATCATTGAGTTCTTTGATGAGCCAGAGAAAGTTAAGGCGATTTTGGATTATTTAGGCGGTTTATTAGAAAACGAGCGCTTTATTAGTTTTAATGCGCAGATGGGGCTCTAATTTTAATCAAAATGCATGCTCTGCTACAAATGTAGCAGATAAATACTATTGTAGGTGAGTTATGGGAATTCCAATTAGAATTGATGAAACTATTTATAATGAGGCAAAAAAAGTTGCCTCTGCAGAATTTCGCTCTATTCCAAATCAAATTGAATACTGGGCTAGATTAGGAAAATGTGCTTTAGATAATCCTGATTTGCCTATCGAGTTTATAAAAGATGTGCTTCTTTCCAAACTTCAAGATAAATCATTAGCCTAACCATTTAATTTTGAGGATGAGGGTGAGTGATATTGAAATAAGGCAAATGCCTGCATTTAAGAAAGCTTATAAAAAACTTCCTGATTCGCAGAAATTAATTGTTAATAAGGCTGTGCGAGCAATTGTTGCTGATCCAAAGGTCGGTGATGAAAAAAGGGGGGTAAGTTAAGGGCATTTGTCATTCCCGCGAAAGCGGGAAACCATCTCTACATTGGCACTGTGTTTAGCTAGAAATAGTTTCCCGCTTTCGCGGGAATGACAAAACCGGGGCAGTGGGGCTTGGAGGGAGCCGTGCTTGGACTGCCCCTCATCTCGTGAAACGAAGTGGCGAAGAAATCCAATCCTCTGTACTAGAGGATAATTCCTCACCGATCAAGTCCATAGACAGTTCTGTGATTTTGTTATCGTTGGGTGCAAATATACCCAAGCCAGCTGCAGCTAACAGGGTTCCGCAACCTGCGATAACCAAACCAGGAGCAGTTGTAGCCCCAGTAAGGCTAAATGCGACCCCTGCTATAGCTATTACTACACCTAGAGCAAACATGGCGATTCCTAATGCTTGCCACAAAGTGTTGTTGTTATCTTGCAGTATCTTGGCATTTTCCTTGTATTCCGCTGAAATCCTACTGCGATCTTCTGGCGAGTTTGTTGATAATAAATCAATAGTCAGGGAAAGATGTTTATCTAATTCTTCTGTATAGCCTTCACTTTCGATAAGACGCACAAGCTGTTCTCTAACCGCAATCGTCTTCTGACGAATTAAGGGATCGACGCAATAGTTAATCAGACTATTGAGTTCTCCAAGTTTCCCATCAAATACCTCGTTGGTCTGCTCTAATAACTGATGAAGCTCAGGATTAAACTCTGCCACGTAACAGTTAATGTTTTTTGCTTGCAACTCGGGATAAAAATATTTGATGGAGCTGATAAAATGAGCCGCTGTGCTCTTTTCAGGGTTTTTGAATGCTCCGCAGCCAGGCATGATAAAGACGACAGCAATAGGCTGATTCGGATTCTCTTCGGCTAAACGAATTGCTTCTTCACACTGCGCTTGGATTCCAGCAGAGAGCATACAACCTAAATTACCTTCTGCGTCAGGATTCTGTAAGGTCTTGTTTGAAGTTGCCCTTGCATCTAAGGGAGAGGTCTCTAAACGGCGTAAATCGGGGGCTGCATAACCAACAACATCCAGCGGAATTGCAGTTGTAGGTTCTTGTAAAGCGCTAAAAATACCCTCAACAGTATTGAGATTTGTTGTGTCTCTGAACCAATGCCCTGAGCTAAAACCGCTATTTACTGGAACTTCATAGGCATTATTCTGCATATCAAAGTAAATAGGTAATTGGGTTGAACTTTCGTCTTCATTAGGAAACGAGGTAAATAAATCTTGGAGAAACTCTGCAGATTCCAAATAAGCTTCTTTTTGCTCAACCAGCTTGGCGCAAATGGTTAAAACCATTTTGATATAACGTCTTTGATAGTTAAGAACATCCAGTTTTGGTGGTCTCCCTGTAAAAGCGTATTGCCCATCACGGTAATTTCGTCGATGCACATCATCAAAATGAAGAGCCATTTTTAAGGCCGAATCGGTATAGCGAGACAGTAATTCCTCAACAGACCCCTTAGTATATTTCGAGCCGCCATCGCGGTGAGAATTAGCTGCATTATCGACAACGACCTTTGTTCCTTTTTGCGCCAACTCTTTAATTAAGTTGATAACATCACCATTAAAAAATTGGATGCCTTTAGAGACGGCAGCTAGGGGGGTATCATCATCGTTCTCTATGGGATAATGAAGGCTAACAGCACCATCAGCCTTTAAAAGATCAAGAAACCATTGCAGATTATAATCATCATCTATGGCATGGATTAGTGCATTGATTATATTAGATAAATCAGCATCATTGGCAGTAGAAACGTTTGCTGATTGAGTTAGCCTTTGGAATTCTTCTGGATATTTTTGTATTAACTGAGCTAAAAAAAGAGTTTGAGCACACCAATATTGTTTTCTTGCTTGGATTTGGTTTGGTTTATAACGGATTGTAGACATTAGACCGTTAAATGCTTCAAAGCGGGCTTTTTGGCCCTCGTACATTTCTTCAAGAGTTGTTGCTGGCCCACGATATAAAGCTTGTAGCGTGTTAGTTCCTGCGGAGAACAGGCCTGAAAAAAAACCGGACATTTATTATCCTTCACAAAAAAAGCCAATTTTAATTCAGATTGTTTTAGAAGTAAACCATTGCTGATGTTGGTTGATGGGTGATAATAATCTATTACCCCGAATTCCCGTAGCGTAGGGATTTTCTTAACTTAACGGCAGTGAGCGTGGGGAGAGGAGAAACATTTGCGAGGGCCTACCTAGCACTGCACAAAAAATTAATAGGTTACGGTAACTGTAATTGTATCGTTATAAACTCCAGCCCCTGCAACCTGTGAGCCAGGAATCTTGCCATAGACTGGATAATTGCGTATCACAGCTAAGAGTAATAAGGTATAGCTATCATTGACCACGCTTGTGCCTGAGCTGCCATCGCCCCAGACTGTTGTATAGCCTGAGTCAGTGTATAAGTTGTATTGTAAAAGTGTAGAACCAGAGATCATCTTTCTTGCAGAAAAAGTCCCATTTGAACCTGCACTTAATGCAATTTGATAAGCGACATTAAGGTTAGCGACTAAGGCTGTGCAGGTGACTGTAACGGTGCCTGTACCCGTAGTTGCTGTTGCTGAAGTTGGATTGTAAGAAGCAAAGGCAACAGGAGTGGAGGTCACTGTACAGCTGCAGCCTACACCGATACAGGTTGCCTGTGAAAGCGTTGAGAAGAGCCCTAAAATGAAGAATACGATTAATTTTAATTGCATAAACTGCTCTCTTTTTGCAGAACCTTATCAGATGCTGGCAGGTTTAATGAGAAATGACAGACTTGGCCGTCCCACTCAGCTCTACCAGAGAGATGATTATCACTTTGGCTACTAATATAGGCCTGACCATAATAAGCGACAGGAATCGGAGTTGGATCCTTATCCAGATAAACTAGAGCGCCAGCAGGAACTGCTTCACCGCCAGGCTGCTTAAGGCTAAGTAAAATATTGCGTACAGATTGCAACTTAAATTTAACCAGGACACCGCTCTTTCTATAAGGAACAACAACCTGGCTCGCGTCCTTAAATTGAGTAGTTAATGGTAATTTAGCGGTATCGATATGAATTTCGTTGCGTTGATAGGGTAGTAGCTCTGGCACATAGAGGTAGCCTGATCTATTGGTTTTACCTATAGGTTGATTGCGATAGTAAACCTCAACATTTTTAAAGCCTGAAGCATCAACTAAAGCAAAACCCTGATCAACATAGCGGGCAGGGAAAATACGATGGCCAAAACCAATAATACTACCTCGGGCATTAAGTTCACCATTATTGCTACCCTTGAAACCAAGATAGCGCGCGCCCAACAAGCCTTGATTGGTTTGTACATTAAATTCGCCAATGACTGGGCTGTTTTTGTTGTCTGCCGCGGTGAGGCGATAACCATAACCATTACCAAAGGGTAAGTTTTTTACCAATTGAATATTTTCCTGATGTTGATTGCTTTGGCTATATTCATTGACAGTAACTGATTTATTGCCGTTGTCTAGTGGAATACTAATCGTAGCAAATAATTGTTGGCTACCGCTGTGTCTTAAATCAGTCAGGCTGCTTACAGTAAAGAAAACTCTGTTAAACAGAGTCTTGTTGTAGCTGAGCATTAAAGCATCTGAGTTGGGGAGCAAATACTCATAAGGTGCGGCCTGCGCCGGGTTAAATGCATTATTTAATGCAGTATAGGTCAGAGAAAAATTGCCTAAGTTTTCCGTGGAGACGCCCACAAAGGATTGTAAGGTAAAGCTGGGATAGCCTTTATCATGGAAGGTGCCTATTTGAAAATAATCATTGTTGGCGACGGTCGTTTGTATGCCATAACTTAAAAAATTGGTTTGTCGTCTAAACCCAGCATTAAGCAAACCTCCCAGGCCACGTTTTAGATTTTCCTTTACCCGGCAATTGTGGCCAGTCACGCGGCTGCCAGCAGCACCCAAACTTAACACGCCGAAGGTTCCTACTAAGTACTGGTTTGAAAATCCCAGGGTTTGCTGATCCTTTAAAAGCTCTGCATGGATGCCGGCTGTATCACGTTCCGTTAAGCCGAGCGAATAGGTTCCAACACCTAAGGCCTGGCCATAATGATTATTTTCAGAACCATACCAGGAACGTTTCGCTCCTAATTCAAAGGAGTAGCTACTAAGACCGGGTTTAAGTAAGGCTGGGCTGGCGTAATAAGAAAAGCTTGCTAGTTGCTGTCGCCCTAATATATCGGTAGTCATGACTTGAACATTTCCTGCCCCTGTTACCACAGGTAGTTGGGTTAGATAATAATTCCCTCTGCCAACTGATTGTTGATAGGTTTGCATACCATTGATCATGACGTTGAGTGAGGAGGGCATGACAGCTTCACCCGCAATGATTGGTTGGGGGAAGGTGATCAGGTCAGGCTGGGTAGCAAAATTGCTCGCATATTGGATCCCACCGAAGCGAACAGCGCTGTTCCAAGACAGGCCAGAGGAAATTGAATCACCAAAACGCCAAGAGCTAATATGCTCGGGTTTATCGATAATCCAGGAGGTATCAAGGCGGGTAAAATTCGACGGTTGTTTAAAATAATTATAACCATTGACTAGGAAACTACTCGTTCCTACGCCATAAGGCGTGAAAACCCCTGCCTCGCTAAAGGCTGAAACATAACGTTTTTTGTCAAAGTCATTATAGCGGGCATTGGCATCATAATTGAGAAAAACCCCCGATCGCTCCGGTCGCAAACCTGCATTTTCTAACTGAATTGCTGTTTTTATCTCTTCGCGATGCCAGGCTAGAGGGGTTTGGATAGTTAAGATCAGCTCATTCTCGTCGAAGGCGTATTCAACTTCCTCATACCAATCGAGTAATAGATAATCGGTATTTTTATAAGTCATTGGCTTTTGACTGTGGGCTGGAAAGCCCATAGTTTTTAAGTCATTCGCAGCAATCCAGATTTTATTCTGCTCATCGCGGTAGCAACGATAAATAGTAGGATTAGCAACACCATCCATTGTTAGGGTGACAAGCAGGGGATGCAAAATGGGTTGCGGTTTTGCATGGGAATTTTCCATAACAATCAAAAGCATATATAAAATTCCTACTAGTCTAACTAATAGGAACAAGCGAAATCTGATCATTAATAGAGGCTTTTATTGATGACAGCTTTTTCGCATTGATTGTGTTGATAGTCCAATCCTTTGTGGACCCTGGTAAAAGATAGGCGAAGGTCGTTAGAGGTTGAGTTAGTGCTTGTTTATCAGATGAAAAAAACTGTAGTCGATTAATAAAAACAACGTTATTTCCCTTATTCTCAGCCCTCAGTTTTAAGGTTTTTGCCTGGAGCGTTTTAACGGACCAGACAAGATTTTGTTGTACAGGGGATAAGGTTTTGACGATAATCGGCAAGCTAATACGTAATGCCATTGTCAGTTGATTCTTTTTCTTGAGCCTAAGTTTGGGAATGACCTCCTGTATAAAAAGACGATAGGCCTTTTCCTGATTGTCAAATAAAGGGTATTCAAGCCCAATACGGACAACTTGCTTTCCATGAGCAGAAATACGGAAGATTTGCGGTGTTGCGATCAGCTCATCGCTATGGGTATAAATTTCTTTATCATTGGCCTGTCGCCATTTAACTAGCTCAAGCTGTAAGGTTAATGGGTTATCACCCTCATTAGTTAAGGTCAGGTTTGCAATCGGTGTATCAGGTGATAGCGTTAATCGAGTAGGTGAAACACCTACAGCGTTTCCGCTACAGGTAACACAGAATAAGAAAAAGCCGCAAAACCATTTTTGCAATCTTTTTCGGTTTATTAAAACAAAAATCATAAAAACATCCTAACTCGATTAATAGGTTACTGTTACGTTTACTGTATCCGTATAAGCACCAGCTGGAACTGTGGCGCCAGCAGGGATGGAGCCATAAACAGTTTTGGTTTGTGCTAAGCCTGTTGCTGTTGTTGCCGCTGGTGTGTCGGTTCCAGGAGTGTTACCCCAGTTGGTGGTGTGACCACTATCCTGGTATAGGCCATAAGGTAGTAAATTGGTGAGAAAGGTCATTTTCCTGGTTGTCACTGTAGCACCTGAACTGGCACCAGCATCTAAACCAATTGTGTAGGTACTTGAAAGGGTGCAAGTAGTGATAATAGTCCCCGTTCCTGTGGTGGGAGTAGCTTGAACTGGACTATAATTTCCAAAGGCTACTGGAGTAGTAGTGACAATACATGCTGTGAGCACCGTCGCGGTGACTGCAAGTGTGGTGGTTGTAGTTGCTGCATAAGTTTGAGCACATAGGCTGGTTAGACTGAGAACTAGAAGAAATTTTGCCCCGAATCTTGGTAATAGTGAAAGTTCCTTTTCCATTTAAAATACCTTAAATTGGTAAAATTAATGATTATTATTACAAGATTTTCATATTTTAATAAAGTAAATTTTGATCTTAAGAACCTTTGTAAGAGACAAAAAATAAAAGTCCTCTAATCTGTTGCGAATTCCCGCGGCTTGCCTCATAGGTCTCTACACAAGTGCCTGTAATTGAACGCCCTGTCCCCCAACGCGCCACGTCATCCAGAGCGCAGCGAAGGATCTCCGGGATTAGCACGGTGCCACATTCAGGAGATCCTTCGCTGCGCTCAGGATGACGTAGTGTTGAGACCAGGAGGGACATGACCTATTACAGACACTTGTGTAGATACCTATGGGCTTGACCGCGGGATCTGATGGTGGTGCAGGCGACATAGATCCCGCGGTCAAGCCGCGGGAATTCGAACAGGTTAGAAACTTACGCTAAGATCCAAGCCCTCTTGGTTGGTTGCGATAAGGTCAAAATTGTCTTCTCTTGACGGTGTTTTCTTGACGGGGTGACCATAGCTATTACTTGGTTCAGCAACATAGCGCGAGCCTTTTTCAGAGCCACCAAACTCATGCAACATAAGCTCTGTTGACTCCTCTGGTTCAAATTCAGGTAATTCACGAATTTTGAATTGAGGATAGTAAAGTTTAGATGCAACCCATTCACAGAGGGGTTTTACTATTCCATGCCAGACTGAGGCCAAAGCCAGAGAGGCTAAGGGTGTTAGAATCAGCATACTTACGGCTAATACAGAGGGGGTTAACAGACTAAGGGTTACTGGAGCGAGGCCAAAGCCCCCAGTGAAAATGATGAGGCTTGCAAGACCAAGACCCAAGGTAGTCCATTTTATAACTCCCCAGACTTTTGGATATCTAAGTGTTGCCCTTGAAAGTTTTGCGAAGATGCCCTGATCTTTCTCTACGGTGACCCTTGCCCTAGCCTCATCAACTAGTTCACCACTCAATCGTTGATGATGTGCATTGAAATATTCAGCAGTTTCCTTGGTTTTAACAATCATTCCCTTTTGCGAATGCGCTGCTCTATCAGTTGCTGCGTGGTTTTGCGCAGTTAATGCCTCATTTTCTGCTTGATAAACTCTAAGCAAAGCCTCATCTAAGTGGTCGATATCAGCCTCAAAATAGGGATCACTTACAATTAAGCGAGGAAAGGGTTTGAATTTTGTGCCATTGTCCTTGAGAAAGGTATACATGCGGGCAAAGCTGATAAAGCTTTCACGAGGAAAGTAGATACTATCTCGGCTAAGGGTCTGAAACTGTGCGCCAGCATGGCAACCGGCTATCGCATCTTGTTCAAGGACGGTGTGATCGGGATAGTCAACGATCAATGGGGCATGGCAAGCAATTGCCGGTAAGGGAATATGTGGATATAAGGCTAAAACCCGATTTAAGTTTTTTGATTCAGTTAAATCCATCGTTTTATTTGCGAGACTAATCTCGAAGGGATCTAAGGCTGCGCCAGTAAGCGAATTTCCAGGAACGGGATCGAGGAGTGCTAAATTAATCTCAAGGAGCTCAGGGGCTATTGCACCTAATTGTTTGGCTAGCAAGAGAGCAGCAACAGCGCCACGGCTAAGGCCATAGGCGTTAAGCGTCACCTTATTCCCTTTTTGAATCTCAGCAAGGACACGTGTAATAACCTGTTGGCATTGTTCATCTAATCCAGAACCAAAAATAGCTCCAGTAAAACCATAGTCTATCCCGCAGCCATTAAAGCTAGTAACGAGCTGATTTTTACTTGGTTCGATATGTTTTGCGAGCAGGTTCAGAAGAGTATTGCCTTGTTCCGCATGGTGATCGGTACCGCTGAAAAGAACTGTATAGGTAATATGCATAGAGAGGCTTTTAGGTTTCTATAAAATTGGCATTATTATCTTTTGCAATCATTAAGGAATTATTAACAAAGGTAGGAAAATCTAATGAATTTGGTAAAAAATTAAAATTCCGTCCTCCTAACGTAGTCCGTCATCCAGAGCGCAGCGAAGGATCTCCTGAATGAGGCACCGTGCTAATCCCGGAGATCCTTCGCTGCGCTCTGGATGACGGAGTGTAAGAGGCGTGACCTACTACTAAATAATGGTCTTTATGCGCCTAATATGCCCTTTGTGTTTATTTTAAATCCTGTCGGTGATATTCTGACGCAGACTTATAAAAATAAAACAAGGCAAAAAAATGAAAAAACATATCCTACCTCTAGCCCTTTGTTCTTTATTTACAAGTAGTTATGCCTTTAATGCAGATATTAACCTTGGTAATCTCGATGAAAAAGATCTGGTATCTTTTCATATTGTAACTGGGAGCTGTGTGCCTATGGTTCGATGTGATTCTATGGGATTTGATGCTAATGGAATGCCTTTTCACATTTTACCGGAATTCATCCGTTCACTTAACGTGGACTATAAGCAAGCCAACCTACTTGAGTTTGGCCTTGCTATTAATGGCATTTCTTACCCAAGTTGCCAGCATTTGGAAGTGACTCATGGTGGACAAAATATTAGAGTGACCTTATCTAAGACTGGATGTATTTAAACAAATGAGGAAACCTTGATTACGCTGCGCTCTGAGTGATCCTGACATTTTTTAATTAAAGTGTCATTTATATTCCCATGTGAACATTAATCGGTTACTTTGACTTATATGTGTGACATTCCCGCCTACGCGGGAATGACACACAACAGAACAGAAAGAACTTATATGGCACATGCTTTCTGTTTAAAAAAATGCCAGGATTCCTCAGCGCTGCGCTGCATCAAGGTTCCCTCTTTAAAAAAGTCTTTACAACCTCACCAACTCAATAATCTCCTTGTAATAAGCAGAATAGTTATCCGAATTAAGCGAAGAGTAATTCAGGTTTTTAATCAAACTGGTTAGTTTCATAAAGAAATGACGAGCGCTTTCCTTATCTGCAAAGTCCTGTTCTTTATTAATGATGTCGATAAGCAGGTTAAAGAGTATTTTTTGCCGTTCAATAGGGACAGAGACATCAACGGGGTCATAGGCATCCTGCTGTAAGTAAACCATATCAAACATCAGGGCTTTTTGATAAACGATATAGTCGTCCATTGTTATTCCTTCTTCACCTGTGACCTGCATCATATTAAAAATATCCTGGCCTTGATGGAGAAGGTCAGTAGCTTGCTCTACTTTCATCGTCCAAGTTGGTTCAAGATTTTCATCAAACCAGTGTTTTAGCTGTTGCGAATAGCGCGACCAGGAAATTAGAGGATCAACTGCCGGATAGAATCGTTTATAAGCGCGGTCATAGCTTAAGCCCAGAAAGGTTTTGACGGCACTCAGGGTTGATTGGGTAACCGGTTCTTCAAAATTTCCTCCAGCGGGGGAGACAGTACCAACGATTGTTAAACTCCCGATCGTATGATCAGCCGTTTCAATAATTCCAGCGCGCTCATATAAACCGCGAATAGCGCTATCTAAATAAGCTGGGAAACCTTCCTCACCAGGAATTTCTTCCATACGCCCTGAGGTTTCTCGCATTGCTTGTGCCCAACGCGAGGTTGAGTCGGCAATAAGTAAGACGTTAAATCCCATTTGTCGATAATATTCACCAAGTGTTATGCCGGTATAGATCGAGGCTTCCCGCGCAGCAACAGGCATTGACGAGGTATTACAGACGATAATCGTTCTATCCATGAGCGTGCCGCCGGCCTTGGGATCAAGCAATTTAGGAAATTCAGTGATCGTTTCAACCACTTCACCAGCTCGTTCACCGCAGGCAACAATAATGACAATATCAACATCCGAATATCGGGCTATTAAATTTTGTAAAACGGTTTTGCCTGCACCAAAGGGCCCGGGAATGCAGGCTGTTCCTCCGCGAGCTATAGGAAAGAAGGTATCAATCAAGCGTAAACTGCTGATCATCGGTTGCGAAGGGTAGAGGCGCTGTGCAAGGTTTTTATTCATTAGCTTTTGGGCGATAGAAGAGCGAACAGGCCATTTTTGTAACATCGATACTTCGCGGCTATTACCCTGTTTATCAACCAACTTTGCGATAGGCGTTGTCACGTTAAAGGTGCCTTGCTGGATCCAATCTACCTTCATTTGTTCGCCTAAATCAAAGGGAACCATTATTTTATGGTTTAGCCTTCCCTCTTGAACCGTACCCAGTACACTGCCGCCACTGACCAAGTCTCCAGCTTGAACCAGAGCTGAAAACACCCATTTTTTTTCCAGGTCAATCGGCGCCTCTTTCGTTCCACGAGGTAAAAAATAACCATATTTATTAGCAAAGTTCAGCAAGGGATTTTGCAGCCCGTCATAGATCATGCTCAATAACCCTGGTCCTAAACTCAGGGAAAGCTGTTCACCTGTTTGAATGACTCCATCACCCACAGCAATACCACTGGTTTCCTCAAAGACCTGGGCGACTGCTGTATTATTTTTTACATGTAAGATTTCAGCCATGATTTCTTCTTGATTGGCTGAGCCCAATTGCTTGGGGCAAAGGTAAATGATCTCATTTTTCAGAATAGGTTTGGCACCGTTTGACTCGATATGAACAATACCTTCCTGGATTGCAATGACTTTTCCATCTCGCTTGTCTTTCATAACACAAGTCCTTTAATGTCATCATGAATTAGTGCTTTAACTAGTTCATCAAAGTTGTCAGCAAGGTTGCTGTTAAATTTTGACCAATAGTGAATCAGATTCCAGCGTAAAAGATAAATCATCAGGGCTTCAAAATCGAAATAATGTCTAAGCTCGATAATCGATAAATAATGCCAAATATAATCCAACAAAAACTCTTCTACAGCGCTTGTATCTTCCTTCTCTAAATCGCTTGCCACTTTAGATAGCCAAGGATAAACGCCTTTTAAGCCGAAATCAGGTTCATCCCAGTGTTGTATCAATTGATGGTTCCAATGACTAAGCCAGCATTCTTGCGGATTTGCAGGGGGTGCTTTTTTTTCTTTACGCAGCCTTAATGCAGCGAACAGGCTCCGTAAATCCATAAACCAATGAACTGTCTTATGAATAAAGGGCGAATCAGTTTTTAGTAGTTTTATATACGCTTCTTTGGTAGAGCTGAACGATTTTTGCGGCATGAACCAACTTTGCCAAAGCAGATATTCAAGGGCGTAGGCTAAGGCAAGATTTTCTGCAGGCAGGAGCTTGAGCCTTTTTTCCAACTGGATCCTTGAAATAGGTGGCGCCTCGACCTTGAATGATGCCGGCATCCGCGGTAGGGCAGAGGCAACCATGTAGAATTGGGTCGTCATTGCAGTAGCCCTTCTAAGAGTGCACGGAATCGCGGTTGCATATGATTAATCAGCAGGGCGCTCACGGCGTCCTCACTGAGATCCAAGACAATATTTTCCTCAACGAGATGAACCTTGATGCCAGCAGGTTTTCTGGCGTCGGGGTTAATGACCACGTTCATTCCTTCTTTGAGTATTTTATGGGTAAGCGATTGGATTAGCTCTTTTAAAGGATCCTTGGTCATCAAATCGGGATTTTGACGTATTTCATCAAAATCCAAGATCTTTTGCGGCAAGAGGATTTCAAATTTTTGGCATTTGAAGGCTTGTAGTTGTTCTGCAGAATCGCTGGCAACTAAGAGAATTAATTGGCGCAACATCTCTTCATTATCCAACTCTTTATGAACAATACGTTGTACTTCCTGGGTAAAGCGGTCAATCAAATTCTGCCTTAGTTCAAGGCGAATATTGCGAGCTGCCAAGCGCAGCGCATCTTCGGCTGCCTTCTTCTCCTGAAGGATTTTTTGCTGGGCTTCTTCCGCTATCGTTTTGGCTTTCTGCTGAGCCTGGTTCAAGAGTTCATTGGCCTTGGTTTGTGCAGCCTGAATGATTTGCTCAGCTTCTTCCTTACCGGCATTAACACCCTTTTGTTTTAATTGTTCAATCAGCTCCTCAATGCCCTGAGAAATAATCTGCGCTGATTTATCTTGTTTTTGATCCATTGCAAGCCTCCTAGATTCCACTACTGAGCACTAAGGCAAATACAAAGATAAACACGGCAAAGCCTTCAACGATCGCTGCTGGCGCAATCGATAAACCAAAAATTTCTGGTTTATTCTTTGTTGCGTTAATGGCGCTGGCGCAGCAAATACCCTGCTGAATGGCACAGATCATCAAAGCAACTCCAGCGAGCACCCCAATACCAAATTGGGCGCCGGCAATTCCTGGGGTGACTGGTTTGTTCAAGGTGAACATAATCACAATTCCCATAATCGCCTGGGTTGAAGGGAGTACTGAGACTCCGATGTATTTACCATAACCGCCCTCAGTATCCAGCATCACCCCAATCGCTGCCTGTCCTGCAATAGCACAGCCACAGATTGAGCCGACAGTAGCCAGCGCCATTGGCGCATAGATGCCTAACCAGCCAAACAATAGCATTAAGTCATTCATGCGAAATCTCCTGCTTTTTAAAGGGTTGATAAATATAGCCATCTTCCTTAAGTGCCCATTTAAAGAATTCGATGTAATTCAAGCGTAGTCCATGAATTACTGCCCCCATCAGGCATAAGGCAAAATTCATAGTTTGGCCAATCAATAACACAATAATTGCCAAGACCCAGCTCGTTGAATGGCCGATATGCATTGCGAGGGTGTTAAAGGTAATAGCTAGCGATGCACCGGCAAGTCCTAAGGCAAATAAACGAAGGTAAGACAAGATGTCACCCAGTAAAGAGGGGAGTTCGTACAAGGCTGCCAGGCTGTGGAAGATTCGTTTGACTAGGCTTTTAAAGCCGGTTACAGGTTCATTGGATGCAAAAATCATGATCATCAATAGGCTGATAAGGAACAAGACATAGGACAGTTCCTTTAACGAGTTGTGGTGTTTTGCTAAGCCTAGAGAGAAAACAAGGGCTGCGATAATAAACAGGATAAAGCCGAGGGCTTGTAGGCGTTCATTAAGCTGGGTACTAAACCAGGCGCGCATCGCAGAGCCCAGACAAATATGCAGGCAGCCGATGACAATGACCAGTGCCATCATGGCATTGAAGTTATTAATATTAATAATTTTTAGTTCGGCTAGCCAGGTTCCTGCTTTGGGTTCAACGCCCCAATAACTCCCCAGCAAAACACCATAAACAATTGAAAAGCTGCTAATTGAAATCAGCAAGGGTCTAAGCCATTTCGCTCCATTGTATCGTCCTAACCATTTCCAGCTAACAAGAGTGAATAAGGCCAGAATGAGGCCATAGCCGGCATCGGCCATAATCATCGCGAAGAACAGGGAAAAGGAAAAGAAGACCATGATTGATGGGTCGAGGGAATGATAACCAGGAATTTGATAAAAACTAACTAGCTCTCGTCCTCCGGCTAACCATGAATTCGATTCTAATAGAGTTGGGGGGAGCTCGCCTTCTAGCGGGTCTTCGATGGTTAAGGCAAGTTGATTTTGTTCACAAAACTGTTGAACTTCAACTAGTTGCGATTGCGGCAGCCAGCCTTGGAGAAGGAAAAAATCATCATGATCCTGTGTCTTATCCAAGGCTTTTTTCAATTGGGTTCGATCTGAAAACTGGGCAAGTTCTAGTGATAATAAATAGCGATAGCGTGTTAAATTTCGTCGCTCATCAACGAGGTCGTCGATTTTCTCATTTACCAACTCTAATTCAACATAAAGTGAATTCAGGCAGACTGAACCGGTATGAATGCGCCTTGCGCAAAGCTGCTCATCCTGGGGTTCAGTAGTTGCTAGGAGCGCAATAAAAATATAACGATTATTGCGATAGATTTCTTGTGCGGGAATTTCTTTGGGAATTAGCTGAGTTTCATTAACGCTTATTTTATAGAACCATAGTTTTATCCCTGCTAAGCACTCCTCTGGCGGCAGCTCAAACTGGCCTAATTCAGCTAGATCTTTAGTGCGTTGCTCTAGGAAATCATGCCGATCTATCATGGCTCTTAAAGCGCTTTGATTGGCTAAGATCTGCTTTACAATTTTATCGGGGCTGAAGTCATGCCAGTGTAAACGTGCTCTCCCTTGTTGTGGTGAGTCCTTAAGATAGCGTAAGGCTGATTTGATTTCGTCAAGCAGGGTTGTAGAGCTGGTTGTTAGCGCTTTCTTAGACGGTGGATTAATAGCGATAAGATGCATGCAGCCTAAGCCTTGCAAGGCATTGATGATTTCCTTTTTAGATTGGCTTAGGCCAAGTAAGCTAATTTTTTTGAACTTGGCGATACTCATGATATCTGCCTCTTTTTCTTAGCAATTTTTGAACGGACAACTGCTGCCCGTTCATTGTCGGCTAAAAATATCTGTATTAAGCGAATATGATTTCTTGCATTGGGAATTAATACTTTTTCGAACAGATTCCTTCGTTGGGTCACTGTTTGCAGTGATTTTTCCAGCAGTTGCGAGCGCGATGCAAGTACCTTGGCCTCTAAGCTTGTTTCGATTAATTCAGACAAGAGATGAATGAGGTGCTCTAACCAGTGGGGGCTGTTGAGGTAAGAGTAGTCGGCAATGTTAAATTCGATGGATTTAAAGACTGGCAAGCGGACTCCAACGATATTTTCTTCTTGAATATTGATTGCTTGAATATGAATTAATTTTTTAATGGCTTGTAGATGGTCTGCTGCCATGGGTAGGTCATTGTTGATTTTTTCTTTTAGCTCGGATTCCTTGCTTTTAATACTAGCTATTTGACGCTCAACAAGGCTTCGCTCGGTTAATAGTTTTTTCCTTTTTAATTCGAGTGAGGGCAAATATTTCTGAAAGTTTTTCAGTTTTTTTTGCTCTAGGCTTAGTGACGCTTTGTTTAGTTTAATTTGTGTCATGATGATCATCCTAAAGCATTCAAAATTACGTCATCCAGAGCGCCCTTGCCCCTTAAGAGCAAACATCGATAAAGACCCTGTCATCCTGAACATAGTGAGGGATCTCCGGGATTAGCACAGTGCCACACTTAGGAGATGTTTCTCTACGTTCGACATGACCTACGTCATTGGGAGCAACGTGAAGGATCTCCTGAATGTGGCTTCGTGCCTGCTTTTGGAGATCTCTCACTGCGTTCGAGATGACGTTTTACTAAAATACTTAGCAACCAATTCCTGCTTAATAAGCAATTCATTCTCATGAAAACATTCGCCCAGTGTTTGCCAACATAAATCAAGTGCCTTTTCCAGAGGAATAGCTACGTTTATATCCATAAAACGTTCGCGGAATAAGCGGCCGAATTTTAATAAGCGCTCATCAAATTCAGAAATTTCAAAGGCCATTGCCTGCTTTTGTTCTGCTTCACAGGCCGCAGAATAGAAGCGGATCATGGCATTCATAATTTGCCCATGATCATCCCTGGTTTGTTTGCCAATGACATGCTGCTTAAGTCTGGACAAGGAACCAAAAGGATCGATAGAGCCTGAATGCAAATAAAGTTGCCCCTCAGTGATATAGCCGGTGTTATCGGGAACGGGATGAGTTACATCATTGCCAGGCATGGTGGTAACTGAGAGGATGGTGACTGAGCCTGCGCCTTGGAAATCACAGGCTTTTTCATAGCGTCTGGCCAATTGTGAATACAAATCCCCCATGTAGCCACGGTTTGATGGGACTCGCTCCATCGCTATGCCGACCTCTTTTAAGGCATCGGCAAAGGCTGTCATATCAGTCAATAGGACTAAGACCCGCTTGCCTTCTTCTACGGCCATTTTTTCTGCAACTGCTAAGGCCATGTCAGGGACTAGCAAGCGTTCAAGGATGGGATCAGAGGCTTGGTTAACAAACATGATTGTGCGAGCAATGGAGCCATGATCCTCAAAGGTTTTGCGAAAGGCGTAGTAATCATCGAATAAGAGTCCCATACCACCAAAAATAATAAGATCGGCGTCGGCCTGGGTTGCTATCTTGGCTAAGAGTTCGTTATAGGGTTCGCCAGCAATAGAAAAAATCGGTATTTTTTGACTTTCTACCAGACAGTTAAACAGATCGATCATCGGTATATTGGTGCGAATCATTTTCGAGGCTAAGATTCGGCGTGTTGGATTGACTGTAGCGGTGCGTATAGGGATTTTGTCATCCTGATCCAGCTTGGGTCCATTATCAATAGCCTTACCTGTACCGTTAAATACCCGGCCAAGAATATTGGCTGAATAATTAACTTTCATGGGGTGACCAAGAAAGCTGACCGAAGAGTCTGTTGATAAGCCTTTGGTGCTACCATAAACCTGAAGGGTAACCACATCTTGCTGTAAATGGGTAACCTGGGCTAGTAAGGTTGGTTGACTTGGATCGGCTGCATGAATAAGTGCTAAATCATCGAGCTTGGGTACAGGAATTGAGTGGCTATCCTCTCTAAGTGGTACGGATAATTTAAGGATATCGCCTGTAATTTCCCGTATATTCTTATAATGAATAATAGCCATGTTGTTCCCTCATAGTTCGCTTGGCATTAACCATGATTGCGGCAATGGCACAAGAGCTAATGCGTGAACGAATATTATCAGCGCGACTAGTTAAAATGATTGGCACTGAGGCACCTAAAATAATGCCTGCCGAGGCTGCATCGGCTATCAAGGTTAACTGCTTCGCTAATATATTTCCTGCTTCGAGATTAGGGACTACGAAAATATCAACCTGACCAATGACTGGTGATTTGATCTGCTTGGTTTCTGCTGCATGCAAAGAGAACACATTGTCATAGGCAAAGGGTCCATCAACAAGTGCCCCAGTGATTTGTCCTCTTTCTGCCATTTTAGCCAGGCAGGCGGCATCAATAGTCGATGGCATTTCTGCATTAATTGTTTCAACAGCAGAGAGGAGAGCAACCTTGGGTACAGCATTTTTGTTGAAGGTATGAAAGAGATCGATAGCGTTTTGTATGATATCTCTTTTGGTCATCAGGTTAGGGCTAATATTGATTGCCGCATCAGTCACCATAAAAGGCTTATGGTATTTTTCAATAGCCATAATAAACACATGGCTAATACGACGGCTCGTGCGCAAGCCGCCATCAACCTTTATAACCTCATGCATCATTTCATCAGTATGGAGGTTGCCTTTCATCAAAGCATCAACCTTGCCTTCGCGAGCCAGGCTAACTGCTTTTTTAGCTGATTCGACGGACTCGGCGATATCGATAATGTCATAAGCGGAGATGTCAATCTTTAAGGTCTGCGCCAAACTCACTATTTTTTGCTGCGGGCCTATTAAAATAGGCTCGATTAATCCCATTTGCGCAGCTTCAACGGCTCCATCGAGAGAGTCTTCGCTGCAGGGATAGATCACTGCAACTCTTATTTTCGGTAACGACCGGCACTGTTCAAGGAAATTATTGGCCAGTTTGTCGACGTCGAGTTTTTGTGGCTCCATGGTTTACACTTTCCTTAGCGTGAACGTTTTTTTGCGAGTCAATAAATTGGTTTATCTCTGGAATAATCGTATTACGGAATTTGCTGCCATTGAATAAGCCGTAATGGCCCACTCCGGGAGCGAGGAAATATTCTTTCATGTTATCTGGAAGATTTTTACAGAGTTCAATGATCGATTTAGTCTGTCCAAGACCGGTAATATCATCGCGTTCACCTTCAATAACCAGAATGGAAGTCTTTCTAATATCGTGCAGGCGAATGTCCTTACCCTTTGACTTATAGCGTCCCTTGATCAGCAATTGCTCTTGGAAAACCGTATGGATTGTTTGCATATAAAATTCAGCAGTTAAATCCATGGTCGAGAAATATTCGAGGTAGAACTGGATAATTTTAAAGGCCTTGGCGCGTTGATTTTCCGCATAGTTATCAATAGCGTTCTTCAGCGACTCAATATGGCGCTGCATATTCATGCTCATAAAGCCAGAAAGCTGCATAAAACCAGGATAAACCAGGCGCATAGCACCGGGAAAACGTGCTGGAACCATAGAAATCACATTTTGTTGAAACCAATTCTCTCCCCGTGAAGCAGCCAATTGATTCACGGCTGTAGGCGATTTAGTCGTGTCAATCGGTCCACCCAACATGATTGCTGTAGCAGGCAAATGTGGATCATTCTCGGTAGACATTATGGCGATTGCTGCAAGCACTGGAACCGTCGGTTGACAGACGGCCATTACGTTAAGTTCAGGGCCTAAGAGTTGAAAGTAGGAAATGATGTATTCAATAAAATCATCCAAATCAAAGGCACCCTCAACCATAGGAACATCACGAGCGTTTTTCCAGTCAGTGATATAGACATCATAGTAGGGGAGCAAACCCTTAACGGTATCTCTTAATAAGGTTGCATAGTGGCCAGACATGGGAGCAACCAGCAGTAGCTTAGGAAAGGACTTTTTGAAGACTCCACTTTTTTTGAATTGGACCAAATTACAAAAGCTCTTACGATCGACTATCACTTCGGTTACATCGTAATAGTCATCGTCAATTTTTACATCGAGAATATTAAACTTAGGCTTTTCATAGATGTTAGTTGACATATGGTAGACATAAAGATAACCAGCGAGCTCCCTAAAATGCTTGGCTCCTTCTTGCAAGGCTGATTTGATTAGCTCATTTTGCATCTCGGACATATAGGGTATGGTTACAGGTACATTGATCGAATCTGCAACTCGATTAAAGCGCTTTGATAGACTGAGGCAATAATCAGAATAAGGTTGAATGGCTCTCATGTAGAAGTCATACACGCTATAGAGCGAACGGTTATCTAGTGGGTTGTACAACATAGGAGATCCCTTCTATTGGTTGCATAGGTCAGACAAATTTAATATCAGTATAGGAGCTTCTCCGCATTTTTTCATTAGGTTGCGGCAAAATAAATGGGAGATCTCGCAGTCCACTGACGTTAACTTAATAGTAGTGAGCCTGCGGTCAAATCCATAGGTATCTACACAATACTACGTCATCCAGAGCGCAGCGAAGGATCTCCTGAATGTGGCACAGTGCTAATCTCGGGGATCCTTCGCTGCGCTCTGGATGACGTTGTATTAAGGAGTTATTGAGTGAACATTAGATCTGATCTAAGGTCTTCTTCATCATCTCTCCCAGGCTGAAAACGCTCAGAGAGAGCGCCGAGGGGCTCAGGCCCGAGTAGTTCATTGATTCCGGCAACTGTTGCAAAGATAGTACCAGTGAGTCCAGACCGAACGGGTAGCTGTTTTGCAGCATTTTTAAAGAAAGTCATTCCCATCTCTCTGGGGTTTTGTTTAATAAGTGCACCAGCCTGTTTTAATACAGCAAAGCTGCTCTTTGTCTGTAATTCACCCTTCTCAGTAATTGTGCTTTGTGCAAGCACATAGTCTTTGAACGCTGAAAAAGGATAAGAGAAGACACCGGCTGTGATTCCACTTAATGCTCCTGCTGCAAAATGTCGTGCAGTGGGGTCCTCGATAGGTAGACTCTCTGCAATCCTGTCTTCAACCATACAGAGGGAGGTAAAATTGACTAGCCCAGATAAATATCGGGGGGCAAAACCGCCCTTCATTAATTGATAGGCATTATGGCGTGTCTTCCAGTTAAAATCTTTCGGCAAAAATCCATGCATTTTCTTATATTGTGAAAGTGATTCTGAAAACTGGCTAACAAGGATATCCCCAAATGAAACTGCCATAACATAGCCTGTTTCATTAACCCGAACAGTCTCTTCAATTTCTCTTGTTTCCGTAGCCGTAGGTCTGATTTTTTTTGTTCCTGTAACATAAAGAGTTCTAAGTGAAGAGCTGCTCAGAGAGGATAGGGTTCCGGCATAGGCCGCGCGAACAAGACCTAAGGTGCCTCCTGAAAAGGGTGGAAAGAAGGTACCATCTTTGCTTAAGCTAACTAAAACAGTTTTGATTGGGCTTTGAATGCTTACTATTGCGGCCGATGTAGTTGCTGCGACAGTGGTAAAATTTAGGGCTCTCCACATTAGCAAAGTGGATGAACTAGTTTGGCTTTCTGCGGGTAAGTTTGAATCTTGTTCGTTGCTTGAGGATTGATTGGGTTCAGTTTTAGTGCGCATGCTCTAACTCCTAAAGTATCTGTAGGCGCTAGATTATCGAAATTATGTTAATTAAATATTATATTTGCTCTCATATTGATAATAGTGGTCATTAAATATTGACGATCTGTGCTTTGGTGATCGTTGAAGATTTTCTTAGCGCATTCTATTCTTTTATAAATTGCCCCCCGCTGAGACATCTCTTGAATGCCAGGAGATCCCTCACTTTGTTCGGGATGACGTGGGTCTACAATACGTCATCCCGAACAAAGTGAGGGATCTCCAGTAAACTGCAGGTGACAAGTTATTATAGGGATTTAAACCAAATGTCGGTAAATTATGGATAATAATCAACTAGTTGTCATAAACTCAGGCTCCTCCAGCATTAAATTCGCTGTCTATGAGCTTAATTCTGCCTTGACTCGCGTCCTGCATGGTCAAGTTGGCAATTTAGGGATAAGCCCTGTTTTAAAGGTTTATGATAAGAACCAAGCGCTCATAAAAGAGCAGCATTTTAATAAGGATTGCAACTACAGTTTTTTCTATGAACTCTTGTTTTCATCGCTAAAAACTAGTCAGCAACAATTCAAAATTCAGGCAGTAGGGCATCGAGTAGTGCATGGCGGAAATGATTTTCATGCGCCTGTTTTGCTCTCAGATGCTATCGTGCAACAGCTAAAGCAATACATTCCCTTTGCCCCCCTACATCAACCCTATAATATTGAAGCGATTGAAACCATTGCGCGACTATTTCCTGGCTTAAGTCAAATTGCCTGTTTTGATACCGCCTTTCATCGAACTCATCCTGCAGTAGCTGATACCTTCGGAATCCCACGCAAACTAAGTGAAGAAGGCCTTAAACGTTATGGTTTTCATGGTCTTTCTTATGAATTCATCATGCATCAATTAGCTATTATGAAAGCAAAGCGACGACTTGGGCGGGTTGTTATTGCGCATTTGGGTAATGGTGCAAGTATGTGCGCGGTTCGAGAGGGGAAATCCATCGATAGTTCTATGGGCTTTACTGCCTTGGATGGCTTGGTTATGGGGACACGCTGCGGTAATTTGGATCCTGGCGTTATCTTTTACCTGCTCGAATCAAAGACTATGTCTGCGAAAGCTATTCAAAGCCTGCTTTATAAGCAATCAGGTTTACTTGGAGTATCTGAAATCAGCTCTGATATGCAGGAGCTGCTTGAGTCTACTAATCTTCAAGCGAAGCAAGCTATTGAATTATTTGTTTATCGAATTCGCCGTGAGCTGGGTGCATTAACTGCGGTACTTGGTGGCTTAGATCTCTTGGTATTTACAGGGGGAATTGGCGAGCATGCCTGGCAAATTCGCGAAGCAGTTTGTCAAAACAATGAGTGGTTTGGTTTAAAACTCGATTCAGCCTTGAATAAAGCCAATGAGCTAAGGATCAGTGAACAATCCAGTGCAGTCGACGTTTTAGTGATCCCCACCGATGAGGATTGGATTATTGCTCATCATTGCTATCAACTAATTAACAATGAGGCTAAATATGGATAAGTTCTTGCTAAAGGGAAAAAAGGCCTTGGTTGTGGGCATTGCTAATGACTATTCCATCGCCTATGGCTGTGCGCGCATGTTAAAAGCTGCTGGTGCTGATTTAGCGATAACCTACCTCAATGAAAAGGCTAAGCCCTTTGTTGATAAGGTTTGTGAAGAGCTTAAACCTGCAATTTATAGCCCCTGTGATGTCACTAATCCTAATGATTTAAAACAATTATTTGCAGAAATAGCTAAGACCTGGGGTGAGATTGATATTGTCATCCACTCCATAGCCTTTGCTCCAAAGCAAGATTTACAGGGTTCATTGATCGATTGTTCTAAAGAGGGCTTTCTTTTGGCAATGGATATTTCTTGTCATTCTTTTTTACGTATGGCTCATCTTGCCAAACCGCTTATGAAAAATGGCGGCTCTTTATTTGCTATGTCCTTTTATGGTTCTGAAAAGGTTGTGAAAAGTTACAATCTGATGGGACCAGTGAAGGCTGCTCTGGAGGCTGCAGTACGTTATATGGCTGTCGAATTAGGGCCAGATAATATCCGGGTAATTGCACTTTCACCTGGTCCGCTCAAAACACGAGCTGCCTCTGGTCTGGACAAGTTTGATAAGCTGATTCAACAAGCTAAAGAAAAAGCACCGCTTAAAGCTCTGGCCGATATCAATGATGTTGGTGCCATGTTGGTCTTCCTTGCTAGTGACTATGCGAAGAGCATTACTGGTGACACGATTTATATCGATAGTGGTTATCATATTATGGGGTAAGTTCCCAACCCTCATCCGCCCTTTGGGCACCTTCTCCCCTCAGGGGAGAAGGTGCCCAAAGGGCGGATGAGGGGCGGCTTTATTGAGAAGTAGGCTTGATCTTATAAAGGATGCAATAAAACACTGGCGCTAAAACCATCGTTAAGATAGTACCCACAGTTAAACCAAACATAATGGTAACCGCCAGAGAAACCCAGAAAATATCCTGCAGTAAGGGAATAACACCCAGTATGGTGGTGACTGCAGCATTGATCACAGGAGACAGGCGACTTAGGGCTGCAGAAACAACGGCATCATAGGGTTTCATTCCTGCAGCGAGGTTAATGTTGACCTGATCCAATAAAACAACAGAGTTCTTAATCATCATCCCTGACAAGCTCATCGCCCCTAATAAAGCGATAAAACCAAAGGCAACCCCTGTCACTAATAAACCAAAGGTAACACCAATCATGGCAAAGGGAATAAGGGCGATAATAATCAGCGGCGGGCGATAGGCATTAAATAGCATGACGATGATTAATAACATGATAATAATGGTTGGGAAAAGCCCGGGTTTTAGGGCATCAGCAGATTCTTTTGAACTCTTATACTCCCCATCCCAGGTCAAGCTGTAGCCCGGAGGCAGTTTGATTTTTTCAAACTGAGGCAGGATAGAATCACGTAGAGTTTTGGCAGTTACCTGATAGGGCGTGGCATGAACGGTAATTGCGCGCTTACGATCCCAGCGCCAGATTATTGGGTCTGTCCAGTTTAGATTGATACCACCAATTACCTGAGATATTGGAATTGTTTGGGTGTTTAATTGCGAATTGACTTGTAAAAGCGGCAGATCTACCGCGGCAGTGTCTCGCTCATCCTGGGGTTGACGCATAATAATTGGGATTAGATCATCCTCCTCGCGATAAAGTCCCACGGGAACCCCATCATTTGCGCGACGTAGGGCCTGGGCTAAATCCAAACGGGAAATACCTGCCCAACGCGCACGTTCTTGCTGATAATCGGGAGAGATTTGCAAAACCTTTTCACGCCAATCGGTTCTGACATCGATGGCATTCGGATTCGCTCTTAAGATTGCAACAGCCTGCTCCGCTAAATCACGTAAAACAGCGGGATCTGCATTGGCCGGTCCGCTAAATCGAGCTGCAATTTTCCAGTTATTAAAGGCGCCTACTGCGTATTTGCGCACCCGCACCAAAGATTGTGGAAAGGTTGTTTTATTCCAGGCAGGAAGTTCAGCAACTAAGCGGTCAACATCGTTTATAGACTTCAGGTTGACAATTAATTGCGCATAAGACGAATAAGGAAATTCCGATTCAACTGGGAGATAAAAACGTGGCGGTCCTTGGCCAATAAAGGTGCTTACACTATCTACGCCAGGGTCTTGTAAAAGTTTAGACTCCAGCTGTTTAACATCGGAAGAAACGACCTGAATACGGGTTCCTTCTGGAGCCCAATAGTCGATCATCATTTGTAAGCGGGAGGAATCTGGAAAGTACATAATTGGTACAAAACGAAAGCCAATTATAGCAAGCGCTAAGAGTCCACACATAAGCAGGGTGAAGGCATAACGATAGTGGATTGCTGTTTCAAGAAAGGCACGAAAACCACGATAAAGTCGATTACTATAGACCTCCTCTGAACCGCTCATCTGCTTGGGTTGCGGGATGTAGGCGAGGCAAAGCAACGGGGTTGCTGTTTGTGATAAGGCCCAGCTCAGCAAGAGTGAGACAGCAATAACGGTAAACAAACTACCTGCGTATTCGCCGGTATCATAAGTCGATGCAAAAATTGGGAAAAAGGCCATTGAGGCAACTACCGTTGCACCTAATAAGGGCATGGCTGAAATTTGTGCTGCTTCGACTGCTGCCTTTTCGCGTTGCATTCCCTGTTGTATGCGGATAATAAATCCGTCAACAACAACGATGGCATTATCAACCATCATTCCCATGGCAATAATCAAGGCGCCTAAGGAAACCCGTTGAAGGTCAATATGAAGTATTTGCATGACAATAAAGGTTCCAAGAATTGCCAGCAGCAACCCGGAAACACCAATAATCATGCCCGCCCTAAATCCCATGGTCAGCGCTAACACGATTAGGACGATGACTATCGCTTCGACTAAGTTAATGAGGAAGGAATCGATCGATTCGGCGACAATGTCGGATTGCCAGGAAATTTTGTGAATCTCAATGCCTTTGGGTAGTTGGGCTTGCATCGCATCAATGCGCTTAGACACTGCATTACCCACTTCGATGGCATTGACTCCGGGCAAGGGGGCTAGGGCGACACCAATAGCAGGAAGGCTGGAATAGCGCATCAATTGCTGCGGGGGATCGATATATCCCTCTTTGACATCAGCGAAATCACGAATTCTTATAATTTCATCCGATTTGTGCGGCTCATTGGTTTTTAATCGTGGTATCAAGGCTAAGTCACCAATCGCCTCAGCTCTGGTAAATTCACCCGTTGGGGCTAGCCTCATTCGTTGAAATTGATAATCGACCTGACCGGCATCAACAACCTGGTTTTGCAGTTTTAGTGTTTGCTCTAAATCGGCAACCGTAATACCCAATTGTGAATATTGGGTATTTGAAATCGTTAGATAAATCCGTTTTTTCTGTGCACCCCATAAATCAACACGCGCAACGCCAGGAACAATAGAAAGTTCTTTTTGCAAGGCTTTGGTGTATTTCTCTAGTTCAGCATAGCTAAAGCCATCAGAGGAGACGGCGAGTAAAAAACCAAAGACATAACCAAAATCATCACCAACTATTGGAATTTCCGCGCCAGGAGGCAACTGTGGTTTGACGTCCTCAATTTTTTTTCTCATCGTATCCCAGACTTGTGGAAGTCTGTCGGACCAATATTGATTCTTGATATTCACTTTAATAATGGACAACCCTGGTCGGGAAATAGAAGAGATGTCCTTAACCTCAGACATTTCCTGAATTTTTTTCTCAATTAATTCAGTGACCTCAAGCTCAACCTGTTCAGCGCTAGCGCCTGGATAATGGGTGGTAATAATGGCAGTTTTAACAGTAAACTCAGGATCTTCCAGGCGTCCGAGATTGAAAAAACAAATCGAACCTGCGATGAAGAGCAGAATAATCAGAAAGGAAGTGACAGTTCTATTTTTTATTGCATAATCTGCCAGAGCCATCTTTAGTTATCCTGTTGATTTAAAAGAGCCACGGGTTCGCCTTCTTTTAGGCTATGAACGCCTGCTGTTATCACCCAGTCACCGGGAGCTAATCCACTCAATATCGATACGCCTGTTGGTGTGAGTTCGCCAATAGTAACCTGTTGCAGATGCGCTTTGTTTTGGTTTATGACCCAGACATAATTTTTGTTATCAGCATCCATGGTGAGCAGAGCCGAGGCCGGTACGGTAAGTTTATTTTGCAAGTTATCCGCTTGCTGCAGTTTTCCCGTCACTTTGCCGGCCATCCCCGGTAGAATTTCAAAATCCTTGGGTTGCTGCATAATCAGAGTAACTGGATAGGTTCTTGTATCAGGAGACGCTTCATTTGAGACCTCTTTGATTCGAGCTGGAATGGGGTGATTGGGAAAGGAATCAAATTGCACAAGGAGATCCTTTGTATGAGAAATTAGGCTAATCGACGTTTCAGGAATTTGAATGACCATTTCGATTTGGGAAATGTCTAATAATCTTGCAATAATTTGTTTGGATGCCACGGTCTGAAAGTTTTCAACGTAGAGATTAGCAATTTGCCCATTAAAAGGCGCCTTAATCACGCTATCTGCTAAGGCTTTTTCTGCTAGATCCATATTCGCCTCAGAGATTGAAAGTTTGGCTTGAATCAGATCATAGTCTGATTTGGAAATATGACCTTTGCCAACCAATTCTTTTGCGCGTAAATAATTTTGTTCATCGCGAGTAACCTCTGCTTTGGCAGATTTTAACTTAGCCTCGAATTCACGAGGATCAAGCTTGGCGATGAGGGTATCTTTTTTCACCTTATCGCCAATATTAATGGGCAGTTCAACTAAGGCGCCACTAACATTAAAAGCTAAATCTACCTCTTTCGCTGCTCTGGCGCGTCCTGGAAAAGCTCTGTTGCTAAAGGATTTTGAATCGCCAATTTGAATTGCTTTGACAGGTCGAGGAGTTGAAGCTGATTCATTTTTTTTTTCATTACAAGCAATCAGCAGGCAAAAGGCAGCCGCGATTATGAGGGTTTTTGCTGATAATTCCTTGTACATAAAAAATCATCCTTAATTGATTAATTAACCGGGGTACTATCAACCTTAAATTCATTATGAACTAAGTTTTGAACTCTGCCACTATTTATTAACTAAAGAGGTACCGTCATCCTGAACAAAGTGAAGGATCTCCTGAATGTGGCATTGTGCCTGGATTCGGAGATCTCTCACTTTGTTCGAGATGACGTCCTGTTCAGAGTTATTGAATAGTCACGCGCTGTTGAAAAATCAATCATCTTTTTAAACCCTTATGGTCTAGCAAATTAGACAGTCTATTAACAAGGTTATCCACAGATTTTGTGGATAATTCAACTTATCTTAAAACAATGAAAAAAGAGATAACCGCTTATCATTATTGGATAGTTGCGAAAATTATGAATTGGGGAAGAGAGGTTTAATTTAGATACTGAAAAAATTATCCACAGGATAAACAGCAATGGGGTAGGAAATAGGGCTAGCCATATTATCAAATAAAAAATAAAAAAACAGTCTTGACTCTTAAAATTTCAAAAAAAACTATTTGCCCCTGCACTCCGTCATCCAGAGCGCAGCGAAGGATCTCCTGAAGGGGCAAAGTACTAATCCTGGAGATCCTTCGCTGCGTTCTGGATGGCGTCGCCTTAGGGGAGGCAGTAGAAGCAGGGCTGACCCACTTGTGTAGATGCCTATGGGCTTGGCCGCGGGATCTGTCGGTAGTGCTAACTACATGGATCCTGCGGGAATTCAGAAGGAGTTTTGCCTCGTATAAAGATCCATCGTACTACTCCAATCTTTTGTAATCTTGTCTGGCACCAGATTTTTATCCGCTGCGTGTCTTCTTGAATAATATCGATAAAATAAAGGGGTGCATAATTTCCGACGTAATATTTTTTTTCCAATTTTAAAAGATAGTTAGTAGTAAAAATAACAAATATTGCGCAAACAAGGCCAGGAGGCAGGTCAACAAAATAATGTTGAACAGTATAGAGAGTCGCAAAGATATTGAAGATTAACCAGGGGACGAAAATAAAGGCGAGTGGCCACCAAAGAAGGATCGCAAAATAAGTCACAATAATTCCCCAACAGACATGCATGCTGGGGTTAGTAGAAACGAGAGGATGTTTTTGCTTGGGATTTTCGATGTGTCTTTCAACGAGTTTTAAATAGGCTTTCAAATCAGAGCTGGTCATGGCCTCTTTATATTCTTGCTGAGTTGCCGTAATTGAGGGTAGGTCGAACATATTTTGACGATACATTTCATTAGGCGTTACCGCTGGCAGAGCATACCAGAACGGTAAGGCAATCAATGGAGACAAAAAAATAGCAATTAACAGTTTTCTGAAATTCTGCTTATTGAAAAATAACAAACCAAAAAATACAAATGCGAAAAAAATGGGTAATCTGCGATAGGATTGAATAAGTAAGAAATCAAGGGTTTGGCTGTCAGAAAATCGCTGTATCCAAATCTGGGGATCAAAGCCGAAAATATAGCGATCTAGCGACATATAGAACTGACTTGCTGCGATCATTTCGTTTTGCGAAGAGCTGAGTGAAAGCTGTTTTAGGGTAACGACCAAGAGCAAATCACCTAAACCAATAGCGATAGTAAAATAGCAAAAACTCAAAAGAAAGGATTTGAGACTGAATGAAGGAGGGGCTTGCTCATGAAAGAGTTTTGTTCGTACTAAATAACTAAGCCAGAGAGCTACCCTGAAATAAAGGTAAAGATAAAAGAAAGCAAATCCTTTTTTGATGAGGTGGCCACCAAAGAAAAAACTCCAGCTCAGTAAATTGCCTTTTTTCCCGAGAAGAATAGAAAAGGGTGAGTGCTCAAAGACGCCTGTAATTGAAATCCAAAGGATGGGCAGAAAAATTAATAGATAGGTCTCTATCTGATGACTTTTTAAAAAATTCTTTATGTCAGGCATAACATCTCAAAATCTTTAGGTTATGGCAGCTTCACTTTTGTACCGGGCAAAAACGAGTAATCCCTGAAGAAACCCGAATTCCTGCGTCAAGCTGCGGGAATTCGGGATGGTTAAACCGCTTCACTGCCATAATATGTTATTTATAGTATAGATATTAATGTTAAGTTTACTGAGTTTGAAAACGTTTAATCCAATTTGCATAGCTGTCTACGAAGAGTTTTAAGAAATCACGGCCACCGCCATTGAGCAGATTTCCATCCTGATCGAAAAGTTTATCGACGGCACTGATATAGGCTTCTGGTTGTTGCATGCAGAAGATATCCAAAAATACGAAGGTTTGTCGTAAATGCTGGTTTGCACCAAAACCACCGATTGCTCCTATAGAACTGCTAAGGACTGCTGCAGGCTTGCCTCCCCATACACTTTTCCCATAAGGTCTTGAGCCAACATCGAGCGCATTTTTTAGGGCAGCAGGAATCGAACGATTATATTCTGGAGTAACAAAGATGAAGCCATCAAGTGTTTTGACCTTATCACGAAAATCAACCCATTCTTGGTGGGGCTTGCCCTCATCATCAGGATCTTGGTTATAAAGCGGTAATTGGCCAATTTCGATTATCTCTAATTGAAGGGGAGCTGGTGCTAGCTCGATTAAAGACTTTGCAAGTTTCCGGGTCCATGCTGCTTTACGGAGACTTCCGACAAAAAGACCTATTTTTTGTGACATGACATAATCCTCTAAAGTGAAAATCCGTTTTATCCAATAAGGTTAAGGTAGCTAGCAAAGAGAATAAAAGCAAGGACTTGTTTCGAGCAAAATTGGTTGCAAAATCGCTTCGTGGCGCAGAAAATAATCATCTTGCAATTTATTTGGAGTTTCTATGCAACGTGTTCTGTTTTGTTTGTTCTGTTTAATTTATCCCTTTAGTCCTCTTTCAGCTGCTACGCAAACCAAGGAAATCTTAATTAATGGGGCTTTGATTAAGAAAATAAAGCAATTAAAACCCGATTCATCGAATGCTTATCAATTGGAGCAGTTGTTAGGACCTGCTGCTGCCTGTTTGCCTAAGTCGCAAGAATCCTGGGTCTGTCAGTGGAAGGGGTCGCTTGCTAGTAATCGCTTGGAAAATACCTTAAATGTTTCTTTCGAAGCAGGGATGATTACTGAGGTTCGGGCGATTGATAAAGAGGGGGGTACTTTTAAATAATGAGTGTGGACAGCGTATTTTAACCTTCTCTCCCTGACCCTCACTGCCATTAAGTTAATAGAATTTGTCATTCCCGCGAAGGCGGGAAACCATCTCTACATTGGCACTGTACTTAGCTAGAAATAGTTTCCCGCCTTCGCGGGAATGACAAAACTATCCTACTGCCGCGTAGCGACTACAAAACCAATGGAACCCCAATTTACCCCTTTTTCAAAACAATCATCTTCTCCAGCGACATATCCTGCATAGTCCAGGGAATACCGCCAGTCCTATAACCTGATTGCTTTAACCCCGCAAAAGGCATCCAGTCTGTGCGGAAAGCAGTGTGGTCGTTAATTAAAACGGCGGAGGCTTGCAAACCTTCGGCTGCTCTAAGCGCCGGTGATAAGTCTTCCGAGAAGACACTGGCCTGAAAGGCGTAGGGTAAGGAATTAGCTATGGTTATTGCCTTTTCAAGATCTTCAAACTCATAAACGCAGGTTACCGGACCAAAAATTTCCAATTGAGACACCTTTGTATCTGCAGGTGGATTAACCAATACGGCAGGAAGTAAGGTTGTTTCAGACAGACGGCCTCCGCCAAAAAGTTTTGTCCCTCTTGCAACTGCTTCCTCAACCCAGGAAAGGACTCGTTCTGTTTCGCGCGGATGAATCAGCGGACCAACTTCAGTGTCTTTTAGCAGGGGATCACCGACACGCAGTAATTGCACCTGTTTCACAAATTCTTCTATAAATTGTTTGCTAATTTCTTTATGAACAAAAATTCGCTGCACTGATACACAAACCTGGCCGGCATGATAATAGCCTCCCTTAATCAGTGAGGGGATGGTTTTAGCCAAATCAGCGCTTTTATCAACAATAACTGGCGCAGCGCCACCATGTTCAAGCGCACAGCGAGTTCCAGGAGAGAGCTTAGAGCGTAAATACCAGCCAACCTTTGCTGAGCCAATAAAACTTAAAAAGGCAACGCGGGAATCGGTGGCAAAGCGTTCAGCTAATTCATTGTCGTCGGTGATGAAGGTCTGGCACCAACATTCGTCCAAGCCTGCTTCACGCAAAAGCTTAACCAATTCCAGGCAGCATAAGGGGGTTGGGGGAGCGGGTTTAATAATGACGGGACATCCCACAGCTATTGCCGGAGCAATCTGATGAATAATTAAATTTAAGGGATGGTTGAAGGCTGAAATTGCCGCAACAACACCAATGGGCTCTTTAATCGTGAAGGCCCAGCGTCCTTCACTTGCAGGACTAAGTCCCATAGGAATTTCCCTGCCGGCAAACTGCCTTAACTCTTCCGCCGCATCGTTTAAGCCATCTACCGCACGAGTCGCTTCAACCGAGGCATCCTTATAGGGTTTTCCACCTTCCTGAGCAATAAGCTGCGTAAAATGCTCATGTCTGTCAGCTAGTAACTGAGCGGTACGTTTAAGAATAGCCATTCGCTCATGAGGTTTAAGCCAGCCGCTGCGATTATTCAGGGTTGACTCAGCGGTTTTTAGCTTAGCCTCAAGTGCCTTGGCATCATCAGTGGGGATTTCTTTGATCAGCTTGCGATCAAAGGCCTGTACTACCTTGAGAGTTGTATTCATATTCATAGTTTTCACCTTTTAACTAATCCCTAATCCTCGCGGCACCCCTACATTCTGTCATCCAGAGCGCAGCGAAGGATCTCCTAAATGAGGCACCGTGCTAATCCCGGAGATCCTTCGTTGCGCTCCCAAAGACCTACGTCATGTCGAACGCAGAGAGACATCTCCTGAGTGTAGCACTGTGCTAATCCCGGAGATCCCTCACTACGTTCGGGATGACGCGGTCCTTATCGATGTTTGCCCCTAAGGGGATGGGGCACTCAGGATGACGGGCTATGTTAGGGTGACGAGGATGACCCATTACCTTGACCAACTCCGAATCCCCACGGCTTGACCGCGGGGTCTAGATCATTTACACCGACAGATCCCGCGGTCAAACAGCAGGAATTCGGATCATTTTTTCACCGGCGGTAGCCTTTGTCCTAACTCATCGACAAGGACGCGCTTATTTTCCGAGTAATCAATAGGAAAAATAACCAGATGCACGCCACCCTCATTAAAGGCCTTTTCTAAAATTGCCTGAAAATTCTCAATCGCATTCACTCGGACTCCTTTAGCGCCATAGGCTTCTGCATATTTTATAAAGTCCGGGTTTGTGAAGGTCATGCCGTAGTCAGGGAAATGATCAACGGCTTGCTTCCAACGTATCATGCCAAAGGCATTATCTTCGATCACCAGAATCACGAGGTTTAGCTTAAGTCGAACGGCTGTCTCTAATTCCTGGCTATTCATCATAAAGCCGCCATCGCCACAAACAGCCATCACTCGCCGATTTGGATATAAAAGCGAAGCCATAATTGCCGAAGGCAGGCCGGCACCCATGGTTGCTAAGGCGTTATCCAATAAAAGAGTATTAGCCATTTGCGTGCGATAGTTACGGGCAAACCAAATTTTATACATGCCATTATCCAAGGCTAGAATCCCATCATGGGGCATGACTTGGCGAATATCATGAACCATGCGCTGTGGTGTGAAGCGGTCTTCCGTAGTTCGGGTATTAATCTTCGCTAAGATACCTTCTCGCAAGGAGAGAAGGGCATCGGCATGAGGAATTTTGCCGGCAATCTTGTCAGCGAGTAATTCAAGCGAAGGTCCTAGGTCGCCAATGACCTCTGCCTGGGGAAAATAAACCTGCTCAACATCAGCGGATTGAAAGCTGACATGGATAACCTTTAAATTGCCCTCGCCCATAATAAAAGGAGGCTTTTCAACTGTACTATGGCCAATAGTGATAATCAGGTCGGCCTGTTCAATTGCCTCATGGACATAGTCCCGCTGCGAAAGTGCTGTTGTACCCATATAAAATTCTGTTGCGCCGGCAACCGTTCCCTTTCCCATCTGCGTCGTAAAATAAGGTAGTTTTGTACGCAGGATAAACTGGGCTAGAGCATTGGTTGCTCTTGGTCGTGAAGCTGCAGCTCCCAGCATGACTAGGGGGCGCTTGGCTTGCATGATCATTTCGGCTGCGCGATTAAGCGCCGCTTCGCTGGCAATTGGGTATTCAATAGGATGGGGCGGGATGAGCGCCACCTTCTTGATTTTTTCAGCAGCAATATCCTCCGGCAACTCTAAATGAACTGGTCCGGGAGTTTCCTCCTGAGCAACGTGAAAGGCTTCACGTACCAGGGTAGGGATCATTGACGCTGAAACAATTTGCCGTGACATTTTAGTCAGAGGCTGCATAGTCGCTACCGTATCTACAATCTGAAATCGTGCTTGATGCGAAGATAGAATGCCCTTTTGCCCAGTAATCATAATCATGGGCATAGCCCCAAGAAGCGCATAGGCAGCTCCGGTGGTAAGATTAAGGGCACCGGGACCTAGTGTCGTAATACAGACTCCGGGTTTACCCGTTAAGCGACCATAGGTCGCGGCCATGAAGGCAGCGGCTTGTTCATGGCGGGTAAGAATAAGTTTTATTGACGAAGTCCGAAGGGCTTCGACAACATCCAGGTTTTCTTCCCCTGGAATACCAAAAATATATTTAACCCCCTCATTTTCCAGGGCGGCAACTAAGAGTTCAGCAGCTTTAATCATCGATTTAACCTCATTTCCAATGGTTGATCTGCGCAAGTATTAATACGATCTGATAAATAAAATCCCATCCCTTATCAATTTCATCCTGCGGCGGAGACATATTCGTCATGATAATAATTGCATTACCAGTTTTAGTGCTAGCTATAAAGAGGTTGCGATAACCCTCATTTTGACCAGCGTGAGCAAAATATCTGCCTTGTTTTGTTGCCTTGCCATCTTTATTCAAACTAACGACGGCACCTAAACCCATTTGCACCTTCTTGTCCTTAGATTCAGCTTGGACAAGTACACTAAATAACTCAGCGGAATGTTGCGTGAGCAGTTGATCCTGATCACCTCTTAGCGATTTTTGAATCGAGATAATAAATTTTGCTAAATCCTGTGGCTTAGTCCAAAGCCCTGCTGCAGCTTCTTCGACATAGGTATGAGGGCCGCCAGCTAAGGGCAAGCCTGTACGGCGATAAGGTAGGGCAACGTTCTTATCCGCTGTTGGGAAGGGTTGCTGAAAGCTGCTACTGCTCATCGCTAAGGGATCTAATACAAGCTGCGCCATCAAATTGGGGAAAGGCTCCTTGTAGGTATCGATCAACAGTTGCTGAACAACAGTATAACCGCCACCAGAATAAATGAATTCTTTCCTTACGGGATGACTGACCCGAATAGCCGGCGAATTTGCTGGCGCCACACCATCTAAAACCTCAAGGAGGCTGGGTAATTTTTCACCCTTGGCATAACCTAAAAAGCCTGGAACATTGAAACCAGCGCTGTGACTTAATAATTCTCTCAAAGTTATTGGCTGGCTTTTACGGTATTCATTTGCAGGAACCTTCCATGACTTCAGGAAACTATTAACATTTTCATCCAAGGCTAATTTATTATCCTGAACAGTTTTAAGCACGGCCACTGCCGTAACTGGCTTAGAAATTGAGCCTGCCTGAAATAAGGTATCTGTTGTGACGGGTTTGTGGTTTTCCTTATCAGCCCAACCAAAGCCTTGGCTGTAGATAAGCTTATAATCCTCAATCACTGCAATGCTGATACCGGGGATATGATAAGTTTGCATTCCTTGCTCAAGCCATTTAGCAAAGTCTGTAGAAGACTCATGGGCATACAAAATTTGCATAAAAAGAGAAAAAATCAGGGAAAGGCAGATTTTCATTTTGCGATGCCGGCAGGTCTTAGGTATTAATTAGTCTAGTGAGTTCGCCTACTAAACGCAATTGGGGTAGTAGGCTAGCGTAAATGACAGGATGTAGACTGGGCTGTTAAGCCCCACTGCCATTAAGTTAAGGGCGCCACCTCAAAACTGTTTGGGCTGAGGAGGCCTTTAGGCCGTCTCGAACTGAGGTATCCCCACGAATTTGTAACTCAAAAAATAGTTATTTATTAAATCATTATGCTCTTCCTTATGTCGTTCCCGCGTAGGCGGGAATCCATTTATCAAGCGAAGCCCGTCACCATGTTTGAGGGATGGATTCCTGCCTGCGCAGGAATGACAGAAAAACAGACCAATCTAAGCAATAAATAAACATCTTTTCAGTTGCACTTCTCAATGCTCTTTCTTATGTCGTTCCCGCGTAGGCGGGAATCTATTTATCAAGCGAAGCCCGTCACCATGTTTGAGGGATGGATTCCTGCCTGCGCAGGAATGACAGAAAAACAGACCAATCTAAGCAATAAATAAATATCTTTTCAGTTGCACTTCTGAATCTCAAATTCGTGGGGATACCCCAGGTCTCGAAACTTTATAAAGTGACTTAGGGGCATAGCTGCGAAAACTCGCAATATGACTTAATTTTGCTCTAACCGTGGTCTTGCATAATAAACCTCAGAGGCAGCAATTTTAAGGAAGGTTTATTATGAGTAGGCAAAGAAGAGAGCTAAATACTAGATCGATGATTATTGATTTAATCGCAAAGGCAAGTGAAGTTGCTTTTGATGATGGTCATGATAGTAAACGATCAGGTTATAAAGACTGGAAAACAGCAGCGTTTCAAATGGGTCAGAAAGATTTCAATGCGGGTATTCAAGTCGTCGCAAATATTCTTATCAATGATCGAAAAATGGATGCTCATGTCGAGAGACTTCGTTCACAATTAGCTGTAGTTTGCAATGTTGCACATTATCTAAAAGACCTAAAAGACGAACCTACCAATGACCAAGTCAAGTTGTTAGAAAAAAAATACCTTGACTGTGTTGATAAAGCACAGGAAATGCTCGATGAAATTGCGCGTAAAAAAGCTAAGGGCAAAACGCCAAAGGTAAGAGAAGGGGACAATAATTTCTTAGAAAATATAGTTGCTGGCGCTATTCCGGTTTTAGCTTTATTAAAGGCTACAAAGGAAACAAGCAAAAAACCTGATGTTGGGTCTTATGGACAAATGCAAGTATTAGCACAAGAACCAAAACAATCACTAATCGACAAATTAGCAAATCAAGCTAGCCAGGCTAAGGAATTGGCTCAAGCTATGAACAAGGGAAACGCCCCCGCTCAACAACCAATATCTACTGAACTAAATAATGCAGCATTAGAAAGCCTTAAAAGTAACCCTAAGATAAAGGCCTTACGTAGCGAAATAGACGACAAAATACTAGAGCTCGCTGAGGCTAGGACTAGTGATCCATTAGCTCAAGCTAAATACGATATCCTCAATGAAATGTTAGAGCGAATAGACAATGCAAAGACCCCTAGTGAATACCTCGAGGCAGTGCATGATTATGCAAAGAAGGACTCCGACAATTTGATAACTCTGAATACAGGAAGAGGGTTTTGGGTCCAGCTCTTTAGTTGTTTTGTGAATGCTGATACAGGTAATTTAGTAAGAGACTTAGATAAGGCTGTTGAGGAATCTATGCCTAGTATATGCCCCAAGTAATAGCCGATAAGAATAACAAAGGCCCAAGATATTGGGCCTTTCTTTTAATGACTGGAAGACTCTACATTCAACCCCCTGTCAAAAATAACAGGGCAAGCAAGTTGATTAATAATTATACTATTAAGAGGTTAATTCATCTTAAGAGGTAATAAAATGAAAATGACCAAAGGTCTAAAAGCAAGAAAAGCATCCTTGCAACTTGCCTTGTTTCTTGGCGGTTCCCTGTTAAGTTTCTCAGGATTTGCCGAGCAGCTAATACCGGCAAAGAAGATAGTAACAGCCTATTTGCTAATCGATAATCTCTCACAACTTAATCAATATATCGATGATTTAAGCAAGGTCGATAAGCCCAATTTTAATCGCGTCATTTTTTCCTTTGTAAAACCTAGACTCAATGAATATACAAGCGGTGACTTAGCCAACACCGGAATCCTGGGGTACTTTGATAAAAATAACGACGATGGACAGAGCAGAGATGCCTTTGCCCGATTGCAAGAAGCAGTGAGCTTGTCCAAGCAAAAGAATATCCAGACCTTCTTGTCAGTGGGGGGATGGAACTATAGCTGTAATGACAAAGTCGCCGGGGAGGCTTGTGGTCCTGCTGGTGCAAACTATGATTATTTCCCTGATCCAACTAATCTCAAGGAAGCTGAGCTAGCTAAGGAATCCTATGACAATCTAGTTAAATTAACGAATGATCTGGGTATGCAGGGCATCGATTTTGATTATGAAGAATTTTGGCATGCCAATCAGAATGCGGTGCATTGGGGTCCAAGCACTACTGGGGATTGGTCAACGAAAATCGCCAATGACATTTTAGCTAATGGCGGACCCTCTTATGATAATTTGATGAAATATGGAGTTACAGGGAGTGACGGGGCTTATGTGATGCCTAAAACCGTCGATAAGGTTGCCGCGATCTTACATCTGATTGCTGATAACCCGGCTGCCAAAAATTTACAGTTTGCTACTGCGGCACCGCCAGTTGGCGGACGCCCAATTACTGGTTTCGTTTACGGCGATAACTATCCAGCAATTTATGAAAAGGGCGGGGTTTGGTGGAAAGGTAATTTGAAAGGACTTTGGTATAACCTGGCAAGCAAAGACAAAGAGATTGCTATGCGTTTTGATAGCCTGGGGTTAATGACCTACGATTTATGCGGTGATAATGCGCAAATGTGCGCACCCTATGGTGGTGGACCCTTGGACTTACCCGGCCAGGTCTCTGCCTACATGAAAGACTATAACAACTGGTTAAAATCAACTGACAATGAGGCTGTATTGGATGTTTCTCAGATCGGACAGGTTAAATTTTTACCGGCTAAGTATAAGCTTGATACTAAGTTGCAATTTGGCTTTGAGGTTAACAAACCCGCTTATCCGCAAAATCCTGCGGGACAATTACAATTAACTAACAAATTAGTGGATACCATCTTGCAGCAACAAAGCCAAAGCGATGGTGTTATTATTTGGCAACTCTATTCCAAGCGAAATACAGCAGTTCCCGATTCGACAACTATTAACTATACTCTGCAAAAAAGCTGTGAAACCTTTTTAGCCTCAGATCCCCGCTATGATTGTAAAGCTAGTTTTCCAGCATCCATGCAACAAGAGAAGGATAATGAATAGCAATTCTGCAGAATATCAAATAAGGGCAGTTCAAATAGCTGATCTTGATCAGCTATTTGAACTGTTAGTCGCTTTAGTCACCTATGAAGGTTTGGCTGAACGCTTCAAACTAAGCAGAACAAGGCTTGAAGAAGAGCTGTTTGGCGCTAAGGCTGATTGGCATTGTCTTGTTGCTGTTGATAAGGAAGAACATCTAATCGCTTTTTGTCTGTATACCTACGCTAATATCAATAGAGCTTTTAACCTAAGTCCCATGATTCAGGTTGATGATTTATACGTCAGTCCTGAGCACAGGGGGGCTGGCATTGGCCAAAATCTATTGCATCAGCTTGCCTTGATAGCCAAAGAGAAGCAGATTGGTCGTTTAAATGTCTGGTGTATGAAGGATAATGAGGTAGGGCAGCGTTTTTACCAGCGAATAGGTGCTGAGAAAAGGGATTTTGTTGATGTTTATTCGATTCAGGTTGAGGCTTTATTAGAGCCTTAAAAGTCAGTGGCCTGGGTACAGCGACGCGCTGAGTGATCCTGGTATTTTTTAATCAAAGTGTCATTTAGATGCCACTAAGAACATTAATCAGTTCCTTTGACTTATATGTGTGTCATTCCCGCGTAGGCGGGAAACCATTTCTCAAAGTGGTTCCTCACTTTAGTTTGCACGATGGCTTCCCGCCTACGCGGGAATGACACACAAAAGAACAGGAAGAACTTATATGGCACATGCTTTCTGTTTAAAAAAATGCCAGGACTCCTCAGCGCTTCACTGCATCCTGGCTACATTCAATCCATGTAACAGAGCGTTCGAGCAGAAGAGGGGCTTTAGCCCCTCACTCCTTCATTCCTTACTAAAACACACATCCTTCTTCCTTTACTTTTTCCCTTTCAAAATTCTCTTGCATATCAGGGTCATAATCCGAATCCGAATCAGATAGTTCTACATCACTTGTTCGTCTGGACAGAAGTCCAAAGTCAAAATGACTATCGTCTTCCTTCTCTGAGACTAGTGAGCTTTCTGTTGTAGCTTGCAATTCTTGTACTAAATGCATATCTTCTTCCAGATAAAGTTCCCAAGCATGCTCAGACACATTGTCGCTGCTAAAATCTAGTTTGCTGCGATTATCAATTTGCTTATTACGATTCACGTAGGTGTAAATTCCTAAGGCTAGCAGTGCTACGATTGCCACGCCAACAGCAGCAACGGGAACTACTGACATCACAACTGTTGAAAACAGTACTGCGGGTAAAAACATAGATACCCCACTTAGCGTACATACAGTTGCCAGTGCTGCCACACCAATCAATGGTACCTTAGTGAAGCCAAAGAGGTTCCTATCTGAGTTAGCATACCAAGCAGCTCGTTCTTCACGGGTTGGCGACATTACTTCCAAACCCTGTTGTTGATAAAAATTGCTTCCAACCCATAGGCCTCGCTCTGAATCCGCATATTCACGAGCTTTCTTGCGAGCATAAATCTCCGCACCAACTGCAATCAGAGGCATAGCTATCAACATAACAGGAAAGACAAAGGTGGCAAGTGGCACAAAACCAGCGGTGATTGTAGCTGCAATTCCGAAGACTATTGCTGCAATAAGCGCAGGGCCGAAAGTAGCCGCAACTCCCCAAGCAACACCCTGAGCCACAGGATCATTGGTCTGCAATAAAGAGTTTTGTTGGGGTTGGTGGCCGAGTAAAAAATAAGCCAAATTGGAGTGGGTTGCAAAAAGGTCATTAACAACACCATAAAGTATTGCCGCAACAAAGGTAGCAGCAGCTGCAAATAAGCCGGAAGCGATAACGACTAGCCAAAAGGGCGCTGCAAGCATGGTTACCAGGGCGAAGAAAATAACAGCTAAGGCAGACAAGCCAATACCGATAAATCCAGCTTTCATAACAGTTTTTAAGCCAGAATCATCTTCAATTCCTTTCATTTTTGCATTGTGATAAAGAATGCGATATAAGCCTTTATCCTTTAAAAATTGCAGCAATTTTTGGTGCTTATCATTGTTCTCGATCTCAGCAATCAATCGGTTAAATGCAATCATGGCTCTCTTCAATTTTTCTTCCTGATTTTGTGTCTCTATACTACGAATTTCGGCTGAAAAATTATTGAGTTTCGCAGCTGTTTCTTTACTAAAATCAGTTTGGCGCTTTGCTTGATCCACAATGTTTAATAGAACTAAATATTGCTCTGTTGCAGATATTTTCCCATAAGAATCCATCGATTTTTGCAATTTTTCCTTAGTTTTACCCATAATAAATCTCTCGGCTTTGGTTAAAATTGGAAGAATGTTATCAAAAATAAGTTATGGAATTATTAAGGGGTAATTCTAATTTTTTAATAATTAATATTGTTGCAATAGGTCTGGATTAATTTACTATAATAAGCATTAAAAAAATAATGAAATTTTAATATTATGTTAAGTTTTGTAAGCTATCTTAGTAAGCATTATCGTTTTATCAATGGAAATGCTATGCCTCAAGCTCAAGACTATATTGATGCATTAAGAAATCATGATTACTTCAAAGTATTAGAATTGGCCGATTTTGTTAATAACAAATATGCCGGAATCAAGCAAGAAGGTGGTGGCGAGGCTATTGGAGCTGATGAGTTAGTGCAATTAACGATTTACGAGTTATGCCAAACTGATATTAATGCTGAAGATATAGAAAAAATCAGATTTCTGTTTTCTTATATTAGCTATCATAACTCACTTGCAATTGGGCCTTATGGCTTTAAAGCTGTGAGTTTTGCTATGCCTGTAAGTTTTGCCTTAGCTGCTAAAAATGCACCTGGTTTTGCTGCTGCAATGGCTACTGTAGAAATCAATAACAAGCAAGAGTTTAAGAATTTTTTAAAAAATGAGTCACCCTTTTCAACATTTCTCAATCAGGTAAATTATGACAATGAATATGGGGCTATCACTTCACCCTTAAGTGAAGAGGCTTTGGTAGAATATGTAGCTACTATGCCAGCTGAGTCTTTCATGGTTTTTCAAACAAATATTAATGCCCTGGCGAATGAGGATATTATCGTTGATTGCCCAATTATTAAGACTATTGAAACAAGAGATACAGTAAAAAATACTATCGATGCTTTGCTTAGACATTTAGAAACCAAATTAGCTTCACAAGGAGTAATTGATGCACAAAAATCAGGTCTTAGTGTAAAGCAAGAAAAATTGTTAAACAGGTATTCTGCAGTTTATGATTTACGAGATTACTGCAAAGATAAGCTTATTTTTAGCGAGGAAGATAGGGCAAAAGTGCAGGGTGTGCTTAGCGTATGTCTCGAGAATGATCCTAGCTGGTTTGAGCGAACTTTGATTGATAAAATCTCTGATGTTTTGTCGCTTGGTTTGAAGCCCATATACCGCTGTTTCTTCTCGGTGGAATCGAACTATAGAAAGACTCTTGATGACAAGACCCAAACAAATATAGTTGCCCCTACTGTTTAAATAATTTAAATATGGCATCCTAGATTATTGGCTAATAACCTAGGATGCTGTATCTACAATGAAATTTATTTCAATCTTAACCTTTTTTTTCTCTACCGCCGTATCTGCCTTTTCTTGCTATGACCCCCAGGTTATCAAGCAAATGCCGATTGATTTTGGTAAAGAGCGAATCGCACTAACCCGCGAATATCAATCAACTCATTACGGTATTGATTCCGCATCGATTACGATAGAACCTAAAATGATTGTCTTGCACTGGACTTGTTTACCCACCCTCGAACTGGCTTATCGAGTTTTTCATCCTGCGGCTTTTCCTGCTTCTTCACCAAGGCGCGCTGAGCTACCTGGGGATTTAAATGTTTCTAGTCATTTTTTAGTGGATAAGGATGGAACTATCTATCAGCTTATGCCGGATAATTGGATGGCAAGGCATGTTATTGGTCTGAATCATAATGCCATTGGGATTGAAAATGTTGGTGGTGTTAATGACCAGGATGATCTAACAGAGGCTCAAGTCAAAGCCAATGCCTTTCTTGTCTGTTATTTAAAGAAGAAATATCCAGGAATAACGGATGTGATAGGACACAATGAGTATTTAAGATATAAAAATACGCCCTTATGGTTAGAGAAGGATCCAAACTACGTGAAGGTTAAAACAGATCCTGGGCCTACCTTTGTTAAAAGGGTGAAAGAGCTGGTTCCATCGTCTTAGGTGGCTGATTATTCGTCATCGTCCGTCATCCAGAGCGCAGCGAAGGATCTCCTGAATGTGGCACAGTGCTAATCTCGGAGATCCTTCGCTGCGCTCTGGATGACGGGGGCGATGCTCTGGATGACGGAATTATGCATATACTTAAATTTAACTAACAAGACTCCTTTACTCAGGATGATCAAACATGTCAGAACGATGGCGAAGGGAAGCGCTAGAAAAAATATTTGCGGAACTCAATCGAAGCGCAGATACCCATCTTTTGAAAATCAGGTTGCCCAACATTGCTAATATCGATCTTTATTTAAAAGATGAAACAAGCCATATCACTGGTAGTCTGAAGCATAGGCTTGCTTGCTCCTTGTATTTATACGCGATCTGCAATGGCTGGATTAATGCGGAGACAACAATTATTGAAGCCTCCTCTGGAAATACCGCAGTAGCAGAGGCTTATTTTGCTTCTCTACTGGGGCTTCGCTTTATTGCTGTCATGCCCAAAACGATTTCTCAGCGCAAGATAAAGCGTATTCAAAGTTATGGAGGGGAATGTGTGTTACTGGGTCCTGCTGAGACTGATCGAGAGGTTGCCCAGCAATTAGCGCAAAAACCAAATTGTCACTTTATGGATCAATTTACCTATGCGGAGCGGGTAGTTGATTGGCGTGGCAATAACACTATCGCTGAGGCAACCTTTTCGCAGATGAGAAAAGAGGTTTTCCCCACGCCAAGCTGGATTGTCTGTGGTGCAGGTACTGGCGGTACGGCAGCCACCTTTGGTCGTTATATTCGCTATGGTCTACATTCAACAAAATTATGTGTTGTCGATCCGGAAGACTCGGTACTTTATGATTATTTTCACCACCGTGATTGCTCAATAACAATGCAAAAAGGCTCGGGAATTGAGGGGATTGGCAGGCGCTATGTTCCCGCCTCCTTTTTGCCCGATGTTATTTCTCGGATGATAAAAGTGCCTGATGCCGGGTCTATCGCGACACTTTATTTTTTGAATGAAATCATAAATCTAAAATTTGGCGCTTCAACGGGAGCAACAGTTTACGGCGCTTTAAAGTTAATGTCCGAATTAGCGGCAAAGGGTAAAAAAGGGGCTCTTGTTGCGATTGCAGGTGATAGCGGCAATTTATATGAAGACAGTTATTACAATGAAAATTGGCTAAGGGAGAAGAATATTGGTCTTAGTCCCTATTTAGAACAGCTTTGGCATTTTTACCAAAGTGGGAGCTGGGAGGATATTTAAGCGTATTTTTACGTATTGTGCCTTTATCTTGTGCGCTATAAAATGTACATAAATAGTACAGGTTGTAACGAGAACCAGGAGTAAAAAGAATGACAGAGTACAAACGTATTTTTATAGTTGGTCAGCCTGGTGCTGGAAAAGGTTTAATAGCTAAAATGCTTGCTGAAAAACTTGGATGGCGATTTGTTGATGCGGATTTAGGCATTGAATTTAACATTGGCAAAACACTTAGAGATATTTGTGGCACAGAAGGGGAGAGTCAATTTCTGAGCTGTCAAAATGAAATTCTTTCTTCATTGATTACAAAAGAAAATATAGTAGTTGCAACGGATGGCACTATAGCTTGCAATGAGCAAAACAGGCAAATTCTGCGTTCTGAATTTACAGTTTTTCTGCAAGTAACAACGGCAAGTCAATTACAACGCACTTCAAGAGACAACTTGCCTTTATTAGCTGGGGATATGAGGGAATTTTTTGATCTCTTACATCAACAGCGGGATGAAGACTTTGAAAAAGTTGCCACCTTGAGTATTGATACCGAAGACAATAATGTTGAAAGGCATATTTTAAACATTACCAAGCAGCTTGCTGGAGGCTCTAAGGTAGAGGGAAAAAATACTTTGATAGAGTTGGAAACTAAGGATCTAATCCTTTTCCATAAGCAACAACATCATCCTATCAACTTAACGGAGCAACAAGCACGTTGTCTCAAATTGCTAGCTAAGGGTAAGACATCGAAAGAAATTGCTCTGCTTTTAGGAATTTCTTATCGAACAGTTGAGGGTAATTTGGCCAAGTTAATGGAAGATACAGGCTGTTCATCAAGTAAGGAATTGATTGTGTTATACCTAGATAAACCTTGATTTATTGCAAAGAGCCGCGGGAAGTCGACTTTTATGGGACTACACATTTTCTCCTAAAAAAAACATTTATTTGAAAAATAATAACTTAATAAAATGTTAATTTTATTATGAGAATATAACCTTTCATAATAAAAGCACGAGATAAAAATGCCTAAAAAGTATCCTGATGAAATCGCCTATTACGAACAAAATATAACAACTAAAATTTCTATGAAAAATGAGTTTAGAACAGAGAGAAAGGCAATGAGATTATTGCCTTCAAATGATCCTGAGCAGAAATATTTAGATAAGGAAAAGCAAGATCTTTATGAAATTAAATTTTCCGAAGAAGAAGGAATTTTTTTAGATTATGAAGGAAATGTTTTATCTGGAAAATATAATTTCATTATAACTTGTGAAGAGAACCCGCGAATTATTTGTCATCCAACCATGAATCATTCTTTTTTGGCTAACGGCAAAAAGGTTCTTGCGGCAGGTAATTTGTTTTTTCAGTTCGATACGCTTGTAACTATCACTAACAATAGTGGTCACTACAGGCCTACAGATGAAGAAATGTTGCCTGTAATTAAAGCCTTAGATGTTGCTACTGAAGGTTCTTTACTCAGATATATTAGCCATTGCACTAATGAGCCCTTAGTTTATCCAGTTATTGAGCTCGTAGATGCAGAGCATTTTTCTGATGTTCTCCCCCTAGATGACCAAGAGGTAATAAATCCGGTTAGTGGTCAACGAGAAGATACTGGATATGATAGCCTCATATCGGACGAATCAAAAAATCAAAGTTTTAATCGTAAACTACCCTTAGAAACCATCATTAAATATCAGAAAATTGTCGAGGGAAATTATTCGTTTTTTTCAACAAATGAAAAGCCGGATGATCTAGCTGATGGAATAGCTAATATTCATCTAAAACCCTTGAGTGTTTCTTTTGGTTAACCTTGGGAAAAAACACTAATAAAATAGTCATCTCTACCTCTGTAGAGATGACTATTTTTGCCCGCAATCCTGGATTAACATTCGAATACAGGGTATATTAGCCACCATAATTCATTCAGATCGTTTATTATCTATTCAGAAAAAACGATTTTCTTTAGTATCAAAGACTTCCTTATGCCTACAATTTCGTTGTTAAAGCACGGCTTTTTCAAGCAGTCGCCGCAAAGAAATCTAGAAACTTCTTTATTTGCAGAGGATGAATTTAATATTAATCAGCTGAAGGCTGAGTTTTTTACGCTGTATAAAATATTTGTCGCTAATAAAAGTCTTTTAGATAAGGAAAATCAGATTGTTTTATGCCTAGGGCAAGTCTGTGATTTATTGGTGCAATATTATCAGGTTGATTATGTATCAGAAGATCTAAGAACTTTTTTAGATAAGAAAAAGGAAATTGATCGCTTTATTGATCAGGGTTATTTACCAGATATTCATGATTCGCCACATGGATTTTCAACCTTTATAAGCGATCGATTAAGAGCAAATATTCTTGAATTTATCTATGTTTTTAAAAGCTCATCAAAGTTTCGCAGGTTTGTATCCTCTCTGATTACTAATCGCTCTTATTGGAATTACAGCCGAGCATTAGCAAACTGTATTGTAGTCTATCTTTTAAACAGTCAATTTGTTGAATTAATTAGAGAAATTAACTCTAAAATTGGATTGGGGTCTAGCCCTGAAGATGTGATGAAAGCCTTAGAAACAGCGCAGGTTGTTCTAAGAGTCTTGAGTTTTTCTTTATATGCAATTCGCTTTATAGCTAATCTGATCATTCTCATAAAACATGTTATCCATGCCGCAAACTCAGAGGAATTATCAGCTAAAAAAGTTTTGCTTCAGGAACTTGAAAAACGTTTTTATCTTATGTTCAATGACTTGGCTTGGGGAATCGTTAATTTCTTGAGTAACTATCATCAGTTTTTTGATATCTCTCAGGCAACTATATCCCAGATAAACTTGGCATTTCTAGCCTTTGATATTCTGCTATTTTTTGCAAGTTGGTATGTTGAAGCAAGAAAATATCACCATTGTTTACAAGAACTCGTTTTACAAAAAGACAATGAGGTTTCCTCACTCGAACTTGCAGTTATCAACCGACAAATCGACATATTAAATGATGAATGGAATGCCCAATGCGCCTATTATAAATTTAACATTGCTGCGGCAGTTTTATTGATATTTGCTTTTGCTGCGAGTTTACTATGTACAGCCGCCATTGCTTTGATCGTTTTAACCGCGCTGAGTATGTTAGGTAATGCACTCTACAATAGTTGCAATGAATACAAAAATTATCAGTTAGCCTGCATTGCAATTGACCGAGAACTGGAAAATGGCCGTTTATTTGAAGATGAATACCATTATGGATTGCTAGAAGAATTAGATCTTGAATGTAAAGAAGCTTCTCGCATATTTTGGAACACGCTAATTTTTAATGCAGGTTTTACTGCCTTTGTAATTACTACTGCTGCAATTTCTTGGCCTGTGGCGGTCGCCTTAACTGCCACTTATCTAGTTTATAAGTTATGGGATGCCTTTGAGAAATCACAGCATGAAAATAATAAGCTACGTGCATCACAGAAAGTCTATCGCTTATTTAATACCCCTGTTGAACGAGCAGAACTAACGGGATCAGAGCAAGAGAATTTTAATTCTAACTCGCTGCTTTCAACTTAAGTTCAAATTCGTGGGGATACCTCAACTCTGGATGTACTGCTATTACAAAGACGTACGTCATGTCGAACGTAGAGAGGCATCTCCTGAGTGTGGCACAGTGCTAATCCCGGAGATCCCTCACTATGTTCGGGATGACGGGCGATGTTTGGATGACGGGGGTGACCTACTACAAGTTAAACCCTACACCATTGCTTACGCCGTTGGGCATTAATGAAACGCTCGATATCAGGCATAGATGCTTACCTCATTGAAAAATAGAACTCAGAATCGGGTTGAATGCCATCAGAATTAACTATAGGCTCAGGATTGTCCAAGAGATAAGACCAGTTGGTTAAATTAACGGTGATGGACAAGGACTGATCACCTGAAGTGAGAAAATGATGCTGCTTAATTTGCTCTTGTTTAACATCAATTAGCCGACCGCTAAAATCAAAATCTATAAGCGTTCTAGTCAAACAGTCAACTTCACGCTCTGTGCCGGATAAAATAATCTCACCACCGCGATCAGCTTGGCATTTTTCCCCACCTATAAAGACCAATTCACTAAGCATTAGAATTGAATTATTATCCACGTCTAAATCCTCTCTAAGACATGCAAAGAAGTCCTCTAGTGTATCTTCTATCTCTTTCATTTGATTTTTAGTTCTAATGGGAAAACCTGACCAATGGTATAAACCACAAAAGGGTTTAAGCTCATCTTCAATCCAGCATTGACCTCGAATGATGAAAGCAATACAAGTTGAAATGCCTACTGTGGTGAACGCTGTATTTATATCAGAACTAAAATCCATTTCATCCATATCAACTAAGACTATTCTCTCTTTGTCGTATTTTGCACTTGCCATTTATTAAACTCTCACTTTGCCTAAAAAATGGTCTATTATAGCTAATTATTCAATAAATGAATATTCCTGGTATTGCAGTTGACCTTTACAAGCTATGCAACCAGAATTGGAATCTTTCAATCCCAGATATCAGTGAGCAGGAATGGATTTACATACTGAGTTTTCAAAAGAAGTGCTTAAGCTGATAAAGTCAATTCCTAAAGGGAAGGTTGCAACCTATGGACTCATCGCCAAACTGGCAGGAAATTCACGTGGCGCGCGAGGAGTGGGTTGGCTTCTTCATTCATGCACAAGAAGCCATGATTTGCCTTGGCAGCGGGTGATCAAGTCGAGCGGGCAACTTTCTTTCCCCTTTGGTAGTCCGCAGTATTCACTACAAAAACAGCTGTTAGATAAAGAAGGGGTTTCTGTTAGCAATGGGCGTGTAGATTTAAAAAAGTACCTTTGGTCTGGGGAAACTACTCGCCAGCCTGACGACACTCATTTTTGACGGTTAGCTCACAGGTATTCACACAATTCTGCTCCTCTTTTGACTGGCATAATTTCTTTATACAGAGGTCGATTCGCTGTTGAATACAGAGGCTTTGGTCATCTTTTTGGTCATCAATTGCAGTTGGGGATGGCTCTGCTGCGTAGGTTGCTGCGAGAGCCAAGAGTAACAGGGAAGTTAATATTTGTTTAATCATGATTTTCCTTCTTATTTTCAAACATATAGCTTGATTATAGGAAAATATTTCGAGGATTGATAAACAAATATTAAGCAGCGGGGCAAGCAGACAGAGAAAGAGAATCTTCTGGATCGTCTTGGTCATCCTTATCATAAGGTAAGGCACGAGTGGGAGCACACTCATGAGGCATTCTTGCACTAAGGCTTTGAAATAGTAGAGTGAAGCGTGCGCTATAGGTAAGCGGTATCTCTTCGTCAGTATTAATATCTGGTGGAGGAGTCGTATTGTTTTGGCAGAGACTTAAAAGTTGCTCGCGAGAGTAAGTAATTTTCATTATTAATTCGTCAAATCGGTTAAAAGAGGCGCAATGGTAACAAAAAGAAGGATAGATAAAAAGGTTTAGTTGCTAGTGTAGGCTTTAATGTGAGTAGCTGTTTTAGATCTGTCCCCCTAACGCAACGTCATCCTGAGCGCAGCGAAGGATCTCCGGGATTAGCACGGTGTCACATTCAGGAGATCCTTCGCTGCGCTCAGTATGAAGTAGTACTGAGGCAGGAGGGCTTGAGCACAGGATCTAATTAGACCTTCATTCCTTTTTACGTTTCGAGGTTCCCCTCTTAGATTTATTATCGCTTGTACTTGATTGGGCTTTGGGATATTTGCTTGTCATATCAGAGGTCATATCAGAGGCAAAAACCTTTGCCAACTCAAAGGGATTCAATCCCCACCAGGTGGGAGTGAAAACAGAGTTGGATATGCTACCCATTAAACTGTCCGCGACATTAAGTGTGGATGCCTCAGGAATCTTATTAAGCATACTTGCCATTAGGGGATTGGTTTGGGTTACTACCTTTTCATAGAGAGACCATGATTGTTGTAGATAGTCTTGAAATTTCGCTGTATTCTCAGCAACTAACTTCAGTTGCAGCTCAAGGAGCTTCTCGGGGGTTTTTCTAAAGTCCTCAGCTTTTAAATAGTGAAGATTTTCAATAAATTTCATATGCATATTCATCCATTCTTGTAGTGCTGAATATGCTGATTTGCCTCGCTCCTCATGATGTTGGTTAATCATAAAACTTCCTTGTTTAGTTAAGACAATTTGCATTAGATGCTATTAAAAATAGTACATAAATGATTTCTAATCAATTAGCGACTAGGAGCTTGCCTTCTAATTTCGATATTGTTAGTCAGCGCCGGGAAAGCTAGCGGGGGCGCTGGATGTTTTAAAGCTTCACCTAGGCTAATGAATTTATAACCATTTTTTTGATACATCTCTAAAACGTCAGCTAATAAATAGCTGTTAAGCAGGTTAGCATGGAGCAAAATAATTTGTTTGTTGTCTGGCCACTTTGATCGTTTCTCCGCTTTTAAGGTTTGGTTCCAGATATAGGCTAAATATTCAGCCTTAAGTGTTGTGGCATAGCTTTCCCTTTCATCTTCGGCAATTTTATAAAGCCTTTTATTGAAATCATAATCCTTGGAATTAATTGTTACTGGGGCAATAGTATAGTGGTGGGCATTGAGGTAAGCCTGGACTTTAGCCTTATTTATTGTGTAACCCTCAGCAAGGTAGGGATAGCGGAAGTATTTGGGGGTTGTCATTATTTTTGTAAGCATCTTATCTGCACGGTCAATATCTGCAATATATTCTTCCGCACCAATTTGATTTAGGTTGTAGTGGGAATAGCTATGATTGCCAAGTGCAAAGCCTGCTTGGCGGAATTGTTTAAGAAATTCCCATTGTCCTCTTTGAATGGAACCAGCAATGACAAAACCAGTGGCAGGGACCTTATATTGAAACAGGGTATTGACCAGTTTTGTAAAACGCTCCTGGGCAAGTTGCCGATTGTCAGCTGTATTCATCCTTGAGGCAATCAAGGGTAGATCATCGAGTGTTATTGCAATCTCGCGCGCTTGGGCAAAGCATAAGGAAGAAATTAAGGTCGCATAAAGGAAAATTAATTTGGCCATCAGCAGACTCGGTTTTTCTAGCATCATCATATCGTTCTTTAGACAAAGTCAAGCCGTTATCTAAGAACTTTTTGCCAGTGATTTGTTTTAAACAGCGGATTCCTCTGAGCTTTGAAAGACGAAGGTCTAAGTGCTAAACGATAATCCGCATTAGCTTCAGAATGGTAGCGCTTTTGGTTGAGGTGAATTATTGAGCCTGGATTAAGCTTTTCATTATCAAGGTAAATTTGAGCGTCTTGGGGCGCCTCAACCAGATAAGAGCCTGCAAACTTAAGTTCTATTCTTTGTTGTCCTTTGGACACCCTTGGTGCATAGAAGAATATTGACCCCCAAAGATGTTGATATTGGCTCTCCAAATAGTGATGGACTGCTGGGGGCAGATAGTGAAAACGATCATTGTCTACATAAAACTTGATCGGCGCCTTGTTGATGTCTTGAATAATTTGCTCCACCGTATCAGGACTGAAGTCTAGTGAGCTCAGGGTGATAGTCGGGTAGGCTGTCTTGGAGGGATTATAGAGATAATCAAGCGAGGGTCCTGTTAGATGAGCTAATCCTGGGATAGGCTGCTCAATATTTAGGAGTAAGGGGACGCCTGCAATATAAGTTCCGCCATCTTTTAATAGTCTTTCCATCATATGGATCGTTGCTTTTTGATAATGCCCATTGATTCCTGGTAACAAGTGGATAAAGGTTATAACAGGGAAGATGAGCCCTAAAATCAGTAGAGTTATAAAAATATAATGACTGAGTGGTTCTGCGTTGTCGTTCAGCACAATTGCATAGAGTAATAAAGGAATTAAAGCGGCAAATAAATAGATGCTTTCTAATGCGAATTGGTAAGATAAAAACAATAAAAAAACAAGATAAAGCAGAGAAAATATTAAGGTTGTTTTCTTGTGTTTTTTAATACAAAGATAGAAAGAATTCTCTCGATAAGCTGCTGAGAAAAAAGCAGAGTAAAGAAGAAGGAGAAGGGGAGACGCTACTACCAGAAAATAAGGGAAGGGCTGTTTACAGCCTAAGATAAAAAGCAAGATTGTCAGTGTATAAGTCAATAGGAAGATACGATTTTTTAGAGGCAAAATAAGGATGCCATATAAGGCCAGCGGCCAAAGGAGAGCATAGCCTGGATTGTTATTAATATTTAAACTCCAGTAGCCATTACGAGAAGCTAGATACCGTTTAACTTCAGCAATCAGGAGAGGCTCATAAAAAATGCTTTGTATCACTGTAGAGAAGCTTGAAACTGAAGTCCAAAAGAGAATATAGCCTGATAGCATTATGAACGCTGAGAGATTGAAAATAAAAATCGCCTTAGCTTTTTTCCAGCTGCGATCTTCAATCAGTCCTTGGATTATTAATCCCAAGTTTGTAGCGATAATATACCAGGCAACTTTCTGACAAATTAAAAAACCAAGACCAATACTAATTCCCGCCAGGATATATTTTTCTTCAAAGAGAAATAAGACAGAAACTAAACAAAGCCAGAAGGCTAGTAAATCAACGCGAATATCAACAGATGAAAAGAGAAAAACAGGTGTGAAAATAGTCAGAACTAAGGCAGTTAAAATGGCTGGGGCAGAGAAAAACCTTTTAAGCCAAATTGCAAGAAAGGCTATAAAAAAAACATTGATGAGAGTTACCCATAATTTGACAACGATCAGCGTGGTTAAGTTACCCTGTGCAAGTATAAAGGGAGGTAGAAAAACATAGTAACCGAGAACAGTTTTATAAGGTAAAAAATCGCGATAAGGCAGCCCTTGCAGATATTTAGAATTATGATGAGCAAGCCAAAAATCATCCAGCGAAAAGCTAGCATAGGGAATATAACAACACTCAATACCTAGGTAGGTTAAGCAAATCAGACTCAAGATAAGGAAAAATCGCTGTGATAGAACTGATGGCACGAAAGACTCCTTTTCCCCTCGGAAAGAGTACTAACCAATACAAAAAACCAGTCAAGCTTATCAGACTCAATAACTCCAAGCAAAACTCCTGGGGGGATTCTTCAGATTGATGAATAAAAAAATAGCGCCTAACTTTTCTTAGTAATTCGCTTAAACCAATTAGCCAGATTGGTCCTAAAAGCGATAATCAAAACAATAAGGGTGAATAAGAGAACCGCAATGACCATGGAAACAACATCAAAATTCAGAGCATCCGGTGCGAGAAATATGCCTGCAATTGTACCGGCTATAAACAAAAGTATGCTCGCAAGCCAACCTATCATTTCGTCTCTCCGGTTCTAAATATTTTGTAACCCTCTATATAATTATAGCCCCACCCAACGGATGAATTGATTTGTTGTTCGAAGTGTTACGGACGGTTTTGATTCAAAATTAACAGTATAACTTCTTGAATCCTTATTAGAAGACTCAGAGTTCACCTTAATTTCTTTAATTCGGCCAAAATCAACAAGATGCATCTGTGTTTCATAATAGCCACGTACCATCGTGATGACTGGAATAACAAAATTGATGGCATTGATTTCATCTTTATTATTATTGGCAATTATATTTTCAAACTCTGTATTACTCAGGGCAATGTATTCAATATTATTAATTTGTCGGCGCAACATACGTCCCAGGGGTGCAGAATTATGAAAAATACGGATGTAATCGTCAGCTGTCATAGCTACAACAGGTTCACTATCGAGATTTTTGCTATAAATCTTGGCAAAAATCACATCCTCGCGTTTTTCAACATCTTCTGGGGCTGGTTTTATTTCGCCGTTGAGATTTCCTGTATAGCGGATTGGTGAGAGATTGTCGCAATTTAAAAATTTTGATTTCATAAACCAATTATCACTTGGGTAATAAACTACAAATAAAGAATCCTCTTTAATGGTGTTAATAATCTGTTTTGTCATATTCAAGGGAAGAGCAGGACAGCCCCAACTACGGCCGGCTCGGCCATACTTTTTAATGAAGTTTTCATCAACATACCAACCGCCATGCATGACCACGGAGCGATTGGCAGCATTATCATTAAAGCCCTGATCCAAGCCATCAAGGCGCAAAGACAGGCCGTCACGGCCATAATAGGATTTCTCAGTTTTGTAGACGCCGATACTGCTGGATTTGCTGTTGTATTTATTTGAAAAATACTTTGTTTCTAAGGCTCCTGACATAATGCCGTGTGATACATAGGTGTTAAACAGCAATGTTCTTTCCTTCAAATCAAAGACCCATAAGCGTTTTTCACTTGAGGGAAGGGAATAGTCGATTATTGTCAAAACGTTATTGTGTTCGACATTAAATTCATTAGCGCATTTTAAGGTTTTCAACACCTTGTTGATGACTGCGACATTCAAGGTCGGTGCCTCTTGCTGCAGCATATTCTGGATTTCATCCAAACTAAGGGTTGGTGTCCTCACATAGGCAATTTGCGGACTCAACATTGAGAAAATTTCTTTCATGGCACTATTATCATTGCTGATGATAATTTTCTCTTGCTGCAATTGTGGTGAGGGAACGGAAAAACAAGTTGAAGTGACTGCTAAAATCAATAGCAGATTGGTTCTCATGGCATTTCCTTGGCTAATTATTATTATTCCTATTAATAGGTATAGCTCAAAAATTAACGTTCGTCATGGCAAACGTAGAGAGACATCTCCCGAATGTGGCATAGTTCAAATCGCGGAGATCCCTCCCTACGTTTGGGATGACGTACGTCTTTTGGGGCCAACCTGTTACTATTTCGCCCCCGGATACCATTGAATTGACTCCGAAGCACATTTATATAACTGATCAATCAGTTCCATTTTAAGAGAACCAGGCCCCTTCGCTCTGCTGTTAGCGGAACTTACGCATTTGCCATAGAACTCAGTTGCTTTTTGTGCAGCAAGAAAGCGATCTGTTTCAACAGCATGGAAGGCGCCAAGCATTGAGGAAAGAAGGTTGCCAATACCTGCGACCTTTTGCAAAAGAAAGGAATCATAATTGAATTGATCAAATTTGTTGCCATCGATAATTGTGTTTAACTTGCCGCTTAAAACAACCAGCAGATTATGTTCTTCGGAGAATTTTTTGGCTTTATCAAGAAGCTCATTATATTCAATTACACTATGGTTAGTGATTGTAAGCTGACCATCCAGCAAACTGGCTATCTCATTAGGATAGGCTCGGACCATGGATATCGAGTTTTCCTTGATCAGATTAATCGCAATATCCGTGCGATAACGACTTATTCCTGCGCCGACAGGATCTAAAATAATCGGTTTATTATGTTTATTGGCCAGGCTACAGACGTCTGAACAGATTTTTACAAAGTCGTCATTGAGTTTACCGAGATTAATGACTACCGCCTGAGCTAAATTAAAAATTTCATCAATTTCCTGCTCTGCATTACTCATTAAGGGAAAGGCACCGATAGATCGTAAGCCGCTAGCGACTAGGTCTATGGGGAAGTATTCGCTGACGTTAAATATAAAAGGTCTTTCCTTTTGAATTTTAATTAAGAGGTCACGCATGTTTTGTGTCATAAAATCTCCCTTTTTATCAAACGAGAAGCTTCGCGCTTAGGTTCTTATCTCAATTTCCGCAATCTTTAGCAGGAAAAAATAAATTTGGCAAAACTTATTGCACTTAATAGTTAATTAATAATCTGCCGGTATACTTCGTGATTACTGTGTACAAAATATAATCATTGTTGTGAGGTGTTTATGCCAACATTACCAAAAGAGATAAGACAGTTTGAACTGAATTTTATTTGTTCTGTCCTGCATCGCGCTAAAATTCGTACCTCGCAAGATTTATGGGATAATTTTGCTCAGGTATTCGTTACAATTAATCAAAACCCGAACATATTTAAATCCACTTATACAAGAGATGAGTGGGTAGAGATACTTAAGGCGGGGATTAAGACCTACAATAATATCGATGCGGGTGCTATTAAACTCAATGATAGTGAGTTAGATACCTTGTTCATCTCTGTAATTCCAGATGAAGTATTGAATCCTGGAGTTCAACTTCCTCCTCCTATTCCTATGACTCTCGATCGTGATTTATCTAAGGTGACACAAAGCTATGATCGCCTGGAAATTTCCCTTGAAGAACAGCAAACTATAAGTGATGAAATTCAAGATGTTATGAAGGATAAAGATTTTGTTGTTGTTCCCCATGTTATCCTTGGAACTGGTGATACCGGAACTACACTTTGGCTTGAAAAATTTCACGCTCATCATGACACCGCTAAAACAGCGGTCAAAAATAAGAAAATGCCTTCAGTCTTAATGATTGGTAAAGATGCAGGTAGTTGGAACCATAATTATACCCTTGCACAACCGCACAATATTTTGGAACGAGTGGCTGCAAAGGAAAATCCCTCTGCTTATATGAGTGAAGAATATTATCAACAGAACCCCTATACCAACGGGCGTCATGTCTATCAGGCCAACCAAGTTAGTCTGGCTATGACAGGAGCGCCGCTCTTACGCGCTTCGGTTCTAAAAATTGAAAAACAAGAGAATCACGATGCTGACTGGAAATCACCTGAAAAATATCGTTTAGTTGTATCAACAGAAAATGGTATCAAGCATGTTTACACCAACGAAGTTAATATTTGTACAGGTTTGGGGCCAGCTAGAAATGCGATTAGCCGCTCAGCTATTGGAGTTGATGAATTTGAGCGCTTAAGCCAATTTAATAAGAAGAAAGAATTCACACCGATCGTCGATGGTAATCACTTCATTCTCAAAGGTTCCGAAGAAGTAGGGGAAAAGAGCCGTAGCATAGTAGTCTATGGTGGGGGTGGAACCGCTGCTGCCTGCTATCGTAAAGGCTTTTTTGGACATGATGTGCGTACAGAAGGCCGTGATTTTGAAAAAGAGCAGGGACAAAAGCATGACGTGGTTTGGGTGGCGAAACAGTTCAATAAAGCAGGAACTGGCCGACTTGCTACTTCTGCTCTGACAGGATCTTCAAGACGAGATGAATTGAAGAGGGGTGAGTTAGTTAAAATAGAAGAACAAGGCAATGGTAAATTATTATTAACTTTTAAAGATCCAGATAATGAATCTATCCCACATTATCCGTTAGAATGTGACCAATTTATTTACTCAATTGGACAGGATGATAGTACTATGCGCGCAATTTGTGAGGAAGTCGAAACCGATATTGATTTGCATTTTGACTCTGAGGGTATGATTCTCAATGTTTCTTCTCCTGATAAGTCTATTGTGTTCTTCGGCGCTGCAGCAATGGCTGTTCGCGAAACAGAATATATGGCGGCAACCTGGACATGGTTAAAGTCAGAGAATATCGGCGGTGATGTGGGCCCAGGCTCAATGCCTCCCTCAAGAGCGCAGATTAAACGTTATAATTTCCTCAATGGTTCGATGCCAACTTGTATCAATTCCAATATGGATGCCAAATCGTTGGTCGTGGCCTTTCTTGAAGATGCCGGTGTTGCGTCATCTACTGCAAAAAATTTCGTAGCTGACTTAATTGAAGCAAGAAAGCATGGATATCCTGCTAATCATTTAGTTACCAGAACAAGTGGTGCGACAAAGATGGAAATTGCAGCCCTGCTAAGGCTACATAAAATTGACGATCTGATCGGACTGACTCTTCATGGTCATCTGGTCAAAAAAGCGCAAGAACCTCACCAGATTAGCCAGCAGTCGCCGCAAGCTCGTCTCTCTTGGCTTAATTCAAATAGGAAGACTAATGATTCTAATGTTGTTGTTTCTACAGTTTCAGATGAGGCTGAGAGAGATAACTCCCTTGAAACAACCAACGGACAGGTAGTCAAAGTCAATGTATAGTTGTAAAAAAGTTTTAAATACTGTTATTCTTATTGGATAGATTGGTCAAAGTTTGCCCTTGTCCTCGGTCGTTGGATAAGGGCAAAACTAGGAAGGAATTATGACACTCGCTGAATTTCTCATTTTGAATGTAGAAGAAAAAAATTTTCATGGGCAGCTTATAAAGCTATCCCAAAATAAGAATGCAGTTGAACATTTGGAAAGGCTAATCCAGAGGAGCGATACGGGGATGTTGCTGAAACTTGCTCTAACCGACCCTGAGATTGATGCAATTTGTAAATTACCGCAATTTGAAGACTATTGGACCGATATATGGCGCCAAACTGGGGTTAATCCCCGGGAAATGGCCCAAGATAGTGGCGAGCCGATACATGAAAATCTACCAATGCCAACAGTTTCTTCCTTTGAGCTGCTAAAGGGGTTGTTCCTCTATGAGGAGTACCGCAGGCAATTAGAGGCGCAAACTGAACTTACAGAAAAGTTTTTTAAAGAAGCAGAAGAATTCTTAGTGGCCTCAGTAAGACATGGATGCTATTTTGCTATGAATGCCTTATGTATGGCGGGGCTTGAGTTACTGCAAGCCAATTTTGATGCAGATATTGCTATTAAGGTTTTAATTTGCGCTAGAGTAGCTGCTAATTTTTATCTATCCCCAGGTTATTTATTATTGTCTAATGTTTACCATGATTTTATTCAATATAAAGACAAAGACTGTTTCGCAGGGCTAAATTTGCGCATAGAGGCTTTTAAAGCCGCTTATATGGCGGAGCGATTGGAAGAATATTCAATAGCTATGATCAATAATGCCTATCAGGGCAAAACCTTACAAGAAGCCAGTGGTGGGAAAATTAAAGGTTTTTCTCATGCTAAAACCCGATTGCAAAACTATCTGGCATTGAATGCTTTTGAACTCAATCAAGCAATTGGGGCTGTAGGAAGGGAGGTTGGTTCAATTATTGCGCAAGTTACAATCGTCGCGGATAGTGCTGAGCCTCAGGATGATGGTATAGCTTACCCTCGCGCCTCTGGTTGACGTGCGTCTATTACAGTCACTTGTGTAGATACCCATGGGTCAAGCCACGGGAATTCAATACTGGAGTGGGGGCTGACCTATTACGATAGCCCCTGATTTTGAACCTCATTAGCAAAATATTTAACAAAGAATGTTTTGTTCAGCTGAGGGTTTTTCTTGTTTTCACGGATAAACTCTGCGGTAAAACCACATTTTTTATAAAAATCTGGTGCCTGAAAGGCACTGGTGACTAAATTGATATTGTTGAATCCCTTGCCTTCAAAATGTTGTTCCAGGGCTTGAATCAGTTTTTTGCCATAACCTTTTCCACGATGGGCTTTATCGACCCATAAATCATCTATATAGACCTCTGCAAAGGCTGTGTAAGCATTTAAAACTGCAAATACACCATCCTTCTCATTAGACAAGACTAGTGAAAAAGGTTTGTAATTGACGTCAACTCCATGATTAGATTCATAGGCAACCAAATCTCTGCGCATTTTTTTTTCAATTTCTTCGCTGAGTTCATCAATAAAAGCGATCTTATAGTTTTCATCTCTGGACTGTCTTTGCCCTTGTTGAATTTCTGTATTAAAGCAAAAAATATTACGAAGGGAATGCTCTTTATCATAATCAATTTCTTTGATGGTCTCTGTGTAATTGCCATCATTAAATCTAGCAATAATTTTTCGCCAAAATGCTAAAGCAGTTTTATTGTTAGGGATTACAGATACTTCCCAGGGACCGGGAAATTGTTCCCATACCTGTTTGGCAATCTCAGCACCAATACCTTTGCCTTGAAACTTAGCTAGCACAAAGAATTCAGCAATATTCCAAGTATTATCTGTGAAAATTGATGCCTTATTAAGGAAGACAAAACCCGCCATTTCTTCATCAATTTTAATTAAAAAAGCTTTCCTGTTCTTATCAGAGAAATAGGGCATTAGGTTATCGGAAACGAAGGATAAATTTGAAAGATATTTCCAGTTTCTATCGAAATTGTATTGCCGTCCTAAGTCATAGATATAAAAAAGCCACATGCTTTGAATTGCTGGATAATCACTAATTGATGCTGCAACGAGTTTTGGCTTTAGTTGAGAGTTCGTGTTCATAGAGAGTCCTTTTCTAAATGACATCATTTAACACCACAGACCAGACAGGATTGATAAAAGCCAACGATGGATAGCTCATCAGCAGCCAAGCGTTTTAATTCAAGAGTCTGGGCTTCCCAATCTTCATTAGACATTCCTTGAGCAAGAGCAGTTTTCTTATAAGCATAATGTCCATCCAGTAACAGGGTTTTTTGTTGTTGGCTGGTTAATAGCGGCTGGACTAGGCAGGCATCACGAATAGCAAAGCCTTTTTTCTGCATCCAGTAAATGAGCTTCATACCAAATTCACCGTCACGCTGTTGGCCATCAACTTCCATCTCCGGCAGGGGTTGCTCAGGACGGGAATAGTGCCAGGCTGCTGTGGGTGGATAAGCGAAGGCTGCGCTGATAATGCCTTCTTCGGCAAGATAGATACCCTTATCGTTTAGATGCTGATAGAAAATAGAAATTGCTGTTCTTGGACTGTGTAGGTGGTGGAGCACAAAGCGGCAGTAAATCAGGTCAAATTTTTCCTTGAGCGTTGCAAGATCATAGATAGAAATCTCTTTAAAACGAACGTTTTGATCCCCTTGCTGTGCACAGTATCTTTGTGCTCTGGCAAGTTGTTCGGCACTAATATCAATAGATAAAACCTCGCCATCTTTGCCAACTTGCTGAGCAAGATAATGAGTCATAATGCCTGAGCCACTACCAACATCTAAGACGCGCATACCTGGTTTTATACCATTCTTCGCAAGAAAGGCCTGGGTTGTTGTGTTAAACGAAAGATCAAGAATATCGTAGGCTAATCCTTCCTCATCAATCTCAAAGTCATATTCTTCTTTATGCGCCATGTCTATGTTCCCTTGCTCCTGTACTCACTGCCAATAAGTTAAGGAAGGTTTTGTCATTCCCGCGAAGGCGGGAAACTATTTCTAGCTAAGCACAGTGCCAATGTAGAGATGGTTTCCCGCCTTCGCGGGAATGACAAATGCCCTTAACTTAATAGCAGTGGCTCCTGTACTTGTACATTCTGCCGCGGGGATTCGGTAGCCACGAAATCCCGCGGCTTGACCGCGGGATCTAGCATCGCTATTCCCCAGAACCATTACCATCTTTATTATCTGAATACTTGCATTTTATTGCTGTTATTTCTGCCTGAATAGCTAAGTCAACTTTATAGATTGCATCATTAATAGCTTCTGTTAATAGGGCGCAGGTTTTTTCTTTGCTAGTGTTCCAGTCCGTATAGGAGGGGTCGAGATCAAGTTCCAGGATATGATGGTTGCCATCGACTCTTGCTCTGGCAATACCCTCACTAGAAAATCCTTGTACAACCAGAAACTCAAGATCTTCAAGCTTTTCAGCAATTTTAACGTCTATTTGATTTGAGTTTGTTCGAATTGTTTTTAGGGTATTGGCACCTAATTTTTTCAAAATTTCTTCATCAATAATAAAACCGTCTGCGGTTTTCATTCTAATCTCCTGGGAGATTCGTTTTCCCGAATTAATTAGTACCCTTTATGAGTATAGAACTAAAGGTAGGGGGGCGCCATCAGGACGCTATCCCGATGGCTCTGAGTTTAAGCGCTGGCTGAGTTATCAGCGACTAATATGTCTTTGCTACGTTCTTGATAATAAAGGGTGAAAAATCCGAGAACTGCGACGGTCAGGGTTATAGGAATAATACTCAAGCCATAGACAAAGGCCGTGTGTTCTCCAGACCCGCTGAAGGCATTGATTAAAAACCCTATAGTGCTGTGGAAGGCATAGCCAAAGCTCATGATGATCATGTTCGCAATGGCAGTGGTAATTCCGGCAACCTGTTCTGGCAGATAAGTGGAAGCTTTATAAATTGCCAAAATCTGATAAGCACAGCAAACGCCGACCAGGGCAAAGCCGAAGGCCATGGTGTTGGCTGTTAGTTGCTGAGCGATTAAGGCCATAAAAACAAGGAGCATGGCCAGGCCTGCACCGATAATTACACCCAAATAGTTATTGGTCTTCTCGGCAATATAACTCAGTACTGGAGCACCGAAACACATACCGATGAAAATCATTGATGGCAGATAGGAGGCCAAAGTAGCATCAAAACCATAAACTCTCTTGATAAAGGCGGAGCCCCAGACATCGGCAAAGCCTTCTAAGGGCCCTACCATTAAGCCAGCAAGAAGGCATAAGGCGACAATTTGACGATTGCTAATCACCATTTTTACATCCGCAACAATAGAGGTTGTGCGTGTATTCTTTTCCATTTCAGGAACGATGAAATAGGTTAAAAGAGCTAAGAGAACGCCAAAGAATGCAAAAATTTGCACAACGGCTTTATAACCCAGAATGCTACAGAGATAGCTTACAGGCCCGCCACCATAGATAGCACCAATTAAGCCAATCGTTACTGAGAAACTCAGCATTCGCGTAAAATGCTTTTCCTTAAACGCCATGCGAATAATCTTAAAGGTACCCAGAATAGCTGCAGAAGAACCTATACCAATTAAGGCCCGACCAATCATCGGATAGACCCAACGTTCAGCGAAAAGAATAGGGAGCAGCCCAATGACAGTCAGTAAAATACAAGCCGTCATTACTTTTCGAGGACCAAAACGGTCAAGCATAATGCCGATTGGTAAATGGACTAAGGAGTAACCAAGGTAATAGATGCCTGAAAATTGGCCAAATACTACAGTATCGATATGAAATTGCTGGATAAAATCGTCTAGCATGATATTAGGCATTACTCGCAAAATATATTGATAGGCATAGAATAATGAGGCAATTATCCATATTCCCCATGCAGCCATTCGTGTCATTGATTTATTCATTCTTACCACTTAATTGAAGGTTTATTGATTTTAAAACCCGCATGAAACAGCTTAGGTTGTTGTTTCGGAGGTTTAATAGTTTTTGATGATTTGTAGCTAGATAATACTCCGCTCAGCGGAGAAGGATGCTGAGGCACAGGGATATAAGAAATTGTATTTCGCGGGTGGACATGTTTATTGCCTCAACCATGAGTAAAAATCATTGTCAATTCATCCATAATATGGGCATCAATTAAATCTGTCAATACTAATATGTTTAAAAAATGTCAAATATATGAGCTATAAGAAAATAAAGTGTGCAATAAAGTTCGTGTTTTGCTAATCTATTCCCACGCTAAAAATAGCAAATTAAATTTGGAGTTAAATCTAATGTCTTTTGCCGAAATAACAGTTGATAAGAACAGCGAGTTTTTTATTGCGATATGCAAATTAGGTGTCCACTCTTATGTTGCAGCAGGGGTAAAAGAAAGAAGCGGGCAACATCGTTTTTTAGGTTCATTCGGCAAGGTTGGGAATCCAGAAAAAGGTGGAGCTTGCACCGCATCAAAGGCGATTTGCTCTACATTATTCTCAGAGACGGATGCATTTATTACAAATGAAAGAGTGATTAATTATAAAGAGGGTGATTCAGAGCGCAGACCTGCCTGGAGAACAGTTAGATACAAAGCCTATGGCATAACCTATCGGCATTATCTGCAGTTTTTAGCCCATATGGCGGCATTATCTCATGAACAGGAGAAGGCGCTTGAAAATAGCAGGTTACCTTCTTCCTGGTATAAATTGAAAGCGTATACACCTATAGAAGAGGATGAGACTACTGTCGGGTTTAAATGGGGGCCTCTTAGTATCGAAGACTACGAACAGGAGTTGGATGTTTGTCCTAATGAGTTTCACTTAGCGGCTTTTGGTAATACTTGCCGTCACTCTGCTATCCGTTTGGTTGAAGCCGCAAGACAGACTGCTGGTCTGGGAGAGGGTGTTTCAACCACTTTTTTTCGCGAACTTCCACTCGAAGCGGATTTTGGCAGGGGGGTTGTAGGAGTTGATCATCATTTTTACATTTTACCCTTACCACCGACTTCCTATCCTGAAATTGGCGATGAAAAGCAAGCGATTTTAGTCGAACTCTATGATCGTTTAGACAGTATGATGCTCATTGCTCAGGATGATCCCAATTCCATTGAAAAATTTGAAGAATTAAAAAAACTATATCAAGAAACAGCTGGCAAAGTACCAGATAGTATTCATGACGTAATTATTTCGATCAAAGAGTGGGAGAGCGATCATAAGGACTTAATTGACACTCACCGAGCATGGCATTTCTTTTCATCAACCGCAACGAGAAAAATGTTTAATAGGCTTGATGAGCAATTTGCGCAGATTCGACAAGATAGCGACTCAGAAGCGTCTGTGCTTTGTTGCTAGGAAATGGTGAAATAGGTTTTTATCCATAACGGACATTAATGTGACCAGCGGGATTTTTTGTTTTTTTGGTTTAATTTAGTGCAACATTGGTTTTTTTTTGGTAAATTACACCGCACGCTCTATGTTTTACGGGGAATTAATCATGCTTGGTATCCAATCCGCTGAAGATTTAGTATTAGCCACAAGGATTTCGCAGGCTGTTAATGTTTCTCCAGTTCTCGATAATTGCTTTTTTCATGCTTTAGCGCTTTATTTTTTAGCTAATCAGCTCCCTTTTCCTGATGATTTATTCACAAGATTTGGCACTGAAACCCCAGAGATAGCAGAATTAAAGGCTAGATTCCCAAGGATGGATAGTCTGGCGCTGTTTGAAGACTATGTTTTTGCCAAACATCCTGATTCCAATCCTTTCCCTGATCATCTAGTTGAAAAAACGATGGTATTGGGGATTTTTCTGCGTAGCTGGTTTACAAAGCATCTCGCCGAACATGAAGCAAATCGTAAAGCACTCTTTAAAGTAGAGGAGAGCCAAGCTGTTCGGGGCGTTGATGAAAACCATATAACTTTTATAAGCCTGATTAATGCTTACTATGAAGCTAAATTTGCAGATGCTTGGCAAGAAGAGGCTAGACAGGAAGAGGTTAGGCAAGAAGAGGTGAGGCAAGAAGAGGTGAGGCAAGAAGTTGCTACGCAAAAGAATGCTGCACGGGAAAATGGGGGCATGATGGTTTCCTTTTTAGAACAGGTCGCTCACAACCCTATTTATCAGGCTAACTCAGATTTCTTTAGAGCTCTTCCTGAGGTATTTGATGAAGAACTGTGCAAAGTTTATTGGGAAGGTTCCGGATATGCACGATATTGTGCTTATTTGAATGCTAATGTAAAAATATCACATAGTGATGTTGTTGCTATTCTTAAAGATGAACTAGAAATTCCCTATGTTATTTACAGCCAAGATTCTTCACCTATAACGAGTCACCTCCCTGAGTCAGCGAACATGCCTGTCTTTGAATTAGCGCTAAATGTACAGGCTGGTCATTATTATTTGTTAAAGAGCGAACAAACTGAGGATCTACTGGAAAAATATAGCCTTCAACATGAGGTTTATCTGCAGGAACGGGAGGAAGTATTAAGGGCCCGTAATTATTTTGTTGAGCGTGCCAAACAACGTTCTTCTACTTTTTTAGCAGCTACCTTACCTTTCACACATTCTTTACGTTCCCCAGTAGACTTGCTAGTCCAACGAGTGCGTGAATTGGATAAATTCATTCTCAACCCTCAAGAAGATATTGAACCAGTAGTACAAGTTGCTAATCGGCGCGGAGCTACCAGTTCAGTAACTTTAACAAGAGATAGTGAGCGATCTAGAAAAGAAACTGCCAGGACTCCTAAGGTCAATACCTCTGCCTCAGCTAGAAAGAAGCGCGTTGGCTTTTCAATTGAAGAGTCTACAAAAGATTCTGTAAGCAAGAGGAGTCAACCTGATAGGGAGCAAAGTTCCCAGAAGCGTTCGACTATAACCCAAAAGCCAGCAGAACATGCCTCTCAGGGTAAAAAAACGGCTAAACCACCACTAAGATCAGCGCGACAAAGAGAATTAGAGCGCCGAATCGGTCGGCTCGAAATCAGTTTAAAATTGCTTTTTGCCAAGACAGTTAAGTATCGGAATAAACTTAAACATCCACCTGAAGGCCTTTCGGAAAAAGACTTAGTGAAATATGAAAAGAAATACAAGGATGCTATTGATGCAGTAACGGATATGCACACTAAAATTTCTGATGCTCTAAACTGTTTCAAAGAAAGCCCGAGATTAGAAAAGGATTATAAAGTTTTCAGCAAGGCAAGTATCGATGCAGTTGAGGGTAAAAATAAATTAATCCTTAAACAACATCGTGATGACAGTCAGTTCTATGCTAATTTAGCAGGTTTTATTTTAGGTCTCGGAGTGTTTTATGGATTGTTTGTCCTTGGTAATTATATAAAAAATGGTGGTCGATGCACTTTGTTCCAAACTGATGGCGAGCAGTTAGTAGATCGAGTTGAGGATGATATAGCAGCAATGGCTCTTGTTTAAGGCTCATCAGGTAAACAGCCGAGCAAAATGTTTTGTATCTTCGCTAAGCCAAGCTCATGCATGGTTTTAATATTGTTTTCAGGAATTTTGCTCGTATCACCGAAATAGGCAATCGCTTTTTCAATACTTTCTTCACGTAAAATATGAAGCATAGGGTAGGGGGAGCGATTGGTGTAGTTGGAAACATCATCGAACTCGACATCGGCAAAACAATAGTCAGGATGAAAGGTTGCCAATTGATAAATCCCTTCGTAGTTTTGCTCAAACAAGAGTGCCTCAGCCAGATCGACAAAATCTAAATAGTGGAAAAAATCCTTTGCCAGAAAAGGAAAAATCATTAGGGTTGTTTCAACGGTCGGTTGATTATCCAGTAACTCAACTTCTTTCATTAAATCTTGCAAAGCCTGCTCTACTTTTTTTGTTGGGCTAATTTGAATTCGCAAGGAGCCTCGCTCAAATTCACGTCGAGCAAAGGGACAAATATTCAGTTGAATAATAAAAGAGTGGATCCAATTTCGAGTGTGCTGAATGATGGCTTCTTCTGACTGTTGCATTAGGGCTCTTGTTTAGCGGATTTAGCGCTATTTTAAGAGTATTTTTTGTAATCTGCCAAAGATTTTTCTGAGGATCGAATCCCCGCGGCTTGACCCATAGGTATCTACACAAATGTCCCTCCTTGTCTCAACATTAGGTCATCCAGAGCGTAGCGAAGGATCTCCTGAATGTGGCACCGTGCTAATCCCGGAGATCCTTCGCTACGCTCTGGATGACGTGCGTCTATTACAGCCACTTGTGTAGATACCTATGGGCATCGACCGCGGGGTCTAGATGTGGTGAAAGAGTTTAATTGTTCTCCTACCTAAATGCTTTCATTATTAAAGCTATACTATTAAAGCAAGCCACTAATGGAAACAATTATGAAACTAATAATAAGTTTATTAGCGATAGCTCCTTTATCTTTTGCTGGCGAGTTAAAGCAGATTCCACTTACTAATAATCCCCTTGCTCCCTTAGCTGCTATGAATAACCCTGAAGTTAATAAAACCTTATTATCCTCACCTTTTCCTGTCTATGTTATTGGAAACTCAGGGGTGATTAACCATCCCTATCCAGGTGCAAAGCAAGTTATGCTACCTACGGATAATAGTTATACAGGAGCGCCGGGTTGCTATATTGCTTGTTATTCACATCAACCTGGGGTTTATGCTGTTTCCCCGACAATTAATGTGATGGGACAAATTCGTGTCATTGGTAAATACGTAGATAGAATTTGCCAGCCATCAGGCTATGAGAATCGTGATATCAGTGCTGTTGGGAAATTCAAAGTTTTATGCTCGGTAAAAATCAGGAGCTGCCATTTTATTGAATGCTGGGCAGGCGGCGATACAGGAGGATGGTTTGGCATCCAATAAACTCTGTAATAGGTCAACCCTATCACCCTAATGCAACGTCATCCAGAGCGCAGCGAAGGATCTCCGGGATTAACACTGTGCCACATTCAGGAGATCCTTCGCTGCGCTCTGGATGACGTAGCGCTGAGACAAGGAGGAACGTGACCTATTACTAAACTCTAAAAGACTTGGGTAAGTGTTTTTTTGTAAACCGAGCTGATCCTTTCGCCCGTCCAAACATAGCTGTAATGGGCGCTTTGCTGACATTGATGAATGATTTTAGGTTTGAAAAGGGCGAAATTTCTATCATTGTTGTCCGTAGTGCGTACTGAATAATAAACTAAGCCCTCATTGCCTCGCTGCTTTAATTCTGCCCCCAAGGTTTGACCGCTTAGGTAATCGGTTGTCGAATAAATCAAATGTTCTGATTTATTAAGATCAAGCAGGCTATGGAGATCAGCACTAAACTCAGCAACTAAGGAGCGCATGTCAAGTTCCTGCGCAGGCTCCTTGGTATAACTTAGAAAGCGTTCTCTGTGATAAACAGTTTCTGCAATGGCTGTATCCAAAAACTCAGAAGCGTAAAAAACACCATAGTCACCATTTGAGAAACGACTGCCATCGGGATTAATATGGGTGAAAGCTGCCATCACATAACCGCAGCCTGGTGCTGCGAAAAGACGCTCTCCTTCAGGCACTAAGGAAAGTTCGCCAATTTCATCCTGAATCCGTGGATTTGTTATGGTCTGTATCGCATATAGCGCTGCAAATTCATCTTCATTTGCAACATCCTCAAATAAATGAACAGGTGGAAATTTTGAAGGAATAAGACGATAACAGCGCTGTCTTAAAAAATTTATTTTGCTTAGGGAGTCAAGCGAAGTCATTATGATTTGCCGCCACGCTCGGCATTCAATCGGCTGGCCACCGCCCAAAGATCTACTACTCGTCCTTGTAGCATAATGTCCATGGCTGATTTGCCATTGTAAAAGGGGGCATCATTAGGTTTTCTAATCCAGCCATAAATGGAGTCTGGATGCGAGAAAAGAATCCTTAATGCCGCATGAATATTGAGTAAATAGGATAGGCGCTCTGTCAAATCAGGGCTTATTGAAGCACTTTCGGGCATGCTTTTATATTTAAATAAGGTCGAGCGTTTTAAACCAAGTAAAATCTGGGTTTCTTCAACACTACACTGCCATTTCTCAAGAATTTTAAGCACAGCCTTGAGTGCAGTTTGCATCTGAGCACTATTAATTGTAGTCAACTTGGCCCTAATCATGATTTTCTCCGGCGGAGCTTTTTTCAAAATCCAATGAGCTTTCGATATAAATATAGACTATATATTTGTATGAGTCTACATGTGGACTATTAATAAGCCAATAATGTTATTACCCGACTTATTAAGGTATTACAAGCTTGTAGGGAGTTAATTGATTTTTACAACAGGGGGATTTTGACTTGGCGGAGAGGCAGGGATTCGAACCCTGGGAAGGTTGCCCTTCAACGGTTTTCAAGACCGCCGCTTTCGACCGCTCAGCCACCTCTCCGACAGAGCAGAATACTATCTCAAGGTTTGTTTCATTGCAAATTATTTTTATAGATTATTTATCTTGCAGAAAACTTTTCTTTTTTGTTATACAGTTCGCAAAATTCTGACGGATGAGTATAATGAGCGGCATTTGCAAACGTAGGTGTGATAGGTCTTTATATGAAACGAATTCAAGTGTTACTCCTTATCAGTATGTTACTCTCTTTAACAGCATGTAAAAAATGGTGGGGAAGAGATGATGAAGATAACAATCCTTATCAAGGGATGACAGCGAAGCAGCTTTTTGCTGAGTCACAAAAAGCGATGTCTAAAGAGCAATATGAAAGTGCTGCCAAACGTCTGGAAGCGTTAGAGTCTATGTATCCTTTTAGCGATTTTGCTGAGAAAGCACAGATGGATTTGATTTACGCTTATTATCAAAAAGGGGATTTCCCTTCTGCTGCCGCAACTGCGGAACGTTTTATTCATCTTTATCCACGTGCTAAAAATGTTGATTATGCTTATTACATGAAAGGACTGGCAAATTTCCAACAAACACGCGGTACTATGGCTAATATGTTGCCGGTTAATGAGTCGTGGCGTGATCCTGGTACACAGTCACAGGCATATTCTGATTTTGCAACGCTGATACAAAAATTCCCAGAGAGCCGCTATAAGCCAAATGCCTTGCAGCGTATGATTTATTTACGCAATATGTTTGCTCAGCGCGAATTGAATACATCTAAGTACTACTATGAGCGTAAGATGTTTGTTGCTGCAGCAGAGAGGGCAAATTACTTGGTTCAAAACTATCCGCAAGCACCAAGTTCACGTGAAGCCTTGGCATTGATTTATAATGCAAATACTCACTTAGGTTTAACGAAGGCTGCTAATGATGCTTTGGCAGTTTATCAGGCTACTTATCATAGTAATCCGCCGATTATATCTACTAATTAGGCTAACCCTCTCCGGGCACCTTCTCCCTAAAAGGGAGAAGGGAAGATTCTGGTGTGCCAGAGGGGTGGTGTATCAAGCAGGACAAACCTCTTCACCAGCCTTCTCTTTATTTTCCTCTGCTGTCTCATTACTATTCAAATTAACTAGAAGCTCATTAACCAAAGATCGTAACTCACCGCCTAGAAGTGTTAAAGCTGCGTCACGTTGCTGGTATTCTTCCTCAAGATCTCTGATTTCGTTAAATTCATCAATCAAATAATCGAGGCTCTTCAAGCGTTTAAAAACCAAATCATGGGTTAGGGTAAATTGAATACGCTCATTCCATATTAAGGAAATTTCTGCAGCAGCTAAGCCTTGCGATAAAAGCGTTAAAATTTCTTCTGCAGGTAATTCATAACCTTTGCAATTTACTCGTTTCTTCTCGTCATCCAGAGAAAATAGCAGGCAATCGGATGCAAGTTGGAAGGAGGGGGGTAACAAAGAGGGATCAGAAATCCAGTGGGCAAAGCGCAGAGCTAAATTGTCCTGATGAGCCAGGGGTTCAATCTGGATACCTGGAATTGATTTGCGTAGAAGAGAGGTTAATTGTGAGGCCTGATTATTACTTGAGGCATTAATAATTAAGCGTTTCTCTACAGAATCTAATAAAGCCGGCAATTGCTTTTGTACGCAAAAGGATTTTGGTAATAACTCAAACTCTAAATCCTCAGCAATTTGTGCTTTTTCAGCCCGTTTAATAGCTCGGCCTTGTTGTGTTTCAATCGCTTGAACACGTTCAGCGAGCATGCGATTAATAACACCACGCGGTAGAATTCGCTCTTCCTTGCCTAGGCAAATTAGAGAGCAGCCAGCAACTTCCTGGACTAATTCATCGGCAAAGGCAGGGAGCCATCCATAAATAAATCGGGCATGAGGTGGGCAGGGTTTCAAGATTTCCTCAGCGAGTAAGCTAGCAAAATCAACTGTTTCATCAAGTTCGTACTTGTAGATAAGCGCATTATTGAACCACATATTTCATCCTTTATTGCAAAAAAACTGATGCTAACATGTTTCGAAATGGGTTGCGAATAGGGGGAGAATGAAGTGAATCCGAATTCCCGTGGCTTATCTACACAAGTGTCTGTAATAGATGAGCCCTGTCCCCCTAAAGCACGTCATCCAGAGCGCAGCGAAGGATCTCCGGGATTAGCACAGTGCCACATTCAGGAGATCCTTCGCTGCGCTCCCAAAGACGTACGTCATGTCGAACGTAGAGAGACATCTCCTGAGTGTAGTACTGTGCTAATCCCGGAGATCCCTCACTATGTTCGGGATGACGAGGTCTTTATCGATGTTTACCCCAAAGGTGCTGGGGCGCTCTGGATGACGTAATGTTGGGGATCTGCCTTAGTTAGACCCGGCGTGGCTTTGCTTAAAATGAGATAGTAGTGAGAACTAATCTGGTTTATACTTCGCCACTCTTAATTTTTGACCATTTCTAATCTATGAAAGCCGCAGTTTATTTACATAAAATCAAGCAGAATACTGTGCGGCGCGGGCATCCCTGGATTTTTCCAAAGGCGATAAGCAAGACTAAGGGCAAGCTGGTTACTGGTAGCCTGGTCGATGTCTTTAGCGATGAGGGCGAGTTTCTTGCTACCGGTGTTTATAACGAACATTCCTTATACCGCGTTCGTGTTCTCTGTCAAAGCTGGGAGACTGTCAATAACTCTTCCCTGGCTGAAATCATTGCCTATCGTCTGCGTCAGGCGCTTGCTGTGCGTGAAAGCTTAGGACTACCTAATAAAGATACATCGGCCTATCGCCTTTGCAACTCTGAAGCTGATGGATTATCCGGTCTGACTATTGATCGTTTTAACCAGATCTCAGTGGTTGCGAGCTCCGCTCTTTGGGTCGAAGCCAATAAGGAGATTATCAAGCAAACGATTCTGAAACTCTTACCCGACGAGAAAATCGTCTGGTTGGCGCAGAAAAAACCGCTTGGCCAAGATGGCTGGACAGCGGAGATTGAACAGGTCGAGCCAATGACGGCGCAGGTACTCGAGGCTGGAGTTAGTTATCAGGTTGATTTTTCGCAAGCGCAAAAGACCGGTTTGTTTCTCGATCAACGTGAAAACCATCAACGAATTGCTGCCTTGGCAAAGGGTAAACGTGTACTCGATCTTTATTCTTACACTGGCGGTTTTGCCTTGCATGCAGCCAAGGCTGGTGCAGCTAAGGTCATAGCTGTAGATAGTTCTGCACAAGCGATAAGTCAAGCGGAGCAAAACGCGGTTTTAAACGGCATTAGTAATATTGAATTTATTGAAGCGGACGCTCGTGATTATTTACAACAGGCTGGTGACTATGATCTAGTTATCCTTGATCCACCTAAATTGGTTCCTTCGCAGCGACATGCTGAAAAGGCTAAAAACTATTACCGTTTCCTGCATCGAGAAATCTTTAAGGCTATGCGTCCTGGAAGTTTATTGATGACTTGCAATTGTTCCTCAGCCTTATCGGCACAGGATTTTTCTAGCCTGGTGAGTAGTCAGGCGCCAGCGGCAGGTAAGCAGGTTAGAGTTCTTGGGATTTTCGGTCCCTCAAGTTGTCACCCAACTCTGGCGGCCTTTCCTGAGGGTAGCTATCTGACTGCTGTGTTATTGGCTGTGATCTAGCTGAGTTGCACCCCAAAATACAATGATGGGCATTAAGGGTTCATGTAGGGCAATTATTGACCTATTCATCTTAATTCTGATATAGTATCTATTAATACCTATTGTTTATAAGGGGTCCCATATGGGCGTTTTAATTGGACCTAATGAGCAAAATGGAGATAATGCTTATTTGGATAGTTGTGGCCGGGAGTATGGAAACTACAAGATGGTTAACAACTCAAGAAGTCGTATACTGGAAGGGGTTCCTGCCGAGAAGATAAAGCAATTCTCTCTAGATTATGATGAGGAGCTTTATGAGGGTAATTCAGGCAAAACTCAAACAGTCGACTTTTGTGTAGTTCAACAAGATGATGATAATGTTCCTGTCTTCTTATTGCCCGCAACGCAAGATATTACTTCAAAAATGGATAGTAGGGCACGAAAAGAGTATATGAACAATATATTTAATCAATGTTATCTGAAATATCGCAATCACTGCCTTGCAAATCATGTAACTCCTGTAGAGAAAAAATATTGTGCTGCTACAGTGGTTGCTGGTACAAAAACTATGTGGGGTGGAGATCATTTTACAGCGATGATTAAGCCTCCAGGCGATGAAGATTGGCAACATGTAGATCCAACTAGTTTTGGTGGTCCGCAAAAGTTTAACCGTTATCAATGTGGTGGTTATTCCTCAATGATTGAAGCTGAAGCTTTAATGCATTATTCCTCAATGAGTATCAATTCAGTAATACAAGAAGAAAACCAAAACTCAGTTTTGCGTTCTTTTTTACAATTCATTGATAAATTGGCTTTTAAGTTTAATACCTGGTTTTCTGCTGAACGAAATGAAGTAATTCTAAATCCAAAAATGGCTCCTGTTCAGCGAGGGCAATTTGAGACAACTTATGCTGAAATGGCAGATTTTAGCGCAGGACGTTTAGCCAGAGTATTTGATAATCAGGAATTCATTAAGACAAGAGTAAATGGTAATTTGGAAGATATGGTGAAAGAGGATGGCGAAGTAGTCGAAATAAGCTCGAAAAGAGATGAGGACATAATTGATGAGTTTGATGATTTGGACTCTTCTAATACCCTAGGATAGTTCATGTTATAGGCACCCGAAGGGTAAAGGGGGCTGTGCTAAAACCGCACCTCATCCGTCGCTTCGCGCCACCTTCTCCCCAGAGGGGAGATGGGATAAATAAGAGTCCCTTCGCCCCTTTGGGGAGAAGGTGCCCGAAGGGCGGATGAGGGGCTTCTGGTTCGAAGTTCTTTGACTCAAACCCGTTCACCAAACGACTGATGCCGCTTTTGCAAACAGTCCAGCAATTCATAAAAACTTAATTCACAGGCTTGCAACATGACTAGAAGGTGAAAAATGAGATCGCTAGCTTCATTGATCAACTCTTCGCGGTTCTTAGAAACTGCTGCAATCACGGTTTCAACTGCTTCTTCACCAACCTTTTGCGCACAACGATTGAGTCCCTCTGCCAGCAATTTCGCGGTGTAACTTGATGCCTCATTGCTTTGCGCGCGCTCTTCAATCACTTTAATTAAGCTGTCTAAGATTCCAAGTTTGAATTCCATGGGTGGTTGAAAGCAGCTTGAATTACCAAGGTGGCAGCTTGGCCCTTGTGGCTCAACCTGCACTAATAAACTGTCGCCATCGCAATCCAGTGAAATGGCCTTAAGTGATAGAAAATGACCTGAGCTTTCTCCTTTAGTCCATAAGCGTTGCTTGCTACGACTATAAAAACTAACCTGGCGGGTTTCGAGGGTGACTGTCAGGGCTTGCTCATTCATATAAGCTAACATCAGTACTTCGCCGTTGTTGGCATTTTGAATAATAGCTGGAATAAGCCCATTCATTTTTTGCCAATCTAATTGGCTTGGTTGAAAATCATTCATAAGCGGACCTCAATATTGTTCGTCTGGAGTTGTTGTTTTACTTCAGCAATTGATAAAAGCTTATCGTGGAAAACAGAGGCTGCAAGTGCGCCATCAACCTTGGCTTGCAGGAAAACTTGGACAAAATCATCTATCTTGCCTGCGCCGCCTGAGGCTATTAAGGGGACTTGTATTTGCTTGCGCGCTAATTGTAGTTGCCGCAGATCATAGCCTGATCTAACACCATCGGCTTGCATGCAATTGAGCACAATTTCCCCGGCACCGCGCTCTTGTACCTCTTTAATCCAGTCGAGGGTTTTTCGTTTGGAATTTCTGCTTTTAGTCACATCGCCGGTATATTGATAAACATAAAAATCATCATCTAGCCACTGAGAGTCAATGCCTATTACCACGCATTGACTACCAAATTCATCGCTTAGCTCGTTGATTAAACTTGGATTCTCAAGGGCTGGGCTATTAATTGATAGTTTATCTGCACCTGCTTGCAAGATAGCTCTTGCTGCAGCAACTGAACGAATCCCGCCTGCAACTGTAAAGGGAATATTAATTGTTGCTGCAACCTGGTTGATCCAAGAGGCGCTGACAGTTCGCTGATCGGAGCTTGCTGTAATATCATAAAAAACCAGCTCATCAGCCCCCATGGCCGAATAGTGTTTTGCCAGCTCAAGCACATCGCCAACAACTCGGTGATTAAGGAATTTAACGCCTTTGACCACCTGATTATTACAAACGTCAAGGCAGGGAATAATGCGTTTAGCTACCATGATTTCTGTCTCGCCAGATAAGAGGAAATATCAAAATCACTTTCATAGAGCATGCGTCCTAAGATAGCTGCAGCTAAACCAAGAGAAGCCAGTTTTTCCAAGTCTTCCACATTACGAATTCCACCAGAGGCTTGCCAATTGATTTGTGGAAAACGACTAATTGCCTCTTGATAAAGCAAGAAATTAGGTCCATCCATCATGCCATCGCTTGCTATATCCGTGCATAAGATCGTTGTAATTCCGCGTTGCTGGTAGTAATCGACCCTATCCCACAAACTGTTATCTGTTGTAGTTTGCCAACCATGAATAGCAGGTTTTGGTATCCCATTTTCAAGGTGTACATCGAGGGCTAAAACAATATTCTCTGCCTTTGCAAGTTCAATGATTTGCTCGGTTAGCTCAGGATTGCTAATCGCAATACTGCCAATGACCAGCTTTTCGATACCCAGCTCCAAGCAACGCTTAGCTGATTCAAGGCTGCGAATACCTCCACCAACCTGAAGACAAAGGTCTGCTCCGTGCATCGCTTGAATCAAGGGCAGCTGTTGGATTTCGCCCGATTTAGCACCATCAAGATCAACTATGTGCAAACGCTTTGCTCCTTGCAGGGCATAACCTTGGGCAAGGGTTATTGGCGAATAATCATAGATTGATACCTGATCAAATTGTCCCTTGCGTAGTCTTACGCATTGGCCGTCTTGTAAATCAATAGCAGGAATAATTATCATCTTTCCTCCAACTTTAAAAAGTTATTAAGCAATGTAAGACCCGTTTCAGCAGATTTTTCCGGGTGAAATTGCATACCGTAAACATTGTTTTGCTGAACAATCGCTGTGAAATTTTCACTGTATTGGCAGCTTGCCAGAGCCTGCTCTTTATTAAGAAGGGCGTAGCTATGGACAAAATACACATAGTCCTGCTCTGCTAATCCCTGCGAAAGAGGCGTTTCTTTAGTCCAAATCAATTTAGACCAACCCATATGGGGAACTGGATGTTCAGTAAGTACCGGCAAACGTTTGACACTACCAGGTATTAGTCCTAAGCAGGCAACATCGCCTTCTTCACTATGCTCGAGCAGTAATTGCATACCAAGGCAAATCCCCAAAATTGGCTGGGTTAAGGCTCGCAGGGTATCAGCTAGCTGATAGACCTTTAGCGCCCGCATTGCCGCAGGGGCGGCACCCACACCGGGTAAAATCACATGGCTAGCCTTAGTCAACTCTTCTGGATCATGTGTCAATTTATAGCTGTAACCTAGGTTTTGGATTGCATTGGTTAGCGAACTTAAATTGTTGCCAGTTATATCAATCACCGCAATCATAAAACCCCCTTAGTGGATGGCAAGGCCTTATCAGATTGTAAACAGGCTTGGCGTAGCGCTCGGCCTAAGGCTTTAAAACAGGCCTCAATCATGTGGTGGTGATTATGCCCTCTGACCTTGATGTGTAGGGTTGCTCCCAAACTTGTGGCAAAGGAGTTAAAAAAATGGGGCACCATTTCTGTAGCCATTCCACCTACAAATTCACGGGTAAATTGCCCATCAAAAACACAATAGCTGCGGCCGCAGAGATCAATGGCCACAGAGGCAAGCGCCTCGTCCATAGGGAGGGTAAAGCCGTAGCGTGTCAGACCCCATTTATCCCCTAGTGCTTTCTTCAAGGCTTCGCCAAGAGTGATTGCCGTGTCTTCTACCAAGTGGTGTTCATCCACTTCAATATCGCCTAGCGCCTCAATTTGCAGGGCAAAACCGCCGTGTTTTGCAACCTGCTCTAGCATGTGGCTAAAAAAGCCGATTGGCGTATTAATTCGGGTTGTTGCCTCCGCATCGAGGCTTAGGCTTAATTCAATCTTTGTTTCCTTCGTTTGTCGTTTAACTGAGGCAGAACGCTTTTTCCCTAAAATAGTCTCAGCAATTTGCTGCCAATTGTGGTTTGCTGCAACAGGAAGAAAACCAACCCCTAGATTGTCAGCCAGCTCTTTGTCTGTAGCTCGATCACCAATAACCCAGGAATTGCTGCGATCAATAGGATTCTCCACTAAGAAACTATCCAACAAGGCTGTTTTGGGTTTACGGCAATTACAGTAATCCTCTGCTTTGTGAGGACAGATAAAAATATCGCTGAACTCAATGCCTTGAGAACGAAACAGGGCAAGGATAAACTCCTGGCAGCTTTGGAAAGAGGGTGTTGGAAAACTAGAGGTTCCCAAACCGTCTTGATTGGATACCATGACTAGGCGGAAACCCGCCTTGCTCAAGGCGATAAGTGCAGGAATGACCTCAGGGCAGAGACGGATTTTTGCTAAGTCATCCACCTGAAAATCCGCAGGTTCTTCAACTAAGGTTCCATCTCTATCAATAAATAAAACTCGTTGCATAGCAATCCCCATTTAGGGTTGAAAACTGTTTAGAGCAGCTAACAAACGTTGATTTTGATTCTTATCACCCACTGTGATTCGCAACATATTCTGTAGCGAACCTGCAGCGAAATAGCGAACCGCAATGTCTAGTTCAGCAAACCAGGCGGCCAATGCTTGGGCATGGGGGCTCGCGACAAGGATAAAGTTAGTACAACTTGGATAGACAGTTTTAATCCAGGCCGATTGCTTTAATTGCGCATTAAGTACTTCGCGGTCTTTCACAATTTGCTGGATTTTGTTGTCAAACCAGGGTTTATTTTCTAAGGCCTGTTGGGCTAAATGAATCACAGGGCTAGACAGGGTATAAGGTGGCATCGCATTCTGCATAATCTTAATTAATTGCGGTTGAGCAATGAGTGCACCGAGTCTCAGTCCTGCCATACCATAAGCTTTGGAGAGGGTACGTAACACAATTAAATTATCAAAAGAGGATAACAGCGTTGTCGCACTCGGAACCTGAGCAAATTCAATGTAGGCCTCGTCGACAACAATGACGGCCTTAGAGCGAAATTGCTCGCAAATCTGGGCTATTGTTGCTAAGTCAATCAGGTTTGCTGTCGGATTATTAGGACGACAAAGCATGATGAGCTTGCAATTGGCTTGCCATAAGGAAAATAGTTTTTCCACAGGCAGACTAAAGCCATTGTCAGCATCCAAGGGACAGTTGATGGTTTTGGCCTGCTGCAAGCCAGCATAAAACTCATACATCGGAAAAGTAGGCGGGCATTGCATAAAGCTATCCTGGCCTGCAGTCAAGAATAGTCGCATGAGAAAATCAATGCCATCATCACTGCCTCTTGTTAACAGCATTTGCTCGCTATCGATCTGATAATAAGAGGCAATCTGCTCTTGCAAGCGCTGCTGTTGACGAAAGTCAGGATAGTGATTGATTGCTACCGTATCAAGGGATACTGGAGCCCAGGGCAGTTCATTGGCATGTAAGCGATAGGCTAAGTCATCGCCACCAGGGATATAACCTTGAATAGTCATCAAGTCAGGACGAATCAGATTCAATACGGACATGTCAGCACTCCCTTTTATTAGTTAATCGTAATTTAATTGCATTGGCATGGGCGTCTAAACCTTCGAGAAGCGCAATGGTTTGCGCTGCTGGCCCTAAGTTTGCCAATCCTTCAACGCTGATTGACTGTACACTTAAGCTTTTCAGAAAGTCGATAGTGGATAAGCCGCTGTGGTTGCGCGCATAGCCATTTGTAGGTAAGACGTGATTCGAGCCGGTGATATAATCGCCCATCGATTCTGCAGCCCATTTGCCAAGAAAGATGGTTCCAGCAGAAACAATCTCGGGTACCCAAGCACTCGCATCAGAACAGTTAATAATTAAGTGCTCAGGTGCATAGCTATTGATAATTTCCAGCTGCTCAGAGCGGGAGGTACAGAGCAGAATAGCGCTTTGCTGCAAAGACTTTCTGATAATGCTCTCTCTTGTCAGTATCGCTAATTGTTCCTTTAGTCGTTGATTGACCAAGTCGGCAAAGCTTTGGCTTTCACAAAGCAAAATGACCTGCGAATCAATCCCGTGTTCGGCTTGAGCGAGTAAATCGGCTGCCACAAAGTCAGGATTTGCTTGCTCATCAGCAAGGATCATCACCTCTGAGGGCCCAGCGGGCATATCAATAGCGGCTCCTTTGGGATCGGCTGCAACTAAGGTTTTTGCTTCGGTAACATAGGCATTGCCAGGACCAAAAATTTTATCCACCTTAGTGACTGATTCAGTACCATAAGCCATTGCAGCAATTGCCTGGGCGCCGCCAATTGGATAAATAGTATCAATATCACAGAGACGGGCGGCAACTAATAGGTGTGGGTCAACCAACCCTTGGCTATTAGGCGGTGTACAAAGAACTTTAATTGGACAACCGGCCACTTTGGCAGGAATTGCTTGCATTAAAACGGATGAAACTAAGGGAGTCTTGTTGCCGCCAGGAACATAAAGACCAACTCGCGAAATAGGCCGGTAAATTCGCTCGATGCTAATACCTTTAGCTGTAGTCACCTGTTTCCTGTCTGGCATCATTGCTTGGTGGTATGTTCTTATTGTTTCTATGGCTTGTTCCAGAGCATCTTGGGCTTCGGGTTTGATTGCTGCTGCATTGATAGTCTTAGGGAGGACTCTTAATCCGCTGAGCTCAGCCTTGTCAAACTCACGGCTGAAGGCAAAGAGAGCCTCATCGCCACGTTCCCTTACTGCTCTAATAATATTTTCGACCTCTGTTTTAAAGGAGCTGGTCTGTTCAGGTCGGCTTAACCTTTGTTGCCTTTCTTCTTGGGTCAGGGCTTGCCAATCAATTATTGTTAACATCAAATTCACTCCAGCATTTTTTCAATCGGAAGGACCAAAATCGAGCTGGCGCCTAAGGATTGAATTGTTTCTAAGGTATTCCAGAAAATGCCTTCACTGGAAACAACATGAACCGCAACCTTGTCAGGATTAGCTGGCAAAGGCAGGATAGTGGGGGATTCCGCACCTGGAAGGCGTTCACAAATTCGCTCTAAGGCATGTTTCGGTGCATGGAAAAGAATATATTTACGCTCCATTGCCTGTTGCACAGCCTGTATGCGCCTTTTTAACATGGTGAATAATACTTCAAAGGGTGGTTCTACTGGTTTAGAGGTTTGAATGAAGACGGCTTGGCTATCTAAGACTTTATCAACCTCAATCAGTTTATTGTCCTCTAGTGTTTGCCCACTTGAAACAAGATCGCAAATGGCATCAGCCATACCCATTCTGGGTGCTACCTCAACAGAGCCTGAGAGTATCAATGTTTCTGCACAAATTTGTTGTTTTGCAAGGTATTGGCTGAGTAGTAAAGGGTAGCTGGTTGCTATACGCTTACCATCGAGAGAGCCTGAACCACGATAATCAAAGCCTGCAGGTACTGCAATTGACAGACGACAACGGCAGTTACCTAGCGCCAAGATAGTATTATATTGATTGTTGCTTGCTGCCAGCTCCGCTTCGAATAAGACATTTTCGCCAACGATGCCGCCATCGCAAAGGCCATCAAAAATAAGGGTTGGAATATCGTCATCACGGACAAAAAGTAAGTCGATGGGAAAGTTATCGACATGGGTGAGGAGGGCATTGTCTTTTAAGCGGAACTTTAATCCGCATTGTTGTAAGAGATTAAGGGATTCTTGTGCTAATCGGCCTTTTTTCTGTAAGGCTAAACGTAAACGTGTCTTCACGGCTGCTCCAAACGATCTGCAATTAGGTTATAGCCGCCGCTTCCATAACTTAGAGAGCGTGCGACCCTGGTTATAGTTGTTACGCTGACGCCAGTTTGCTCATGAATAGTTCTGTAGGGAATGCCTTGACGAAGTAAGGGCACAACCTCCCAACGATCAGTCATCGCTTCAAGCTCTGCTGGCGTGCATAAATCACTAAAGAAGGCTAAGGCTTCTTTTTCATTCTTTAGCTGGCTGATTGCATGCATTAGATGATGGGTAGAATCTGGTTTATGTAGTTGATGTTGTTTCATGATATTGTATTAGTGTGATGTAACATTGTTGCATTGTAATCTTATGGCTCGGGGGTTGTCAATACTGCGGCAATGTTAAGAGTATTTGTCATTCCCGCGCAGGCGGGAATCTATCCCTATATTGGAACTGTGCTTTGTGAGAAATAGTTGCGGGATAACTTAATACCAGTGACTCTTGACAGCCCCCCTTAATTTAAGCTCTGATGGTGTTTTTTCGATTTGGAGAAAGGGATGTTACTTGAAAGAGATAAATCGTGCTTATTACTCATTGATGTACAAGAAAAACTAACACCTCATGTACAAAATAGCCAAGCTTTAGTCGCTCGTTGCCAATGGACCCTGCGGTTGGCTAAAGAATTGGGCGTATCAATTTTAGTTAGTGAACAATATCCCAGTGGTTTAGGCTCAACCGTTGAGCCTCTGCGCGGATTTGCGCCCGCAGAAGATAGCATTGAAAAAGTGCAATTTTCCTGTTTTCGTTCGCCATCATTTAAACAAAAATTACAACCTTTACAGAAAAAGCAGATGGTATTAATTGGGATTGAAACCCATGTTTGTGTTTTGCAAACAGCGCTGGATTTAGTTCAAGCGGGTTATGAAGTCTTTGCAGTTGTCGATGCAGTAGCTAGTCGTTCCGAGCTTGATTATAAATATGGACTTAAGCGGATGAAGCAAGAGGGCGTGCATTTAGTAACCTCGGAAATGGTCTTTTTTGAGTGGGTTGGTCAGGCTGGTACACCTGAGTTTAAGGCGCTAAGTAAAGCTTATTTACAATAGAGATCTAAGAAGGAGTTTGCAATGAATTTGGATAATCAGACTGCTGTAATTACAGGCGGCTCTTCAGGTATGGGTAGGGCTTGTGTAAAGACCTTAGGTGAACAAGGTGTAAAAGTCGTTGTATGGGATAAACAGATTGAAAACAGCCCAGAGCAAGTTGCCTTAGCGCTTGCCTGTGATGTTAGCTCTGCCGAAGATGTTGAACGAGCGATGGCTCAGACTATTGCTCAAATCGGCATCCCGCGGATTTGTATCAACTGTGCTGGAATTGCTCCAGCCAAACGAATGGTAGGTAAAGAAGGGCCAATGCCTTTAGAAGCCTTTAAGCAGGTTATTGATATTAATCTAGTGGGAACTTTTAATGTTATGCGTGTTGTAGCAAACGCGATGGCGAGCCTTGAGCTCGATAAACTGTCGCAGGAAAGAGGCGTTATCATTAATACGGCTTCAATCGCTGCTTTTGAGGGACAAATTGGTCAGATGGCTTATAGTGCCTCTAAAGGCGGGGTTGTGGCGATGACCTTACCAGCTGCTCGTGAATTAGCCCAGCATGCAATTCGTGTAAATACAATTGCTCCAGGGCTTATTGCAACCCCCATGCTTTTGAATATGCCGCAAGAGGTTCAAGATAGTTTGGCTGCTACCGTAACCTTCCCAAAACGATTGGGTAAACCGGAAGAGTTTGCCAGTTTGGTCAAGCATGTTATTGAAAATGCGATGATTAATGGTGAGGTAATTAGACTGGATGGTGCATTAAGAATGCAGGCTCGCTAGCGTTGATTTCATTGCGAAGATAAGGAAAAAATGTTTTTTTTGCCTTATGTCTATTTGAGATTTTTAACCTGGGGCATTATTTCTTGGGGTTGGGTTTTAAAAAGGGGGAAATTAAATGTCAAGCCGCTTAAGTTTCTTGCTCATTGTAGGCGCCTCCTTGTATTTTTTTCCTAAAGTAATCATTTGGTTGCTGATCTGCGGGTTAATTGATGTTTCTGCTAACAGGCCACTCAATAGCTATTTAATTAAGCAGTATTTTTTCTCTAATTACATAACCTGGCTTTTATCACCCATTAATTTGTTTATAGATTTATTAACATTTAGTAGAAAATCTGTTTATGAACTTAACGATCTGTCAATGGAATGCCAAAATGAAATCAAATATGTTTTAAACAACATTAATAAAGATTTTTTAGTAAAAAGTTTAGATGAGAAGATAGACGGAAAAAACATGATGCTCTTTAAATGGTATGGAAAAAACATTAACAACTCTATTCAAATAGACGCTTTTCATAAACCCTTTAAATTCATTAAAACAATAGGCATATCTGCATTTAATAAACAAACTTCTACATCAAGACATTTTGGCCCTTTACGCATGACCTTGCGTGTTCTTTATAATATTAATCCTGTGCAAAATGATGAAATATATATTGAAGTAAATAACAAAAAGCATTTTTGGTATGAAAATCCATTATTTATTTTTGATGATACTTATATTCATCAATCATTTAATAATTCAGATCAAATACGCTATAACATCTATATCGATGTTATTCGTGAATCATCCTATTTTTATAATGTTATCAATTCGATGATATTTCTTATTCAACTTATCGTAAGAAAAACAAAAAAAATGCATGTTGCATACGGACTTTGGGACTTCATAAAATAAATAGTCTTTCGAAGACGAAATATTCTCTATCCCTTTGCGGATAAAGTTAGAGACACTGACGTTAAGCTATACCTTCGCCTACGTACCGCGCATAAAGCGCAGTACGTTAAGGATGCTACCTCAAACCGTTCGGGCTGAGGAGGACTTTAGGCAGTCGCGACCTGAGGTATCCCGACGAATTTGAAATTCAGATGTATGACTAAAAAAATGTATTTTAATTGCATAAGTTGATCTATTTTTATGTCATTCCTGCGCAGGCAGGAATCTATCTTCCAAACAGAGGTGACCTTTCTGCAATCTTGTAGGAAGGTCATGTTTGGTTCCCATCTCCTCACAGGGCTCCCCCTTATAATCTTACTATTTTGGTCCTATAGTACGGGCTGTATGCTCGTTGTTATTTGCACTAAGAGGTATGCTTTGTAAAATTTTGCTATAAAAAGCTTTTTCTGCTGAAGTTTGAATTTTGCTATTATGATTTTTTAGAGCGTTCCTGGTCCATTGTTCAATCTTTTTTGATTTATCAGTAGGTTCTGAATGTGGATTAATTAACTCTTGATAAACTGGTACTACATAGTGCGGTACCCGTTTGAATCCTCCATTTTCCAGCTTTAGATTGACTGTACTTTGGAAAAATTTATCCTCAGCAAATGACATTGTTTCAATACGATGCTGTAGCTCATCTAGCCATTGTATTTTTATAACTACTGGAGCTGGAAGAGGAACTAGGCTTAAGGAGGTTTCCGAAATCTTCTCGGACTCAGGGGGCAACAGAGCTCCTATATTTAAATCAAAGTACAAATCACCATTACGCTCTAATTTTTCTAAATCGAGCCCTTGCAAAGCAAAGTTTATAAACTCTGGTGTAAAATTATCACCATATTTGTCACTTAAACTAAAAAGAAATTCCCTTTTTATTTCGGAAGGTATACTCAAAATAATTAAAGCATGTTTATCCAGACAGTGATTACTCATAAAATCCTCATGAATTTCTTTTCTGTCTTGCGGGTCAAGAGCAGCAATGCTTTCAATAAGATGGTTTTTTACAAAGTTCATCACTTCGATATGCAACATTTGCAACGTCAGAGATTTCGCTGGATTTTTCTTCGGTACTTCTTTCTCATTTGGAATCTGTATATTGGCTGCGAACTTGTTTTTAATCTGCAAACTCGAAATTATATTTGGATCTACACTTTTTTGAACGGATTCTTGAGTTGCAAGATGCATGATTATATCCGTGTGACCCAACTCTATCGCCAGCTTAAGTGCTGCATTGCTGTCTCCATTTGCAGGCCAACCTTTTCCCAGAAGAAATTCTACTATATTTAAGTGACCACCTCTTACAGCCCAAAGCAAAGGATTAAACGGAGGGAATTTATCACCTGCAATAGTAGCCCAATTCTTTTGTAGATATTCTACCACTGCTTGCTGTCCACACACTGCCGCGCAGCAAAATGCTTTGTGGGCATCTGCTCGACTTAAATTTCCCTCTCGAAGGTTTAAGAGAAATTGGAAGTGCTCCAGTTTTCCCCAGGCAGCTGCCAATTCAATCAGAGAGGCTATTCCAACATGAAAATCATTACCTACCTTTATAGGATGGTCCCCATCTAATGTGCTCACCATGTAATCGTTCGCTAATAGGGTATCTCGGGGTTCAGCTTCAAAGAATTCTTTTAATAATGCCTTATCACTATCCCTATTTAGTTTAATCACGATCATGATGTTCTCCTTCATTTCATTGAATAACTCTTATGGATTAATTTTAACTACTCCATATGAGGTAATTTAATCATGCGATAATTAAATCGTTATTAACCTCCAATGAAAAATTGGCTTGATATATTCCAAATGAGAATAGTATGAGAGCTTTCGTGAATTCTCAGCAAAGCATCAAAGATTGGGGGTGGGGGTTGAACAATTAACCTATTGATATTATGTTGTTAGTTATTTATTCTTGCCGTTTTTTAGAACAACCTATTTCTCAATGATACTAGGCAAAGACTTACCAAAAGTGATTGAAAAGTCTCAATGAAGAGATAGAAGAAACCATTAGCTTAGTTCAATCATCGAATCTTCCTGAAGAAATAAAGCCTTTTGTGATTGGCTGTATTAACCTTGCCTCATGGATACCCAAAGCGTTGGTCGAGCACAAAGTAACGATATCAAATTTAAAACGCCTTATTTTTGGCAAGGGTGCTAAAACCACTCAAAAGCAATCGCCTGCGATAGAAAAACCTGAGGTTGTTACAGACTCTGAAAAGCCAGAGGCCTCTAATCAAGCCCCTCAGGAGGATAAAAAGTCCAAAGGACATGGACGAATGCCCCACACTGTGTATCCCCATGCTAATGAACACACAATACCCCTTGAGTCTTCTCTATGCCCTGGCGAGTCCTGCCCATCGGCTTGTGGAGGCAAGCTCTATCGCATTCCCCCGGGTATTCTTGTTAATATCAAAGGCCAAAATCTAGCTTCAATAAATAAGTATTGGATTGAGAAATTGCGCTGTGCACTATGCAATGAAGTATTCTCTGCGACTATCCCCAAACAGGTCTGTAAAGAAAAATATCATCCAAGCTTCAAAGCCATGTTAGCCTTACAAAAATATTATATGAATCAGCTGATTGAAATCGATGAAAAATTATTAACTATTGAACCATTGCAAGATCCTGAGCTTTTAAACGTATAAAAAAATCACAAGCATTCAGTTTGTAAGCGATGTAAACAAAGAAAATCCTCATTCACCCTTGCTAAAGAAAGAAAATCTTCGAATTATTGCTTCTTTGCGTCCTCTCAGTGAGTACCAAAATCTTTTGCATAGAATGAGAAAAGACGATTCGTCTTCACAGATTTTATTCTCATTTTTAGCGGATAAGCATCCATCGATAGAGTTCTTTAAGGCTCTAAATTTAATTAAAAACCCTGCATGGTTTACTGAAACAAATCTAACTCTTCTCGAATCAGCCACTCAACAGGATACTCTTATGGGGGATTGTCCAAATCAATCACCTCATTTAACTGATAGCCTTACATCTTCTGCTCAAATAACTTCTAATAATAATGGGGAGAACGGAGCTGCTAAAATACAGACTGAACAATTATCAGGAGTAGAAAACTTAAGCGCCAACGCTGCTAGCGCTGCTCGAGCAATAGGTAAAATAGGGTTGTTGGCAGCTCGTTCACCAACTATTCCAAGCAATCAGACTGTTCAGTACTCTAATTCTCTATCTGGAACTAGTTCAAACAAAATTGGCCAGAATGGCAATAAGTTCCAGACAGAAACACAAAAGCAAGCTACTGCTGATAATAACCATAACCAGCAATCACCTGGTTCGTGCACAATTTGCTAATTTTTATCGAGTTCTGGCTTAATCTACTCTTTTGGCCGTGTACGTTGTATCTATTTTCGGACAAGCCTTTCTGCAATCTTGCAGAAAGGTCAGGAATAACTCATTGAATAATATATTGATATTAAATATGATAATCTGACATTAAGTACTAGCCAAACAAAATGACAGAACCTATTGTTGCAATAACGGACTACCTTCTTACTCTTATAACCCTTTGGTTTTCATTTAAAATTTATCAATTTCAAACTAATAAAAAATTTATTAAATCCCTTTGGTTAATATTATTTTTAACTATTTCGCTCTCTTCTTTATTTGGCGGGATTATCCATGAATTTTGTGCAAATATGACAGTTAGCTGTAAAGGATTTTGGACTGTCGTTATGCTTAGCATTGGGATAACTGCCTCTTCTTGCTGGATTTTAGGAGGTTGCTATATTTTCAATAACCGCGCTCTGTCTAAATGGATTGTATTTATAATTTTTATATCTCTGGTTTATTCCATCTTTATTATTTTTTATTCTCAAAACTTTGCTTTTGCAATTTATAACTATGTTCCTGCAATAGTTTTTTTATTCATAGCAAACCTTGTTAGCTTTCTAAAAACTAAATCAACTTATTGCATATGGATATTAATGGGTATTTTGCTCAGCCTATTGGCAGCTTATATTCAGCATGCAGCAATTTCGATACATTTAGTTTATTTTAATTACAATGCAACTTATCACTTAGTACAAATCCTCGCTTTGTCTATACTTTATAAGGGCTTAATACAGTCGTTAAATTCAAGTGAGATTAAATAATAATGATAATCAAATTCAAATACTTACTGTTAATTCTGCTCATAATTTCTCTATGCGACTATTCTCTAGCAGAAAACTCGAAGACGGAACTCAATGATATTCACTCTAAACTCAATAAAACCCTACATCTTAGAGTAGAACATCCAAAGACTATTGAGGAAATAATTCAGATAATCAAACAAGCTAAAACGGATGGTTTGTCTATCAGTATTAGTGGTGGAAAACATTCCATGGGTGGGCAACAGTTTGGCACGGGTACCATTAACCTGAGTATGACCGATTACAATAAAGTAATCGGCTTAGATGATAAGAAAGGGATCTTAGAAGTAGAGTCTGGTATTGAGTGGACTAAAATAGTGGACTGGTTATTAAAAAATCAGAAAAACAATAAAACCTTATGGGGAATAAGACAAAAACAAACTGGGGCTGATAATTTAAGCATTGGCGGAGCACTTTCGTCGAATATTCATGGGCGCGGTCTCAATATGAAGCCAATGATCGATGATGTCGAATCATTTACCTTAATTAACGCAGAAGGCAAATTAATTTTTTGCAGCCGCACAAAAAATCCTGAGTTATTCAAATTGGTAATTGGTGGTTATGGATTGTTTGGTGTCATTGCGACAGTTAAATTACGATTAATGCCCGTCACAGTTTTGCAACGTGAAGTAGAAATAATGAATATTGACCAGTTTATTCCCTTAGCAACTCAAAAAACCAGAAATCACTATTTATACGGTGATTTTCAATTCGATATCGATCCTAAATCAGATGGATTTATGCGAAGAGGAATTTACTCTTTTTATAAGCCAGTCAATAAAAAACTTAATGAAATACCAGCAAAACGTCTTGAATTATCAGAAGAAAATTGGACCGAGTTACTTCTGCTTGCACATACAAACAAATCCAAAGCCTTTGATATCTATTCTCAGTTTTATCTTAAAACCAATGGACAACTTTATCGCTCAGATACAAATCAACTGGGTGTATACGTTAATAATTATCACGAAAAAATCAATAAAGACTCGTCTGAGGTAATTAGCGAAATTTATGTTCCTCGCGATAAATTAGCCTTCTTATTTGCTCAATTAAGAGAAGATTTCCGTAAGGATCAAATCAATGTTATCTATGGAACAGTGCGATTGATAAATAAAGATGATGGAAGTTATTTAGCATGGGCTAAACAAAATTATGCCTGTATTGTATTTAATTTTCATGTTGTTCATTCTCCTCAAGGGCTAGAAAAGTCTAAACGTGATTTTAGGTTAATTATTGATAGAGCAGAGGCACTGGGCGGGAGTTTTTATTTGACTTATCACAGATGGGCTAGCAAGAGTGAATTATTAAATGCATATCCCCAATTTGTTAACTTTTTGAAACTCAAATTGAAATACGATAATCATGAGGTTTTTCAATCGACTTGGTATCGTCATTATAAAAAAATGTTTAGTCATGAGCTAAGTGGAAATGAATAAGGAAAAACCAAGTGCTACAGCAGCACTTATTTTAAAAGTAGTTTTATTTGAATCAAAAAGCGATGCAGGGCCATTAATAGTATCGCCAGAATCTGCTCAATTAAGCCAAGCTATAGCGAATGAAATATTCAAATATCCAAAAATTTTTTCATTCCTGATCAAAAATAAATTGACTCGAGGATTACTCCTATTTATTGAGAGCCTATTAAATAAGGGTTTTATTTTACATGTTGCAACTAGAAAGAAATATATTGAAGAACTCACTATAGGCATTATAGAAAATGGCTGTACACAGCTCCTTAATATTGGAGCAGGATATGACACTTTGTGTGCAATAATGGCTTCAAGGTACAGCGAGGTTAGATGTATGGAAGTTGATCATCCTAACACCCAAAAGCAAAAACAAGCTGCTTTATTAAAGAGTTATGCTCCCTCTAATTTATATTTTTTATCGGCAGATCTTTCTAAAATTGGTATTAGACAAGTACTAAAAGATCAAACCATCATTGACCTTAATAAAAAAACACTGGTTATAATTGAAGGCGTATTGATGTATTTAAATGAAGATGATGTCAATAAATGTTTCAGTGACTTAATCGACCTCTTTTCAAATAATCTAGATGTAATTTTTACTTTTTTGGATAAACGAGCAAATAATGATATTCAATTTAAATCTGCTAGCCCCCTCATTAAATGGTGGTTAAATAAGAAAAAAGAGAACTTTCTTTGGGGTATAGGAAAAGATGAACTGACAATGAAAATGAATAATCTAGGTTTTACTAAGGTAGCTATTATCACTAAACAGCAATTTATCACGACATTTTTTGATAATAGCAATTCTGAGCCTGTGCTCGCTGAAGGGGAAATGATTTGTCATGCGAGTATGTCTCGGAGAAATTCAAAGAACGACTAATTAATTGAATTACACCCCGCTTTTTTGTGAAGTTTCTGCTGGCTTGCGGAAACTTCACTTTGCTTGAGAAATTGATTCCCGCCTACGTGGGAGCGACATAAGAAAGAGCATAATGATTTAATAAATAACTATTTTTTGAGTTACAAATTCGTGGGGATACCTCGGGTCTCGAAGCCTTGTACTCTGTGACGCGTTGAGATCAGTGCTTGCGCACAGACCTCAGCGCGAGCGGTTATAAAACCTCTTATCCATAACTGACGTTAACTTAAAGGCAGTGAGAGTTAGAGAGGAGCGTGCATGCTACTGTGGCGCACTCTTATAAAAACCAGGTTTAGGCTCATCATCAGACTTTTTGGGCTGCTGCTTTGAGAATATATTAAAAGAGTCCAATGACTGAATAAGGTTCTTCAATGTCTCAACTGCCTTCTCATCCTCAACTTGAGAGGCTTGTTCAGATGATTTTTCATCCTCCTCGTTTTCTGTAACTTCCATTTGTTCTGGAAATAAAGAGCCAAGTAAGTCGGAGAAACTCTGCATAGAAGCGCTTATATCGTGCAAATTATTTTCGAGTGTCTTAAGAGATACTGGTAGCTCAGGTAAGCAATATTGAAAATGAGTTTCTATAAGTTCTTTATGTAATTGCTTTTGCTTTGCTATTAGATGATTAGCTTTATTTACAGCGCCTTTAGTGTAGGTTGGTTTCTTGAGTTCTTTAGTGATATCAAGATACTCATCAAATTTTCTTATGGTCTCTAGGGCTGCTCTAGCTTGTGGTAGAACAGAGTTCTTAAGCTCCTCAAAATCTTGGTCCGTTTGATCGTTGTTTGAAAAGTAAATATCAAACTCATCATAAGATTTGTTTATTGCCTCAATCTGCTGCTTGCGCTGAAAAGCCGGCAATCGTTTTATAACTGCCAAAGTTTCCCTAGTTAACGTATTAGAGACCTCAAGGAATTCCTTATCATTTTCTAACTTGTTAATAAGATTATGAACAGGCCCCTCACTATATTTTGATCGTAGACTTGAAAATTTATCCAAGAGGAAATTCTTTTCAGTTCTTGACTTAGTGACCTGATTCAGTGCATTCAGTCGCTCAACACAATGTTGATAGTACCGTATTGATTGATTTAGCTCGTGTTGCTGGGCTTCTTCAACCTCGGTTTCCTTAAGATAGCGATTTAATTCAACGATAAGTTGTTTATAAAAACTAAGATTGTCTTTATTAGACTCCAAAGCCCTTTTTAATGGATGCTCTGGGGTTGTAAGGATAGTGTGGCCTATTGGTAAACCATTATCACCTTTAACCAGGAGTGAAGCGCCATGTTTAATTAACACAGCCAAGCAATCCTGCATGGGTGTATTTTGGCTGTGGCGATTAAAGCAGTAATGTACAGCAGAAGGATAAGTGACGCCTTTGATAATTACTGGTTGCGTATTAATCATAAAATTGTTTGTTGCCAACAAAAAGTCTAACAACTCATGGTTTCTGCTCTGCAAGGCCAAATTTAGGTTTTTGATGTCAAAGATATAGAAGAAGGGCGAAAGTTCTCTTGCTTGCTCAAATTTCCTTTCTTTTAATAAGCTAAGCAGTAAATTTTCTCCCTCGGAATGAAGGGCGCTGTGCAACTTTTTCAGTTTCCTTAAACAGTCCGCAGATGGCTGTTCTGCTTCAAGCTCTAGCAATAACGCTAGTTGATAAACTCGAGGGAAAATTTGTTTTAAATGAGCTGGTTGGTCAGCTACCTCTGGCAATTGGGATAGACTTAGGATCAAGGCATCAAGCTCTTGAACAAAAAGTGTATCTGCTTTTCTGCTGCTTCTGAATAGAGTGTGATGATTTTGAGAAAGCTTAGTAGTTTGAGGTTGAACTTTCCTTAGCTTCACTTTTTCCTTCTCTTTCCCCTTAGAGGGTTCATCTACTTTTGTATCATCACAATAAAGTCGTTGAACATTAACTCTCATTTGACCAATAAAACTTTTTCTTGACTCATAGTCGCTATGGGGTACCAGTGGAATGAGGAGAGCCAGGGCATTCTCAACCTTAGTAAGTGCTTTAATGTATAGATTGGGGTTGCTGTCTAAGGTTTCAGATAATTGCCTAGCATTTGCTTCAAATTGCTGGAAGCTGGTCTTGAGAGAGGACACTTTATCACTAAGTTGTTTTCGTAATAGTCCTATTGTTGGCCTCATTGATGAGACTGCTAGGCTGATAAATTGTTCATCAAAATCTTCGCTGCTAATAGGAGTAAACCGGCCAGATTGGCTATCTCTTATCGATAGTAGTGGCTGCATGGTTAATTTGTCTTCAGCGTTAAAATAGACATGAAGCTGATATGAATTACCTGCTTTATCATTAAAATAGGCAGTGTAATGATATTGGCTAAGGGCTGGATTAGCACCATTCTCAGTTTGATAAATACTAATATGATGGCCTTTTAGTCTATATGCTTGTTCTTCGGTACTGAGTGTTAGATGCTGAAAAGGTAAGTCAAAGCGATAATATGATTTACCTTGCAGATTTTCATCCTCTTTGAGATTAATGTCTTGGGCTAGAAAAATGGCTTTTAGAGAGGCGAAATTAGTAGCAATAAAATTAAATAGATTATTTTGCGCCATTTTAGTCTGTATTGGTAAAAATGGCGCGAATTATATAATTAAAAACCATGCTGTGCAATAAGTGAAATAAATATCAGCTTCTGCTAGATATTCAAGCTTCTTGATGTCTGCTCGACTCATTACTCGAGGAGACACTTCCAGTTGCGGTATAAGTATTGATAGCATCGTTATTCACTTGACCGGTTAGAATGCTAATGATTTCCTGGCGAGTATTAAGATTAGTGGCGATGACTTGGCCATTCACTGAATTTTGTTCGCGGCAGGTAGCTAATTTTTCCGCAAGTTGCTTATTTAACTGCTCAATTTTTGTTGCTTGCTCGCTATCACATTGTTTTAAAAAGATCTGTAAGCTTTGTTTGGCGTTATTGTCATAGTTTGAAATTTCAAGGATTTCAACTCGTTGTTTCGCACTATTCTCAAGTTGTTGGGAAAGCTCTTCTTTTTTCTGGGCTAAGGCTTCCAGCTCTTCGAATTGACGCTCCATCAAGGCTATTTTTTCTTCAGATAAGTGGTCAATTAATTTGCTAATCAAGAGTATTTCTCCTTGTAGCAAATTAATTAATTGTTCTGCTTTGGGATTCGTCATTTTAGTCCTTAAAACGTAATTTCTAAGAAAGTAGCAAATATGCCGGATAGAATAAAACTATCCAGCTATATTAGAAAATAAGCTGAGAGCTAAGCTATCTCAATGTCAGCAAACATCTTTGCGGCAACCTGATCGCTAAGGATACGATAACGTCCACTTGCCAATTCTTCTTTAAGAAACTCAATGCGGGCTTTATTAACATCAGGGATATTCTGAATAAATTCCTTTAAGGCATTCATTTGTTTTGAGGTATCACTCAGACTGACTTGATTAGATTCATCAGTACTTTGACCTGGAGCAACAGTTTGCTGACGCTGGGTTCGGTTATCAACGTCAATCCGCTTAAAATTGCTCGAATCATTTAGTGGATTTACCATAACATTACTCTCGATTACACTCATGATTGTTATCGGCTCCTATCCTGAAATCTTTAGAAATTTCGTCCAATCTGCAACGAATATCACATTTAAAACTAAAAGTCACTATGATTTTAAATAAATTTTAAAAATAATTTTTTTTATCAGCTCCAATTTTTGCAAACAAGCTCGCGAAAATTCGCTAAAAAGAAGAAGGAGTTTTCATCATTTTAAAGCGTAACTCTAACTAATTTTGTGCCACTGACCTGTGCTTCAATCACTCGTTTAGAAGACTGGTTTTGTACTTTAATCAGGTCGCCTAGAGCACCATCATTTAAGGCAATGCCGTGCATGCTGACATTAATCATTTCATTGATTGCTTGAATACTAACTTGCTCACCTTTGTGGATGACTACAGCGGATTGTAAATTAAATGCGTTAAGCGCAGTACCTTCAGGAATGTTATGTTTACTCACTCGCCCAATTACATCCTGCTCTTGGATGAAATAACCTTGTTTTAGATGACTAACATCCATTTTAACCTTAGCTATATCAGCGACAGTAATTGGTGTGTCCTTAGGTAATGCTCGTTTCGCAACAATCACTTTTTTGTTTAGAGTAATTCTTATTGGTACATATAAAGTCCAATGTGTGTTTTGTTCTTTACAACGAATACCCACTGTGCTTGTATATATCATGGGGGTTTTGTAGGGATTGAATACTTCAAGCTCAGCATCTTCGCAAGCTTTTAAATTAAGACGGGGATCTATTTTTTCAGCAGAAACCTGGATATCGTCACTATGTTGATTTGCCAATTCATTTACTACATAACTTTCAATTTTTTGTTTAATTAAATCGAGGGATTGTTTTTGCTCGGCTTGCAAGAAAGAGCTTGCAAAAATAAGTAAAATACCTAGGATCGTCTGTCTTAACATTAGATAACCTCATTTCTTCAATCGCAGAGACAAAGCAAGTTATGTGCCAGTTTTAGCTGAGGTTTATATCAGAAAATCCTAGGGGGGTAAGATGCACCGCTCTTTAAAGTTCGTTTTTGCATTTTTGTTCTGTTTTCATCTAGCCACATTACAGGCAGAAAGCCATCATCCGCAGGAGTTTCTGCGATCTATAAAAGGAAGCAAGGATGAGGGTATGCAGATCGTGAATCATTTCTGTATAAGCTGTCATGGGGTTAAGCCTCTGATTCAGTTAGGTGCACCTAAAGTTAATGATGAAAATGAGTGGGGCCCTCGAGTAAAGCAGGGTATTAAGGTTTTGTTGCAGCATACGGAGGAGGGGGTTAATGCAATGCCAGCACGGGGTGGTTGTTTTGAGTGTAGTGATGAACAACTGGATTTGGCTATCTTGGCGATGCTGCCAGAATCACTAAAGCATGTGATACTAAATAAGCAAAAAGATCATAAATAAATCAAATAGATAAAAAAATGTTTAAAAAACACTAAATTTATTCAAGTCGCTCCCGATAACATAAAAAAAGAGGGAGGGATCACCAATGAAAAAGCAACTAGTTATATGTTCGTTATCTGTTTTGGCAGCTTCATGTTCATCCGATAGAGTAGGCATTGTGGATGATGCGGGTTATACGCATTACACAATGAGTATGGAATCGGATCACAAAGGGGCTGGTTATTTCCCAGAAAAACGCGAGGCTACCGGTCGGAAAGTCTTTATTTTTGACCCGAAAGCCACCGCATGGGCAGCTTATGATGCTCAAGGAAACCGGGTTAAAACGGGAAGTGCTTCAGGAGGAAAGGATTATTGTGAAGATACCGGAAGAGGTTGTCGAACAGTTACTGGTACTTTCCACGTTTACTCTAAGAAAGGTGAAGAGTGTACCTCTAGCCTTTATCCAGTAGAAACACATGGTGGAGCACGTATGCCTTATTGTATGCACTTTAATGGTGGCTATTCTATCCACGCCGCCTATGAAGTGCCTAACTATAATGCTAGCCATGGTTGTGTAAGGGTATTACCTAGTGCCGCCAAATGGTTGAACCAGGACTTTATCGATATTGGTACAACTGTTATTGTCAAACCTTACTAATCTGAATTTTCCCGCGGCGATGCCGCGGGAAACAGTCATCAAACAGATATCAAAAAATTGAACAAAATTTGTGCTAATGCGAACAAGCTGTTCTATACTGTTCAGTACTTAGTTAAAAACTTGGATATCTACGGATTAGGCACAAAATCGCAAAAGGATTCTGCGTAGAAGCATTGAAGGCGATTTTAATGAGCATCAATATAATAGGTTGTGGAAGTTATTTACCCAAAAAAATCATAACAAGCCTTGAATTAGAACAAAAGCTTAACCTTGAACCAGGATGGATATTCCAACGGTCAGGAATTCTGCAGCGACATGTTCTTGACGGAGAAGATTTTCTTGACGCAAGCATTAAAGCTGCAACCAATGCTATTAAGCATGCTGATATTAATGAGCAATCAATCCAATTAATCGTTACTGCGACAACGACACCTTATCAAATCATGCCTAGTACAGCCACCTTGATTCAAAAAGGCTTGGGTATAGAAAAAGCTATGGCCTTTGATATACAGGCAGCATGTACAGGATTTATTCATGCCTTGATTCTTGCTGAATCATTTATGCGGGCAAATAAACTAAGTTATGGTCTGGTAATGGGTTGTGATGCCTTTTCTAAAATTACTGAGCAGAGCGATTCAACAACAGGCGTCTTATTTGGCGATGGTTTTGGTGCTGTAGTACTTAAAAATAAAACGAATTGCTCATCCAGAGGGATTTGTTATACGCATTGGGATAATGACTGTGATGGTAGTGAGCTTTTATTAAATCCCTGGGGTATTGGCAAGGGTTTTGAAGCACTGAATCAGATCGCCCCCTCTATATCTATGAATGGCAAAGAAGTTTTTAAAGCCGCTGTTAATCATTTTTCTGATGAAATTAATCTGGCCTTAGACAAGAATAAACTTCAACCAAGTGATCTTAAGAAAATTATCACTCATCAAGCGAATATTAGAATCATCAATTCAGTTTGTAATAATCTAAAAATTTCTACTGATTTATGTGAAATCTGTCTGACAAATCACGGTAATACGAGTGCTGCCTCAATCCCTTTAGCGCTTGATAATTTTTGTAAGAGAGAAGGGCTTAGTGAGGGCAATATCTTGCTGCTAACTGGCTTTGGTGCCGGTTTCACTTGGGGAACTGTATTAGTTGAAATTTGATCTAGGTTTGGATGTGGAAATGCAAAATCTTGAACTATTAATTACCAGGGAGGAAGAAAACAATGGAATGTTTGTTTGTTTAAAGCCTAAAACACCGGCGTTGATCACGCCTAAACTTGTTGAGGATATAAGAAATTTTCAGGATTCAATTGCAGAAAAGTATCTTGCTCATCCAATGAACAAATATCTTTTTGTGATTTGGTATTGTGAGGGTCTAAACAAAAGCAGCTGTCAGGGACTTGATTTTAGTTATATTGTAGATTGTATTAAAAGCAACCATGAATCGGATTTTGAACATTATATTGATCGAGTATTTAATCTGATTTTTTTAAACTATATTGGCTTGGGTTTTCCTATTATTAATTGCTCAATAATAAATCGACCTTTATCTGGTATTTCTAACGATTTTTTCTTGCTTAATAATATTTGTTTTGTGCAGGATCCAACGGTTATCGGTATTAATAATCTGGAGCTTTTTAGAGAATTTCCTAATTTGGTATTTGATAAAGAACTTTATGAGCGCAATCATTATTTTAATTACCAAAACATGGAAATTGATAAGATAAAATCAATTATTGAAGAGATTGATTACATTACTCCTGATGAGAATGAAATTAACTTAATTCAGGAAAAATTTGATATGAAAAAAGATGAAACCATTACGGAAATATACAACCTTGCTGCAAGAAATATTAAAATCCTTGAGCGTTTGGCAAAGATTGGGGCTTATCCTGATTTATTGAGAAGCTAGGTTTTCATTGGGTAACTCTTTCAATACTAATGAGTAATCCTCATCAGCGTAAACAATTTTCCATCTGTTTTCCTCAGATTTAAGAGACTGAATTGTGTTAACAATATTCATAGCCAGTTTATTTCTCATAATAACTGCGTTTACGCCATTTAGGATAGACGTTATAAAATCCTCTTGCGCAAATATAGCCCCTGTTTCTACATAATATTTAGCGTTAGCTCTTCGATGACCCTCTTCAGAATTGCCATATTCATTAAAGTAATATATGACTGATGATCCTCTGCCTGCTTCGAATTTAATCGTTGGATTAATTAAAGGGAGTATATTGATTATTTCATCAACTGCTAACACATTTCTATTCAATAAAAACGCATTCATCCCTTCACTTGATTTTAACGCTTTTTTATCAAATTTATATTCAAAAGGTGTTTTATAAGCTGATGTTTTAAAGCTTATTGCCGCATGCTTAAATGCGACAATACACGATATAACTGCTGCGGCGGCCACAAAATTTTTCTTATGTAGGGGCTTTGAAAAGCATACACTCTTTGCTAGTAATCCAGCACACAAAGGAATTGGGAAAAGATAAACTATTCTCCAGTAAGATGCTGGTTCAATTATGCTAAGCCAAATAGGTCCTGTAATTGGATTAATGCAAAGGAGAATTAATGAAATTGAGTATAAACAAATAAATTTGCCCGTCTTATTTTCCAACGTGACTAAAGGAAGGGCAAATAAGAAAATAAAATCTCTTATTATGATCTCAAAATTATCAAAAACAAGCATGATATTTTTGTACCAAAGAGAGGGCCAGCCGATAGCCCACACTGATTTGTCGTGAGGCATAGGAAGTAAATTTGAACAGATTCCGACTCCAAATATAACGCAGTATATACTCGTGATACCTAGATAAATTAGAAATCTATATTCTTCCAATTTTTTTTTGTTCATTGAAATAAATTTTGCTATCGCTACACTGGCTATTAAAATCGGAAATAAATAGACACCTGAGTTACTTAAGCCAACAGCACAGACTCCTATTAATAATAAACAGACAAAGAAAAATTTAGATCTAAATATCAAAAAATTACGTAGAATAATAAAAGAAATAGGAACTAATAAGTTCCAAAGAATGGTCTTTCCCTGCCACAATCGAGCAAACGATACATTTCCAAAAGACCGATGTACATTCCCATCAATTAACAAAAAAGAAATAACAAGAAGTACCGCTACAAATGCTTTTTTATTACTGAAGCCTAAATATCTATATATGGAAAAATATATAAAGGGGAAGAGGAATGCCACAAAAAAAGACATTAAATTTTGATATGCAATGACAACAGAATTAGTTTTTAACAAATGGGCAATAAAGACAGTGAAATATTCATAGGATGTTGCCAGGTGTAAGATGGAGATTGGAGGGAGATCTTCTTTATTTAAAAGCGTTTCATTTAAATAAATAGGTAAATCTATATGAATCGATTGTAAAAATGCTCGATGGTAAAACTCGATATCATCGTTATCTGGCCTTAATGATAAAATAGAATATGATGCGATTATAAGTGCAGTGATTAATAAGAAAAATAACACTTTGATATTTATTTTATTAATTTGAACATTACTTAGACTATGTAGTAATAGTAAAATACAAAGGAAAGAGCAAAAAAAAATATATGTTAAATAATATACAGGAATTCTGCTTACTAAAACAATATGGTAGGCTATTGTCCATGAAGAGAAAATCAACAACAAAAAACCAATAAAAATTTCAGATATCCCAATAGGTTGTTTTTGGAAAAAACCTTTTCTGTATTTTTCTCTCATATTAAACCTATGCAAAAGCCTCTTTATTTCAAAATGCTATGTTTTCATTGCAAGATATTTCTTTAATAAAAGATTAACCTGCTCAGGGTTCGCCTGGCCCTTAGTTTCTTTCATAATTTGGCCGACAAAAAAACCTAATAATTTATCCTTTCCAGCGCGAAACTCTGCTGCTTGTTGGGGATGGCGTTCGACGATGGTTTTGATTAGCTGATCAAGCATCGCCTGGTCATTGACTTGCGAGTAGCCTTCTTGCTCGATAATTTCATCAACACTGCCTTGTCCGGCCCAAAGTTTAGCAAAGATTTGTTTGGCAATATTCCCTGATATTTTTTGCTCGCTAAGATAGTTTAATAGGGGAGCAAAATCAGCGACGGAAACTGGTGAATTATCAAAGCTGAGATTCGCTTCATTCAAGGCTGCTGCGAAGCTGCCTTTAAGCCAATTAACTATCGTTTTTTCATCAGCGCGACAGGCTTTTTTTAGTTCACTGAAATAGTGATAGGTTGCCGGGCTGGAAAGTAGAAATTGGATGTCTTCATTATTCAAGCTCGCATTTTGCCTAAGATTTTGTTTAATCGCCTCAGGTAGAATCGGCTGCTTCTGTTTGATTTCTTGCAAGTCTTCTGGGGTAATTTGGATTGGTAATAAATCAGGATCAGGAAAATAGCGATAGTCATTTTCATTTTCTTTAGATCGCATGAGGTGCGTTGTATTGCTATCAGGGTTATAAAGTCTGGTTTCTTGCGCAATTTTCTGACCTGATTCTAATAAATCCTGATGTCTGGCTTGTTCGTAAGCGATGGCTTTTTCAATAAAGCGAAAAGAGTTTAAATTCTTAATTTCTGTGCGTGTGCCTAACTGCTCTGAGCCTTTGGGTTTTAATGAAATATTAACGTCACAGCGAAAGGAACCTTCTTGCATATTGCCATCGCAAATTCCGAGGAATCGTACCAAGGTATGCAAGGCTTTCAGGTAGTTAACAGCTTCCTCAGCAGAGAAAAGACAGGGAGCAGTGACAATTTCCAATAGGGGTGTGCCAGCACGATTAAGGTCAATCCCAGTGTATTGCGCATGAGCCTCATGTATGGACTTTCCTGCGTCCTCTTCCAGATGAGCTCTGACAATAGTAATTTCTTTTTCACTACCATCAGCTAGCTCTATTTTTAACGAGCCGTTTGCGACGATAGGGCGTTGAAATTGGCTAATTTGGTAACCCTTGGGTAAGTCAGGGTAAAAATAATTTTTGCGTTCAAAATAGGAGTAATTATTGATACCTGCATTAATTGCCAAGCCAAATTGGATCGCCATTGAGACTGCTTCCTTATTCAAAACTGGCAAGGTTCCGGGAAGTCCGGCATCGATAAAGCTGGTTTGTGAATTGGGTTTGGCGCCAAAATTTGTCGCTGAACCTGAGAATAATTTTGATTTGCTTTTTAACTGGGCGTGAACCTCAAGTCCAATTACTGTATCCCATGCCATAAATCACCCTTTATAGGTTGTTCTGGCTTGATGCCAGTTAGTACATTGTTGGAAAAAGTGAGCGCAATTAAGTAGCAGCGTTTCATTAAAGTGGTTGGAAATTAATTGCATACCGATTGGTAAACCTTCGCTAAAGCCTGCTGGAATTGAAAGGGCTGGTATGCCTGCCAGATTAGCAGCTACGGTAAAAACGTCGGCTAAATAATTTTGCACCGGATCAGCAATTTTTTCGCCAAGTTTGAAGGCCACAGTTGGGGTGGTTGGACCCAAAATCAGATCGACCTGTTGGAGGCAGCTTTGCAGTTCATTTTGGATCATGCGTCTGATTTTAAGCGCTTGTAGAAAATAAGCATCAAAATAGCCGGATGATAAAACATGGGTACCTGTTAAAATACGGCGTTTCACTTCGATACCAAAACCTTCTGTACGGGTATTTATAATTTGTTCTTGTAAACTATTTCCCTCATTAGAGCGATAACCAAAACGCACCCCATCGTAGCGTGACAAATTGGATGAGGCTTCAGCACAGGCAATCACGTAATAGCAGGGTACCCATAGCGGTTGTAATTTTAAGTCGAGCGGGATAATTTCAGCACCAGCTTGTTCGAAAATCTTTACCGCTTCATGAATTGCCTGCTGAATATCAGGTTCTACTTCTTTTTGAAAAAAACAAGAGGGTAAACCGATACGCCGACCTTTGATTGGCTGAGCTAAGCTTGCTGAATAGTCAGGAATTGCGCGATTGGCGGAGGTGGAATCCCTGTCATCAAAACCTGACATGGCCTGAAGAATTAAAGCCAGATCTTCAGCACTTGAGGCCATGGGACCTGCCTGATCCAAACTTGAAGCAAAGGCAACCATGCCAAAGCGTGAAACCAAACCATAGGTGGGTTTTATTCCAGAGATGCCGCAGAAGGCAGCAGGTTGCCGGATAGAGCCACCTGTATCTGTACCTGTAGCAAAGGGTATCAGGCCTGCTGCAATAGCCGCAGCTGAGCCACCGGATGAGCCTCCTGGTACGTGCTTGATATTCCAGGGATTTTTAACCGAGCCAAAATAACTATTTTCATTCGCAGACCCCATGGCAAATTCATCCATGTTGGTTTTCCCCAGCAAAATCGCCCCTTGTTCAGCGATTTTATTAACCACAGTAGCTTGATAGGGTGCGTGAAAATTTTCCAGCATTTTCGAGCCGCAGGTAGTGGGCATCGAGGAGGTACAAAAGATATCTTTATGCGCCATGGGGATGCCAGTTAATAGCTTGGCCTGCCCGGCTTTAATCTGTTTATCTGCTTCTGCTGCAGCACTTAAGGCGCTATTTTCGTCAATAGAAATAAAGGCATTAAGGTTTTTATGTTGCTCAATCCGCTTGAGGTAATGCGAGGTTAATTCCAGACTGGAAAACTCACCTCGGTGTAAGCCTTGGGTCAACTCATGTAAGGAAAGCTTATGCATAAATTTATTGTCCTGAATCGATTACTTTAGGAACCTGATAGTAGCCATCTTCAAAGGAAGGCGCGATTCTTGCCAAGGCATCACTGCAATCTTGTTCGCTGATCTCATCGTTGCGAAGTCGCTGATGTAAATCAAGGGGATGGAATAAAGGGGCGATATCGCTAGTGTCTACCTGGCGTAGCTCTTCAACAAAGTCCATGATGGAATTCACCTCAGCAGCAAGATGAGGATTGCTCTCTGATTTACAATCAAGATAGGCTAGCTGGGCTATTTTATCCAAATCGTTTTCTGTTAAGGACATGATTTGTTCCACTAAAAGTCGAGAGAGAAGTATACCTTGAGTGGAACAAGAAACAATCTTTTTAGGGGCCAACAGGTCTAGCCACACCCGCCATATTAACCTTAGCGTGCAAGATAGCAACGAAAGAGCTAACGGTTTCTACTTTACAGCCTACCAAACAATCTGCCTTTCCTGAGCGGATAAATGCTCTAAGTTGTTTGCCTAAATTGCCATTTCTAAGTGTTGCAAGATGAGCTGCTAAATCAACTTTTTCGCCTTTTAGCGCCTGCTGCAAAATATTAACTGCGTCCTTTTTCTGGCTAAAACTTTTCTGGAAAAATCCAGAGATGTAATAACGTAGATATTCTTTGGTTTTGCCCTGATCATCGACTTGATTCGTTCTATGGTCGAGGTATTGCTCAATAATATCGTCTAATTCGCTTTTCATCTGTTGTTTTATTTCGCGTTCTTCACGTTTTGAAGTGAACTGATCGATGGCTTGGACAATGGCTTTGTCATTATTAGCAAATGCAATTTCTCTTGCTGTATAGTATTTTTCTTTATCTGTAGCCTCTAACTCAAGATTGTCTTGAGTTAGCAAGATATCAACAACAGCCCTAGAGCGCATACGCACTGCATCAATTAGTGCTGTATTACCATTTTTCTGTCTGAGATTAACATTGGCGCCAGCATCAAGAAGTTGTTTGACCAGGCCTGGATTATCATTTTGTACAGCCCGCATTAATGGGGTGCAGCCTTCCTTATCTCGGGCATTAATCTCATCAAGGCTCTCCGCAAGAATGTTTTCCACGCTGATTGCATCACCTATAAAGGCAGCAAAACCCAAGGCAGTCATAGCGAAATGAGCTTTTGCGTCATCAACATTTGCTCCCGCGCCAATAAGAAAAGAAGCTGCTTCAGATTGCTTATACTGAATAGCTATAATGAGAGGTGTTAAATCGCCTGAATTTGTACTGAAAATAGGCGGTTCAACGAAGTTAACGTCAGCCCCCAGTTCATTAACAAGATAGCGGATTGTCTCCATTTTCCCTTGGGTAATAGTTAGCATTAAGGCTTGATTGTAATCAAAGGGAGCTTCAGATTGTTTATTGGCTTCAACCAGTTCCCGAGCAATTTGTAAATAACCTTTGGAACAGGCAATTTGGAAAGAGGCTTGCGTAGGTTTTGCTCCAGCCTCAACTAATAATTGCACCATTTCGAGGTTGCCTGCTGCTGTAGCTTCATCAAGGGCAGTCCTTCTCATACCGAAGTTAATATCCAGCCCCTTAACTTTAAGCAATAACTTCGCCACTTCAATACGTCCCTTTGTAGCGGCCAGAATCAGCGCGTTGGTTTTTGTTTTCAATACGCTTTCTTGGTCAACTATTGGTTGGCTAACAACTTCTGGGCGAAGGGCTATCAGCGCTATTAGTAATTCTGTATCACTATTTTCAATTGCTTGTAATAAGAGAATAGGGGAAAAATCACCAAGGTTTTCTGGTGCTCTTCTTTTAATTAGTTCTAATCCGGCGTTAACGCGTTTGCTAAGATTCCTTTTTTCAGTGGTATCAGGATAGGTTTCAAGTTGCTCTAAGCAATGATTGAGGATCAAGGCTTCAGCCTGTAGTTCAGCAACGTTCCAAAAATTATGTTCGCTTTTTAGTTGGTCGAGGTGCTTATATATTTTTCGACTAAGATTTGCGATGGTCATGAGAGCTTCCACAGATTATATTGTTAAAGATCTTAGCAGGCCATTATTAAGGCATTGTTAATTAACTATTGGCAAAATGTATATTTATTATCAAAAATTCTTGGGTGGGACAAAAAAACGTAATTCTATAAGGAGACAGGAGTTCCCGCGACATGATCCATAGGTATTTACACAAGTGTCCCCTAACGCACGTCATCCAGAGCGTAGCGAAGGATCTCCTGAATGTGGCACAGTGCTAATCCCGGAGATCCTTAGCTGCACTCTGGATGACGAAATGTTGAGACAAGGAGGGCCCTGACATTGATTGAAAATAGGATGTCGGGACTGGCTAATTCAATCGATCAGCACAATCTTGCAGTGCCTGGGTTTTAAAGTAGAATGGATGGCAATAATCGGTTTTTTAGAGTAGGGCTCAGATGCTACAGCAAATTAAAACAGCGGGTGGGGTGCATATCGAGTATGAACAGCACGATTTAGTATATGAAAATGCAATTGAGCCGCTTCTTGAGCGACTCGATACTCACCGAGGCGCCTTATTTGCTTCGAGCTTTGAATATCCTGGGCGTTACACCTGTTGGGATATTGGTTTTTATAATCCGCCTTTAGCACTTGTCTGCACGGCAAAAGAAATTCGTATGGAGGCTTTAAATAAACGTGGGGAAATACTGCTTGCGATTATTTTGCCAGTATTAAGCGCTAGTCAGGCCTTGATAATTCAACAACAGTCCGCCCAAAAACTTGAAATCAAAATAAGACCCCCGGAAAAGATTTTTAGCGAAGAAGAGCGTAGCCAGCAGCCTTCTGTCTTTAGCATTCTGCGAGAATTGATTGGATTTTTTAAATCCGATGAGGACTATTTAGGCTTTTATGGGGCTTTGGGCTATGATTTGATTTTTCAGTTTGAAAAATTACAACAGCATAAGGAGCGTGATTTACATCAACGCGAAATGGTGTTGTATTTGCCTGATGAAATCTATGTTGTGAACCATCGCAAAGAGATTGCTTTTATCCGTCGCTATAATTTCCAATACAATGGCAAATCAACCCAAGCCTTGCCTCGTGAAGGGGAGTATAAGCCCTATGAGCCGAAGAATAAGCCAAGCAAAAATTGTGATCACCAACCAGGGGAATATGCCGCCTTAGTTGAGCTTGCCAAAGAGCGTTTTGCTTGTGGTGATCTTTTTGAAGTAGTGCCCAGTCAAACTTTTTATGCGCACTGTCCCGAACAACCCTCAGCGGTTTTCAGGCGCATGCGTCGGGTAAATCCCTCTCCCTATGGCTTCTTTATTAATTTAGGTGCCAATGAATATTTGGTTGGAGCTTCTCCGGAAATGTATACGCGCGTGAATGATCGGCGCGTTGAAACCTGCCCTATTTCAGGGACCATTAAGCGTGGCGCGGATGCCATAGAAGATGCTCACAATATCCAGATTCTTTTGGATTCAGAAAAAGAAGCTTCGGAATTAACGATGTGCACTGATGTTGATAGAAACGATAAATCGCGGATCTGTGAAGCCGGCTCGGTACGAGTCTTAGGTCGTCGACAAATCGAAATGTATTCCCGTCTGATTCATACTGTTGATCACGTCGAAGGCATTTTGCGCAAAGGCTTTGATGCTGTTGATGCTTTTTTGACACATATGTGGGTAGTTACAGTAACTGGAGCTCCCAAATTATGGGCGATGAATTTTATAGAGAAACATGAAAAATCACCCCGTAAATGGTATGCCGGTGCAGTAGGCTGGTTTGGTTTTAATGGCAATTTAAATACCGGACTCGTATTAAGAACCATGAGGATTGAAGAGGGGATTGCCGAAATACGGGTAGGTGCAACCCTGCTTTATGATTCAGAGCCAGAGGCAGAGGAACAAGAAACTCGCCTGAAAGCCTCGGCATTTATAGATATTTTACAACGACCTGATTATAAGCCTGGTCTTGCGTCCTCAATCCCTCAGAATGGTTTGGGGAAAAAGGTACTGCTTGTTGACCATCAAGATTCCTTTGTGCATACCCTGGCAAACTATGTTCGTCAAACAGGCGCTGAGGTGATGACGGTGCGCAGCGAATATGCCCTTGATTATTTACAGCAGCAACACTTTGATTTGGTTCTTCTTTCCCCAGGGCCAGGTAAACCCGCTGATTTTAACCTGTCACAAACAATCGATGCTGTGCTTAAGCAGAACACACCTCTCTTTGGTGTCTGTTTGGGATTACAGGGAATTGTTGAATATTATGGTGGTGTTCTTGATGTACTAAGCTATCCAATGCATGGTAAGGCTTCCGAGATTCAAATAAAGAAAGAGGCTGGTATCTTTGCAGACTTGGGGAGCAAGATTACAGCCGGTCGTTATCATTCGCTCTATGCTCGACTAGCCGCAGTTCCGGACGAGTTAGAGGTTACTGCCTTAAGTCAGGATGGTATTGTGATGGCAATCGCTCATAAATCACTGCCTGTTTATGCTGTGCAATTTCATCCTGAAACGATCCTTTCCCTACCTAATCAGGCAGGCATAAAAATTATTTCTAATTTGATGGGGATGCTTTAAAAGAATGAGTAATAGGTTGTTAAAAGTTTATGCAATTGCGGTTTTGTTGGGTGTAATCACAGGGATTGTTAGTTCATGTTTTCAACTAGCAATTCAGTACTTGGATACCTACATGTCGCAATCTTTTTCATATATCAAAGATCATGGCGGACCAGTAGGGCTATTTTCAACCTTGCTTTCGATGGTGATGGTTTATATTGCCTGGCTTATGGTAAGAGATATTGCTCCCGAGGCAGCAGGGAGTGGTATTCCTGAAATTGAGGGAGCCTTAGCCCATGTTAGGCCGATATTTTGGCGTCGCCTGCTACCAGTAAAGTTTGTTGCTGGCGTTATTTCTATATCTTCTAAGTTAGTGTTTGGAAGGGAAGGACCTACCATTCAAATGGGTGGGAATTTAGGCGATATGTTAGGTGAGTTTTTCAAGCTTACCCAAGCAAGACGTGATATCTTGATTATGGCTGGTGCTGCTGCTGGACTTGCTTCGGCCTTTAATGCTCCCTTGGCTGGTGTGTTATTTGTGATGGAAGAGCTGCGTTATGAATTCAATTTTACCTTTACAAACTTCAAGTTAGTTGCCATTGCCTGCATGATGGCCACAATTGCTATGCATTGTATTATCGGCTCTGGCCCTGCTATCTCCATGGACGTTTTTGAACAGCCTAACCTGCAATCATTATGGCTATTTTTCCTCTTCGGTATCATGGTCGGTTTTGTTGGTCTGTTATTCAATAAGGGGATGATGCTGACCTTGGCTTTGATGGATAAAATAACTAAAAAGAGGACGCGAGTTGGCTATGTACTTCTTGTTGGTGCCCTAGCGGGTTATTTTGCTTATTACCAGCCCAACGTCGTAGGTGGGGGTTATAGCATCATTCATCAGGCAGTGACTTTAACGCCAGGTTTTTCTGTACTAATAACACTTATTGTCGTTCGATTTTTTACAACGATGATATCCTATTCAACTGGTGCACCCGGTGGTTTTTTTGCGCCGATGCTTGCCTTAGGCTCATTATTGGGCACCGCAGCATTTTACGTTTTAAATTATCTTATCGAAGATTTGACCGTTCATCCGGGGATGTTTGCTGTTGCAGGCATGGGCGCCTTATTTTCTGCAGCTGTGAGGGCACCAATAACAGGGATTATTTTGGTCGTGGAAATGACACAAAACTATTCTCTAATTTTGCCATTGATGGTCAGTTGTCTGACATCAACTACTATAATGCAGCTCGCGGCTGATCAGCCGATTTATACTCAGTTATTACGGAGAACATTAAAAAAGGAACGCCAATTGGTGAGATGATATTCTCCTTAGTCCTTTCGCCGCTCACCCAAAGACGTACGTCATGCCGAACGTAGAGAGACATCTCCTGAGTGTAGCACTGTGCTAATCCCGGAGATCCCTCACTATGTTCGGGATGACGAGGTCTTTCTCGATGTTTGCCCCAAAGGGTTGGGGCGCTCAGGATGACGGGGTAGGAGACGTGATCTATTTCGCCATTAAGGAGTCTGCTTAGTCCTAACAAGAAACTGTTTAGCAATTGTCTTCGCAGACTCAGTACTACTGTCTAATTGATCAAGATAGATCAGCCTAAAATATCTAGCATTGCCTTGTGAATTAATATCAGGATTCTCAGGGAAATATTTAAGTATCGGTAAGAAGGCTGATTGACCAATCACGTAGCGCTTATCTCTATTTTGGGGTGAAAGCCCCCAAACATTCTGATAGCTTATTGCTTCCTGCTGGTTATCAATAGTTTTATTACCAAGATAAAGCATGACATGGCCGCCAAGGTAGATAAGGGTCATCAGAGGATGGCCTTTCTCTTTAAGTGTTGCCAATCGCTCATCCAGTCCCTCCTTAGTAAGATCTAGGGCGCTGTTCAAATTACCCTGAGCCCCTGAGTTTCTTGGTAACCAGATCGCAAAAGGGGCAAAGAGGCTTTTCATTTCCTGTGAGCAATCATTGAAAAAGTATAGGCCGCCCCAACCATAGGGTCTATTCTGCAATTCCCTGAGTATCCTGGCTAGATTTTTAGGTGAAGCCTGTAAAGGCATGAGCTCTGAATCGCTTACACTAACTAAAGCTGTTCTAATTGCTGCTTGATTGTGTCTGTCTTTTACTGGAATCAATATTTTGGTCTGTGCGTCATTACGTTGAGCTAAAGGAAAGACGGCACCAATATAGGCCTTAAATTGAAAATTCTCTTGGGTATTGCTAATTATTGTTTCTGTCTTGGTAATTGCCACAAGCTTCTGTTGGGCAGCATGTTGCCATTGATTAACAAAATCGCCAGAAGCATAGGCAATATCACTGCTTTTTACCCAGGAAAAATAGGAATCAGGCGTTAAAACTAAGGACCATGCTCGATCTTGCGAAGTCGTTATCACATAGAGTGGCGTTCCTACCCAAACTGAGGAATCCTGCAAATTGTCAAAGGGATAACCTTGGCCTGGCAGGCTAAAATGGAAAAAATCTGGTGCCTCATCAGGCAGGGTTCGTGCATGAGTATTTCTTATAGCGATTGCTCGGTTTGCTTCCTGATAATAATTAGTATCAAGTGAAGACAAATTCATGTTTTGCTTGATTTTATTCCACCAAGACTGACTTTGTTCTTTAAAATTTTCTGAATAGTGTCGGTCCAAAGGCGCTTTATTTTGATTGCTAAAGGACTCTAATTGCGCTAATTCAATTCTCTTCACCAAGGGCAAGGTTGCGCGAACCATTTCTTGGCTCCAGGGAGAAAGACCCTGTGAGTCACTTGCATAATAGTGGTTATAGAATCTGGCTAGCTGTTGTTTTTGATAAGCTTCAGTGACTAATGAAGTTGAATAGTCATCCGCCTTAGTTGAGAGATAATCATTGACGTTTTGGCTATAGGGTTTCAGTGAAAAGTCTTCAATAGGTACTTCGGTTGCCCAGGAGGAACAAGTGGCTAAGACTGACAGAGATGTGATTAGAAGGAAATCTTTTAGGATCATTAATAGCCTCTATGAGGAAAAATTGCATAATTATACCATGGATCCAGAAGACTGAAATAAAGCAAGTTAAAATTGTTTTAATTATAGACATTATCCCTGATCGGCGCTCTGAAAGAGACGGCTTAATTGCAGCTACAGCTTTAGTTCATGGATTGGTAGTAGTGACAAGGAATACCAAGAATTTTGAAGACACCGGAGCAGAACTTTATAATCCTTGGGAAATTAATCAATCCGAATAACAATCTTGCCAAAATGCGCACCACTAAGCATATGGGAATGCGCAAGCTCAAGATCTAAAAATTTAAATTCAGCGTCAATCACCGGAGCAAGTTGTTTATTCAGCAAAGAAGTTGCCCAATGCTGTTGAGCCGATTTCCAAAGCGCTGCTTTCTCTTTTATTGACTGGGCGCGTAGAACAAAACCGATAATTTCTAAGCGCTTTCGCATCAGGGCGGCGAGATCAAGTTCTACTCGATGGCCTTGCATGCAAGCTATTTGAACTAGTCGCCCCTTGGGTTTTAACAGTTTCAAATGTTTAGGGAAATAACCGCCGCCAATATAATCAAGGATTAGATCAATGACTTTGTCGCCAATAATTGTTTCAAAATCCTGGGAGCGATAGTTAATTACCTTAGTTACCCCAAGTTTCTCTGCCTTAGTGATTTTTTCTTGATTAGAGGCGGTAGTAAATACCTCTGCCCCTGTGATTCTTGCCATTTGAATGGCAAAGCAAGAAACTCCGCTGCCGGCAGCATGTACTAAAAGCCTTTGATTTTTCTTTAATTTTCCAAGGGAAAAGAGGGTCGCATGTGCGGTGATCAAGGCTTCAGGAATGGCTGCTGCATAGGCAAAGTCCCAGTTATCTGGAATAAGTTCTGCTAAATGTTGGTTAACGCAACAGTAATCAGCATAGGCGCCGCTGCCAACTAAACCATACGCGCGATCGCCGGGCTTAAATTTGTTAACTCGCGAACCAATCGCAACAACTTCACCAGCAACCTCCAGACCTGGAATGATTGATTCACCAGGAGGAGGCGGATACTTACCTTGTCGTTGCATCAAATCAGCACGATTTAGGGCTGTTGCTCTTACTCGCACAAGAATTTCATCTTTATCACAAACTGGTGTTTCCTGCTCCTGAACAAGCAAGCGGCTTTGCGGGCCTGGGTTGTCTATCAATATACAGCGCATAAAAATACTCACTTTGTCGACACTTGCTGATAGCGATTTATCATACTGAGCTAATAAGCATAAAGCAAAACTCGCATTTTGAAGGGGCTTGGGTATATACTTTTGCCCTATATGAGTAATCCGGTAGTTTGATGGCAAAATATACCAAGAATAAAAAGTTAGCGTTAATTTTGATTTTCCCTCAATTAGTGATTACGTTGCTGTTTTTCATCTGGCCTGCTGTTTCAGCTCTCATTCAGTCACTTTTTTTCAGTGATTCTTTTGGTTTATACAACCGCTTTGCTGGCCTGACTAATTTTATTGATTTATTAAAAGATCCTGGTTATGGCAGGGCTGTGCTAGTGACGGTCATCCTGGCTTTTTTTGTGACCTTGATTACAATGAGTTTAGGCTTATTGCTTGCTGTACTTGTTCAACGGCGGCATAAAAGTCAGAAAGTTTATAAGTCCTTATTATTGTGGCCTTATGCTGTTGCCCCTGCTGTTGCTGCAATCTTATGGCGTTTTCTATGTCAACCGACAATTGGTTGGCTAGCGCAGGGCTTACAACCTTGGGGAATTGAGTTTGATTATCTTGTTCATCCTAAACAGGCTTTACTAGTTATCATACTGACTGCCAGCTGGCAGCAGTTTAGTTATAATTTTCTTTTCTTTTTTGCAGCGCTAAAGGCAATTCCCCATACAATTATTGATGCAGCAATACTCGATGGTGCATCTGCCTGGCAGCGTTTTTGGCAAATCATTTTTCCTTTGCTATCACCAACGACCTTTTTCCTATTAGTAATGAATATGATTTATTCCTTTTTTGATACCTTTGGCATTATTGATGTGATGACCAGCGGTGGTCCGGGGAATAGCACGACAAGTTTAATTTATAAGGTTTATAAAGATGGCTTTGTAGGGATGGACCCTGGTAGCTCATCCGCACAATCAGTCATGCTGATGCTAATCGTTAGCGGTCTTACTCTAATTCAGTTTCGTTACCTTGAGAAAAAGGTGCATTACGAATGAAAGCTTTAAACAGTTTATTCGCCCATATTGCCTTGATTAGTTTCATTACCTTGCTCTTTGTGCCGCTTTACTTAGCTCTGGTTGCTGCCTCTAATGAAGGGACTGCTATGATGCAGGCTCCCTTGCCACATTGGCCTGGAACTGCTTTTCTACATAACCTTAAAACAGTACTGTTTACAGGATTATCAGCTACTGATGGGCAGCCAATTTGGCAAATGTTGTTGAACAGTTTGTTTATGGCTGTTTCAATCGCTGCAGGTAAAATTATATTCGCATTGCTCTCGGCCTTTGCGCTGGTTTATTTTGAATTTCCCTATAAAAAACTGTTATTCGCCCTCATTTTTTCGACAATGATGTTACCAGTTGAAGTGAGGATAGTTCCTACCTTTCAGGTCATAGCTTCCTTTGCCTGGCTAAATAGTTATGCGGGCTTAAGTTTGCCGTTAATGGCTTCGGCAACAGCGACTTTTTTGTTCAGACAATTTTTTAAAACTGTGCCTCATGAGATTGTTGACGCTGCAAAGCTTGATGGGGCAGGACCTCTAAGGTTTTTTATTGATATTCTTCTACCCTTATCTAAAACACAAATTGCGGCGCTTTTTATTATTCTGTTTGTCTATGGCTGGAATCAATACCTCTGGCCGCTGGTAATCACAACGGATAGTTCGATGGCAACCATTGTAATGGGAATTCGTTATTTAGCTGGCGTTGCTGATCAGATTCCTCAATGGCATTACATTATGACTATAGCGTTGATTGCCTTGCTGCCGCCTTGTTTGGTGGTGATGACTATGCAACGTTGGTTTGAAAAGGGGTTAACTCATTAATGGCGACTGTAAATTTAATAGAGGTTAACAAATACTATGGCCAACATCTCATTCTTAATAATATCAATTTAACTATTGAACCAGGTGAGTTTGTCGCTGTAGTTGGTCCCTCGGGTTGTGGAAAGTCAACGCTTTTGCGTTTGGTTGCAGGGCTGGACTCGGTGAGCGACGGTTCTATTCTAATTAACAATCAATGTGTTAATAAGATTCCAGCAGCTAAGCGTGATATGGCGATGGTTTTTCAAAGCTATGCGCTTTATCCACATATGACTGTCTTTGAGAATATGGCCTATGGCTTAAAAATGCGTGGCATGAAGACTAATCTAATACGGCAAAAGGTTAACGAGGTCGCTAGCTTGCTGCAGTTAACCGATTATTTGGCACGTAAACCCTTGGCGCTCTCAGGCGGACAGCGGCAGCGGGTTGCAATGGGACGGGCTATTGTGCGTTCTCCAGCCGTGTTTTTGTTTGATGAGCCCTTATCTAATCTGGATGCAAAATTGCGTAGTGAAATGCGGCAAGAAATTAAAAAATTGCATCAGCAACTCAATACCACCTCCTTATATGTTACCCATGATCAGACCGAAGCAATGACCATGGCTTCAAGAGTTTTGGTATTAAATGAAGGACAGGTAGAGCAAATAGGGACACCACAAAATTTATATCAACAACCTGCTTCACTGTTTGTGGCGGGATTTACTGGTCATTATCCAATTAATTTTTTAGCAGCTAAAATTGATTTTGAGCGTCAGGTAGTAGGCACTGGGTTTGGAATTGAGCTACCCTTACCTGTAATGGCCGATTCTGTAAGCCGCGATGAAGAGGTTATTTTGGCGATTAGACCCGAGCACTTCCAGGTTTCATCAACAAAACAGAAAGGCTATATTGCTGTTAAAGTTGAATTTATTGAAGATATGGGGGCTGATAAATTAATTCAGGTTCGTAGTTTATCCGCTAATGCAAAGCTAACAATAAGAGTTCCTGCTGATATTGAAATAGTAGATAATCAATTGGCTTTAAAGTTGCTTGTATCTAAAGCTAACTTGTTTCATCAAAAGACTGGATTACGTTTGGGGGGATGGCATGATTGAAGAAGGCAAAACATTACGTGATGTAGACAAACCTTTTTTTAACTACTGGAAAGCGCTGTATCACTCATTTTATGATAATGAGCTTTATGTTGATGTAGGGAAACGTTGGAAGGGGCTGTGTCTTGGCTATTTACTCTTCGTGATCTTCATAATGTCTTTGCCCTTTACTACTCGTCTTATCAGCGAGTTCCTGCCATTCTTCGATGAGGCAATCATTCAGCCAATCAAAGATCTTCCAACCTTATATATACAAGATGGCAAAATTTCCACGAATGTAGAGATGCCTTATTTTGTGAAAAACAAGAGGAATCAGGTTGTTGCCATCGTTGATACGACCGGAACAATAACTGCTATGGATGATAAATATCCTGATTTGACTATTTTAATCACCAAAGAGAAGTTTTTTTATAGGTACCCAACAGCGCATTTTTTCTTTACTCCCGCGGCTCAAAAAGACCAAGCATCTAATATTTATGTTTATCCCTTTACTGGAAATAGTAATTCTGCCTTTGATGGCAAGGAATGGGTTAAGCAATCAGGGATTATGAAGCTAAAGTATTTTTTTTCTATCTTGCTTTATCCAACAATGGCTATCGTTGCTTTTGGTTCCTTTCTTGTTCTTATACTAACCATTGCATTGATGGGGCAATTTATTGCTAAGTTATTTTTCAAAGTTTCACTGCGTTATGCCCAATCCTGCAGACTGTTAGTTGTTAGTATGACGCCCTTTATGGTGGTATTTTGGTCGGTGCTAGCACTCGGTTATTTTTCAAGCATTTATGGTTTCATCTTGCCGATCTTCGTTATTTTCTACTTTTGCTATGCAGTAATCTCACTTAAACGCGAAAGCCAAAAAGTGGTGCATGCATGAGGGAATTGATTCATTTTGCTCATGGCAATGGTTTTCCTTCTCCATGCTATAGGCAATTATTGAATAATCTAGAAGCGCGTTACGATTGTTGCTATATCGATAAAATTGGCCATGATCAGCAATTTCCTGTAACGGAAAATTGGTCATTTCTAATCGATGAAGTCATCAATAGTGTTAAGCAGCAGGCAGAGCAACCAGTTATCGCAATTGGCCATTCTCTTGGTGGTGTCTTAAGTTTGCTTGCTGCGCTAAAAGAACCGGCCTTATTCAAGGCGGTCATTATGCTTGACTCACCTCTGTTAGGGCGATTTAAATCGAGCGTTGTTCGCTTAGCGAAGGCGCTTGGAGTGATCGACCGCATTACTCCCGCTTACCGCACGCGCGGTCGAAGAGAGTTTTGGCAAAACAGGGAGCAATTGCTTGACTATCTTAAGACCAGGGATTTATTCAAAACCTTCACGCCTGAGTGTCTTCAGGATTATATTGATTATGGTTTGAACAAAACTGCTAATGGCTACCAACTCCGGTTTGATCGCCACACAGAATACATGATTTACCGCACAATTCCCCATGGATTGCAAACCTATGAAGGCCGTTTAACAGTTCCTGCTGCATTACTCTATGGCGACCAGAGTGCCGTTGTGGACAGGTTAGATGTTCGTTACATGAAAAAGCATCACAATATTAAAGGCTATAAAATTAAAGGCAGTCATATGCTGCCGATGGAGCATCCAAAAGAGGTTGCGGAACATATATTTACCGCATTGGATGCTATACTAAAATGATTGGTTATATGATATTAATGGGGCTGGAAGGCTATATCTAACTAGCCCTTAAAGGATTTATTAAGACAAAGGAGATAATAGTGTTGCACAGTCTGGTTGTTCTGGCAGTCATATCCGGAGTACTTCTACTAGTAACTAAACAAGCCTCGATATTAGTATGGGTTATTAGTTACGGTATATTTGCCCTATTAGTCGAGCGCTATGGAACCCCTGGCTTGGGATCTGAGATTATTCTCTGGGCAATATTTGCAGGCTTAGTTTTAGGAGCAATAAAGCCACTGCGTAGAAATTTATTATCCCGCCGTCTTTTTGCAGTTGTGAGTAAGGCAATGCCGGCAATGTCTTCTACAGAGCGTGATGCGTTGGAAGCTGGCACAGTAAGTTGGGAGGGCGATTTATTCAGCGGTGCCCCTGATTTTAATCTCTTATTAAATGCGCCTGTTGTTAAATTAACCGCTGAGGAGCAAGCCTTTCTTGATGGTCCGGTTAATCAGCTCTGCCGAATGATTGACGATTGGGACATCACCCATGTTCGCACCGATATGCCGCCTGAAATGTGGCAATTCATCAAAGAAAATGGCTTTTTTGGCATGATCATCCCCAAAGAATATGGGGGGCACGATTTTTCAGCCTCAGCACAAATGACAATTCTAGGAAGGATCTATGGGCGCTCCGTAACCGTGGGTTCCACCGTTTCTGTGCCCAATTCACTCGGGCCTGCTGAGCTATTACTAAAATATGGAACCAAGGCACAAAAAGACTTTTATTTGCCACGCCTGGCTGACGGAAGAGAAATTCCTTGCTTCGCATTAACAGGCCCCAATGCGGGCTCCGATGCTGCATCCATTCCTGATAAGGGGATTGTCTGCTATCAGGAAATTAATGGCCAAAAAGTATTGGGTGTAAGCCTGACTTGGAATAAGCGCTATATTACCCTTTGCCCAGTCGCTACAGTAATTGGCTTAGCATTCCGTATGTTTGATCCTGAAAATATCTTAGGGAAGGGAACTGATGTAGGAATAACCTGCGCTTTAATCCCCGCTAACACACCAGGCGTTATCAAAGGCCGACGCCATTTCCCACTAAATACTGGATTTCTGAACGGCCCAACCCAAGGAAAAGATGTTTTTGTTCCTATGGATTGTATTATTGGCGGCGCTGCAATGGCCGGAGCTGGCTGGCGAATGTTAATGGAGTGTTTAAGTGCTGGACGAGCAATTTCTTTGCCCTCAAGCTCAGCGGGCGGTACTCAAGCCGGAGCGCTAGCAAGTGGAGCCTACGCTAGGGTTCGTAAACAATTTAATCAGCCTATTTCCAAGTTTGAAGGGATTGAAGAGCCTCTTGCGCGAATTGCAGCCAATACCTATCTGATTGATGCAGGCTTAACGATGACTGCCGCAGCAATTGATCATGGAGCCAAACCCTCAGTAGCTGGTGCTATTTTGAAATACAACACTACTGAACGAGCAAGGCAGGTTGTGATGGATGCTATGGATATTCATGGCGGAAAGGGGATCTGTCTGGGACCAAACAATTATCTGGGGCGCGGTTATCAAAATACACCCATTGGCATCACTGTCGAGGGCGCGAACATTTTGACACGTAATTTGATTATATTTGGGCAGGGAGCAATTCGTTGCCATCCTTATGTTTTCCCGGAAATTGAGAGTGTCAGAGAAAATAATCTTAAGAATTTTGACACGGCAATATGGGGGCATGCGGGTTTTGTGTTAGCTAATTTCACAAAATCGATAATCTTTGCTTTGACAGATGGCCGTCTTACCAAGACACCACAATCTAGCGCGAAACGCTATTATCAACTGGTGAATCGTTACAGTGCAAACTTAGCCTTTCTCGCCGATTTTTCTATGATGGTTATGGGGGGCGAGTTAAAACGGAAGGAAATGATCTCTGCACGATTAGGGGATGTGCTATCTAATCTCTATCTGATTTCTGCAGTACTCAAGCGTTTCCATGATGATGGAGAACCACAGGCTGACCTACCCATTGTCGAATGGTGCTGCCAGCAGATGCTACATGAATGTGAGCTCGCAATTCGTGGTGTTATTGCTAACTTCCCTAATCGGTGGGCGCGTATAGTCTTAAAAATTTGCTTACAACCCTTCGGTAGTCAGCGACTTAAGCCCTCTGATCGTTTGAGTCAGAAATTAGCTCATATGCTTACTGAGCCAAACGAATCACGCTCACGCCTCACTCGCTTCGTATTTACTGAAGCTCTGCCAAATTGCCCCTTAGGTCGTTTGGAAGAAGCCTTCCATAAGCTTTGCGCTGCTGAAGATCTTGAGAAAAAAGTGAGCCGTGCTGTCAAAGAGGGGACGATCCACTCCCTGACTTTAATGGAACAAATTGATGAGGCTGAGCAGGCTGGTATCTTGGAGGCTGAACAGGCCCAACAATTAAAAGACGCAGAGCAAGCGAGACAGGCAATCATTGCAGTAGATGATTTCCTTGATGAGGAATTACGTAGACAGCCCACTGAAAAATTCTTCAACAAAACTACAAACAAGAAAGTTAAAGAGGAAGCTGAGTTAGTAACAGAAATTGTCCTGAAAACAGGTAATACTCAAATAAATCCTCACGAAAATGTATAAAGTAGGTTATTTGAGGACATCAAAAAAGGTCGGATAGAAGGAGCCTGGATGCTGAGCAGCGAAATCCAGGCGCACTAATAAATAGAGAAAAGGAAAAGCATTGTGTATAAGAAAATCTTTCAAACCTTTGCATTAGCATTTACAACGATATTTAGTCCCGTTATTTTGGCAAATTCCTGTTATTGTCCTGAAGGGTTGAAGCCTATAGTTGAATCTTTAAAACTGGATGACAGCCAAAAAGCTAAAATTAAGCCCGTCTTAGAGCAGTTAGCATCAACAGTAAAAAATGACAGTAATCAAATGGAAGCCTTGTTTCAGCAAGAGAAACAGAAGTTAGAATCAACGAATATCGATCAGGCAGCAGTAAATAGTCTGATTGATCAACAAGCAAAACTTAACGGCGAAATAATCAAAGCAAAAGTAAATGCCAGAATACAAATATCAGCAGTGCTTAGCCCTCAACAACAGACTGATTTTCAAAACAAAATAAAGAAAAACGAAGAAAAAATAGTTAAGCAATTCAAAAATTGTCATGAGGATTAGTTGTAATAAGTCAGTCCCCCTATAAATTTTCGTTGAAAATTTATAGGGGGACTAATCCCTTGAATCTAAAAGAATCGTAATAGGTCACGTCTCCCCACCACTTATCTAATCAAGGTTTCATTTTACAAAGAACCAGCAATAGATCAACTCAGTATGAGAAATCTCTCATTCCCACCCGCGTCCAGGGCAGACATAAATGAAATAATTAAGCTTCTTCTAATGCCTCATCAGGCATCGTAACATTGAGTTCTAGCACCGCGTTATCACCCATACGCTCAAGATTTACACTAACCTGATCTCTATTAATGCGAACATATTTGGCAATGACCGCCAAAATCTCTTCTTGCAACTTTGGTAAATAATCTGGGGTATTCCGTTGCGAGCGCTCATGCGAAATAATAATCTGCAAACGCTCCTTTGCAACAGAAGCGGTGTTATTACGCTTTCTTAAATAGCTAAATAAGCTCATGCTGGCTGGTCCTCCTTGTTTTTACCGAATAATCGGCGAAGTATCCCTTTTTTCTCGCTATTAATAAATCGCATAGGTTTAGTTTCACCAAGGAAACGGGCAATAGCATCTTGATAAGCTTGTCCTGCATCGCTCGTTTCATCAAGGATGACAGGGGTTCCTGTGTTAGAGGCTCTTAGAACAGCCTTAGATTCGGGAATAACACCAAGTAGTGGTATAGCGAGTATTTCTTTAACATCTTCAACAGATAGCATTTCACCTTTTTCTACACGCTCTGGGTCATAGCGGGTTAATAAAAGATGTTCTTGTATGGGGGCAAGATTTTCAACGGCACGTTTAGTTTTACTGGCCAAAATTCCCAGAATTCTATCTGAGTCTCTTACTGAAGAAACCTCGGGATTAGTAACGACTATGGCGTAATCCGCAAAATACATAGCCATGTGTGCACCTGTTTCAATTCCAGCAGGGGAGTCGCAAATAATGTAATCAAATTCATTGGCTAAATCATTTAACACTTTCTCAACACCAGCAAGTGTCAAGGCATCCTTATCACGAGTTTGTGATGCAGGCAAAATGAAAAGGTTTGATATCCGCTTATCCTTGATTAAAGCTTGATTTAAACTCGCTTCCTCATTAATTACATTGACAAAGTCATAAACAACACGGCGTTCACAGCCCATGATAATATCGAGGTTTCGAAGGCCAATATCAAAATCAATCACTACAGTTTTGTAGCCTTGTAAAGCGAGACCAGAAGAGATAGCTGCAGAAGTGGTGGTTTTTCCAACTCCTCCTTTACCGGAGGTTATGACAATAATTTTAGCCAACGTAGAGCCCTTCCTTTAAGTCGACAGATTAAACAATTCGCTCAGTTTACACGTTTATGTTTACCTAATTCAAGCGTAATTACTACTTGGTGGTGATTAAATTTTTGAAATTTAATCGTTAATTTTGATAGTAGCTTAACTAAGATTTTTACACGTATTCAGACAACTTTTTTAAACGCGCTAATGTAACACCGCTGTTACATTATCCTCCGCCATTGTCATATGCCTATTACATGGATTAGTTAAGCTTGTAATGTGACAAACTAAGAGGAGATTCACATGTTTAAAAAATTATTGATTACTAGCATTTTGGGGGCTTCTGTATTAACTGCTTCTGTTGTTATGGCAGAGCAAACAGAAAATACTGGGGGCAACCTTAGTCAAGTACAGAAGATCCATAAAAATCATGGATATAATAAATTACTAACTGCTCAACAAAATAATGAATTGCGCGAAATTATGAAGGGTTTGCGTGAACAAATGGCACCTTTAATAAAGGAAAAAATAGCTCTAAAAATGCAGTTAAAGGGTAAAATAGCAACACCACAAACCCAATGGTCCGATATTAGTAAGCTGGTTGAGCAAATAAATGAAAACAATGCAAAAATCACTGCACTAATTGCACGTACCCAGCTCACTACATTTCAGAAATTAGGCGTTTTAATTCCTATGCACAACCCGCGTTTTCATGGCGCTCATCATGGCTTTAAGATCAGCAAAGGTTGAGCCTAATTTTAATCATGGCCTTAGAAGGCCATGATTAATTAATACCAGCCATTTGAACCACAGCAACTTGTTGTTGAATATGAACCACTGCAAACAGTACAAGAAGAATAACCACAATTAGCGCAGCCAGTCGCTAGGCTAGTGGCAGTAACAATCACGACAAGTATTAGTATTTTTTTCATGACGCCGTCCTTGCTTTAGTTATTATCAATAATTATATGCACTTATCTAAAAATAAACAAATTGACAAAAATATAACCTTTCGTCTTGTTGCTTGTTATTTTCTTAAGGGTAGGAGGAATTAATTCAATTTTTCTTAATGCCTTGCTATGTTTTTCCTGCTTTTCACTAAAATCCAAGCAAAATGATCACAAAGCCTATCTCTCTAGCAAGGATATTTATAAAACAATTAAGGCTAATAGGCTTCCTCATTTTCTATAATAGTTGTATAATGTTCGGTTAATTAATTTGCAGGAGTGTGGTATGTCACTTTCTATTGTGCAGCTTGCACTGACTTTCGATGATGTGTTGTTAATTCCCGCCCACTCAACTGTCCTACCTAAAGAAGTTTCGTTAAAAACCCAGCTAACTCGTAATATTGAATTAAACATCCCTCTAATGTCGGCAGCGATGGATACAGTTACTGAGGCGCGTTTAGCTATTGCAATGGCTCAGGAAGGTGGTATTGGAATTATTCATAAGAATATGAGTATTAGTGCTCAGGCTAATGAGGTTCGTAAGGTAAAGAAATTTGAAAGTGGAATGGTTAAAGATCCAATTTCGGTTACACCTAGCGTTACTGTAAGAGAGTTGCTTGAAGTTATGGCCAAACATAATTTCTCAGGTGTTCCTGTAGTGGAAGGTGATTTTTTAGTCGGTATTGTTACGAGCCGTGATATTCGTTTTGAAACAAATCTTTCTCTCCCTATTTCGGCAGTTATGACCCCGAAAGAGCGCCTGGTCACAGTTAAAGAAGGAGCTAGTCGAGAAGAGGTTCGCTCTTTATTACATCGACATCGCATAGAAAAATTGTTAGTGGTTAATAATGAGTTTAATCTGCGCGGACTTATAACTGTTAAAGATATTCAGAAAGCAAAAGAGAATCCCTTTGCCTGTAAAGATAGTTCTGAGCAATTACGTGTTGGTGCTGCTGTGGGTGTAGGAGATAGTACAGATGAGCGTGTTGCTGCACTGGTTGAAGCAGGGGTTGATGTGCTAGTTGTTGATACAGCCCATGGCCACTCACAGGGTGTTTTGAATCGCGTGAAGTGGATCAAAAAGCATTATCCTGATATCCAGGTCATTGGCGGTAATATTGCAACCGCAGCGGCAGCTGTGGATCTTGCAGAAGCAGGGGCTGATGCAGTAAAAGTAGGCATTGGACCTGGTTCTATCTGTACGACAAGAATTGTTACCGGTGTTGGTGTTCCGCAAATTTCTGCTATTGCCAATGTTGCTGAAGGGCTGAAGGGGAGAATACCGCTTATTGCCGATGGTGGGATTCGTTTCTCCGGTGATGTTTGTAAAGCTCTGGCTGCTGGCGCTAACGCAGTAATGTTAGGTGGTATGTTTGCTGGAACTGAAGAGTCTCCTGGTGAAATTGAGCTCTATCAGGGACGTACTTACAAAGGTTATCGTGGTATGGGGTCAATTGGAGCTATGTCACAAGCACAGGGCTCAAGCGATCGTTATTTTCAGGATACAAGCCAAGGTGCTGAGAAACTTGTGCCGGAAGGTATTGAAGGGCGAGTCCCTTATAAGGGGCCAGTACAAACCATTATCCATCAGATGATGGGCGGTTTGCGATCCTGCATGGGCTACACTGGATGTAAAACGATTGCTAATCTTCACGAGCATGCAGAATTTGTACAAGTAACAAATGCAGGCATGCGCGAATCACATGTTCATGATGTCAGCATTACCAAGCAAGCACCCAATTATCAGGTTGATAATTAAGATGAGAGATATTACTCAAAAACCCATTGTTATTCTTGATTTTGGTTCTCAATATTCGCAATTAATTGCCCGGCGTGTCCGTGAGATGGGGGTCTATTGTGAAATTCATCACCATAATATTGCAGAGCCTGAGTTAAAAGCCTTAGCACCATGTGGGATTATCCTATCCGGCGGGCCTGCCACAGTGACTGAGCATAGTAATCCAAGTGCACCAGCGTGGTTATTTGCATCGAATTTACCAATCTTGGGAATCTGCTATGGCATGCAAACTATGGCGGCTCAGCTTGGTGGTGAGGTGCAATCGTCAAATATACGTGAATTTGGTTATGCCGAGTTACGTTTACATGGACACAGCTTACTTCTTGATAACATTGAAGATCGAGCAACAGATGATGGTGTGGCTTTGCTTGATGTGTGGATGAGCCATGGTGATAAGGTCACCAAGCTTCCGCCCGATTTTAAAGTGATTTGTGAAACGCGTAATGCACCTATCGCAGGTATGGCAAATGAGGCTCGTCATTGGTACGGTCTGCAATTCCATCCGGAAGTGACGCATACCTTTCAAGGGTTACGAATTCTTCAGCGTTTTGTAGTCGATATTTGCAAGGCAAAAACCAACTGGACCTCAGAGAATATTATCGAGCAATCAATTGTTGCTATCCGCAAGCAGGTCGGTGATCAGCAGGTTTTACTGGGTTTGTCGGGTGGCGTTGATTCATCGGTAGTAGCAGCTTTATTGCATCGAGCCATTGGCGACCAATTAGTTTGCGTCTTTGTTGATACTGGCTTGTTAAGGCTTAATGAAGCAGAGCAAGTTATGGCGATGTTTGGCCAACATATGGGGATTCGGATTATTGCTGTCAATGCCGAAGAAAAATTTTTACAGGCCTTAGAGGGCGTAGACTGCCCGGAGACTAAGCGAAAAATCATTGGCCGAACTTTTATTGAAGTCTTTGATGAGCAAGCCCAGCATCTTCCAAATGTGAAATGGTTGGCACAGGGAACTATTTATCCTGATGTGATTGAGTCGGCCGCAACTAAGACAAATGGTGCTGCTGTGGTCATTAAGTCTCATCATAACGTTGGTGGTTTACCAGAAACTTTGAATTTAAAATTGCTTGAACCAATTCGAGAACTATTCAAGGATGAAGTACGTAAAATTGGTTTAGAGCTGGGTTTACCCTATGACATGGTTTATCGTCATCCTTTTCCAGGACCAGGACTTGGCGTGCGTATTCTCGGGAAAGTTAAGAAGGAGTATGCGGAGATCCTGCGCGCTGCTGACGCTATTTTTATCGAAGAGTTAATGGCGGCCAATTTATATCATAAAGTTAGCCAAGCATTCGCTGTTTTCCTACCTGTAAAAACTGTTGGTGTGATGGGGGATGGTCGACGTTATGACTATGTGATCTGCCTGCGTGCCGTTGAAACTATTGATTTTATGACGGCTCATTGGGCACAACTACCCTGGGATTTCTTAGCGGAGGTCTCAAATCGAATAATCAATGAGGTTGGTGGAGTTTCGCGTGTAACCTACGATATTTCCGGTAAACCGCCTGCAACTATTGAATGGGAATGAACGATTCTTTTTGGATGGCGCAGGCTTATAAGCTCGCGCTAAAAGCAAAAGAAGAGGGTGAAGTTCCTGTAGGCGCTGTACTGATTGGAGCCGATAATAGCTTACTTGGTCAAGGCTGGAATCAAGTGATTGCAACTCATGATCCCAGTGCTCACGCAGAGCTTATGGCTATCAGAAAGGCTGCAAAAAATCTTGGAAACTATCGTCTATTAGACACCACTCTTTACGTAACTTTAGAACCCTGTGCAATGTGTGCTGGAGCTTTGGTACATGCACGCATAGCCAGATTAGTCTTTGCTACAAGAGATTTTAAATCAGGCGCAGCTGGCTCAGTTTACAATCTTTTACAAGGTTATCCCTTAAATCATCAAGTGCAAATTGACGAAGGCATAATGCAACAAGATTGTGCACAGTTATTGTCTGGCTTTTTTAGAAAGATGTAATGTAATTGGTCACTCCGTACCCAGGAAAGTCCACTTTTGACCCATCTCGAGAGAAAAACGTAATTAAAAATGCTCAAATAGATGGCTATTCTGTGCTTTTTAATTACGTTTTTCTCTCGACTTGGACTCAAAATTGAACTTCCTCCAAGATTTTTACATCCCAAGTGACTATTACACGCAGCCCGTAATCGTGAACGCAGCGAAGGATCTCCAGAATGAGGCACAAAGTGCTCATTCTGGAGATCCTCGGAATGTGGAGATGGGAAATGTGACTTATTACATTGAAGTTTGTACGAATCTCAGAGCTTATCTAGGGTAGGTAAGAAACTACGCGGATTCTTTAGCTGCTTTTTTCAAAGATTTTTGATGTTGTTTCCAGTCTTTATCTTTAGCAAAAATAAAATAAGCTGCTTCTTCCAAGAAAAAACCAATGTTATCGATGTTTGCCCAAGTGCAATACTGTTCAATTTGTCTCAGAACATCAGAATTGATTTCAGCTTTGATTTTTTCTTTTTTAGTTGAGCTATTACCATTAATAATGGCCATTTTTTGTTCCTCTTATAGATTTATCGAAGAAAAATAGTAGCAAAATATATCGAACAATGAAATCAATTCGCAATAAATTTATTAATATTTTAGTTATTAGTAGTTCACGCACTAAGTTCTGTTAATTCTTTGATTAAAGCTTGTTTTAATCTATCTTTTTCTTCCTTATTTAGGGCTTGTCCTTCTTTAGAGGAGATAAAAAACATATCTTCCGCACGCTCTCCGGCAGTGGCAATTTTAGCGTGATGAAGATGAATTCCGAGGCTTAAAAAAACGCGGCTAATTGCCGCTAATAAGCCTGGGCGGTCCGGCGTAATTAGGAAAAAACTGCTAAGCTGAAGCTTATCCATTTCTTCGCTAAAATTGATCTGCGGTTCTAATCTGAAATGAGCCTGTGTACGTGAAAGTCGGCGTCTGGATATAGTTGGAATATGAGTCATATCTGAAAGTTGCTTGACAAGTGCCTGTTGAATTTCGACAGTTCTTTGCTCATCAAAAAAGGCTTGATGCTGCTCATCGAGAATAATATAAGTATCCAAATCAAAGTTATTATCACAGGTTAAAATTGCTGCTTCCTGAATGGTTGTATCATGGTTAGATAAAACAGTAGTGCTAATGGTAAAACGCTCATCTCGATGCGGCATGTAGATAAAAACTTCAGTCCCACCTTGACTATGATGAGGCATAATTTGGACTAAGGGATATTGCTTGCATTCAATGATTGCTTTGCTATGACGAGCGATTACTGTAGAAGGTTGGTGGAGAAAGTATTTATCCTTAAAAGTTGCCCATAAATTTAATATGGTTTCAGCTAAAAGATTTTCCTTAATAAGGATAGCCAGGGCTTCTTTCTTACGGGTATTTATTAAAGTTGTTTCGTCTAATAAGGCTTGTTCCTGCTGCATAAATTGCTTAGCAGCGCGATAGAGTTCTTTGAGTAAAGAATCCTTCCATGCATTCCATAAATTGTGGTTTGTTGCACAGATATCTGCAACGGTAAGCAGATAGAGATATTCAAGATAATCGGCCTGTGGCAGTAGGCTACAGAAATGCTGGACAGTTTTAGGGTCGTAAATATCTTGTCGTTGCGCAGTTTGCGACATTAGCAGATGATTCAGTACTAACCAAACCAATAAATCAGTTTCTTTTGCCTCAAGCTTATGACGATTTGCAAATTGCCGTGCTTCTTCTGCACCTAATTCAGAGTGATCGCCTCCACGTCCTTTGGCGATATCATGGAAAAGGGCTGATAAATACAAAATAGCGCGGTTTTCAATCTGTGGCATTAACTTAGCGGCCAGGGGAAACTGTTTGGCATAATCCGCCTTCAAAAAACGTGCAAGATTGCGAATTACAAAGAGGGTATGCTGATCAACCGTATAAACATGAAATAAATCATATTGCATTTGGCCTGTTACTGCAGCAAAACAATCTAGATAATGACTCAGGACACCATAACGATTCATATGATGCAACGCTTCATAGGGATCCTCTGTTTTAAAAAGGGCAAGAAAAGCCTGATGAGCAAATTTTGCTTGACGAAAACGGTTGCCAATCAGGTAAAGATGCTGACGTATTAAGCGAATTGTACTGGCACGAACGCCTCTAATATCAGGCCTTCTGGCAATCCACAGAAATAACTCAAGTAAAGCCTGTGGTTTATGACTAAAAACTCTTGGGTTTCTAACTTCTATGTAATCGTTTGATAGTTGAAAAAAATTGTCTAAAGGAGTGATGCGTTGTTTTTGGTGATGGACAATGGCTTCGGCAAACCATTGCAAAAGCATTTCATTTAATTCCCTGCTACGTTTAATAACTTTGAAATAGGCCTTCATAAATTGCTCAATAGCTAAAGATTGCTCGTTATCACTAAAGCCAAAGAGGGTTGCCAATTTAATCTGATAATCAAAAAGCAGCCGCTCTTCTTGTTTTTCAGCCAAGATATGCAAGGCAAAACGTACCTTCCATAGATAATGTTGGCAGGCTATTAGTTCTTCATATTCTTTGTCGGTAATAAAGCCACAATTAATCCCATCTGCCAGTTTTTTAACACCGAAGTGACGCTTGCTAATAGACAACAAAATTTGTAAATCACGCAAACCGCCAGGCCCATTTTTGACATTAGGCTCCAGGTTATAGGCTGTTTCACCGTATTTAGCATAGCGCTGGTTCTGCTCTTGTTGTTTGGCAAAAAAATATTCATGACTAGGCCACATATGCAGAGGATGCGTTTGATAGGCTAACTCTTCCATCAAGTTGCCTCGGCCACAGAGCAGATGCATATCCAAAATGCTGGAAATTACGGTCAAATCTTTGGCCGCAAGCTCTGCACAGGCGCTTACAGTAGTAATTTGGTGACTTACCTCTAATCCAATGTCCCAGCAATCCTGAATAAAGGCCTGTGCTCTTTGAGAATCTGTTTTTGAGATCTTTTCTGTGCGGAGCAGTAGTAAATCGACATCAGAATAGAGCTGTAATTCACGCCTGCCATAGCTGCCTAAAGCTAATAGGCAAAAGCAATTGTTTTCATCCAATTTATTTTTATGAAAAAGCTTATAGAGAATCTCGTCGATAAATAGAACAAGCTTGTGGGTTAGGGAAGTGATATTTCCTTTTTGGCAAAACTCTTCACACAGTTCGTCCTTGAACTGTTTAATAGATGATTTTAAAGTAAAATTATCGTTCTTCATTTCGCAGTGTAAGAATTTCCACGCCATCATCCGTTACCAGCAGCGTATGCTCCCATTGTGCAGATAAACTGTGGTCTTTGGTAACAACAGTCCAATTATCAGGTAAAAGGCGAGTGTGATGTTTGCCGACATTAACCATAGGTTCGATAGTAAAGGTCATCCCCGCACGTAAGACTTCTCCTGTTCCGGGCGTGCCATAATGTAAGACTTGGGGATCTTCATGAAAGATACGGCCAATACCATGGCCACAGTATTCACGGACTACTGAGCAGCGGTTTTTTTCCGCATGGCTTTGAATCGCGTGACCAATATCACCCAAACGCACACCGGGTTTTACCATTTCTATCCCAATAAATAGGCACTCATGTGCGATTTTAACTACATGTTTGGCCTTTACTATAGGCTCACCAACAAAAAACATTTTTGAAGTATCGCCATGGTAGCCATCTTTAATGACGGTAATATCGATATTAATGATATCGCCATTTTTTAAGGCTTTTTTGCCAGGAATTCCATGGCAGACCACATGGTTAATCGATGTACATATTGACTTGGGGAAGCCATTATAATTAAGCGGTGCAGGAATCGCATCCTGAATATTGACGATATAATCATGGCAAATAGTGTTTAATTCATCGGTAGTGACGCCTTCATTCACGTGGGGGCCAATCATTTCTAGCACTTCAGCTGCTAGCTTGCCAGCAACGCGCATTTTCTCAATTTCGTCAGGAGTTTTGATAGTTACTGCCATTCTTGGGTCCATAAAAAAAATTTTATAGTAGCATAACTGAATTATAGGGAAAAAATCAGACCCTCATGTAATTTATATGCATGCGCCTACAAAATACGGGTTTTAAGAAACAACCTGAGTAAAATAGGAAAAAACTAAAAATCGCATTTTGCAGGCGCTTAGGTATATAATTTAATTGCCGATTTAGGTCGGTTGTGGTATAAATACCGCGCTTTTAACGACACACACGCTTCGACACATACGGTAGGGTCCCAATAAGGGTGCTGTATGGGAAGCGTGGAGGCATAACCCTGGAGTATAACAATGAATGTAAGTATGCGTGAACTGCTTGAAGCAGGTGCTCATTTCGGGCACAGAACCCGTTTTTGGAATCCCAAGATGGCTCAATACATCTTCGGCTCAAGAAACAAAATCCATATCATCAATCTGGAAAAAACAATGCCAATGCTGAGCGATGTAGTTAACTACGTTGGTCGTTTAGCTTCTAACAAGGCAAAAATCCTATTTGTTGGCACAAAACGAGCCGCTCAGGAAAGTATCCGTGAGCATGCTAAGCGTTGTGGTATGCCCTATGTTGATCACCGTTGGTTAGGTGGTATGTTGACCAACTACAAAACAGTTCGTCAGTCAATTTTCCGTTTGAAAGAATTGAAGGAATTACGTGATAAAGGCGCCTTTGCTGGAATGATTAAGAAAGAAGCCTTAATGCTAACCAGAGAGCTCGAAAAGTTAGAGCGTGGCTTAGGCGGTATCGAAGACATGGGTGGTTTGCCTGACGCTTTATTCGTTGTTGATGTTGGTTTTGAACACATCGCAGTTGAAGAAGCACGACGCCTGAAGATACCTGTTATTGGTGTTGTTGATACAAACAATAGCCCAGATAACATTGATTACATTATTCCTGGTAATGACGACTCTATGCGTGCGGTTGATATTTATGTTCGCTGTGTTGCAGATGCAATCCTGGATGCTAAGCGTGGAAATACTGTTGGTGGTGTTCCTTCTGACGCTGAGTTTGTAGAAGTTGCTGCTGATAAAGAATCAGAAAAAACTGGTGAGTAAATTTTTAAAGGGTGTTTGGGTTTATTGCTAACGAAGGCGGTAACCCCAACCCCTTTTTGCTATGTGGAGGATTGAAGATGTCAATTAGTGCTGCATTGGTAATGCAACTACGTGAACGTACAGGTGCCGGTATGATGGAATGTAAAAAATTCCTGATAGCTACAAACGGCGATATTGAACTGGCAATTTCTGAAATGCGTAAGGCAGGACAGGCTAAGGCTGATAAGAAGGCAGATAGAATTGCTGCCGAAGGTGTCATCGTAATCGCACGTGCTGCTGATGGTCGTTCAGCTGTTATGCTTGAAATTAACAGCGAAACTGACTTCGTTGCTCGTGATGAAAACTTTACTGGCTTTGCTAGCAAAGTGGCTGAAACGGCTCTTAGAAGCGCGGCCAACGATGTTGAAGCATTAGCTAACGAGAACTTAATTGGTGCAACAACGACTATTGAACAAGCAAGACAAGAATTAGTTGCCAAGATCGGTGAAAACATCAAGCTAAGACGTTTGGTAAGAATGAGCTGCGATGGTGTGATTGGTTCTTATCTACATGGCAGCCGAATTGGTGTTATGGTAGCTCTTAAGAATGGTGACGAAGCGTTGGCAAAAGATATTGCAATGCATATTGCTGCTAGCCGCCCAATCGTTGTCAATCGCGACCAGGTACCTGCTGAAGCTATTGAGAACGAGCGAGATATCTTTACAGCACAAGCTCGCGAGAGCGGTAAGCCACAAGAAATCATTGATAAGATGATTGAAGGCCGTATTAACAAGTTTATTGACGAAGTGAGCTTATTAGGACAACCCTTTGTTAAGGATCCAAATAAGAAAGTTAGCCAGTTATTAAAAGAGAAAAATGCGGAAGTACTCTCATTCATTCGCTTCGAGGTAGGTGAAGGTATTGAGAAGAAAGAAGATAATTTTGTTGAAGAAGTAATGGCGCAGGTTCGTGATCAATGATGAATGGTAATCACCCACAGTTAAAATACAAGCGCATTTTATTAAAATGCAGCGGCGAAGCACTTATGGGGAAAGCCCAATTTGGGATTGACCCTTCAGTTCTCGATCGTATTGCCAAGGACGTTGCTGAGCTCATAAGGATGGGAGTTGAGGTTGGTATTGTTATTGGTGGTGGGAATTTGTTTCGTGGCAAAGCCCTGTCAGAAGTTGGGCTGGGCCGCGTGACGGGTGATCATATGGGAATGCTGGCCACCGTGATGAATGCTTTGGCTATGCGTGATGCTTTAGAGCGCATTGATTTGCCCGCACGAATCATGTCAGCAATCCCAATGCTTGGTGTAGTTGATCCCTACCATAGACGTAAAGCAATTACTCATTTACGCAATGAGCATGTCGTAATTTTTGCAGCGGGTACTGGAAATCCCTTTTTTACTACGGATACTGCTGCCTGCCTGCGTGCTATTGAAGTAGGTGCTGATGTTGTTTTGAAAGCAACGAAAGTAGACGGTATTTATTCAGCAGATCCAGTTAAAAATCCTGATGCAACACGTTATGACTATCTTACGTATAAGCAAGTGCTGCAACAGGGATTACAAGTAATGGATTTAACCGCTATTTGCCTGTGCCAAGACCATGGTATGCCTTTACAAGTGTTTGACATGGAGGCGCCAGGTGCTTTAAAGAAAATTGTTCTCGGTGAACGTGTTGGAACCATAGTAGGAGCAAACCATGATCAATGATATTAAGCAGGATGCTGAAAAGCGTATGAAAAAAGCGGTTGAATCTTTGCGTATAGACCTGACAAAGGTTCGTACTGGACGTGCTAACGTAGGCCTATTGGACCATGTTCAAGTGGACTATTATGGCAATATGACCCCAATAAACCAGATAGCAAATATCACAAGCAGTGATTCTCGAACCATCATGGTAACTCCCTGGGAGAAAGCAATGGTTGCTGCTGTCGAGAAAGCAATTTTAACTTCTGATTTAGGTTTAAACCCAGCAACAGCAGGCTCAGCTATTCGTGTACCAATGCCTCCTTTAACTGAAGAGCGTCGTAAAGAGCTTATCAAGGTTGTTCGCAACGAGGGCGAGCAGAGTCGAGTTGCCATACGTAATGTTCGTCGTGACGCTAATAGCCATCTGAAAGATTTAGTGAAAGGGAAGGAAATCTCTGAAGATGATGAAAGGCGTGCAAACGAAGTGATTCAAAAACTCACCGATAAATACATCGCAGAAGTCGATGCTTCACTTGTCGAAAAAGAAAAAGATTTAATGGAAATTTAATCTGTAATACAGAAATTTCAACTGTCTCTTCGAATTCCCACGGCTTGACTCTGAGAGATCCTCACAAAATTATTCTGCCTACGTACCGCGCTTTATGCGCAGTACGTAGGCTTTTTTTTAAAATTAGGATAAATCAGTTCTTATCTCTATTTTTTGTGTGAAGCTCTTTCTACCTTGCAATGATATAAAAAATGATAATGCAGCTATCGGTTAATTGAAATTTTTAAGGAAAAATTAGGGAAAAAATTAATCCTTTAGTCATGAAAAAATTCTTGGAAGAATCCGGCATTAGTTATGCCAACGACTACAATGTCTGGGAAACTGCTTTACGTGAAACATGGGAAGAGACTGGCTTAAAGTTAGAAAATTATAAAGCTCATGAGTTGTATACCTCTGATGATTTTGGTGTTACTAATCAACAACGACTGCATACCAAAGTAACACACTACCTCTTTCATCTAGGTAGTTTAGAAGAGGCGCCTAGCACCAAGGCAGGAAGCGATATTGCAGAAGTGAAGTGGGCTCCGGTGCATGCTATAAATTTGAAAAAAATGACTTAGAGGGAATGCCACTGAGAGAAAGTTATTTATTGCAAACCTTACCACGTGCTATTAAAAAAGTCAGAGAGTTGGAGCTTGCTGAAATAAGCAAAAAAATCTTTTTAAGCTACAAATGTGTCTGTGAAGAGATGAATCAAGACCCTTATTCTTTTGCCGCACATGAACATCATCTGCGGGTTCTAAAAAAGCTAAGGTTTTAAGTGAGAAAATAGCAGATTTAATAAGTGAATATGACTCAGAAAACTTATCTAGTGCTATAGGGCTGCATTTCTAATAAGTCAGAGTGAGGTGTAATAGGTCACGTCCCCCTCCACCTCTTATCTAAGGAAAACCTTGATTACGCTTTGCTATAGACGCCACGTTCAAGCCGCAGGAATTCGGGATGGGGGTGACCTAATAAGAAGATCACAGGTTCTGGTTCTAGCGCTTAACCCTTGCAACATATCCCCACTGACTTGACCAGGTTAACTGTTTGAGCTTTCTAGATTTCTTTAATACATCCAAAAAAGGATTAATTGTCTCCGAGTTCCGCGCAAAGACGATGATATTTGCAGAGTCTGGAACAGGCAGGACAACTGTCGAACGCAAGAACTGTTCTTGTATAAGCTGAAAAATACTTAAGTGCTCTCGGCTGTTTGCTAGATTTACAGCAAGGATTCCATCTGGTGCTAATAGCTCTTTAGATCGTGCAAAAAAATCAGGATTCGCACATTGTTCTGGGAAGCTATGCGCGGTATATAAATCAATTAAAAGATGGTCAAATTTCCTCCTACAGTTATTCAGATAGTTGCTGGCTTCATCATGAATAATATCAATATTCTTTAGCTTATCAACCATGAAAAAGCGCTTAGCCAAATCAATGACTTCAGCACTATATTCAACAATAACTAACCTATCGGCAATAATAGGTGAAAGCGCATGAGCGGCTCCACCGCCGCCAAGCCCTAGCATACAGCAGTTTTGCGGTTTTTGTTGTACAGATTGAATGAGGTATCTAAGGTAGTTTAATTGCGGTCTGTGTGGAGCAAAGCGGCATAATACAGTTTGTAAGGCCTTACTATTAAATTGTAACCAGCGGAAAAGGGGATTCTGTAATACACGTGTACCCTCAGTAGATTGGTAGATACAACGGCCGGCAAACGTTTTCCAAATCATCGTAATAGATCACTCCGTACTCAGGAAAGTCCACTTTCGACCTGGACTCAAAATTGAACTTTCTCCAAGATTTTTACATCCCACCTGAGCTATTACAAATCATTTTTGCTCACGTTGGAAAGGATAAATCGAACCTAACTGTAAAAGTTGGCTTAGTTCATCCAAAGTTACTAAACATTCATCAATCAATAAGGGATCAGCCAAATCGTTTGCATGCAGCTGATCACGGTAATGACGCTTCACCCAAGTTTCAAGTTGGTCTAATAACCTGTCGGTAACGACAATACCCTGGTGCATAGCTCGCAATTCTTGTTCGCTGAGTGGTACACGCAAACGCAAACAGGCTGGGCCGCCGCCATTACACATGCTTTGCTTAAGATCGAGGTAATTGACGCTAGCAATAGGGGTGTTTTTATCAGCAACTAATTCATCAATACATTGTTTTACAGCGGGACTATCCCTGCATTCAGTTGGCGCAATTAAAGTCATGCCAGCGTTATTAGGCAGGCTAATGAGCTGAGAGTTAAAGAGATAGGTACTGACAGCCTCAGCAACACTTACCCGCTGGCTATTAACTTCAATAATCTGAATAGGGAAGTCTGCACGGTCTTGTAGCGTTTTTAGGATTTCTGTTTGCTGAGCAAAGGCTTCTTCATGGAGAAGTAACAGTGATTCATTGGCAACAGCGATTACATCATTATGAAAGACGCCTTGGTCGATCGCTTTAGGATTTTGGCAGGCAAAGATAACCCTTTGCGGATCTAAGCCATGTGCTCGCGCAATGGCCTGAGAGGCCTCCAGCGTCTGCCGAGCAGGAAACTTCACAGGATGCTGTGCAGTATTTCTCAAACCTTGCTTGCCATAGACAAAGAGATTAATCGCGGGTTTCCCATGTGCCGAGCAAAGACGGCTATGATTTGCTGCTCCTTCATCGCCGGTTATGAGGCTTTTGGGAAGCAAGGGATGGTGAGCAAAAAACCTATCATTATCAAATAGTTTTTCCAGTAACTGCCGTGAAAAATTAGCCTCCTGATGGCGATGCAAATTAGAAACGAGATTGGCGGCAGTGAAATGAACACGATGATCAGCTGTATCCAGACTGGAGGAAACTGTCGCTGCATTAGCTGCCCACATATAAGAGGCGGAATAACTTGCAGATAAAAGTTCAGGGGCTTCGAGGCTTGCTCTTTCGATTTGCTGAGCCGGAGAGCCGCTAAATCCTAATTGATCTAATAAAGCTAAATTAGGTCTTTGATGCGGGGGTAGCACGGCCTGTTTTAAACCTAATTGATGGAGCAAGCGCATTTTAGCGAGGCCTTGAAGGGCTGCGGCCTGCGGGTTTGAGGTTGAAAGTGCGTTCGTTGTTGAAGCCAGGTTGCCAGAGGCGAGACCTGCATAATTGTGTGTTGGCCCAACTAAACCATCAAGATTTAATTCAAAGAATTCCATAATATTATTCCAGAGTGATACCCGTTAGCAGTTGCGCAGGTTTACTCAAATGGGGTTGTTCTAAGCTGGCTATCGGATATGAACAATAATCAGCAGCAAAATAAGCGCTTGGACGATGGTTGCCGCTACAACCAACACCACCAAAAGGTAGGCTGCTGACTGCACCAGTTGTGGGTCTATTCCAATTGATAAGTCCAGCTCGAATAGTTTTATAGAAATGCTGGTAATTCTCCAAACTATCAGATAGCAAACCAGCAACCAGGCCATAACGTGTCCTATTTGCCAGTGCGAGGGCGTCCTCAAAATCCTGATAGCGAAAAACCTGAACTAAGGGGGCAAAGATTTCCTCATCAGGCACCTGAGATGCCTGGGTCATGTCGATGATCCCTGGGGTTAGTAAGCCTGTATTTTCGGTTTTAAGCGTCATAGTCAGCAGGGGCTCGCCACCTGTTTCAATAAGCGCTTTTTGCGCTTTTAAATGAGCCTGGGCGTGAATATAACTGATTACAGGTCCCATGAAGGGCTCAGGACTGTCAGTAAATTTACCTATTCGCAGGCTTTGGCAACCCTTTATAAATTGCTTGAGGAACCTATCGCCCGCAGGATTATCTGGAATAAAAAGACGTCTTGCACAGGTGCAGCGTTGGCCTGCAGTAATCATTGAGGAAAGAATAGTTTGATAAACGGCAGCAGAAACATCTTGCACCTCATCGATGATCAGTGGGTTAGAACCACCCATTTCCAAGGCAAGGATAACCTCCGGTTTATCACTAAACTGTTGATGGATATATTTACCGGTCAAATAACTACCGGTGAAATATACCGCCTGAATGTCAGCGCGCAGCAAATTTTTACCGCAACTGGCGTCACCTTGAACACAATTAATCACTCCAGGCGGCAAGCCACTTTCATGCCAGCACTGAATGATAAATTGCGCAACTGCTGGGGCAAATTCACTGGGTTTATAAACCACGGTATTTCCTGCTAAAAGCGCAGGAACGATATGGCCATTGCTTAGGTGCGCGGGAAAGTTAAAGGCGCCAAGAACAGCTGCAACACCGTGAGGCTTATAACGTAAACAGGCATCTGCCTCAGCCATGGTTGTTCGCTTTTCGGCATTACGCTCTTGGTAAGCTTGAATCGATAAGTTGATTTTTCCCACTACAGCACTTACTTCAGTCTGGGCCTCCCATAAGGGCTTACCCGTTTCCAAGGCGATTAAATAAGCAAGTTGCTGTCCCTTCAACTCCACTTCTTTGGCAAAATGCAGCAGGTAATTTGCCCGTGAAGTAATGTCTAGTGAAGACCAGTAGGGCAATGCGCAATGCGCAGCTGCACAGGCTGCAGAGACTTCGGCAGCTGTTGCGCTATGCCCTTGCCAGACAATAGAACCGTCGGCAGGATTTTTCGAAACAAAAAGATCCCCTTGACCATGAATCCAATGCCCATCGATATAATGATTAGCCGCATTATCAGATTGAAACATGATTTTACTCACTGAAAATAGTTGATTCTTCTATCTGCAAAGGCGCTATACGCAGACAGTCACCGAGTTTGATACCTAAAAGTTCAGCAGTTTTCTTGCCAATGATGCAAGACCCTTGTTGTTGATTAAAAATCGCTTTGCTGATGGTAGCGCGGAAGTCAAGCTTGGTATTCGCTAGGAGAAAGCGTTTGGAACTGACTTCATCGCTGATACTTTTTACGGTCATAATACGGCTTGCTGCAATTGTGCGTATTTGACTTTTCGGCGCTTCGATAGTTGGGCCGCCGTCAAAAATATCCACATAGGCGTTATAACGAAAACCTTCATTCAATAAAATATTCATAGCGGGTACCGTAGACTGATGCGGTTTGCCAATCACTGCCTGTGCTGCAGGTGCAAGTAATTTGACATAAAGCGGATTTCTGGGCATTAGATCAGCAATGAATTGCTTGTTTGTCGATATTGTTAAACGATCGGCCTCAGCAAAGGGCATATGGAAAAAATGCCGGCTAACATTATCCCAAAAGGGTGAATGTCCCCATTCATCAGAAATCCCGCGCATTTCTGCGATAACCGTTGAAGCAAAGCGGTTTGGGTAATGCGCCATAAACAAGAAACGAGCCCGAGAAAGTAATAAGCCATTTGAGTTATGGCGGAATGAAGGTTCTAAAAAGAGAGTACAGATTTCACTACGGCCCTGATAATCATTAACCAGGCTCAAGACCTCATAGTCGCTTCGAATATTAAGGGAATGGCAGATTCTGGTGCGTTTAGATAATTTATAAGAATAAAAGGGCAGCTCATAACCTATTGCTGCTTCAATTGCTGAAGTACCAACGACTTGCGAAGTTGCAGGATCTTCGAGGACAAATAAATAGTATTCATGTGCAGGAGAGCTAACTGCTTTTTGGAAGGAAGCGCAAGACCAGGAAAGTCGTTTTTTAAGCAGCGCTTTATCCTTTGGCAGGGTTGTCATCCCAATCCCGCAATGCTCAGCAAGGTGGTATATCGCATTCAGATCAGTCGCGCGAGCGCTACGAAAGAGCATCATTCTCTAAGTTCCTCCAGTCCCCCACTTGCTAAGTCATGGAGAAGGAGGGCGCTCAAGGCAGTTCTTTCTACAAGACTGTCGAGCATAATGAATTCATTGGAACTGTGAATATTACCACCACGAACACCAAGGGTATCGATGACAGGCAAGCCATGGCGCGCTAAATTGTTACCGTCACAGCAACCACCACTATCTTGCCAATCAATTGCCAGGCCAAGCTCTTGACCTGCTTTTTGGATACGAGCAAACAAACGCTCTGTTGAAGGGCAAACACGCTTAACTGGTCTACCAAAGCTGCCATGAATGGCTAATGAATAACCATCTCGCTCCATTCTACGGCTAATTTTATCTAACTCAGCTCTAACCCAGTGCTCATCTTCAGGCCTAGAAATCCGCACATCCAATTTGGCAACAGCTCTGTCAGGAACAACGTTGAGTGCCCCTCCACCTGCAATTCTCCCTACGTTTATTGTAATTCCGCTCTCTGGCTTATTTAGTGCATTAATTTCGGTGATTACTTCAGCAAGATAACAAATCGCGTTGCGTCCCTCATAAAAGGCTCGGCCAACATGGGCTGATTTACCCGTTGCTATCAAAGTCAATTTACCACTACCCCTACGATTTTTAGCAAAGGTGCCGGACGCTGTCATTGCTGGTTCATAAACTAGGGCAGCTTGATAGTCTTTGGCAAGCTTATCGAATAAGGCGCTTGAAGCAGGGGAGCCAATTTCTTCATCGGCATTGATTAAAACGTCCCAACCAAGATCTCTTGCAATCGCTGTTTTCTCAAAACAAGCTAAGGCCTGCCCTATAACTATTAAACCGCCTTTCATATCAGCAACACCAGGTCCATTAATCTGGTTATCATTGATATAGGTTAGGTTTTGAAAGGAGTGACAGGCACCATAAACGGTATCCATATGCCCGCTTAGCAGGACTCGGCGCTGCAAATCCGGGCGTTTGCGAATAAAAAGAGCATTACCACATAGTTGCGTTGCTGCTTCGCCGGTCATATCGATAGTTTTAACAGCAGGGAGCTGAATTTCTTCAATGGTATCTGCTATTGGTGTGAAAACGGCTTTTAGAGCCTGACACATTTTAGATAGACCTAAAAGGTTTTCAGTCCCTGAATTGATTTCACAGAGATTGTGTAACTGCTCTACCATGAACTCTTGGCGGGTGCCTAAGCTATGAAGAAGTTCTTTTGCCATGCCGTCCATTTGTTTTAACTCTTAGACAAAGTAATGACATTAGCGGAAATTAGTTATATGCGCAATATAAGGATCGTGTAGAGAATTGCGCGCCCCAATCGTTGTTCCGCGTTGAGGCTGCGTACTCGGTTGAGCACTCCAGATAATCCCCTATAGCTCTTAATCCATTTACTTCCAATAAATCTTCTTTTAATGAACTGGTCTTAGGTTTTGGGATAGAACTTTGGGACGGTTGTCTCTTTTGTCCTATGTGAAAAAGGGAAATATCCATAGTGCCAAGAGCAGCAGCACCAAAGGCCCCCACTGTGGCACCAATCAGGGCACCTGTGCCTGTACCTGCAGCAAGAGCAGCTGACTTATCAGCTAGTTACCATAATTGTTTTTTAGCAGATAATCCATCAGCAATATTCGATGCTAGGTTAGATAGAAATGGTTTCATAATATAATCTCTAGTTATTTAACTTTTTACAGTTTATAAAACCAAGATTATGGTGGGATGAATTAGTAATGAGAGGCTGTCGTAGGCAACTCCATTTTGGAATTTTGTTTATCTCTAATAGGTTACCCCGCCACCCTGAGTGCAGCGAAGGATGACGAAATGTAGGGGAAGTGAGGGGTATCACTGCCGTTAAGTTAAGGAAGATTTTGTCATTCCCGCGAAGGCGGGAAACTATTTCTAGCTAAGAACAGTGCTAATGTAAAGATGGTTTCCCGCCTTCGCGGGAATGACAAATGCACTTAACTTAACGGCAGTGATGAGGGGGGCCTATGACTCTATTTTCTTTTCATAGAAGCAATTAGTTGATCAAGTTCCTGAAGTTTAAGCTTTATTTCCTCTTCATACTCTGGCTTCGAATGAGCAATAGCATCACTAACAAGTAATGAATAATTTTTCTCATTCTGAAAATTTTTAATAAAATTTTTTCGCCCATCAATGCTGATCAGTTCTTTAAGAAGCTCAGCTTTTTTTATATCAAAGATTGTCGCAAAACCGTCCTCGATGGTAGAAACAAGTTGGGTATAGAGTTCGATGCAACATAAATCAACTAGGTTTTTTTCTTGATAAAAATCATTAATTGCTAGCGCAAGAGGAGGTGATACTAGTTTTAGGTTTTGCATAAGTGATGTGGGTAACTCAAACTTATCGTGACCTAGGTTAGATAGGGAATTGATTTGCTCCATTGCTTTCTCTTTTTCTTTAGTAGGATAAAAATGCATAGTTTTATTTAATGCAATTAAATGCGGTTATTGTAATGATCAATTCTTAAGGGAATATGATGTCTGCAAACCCATTTCTCACTTCTCTTTGTACGGGACAAAACCTAACTAGCTCTGAATCCCCGCGGCTTGACCCATAGGTATCTACACAAATGTCCCTCCTTGTCTCAACATTAGGTCATCCAGAGCGTAGCGAAGGACCTCTTGAATGTGGCACCGTGCTAATTCCGGAGATCCTTCGCTACGCTCTGGATGACGTGCGTCTATTACTGTCACTTGTGTAGATACCTATGAGCTCGACCGCGGGGGCTATGTAGCTTTAGCCACAGCAGATCCCGCGGTCAAGCCGCAGGAATTCGAGTTTTCCCTGAGATTACACATTTTTTGTCCCGTACAAAGCTCACTTCTGTGGGGCCATGTAATTTGAGTTACCAACAGATCCCTTACAAAAAATCCAATTCTCTCGATTTTAATGATTCTTATTCCTAACTGACGTTAAGTGGTTATAATGACAGCTTTTCAGGAGATGCTGTGCAGGACTTAATCGAATCAACTCATCCTCAGTGGCATAAAATACTTACTAAGGCGCTACAACTGGTTGATCCGCAGTATTTGCAGCAATTAAGAAATAGTCAGGATTGGCTACCAGGGATTTCTAATCTGCTTGCAGCATTCAGCATTCCTTTAAATGAAACAAAATATATTTTACTCGGCGAATCACCTTATCCACGTCAACAGTCTGCTAATGGCTATGCTTTTTGGGATCAAGCCGTAGATAATTTATGGTCAATATCAGGACTCAGTAAGGAAGTTAATCGCGCCACTTCTTTGCGAAACTGGATCAAAATGCTGTTGACTGCTCGCGGTGATCTGCAGAGTGATTGCTCGCAACCGGCGATTGCCGCACTCGATAAGACACAGTATTGGCAAACTGGAGAGCAATTTTTCAACTCACTCATTAATAAAGGTTTTTTATTACTTAATGCCTCTTTGGTCTTTAGTGAAGATAAGGTACGGTTCCATGCGCGCCAATGGCAGCCGTTTATGCACAGTATTCTTTTGCAATTAGCAGAGCAAAATCCCTCTCTACAGTTAATTTTATTTGGCCGAATTGCAGAGCAGGTACCTGAAATTAATCTTTTCTCTTGCTTAATTGCCGAGCATCCTTACAATTTAAGCTTTATCACCAACTCTCAGGTGTTGGCCTTTTTTAAACCTTTGGACCTACTTAACTGCCATGACTAACAAATCAACTGTTGATTCTCAGGAAATTGCAAAATTTGCCCAACACGCAGCACATTGGTGGGATAAGAATGGCCCCCTAAAAACCCTGCACGATATAAATCCTGCACGTATTGAATACATTTTAAGTTATCAGGATCTTGCTAAAAAAACAGTGCTGGATGTCGGATGCGGCGGCGGTATTTTATCCGAGGCAATGGCGGCAGCCGGAGCTCAGGTTAATGGCTTAGATGTAGCAAGTGATGCTTTAGCCGTGGCAGAAGAGCACGCGAAAAAAAGTCGCTTAGCTATAAACTACGTCTGCTCCCCGATTGAAGACTATGAGGCTAAAGCCTTTGATATAGTGACTTGTATGGAAATGCTAGAGCATGTCCAAGAGCCGCAATTAGTTATCGAGCATTGCGCGCGGCTGTTAAAACCAGAGGGCTATTTATTTCTATCAACAATAAACAGAACCTTGAAAGCTTATGCTACTGCTGTTGTTGCTGCGGAATATATTCTGGGTTTATTGCCAAGACAGACCCATGATTTTGCAAAATTTATCAAGCCAAGCGAGCTGGCGTCGATGGTTCGGAATGCTGGGCTTGAATTCTGCGGAATGGTGGGTATGTCCTACAATCCCATAAGTCGGACTGCAAAACTTGTAGAGTCAGTTGAGGTTAATTATCTGCTTGCTTGCTATAAACCAAAATAATTTATTTGTATCCATTCAGGCATCAAATACAGGCTACTCTGTGAATAGGCGTGAACTATTTAGTGGTTTGACTTTTTTTATCAGCATAGCGTTGTTGATAGCGTTGGTGAGCGTATTTTGCTTGCTCTTCAGTAACAATATCAACTTCATTGCCGAATAAGTCTATTCGAGCTGTATTCGGTTTTTGACAGATTAAATAAGCAGGTGAAGAACTGTAATAACTGAGTGCTTCTCTTAATGCTTTTTTGCTAAATGGAGGCGTGTCTAAACGCTCATAAAAATCGATAATTTCGTCAAAAATTCCAATTTGTAGAGGTTTAACCTGATTACCTTTTTTAAAAAATGCGCTAGGAAAATGTTCCACTAACCAATCAATTATTTGTAATTTATCTTTTTTGGCACTTTCATTTTGCTGGATCATTTTAGTACTCAGAAGCAATTAAATCTTGACTAAACTACCATAATTAATAGCTTTATCAAGCGAGATTTTCTTATTTGGTTATGAAAATTTAATTTTAATTCGATTTTGAGTACTTTTATTAGGTATTTTTTAAGTGTTTTTCATCAAATTTATTTAAATCCTTATCTTGCTTTGACCCAAGAAATCTCTCAATTTGCAGTGAGAAATAGGTGAAAATTCATCTTTAATTATTCTTTTTTTAAGGCTAACCTTTTGAATATTATAAATTTAGTCACTAAGATCAAAAAAGCACATATCGTCTGAGTTATGACAAACTGTCTTGCAATCTAACAGCTCTCTTGCTAAATTTTACACATGGTTTCAAGGGAATTGAGACCTTGAGGCGAATGGACACGCGCTCATAGGGACATGATAGTCATGGACGACGTCAGAACAGGAAGTTCTGACGGAAGACTGCGAAAAAGCCGGGGATAAAACCCTGGCTTTTATTTTTTATAGACTTTATTTCTTGTTACCTGCGCTCAAATCCAAACTTTCGCCAAGATTCTGTATTGCACCCAGAGCTTTGGGCAAATATTAGGGAAGAACTTCGAGCCAGCAACCCTTTATCCGACGGGCGCCATCTTTCCATAGGGGAGAAGGGATTCATTATTTCTCCCTATGTGGGAGGTACCCGTTTTATCCCTCTCCCCCGCGCGCAGCGTGGGGGAGAGGATAGGGTTTGGGAGATTAAATGCTGTCGCTTAGCGACTACAAAACTAATAGACTCAGTTAAGCTGTTGCAAAACCAGTGTGAGAAAGGTAATTCCGATCGGGATAATAAGCAAAGAGAACAGAGCCGCCTTTGATGGTGTTAATCACCGGCTTAGCTAAGGTTTGTGCAATTGATGGACATCCCCAGCTACGACCGGCACGACCAGACTTTTTAATGAAATCAGGTTCAACATACCAGGCACCATGAATTACCACACGTCGGTTATAGGCGTTATCGTTAAATCCACGCTCTAGACCTTGTAAGTTTAATGAATAACCTTTTGAACCTATGTAGGTATCGCGGGTCACAAAGGTACCAAGGCTGGTTTGCTTGCTGGAAACGGCATTGGAAAAATGGGTTGGCTTATCGTCTCCAGAATTTCTGCCATGAGCAACATAGGTGTTGTATAAAAGTTTTTCTTTACCCAGATCAAACACCCACATACGTTGTTTGTTTGATGGTAGTGAATAGTCAATTACTGTAAGAACAGGTTTTTTAACGGCGCCTTTGGCGGCGGCTTTTTTGTAAGCAGTTAACGCTAATTTAAGTACTTTCTTGTTTAACTGCGGTGCTTTCTGGCTTAAGTGCTGCACATGATGATTAATATCGAAGCCTGATTTAGCGGTAGGAGCTGCAGTAGTTGTCAGTCCTGATGAAAAAAACGCTGCCGAAATTAAGCTTAGTATTGTACTCATAACTCTCCTTTATTTCTTGTTAAAACCTCGGAAATAGGATTTACAAACGGATGGTGATTATATTTACAACTAAGACATATGTAAAATTACAAGAGGAATGATTGGTCATCAGGGTGAAATATTATTCAATTCAGAATGTTAGAGAGGAGCAATCGTATCTAAGCAGTTATAAAAAAACACAAAATGTTTGAATTTAATCCTAATTAGCTTGTTTTCCGCCTTTTTAACAGTACCAAAAGCAGCCAATATTAGCATAAATAGATCTGAACTGTCTATTTATTGATCATTTGCTTGGTCTCTGAGGACCTATTTTGCAGTCAGGCTAAGGGGAGAAATGATATCATTTAGCACTATTCTGAATTATTATCCCTTGATATTTTCTAATCCTTTTGATTGGTCTGGAGACTACTATGCTTGAGCGATACTCAGCACAATTGCCGCAAGGTGTGCGTGCACAAATAAATAATGCATATCGAATTGATGAATTAACTTTAATGACCATGCTTATTGAAAAGGCGGCCGTAGAGAGCAATCAAATTAGCGCTATTCGTGCGAAGGCAACAGAGCTCGTTGAGCAAGTTCGCTCTGAGCGTAGAAAAAGCACAGGAATTGATTCATTCCTTACTGAATACTCCTTGGCTAGTGATGAGGGGATTGCCCTAATGTGTTTAGCTGAGGCCTTATTGCGGGTACCGGATAATGCAACTATTGATAGTCTGATTAAAGATAAACTAACAGCAGCTGATTGGAAGTCCCACCGCGGGCAAAGCGATTCCTTCTTTGTGAATGCAACAACCTGGGCATTGATGTTAACAGGTAAGGTACTAACCCCAGAAAATGCTGAGTCAACTCTCTCCAAAGCCTTATTCAAGTTGCTCAATCGTAGTGGTGAGTCAGTAGTGCGTAAAGCGGTTGATAAGGCGATGCGCATTATGTCTAAGCAATTTGTTACTGGACGTACCATTAATGAAGCTCTGTCTCGAGCTAAGAAAAAAGAAGCGCGAGGCTACCGCTATTCTTATGATATGTTAGGCGAAGCTGCTCTAACTGGAGTAGACGCAGAGCGTTATTTTAATGCCTATAAAGATGCAATTGAAGCAATAGGCGCTAGTGTTAGTCCAAACGCTAATATTTATCAGCGTCCCGGTATCTCGATTAAGTTATCAGCTCTGCACCCGCGCTACCAGGAGGCACAGCGCAGCCGTGTTATGGAGGAATTGCCACCAAAGTTGCTGGCTCTTGCCCAGTTAGCAAAGCACTATGATATTGCCCTGACCATCGATGCAGAAGAATCCGAGCGACTTGATTTATCCCTTGATGTCATTGAGCGTGTTTTCTGTGATGATAGCTTACATGGTTGGCATGGATTTGGGATGGCTGTGCAATCCTATCAGAAGAGGGCCTTTTACCTTCTGGATTGGGTAGCAGACTTAGCCCGCTCTAAACAGCGGCGGATGATGGTTCGGCTGATTAAAGGAGCTTATTGGGATAGTGAAATCAAAAAGACTCAGATGCAGGGCTTACCGGAGTATCCTGTATTTACGCGAAAAGTGTTTACTGATGTGTCTTTCCAAGCCTGTGCGAAAAAATTACTGACGATGACTGATGCGATTTACCCACAGTTTGCCACGCACAATGCTTATTCAGTAGCGATGATTATAAGCTTGGTTGGTGACTATCGTGACTTTGAGTTTCAATGTTTGCATGGTATGGGCAATGAGCTCTATGAGCAAATTGTACCGGCAAATCGCTTAGGCATCCCTTGCCGTATCTATGCTCCAGTTGGGAGTCATGAAGATCTTTTACCCTACTTAGTCCGTCGTTTATTAGAAAACGGTGCTAACTCCTCTTTTGTTAATCGGATTGTGGATGAAAATGCACCGATAAGTACCTTGGTTGAAGATCCTGTAAGCAAAGCGAACCATTTACTTGGAAAAATTAATCAGAACATTCCCTTACCTGCTTCAATATTTTTACCAGAAAGAAAAAATTCCAGCGGCTTTGATTTTTCAGATCGAGAAGCTGTTGCGAAATTGCAACAACTTTATGCGGCAATGGATCTCAGCCATTGGCAGGCTAAACCGCTTTTAGCTGGTGGCAAGCAGGGTGGCGAGGTTGATCGTTCAGTCAGTTCCCCACAGAAACCCGAACGCCCCATTGGTAGGGTTAGTGAAGCAACTCTACAGGATATTGATTGGGCTCTCTCTCAAGCCGGGCAGGCCTTTCCTAAATGGTGTCGTAAACCTGTCAATGAGCGGGCAGCCTGTGTCGAACGCTTTGCCAATCTTTTAGAAGAAAATATGCCAGAGTTGTTAGCTATGGCCTGTTTGGAAGCAGGTAAGACCTGGAGTGACGGCGTTGCTGAGGTTCGTGAGGCTGTCGATTTCTGCCGCTACTATGCAATGATGGCAGAAAAATTAATGGCTAAACCGCAAAGCTTTCATGGCTATACTGGGGAATTAAATGAATTGAGCCTACATGGAAGGGGTGTTGTTCTTTGTATTAGCCCTTGGAATTTCCCACTTGCTATTTTCACCGGGCAGGTTATTGCAGCATTGGTAACTGGTAATTGTGTTGTTGCCAAGCCTGCTGAACAAACCTCAATTATAGCGACCTTTGCTGTGCAATTAATGCATAAGGCAGGTATCCCGACAGAGGTTGTACAGTTATTGCCTGGCCAGGGCGAATCAGTTGGGGCTGCCTTGGTTGCTGATCAACGGATAAAAGCAGTTATCTTCACAGGTTCAACCCAGACAGCTGCTCTTATTAATAAGACCTTGGCAACACGAGGTGGCGAAATTATCCCTCTAATCGCAGAGACAGGCGGACAAAATGCGATGATTGTCGATTCCTCTGCACTTCTTGAGCAAGTGGCGATTGATGCCCTGACTTCAGCCTTTGGTAGTGCTGGCCAACGTTGTTCTGCCCTGCGTGTACTGTTTGTGCAAGAAGAAGTTTACCCACGCATGATTCATTTATTGAAAGGAGCTATGGCTGAGTTAGTGGTTGGAGATCCACGTTGGCTTAGTACTGATGTTGGGCCTGTAATTGATAGTGAGGCTTTAAGCGGATTAAAAGCGCATGTTACCGCAATGCAGCAGAAGTATGAAATTATTTATCAAAGCAAGCTCAATGATGAATGTGAATCAGGGTATTTTATGCCGCCAACTGCAATTGCTATTGATAGTATGGCAGCCCTTGAGAAGGAGGTCTTTGGCCCAATTCTGCATGTTATCAGTTATAAGCGGAAGAATCTGGATGAGGTTATTGAGCAGATCAATAGCACTGGTTACGGACTTACCCTGGGTATTCATAGCCGGATAAACAATACGGTTGAATACATTAAAAATCGAATTCACGCGGGTAATTGCTACGTTAACCGCAACATGATTGGTGCCGTAGTAGGATTACAACCCTTTGGTGGAGAGGGCTTGTCCGGTACCGGACCTAAGGCTGGCGGGCCTCATTACCTGCTGCGCTTATGCCATGAACGGGCGTATACCGTCGATACGACTGCTGCAGGAGGCAATGCCAGTTTGATGTCCTTGCCTGAGGGGTATTAATAACTGCCGTTAAGTTAAGAAAATCCCTACGTCCCGCGGCTTGTCCGCGGGATCCAGAGATCTAGCTAAACCACTGGATCCCGCGAACAAGCCGCGGGATGTAGGCAATGGTGTAGGGCTTAACTTAATGGCAGTGGAGCGAATGAGAGGCTGCCAGTTCAAAGCCTCTCCCAAATCAAAGTAATTAATCGTTGCTATACTAATACTATTGCTAGTTGCGGGCTGTTCTTTGTTGTAAATGACAAGGTTGAACAAACACAAGGGCAAAGAAAATGAGGTATGCAATCCTTAAGTTATTGTTGCATCTAACTAATTTTATTAGGTTATTAGTTCAATTATTCATTCTACTTATGCTAATCGTTTTTCTCTCTCAGTTTGTAGCTGACGTCAGCAAATATCCTATCTTGCTTCAAATTAATAAATTCGCGCAAATGCTGATTCAGCCCTTTGTTGATCTGTTAAAACTTTTGATGCCTTATAAATACAAGAATATTGATTTAAGTTCGATAATATTGATTATCGTTTCTATGTTTATATCCAGCCTTTTATATCGCTGCAAATCTAAGTTAATGGTAGCAATTCGTTCTTTGCATAATAAAAAGGATTATGAGAATTGGCGTACTCAAGCAACACAGGTTTTATCAAAAGAAAAGGTCGCTGAAATGGATTCTAAGTTTGCTGCGCTTAGTACTGATGAAATAAAACCTAATGACAGAAAACGAATACTTAGAGAATTCGCCATGCTAAAAACTCAGCTTGACAATATGGGACAGCAGTTGGCATTCCTGGCAATTGATGTTGCTGATTCCACAGGCATGAAAAAAGATGAAGATAAATATCTCGCTGCCTATGATTTTGACCGCTATAACGAAATTGTTAATGAATGCCTCAGAGAAAATGGGGTAGTTAAATTTGCGATGACACCTGATGGTATTATGAGTTGTTTTAGGACAGTTGATAATGCCGTAACTGCTGCTCAATGCCTTCTTGATAAGTTAAAAACATTTAATGCAGAAGAGAAAAAAATTAAACGAGACTTCCACATTCGTTGTGGAATTAACGCTGGTTTTGTTTATTTGGATGATGAGACTCCCCTCGAGCAGGTTAGTGATCGAGTTATCGATATTGCTGGACATATGCAAAAATATGCGAAGCCAGATTGCATAAATATTGCAGCCTCCGCCATAGAACCGCTTAAAGTCCGTAGTGGATTCAACGAAACCTCTGATGTGATCGATGAGCAAAAGGTTTATGAGTGGGCAGGTAAATAAGACACAGACCTTCACAAGGCTATTTACTTCATTTAAAGAAGCTGTACTATTATTTGAAGCTCTTTGTTAGTCTAAAGAGAAAATAAAAAGGAATTTTATTATGAAAAATAAGAATAAAGTCATTAAAGCCGCGATCACTGCATTTCTTGCTATGGCCGCTACTCACCCAAGTCTAGCCGCATCGGCTGATTCTTCATCGCAAAATTCAGAAAAATGCTACGGTATTGTCAAAGCTGGAATGAATGACTGCGCTACGGCGACTGCTTCTTGTGCTGGTTCCTCAACTAAAGATAAGCAAGCTGATGCTTTTTTGTTTGTTCCCAAAGGGGTCTGTGAAAAAATTAGTGGTGGTAGCCTCACTGCTGGTACTGATAAAAAGTCTTAATTAATAAAGGAGTATTTCCATGATTGTAAAGGCAACAAAGTTGTTAATCGCCTCATTTTTACTTTTGTCAGGCTCACTCTATGCTGAACCGGTAAAATATACTCTTGATCCAAGCCACAGTTATTTATTATGGCGTATCGAGCATTTAGGTTTTTCTACTCAGGCTGGAAAATGGTATGCAAGTGGCGAATTGGTTTTTGATCAGGAGAAACCTGAGAACTCTAAGGTTAGCTCCACGATCAACATCGTCAATGTAGTGACTGGGATACCTGAATTAGATAAGCATTTACAAGGACCACTTTTCTTCGATTCTGCCAAATATCCAACAGCAACCTTTGTTTCTGACAAAGTTGAGGTGCTATCGAAAACCAAGGCAAAGGTACATGGTACTCTGACTTTAAGGGGAGTTTCTAAACCGGTTGTACTCGATGTAACCTTTAATAAAGCGGGGAAAAATCCAATTACTGATAAAGATGCTGTCGGTTTTAGTGCTACGGGAGAAATTAAACGCTCTGATTTTGGTTTAAAGGCTCTACTACCTGATCTTGGTGATAATGTGAAACTCGACATTGAAGCAGAGGCGTTTAAAAGTTAATTAGTGAGGATTAGTATGCTTATTAAAAACACGGAAGATAGGTTTGGTGTTATTGCGATTACCCTGCATTGGGTAATCGCAGCCTTAATGATAGGGCTCCTGATTATGGGGCTTTACATGGTTGCTCTACCAATTAGCCTTGAAAAACTGAAGTTCTATGGTTGGCATAAAGAATATGGTTTTCTAGTGTTGGCTCTGGTAATAATCAGACTGATCTGGCGACTTAGTAACATCACTCCAAAATTAGATATTCTTGCTTGGGAAGAAGTGATTGCTAGAATGGTACATTGGATCTTTTATGGTTTTATGTTTGCTTTGCCAATCACAGGCTGGCTTATCACCTCTGCTGCGGGTTTACCTGCGTCTTTCTTTGGTCTCTTTACCTTACCCAACCTGATAGCACCGAATGAGGAATCAAGACTACTCTTTCAAAAAATTCATGAATGGTTAGGCTATGCCCTGATTGCTATTATTCTGCTCCATACAGCTGCTGCGCTAAAGCATCACTTTATTGAGAAGGATAATATTTTGCGTCGGATGTTATCTTCTAAGTAATTGCTCTTTTCCATCCGTTAGCTGGACCCCGTGGTCGAAGCCGCGGGGATTCGGTGGTAATGAATGGAAAGGGCACCTTCTCCCGAAATCCTGTGGCTTGACTTATCCCGAGCGAGCAGAGCGTAATCAAGGTTTTCCTTAGATAAGAGGTGGGGGATGTGACCTATTACTAACTAACTTTCCGAGCTACCGTGAAGATCAAATTCTTTTGAATCAATACCATGTTCTTTGTCGAAAATTTCCTCATGCCTTTTAGCGAAAATCCAAGGTAAGACGACGAACAGAACCAGGCCGCCTATCAAAAAGGCTTCAAAAAAGAAGAGATTGCCAATTGGAATCTGCGTTGGCGGGACGAAGCCGATTAGCATTGCAGCAATACAACAGAGCATGCCAGTGCCTGAAATAATCCACATGAACAGGTTGCCACCAGGAACGCGATAAGCTCTTGGTTTGTTGGGCTGGCTATAACGCAATTTAATAGCGGCAGAAAACATAAAAAGATAAACCAGGAGAGCCATTTGAGCGCTTAAGTCGCTTAATAGCCAATAGGCTGCATTAATTGAATCGAACAAGATAAACACTGAGCTTAGAAGGGTGAATATCACTCCTTGGGCAATCAGAATTGCAACAGGTGCCCCGTGTTTGTTCACTTTGGAAAATATTTCAGGCAAGGAGCCATCTCTTGCTGAAACCAGTAACCCTTTAGTTGGGCCAATAATCCAGGCAGAAACTCCGCTAACACCGCCAAGAACAATCAGGATGGCGAGAACTTTTGTCATCCAGGCCATGTGGTAATTATTGAAGAAAATGGCATAGGCATCGATGAGGCCTGAGACAACACTCAGGTGAGCGCTAGGAACAACAATAACAATAGCCAGTGAACCACAGACTAGGGTGGCCAGAATAATCAATGTTGAATAGAGAATCGCGCGTGGATAATCTCGCTGAGGATTCTTGACTTCTTCAGCGTGAACAGCTGACATTTCGACCCCAATCAGACCGAATAAAATGGCTGAAAATAGAGATAAATTACCCAAAGAACTAAAATCTGGAAGCCAGGTTGATGGCATATCAACTGAGATGGGCTTACCTTGGAAAAGCCAGATTGCGCCCAAGATGCTTATACCTACCATGGGAAGGATAGTACCCAGACTAGCGCCAAGAATGCTTACAATGCTGGATATCTTCATACCAAAACAATTAAGTAAGGTAAAAAGCCAGAACAATGAGAGAGCTGTAGTCAGTAAATAAAATTTATTATTAGCAAGTTGCGGGGCAAAGAGATAAGACACTGTAGCGGCAATAAAGGCGAGAATGGTTGGATACCAGACAACATTATAAATCCATTGCAACCAAATCGTTATAAAACCAGCCCGGCGACCGAAGGCTTCGCGCACCCAAACGTAAAGTCCACCGGTATTCGGATAAGCTGTGGCAAGCTCTGCAGCTACAAGAGCAACAGGAATGAAAAAAGCGATGGCAGCAACTAAATAGTAAGAAACCAGCGGTAAGCCTAATTTCGCGCTCATAGGAAGAGTACGCAGGCTATCTACAGCAATGACGTTGATCATCACCAGTGAAAAGACTGACAAAACCTTTTTAGAAGAATGCATGCTAAGCCCTTACTCGCACTGACTAAGAAATCTAAAACCTAATAGGTATGCCCCTTGGCGCGTTATCCTTCGCTATGCTCAGGAGGACGGAATGTAGGGTGCCTATTGCATCTAAGACAATCTCTAGCTTAGTGATCAATTATGCTGATTCGTTAAGCAAATTTACAAACGCCAAAATTTAGCAGTTTAACCTTATAAAATCAATTAAGTTAGAATGTTCTTGGTTTTATATAAAACAAAAATAGCCTATCCCAAAGGGACACGAATTCCCGCGGCTTGACCCATAGGTATCTACACAAATGTCCCTCCTTGTCTCAACATTACGTCACTTGTGTAGATACCTATGGGCTTGACCGCGGGAATTCGAAATAGCTAAGAGACTTTTTATTTCTGTTCCATAGCACACCTTGCTGGTCTACATATAGAAACCCAATAGTGACTATTAGTCGCACATTTCGCATCTATTTTAACGTACAGTAGCGCCGCCCATTTAATCATAAAAGGACGTTAGCAATGCCAAGAAAGCATCCCCTTTTTCCGGAACATTATGAAACAGCTCTGGATTCTTCATTAGCCTATTCCGATCATTTGCCGATTTTAGTTTCTGTACCACTAGGGGAAGGGATTGAGCCCTTAAATATTATTTCTCTTAATATTGCTGGTTTGAATAGTTCTGGTCTGAATAGTTCTGGTGTTCATGCTAGAAACTTTAGTGAATCAGAGCCTGAGTCTAATGCTCGCTTTGAGCGTATTGCTGCCGGTTTAGCCGCAGCAGCTGCAACACAGAATGCTTCCGTTATTCTTTTGCAAGAAACCTCATACAGGATGCAAGCATTCTTAGAAAGGGCTCTAGATGAAAACTATTGGAAAATCTTTGTTGATCGTGCTGGTATTATCAGTCTCTATAGAAGAGATCGTTTGATTCTTCAAAAGACTAAGGCAGATGAGCAAACCAGAATCCGCTCAATGACCTTCGAACTGCCTTCGTCTAACAAGACTGTTGATGTACATAATATTTGGGGTAGTCATGACCCCTATCCAAATTACATGGAGCGATTGTTCAGCGATACGCTAACTGATACTAAGAGTGATATCTCGGTGATAGTAGGTGATAGCAACACAAGAATTGCACCATTTGACGATAGGAAAAGAAATATCACAACAGCTATTATTCAGCCGGTTTTTAATGTTTATGATGGCTTACCAACTAACTTACAAAGGAGTGATTATCGTGATGGTGGCTTTTATCGTGATGCCTCAGGCGTTATCAAGCAGCTTGAAACCTATGCACTTGATTTTGTCACTGGTGAGGTAGTCGTTGATGAGCGCTCAGCCGCAGAGATAGATCTTTGGCCTGAGTATAGGATGGTCATGTGCTTGGATGACTCCTATTCCGAGCTTAAAGTAATTGATGGTTTTACTCTTTTCGAATATGAAGAAGAACTGAAAGCGGATCTGAATGACCCCTCTCTGTTGGTAAGAATGGCTGCGGATAGTTTCAATAATAAAGCGGTAGCAATCCGATTCCCTTTAGATTCACAGGTCTATAACGCTGTTCGCGAAACCTTAGGGGAAGAGGAATGGTTTCAATTTCGTAGAGCTGATCGCTGGGGTTTGTCCTATGGCTGTGTTTTTGCCCCCATCAACAAGGCTCAATTATTGCATAATGCCTTGTTGCCCTATTTTCCAAGACTCTATTTTGTAGATAGGATAAATCAGCAGATTGAACGACTCTCAGAATCGCATTGGTATTTTAGAGAGCTGCCCGCGAAGGTGGAACGACTAACTGAACTAAGGGATCAGCTAATAGCTGCAAAGGGTAGTTCTAATGCGCAATTATTAGCAATCATTGATGATTGGGAAAACGCGCCCTTTGTTGATAACAATGCTGATGAGGAAACCAATGCTTTAGTCTCAGATAATAGAAGGTTGATGGGTGTTCATCGTAATATCTTTTTCTCAAGCCATAGTCCAGCAGTGCTTACGTCTACTCAAACCTTGATTCAAGAACTTAAAGATCACTTACAGCCGAATACTACTGGTGTGAGTTTAGTGTACTAAGAATCGCCTTGTCATGCTCTTTATTATGTCGTTCCCGCGAAGGCGGGAATCCATTTATCAAGCGAAGCCCGTCACCATGCTTGAGGGATGGATTTCTGGCTGCGCAGGAATGACACAAAAACAGACCAACATACGTAATATATAAACATTTTTTCAGTTACACTTTTGATTCTCAAATTCGTGGGGATACATCAGTTCGCAATGACGGCTGCTCAGTTTATCGATGCAATAATGCCTTGTGAGGAGGTGTTGTTTCCTGGCCTACATATAGAAATTCAATGGTGAGCATTAATTGGACACAACGTATCTATTTTAATGTATACTAACGTCGATTTAATCATTAAAGGACCTTAGCAATGCCAAGAAAACATCCCCTTTTTCCGCAACATCATGAAACAGCTCTAAATCCTTTATTAGCCTATTCAGACCATTTACCGATTTTGACCTCTGTATCACTAGGGGAAGGGATTGAGCCCTTAAATATTATTTCTCTTAATATTTTGGGTAACAAACATTCTGGTGTACATGATAAGTTCTTTGATGAAACAGAGGAGGTTAGCAAGGAGCGTTATGATCGTATTGCGGCTGGTTTAGCTGCAGGAGCTATAAGACAGGATGCCTCTGTTATTCTTCTACAAGAGGCTTCATCACGGATGTTACCTTCCTTAGAAGGGGCTTTAGATCCAGATCTTTGGCAGGTTATTTATGATGAGGATACTCGCCTTATCAGTCTCTATAAAAGAGATCGCATGAATCTGCAAGCGACTAGGGCTCATCCAGATACCAGAGTTCGCTCAATGACCTTTCAAATGCTGCAGTCAGGTAAGACAGTTGATGTACATAATATTTGGGGGTTTTTTCGACCCTTTCCAGATTACATGGAGCAGCTGGTTAGAGATACTCTAACTCAAACGGAAAGCGAGATCTCTGTGCTGGTTGGGGATACTAATTCAAGAATTGCGCCGCTTGACAATCGAAAAAGGAATATCACTACAGGTATTATTCCGCCGGTTGGTAATGAGCTTGATGGACTGGCACTCGATTTACAAAGGAGTGACTATCCTGATGGTGGTTTTTATCGTGATGCGGCAACAGGCGTTATCAAGCAATTAGAAACTCAGGTTTTGGACTTTGTTACTGGCGAGGTAGTGGTTGATGAACGTTCGGCAGAAGAGATAGAACTTTGGCCTGAGTATAGAATGATAATGTGTTTGGATGATTCTTATTTAGAGCATAAAGCAATTGATGGTTTTTCAGTTTTCGAATATGAGGAAGAACTGAAAGCAGATCTGAATGATCCTTCACTATTGGTAAGAATGGCTGCGGATAGTTTCAATAATAAAGCTGTAGCAATTCGATTTTCTTTACATTCCCCAGTTTATACTGCTGTTCATGAAGCTTTAGAGGAAGAGGAAGGTGTTCAATTTCGTACTCTAGGTGAGGGAGTTCCCTACCGCTGTGTTTTTGTACCCATCGAGAAGGTTGAATTATTGCATAATGCCTTGCTGCCCTATGCCCCAAGACTCTATTTTGCAGATAAGATAAATAAGCAAATTGAGCGACTCTCAGAATCCCATTGGTATTTTAGAGATGTACCTGCAAAGGTAGAACGACTAACTGAGCTAAGGGATCAGTTAATGGCTGCAAAAGGTTGTTCTAACCAACAATTATTGACAATCATTGAGGATTGGGAAACCGCACCTTTTGTTGATAACAATGCGGATGAGGAAACTCAGGCTTTAGTCACAGATAATAAAATGTTGATGGGTGTTCATCGTAATATCTTTTTCTCAAGTCATCGCCCAGGAGTACTCACGTCTACTCAAACCTTGATCCAAGAGCTCAAGGATTGCATACAGCCGGTTACTGCTAGCACAGAGGTAACTATCTAGGTAATAGGCCACGTTCCCAACACCTTTTATCTAAGGAAAACCTTGATTACGCTGCGCAGCGTAATCAAGGTTTCATTTGCTAGGTCAAATTACGCAGAACATACTGCAAAATTCCGCCATTACGGTAGTATTCCAATTCATTCGCAGTATCAATACGGCAAACTACTTGAATAATCTCATCACTACCATTTTGACGACTAATAGTCAGATTGACCTTAGCACCTGGTTTTAAAGAATCATCAGCAGCAATTGAGATGCGCTCTGAACCATCCAGTTTTAGTGTTTTTCTTGTTGTGCCTTCCTGGAATTGCAGAGGTAAAACGCCCATGCCAATCAAGTTGGAACGGTGAATACGCTCAAAACTTTCCGTAATTACAGCCTTAACGCCCAAGAGGTTCGTGCCCTTAGCTGCCCAGTCGCGTGAAGAACCAGTACCATATTCCTTACCAGCAATAATCACTAATTGTTGATGGTCTTGTTGATAAAGCATTGAGGCATCATAAATAGGCATGACCTTGTCGGTGGGGACGTGTCGGGTTATACCACCTTCAATACCTGGAGTCATTTCATTGCGAATACGAATATTGGCAAAGGTTCCGCGCATCATGACTTCGTGGTTACCGCGTCTTGAGCCATAGGAGTTAAAATCTGCTTCGGAAACCCCTTTGGATTTCAGATACAAGCCTGCTGGTGAATTGGCTTTAATCGAGCCTGCAGGTGAAATATGGTCAGTTGTGATCGAATCACCCAGTAAAGCTAAGACATAGGCTTTATTGACTGGTTTGATAGCTTCTGGTTTCTTGGGCAGATTGTCAAAGAAAGGCGGATGTTGGATATAGGTAGAATCTTTATTCCAGCTGTAGGTTGAGCTAGAACTCGTTTTGATTCCTTGCCAGTGTGCATCACCACGGAAAACCTCAGAATACTCCTTACGAAACATTGCGCCGGTTACCTTAGCAACTTCGGCAGCAACTTCCTCATTGCTTGGCCAAATATCTTTCAGGAAGACATCCTTGCCCTGAGTATCTTTACCTAGTGGGTCCTTAGTTAAATCTGTGCAGGTGGTGCCACTTAGTGCATAGGCGACAACAAGAGGCGGTGAGGCTAGCCAGTTAGCGCGAACCTGGGGATGAACTCGTCCTTCAAAGTTACGGTTACCAGAGAGCACTGAGCAAACAACCATATCATTGTCGGTGACAGTTTGCGCGATTGCATCAGGCAGGGGACCTGAGTTACCGATACAGGTTGTACAACCATAGCCAACCAGGTTAAAACCAAGTTTATCCAAATAGGTGTGTAAGCCAGCATGATGCAAATAATCAGTAACAACCTTAGAACCAGGAGCAAGTGATGATTTCACCCAGGGCTTTCTGGTTAACCCTTTTTCAACAGCTTTTTTGGCGACCAGGCCTGCAGCCATTAATACACTGGGGTTAGAAGTGTTGGTACAGCTGGTGATTGCTGCAATTACCACATCACCATGATGCATATCAAAGGATTCACCTTTAACAGCAAAGGCTTGGTCTTTCTCATCGCTTTTGCCAACTTCTTGCATAAAGGCATCAAATTCTTTGGCTAAGGTTGTTAGATTAACCTTATCCTGTGGGCGTTTAGGACCGGCAAGCGAAGGCTCAACAGTTGATAAATCAAGGCTCAGGCTATCGGTAAAAATTGGGTCTTCAGTGTTTTCGTCATACCACAAGCCTTGAGCTTTACAATAAGCTTCCACCAGAGCAACGGTATGCGGATCGCGACCTGTTAACTCTAAATAACGCAGAGTTTCTTTATCAACAGGGAAAAAGCCACAGGTTGCGCCGTATTCTGGAGCCATATTAGAAATAGTTGCACGGTCAGCAAGAGGTAGGGCGCTTAGGCCTGGACCATAGAATTCTACAAATTTACCAACCACCCCTTTTTTACGCAGCATCTGGGTTACAGTCAAAACCAAATCGGTTGCGGTAATTCCTTCACGCAATTTTCCTGATAATTTAAAACCAATAACCTCGGGAATTAGCATTGAAACAGGCTGGCCTAACATGGCTGCCTCGGCCTCAATACCACCAACGCCCCAACCTAAGACCCCTAAGCCATTGATCATAGTGGTATGAGAGTCAGTACCGACTAGGGTATCTGGATAGGCGTAGAGCTTACCCTTGTCTTCGCTTGACCAGACTGTTTTCCCCAGATATTCCAGGTTAACTTGATGGCAGATCCCGGTGCCTGGAGGAACGACTTGAAAATTCGCAAAAGCTTTTTGTCCCCAGCGTAAGAATTCATAACGCTCAATATTGCGTTCCAGCTCAATTTCAGTATTTTGCTCAAGGGCATCTTTGCTGCCAAATTTATCAACCATGACAGAGTGATCGATGACCAAATCAACAGGTGATAGCGGAGAAATTTTTTCAGCATTGCCGCCCAATTTTTCAAGGGCTGTACGCATTGCAGCCAGATCAACCACAGCAGGCACACCAGTAAAATCCTGCATTAATACACGGGAGGGGCGATAAGCAATCTCATGCTGCGAGGTTTTGGTGTCTAACCAGCTGGCTAAAGCCTTAATATCATCAGTTGTTACTGTGCTGCCATCTTCAAAGCGTAATAGGTTTTCAAACAGGACTTTAAGAGAGTAGGGCAATCGATTGATGCCATTGAAATGATTCTTTTCTGCTTCCTTGAGACTGTAGTAGTGGTAAGTTTTACCTTCTACCTTTAATTGGCTTTCAGTTGATAGACTGTCTTGGCCCACTTTCATATTCCGACTCCGTTGAGTTCAAAAATGGTAATGATAGCTGAAATTAATCAGCTTTTCATGGGGCAAGCGAATCCTTTTTTAGATCTCTTTGTACTGGGCAAAATATGCAGTCCCTAAAAAGATCCGAATTCCCGCGGCTTGACCTCGGGATCTAAGCGACACAGACCCCGCGGTCAAGCCCATAGGTATCTACACAAGTGTCTGTAATTGAACGCCCTGTCCCCCCAACGCCACGTCCTCCTGAGCGCAGCGAAGGATCTCCGGGATTAGCACGGTGCCACATTCAGGAGATCCTTCGCTGCGCTCAGGATGACGTAGTGTTGAGACCTATGGGTCAAGCCGCGGGGATTCGAGGATTTCTATTATTTCATGGTCGCTGTCTCGAGGGAGTCCGGATCTATTTGTTCCTCTTCATCAACTCTAACCTGCGGATCTAATAAATCCTGTGTTGCGAGGAATAACTCAGTTTCCTCTTTTTGAACTGAGAGAGTATTGGGTCGGGTAACTGCTAGGTTGTAATAGAGGCTTGGTCCCAAAAGCGCCACGCAAACGGATAAAATAATCAATCCTCCAGCAAGATTGATGGGTAGAGTCAGCAGGCTGGCAAGCAAGAAACAGATAGATAGTGTTAAAATGAGGCTGGCCATCTCATCGCCAAAGGTATAGGAAAACTCATTGTTTTTGCCGCCAACATTATAATAAATAGGAGAGCAATGATATTGGCTTATGCGTTCATCAACATCTCTAGGATTATCAATGTATTCCTTTAAATTCCTGGCGAAGTGGATATAGGCATAAATGTAGGTTTGCTTGTCGCTTTCCTTTTTGAGTGCACCGATTTGATTATAAAAGGCTTGTTGTCTTTGACTGATTAAGTAGAGAAGATGCGCTGCATTCTCATGGCCTTCTAGTTTTCTTCTTGCTTCTTGAATGAGTAAATCACCCTCAGAAATCTGTTTTATAGGCGGGCGTCGAATCGCTCTGAAAAAATGGGGCATAATTTAATCTCACAAAGTAAAAATTTTGCAGAGGCTAGCATGTTCAATGAATGCACAAAAGACTTGATGCTTATTTTTACAACTAAGAAATATTTTTTAACAAAATATTAGACTTTGCTTTTTAATCTTCCAGCAGAGTTTCTTCTAAAGTGCCGCAGGGCGGAAGGGGGGCTATGTGAGGCCCTCTGCAACCGAATAAGTCAAAACAAACACATAATGATAAAATATTGTCCATGACGAGCTATAATTGTAATAAAATTACACCGCGAATGGTGATGTCATGGCAAAATTACCAGGTCTTGCATTCCTTAAAGCTTATCCACAAGAAGAAATTTGGAGACTCTTTGTTGATGGTCGTTTTTGGGTAAAAGAAAATGGCTGGCATGGTTATGAGTCAAGAGAACCTGGCTCGCTGAATGCGGCCTTGGAGAGTTTATGTTCAAGCGCTTTAGAGGTTGAAGATGACTTTGAATTAAGCGTTGATTTCATAAAGTCTATTCATAGAAAGTGTGGCCGGAAAGTAGAAGAGTTAGAGGATAAAAGCCCCGGTGAACCAAGGACTAGCGAGCCCGTATCCTTTGGAATTCCCGCTAGTCGTGCCTCAATAAAAGGTATTGAAGAATTCTTGCGTCTCCATTTCCTTATTGAAAGCGGTGCAGGTTTTGGACCTGGAACAGCAGGGATCTTTGCGCCCAAATTTGAGCATGATTATTTCAAAGACTTAAAACCCGAGCAGATTCCTGAACTTGCTAAACAGATCTATGACGATATGTGCGAAAAAGGTTTCAGTGAGGCAAGTCATTTTTTTGTCGCGGTGAGACAAAATGTTGAGGTCTATCTGGAAGCGATTACGCAATCCTATAACAGTGAAATCAAAGAGGCTCAAACAATCGATCAAAAGCTTCTGGTGATTGCGAAACATATTCGACAATATGAAGTACTGCACCCCTTTAAAGATGCTAATGGTAGAACCTTCGCAAATAATTTATTAAATATTCTTCTTATGCAACATGGTTTGCCACCTGCCACTTTTTATGAGCCCAATGTTTTTGACTTATATAGTGCTGAGGAATTGGTCGATGTCATCAAAGAAGCAATGCTTAATACGATGACCATTATTGAAAGCCATGAAAAAGCGATTTCTTTATACGGCTATCATTCGACCTTCGAGGATAGAGCGCAATTCACAGCAATGTTGGATAGTCCTGCCTATGGTGAGATTCGAGGAACTAGTTTTCCAGAGCAAGTTATTGGATCAGCTGAAGATAACCTGCAAGAGAGTATTTCTTCTCTAAGTAAGAAATATCCTCTTCACAGCGCGGCTGTTTATCTTGCTGAAGAGGACTTAATAGCTGTGATGATAGCCAAAAATCCAGATCAAATTAATAAGCGTATAGAGCAGGGCGCGCCTCCTCTTTATGTTGGTAGAACGCCTATCCATTTAGCTATTATGATGCACAATAGTGCAATGATCGATCAGCTACTTGAGGCAGGTGCAGACTTATCAATTCGAGACTACAACGGTAAAACAGCACTGCACTATGCTGCTGAGTATGGAAATATGAAAATAATGGGAAAGGTATTAAGTGCTCTAATGAGTCATAAAGATGCTATTGAAATATTGAATATAAAAGACAATCAGGGGAAGACAGCCTTCCATTATGCCGCTGAATTTGGTAGTCCAGAGGTGGTGGCAAGTTTAACGATTACAAATTTAGTTCGGGTCAATGAATTAGATAATCAAGGTAGTTCTGCGGTAACGATAGCCTATAAAAGTAACAAATTAACTACCTTTGATACCTTACTAAATCCTGAAGTTGATATCTCTAATGAGCTTTTAATGGAAATAGTTAACCGCAAAGATATAGATTCCTTCAAGAAAATTGTTGAGCGCAATCCGAAAATTCTTGCAAGCCGAGATGCCTTTGAAGTTGCCGTCAGGCTGGGGTCTATAGGGCTTGTTAGGGCGTTTTTGCAGGCTGGAATGCACATAGATACTCCGTTAAACGAGGATAATGCAACAGCTCTAATGGTCGCTGTTAATGGCGGAGATGTGCGTCTAGCACGTTATTTATTGAAAAAGGGGGCTGACACAACCTTAACTGATGTACATGGTTCCACATGCTTACACTCTGTTCTTTATGCAGCTCCAAAACATAGAGTAGCCATGGCTAAAATGTTGCTAGATAAAGATAGAACCTTAGTTAACCGCTTTGCAAAGGATGTGCCTCCTCCAATATTTGTTGCAATTACCCTCAAAGATTACGGGGTTGCGTCAATGCTGTTAGAGATGGGATCACGAGTGACTTATAATAACTATGAAGAAAATAATCTCTTACATCGGGCAATGGATGCCTGGTGTGATATGCCCATGCTAGAAAAGATTATAGAAATAGATAGTGGCATGCTTAGTCAGTTGAACATTGAGGGTAGAAACCCCTTTCATCAAGGACTTTATAATAGAGCGATCAGTACTTATCCATCACGAGCAGAAGAAAATCAATTTGTTCAATTAGCAAATTATCTTTTAGATGAAGGCGTCGATTTAAATACAAAAGATAGAACTGGAAAGACAATACTTGATATAGCTCTATCTAGGCAGTATTGCCATTTGGGCGTAAAGCTAATGCAAGCTGGGGCTCAAACTAATATTTCCTTGCCTACGAGATTCCTTAAACATGCTGATGCGAATGATATTTTAGAGCACTTACAAGCATTCCAAGATGAATTAAATGGAAAGCTAGATCAAAATCCTTTAATTGCCATGGGGCAACTTAATGATTTATATATAAAAATAAGAGCCAATGCGATTAGAACTCCAACTGGATTTATGCCAGATAATCGTTCCTTTTTTAAAGGAAAATCAGCAGATCAAAAAGCACATGACAGCGTTTTAACAGTTTTAAAGAGGCTTTATGATAGTAAGCTACATAACGTCCTAGATAGCCATTACGGGGCTAGCAGAGGGGAACTCCAAGAAAAGTCTGATTCGTTTAATCAAAATCTGAGGGTTTTAATCAATAACCAGGAAATTTCCAAGAAAATTGATAAGCCTACTAAGCAGCTCGTTGAGGGCGAATCCCATAGAATAAGATGGAAGTAGTCATACTCAGTATCCTAACCTAGATATCTTTCTTCGAGCAATCGCTGATCCAAAGGTTAGTTCTAGTAACTTTCCTCTTAGGAGCGTACTTGCTGATCCAGATGGAACCGATGTTGTAGATGTTGCCCAAAATGGTGCTAATGTGAAAATTAATGGTACAATCTATCCTAGAAACTCTTGGGAAAGCTACGTCGCTAAACAAGTCAACGAAAATCATAATACTCGTATTTCGATTGAACATGCTCAAGGCTGGCCTTGTGCACTAGGTGTTGAAACTAAATTCAGCACAACTACACATACTAACCAAGCCTACGCTGCAATGAGACTTGGAATTTACCTAACTAGCAAAGGAACTCTGCGCGTTTCTAAGAACGTATAGACTGCTAATTTCCCTTATTCCCCCCAAATTGTACTGCTTTTTGGAGGTATCGGTTCGAAAGGTCGAAATCAAAATGGCATATATTTTGCATTAAAACTCTTTGAGCGAATTTTAAAGCAGCAGGGAGTTTTCGGATGATGGATTTAATCCAATTATTAGCACCCCAACAGGCAGCAACTGCTATTGATAGCACTAATGACGTGCAGACAATCGAAGGGGCTGTGGCTCAAGAAGATATAGCTAGTTTTACCGATCTAATTAGCGACCTCCTTTCTGAAGAACAACCAACTCTTTCTGTTGCAGATAATCCGGTTGTTGATAAACAGTTAAGCAAAATTAACTCGCAACAATTGGCTGAGACAACAGAAATTGAATCTCGAACAGAGAATGATTCAGTACCTGAGCCTCTTGACTCTATGGCTAGCCAACAAGTTCAAAAAACCGTTGTAAATGCAATAGATAATAACGAACACGATTACAGGACGCCTTTAGTCTGGTTCGACTCAGAATCCTTTGTCCCTCCCACTAGATCGCGGGAAATAGTAGAAATAGAACCTGAGGAAGACTTCGCCTCACTGCAACCAAGGAGTGAAGCTCTAAGGCAGGAAGAACAACAAGAGGAAGTTGATAATACTGAGCTGGTCGATAATGAGCTTAGTGAAGAGTCAATACCTCAACCCCTTGCACAATTTATTCCTGCTATTTCGCAAGATTTGGCACAAAGCGAATATTCTATTGCACTAGAGCAGCAAGAAACTCAGTTGAATTCCAAGCCTTCTATTCAAACTAAAGAGGTTCCCGAGAGAGCCAGTGTTCTTGAGACAAATATCGATAAAAACCTCAGTCATCCTGAACGTATTGAGGGAGCTCTTGAGACTAAGGAGATGTCTCACAATCTTCGGCATGACCTGAGCCCCAGGGAAGATCTCAACGTTGTTGAGAATGAGGCGGCGCTGGAAATTAGTTCTTATCTTGAACCTGAGCTTGCACCTGAACTGGTCAATATAGAGAGAGCAGAGGCTTTAGATGAAAGCAGTAGCTTGGATTCGACAATAAAGAATCTCCCTTTTGCTGAACTCAATCAGCGGCAGCATGTGGTAAAAGAGACTGAGACAAACAATATTGCATTAAAAACTAATATTACAAGCTCTGATTGGAGCGAGCAGTTTAATCAGCAAATCATCTGGCTAGGGCAACAAAAAATTAAAACGGCAATTATCAAATTAAACCCCGAGGATCTCGGTCCCATAGAAGTTAAGATCGATCTCGTCAAAGATGAAACCAAGTTAAATATCAGAACTGATACCCCTGAGGTTGGCAACTTGATTGAGCAGGCAATACCACGCTTACGTGAAATGATGACACTACAGGGATTAAATCTTTTAGAGGTTAATATCGAATCCAATGCAAATCAGCGACACTCATCCCAGCAAGAATATACTCCAAGGTCAATAAAGGAAAGCGAGGGTGACAATCCTTCACCTGTAGAAGAAAGAACAAAAATTTCTACAGGATTGATTGATTATTTTGCTTAATAACGGGCGTTAATAGTAACAAGTACGGGTACAGCGAATAACAGCTCCATAGCGATTATAAACGCAGCTTTTGGAGCAAGAATGGTTATAAACTCGGCCTGGAAAGAGGTAAGGCCCATACCACCAACCTGGTTGAACCCGGTAGACTCGAAAGTAGGCGAGATCAATTGTCTTGCTAGTCGCTCCAGTATGCTGCGGTATTGAATTAGCTTGTGCTAGCGAGGCTAGCAATACCGCAAGACAAACAATTATTTTTAGGATCAGTTTATCAATACCTTGAATACTCATTATACTGTCCTTGTTTTATCCAGGTCTTTAAGAATTATAGGTTTTTGGTTGAAAATTATCCAGTTTGGTTGTTGCTAGAAGGTGCCCGAAGGGCGGATGAGGGTTTCTAAAATTAGGCTACACAACAATACCATCTAAGGGGAACTGCCATTAAGTTAAGGAAGGCTCTGTCATTCCCGCGAAGGCGGGAAACCATCTCTACATTGGCACTGTGCTTAGCTAGAAATAGTTTCCCGTCTTCGCGGGAATGACAAATGCCCTTAATTTAATGGCGGTGCCTCTAAGGGGAACCTATGAAGTTACAAATTATTCTAGGAGTGCTTAAATGATAACAAAAGGTTTAAAATTTTTTTTTACAGGTATCAATTTTATAATTGCCCCATCAATATTTGCCGCTGCTTCCATATTCCCAACATGCCCGAATGAAATTCAAACCTCACAAAAGCTGACTAGCCCTCAGGCAAATTGGGAAATAATCGTTGCTGAGCCGCATCATTTTCTTAATAGTGTCGCTTTCTACTCAGGGCATCCCAAAGAAATGGCGAATCTTAAACCAGACCTGATGAATAATAAGGAAGCAAAGTGGACTTTTAGTCCGGAGCATCCGACTTATCTAGTTTGTGAATATAGCCAGACTTTAATTCAATTGGCTCAGGCTTTACCAACTGAAATTAAGCAATGTACGGTTAGCTATGATCAAAATATCAAAGGTGAAAAGGGGTTTATTCCGAAAAAGATAAGTTGTAACTAACAAAGCCCTCATGAAATAATCGCGGATTTTTGCTAGGTAATTTAACAAATGGTTCATTTTCAAGAGATAACTAAACAAGAGTTTTTAAGCGAATATTGGCAGAAAAAGCCTATAGTGATTCGCAATGCACTTCCCAATTTTAGACCTGCCCTGACAGCAGACGAGCTAGCTGGTTTAGCTATGGAAGAAGAAATTGAAAGTCGTCTGGTAATGGAAACCCCACAAAAAGCACCATACTGGCAGTTAAAACGAGGCCCTTTTGTGGAAAGGGATTTTGCGCGCTTAGCTAAAACACACTGGACTTTGTTGGTTCAGGGTGTTGATCGCTTTGTTCCTGAGGTTGCGGCACTTTGTGAGCATTTTGATTTTATACCGCAATGGCGTTTTGACGATGTCATGATTAGCTATGCAGTCGAGCAGGGCAGTGTTGGGCCTCACTATGATAATTACGACGTATTTCTCTATCAGGCACAAGGCCGGCGCAAATGGTCCTTGACCACTAAAAACTGTGATGAATCGAATTATCTGAAAGAGGTTGAACTCAGGATAATGAAAGAATTCCTCGTCGAAGAAGAATATATCCTTGAAGAAGGCGATATGCTCTATCTTCCTCCTCATGTTGGCCATTATGGTATTTCACTTTCTGAAGATTGCATGACTTATTCCTTTGGTTATCGCAGTTACCAGGGGCAAGAATTGTTGGACAGTTTTGCCGAATATCTCGCAGAGAATAAGCAATCAACACTTTTGTATAAAGATCCAAATTGGTTTGCAACAGAGGGCAGTACGGAAGTACCAAAGCAAGCCTGGTTAAATGCAAAAAAATTGCTGTCAGATATTTTAGACGATGAACAACAATTACAAGCTTGGTTTGGTTGCTTTGTTACCCGTTTAGATCAGCAGGCTGAAGTCCTATTACCCCATCCTTCCGAGGAGGACAGCCTTGATCAGCAATCTTTTAGTAAGGAGCTTGCTAAGGGTTCTGGTCTGATTCGTAATAACCTCTGTCGTTTTGCCTATCAAATACAGAATGATAATTCGCTGGCTCTTTTTATAAATGGCTGTCAGTGGGACGTGGAGCAGGTTTCTAGGGAATTAGTGCAAATGCTGGCTAACTCAAGGATGTTAACTAGGGAAATGCTCGCTCCCTTTCTTAGCAAACAGCAGGATCAGTCCTTTTTATTTGAATTATGGTCTTTGCAATGGCTTGAGTTTGATGACTAATTTGCTTAGACATCTGGTATAAATATTGCACCTTTATTAATCCAATAGAATGGATTAATAAGGGGCGCTCAATGTTAAAAAAATATCTCTTGAGCCTTAGCTTTTTAGGATGGCTATTATCCGGTTCAAGCTTTGCCTTTGAACGCGAAATCGCAATCACTATCGATGACTTACCCTTTGTCGGTTTTGCTAACAACAATGCAGCCCTGTTAAAGCGCGAAGAGGAGCGATTCTCGAGTATTATGCAGGCCCTCATCGATAACAATGTGCCAGCAACCGGCTTTGTGATAGCAGGGATCATCGAGAAGGGGCAATGGGAATGGTTGGAGCGGTTTCAGCAAGCCGGTTTTGTTGTAGGCAACCATACTTATTCGCATATCAATTTGAACACAACGGGCGCTGAAAAATATATAAAAAATATTGAACAGGCGGATCAAATCCTTGCTCCCTTGATGTCATCACCAAAATATTTTCGTTATCCTTTTTTAGCTGAAGGGCGTGGAGAAAAGAAACAGCAGGTACAGGATTATCTGGCTGCTAATAACTATATCATCGCACCAGTAACGGTTGATTCTAAGGATTTTCTCTTTAATTCGAAATTATATTCTGTTTCATCTCGACTAAGAATGCAGCTTCTACAACGGATCAAGCCTAAATATTTGGCTTATATCTGGAGTCAAACACTTAGGGCTGAGCGGATAGCTCAAAATAGAAACCAGCCTGCTAAGCAAATTCTGTTAATCCACGCCAATTTGCTAAATAGCTATTGTATGCGAGATATTATCGAAATGTATAAGAAGAACGGCTATCGTTTCATTAGCTTGGCAGAGGCGCTTAATCAATCTGCGCCTATGGTTGATGTTGTTAAAGATATCAATGATAGCAATGAAAAACCTGGAACTTGGATGTTTGATCAAACTGATGAACAGCCTGTGCGTTAATAGGTAAGTCCTGTACCTCCTAACGCAGCCTGTCATCCAGAGCGCCCCAGCCCCTTTGGGGCAAACATCGATAAAGACCTCGTCATCCCGAACATAGTGAGGGATCTCCGGGATTAGCACAGTGCTACACTCAGGAGATGTCTCTCTACGTTCGACATGACGTACGTCTTTGGGAGCGTAGCGAAGGATCTCCTCAACGAAGCGCGGTGCTAATCCCGGAGAGCCTTCGCTGCGCTCTGGATGACGGGGTTGGGACGTGTAACCTACTAGGTGGCCTGAAAGAAGGGCTTTTGTCAGCCCAGCCTAAGCAAATTCCTTTTCTAACCAGGTGACTCTATGGCGTGGTAATAACAACCAATAATGACCCTTATTCTTCATATGTCCAGCGATATAGGTTGCTCTATCACCAGAACCCCAGTAAACATCACCACGGACTAACCCACGAATTGCTCCGCCAGTATCCTGCGCAATCATTAGACGTTGCAATTCTTGTGCATCGTCAGGATCTTTAATACCAGGGCGAGTCGTCTTTAGCCATAATGGTGCGCCTAGGGGAATCCATTTGCGATCCACTGCTAAGGAATAGCCTGGTGTTAAGGCAACACCTTGAGCGCCTAAGGCAGCATCTTCTTTGAGCTCACGGAAGAACACAAAGGATTTGTTTTGGTTTAACACCTTATCCATTTCCTCGGGATGAGCTTCAAGATAGCTTTTAATATGCTGCATGGAGGCATTGTCCCTGGTCATTACTCCCTTATCAATGAGTACCTTGGCAATAGCAGTATAGGGGGCACCATTTTGGCCGGCATAACCCACATAGATTCGTGAGCCGTCTTCAAGCTCTACAGTGCCTGAGCCCTGTATCTCCAAAAATAATCTATCAACATGACTGTTAACCCATACCAGCACCTCTGCCTTTTTAGCAATAGCACCTTTATTGATTTCAGCGCGAGTATAATAAGGCACAACTTGGCCACCAGCGACGCGCCCAATGAAGCGACGATTTTTAAGGCTAGGGTCAAAGAGCTCCAAATTTATGGAAATGAGATTCGATGGTAAGCCATAGATAGGGACATTAAACTCTTTTGTTTTGGTTTTACTGCCATGTAAAAAGGCCATGTAGTAACCAGTAAATAAGCCTCTAACAGGTTCTTTGTCGTTAAATTCAACGGGGGTAAACCATTGCTGAAAGAATTTTCTTGCCGATTTCTCGCTAATAGGATGAATTGCTAGAGCCTCATGACAGGCCGGTTGCCAGTCTTTAGCCTTTAAATCGATATACTCACTGCCTACGAATTCTTCGGGATCCTGACGAATAAAGGTTTTACAGGAAACCTGAAAAGCGAGTAAGGATTTTTTGACCTTGGCATTATCCCAACCAGGTAGTTCATTAAAGGTTCTCTGCTTTAGATAGATTGTCGGTTGCGGTTCTACCTTCACTTCAGGCTGAATTTGGGGCTGAGGCTGAGGGCGATTCCACCAGGCAAAAATTCCTAGACTAAGCAGGACGAATATAAGGGTATATAGTAATTTTCTTTTCATAACTGGGCAAATTTTACACGATATGACATAAAAAGCAATGATTTTTTATAAGGGCATGCTATAACTATTTATAATATAAGGAATTTTTTCTAAAAAACAAAGTGCTGTCCACGTACAACAAATCCAAGAAAACCATCTTGCTGGGCATTGGGTAATTCGCCCTCATTATAGTCATAGAGCCACATTTTTTTCTTTAGATCTGGGCTAAGGTTTCTCAAATCATCATAACGTGCATGTTGATTACTTGAGCGGGAAGAGGTTTCGCAATCCTGGAAAATAAGCGTTGCCTGCTCATAAACTGTGTTCAACTCAGGTGAAAAGCGGGTATCTGTAGTGATAAATATATTCTCAGTCTTGGAGGAAATTAATAAGCCATAGCTTGGCATTATTTTGCCGTTAGAGATCATGTGATTGGTTTTAATTAATTTGAATTGGTAGTTTTCCCAAATAAAAGAGTTATTCTCGATAGGTATAAGATCAAAGAAACTTGATAAAGTTGCTTCCTCATCCTCTACAGAAGACATCCCGCCGCGAAGTACGTTTTGCCACAGTTGCTCAACCTGATCTGGACTAATGAAGAGAGCTGATTTTTTACCATCAATAAAACGGCGAGAGAAACCCAGCCATTCAAGTCCCCCTGTATGATCACTGTGTAAGTGGCTGATATACACTGCATGGATATCGCTATGATTAAAACCTTGGGCATGAAGTGAGCGTCGGGCATCCGAGCCACAATCGATAAGTAATTTTTGTCCAGAACTGCTTTCAAGCAACATATTGGATTGAAAGGATCCATCATTAAGACAGTAAGCCGCTGAAACGCCTAGAAATAATAATTTCACAACTCAATCCTTGAATACTCGTTTTATATATTCATATTCGTTCATAATTTTTGGATTAGCAAGTAAGTGCTTTTAGCAGGTAAAAAGTGGTAAGTATTCTTCTTGGTTCGCTTTTCCAGGTTCTATGCCTGAACTAAGTCCTAAGAATTCAATTAATTCCATATATTCATTTTTAGACAGGGCAAATTTTGCCCCAATTTTAATGGCTACTTCCTGGCAGGATAAATCATAGTTGGCGTTTTCTGAGTCGTTAACACTTTCCATACCAAAAACTGCACCCTCAACGGCATGATTGCAATTACTGGATCTTAGATAATATCCATACTCAGGATGGATAGTACTCATCAAGGAATAGGGGGAATTTTGCTCAATAATAAGTTTTGCATTGCTGCTATAAGTTGATTGATTGATCCCTAATTCATGCTGAAAGGGAATGATATGTAAAAACAGAGGTGAGCTTGCCTGAGATGCTTTATTAATGTCTTCGTCGATTGATTGAGAAAAACGTGGCGCAAAGATCCTTATTCTGGCCGCATAATCCCCATATCGTGGATCAGGGACACGAGCTCGTGTTGCTAGAGGCTTCTTATCTGTGTTAGGTCTTTTGCTGATTAAATCTTTTATCAAACCATCCTTGTCAATTGCGAAACAAAAATTATGGCCAGGTTCTATGCTGATTAAATAATCCTTTTTAAGACGTTTGCTGGGGGTTGTGCCGATCACCAAGCAATCTTTAAAAGGTTTTATGATGCTTTTAATATGTGTCTGAGCGGCATGATGATCATAAGCTTTGGGGAAAATGATTCTTATAATATTTCCGTTAAGACTAGAAGAGGCTGCTAGCCTATATTCTGATAAGGTGGTTTCCATTCCGTATCGTGTAAAGGTCGTAAATTTCCATTTAGCAAGATTTATCCCTTTACTATTAGCCAATTTTTTAGACGAGGAAAAAAAAGGAAAAACGGCTTTAGAAGTTAACACTTTTGCAATGCTCTACATGATCTCAAAAAAGCCCATAAATATACACTATGGGTTAAAAACATTCAATAAAAAGACAGCGGTTTTTGTAAAAATTATTTATTTATGCTCGGCATTGCTTGCATCTAACCAGGCTGTAATTTTTTCATGCTGTGCTGGTTCAAGTAAAGCAGGGGCATGCCCAGCATCTGCGATCTCATAGACCTCCGTTTTAGAATGAAGTCGTTGCATCTTTCTTAGATGTTCAGGTAGCAACAGTTTTGATTGTTGTCCTCGGATCACTAATACAGGGCACTTAATTTGTCGCCAAAAAGGCCATAGGTCAATATCGAAAATGATACCTTCTAGTGCTTTGTGTGGACTGTAAAAAAGCTCCTTGAGGGATTGCCATTTTAATCTTACTTCGTGAATGCCTGGGTCATAGCAAGATCTAAAGACACCTGGGGACCGCTCTGTAATACTATGTTCCGTAAAATAATCCCATTGCTCTTCTGTTAGTTTGCCAAATTCAGCATAAATGACCTTGAAATGTTTTTTAGCGTCCTCCTTAGAGACAAACTGAGGATCTTTACCAACATATTTAGCCATGTGCCATAAAGATTGCACGGGTATTTGCGGGCCAACATCATTAAGAATAAGACGGCGAATGGGGGTATTAGGAAGGGAAGCGAGCATCATTCCTATAATTCCTCCCATAGAGGTGCCAATCCAATCGACCTGACTTGCGCCTGTTCTGCCAATGAGAACATTCATATCTGTGGTATAGCGTTCAAAATTATATAACTGAGGATTTTTAAGCCAACTACTTAATCCGCGACCGACAACATCAGGACAAAAGACATGATAGCCCACTGAACTTAAATGGCCAGCAAGGGCATCAAAATCACGGCTATTACGGGTTAAACCATGGACACAGATAACGGTAGATGCGGTTGGGCTTGCTTCGCCCCATTCAGTATAGGCAACCTTGTGATAGCCTTCTTTCGAGGCGCTGAGGATATAATTCTGCTTCATTTTATAAACGTCCCTTTTATAAATCTTTAAGTTATCAATATAGCAGATACATTAGTAGGAGAGTAATCTCCTCTCAAGCCCTGTGTATGGGACAAAAATGTGTAATTCCAGGAAAAACTCGAATTCCCGCGGCTTGACCGCGGGATCTGGCAGTGGCGAAAGCCACATAGGCCCCACGGTCAAGCCGCGGGGATTCGGAACGGATTAGAAAATTTCTATTTTTTATCCCGTGCCAAGCCTTAAGATATCAGACTGTAGAGAATTGCAGAGATAGCAACAATACCAATTGAGGTGATAAAAATATTTGCCCAGAGCTGGCGATACTTTCTCATAGCAGGTACTTTTAAAATGGCATACATTGGCATTAGGAACAAAATTAAAGCGATTACAGGACCACCTAAGGTTTCAATCATAGTTAAGATATTAGGATTAATGGTTGCTACTGCCCAGCAGCTAATAACCATGAATATCTCAATGATTGTGTAAAGTTTCCGACTGCTAATTGTTTTACCGCGAGAACGAAGTGATTTAACAACCAATCCATGCAAGCCTTCACTTGCACCAAGATAATGGCCTAAAAATGATTTCGCTATGGCGATAAAGGCGATAATTGGAGCGATATAGGCGATAGTTGGTGTATGAAAGTGGTTAGCCAAATAAGACAGGATAGAAATATTTTGCTTTTTAGCTAAGGCCAAATCCTGCGGTGATAAACTAAGCACGCAACTAAATACGAAAAGCATCACAGTTACGACCATCATAATATGGCTATATTTCAGGATCCCTGAGCTTCTTAGTTCTGCATCTTTGCCATAGGTCTGCTTTTGATTTACAGCAAAGGAAGAAATAATTGGGGAATGGTTAAAAGAAAAAACCATAACTGGAATGGTTAGCCATAGGGTCATTAAAAAGCCATTGCTAGTTCCAGATTGAGTTAAGGCCTTGGTCTGGAAAATTGCATCATTCCAGTGTGGAACAAGGTAGAGCGACAAAATAATCAAAATACTAACAAAGGGATAAACCAGTACACTCATTGATTTAACAATGATCTCTTGTCCAAAACGGACAATCGCCATTAAAGCCATAATTAAAATAATAGCTAATAGGGCGCGTGGCGGAGCACTAACCCCTATCTGGTTAACAAGGAAACTCTCTGTAGTATTGGTAATGGCAACGCTATACATCAGCAAAATTGGATAGATGGCGAAAAAATAAAGCAGCGTGAGCAACTTGCCGGCAAACTTGCCAAAATGTTCTTCGACAACTTCAGTAATACCATTGTTTGCTGATGAACTGGAAAGCACAAAGCGGCATAAAGCCTGATGTGAATAATAAGTCATCGGAAACGCAAGGATTGTCATGATAATCAGGGGCCAGATGCCGTGCAATCCTGCATTTATAGGGAGAAAAAGGGTGCCTGCGCCGATTGCTGTGCCATAAAGGCTCAACATCCATACAGTGTCTTGTTTACGCCAGCTCGAAATTGCAACCGAAGCCTCATTAGCTTCATCTGACGATAATACAGAGATTCCTTCATGTGACATAAATACATCTCCATTTCAGCAATAAATTACGACCTACTTCCCAAGCCATAACTTCCCTATAACATGACTATTTTGCAAGCATTCTGTTCATGTTATCGCAAAGTCAATGGGATTTGCAAGATCTATATTTGATCAGTATGTATATTTTTAGGTTTGCAAAAAAGCAAAACCTACCCAATCAAGCACTAGTCCTTGATTCTTATCCTGAATCACTGGAAATCCATCAAAACAAGCATTCCATGCTTAGATATATTGCGCCCGACTCAAAACAACTATCGGTATTGAAGTAACTAACAAAGCGATAAGAGCTTTTGTCATGTTATTAATACAATTACCCCTAAGACGGAATAATCGTCATTTAGAGCGTCATCCATCATACTGAGGTGTTTAAGCATTTTCAACAGAATTGAAGGGGTTATCGTAAAAAGTGAAGTTAGTAAGCTAATAATTGAAATAGAAAAAAAGGTGTTTGTTGGCTGAGTTAAAGGGAAAACACAGTAATTGTTGAAGATAAAATGGCATCTTATTTGTAGAAGGGTATAGCGCTTAAATTTGCCAAAAATGTATATCGTATCTATGATAATAATCAATAGTTAGAATTTAAGTTTGAATAGGCTCAATTTTAAAAAATCAGCATAACTTTAAAGTAGGAAATAATTTAGCCTAAGGAGGGCTCTACAGCGCATGTGTATTGATTAGATGTACTATACTTGAGGTGCAAACTAAATATAAGGGAGATTAGATATGGTTCGCGCAAAGAAGTCTGCCAGCCAAAAGGCTGCTGTTGATATGCAAGAATACTATATAAATATCATAGACTGCATGCCCAATATTGTTTATCTACTCGATAAAAATTGCACATTAACAGGATGCAACAAAAATTTTCGTGATCTTTTCGATATCCAAAAACGAGACGATATTCTAGATAATCCACCCTATAAACTCCTACGCTCCATGGCACATTGGTCTCAAGAAAGAGTGGAAATGTTCAAACGCGATGACATTAACGTCATTGTTTCGGGCGAACCTACTTATGAGGTTGAAGAGGCCCCTGTCGTTAACGTAAATAATGAAATTGTCTATTACAAGTCTACGCGTATTCCTTTGTTCGATAAAAGCAAAGAGGTAGTTGGTTTGCTAGGGATCTATATAGATATTACTGAAACTAAAAACCTGAAAGAGCAACTCACCAAGGTTAAAGAGCAGTTGCAAGCCTATAACGCTCAGCCCAAAAGGCATCTTTCAGTTATAGAGTCAAAAAAAGAAGATGATGAGCTTAGAAGACCTGCAAAAGTATTGATGGTTGAGGATAACTCAGTTGCTCAAAAAGCAGCACAATCTTTATTAATGCAACTTGATTGTCATGTTGATGTCGCTGAATCAGGGGATAGAGCAATCTTATTATTTGAACCAGGTAAATACGATTTGGTATTTATGGATATTGGTTTAGAAGATACTTCTGGCTATGTGGTATCTAAAAAAATTCGTCAGATGGAAAATGGGACAGAACACCATGTGCCTATTATTGCTCTTACTAGCTATGAAGCTGATATTGTCAAATATGACTGTGATGATTACACCATGGAAGGGGCTCTCACTAAACCTTTGACTAGTGAACAAGCCAAACAAATTATCCAACATTATATTTATCATATTGATATACCAGTACGGGGTTTAAAAAGCATTAAGGGACAGATGAGTTAGTTAAGTATAAAACCTAGGTTTTAGGGTAGACTTTTCATTGGCTTGTATCTTTTTTGCGCCTCACTTCAACTAGTGCGCAGGCGTAGAAGCTTTCGTTTTGTAAAATTCAAAGCTTTACACCTTTATTTCATATTCAGTAAACTATCCTTCATTCAAGATCTGTTACTAAGAGTCAAGATGATTTTAACTGAAGAAATGGTCTTAAATCTTTTAAAATCGCAGAATTATATTCAAGTTCCCTTTCCCATAGAGCCAGAAATTCTTGAACAGGCTGTTAATGCTTTTTTTAAGTTTCTTGAAGAGCCTGCAGAAGTTAAAGATCATATCGATTTTAGTATTGCCCCTCAGCATAGAAGAGGGGATGTAGGCTATAAACATCGGGATGCTGGTGATCATATCTATAATGACAGCAAGGATTTTTTTCATTTTCATCCTGCTATATTAAAGCGCTATGAAGACTTCCTTGCTAATAATCCTGTCGTTGCAGACTTTATGTTTAAAGCAAAACCTATTTGGGATTTTGTTTCGCAAACTGTTTTTAACATTTTGTCTGTTCTTGACAAAGAATTTGCTGGAACGACAAAGAAAGTTTTTGCCACAGAGAACGTGCATATTTTACTGCGGTTTTTAAAATATGATTGGCAAGAATCGGGTAAGTATTTGGCCAAACCTCATTTTGATGCAGGCTCTTTTACCCTAGCCGTTACGGAAAGTTGTCCTGGCTTAAGGATTGGCTCCTGTCCTGAGGATTTAACCTTGGTTGAGCATTCTGAGGGGAATGCAATTTTTATGTTTTCTTCGAATTTTAAACAAGTTATTAACTCTGATGAGTTTTCACCTGGTTGGCATGATGTAATTCAACTTGATGAGGCTTATATCGGGAAACCCTTTGCGCGCTGGGCAATTGTTGCCTTTATTGATGCCCATGGTGTGACTGCCTTACCGCGCTCAGAAACGCATAAATGGTATGTGGCAAATCCATGAGTGCTACCGTTAAATATTCTCGATTACTATCCCTCGATGTGTTTCGCGGCCTGACAATTGCCTTGATGATCTTGGTGAATAGCCCCGGCAATCAAACCCCCTATGCCTGGCTTGAGCATTCGCCGTGGAATGGCTGTACGCTGGCTGACCTGGTTTTTCCCTTTTTTGTTTTTATTGTTGGCTTGTCGTCTGTCTTTAGTCTTGCCAAAGCTCGAGAGCTAGGTCATTTGACTATGCAGCAATTAGCCAACAAAATTTTCAAGCGTAGCCTCATTATTTTTCTACTGGGTCTCTTGCTCAATGTGCTTCCCAACCATTTTGATTTGACATCACTGCGTATCTTAGGGGTTCTGCAACGCATTGCTATTTGTTATTTTTTCAGCTCAATTTTATTTTTAACAACAGGTATTCGTACACAAATTTTGATACTGTTGGGGTTGCTCTTTGGTTATTGGCTATTAATGACCTGGGTTACTGTTCCAGGCTACGGGGCAAATAATTTAACCCTAGAAGGGAATATAGCCGCCTATGTTGATCGTATGTTTTTAGCGCCAGGCCATTTGTATGGAAAATTTTACGACCCCGAAGGATTTCTAAGTACTTTACCATCGATAGCAACGGCGCTGCTTGGAAATTTAACCGGTTACTGGCTTCTTACAGGCTCTAGTCCTAAACAAAAGTTGAAAGGAATAATCGCTTCGGGTTTCTTGGCCTTGATAGCAGGGGGACTATGGAGCTTATGGTTTCCAATTAACAAAACGCTTTGGACGAGCTCTTATGTTCTCTGGACTGGGGGGTGGGCGCTATTGGTTTTGGCGCTTTGCTATTGGCTAATTGAAATAAAGAAAATAAGCAAATGGTTTAAGCCCTTTGAGATCTTTGGCTCAAATGCGATGGCGGCTTATATTCTCCACGTCCTATTCCTAAAAATACAGGCAGTCATTCGTGTTTCTGAACCAGATGGCTCAAGCCTCAGTTTAAAGGTATTTATTTGCGATTCTTTATTTGGCTGGGCTTCGCCTGAAAACGCGGCTTTATTGTATGCCCTGTCTTATACGCTTTTCTGGTTGTTTGTTCTAACTATTCTTTATCGTAAGAAGATCTTTTTTAAAATTTAGCCTCTATATTTGCAATAGGCCCGGCCCTATTACAAATACGTACGTCATGTCGAACGTAGAGAGACATCTCCTGAGTGTGGCACTGTGCTAATCCCGGAGATCCCTCACTATGTTCGGGATGACGGGCGATGTTTGGGTGACGGGGGTGTCCTATTATCTATTTTCTCAGTGTAACTGAATTGATGAATCAGCTTCTTCTTGTATATGAAGATTCCTTGCATCATAGGCCGCATCACGCAACTCTTTTAATAAATCTTGTGAGCGAGTTGATTCCTTTTTACAAAACTTATCCCAGGTTGGATTTTGATGAGTTGCCAATTTGCGGTAATTCTCCCCATCTTCATATTTTTCAAGGATAGAATGAATTTTTTGCAGGTCAGTTTCAGCTTCACCGAGTTCGATAGCTAAATTATTGAGCACGACTGCCTTGTCTTTGGCTATACTATTATTGCTTTTACTCAGTTCTTCAGCATGATCTTCAACTTGTTGAATTAGAATGCTTATTCTATAGCTAGCGTGTTGAATAGACTTTTCGATGGTCTCGATCAATCCATTTAATAATTCGTAGGAAGTTGTTATATATTCTTTTTCCTTAAAAAAAGTATCAAGTTTTGGATTTTGATGGGTATTAATAATTCCGTTATTACTAGTCTCATTTAATAGCCTTAAAATCTCTTGTAACTTTTCTTTAGGGGTGAAATATAAATTAGTGCTGATCTGATTTATATCAGCCAATAGCTTATTCAAAACGGCTGCTTTTTGCTTGGCAATTGTTGTATTAACTAATTGTCTTTCTAATTGATTTGCATGCTCCTGTATTGCATCAATAGAGGCTCGCACATGAGCAGGGAGTGGAAGAATAGTTCTATTTCTCTTGAATCTTTCTCTGAACGCATCCTCACCTTGGCTTTGTTTGACTTGTTCAAGTCTTTGCATCTCTTGAAACATTGACCAGGCTTGTTTATCAGACACTTTATGATCGCTGAACCGATTTAATCTTTCCTTATAATCTAAAAATTGCTCCTGTACTTCATCATCCATTTTATAGATTGGCTTCTTGGGTGCTTGATAATCAAATATTTCATCATATTTATCAGCATATTTGGCTCCAAGTACAGCTTGAACATAGGCTGAAGGATGTACATTATTCCAGAACATATAATGTTCCTTACCTCTGTTATCAGGAGTAATTTTTTTATTTTGATAGTCTACATTCTTTTTATCTGCTTCAAATTTTTCTGACTCAGTGAAGTAATCAGTTAAAAGCTCCTGACTAAAGCCATAGTTTTCGGGATTGTGGTAGGCATCAGTGAAAATTGCGTTAGTATCAAATACATCAAAAAAGCATTCTGGGTATCGCTCTTTAAGCTCTAGCATTTTTGCAGCTAATCGCTCATTAAAATGAAGTGTTACATTATGAGCATTATCAATGTCGCTCTGATTGCCAGAGTTTTGAAATCTAGGTGTCAGAGAGAGGTCAGGAAGGTTTATAAGCACAAAATTTCTGTAACCTGCTGCAATCAGTTTTTCAATATTAGCGATCCGAGCGTCTACCGCTGTATCTGCAATGTCATTAGTAGGATTATCATGTACAGTGATTAAATCATTGGCACCAGCCCAATCAGTTACTAAAGTTGTTGCTTTCTCTTCTGCTGTAACTCCATATTTTAAGTCATCCTTGAAAAGCTCTTCTCTTTGCTTGTCGAGGTTAGATAATACGAGTCTGGCAAAATCATCTGTAGGTTCTTCGACTATTTCAGCCCAGCTAAAATCCCAATCAGCTGCAGTTGCACCACCAATAGCGTAAGAACGAATATAACGTTCACCTTTGAATAGGATTTCATTGGGATTATCAAGATTGAATGAGCCTCTGAACTGCTTAAAAAGAGCAGGCAAGTCATTTTCATCGATACTTGTAAGAATGCGTTTTATCCTTATGAATTCCTCATCAAGTTCATTGTCTAGCTCCTCGACAAGTGCCTTTCTCTTCGCTCTCATCTCATCAATAGTGAGATCAGCCATACCAAATGAAGCAAGCAAATCGACCCAACCAAAACCATTTGCAAAGCGGCCACGGGGTGAGTTTCCGGTTAACCCGCCTGCGAGCGCAAGCAAGTTATTTAACGCAAGTATTCCTCTATCTGAAAGGCTATCACCCAAAAATACTTTATGTTTAATCACTGGCTTTGGCATCGAAGTTCCAATAGTTGCTATGAATTTTTTAGTATACGAAAGTCTTATTCTTTTGTCTAAATAGTGCTAAATGTCTGTTTTTAAGCCAATTTGAAAAATTTTAAAAACCCCAAACAAAAATTATATTTGCACTATACTTAGGTTGTACTTGCTGAAAATTTTTCACAAGTACACCTGTAAGCTACGAGGGAGACAACTATGGGCTTGCGAAGAGAATATGATGATGACGATTTTCACTCAGTTTCAGATTATTCCTATGAAGAGGAAGAAGATACGGAGAAGATGAGTCATAAACGTCAAGTACGGAAAATGCTTGAAGAAAGGCTTGAGCGCAAACGTCTGAAAGAAGAATTAGACGATGAGCTAGATGGTGAATTTGACTGGGATGAATTTGATCGCTAGCCGGCATATTCACAACAGTTAATACACTGTTTCTCAGGGGAGCGGTTGTCGATGTTTGGCTGCTATTAGAGTATTTTGCAATAAGGTAGCAATAGTCATCGGGCCTACACCACCAGGTACTGGTGTGATCCAGGCTACCTTCTCCTGAGCGCGCTCAAAATCAATGTCGCCACGCAGTTTACCATTGGGTAAACGGTGCATACCAACATCGATAAGAATTTGTTTCTCGCTTAACCATTCAACATCAAGTACATCCTGAACCCCAGTCGCTACAACAATAATATCGGCGATACGAACATAGCGCTCCAAATCTTTAGTAAAGCGATGGCAGACTGCTACAGTGGCGGCGGCTAATAGAAACTCAGAGGCCATTGGACGACCAACAATGTTCGATGCGCCAATAACTAGGGTATTAGCGCCCGCAAGCGGGATGTTATGGAAATTTAATAAGTTAATAATTCCAAAGGGTGTACAGGGCCTAAGTAGAGGATTTCTCTGGGCAAGACGGCCGATATTGTAAGGGTGAAAGCCATCAACATCTTTATCTGGATTGATACACTCAATGATTTTGTTGGCATCAATAGAGGCTGGCAGTGGTAGTTGCACCAAGATACCATCAACATCATTCGAATTATTCAACCTACTGATTAAATGCAGAAGCTCTTCTTCTGAGGTACTTGCCGGCAAATCATAGGCATAGGAGTTAAATCCAACCTCATCACAGGCCTTACGTTTATTGGCAACATAGATATTAGAAGCCGGATCATCACCAACTAGAATTACTGCCAAACCTGGTCTGCGCTGGCCATTAGCAATCATTGTGCTTACGGTTTCTTTAATTTCTTTTTTTAGCTGGGTTGCCGCTTTTTTGCCGTCAAGAAGTAATGCAGTCATGATAGAAATAGAGGGAAGTTTGTGCGGATTATGAAATAGCCCGACTATTGTTGCAATCATAATTTATGTAAATTGTTAAATATAAAGTGCTTTGTGTTTGCAATGTGCTGGTTGAATAGTGCACAAAGGGCGTAAGGGTCACTAGACAAACCCATGCGGGTTGTTATACATTGGCCATTTTCAGCAGGAAATACTCATGCGTATTGCCTTAGGGGTTGAATACGATGGGAGTCAGTATCATGGCTGGCAAGCGCAGACAGGTCTTCATACTATTCAACAAGTATTGGAACAGGCATTAACCCGGGTCGCTGATCATAATGTTAGTGTTGTCTGTGCGGGTAGAACCGATACTGGAGTCCACGCAACAAACCAGATTATTCATTTTGATTGTGAAAAGGAGCGAACTATTCGTTCCTGGATACATGGCGCCAATTCATATTTACCTAAGGATGTTTGTGTAAAATGGGGGCGTGAGATGCCAGACAATTTTCATGCTCGTTATTCTGCAGTATCTCGACGATATCGTTATGTTATCTATAATGCACCTATCCGGCCTGCACTTTTGCGTAGCAATGTGACCTGGCAGTATCGGCAGTTGGATCATAAAGCTATGCAACAGGCGGGGCAGTTTTTGATCGGTGAGAATGATTACACCTCCTTCCGCTCTGTGGAGTGTCAGTCAAACACCCCTATGCGAAATGTGCATCAACTGCAGGTTACACGCAGTGGCGATTTGGTGATGATTGATATTACTGCCAATGCTTTTCTGCATCATATGGTTAGAAATATTGCCGGTGTACTTATAGCCGTAGGCTCAGGAAAAAGGCCAGTAAGTTGGGTTGGTGAAGTGTTAGAGGCTAAAGATCGACGATTAGGTGCTGAGACAGCACCTCCCTATGGCTTGTATCTTGTTGCTGTTACTTATCCGAAAGAATTTGGCGTGATACAGGCAAATCCAGGACCGCTTTTTCTTTGGGAGCGCTAAGTGATAACAACAAACCGTGTGCGGATCAAAATGTGTGGAATGATGCGCGAAGAGGATATTGCGCATGCTGCTACCTTGGGGGTTGACGCGATAGGGTTAATCTTCTCGCCCAAAAGCCCGCGGTTTGTTTCTATTACCCAGGCGAAAAAATTGCTGCGGAAATTACCGCTCTTTGTCGATGTTGTTGCAGTTTTAGATAACCCGTCTTCCTTGTTGGTTGATGAGATTATTAGCGAGTTGCCAATTGTCTGGTTGCAATTCCATGGTGATGAATCCCCTGAATTCTGCCAGCAATTTAAGAAGCCCTTTATTAAAGCAATGCAAGTTGATACAGCAGCGGCTATTTATAAATGTTGTGAAGCTTATCATCAAGCTTCTGCTATCTTGTTGGATACACCTTCCGCGACAAGTCGCGGTGGTACAGGTCAAACCTTTGATTGGGGATTGATTCCTAATAATTTAGACAAGCCGTTTATCCTTGCAGGGGGCTTGAATGCGGACAACGTCAGTGCTGCTGTGCAAAGATGCTCTCCCTATGCTGTCGATGTTTCCAGCGGTATTGAAGAGTCGCATGGCGTTAAAGACCACGAAAAAATGAACCAGTTTGTTGAAGCAGTATGGGGCAGAAAAGTATGAGTGAGAGAGAACTTCCTGACGAACATGGCCATTTTGGCCCTTATGGTGGTGTCTTTGTAGCCGACACCTTGATGCATGCCTTAAAAGAGTTACAAGAGGCTTACCAGCGTTATCGTTTTGATCCAGAGTTTTTAACCGAGTTGACCTCTGAGTTAAGTGACTATGTTGGCCGCGCAACACCTTTGTATTATGCCGAGCAACTCACGCAAAGAATTGGCGGAGCAAAAATCTATTTAAAACGCGAAGACCTTAACCACACTGGGGCCCATAAAATTAACAATACTGTGGGTCAGGCCTTATTAGCAAAACGCATGGGTAAAACCCGAATAATTGCTGAAACAGGGGCTGGACAGCATGGTGTTGCCTCGGCGACGGTTGCTGCAAAATTAGGTTTAGAATGTGTTGTTTATATGGGTTCAGAAGACATCAAACGACAAGCCTCCAATGTCTTTCGTATGAAGTTGCTTGGTGCCGAAGTGGTGCCGGTTACAGCTGGCTCAAAAACGCTAAAAGATGCCTTAAATGAGGCGATGCGCGATTGGGTATCTAATATAGACAATACCTTCTACATTATTGGTACTGTTGCAGGTCCACATCCTTATCCGCAAATGGTCAGGGATTTTCAAGCCATTATTGGCCGTGAAGCACGGGCACAGATTTTAGAAAAGTCCGGAAAATTACCTGATGCCTTGGTTGCCTGTGTTGGTGGCGGCTCTAATGCGATTGGTTTGTTTTACCCCTTTTTAAAGGATCAATCGGTTGCAATTTATGGTGTTGAAGCGGCTGGCAAGGGTCTTGAAACAGGCGAACACGCTGCTTCATTAATTGCTGGAAAACCCGGTGTTTTACATGGTAATCGCACCTATCTGCTTTGTGATGAACACGGGCAGATTAAGGATACCCATTCAGTTTCAGCAGGCTTAGATTATCCTGGGGTTGGTCCTGAACATGCTTATCTTAAAGATACTGGTCGGGTAAGTTATGTACCAATTACTGATATAGAAGCCTTAGTTGCGTTCCGTACTTTAACTCGCGTAGAAGGAATAATTCCTGCGTTGGAGTCGAGCCATGCAGTGGCTTATGCCATGAAGCTTGCCAAAACTATGCAATCCTCGCAGCAGATAATTGTCAATTTATCCGGGCGAGGCGATAAAGATATGCATACGGTGGCTAGTATTGACAACATCTCAATCTAAGGGCGAAAGAGGTTGGCTATGAATCGAATTGATAAAACTTTAGCCCAGTTGAAGGCTAGTAATAAAAAAATGTTAAGTCCTTATATTACGGCAGGGGATCCCAAGCCTGAGTTGACGGTTGCCTTAATGCATGGACTAGTTGCTGCAGGTGCTAATATTTTGGAAATCGGTATTCCCTTTTCCGATCCCATGGCAGAAGGGCCGGTAATCCAAGCCGCTATGGAGCGGGCGTTGAAATATGATGTCAGCTGTGACGATGTATTAACAATGATCAAAACCTTTCGCGAGAAGGATAAGGATACTCCAGTTATATTGATGGGCTATGTTAATCCCATTGAGCAATATGGCTATGAAGAATTTGCCAAGCGCGCTAATGAGGTCGGTGTAGATGGAACTATTTTGGTTGATCTACCCCCAGAGGAAAGCGAATCTGTAGCCCCAATCTGGAAAGCACAAAACTTGCACTCTATCTATCTATGTTCACCGACGACCACTGATGAACGTATGGCGATGATTGATAACTATGGTAATGGTTACTTGTACTATGTATCACTTAAAGGAGTGACTGGTTCAAGTGATTTTGAATTGGCTAAGGTTGAGGAGTCATATCTCTATAGAAAATCACAAACCAGGCTTCCCCTAATGGTTGGCTTTGGTATTAAAACAGCAGCAATGGCTGCCAGTGTTGCCAACTTTGCTGATGGGGTAATCGTTGGCGCAGCCTTAGTTAATCAAGTTTTTGAGGCCTATAGTGCCTCTGGTGACCCTATTGCAGCCGGTGCTTCTCTTATAGGTGAAATGCGGTTGGCGATGGATAAAGACGGAAAAAATCATGACTGAAAGTAGTGAAAAAAGAACACATTTTATTCGACAATTAGTGACTGAAGATTTAGCAAGCGGCAAACACCAGGAAGTGATTACCCGGTTCCCACCAGAACCCAATGGCTATTTACACGTAGGACATGCCAAGTCTATTTGCTTGAATTTTGGTTTGGCTGAGGAATTCAAAGGGCGTTGCTTTTTGCGCTTTGATGATACTAATCCTATCAAAGAAGAAGAGGAATATGTCAACGCTATCATTGAAGATGTGCGTTGGTTGGGCTTTGAATGGTGTGATATGACCCATTCCTCTGATTATTACCATGAACTCTATGATTTTGCTGTTGATCTAATCAAACAGGGCAAGGCCTATGTTGATAGCTTATCGATGGAAGAAATCCGTGCTTATCGTGGGACCTTACAAGAGCCAGGCAAAGAAAGCCCTTACCGCAATCGTTCAGTTGAAGAAAATCTTGATTTGTTTGCCCGAATGAAGGCCGGTGAATTTGCTGATGGCACGCATGTGCTGCGTGCCAAAATTGATATGCAATCAGGCAATGTCAACATGCGCGATCCTGTTTTGTATCGCATAAGGCATGCCCATCACCAACGAACAGGTGATGAATGGTGCATTTATCCCATGTACGATTATGCCCATCCTATCTCTGATGCCTTGGAAATGATTAGCCATTCGCTTTGTACCTTAGAATTCCAAGATCACAGGCCTTTATATGATTGGTGTATTGAGAATTTAACCCTACCAGCGCAGCCTGAGCAAACAGAGTTTGCCAGACTAAATCTCTCTCATACCGTAACCTCCAAGCGCAAATTGCGATTGCTCGTTGAAGAAAAGGTTGTTGAAGGCTGGGATGATCCGCGCCTACCTACTTTACGCGGCATGCGTAAGCGAGGTTATCCGCCTGCGGCAATTAAACAATTTTGTGAGTTAATTGGTATTTCACGTAGCGATTCCGTGATTGATATGTCCATTCTGGAAGAATGTGTGCGTGCTGAATTAAACAACAGCGCTAAGCGAGCTATGGGCGTGCTCGAACCCTTAAAAGTGGTGATTGAAAATTATCCCGATGATAAGGTCGAGCAATTAACTGCACAATATCATCCACAGGATCCGACCGCAGGAAGTAGAACTCTGCCTTTTGCTAGGGAAATTTATATTGAGCGTAGTGATTTTATGGAAGATCCGCCTAAAAAATACTTCCGTCTTGCACCAGGGACTGAGGTTCGCCTGCGCCATGCTTATGTCATTCGTTGTACAGAAGTTATTAAGGATTCCAAGGGTGAGGTTATTGAATTACGCTGCACCTATGATGAGAATACCCTAGGTAAAAACCCTGAAGATAGAAAGGTTAAAGGGGTTATTCACTGGGTTTCTTGTCAACATGCTCATCCAATTAAAATTTATCAATACGATCGTTTGTTTAATGATGCGAACCCTGCGCGTGAAGATGATTTTCTCCAGTTCCTTAATAAGAATTCATTGACAACCCAAGATGCCTTTTGTGAGCCTTCTTTGGTTGAACAGCCCTTGCATGAGGTTTTCCAGTTTGAACGCTTAGGTTATTACGCGGTAAATCAGCTGGAGCAAGGGAAGGTAAGTGCCTTTCATCGGGTAGTTGGTCTTAAAGATACTTGGGAAAAAATAAGCTAAGGGGAAGGCATGTTATATCTTTATAATTCATTAACAAGAACTAAAGAAGAATTTAAGCCTATCAATCCTGGCAAAATTGGAATTTATGTTTGTGGCATCACTGTTTATGATCGCTGTCATCTGGGCCATGCGCGCTCAATGGTTAGCTTTGATGTCATAATCCGTTTTCTGCGTTCCCAAGGTTATGACGTTAAATTTGTACGTAACATTACAGACATTGACGATAAAATTATTGTTCGCGCGAATGAACGTGGTCTAACAATTCATGAGTTAACCGCGCAATATATTAAAGCGATGCATGATGATACCAGTGCCTTGAATATTTTACCGCCAGATATCGAGCCACGCGCAACAGACCATATCGCTTCAATTATTGAGCTTATTAGTCGTTTAATAGAGAAAAACTACGCCTATGTTAGCGACAATGGCGATGTTTGCTTTCAGGTAGAACACTTTAAGGGCTACGGCAAATTATCCCATAAGGATCTCGAGGGCTTAGTTGCTGGAGCACGGGTTGAGGTCGTTAAAGAAAAACGCTCACCCTTGGATTTTGTTCTATGGAAAAAGGCAAAGCCTGAAGAGCCTAGTTGGCCTTCTCCTTGGGGAGAGGGAAGACCGGGCTGGCACATTGAGTGCTCAGCAATGGCAATGCATGAGTTAGGCGAGCATTTTGACATTCATGGCGGCGGTCTGGATTTACAGTTTCCTCACCATGAAAACGAAATTGCCCAGAGTGAGGCTGCAACTGACAAATGTTTTGCTAATTACTGGTTACATGTTGGCATGTTACAAGTCAATAATGAAAAAATGGCTAAATCGGTAGGCAATTTCTTCACCATAGAAGATGTTTTAAAAGATCATCATCCTGAAGTGGTGCGCTATTTCTTACTAAGCAGCCATTATCGTAGCCCTTTAAATTATTCTGAAGAAAATTTGCATAATGCCAAAAAAGCTTTGGAGCGCTTATATCAGTCCTTAAAGGATGTTGATCATGTTGATGCTGGACTTGATAATTCTTGGTTAGAGCAATTTAATCTCGCAATGAATGATGATTTTAATACCCCCGTTGCTTTGTCTGTTTTATTTCAGCTGAGTCGAGAAGTAAATAAAACGAATTCTATACAACTTGCCTTTACCCTAAAGCATTTAGCTGGAATTTTAGGCTTGCTACAAATTGACCCAGAATCCTTTTTACAATCAGGTCTTAAAGAGAATGAAAAAGATGAAATAGAACGCCTTATAGAAGAGCGACTACGTGCTCGAGAGGAGCGGAACTGGGCAAGAGCTGATGAGATTAGAAAAACATTGGCGGAACGAGGGATCGAATTAGAAGATGGTCCCACAGGCACAACCTGGCGGAAATAAAAGGATTGAGTAGAAAGTGGCTTGGATACAAAGTAATAGGTCACGTCCCCCCACCTCTTATCTAAGGAAAACCTTGATTACGCTGCGCTGCATCAAGGTTTCATTTAAAAGCCCTTAGCTGATATCAACTATTCTGCTAGCAGTTATCAAATCTTTGAATATTGATTTGCCCTAAAATCAATCTTTTTTGTTATTATTGTTCCTTTTGTTTAAAGGTAACAGCATGAAACGACGAGAAGACAGCTCTATCATTGATAGCTCAAATAATCAGAATAATAAAAGAGCAAGAATTGAGTCAGAAGGACAAATTACTACGATAGGACAATTTATAGATTTATTATCTAATAATTATGAGGCTCTTAGTGCATATACAAGGGAAGCTCGTATTCAGCCAGATCTGCTCGAAGGATTTCTTTATAACTATAATTTGTCAGTTTATTCAATAGAAATACTAAAGAAGTTGGCCGATAGCTTAAATCAATCTGAGTGCTACATTGCGGTCATGCATCTTTATTTTGAAAAAGCCTGCGCTGTGGGAAGTTATGAGTTAGTTGCATACATACTAGAGCATTGTGAGAATTTAGTGCCAGAGCATCACGAGCTAAGACCTTATAAAGAACTATTTTTAGCTTATCTAGCTGCTAAAGAAAGGGCCAAGAATTCAATTCATTAGTCCAATGTTTTGATTTATTGCAGCAATATCAACGGATTGAACCCGACAAATATGCCTTGTATTTAGCCTGTCTTTTCCGGAAAAAAGAGACAGCCAGCTTATTATTAAATCATCCAGATATTGATCCAAATTGTCTCTACTTAATAATGAATGAGAGAGATAGTTTTGATTTCGATCCAGCAGGATTAGCTGATAGTAATTTATCGGAATCCTTGATTGGCTGGATTGTTGCTGCTGATGTCGATGGATCTATTGGCGATTCATTACTGAAAATCGCAGAGAGATTAGAGTCTGAGCTAATCCTTGATCTTTTATGCTGTAAAATCTTAGTACCGTTAAGAAAAAGCGATTCAGAGTCATTAATTAATGCCTTGAAGAGCTTTGCTGCCTTAGATAGGGTATTTTTTCGAGAAAACTACTTGTTAGCCGCTCTTTTTGGTGAGATGGGGAGCAGACAAATGGATGTTAAACCAGTGATGTCTTATATAGTAAACGATGATTCATATAATTGGGCTGCGAAGTTAGAAAAAATAGACGAGGATGAGTTAGACAATTTATTTTCTGATTCAAATGCTAAGTTGGCTTGCGATATGATTGGAGTGTTATTAGCTGCACCACAGTTTTATCCGTTTATACTAGTTAGCCAAGGTTTGCTGTTTATATCAAGAGGGCTTAACAACTTTCAGACTTGTTTGCAGCGACAATATTAAGAAATTATCGATTGAAGAAATTCAGCAGAATCTTGTATTGCCATTACTAGAATGTTTTGAGCACAATCCGGAAATCATTCGGGGGCTAAGAGTGAGTTGGGCAGCTACAGCCATCTTTCCTGAAGCAAAATTGTTGTTAGAAGATTGTGCTACAAATTATCCCGCTTTTTTTCAATCGCGTAGAAAAGCAGGTGGGGAAGTTAACGGTCATTGGGAGCAAAATTCTTTCGAAATTTAAATAGACTCCAGGATCATCGTTGTTCTTGCTTAATCAGCGCGAGGCTTGGCTACACCAGGCTTCGGTTCTTCATTTTGACAAAATCTGCGCTTAAAGACAGCTTAAATGTTGCAGACCTAAAATGTAGCTCTTCTCTAAATTCAACCTACATCTGCGTATATCTAACTTATTGAAATTAAGCGAAAGCCTACAATTGAGCATAAAATATGCATGTTTAAATTTGTTAAATATCAAAATTTGAACTAAGTTTAATTTAATGAACCAAATGAGCCAGAAAGGAGTCAGCCAGTGGACCCATTAGGTGAATTAGAAGATTCTTTAGCCTACATGTTTGAGCTGCAGAAAACACAAAGTCAGGGGAAATATATAAATCCCTTGATTGATGAATTGCATAAGGCCCTTGATAACTATAGGGAGGACACAGGAGATTTGTCCGATTTGATAGATGCTTTAAGCAATGCTTATCCTGTGATTGAAAACTATGTTGATACCTATGAAGTCAAACAGAAAATGGACGTTTTGGCTGGTAATAAAGGGGAGTCCATTAGTTGGTATACACAAAGCAGGCCTAGCAATGCCCCTGCAATTGATTATGCAAGCCTGGTCTCCGAGGGAGACAATGATTTTGTTTCTTGGCTTTCACAAAGAGTAGGGCAAAACTTTACGAAGCTTGATGGTGAAAGACAGGTGCAAATCCTATTGACTGAGCAAGGGCAGAAGGAGTTACGGGTCAAGTTGGGTGTTCATTTGCATAGAAATCCAGACTTCTTATTGAATTTGGCAATGATTTCTACAAAGAATTTTATCCGCCTGATTTCAAGCCGGCTTGGTTTCAAGTTTGAAAAAAAACAAATTGCTAAGGCTATTCATCATCATGGCAAATCATGGCTCGATGACAGTCTTGACCCCTTTGAGCAGGTTGAAAAGTTAATTGCCTTTCTTGATAAGAAACTAAGCCCCAAAGGTCATACTATTGAAAAATTACTAAATGACCCTATTGCCAAAGCTGAATTGGAAAAATCTCTTTTCATTCAGTTCTATAACAGCCCTGAATTTAAAAACAGGGAGGATGATGGGGATAATCAGTTAAAAATGGGGTAGTTAAAAATCTCCAGCCTCGTCACTTTAATTTAGCTTGTCCCCCAGATCGCCGCGAAGGATTCCCTGAATGTAGCACAGTGCCAATCCCGGAGCTCCTTCACTGCGCTCACAAACACGTACGTCATGTCGAACACAGAGAGACATCTCCTGAGCGTAGCACTGAGATCCCTCACTATGTTCGGGATGACGGGGCCTTTATCGATATTTGCCCAAAAGGGGCTGAGTTGCTCAGGACGAACGGAACTTTAATGCTCACTAGTTACCCGAAGAATCTCCGCAAGAGAAGTATCCCCAGCTAAAACGCGTTTGAAGCCGTCTTGGCGAATTGTAGGTACTGCGGGGCGTAGATGGTTATCAATAACTTGTAAGCTTTCATTGCGATGAATCATGCCGCGGAGGGCTTCATCCATCGGAATTAATTCGTAAATACCGGTTCTACCTCGATAACCATGATGATTACAATGTTCACAACCTTTGGGTTCTCTAACTAAGGATACATCTGTACTGGCATCAATACCCATGAGTTCGCGCTCATCATCACGCAGGTTATGGGGCGTTTTACAATGAGGACAGAGCTTTCTCACTAAGCGTTGGGCGATTAGTCCAACAATACTTGAGGATAATAGAAAGGATTCAACGCCCATGTCATGTAGTCGGTTTAGGGCACCTAAGGCAGAGTTTGTATGTAAGGTTGATAAAACCAAGTGACCTGTGAGGCTAGCCTGTACAGCGATATCTGCAGTTTCCAGATCACGGATTTCTCCAATCATCACCACATCGGGATCCTGACGCAGGATAGCGCGTAAGCCCTTAGCAAAGGTCATTTGTACTTTGGTATTGACCTGAGTTTGTCCTATTCCTGGTAAATCATATTCAATAGGATCCTCAATAGTCAGGATATTGCGTGTGACCTGATTAAGTTCAGTGAGCATGGCATAAAGAGAAGTAGTTTTACCGGAACCGGTTGGTCCGGTAACCAAAATAATGCCATGGGGCTCGGCAATCATCAGGCGCATGGCATCCATGGTGCTTTGGGGCATCCCAAGAAGACTTAAATCAAGTTGGGCTGCTTGTTTATCAAGAATCCTTAATACAATCCGTTCACCGTGGTTTGAGGGAAGGGTTGATACACGTACATCAATATTGTGGCCGCCAATGCGCAGGGCTATACGCCCATCCTGAGGAATACGCTTTTCCGCTATATCCAGCTTAGCCATAACTTTGACACGAGAAATAACTAGTGGGGCAATAGCGCGCTGAATTTCCAAAACCTCATGCAAAACACCATCTATGCGGTTACGGACTAATACGCGGTTTTCATAGGTTTCAATGTGAATATCAGAGGCTTGCTGTTTGATTGCCTGGGTAAATAGAGCATTGAGCAGACGAATAATCGGCGCATCATCCTGGTTATCAAGTAAGTCTTCACTGGTTGGTAACTGCCCAGCTAAGAGAGAGAGATCCATATCTTCTTCCATGCCCTCAGCAGCATCAAGAATTGACGATTGAGATTGGTATAGCTGTGCTAAATGTTGTTGAAACTCAGCTTCATTGACTTCTTGAAATTTTAACTCGCCTTGTAATAAACGTTTTACCTCCGAAAGTACAGACAAAGAAGGGCTAGCTAAATGATAGACTTTGAGATTTTCACCCTCAGGAACAGCAATGATGCCTTGGCTTTTAGCAAAACTATAAGGTAGGCGTTTCGATTTATCGTTATTTTCCATAGCCTTACTTTGTCATGGTAATAGGAGGCCTTGGCCTTAGGTTTGGTGGTGGTGCACTAAAGGGTTTAGGCAACTTGGCTCGGCTTAATGACGGTAAAATCATCGATTCATTTTCTTTGTTATATTCTTCTTGACGCAGCCAATCGAGCTCATAGTCACGAATGTCATTGTATTTTCCACCAGAAATTTCGACTGCATCGCGCTCATTTCTTAAAATAACAGGTCGAATAAAGACCATTAATACTCGTTTTTCATGATTATTAATATTGTGTTGGAATAAACGACCAATACCAGGAATATCGCCGACAATAGGTATTTTTTTATTGTCATCACCCAGGCTATTTTGAATTAGGCCGCCAAGGACAACGATATCACCACTTTCGATATGAACGGAGGTCACAATTGCGCTGATATCAAAGATTGGGTTTGTCGAGTTAGCGGCGCTGGCTGGGTCGATAGTATCATTGCCCTGATCAATTTGTAGCTGAATACCTTTACCACGGGTAATTTGTGGTCTGACATAGAGATGAAGTGCCACATTAACGCGATCGAAGGTTTGATAGGGACTGGCTGTTGTTGTGCCTCCCGCATTGTTAGGATAGTTGGTTGAGGCAACCGATACTTGTTTACCGACCAGAATTTTAGCTTGGCGGTTATCAAGTACAACCACGGAGGGGGTTGATAAAATATTGGCTTTTTGCTGCGTTGCTAAGGCAAAAATTTCCGCCTGATAATCGTTAAGGTTGGTCTTTGAGTTAATAATTGCAAAGCCAGGTCTAAAGCCATCTAAGGGTTTTCCTGTTTGCCCATTAGAACCCCATTCTATACCCAAACTTTTAACATCACGCTCATTGACCTCAGCAACAAGCGCTTCAATGAGTAATTGAGCTGGACGAATATCTAATTGTCTGATCACTGCTTTTAGAATGCGGATAATGCTTACTGGCGCATTGATAATAATGGAGTTTGTGTTCGGTTCAGCGATTATTTGTACGGTTGGTTTGGTTGAACCCTCATTTTGAGTCGTAGCTCCGGTTGTATTTGCAGTAACTGATGATGAGGGTGTTGGCGTGTTTGGTTGGGCAGGCGCTTGGCTATTGCTATTACTACTACTTGAGTTAGGAGCAAGGTTCGAAGCAGGGTTGGTGCTATCTAATTCAGGTCTGGTGATCGTACCAATCGTTGTACCTACATTGCCACTGAAATTGGCTTGGGCAATGCCCGCTAAGATAGGAACCAAGTCTTCTGCACGCAAATAGTTAAGATAAACAACTTGGGTATTAGCGTCATAGCCAGCACCACCTTGGTTATCGAGACGTTGAATTAATAAACGCAGCTTGATTCGCTCAGTTTTAGTACCACTAAGCAAAATAGCATTAGAACGATCATCAACCGCAATCATCGTTTGGTTGTGTCCTGTACCTGCGTTACCCTGAGTTTTAACTAAATCTTTCAGGGTACTGGCAACATCCATGGCTAGCGCATGTTTTAAGCGAACCATATCAATACCATTCGCGGACGAGGTATCAACCTGTTTGATGATGTTTGATAGTTGTCTAATATTTGAAGCACGCCCAGAAAGAATAAGCATATTTGAGGGAGGATAGGCTGCAATCGAGCTCCATTGTGGCATTAAAGGGCGCAATACAGGGACTAGCTGTTCTGAGGGTACATACTGAACCGGAATTACTGCAACCATCATTTCATCACCACGCGGCGGGTTTCTGAGTTGGCTGAGCAGATCAGGTGAAATTGTTTTGGCGTCAATATTCGGAACAACCTTAATCACATCACCACTAGGAATTGCTGCATAGCCAGAAACCTGGAGCATAGAAAGAAAGACTTGGTATAGCTCTTTATTGGACATAGGCTTGGAGGAAACAATAGAAATTTTTCCTTGTACACGAGGGTCAATTAGAAAGTTTTTCCCTATTACTCGTGAAACCTCTCCAATTACTGCTCTGATATCAGCACTCCTTAAATTCCATAATTTCTTATCTGATTTAGTTTTCGCTGGTTCCTCGTGGTTAGTATCCTCATCCTCTTCGTCCTCATTATCATTAATTTCATTGACTGGGGCAGGTGCAGCTTGCTGTTGAGCTGCTGGTTGAGGTTTAACTGTACTGCTAGGTTGCGCAGATTTATTTTCTGTATCTTCCTGAAGTTTCTTTTTTAGATCCTGGGCAACAGCATAATCGCTAACAGGGCCAATATTGACAAAGTACTCTTGTTGGTTTGTTGGATGATCAATAGTTATTGGCTGGCTAAGGGATGAGGAGAGCTTAAATTTCAGTTGCAAGGCATTATTTTCATGGGGGAAAGATCCAACACTCACAATGTAAGAGGGTTTACCATCCTTGCTAATAGTTTTAATAGCGACATTGGTAGCAAAAGCATAGTTTAGGAAAAATTGTACTAATATGTAAAACGCCAGTTTTCGCATTAAACAACCATCTAATAATTGTAATACCACTTTGACGTGGCGACCCAAGCTGTTTCTACAACTAACAAAGACATCGCAACTAAGCCTAAGAAGATACATTACCGTCAGCACCAAATCAATGAAAGAGAGCTTTGAGTCGGACAAAATTTTTAGAACAATTTCTGTTATCAAAATTTTAGATAAGTCATATCAATACATGCAGTTGTACATAAATAAGTCATATGGTTTAAAATCCTTTCTGCTTGAAATAATTAATCAAGTACCTCTCATAATTTACAGGAAATAAAGAATGCAACTAAAGCAAGAGTTAGAGAAAGAAATTGGTAATAGATCACAAGCTACTCCAGAAGAATTTCATTCCGCATACCTAGATAAAGAAAGTGGAAAAGAAGAGCTCGGTCACAGCCATCCCTATTATGAGAGATTATTTCTCTCTTTTTATAAGCAATTAGTTGATAAATTAGACTTTTCGCGTCGAAATGATGATAAAAATGCCCCTCAAGCTGAATTTGAATCTTTAGTCTATGAAAGAGCAGAATCATTAACCCGTCATTTTATTAAACGAAAGGTAGGTGCTGTCCAAGAACCAGCTCCTTTTGATAGTCACTCGGGTTTATTCTTTGATCCTCATTTCCATCTAAACAGTATCTACGTACAGGAGCATCCTGAATTTCTGTTACTGCTGCCAGCTTATGACAAAATTTATAATCTGCTGACTGATGCTTCGAAATCTGCAGAGCCAGAAAAGAGATTACTTAATGACGGGATCATAAGGGATGTCCAGTATTTTAATAACCATCCTCAATCTACAGAAAATCAGTCCGGCGATGTAGTAGTCAATGAAACCTCGGGTTATCACCGTGGAGGCAATCTTGTCTCTAAGAATATTTATAATGACAGCCATCACCACTCATCAGATTACTGTGGCCATGAATTTCGAACTAATGAGAGCGATTTAAGTAAATATATCGAGTTGATGATTAAAAAGGGAATGGAAACGATCCGTTTTCATATGGGAGAAACCTTGTTACCTATAGACGGGAAAGAATCTGTTGAACTATTACTCAGATTAATAGACCAATATGCGGATGCTTTGCAGGGCAAAACCTTAAGAATAGGGCATGGCACGCATATGGGAATCGATAGCATGATCCAATGTGCCCAAAAGCAACTCTTTGTTGAATCTTGTTTATCCAGTAATAAGGAAACAGGAGTTGTTGCGAAGCGCCATGAATATCCTTTAGGTCTAATGCTACTTTTAGATGTTCCAGTTGTGCTTGGCACCGATGGAGGAGATATGTATTACACCTCCCTTGCTAAAGAATATGCCTATGCTAAGAAGGTCTTAGCAAAATTTATTGAAAAAATAACCCAGAAATTACCTGAGCCTGTTGCCTTAGCGAATGGTGAGGTTTTGACCTGTCGCTATATCAAATCTTTGGATACCATGCAGGTTTTAGCTAACATGCAAGATGATGATGTCGTTAGCTTTGCTGATTTGGCTAAATTAAAAGGACTTGAGGATCGTCTAAATATGGGGCGATTAATCAATAACATGAATCAATTAGCCTATAAAATGACTGGGAATCAGGCATTTACTATTCAAGTTAACGAAAAAGACTATATTGAACCTAGCTTGCAAAACCTAGGAACGGCAAATACAACGACTACAACTACAACCATGAGTTCTGTAGGATTTTTCCCTAATAGCCTGGTAAAGGATTCCAATTCGAAAAGCAAATTAGTTTGCTCTTATAGTTATGAGGCTGAGGGGATGGCTATCCATTTTCCTAGTGTTGACGTTGCCGCTGCAAGATATAAAAAACTGCCAGATGCATGTAAAGCCTATTGTTCCTTGAGGGGCTCGGAGATTATTCTAAGACATGCAAATCCAAGTAGGCAGCAGGGAGCTTATATTGCACGGAATGGTGAGATTGGATTGTCATTCGATAATAGTGCTGTTCGCGACAGATTTGCTGATTTAGTTGGAATTGAAGCTAAAGATGGAGCAGTCTACTTGAATAGCAAACCACATGATCCAAAGGCAGCTGATCAATCGCATAAAATTTTTATTGTGGACACTAAGTTTTTCCAAAACTCTTCAGCCACTAAATGTATTGCGGAGCTTACTTGTTATCGTAGAAAGATTGAAGCTACTCCCTCTGCTCAAGCGGAAGTAAAAGCAATTAATTCGATGATTTATCGTCTCTTAGGCGATGCAAGCGTACAGTTCTCTTGGCAAGAGGTAAGAGCATTCAATAAGCCAGGATCACCCTTACAGAAAATTATTCAACATAGTGCTGCAGCAAAAGAGGCATTAGCGAATAACGAAGGGGATAAGTACTCTATGCAGTAGAAACTGGTAATTTCCGCGGCCTGGCCCTGAGAGATGGCCACAAAAATTAGACAGTAAAAATCCAGTGACTTACTTACCCCGTTCGGGCTGAGCAACTCAGCCCCTTTGGGGCAAATATCAGGAAAGAACTTCGAATCAGAAGCCCCTCATCTATCCTTCAGACACCGTTCTTTGATAGGAGTGGCGCAAGCCACGTCTCGAAGGCTTTGCACAGAGGCTTCGAGACAGCGCTTTGCGCTTCATCAGCCCGAGCGAGCCTGGTGCGGTCTGGTCAAAACAGTTTTACTGTCTAAATTTAGTGAGGATCTCTCAGGACTTGCCCGCGGGATCTATTTAATCTATATCGCGATTTTATTGAGGAAGCAGATTTGCAGCAATTTCAGCAACAGCCAGAGCTAATTCAGCTGATTGTTTATCCTCTAAACTCCAGGCTGCTGAGAGTCCCGCATAGGCGAAGATCCATTTCAGAAGCCTCTGCTTATTAAGCTGTGCTGCCTCTGCAACAATCTGAAGCTGCTGTAATAAGCGTCCAGGCCTAGTAGCAATAATTTGGTCTGGGTTACAGAATAGATTTGCATAATCATAGCCACGCTCCCCTTGTAAGTGCTTGGGATCAATAGCAAGCCAGCCACGTGAACCAAAATCTAAAATATTGCCATGATGAATATCGCCATGTAAGACAACAACATCTTCGGGGCTATCAAGTAATTCTTTTGCAACGGCATAACTCTGTTTAAACATACCGCCTAATTGTGAGGCTGCCGCCTCAAGGCTTCTAAACCAATCTGATAGTGCTAATAGCTTCGGTGGTGATTTATGCTGCCCATGGAGCTGAGCTACAACAGAGCAAATAATTCGGCTTGCCTCATCATCTTGGTCAGAGCTAACCATAGTCAGCAAAGAGCTCTTTTCTTGCGCACGTTCCATTAATAGAGCGTCCTTCTCATGTTGAAAGACTCTTGCCGCCCCTTGTCCATTCCACCAAACCATCAGAGAGGCTCCCCAACGCTCTTCTGCAGATGTCGAAATTTTAAGCATTGCCGCTTGGTTTTGATAGCGAACTGGGAGCAGCTGGCTGCTATGGGTTAGGATCGCTTCGCCATCAACACAAAGTTGCCAGCGCGACAGATATGGCTCAAAGTTAACAGGTTGCATAATTCCCATAAGCACCATCTTATTCCGACATGAATGCTGGATAATACTCAAGCAAATCAGCTCTAGGCCAGCGCTTTTTTAATTCTATTAATAGCTGTTCAGAAGTTTGTCTCAGATGAGGGAGTAATTTGTTTTTTGAGGACTGTTCAATAAACGTCTGCAAACGCGATAAAACCCGCGGCCTTACCAGATTTTCGTCGGAGTTCCATAAAGAGTCTTTAGGGACAGGACCTGAAGGACCTATTCTGTCATGCAGCAGAATGGAATCAATATGAGCAATTGCCCATTGTAGAATCCAGAAGCCACAGGCTTCTGTATAGGCTTTGTTGTAGGCCAAATCGTCATGAGCAGCAGGAATACTACGTTTGAGTTCTTCGCGATATATTTGCTCAAGGGGGTCAATCAATTGAGCAGGAATAGCCTTTGCACACCAGCAGGTCGGCATACTCATCCGCAGATAAGTTCCGTCTAATAAAGCATTTCTGACAAAGGCCCATTCAAAATCAATAAGTTGTAAATCTTTGCTATCTTCATGGTCAAAAACATTGTCAGGGCAGATATCGCCATGGGTTAAGACTGTAAAAGGACCTGGTTTTAGTAAGGACTCAATAAGTGACTGTATTTCAGTAATACATTCTTTAGTTGCTGTGAGATTTAGCGTTGCCAGCGTTGTTTGAAATGAATTAATTAATTCATTAACTAGGTAATCAAGTTCCTTTTGTGGTGACTGCCTGTCTTGATGAATATCTTGCAAAATACTCTCATACAATGAAGTATGGCCATAACTTGCGGCATGGAAGCTGCCTAAGGCTTTCATAAAACGTTCCAAAGCAAGAATGGCTTTATCAGGTTGTGGATAGGTTAATGAATCAACCAGGCTCTTATGTTGCTGACCTAAATCTTCAATCAAAATAAATCGAAGTTCTTTATTGCCACCATAAAAGCGAGGAACATTATGTGTGCTTTGGGGGATTCGACTAGCAAATTCAAGACCTGCCCAATCCCTGGCAAATCGAGCAAAAGCCTCTTGGTCGTCAAGATTGGAGGGTTCTGCAAGAGCTTGTTTCAGAATCAGGTTTCTTGGCACTTTGGTTAAGCTATTGTTGAGAACAAGTCTAATAACAATGTTTCTGCGTTCTGATTCTGATAATAGTTCAACTGACTCTATTTCAACCTTAGTATTAAAGTTCTGATTAAGTATTTCTTGTGCTTTTACGAGAAGGTGTGGATTTATTATCTGTTTTGACATGGGGGAATTGAATCTTGTGTCGATGGTGGCTACGGGTGGACTCGAACCACCGACCTCAGCATTATGAGTGCCGCGCTCTAACCGGCTGAGCTACGTAGCCACAAGAGGTCGTGATTTTGTCGTTTAATGCCTTTGATGTCAATAGTAAAGAGTTAATATTTTTTGAAAGCTGGGTGGGATAGGAGGCACTGCCATTAAGTTAAGGATGCTACCTCGAAACCGTTCGGGCTGAGGAGGCCTTTAGGCCGTCTCGAAGCCTTGGGCTCTGTGACGCTTCGAGACTTGTGCTTGCGCACAGACCTTTCAATGAATGGCTCTTCAAAGCGTGAGAAAAAGGTGTCATGAGGGATCGTGCTAGAACCACCATCCGCCCTACGGGCACCCTCTCCCCGGGAACAGGGAGAAGGAACGACTTTAGATTTTCCCTTCGCCCCTTAGGGGAGAAGCTGCCCGTAGGGCGGATGAGGGGGTATAAGATTAGACAACCAGCAGATAAAGTGCGCCGGGGCCTCTTAAAACCTGTAGTAACAACTGCTGCTTTTGCAGTGATGCAACTTTCTGTAGAGATTTCACATTGTCAGTCTGTTGTTTGTTAGCAGAGATAATAATATCGCCGGGTCTTAGACCTGCTCTCCATCCTGCGCTGTTTTCAGAGGCACCAACAACCTGAATACCTATAATATGGCCATGTGAAGGAGTATCTTGCTCAAAGTTCTTCAAGGCTAGACCGTAAAGAAAAGGATTTGAAGCTTGTAATCGCTGCTCATGCTTTTTAATGTCAGTAACAACAGCGTTCAAGGTAATGTCTTTTCCATCACGTTGGAGTGCTATTTTAGCTTCGCTACCTACTCGCAATAGGCCAATAGTAGTTTTAACCTGAGTAGCTTGGGTAATTTTTGTATCATTAATTTGCGTAATAATATCACCAGGTTTTAAGCCTGCTTTTTCAGCTGGGGAGTCTTGATTCACCTGCGAGACGATAGCACCCTGGAAGTCTTCAGAGTAGCCCATTGCCTGCGCGAGTTCAGGGGTTAGATGTTGTACGAAAATCCCCATCAAACCACGATGAATTGAACCGTATTTAATAAGCTGTTGTGCAACATCCTTCGCCATATTAATCGGGATTGCAAAGCCAATACCCACATTACCACCATAGGGAGAGATAATTGCTGTATTGATGCCTATCAGTTCACCAGCTGCATTAACAAGGGCTCCACCAGAGTTGCCAGGATTGATTGCTGCGTCTGTTTGGATAAAGTTTTCTACGCCTTCGATGTTTAAATCACTACGTTTGGTTGCACTGATAATTCCGAAGGTAGCTGTTTGGCTGTTGCCAAAACTATTTAAGCCAAAAGGGTTACCGATAGCAACAACGAAATCACCGACCTCAGCCTTGTCCGAATCGCCAATAGGCAAAGACTTCAGGTTCTTCGCATCGATTTTTAAAACCGCAATATCAGTTTCGCTATCGCCACCAATTAGCTTGGCTTTTAACCGTCGACCATCATTTAGGGTAACAGTAATCAGGCTTGCATTTCGGATCACATGGTCATTGGTAATTATGACGCCATTTTTGGGGTCAACGATAACGCCAGAACCAATACTTTGAAATTTTCTAGGTTTTTCAGGGACTAGCTGTGGTTGTTGCGGTTGATCCTGATCCTCTGAATCATCATCAGAATTGCCAGTAGTGTTTGGGACTACACCTTGCACTGCTACGTTAACAATGGCAGGCATTGCATTTTTAAGAACAGGGGCAAGGGTTGGTGTTATGCTTGTGCTTTCCATTGGTGCGGCAAGGGCACTAAATGATGTAAGCACCAACAGAGCTGCTTTCGCAAAGTTGGGTATTTTGTAAGCCATGTTATTTATCCTGATTAATTTCATTGAACCAAATGAGAGTTGCCATTCTACCCGTTTGCGGCGTTCGGCGATAGGAATAGAAGTCTTTTTTTTGCTCAAAAGTACATATTTTTGACTGAAAAACCGCTAAAACGCCCAAGGAATTTAAAACCTGCTCAGCTAAATGAGGCAAATTTGCCAGCCATTTTTCCCCCTGGGGTTTAAATGCTTTTGGCGCAAAAGAATAACGTGCCTGATAGGCATCCAGGACATCGCCACCTACTTCATAGCAAGATTGGCAAATCGCTGGGCCTATCCAAGCAAGTAATTGATCTGGGCTGCTATGCATTTTGCTTAGAGTATTTTCAACAATACCATTTGCTAAACCACGCCAGCCAGAATGAATAGCCGCTACTTCTGTACCTTGTTTATTGCACAGCATAATGGGCAAACAATCAGCTGTCATAATGGCAAGGGTATGCTTGGCAGAACGAGTAATTGCAGCATCAGCTACACGGTTAGGGTCTTCTTCAACCACAACACAGAGGTCTGAATGAATCTGCTCCAACCATTCAGCGTCTTGGGGACGCTCAAGTGTTAGCCTAAGAGCCTCGCGATTCGCATTGACATCATGAGGATTGTCTCCAACATGTAGGCCTAGGTTATTAGCATCATAAGGTGCTTTACTAGACCCTTGAGTTCGCAGGGTAGTTAGCGCAAAAACGTTTGCTGGCGCCGGCCAGTTGGCGTATAAATTAGACAAAATGGTCATCCAAAGCAGCAATTAAAGATTGAAAATCATCAGGCAAAGTGGCTTCAAATGTCAATAACTCCCCACTTTGTGGATGATTAAAGGAAAGTTTACAAGCATGCAGAGCCTGGCGTTGAAAATTACTAAATAATTCACGTAATTCTTCTGTAGCCTGGCTGGGAAAACGGGGTCGTCCACCATAAAGCGGATCGCCTACAACAGGATGATTAATATAGGCCATGTGCACCCGAATCTGATGGGTACGTCCTGTCAAAAGCTGCACATTGAGTAGGGTAAATTCCTGATATTGTTTTCTGATTGAATAAAGAGTGACTGCCTGTCTGCCTTGTTGGCATACGGCCATTTTTAAACGATTTCGTGGATGACGGCCATAAAAGGTATCAATTTCACCACCAGAAATCAGATGTCCTTGTACCAGAGTTAAATAATTTCTTTGTATTTCACGAGCCTGCATCTGGCGAACAAGACTGGTATGCGCTGGCAGTGTTTTAGCAGTAACTAGAAGGCCTGTAGTATCTTTATCGAGACGATGAATAATGCCCGCTCGTGGTAAATGTTCTAAAGAAGGCGCGTGATGTAGCAGGGCGTTAACCAAGGTATGCTCACGATTCCCAGCTCCAGGATGAACAACTAAGCCTGCTGGTTTATTGATAATCAAAACCTGTTCATCTTCATAGATGATATCAAGGGGGATTGCTTCGGGTTGGTAAGAATCTTTATCAGCTGCAAGGCTGGCCAAATCAATATTCATCTCAACCTGTTCACCGCCAAGCACTTTATCCTTTGGTTTACCATGGCGTTGGTTCAGTGTAATCGAACCCTCTTTGAGCCAGGTGCTAAGTTGCGAGCGCGAATAATCAGGGAAAAGTTGCGCGAGCACCACATCTAGCCTTTGGCCATGATATTCGCGCGGAACAATGGTGTGTTTTACAATGGAATCGCTCATATTAAACAGCTGATAACTCCTCGACTAAACGGCCTCGTAGGGAATTGGGTAAGGCTTCATTAACATGCACTGTTACAAATTGGCCGATTAAATTTTGTGGACCATCAAAGTTCACCACACGATTACACTCAGTTCGTCCAGATAACTGCTGAGAATCCCTCTTCGATGTACCTGTTACAAGGATTCGTTGCTCGGAACCAATCATTGACTGGCTATAACGGGACGCTTGCAACAGTAGCCTGTTTTGTAGAATTTGCAGTCGTTGCTTTTTGACTTCCATAGGTGTTTCATCAGGTAAATTAGCCGCAGGCGTTCCGGGGCGTGGGCTATAGATAAAGCTAAAAGACGTATCAAAACCCATCTCATGAACCAAATCCATCGTATCCTGGAAATCCTGATCAGTTTCGCCGGGAAAGCCAACAATAATATCGGTAGAAAGGCGAATATCCGGTCTGATTTTACGTAATTTACGAATTTTAGACTTAAATTCCATTGCGGTATAACCACGTTTCATCATTGCAAGGATTTTGTCCGAGCCACTTTGAATAGGTAAGTGCAGATGATTAGCTAATTCGGGTACTTCTGCGTAGGCATTGATCAAGTTATCTGAGAATGCAAGCGGGTGAGATGTTGTAAAGCGGATCCGACCAATACCTTCGATTGCAGCGAGATAATGTATTAACAGCGCTAAGTCAGCAATTTCACCATTAGCCATGGGGCCACGATAATCGTTAACATTTTGTCCCAGAAGATTTATTTCCCTTACACCTTGTTTGGCAAGTTGATAGCATTCAGCTAAGACATCGTCGAAGGGACGGCTAATTTCTTCACCGCGAGTATAGGGAACGACACAGTAGCTGCAATACTTGCTACAGCCTTCCATGATGGAAACAAAGGCAACAGGCCCTTCAGCACGTGGTGCGGGTAAATGGTCAAATTTTTCAATTTCAGGAAAGCTGATGTCAACAACTGGCTTCCTAGTACTTAATCGTTCTTCTAATAGAGCAGGTAAACGATGCAAAGTTTGTGGGCCAAAGACCAGATCAACATAGGGCGCACGTTTAATAATGTCCGAACCTTCTTGGCTGGCAACGCAACCCCCAACGCCGATTACGACATGGGGATTTTTCTTTTTAAATTCGCGCCACTGACCTAATTGTGAAAAAACTTTTTCTTGAGCCTTTTCTCGGATAGAGCAGGTATTAAGAAGAATGACATCTGCTTCCTCAAGATTTTCAGTCTTTTCCAGCCCATGTGAGTGCTTCAGGACTTCTGCCATCTTGGATGAATCATATTCATTCATCTGGCAGCCATTTGTTTTAATAAAAAGTTTTTTTGCCATAATTTGTCTACTTCAATAAATCAATAATACGAAATCAATTTTGCACTGCTTGACAGTGGGTCTCTTTAATTAAGGGTAAAATAAGTAAAGAAATCAAAATTCCAATGGGTAATAACGATAGAGCGATGTGATAGGCCTCTAAAGGATATACCCGCACTTTATCAACAATTTCCCCCTGCCATAATTTGTCAAGAATAAATCCAATAATTGGTTGGGCAAGAGCGATACCCACCATATTCATCATGTTCATAAAACTTAATCCAGTAGCGACATAGCGTTTTGAGCATAACTCTTTTGCTACGGCAAAGGCAGGCAGGAAGCCTGCTGAGAAAATACCGAAGAAAAAGAGAAGTAATTGCATTATCCAACCCGATTTGATCGGGGCGTAAATGAAAAACAAGCTAGTTGTTAAAGCACCAACCGCACCGAGGAGTAAAGGTGGTTTTCTCAGTCCTATCCGATTTGAAAAAATTCCCCATAAGGGGCTGGCGATTGCCCAACCAACGAAAACCAGGGAGATATAGTTTGCAGCTGTAGCCTTAGCTAAGCCCATCTTAAACATTAAAAAGGGAACGCCCCAAAGGCCGCAAAATACTGGGGTTGTCATATACATCAAGCCGCCATAGACAGCGACAAGCCAAAGCTGTTTATTTTTAACTAAAGTCAGGAGGCTGCGTAAAAGTGGTTCTTCATCAATGTGAGAGTGAGCTATTTGTGGAGAACCTTTATTTGGAGAATCTTGAGCTATTAACAAGATAAGCAAGGCAAGAAAGAGACCAACCACACCCATGATGATCATGCTGTGACGCCAGCCATAATGATCGATTAGCAAGGCTAGCGGTGCTTCACCTCCAATGGCGCCTAACATTCCGATAGTAACCATCATCCCCGTCAAAAGAGCGAAACGCTGGGCTGGAAACCAATTTGCGGCTAATTTCATGGATCCAACGGCCGCAAAAGCGGAACCAAAACCTATCATTAAACGCGCGATACAAGCCATAAAAAAATTGCTGGTAAGTCCAAAGGCAATCGTAGAGATTGCACAAATTAATGTTGCGACGGTCAATAAGCGATGGGGACCGTAGTGATCCATTAGCACGCCACCAGGTAATTGCATTGCCGCGTAAGAATAAAAATAGATCCCTGACAAAATACCAAGAGTATGGCTGGTAACGGTAAAATCACGCATCAATTCGTTTGACATTACCGAGGGAGATACTTGTAAGAGGCACTCATAAAAATAAAATACAGTTCCTAGTCCCCAGACAATCCACGGCAGAATTGATTTTTTTTGCGAATTTTTACCGGCCGCAGGTTGCTCATTGCTATAAGTCATCGACTTTATTGCTCCCTATATAATTGATTAAACAAGTAATTATTTTGACCTGTTAAGTCTTTGGAAAGGATAGGAAAAAAATTGGATTTTAACAGCTTGATTACTATTTGTCTATTCGTCGTGTGGGAGACCAGGCCGCACTGCCCTTAACTTAATGGTAGTGGGACCAGGCCGCATCTTTGTTGAGAAAAATGTATAATCCCAAGAAAAACTCGAATTCCCACGGCTTGACACCCACTTAGTGTGAAGTTACATGAGGTTATCATTGGTTCATCTTCTTGGCCTTAGGGGGTGTTTTGTGGTATACAGTTTTTTTGGTTTTTCTGATTCAACTTTATTACTGATGGGATATTCGATTTATGGAAACTGGTGCAGTCTTTTATACCATTTTTTTAATCTTTGCGGGTGCCGCTGTTTTTTCAACTCTGGTTCTTTACACCAGACAATCTCTTTTGGTTGCTTATATACTACTTGGCGCAGCCTTAGGGCCTTGGGGCTTAAAACTGGTTTCTGATATTAGTGTCGTACAGCAAGTTGGTGATATTGGTATTGTATTTTTGCTTTTCCTCTTAGGGTTACATTTGCAGCCGCAAAATCTAGTCCACATGTTAAAGAAAATTACCTGGATTGCAGTTATAAGTTCTGCAGCATTTGCAGTTATTGCTTATCTGATTGGCCGTTGGTTTGGCTTGGGAGTTGCTGAGTCTTGGATTTTAGGCGCTGCCATGATGTTCTCAAGTACGATTATCGGACTTAAGCTTCTTCCCACTACTATTTTGCATCATCAACATACTGGTGAGGTGATGATCTCAGTACTCTTAATGCAAGACGTTATTGCGATTATTGTATTGATTCTGATCAATGGTGCTCAGCAAAGCGCTGGGTTTTCCTGGAATGATCTGGTTTTAGTTGGAGTTGCCTTACCTGCGCTCACACTTTTTGCCTTCGCTGTTGAGCGCTACATTCTTGTAAAATTGTTGGCTCGATTTGATAGAACACAAGAATATGTGTTTCTTTTATCAATTGGCTGGTGCTTAGGAATGTCCTTTTTAGCCGAGAAGGTCGGTTTATCTGAAGATATCGGTGCCTTTGTTGCCGGTGTTGCGCTTGCTTCGAGCCCGATTTCACTTTACCTTGCAGAAAGCTTGAAGCCCTTGCGTGACTTTTTCCTGGTAATGTTTTTCTTTTCGATTGGGGCGACCTTTAATTTTGGTTTTGTTGCCCAAGTAGTAATCCCTGCTTGTATCTTGTCTTTGCTTATGTTGGTCTTAAAGCCGCTTCTGTTTAAATTTCTACTTGTAAAAGCAGGGGAGAAAAGGGCTGTTGCCAAAGAGGTTGGGCTGCGGTTAGGTCAGGCAAGCGAATTTTCCTTGTTGGTGGCAAGTATTGCAGCGAGCACTAAATTGATTTCGGAGGTAGCCTCTAATTTGATCCAGGCAACTACAATTTTAACTTTTATAGTTTCATCCTATTTGGTCGTGTTGAAGTATCCAACTCCAATTGCCTTGTCTGACAAAATGCGTAAGGATTAACAATGAAATTGCTGGTTATTCTGCTGTGTTTATTAAGTGAGCGCTATGTGGTTCATGCAGCTTCTTACCTGCGATTTAATTGGTTTACGGATTATTGTAATAAAATTTACCAGATTAGCCCCCAAACCAAGGTATTTTCAAACCCAGCAGTTATTCTCGCTTTGATCGTTTTGCCCTTAGTAATCCTATGCGCTTTGGTACTTTTACTCATAGATCATTGGTTATTTGGCATTATTTGCTTTCTCCTCAATTTAGCTATTTTCTATTATTGTCTGGGGCCTGATAATCCCTTTTACCCTATAAGGGAAAAGGTTGATGAGCCTGATCCTGAGCTTGCATCAGGTCGTTATTTTGCCCAGGTTAACGGTCAGTTATTCGCAGTGCTTTTCTGGTATGTAGTTGCCGGACCCTTAGCTGCTGTGGTTTATCGCTTGATCTCTCTATGTCGTGAACAGGAGTTAACTGCAAAGCTTGCGGAGAAAATTACTAGTATCTTGGACTGGATTCCAGCAAGAATAAGTGTTTTGCTCTATTTATTAGTTGGAAATTTTCAAAAAGGGTATGGTTTTTTTGTACAAAGATTTTTTTCATTACCAGAAAATAACGATAGCTTCCTTAGTGAAGGAGGGCTGCTGGCTGCACGGATCAATGAAAGCGAACCAGTGTTACTACCTTATGCAGAAAATCTGGTTGAGCATGCGGTGATTGTTTATTTAGTATTACTTGCATTTTTTACTTTGGTTGCCTTAGTGTAAATCCGAGATCCACCGGTTTTGCGACAAAATGAATTTAAAATTAATGAGCAAACTATGATTAATCTGACAATACGTATCGTTATATGTTGTTGCTTTTTCCTCCTTGCCTCTTGTTTGCATCGTCCTGTACCCGCTAATACTGCGAGTTGTATTGCAAGCTGCGAAAGCAGACTAGCTGCTTGTACAAAGGTATGTCGCAATAACTGTGGACAATGTTCTGCCGCTGCAGGGCAGACAGCAGCTAGAAATTATGGTTATTATGAACATGAAAAAATGGAACAAGGCAAAATTATTGCGCTTCAGTTGAATTCCTTCCGCGATCCACTACAATGCCGCAAAGTAACCTGCAACTGCCAGGCTGACTATGCAATTTGTAGGCAATCATGCGGTGGGGCGATAACTAAACGTTTGGAACATGCACCACTTTGCAGTTAGCTTTCTTTGGTAATTCCAAATTGAATTAAAGTCTAATGAGGAACACATTCATGGCACAAGATAAGAGTAATGATATTGACCCAGTTGAAACGCGTGAATGGCTGGATGCCTTACAAGCTGTTGTAGCCAATGATGGTAATGAACGAGCAGCATTCCTTATCCAGGAGTTGCTTAATAAAGCTAATGCAGATGGTGTGCACTTAGGTACTTCGATAAACACCGCTTACCGCAATACTATAAGAACCCACGAAGAAAAACAGCTGCCACCTGATGAGGGTATTGGCAAACGTATCAGCGCACTCATTCGCTGGAATGCAGTTGCAATGGTTTTGCGTGCTGGAAAGTATGCATCTGAACTGGGTGGTCATATTGCATCTTATGCCTCGTCTTCGACACTCTATGAAACTGGTTTCAACCACTTCTTTAAAGGCCCAGAGGGTAACAGTGGCGGTGATTTGCTTTATATCCAAGGGCATTCAGCGCCAGGCATTTATGCTCGTGCTTTTCTTGAAGGCCGTTTGTCTGAGAATCAATTGAAGAATTTCAGACAAGAGGTTGAGGTTGATGGCCTTTCTTCATATCCGCATCCGTGGTTAATGGGCGATTTTTGGCAGTTTCCCACAGTATCGATGGGACTTGGACCCTTACAAGCGATTTACCAAGCCCGTTTTCTTAAATATCTCGAAAATCGCGGTTTGATCAAAGCTGAAGGACGCAAGGTTTGGGCTTTCCTTGGTGATGGGGAGATGGACGAGCCGGAATCTGTTGGCGCCTTATCGATAGCTGCACGCGAAAAGTTAGATAATTTGATCTTTGTGGTGAATTGTAACCTGCAACGGCTTGATGGTCCTGTTCGTGGAAATGGCAAAATTATCCAAGAACTAGAAGGACTGTTCCGTGGAGCAGGCTGGAATGTAATTAAAGTTATCTGGGGTGGTCGTTGGGATCCTCTATTCGCACGCGATCAAAATGGTTTGATGCAAAAGCGCATGGCTGAGTGTGTTGATGGTGATTACCAAGCCTATAAGGCCAATGATGGCGCCTATGTGCGTGAGCATTTCTTTGGTCAGTATCCAGAGCTCAAGAAAATGGTCGAATCAATGTCAGATGATGAGATTTGGCGTTTAAATCGTGGTGGTCATGATCCGCAAAAGGTTTATGCAGCCTACGCTCAAGCGGTTGAACATAAAGGCAGTCCTACAGTCATTCTTGCTAAAACGATTAAAGGCTATGGAATGGGGGCTGCTGGTGAAGGGCAAAATATTACCCATCAACAGAAGAAAATGAGTATTGAGCAATTACGTGCTTTCAGGGATCGATTCAGTATTCCAATTAGTGATGATCAAATTACAGAGATTCCTTTCTATCGCCCAGCCGATGACAGTCCAGAACTGCGCTATATGCGTAAGCAGCGTGAGGCTTTAGGCGGTTATTTACCTGCACGTAATACAGCGTTTGAACCCTTAAAGGTACCTGCATTGTCAGCTTTCTCTACCGTGACGCAAAGCTCCGGTGAGCGAGAAATCTCTACGACAATGGCCTTCGTGCGCATACTTTCTGTTTTGTTAAAGGATAAGGAATTAAGTGCTCGGATAGTCCCAATTGTTCCTGATGAATGCCGTACCTTCGGTATGGAGGGTTTATTCCGTCAAATAGGGATTTATTCTCCTGTTGGCCAACTATATACTCCTGTAGATCACGAACAGGTGATGTACTACCGCGAGGCAAAAGATGGCCAGATTCTTGAAGAAGGAATCAACGAAGCCGGTGCTTTCTGCTCCTGGATTGCTGCTGCTACATCTTATAGTACTAACAAGCTAGCAATGATTCCCTTCTATATCTACTATTCCATGTTCGGTTTTCAACGAATTGGCGATCTGGCTTGGGCCGCCGGCGATATGCAGGCGAGAGGGTTTTTACTTGGCGGTACTGCTGGCCGTACAACTCTGGCAGGCGAGGGACTGCAACATCAGGATGGTCATAGTCATCTAATGGCTGCAACAATTCCAAATTGCAAGGCCTATGATCCAACCTATGCCTATGAACTTGCGGTGATCATTCAGGATGGCCTCTATCGCATGTATGAAAAACAAGAAAATATGTTTTATTACATCACAGTTATGAATGAGAACTATACCCAACCCGAGATGCCTAAAGGGGTTGAAGAAGGGATCATTAAAGGAATGTATCTCTTGCAAGAGAATGCTAAAAAGAGCAAAAAACGCGTGCAATTATTAGGTTGTGGAACGATTTTAAGAGAAGTCATCGCTGCTGCAAAAATGCTTGAAGACGATTTTTCTGTTGGTGCAGATATTTGGTCGGTGACTAGCTTTACTGAGTTAAGACGTGATGGTCTGGCTGCTGAGCGTCACAACCGTATGCATCCAGAAGCTAAAAAGCCAAAGCAAGCCTACGTCACCGAGCTTCTTGCTGATCGTAAAGGGCCTATTATTGCTGCAACTGATTATATGCGCCTCTATGCTGATCAAATTAGACCCTTTGTGTCAGCGCCCTATACTACTCTGGGAACTGATGGTTATGGACGAAGCGATACCCGTGAGCGTCTGCGTCATTTCTTTGAGGTTGATGCTAAGTTTGTTGTTTTAGCTGCATTGGAAGCCCTAGTTAAACAAGGTGATATGCCTAAATCATGCTTAGCTGATGCGATGAAGCGTTATGGAATTAAAAGCGAAAAACAGGATCCAGTGAGCCACTAATTAATAATAAATTGCAGTTACCTGTTTACTGAGGATAAAAATGGCAGATGAGATAAAAGTAAAGATTCCTGATATTGGTGGCGCAACTGGCGTTGATGTCATTGAAGTCATGGTAAAGCCCGGAGACCAAGTTGAGATCGATACTCCGTTGATTACCCTTGAATCAGATAAGGCTAGCATGGAGATTCCTTCACCGCAGGCTGGCAAAATAGCCAAGTTGGAGGTAAAGGTTGGTGATAAGGTTTCAGAGGGCGATCTAATCTTAACTCTAGTTGCGGAAGGGCAAGCGAGTCAAGCGCCTGTTGTTGAACAACAAGCGCAGCAAACTGCTTCCAATACAGAAGAAAAGCCCAAAGAAGAGAAGGCTGAGAAACCGGCAACAAGTTCACAACGTCTTGAGGTAAGAATACCCGATATCGGTGGCGCAACGGATGTTGATGTTATTGAGATTATGGTGAGTGCTGGACAGTCTGTAACCCTTGATCAAGCTCTTATTACGCTAGAAGGCGATAAGGCAACAATGGATATTCCAGCGCCAGCTGCTGGAGTTGTTGAAGATCTAAGGCTGAAGCTTGGTGATAAGGTTTCTCAAGGAGACCTTATTCTGGTGATGAAAGCAGAGCTTGCGGTTGCATCAGCTAGTTCAGAGCCTGTCAAACAAGCTGGACCTGAGAGCGCTGTTGCTAAACCAGAAGCACTAGCTAAGCAAGAAACAGAGAAAACAACTACAGCGACCCTAGCGCTAAGTTCTGAATCAACAGTGGCGGCAAATATTTCTGGTGGCCCAGCTGTTCGTCGTATGGCTCGTGAGTTGGGTGTTAATTTAGCCGAGGTAAAAGGAACCGGCCGTAAATCGCGAATTACCAAGGAAGATATTCAACTTTATGTAAAAACTAAGTTGAGTGAAAAATCCAGTGGTTCTGGTTTTGCCCTTCCTAGTGCTCCAGTGATTGATTTCTCTAAATTTGGTGAAATTGAGGTTAAGCCACTTAATAAGATTAAGCGATTAACTGGTGTTAACGTTCATCGCTCTTGGATAACTATTCCGCATGTTACTCAATTTGATGAAGCTGACATTACTGATTTAGAGGCATTTAGAAAATCAGAATCTGACAATAGCAAACAGACAGGCTATAAGCTAACCATGCTGGCTTTTGTAACTAAAGTAGTTGCTAAGGCCTTGGCTGTTTACCCACAATTCAATGCTTCGCTTGACGCTAGTGGTGAAAATCTAATTTATAAGCAGTATTTCAACATCGGTATTGCAGTAGAAACACCCAATGGTTTAGTCGTGCCAGTAATACGCAACGTTGATCAATTGACTGTTGGTCAAATCGCTGAAGAAATGGCTCGCTTAAGCACGAAGGCGCGTGACAAGGGATTAATGCCTGCTGATATGAGCGGTGGTTGTTTTACCATTTCAAGCCTTGGAGGCATTGGTGGTACAGCCTTTACCCCGATCGTAAACAGTCCTGAAGTGGCTATTTTAGGACTTTCGCGCTCTAGTATTAAACCGGTGTTTATTAATGGTGAATTTAAACCAAGACTGATGCTGCCCTTATCTCTATCCTATGATCATCGAGTTATTGATGGTGCAGAGGCTGCGCGTTTCACACGATACCTGAGTGAATCCTTGGCGGATATTCGACGAATTTTGTTGTAAAAAATCATAATAAAAAATTTAGAAATTTAAAGAGGCCTGTGATGACTGGAAATATTAAAACTGAAGTAGTGGTGCTAGGTAGTGGTCCTGGTGGTTATACAGCAGCATTTCGCGCTGCTGATTTGGGTAAAAAAGTAGTCTTGGTAGAGCGCTTTGATAGCTTAGGTGGCGTATGTTTGAATGTTGGCTGTATCCCATCAAAGGCCTTGTTACATATTGCTAAAGTGGTTGATGAAACCCATGAAATGGCTGATCAGGGTGTGAGCTTCGGCAAGCCCAAACTCGATAACAAAAAAATGGTTGGCTGGAAAAATTCTGTGGTGTCTAAATTGACTGGTGGCTTGAAAATGTTGGCCAAGCAGCGCAAAGTTGAAGTCGTAACTGGCATGGGCAAATTCTCTGGAACTCATCAAATTACCGTTGAAGGAAAAGAGGGCTCCACAACTATTGATTTCGAAAACGCAATTATTGCTGTTGGTAGCGAATCGATTAATCTGCCTTTTATACCCGAAGACCCACGTATTTTCAGTTCTACAGGCGCTTTAGAATTGGCGGACATCAAAGGCAGCTTGCTAGTTTTAGGTGGCGGTATTATCGGTTTAGAAATGGCAACTGTTTACTCCGCTCTAGGCGTAGAAGTGACCGTTGTTGAGTTTATGGATCAATTAATTCCTGGCGCAGATGCTGATTTAGTTAACGTTTTACAAAAACGCATGACCAAAAAAGGCGTCAAATTCCTCCTGAAAACAAAAGTAACTGCAATGGAAGCTAAGAAAGACGGTATCTATGTGTCTATGGAAGGTCAGCATGTCACAGATAAACCTAGCTGCTTCCAACAAGTTCTTGTTTGCGTTGGCAGAAAACCAAATGGTGGTGCAATTGATGGTGGCAAGGCGGGAATCAATGTTGACGAACGCGGCTTTATCAAGGTTGATAAGCAAATGCGCACTAACGTAGCTCATATTTATGCGATTGGTGACGTGGTTGGCCAACCAATGCTTGCTCATAAAGCAATTCCCGAAGGTCGTGTTGCTGCAGAAGTAATTGCTGGATTGAAGCATTATTTTGATCCACGTTGCATACCAAGTGTTGCCTATACCGATCCTGAAATTGCCTGGACTGGTCTGACAGAAAAAGAAGCGAAAGAGAAGGGTATTGCTTGTGAGAAAGCAGTATTTCCTTGGATGGCAAGTGGCCGAGCTTTAAGTATGGGACGTGAAGAGGGAATGACTAAATTACTCTTTGATCCAAAAACTAAGCGTATCCTGGGGGCAGGAATCGTAGGGGTTAATGCAGGTGATTTGATTACAGAAGCGTCTCTGGCAATTGAAATGGAATGTGATGTTGAGGATATTGCTCTGACTATTCATCCTCATCCAACACTTTCTGAGCCTATTGCGATGGCAGCAGAGATTTTTGAAGGGACAATTACTGATCTTTATATGCCTAAGAAGAAAAAGGATTAGGTTAAGTTCCCCTCATCCGCCCTACGGGCACCTTCTCCCCAAAGGGGGAGAAGAGAGATATCAACTTATAAATTTCCTTCGCCCCTCTGGGGAGAAGGTGCCCGTAGGGCAGATGAGGGGTTCTACGAACATAAAACTTGAGGTCACAATGGAATCGATAATCCGTCCAATGAAGCAAAGCGATATTGACAGCGTTTACGCTATTGAAACCGCAACTCACCGTGCTCCCTGGAGTAGGGATATTTTGAGTGATTGTGTTTTAGTGGGTTATGACTGCCGTGTATTTGAGCTCAGTGATAACAATGTGAAGCAAATCGTTGGTTATATGATATGTCGCAATAGTCAATCTATCTGTCATATCCTAAACCTCTGCATTTCGGCTCAAAATCAAAATAAAGGTTATGGCAAATCATTATTAAAATCAGTTCTTGATACCTTGGAAGCTAATCCAAAAATAACCTCTGTTGTATTGGAAGTTCGTCCAAGTAATACAGCTGCTCTTGCCTTGTATAAAAAATTTGGCTTTCAGCAAGATTCAATTAAAGAAGACTATTATATCGATGGCCAAGGTACTGAAGATGCTATTCTACTGAAAAAGGTTTTGATTTAACGTCAGTTATCTTTAACGACTATACTTAGTTTAACCTCACCCTCTGAAGAACATTATGGAAAGTTTTCTGATGCTGAACTAGCAATTTTAAAAAACACCAAATTATTAAAAAATTTCTCTGATGAAGACTTCTCCGAATTTATAAAAATGTCTAAACGAGTTATTTTTGTAGAAGGCGAAATGCTCACCAAAGAAGGCGAAAAAAATGATAATTTCTATATTCTCATAGCCGGCTCTGTTGGTTTGTTTAAGGAATGTGACAAGAAAAATATCAATGAACATATAGGGACTCTGAATAGTGGTGAAACTATTGGTGAAATGAGGGTCATTAAAAACCGAGAGTGCTCACTCACAGTCACTGCTTCTGAGAATCTGACGGCTCTACAAGCGCCGATTAGCCTTTTAGCTGAAAACGCTCACCTCTATGAAAAATTCCTTGAGTCAATAGTAGATATTATTAGTAATCGCTTGCGTGAAACTAATTACTTTACGGCAAAAAGCTCATTAGAAAAGAAGTTGAAAAAAAGGCAATTGCGCTTAAGCATTTTAGGCATCGTAGTTCTATTCGCTTTCCTGTTTGAATTAGGTTTGGGCTTATACTATGTCCTTAATGCAAATGAGTATATTTGTACTAAAATAGACCATAGCCCACCACAATTTCCCCTTTTAAAGCGATGAGGTCATGCCCCTGCATTGCGCTCCCAAAGACGTACGTCATGTCGAACGTAGAGAGACATCTCCTAAGTGTAGCAATGTGCTAATCACGGAGATCCCTCACTATGTTCGGGATGATGGGGTCTTTATCGATGTTTGCCCCGAAGGGGCTTGGGCGCACAGGTTGACGGGGTGAGAGACGTGGCCTTACAGCGATGAGTTTGTCCAGATCCTACATTGTTCAGCAACAACCTTAGGAAACGAATTATACTGTTTCAAAATTTGTCTTAGAGCAGTTGAATCATTATGTTTATGCTGAGCATCCTGCGCAATCTGAAGAATATAACTCATTGAGTTTAAATCATTAGCATAACGCTCAACCTTTTTTATGGTTTCAAGAATATCATCAGCAATCAGCAGTTTTTCAGCAGTATAAGGGTTGATGATCGTTCCTTCGTAGCCGTAACGGCTCGCTTGGAAGCGATTATAGCTATAGACATAATATAATTCCTTGCTGAGTTCAATCGGTCTTTCTTCTAATAGATAACTTGCAAGCGCTTGTATATAGGCTGCTATGACTGTCGCTTTTTTGGTCGTTAATGGGGTATCGCAAACCCGTACTTCAACGGTGCCATATTCTGGTTTAGGGCGGATATCCCAATAAAAATCCTTCATCGTTTCGATAATTCCAAGGTTTTTCATTGTATAAAAATAATTAGAAAACTCTTGCCAATTAATAACAAAGGGAATAACGCCACTTAATGGAAAGGAATTGAAGACGGTTGATCTTGATGAGTGATAATGAGTATCAACCCCCTGATAAAAAGGAGAAGATGCACAAATAGTAATAAATTGTGGGACGTAGCGTGTAAATGCATGGGTTAGATAGATAGCATCTTCTGCACTGCTACAACCAATATGAACATGTTGACCAAATACCGTCGAACGCTTTGATAAATAGCGATAATGTCTTGATAAATTTTTATAGCGCCTAGTTGGGAATATTTTTTGCATTGACCATTTTTGAAAGGGATGTGTGCCACCCCCGCAAAAATGTAAGTCAAAGTTATCTGCAAGTCTTTGGAGAACCATACGGAGGGTATCCAATTCATCTCTTAGATCACTTGCTGAGTAATGAATAGACGAATTTATTTCAATCATCGATTGTGTAATTTCGGGTTTTATTTGTTTGCTATAAGCGCTTTCTTTAATGCTTCGTATCAGATCTTTAGCCCGGGATGTCAGGCCAAAACTGTGGGGATCAATAATTTGTAATTCCAACTCAACGCCGAAGGATAGGGTGCTTGATGGCTTAAAGGGCAGTATTTTCATTGAGTATCCATTCTGCAAAATGCATTGGCAAGTGATCCTATTAAAAGCCTAGTTCATTTTTGCTAAAAATTCTTGCAAATGCAGCTTATCATCCTCACTGTGCAAATAATCTTTTAAACGCTGTAAGGATTTCTCATAATCGCTAGGATCCAGGGTGCCGCGCATTAGTTCAAAACGCAAATAAACGCAATAAGTATTCAAAACATCGGTTTCACAGTAGTCGCGGATGCTTTTTAGATTGCCAGCACAGAATTGTTCCCATACTTTAGCGCCAGACATGCCCATTTTTCCAGGGAATCCAAGCATAGTAGCGATTTGATCTAAGGGAGCAAAGGCTTTATTTTGATAGGCGGCTAAGGTATCCATCAAATCTAGATGACGATAATGAAAACGGTTCAAATAATTATTCCAGCGAAAAGCCTGCTGATTATCTCCTGTCTCCCAATAGGTGGGGGCAGAGATACCATGCAGCAAAGCACGGTAATGAAGTACTGGTAGATCAAAGCCACTGCCATTCCAGCTAATTAAGGTTGGGGTATATTTATCGATACCAGAAAAAAAACGTTGAATCAGATCTTTTTCGTCAGAATGCTCATCGCCAAGCGACCAAACCTTTAGTGTTGCACCTTGGCTTAGAACAAGCGAAATCGCCACGACTTTTTGCAAATAATGAGGTAGAAAGTCATTACCAACCTTTGCCCGGCGCAAAGCAAATAGTGCAGCGGCAGTGTCCTCGTCGGATAAGTTGGCTAGATCATGTAATTTGCGCCCCGCATCAACATCTGGGATGGTTTCTATATCGAATACTAAAATACTCATTTAAATCAATGCCTGGCTGAATTTCTTTGCAATCAAAACTATCACAGCTTTCTTGCTTTGTGAAATAAATGAGCTGACGTTAATTTAATTGTCTGAGCTGAAATCAAATTGATATAAACCTCAGCAGATCACATAATTGTTCTGATAAAAATATTTAATTTTCTCTGCTTTTTTGCTAGGGTCGTGTCACCAACGTTATAGGATCCAAAAAAAATAAAATGAACCTTAAATCGATACTCCTTATTCTAGTTTCACTGCTTTTGGTTTCATGTGCTAGTAAACCCCCTTCAGATGTAAATAATATTTGTAGGATTTTTAAAGAACATCCCCGTTGGTATAAGGATGCTAGGGATGTTCAACGGCGTTGGCATGTACCTATTGCAGTCCAAATGGCAATCGTTCATCAAGAATCGAAATTTGATGCTAAAGCCAGACCTCCTCATCAGAAATTATTATGGATTATTCCTTGGAAAAGACCGACTACTGCCTATGGGTATTCCCAGGCACTTCGTGGGACATGGAAACAGTATAAAAAAGATGAAAATGGTGGCAGTATTTGGGCCAAACGTGATGTTTTCTATCATGCTGTTGATTTCATCGGCTGGTATGCAAATCAGGCGCACCGCGCTGCAGGTATTCCACGTGATGATACCTATCGTCTCTATTTGGCCTATCATGAAGGAATAGGGGGATATAAGAGAAAAACTTATCTGCAGAAACCATGGTTAATCCAGGTTTCTCGAAAGGTAAAAGCTAGGTCGCAAATTTATCAGGCGCAGTTGAATCGCTGTAGTTGATTAAATTTACAACATGCTATGCTAAAAACATGGTATAAATAAAGGATGAATTAGTGTAAACCCAGGTTTACTTTCTAAATTAAGTTATAAGTAGGAGCGAATTGATGCGATTAATGTTATTGGGTGGTCCAGGTGCTGGTAAAGGGACCCAAGCGCTTAAGCTGATCGACCATTTTAAGATACCGCAGATTTCTACAGGGGATATGCTACGTTCAGCTATCGCTGCTGGCACTGAATTAGGCAAAAGCGCTAAAAAGATAATGGATGCAGGGCAACTGGTTTCCGATGACATTATCATTGCTCTGGTGAAAGAACGTCTGCAAAAGCCGGACTGTCATCGAGGTTTTCTATTTGATGGTTTCCCACGCACAATACCCCAAGCTGATGCATTGCGAGAGGCTCAGGTTAGGCTTGATCATGTTATTGAAATCGCAGTGCCTGATGATGAAATTATTAATCGAATTAGTGGTCGTCGTGTACATGTGGCCTCAGGCCGTGTTTACCATGTCAAGTTCAATCCGCCACAAAAAGAAGGGGTTGATGATATTAGCGGTGAACCTTTAATCCAACGTGATGATGACCAGGAAGAAACAATTAAGAATCGTTTGGCGGTTTACCACAAACAGACTGAGCCTCTGGTTAATTACTACAAGGATATGGAACAAGCGGCTAAGAAATTTCATATCCAGGCACCGCAGTTCCATCGTATTAATGGAATGGGCTCAGTAGATAATATTTTCAACAAAATTTTATCCTGTATCTCTGTATCAAGGAGTGAGCATGCCGATTTACACCATGGGGTCTAACGAGTTTGATAAGGTTATTCATTCCAGCGAGCTGGTCTTTATTGATTTTTGGGCTGAGTGGTGCGCGCCATGCAAACAGTTTGCACTAGTCTATGAGCGTGTAGCTGAGCTCAATCCAACGATAACCTTTGCTAAGGTGAATATTGAAGCAGAACCAGAGTTAGCGGATAGTTTGCAAATACGCTCAATACCGCATCTTATGATTTTCAAGCAAGGTATTCTTATCTATTCTGAGGCTGGCTCGATGCCTGAGTCGATGCTAAAAGACTTGGTCGAGCAGGCTATAAAAGCTGATGTTAGTGACATTCGCGCCAAGATAGATGAGGAAGAATAACTGTAGGCGATCCTCTGAACGCTTTACATGAGTTTTGGGCAATCAGCTGAAGTTCACTCCGATCTCCCCCCTATTTCTTTCGCGGGCAGGGGCAGCGCGGAGTGAATTCGGGACTCATTGTCCAAAACTGATTTCATTTGGTATCTTGTATGAATATCAACAAAAACTTAAGACTAATTGGAAGGGCAAGCCGCGAGAATTCGAATTTTCTCTGAGATTACAAATTTTGTTTCGTACAAAACCCTGAAGGCTAGGGATACTCTTTCTAAGTTGAAAATAAATAAACCATGCTATAATGCTTAAATACAAGTCATGACGAGACAATTATGAGCAAACAGGACGAGGAACAAGAACGACGCTCTATTCGTTTTTTTGAACGCTTACCTAATGAAGTAACCCTGCAAATTTTTGCACAATTGAACGCCGCTGATTTAGCGGCAGTCGCTCAAACATCCTATGCTGGCAAGGAACTTGCATCGGATCCTGAGCTTGCTCTATTTCAATACAAGCTTGAACATAAAGGCTGTTTGCTTGATCAAGACACAGCTGTAATTCTGAGAGAAAATGATCCGCCTTTGTATTCACAGCTTCGTATAATTTCCAAGACGCAGGGAAAGGTTGAAATGTCAATTAAGCCTGAGAACGCAGATAAGATCGCCGCAGCAATTAAAATTGGAGGCCCAGATGTCGTTACGGCTCTTAGGGCACTATCGCTTGATCCTATAACAAAATTTTTGAATGGCTTGGATGAGGTTGCACAGGCTACAAATACAAGTTCTTCAGCTACACCCTAAGGATGAGCATTATTGTGTGGCTTGAAATCCGGGAGCAGTGGTACGACCTCCTGGATTTCGCTTCGCTCTGAGGAATCCTGGCATTTTTTTTAAACAGAACGCATGCGCCATATAAGTTCTTTCTGTTCTTTTGTGTGTCATTCCCGCGTAGGCGGGAAACCATTTCTCAAAGTGGTTCCTCACTTTGTTTGCACGATGGTTTCCCGCCTACGCGGGAACGACACACATATAAGTCAAAGTAGCCGATTAATGTTTACATAGTTATATAAATGATTCTTTGATTAAAAAAATGCCAGGATCACTCAGCGCTTCGCTGCATCCAGGCTACGGGTAATAGGTCTAAGTTCGCAAAGACTTTATTTTATCTGAACAGTTACAAGGGGTTCTAATTTCTCAGATACTGCTCGTTCAACCTTAGCTAATCGTTCAGAGAGAATTTTAGCAGACGAGCTATGAATCAAACTGTTCTCAATAAGTGTATTACAGAGGTCTTTTCCTTGCTGTAACTTAGCGTTTAAGGGATGGTCTCTGCTATCAAGTTTTGTGATATTCGCCTCTACTTCATCAAACAGCGCGTTGCACTGGGTATTTAATAATTTTGCGTAGATCGTTTTCATATCAGGGGTATTGCGGTCTTCGCTAAGCATAGACCCAAGTTCTTGCAAGCCTTTATCGACATAGTCTTTGACTAAATCATATTTTTTCTGTGCCTTGGCTATAAGGGCTAAATTAGAATAAATTTTAGCAATTTCGTCTTTATGCTCGCCTGGCATATTGGAGGTCAGCAAACTGAGAGCCTCGTTGTAAAACTTATGTGCAAAACCATATTCTTTTGAAGAGAATTTGAGAGCGGCAAAAGCTTTATAACTCATTGCTAAGTCATCAATGTTGTTTTTTATTTGCGTTCTAAGTTCAACCTCGGTTTCCGGTAGCAATTCTAAGGCTGTTGCTAATAAGGTTTTGCTTTGCTCTAAGCTTGTTACCTCTGCAAGATGACCATAGTTGTCAATTTTAAATTGAGGAACTTTTTGAGAGGGTGTTCCTTTCTGGCAGCTATCTCGATAGGCTTGAACTCCTAATCGCTCTATTTCACTAACAATTTGCCTTAGCCCTTTAAGAATAATTTCCCCTTGTTCTGGTGTTTCTGCCAAGGCTAGGGCTTCACTATAGATTTTTCCTTTTTCTAGAAGAGCTGAATCAAGCCTTTCCCTGTTATTTTTATATTCGTCTTTAAGTGTAGTTCTATGTAATCCTAGCGGGCCTTGTAGCGAGTGCTCGTAGGCCTCTTGGTTTAAAACAAGCCCACCATCCAGGTCTCTCATGAATGAGTCAACCAAGGTATCAGCCCTAAATGCACCGCTGCGAATTCCAATCCCCGGGCGATAATCGGGTTCTATTTGTGCATCACCACAGGGAATAACCACAGGCAATCCAGAACTTGTATAAACCGGTTCTGTAACCTCATGAGGATTTACCCCAAAAGGAAGAAATTTCATTGCGCCATCTTCAACGGTAAATTCAATATCATCATTTTCTGTTTTTAAATAGAGTAAAGCCTTCAACCAGGCAAGTTGTTCAGATGGTTCTGATTCAGCGAGCTCTGGTGGGATTTCAAAGTAAAAATAAAAACGTTGCATATCGTCATCTTTGTTTTCCCCTTTAGGCGTGTATTTTCTAATAGACAACTCGGGTTCTTTAAAATGAGGCCAGCCGAATTCAGTGCGTAATTTTTCTAATGCCAGGGCATGTTTTAAGGGATCTTTAACCATTTTCCCAGCAATTAGCTTGGCATTTTCGCCATCCATATGAACATAAGCAACAAAGTGATTTTTTATCGGATTGTCAGCAACTTGCCTTATTGTAAAAGGCTTTTTCTCTGAGGTTGACTGTTGATTGACCTGATTAATAAGCGTTCTTCTCGGGCCTGTAGAATCAATAACTATCTCACAGGGTATCTTACGACCGTCCTCAAGTACCAGCGCCTTACCCTCAATTGCTGCAACCTTGCCCCGCACAAATTTGATCCCATGGTTTTGTGCTTCCTTATAAAGGGCTTTCTCTAAGTCCATAATGAAGATAGAGCTTCCACTGTCATCACCATCCGGCAAAAGGTTATGATCAAGTTCGACATTACGCTCTATAACATCAAGAACATTCTTTGCCACAATACCAGGCCTGCTATAAAGATTTAATTTAGGCTCCACAACGGTTACGGTTGCTTTTAACCCATATTTCTCTATTAATTTGCTTATCCTAATTGCAGTATATAAGCCAATTGGTCCACCACCAGCTATCACAATATTTTTCATATTGCTAACCTCGGAATGCAAGATGATCAATATATAGGCAAGTATAGTCGAGATTTTTAGCTTGATTTGGTATGGATAGCTGGGGGATTAAGTTAGGCGAAGATAAAATCTTATAGGCCGGCCAATTAAAAATGACAATAGGCAGAATGCTCTAAATAATCCATTAGAGCCTGTTTGTTCTCAGGTAAAAAGGCTAAACCGAGTTTTGTACGCCGCCAGAGAATGTCTTCGCAATCTCTAGCCCATTCCTCCTTACATAAATAATCGACCTCAACTTGATAAAGCCCGCTACCAAAATGCTGGCCAAGATCAGACATCTTGGTACAGCCTTCGAGTAATTGTTCTGTCCGAGTGCCGTAGTTATGCAGATAACGTGTTTTGACGGTTTCCTCAAGCCAAAAATATTTTTCTTCAGCATGAGCTAAATATTCTTTATACGACCAATTAGCTAGGGTCGCTCCTGGTAGAGGGGTAAATTCTGATTGGGATTTGGCAAGATTGGGAAAGCAAGGTTCGAGTAGATTAATAGCTTCTAGGGAGGATTGTCTGTAAGTAGTGATTTTTCCACCATAAATCGTCACAGCCGCTGCGGGCGTATTGCTATAGCTGACTATATAGTCTCTGCTAATGGCACTAAGTTCCTCTCCCTCAGCGGCAATCAAGGGTCTAACCCCACTCCAAGAAGTAATTATATTTTCACGCTTTAAGGGATTAATGAGGTAATTATCTACAAGCTTACAAAGATACTCTATTTCATCGCTAGAAATATTAACCTCATCTGGTGAGTCATTAAAAGCTACGTCAGTAGTACCGATCATCGTATGACCATGGTAGGGAACAATAAAAACAATACGATGATCTACGTTTTGTAAAAGATAAGCATGGTTTCCTTCATAAAGTCGATGGACAACAAGATGCGAGCCTTTGACCAGGGACATTTTATATTTAGAAGGAAGCTTTAAGAGCTGATTAATAGATTGAACCCAAGGGCCAGCAGCGTTGATCACAGACTTTGCCCTTATAATCTGCTGTTCTCCTGACTTGGTACGAACTCTTAGTTCCCACAGATTATCAATCACATTTGCCTCTAGCAGTTCAGTATTAGTATGAATTGACGCGCCATGTTTCTTAGCTTGTAGCGCATTAGCGATAGTCAAGCGAGCATCGTCGGTCGTGCAGTCATAAAACAAGAAGCCTTTGTCGAAATGATCAATTAAGGGTGAGAAGTAATCAGGTTGACGAGCGCGCCTGATGAGTTTTGACTTGGGAAGTTCATTTTTACGGCTCAGGTTATCGTAGAAGAATAAGCCTGTACGCAATAACCAGGTCGGGCGCATATCTTGCTGGTAGGGCAGGACAAAGGGAAGGGGATGGACTAAATAAGGGGCTAAGGTTAATAACAGTTGGCGTTCATCCAGGGCTTTTTTTACCAGTGCAAAGTCATAATGCTCGAGATATCTTAAGCCACCATGGATTAACTTGCTGCTTGAGGATGAGGTTTTTGAGGCTAAGTCATCTTTTTCACAAAGGATAACCGATAATCCACGAAGCGCTGCGTCGGCTGCAGCACCGCAACCATTAATTCCTCCCCCAATAATTGCAACGTCAAAAACCTGATCCATGTTTTGGTCTCCGCAAAAAGCGTATAAAATTAGTTTTTGATTATAATAACGTCAGTTATGGATAAGAATCATTTAAAATCGAGAAAAATAAATGTAATCGAGGCAAAAGCGTCCAAAAAGTGCAGGACTAGCACGGCTAATTCGAGCATTTTTGGACGCTTTTAACGATGAGTACATTGATTTCTCGATTTTAAATGATTCTTATCCATAACTGACGTTAATAGGGAAATAGAATCTAATGACATACCTTCTTGCTATCGATCAGGGAACCAGTAGTACTCGGGCAATGCTTTACACCGCTAGTGGTGAGCTAGTAACAGCAAGCCAATACTCTCTTAATCAATTCTATCCACAGCCTGGCTGGGTAGAGCATGATCCAGAAGAAATCTGGCAAAAAACGCTTAAAGCAATGCAAGATGTGACTAGACGCGTAAACACAAAGGAAGTTATTGCTTGCGGGATTACTAATCAACGCGAAACTACTCTAATTTGGGATAAGCAAAGCGGCAAATGTTTAGCCCCTGCTATTGTTTGGCAAGACAGGCGTACCCAAGCATTTTGCGAATCCTTAATCGACAAGACAGCGTTTATTCAGGCGAAAACAGGCTTGTTGCCTGATCCTTATTTTTCAGCCTCAAAATTGCATTGGCTCCTGCAAAATATCCCCGAAGCCAGAACGCTAGCAGCAAAAAATCAGCTTGCCTTCGGTACGATTGATAGTTTTTTAGTTTGGCGTTTAACCGGCAATAAAGTGCACTGCACCGATATTAGCAATGCCTCACGAACCATGCTGTTTAATATCTTTGAGCAACGATGGGATGAGGAATTACTTGCCTTATTCGATATTCCAGTTTCAGTGCTACCCGAAGTTTGTTCTTCAGATAACCATTTTGGGCTAATCAATAATAAGGAATTAAATTTATCGATCCCAATTAGAGCTGTTGTTGGTGATCAACAGGCCGCGCTTATCGGCCAACGCTGCTTTAATCATGGCATGATTAAGGCAACCTATGGCACGGGTGGTTTCCTGCTGATGAATACGGGGAATAAGCCTGTGATGTCTAAGCATAAGCTTTTAACAACGATTGCTTATCAAATAAAGGGGGAAACCAGTTATGGCTTGGAGGGGAGCATTTATCAGGCAGGGACCACCGTAAAATGGCTGCGTGATGAACTAAAACTCTTTGAAAACGCGGCTGATACTGAGGGTTTGGCAAAGTCTTTGCAATCCAATGAGGGGGTTTATCTTGTTCCATCATTTACTGGATTAGGCGCACCACATTGGTTAGCTACAGCAGGTGCTGCTATTGTTGGTTTGGCAAGAACATCTAATCGCGCCCATTTTGCCCGCGCGGCTCTCGAATCAGTTTGTTATCAAACCAGAGATGTATTGACCTGTATGCGCGAGGATAGCGGAATGGAACTATCCTTATTGCGTGTTGACGGAGGGATGGCGGCAAATCAATGGTTTTTGCAATTTTTATCCTCGCAATGCGGACTAGCCGTACAGCGCCCAGTAGATATTGAAACAACTGCGCAGGGTGCTGCAATCCTTGCCGCTCTTAGTTGTGGCTTAGCTGATTCGCTGGAGGAATTGCAAAAGAGCTGGAGTTGCCAACATGAGTTTCAACCAGAAGATAGAGAAAGTATTGAAACTGAATATCAAGGCTGGCAGCGTGCTTTGCGTATGGTGAAGGCAGGGGGAGTTTAATGCGCTGGGCACCTTCTCCCTTTTAGGGAGAAGGTGCCCGAAGGGTGGATGAGGGTTCATAGAACGCAGCGAAGGACAGGAGACTAGTTATTAGTCGGAGTAGAAGGAATATACTCTTCACTATCTGAGTCTAAAACCTGCTCTTCATCAAGGCCATCGTCTGATCCATCGGGGGGAGTTTGTGGTATTTGCCAGAAAGTCGTATCCATATACTGTCCATAGGAATATTGTTGCATCATTTGTAAATGAACTGCGCGAATTTTGTCTAGCCCAGATTGCTCGTAAGCTGCTAAGGAAAATTGTTGAGGATTAAGAACGGTGCCTATTAAATGAACAGCATCCACTGTTGGACTAAGTTGCTCTGCAAAAAAAGTACTTATCTGACTAAAAGTCGAAAATTCTAAGCAATGACCTTGGAAGTCCAGGGTTTTCAGGGCAGGCAGCCGGGTTAAATTGGGTAGTCCTGGAGCTGACCCAAAACCATTTGATGTAAGGTCAAGAGTTTGTAGACCCGGGGGAAGTGCTTCACAGATCCTATCCATGTAGCCAATAAAATGGCATAAATTATTTGAAGATAGAGAAAGAGTTCTTATGTTTCTTGGTATAGTACGCAGAAACTCTAAAAATTCTTCCGGGGTTAATTGATCAAAACTGTTTTCACTCAAATCCAGGCTATCCAAATGTGTCAGTTGGGATAAGGCGGCAGCGAAACGTCTAAAATTTTCTGAGTTAATCTCTTGCCGGGTTAGACCAAGGTGAGTAATTGTTTTAGGTACTGCATTAAGGATTTGTATTTGATCGGCTTGTGGACGATGTGTAATTCCTGAGCCCTCAAGTAACAAAGAGCGCAGACCAGTTTCAGTCAATGCATTGAGTAGGCTGCAAAATTGCGCAGTGGTTTCTGTTGCCAGACCCTCTGGATTGACTATGAGTTTTTTAATCTGTGGGGGTAGGGACTTAAAAAGATGTTCCGCATGGGGCAGTATTAAGGAATTAAAATTGATAGAAGCGAGGTCTAAATCGGTGATGAATTGTGGAATACGTTGGGCTAGCAGCTGTAGCTCTTCGAGAGTCTTATTACTATTCTCGTAATCGGTAATAATCAGATAGTCTGTGTTGTCGGGAATATTAGCAAATTCACCTAGCAAAGATTCCATTGAGCGTGTGCCGACATTTTCCAATTGATACATCATAATTGATAAACCTCAAGTTTTAGGCTAGGTCCCTGTCAGCAACAAAGCATCAGGGACCTTGCTTGGTTTTATAAAAGTTCTAATGCCAAAGCAATACCTTGGCCTCCGCCTATACAAAGCGTCACAATACCGCGCTTTAAGCCATCGCGTTGCATAGAATGCAGCAAGCGAGTAGTTAAAATGGCCCCAGTTGCACCAATTGGGTGCCCATGGGCAATTGCGCCCCCTTCAACATTAACGATCTCTTCTTTGAAACCTAGATCACGCATAACCGCAATGGCTATAGCAGCAAAGGCCTCATTAATTTCAACTCGTTCTACATCTTCAATCCGCCATTTCGCTCTTTCCAAGGCTTGTTTGACAGCCGGAACAGGTCCTATCCCAAACATGCCAGGCTCAACTGCTCCGATACCATAAGCAACAATACGAGCCATCGGTTTGAGCTGATGCTTATTAGCAAATTTTGCGTCAGCAATGATCATAGCCGCAGCTGCCGTATTGAGGCCAGGCGCATTGCCCGCGGTGATAGTTCCGTCTTTGCGGAAGGCGGGTTTGAGTTTTGCTAGGGTTTCTGCACTGGTGTCAGGTCGATTATGTTCATCCTTTTGGAAAAGTTCTACGCCCTTGCGGGTAGTAATTTCAACCGGGCAGATCTCAGCCTCAAACTTTCCTGCTGCCTGTGCTTTGGCAAAGCGCTGTTGTGTGCGAAGTGCCCACGCATCTTGCTCTTCGCGGGAAATAGAATATTTATTGACAAGATCTTCTGTATGCCAACCAGAATGCATGGATGAGAAGGCATCATGTAAACCATCAATTAACATACTATCACCCAGTTTTCCTTCGCCAAGGCGATAACCCCAGCGTGCTGAGTTAAGGAGGTAGGGACAGAGATCCATATTTTCCATACCACCAGCAATTGCACAGGAAATATTCCCGCTAATTACTTCCAGATAGGCTGAAACAACAGCTTGGGCTCCTGAACCACAAACCCGATTTACTGTGTAGGCGGGAACGTTGACTGGAATCCCACTTTTAACTGCAGCTTGCCTTGCCGAGTTCATCCCGGTTCCTGCTTGCACGACATGCCCCATAACAACAGCTTGCACTTCATCAGGCGCTAATTTTGCTCGTCTGAGAGTTTCGCTGATAACAGTGGCACCAAGTAAAGTAGCGGGAGTTTCCTTTAAAGTACCATTAAAAGTACCAATAGCAGTTCGTGTTGGCGAACAGATGAGAATGTCGGTCATGATATTTCCTTATCCTGTGCAAAGAGAGATCTTAGTCAGTTTAGACGCAGGGCAAGATTGTAGCAAATTGATAATTTGGAGGATAGGTACCTGCTCAGGGGATATATTTGAATCTTGGTGAAAGTTTGGATTTGAGCACAGGTTGCTAGGATAGATAGGAGGAAGGATAAACCCTCATCCGCCCTAAGGCGGATGAGGGGTGCTTTTTAAGAAACATCTCGTTGTTTTTCACCAGTATAAAGTTGGCGTGGTCTACCAATTTTAGATTTACCAGCAACCATTTCCATCCAATGCGACATCCAGCCAACAGTTCTTGCTAGTGCAAAAATAACGGTATACATGTTGGTTGGAATGCCAATCGCACTAAGGGTGATTCCTGAGTAAAAGTCAACGTTAGGATAGAGTTTTTTCTCCACGAAATACTCATCCTCAAGCGCAATACGCTCTAGTTCCATAGCTAGTTTAAATAAAGGCTCATTATGCGCATTAACGGTAGATAACACCTCATGACAGGTCTTACGCATAACCTTTGCCCTAGGATCATAACTCTTATAGACACGGTGACCAAAGCCCATCAGACGGAATGGGTCATCCTTGTCTTTAGCTCGTTTGATATAGTGGTTAATGTGTTTAACATCACCAATTTCTTTAAGCATATTCAGGCAGGCTTCATTGGCACCACCATGAGCAGGTCCCCAGAGAGCACCTATGCCAGCAGAAATACAAGCGAAGGGGTTAGCACCAGTTGAGCCAGCCAAGCGGACTGTTGATGTTGAGGCATTCTGTTCGTGATCCGCATGCAGAGTAAAAATAGTATCAATTGCATCAACAATTATTGGATTGGGTATTATTTCCTCGGAAGGAACACCAAACATCATATGCAGGAAGTTTTCTGCATAAGACATCTTGTTTTGTGGGTACATATAGGGCTGGCCTATAGAATATTTATAGCTCATTGCTGCCAGGGTAGGCATTTTGGCAATTAGACGAATCGCAGAGATATAGCGATCTTCCTGATTATTTAAATCCATTGACTCGTGATAAAAAGCAGACAAGGCACCAACTATTCCAACCATAATTGCCATTGGGTGCGCATCACGGCGAAAGCCGTTTAAGAAGTTATACATTTGCTGATGCACCATTGTATGGTTGTTAATCAGCTTAACAAATTCTTCTTTCTGTTTGATATCAGGTAATTCGCCATTTAGGAGTAAGTAACTGACGTCAAGAAAGTCTTTTTTCTCAGCTAATTGCTCAATTGGATAGCCTCTATAGAGTAGGACACCTTCGTCACCATCAATAAAAGTGATTTTGGATTCGCAAGATGCAGTAGACATAAAACCAGGGTCATAGGTGAACATGCCTTGCTCACCAAGCTTATTGATATCAACTACATCACTTCCAAGCGTTGGGCTATATATAGGTAATTCAATGGGATCATGGCCGTCTATGTTAAGTCGTGCAATTTTAGTAGTCATCGCGTCTCCTCTTATTATTTGGCTTGACAGCCTCTACGCTTAAGTCAATGGGCAGCACTATATAAAAATGCCTATCCCCAGTCAATTTATCCCTGCAATATATTGAGTATGGTGTAGTTTTTGTTTTTTTTACAGAAATTATTTTTAGCCTATATCAATCCTACTTTAGTATTTGACGAAAATAGAAATACCTTAATACGTTCTGAATCCCCGCGGCTTGACCCATAGGTATCTACACAAGTGTCTGTAATTGAACGCCCTGTCACCCCAACGCCACGTCATCCTGAGCGCAGCGAAGGATCTCCGGGATTAGCACGGTGCCACATTCAGGAGATCCTTCGCTGCGCTCAGGATGACGTAGTTTTGAGACCAGAAGGAACATGACCTATTACAGACACTTGTGTAGATACCTATGAGCTTGACCGCGGGGGCTATGTCGCTTACACCACGGCCAGATCCCGCGGTCAAGCCGTGGGAATTCGAGTTTTTTCTGGGATTACAGATTTTTGCCCTATATAAAAGTTTACCCTAAATAGAGAAGATTCAATTAAGTCGGCCTCTATGGTATCCTTTCGGTTTGTTTTTTCGTACATACACCCAAAGGATGCCTGCAAAGATGGTTTATTCAGCCAAAGAAGTCATACCCGTTAATATCGAAGATGAATTAAAGCAATCCTACCTGGATTATGCCATGAGCGTTATTGTCGGCCGAGCTTTGCCCGACGTGCGTGATGGTTTGAAGCCTGTTCACCGCCGTGTGCTCTTTGCCATGAGCGAATTAAGTAATGATTGGAATAAACCCTATAAAAAATCAGCCCGTGTGGTAGGGGATGTTATCGGTAAATACCATCCTCATGGTGATACTGCTGTCTACGATACGATTGTTCGTATGGCTCAGTCATTTTCCATGCGTTATATGCTTGTTGATGGGCAAGGAAACTTTGGATCGGTTGATGGTGACGCGGCTGCAGCCATGCGTTATACCGAAATCAGAATGTCAAAAGTGGCGCATGCCTTACTTGCTGATCTGGAAAAAGAAACTGTTGATTTCAGCCCTAACTATGACGAAAGCGAATTTGCCCCGGTTGTATTGCCGTCGCGAATTCCTAATCTGCTAGTCAATGGTTCTTCAGGTATCGCCGTTGGTATGGCGACAAATATTCCCCCTCATAACATGACAGAGGTTATTAATGCCTGTATCGCTTTGATTGAAGAGCCTGATTTATCGCTTGATGATCTGATGGTTCATATTCCTGGTCCTGATTTTCCTACCGCTGCCATTATTAATGGGCGCGGAGGAATTTTGCAGGCCTATCGAACAGGTCGTGGACGAATCTCCATCCGTGCCCGTACTGAAATCGAAACTGACAGCCACTCTGGCCGACAGGCAATCATCATTAATGAGTTGCCTTATCAGGTTAACAAAGCAAGGCTTGTTGAAAAGATTGCTGAGCTTGTACGAGAAAAACGTATTGAGGGCATCTCCGGTTTACGTGATGAATCAGATAAACAAGGTATGCGTGTTGTTATTGAGCTGAAGCGTGGTGAGGTTGCGGAAGTTATTCTGAATAATTTATATGCCCATACCCAGATGCAGAATGTCTTTGGTATTAATATGGTTGCGCTGGTCGATGGCCAGCCTCGTACCCTAAACCTCAAGGAAATTCTTGATTGTTTCATTAAGCATCGACGTGAAGTTGTTACCCGACGTACTATTTTTGAATTGAAGAAAGCACGTAATCGCGCCCATCTATTGGAGGGCTTAGGTATTGCTTTAGCCAATATTGATGAAATGATTGAGCTCATCAAGCAATCTGCAACACCGCAGGATGCAAAGGATGGCTTGCTGGCACGGCTATGGCAAGCAGGAATGGTTGCTAGCATGCTAAAGAACGCTGGAAGCGATGCCTGCCGTCCCGATGATTTATCGGCTGAGTTTGGCCTGACTGATGAGGGTTACCGGCTTTCACCTAATCAGGCTCAGGCTATTCTCGAATTAAGGCTCCATCGTTTAACCGCTCTTGAGCAAGACAAGATTATTTCTGAGTTTGAAGAGTTGTTGGGTGTTATTAAAGAATTACTTGAAATTCTTGCGTCGCCAGAACGTTTGATGCAAGTGATACACGATGAATTCGTTGAAGTTAAAGCTCAATTTGGTGATGCTCGTAGAACAGAAATAACTGCATCTCAGGAAGACCTGACTATAGAAGATCTGATTACTGAAGAAGATGTTGTGGTTACTCTATCGCATCAAGGCTATGTGAAATATCAACCGATTTCTGCTTATCAGGCACAACGCCGTGGTGGTAAAGGAAAGTCTGCAACAAACGTGAAGGACGAAGATTTTATTGAGCGCCTGGTTATCGCAAATACCCATGATACACTGCTCTGCTTCTCTAACCACGGTAAGCTCTATTGGCTTAAGGCTTATCAACTCCCCTTAGCTAGTCGTATTTCTCGTGGTAAACCTATTGTTAATATATTACCTCTTGCAGCTGATGAAGCGATAAACGCAATGTTACCGGTACGTGAGTTTAATGAAAATTACTTCGTCTTTATGGCGACTAAGCGTGGAACCGTGAAAAAAGTATCTTTAGAAGCCTTTAGCCGTCCGCGTTCAACAGGAATTATCGCTGTTGATTTAGACGACGATGACCGCTTAGTGGGTGTTGATATTACCGATGGTTCCAAAGATATTATGCTGTTTACTGATGCGGGTAAGGTTATTCGCTTTGACGAAAATCTGGTAAGGCCGATGGGTAGAACCGCCCGTGGTGTCCGTGGTATCAAAATGGCTGCAGGTCAATCAGTCATATCACTGGTAGTTGCGCAATCGAGTGGCACAATTCTTACTGCAACAGAAAATGGCTATGGAAAACGTACAGATGTTGAAGAGTATCGCGTATCTGGCCGTGGTGGTCAGGGGGTAATTTCTATCCAGGTTACTGAACGTAATGGCAAGGTGGTGCGAGCACTTCAGGTTACTGACACCGATGAGGCCATGTTAATTACTGACAAAGGAACCTTGGTTCGTTTCAGAGTTGGTGAGCTATCGATTATAGGTCGTAATACTCAGGGTGTTCGCTTGATCAATGTTGCGTCGGGTGAACATGTTGTTGGTATGCAGCGTATCGAAGAGATTGCTGGCGCTGATGAGTTGGAAGACATAGAGGATAACGACGAAGAAGGTCAGTTGGAAGACGAACAAAATGACTAGAGGGTATAATTTTGGTGCTGGCCCCTCAATGTTGCCAGAGTCGATTTTAAGAGAGGTACAAGAAGAGCTGCTGGATTGGCAGAATCTGGGTATGTCAGTCATGGAAATTGGCCATCGTACTCCGGCCTTTACCGAACTAATGAATGAGACCGAACAAAGCTTCCGTGAGCTTTTGGCTGTTCCAGATGATTATCATGTCCTTTTTCTAACAGGGGTTGCCCGTGCGCAATTTGCGTCTATCCCAATGAATTTACTGGGTCTAGGGGAAAAGGCTGGATATCTGGTAACAGGCATGTGGTCTTATTTGGCTTATCAAGAGGCTTATAAGCTCAAAGAAGCTTATTGTGTGGCTAATGGCGAAGGCTCAGGCTTCACGACTATCCCTGCGGTTGATCAATGGCAGATTAAAGAGAATACAAAATACCTGTACTTTACTCCTAATGAAACGGTAAATGGTATCCGCGTCGCAAACTTGCCTCAGACAGACGGGATACCCCTAGTTGCGGATATGACTTCCTGCTTATTGAGTGAACCGATCAATGTAAAAGATTATGGGCTAATTTTCGCCGGCGCCCAGAAAAATATAGCTAATGCGGGTCTGACTCTTGTTATTGTTAGTGATGAATTAATCAAATCAATCTCTGATGACAAACTTCCTACTATGATCGATTATCGGACCCACAGTTCGACAAAATCAACCTATGCAACCTTACCTACTTTTAACTGCTACCTAGCTGGAAAAATGTTTAATTGGATTAAACAGCAGGGTGGTGTAGAGGCCTTGTATGGAATTAATTGTCAAAAAGCACAGAAAGTCTACAATTGCATTGATGACTCAAATTTTTACCATTGTCGAGTAGCTAAGGAAGCTCGTTCATTGGTCAATGTTTGTTTTACTCTCGATGATCCCATGCTTGAGGATGCCTTTCTCGAAGGAGCTAAGGCTCGTGGATTGCTGGCACTAAAAGGCCATCGTGCAGTTGGTGGATTAAGGGCAAGTATGTATAACTCAATGCCGATGGAGGGTGTTGATTGCTTGGTTGAATTTATGAATGATTTTGCAAAGGAACATAAAGAATGAGTCTGGATTTTGAAAGTAGCCCTGTAAATGCTTTGCGCGGTGAAATTACTGTGCCAGGCGATAAATCAATCTCTCACAGGGCGATTATTTTAGGGGCTATTGCAAAAGGAACCACAACCGTAAGCGGTTTTTTGGATGGCGAAGATTGCCTTGCAACTCTAAAAGCCTTCCAAGCAATGGGTGTGAAGATAGAAGGGCCTGTGAACCAGAAAGTGGTTATTCACGGTGTTGGCAAATATGGTTTAACTAAGCCGAAAGAGGTCCTTGATTGTGGTAATTCTGGGACATCTATGCGTTTGCTCGCTGGACTTTTAGCTGCTCAATCCTTTGACTCTGAGCTAAACGGCGATCAAAGCTTGCAAAAACGTCCAATGGAAAGAGTTAGTAGACCATTGATGCAGATGGGGGCAGAAATAATGACGACAGATGGTCGTCCTCCCCTAACTATTCGCGGCGGCCATACGCTACATGGGATTAGCTATGAAATGCCTGAGGCAAGTGCCCAGGTTAAGTCTTGCCTTTTGCTTGCCGGCCTTTATGCACAAGGTGAAACGAAAATAATAGAGCCGGGTTTAACGCGCGATCATAGCGAACGAATGCTCACAACCTTTTCCTATCCAATCCAGAAAGCTGAAAATACAATTATTATTAATTCAGAAGATGAATGTATAGCTACAGATATTATTGTGCCAGGAGATATCTCTTCCGCGGCTTTTTTCATCGTAGCAGCAACACTTATTCCTGAGTCAGAGATCTTAATCAAAAATGTAGGGATTAACCCCACAAGAACAGGGGTAATCCAGATTTTGTTGCAAATGGGGGCAGATATCAGCCTGAATAATAAGCGTCTCTGTGGAGAAGAGCTGGTCGCTGATATTTTAGTTAGACATGCACCGCTAGAGGGGATAGATATTCCAACTGCGCTGGTGCCTATAGCTATTGATGAATTCCCTATTATTTTTATTGCAGCAGCCTGTGCCAAGGGACAGACCTTACTTCATGGTGCTCGCGAATTGCGTTGCAAAGAGTCTGATCGAATTGGTGTTATGGTTGAGGGGCTGCAGCGTTTAGGAGTAGAGGCACAGGCCTTTGAAGATGGTTTATATATTAATGGTGGAAAATTGAGGGGCGGAGAAGTAAACAGCCATCATGATCATCGTATTGCGATGTCCTTTGCTATAGCTGGTGCTGTAGCCAAAGAGTCAGTTGTTATCAAAGATTGCGTCAATGTGGCAACTTCATTTCCAACTTTTGTAGAAACAGCCAAGCAAGTTCAGTTGGCTATTAAGGAAATTAAAAATGAAGTCTGATAGAAACGTACCGGTCATTACAATAGATGGCCCAAGCGGTACTGGCAAGGGAACAATCTGTCATATGCTGGCAAATCATTTAGATTGGCATGTATTGGACAGTGGTTGTTTATACCGAGTTCTTGCCTACGCAGCAAGAAGGGCTGCTGTGGATTTTGGCAATACATCAACTCTCGTTGAGCTTGCACATTCGCTTGAACTTCGTTTTGAAACAGATCCGCATCAACAAAGTAAGGTAATGTTGGAAGGAACTAACGTATTTGATGAAATTCGATCTGAGCTTTGTGGGCAGGATGCATCAAGAATTGCAGTTATCCCTGAGGTTAGAGAAGCATTACTTGCACGGCAGCGCGCTTTTGCGATGCCTCCTGGCTTAGTGACTGATGGTCGAGATATGGGCACTGTTGTCTTTCCTGAAGCAGTTTTAAAGGTTTTTTTATATGCTTCACCGGAAGAAAGAGCATCGAGACGCTATTTTCAGTTGAAAGAAAAAGGAATTGATGCTAGCCTCGCCGAAGTTGTGGATGAGCTGGCTAAACGTGATGCAAGAGACACAGAACGTTTACATGCGCCATTGAAACCAGCAGAGGATGCGGTTTTGATTGACACAACTGGATTAACGATTGTACAGGTGTTCGATAATGTATTAATATTAACTGATGAACGCTTGTTTAGTCGTTGACGTAGAAATCTTGGCTTTAAGCTAAGAGGTTGTTGGGGGGAAGATAAGTGGATCTTAATCTTCCATATTTTTACTAAAGAGTTTATTAACATGTCTGAAAGTTTCAAAGAATTATTTGAGCAAAGTATCATTGGCGCACAGTTTTATCCTGGTGCGATTATCACTGCAAAAGTTATTGGCATCGATGATGATTACGTCACCCTGAACGCTGGCTTAAAGTCCGAAGGTATCGTTGCTGTAGAAGAATTCCATGATAAAAATGGTGAGTTGGAAGTTCAATTGGGTGATACAGTTGAAGTTGCTCTCGACTCGGTTGAAGATGGCTACGGCGAAACCTTGTTATCAAGAGAAAAAGCTAAACGCCAAGAAGCATGGCGTAAGCTGTCTAAATCCCATGAAAACAACGAGACGGTCACTGGTCTTATTTCTGGTAAAGTCAAAGGTGGTTTCACAGTCGAAATCGGCACAATTCGTGCGTTCTTGCCTGGTTCTTTGGTTGACGTCAGACCTGTTCGCGACCCATCCTACCTTGAAGGTAAAGAGCTTGAGTTCAAAGTTATTAAAATGGATCTCAAGAGAAACAATATCGTTGTTTCACGTCGTGCTGTTGTTGAAGAAGAAAGCAGTGCTGACAGACAAGCCTTACTTGATTCCTTACATGATGGACAAGTTCTCAACGGTATAGTTAAGAATCTGACAGATTACGGTGCCTTTATTGATTTAGGCGGCATCGATGGCTTACTCCATATTACTGATATTTCCTGGAAACGTGTTAAACATCCAAGCGAATTGTTAACAGTCGGTCAAGATGTTCGTGTTAAAGTGTTGAGCTTTGATAGCGAGCGTAACCGTGTTTCTCTAGGTATGAAACAATTAGGCAACGATCCGTGGGTTGATCTTGTTGAACGTTACCCTGTCGGTAAAAAGCTACAAGGTAAAGTTACCAATATTACTGACTATGGTTGCTTCGTTGAGATTGAAGAAGGCGTTGAAGGCTTAGTCCATATGTCTGAAATGGATTGGACTAACAAGAACGTACATCCAAGCAAAGTCGTCTCAATGGGCGATGTAGTTGACGTAATGGTTCTTGAGATTGATGAAGAGCGTCGTCGTATTTCCCTGGGTATGAAACAATGTGTTGGCAACCCATGGCACCAATTCTCACAATCTCATAGCAAAGGCCAAAAGGTTAACGGAAAAATCCGCTCTATTACAGATTTCGGAATTTTCATTGGCTTAGATGGTGAAATTGACGGTTTGGTTCACTTGTCTGATATTTCCTGGAATGTTCCTGGAGAAGAAGCAGTTAAACAATTCAAGAAAGGTCAAGAATTGGAAGCTGTTATCCTGGCAATTGATGCTGAACGTGAAAGAATCTCTTTGGGTCTTAAACAACTCGAAGGCGATACCTTCACCTCTTACACTGAGGAATTTACCAAAGGTGCAATCGTCAAAGGTAAGGTAACTGCAGTAGATGCTAAATCTGTAACTGTTGACCTGGCTCCTGACGTTGTTGGTACTATTCGTGCTAGTGAAATCTCTGAAGACAGAGTTGATGATGCCACTAACTTCTTTAAAGAAGGTGACGAAGTCGAAGCTAAGATTATCAATGTTGATAAGAAGAATCGTACTGTTGCACTTTCTGTTAAAGCTAAAGATGCGCAAGATCAAGCTGAAGCGATTAAGAAGTATTCACGTAGTGGAGAAGTTGCTTCAACAACCTTAGGTGATCTGCTTAAAGAGAAAATGGCAAACAAAGAGGGTGAGTAATCCCTTCTAGCTGATAGAAAAGCGTAGGTAACTACGCTTTTTTTTTGTTTTATTTCCTGTAAGGGGAATAAGTCTGCGCTCACTGCCATTGAGTTAAGGAAGGTTTTGTCATTCCCGCGAAGGCGGGAAACTATTTCTAGCTAAGCACAGTGCCAATGTAGAGATGGTTTCCCGCCTTCGCGGGAATGACAAATGCCCTTAAATTAATGACAGAGAGGTCTGCGCTGTTCCCTGAGCAGGTGCTATTGTGTGGATTGAATGTAGCCTGGATGCAACGAAGCGAAATCCGGAAGCAGTGTGGTATGACTTCCCGGATTTCGCTTCGCTGCATCCAGGCTACGCACTAATAGGGTAGCCCTGATATCCAGAGCTTTGAATCAGTACTTCTCATCCGCCCTTCGGGCACCTTCTCCCCATGTTTGGGGGGAGGGAATATAGTGGGACTGATTGTCCCTTTTCCCTAAAAGGGAGAAGGTGCCCGAAGGGCGGATGAGGGTGCTTAAACCTAGTTCATTTCAGGGAATAAAGGATAATTAAAGCTTATAGGTGGATACCATGCGTTTAGTCATGTTGTTAGTTTATTTAATATTAATCTTATTAGGTGTGAGTTTTGCGGCCTTAAATGCATCTTCAGTAGCGGTTAATTTTTATTTTAAAACGGTGAGTATGCCTATTTCAGTTCTAATGACAATTATGCTTGGAGTTGGTCTATTAGTAGGGTTTTTATTATTCTTATACCGGTATTGGCGATTAAAAGTTGATTATTTAAAACTCAAAAATCAACTAAAACTCACAGAAAAAGAAATAAAAAACCTGAGGGCTATACCATTAAAAGATCAACATTAACAGAATTGACCTGGATTAATTCAGAACTTATTATGATGCGGTTATGAAGTAATGGAGAGCTTTAATGATTAATTTATGGCCCTTACTCTTACCTGCTGCTGCATGGTCTGGCTGGTGGGTTGCTAGCCGTAATTATTCTGGCAAAGAAAAGCACTTTGATAATCGTTTATCACGTGAATACGTAGTCGGTTTAAATTATCTCTTGAATGAACAGCCTGACAAGGCTGTTGATGTCTTTATTAAACTATTGGAAGTTGATAGTGAGACAGTAGAAACTCATTTGGCTCTGGGTTCTCTCTTTCGTCGTCGAGGCGAGGTCGATAGAGCAATAAGAATTCACCAAAATCTAATTGCAAGACCTCAGTTAAGTCTAGGGGAGCGTAAAGAAGCGTTGATGGCTCTGGGGCAAGATTATATGAGTGCTGGTGTATTCGATAGGGCTGAACGTATTTTTCTCGAAGTTGTTGAGATGGGTGGGAGCCGTGAGGTCTCAAGCCTGCATGGGCTGCTTGCAATCTATCAGCAAGAAAAGGCTTGGGAAAAGGCCTTAGATATCGTTAAAAAGCTTGAATTATCAGCAGGGCAAAGTATGCATATTCAGGCTGCCCATTATTACTGTGAAATTGCTCATCAGGCACTTAAAAATAATTTATTTGAAAAAGCGCAGAATGCAACTAAGCAGGCCCTAATCGTCGATAAAATGTCTGTTCGTGCCTCTTTGATGCAAGCCTCTCTCGATATGCATCAAAAGCGCTTTAAACAAGCCCTACGCTCTTTAAGACGTGTTCCTCAGCAAGATCCAGAATTTATTGGAGAAATTATTGAACCTTTGGTCATGTGCTATCGTGAAATCGATGCAATGGACGAATGCGTCGAGTTTTTACAACAAACGTTGGAAGAACATCCAAGAGCCTCAACAATATTTGTTATTGCTGAGTTTTTACGACGTGAAAAAGACATGGATGAGGCTGTAGATTTTGTTGCAGAAAAACTAAGTACCTATCCTTCAATTCGCGGATTAAATCGTTTGATTTTTTGGCATCTTGAAACAGCGCATGGCAAAGTGCGCGATAAACTACAAATGTTGTATGACATTACATCGAAATTTCTGGATAATAAGCCCATTTATCGCTGCGGACACTGTGGTTTTGGTGGTAAACATTTGCATTGGCATTGCCCAAGTTGTAAGCAGTGGGGTAGAATGAAGCCCGTTCATGGATTAGAGGGCGATTAGGTTCGGAAAAGGATAACAACAAAACTTTAATCGAGCTCTTAGATAAGCTGAAAAATTGCAGCTGAGCGTAACTAAATATTGAGATAATTATGCAATTTATTGATCTTAAAAAGCAGTACAAATTAATTGAAACTGAGATTTTGCAAAGCATTAAAACTGTATTGGACCATGGCCAATATATTATGGGGCCAGAAATAGCAAAACTTGAAAAACAGCTTGCTGAATTTTTAGGCGTTAGACATGCAATCGTTAATTCCAGTGGAACAGATGCGATATTGATGGCTTTATTAGCTCTAGACATACAGCCTGGTGATGAAATTATCACAACGCCCTTTAGTTTCTTTGCCTCAGCAGAAGTTATTGCGCTTTGCCATGCTAAGCCTGTTTTTGTTGATATTGATCCAGTCACCTACAATCTTGATCCGGCAAAAATTGCAGCAGCAATTACCTCTAAAACAAAAGCTATCATGCCAGTGAGCCTCTATGGCCAGTGTGCTGATATGGCAGCTATTAATCTAATCGCAAAACAACATGGTTTGCCTGTTATTGAAGATGCGGCGCAAAGTTTTGGTGCCACATATAACGGCAATTATTCTTGTGCCTTGTCAACCATTGGCTGTACCAGCTTTTTCCCTTCAAAACCTTTAGGGGGATATGGTGATTCAGGTGCTTGTTTTACCGATGACGATATTATTGCTGAGAAGCTGATTGAAATTCGAATCCATGGTCAACATAGTCGATATAGCCATAGCCGTATCGGAATTAATGGCCGAATGGATACTATCCAAGCTGCAATTCTGATCGAAAAAATGAAGTTATTCCCAGAAGAAATTGCACTGCGACAAGAGGTTGCTCAACGTTATGAAGAGTTGCTTGCGGAGCATGTGGTAACGCCGCGTGTAATGAAAGGTAACACGAGTGTTTATGCCCAATACACGATTGAGGTACCTAATCGTGATCAATTCCAGAAGCAAATGCAGACCCTTGGAATTCCTACCGCTGTTCATTATCCAATAGCAATGCACCAACAACAGGCCTTGGCTTATCTTGGCTATAAATTGGGTGATTTTCCTCATGCTGAGAAGGCATCTAAGCACGTGGTTAGCTTGCCGATGCATCCCTATATGAGCCTTGAAGAACAACAGCAGGTAGCCACTGCGGTTATAAGTTGTCTTTCAGCCGAATTGGTCGAAGCTCAATGAATTCAAAGCTAATAGTTGCTCTTGATTTTGCAGATCAAAACGAAGCCCTAACTCTCGTTGAGCAATTAGATCCAACGGACTGTGCACTCAAAGTTGGTAGTGAAATGTTTTGCTTATTTGGTACTGACTTTGTGCGTCGCCTAGTTAAAATGGGCTTCAAGATTTTTCTCGATTTGAAATTCTATGATATCCCCAATACTGTTGCACAAGCCTGTCGTGCCTGTGCTGAACTTGAGGTATGGATGATCAATGTCCATGCGTCGGGTGGCTTCAATATGATGCAGGCTGCACGTAAAGCGATAGAATCGTTCGGGGGAAACCGTCCCTTATTAACTGCGGTAACTGTTTTAACGTCGATGGGGCCTCAAGATTTACCAGCAATTGGTTTGCATTCTCCGATTGATGAACAAGTAGAGCGTTTAGCTCAATTGACTCTTAGTGCCGGACTTGATGGTGTGGTCTGCTCTGCTTATGAAGTGCCATTGATCAAAAAAGTCTGCGGACAATCATTTTTGACTGTTACTCCGGGTATAAGACTTTCAGGTGATAACAAGAATGATCAAACCCGTGTTATGACTCCAGATCAGGCTATAGGTTTGGGGAGTGATTTTCTTGTTGTCGGGCGTTCAATAACGGCGGCTGAAAAACCTGCACAGGTTGTAGAAGATATTCTCGCAATGATTTAAAAAAAATGTAGCCTGGATGCAGCGAAGCGAAATCCGGGAGCAGTGATCCGGCTTCCTCGATTTCGCTTCGCTGCATCCAGGCTACGGCACTATGATACTTACTTTAATAACCTCACTCAATTCACTCTAAACCTAAATTACTTTATACTAGCCGCCCTAAGTCAGCAAAAGCAGTTGCCTATGTCAGAGCCCTTATCTCGTTATTACTTACAAACTATGGGAATTGATAGCTGGGTTGTTCGACAGCCTGGTTCGTCTGTCTGCGAGAATCCTTTAGATGATCTTGCCCAGGAAGTTGCAGCTTGTCAGCGCTGTCCTTTACATAAAACACGTAGTCAGACTGTTTTCTCGCGAGGTAGTTCTCAGGCAAAGTTAATGATTATTGGTGAGGCTCCTGGCTTTTATGAGGATCAGCAAGGCTTACCCTTTGTTGGTAAGGCAGGTAGCCTGTTGAATCAAATGATACAAAGCATAGGGATGACAGAAGAGGATGTTTATATAGCCAATGTCTTAAAATGCCGCCCACCGAATAATCGCGATCCTGCCGTTGAGGAAATAGTTAAATGCAGTGATTATCTAACAAGGCAAATTACTTTGATTAAACCTGACTTAATTCTTGCTTTGGGACGCTTCGCTGGCCAGTTCCTCGTTTCTAAGCCGCTTCCTTTGAATCAATTAAGGAAAACTATACATCGTTATAATGATACCCCCTTTATTGTGAGCTACCATCCAGCCTATCTATTACGCAATCCAAGCGATAAGAAAAAAGCCTATATTGATTTGCTTGCTGTAAAAAAATACTTAATGGAAAAACCGTGAACCTGCACCGAAGTCCAGCACACAGGAAGAGGGGGTTTAGTTTAGTTGAACTACTGCTGTCTATTTTGCTGATAGGCATCTTGTTGGCATTCAGCACTCCCTTCGGCCTAGATCTTTATCGCAAGAATCAGCTGGAAATTGTCAAAGATGAATTAGCCGCTCTAATTAATTTTGCCAGAGCGACGGCAATTTTACAGGGCAAACCACTAGTGTTAGCTCCTTTGCCAGGGGGACTAGATTGGTCTAAGGGCGCGATTTTATTTGCTGATAATAAAACGCATCAATACAGTGAAAATATAAAGCCAATACATCTCTGGCAATGGCATCATAAAGGGCTTCAGCTAAGTTGGCAGGGGCTTCATTCTGTTAATTATTTGATATTCTCCGCTGATCCTAACCATTCTGCCTCCAGTGGTCATTTCACTATTCAAAATGATAAAGGAGCTTCGACTCAATTAACGCTAAATCGCTTGGGGCGCGTTAGAAGATAATCCTGCAAATTGTACAAAATAGCATATACTTGAAATAAGTTGCTAAGCAGAGTTCACTAAAAATAACTAAGGGATTAACATGAATCTGACTCGTTCTTTTCTTGGCGCATTATTTTTTATCATTATCCCATTTAACGCTCATGCCTCTGACGGCAGTCCCGATGTTGCTAGTTGGACACAGCAGACCATGATAAACACCTTCTCAGCACAGTATTTAGGTAAGCCAGAAGAGCTCGCCAAAGTGCGGGAGAGTTTTTATCCTGCGGCCTGGGATTCCCTTAAGATTTTTTTTCAAGACAGGCTGCAGGAAATACGACAAAATGGATTAGTCCTACATCCTTATCCCATAACTGCTCCTACTATTGTTTCTGATGGCAAATGTGCTCGTTTCCGATGTTGGCGGATAGAACAAGCTTTTAAAATCCCCGAGCTAAGTGTAAATGTGGCTTTGTCTATGCTTGTGGTGGATGGACAAGATTTGTCCCTGCCCTCGCCCTATATTATTCAGAGTATTAATTTTACAAGTCAGCCTTACTAACTCAATTAGAGCTTTCATCCGCGATAATGTTATAATAGCGTCCATTAAATTCGCATAATGATTGTGTTTAGCTTATGTCCATTCAAATTAATAATCTCATGAAAGTTGATAGTCTCTCTCCCGAAATATTAAAACCCTGGCTTCATCATAGTTCCTCCTTAACCGATAAGCTCAGAACACAAAGCGGTGATGCTGAGCTGCAAGTACTTAAACAATCTTGGTCGCAGCCAAGTTGGTGGGATAAATTTACCTTAGGTCTAGCTCTAGTGCCTGTTGTCCATCGAGATATTCTCATGTTTTCGCATAAAACAGCCTGCTGGTTTGCTAGGACTATTATTCCTGAATATACCTATCGAGCGAATCGACTATTTTTTGATCGATTAAGCCAAGAGTCGCTTGGCGTCATTGTTTTCAATGAGCCCTCTATAGAACGGACTATTTTATTAAATTACGCAATTAATCCGCATTGCTTAGAATATCAATGGCTACCAAAATCATTAGGTGAGCTCGACGAGACCTTATGGTTACGGTTATCCGTATTTACTATTGAAAAAACATCAACTTTTTATCTGGTAGAAATTTTTCTTCCAGGTCTAATGAAGGTGATAAATTGATATGGGACCTTATCTGCGATTAATGCGTTTTCATCGATTAGCTGGCATTTGGTTGTTATGGTTTCCCACAGCCTGGGCTTTGTGGCTTGCTAATAAGGAAACACCGCCGTTAGCTCTCATTATTTTGTTTTTTCTAGGTACTGTTTTAATGCGCGCCGCTGGCTGTGTGGTTAATGATATTGCGGATCGCCACGTGGACTTACATGTCAAAAGAACTGCTATGCGTCCATTGGTTACAGGCGAGGTAAGCCTTGGTCAAGCGCTGGCTTTGCTATTGGTTTTATTATTTGCTGCTTTGCTTATTCTTATTCAGCTACCGCCGCAATGCTTTTACTATGCCTTGGCTGCGGTGTTTGTTACCGTGTTATATCCCTTTTGTAAGCGCTTTATTCAGGGGCCACAATTTGTTTTAGGAATTGCTTTTTCAATGGGGATTCCCATGGCCTTTGCAGCGTCAAAGCAACTGCCCAATACGACGATGGTTTTATTATTAATCATTAATTTTTGTTGGATAGTCGCCTACGATACTCAATACGCTATGGTCGATAAAGACGACGATCTCCGCATTGGTGTTAAATCGACTGCCATTCTGTTTGCCAGCTATGACAAAGTGATTATTAGCAGCTTACAAGTTTGCTTACATCTACTTTGGCTTGTTCTGGCTCTTGAATTGCAGCTATCCAAGCTATTTTTCGCTGGCTGGCTTGTAGCAGGGCTGGTATTGCTCTATCAATACCGACTAGTTGTTAAAGGAAACCGTGATAGCTATTTCCAGGCTTTTACTTCAAATAGTTGGTATGGGTTAATCATGTGGTTAGCTCTGACTTTGCCCTAGGTGCTTTGTAATAGATCACTCCGGACCTAGGACAGTCCACTTCTGTCACATCTCGAGAGAAAAACGTGATTAAAAATGCTCAAATAGGCAGCTATTCTGCACTTTTTAATCACGCTTTTCTCTCGACCTGGACTTAAAATTGAACTTTCTCCAAGATTTTTACCTCCCACGAGAACTATTACGTCTGTCATCCCAAACATAGTGAGGGATCTCCGGGATTAGCACAGTGCTACACATCAGGAGATGTCTCTCTGCGTTCGACATGACGTACGTTTTTGGGAGCATAGCGAAGGATCTCCGGGATTAGCACAGTGCTACACATCAGGAGATGTTTCTCTGCGTTCGACATGACGTACGTCTTTGGGAGCATAGCGAAGGATCTCCGGGATTAGCACAGTGCTACACATCAGGAGATGTCTCTCTGCGTTCGACATGACGTATGTCTTTGGGAGCATAGCGAAGGATCTTCGGGATTAGCACAGTGCTACACATCAGGAGATGTTTCTCTGCGTTCGACATGACGTACGTTTTTGGGAGCATAGCGAAGGATCTCCGGGATTAGCACAGTGCTACACATCAGGAGATGTCTCTCTGCGTTCGACATGACGTACGTCATTTGTTTTAAGATGACTCAGTTTCATTGAGATCTCAGTTAAGTCGTCAATTTCCTTGTCCAGCACTTTTACCCGCTCTATATCTGCAAGACTATATTTACCTTCCAATTCTTCTATTTCAGCCAACAAAACTTGTTGAGCAGATAGAAGTTTAGAGTAGCCTTTAGAAAGGTTTTTACCAGAAGAATAGCCTCGTGTATTTTCCTGTAGAGCTATTAATTCCAATCGCTTAGATATTATTGTCAAATTATTATGAAGATAGTCTATGCCACTTCTTTTTATTTCTTCATAGTTATCAAGCTTAATTCCAAAATGCATCAGTAATTTGTCAAGATTATCCAATGACTGTGATTCAATTTTGGCGAATCTTCTGCTCTCAACGGGGCTTAATTTTTTGCGATACTCTTTATACGCTTTAAGCAATTTTCCTTTTAAATTTACGAACTCAGGATCTGTAGCAAGCCGCTCTAAAGCCGTTGTGTGATATTTATTAGCAAGTTACGCTCTTCGACTTTTCAGGACTTTCTAACTAGCGTTAACTGGGGGAAGTACATAACTTAGTGCATCAATAGATGCCTGATAGCGCTTAATTGCTTCTGTAATTTCCTTATAACTTGCCTCAGGTATTAGAGTATTTTCCGCTAAATAGAGCTTAAGACTGAATAACAGTTTTTTATAGAATGCGAGAGAGTCTATCGTTTTTGCACGATGAGCACGGAAAACCTGTTTAAGTAGGGGGTGATTTGTCAAAATAATATGTGCTATTGGTAAACCTTGCTCATCTCTACCAAAAACTGAAGCCCCATGTTTTATTAAAACTGACAGGCAATTAGCCATACCAGCAAAGTCCAAACAACAATGAACGGCAGAAGAGAAGGTGGTCACTTCTTGGTGGTTAATGTTAATGTTGCCATCTATTAGGATAAATTCTAATAGCTGGTGATTTTGGGTCTGTAAAGCCATTGCCAGATAGTTATCTAAAAGATAATGAAAAGTGGTTAAGCCTTTGGCTAAGTTCTGTTAGTTTTGCAATATAGTCCTGATAATTATCAGCGATAGATGCAGATAATTTTGACGCTTGTCCTTCTGCAATCTTATAATCCGTTTCCATTTTCTTTACTTGCGCTGTTAATTGAGTCCTAATAGTTTTAATAAGGGGTTTCGCATTAATATTGGCCAAGTTAATAAAGTATTCATCTAATTCTTCGTTTGCTATAGGCATAAAGCGATCGCCGGTTTCATGGGCTGTCCACTCAGAAAACAGCGGTTGGGCTGCCAGTTCATCCTTATCATTAAAATAGATATGTAATTGAGGGAAGTTGGGTTGTTTGCAATATAACGTTGTATGAAGTTAAAAAACACATTCTATTGCTCATTTGATGAAGTACCGTAGAAAATTCGGTAGTTGTAGGTAGGAAGATTGTTTTTTGGAACCCTCATCCGCAGGGCGGATGAGGGGGCATTAACTAAACAAGCTCATCCAGCAGAGAACTCGCTCCGATGCGAAACCATGATTTATCGACGGTACGTCCCAATATTTGTTGCGCTAAGGCCATATAGCCGAATGCCTGCTCAGGCTTTCTTATTCCGCCAGAAACCTTTAAACCACAATTGGTTTGGGAATCTTTGATTGCTTTAAGCATCACAAAGGCTGCTGCAGGTGTTGCACCTTGTGCAACTTTTCCCGTTGAGGTTTTTAGAAAATGGCAGCCGTAATCGATTAGCTCGCGGCTTAATTGATAAATGATCTCTAAGGAGGGTAAGGCACCAGTTTCTAAAATAACTTTGAGGCTAAGCTTTTGTTGTTGGCAACGTTCAAGAACTTGTTGGCATTGAGCTAAGGCAAAGGATTGCTCCCCATCTAAATAGTCATAATAGGGAAAGACATAGTCAATTTCATCGATTTTGTTGTCAGTCAAGGCAGCATCAATAGCGGATAACACTTGCTGATCTGATTGATTGCCTTCAGGAAAATTAATTACTGTGGCTAGCTTGAGCTCGTGGCTAAGGGTAATTGCCCTAGTATGCTGAGGCAGGACGCAGACCGCTGCAACCTGATAGCGGTTTCCTTTTTCATTGAGTGCAGACAAAGCCTCATCAGAAGCAGTTTCATCGAGTAAGGTTAAATCAATTAAGCTGATTGCCTCCATGGCTGTTAGCGAATAGCTCTCTAGGCTAGATTTTAGCTCATTAAAGGCATGCAAATAGAGTTCTTCCAGGATCATGTCAGGTCCGCTATGAATTGTTTAACCAAGAGATTTAATTTTTCCGCAGCCTTGGCAGCCATTTTCACAACAGCCTCATGGCTATGGCTAGTTTGATCTAAGCCGGTTGCGTAATTGGTAATTGTCGCTATAACCGCTACCTTCATACCGCAATGATTAGCAACCAAAACCTCAGGCACTGTCGACATGCCAACTGCATCAGCTCCCATAATACGGAAGGCTTTAATCTCTGCTGCTGTTTCATAATTGGGACCAAGTACGGCAATATAAACACCTTGATGGAGTGCTATGTCTTGCTGATTGGCAATTGCCAGCAATTTTTCGCACATCTCCTTATCATAGGCATTGTCTAAGGGGAAAAAGCGGGAACCAAACTCCTCATCATTGGGGCCAACTAAGGGATTACCGGGTTGCATGTTGATGTGATCTCTAATCAACATCAATTCGCCTGGACCAACATCCTCACGTAAGGAGCCTGATGCATTGGTTGCAAAGAAATATTCACAGCCTAACAAGCGCAAAGTTCGAACATAGGTTTTCACCGTTTCATGATTAGCGCCTTCGTAGCTATGCGCTCGTCCTTGTAGGCAAACAATAGCTACACCATTCAGATAGCCAAGCACAAGGTTACCACCGTGGCCGTGAACTGTGATTTTGGGAAAACCAGGTAATTCATCGTAACTAATAGTGAGTGCGCTTTCTAACTGTTCGGCAAAGCTACCAAGCCCTGAGCCAAGGACTATACCTAGTCTCGGTTTAAAGCCTGGCAAGAGTTGTTGAATTTTTTCTGCAGCTAAATGCGCTGCTGTTTTATTTGTATTAGTCATTTAATTTCCACACTAAGGCTTAAATCTAAAGGTATAGGGTAAGAGCTCTTCAATAGTGAGCGATTTAATTGGGGCTTGATGAGAGCAAAGGTGGATGACAGTTTTGCTATTTGCAAACTCCGCAATTCGCTGCAAGCAAGCGCCACAGGGTGGGCAAAGCGTCCCTTCACCATTCATCACTACCATCGATAAAATCTTTTGTTTTCCCGCAGTAATCATTTGGCAAATTGCTGAAGATTCAGCGCAAATTGTGAGTCCATAAGACGCATTTTCAACATTCACGCCAGTATAAAAATTGCCATTTTCACTATAAAGGCAGGCTGCCACGCGAAATTTAGAGTAGGGTGCATAGGCATGTGTTAAGACATGTTTTGCTTGGCTGATCATTGAGGCAATTATGTCATTCATCGATTACTCCTGAAACAGGCTGCAAACTATACTAAGTATCGTTGTTGGTTACAAGTAAGGCTCCTTACCAAGATAAAAACAAATCTGTCCTTAATTATACTAAATGCAAATTATTGAAATTAAATACTGATTTGTTATACGATGATCTACATGATCTTAATTTAGTCATGGTGTTTCGATGGTTTATATAAAAATTCCTCAAGGCTGGACCTTTGATAAACGGGTTGTTGACGGTATTTTAAAAGATGTATTGGTGAGTGACCAATTATTGCAAGTTGAGTCTAAGGGTGGAGCACAAGGGGAAAAAACGGCTTGTAAAAATTTAATCATCATACAAGATCTTGTGAAGGAATGTTTACGTACAAAGAAACGCGGAGCACATTCAATTAGTCTCAACTCTAAAGAAACCTGTGCTAATGAAATTATCATCTACTTTAGAACTCCTCCCGAAACTTTCGAATTATTTTTGAAATATGAACCGAATAGAAATGGTAAAGAGCCTTCAAATAATATGAAACTAGTACAGGGAGTAGATGAAAAGAAATTTTCCTTTGCCAATTCGACTTATACAGGAACTCTTTGGTTTCATAATGCCGTTATATCAGAAACTAAGCGTGAAGAATTAAAAGATAAAGCCCAGGAACAGCGCGATAATCGTCGACATGTGGGCAATAATCCTTTGGCTACTTAGACTATAATAGGTCAGCCTCATTCTAGTATCGAATTCCTGCGGCTTGACCGCGGGATCTGCTGATTAGAAGCTCTTCACTCTACTCTGAGTCCACGGATCCTGTAGTCAAGCTGCGCGGGAATTCGGGATGGGGGTGACCTATTACTCCTGGTATTGTCTATGGCCCAGAACTGCTGCTAGCTACAGGACTAGAGTCAGGATTTTTGTCAAACTTGAAAAAATCGGTAATTTGTCGCTGACTTGCAGGAATCGTCTTTTTCTCTGTTTTATGAGACATTAGCTGAGATACAGTTTGCTCTAACATAGCTATCCTGTGCCTATCTTGCTTTAATGTAGTGATCTGATGACTCAAAATTTTATTAGAGAATTTCAGGCACACTACAGAAAATGCTTCCATCTCCGGAGCAACAATCAGTTTATTGAGCCAATCTATAAGTAAGTCGCAATCATATCTGTTGCATAGGTCGTCCAGATTATCTATGTGGCCTGAATAAAAATCTTGCTCTTCTTTAACACTCAGTTCAATCGTTTGGGCTGTTCTTGCAGTTACCAGCTTTAAGGCTAAACGAAAAGGAGCTAGCTTCGAACCGGCCTGTTTAAACCAGCAAGCTAATGAGCCTGGTACTTTATCATCGTAGGTTTGCAGATAGGCTAAGGCATCTTTGTCGCCCGCAATCGCCTTATCCATAAACCACGTGCCATCTGGTGCATAGCCTATAGGCATGTGACAAAGCCTGCCTAGTTTGTCGAGAGTTTCAGCGGGAATCTCATTGGGGTCACGCAATGCATTCTCATAAGCAAACAAGGAACGCCCTGCTAGCGAAGATTGGCGGGTATTAGTATTCGCCTGGCTGCGTCTGGATATCTCCTCTGCTAACCATGGAAATGTATCCATATCGTCAGGAGAAAAGTGAAGGCCGCCCGCAAAAAAAGCATCAATGACCTCTGTCTTTTTCTCTTCAATGGCATACCTTAAAACGCTCTTCTCGTGATCTATAGCCCCATGAATGGCTAGTGTTTTTATAACCTCAGTACGATTATTTATAGCGGCTGTATAGAGCGGACTAACATCCATATCGCTTGGCAAGTTAATATCTCCACCAGCCTGCAATAAGGAATTTAGAATGTCGGTATGGCCTCGATTAGCAGCGGCAAAAAGCGGGGTCTTGCCCCTGATATTTTGCTGATTAACAGCAATCCTTCCGGTCTGTAATAAACAATTCACAGTTTCAAGACCGCCTTCTGCGACTGCAGCCCAAAGTGGGGACTCGCTATAATCATCTAGGTGGTTAACGTCAATCTCCCTTACTTGTAACAAGCGACGCACAACTTCAATATGGCCATTTCCGGCGGCAACCCAAAGCGGGGTTCTATTGTAATCGTCTGGCTGGTTAACAAGCGCTCCTGCCTCTAATAAGCGATTCACAATCTCAATATGGCCATTTCCGGCGGCAACCCAAAGCGGGGTTCTATTGTAATCGTCTGGCTGGTTAACAAGCGCTCCTGCCTCTAATAAGCGATTCACAATCTCAATATGGCCATTTCCGGCAGCTACCCAAAGTGGAGTATAGCCATCCCAGCTTAGATTAACATTTACCCCCTCTGCAATTAATACATTTATTACAGTAGTAAGTCCCATTTGTGCTGCAAGATAACAGGCTGTTGTGCCTCTTAAATTTTTGAGATCTAAATCAGCACCTAAATTTTTTAAGTGATGTATTAGCTGAGGATCATTGAAACAAGTTGTCAGATGAATCGCTGGGGTACATGAAACCTTATTGATGTCAGTACTCATGTCATTACTCAAGGGGTGGTGACAAATAAGCGCCCAATGCAGGTTGGATAGGCTGGTATGTCCAGTTATTGCCTGCTCATACAAAATCGTTGTCAAATTCCTTGGTAAGCGGTAATAAATAAGGATTGCTAAATCCCTAGTGCTCCGATAATCATTATCCTTCATTAACCCTTCAAGCTTTTCAATGATTGCGTTGAAAAATATGCTTTGTTCGTTATCCGACAAGTCAACTATCGTATCTATAGCCTCGGGGGAAAATAACTTATGAGCAATTTCTTTTACTTCCGAATCACTAAAAGAATCTATCAATGTATTAATTGCATCTTGATAAAAACCTTGCCATTCCCTATTAGTTTTCTTATTGTCACATACATACCGATTTGGCAAATGGCTATGTACAAGTGCTTCCCAGCAATACCGGTCATCATCGCTCACTATTGGAAACCCGAGTAAGGCTGTGTTTTCTTGAGTATCAGGCTCGTTTAGACCTAGAAAAAGCCTAGGTTCCAGCGGTTGTTCTTGATGCTGGTCATCATCTCTCACTACTGATGAACTGGAAGAGGCTGCTGCTTCGCTGGTTGTCATATTGAATAAAATCTTAGGTTTCTTTGTTTCTGTTGATGATAATCGTGGTGTTTCAGGGGCGTTTCGTTTAAACATGATTACTTCCAATTCATAAATTCAGTAATCATTATAAAAATGCTGAATTAAAAGAAACTTATTAATACTATTAATTTTTTAATAGTTACTACCAGGCATAAAGCTTGTTATTTTGACCGCGGGAATTCGGGATAGGGGTGGCCTTCGCTTTGTTAAAGATGATGGGCTGGGGTGCGCTATCATAATGGCGTCACTTAAGTTGCGTGGCCTATTGCCCTTAGTTTCAAGCATGCATTTCAAGATTATGTGCTAATTGCTCAGCAGAAATTTCCTTTTCCCAACGACTAATCGCCAGAGTAGCAACGCCATTGCCAATGAAGTTAATTAACGAACGCGCTTCACTCATGAAGCGATCAATGCCTAAGATGAGCACAATGCCAACCGGCGGGATAAGAGGAACTACAGACAAGGTTGCGGCTAGGGTAATAAAGCCTGCGCCAGTAATACCAGCTGCTCCCTTACTCGATAACATCGCTGTCACAAAAAGGGTGAACTGTTCAAGGATGCTTAGATGAATCCCAAGGGCTTGGGCGATAAACAGGGCTGCCAGAGTGATATAGATATTGGTGCCATCCAAGTTAAAGGAATAGCCCATCGGTACAACAACACCAACAGTTTCTTGTTCGCAACCTAGATTTTCTAATTTTTGTAATAACTGGGGTAAGGCGGCTTCGCTGGATGAGGTTCCCAATACTATAAAAAGCTCAGGGGCAAGGTATTTCAAAAACTGTAAAATTGAGAAACCTGTGATCCGGGCTACTGAACCTAAAACGAGAAAAATAAAAATCAAACCTGCTAAGTAAAAAGTAAGTATCAAACCTAAAAGAGGAATAAAAAATTGACTGCCGAATTTCGCCAGAGTGAAGGCCATTGCACCAAACACGCCAAGCGGGGCGGCATACATAATAATTCGGATTGCCCGAAATAATACTTTGGTGAGTTTTTCCATAAACTCAAAAACAAGCTTACCTTCTTCCTCGCCCACCGCAAGCAAAGAAATGCCTAATAATATAGCTAAAAAGAGGACTTGCAGCATATCGCCCTTGGCGAAAGGCTCAATAATGCTAGTAGGAATAATGTTTTCAAGAAATTGTACAAAGCCGAGATGCTCTGCGCTTTTAACAAATTGAGCGACAGCCTGTGGATCCAATAGCTTCACATCAGCATGAAGCATTGCGCCTGGCTTAAAAATCAAGGCTGCCGACCAGCCGATTAACAGCGCAACAGTTGAAACCAATTCGAAATAGATAATTGCTTTTAAACCAATTTTACCTAATTTTTTTAATGAGCCGGTTTGGGCAATACCGGTTGTTACTGTTAGAAAAACAATGGGACCAATAAAGATTTTAATGATCTTAATAAAATTAGTGCCAAGCGGCTCCATAGCAATAGCCATCTCTGGTTTTAATAGCCCAAATAAGCTGCCAGAGATAAAGGCTACAAAAACCCAGAAGTAGAGCGACTTGATTAACCTCATTCCTATTTTCCTTAACTAACATCAGTTAACTAGATGCCACAGTAAGACTCTGGGGATTTATAAGCGCCTCAATCCTGCCGGTAGGTATTACTGGTGTAAATAGAGAGGGCATGTCAGCAATAGAGAGAGAAAGCTTTTCCACAGGTGGTAGGTCTGATTCTTTCGGATGTTTCTCAAGAAAACGCTGGTACCTCGTCTTTAATGCACGTGTATTCTTAGCAAGTTTTAACTGATCGTCAATAACTTTCCCGCTCATATTGGGTGTTTCTATGGTTGCAGGGGTAGTACTAGGTGAAGAGTATTCGCTATCCTCATCACAGTAGGGCACAATTTTATCCGATTCGCTGCTTCCCCATAGGCCATAGTTCCAAAGCCTTATAAAGAATTGGTAAATAGGATAATACCAGCTGGATACATGTTTATTGAGTCGAGCCTCCACCTTAGCATGCTTACCTATTTGCCCCAGAAAGCTGGTAGACATTTCGCTTTCTAACAAATTGCAGCATTGCTCGACTAGCTCATATTTTTTCTGTTTAGCGAAATGTTTTAGTAATTCCATCTCAGCTTGAGGACGTTCTAAGCTGCGTCCTTGGTAGCGTTGAGTATAAAAGGCTGCCATATCAGCTAGTAGTTTTCGGTCGAGATAGGATGACTTCTGAGTGACGAGCTCTTCTAACTTATTAAAAATACATACGCTAAAATCGCGTTGGGGTAGCTTAGCCATAACCAGGGAAATATTGTGCAAATACTCAGCCTTGGAGTGAATTCGTTTGTTACTCAGATAATCAGTGATTAATTTAAGCAGAGGGGCATTGGGACCTGTATAGTTGATTAGATAAGCACTGATTAGGGGCATCTTGGTCCAGGAATCGCTAAGGTTCCAGGTTTGATTAGAGAGCTCTTTCCAGTCAATAAGGGCATGGTTGTCTCTGAGAATTTCCCTTACCTTAAGATTTTCAGCATGCTCATTGTTAAACCAGCTGATGATTGAAGAAAAAACCTCCGACATTTTGTTTCTGAATTCAGCGGGGAGATAATCTCTGGCCGCTAAGGCATTAAGAATAGAGCGTTCTAGTTTTTGTACGGCAATGCTGGGGTCGAATTGGCCGTTATTGTAAAATAGTTCCGTCCGACCATGATTGGCGCACCTAAAAATCAATTCACCTAGTAGTTCTTTGCCTATCGCTAAATCTTTATCAGGATTAGCCCTTTGAGAAAAATGTCTTTTAATGAAGACAGAAATCTCTTTCAATTCTGCACCAGACCAGGCCATTTTATCGGAGTAACGAAGCTCTTCTTTGTGGAACAAAAATTCACGCTGTTTTTCCAAGATGAGAAGAAGAAGGCGATATTGGTAGCTGCTTTGCGACCAATTTTTTTGCTTGTTCAAGGCTTCTATTGTCGGCAAACAATGTTGCTTATGGAAGAAAGACGCAAATTGTTCAGCAAGCTCTGGGGCGACCTGTTGTATAGACTCTAGGCTGCTTGATTTCAGAAAATAACGCCAAATTAGTGAGGCATTCGCCTCTGAACCTAGCAAGGTTGTTAGAAGGGTATCAAATTGTTCTTTAGTGAGATTTTTATGGGTATAAACACGCTCATCTAAAAGGGAAAGCGCGTTTGAAAGCAATTCAGGTTTGCCACTAGATTGCGCGTAGTTCGCAAAGAGTTGTAGTCCTTCAGTAAACCAGGGTTTGTCTTTGTGATTGTTGAGAAAATTGGCAAAAATTGCAGATGCATCCTGTTTATCTAAAAAGGCAGCGACCGCACTTTGCTGTGTTTCAGAAAACAATTCTCTACGCTTGCTGTCATTCTCAAGGATGACCTCAAATAATTGCTCGGCATTTGTGCTTAAATTGATGTCAGCTAATAGAGGAAATGCTTTATCTGCCGGTTGATACCGTACGATAGCTGCAAGATTATCTTGGTGTAGCACCTTAGTGCTGGCTGCCAGGCGCAGGTTAATCTCTCTGCTTAACCATTCTTGCTTATCGCTCTCGCTATTCGCATAGACTTTTGCCAGGGTATTTTCGGTAAAAATATCATTGATTAATAAATCCATGGCTGCAGTAGACTGTTCCAATTGCTCAGCCGGAACCTTAGCCAGTAAAAGGGCTGATGTATTGGCTTGAAACAAGCTCTCATACCGCACTTCGCCAGAGGCTGTAAGTGTTCCTATTAAACGCTGCTCATTATCGTAAAAACTCATTCCTGGCTCGATGCCTGGTAAGCCGAGGAGAGGGCGAGGCACATCATTAACAAAGGTCATTGCATAGTTCGCTTCGTTGATAAAGCCAATTTTTCCGCGTTCTGCGTTGTATATCAATGACGATTGCTTACGTGACAATTCAGTTTGAACGAAATTTTGATGGGGTAAGTAATTTTTAAGCCATTCAACCAAGGTATTTCCTGCCTTAGGCTGGTTTTTTTGCTGGCCTGAAGAGGCGGCGCTAACGATAAAATCAGCAACCTTAAATAAGAGGTCAGAACGAAGGCTGGTTAGGTTGTCATTGTAATAACCATAAAGCACGCCTAAGGCCTTATCAGCGATTTCTGGCTCACTGGATTTTTGTTCAATACAAGCATCTTCTAACTGATTAAGGAGGGCGCGAATGCTGTCTTCAGCGCGGAAGGCGAGTAGCTTTTCTCGTTTTTCCAGCAAATGGTTTTTTCGTTGAGCTGACATCGACCTTGCCTTTTCAAGGCGAGTCATACTCTCCTGATGATGATTCGGAAAAGCCATTTTATTTTGAATCCAACTGTTAAGTTGTTCAAATTCAGCTTGCTTTAAAGTCAATGAAATAAAGCGATAACGCTCACAGAGTGCATAGATAACCTGAGGGTTCGAGGATGCAACAAAGTTAACCGAAGTAAGGAGACGTTGAATCCATACGCCATTCATCGTGCTTGACGACAAAGAGCTATCTTTTTTCGCTAGGATACTTTCGGCTATAGTGACGAGTGTTCTATCGCCCAGCAATGACAAATCAGGCTGACTGAGCCGGGTTTTAATCAACTCAAGCGATTTGCTATTTGCTTCGGAATAAGATTGGCATAAATGGGTAAGCAAATGGCGGGATGCTTTGTCATAAGCCTCATCTTGGCTATTGAGGCCGGATAGGCAATGAGAGATGAGCTGATCAAGAATTTCTGGAGCCATTTGACAGATGCAGTCATTAACGACGTTGATTCTGGAGTTTCTAAACAAATTAGATATCAATTGAATGGCGGTTCGGCTTTCCGGACTCTCTTGCTTCACCTGTAAAATAGGCGAATAGCTTGCAATAAGCTGATTGATGGCATGAGGGTGAGCCGTCGCAAAGCTATGATCAATTAGTTCATTAAAGGCCGCGGCTCGTGAACTTAGATCACTCTCTGGTTGATAAAGGCCTTCTCGCAGCAATTTACAAGAAATTGCCTGCATAGCGCTGTAGTCAATTATATCCAGATTATGTTCAATCCAAGTTGTTAGATCGCTCCCTTTAGCAGCAGACTGGGTGATTAGAAGTTTGAGGGGTACATTCTGTGCTTTTGCAGTTTGAACATAGCTAACTAGATCTTTGAAGTCATCTAGCCCTAGTAGAGCTGCGAATTCAATAAGAGCCGCTAGCACTTCGATATCTGCATTATAGAGTTCTGTCAAAATAGAGCTTAAGGAGGTCGGAGGGATCAATGCTGTAACCTGTAAGCCAGTAAGCAGAAGGCTGGTTTGATTTTTTAAGTGAAGTATATTCTTTATTTTTTGATCCAGTTCCTCACATTCTTCCGGTTTTGCAGATTGCACCAACTGATAAAATTGTTCAGAGAGGTCTTTATTGTTGGGATAGGCTTGGCTATCCAAGCAACAATCAAAAAGTTGATGAATAAATTGCTTGCGTTGTGGATTTTGCAATAACCCTTGTGCGAGGTGTTGTTGCAGACTGGCTAACAACTCCGGCTCTTGCATTGTTGAGGGCAGGACACTAGCTTGTGGTTCTCTGCTTTCATCAATTTTCAAACAGACCGTTTTGATTTCTGCGCTTAGTGAAGCAAATCTCTCGGTGCTGATTAAGCTAGGCAGGTTTTTGCTTATTGTAGAGCTAGCCATTTGCTCTCTAAGCGTTGTGAGTGCTGGTTGCAGCTGGCTCAGTAGGCTATGTAGTTTCTCAGGATTTGCTTGATCAAGCTCATTAAGATGGATTTTAAATAGGATTGAAGCAAGATCATTCAGCTTTAATCCATAGGTTTCAAAGGCACGGTAAAGCTTTCTTTCTTCCTCTTTGTTGAGGGAGTCAGCCAGGTCAAAGGCTTGATCGTAAAGTTGATCTAACTGCGTGATGAGGGGGCCAAGAGTTAGGCGTTCAGTTCTATTTTTTAAGCTCTGAATCCAGGCGCCTAATGGCTGCTCCCCAGGTTCCAGGTGAAGAGGCTGCTCACGTATACGAGCTCGCTGCTTATCAATAATAGTTTTGACACCTGCGGGTGACGATATGGACAAAATCCTTTCTAAGCTTTGTTGATTAGGCTGCTCTAATGCTGCTGGAGAACTAGCAAAGTCTATAAATAACTCAGCAAGCAAACTGTTTGTTCTTAAGGACTGGGAAAAGGTTCTACATATATGCTGAATATGCTGCTGGATCGGGGAATCCAGGGCAAATTGTTGCAGCATATTGCGTATTCTTGCTTTGAGTTCTGGCTGTGAAACAAGATTAAATAGCTGAGATAGGTCGACGGAGTTGTCCTGGTTAAATAGTTTCAACTCATTTTCAAGCTGTACTAGCAAGCTCTCAATGTTTTCATTATCACGCGGCAAGTTTGCCTCTAATTTTTCAAGGGTTAATACCAGCAAAATTGGGCTGATACGTTGCTTACAATAAAGCAAAAGTGACTCAGTACTTGAGAATTCTGCCATTTGCTGAAGTGTCTCTATTGGTAGTTGCGACAAGTTTGAATTGTAAAAATGGATACCAGCAATATTTTCCAGCAGGCTTGGATCTTCAGGCGATAAATTTAATAAAAATTGAAAATGACTATTGTGCGCAAGTGCAGTAAAGGACTTATAAATCAGTGGTTGTACCAAGCCATAAGATAGCACGAACCCTAGTTGCAAACGCTCAGCGGCAGAAAGTTTCAGTGAAGTTAGGAGGTCTAAGCGCTTTCTTGTTGGCATTGAGAAGAGCAAAACAACGAGTTGGAGTTGAATCGCTTTATGTTCGATTTGATTAGTACTAGCACTCAGCCTCTGTAGGCCTAAGAGAATATAGGTTTTAACCGCATTTTCTAAGCGCTGATCATCAGTGCTTGCTAAATGTCGTGCTGCTTCTTTCAGTAAATAGATATAAGAATCTTTCTGTTGCCGACAATAACTGGCAAGAGAAATGCCCGCTTGTTGCTTTAAGACTCGCTGTAAAACCTCATAATTGGTGACTGGGCTTGTCGTATTAGTAAGGATGTTTGCTAAGGTCTCGATCGTGGCATCGTTCTTTGTAGCAAGCAATTCTTTCAAGCAGCTTTGCTGATGATATCTTAGGGCTTCATCAATTGCTGTGGAGCTCTTGTTATCTCGACTTTTTATTGAGGCACCATGTTGTAAAAACAGTTTAACTAACTTGTCAAGGCCGCGTGCAGCAGCAAGATGCAAAAGCGTTTTACCTCCTGTCCAACGGCAAGCTAAAACGGTAGGATTTTGTTGTAAATATTTGGCGACGTTTGCTTCTGAATAGCTAGTGTCAGGTTTTTGTATTAGCCTTAGCATGGGCAAGGCAGCAAAAAGGGTTTGGATAGCGCTTTGATTGGCGGCCTTTGCAAGTTGCAGCATAGATTCTGATGAAGAGGTTTGATGATCAACTTGAGCATCTTCTTGCTCGAGATAGTAGGTAACAATTGTCTCATAGCCACGGGCTGCAGCTGTGTGCATAGGAGACTGTGATTTATACGTAGAGACTTCGGTAAACAGGGGACGTAGCCCTTCATTTTCAACGAGGGTTTGCCCGACTATAATTGGGATCTCTGGATTATCATTACGAGCAAAGGCGTATTCAATTGGGGTGAAATTATTCTTGCTATCTTCCTTAGAAAACAGCGCTTTAATCGTTTTAATATCAGTCTTTCTTAATAATCTGAGTAAGGATTGAATAACAGTTGGTGATTGAAAACAAAAGATAGTATGCAGCAAATTATGCTTTGGAAGAAAACCCAAAAGAAGAGAACTACTACCATTAATCACAGTGTCTAGGTCTTTCCACTCTAAGCAATCAAGAACATTTAACAGTGCCAGAGCTATGCGGTCTGAGTGAGTTTTTTCAAAAAATTCAACGACTCCTGCATGAGCAGAAAAAGAGGTGGTACGAACGAGGCGGGTAAATTTTGCAGGGCTAATTTTGCCTAGTGCATCGACCAGGGAAATAGCAATATTGTCGTCATTACCTTCTAGAAAATTATTAAAATTTGCGAAATTAGTCTGGCCTAATTTATTAGTAAATATCAATTGAGTTATCTGGTCTTCATTTAAAGAATTTAATCTTGCAACTATCTTTGCTCGAGTAGTTTGTGGTGCATACTTCATTAGAGTAAAAAAAAGTGCCGTATCAGCACCATCACTAAGCAAGGCTGTAAATTCAGAGTCTTCACAGGCAATCAACTCATCTGCTAATTCATCACATAAAGTTGTGGGAGCATAGCTAAATGCTAGCGCAAGAGGAGGGGCAATTAAGGATTCTGTTTCTAAGGCGACCTGTGTCCTATCTTGCGGGAAAACTTTGGCAAATAATTCAGGGATTGTTGATGCAGCGTCGGCTAAATTGGAGAGGAGAAAAGATTTAATTCGAGGGTTGGTAATTTTAGAAATTTCTAGCTTAAAATCCTCAATATTTATTCCCATTTTTCTATCCTTAGAGCTTGCTTCCGGCTGAAGAAAGTATACCCATTTTTTAAGAAAAGTAAAACCAACAAAAATTAAGGCTAAAAAAGCAGTTGGATCAACACATTAAACAATCTCCTGATGCTCAAACTGCAAAAAATTTTAAGATTTTTAAGGGAGAAAGAGTAGGGGCTGTTCGTATTTTATTAGACTTTTTGATTAACCAAAACGGGTAAGATAATTCGAACTAATAAGCCACCGTTTTTACGGTTAGAGGCTTGAATATAACCTTGATGTAATTTAACCGCTTGATGAGCAATGGAAAGACCTAAACCATAGCCTCCGGTTTTCTTTTCTCTCGAGGGATCAACGCGGTAAAAGGGATTAAAAATCTTATCCAATTGTTCTTCGGGAACACCGGGGCCATTGTCTTCAATATCAATATAGATTTCAGTATTCGAATCAGCCCAGTGTAGGTAGATGTTAATCTGAGGATCGGGGGCAGAATATCTCAGAGCATTACGCATAATATTTTCAATTGCCCGATGGATTAAGCGCTCATCCAAAAATAATTGGCAATTTGCCGCGGGATGAAACTCAACCGCAGTATGTTCGCCACCTGTTTCAAAATTGGCATCATCGACAATTTGTTTTACTAGGTCAGGTAAATTAATCAGAGTCTTATGAAGTTGGGTTGATGATTTTTCAAGTCTCGCGAATTCAAGAATCTCACCTATCAGGGTATTTAGCCGTAAACATTCAATTTCCATGCGGCGAAACTCTGCGTCGGCTGTAGGGCTTGCTTTTTTGCGTCCTAGTTCAATAGCAATCTGCATCCTGGCTAAGGGTGAACGCAGCTCATGGGAAATATCTTGTAAGAGCCGTTCCTTAGAGTTGACGATTGTTTCCAATTGTTCAGCCATTTGATCAAATTCACCACTTAGTTCAGCAATTTCATCGCGATGGTGCCCTTTAAAACGTCCGACACGGGTGTTTAACTTACCTGTCGCCAGCGATTTCGCGGCCTGTTGCAGGGAACGTAAGGGTTGAGTCAGATAGATTGATAAAAGGTAGCAAATAAGACCGCTGATAATAATGGCGATCGCTAGGCGGATAGTCAGGCCAGCCCAGGGAATTTCGACAAAATGAGCTAGGGGCTTTTCACTAACAGCAACTAAGCGGTATGCCTTTCCTGACAAAGACAATATTTCATGGCTGACAATGACGTCGCCAAATTTTAATAAACCGTCATCCAGCTCTTCTTTGACCAGATTTGCAGAAATCTGATTAACCACCTCAGGTGGTTTTTGGTTTCCTATAATTTCACCCGAATTGGTGAGCAAATATAAGGTCATTTGCTTGGCTGCACCTGTATGCGAAAGCCATTTCTGCAAGGCCTCGCTACTGCTTGATTCAAAGGTAACTACTGCGGCATGCGCGTAGCTATCCATAAAGACTCGTTCACGTGCAGGAATTGAGGACTTTTGGGCAATCTCACTGGTTACCCAGGCTGTGGTGATGATAATTAATATCGTCGCTATCCAAAAGGATAGGAAGATTTTCCAATACAAACTACGCATTAAACATATACCCAAACCCTCGGACTGTTTTAACGATTGGTTCACCTTCTTGGTTGTCACCAAGTTTATTGCGCAGATTCGAAATATGAACATCAATACTTCGATCATAGGCAGTGTATTTTCTGCCTAAGGCATACTCGGTCAGTTCTTCCTTCGAAAAAGCCTGTCCTGGTGATTTAATTAGCATTTCAAGAATATTAAATTCGGCATTTGTTAGCTCCATGATTTGGCCCTCATGGGTCGCTACTCGCTTAGAACAGTCAACGACAATATTTTGATGCTCAATGATAGGCCGTTGAGCAGGGATTTTTTGAGTTCGGCGAAGAATTGCACGTAACCTTGCAACCAGTTCACGCGGATTGCAGGGTTTAGGTAAGTAATCATCAGCACCGATTTCAAGACCGACAATACGGTCAATATCATCACCGCGAGCGGTCAGCATTAACACAGGGGTTTCCAGATGTTCACGAATAGCTTTTAGGACTTCAAAGCCATTGAGTTTAGGTAACATGACATCAAGAATAATTGCGTCAAATGATTGGTTGAGTGCCTTTTTAACAGCATTATCGCCATCATGAGCTGTGACAACGTTGAAACCTTCGGGTTCTAAATATTGAGTTAAAAGATCAGTGAGTTCGGTATCGTCATCTACAATTAAGATGTTGCTAGTCATTACGTCTCTGTCCTCAATTCATGGTTTAGCCGCTTATCATAACAAGCTAAAAGCTTAATTCGTCGTGCATCGGCATTTATGATTTTAAATTCAAACTCATCGATTGTAATCGACTCTCCGCGTTTCGGTAAGTACCCAAAGTTAGTCATGACGATTCCCCCAATGGTGTCATAACTTTCATCACTGAAATGCGCATTGAGCTGTTCATTGAATTCGTCAATAGGGGTATGGGCTTTCACAATGTAGTAGTTATCACTGTGTGCTTTGATATAGGCTTCTTCATCAATATCAAATTCGTCTTCAATATCACCAATAATTTGCTCAATAATGTCCTCAATAGTCACGAAGCCGTTCACGGCACCGTATTCATCAACTACGATAGCCATGTGATTACGATTGTTGCGAAACTCGCTAAGTAATAAATCCAGGCGTTTGCTTTCAGGGACAAAGGTGGTTAGGCGGATAATGTCTTGCAAATCAAATTCAGTCTTTTGTTCTGTCTGAAAACGTAGCAAATCCTTCGCATGTAAAATACCGATAATTTCATCACGATGATCGCCGGTAACTGGAAAGCGAGAGTGGCCTGTAGATGTTACGATTTCAATGATCTCTTTAAGATCTGCATCTTGCGAGATAGAAATCATTTGTTTTTTCGGCAACATGATATCGCGTACACGCATTTGAGCGAACTGGATTACGCCTTCAATCATGCCCAAGGTTTCCGAATCAATTAAGGAACGGCTATGGGCATCACGTAATAAGCCAATCAGTTCCTCTTTGTTTTGCGGCTCAATTTGTAAAAATTGCCGTAAACGCGCGAATAACGATCCGCCATCATCCTCTTTACTCAACGTCTTCGTCCTCTAGCTTGTAGGGATTGGAAAAACCAAGTTTAGCAAGTAACTTAATTTCCTGTGCTTGCATCTCCTCGGCTTCATTGTCTTTAATATGATCATAGCCTAACAAATGCAAGACCCCATGAATGACGATATGGGCCCAATGTTCTTCCAAGGGCCTATCCTGTTCTATGCTTTCCTTAGCTAAGACTGCGGGGCAAATAATCACATCGCCGAGCAAAGGAAATTCAAGTTCGATGTTATCAGGAACAATAATTGGAAAGGCAAGCACATTAGTTGCTTTATTTTGTTCCCTGTAACTATGGTTTAATTCGGTGATTTCTTCAGTATTAACGATACGCAGAGTCAATTCAGCTGACTCCATATGTTCAATCAGTGGAAGTTCAGCCCATTGAATCAGTAATTCGTCACTAATTGGGATGACCTCGTCAGTTGCGTGTTGTAAATCAATATGATAAGTCATTATTTATTATCCTTTTGATGTTCATCATAGCAATCAACAATTCGAGAAACCAAGGGATGTCTGACCACTTCGCGGCTCGTAAAGGTATGTATACTAATCTCATCAATGTTCTGCAGTAATCTAGTCGCATGGACTAAACCTGAGGCAGTGCCTTTAGGCAGGTCAACCTGAGTCATATCGCCGGTAACGACAGCCTTTGAACCAAAGCCCATTCGAGTTAAAAACATTTTCATTTGCAGGATTGTGGTATTTTGCGCCTCATCCAGAATGATAAAGGCTTCATTTAAAGTTCTTCCACGCATAAATGCCAGTGGCAAGACTTCAATCACATCAGTTTGAATAAGTTTCTGCGTTTCTTTAAAGCCTATCATTTCATAAAGGGCATCATAAATAGGCCGCAAATAGGGCAGTACTTTCTCAACAAGATCACCGGGTAAAAACCCAAGCTTTTCGCCGGCTTCGACAGCGGGTCGTACAAAAACAAGCCGTTGAACTTCGCCTTTCTCAAAACATTCGATCGCCTTTGCAACAGCAAGATAGGTTTTTCCTGTACCTGCAGGGCCGACGGCAAAAATAATATCGTGAGTATTAATCGAGTTTAGGTATTCAGCCTGCTTGTTATTTCGAGGTAATAAGGTTTTGCGGCTTAAGCGAATTGGTGAAGAGGTTGTAAGTCGAGACGCTTGGTCTTGATCGTTAAGTAAAGAATTCACAAGCTCTGCATGTATTGGTTTGTCTGTCATTTTATGAAGTTGATTAATCACTTGTCTCACTCTGGAAAAGTGTTTGTCTGAATTACCATACAAGATCGCCTCATCATGACCAACTTTAATTTTTATATTAAAAAAATGCTCTAATAATTTGATATTTTCATGAAGTGCGCCACAGAGATTAGCTAGTTGGCGTGAGCTCAAGTGAGGGAATGCTATGATTTCGTTATGCGAAGTACTGCTCAAAATGGTAATAGGCTAGGTTATATATTTAAAAGAATAGTGCATAAATGGGTTAGATAGCAAGTAATTAACGATTGGGCAGGGACTAAGCAATCTCAAAAAAACTCGAATTCCCGCGGCTTGACCGCGGGATCTGGTCGTGGTTAAAGCTACATGGACCCCGTGGTCAAGCCCCATATCTACACAAGTGCATCTGTAATAGGTCATGTCCCTCCTAGTCTCAACACTATGTCATCCTGAGTGCAGCGAAGGATCTCCTGAATGTGGCACCGTGCTAATCCCGGAGATCCTTCGCTGCACTCAGGATGACGTGGCGTTGGGGGGGACAGGGCGTTCAATTACAGACATTTGTGTAGATACCTATGGGTCAAGCCGCGGGGATTCGGAATTGGTTAACGGATTTCGATGTTTTGTCCCACACAAAGGCTAATACCACCTTTACTGAATGTACTTAATACCCCCTTAATGAAAATACATTAATCTAAGTGAACATAAAAATACCTACAAGTACTCCATGTACTACCAAGACTATTTACAAAATAAAGCGCTAAAAAGCACTTTGCGAGGCAGGTTAAACAAGCAAAGGGCTGTTGAAAATGCACCGATTACTATTCGTGATTTGATTGTCTATCCAGATGATGCGCAGTACTCCTTTGGCGAATCCAATTATACTAGTGAACACGAGTCCTCCGCCGATTCTGTTAACCGACTGACTGACCATATAAAATCGCTGGCAACCATTGCCAATCTCTATCATCAGCAAGCTTATTGCGAAGCAACTGACGGTAGTAATTATCAACTAAAGGCTGAATACGCGAATACTATTACCCGAATGTCATTATGTGAATTCTCACTTTATGCTAAAAAGCCTCTTAGTTTGGATGAATTTTCCCAGATAGTTGAAAATTTATCGGGAATAGCTCGGAATTGTCATGATAATGTTCATCTTCTGCTTAGTTCATTTTCAGTTCTAGATAAGCATGGGAAGTTATTGAATGTCAGCATTTATTTACAAGGTGGTGAAAATGCTAAGGTGGATACTGTAAGTAAAGGGACTGCTTCAGCAATAGATGTTGACTATCAGCATACAGCAAAATTTTCACAACAGACTGAAGCTGAAATTAGTTCTAAAGTTAGTAGTTTTGTAGCGAGCCCTAAGGCAACTGCGGATGTCATTCCATCAAATAGTATTTTGGAAATAAAGACAAAGGGTGGTGCTAAGTATACCCAGGCTATTGATGTCTGCTATGACCATGCTAATCATCATTCCAGGCGTTTATTGCAATCAGTGTTTAATGCTGAAGTGGAAACAACGCAATTTATCCCTGAGCAGGCGGATCATCTTGTTACAGCTAATTCTGTTGATATTTATGAGTCAGCAAAAATTTGCCCCTATGCTTTACATGTGGATCCTCGGCCTTTATTAGCTCATGACCCAAAGAATGTTGGCAGCCGCACAGACATGCAGTTAAGGCTCTCTGAAACTGTTCTAGCTGGTGTAAAAGAGGAAAAATATGGGTCTATGAAATTGACTCAGGTGCCAGGACGATTACTCGTTAAAAATCCACCTTTCGGTGCTAGTTACACCGTGAAAATCTTACAGGAAAGAAAGCTGGGTGGTTATGTAGATAGCCTGAAACCTAAGGTTGAAGCGTTCAATTCTAAAGTCATGGAAAAAACAGTTGATTCACTAGTTACTACTCGGTTTATTCCTGGCGGCATAGACGACGAAGATTTTCATCAATTAGAAGATACTAACGCAAGAACTCTTATAGGTGCTTTCCAACTAATTAAAATCTTAGCAAGACAAGCCGAGCCTAATATTTTTGAATATTTTTTTAATACCGAGAGTTACGTAATTAAAAATCAAGCGAAGGTGATTATCGATAATGCAGCGCAAATGCTGGATGAATTTGACGATAGTAAGAAGGATTTTCTTGTTTCCTCAGAACCATGGTTAAAAGATATTCAGTTTAGATTATCTCAGATTGACAATGGGTTTCCGTATTACTTTATGTATAAAATGAAGTCGGCCCTTAGTGATTTTAATTCCCTGATTGGACAAGAGATGGCTTTAGAGTTTTAAACTGAACTGTTCATCCTTGTCATTTTCTTCTTCTTGTTTGGCATGAATGCCCTGAGTTATTTTTGTGATTATCGGTGTTAATACTGCTTCAACATTATATGATCTACATGGCTTTTCTATTTCAGGAAGCCTCATCCCGCAAACCTCATCAAAGCTTTGTAGCATCTTTGGATCATTGGTCCAAAGAACAATTGGTACATCTATATTTCTCTCGCGCATTGCTTCTGCAACATCTGGTCCATTCACTTTAGCTAGAAGTGTTGTTGGATAGGTGTCCAAACGGCCGTCTAAAATGACTAAGTTGTAATGATTTACTGGGTTCAATAGATAGTTACAGGCTTCAACGCCGTTAGCTATCGTTTTGATCACACAATTGGGGAAACTATCGGTTAATATGTCTTTCATTTTTTTGCGGTGATGAGGGTCGTCTTCAACTAAAACAATTAAAATCTCACCTTGTCGAGTAATGTCTTCGGCCATAGATTGCTCGCAAACAGAGGATTCTGAACTATAGTATAGCAAGCTGTTGTAAAAATACTCGGCCTTCAAGGCTAATTTCTCATTTCTGCTTCATAAAAAACAAAAAGTAGTTATTTAAAGCAATGAAGGGTTATTCTAAGAAAACAAGTTTGATATACTCGCTACTTCGCCTATAGAAAACATACGTTAATTTTTGATGCTCATGATTGATTTACACTGTCATTCACATTTTTCTGATGGGAAACTTAGTCCAGAAGCCCTGATTGATAAAGCTTTAGAGTCTAATGTCCAGATTTTGGCCCTAACAGACCATGATACCGTTGCAGGGCTTAAAAGTCTGCATGAGGCCGCGTCCAACCATCCTATCCAAATTATTAATGGTATCGAATTAAGTACACGTTGGAAAAAATACGATATTCATATTATCGGTTTGAATATTGAGCCAGAGAATGAAGAACTTGTCAGGCTTATTAAACAGCAATCTGAGAGCCGCATTAATCGCGCCTTAGAAATTGCTGAGAAAATGAGGCTCTGCGGTCTTGAAAACGCCTATGAAAAGGCTTGTGAACTTGCCGGACACCGGCGTGTTGGTCGTCCTCATTTTGCCCAGGTTTTAATCAATGAAGGTTTGGCTAGTGATATGCAGTCTGCTTTTAAACGTTACTTAGCTAGGGGTAGACCTGCTTATATTCCTACACCATGGATATCTGTTCCAGAGGCTGTGCAGGGAATTATTGCAGCGGAGGGGCAGGCAGTTATTGCTCATCCTCTTAAATATAAGTTAACTCGAACCAAATTACAGACGTTGATTAGCGAATTTAAAGAGGCTGGTGGTACTGGCATGGAAGTGATTTCAGGGGAGATGACGACCACGCAAATCCAAGAGATGGTAGGGCTTTGTATGCGTTATCAATTACTCGCATCAACAGGTTCTGACTATCATGGCGATACTTTATCGCGTATCCCTCTTGGAAGACAGCAGCAACTACCGTTAAACTGTATGCCAGTATGGCAACAATGGATCAGATAACAGGGGACTTTAATGGGTCAGTTTTTTGCAATTCATCCTGATAATCCGCAGTCACGCTTGCTTCGACAAGCAGCAGCTATCATTGAAGATGGCGGCGTTATTGTTTACCCAACAGACTCAGGCTATGCATTAGGCTGTCAATTAGGTAATAAGGCTGCTTTGGAGCGCATTCGACGGTTAAGGCATTTAGATAAAAACCACAATATGACCCTAGTTTGCCGCGATTTATCCCAATTAGGTACCTATGCAAAAGTATCTAACGCAATTTTCAGGTTACTGAAAGCCTTTACTCCAGGTTCATACACCTTCATTTTGAATGCAACTCATGAGGTGCCTCGCTTGATGTTACATCCCAAGCGTAAAACCTTGGGTTTGCGTGTGCCTGAAAATAACATTACCTTATCATTGCTTGATTGCCTTGAAACACCATTGATGAGTACAACCCTGATTTTACCGGGCGCCTCAGCTCCCCTAAGTGAGCCAGAAGCGATTAAAGATTTGCTGGGCAATCAAATTGATTTAATTATCGACGGCGGAAATTGTGGCCATGAACCCACTACAGTGATCGATCTGACTGGTGATTACCCCGTTATTGTGAGAGAAGGCAAGGGCGATCCTGAGCCTTTTCGCTAATATAGAAAATGTAGCCTGGATGTAGCAAAGCGAAATCCGAAAGGTCGGACCACTGTTCCCGGATTTCGCTTCGTTACATCTAGGGTACGGTATTGCTCGTACTGCCATTGAGTTAAGGGTGCTACATCAAAACCGTTCGGGCTGAGGAGGCCTTTAGGCTGTCTCGAAGCCTTGCAGAGTGTGACGCTTCGAGGGCTGTGTATGCGCCAAACCTCTCAAAGAACGGTGTCTGAGGGATCGTGCTAGAGCGGATGGGGGGCTTCTGATTCGAAGTTCTTTCCTGATATTTGCCCCAAAGGGGCTGAGTTGCTCAGCGCGAACGGTTATAAAACCCCGTAACTTAATAACAGTAGGTATTGCTCGGTCTAAGTGAGCCATAAAATAGTTATAAATTAAGATTAAGGATTTAGATGTCAGCTTTATTTAGCGCTAACAAGCGAGTTGTGTCGGGAATGCGAGCCAGTGGCCGTTTACATCTTGGGCATTACCATGGCGTACTCAAGAATTGGCTGAAATTACAACATCAGTATGATTGTTACTTCTTTGTTGCTGATTGGCATGGCTTAACCACACGTTATGATGAACCTGGTTTCATTGAAACAATTCTCTGGGATATGGTCGTTGATTGGCTTGCCTGTGGTCTTAATCCAAGTTTGTCCAAAGTTTTCATTCAATCCTGGGTGCCAGAGCATGCTGAATTGCATCTGCTTTTATCAATGATTACGCCAATAGGCTGGCTTGAGAGGGTGCCAACCTATAAAGATCAATTGGCTAAGCTGCATCATAAAGATCTGACAACCTATGGTTTCTTAGGTTATCCCGTATTGCAAAGTGCGGATGTTCTTCTCTATCAGGCGGACTATGTGCCTGTAGGCGAGGATCAGGTTGCCCATATTGAATTAACCCGAGAAATAGCACGACGCTTTAACTATCTTTATGGTCGTGAACCTAATTTTGAAGCCTTAGCAGCTGAAGCTATCAAGAAAATGGGTAAAAAGAATGGTCAGCTTTACTCTGAACTGCGTAAGGAGTTCCAGCAAGATGGCTCACATGAATCATTGAACACTGCGCGGGCTTTGATTGAGAACCAAAATAACCTATCCATTGGTGATAAAGAACGTCTGCTCGGCTATTTGGATGGCTCAGGAAAGATAATCCTAACAGAGCCACAGCCTATGTTGACTGAAACCTCTAAAATGCCTGGTATAGATGGGCAAAAAATGTCTAAGTCTTACAATAATTTCATCAGTCTACGTGAAGAACCAGCCCAGGTTGAAAAGAAAATCCTAACGATGCCAACGGATCCTGCGCGTGTAAAACGTACCGATCCAGGAGATCCGGATAAATGCCCGGTTTGGCAATTACATAAAGTCTATTCTTCCTCCGAGGTAAAAGATTGGGTACAAACAGGCTGTACTACAGCGGGTATTGGTTGTATTGATTGTAAACGACCGGTCGTTGATGCCATTAAGCAAGAGCTTGCGCCAATACAGACTGCAATTAATGATTATGAAGCTGATCTAGGTTCGGTCAAACGTATCGTTGCTGAAGGCTCTGAAGCGGCTCGGGAAGAGGCGATTAAAAATCTGAGTACTGTCCGTGAAGTTATGGGTTTGGATTATTAATGAATACCGAACTATCAGCACCACAGTTATCCGTGTTAGCCGTTGTCTCAGGACAACCGCTAACCGAGATGCCCGCTGATCTGTTTATTCCGCCTGATGCTCTTGAAGTACTTTTGGATTCCTTTTCAGGACCGCTTGACTTACTGCTTTACCTGATTCGCCGTCAAAATATCGATATTTTAGATATTCCAATTGCTCATATTACTGCGCAATACATGCAGTATATTCAGCTTATGGAGGAGAATCGCTTGGAACTGGCTGCCGACTATTTAGTAATGGCAGCAATGCTTGCGGAAATAAAGTCACGCCTGCTTCTACCACCAAGCCCTAGCCAGCAAGACGATATTGAAGACGATCCGCGCATGGAATTAGTAAGAAAATTACAAGCCTATGAGCAAATGAAAAATGCAGCGCAGATGATTGAAGAATTACCGCGCTGCGATAGAGATTTTTTCCGTTTCTCTATTACCTGTGAAAAACTAGAGCGTGCAATTATTCATCCAGATGTTGAATTAGCTAATTTAACCGAGGTAATGCGTGACGTACTAAAGAGACAAAGTCATCTAGTTAACCATCAAATTGCCAGAGAGCCACTTTCCGTACGTGAGCGAATGGCTACAGTTCTGGAACGTTTATCGCGAGATAGAACAATCAGTTTCACCCAGTTATTCAATCGTTCAGAGGGGCGTATGGGCTTGGCCGTTACCTTATTGGCTATTTTAGAGTTGGCAAGACAGTCCTTGCTGGTTATCACCCAAACCAGCGCTTACGCCGCCATTCATTTACAGGCGGTGCACCATGAATAATTCAGAGCTTAAGTTAGTGTTAGAGGCTTTGTTAATGAATTCAACGGATCCCTTATCCTTAGATCAGTTGGAAGCAATTTTTGAAGAATGGCAAAAACCGCAGCGTGAGCAACTACGGGCTGCTTTAAAAGAATTGGCCGAAGATTATGAGGATAGGGCTATTGAGCTGAAGCTCTTGGCTAGCGGTTATTGTATACAAACTAGGGTTAAATATAGTCCCTGGATTAGCCGCTTATATGCAGAAAGGCCTATGAAGTATTCCCGAGCTTTGTTAGAAACTCTGGCGATTATTGCCTACCAGCAACCAGTAACCCGTGCTGATATTGAAGATATTCGTGGTGTTGCGGTATCTAGTTCTATTTTAAAAACCTTGGTTGAACGTGAGTGGGTTAGGATTGCTGGCCATCGTGATATCCCAGGGAAACCGGCGGTTTATGTAACAACTAAAACCTTTCTTGATTATTTTAATCTGACAAGTATTAATGATTTGCCTGCTCTACAGCCGATAAAAGAATTTATAGCTGTAGCAGCAGAGCAACCAGAAGAAGAGTGTGTTGAATAATGAGTAGCGAACGATTACAAAAAATATTAAGCCAGGCTGGCTTAGGCTCAAGGCGCGAGATAGAGCGTTGGATTGAGCAAGGCTTAGTCGCTGTAAATGGCAAGGTAGCTAAGTTAGGGGATGGAGCAAGCGCTGAGGATAAAATATCAGTTAATGGCCGTCTCATTGCCAATCCGCTTAAGACGCAGGCTAAGACTCGTATACTGGTTTATCATAAGCCAGTAGGTGAAATTTCCAGCCGCAATGATCCCAAACATTCCCGCACAGTCTTTGACAAGCTCCCCCCCTTAAAACAGGGGCGCTGGGTACAAGTTGGCCGTCTAGATATTAATACTTCCGGGCTTTTGATTTTCACTAACGATGGTGAGCTAGCTAATCGCCTGATGCATCCCAAATTCGCCCTTGAAAGGGAATATGCCGTACGAGTTCGTGGTCAAGTCAGTCAGGAAGCTCTCAATGCGATGCTGAAAGGGGTTGAATTAGATGATGGCAAAGCCCAGTTTAAACGTATTGAATTCCGTGGAGGGGAGGGAACCAATGCTTGGTATCATGTTGTCTTGACTGAGGGGCGCAATCGCGAAGTACGGCGCTTATGGCAGTCTCAAGGTGTTGAAGTCAGTCGGCTTATTCGTATCCGCTACGGCAAGCTAACTATGCCTCGCTCGCTTGCTCGGGGAAATTATAAGGAATTAGTCCCGAAAGAGGTTGAAGGTTTTTTGTCGAGTCTTAAATGAGTTTTTCTCTCGAGATGGGCCAAAATTGGACTTTCCTGAGTACGGAGTGAGCTATTACATTGGCACTGAGCTTAGCTAGGAATAGGTTCCTGCCTTCGCGGGAATGACACAAAAGAACAGAAAGAACTTAGAGGAACATATTTTCTGTTTAAAAAAATGTCGGGGTGACTCAGAGCAAAGCGGTAATAGGTCACCCTCGTTATCCAAATATCGCCCGTCATCCCGAATATAGTGAGGGATCTCCGGGATTAGCACAGTGCCACACTCAGGAGATGTCTCTCTACGTTCGACATGACGTATGTATTTGGGAGCACCCCAGCCCCTTAGGGGCAATGGCCTCGTCATCCCGAACATAGTGAGGGTTCTCCGGGATTAGCACAGTGCCACACTCAGGAGATGTCTCTCTACGCTCGACATGACGTATGTATTTGGGAGCACCCCAGCCCCTTAGGGGCAATGGCCTCGTCATCCCGAACATAGTGAGGGATCTCCGGGATTAGCACAGTGCCACACTCAGGAGATGTCTCTCTACGCTCGACATGACGTACGTATTTGGGAGCACCCCAGCCCCTTAGGGGCAATGGCCTCGTCATCCCGAACATAGTGAGGGATCTCCGGGATTAACACAGTGCCACACTCAGGAGATGTCTCTCTACGCTCGACATGACGTACGTATTTGTAATAGGCTACTTTCTTCTAATTAATCGAAAGCCCAGTTAACTCCTCAGTATCATAAATAATGGCCGAGTAGTTTAGCAGTGCATCTTCATTATAAGTTACTTCAAAGGCTTGATTGGTTTGCGGATGTAAAGTTTCAACTTTAAAATAAACAGCCTTAACTCTATTGCTATTACCTCTATAAATATCAGCTTGCTCTCCACTAATTGAAAAACTAGCAAGAAACATATCACGCAACTGTTCGTCGCCGAATTCAATCGCTATCTGAGGTAAGGGCTGAAACTGAGCACTTGAATTTTGCTTAGCGATATAGACTCCAGTACTGCCAATTCCATTAGAGGCTTTCAAACGGAGGGTTGTTTGGTCTTCATTGCTTTTTTCAGCCAGACTATCGTTGGTAATAGCTAGGCCAAGAAATTGAGCAAAACTTATAAAGGTAGTATGCCAGTGATCCCGGCTAGCCTGATTAGGGAAAATAATATCGATTTCAGGCATACCAGTTAGGTTGGAGGTTGTAATAATCAGGCATTGCTTAGCTAAGGGTGCTTCATTGACAACGATAGGCTCAGAAGGAACAACGATAGGTTCTGGAGCTACTAAGATAGGAGCAAGAGGAGCTACAAGTTCGATGACTTCATCGGCGCGGTTATATTCGAATCTTGATTCCTGTCTTGATACTGGAATATCACTATAGTCTTGAATTTGCCCTTGAATAATGACACCAGAAACCGTGTCGATTTTTAAGAAAGAACCTTTTTGGGTAAATATTTTATTAGAACTGTCAAAATAAATGGCATTTTGCTGAGTTGCCGTAGCAAAGGTGGAAAATAGTTGGTCACCATAGCTTGTTATAGACTCTCCATTTAACAAAAGCATAGTTTCATTCGCTTGTAATCCTAGTAACTTTAACAGAGTATCTCTGTTTTCTTGGCTACCACAGTTAATGGCAAATTCACCATTTGCTGCCATATAGGAAGGCATATAGATATGACGAGGATATGACTGATAGCAGACTGGTGTTAGTCCCTTAGGATTGTTTTTATATTGCTCTCCTTTTCTGAATGCTTCAGGAATAGTTTCCTGTTTCATCTGACCCATGAAGGCATTACGAGCTTCTTCTGATGGAAATCGGATGGCTAATTCACCATTTTTGGCGCGATAAAGGATTATCCTGGAGTTCTCAGAAGCTAAGATTACCTTGTCATTTTTAGTGAGATATTCACGGCTCCATTGCTGACCAAAAAGTATCGTGCCAAGGGTATCTATATCTTTAAACAAGTCAGCTTCATTGATGGTAAACAGCTGACTAGCTAAACTCTGTAAAGACAGTTTATGGAGATCAAAAAATTCTTGTATCCTTTCTTTTGGATAGTACTTACCGCTTCTTGCATTGAAGCCTTGACCCTTTACAAGGGCATTAATTGCCATAGCAACATCTGTGGCATTTATGACCTCTTGTGTATCCACATCGCCATCAAGCATCACAATATCGCCGACTATATTAAGAGCGATTTCCTCTAGAATTCTCTTTTTATCATCATTTAAAAGGTTATTTACATTATGAGCAATATCCACTGTATCCTCCGAGTAGGTTCTAAAGTCACACAGATTATTTATTGATTATTAACAAAATTTAAACAGAACTACGCAAAACTATACACCTATAGCATGGTCTAAGGGCTGAGGAGGCCTTTAGGCCGTCACGAAACCTTGCACTCTGTGACGCTTCGAGACCTGTGTTTGCGCACATACCTCTCAAAGAACGGTTTTCATTATTTCCTTCACTTAAGCGTGGAGAAAAGGTGTCCGAACGGCGGAAGGGGCTTCTGATTCGAAGTTCTTTTCTGATATTAGCCCGAGTTGCTCAGAACGAATGGGCAGTGACCTATTAGCAAAGCTCTTATTGAGGGCTGGTCAGCTCATTCTTGTCAGCTGGAGTCAAATCATCGAGTTGTTTGGGAGAAATTTTAGCAGTGGCTGCTAATTTATCGGCTGTAACCATAGCGGCAGACCTAAAGAAGGTATGATGGCTATTAGCTGCTCGATGCAGTCTATCTGTAAGCTCTCCCTCACCTATTAACGCACGAACAATCTGCTCCAATCCATTTAGCAGGTCTGTTATTCTAGGGTTCTGTTTGAATTGTGGGCGTGCTTCGGCTATAGCGGTTGCACAAGATGTTTTGAAAACTTTTTCTCCTTCTGCTCCTTTTTCTAAAAAACTTTCAAAACTAGTTTTCAATGTTTCGTGTAATTTTGTTGTTGCCTCAGCCGATTGCTTATAATGAGGAAATTTTTCTGCTAATTGTTGTAAATGCTTTGCCTCATCATTTAAGGAATCAAGTTGCTTGCTGAATTGAGAAATAAATTTCGCATCCAATTTAAAATTTTTATCGTTCTTTCGCTCATCTGCAATACAGCGCTCAGCTTGCTTGTCTTCATAAACTGCAAGGTGCGCTGTTAAAAAGCGCGCTATGATTTTGTCTTTCTTTAAAAATTCGGGGAAAGCTGCAAGATCTATATTACCGTTACTTCCTTGACGAATTTTATCAAGATGTTTTGTCCTTATGGCTTGTAAATCATCTGACGCATATTGCCATGCTTTTATATTTTGAAAAATTGCTGCACCGACAACATCTTGGTCATTTTTTAAATAAGGAGGGGCATATTCAAGAAGCATTCCATCTTCAGCAACCATCTTTAAAAAAATCTTTTTCTCCTGCTGAAATTTGTCTGCACCGTATTTAAAAGCCTCGCGATTCTGATTAGTTGCTATGGTAAAAATCTCTTTATCTTGCTTGTATTGCTCAGGAGCAAATTGCAAGTTCATACCATCTATTGCAACTTGTCTAAGAACAAAGGCTCTATCTTGGCGTAAGTGATCTAAACATCGGTTAAGGAAGCCTACAACACTGTCAGGTGTTAATGAGGGTTCATCTTTTAGCATAGTGAGAACAAATTCACTGTCCATCCCTATGTCAGCCCCGTGAGTTAATCCTACAAATATTGTACGTAACCTTGCTAATTCTCTTATTTTAGAGTGTTTATCGGAAAGCTGATCTGTTGTAACTTCTTTTTCCGTTACCTTCTTTCCCCAGTCCTTAAAAACATCTTCCCATTCCTTAAAAACATTAGTTAAACGCATTAGGTAGAAGGCTGGTCCGGTAGTTGAGGAGCCGATTTTTTTCGAATCCGTTTGGTCTAATCCTAATTTAGGAATAACTTTAAACACATTGTCGTAAAAAGGGCGAAAATTGTAGACTTCAGCAACCAATGACTTAAATTCATCCGATTCAACTAGGTTTGTAAGAAGGTTAATTTCTTCCTGTTCATTATTAGTAGAAGCTTGTTTTAGTGTGTCTAAGAAAGTCTTAGCTCTCGAGCTGATACGCTCAAAGCAAGTTATAGCGCTTTTAATCAATTTTTTATCATCAGCACTTAGAGTGGGCGTCTCCAAAGCAGCAGTTAACATAACAGCGGCACCTAAAACAGTGACTAAATCTTGGGTTGCTTGTTTAACCAGATCAAACTGTTTTTTTCCTGGCATTTCAAATTTACTTTGCGCCATGATAATTCTCCTATCATTCAGATATTTATTACCAGCATTAGGGCTTAGAGCTATTATTGAGCACAACAGGTTAACAAGTGATTAATGCAGTATGAATAAAAGTTTGAGCCTATTCCTATTTCGAATAAGAAGGCCATAAGAGGTCTGAGGAGTTGATTAGAGCAGCCACTCCTTATTGTTAGCAATTTGTTCTAGAATTATCTTTTTATCATTATTTAAAAGACTGTTTACATTATGTGCAATATCCACTCTATTCTCCTACTAAGGTCTAAGGCGATACAGTGTATTCATTCTTTCTTAACAAAATTTAAATGGGTTACGCAAAATCTGCAACTATAGGGAAACAAGATTTGAGTTTGCTATGAAATTACTAATTATGATTAAATTCACCTCAATATTTTTTGAGGGATTAAATAATGTGGTATGCAAAAGTTGTCCGGCTATTACTCAGCAAAATTAATCAAAATGAAAGTGAGCAAGCTCATGATTTTTATAAAACATTTTTCGCGCAAATCAAAGAGTTACTGTTTAACACAGAGGGTGAGTCTGAATCTGAATTAGCTTTAGGAACCCTTGAAAAACTTTTTAGCAAATTTGCTGGCCGGAACGATAATTCGGTTAGCCTGCAGGAGTTTTCAAGATATTTACTAGGGTTGACCCTGTGTTATGTCAAATTTGATAGTGACGGAGAAATTTATAATAAGGATTTTTCGGTTTTACTCGACAATAATACGTTGCTGAGCGCCTTGGGCTTGCAAGAAACTATCACAGGTTATACAGAAGACCTCGCAAATAATAGGTGTGAATATAAAACACATAAAGGCGCTGAGAACCAAAAACCCCCAATCCCAATACAAGCACAGGTTTTAGCACTTAATGATCTTGAATTAATGGTTCTTAGGGATTTGCAGTTTGATACCCGAATTGATTTCGACAAACTAGTTACAGTCTTCGATCAGGTAGAGTCATGGCCTGTAATGAGTTCCTTTTTTGCTGAGGCAGCACGTTATATTGAGATTAAATCTAGATTTACAGGGTTTATAAGCATTGTTTATCAGCGTAGCGGTGAGAAACGAGATATGCGGGCTGATCTAGAGCTCCATGAAAGTCACTTCTTTGTGAATATGATGGATTTTAAGACGCTTATAACTGAGTATGAGCCTAATGAACAAATTGTTCTGCAGATGAATAGATTTGCAGTGGCGCTAATAATCGCAAATTATGCTTATTTAATTCAGCCAAATTGCCACAGTTATTGGCGATTTAAAACAACAGCAATTGAAGCTGTTTCCGAACTGCCTGAAGACTTTAGAAATGACCCCAGATTACGAAGCGCCATCAATAAAATAATTTTTTCGGTGCTGAGTATTGGGCAGTTTCAGCCAATGCTAAAGAAAGATAAGAATCCTCTCACTGAAGTGGAGAGTAATTTTATTTTGCAACTGAATAAGTTTAACAAGCATTTTCATGAAAGCTCTGAAGAATACCAGCAATATGTAGATAATCTTTATGTCTATTTATCAGAAAGTTTTATTTATTTCCTTCGTGATAAAACAGCAGTTAACTATTTTGTCTTCAGATCTAGTGCAATTGCTGCCATTAGGCGAGTAAGTCAGCTTGTTAATAACCCTTCAGATAGAAAACTTATGGAACAGTTGGAATTTTCATTGCTTGGTCTAGAGATGAGATATCATCTTTTAACTAGAAAATGCCAATCACTAGCCGAACAAGAATTTGTAAAATTTTTATGGACGCTATCGAGGAAGATTGCAGAGGTAAAATTGGCTCAGATTCAAGAAGGTGTGTATCTAAGTTCTAATTTAGGTGTCCTAGAAGACTTTGTCTCCGAACTTGTGCAATGCTCAGATGAATATATTTCCAACAAGCGCTCCTTTAGTCTCTTTAAAGAATTTACTGGTGAAATTGCTGAAAAGATACAATTGGCTAAACCTGGGTTAATAGCAGATTGGTCTAATGATATTTCTATCTTGGAACGGTTAACGGTAAATTTAAAAATGAGCTGGATAGCTAAGCCAGAGGCTTCTGATTCGCAAACAACTAGCGAGATTGTTGTCTCAGAAGAAGAGAGAGATTTTCTAATATTGTTAGATGAACTTATAACAACTAGTGCAGACTATATTAGTCAGGAAATTGTAGATGAAAATTGTAACCCTGAAGCTGGGCTTATAGATGCCCTGGTAACACAACTTGATACGACTACTTCGACTTATTTGCAATACAAAACCGCGGCAAACTTTAGGGTCTTTAAAATGATTTTACAGGACACAATAGTTGACTATGTACAGAAGATTGGCTTTAACTTTAAGTTTCAATTAGGTGAGCTTCTAACCTCCTTAGGTGAACTAACTATGCCAGTTTCTAATTACGGAGAAGGGCAGAGGAACTCTATATTTTCCTATAAAGACTCTCAAGATAGTGATAGCGAAGAAGACTTTGAATTCGCGAATAAAGCCTTAGGATCTTTTGTTAGCTAACAGGTAATAGGTCAGCCCCCACCTTAGTATTGAATTCCCGCGGCTTGACCCATAGGTATCTACACAAGTGTCTGTAATAGATGAGCCCTGTCCCCCTAAGCCACGTCTTCTTATAAAAAGGGACAGCAACATTCGATTTTTTTTAGTGAGCCTGGCAGCAATATGAATAAAGAAAATAGCAATTTGGTGCAAAGACAGGATAGCACTGTGCAGAATCTTTGTTAGGCTGATAGAAGATAGCCTGCTGGTATAGCCTGTGCTATCCTTCCTGCCACAATTGGCGGGTTAAGAGCATTTGTCATTCCCGCGAAGGCGGGAATCTATCCCCATATTGGTACTGTGTTTAGTTGAAAATAGGTTTCCGCCTTCGCGGGAATCCGGTGATAGTTTATTTCCTTTTCAGACCCTGATTTAAGAGATTAATTTAATGAGTAGAAGACGCCAACGCCCCCCGACAACCATAGAAACCGCTGATATTGAAAAATTCAGCCATGATGGGCGAGGTATCGCAAGAATTGGTGGTAAGACAACCTTTATCCAAGGCGCATTACCAGGAGAAAAGGTATCGTTTCGCTACACCTCTGTTAAGAGCGATTACGATGAAGGGCGGATGACAGACATAATTTCCTCCTCTCCTTTAAGGGTTGAGCCTCATTGCCCTCATTACAGTTTATGTGGCGGCTGCTCCTTGCAACATCTTGACGAACAAGCACAAATCCATGAGAAGCAGGCTTTACTGCTGGATTTGCTGCGGCGTGTTGGCCACTGTGAACCTGAAACCGTTCTTGAACCACTCAAAGCAAACTCCTGGCATTATCGTAACAAAGCGCGTTTAAGTGCACGCTATGTTGCTAAGAAAGGCTCTTCCTTAGTTGGTTTTAGAGAGAGAAACAATCCTCGCTATATTGCTGAAATTAGCCAATGCCCTGTATTAAATGAACGAATTGATAAGCAAATACCTGCGATGCGCGCTCTCTTAGATTCTCTCGATAATCCAGCTTCGATAGCTCAGATTGAGGTGGCTGCTGGTGATGAGGATATTGCCTTAATATTTCGTAACCTTGAGGCCTTAAGTACGCAGGATGAGCAAAAACTTCGTGACTTCGGAGCTCAAACCCAATTCCGTCTTTTCCTGCAACCAGCGGGGCCAGCTAGTGTTCATTTATTTTATCCTGAAGGGGAAAGCGAGTTTTTAAGTTATGCCTTGCCTCAGGAAAATATCCACTTTCAATTTCACCCCAATGATTTTACTCAGGTTAATGCTGGACTAAATCGTTTAATGGTTGCTCGCGCCGTTGAATTACTGGCCTTAAACCAAGACGATGTTGTGCTCGATCTCTTTTGTGGTCTAGGAAATTTCTCACTGCCACTGGCGAAACACTGTACTAAAGTGATTGGAATTGAAGGCAGTCAAATGATGGTTGGCAGAGCGCAAATGAACGCTGAGGCCAATGGTTTAAACAATACGGAATTTTTTTGTGCTGATTTAGAACAAATTGATGCTTTAGCGATGATTTTAAACCAGCGATTTACTAAACTCTTAATAGATCCACCACGGTCTGGGGCGCTGGAAATCGTGAAGCAAATCGAGAAGCTTAATCCTGAACGATTGGTTTATGTGTCCTGTAATCCTGCAACCTTGGCAAGAGATAGTGATATTTTAGTCAATCATAAAGGATATCGATTGCGAGCGGCAGGTGTTATGGATATGTTCCCGCATACAGCACATGTTGAATCCATCGCTTTATTTGAAAAAGGATAATTCTAATGGTCAAAGTGAAAGAGAGTACTCCCTGGTTAACCGATGTAGGTATAGATGTTGAGCAATGGTTACACCAACTAGGAGCAAAGGGGTATTTTCAAGATCTGGATCTAATTCGCAATGCCTGCACACTAAGCCAATTAGCAGGCCATGATCATGCCACCGAAACAGGGATTTCCTGTTTGCAGCAGGGCTTGGCTATGGCTGATCTCTTAGCTGATCTAGAAGTCGATCAGGAAACTCTGACTGCTGCGATTATTTTTGAAAATGTCCATTATGCCGAATTATCGTTGGATGATGTTGAAGAACAGCTAGGCCCTCATATTGCTAAGCTAGTCAAGGGCATTGAGAAAATGAGCGCCATGCATAATTTGCAGGCTCTGAATCGTTATCCGCAAAATAAACACCAAATTGATAATGTCCGTAAGATGCTGCTTGCTATGGTTGATGATGCTAGGGTGGTGCTTATTAAATTGGCTGAACGCCTTTGTGTCTTACGCGCAAGCTCAGAATTACCAGAGGCGATGCGTAAACAAATAGCGACTGAAGCAATGGAAATTTATGCGCCCTTAGCAAACCGTTTAGGTATTGGTGCGATTAAATGGGAAATGGAAGATTTAGCCTTCCGTCATTTACATCCAGAGGATTACAAATCAATTGCCAAAGGCTTGAAAGCAAAACGCCTTGAACGGGACCGCTACGTTGATCTGATTGTTGAAGAGCTCAATAAGCAAATAACTGAAGTAGGTGCACATCATTTTGCTGTTTATGGTCGCTCCAAGCATATCCATAGTATTTACCGCAAGATGAAGCGAAAAAATGTGTCCTTGGATGAAATCTATGATGCCACTGCAGTGCGAGTTTTAGTGGATACCAAGGATCAATGCTACGAGGTCTTGGGTATAGTCCATTCACTATGGAAACAGATTTCTGCTGAATATGATGATTATATTACCAATCCCAAACCGAATGGCTATCAATCGCTACACACCGCGGTGGAAGGACCAGAAGGGCGGGTTTTTGAAGTACAGATTCGCACCTTTCAAATGCATGATTTGGCTGAAATGGGTGTGGCCGCGCATTGGAAATACAAAGAGGGCGCAGTGCAACACAAGGAAAGTCACGAGCGCAAAATTGAATGGCTTCGTGATGTATTGGCCTGGCATAAAGAAATGGCAACATCGCGAGGTGTGTCAGAGGCAGTTGAAACAGAGTTCCTTGAAGACAGGGTCTATGTCTTCACTCCTGACGGTGATGTACTTGACTTACCCCAGGGAGTAACACCCTTAGATTTTGCCTATCACGTTCACAGTCAAATTGGCCATCGTTGCCGCGGAGCCAAGGTCAATGGCTCGATTGTTCCGCTGACTTATCAGTTGAAAACCGGCGATAAGGTTGAAGTCTTAACCGGCAAAGAGCTGCGCCCATCCAGAGACTGGATTAATCCTCATCTTAATTATTTAAAGACATCAAGGGCAAAAGCCAAGGTTCTACATTGGTTTAAAATGCAGGATTATGATGAGCATCGAGCTCAGGGGCACGAAATTCTTGACAGAGAGCTAAAGAATTTAGGGATTAAAACCGATCGCCTTCATGATGTAGTGACCTCATTTAATTTTAAACGTCTCGATGATTTACTGGCTGCCTTAGGCAGGGGTGATATCAAGCTAGGACAGATTTTAAACCGCTTGTCGCCGGCTGAAGTGGAAGAACAACAGGTGATACACAACCTTGTGAAACCACACGCCAAGCCAGAAGTCCGTGGTAGTGATTTACGCATTGAAGGTGTTGGTAACCTACTTACTAGCATGGCGCGTTGCTGCCAACCGGTTCCTGGCGATGAAGTTGTTGGCTATATTACTATAGGAAGAGGCGTTTCAGTTCATCGTACGGATTGTCCGAATATAATCCATGCTAGTGAAAGACAGAAGCAACGGTTTTTACAAGTCAGCTGGGGTAGCTCAACGAGGGATCATTATGTCGTTGATGTGCTAATTAAAGCCTTTGACCGCTCCGGTTTACTTAGAGATGTAACCTCTTTACTCGCTAATGAAAAAGCCCATGTTTATGCGCTGCAAACGCAAACGAATAAACAGGAAAATTCTGCCTTTATTACGTTGACAGTAGAGATTGATGGTTTGAATAGTCTTTCGCGCTTGTTGAGCAAGTTGGAACAAATTCCTAATGTGCTTGAGGCAAGGCGACAGGTTTAAAACAAACAAATGAGCCCCTCATCCGGCGCTACGCGCCACCTTTTCCCGGTGGGGCGGATGAGGGTAGTAATGTGCTATATTTAAACAAGGCTTCGCACAAGGGACTGTAAGGGAAATGAACGTCACAGAAAAGATAATTAAAGCACATCTTATTTCAGGCGAAATGATCCCCGGTAAAGAAATCGCTTTAAAGGTGGACCAAACTCTCTGCCAAGACGCTACCGGTACCTTAGTAATGTTAGAACTAGAGGCTATGGGTTTGGAGCAAACGCAGGCTGAAATTTCAGTGCAATATGTCGATCACAATCTGATTCAAGAAGACAATAAAAATCCAGATGATCATCTCTTCTTAGCCAGCGCCGCTAAACGTTATGGCATCTATTTTAGCCGACCAGGAAATGGTATTAGTCACGCAGTTCACATGCAAAACTTTGGCAAACCAGGCAAGACCATGGCTGGTTCTGATAGCCATACCTGTGCCGCAGGTGGCTTAGGAATGATCGCTATTGGTTCTGGCGGCTTAGAAGTGGCAATGGCCATTGCTGGCTATCCGCTTTATATAAAAATGCCTAAGGTCTTGGGTGTTAAGCTGACTGGAGAATTGCCAGAATGGGTCAGTGCTAAGGATGTTATTCTGGAAATGCTACGGCGCTATGATGTCAAGGGCGGGGTTGGCTATATCATTGAATATTATGGCGAAGGCTTGAAAAACCTAAGCGCAATGGATCGCCATGTGATAGCTAATATGGGTGCTGAGTTAGGTGCAACAACTACAGTTTTTCCCTCCGATGACATTAGCTTCGAATTTTTAAAAAGCCAGGGTAGGGAAAATGATTGGATAGAGCTTATCGCTGATAAAGAGGCCAAATACGATAAGTATGAAGAAATTGATTTATCAACACTTGAGCCTTTGATAGCCAAACCCACAAGTCCAGGAAATGTGGTGCCTGTTAGAGAAATCGCCGGGGAAGAAATTTACCAGGCTTATATTGGTTCATCCGCCAATCCAGGCTATCGTGATTTTGCTATTGCTGCGGCAATGGTAAAAGACCGAACGATAAAAAATAACGTATCCTTTGATATCAATCCTAGTTCAAGAACAGTCTTGGAAGAGCTGGTACGTGATGGTTATCTAGGGAGCCTAATTCATGCTGGCGCTCGCATCCACCAGGCAGGCTGTAATGGTTGTATTGGCATGGGGCAAGCTCCGGCAACGGATAAAAATAGCTTACGCACTGTGCCGCGTAATTTTCCGGGACGATCTGGAACCATCGAAGATAAGGTTTTCTTATGTAGTCCTGAAACTGCAACCGCATCAGCCTTAACCGGCGTCATTACTGATCCGCGTGCCTTAGAAATTCCTTATCCCCAAATAAGCCTCCCCAAACATCGCATATTGGATAAGGCCTGTTTTGAACCACCTATAGCCTTAAAAGAAGCGAAAAAAGTGAAACTACAAAAGGGGCCAAACATTGTCTCATTACCAAAGCTTGAACCCTTAGCCTCTCAGCTAGACTTAGAGGTTTTACTGAAGGTTGGCGATAATATTTCAACCGATGAGATTTCTCCTGCTGGTGCTAAGGTTCTGCCATATCGCTCAAATATTCCTAAAATTAGCGAATTTACCTATATCAATGTTGATCCGGACTATCACAAGCTGGCAAAAGCGTGTAAAGCAGGTCACGTCATTATTGGCGGTGAAAATTATGGCCAGGGCTCAAGTCGCGAACATGCTGCCTTAGCACCACGCTATCTTGGTTTGCAAGCAGTTATTGCCAAAAGTTTTGCGCGTATTCATTGGCAAAACCTGATCAATTTTGGCATTTTACCCCTGGTGTTTAAAAACCCTGAAGACTACGACAGGGTTAAAAAGGGCGACAAGGTAGAGATTAATAATTTACCTGCGGTCTTAGATCAGGAAGACTTGCAAATAAAAGTTGATGGTAAGCCTATTGAAGTCAAGCATAGCTTATCAAAACGACAAAAAGAGATCCTTATGCTCGGAGGCTTAATCAATTGGGCTAAAAAAGACCTGCAAAAAAATAAGCCTTAGAGCCTGTTATCACGTATTTTTTGATCAGTTTTGTATTGCGAAAGCGAATAAACAGCCCATAAGGCAGCTGGTATCCAGCCAATTAGAGTAATTTGCAAGATTAGACAAATAATGCCGGCAATTGGTCGTCCAATGGTGAAAAAAACAAAAAAGGGTATAAAAATAGCTAAAAACAGACGCATAAGGACTTCCTCGTTCGTAATATGCAGTAATTGTTAGCCTACTGAGTTGAATTCTTAAGGTCAAGTAGGGGAAAAGCCTTCGTCATTGCGAACGTAGGTCTTCGTCATCCCGAACGTAGTGAGGGATCTCCGAGATTAGCACCATGCCAAATTCAGGAGATCCTTCACGTTGTTCAGGATGACGGTACCTGGATGAATTGTGAAAATAAAAAATATACAGTAATTGTTAAGTTTCAGTTAAGCAAACTGAAGTATAATTAAGCATATAAGATATAACTATAAGTGGTGGATAATATGAAATTGTCAGAAGCAGAGATTATTCATCTTCATGAACAATATGAAAATTTGAAAGAATATTTTCCTGAGAGCAGGCGGGAGGCTTTCCTAGCGAAACGAGACGATATTATTCAGTATTGCGTTGAGAATGAAATTCGCTTATATGACATTGTTCAAATACAGCAAATGCAGGCTGTTACTCTGTTACAACAATTACTTTCCTTTTTTCTAAAACCAAATAGCAATAGTGACGAGGTAAACTTCGACAAGATGTTTTGGCCATTAGACTTTTCCGAGGCTCTTGAGCAGGTTGAAAAAGATGTGGTTAATATGCATGACGAGGCTCGACCTACGCTGGGGCAAATGTACCTTAGAAATGGTGGCTCAATTCCACTGAGTACCTTGTTGCAACAGCAGGATATGATTGATCTTTTCAATGCTGAAGACTATCGCTCTGATGATATCGTGACTACAGAACCATTTTCGCTTACAGAAATGTCACCTGAGCAATTTCTCAGAGTCAAAGCATCACTAAGCAGCGATGAAAATGTTGAAAAAGATGTCTTCCTAGCAGCTTCACATGATGGTCATTGGTTCTATTTACAGAGAAAAGATGGAGCATGGTCTGTAAAGGACTCGCAGCCATTGATCGATGGGGATGTTTTTACTCCTCGACAAGAATCGATATATGAAGAAAGCCAAAAGTTTTTAGCAAAACTTCTAGATATTCAGGATTTTAATGCCCTCGGTTTTGAAACTTCAGCGGCGCAGATTACAAATTATGATTGCGGAACTCAGGTTCTTAATGCATATAGAGAGCTTGTTGACGACAACTATGAAGCTGTAAGTCATCGTGGCGTTATGGAAGAAGTGCTTGAAATTCAGATTCCTGGCATAGACGAGATCAATATTGTTGGTGGCGATTCCCATGATTTTAATTTCGACTTTGATGAGGATGAGCCACTAGTCTTTTCTCAGGGTAGTGATGACTTTCTGTTTGATGAGGAAGCGCCACTCCTTCCTCATGATAGTGGTGAGTTTCTGTTTGATGATGAGGTTGAACCTGAACCTGTTCAAACAATCGATCCAATTAAAGCAGCTGAGGTTATAGAAACAACTGTTTCAAGTCAGGCTGACAGAGATAAGGCTGAGTTATATAGAGATAATCTCCATGAACTGGTTCATGCAGTTGTTTCAAAAGGTTTATTTGCAAAGGTTGAAAAGCCAATAGAGCTGGATAAGATTAAGTCTGCTAAAGCTGATTTTGATGAGTCTGACGAAGAATTTGCGACTCGCTTACAAGAAGCTGAGTTTCGAAATGCCGGTTTGAAGAAGTAAACAGTTAAAATAAAAATCCCCTCGCCTCTTTGGGCCGAGGGCTAGGGACACTGCTAATAAGTTAAGCCCTACACCATTGCCTACGTCCCGCGGACAAGCCGCGGGACGTGGGGATTTTCTTAACTCAATGGCAGTGGGCCAGGGAGAGGGGGTTATAATTTAAAAAACTAGGCCTAATTCTTGAATGAAAATTCTTATGATGAAAATCCACAATAGGATATATTCATATGAGCAACAGACGAGTCTTATTCACTGCCAGCGCTTTATTACTAAGTGCGACAACATTTTCCCTCGCTGAACCACCAAAGGATGATCAGAGTATCAATCAGTTGGTACGCTTCCTTGTTTCAGACAAAATGCTCACCCTAAATGATCAAAACAGACTTATTCCTCTGAGCTTCTATGTGGGGACTACAGAAGATGTAGCGGCTTATTTTGGTGACTTTATTTGCAGTGCTGATAATAGCTGCACCGTAGTTGACGCGATTTATACTCCCTTTGCGATCTTAGGTCGCGGCCTGCCACCTATGGATGGTACTGAATTGGAATGGCTCGAGGCACAGGATCAAATTGAACGCACAAATATAAAATATGGTACTGATATCTATCATGGGGCAACCTGGCAAATTGCGCTTGCCTTGGCTGCAAAAAATGGTTTCTTAGAGCAGGATAGGGCAAAAATGCTGGTGGCAAATCAGTTAGAAAATATCACTGAGCCTCGAAATCGTGCCTTTGGTCATAGTTTTTTATATAGCGGTTTGCTCCCTATACTTGATCCTAAACTGGCCTTTAGTTTCCGTTGGCTAGCAACCAGTTTTTATAATAAAGACCCCTTTTTCCAAGGACGTTTCCAAGATTTTATCAGCAGGGACTTTGTGCTTTCGACTGCCTCACAGGCTGATCCACGCCATTTATCCTCAACTTTTTATTCCTTTGTTACCACCTGGTCTGATCAAAAACCACTTATTGGTAAAAATGCCTGGGCTCAATTGATTGGACCTCTACAAGCTGAATATCTGCTCAATAATGGCAAGATTTCGGCAGATTCCCCGGCCTTAGTGAATGCGATGAATAGCCTAACCGCCTTTTCTTTGATGCAATCAGGAATAGGGGCCTTTTATTTCACACCTAGTGGAACTGAGGGAGTCCAAACGCTCATTTCACCTAGCGATATTTCAATAGAAGATAATTTCGCGGTACTCGCTGGCTTGCAAATATTAAAGCATATTTTGCAAAATACTCAGCAAACAGCCGAAGTCACACAGGCTTTGGCAAGGATTAAGGTGATGCTGCAAGGCGGTAGAACCCTGAATGGTTTTAAAACTCTTGGCCTCTTAAGTTTTCTCTATAACGGTGCATTTGATACGCAAAATCAGATTTTTTTTACCAATGGTACTGCACTTATTCCCTCATCAATTAATGATTGGCTTCCCAGCACAGCAAGTAGAAACAGCTTTAGTGCAGTCACAACTAATCTTTGGGCTCTTTCAGCCTTGGGTGTCGAAACTATTGATAGCTGGTTTGGTAAAGGCACTGCTTTGAAAATTTGGCAATCGGTGAGAGACAATGGCGGTTACTTTAATAATGGTCAGCTATGGGGGATGGGGTATAGCTTGAATAATAATGTAGGCTCCCAGCCTGAGGCGATCATGACAAGTGCAGGAACTGCCGCAGCAATCAATGCACTTAACTCCCTAATTGATTTCTATGCTGATAGTAGTGATAGCGCTGATTTCCAAGCGGATTTAGCTTCTATGCAACTGAATATAAACAATTTACGCAATGACCTCTATTTAGATGCCAATTTTGCTGATGCAACGCCACGAGAGTTTTTCACGATTGTACCCCCTGATATGGGGCAAGCCTATCTTTATGCTTCAAAGCGCTTTCCAATTCCACTCGATTGGAATGCGAATACCTTGGCAAGTATAAATGGCAATGCTTGGGTTTTGATGAATAATTTTAGCTTCAATCCATTTCAATATCAGGGGAAACTGGCTGGGGAAAATTATCCTGTGCCGACTAAGGTTAATATCTTGGATTCTAATGTTGAATTACCCGGCGGTGCGCTACCTCAAACAGTTGTCGTGCACTTTACTGCAGGTAATTTAGGCTCAATTAGGCGGTTAATCGTGAGATATAACATGGATGGTTCACAAACAAATTGGATTATCAGCGCGATAAGCGATCAGCGTGAGGGCTTTGCAACTATACCTCAGGGAGCTAAGGCAATTGCGATATCCTTTGTTAACAATGACTTTGCCAATGCCTGTGAAATCAACCCAGCATCTGATATCTGTATTGATAATGATTGTTTAAATGTAAAAACAATCAGCACGCATTGGAGTTCGAATGGCCAGGGAAGTTGTGATTTGAATTAAGTAATAGATCAGTCCCCACCCAGGGTAATAAGTCACCCTGTCACACTAATATAGCCCGTCATCCTGAGCACCAAGCCCCTTTGGGGCAAGACCCCGTCATCCCGAACATAGTGAGGGATCTCCGGGATTAGTACTGTGCTACCTATCAGGAGATGTCTCTCTGCGTTCGACATGAGGTACGTCTTTGGGAGCATAGCGAAGGATCTCTGGGACTAGAACAATGCCGCATTCAGGAGATCCTTCGCTGCGCTCAGGATGATGGAAGGGGAGTGAGCTATTACTGAATTAATATGTCATATTCCACCCCAATGCTTGGTTCATGTGTTGATTTATTTTTGTCTTTAGTTTGCTCTTGTAAAAAGCGACCAGCACCAAAGGTGTTATTCGCCGCAGTTTCCCTGTTCCGTTGAAAATCAACAAGGCTTCTGCCCCCATCATCATTTATTTCTTCAGCAGCGAGATGAATCTCTTTGAGGGATTCAAAACTGGGATTAGTTGGCAGTTCCGCAGGATCAAATACAGTATCCCTTTGAATAGAGTCAGAGTTTCTAGTTTGAAGATCAGAAGCAATTTGATCAGGTGCAGTTCTCATGGCGTGAACTTCCTGGGTTTTTAAATAAGCAATTAACTCTTCTGCATTACCATCTTCCCAATTGATATCAGGGCCAAGTGCCTGATAGTCAACCTCATTGGCTTGATCGAAAAATACCGCCTTATTAGGATGAGCAGGTAAGGCAGCTTGCTCCATCCCACTCATTCCCCCGCGAATAATGACGCAATCACTGCGAGTCATGATTGGCGCAACAGAGGTATCGTCTTGATTGCCTAAGAGGATAATGCGATTTCGCACACTGTCCTGTTCACTTTGTGGGGTATTCTCGATAATTTCTTGCACCTTGGTGTAAATGTGCTCACCTAAGCCGCCAAAGACAAAGATTTGGTCATAGTTACTCTTTAGTAATTCTTCTATGTAGTCTACGGTGGTGTTTGAGCCCAAGGAGCTTAACATTATCGCCGCTACTTTAGCGTCAGGGGGTACAACAACCTCACCTAGCTCAGGATTTAAAGCCCAGGAAGAATCAGCAAGGTTTCGGGAATAGGTCTTAATCTTGATAGTCTGCTCTTTGCCGTGATCGAGATATTGCACCAGTGATTCGTCTTTGAAACCTCTTCGTACTAAGGGATTATCTTTAAAAGGTATATTGTGTATGCCTTTAAAATCTTTCCCATTTTCTAAATAAGATAACAAGAAGGGCTTACGTAAATTTAAGGCATAAATGTGCAACTGCTGTTTTTGTAAGGGGGTTAAATTGGCTAAGCCGTTTAAATAATGATCGCAACCTATTGAGGGAAGATCAGTCATATATTGATGTATTTCGATGGGTGTTAAAGGATCTTCCCTGCGGGATTTATTCTTAGAAGGTAGATATTTTTGGTTATATTCAATCACCGCATCACAGAGTGCTGCTAAAAATAATGGCTGGGTTGAAATAATTTCCGTATAAGGCTGGTTTTGTTCCGCCGCTGCAATAAGTTTATTTAAGAAATAATAATAAATCGTGTCATAGTTGAGCTCATCGTTTAATTCTTTTTGTTGTAGCAGTAGATTAATATCTTCAATTTGCCCATTGCGATGAAGGGTATTGGTCATCGCCGCAGCATAATATCCCATAGAATGAGCATCAAGAAGCATATCGACATAGGGTCGCATACGTCCTTGAGGAGGTGATTGGGGCTCTGAGCTTGGAGCTTGTTCTAATTTATCAATGCGTTCTACTTCCTTCCAAAAGGGGGTGTAGTCAGGCAGTCTGTATGAGTTTGTGACTAATGCCATTTTATTGATAAGGTAGCCAATACCCCATAGCGAAGAAAAGAAGATCCCTAAGCGGAGGAAGCCACCAGTAACCGAGCCCGGGCTTTCGGCGTACAACCTTGCCTTATGCATTGGGAATTCAATATCAACGTTAGGATCTGCTTTTAAGTTATCTATAATTCCAAGCATAGCAAAGACATGCCCGCCACCACCGCTACTTGCGATAGCTAAGGGGCGTCTTTTAGCTGGTGCACGAGTTTTCTCAGCTAGAGCTGTGTCTGTTTTAAGTGGATTTTTGGCAGACTGATTTTTGCTAAAGATTCTGTTAAAACTGTCAATCATATGCTGATGCATGGTATAGGATTGGGTCTGCCCCTCAGCATCTGTATGTATAAGGTGTCGGCGTGCAACAGTATGAGGTGTTCTATATTCAACGCCCGGCGCCACATGAAAATTATGATTTTCCAGGGGTTCTACAAGCAAGGCCAAATCGTCAGGACTTAGGCTCTGCTCTCTTCTAGTAAGAAGTAATGTTTGCCTTTCTGCCACATGTGAGGCTATCGAAGCCCAGCTATCATGCACAACACCGTCAACTTGCTCTTCATTGCTGCTATCAGCAGATCGGTGAATTTGCGAGAAATCTTTATCTTCAAAGGGAATTCTGTCCCAGGCTTTAGCGGCATCCATATGCCAACCAGCAATTACTATAAAGGGATAGGTAATTATAAAAACCAGAATTGCCCCTATCGAGCGAACTATATTAAGCGGATTCCAAAGACTTGCACTGTCTTCTGGAAACATGAACCCTGTGATAAAGCGGGGAATAGAACGAAAAGAACGTTCATTATAGAGTTTGACCTTTAGACCCATATCATGGAGTTTCGCTGCCGCAATAGTTGCTACAGCACCGCCAATACACATCCCTTCCAGACCAATGTTTTCTGGTCTCGCCCCGAGTTTTATAAGACGTTCAACTTGAGCCATTGCGTCATTAATCATATTGTCTTGGGTCCAGACCATTCCCTTACTGTAATCAACCCCACGATAATTAAAGCCAACAACTGTGCAGCCAATTTTGTTTGCAGAATGATTAAAGTCTTTCATCCAATTAATATAATTTTGCTGGCGGGCTAAACAGGCTATGACAAATTTTCGTTCACTGATTGGCTTATTTTCTTCGCCTTGGCCAGCCACTTCGACAGAATCAAGAACAGAATAGTCAGGTGTTTCCACGCTATAGAAATTCAGCTTATGCTTTTTTTCGGTAGAAAAGGGTGCATCGCCATATTTTTGTTCCAATCTTTCTAGGAAATAGGCGCGCATCTTGTCATCAAGACAGTTGATACCTTTAAAATGAATTCTATCCCAATCGAAGGTTTTACCTTGGAACTTTTCGAGCTGAGAGTCACCACTGAGCACAAGGCTAAGTTCGTTAATGAGCTTATCGATATGCTCCCTATCCTTAGCATTATCATAATGGAGCTGCTTCTTTTCACTGGTAGTTACAAAGGGGAGGGGAAACCAGGAGCCACTAAATTTTAGTAGATAATCTTGCAGGGTTTTATGAGATTCATGAGGAAATAGGTTAATAACAACAGCATCATCTGCTTCATCTGAATCATTGGCAAAGTGGACGAGATTAAACTCGCTTTGCTGCTTGGTATTAGTTGGATCCAGGGCTAGATGGGTGATATTGCGTGCCAGAATAAAAGAGATGAGCCATTTTATTAATAAATAAGGGAGTTTTAGTGTGGTTAATGCCGCTTTGCGAAAATCAAAAGAAGGTTTATCAAGAACAAAATAGTTATGTTTCTGTTTCATAAAGCGCCATTAGTTTTTTTAGTTGGGTCATTGTAGTTAAGGATTCTTAACGAATTATTAAGAACTCTACTTGTATTTTTTAATATTATTGTATGGGCTAACACAGCCTCGTCATCCAGAGCGCAGCGAAGGATCTCCGGGATTAGCACAGTGCCACCTTCAGGAGATGCTTACGTCATGTCGAACGTAGAGAGACATCTCCTGAGTGTAGCGCTGTGCTAATCCCGGAGATCCCTCACTATGTTCGAGATGACGAGGTCTTTATCGATGTTTGTCCCATCAGTATGACGGAGTAGTGGACTACAAAGGCTTTAACTGCTCCAAAGTAGTCGGGATTAATTCTGAAACTGTAGGATGAATATGAACCGCATCCCTAATTAGCGTATAGGGTTTATCGGCGTACATCACATCAAGAATGGAATGAATGATTTCATCACCGCCGACGCCTAAGACAGTCGCGCCGAGAATTTTTTGGTTTTTGGCATCAACAAGCACCTTAATAAATCCTGTTGGTTCGCCCTTCATGACTGCGCGCTTGACCTGAGTCATTGGTCTTTTAGCAACTAAGACCTCATACCCTGCTTGTTTAACCTCTGCTTCTGTCATGCCACAACGTCCTAAAGGGGGATTGATAAACAGGGCGTAGGTCATTATTCGATCTGTGACTTTTCGTTTAGTGTTATTAAGAAGATTATCGCTAACAATTTGATAGTCATTATAAGAGGTATGGGTAAAGGCGCCTCGACCATTACATTCGCCAATCGCCCAGATGTTGGGAACTGAGGAAACAAGGTAGTCATCAACCTGAATCATACCGCGGTTATCAAGTTTAACCTCTGTGTTTTCTAAACCAAGATCATCGGTATTGGGTTTGCGTCCAAGGGCAATGAGTACGTGGCTGCCTGAAATCGTTTTTTTCTCATTATCACAGCCAGCATGAGCAAGAAGTGTCGTGCCAGATTTTGAAAACTCAAGACAGGTTGTATTCAGATGAACATCAATACCTGATTCTTGCATGATAGTTAGCACAGTCTCTGATACATCCTCATCCTCTCTGGGAATTAAACGGGCTGCCTTTTCAATAACCGTGACCTTTGACCCCAAATAGCAAAAGAGCTGGGCAAACTCAAGACCAATATAACTTCCGCCAACTACAATCAGATGTTCAGGTAATTCTTCCAAATCTAGAATGGATGAATTGGTTAAATAATTAATGCTTTCCAATCCAGGCATTGTTGGGACAAAAGCACGGGCGCCAACATTAATAAAAATTTTGTTGGCGCTTAGGCTTTCATTGTTTACCGAGATTGACCGATTATCTATAAAACGTGCATGGCCGTGATAGACATCAATGTTAGCTGTGTTTCTAAGCCAGTGCTCTACGCCCTGAGAAGCTTTATACACAACCGCATCTTTACGTGCTTTAACCTTTTGCCAATCAGCCTTAATAGAACCAGAAATCTCTATACCAAAATCAATGGCTCGTTTGGCCAAATACGCAACCTCTGCGGAGGCCACCAGAGTTTTAGTCGGGATGCATCCTGTATTGACACAGGTTCCACCAAATTTATTACGCTCAATAAGAGCAGTTTTTAAACCTTCATTAGCTAGCCGGACTGCAAGAGAAGGGCCAGCTTGGCCAGCACCAATAACAATGGCATCGTAATGGTTAGTCATCATTGAACTCCCTGTATGCTATCAAGCTTAATTTTAGTTCAAAAATGAAGACATACGAAGGAAAACCCCTCATCCACCCTTCGGGCACCTTCTCCCCAAAGGGGAGAAGGGAAAGATCAAAATAATGTAGCCTTGATGCAGCGTAGCGTAATAAAGGTTTTCTTTGGTAACTAACTCCTTTCCCTAACCTCAATACCACCCGCAGCAGAATTAGCGCGAACATTCGGGTCATACATCGATTCGGCAATAATTGCAGGGACAGTATAGTGTCCTGTGTTAATTGCTTTTATACGATAGACAATTTCTCTAGCGCTGGTATCTAAGCCAGTGAAGAATACAACCCGATCTTCCCGAACATCAGCATAATCGATATTGTCTAAGTGGACTGAGTCACGAACCACCTCAAAGCCGCCGGGCAAGAGATCGACGATGGCGATATTTGATAAATAGGGATTTGCTAGTGAACGAACCTGAATATGTACCTCAATTTCAGTACCCAGGGTTGTACTGTTAATGACATTGCCTTTGCTATCACGGTATTCACGATAAATTTCAACCCCTTCACTTTGTGCTTTAGTGGGTAGCTCTTTATCAAAACCTGCTTGTGATAACTGATAGAAGACAGTCTGCGAATTTGGGTTAATAAAGTTAATTTGCTTAACATGTTCATCAATAGCCACATTCTCAAAACTATTATCAAGAGCCGTTAAGGTTTTTACCTTGCTGTCAGCAAAGATTTCTTCAATTGAGAAAACGGAGTCGCTGGACGGTGGGTTAGCATGTCCGTAGGCGCTTAAGGCCAAACTGCTATAACCAGACAAGACAGTGTTTAATTCAGAACTATTAATTGCCTTGACCAGGTTCATGACCAGCTTGTCACCAATAGCTGGCAAGCGACCAGGGAAATGACGTGCAACCAAATAGAGGTATTGCGCGTCAGCTATATTGGCATCATAAAAGTCTGTTGCATTAACGGGTTTAACCTGGGGTTTGTATTTAGTGATTAAACGATTCGCTTCTCCAGAACTCTGTAGAAGTTGGTAGGTCGCTGCAATATAAGCACCAGTAATTTCTTCTTGCCATTTTTGCTGTTGATCTTTATCCAGATAAAGCTGCAAGTTAGTCAGATAGTTTGTCGTCACAATCTCATTGCGAGTTAAAACATAAATGGCATAGGCTTGAATCCTTGCTTTGTCCATATCAGTTGGGGTTTGTCCTGCCAAGTCTCTTAAAAAGCTGAGTCCGGCACTGAATAAATCAGCAGGAATATCGTAATTCTGCAACCTGGCTTCGGTTAAAAACTGCATTGCATAGACAGAGGCGAAGGTATTGCTAGAATTATCGCCCAGGCCTGGCCAATAACTAAAACCGCCATTAGACATTTGGCGCTGTCCAAGCATTTGTACTGTGGCGGCGATTTTATCGTTAATTGCCTTGGTATCACTGGCGAACCAGCTTTGACCTGACATGGCTAGTAAGGGGAGTGCCTCACTAGTTAACTGCTCAGTACAGCCATAGGGGAAGCCCTCTAGATAGCGCTGTAGACCGGCTACTAAAATCAGCGGGCTGCTTGATAACGCTGCTTCTACCTTGCGATATTCAGGATAGAGTGAACGTTCGGGTGACAGTGTTTCTTTAGCTGATTGCGTGCTGCCACTAATGATAGAAGTAATAAAGGCAGTTGCTGGACGTACGCTAAGTGTTGCATCCATTTTTGCGGATTTGTCAGCTGTAGAGGCAACAAAATTTAGGGTAGTGGAACCTAAATCCTCTGTTGCCCTTAGTTTAAAGTGTAGCGTTTTTTCCTTGCCTTCGGCGATTTCAACCTTTTCAGTGGAGTCACCAATAATTTCAACACCGGCTGTGCTGGTTAGCTGCACTGTCACAGGAGCATTATCACCGGAACCCTTGACGTTATTGGCAATGCTGACACTAATCTCAAATTCGTCGCCTGGTGCAACAAAAGTAGGGGCATTGGGATTAATGACAAAATTACCGCGAATTTCAGATTTCTTCTCGGTTGCACCAACTGCATCACTAGCTACGGCAACAGCCATGACTCGGAGTGTTCCATTAAAATAATCAGGTATCTGATAGCTAAGCTCTCTCTCTGTCGCATCAGTATCGATAATCCCCGACCAGTAAACAACCGGGAGATCGGTCTTACGTTTGAAGGGATTAAGATGGCTTGCTAATAATTCTTCACCACCATCGCCACCAACTGCTGAGAGTTCTCTATCCTGAATAAACTTAGGCAGGATCTGATCAACTGTTTGTTCAGTTATAACTTCCAAAGCATGTTTTTGGAAAAAGAACGCCAGTGGATCCGGGGTCTGGTAGTTAGCCACCTGTAAAATGCCTTCATCGACAGCAAAAACGACAATTTTTCCTGGTTTATCGCTCTTATAGCCAATTTTGAAGGTTTCGCCGGGTAAGGCTAGCTTAGGCGTTGTCAAATCAATATGTACTGCCTGATTATCATGATCGACAGCGAAGGGCGCTATGCTATAACTCAAGGGGCTAATAAAAATTTCAGGGGAATCCCAATTACGTACAAAGGTCACATTCACATAGCCATTACCTTGAAAATCGTCAGGAATGTGAATTTTCTGTACAGAACTGGTACTGTCAGCCTTAAACCACTGCACAGCATAAACCTTATCTCTTTCAATAGTGATCAAGCCAGCTCCGGTGTATGGCGCTGTAATCTGTAGTTCAATGTCTTCACCTGCCTTGTATTCTTCTTTGTCGAGTTTGATACCAAGCTCGGCATTTTTAGCCAGGGGTTGCTGGCTTGTTCCCACGACAGAGAATTTGAATTGGCTTAATTCATTGTTGCTGCTGTCCAAAATATTAACCGCAAAGTCACCGATTTGCTGTGCAGGAAGGTTATAGACAGTACCTTGCTCATTAATGGTAAACGGCTTGGTATCAACTACAGTGGATTGAATAATAGACTGGTACTGATAAGTTCCATCGGAAGCTTTTACCAAGGTAGTGACAGGATGCAGAGAAACTAACTGAATCTTCAAGCCATCAATTTTCAGCTGAGCCAGTTGCGGATTAACAGCAATAAAATTGACTGAGCGTTGACCGTTTTGTTTTATATAAGCCAGATCACCATCGGGTTTATAACCGATAAAGTAGGGGAGCGGGCTAACTAAGGCAGTTGACTGTGCAGCAACACTGCGACCGCCATCCGCTTCAAAGCCTTCTGCAAAAAAGGTGAGCTGATAAGTTGCCTTATCAAAACGTTCCAGATGCAAATCAAATTGTGCCTGACCTTTATCATCGGTTTTGCTATCTGCCAGGGTATCGGTAAATACTTTTGCGGGCTTATTTGGATCCTGCAGAGGATCAGCAAAAATATAATCTGGATACTTAGAGAATTGCACTCGCTTGGGGGCTAACAGAATTTTCGCGCTGACTGTGCGATCGGTTGCTGGGGCACCGTATAAATTCCATAGTTCTACCTTCGCTTTAAGATCAGTCGGTGATATCCAACCTTGCTTTTGCTCTTGCGAAAAACTTGAACTAATTCGCATTCGATCAGGCTGAAAGTCCGCAACTTTAATCGTTGTTGAACCTAGAAGACTGTATGGTCGTGAATCTTTAACAATATAAAGACTAACTATATATTGTCCGGTCGGGGACAGATCAGTTGTTGCAAAATCAAGGCTTAGGAAGCCACTTTCATCCAGGGTAAATTTCTGATCTTTGATAGTAGTACCTCGTGGATCAGTAATTGTAAGCTCGAGGGGTAAACCTGGTGGTTGTGATTTTGCATAAGCTTGTTTCACAATCATAGCAATATGAGCTGTATCACCAGGACGATAGATACCTCGGTCAGAAAAGAGATAGGCGCTTAAACTATTGAGTTCTTGATTAGAACTATAAAGCCCGCCAGTGTCATAGCGAGAATAATTTAACTGACGGTTTGCCTTGTTATAAGGCATAAAGGAAACATCAGAGCCTAAACTCGCCAAATAAACAGTAGGTTCACGCTCATCGACAAAATCCTTCAAGCTAGGAAAGTTTGCCCGACCCTGTGCGTCTGTCGTGCGGGTTAATACGCCTAAACCATTTTTACCTAAGATAGTAAGGGTTGCATTAGCAACTGGTGTGCCTTGGGTAATTGACTGGACAAACACATCGTGGCTTCCGTCATTATTATCTTTGACTACCAAGCCAAGATCGGTAATTAAAACCAGGCGACTCGCATTGACATCAAGCGCTTCATTTTTATCAGCATCCCAACCTGTTGCTTGCAAGAGAAAGAGCCCCTGTGGGCCGCCAGAATTTGCTGTGGCAGAAAGATACTTAGCGAAATCGAGGGCAGTATATTGCTGTTGGGTTAAATCAGAAGCATTAAACTGCTGAACTTCAGAAAAGATCTCAGCAATATTCTGCTGATTGAAACTCTGATTAATAAAATAGGGGTTGTTAAAATCACCCTGGGTCTGTGTCACTAATTGGTTAACATTTTCAGGTAGGACCCGGGCAAAGTTGAATTTCACTGCGGGTAAACCTCTAACCAAAACAGAGAGCTTTTTCTCACCGCCTAAGGCAAGCAGGGCACCTTTGTGTAGGAAGCCAATTTCTTTAGGAAATTCAGGGACTTTAATGATCGCCGTATAGTCATTGCTTAAAACAAAATCACCGAAGCCACGCATCCCCTTATCTATTTTTAGATAGATATACTGCGGTGACTGGGCATTAAATTTATAACTATGCAGGGTCGCATAATTGCGATCACTGGGAAGTGCTTGAGTGGTAAGCGGTTTTGCAAGGGCGAGAATGTTTGACGTTACTTCACCAGGGTTTTGCCATTCATAGTTAGTTTTCTCCGCTTCGGTTGCTGTTGCAGGATAATTTTGCGGTAAGAGATAAACATGGAGTGATTTATTAATCTCTGGTTCAGTGACGCCAAGCGTGGACTCAACGGTCAAAATCTGCTCTGGTCGATCTTGGTCATTGCGAATAATTGATGCAGCGGCTGAACCGATTTTCAAATAGTTAGAACTATCAGGAATTAACAGATTTTGGCTTAGATCAGCAGCAAGCTTCGCTGAACCAGTTGATGATTTGACGCCTTTGCCAATATTTAAAATAAGATAAAGTGAAACCTCAGGGAGACTAATATTTTCTGAATGGATATAGGCAGTTCGCTTGTATTCATCGTAGTCGATTGTAAATTGATAATGTTTGGCTTTTAAATCCAGCTTGCCAAATTTGAAGGCTTGCAGCATCAGGTTAGTATTAGCCTCTAAACTTGCGCTATCTACAGGAAAGTTAAAGCTGACAGTAGCAACTGCCTGCCTGAGCATGGGATTGACCGGATCCTGATAAAACTTGAACTCAGAAATTTTGCCTTCAAAGGGTACCGTGGAAAATTCATAGTTATAACTAGCCATCTGCGCAGTTGCGGCAAAGGCATCTTTAGCAAAATGTATTTTATAAGTTTGTCCTGCAGGCCAGTCTTCGTCGGGGGTAAAGGTCAGGCTGCTATCAGAGTCCCAGACCCATTTGCCAGGTATTGCAGGTGTTAACTCGATGCCCTTGGTCACTTCCTTCCCAATCAAATTGAGCGGAGCGACGGATTGATTGACAAATTCCTCCTCGGAACTATTACCAAAACTAATCGATAAGGTATCTGGAACCATCTCTTCGGCTAAGGGGGTAATTTTGGGTGCGGTAATGGAGGCTTCTATTAATTGGGGTTTGGGTAGGTTTTTATACCAATTATATCCATAGCCTAAGGCGGCCAGCAGTGCAATGAGAACGCCGGTACTTGTCCAAAACGTCAGCGGACTGCTTTTTGCTTTACTATGTAAGTGAGCAGCCCAAGGTGGGCTGTTCCAGCGAATACGTCCAAATACAAGTGAGAAAATAGAGCCAATTTTAGCTATCGCTTGAGAAAAGATTGATTTGTTCATATATTACTCGACTTGATGTGGAGATAATTGGGGCACGAATATCTTAACGCATTTGGATGAATTTTACCGTTAGGGGGTAAAAATTTTTATCTTCGCAATGAATTTCTGTGGTTTGACTTGGTTTGTGCAACGGTCAAACCACGCGGTCGATGCCCACTAGATTAAGTTAAGGGCATTTGTCATTCCCGCACAGGCGGGAATGGCAAAACCTTCCTTAAATTAATGGCAGTGCGGTCGATGCCGCGGGGATTCGAAGATTATCAATTGAGTAGGATTTAAATAGCTCCGAATTCCCGCGGCTTGACCGCGGGATCTGTATCATGCGCCAGAGGGCTTAGAAACGATAAAACAATGAAACGATTTTTAAAATTAACAACCTTAGTCCTATCACTACTGTTAGTTTCCTTAACAGCCTACATCCTATTCAGCCCAAAGCCCCCACTGCTGACAGGCATAAGCTTCTCAACGGCTGTCTATGACCAACATGAGCATTTATTGCGACTAACCCTCTCTAAGGATGAAAAATATCGTTTATTCACTCCGTTAACAGAAATTTCTCATCAGCTGCAAGAAGCAACACTGCTGCAAGAAGATCAATATTTCTATTGGCACTATGGTTTAAACCCCTTAGCTATGCTCAAAGCCGGATGGCAAACCTATGTAGTCAAATCAAGGCGAGTTGGCGCATCGACTATTACCATGCAGCTTGCCAGAATACGTTTTGCTATTAACTCCAAAAAATTATCTGGGAAATTATTGCAAGTCATTCGTGCTCTCCAACTTGAAAGACACTACTCTAAGAAACAAATTTTAGAGGCTTATCTAAACCTGGCACCCTATGGTAATAACATTGAAGGGGTAGGGGCTGCGTCTTTGGTGTATTTCTCTAAGCCTGTTAATAAAATTAGCCTGCCGCAGGCTTTGACCCTAAGTGTTATCCCGCAAAATCCAACGAGCCGCACTCCCTCCAATAAGAATCTTAAGGATATAAGAAACAAGCTGTTCGTCCGCTGGTTAGCCTTGCATCCGGAGGATAAAAATAAGGAAGCGAGTATTAATCTTCCCTTAGAAATGCAAACCCTACATTCGCTGCCCTTTGTTGCGCCGCATTTTGTTAATGCTGTGCTGGCTTATAATAAGGGGCAAAAACAAGAAATAAAAACTACGGTTGATGCACGATTACAGGCTATTCTCAAGCGAATAACCGCAAATTATCTAGTACGTAAGCGATCTATTGGTGCTTATAATGCTGCTGTCTTGCTGGTAGATAGTCGTGATATGTCAGTCAAAGGTTTAATCGGCTCGGCAGATTTCTTTAACACGTCGATTGCCGGGCAAATTGATGGCACTGAAATAAAACGCTCACCAGGTTCTACTCTTAAACCCTTTATTTATGGTTTGGCGCTTGATCAGGGATTAATTCATCCTAATACTGTATTGAAAGATGTGCCGCATAGTTTCGGTAGCTATAACCCAGAAAACTTTGATTATGATTTTATGGGGCCAATCAAGGCAAAAGATGCTTTAGTGCTAAGCCGTAACATTCCCGCAATCTATCTGGCAAGCCAACTCACTAAACCCAATTTACACAAATTGCTTGAGGATGCCCAAGTCAGCCATTTAAAGCCAGAGTCCTACTACGGCTTAGCTCTCAGCTTGGGTGGGGCAGAATTGACAATGAAAGAGTTGACTAGTCTGTATGCTATGTTAGCCAATGATGGTTTATGGTACCCCCTGCGAACACGTCAGGATGAGCCAATTAATCCCGGGAAGCGCTTACTCTCCACAGAAGCGAGCTTTTTAGTTTTGGATATGCTGAAGGAAACCCCGCGCCCCGATGCAAATTTTGCAGGACAACTCCCTGTTTCCTGGAAGACTGGTACTTCTTCGGGTTATCGTGATGCTTGGTCTGTTGGGGTCTTTGGACCCTATGTGTTAACTGTCTGGCTAGGTAATTTTAATAATAAGGCAAACCCTGCCTTTGTTGGTAAAAATCTAGCTGCCCCTTTGTTTTTTGAGCTAATAGATGCAATTCGCCATGAAGCTGGGCCGATACCTACCTTAGTAAAGCGACCAGAGACAATGCATCTGGCTAGGGTTGAAGTCTGTAAAGCCTCTGGCATGTTGCCAACCCGATATTGCCTTGATAGAGAAATGACTTGGTTTATTCCCGGCAAATCACCAATCAAGACAGATACTATCTATCGTGAGGTGGCGATTGATCAGCTGACCGGTTTGCGAACTTGCCACTTTAATGAAAATACACGCTTTGAGATTTATGAGTTTTGGCCGACGGATTTGCTCAAGATTTTCAAAAGAGCTGGTATTAAACGACGTACTCCACCAGTATTTGAATCAGATTGTAACCTAACAACTAACCGGATAGGGCTGAGTCCACAAATAACCTCGCCACAAACTGAGCTTAGCTATATTGTAAGAGCAAACTCAAAGCAAAAATCAGAAATTCCTCTAACAGCGGTTACTGATGCTGATGTGGCAGCGGTTTACTGGTTTATCAATGAAACTTATTTAGCTAAAACAGCGCCGGATGAGCCTTTTTTATGGCAGGCTAGGGCAGGTAAGTTTACAGTGAGAGTAGTTGATGATCACGGACGTTCTGATGCCCGGGATGTTCGAGTTCGGGTTGAGGGTTAGTGTCGTTTTCTTCTGAGCTCCAACCCATAACCCAGCCATCCCGAACGTAACCACGTCATCCCGAACGTAACCACGTCATCCCGAACGTAACCACGTCATCCCGAACCTAACCACGTCATCCCGAACGTAACCACGTCATCCCGAACGTAACCACGTCATCCCGAACGTAACCACGTCATCCCGAACGTAACCACGTCATCCCGAACGTAACCACGTCATCCCGAACGTAACCACGTCATCCCGAACGTAACCACGTCATCCCGAACGTAGTGAGGGATCTCCGGGATTAGCACCGAGCCATATCCAGGAGATCCTTCGCTGTGCTCAGGATGACGGGCTATCAACCACTAATTCACGGCAATGCTTTAAAACCCGCTCTTCTTCAGGCGGCAAAAGAGAATAATCGCCAAATTGATGAGCTAGCATAACCTCGGGGCGATTGGGAATATTAAAATATGCTCCCTCAAAGAGAGTTTTCTTCAAGGGATAGAAATCATCATAGTTAAAATAGGTGCCATTGATACAATCATAACCATAACCTAACCAGGGACTCTCACTAGCATTCGCCTTAGTAATAATCCCTTGCAGCGCCTTTTCCAGCATTGTTTTTGGTAGAAGCATAGAAATTGTTTTATAGAACCTACGATAATGCCCCATTTGCAAGTACATTGCGGCGTATTTATGGTGGAGAACTCGACAAAGTTTTTTGCTGGCGATTTTATACACTTTTTGTTGCAAGGGTTTTGCCGGTCTTTTGTCATAAACAAAGATATCGATGTAAATTCCTTGCTTGTAGGGTTCATCGCCACGCTCTTTTTTCTCAACATAACGGCTGTTCAGATCCCTGATTTTTAGTTGTACCGCCAGATTAAAATAGCCTTTATCGGTTTGCGCTGTTTGTAACCACATATTTTCAGGAAGTTCTGCAGCAGCAAGCTGAAGAAATTTATTAAAGCTATCGCGGGGCATAGAGATATCTAGATCATCATCCCAGGGAATAAAGCCCTGATGGCGAATAGCACCCAGCAAAGAACCGCCTTCAAGCCAATAATCTAATCCATGTTTTTCACAGATTGCATCAACAAATTTAAGCATAGCCAGCATTTTAAGCTGTGCCTGTCTCAGACTACCGTCTTTGAGAAGCTTGTCTGCGTAGTTTTCCATATCTAACTGCCTCATCATGCTAAGGGGGCTAGATAATGCCTACTTATTAGATTTTCGTCAAAAATAATGGAAACTAAAAAATATATCTGTCTCATCTATGAATTAATTGCTCAATTTGATATCATCCCATCGGTTTTTCAAATATTAATTTTAATAAGGGATGCTTATGTTTCGTGCATTAAATAAATTCTTTGGTAGTCTAGCAGGCTTTGTTCTATACCCTCTCAAGTCATTAATTATTAGCCTCTTATTAATCGCATTGGCGCTTATACTTACAGCAGCGGCATTAGTCGGTATGCCTATTTTAGCCGCTATCATTTTTGGAAGTCTTGCAGAGGAAAATAAGCTTTCCACCGCCTTGATAGCTGGTTTTGTTGCTTTAGGGATTACGCTGATTGTAACCCCATTAGTTTCAGGTCTAGTGCTGTTTAGTTTAGCTGCTGGTGGTATAAAAGATTTCTTTAGAGCTGCAGTCTTTGGCTTGTCTGATGGTTATCAAAATGGATTATTTTTCCATGTATTGTGGCGTTCATTGAGTGATTTCATTGTTTTTAACTCTAACCTACGAATAGCCGTCGCAGTCCTTAATGCTATGGGTTCAAGTAGAGTAGAGGGAATCGATGAACAAGCCTTAGCACAATTAGGGGATGAGAATGATGTTGACTTCTACGCTTTAGAAGATGTTCCAGTTGTCAACCAACCAAATGACTTTTCTGACATTGTTGAACAACCCTCGCAAGTAGTAAAGAAAGTGTTTAAGCCGCTCACTAGTGAAGAGCTTGAGTTAGCTAGGAGTCAGGATAGCGTAAGTGCTCTCTTAGCTAGCTATAATGATTTGCATCAACGACTTACTCTACTTGATGAAGAGATCCGAAATAGAGGGACAAATCATGATGCTGATTTAGCAACGCTCGAAGATGAACTAGTTGTTTATACAGCAATTAAAGAGCCGGCTCTGCTAGTAAAACAATACCAAGATGACAATGGAAGATGGCGAGCTATTCCTGGTTTGACTAAGATCGTTGATAAAGCTACTCAAGAACAATGGCTACGCCTGAATAAGACTCATCCGACAACCAGGGAACCCTTGGATGGAGCTAATCCCTATAATGACAAGCCAGCGCGCTATCGTATGCGTGTTTATAAAAATATGAATGATGCCCAAGAGCTTATTGAAGCATCTATTCTTATTCGTCAAGAGCTTAAAAAACTTAACCCGGCTAATATTCAACCAGCTGCGGTTATTTCAAGTGTGCGCTCTTTAATACAAAGCAATACTGGTCTGTTTGGATCTGGAAACAGGGTTGCTGAGCAAGAAAGGTTGAACACTAATCCTGAGGAAGAGAGAAGCTTAAGCTATTCGTCGTAATCCATCTTCGTCATCTAGAGCGTAGCGAAGGATCTCCTGAATGTAGCACATTGCTAATCCCGGAGATCCTTCGCTACGCTCTAGATGACGGTAATTCAAATAATCAATCCAATCACTACCTCTCGCTGCTCATTGAGCAACACATTAAAAGTCCGGCATGCAGCGCCAATGGACATAGTCTCTAAACCAATACGTCGCTTTGCTAGAGCCAATATTGTTGGCTGTGGCGCAAACTTTCCCTGTTGCTTATGACCGATGATGATAATTTTAGGCTGATAACGAAGCAGGGGCTCCAAGGACTCTTCATCGAGTTCTTGAATAGATGAAATTGGCCATTCACTGATAATTTCATGAGTACTGATGATAAGGCTGCTTTGATAAGTGGAGGAACCAACCTTAATCCCCTCATCGCTATAGGCCTGGATGCTATTCTGATCAGCTGCTTCTAAGTTGATATGCATGGTGTTTAATCGGACGTTAATTTATACTAGCTGGCAGTATATCACAGAGGTAATTAAACATGAGTCCCTTTCCACGTATCAAACGCTTACCCCCTTACGTCTTTAACACCCTAACACAGTTAAAATCAGAGGCACGAGCGCGTGGAGAAGACATTATTGATTTTGGTATGGGAAACCCTGATCAGCCTACTCCCAAACATATCGTTGACAAGCTAGTTGAAACCGCACAACGACCTGATACTCATCGTTACTCAATGTCTAAAGGTATTCCCCGTTTACGTCGTGCTATGGCAACTTGGTATCAGCGCCATTATGGGGTCACTCTCAATCCAGAAACTCAGGTTCTAACGACGATTGGTTCAAAAGAAGGCCTAGCCCATCTTGCTTTAGCAATCAGTGGGCCTGGCGATACAGTGTTGGTGCCTGATCCAGCTTACCCTATTCATACCTATGGTTTTATTATTGCTGGCGCTAATGTTAAACAAATTCCCTTAATTGATGAGAACCAGTTTTTAGAAGCAGTCGAAGTTGCAATTGAGCAAACCTGGCCACGTCCTAAAGCCTTAGTTATCAGCTTCCCAGCGAATCCAAGTACCCATTGCGTTGAATATGAATTTTTTGAGCGCGTTGTTGAATTAGCAAAACGAAATGAGCTCTGGATAATTCATGATTTGGCTTATGCCGATATCGTCTTTGATGGTTATAAAGCTCCCTCAATTTTACAAGTACCTGGTGCTATCGATGTAGCTATTGAGACCTATTCCATGTCGAAATCTTACAATATGCCTGGTTGGCGTGTAGGTTTTGCCTGCGGTAATGAGGAATTAGTTTATGCCTTGACTCGCATCAAGTCCTATTTAGATTACGGTACTTTCACTCCAATCCAAGTCGCGGCCATTACCGCGCTTGAAGGGCCTGATGATTGCGTAGAAGAAATCCGGGCTATGTATGAGCGACGCCGCAATGTTTTATGTGATGGCTTGCAAGAAATTGGCTGGCAGGTTGAAAGACCTAAGGCAACTATGTTCGTTTGGGCACCAATTCCCGAACCCTATCAGCATATGGGTTCGCTAGAGTTTTCCAAATACCTGCTGAAGGAGGCCTTCGTTGCCGTTTCGCCAGGAATAGGTTTTGGTCCACAGAGCGATGGTTATGTTCGTTTTGGTTTAATCGAAAATAGTCAACGCATGCGTCAGGCTTTACGTAATTTAAAGGCCTTATTTAAGAGAGATGGTTATTTAAAGGCAGTGTAATCAATGGATGTAGTGGTCAATGGTATAAAGGATGAGCTGCCATCTGATAGTAAACCCTTAGCCGGACTAGGGGATTACTATCAAAATATTTTGCTTTGTTTCTCTTATGAGCCAGAGTCTTTGCCTCTCGCCGATTTGCTAAAACACTATCATCAGCTAAGCGGAAAATGGCTTGTCGCATCGCCCGTGCATTGGGAAGCAACCCATAATGATGCAATGCTTGTCGCAGCAGGTACAGAACTAGAGCTCTCAGAAGATGAATCAAGGTTATGGTTTACACAAGTTGCTGATTTCTTAAAAGCAGATGGTTTTAATCCTGTATTTCATGATACACAAACCTGGTTATTTAACATTGACGATAAGCCTGAAATCAAAAGCCAATCAGCCCAGTCTCTCATGCATAAATCCTTAATGCCTGCTTTATCTGGCTTAGATAAATCGTTGTATTGGCAGCGCCTTATCACTGAATTGCAAATGTATCTGGGAGCTCATCCACTGAGTTCGCTACGTGAAGGCTTAGCAATTAATGGACTTTGGTTTTGGGGTGAGGGCGAGTTGCAAATTAAGACAAAGAGGGTGGTTACAACGGATGATGAGGTGCTGATTGACTCCCTAGGACAATCCCTTAGTGCTTTAAGCCCAACCACTGCCTTTGCAAAGGATGATTTGCTAATTATTAGCGATCCAAAGCAGCTTGTTGCAAACCAGCTGGAAGAAAGAATTAATAAACATAAAGTCAATTGGTACTGGAATAATTGCAGTTATTCCAGGAAGGCAACCCATTGGTGGTCAAGACTCTGGAGATAATTATGCGCATCAAACAACGGGAACTTCCTCAGTCAATACCATCCTTTGTCAATCATGCTTCGGTCTTGCAGCGAATTTACGCCCTGCGTGGTTTGACGGATGAAACGCAGTTGGATAAATCACTGCAAGCCTTATTACCCTTTAATACGCTAACGGATATCGATAAAGCTTGTTTACGTCTCGAACAAGCCTTGAATGAACAGCAACGCATCCTGATTGTGGGCGATTTTGATGCCGATGGCGCGACATCAACGGCGCTCGCTATTTCTGCTCTACGCCTGCTGGGGGCAGCTCATGTAGAGTTTTTAGTGCCCAATCGTTTTGAGTTTGGTTATGGCTTAACACCAGCCATTATTGAGGTTGCTAAAAAATGGCAGCCAGATCTGATTATCACAGTTGATAATGGTATTGCTAGTATTGACGGCGTCGAAGCAGCGAATGCAGCGGGAATTGATGTACTGATTACGGATCATCATTTACCTGCAGAAATCTTGCCTAAGGCTTGTGCAATTGTTAATCCGAATCAGCATGATGATCACTTTCAAAGTAAATCGATTGCCGGTGTCGGAGTCATTTTCTATGTCATGCTCGCACTAAGACGCCATCTGATTAATGTGGGCTGGTTTAGTTCCCAGGGTTTAGCCGAACCTAATATGGCGCAACTGCTGGATTTGGTTGCCTTAGGTACGGTTGCTGATGTGGTTGCCCTTGATCAAAACAATCGGATTTTAGTCAGCCAAGGCTTAGCCAGAATTCGCCAAGGCCACTGCAGACCAGGAATCAAGGCGCTAATTGAAATTGCCGGCAGGGATCATTCTCGTTTACGTGAATCTGATTTGGGCTTTGCTGTTGCTCCAAGGCTTAATGCCGCTGGACGTCTTGATGATATGTCTCTCGGTATTGAATGCCTGCTTAGTGATAATTATGAAAAGGCCAAGATGTTAGCGCTACAACTCGATGAACTTAACCAAGAGCGCCGGGTTATCGAAGCGGAGATGAAAGAGCAAGCGATGCTTGCTGTCGAAAAGCTCACGAAAAAAATTGAAAATGATAATCGCCTACCTGTAGCCCTGTGTTTGTACGACCAAGCCTGGCATCAAGGAGTAATCGGAATTCTCGCTGGTCGCTTAAAAGAGCGCTACCATCGACCAGTTATTGCTTTTGCAGTTATTAATGATGAATTAAAGGGCTCGGCGCGCTCTGTACCTGGGTTGAATATACGTGATGCGCTTGCTGCTGTTGATAAGGACTTTCCAGGACTGATCACCAAATTTGGCGGCCACGCAATGGCAGCTGGCTTAAGTTTGCCGACCCAAGCTTTTAAGGACTTTCATGAAGCCTTTATTAATGAGGTTGCAAAACATATTGATGTTTCTCAATGTGAAGGGATTTTATATACCGATGGGGCTTTGGATCCGGAAGAAATCACCTTGGAAACCGCAAACTTGTTACATCAGGCAGGTCCCTGGGGGCAACAATTTCCTGAGCCCTGTTTTGATAACATCTTTGAAATAATGGAGCAGCGGCTTGTAGGTCAGCACCACTTAAAATTGAGTCTTGCTCATCCTGATGGTGGTAAGGTTATTGACGCAATTGCCTTTAATGTTGATCTGAATCAATGGCCTAATCATCGTGCTCGACAAGCTCATATTGCTTATAAGTTGGATATCAATGTGTACCAGGGTCGAACACGGTTGCAGCTTATTGTTGAGGCGATGCAGGTGGTTTGACCACCGGATCCATATAGCCCTTAGCCTGGATGCATGGAAGCGAAATCAAAGTTTTCCTTAGATAAAGATAATCATCAATTAAACTTTAGAGGTTGGTTCACACTGCTCTTGCCTAAAAGCCTTATCTGTAAAGAAATGATGGGCTATCTATTTGAATCTATAAAGAAAACTTTCAGAGGTATAAAAGAGCTGTTGATAAATTGTTCAGTAAATGCAATAATTGTACGATTTTAAAGCAACGCTCAGGAGAAACGATGCAATTAAAAGATGAAAAAATTCCTACGATTAAGGTTGTATTAATTGGTGATGCAAAACAAAAACAAGAATTCAGACGTGAATGCATGAAGCAGACCCCCTATGATCTCCAGTCGACAGTTGGTATAGACTTCACTACTGTTCCAGGAAAATCGGGAAAAGTAAATTTTCAAATTTGGGATACTTCTGGTCTAGAGCGTTTTAAGGCACTGTCTGAGACTTATTATAGAATTGCTGACGTTTTCATTCTCTTTGATAATGCTAATAGTTATTCTAACCATGCAGAGAGAGTAGAAAAATATAAAATAAATACCTTTGAGTTTAACTCATCTGGTCTAGGGCCGATTGAGTTTCTAGCTCAACTAGAAGAGTCTTTTATAAACTATAACCGTGAGGCAATGGACTTGGCCGTAAAACAGGCAATTACAATTCAAGAAGGAGTCTTGGACAAAAACTCCCCCTTAGCCATATTCCCCAAAGAAATCTCGACGGTCATTGCAGAGAAATTGTTTAATCAATATGCTTTTTTTGCTAGCTCACTACCGCTTGTTAAGGGGAGTTCGGAACTACAAAAGTCAGTACAAGAGCCAAAAGAGGAATTAAAGAGCAAAGTTAAGGATAACCCTGGTTGTACTTTGTTCTAACATAGGTTTGAGCCTGCCTATGTACTGCACTTAAAGCACGATACATAGGTCTATTTTATAAACCAAATGGTACCCCTATTTTGTGACCATCTCCCAGGGGCCACTGCCGTTAAGTTAAGAAAATCCCTACGTCCCCCGCGGCTTGTCCGCGGGATCCAGGAATCTAGCTAAACCGCTGGATCCCGCGGACAAGCCGCGGGACGTAGGCAATGGTGTAGAGCTTAACTTAATGGCAGTGTTCCCAGGGTTAAACAGCAACAATTCGATATTTTTTTTGTGCAATTATAAATTTCAGCTATAATCGCGCCTTTCTGAGTTTTGTATTTACCGTGAAACCAAGTAAGAGTTTATTTCAGTCCAACTTAATTTCCCCGCTTGCTATAGCCCCAATGATTGATTGGACCTATAGCCATTTCCGCGTGCTTATGCGTCTTATAGCCCCTAATGCACTTTTATATACAGAAATGCAAACTGTTGGTGCAATTAGCCATAAACCGCAACGCGCACTTGGTTTTGCTCCGATGGAGTATCCCTTAGCACTCCAATTAGGTGGTGCAGAGCTAGAGGGCTTGGTTCGCTGCGCCAAGATTGCTGAAGAAAAAGGCTTTGCCGAAGTCAATTTGAACCTAGGCTGCCCAAGTGACAAGGTCCAGGCAGGCCGCTTTGGTGCTTGTTTAATGGCTGAACCAGCCCATGTTGCCAATTGCATAAAGGCCTTGAAGGCCGCAGTTTCTATACCTGTAACCGCAAAAACTCGTATTGGTATAGATGCAGAAGATAGTTATGAGTTTTTTTCAGCCTTTGCCCAGCAAATAATTGCTGCGGGCTGCGATAAGCTTATTGTTCATGCCCGTAAAGCTTGGTTGCATGGTTTAAATCCAAAGCAAAATAGAACAATCCCGCCTCTGCATTATGATTATGTCTATAGAATTAAAAAAGAGTATCCGGAATTACCTATTACTATCAATGGCAATATAACGACAATTGACGAAATAAAAGAACATATGTCTCAAGTTGATGGTGTGATGCTAGGGCGTTTAGCCTGTCAAAATCCTTATGCTTTGGCTGCCATTCACCATTATTTTTACCCGCATGTTGCAATTCCTTCACGACAGGCAGTCTTAGATGATTACTGCGCTTATGCTCATCAGCAGTTTAAACAAGGTGTTGCGCTCAGTTTGTTGTTGAAACCCATTTTTAATATGGCTCATGGCTTGCCTGGAGCTAAAAGTTGGAAAGAGCAACTTATGCAAATCCAGCAGTCTAAGAGTATTGCGGGATTGGAGTTAAGTATTGAGCAGTTGGTGGAAAGGGAGTTGAGTTATTAGGGTTGGAGAAACCCCTCATCCGCCCCCACAAAGAAAAATAACAGGCCATGTATGGTTTACGTGGCATTTTCATCAAAATTCTAGTAAATTAAGCGGCTTTGAAGCTGAAATTCTCAAGAGGATTATCAAGGGCTATGCTGAATACGTTAATGAAAAAAATGTTTGGTAGTCGCAATGAACGTACACTGCGACGCATGGAAAAAACAGTAATGGCCATTAATGCTTTTGAGCCGCAAATGCAGGCGCTGAGCGATGAGGAGCTTGCTGCTAAAACTGGACAGTTCAAGGCAAGATTTGCAGATGGTGAAACTTTAGATGAAATGCTTGCAGAAGCCTTTGCTGTTGTTCGAGAAGTTTCTGTCCGTACTTTGGGACTTAGACATTTTGATGTCCAATTAATAGGCGGTATGGTTTTGCATGAAGGCAATATTGCTGAAATGCGTACTGGAGAAGGTAAAACCCTGGTTGCTACTCTGCCTGCTTATCTAAATACTATTTCTGGTCTCGGTGTTCATGTTGTTACCGTTAACGATTACCTTGCCAAACGTGATAGCCACTGGATGCAGCCCATTTTTGAATTTTTGGGCTTGACCGTTGGCGTTATTTTCCCTGATATGCCACATGGCGATAAGCAGGCAGCTTATAGAGCAGATATTGTTTACGGTACAAATAACGAATTTGGTTTCGACTATCTGCGCGACAATATGGCTTTTAGTATTGAAGACAAGGTTCAGCGTCATTTAAATTTTGCTATCGTTGACGAGGTCGATTCTATTTTAATTGATGAAGCCAGGACACCTTTGATTATTTCTGGTGCAGCTGAAGGAAGCTCCGATCTCTATGTCCAAGTCAATAAACTAATTCCCCATCTCATCAAGCAAGAAGAAGAGGGTGATCAAGGGGATTACACTATTGATGAGAAGCAAAAGCAGGCTCATCTGACTGAGCTTGGCCATCAACATATCGAAGAGCTTTTAATCAAAGAAAACTTAATTGATCCAGGTGAAAGTCTGTATCACGCCTCTAACATCATGCTAATGCATCATGTTACTGCGGCGCTTAAAGCTCATGCGATGTTCCATCGTGATATTGATTATATTGTTAAAGACAATCAGGTAGTGATCGTTGATGAGCATACTGGACGTACAATGTCTGGCAGACGCTGGTCTGAGGGCTTGCATCAAGCTATTGAAGCGAAAGAAGGGGTTGCTATTCAACAAGAAAACCAGACCCTTGCTTCAATTACCTTCCAGAATTATTTCAGAATTTACAACAAACTCTCAGGAATGACGGGTACTGCTGATACTGAAGCCTATGAATTTCAGCAAATCTATAACCTTGAAGTGGTTGTTATTCCAACCAACAAGTCAATGCGCCGTAAAGATCAGGCTGATCTGGTCTATTTAACGCAAGAAGATAAGTATCAAGCCATTATTGAAGACATAAAACAATGTGTTGCTAGTAAGCAGCCAGTATTGGTAGGTACGGCATCTATTGAGGCGTCTGAATTAGTAAGCCACTTACTGAAGAAAGCTGGTCTAAAGCATCAAGTTTTAAATGCTAAATTCCACGAGAAGGAAGCGCAGATTATCGCTGAGGCTGGACGACCAGGCGTTGTAACTATTGCAACAAATATGGCAGGTCGTGGTACAGATATCGTTTTAGGCGGAAGCTTATCCGCTGAATTAGCTGCTTTGCCTGAAGGCACTAGCGAGGCAGAGCGTGAAGCAGTTAAGAAGGATTGGCAGCTTCGTCATGATGCTGTGCTTGCTGCTGGTGGCTTGAGAATTATTGGTTCAGAGCGACATGAATCTCGCCGTATTGATAACCAGTTGCGCGGTCGTGCTGGCCGTCAGGGTGATGATGGTTCTAGCCGTTTCTACCTATCTTTAGATGATAATCTAATGCGAATTTTTGCATCAGAAAAGGTAGCAACAATGATGCGCCGTCTAGGCATGAAACCTGGTGAGCCCATTGAACATCCCCTGGTGACAAGGGCAATTGAAAATGCTCAAAGGAAACTGGAAGGTCATCATTTTGATGTACGTAAGCAATTGCTTGAATATGATAATGTTGCCAACGAACAGCGAAAAGTAATCTATTCCCAACGCGCTGCAATCATGGCTATGGCTGATCCAAAGGAAGTCATCGATGGAATGCGTGAAGAGGTCATTTATGAATTAGTCGATAGCTTCATTCCGCCACAAAGTTTAGAAGATCAATGGGATCTGGCTGGCTTATCTCAGACCATGTCTGAGGATTTCCAAGTTAAAGCGGATGTTGTGCAGTGGGTTGATGATGATCATAGTATTCAACCTGAGCAAATTAGAGACAAGATCTTTGACATGAGCTTGGCACGCTATCGGGAAAAAGAAAGCGTAGCTGGTAGAGAAGTACTTTGTCAGTTTGAAAAATCAGTGATCTTACAAACTATGGATAACCATTGGCGCGAACATTTAGCCTCAATGGACTATTTGCGTCAGGGCATCCATTTACGTGGCTATGCACAAAAAGATCCAAAGCAGGAATACAAGCGAGAAGCCTTTTCCTTATTTAAATCGATGCTCGATCAGCTCAAATATGATGTGATTCGCATCATCACTGCAGTTCAGGTACAAACTGAGGCGGATGCAAATGCAGTAGAAGAGCAACGACGAGCAGAGCAAGTCATGAAGATGCAATATCTTCATGAAGAGGAACAGCTTACCGAGGAAAATAATGCGCCTGCAGATATCACTTTTAGACGAGCAGAGCGAAAAATTGGCCGCAATGATCCCTGTCCTTGTGGTTCTGGTAAGAAATTCAAAAACTGCCATGGCTCTTTGGCATGAAGGTAGCCGTTGCTGTTATTTTTGACGATAGCCAGCGAGTATTAATTACTCGCAGGCCTGAACATGCCTCTCATGGCGGTATGTGGGAATTTCCTGGCGGTAAACTAGAAGAAGGAGAGCTTCCAGCGGCAGCCTTAATCAGGGAAATTAAAGAAGAGGTTGGTCTCGATATCCTTGATTATTGCTTTTTAACTACTATTTTCCATGACTATGTTACTAAGACAGTTGATTTATTGATCTTTAGAGTAGATAGGTTTCAGGGGGAAGCTTACTGCCGCGAATCTCAGAGTGATCTTCGCTGGATCCCTGTTGATGAATTAAATAGCTATGAATTTCCAGAGGCAAATAAACAGGTTATTGCACTAATTCAAAAACAAATTGCTTAAAACCTAAGAGATTCGATCGTGCCCCTAACAAATAAAATACAAAAGCTAACAAAAATCTGTGAACAACATAGACAGGATTTAATTGCTTCATTGCAAGGTAATTTGTTTAAGATGCCGAAGGATGTAGTTAATGATTATGTTATTCATGATACCTTGAATTTGGAAAAACTATTTAAAACCGCCAATACAGGAGTTTCTCTTTATTGGTCTTCTGCGGCAAATCAAGAGAAATATCGCTGGGAAAAGCACTCTTCTGAAAGTCATCCCAAGCTTCATTTGATAATAAAAAAGCTGAATTTAATCGATAGAATGCTGGTCCACCTAAATTCAGAACATCCTGAGCTAGAAATAGGCCAATTTAAAGAGTTACTAACAGTAGATAATAAGGCACTTTTAAAGAAGCGTTACGAAAAAAAATCCCTATTAAAGAATCCTTTTGAATCCTCAGAGGGGGAACATTTTCTAAAAACGATTAGTGATCTTCTCGCTAAAACAGAGAAATATTCTGGGGTTTTTTGGCAACCTGGTGAGAAGGAATTCAAAGCTCAATCGGATAGTAGTTACTATATTGGATTAGGGCGAAAGAGCGAGTAGTAGTTTGTGCCTGGTTAGAACCCACATCCGCCCTACAGGTACTTTCTCTTTGAAAGGGCTTACTAGATGTCAAGCTAAGGATTATTGTTCATTATAAGCACCACTTACCTACGTGCCGCGGGTCCGCGGCATCCAGCTCTATGCTAATTCGTCACTCTGAACTCCTGGATACCGCGGACAAGCCGCGGTACGTAGGCATCGAAAACTTAGCTTGACTCCTATGCCCTGAGAAGTTCTAATTCGAAGTTACTAAGAGAATTGCTTACTTTCAGGCAGAATCACAAAATCTCCAAGTATACCTGCATCTGGATCTGCAGCCTCTGAATTAGTATCCTCAGCGATCGTAGTTAAGGAAGCAGGCTGTGCAGCAACTCCTCTGCTTGGCCACATGCTATAGAATGTACTAGAAAGACTGTATCCCTGAGTAGCTGAAGGCTGTGCGCTAGAAGGGTGAACTGGTGCTACCTCGGGTGCGGCTTCGGGTTCTTGTGAATCCCCAGTGCAGTCCTCTTCAAGCTTATCAGACACTAAATCAGTCTCTTCAGCTATCGTAGGTAAAGAGAAGGCTTGTGTAGCCCTTCTGTTTTGCAACCAGCTATAGACTGCACGAGAGCCATCACCAATACGGTATCCTCGAGTTACAGGCTGCTCGGAAACAGTTGTGACTGCGGGCTCTTGAAAATAATTTATAATCATTCCTGGTATATCACTTAATTCAAAAGGTTTTACATCCAGCTTAGCTGTCTTGGTATTCGCATCGATTAGCTGAGCTTGTACTACCTCTAAAAGCTTCGTGAGATCTAAAACCTTTTCTTCAGACAATTTCGCTTCATCATTATCAAGCAATTTAGCATTATAAGAGATTGCCGCAGCAATCAGCATTGCATAGCGTGGTCCACGTTGAACAGGCTGAATTAAAAATCCCTGTAAGTCTAAGCGGTTAGTGTTATTGCGGGAGGTATATTTATCAATCTCTTGGAAGAGCTCTTTATTTGCCCCTGCCAATTGAGCATATTCTGTATAGAGATTGGTACAGGTCGGGTAAAGCTGGAAGAATAGTTTTAATAATCCTGTCCTTTGCTCTTTTAGCTTATTACGGGTTGATGGATCATCCTTAATGCTCATTGCATCAATAACGTTTGCCAAAAGCTTATCAGATATGTCCTGAAGCTGTTCAACAATGGTTCTAAATTGAAGTAAAACACCAATATCTTTAACTAATTCATCTTTAGATAAGATATCAGATAAAAACGCTAAAGAAGTATTAAAGGTTCTCTCAGTTTCAATCATTTCCTGAATAACTTTGTGTTCCGTTAATGTTGCTCTTATTTCGGTTACAGATTCCATAATAAACTCAATATAGTGATAGAAGGAGCAAATTCTACTCAGCAAATATTAAGGGAACCTTAAGGAGCCTAAGCTAACTTAGCGTAATTTTTTGTACGGGACAACAGTGTGTAATTCCAGAAAAAACTCGAATTAACGCGGCGTGACTGTGGGAGCTGGCGCTGGTGAAAACTGTATAGACCCCGGGGCCACTACTTTTAAGTTAAGAGTATTTGTCATTCCCGCGCAGGCGGGAAACCATCTCTACATTGGCACTGTGCTTAGCTAGAAATAGTTTCCCACCTACGCGGGAATGACAAAACCTTCTTTAACTTAATGGCAGTGAGATTTGGCTGGACTGGATTTGCAGTCAATAGTTTTTATGACAGCGCGATGAATTTTCGGATCTAGACCAGCAGCAAAAAATAATTGCAAAATCATTAAATTTCATAATTACCCTTTAAGAAAAATACTCAGGCAATAGAAGGTTAATAGGCTTTGGACAATATAACGTTGGTAACCAATCAATAAACAATGTAACGTCCTCATATTTTCCCGGAGGAATAATTTCATCCTTAAAACTTAAAGAGAACTTGCATGAACTATCTATAATAGCTCCCGGATTTGAAAGATCAACTGGAATAGCATGCGAGATGCCATCAGAATTAGATTTCATTTTGGTATAGGCTAATGCGATTTCAGGCGGTTCATTTAAAAAATCCTGATTGTTGTTTGCCCAGATAGGAATTACTTTTTTTACATCAATAAACCCACTAACTTTTATGGGACGAGATGTAGAGTACAAAACCTTTCTATCCATTTTTACCAATTGTAGAAAAAATTGATTATCCTCAGATGTGATATAAGCTTCATTTGCCCATAACATGCAAAGCAAATGTAAGCTTTCTTCTTTTGAAACAACTTTGTTTTCTGACATATCCTACTTCCTTATGCCGAAATCATTAATTAATGAGGGCAGTTGTATCTTAATAGTAGGCACGCAAGGCATCGATGCAGGCCAGTCTATCATGAGTGTTATGTTATGATGGATATCTGATAAAGAGCTCTGAGAGGGTAGTACGACGTCAAATTCCCAATTATTTTTTTCATTCAGAGAAGGATTTTTTAAGGTAATCTCTTGTGCTTCAGCTATTCCACCGCTAGTTACATTCATATCTGAATCAATCAATGCAATACGTGGCTGGTGCTCTAAATAAATCGTATTATTAGCTTGCCAGTTAGTAAGAAATTTATTAGCAGACATAAAAGCGCGAGTTCGACCTGGCCGTGCAGTCATAAACAGTAATTTTTCATCAATATTGTTTAAAATCATGCTATCTTGGCCATTTTCTTTTTTAAAAACTGCTTGTTTCGCAGAAAGCATAAAAAGGAAATGATATTTTTTCTGATCTTCACCCTGATAAACTTGTTCCATTTTTTTAATCCGTTGCGAATACCCCTATTATCATTTCATTTTATCTGGGGTTTTACAGCATATCCAGCAGCAGGCAACAATAAATATCAGTTACGAAGGCAGAATATGAATTGCATCAACATCATTTTATTGCTCTAAAAAACGGCGTTACTGAGAAAGAAATACAAGCGATTATTCATGAAGTTCCAGTCACCTCACTAGATGAAGAAGGAAATCTTATTTGCCAAGCTGTTGACGAGCTTCAGAAGAAATTTTCATTATCTGATGAAACTTTTGAAGAATTAAATAAGCGATTAAATACAAAAGACATTGTGTCTTTCGGGGTTACGGTAGCAATGTATTTTGCGGTAGCTATTTTAGCTAATTTTTGTCGCTTACAAATTGAGCCTACTAATCCTCTTAAAGATTTCAAAGGTTTTAAAGAAGATTAAAGCAAGAGAGGCAATGAGTTTGATGCGCAATACTCATCAGTTTATTGGTGCAGAGGTCTCGATTTTATAATTAAGTGGCTGGCCAAGGGAAAGAGTTATCAACCCAGATTGCCCTTTCCCGATTATCGATATCGAATCCATACTTATTAAATTTGTGCTCGACCGCCATCAACAAATAATTCGATACCAGTAACAAAACTTGAGTCATCCGAGGCTAGAAAAAGGGCCGCATTGGCGACTTCATCAGAGTTCCCCATACGCCCCATCGGAATGGTAGAAACAAGCCTATCAATAGCATCGGCAGGTATGTTTTTTAAGATTGGTGTATTGATTGGCCCGGGACTGATGGTATTGACACGAATACCTCTATTTTTGAGGTCAGTGGTCCATGTGCGGGCGAAGGAGCGTACAGCTGCCTTAGTTGCCCCATAAACACTTGAGCCTGGGCTTCCTTTAACGCCTGCTACAGAACCTATGAGAATAATGGAACTATTATCATTAAGTAGCGGTAAAGCCTTTTGCACAGTAAATAGTAAACCCTTGACGTTAGTATTGAATAATGTGTCAAAATGCTCCTCTGTGATATCTTCCAAAGAAGCAAATTCTGCGGCACCCGCGTTAGCAACAATAATATCAATTTTTCCTTTTGCCTTGACGGTATTGTAAAAGCTATCAAGATCAGCAAGCTTGGTAACATCTCCCTGAAAGCCAGAAACGTTTTTACCGATAGCGTTCACGGCATCATCGAGTTCTTTCTGGCGTCGTCCCGTAATGAAAACATAAGCCCCTTCATTGACGAAGAGTTTTGCTGTTGCCAGTCCTATCCCCGAAGTGCCGCCAGTAATGATTGCGATTTTTTCATGCAATTTACCCATGATAGTTTCTCCTGAGCCATGTTTGTCTATTTCTCTATACGTTATCAAAGCCGTTCGGGCTGAGGAGGCCTTTAGGCCGTCTCGAAGCCTTGTTCGCTGCATCCAGGCTACTTTCTTTCTGACTAAAACCCTTGGGTCAAGCCGTAGAGATTCGGAATAAATTAAATCTTAATCAAATTCAGTATCTTGCGGCTTAGATACTAGTTCATAAAGCCGCTGAATTTGTTTTTCAGTAATGCGATTGAGTGATAAAGGGGGTAAATCATGGATATCGAAAAAATCAATCTCAGAAATTTCTAAATTTTCCTTTGCATCCCCAGCAATAATTTGGCAATGAAAAACGCATTTATAGATATGTGGCCACTGCAAAGGATGATCATGCTTAAGGATATCCCAAAATGCGAGTAACTTGGTGGCGGAAACATCAAAACCTGTTTCCTCCTTTGTTTCTCTTATAATGGTTTCAGAAGGGGACTCATTGACATCAGCCCATCCGCCAGGAAGAGACCATAAACCGTCAGTTCTTTCTTTTACAAGCAAGACCTTTTCTTTATGGAGAATAAACGCGCGGACATCAACCTTGGGGGTTGTATAACCCTTTTCCAAGGTAAAGCGTTCGAGGATTTCTTCCACTGTATTTTCAGCATGATCAGCAGCAATCTCGGCAGCAATCGCCCTAAGTCGCACATACCTCTCTATATCATATTCATTCGTGGTATAGCTGAGGCCTGCCTGGGCGATTGCTTGGATTTCCGAGATCCATTTTAGCCATTTATAGTCATTAGCCATGGCTTAGTTTTTATTTAATACCTTAATTGGAAAGGGTTGCAGCGTTTTCTGAGTTTTTAAGAAGTCAGTAATTTGCTGGCTTTGTTGTACAGTAGCCGATGAAATTATGCCGGTAGTACAAACTTTGGGGCTATATTGTTTGGCAACAATGACGTAGTCACCCATGTTTTTGGCAATTGTACAAGCACAGGATGCCTTTGTTGGGTCTTTTTTATCAACAATACAAGGCTTATCAAGACACCATGCCCAAGGCCTGCTATTTGAGCATCTAACATATTGTTTGATTGGATAATAGCGTGAATAAACCACTTCACCTTCTTTAGTTTGTTTGGCTCCCTTACATCGTGATGCGCCAACAGAATAGCCGTCATGAACGCTACAGTTACAGGAAACTAAATCTTTTTTCCCTGGAACAGGCTTACAGGCTGCTGTAGTACATAAGGCGTATTTACTTTTGCAGTTATAAAAGGCAGAGGCGAAAACGGAGGGGTTATAGAGCATGAATGTAGCAATGAACATAAGACATAATTTTTTCATTTTGACTTTCCCTGTTTTAGTAAAATTATTTCGGAACTAAGCATAACAGAAAGTTTATAACAAGAGATAGGGCTCAAAGCGACTAGCAAACCAGGGCGCGAAGCTCTGAACCTTGGATTGCTTCACTGCGTTCTCAATGACGGTATGTGACCTAGAACTAAAACACTTATCTCTTGAGGCATTCTAATATCCTATTCTTAAGGTTAAAAAATCATCTTGTGTTGTAATGTTTCCAACAAGCTCAAAATGAAATTCAAACAATTTTAATACCTTAGGATTAAAAAGCGTTAGACTGACTACGTATATTGGGAAGTTATAGGGCTTTTTATATAGGGATCTGCTAAATAGCGAATTGTTTAGTCGTTTTTTTCAATGGCTGACGTTATATTACGAAGACTTAGTCTAAAAATTGAAGCTTTGGAGTGTTTATGAAAATGAGGTCTCATAACCTGTTGACTTGGGTTCCGCATTTGTTCTTGTTTTATAAGGAAAAAGTATTCCGCAAATTAATGCCAATCATGATCATCTTAGCTGCTTATGAGATTGTGGTAGCCTATTTTTTCCCACATGCAACTCGCTATAATCTTGGGCAATTCCATTTAATTTTCAGCTTTATTTTAACAATCGTTATCAGCTTTAGGGTTAATACAAGCTTTGCCAGGTGGTGGGAGGGGCGTATTTTATGGGGTTCCATCGTTAATAATTGCCGCAACCTGGGATTAAAGTTTGAAACCTTTATCGGTTTGGAACAACAGCCCGTTTTTTTTCTTTTATTAAAAGAGTTACCCATAATGATCAAAGCCAGCCTGCGGGGCGAGAGCAAGGCAATCAGTGCAATATTAGAGCGTTTGCACATCAAAGAGCAGGGCACGCAACATCCCGTGCTTTTAATCGTTAAGCCAATGTATGCGATTATTAATCAATTGCGAGACGAAGAAAAACTTCGTTTCGAGCAATACATGGTACTGGATAGCCATCTGGTTAATTTAATTGATATGCTTGGTGGTTGTGAGCGAATTAATAATACCCATGTGCCACCTGCTTTTGCCTTCTTTGTTAAACAAGCTTTACTCTTCTACGCCCTGATGTTTCCCTTTGGCTGGATTGAGACCTTTGGCTTTTTAGTCATCCCAATGATGCTGATGATTATTTATATCCTGCTGGGCTTAGAAATCTTGTCTGAAGAGTTAGAGGAACCCTTTGGTAAGGATGATAATGATTTGCCGTTGACGACTATTTCTAAGAATATCGTGCGTAATATCGAGCAAATCAGCCGGAAACAGGATTTAAATTTGGACTAGCCTTGAAATTTGTTATTGGGAACCGCATATACTCAATTACTCACCGCCATTAAGTTAAGGGCAGTTGTCATTCCCGCGAAGGCGGGAAACCATCTCTACATTAGCACTGTGCTTAGCTAGAAATAGTTTCCCGTCTTCGCGGGAATGACAAAACCTTCCTTAACTTAATGGCAGTGACCCAAACACTACGTTAAGTAGCTTATTTTGAATTTATTGCCTAAGGGGGACTTATAAATGTCGGCAAAGCAACAAACCATGGGATTTCAAACTGAAGTTAAACAAATGCTGCACCTCGTTGTTCATTCGCTTTACTCCAACAAGGAAATATTCCTACGAGAGCTGATTTCTAACGCCTCTGATGCCTTGGATAAACTTCGCTTTTTAGCCCTGGCTAATGCATCCCTATATGAGGGGGATTCAAATCTTCATATCACTGTTGAATATAATGAAAAACTCAAAACGCTTACTATCAAAGATAATGGTATCGGTTTAAGTTGGGATGAAGCAGTTGAAAACCTAGGAACTATTGCTAAATCTGGAACTAAAGAATTTCTAAGCCACATGACTGGCGAATCAGCCAAAGACTCTCATTTGATCGGGCAGTTTGGTGTCGGTTTTTATTCTTCCTTTATTGTTGCTGACAAAGTAACACTTAAGAGCCGTCGTGCTGGGCTAAGTGCTGATCAAGGGATTGTTTGGGAATCTACTGGTGATGGTGAATTTACTATCGCCCAAGAAAATAGAGCTGAACGTGGTACCGAAGTTATCTTACATTTGAAGAAAGATGAAGAAGAGTTTTTAAATGATTGGCGTCTTCGTCAAGTGATTAGCAAATACTCTGATCATATCTGCTGGCCTATCGAAATGAAGAAAAAGGCAGAGGATGATAAGGAGTCTAATGAGTTTGAAACGGTCAACAAAGCTACAGCCCTTTGGACTTTGCAAAAATCAGAGATAAGTGACGAAGAATACAAAGAGTTGTACAAACATATTTCTCATGATTATCAAGATCCGCTAATTTGGTCACATAATCATGTTGAGGGTAAACAAGACTATATTAGCTTACTTTATATTCCATCACACGCTCCTTTCGATATGTGGCAGCAAGAGACCAAGCATGGCCTCAAGCTCTATGTTAAGCGCGTGTTTATTATGGATGATGCCGTACAGTTTTTACCGCGTTATCTGCGTTTTGTAAAAGGGATAGTGGATGCCAGCGATCTGCCATTGAACGTATCGCGTGAAATTCTTCAGGACAATAAACTAGTCGATGCTATCAGAACTGCTTGCACAAAACGCATTCTAACCATGCTAGAAAAGCTGAGCACCCAGGATGTTGAAGCCTATCAACAGTTCTGGACTGAATTCGGTTTGGTACTCAAAGAGGGGCCAGTTGAGGATTTTGCCAATAAGGAAACTATTGCCAAATTGCTACGTTTTGCGACTTCTTTAAGTGATTCTGAAAAGCAGACTGTTTCACTAGCTGACTATATCTCTCGCATGAAAGAGGGGCAGGATAAGATCTATTACATTACTGCCTCAAGCTATAACGCAGCTAAAAATAGCCCTCATCTTGAAATATTCAGGAAAAAAGGTATCGAAGTGTTATTGCTTAGCGATCGAATTGATGAATGGTTAGTTGGTTATCTGAGTGAGTTTGAAGGCAAAAAGCTGCAATCCATTTCTAAAGGTAAGATTGATCTTGGCGACGAAGAGCCTCAAACCAAAGAGGAAGAAAAAACGCTGGAGCCAATGCTTAAGCAGATTAAAGATGTTCTTGGTGAAAAGATTAAAGAGGTGCAATTTACTCACCGCTTAACTAGCTCACCAGCCTGCATTGTTGCCGCTGAAGATGATATGGGACTTGAGATGCAACGTATTCTGCAATCTGCTGGACAACAAGTGCCACTGACTAAGCCTGTATTTGAGATTAATCCTGAGCATGCATTGATCAAGCGCCTGCATGGTATTACCGATGATGGTCGCTTTGGTGAATGGGTCGTTATGCTGTTTGAACAAGCGGTCTTGGCAGAAGGCGGACAATTGGATAACCCCGCTGATTTTGTTAACCGTGTTAATAAGTTGTTGTTGGAAGCCTAAAAATCTCCGATAGCTGTCATTGCTCCGAACTCTGGATTGCTTCATTGCAATGACAGCATATTCTCCTAAGCTATTACCTCAAAACCCCTCAGATCTATTTTAAATACCCTTGCGATAAAATCAAATAATAAGCCATGTGCTCTATAATTTCACTAGATGGTCAAATTTAGAGATTGTGCCATGCCGCAATTACCAGGTTTATCCTTCCTTAAATCTTACCCAAAAGAAGAACTCTGGAGGTTATTTGTCGATGGGAGTTTTTGGGCAAAACAAGAGGGCTGGCGAGGCTATGAATCAAGAGAAGCTGGTTCCATAAATGCAGCCTTAGAGAGCTTATGTTCCAGTGCTCTGGACGTTGAAGACGATTTTGAATTAACAGTTGATTTTATAAAAAGTATTCATAGAAAGTGTAGCCGGAACGTAAAAGGCTTAGAAGAGATTGCACCTGGGGAGGTGCGGGCTGGACAGGTTGTGTATTTTGCTGTTCCGACAGAACGTGCATCCATTAAGGGTATAGAAGAATTCTTAGGTCTTGGGTTTCTTGCTGAGGGAAGGGCTGCATTTAACTTTATAGAGCGAACGCCAAGCAATCCGGGACCAATTCCCGACAGATACATAATGAATATCCCGGCCGATCGAATTTCTGAAATTGCCGCAGAAACCTACAAAGAGATGCATAAGCGCGGTTTTAATATAGCTAGTGTTGGCTTTCATGCCCCAAGGCAGAATGAGGAAGCTTATTTAGAGGCAATTACCGAATCTTATAACCGAGAAATTAAAGCCGCTCAAACTATAGACGAGAAAATTTTTGTAATTGCCAAACATATTCGTCAATACGAAGTACTTCACCCTTTTATGGATGCTAATGGCAGAACCTTTGCAAATAATTTGTTAAATATCTTGCTCATGCAACATGGTTTACCGCCGGCAACTTTTTACGAGCCTAATGTCTTTGATTTATATAGCGCTGAGGAGCTTGTTGAGGTTATCAAAGAGGGCATGTCTAATACACTTACAATTATCAACTCTAAAGAAGGGGATATTTCTTTATATGGCTATCGTTCAAGCACAGCAGACAGAGAGCAATACATAGCTAACTTGAATAGCCCCTCTCTCCGATTAATTCAGCAGGATATTGCCCCGGCGACTCCAGGCCAACTAACTGAGGCTCAGACGCTTGTCAGCTCATCTTTTCAGGAAAGTCACCCGCTTCATCATGCAGCGATATATCGTCATGAGGCAGGTGAGCTAGAGCAACTGATAACTGAGAATCCAGAACAGATAAATCTGCGTATAGAGCAAGGAGCTCCTCCTGTTTATGTGGGTAAAACACCCCTGCATTTGGCTATTATGATGCGCAATTCATCGATGCTTGAGCGACTAATTTATGATCATCATGTTGATTTATCCGTTCAAGACTACAGTGCAAAGACAGTTCTTCATTACGCCGCCGAGAGTGGCGATATAGAACTGTTCAAGAAAGTCTTACATGCTGTCTCGCTGCGAGAAGATGCTGTCTCTATTCTAAATAGCAAAGACTACCAAGGAAAAACACCTCTGCACTATGCCGCCGAGTCTAATGATCCAAGAATTGCAGCGATTTTAGCAAACACCAAACAAATCCAAATGAATGAATTAGATATAAATGGCAACTCTGCCCTGACTTTGGCATACAAGGCTAATAAATTAGAGACCTTTTACGACTTATTAACCCCGGAAGCTGCTATCAGCGAGGAGCTTATAAGGGAAATCGTGCAACGCAAAGACCATGAAGCCTTCGAAAGAATTGTTGAAACAGTGCCCAGTATTCTTAAAGATGTAAAGGCCTTTGAAAGCGCGATTATGCTTGCAAACATAAGTATTGTGGAAAAATTCTTGAATAATGGAATAGATGTAAATATTGTAATTGACAAGGGTGGTGCTACTGGCCTAATGAGAGCGCTACAGCAAGGTAATGCAGACATGGTAAGGTATCTGCTGGAAAAAGGGGCGAGTACAACCTTAATAAGTTCGGTATATGGCTCATGTATCGACTATCTTTGTTTTGGATTCGCAGCCAACCGAAACTCCCTGGCAGCAATATTGCTAGAAGCTGATAGTGATCTTGCCAACAGGCCATGTAAGAACAACATACCTCCTATTTTTAGAGTCTTAGCTAATTTTGATTTTGGTGTCGGGCGAATGTTATTAGACAGAGAAGCAAGAGGTATCGATCATCTGGATGACAAAGGAAAAAATGTTTTACATTACGCGATGTTCTCTAATGATTTAAGCCTGATAAACGATCTTATACAAAGAAACCCGGGAATGCTTCATCAACGAAATTCCGATGGCCAAAACCCATTTCATTTTGCTCTTAGCGGTAGATCTGTGCGCTCATTGTCAGAGACTGAGGCTATTCAACTGAGTGAAATTGTTATCAATGCAAAGGTTGACTTGAATGCCAAAGATAGCAATGGACGGACGATATTAGACTGGGCTTTAGAATACAATTATTGCCAGTTAAGCGCCAAGCTGATGCAGGCAGGTGCACAGACCAATACGGTGGCACTAGAGGAGTTTCTTAAAAACACAATAGTAAATGATCCAACAGCCTTTACAGCTCAACTGATGGGACAACTAAGTAGGGATCCTTTAGCAGCTATGGGGCAGCTTAATGATTTATACCTAAGCATAGTTAACAATAAGGTTGAAATCGCGAGGCCGCCGAAGTCGCAATCGAGTAGTCTTTTTGGTATTAGTTTTAGTTTTTTTAAACCCAGCGCGCAAGTTAGTGCACAGGACACCGTTTTATCCCTAATAAAGCAACTTTATAATAGGATGCATACTCATGCACAGGCTCGTGCTGATAGGCATGTAGCGCCGGCTGAAGCAAAATCGGCTTATTTAGAGCTTACTAGAAATCATGCTATTTCCAATGAAGTGAGGGCGCCAGCTACGTCAGCGGCCTCTAGTGTAAGAGCTGGTAGATCCTGATAAGCAATCAATAAATGGCTACTCATAATTGGTATTGCCATTTCGGTGTTTACAATCGATTAACCGTTGCAGTCATCACAACCAGGAGTCAATTAGTTGGATGTCGACAGCTTTAAAGCAAAATTAGGCACCGTCAAGTTAACTTTTTATAACGTAAGGAAAGAGTTAACTTGACGGTGCCCTCGTCTTAGAGGCTAGCAGCTCTAGTCTTTTGCTTCACAAGTAATTTTAGTGCAATCACGACAGTTTTGGGCTGCAAATGCGAATGACTGTGCTGCAGAACCTTGAGTATTTGCCATTTTATCATCAGCGGCTTTATCTGCTGCGGCGTCGCTAGTGCTGGCATTAGTCGTACAAATCCATTTGGCACTTAAGTCGGTTACTGATGCAGTAAAGCCAACAGATGAGCCTAAGAGCAAAAAAATTACAATTAATTTCTTCATGACCACTCCTTAGTCTTTAGTAACGATTAGTGTTTAATTTTGTCTTGAAAATCTTTGACCGCTTTTTCAGCCTCCTCTTTTGAATATCCATAATGCTTTTGGAGTTTTCCATAAATTTCTTGATGGGTTCCTTCAATGATTTTAAAATCATCGTCAGTTAATTTACCCCAAGTCTTTTTCATTTTCCCTTTGATTTCTTCCCATTTTCCTTCAAAGATATCTTGATTCATTTTATCCTCCTTGATAAATAATCTCTTTAAGCATAGTTTATGATGTTGAGTTTGCAAATATTAAAGTTGTTACAACAATTAGCTATCCAAGATCAACCCGGATTATTATTTCAGTATGTAATTCAAGAACGCAACCAGGGAGCGGGCGCTCCCTGGTTGTATATTAGCGCAGTGTGGGTGATGAAGGAGTTTTATCTGACTTTGCTGGACACTCCTGCTTACAGGACGCTCCCCAACAAGCACCTACACAAGAAGATATTGCTCCGATAAAAAAAAGAAGAAAGAGTATCCAAGAACTGCCTGTCAATGCCGTTGGCGTGGTTTTAATATTAGGATAAGTTTTCATAGTTCCTTGCGTAGAGTTGGCATCAGACTTTATAGCAATAGAATGAGGTAAAGTATTAGTGACCTCAACTGTAGGTGATAAGGCTTTAGTGTAAGCAGAGGTGTAATAAGTTAAAGGAAACAACAGAATAGCGCTTAACACCAATGCCAAACTCCAAGTTAAAAAGCCATAAATAACACCATCGTGGCAATGACTATAGCAGGACCTCCCTAAATGGCCTGCGACAAAACCAGCCGCAATCATAGAAGCAATAATACCTACCAGCATCCCTAGAAAGCCTCCAATGGCAATTACTGCCCCACCAGAGGATGATGAACTATAAGCGCTTAAGCCAATTGCAATGCCATAAAGTTGTAATAAAAATCCTAGGCCTAATCCAGTAAAAGCACCTGCGAAAATAGCAGACCAACATATACGTCGACCTGGTATTATATTTTCCCCTAAATGGGTTGCATCACATTGATTGTTCATAATAAAGTCCTTTTATAGATGAGACAATAACCAGATTAATACCAAAATACTAACTGGCACTCCCAATAACCATGCAATAATGTAAAACATGACTTTCTCCTTCTGGTGCCGTTAATTCGACTAAAGACAAATCACTATACACGTCCAAGTAAAATCAAAATAATTAATACAATAAGTATTGTTCCAATTAATCCACTTGGGCCATAGCCCCAATTTTTACTGTGGTTCCATCTAGGAAGACCGCCAATAAGAATCAGGATTAAAAGTATTATGAGTATTGTGCTTAACATATTTCCTCCCTAATTAAGTCAAAAATCCCTTTGTTATGACATGTACAACCAAGATAAAAGAAAAGCTTAGATAATCGACGTTTTAGATCAGTGAATGATAAAAAACAACTAACTGTTTAAATATAGTACGTATTTAGAAATTGCTTTTAAGCCCATTAGGTAAACTGATGATGAATTTATTCACAAAAGAATACCTGGCTCCCAATTTTTTGCCCCAAACGAGCATTAATTTCTGTTTATAGGTCAAGAGCAAGGTATTTTCGTTGGTAAGCATTTAAAAGCAGGGGGCTGTTACAAGTTGAAACAAATATTTTCGTTCCAAACGACATGAACAGCATTGGATGGAGAAAATTCAACCAACTTGTTCTTTAATCTTATTTTTCCTTCAACAATTTCACGATGGGAAGCGATTTCTTTTTGCACCGATTCAGCTGCTTTATTGAGAGCGTTGCTTGAATTTATTTGAAAATAGTACTAATCGTTTAGGTGTCTAATAGAAAAGGAGACTTGTCATGGAAAACACAAGAAACAGACCGCCTCAAGGCCAATCTTTTAACAAAGATCAAGATAAAAAAGGTTTGGGGCAATCCAAATCAGATCAGCATTCACAAGGTCAGCAAAAACAACCAATGAACCAACCTAAAAAAACTGATCATCGTTAATCAGATTGAAATAAAGCGCATTTTTCTAATGCGCTTTATTTCAACCTGATTCGGTCTCTCACGCATAACGATATTATGGATATGATACAAGGAGTTGAAAGTGAATATATCAAACATTGTAAAGGCAAGCGAAATAACTGGAACCAAAGTAAAAAATGCGGCTGGAGAAAATCTGGGTGAAATTAACGAAGTTGTTGTTAATAAAAGCAGCGGGAAAGTCAGTTACTTGGTTTTGGATTTTGGTGGTGTTTTAGGTTTTGGAAATAAGTTTTTTGCAATACCTTGGAATTTATTTGCCTATGAATTAAATGATGGAAGTTACATACTAAATATTGATAAAGAACGCTTAAAAAATGCTCCTGGCTTCGATAAGGAGCACTGGCCTAACTTCGCTCAAGATTACGTTAATACAGTTGATCAATATTATCATTAATTTCAACCTTCAGTAGTTGGCCATTTTTGCACTAGTTAAACAACATCCTTAAAATTTAATCAGAAGCAAAATTTTAAGGATGTTGTGTGGCTTTGTCGAAAATTTTTTGGATAATTGAGGCTAGGCGAGGTTATGCTGCCAACTCGTAAAACTGTTTCCAAACAGGAGTATCTCTGTATTGTTCATCTGTTCTTTTTAAGCATTCGATGCAACTCAATTAAAGCGAAATAATTTTCTCTCACGTTTACGACCAAAATTTCCCCCTTTTAGCTTTGCTTCTGTTCGACCTTCATTGGTTCGCTCGAGAATGCGTTGCCTCTCGGCTTGTACAACTGCTGCCAAGATGGTTACTACCATTTTCCTCATAGTCCCTTCCGTACTAATTCCATCATCAAGGAATCGAATTGATACTCCCAAAGCATCAAATTCTTTAATTAACTGGATCAGGTCTGCAGTATCTCTCCCGAGTCTATCCAATTTTTAACCAAAATGACGTCACCTTCTTCGACTTTAAGTTGATCTATTTTTCTGTCATTCCTGCGCAGGCAGGAATTTATCTCCCAAACAGAGTGATGGCCTTTGGATTCCCGCCTACGCGGGAACGACATAAGAAAGAGCATAATGATTTAATAAATAACTATTTTTTAAGTTACAAATTCGTGGTGATACCTCAGATCCTGAGCGCAGAGGGCTCTTACCTCCCTATAAAGTTTGTTGCTCTTGATGAGTTTGTGTATAACTCTGGTCAATTACATCTTGTAAATGCTCAGTTATTTCAACCACTAAATCATAACGCTTGCTTTGTGTTCCTTTTTTGGCTTCAATCCAAGTTTCTAAAGCTTGCAATAGAGCTCTATCACTCTCTTCTGAGGGCTCTGCTTTCGCATGTTCCTCAAATGCTCGATCAAGTGCACGAGTTTCATCGGTTTTAAACCAGGAGGCATGAGAACTTCCTTCTGTCCAATGCTTTTGGAAGTATCCCATTCTATGCATATTCTGATAATTGAGTTGATATAACTCTACTTTATCAACGTGTAGAGTGTTAACTAATTGATCATAAATATTATTTCGCAAGCTTTCTACTTGGTAATATCGCGAGGTAGAAACATTTTCTTTGGCAATCAGCCAACTATCAGCCTCTTGGAAAAGTGTTTTTAATTGCTCTACATTATTACTTTCTGTAATCTCGATTGTTTTTATCAAATCTTTGGTTAATTGACTTGAAAAATATGACGCTTTTTCATCTTGTTTAGACCACCAATTAATTAACGTCTCTCCTCTATTCCAGGTCATGCCTCGTCGTAGATGTCCGTTAGGATGTAGCTTATCAACATAACGATAAGCTTTTTCTTTTTCTAAACCAAAAAAACTTTGTAACTGAGAAATCGCGGGGAACTGTTTTGCTGCAATATGTTGATGCTGAGTATAAACAGCACGAGCCTCTTCTGTTTTTCTTTGAACGTCTTCTTCATTTACCAAAGCCTGCTTATGAAGATACTTAGCAACTTGCATATGCATATGCTCTCCACCATCTGGGGTATTATGTGGATTCTGGTGATGACTTTCACGAGGAATAACAATCAAGTCACGATGAGCGGTTCTTGGTAATTTAGGTACTACTTGTGAAAAAAATCCGCGATGTATAGGATCCGTACTTTCATGTTGTGCCTCAAGTGCATAATGTGTTGTTAAATAGTTCATCGCTAAAGTAGGAACAGAATGTTTTCCTTCTATTTCTGGATTAATTTTTAAAAACTCTAAAATTTCTGTCGTGTTATATTGTCTATTAAACTCTAGGGGTTGGGCTTTAGCATCAGCTCCAACATAATAAAGCGCATTATTCACTAAAAGATAGCTGTTCTGATATTGTGTAAGATCCTCAGGCATCTCTAATTTTACACTGAGATTGACACTTGTTTTTGCACCGGTATAGGCTCCAAGAATAATACTAACATTTCTTAAATTGTTTAAATTGCTGCAATCAGAAATACTAGCAACATTTGATCCAGGGCCTGAATAAAAATTTCCAGGAACAGGCTGATCAGCTACGATATCCACAGGGATTGTTGGAGCAATTTTATTTAATTCTTTAGCTACCTCAAAACAAGTTACCGCACCACGGCTGTACCCGCATAAGGTGATGCTTTCAATTTCCTCATCACCCACTCCTTGAATATCAGTGCGATCAAGTCTAATACCAATGCTTTCCAATTCTTTATCTTCAGTTGTTGCAATTTTTTTGTCTTTACCAACTAGTTGTTGAGTAAAGCGGCCGGCGAAGCCTTTTAAATCGGGAAATAGCCCACTATTACATACTTCTGGCTGCTCACATCCCTTAACAAAAACCGTACGTACATTACCGTCATTAGGTACATAATCATATTGTCCCGGGAAACTATTTCCTGGATTGCCTGTGCCACAAAAATAAATAACTAGATGCATGATTTACTCCACTTAATTTTGTGTAAAGTATATACAAACTTTATTAAGTAAATATGATGAATTGTCCAATATGCAATCTATTTAATTGCTTTTTAACCACAAATAAACCACAGGCATGATAATCAGCACAGTATGTACGGCAACGATTAAGCCTTAGATAATCGCAATAGCCAAGGGTTGCTGCATTTGGGAGCCTTCTCCAAAACCCAGAGCTAGCGGTGATAAGGCAAGTGCTGCATGGTGTCCGAGGGCGGATGCATAGGTATCTACATAAGTGTCTAAAAGCCTTACAGATAAGGATCTTAGGCAGGAGCAGTTATTCAACCTACAAAGCTTAATTGATGATTATTCTTATCTAAAGAAAACCTTGATTACGCTGCCCTCAGATTTCGCTTGTGTAGATAACTATGGAGCGGATGAGGGAGCCTTGCCAAAGCAAAAAAAACCCCGCATTAAGCGGGGATACTAAGTAGTAATTGCTAGATAAGATTATTCGTCAGTTAAACGAAAGTATTTTGTTCCAAAATAGCGCTGTAATTTTTTTCTGATAGTGCCGCGGCTTATTCCAAGCATTCTAGCAGCTTGCAGTTGATTACCACGTTTCTTCTCCATAACAGCTTGCAAGAGAGGGGGTTCAACTTCAGAAAGAATCATGTCATAGAGATCGTCGATGGATTTTCCTTTGTTGTCTGCAAGGAATCGGGTTACCAAGCCGTAAACCAAATCCTGTAAGCCTTGATCTTGTTTTGTGATTTGCACAGATGCTTGTGTATCAATGACATTCATCATAACTTCCTTATTTTAGTTAAAACATTCATCCAAATACTTTCAAGCGAAAGCAAAATTAATTGTACATGAAGGTAAATTGATAATCTACAATCTTTAAGATAAAAACAGCAGGTTAGTGAAATAATGAGCACTAAGATCAGTAGCGCTCACTAAATATACCCAAGTAATTTCTTGATTTTACTTGGGTATATATTAGGCTCCTGACTGCTAAAAGGAAGGGGCTAGAATGTGCGAGCTGGGAGCTAGATCGTATTTAGCTTGAATTGCCTTACATATTTCATCTTCATCAACAGGGGAGTTAATAATATCAAACATTTAATATTCTTGTTAATAATTGTGCAATTTGCTTCCACAATTAAGAGGGTATATTGAATTTCATCTGAACACCAGATATACGATCTTTTGTTTTAATATTATTCTAGAAGATCAAGTGGTAATTGATTTGTTTATATGAAGCCCTGTTATGGCCCTAATTTGTAATAGGTCATCCCCACATCGTCATTGTGAGTGCGTGTATAAAAAAAGCAGCCGTCATTGCGAACAAAGCGAAGCAATCCAGGGTTCGAAGCACGGCACTTTGGATTGCTTCGCTTTGCTCGCAATGACGGAGTGGGGGACCTATTACTCTAATTCTTGCAGGATAAGTTCATGAATCGAGCAATCAGCTTGCTCTGCAGAAAGGGAGTTCTTAAGCTTTTTTAGGCGGGTTTGCATGCGATGAATAGTTTCATGTTCTGTTAAAAGTTCTCTCAGTGAACGTGTTAGTTCATCAACGTTGCAGTCATATTGTAAAAGTTCGGGAACAACCATCTCATTTTGTAAGAGATTGCATAGACCCAAATATTTCACTTTGATAAATTTCATTGCGGCAATATAACTCAAGGTTGAGCCCTTGTAGATGATGCACATAGGCTTTTCCAATAAGGCACATTCTAAAGAGGCTGTACCCGATGCGACGACCACACAGTCACTGCATGCTGCTACATCAGTAGCCTGACCTGATATAAAACTAATACTTACCGCAGATTTAGCAAAATAGCCTTTAACCAGCGAGGGTTCTAAAGTTCCTGCTATTGGAATAACGAAATGTAAGTTATCCAACTCTTGATTCAGCTTCTCAGCTGTTGCAAGCAGCACTGGCATATGTCTTTCGATTTCGTTTATTCGACTACCTGGCAACATGGCAATCAGGCGCTTGTCTGTCGGTAAGGATAAATGATGGCGAGCGCTAGCAAGGTCTGTGCAATAGTTTATTTTATCGACAAGCGGATGCCCCACAAAGGACACTGGAACCTTGGCATTTTGGTAAATCGTTTTTTCAAAGGGAAGAATTACGGCCATTCTGTCTACACAGGCACGAATAGTTTCAATGCGATTGGCTTTCCAAGCCCAAATCTGTGGACTTATGTAATATAAAATACGAATACCAAGCTGTTTAGCAAATTTTGCAAGCCGCAAATTAAAACCAGGATAATCAACAAGAATAAGCAAATCGGGCTTATTTTGTTCGAGATAGGCTTTGATTGACTTAAAAGCCTGGCGTATAACACGAGCATGCCTGAGTACTTCGGTAAGACCCGTAACACCAAACTTAGCTAGATCACTGATAAGCTCAACACCGGCTTCTTGCATATGCCTGCCGCCAATGCCACTAAACTGCAATGCCTTATTCTCAGCACTAAGTTTGCGTACAAACGAAGCCGCGTGGATATCGCCTGATTCTTCACCCGCAATAATAACAAGCCGTTTAGTTGTCGCTTGCATTTCGTGTATCAAGATTGCTATGGATTAAAGAAGTAATCTTAGCCGCAGTTTCCAAAGCATCTCGACCTTCTCCGCCAGTAACCAGCGGAGTGGAGTTTTGCTGAATACATTCTATGAAGGCTTTAATTTCTTCAAATAAAGCATCACCTTTTTCAAAAACCGATTGGTGACGGGTGATTTCTGGGATGCCGGGAAACATTTCACCCTCACCTTTCTGGAAGACAGCAAATTGCTTGTTTTGATAGTCAATAGAAATGTAGGAATTCGGCTGAAAAATTCGTGTCTTACGCTCACTTTTAAAGCTTACGCGGCTAGCGGTTACGTTTGCCACACAATGATTTTCGAAGGTAATTCGGGCATTGGCAATATCGATGGATTGTGACAACACTGGAGCGCCTTGTGCATCAATGCTAACTATCGGGCAATTCACTATGGTATGGATAAGGTCAATATCATGAATCATTAAATCAAGAATAACATTTACATCAGTCCCACGTGGATTGAAGGGGGCTAATCGATTGGATTCAATAAATAAGGGATGCTCAAGATATTCATCTAAGGCTAAACGGGCGGAATTGAAACGCTCTAAATGGCCTACCTGAAGCTTAACCTGATGTTTTTGAGCTAAGGCAATCAATTCATCAGCCTGGGCAACTGTCTCTGTAATGGGTTTTTCGATGAGAACATGAATGCCTTGTTCAATACAGTCTTTGGCAATTTCATAGTGCTTTTGGGTGGTTGCTGCAATACTCACAGCATCAACCTTACCGAATAAATCTTTGTAATTAAAATAGGCAGGAACTTTGAGTTCTCTTGATACTGTTTCACAAGCCTCTGCGTTGACATCACAGACTGCTATCAATTCAGCATTATTAGGTAACATCTGGTATTTTTGCGCATGAAAGCGTCCTAAATAACCAACCCCGATAACTGCGCACTTTAAAATACTCATAGGATAAAAACTGACGATAATTTGTGCGCATGATCTCACTTTCTTGATGATAAATCAATTTTAAATGGGTATGATGGCCGCTTCTTGCTTTGTAACGGGATAATATTCGAATCCCCGCGGCGGCGACCGCGGGGTCTAGCAATGGTACAAGAGTTGACCGATCCCGTGCTCAAGCCGCGGGATTTCGGTGTTTTTCTAACTTTTCGAGGCAAAATTGTAGGAGCTCAAATACATGGAAATACACATTGCTGGAGTCGATGAGGTTGGCCGTGGTCCCTTAGCGGGGCCGGTAATTACAGCTGCTGTAATATTGCGTCATCCCATTGAGGGAGTGACTGATTCAAAACTGCTAACAGCGGCAAAACGTAAGAAATTGGAAGCAATAATTAAGGGCGAAGCCCTTTGTTTTGCCTATGGCCGGGCGGAGGTTGAGGAAATTGATCGTTTAAATATCCATCAAGCAACCCTATTAGCTATGAAACGGGCAGTAGAGGCTCTGGCCATTCGACCCGATGAAGTATGGGTTGATGGTATACACCTTCCCGCAGTCCTAATGCCCTGCAAAGCCTTTATAAAAGGGGATAGTCTACACAATAACATTGGGGCAGCATCCATTTTAGCCAAGATACTTCGTGATGAAGAGATGGAAAAAATGGATCTGCTCTATCCAGGTTATGGCTTTGCTTTACATAAAGGCTATCCAACTTTGCAGCATCGTAACGCGCTGAAAGAAATTGGTCCTTGCGCAATTCATCGTCGAAGTTATGCGCCTGTGGCGGCTCTTTTATAAGAATCAAAGAGGGCTGAGCGGGCTCTGCCCCCTTTGGTTTTAGTTTTAAGGAGTGTTAGGCTGCTTAATATCTTGATTAGGATGGTAATCACTCCCTCTTAAGCTGCGCAACAATTTTGAGAAGAAGCCAGCTTTAGACAGTCTAGTTGGTGGTGGTAGTATTATTTCACCAGGACTATCAAGCCAGCTGGGTCTATGTTTGTCTAACAGGCTTGCTGTAGCTATATTAAACGCTAGTTCAACGTTCAAATCCTCTTTTGCGCTCGTGCAAATACCAGGGCAATTAGCTTCCTTACAAAACTCCCTAAATTCATCAAAGGTTACCTCATTAGGATTTCCTGTAAGTTGATCAACTTTGGTTCCTATGATTATGAAGGGGCAATTAAGCTCAGTGAATTCTCTTACATACTTGTAAAGAGTGAGGCATGACGATCTGTCAGTTAAGTCAAAACATATAATCCCTAACTGTGGTTTTGGCTGTCGAAATGCTTCGATAGATCGTGTAACAAGACTTCGATCTCCGGGAGCATCCCAGACTTGTAATCGTGAAGTGTACCCCCCCATAACTACAGTTTTCATTTTATAATCTGGTGTGGGATTAGGGATGTAACGATCTTCATAAGTTTTCTCAGTAAAGCGTCGTTTTAGGCTGGTTTTTCCTGACCCGGAATTGCCGACTAGCATTACTGTAAACTGGAAATCAAAGTCTGGAGCAAATCCTGTTGATGAAGAAGAGCTGGGTCTGGAAGAGCTTTGAGGCTTAGGGTGGTCTTTCATAAGAGTTTTTATATTTTTTGAAAGATTCACCGGGCTGAACGTTGAGGCTTGCTGCCATAATGGTGCCGAGAAGGAAGAGGAAGAGGAGGACGCAGCACCAATGCCAACAGACGCTAAATCATGTCTGCTAAATGCCAGCCCTCTCTTCTGAGCAGCATATTCAATATGGTCTTCTTCGCTCAGTGTCTCAAAAACATCACTTTGTGATATCTGGCCCAAAGAAGAGTATTTCGCATGTAATCTAGACATATTTTTTATAGCTTCTGCTCGTGTTTCATCCCATGAGCTAAATTCCTTTTGACAATGCGTCAGAAAAGTTTTGTCCTTCTCTGATAATGCTTTATCCTTAGAAAAATTGTTTTTAATTGTTACTTCAGCTTGCTGTATCTGTTCTTCGGTTTGTGCAGCTTGCATTAAAGGATGCGTACTTATTATTCTGGCCAGAACATGATAGTTTTCTTCAATTTCAAGAAAGCGATCAAGATAGTACTTATAATCAAGGGCATCTAATTTAGCAAATTCTGGCTTTTCCATTAGCTGAGCTTTTTTATAGATAGCAGGAATATTAGCGATACAGCTAATAGCCTGGGAAAAGGCAAAGTTCTCTGGGGTAAAGCGAGCAGCAGAGTTTTTTATCAAAACATTTTTACTTTGACGGTTTGTACTCTTTGCTATTACTAAGGGCGTTTGTGTTCTTAATTGTCGTTCATCTAATAACAAGGTATGAGGTGTTAGCTTCAATTTTCCATGTTCATCGATTCTTGCAAGCGGTTCATAAGTGATACCATCAATCACGTTATATTCTAAAAACTCTTGAAGCCACTGAGCAAATTTCACCGGATCTGGATCCTGACAATAGAGATCCATTCGCTCCAAGTATATTTTCATCATTTCTTCAAAAGGGAGGTTTCTGACATAGGGAATGCCCTCTTCGTCATATCCACTATGCTGACTCGCATATTTTTGTGTCTTTCCTGAGCCTCTGATAGTAGTACCATCGGGCATTATGCGGGTATTAAGTAATGGGTAACCAGTAGCATCTAGAAAAACAGAGGGTAATTGGGGGTTTTGTTTCTTTATGGGTGAGTTGCTGCTCGTTGCAGCTTGTTCCGAAGTGTTTACCTCACTCATAGCAGGTAACACTGCCTTAGTAGGTAAAGCAAATAAATAAGCGTCTCTTGAAGAATTACGATCTGATCTCAAGCTTTGTAGTTGCAGCCATGCTTCTACAATGATGGTTTTAATTTCTTGTTGAGTTCTTCCTATAAAACAGGCTATAGATTTTTCCAGCATAAAAGCCTTTTGTTCTAAAGTCATAGTTGTATCTGAAACAATTCTAGAAACGATAAGTTGGACAGCTTCCAAGTTATTGCAAAGCACTTGCCCAGTTAGAGGGGCACTTAAATCTGACCCGGAGTCTATAAAATTTAACAATAATTTTAAAATCTCAAGTGAAGAAGGGAAAATGGCTGCCAAACTAATAATATGGACACCAGATTCATCTTTAGCTGTAGCATCAATAGTAGGTATTTCCAATAAAAATGAAACGACCTCCTTATTTCCTTGCTCAACAGCTAGATGCAAGGCCGTACTATGTCTCCGTTTATCGCGAAGATTGGGATCCGCATTACAAGATAACAAGCCTCTCATAATATGAGTGTTTCCATTCTCTGCTGCCATATGAAACAAAGTACGACCGTTATCGAAAAAACTATTTAATAGCTCATAATCTTCTTCTGTTGTACAACTGGCAATTAAAGCGTCAAAAATTTTATTGGTAGGTTCGTAATTTCTAGACCATTCCTCAGCACTACACAACGATTTAGCCTTGGCGATATTTGCAAGGTGTAGTTTTAATTTTCTAAAAAGCTCTCGATCTAACATTTTTTTTCCTGGATTGTTTATTTAGAGGTTGTATTATTCCGAATTCTCGTGGCTTGTTTGCATTGATTTTTTTGTCCCATACACGGCGTAAGGAACTAAGAATGATATCTGAGTCAATTTAACTGAACCTTAAAGATCAGCGTTGATTTTTAATTGTGACTATCACAAAAAAGGTTTGCGGAGAAAACCTAAACATATGCTGAATATGGATACAAAGAGGGTAATACTGTCATTGCGAGTAGGCATTGTTGCGTGAATCTCGTTGCTCTTGTTTTGAACCAGCCCGCCTATTAAGCCTTCTATGATTCGTTAATGGTGATAAGACATGCTATTAAATAAAATACGATGAGAGCTAATCGACATTAATATGCCGAAACTGGCAAGAAAGGTAACCATCGCAGTCCCCCCATAACTAACCAGGGGTAGGGGAACACCAACGACCGGCAAAACCCCCATAACCATACCAATATTCACGAAGGCAGATAGGAAAAAGGTCATGGCCAAACTTGCTGCCAGTAAGCGGGTAAAACTAGTTTGCGCATGTCTCGCGATATGCAGGCCACGTAAGGAAATTAAAATAACCAAGGCGATGAGAATAGCGCAACCGACAAAGCCAAACTCTTCTCCACTGACTGCAAAAATAAAATCAGTAGCATGCTCAGGTAAAAAATTGAGGTGGGATTGGCTCCCTTCAAGCCAACCCTTGCCAAAGGCTCCGCCGGAGCCAATAGCAATTTTTGATTGAATAATATGATAGCCAGAACCTAGGGGATCTTGTTCTGGGTTGAGTAAAGTGTAGATGCGTTGTTTTTGATAGTCGTGCATGACATGCCAAAGTAGGGGGGCTGCCAGGGCAGCTGCAAGCCCTACTATAACAAGAATACGCATGCGAATTCCCGCTAGAAAGATCACGCTAAAACCAGAGGCAACAACCATAATTGCTGTTCCCAGATCCGGTTGTTTAGCAATTAACAGCGCGGGCACAAAAATCATTAATGAGGCAACGATGAGTGATTTAAAGGTGATCGGAAAGGGTTGGCGATCAAAATACCAAGCCGACATCATAGGGATGGCTAACTTCATAATTTCAGAAGGTTGAAAGCGAAAGAGTCCAAGATCAAGCCAACGTTGAGCTCCCTTACCAATTTTGCCCATCAACATCACCGCAATGAGCAGAGCTAAGCCAATACCATAAAGCCAGGGTGTCCAGATCTTGTATTTATGCGGCGGTATCATGGCAAAGACCATCATAATGGCCAAAGCGAATACCAGGCGCATAGACTGGCGAAAAACCATCGACATATTTTGATTGGATGCACTATAAAGAATCAGCATGCCAAGTGCTACTAAGGCTAAAAGTAGGCCAAAGAGGGGCAAATCGATATGAATTGATTTAACAGTCAGGCGATATACGGGGCGTGCGGAATGAGCTTTCATTATTTTGATTCACTTTTTTTGAGTTCAAAATAGGCATCCATTACTTTGCGGGCTACGTTGGATGCTGCAAAATCATTTTCAACCATAACTGCGACGGCGATTTCAGGGTTTTCAACAGGCGCAAAAGCAATAATTAAGGAGTGATCGCGGAGGTACTCGGGGATATCCTCAGGGCGTGCTTTACGGACTTTTTCATAATGTTTACCACCAAAGACCTGAGCAGTACCGGTTTTGGCAGCAACAGTATAAGGAGCTGTTCGACCAAAACGATAACCAGTTCCTTCATTATTGGTAATTACTTCGCGCATTGCCTCAGCAATGATTGTCCAATAGTTATCATCCTTAAGACGCATAGGATATTCTTCAAGAACCTGAAACTCATGTATTTCGCCAGTGTCGTTTTGAATTGATTTTTGTAGAAAATGAGGTCTGAAACGTTTCCCTTTCATGCTTAATGAAGCAGTAGCATTGGCTAACTGTAAGGGGGATACAAGCATAAACCCCTGACCAATTGAGGTAATAACCGTGTCACCTGGATACCAGGGTAAGCCTTTGGCCTGTCTTTTCCAATGTTTGTTGGGTAATAAGCCTGGTGCTTCCTCGTTTAGATCAACATGCGTCAACTGGCCAAAACCAAACTGACTTAAGACATCTTCCATGGCGCCAATACCCATTTTATGGCCGAGATGATAAAAATAGGTATCACAGGAAACTGTGATCGCTCGCTTTAAATTGATATGACCATGTCCGTATTTTTTCCAATCGCGATAAGGATGACTAACACCAGGTAATCTGAACCAACCCGGATCATAGATACTAAAATGCGTATCAACGACTCCTTTCTCAAGTCCAGCAAGCCCCATAAAGGGTTTGATGGTTGAGGCTGGCGGGTAAAGACCTCTTACTGCACGGTTGTATAAAGGACGATCGCGTGCTGTGGCTAATTTATTGTATTCGTTGGAGCTGATGCCATTAACAAAGGCATTGGGATCAAAGCTAGGCGAACTAACCATTGCAAGGATTTCACCACCTTGGGTACTCATTGCGACAACAGCACCTCGTTTCTCTTTGAGTGCCTGATAAGCTGCCTGTTGCAGGCGCACATCGACGGTGAGGTATAGCTTTTCACCTGAGAGAGGATTTTGTTTAGACATAACTCTTAAAGTTCTGCCACTAACATCCGTCTCAACCTGCTGATAACCAACACCACCATGCAAAATATTTTCATAAAACTTTTCAACGCCTGACTTACCAATAAAATTTGTTGCTTGGTAATTGGTAGGGTCAACCTGACGTAATTCTTGGATATTAATACGGCCTACATAACCAAGGAAATGAGCAGCTACCTCACCAAGGGGATAGTAGCGCATAAGCCTGGCTTTGATACTGACACCTGGAAATTGATATTGGTTGGAGGCAAAAATAGCTACTTCTTCTTGGGTCAGTTTAAGTTTGAAGGGGATAGGCACGAAGGAGCGATTTTGCTTTCGGGCTTTATTAAAGTTTTCAATATCTTCATCACTAATGGATGGCAACAGGGTCTGTAGTTTTTTGATAGTCTGTTGCATGTTTTTAACACGCTCAGGGATAATTTCCAGCACATAGACTGGAATATTGTCAGCCAAGATTACTCCATTTCGGTCAAGGATAATTCCCCTTGGTGGTGCGATGGGAATGATGCTCATCTGATTTTTAAGGGATAAGGTTTGGTAACGCTTGAACTGAGAAATTTGCAAATAAGCTAAACGAAAAATGAGCAGAGATGACAAGATAATTATCAGCACAATAAGCAGATTTAAACGAATACAGTGTAATCGAGATTCTGCCCAATCATTTTTTACGGAATTTTTAAATCGCATCTTCTTGTATTATCAAATCTAGTGGCAACAGCGCAGCACTCATCTTAGCCTAAAACCTTATTTGTGATAAGGGTGGTTGTTGATAATTGACCACGCGCGATAAAGCGTTTCTAATAAGACAATGCGAACCAAGGGGTGGGGAAGAGTCAGTTTTGACAAAGACCATCGCTCATGTGCGCGGGCAACCACCACTGGTGCCAAGCCTTCTGGGCCACCAATTAAAAAGCAGAGATGGCTTGTAATTTGCTGCAATTGCTCCAGCTTAGTCGCTAATTTTTCGCTACTAAAGGAATCGCCACCGATATCTAAGGCAATGATACGAGCACTATTGGGGATTGCCGCCATCATAGCGGCTGCTTCCTTTTCCATGATTCGGGTTAAATCCGTAGATTTGCCACGTTTGGCAAGTGGAATTTCAATTAAATTGAAGCTCGCGTACTCTTGCAAGCGCTTAGAAAACTCCGCCACAGCCTCATTGACCCAAGTAGGCATTTTATTACCACAGCATACCAGAGTAATTTTCAACATAAGCGATTTTAACTGTTAGCAGGGTTATGATGCCAAAGCCCTTCTAAATTATAAAAAGCACGGCTATCAGGTTGCATGACATGTAATACGAAATCACCGAAATCAATTAAAGCCCAATCACCACCCTCAAGGCCATTAAGGCTAAGAGCGGGTAATCCTGCCGCTTTCATTTGCTCAACCACGGTCTCCGCAATTGCTTTTACATGACGCGATGAGCGGCCGCTGCATACGATCATATAATCAGTTACAGAGGTTTGATCTCTGACATCAATAACTACAATATCAATTGCCTGAATATCATCAAGCGCCTTATGAAGTTTCTTTAAAAACGATTGTTGCTCAGACATAGGATTGCAATAAAGCCTTATTCAAAAGGGGTGGATGATAACAGTAATTAAACAAAGTCTCAAAGAGTTTCCTATTTTGTTTGGCAAAAGAGAAAAGAGAGGAGCCCCTATTTTTCCCTCTTCCCCTCAAGGAAAAAGGTGCCTGAAGGGCAGACGAGGGGCGTGGCCTCAAGATGACGATGCTCTTCTCGCACTCTTCAACAACAGCCCTTTAATAAAATAGTTCAATACCGCACAGATAATTGTTGCGACCATTAAAATATATAGGAGTGTGGAAAAGGTCTGGCTATAGTGTGCCTTAAGTTCAATAATTGACAACTCACCAGCTTTCACAGCTGTTAATCCGGCAAGTTTGCCCGATAAAAATCCACCAATACCCAGAGAAACGAAAAATATCCCCATCATGGTGCTGACTTTTTTCCTGCTAGCAAGAACTGTTATTGCTGAAAGACCAACTGGTGATAATAGGAGTTCGGCAATGGATATCATCAAATAGGGGGCAATAAAGTGTAGTGGAGAAAGTAAATTGTCTGAGTTCTCACTACCGTTAGAAACCAGGGTAATAAGCAAATAAGCTAGAGTCATGAAGATCATAGCCAACAAAAATTTATTGCCAGTTCTTATCCCACTTTGGGACAGGGTTAACTCTTGCTTTTTTCGTGATAGTAAATAACCAAAAATAATCATTCCAAAGCTTTGTATACCCACGTAGTAAGGAGGTGGGAAGTTAATGCCAAATAATTTGGGCTCAACCACCCTGGAAATAAACAGCGTTAAGGACATAAACATCTGAAAATAAAAAGCCCAGAACATAACTGAGATAATGCATAGCAAACCAATGACTAATGTTTGTCTAGCCTGTTCTGGTGGCTCTCGCTTAATCGTATAAATTAAATAGGTTAAAGATAAAAACACAACAGCGCTAAAAGCTGAGTTTGCAAAAATTGGATAATTAAGTATGTAAAAAGAGCTAAGCCAGAGAATAAACAGTAATACAAAGGTTTTTACAAATTTGCTCAACTGAAATTCATAGGGATGATAGTCCGCAATTTTGTAATGATATGCACCAAAAGAAAAAACAAAAAAAGCGATAATCATACCGAAAGCAGCGCTTAAGAAGGAAACAGACCAGCCAAAGTGTTCGTTGAGTATGCTTGGCAGTGTTGTGCCAAGAATAATACCGGTCGTAATTCCCATATAAAAAATCGTAAATCCGCTTTCGCGTTTTGCCGAGCCCATTGGATATTCATTACCTAAAAGTGATGAAATATTAGGTTTTAATAGGCCTGTTCCTACAGCAATACCCGCCAAAGCCGCAGAAAGACCAAGATCCGAGGTAATCGATGTTAGTGATAGATAGCTAAAAAACAAAAAAGTGGCACCAGCTAAAATAGTTCTTTTTTGTCCTAGAAGATGGTCAGCAATCCAGCCGCCAATTACAGGAGAAAGATAGGTTAGGGCAGTAAAGGAACCAACAAGAGCATAAACTCGTTTATCCAGCCATTTAAAATGAAGAGCAAGATATAAAGCAAGCAGTGATTGTACGACATAAAAACCGTAGCGTTCCCACATTTCAGTTGCAAAAAAAACTTTCAGCGAGGGGGGATGATGTAGTGAATTTTTTTGCTCTGTTTGCACAATAAGCAATCCTTTTTGGAAAAGGCACATCGACGCAGAATAGCATACTGCTTTTGTGTTTTATAGGTTGCTTAAAGAATCAGTTAGATTTTAAAGGCAATCTCATTGACATCTATATCACTAGAAAGAAATTTAAAGCCGGTTTTGCGCAATAATTAAACAATTATTCTATAGTTAGAGATGTGGAACCACTTAGTCTTAGTTGAGTTTAGAGATGCCTAGTGATTTATTAATGCTAAATAACCAAGAATATGTCTATGAAGGGCCTTTACCCGGACGTGGACAAGCAGGTGCTGCTGGCTTTTATGCACCAGGCGGCGATAAAAACAGGCAAGTCTTAATAAAGGAAGATGATCCTGGTACCTGTTTCGCTGAAAGTATGGTTGTGGCTTATCTTCCGGGTGAACAAGTCGGCACGCAAATTCTTCAAGCCAGTATTGGGCTAGTTGATGGTCAAACCGTATCAATTCAACCCAGATTTATGTTAAGTGCTGAAGATCAAGCCAATGGTCGAGAAATAGCAGCCTTTGATAAGGTTGTATTTGGCCGAAAACGTGACCCTAAGACTCTTTTCAGCGAGGAATCACGGAATGCAAATAAAATTAAAGAAACTATCGGGCGTATGACCCCTGAGGTTAAAAAGCAATTGGCAGCTGCCATTTATATGAGTCAGTTAAATGGTGATGAAAGCCTTCATATTGGCCAGTTCATGGTAGTAACTGAAGGAGATAAGATAACAAAAATTTCACGCATTGACTTTGGCGCACTTGGTCGTTTTGCACATGCAAGGACAGATTTTGACCCCTTACATACTTCCGAGCTGTATCAAAATAGCGGGCAGTTTGGTAAAGACTATGTTTCCTACCTACTACAAGACGATGAAGTAAAAAAATATCTTTTAGATTATTGGAAAAAAACAGATGTTGATGAGGTTGTAAAACAAGTTAGCGATCGCTTTGATGAGCAAGTGAAGAATCTTGGCGGTGCAAATGATGCAAGAGCAGCAGCCTTAATTGGTTTTTACAAAAGCTTAGTAAAAGATGCTGATAATCCTAAGAAACAGGTAACTTTAGCTGAGATAAGAGAGCTATTGATAGAAACTACAAGAGAACGCTGTACTCAAATGAAAGCAGCAGCTGAAATCCGTGATATACAGAGAAAATGTGAAAAGTTTATGAAAGAAAATCCTAAATATGCTGAGGATTATGCTGTAGGGAAGGTTGCTGAAAAAATTAATAAATTAGCTGAGGACTCAAGTAAACCAGCAACGGAGCGCCTAAGAGAAGTAAAAAGTCTCGCCTATTCTTCTGCATCTTTGTCATCAGCTAGAGCTTTTTGGGAGTATTTAAAAAGTCTCTTCACTGGAGATGCTCCAGGGAAGCAAGCCGATCGATATGCCAACTTTCAAGGTAAATTTCAAACTGAGATAGAAAAGAGAAATGCTAACAACCAATCTTCAGACGACCTACATGAACCTAGTACCGTGATGCGAAAATAAAAAAACAATATATTAAGAAGCTCCTCATCTGTGTATGATAGCCTGCAACATTTGCAGGCATGGAGCGATAATGAACAATCAAAAAATTATTAAAGCAAATCGTGGAACCCACTTAGAAGCAAAGAACTGGCTTTGCGAAGCCGCTTTGCGAATGTTATGTAATAACCTCGATCCAGAGGTTGCAGAAAATCCTGAATCTCTAGTTGTCTATGGCGGATTAGGGCGAGCAGCCCGAAATTGGGCCTCTTTTGATAAGATTGTTGAGGTCCTAAAAAACCTTAATGCCGATCAAACCCTACTTATCCAATCAGGAAAGCCTGTCGGCGTATTTAAAACCCACGAAGATGCCCCAAGAGTGTTGATAGCCAACTCCAATTTGGTACCTAAATGGGCTACCTGGGAACATTTCAACGAGCTCGATAAAAAAGGCTTAATGATGTACGGTCAAATGACTGCTGGAAGCTGGATATATATTGGTTCTCAGGGAATTGTGCAAGGGACTTATGAAACCTTTATCTCTTGTGCTAAACAACATTTTTCCGGTGATTTGTCAGGTCATTGGGTGCTTACAGCCGGACTGGGTGGTATGGGTGGAGCACAGCCTCTGGCTGCAATAATGGCAGGTGCTAGCGTACTGGCAATCGAATGTGATCCCACACGTATTCAAAAGCGTATTAAAACCCGGTATTTAGATAAATCAACTGAAGATCTCGATCAAGCCTTAGCCTGGATAAAAGAGTCCTGTGAGCAGAGAAAACCGCTGTCAGTAGGGCTTTTAGCTAATGCAGCTGATATTTATCCTGAATTGATAAGACGAGGAATTAAACCTTCATTGGTAACCGATCAGACTAGTGCTCACGATCCCTTAAATGGCTATTTACCCCGCGGTTGGTCTTTGGACCAAGCCACAGAATTACGTATGACGGCGCCAGAAAGGGTTGTGGCGGCTGCGAAGGCGTCAATGGCAGAACAAGTTAAAGCCATGCTAGCCTTTCGGGAACGGGGTATTCCTGTATTTGATTATGGTAATAATATTCGCCAAATGGCTTATGAAGAGGGTGTAAAAGATGCCTTTACTATACCTGGCTTTGTGCCCGCTTATATTCGTCCTTTATTCTGTGAGGGTATTGGACCTTTCCGCTGGGTTGCTTTATCCGGCGATCCTGAAGATATTTACGCAACTGACCGAATGGTGAAAAGCCTGATACCGGAAGATCAACATTTACATCGTTGGTTAGATATGGCCGCCGAGAAAATTGCTTTTCAAGGATTGCCAGCCAGAATTTGCTGGGTTGGCTTAAAAGATCGAGTTCGATTAGCGCTAGCTTTCAATGAAATGGTTAAGAATAAGGAACTTAAGGCGCCTATAGTTATCGGTCGTGATCATCTCGACTCGGGTTCTGTTGCAAGTCCAAATCGAGAGACTGAAGCGATGATTGATGGGTCTGATGCTGTATCTGACTGGCCTTTATTAAACGCCTTGTTAAATTGTGCCGGCGGTGCTACCTGGGTCAGCATCCACCATGGTGGCGGCGTAGGAATGGGCTTTTCACAACATGCCGGTGTTGTCATTGTTGCAGATGGCACAGAAAAGGCTGCTGCTCGTATTAGTCGAGTTTTGCATAATGACCCAGCTACAGGCGTTATGCGCCACGCCGATGCAGGCTATGAGCTTGCACGACAATGTGCGAGAGAAAACGATTTATGGCTACCCATGGAGTCAATTGGAGGTCCAACACATGGCTGATTTATTTACTATCATCCCAGGCCAATTAACACTGGAAACAATTAAACTAATTCTTAAAGAAAAGAAAAATTGTGTTCTGCATGAGTCCTCTCAGGAATTGATCCATGCCTCTTGTGCAGTGGTTACTAAGGTCATTGACGAGAAAAGGACTGTTTATGGAATTAATACCGGTTTTGGTTCATTAGCGAATCAAACTATCTCAGCAGACCATTTGAAGCAATTACAGCGCAACATAGTTCTTTCTCATGCCTGCGGTACAGGTCCCTTACTTTCAGATGAAGATGTTTCTTTAATTTTATTACTTAAAATCAATAGCTTGTCTCAAGGTTATTCTGGAGTAAGGATGGAGTTAATTGATGCCTTACTCCTCCTATATAACAAGGGAATTTATCCTTGCATCCCAGCCAAAGGTTCAGTAGGAGCCTCTGGCGACTTAGTACCTTTGGCACATCTCACACTTCCTTTACTTGGTGAGGGTGAGGTGAGTTACCAGGGACGAATCATCTCCTCAGAAGAAGGTTTAAAGATAGCAGGTCTTAAGCCCTTAGAGTTAGGACCCAAAGAAGGCTTGGCAATGCTAAATGGTCTGCAGGTCTCCGCTGCTCTTTGTATTCAGGCTTTTTTTAAGGCAGAGGCCTTATTTGAAGCAGCTATATTGGCAGGCAGTTTATCGGTTGATGCAGCCTGCGGTAGCGATGCACCCTTTGATGATCGCATCCATTTTACTCGCGGACATCAAGCCCAACGCGATGTTGCTGCTATGTATAGAGAATTGCTAGCTCAAAGCCCGATACGAGAGTCGCACCGCGATTGTTCTCGGGTGCAAGATCCCTATTCCTTGCGATGTCAGCCGCAAATAATGGGAGCAGTCCTTCATCAAATGCGTTTTATTGGTGAAACCTTACAAGTAGAAGCTAATTCAATCACCGATAATCCCTTAGTTTTTGTCGAGCAAGAAGACATCTTGTCAGGTGGCAATTTTCATGGAGAGATGATTGCAATGGCAGCAGATAATTTAGCTATAGCCTTAGCTGAAATTGGCGCAAACGCTGAGCGCCGAATCGCCTTATTAATCGATAAAAACTTTAGTGGATTACCTGCGTTTTTGGTGCAAGAGGGTGGTTTAAACTCTGGCTTTATGATAGCTCATGTTACTGCAGCGTCCTGCGCCTCAGATAACAAAGCCTTAGCCCATCCGCATTCAGTGGATAGTTTACCTACCTCGGCAAACCAAGAGGACCATGTTTCTATGGCAACAAATGCCGCAAGACGATTGTATGCGATGATCGATAATACGGCGACTATTCTAGCCATAGAACTCTTAGCGGCCTGCCAAGGATTGGAATTTCATAAACCTCTAATTAGTTCACCTAAGTTAGATAAGATTTATAAAAAGGTTCGCACTGTGGTTGAGCCTTATACTCAAGACCGCTATTTTGCGCCTGATATTGCGATCGTTAAACAGAAGATCATTGAAGAGGATTTTCTTTTATGAGTAATCCTAAAAATGCACGATTTCCCGCGGCTTGACCCATAGGCATCAGCACAAGTGTCCCCCCTTGTCTTAGCATTACGTCATCCAGAGCGCAGCGAAGGATCTCCTGAATGTGGCACAGTGCTAATCCCGGAGATCCTTCGCTGCGCTCTGGATGACGTGCATTTAGGGTGCGGGGATTCCCTAGAGTAAAGATGAGCAGAATATTCAGTTTCTAATTAACCTTGCAAGGTGTATGCTATCGCCCTCGTTAATTAGCTGATACAGCGTTAGATATGAGCATTGAAATTTATACCGATGGTGCTTGCAAAGGTAATCCCGGACCTGGCGGTTGGGGCGCATTATTACGCTATAAAGGGCACGAGAAAACGCTTTATGGTAGCGAAGCGCACACTACAAACAATAGAATGGAACTAACTGCGGCAATTCAAGCACTGCTAGCACTAACCCGATCGTCAGAAGTCGATTTATACACTGATTCGCAGTATTTACGCCTAGGGATGACTGAATGGTTAGTACAATGGAAGAAGAAGGGCTGGCGTAACTCCAAAAAGGAGCCTGTCAAAAATGCCGATCTTTGGCAGCTTCTTGACCAATTGGCAAGCAAGCACAAAATTAATTGGCATTGGGTAAAAGGTCACGCCGGTCATCCCGAAAACGAACTGGCTGATCAATTAGCAAACCAAGCGATAGACGAGTTATTAAACTCCTAGGATTTTCTTATGCGACAAGTGGTTCTTGATACAGAAACGACAGGTATTGGTCCCGAATTAGGCCACAGAGTGATTGAAATTGGCTGCGTTGAGCTTATTGAAAGAAAAATCACTAAAAACCATTTTCATGTCTATCTAAATCCCCAACGTGAAGTGGATGAGGGGGCATTCCGGGTTCATGGCATCAGTACCGAATTTTTACAAGATAAGCCCTTGTTTAAAGATGTTGTTCGCGATTTTATTGCCTTTATTAAAGGAGCTGAACTCATTATTCACAACGCAGTATTCGACGTTGGCTTTCTTAATTCTGAGCTAAAGCATGCGAATTCTAAGCTCCAAATCAAGGATCTAAGTACAGTCTGCGATACCCTGGTGCTTGCTCGAGAAAAACATCCTGGCCAACGCAATAGCTTAGATGCCTTATGTAAACGCTACGAAATCGATAATTCAAATCGTACCCTCCATGGCGCTTTGCTTGACGCTGAGATTTTGGCCTCAGTCTATTTGGCTATGACCGGTGGCCAAGCTAACCTCTTCGATGATCATGGTGAACAACAGGATAATATTAAGGTTGCGATAGCTGAAAAGTCAGAGGTCTTGGTGAGTGCTTCTCCTGTAATCGCTGCTGACACTGATGAACTGGCTAAACATCAGGAATTTATTCAATTTTTAATAAAAAAATCAGGGATAGACCACTGGGAAAATTAAATAATTTGGTAATGGACCAGCCTTGTCACCCTAACGCAGCTCGTAGGGTGGATGAGGATGATTTTTTTCTCTACTTTACGACGATATCATAGGTCAGATAGCATTTTGGCTTTAAAATCAAAGCCAAAATGCTTAGGACTCAGCAGTTGCAAAGCGTCTGGGCTTCGGAAAATTTCTGGAGCTTGTATACCAAAAACGATTACATTCGTGCCTTTATTTAGTTTACCAATAATGACTGGTTCAAATGTTGACTTATCAATCATCGTAATTAGGTCGGGACAGGCAATACAAGGTTCATCATTTAGCCAAGATAAGATGTTTTCATTTTTAACCCATATCTTGAATTTATTATTTTTAAAACTATCAATTCCATCGATAGTTACATGGCCTACGTAATATCCATCTTTTACCTCTGCTTCACGTTCAGTAACTTGACCAGTAAATAAGATTTTAGCTTGAGTTAATTCTGTTATCGATTGAAGAGAGTTATCTTTCGCTTCCCGTGCTTCTCTCAAAGCTATACCAACAGATAATGCTTTTGATAGGGTATTAAATAACATAACCGATTTCATTTGCTTCAGTGGCTTTAATAAGGTTGCTTGACCTACCAAACCCAAAGATGCAGTAGCCATGATCTTCCCTAGTCGTTCTGTCATCTGTAAACCAGTTGTTTTTTTTATAATTACTTGATTGCCATAGTGGTCACAACTAGCGATAGGTAATAAATTTACATTATGAATAGCAGGTAAAATCTGAGCGACTTCGGGTAAGGCTCGGCCTGCATAATCTCCGTCAATTGTGGGCACACCAAGCCAAGCCGCTGTGGCTACTGCGCTGGATGTCGCTGCAGCACCTAATTCAAGTGGAATAACCGCACTTAGACTAATTTTTTCTTGCTCAAGCAGGAGCTGCGAGGCAGCTGTAGGCATATTTGAAATTATTTCTTGTAAAAGGCCATAATCTTTTCTTTCCTGTTTTACCTCCTCTGATTCAGGGCCTGGTGCTGGCCCCATTAAGTAAGGGCATATTGTCCAGGAGTCATCAGGTAGTTCTCTTGCATCAATAATATGAATTGGTTTACCAGCATCTAGTGCTTCACGTAACATCTTTTGCCCAAACAATGGATCGCCACCACCTCCCGTTGCAAAAAAACAACACCCGCGTGTGAAGTCTTCAATTTGTTGGTCTGTAGTAATTGTGATCATATATCCCTTAATTTAGAAATTTAGCGTGAGAATTGTTCGCTGGATTTTACTCTGATTGAATGAATCTTTCCTTCTTGATCAAGATGCATGATACCTATATTTTCAGCTTTCTTAGTGTTATTCGCTTTGTCGGTGAATTGAAATTGGATACAAAATGCGATCTTATTATCTTCTGATACAACATCAATAAAAGCGAAATGAGTGATTTTTTCGTTGTCTTTCCCCCAAGCACAGTGTTTTTCTAAGTCCTCTCGAGAAAAAGCTTCACCATTGAATTCTCCTTTCACAGAACTTGCATAATAGCGCCCCATATTTTCTACGGAAGATAAAACCCAGACATCATAAAACCATGATTCGAGGAGTCGCTTTGCAATGATACTCATGTTAATTCCCTATATTAATTTAACAAGTTAAAAATGGTAGCATGAGTTTCAGTTAGAACCCAAAAAACTGGAAATGTTCAAATTTTATCCTATAGTTAAAGGCGAGAATAACTCTTTTCGGGACGAATCATGGAAGCACGCAACTCTCGCAAACTGTTGTATTTCTACTTATTGGCTAGCAGTTTTTTATTTGCTGGTTTTAATTCAGTGGCTCTGGCTGAAAGTTTAATTTCTGATCAACCTTATCTAACCCTCGCATCGAATACCTTTGTTTTTAATCCGCGAAATTTAACTTGGACTGCTTTATCAAACGGCAAGGTTATTAAGTCAGGAAAAGCTATTGGTGGTAGTCGATATTGCAGGGATATAGGACGCTCATGCAAGACACCTACCGGAACTTACCGTGTTTACTCTAAGGGCGGGGCTGGTTGCCGTTCAAGCCGATATCCCGTTGGGAGAGGTGGGGCAAAAATGCCGTACTGCATGTTTTTTGCTAAAAACTATGCTGTACATGGGTCCTATGAAATGCCTAATTACAATGCTAGTCATGGCTGTATAAGAGTTCAACCAGATGCAGCACGTTGGTTAAACCAAAACTTTATGCAAATTGGCACAACGGTGATTGTAAAACCTTATTGATAGAGTGTAGATGACGGGATGTAGGCAGAGCTGTAAAGCCCAATGGCACTTAGAAAGCTATACAAAAAATGACCGATGAGCTCCAGGTCATGTGCCAAGGGTTCCCCTCTCCACCGCGCGTAGGGTGAGGGGATACAAGGGTGTCGCGTAGCGACACAAAACCAAAAAAGTGCCCATCTCTCATAGCAAGATCTCCTGGATACCGCGCATAAAGCGCGGTACGTAGAGAAGGCTAATAGAAGGGTCGGCCAAGATTCTTTTGTGTCAGAATTTAGGGTTTATCATTTATTAATTCCGGTCTATATCTATTCTTTAACTTTAGGGGTATACCTATTAACGAGTCAGAATTATTTCGTTAATAAAGATTAACATTGGGGAACTAAAGAGTGAGCAAAAATATGAATACTAAAAAAACCATGAAAAAAAAACCACTAAAGACACTTATTGAGAAAAGAGCAGCTAAAAAGGTAAAAAAGAATAATTCTTTCTTAATAAGCGACTAATAGAGCAAACAGACCATCTAGAATATTTTTTTATACAATAACTATTTTCTATTTATGACCTCTATATTTTTAATTGGCTATATCACAGGACTTCTTTATACCTGTTGTTCTTTTGCGAGCATTCTTGTAGCAATATGCGTCATGGCGCTATGAGCGGTTTTATAGCGGGTATGGGGCATGCTGTTTCGCAGGTTGTTTGAGTAACTATTGCAATTGGCGCTTTGGGCTTTATTAGAGCTTGAGATTCGTCATTATAGGCTCATAGCCGCGGCTCTATTTTTCACTTTGGGAATTATTTTTTTAATCAAGAAACTACAAGAAATGCCTAATAAATTGGCAAATCAACTGAACTATGCATTTATTGCAAACAAATGGTGAGTCTAAGCCCTTCTTTGCAAAAAGAAGGGCTTAGATGTTATTCATCAATTGTTTCGTCATCATTCATCTCTTCATCATCGTCACCCATACTAAACGATGAACCACAACCACAGGTTGTTTTGGCGTTAGGGTTACGGATAACAAACTGCGCACCCTGAATGTTTTCAACATAATCAATTTCGGCATCATTCAGATATTGATAGCTCATGGAATCAACTAAGAGCTTGACCGTAGATTCGCCATTCGAACAAGCTTGTTCAATAACGGTATCATCGTCCTGAATTTTATCATCAAAGGTAAAACCGTATTGGAAGCCAGAACAGCCGCCGCCAGTGACAAAGACACGTAAGTTTAAGAGGGGATTTTCTTCTTCAGCAATCAAAGAGGCAACTTTATCAGCTGCGCTAACTGAAAAGTAAATACCCTCAGCAATAGGGGATGCATTAACTGCACTCATAGGAACTCCAAAATATAATTAATCGTCTTTACTATTATTCTAGCGAATAATTTGTTCTATTGTTGCACCACCAAGGCAGAGATTCTTATCATAGAACACAATATATTGTCCTGGTGTTACCGCACGTTGCAGATTAGAAAACATAACATAATGTTGCCCGTTGCTTTCAGGAGATACTACACAAGCTTGCTCTGGCTGGCGATATCTTGTTTTGGCAAAACAGGTCAGAGGTAAATTGTCATGATTATCAACCAACCAATGAATCGGCCCGCAAATAAGCCCCTGCGAATAGAGCATGGGATGCTGATTCCCCTGGGCAACTACCAAGACATTATTCTCAATGTCTTTATCAACGACATACCAAGGGTCTTCACTGGAATCATGTCGTCCACCGATACCCAGGCCTTGACGCTGCCCATAGGTATAATACATAAGACCATCATGCTGACCTATAGGGTCACCAGTACTCGTTTTAATTTCGCCGGGCTTGGCAAGAATAAACTCTTTTAGAAAGGACTTAAAGCGCTTCTCGCCAATAAAGCAGATACCTGTAGAGTCTTTTTTATCATGAGTAATTAAGCCAAGCTCTTTGGCAAATTCTCTAATTTGTGCCTTTTGATAATCGCCAATTGGAAAAAGTGTTTTGGATAAAGCAGTCGGCTCAACGGCATGTAGAAAATATGTTTGGTCTTTTTCTCTATCCTTCGCTTTAAGCAATTCGCCATTACGAACCTTGGCATAATGGCCCGTGGCAATATAATCAGCTCCCAGGCTCATAGCATGATTTAAAAAAGCGTTAAATTTGATTTCCTTATTACATAGTACATCAGGATTGGGTGTGCGTCCTTTTTCATATTCATGGAGAAAATAACTAAATACCCGATCCCAGTATTCCTGTGAAAAATTGATAGTGTGCAGAGGGATTCGAAGTTTATTACACACCGCTTGAGCATCAGCAAGATCGTTGGCTGCAGCACAATAACCATCCGAATCATCCTGTTCCCAATTCTTCATGAACAAACCTTCAACCTGATAGCCTTCTTCACGAAGAAGCCAGGCTGCAACAGAAGAATCAACCCCACCTGACATGCCAATAATCACTTTAGCTTTCATAAAATATAAAAATGTATAAAAAAAAAGCTATTTTACGTTATAATAGAATATTTTGAAATCTCATTTTGTTATTATTAGGTAATAGGTTAGCTGCGTCACCCAAACAAAGAGCGAGCAAGATTGACACCGTGCCATATTCAAGAGATCCTTCGCTTCGCTCTGGATGACGGAACCTAAGAGACCTATTGCGAACGCGGTAACGGAGATTTAATAAAGGCTATAAATATTATGTTAATAAATCTAAAAAGCAGCGCAACAATGGCTGAGCCATCAAGTGTTACAGTTGAGCTTAGTGAGCGGTTACCTGTTTATGTAAGCTCTCCTTGCTCAGTAAATTGTCAGTATAAGGTGAAAGCATTTAAGGATTACTACTTGATTACACTGCAAATTGACTCCTTCCTACCTCTGACTTGCCAACGCTGTCTTGGTGAATTTACTCATCATTATAAAAACCAGACCGAGTTAGCAATCTGCGATTCAGAGGAAACCGCTGAAAGGATGATGAGTGAACATGAGTGCCTGGTTGCTACATATCAGGTTGATTTGCAGGAATTGCTAACCGATGATTTACATCTTTATGCCCCTGCATTTCACTCTAATATGAGTGATTGTGATCATGAAATCGATAAATTTATACACGTAGAAACAGAATAAAATCATAAAATATTCTCTAAGACTTGGATTACCGAGAAAAAATCGGTAATATTCCGCCCCAACAAATGCAAATTGTTTAGGAGTAATACAATGGCCGTACAACAAAATAAGAAATCACGTTCACGACGTGATATGCGTCGTTCCCACGATGCTTTAACCAAACCAACTTTATCAGTTGATGCAACTACAGGTGAGACTCATCGCCGTCATCACATCACAGAAGATGGTTACTATCGTGGTCGTAAAGTGATAGATACTGATAATGTTTACGAAGAACAAGAGTAATTCGCTTGAAAAACATCACCATTGCAATTGATGCGATGGGTGGGGATCATGGTTTAAACGTTGTGATTCCTGCTTGTGTCCGTGCAGCTCGACACAACCCTGATTTGAAGTTGTTGTTAGTTGGTGATCAGAGTCAGGTGACCTCGTATCTTAAAAAACTAGGCGCTTCTAGTAATAATCAATTTACCGTCGTTCATGCCTCGGAGATTGTCACTATGGATGAGTTGCCATCGCATGCGATGCGCAACAAAAAAGATTCTTCCATGCGTGTGGCAATTAACCTTGTCAAAGAAGGGCGGGCTCAAGCCTGTGTGAGTGCTGGTAATACTGGTGCTCTCATGGCTACAGCTCGTTTTGTATTGAAAACCCTACCAGGAATTGACCGCCCAGCGATTATTGCGGAGTTACCTACTTTACAAGGTAGAACTCGTGTTATTGATCTTGGCGCTAATGTTGATTCTTGTGCCGAGCATCTGTTCCAGTTTGCTGTTATGGGATCGGCATTGATCCAAGCTGTTGATAAAAAAGATAAACCCAGGATAGCTGTACTTAATATCGGGGTAGAGGAAATAAAAGGCAATGATCAGGTCAAACGCACCGCACACATGCTTGCAGAGTGCAATCTTATGAACTATGTAGGCTATGTTGAGGGCGATCATTTCTACTCAGGTGAAGTTGATCTTGTCGTTTGCGATGGTTTTGTTGGTAATGTTGCCTTAAAAGCAAGTGAAGGCCTTGCAAAATTAATGCTTTCGGGATTAAAAGAGTCTTTTACCAGGAATGCCTTTGCAAAATTGGCTGGGTTTGTTGCTATGCCTGCTTTAGGGCATCTTAAAAAGCGCATGGATCCCGCCCGTTATAATGGCGCTACCTTATTGGGCTTAAATGGTGTTGTTATTAAAAGTCATGGTGGGGCGACAGAACTTGCATTTCAAAATGCAATTGAACAAGCCATGCTGCAAGTTAGGAATAATGTGATCGATTTGGTAAGAGATCAAATAACCGATTTTATAAATCAAGGCTTGTTATTATGAAAAATGCCGTTATAAATGGAACTGGCAGTTATTTACCTGAGAAATCAGTATCTAACCAGGATTTGGAATCTACTCTTGAAACTAGCCATGAATGGATTTTATCAAGAACAGGTATAGCCAGTAGGCATATAGCATCTGAGCATGAAACCACTTCATATATGGCATGCCAAGCTGCAATCAAAGCTATTGAAGCTTCAAATATTGACGCTGAAGAACTTGATTTGATATTGGTTGCTACTTGCACACCCAATCATTTTTTCCCAAGCATGGCTTGTCACGTACAAAAAGCACTTAAGATAACCCGTCCTATCCCAGCTTTTGATGTTGGCGCAGCATGCAGTGGTTTTGTCTATGCAATGGATGTTGCGAAGCAATATATAACCTCCGGTACTGCAAAGCATGTTTTGGTGATAGGTAGCGAATCCATGTCGCGGGCTTTAGATTGGACTGATCGTTCAACCTGCGTGTTATTTGGTGATGGTGCTGGTGCGCTTGTTTTAAGTGCCAGTGATACACCAGGTATTCTTGCTAGTACTGTTCATGCCTTACATGACGATAATGCGTTGCTTACCTATCCTAATTTTGCAACTGACACAAAAAAAGCCTTTATTGGTATGAGTGGTCATGAGGTTTTCAAGCTGGCTGTTAATATCATGGGCGATCTTGTTGATGAAGTTCTACAACTCTGCCATTTACAGAAATCAGATATTAATTGGTTAGTTCCTCATCAAGCAAATATTCGAATTATCCAAGGTATAGCAAAAAAATTAAATCTACCTATGTCTCAAGTTATTGTCACAATAGAGAAACAGGGTAATACCTCGGCAGCTTCAATACCTTTGGCATTAGATTACTCTATTCGCGAGCACCGAATTAAACGAGGTGATTTATTGTTAATAGAGTCTTTCGGTGGCGGAATGACTTGGGGCGCTATGGTAGTGCGGTATTAAGTTTGTTGGAGTGTAGATAGACATGACTAATTTATCTTTTGTATTCCCCGGTCAAGGTTCCCAGTTTGTAGGTATGCTGGCAGGCCTTGCAGAGCGTTATTCTTTAATAACCGACCATTTTTCGCTTGTTTCTGACCGAGTTGGCTATGACTTGTGGCAATTGGTGCAAGAAGGGCCTGAGTCTAAGTTAAATCAGACAGAGCATACACAGGTTGCAATGCTTACTGCTGATGTTGCTATTTATAGCCTATTAAAAAAATTGGGGACTGGTCCTGCAAAAATGATGGCTGGCCACAGTTTAGGCGAATATGCAGCACTTGTCTGTGCAGAAGCAATTAGCCTATCTGATGCTGCTGAATTAGTTGCCAAACGTGGACATCTTATGCAGAAAACTGTTCCTTTAGGACAAGGAGCAATGGCTGCAATCGTTGGTATGACTGATGAGCAAGTAGAAGATATTTGTATGCAGGCAAGTTCAGCAAATTCCAGAGTTACACCTGCAAACTATAATGCCATTGGCCAGATCGTTATTGCAGGCCATACAAGCGCTGTTGAACAAGCAGTCAAAATTGCTGACGAAGCCGGTGCTCGTTTAGCTAAAATTATTCCAGTGAGTGTTCCATGCCACTGCCCATTACTAAAAGATGCTGCTCAAGCTTTTGAAGAAGACCTTGCTAAAGCAAACTTTAAAGTGCCAACAACAGCAGTCATCTCAAATGTCGACCTAAGCATTTACAAGACAGCAGATCAAATGCGTATCCTGCTCAAAGAACAACTTTTCTTACCCGTTCGCTGGGTTGAAACTATTCAGCTCATGAAGAAAAACGGTATCAGCTCTGTAATTGAATGTGGGCCTGGCAAGGTATTAAGTGGATTAATAAAACGGATTGAGCGCGACTTGAGTACATCTAGCGTTAATGATACAGCTAGTTTAGACCAAGTATTAGAGCAAATGTCCGTTAGTGAAGTATAGAATTAATAAGGATCTTTTGATGACAAACTTACAAGATAAGATAGTTTTAGTTACTGGAGCAAGTAGAGGAATTGGCAAGGCTATTGCTTTAAACCTCGCCAAAAAAGGTGCCTATGTTATTGGTACAGCAACCTCAACACAAGGTGCTGAGTCCATTAGCGCTTCATTTAATGAAGAACAAGTTAGTGGTGAAGGCATTGTTTTAGATGTAACGTCCAAGGAAGCTGTTGAAAACTTGATGACTGACCTCTCTGATCGAGGAAAACTACCCTCTATTCTCGTTAATAACGCAGGTATAACTTGCGACAATTTGCTACTAAGAATGGATGATGAAGAGTGGTATAAAGTTATAGAGACTAATTTAAATGCTATATTTAGATTAACTAAGGCTTGCATTAAACCAATGTTTAGGGCTCGCTGGGGACGGATAATTAGCGTAGGTTCAGTAGTAGGGTCTAGTGGTAATTCTGGTCAGACTAACTATACTGCTGCGAAAGCAGGGGTTGTCGGGTTTAGTAAATCTCTTGCTCAAGAAATAGCAAGTCGTGGAATTACTGTCAATGTTGTAGCTCCTGGATTTATTGATACAGATATGACAAGCTCGCTACCTGATATGGTAAAGGAAGAAATGCTTCGACGTATTCCTATGAAGCGATTAGGTAGTACTGAAGATATTGCTGAAACAGTTGCCTTTTTGGCCTCTGACAGTGCAAATTATATTACAGGGGAAACCATTCATGTGAATGGTGGTATGTACATGGATTAAATGGGCTTGCGTTCTTTGAATAATTCAATAAACTAGCCTGCGTGAGATTTTTTAACCTAAGAGGAAATTCAAGTTATGAGTACAGTTGAAGAACGAGTTCGCAAAATTGTTGTTGAACAGTTGGGTGTTAAAGAAGATGAGTTGAAAAATGATGCATCCTTTGTAGATGACTTGGGTGCAGACTCACTAGATACTGTTGAATTGGTAATGGCTTTGGAAGAAGAGTTTGAAACTGAAATTCCAGATGAAAAGGCTGAAAAAATTACTACAATTCAAGAAGCAATCGATTACATCGAATCAAATCTTAACAAAGAAGAAGCTTGATAACTTCGAGGAGCTTGCATTGACTAAGCGGCGTGTTGTTGTTACTGGCATGGGGATGGTTTCCCCAGTTGGTCTAAATGTGGAACAGAGCTGGCAAAATATTTTAGCTGGTAAAAGTGGTGTAGGAATGGTTGAAGATTTTGATACCACTGATTATTCGACTAAAATCTGGGCAAAAGTTAAAAATTTTAACATTGAAGACTACGTGCCGCTTAAAGAAGCTCGTAAGATGGATCCCTTCACACAATATGGAATGGCTGCTGCTGAAGAAGCAATAGCTGATTCCGGATTGGTTATTGATGAGAAACTTTCTACCCGCACAGGTGTTGCTGTAGGTGCCGGAATTGGAGGAATTCAAACAATTACTGCCAATCAAGATAAATTAGTAGCTGGTGGTCCTCGTAAGGTATCACCATTTTTTATCCCCGCCGGCATTATCAATATGGTGGCTGGACAGATTTCCATAAAACACAATTTGAAAGGGCCAAATATCTCTGTTGTAACAGCTTGTACCACAGGAACTCATAATATTGGTCTTGCCGGAAGAATGATTGCCTATGGTGATGCAGACGTTATGGTTTGTGGTGGTTCTGAAATGACTACGACTCCTCTCTGTCTTGCAGGATTTTCCGCAGTACGGTCCTTATCTAAACGCAATGATGAACCTGAAAAAGCATCTCGCCCCTGGGACAAAGACCGCGATGGCTTTGTGATGGGAGAGGGCGCTGGTATCTTAGTGCTTGAAGAGTACGAACATGCCAAGGCTCGTGGTGCAAAAATTTATGCTGAATTAGTTGGCTTTGGTATGTCTGGTGATGCTTATCATATCACTGCTCCTGATGAGGATGCAGATGGTGCTTCACGGTCAATGAAGGCTGCAATTGACGATGCGGGAATTGAGCCGAGCCAGGTTGACTATATTAATGCACATGGTACCTCTACTTACCTCAACGATATGAATGAGACCAAAGCAGTTAAACGAGTGTTTAAAGAACATGCTTATGAATTAGCGATGAGTTCTACCAAATCAATGACAGGTCACTTACTTGGAGCCGCAGGTGCAGTTGAAGCTATATTCAGCGTACTTGCAATTAAAGATCAGATTGCTCCTCCAACAATTAATTTGGACAATCCTGACGAAGGATGTGACTTAAATTATGTTCCGCATGAACCACAAAAGAGACGAATTGATTATGCATTATCGAATTCGCTTGGTTTTGGCGGTACTAATGGAAGTTTGTTATTTAAGCGAGTGTAGATGGCAGGTCGTCGACTTAAGTCAGTTTTGCTCTATAGTTTATTATTTGGAGTGATGGGACTTGCTTTAATCGGCTACGAGATTTACAGAATTATATCCAAACCAATGGTGATTGAGATAACAACGCCAATCACCATTGTTGTCGATAGAAATACCACAGCAGCGTCCTTTGTACAGATGCTTCAATCGAAGCACTTAATCAAATCTAGCCGACTATTCTTAACCTTGATTCGTTTTCAAGGGCTAACACAGCGGTTAAAAGCTGGAATCTATGAAATTAAACCAGGTGAGACCGCCCAGCAGCTACTCTTCCAAGTAGAGGCAGGGAAGGTTATGGTCCGCTCTTTTCGGATTATAGAGGGCACCAACCTTAACCAGGTTATTACAAATCTACAAAATGCTCAGTATTTGAAATATAACAATAATGACTGGCAGTCTATTAGCGCTAACCATTCTAATGCAGAAGGATTGTTGCTCGCCGACACCTATAACTATGATGCTGGTTCAGAAGCTAAACCCTTGTTGAGACTGGCTAATCAAAAACTCCAAGAGTATCTGGAGCAAAGCTGGCAAAATCGTAGCCCCGGCTTGCCCTATAAATCGTCCTATGAAATGCTAGTTGCCGCATCTATTTTGGAAAAGGAAGCTGCCTTGCCAGAGGAAAGGAAAATCATATCCGGTGTTATAATTAATCGCTTAAAGAAAAATATGCCCTTACAAATGGATCCAACGGTTATTTATGCACTGGGGCAAAACTATACAGGCAAATTAAGCCATCAGGATATGAGCGTTAGCTCACCCTATAACACTTATGTTAATCGTGGCTTACCACCAACCCCAATAGCGATGGTTGGCAAGGAGGCTATTGACGCTGCGGCGCATCCACAGATTAGTAATTATCTCTATTTTGTAGCGAAAGGTGATGGTTCACATCAATTTTCAACTACCTATGACGAACAAAAAGCAGCTATTGCACGATATCAAAACAAGAGGCCATTATGAGGGAGAAGGGACGTTTTATCGTCGTTGAAGGGCTTGAAGGCGCGGGTAAATCAACAGCAATCGAAACAATAAAAGAATATTTATCATCCTTTGTTCCTGAAATTATTTTAACCAGAGAACCCGGCGGGACACGTATTGGCGAGACTGTACGCCAGCTGATCAAGGCTAAGGTGAATGGAGAAATCCTTGATAGTCGTTGTGAGTTATTACTACTTTATGCAGCAAGGGTTCAATTAGTTGAGCAAGTTATACGACCAGCACTGGCAAGAGGAGCCTGGATTCTGGCTGACCGCTTTGAGTTATCGACCTTTGCCTATCAAGGTTGGGGTAGGGGGTTGGGTACGGAAATGATTTCCGAGCTATCGAAATTTTGCCTTAACTCCTTAAAACCTGATCTGATTATCTATTTAGACATTAGTCCTGAACAAGGTTTTGAACGTGTGGTAAAACGGGGCGAAAAGGATAGAATCGAGGAGGAAGCTCTTTCTTTTTTTAATCAAGTCTACTGTGGATATCATGAAATGATTCAAAAAATGGACAATGTAGCTCTAATCGATGCTAGCCAGACCCTTGAAACAGTGCAAGAATCCATACTTAGCCAACTGAAAAGATTTTTCAATCATTATGAAATCTCCTGAAGCAAGTCCGTTATACGAGCAGTTATGGCAACGTTTTCAAACAATTCATGCCAATCAGCGCTTGCACCATGCCTTATTATTAGTTGGTCCAGAATCAGTAGGACTTATTAGTCTTGCTTATGCTATGGCCTCTACAATACTTTGTAATGAACAACAAAAACCTTGTGGGGCTTGTAAATCCTGCCGTCTAACCAATACCAGAGAACATCCCGATGTTAATTGTATAGAGCCTGATAAAACAGGTTCTGCCAATCTAATCAAAATCGATCAAATTCGTGATTTACAAAGCTTGGTTTTTCGCTCACCCCAACTTGGTGATAAGCGCATTATCATTCTTTATCCTGCAGAAAAGATGAATATCGCAGCTGCCAATGCCTTGTTAAAGCTCCTTGAAGAGCCTCCAGAAGGGGTACACTTTCTGTTAATTGCTGAACAGCTGAGTACTATTCCTGCAACAATTATTAGTCGTTGCCAACAATGGCGGTTTGTATCCGCTAATATCGATAATGATTATTTAGCCCTGGCTGAGAATTCTTCGGCAGATTCAGCAAGAGGAGAGCTTTTTACTCAGTTACCCCAGATTATTAGCGGTTTAACAGAACTTGTTAGCAATAAAACCACTATTTTTAGCTTAGCTAACAAATGGTTAGACTACGAGTTTAGCGCTTTAATATGGTTACTTTATCTACTGAATAGCCAGCTTATCGACTACAAACTGAGGGGGCAGGTTTGTAAGCAACAATGGACAGAACAGCTCTCTGATTTAGCAAAATATTTCCAACCAGTACACTTATTCAAACAGCTTGATCAAATTAATGAAATTAGTAAAAAGCTACAGCAAAATATAAACTTAAATAAGCAGCTGGTCTTAGAAAATCTTTTATTGGGGTACAGCCTATGCTTGTAGATTCACATTGCCATCTTAATTTTATTGACCTGACCGACTTTGATAATGACTTAAAGCAAGTGATTAACCAAGCGCGGGACAATGGTGTGGAGCATTTTCTTTGTGTCTGTGTTGAGTTAGACGACTATGCCACACTCTGCCAAATTGCCGAGACCTACTCTGATATCAGTATCTCTGTTGGTTTACACCCCAACTCAGAAATCGCTGCAGAGCCAAGTGCAGAGCTGCTTGTGGATTTAGCCAAGCATCCCGCGTGTATTGCCATTGGTGAGACCGGGCTTGATTATTATCGTACAGAAACGACAACCGCACGAGAACAGCAGAAAGAGCGGTTTCGTGCACATATTCATGCATCGCTTGCCTCCAAAAAGCCGCTGATTATTCATACAAGACAAGCTGCTGAAGATACCTTGTTGTTAATGAAAGAAGAAAGGTCTGAGGATATCGGTGGGGTCATGCACTGTTTTTCTGAAGACTGGGATATCGCCAAACGTGCGCTAGATATGAATTTTTATATTTCCTTGTCTGGGATTGTATCCTTTAAAAATGCAACAGCCTTACATGAGGTTGCCAAGAAAATCCCTAAGGATCGTTTACTGATTGAAACGGATTCTCCCTATTTGGCGCCAGTTCCTTATCGTGGGAAACAGAATCATCCTGCATTAGTCAAATATGTAGCCCTAGCCTTAAGTGAGTTACGTCAAGTTAGCTATGAAGAGCTTGCACAACAAACCACGGAGAATTTTTACCGTTGTTTTAGGCAGAATAAAATTTAAGGTTGGCATAACCCGACTCTTGAATGCGGCAGAGCCCCTAGCCTGGATGCAACGAAGCGGTAATAGGTCACGTCTCCCAACCCGTCATGTCGAACGTAGAGAGACATCTCCTGATGTGTAGCACAGTGCTAATCCCGGAGATCCCTCACTATGTTCAGGATGACGTGCTATCTTAGGGTGACGGGCTGCAAAGAGCAGCGTTCCGACTTCTTGGATTTCGCTTCGCGGCATTCAGGCTACATTGGTCTCTTAGTAATATGAATTAGTTCAGCCTCTTCAGCACTAGATCTTTGCTCATATAAGCTTGCATGAGTCACTGAGCCTAAACCTCGTCCTCGATGCTCGCTCATTATTCTAAGAAAGGTTTGGTATTCATCCGCAGAATAGTTTTCCTCTCCACAGGTCGACACATTCTTATCCATCTTGTCTTTTATATACCCGAGGACAGTATGCCAGGTAGTGGTATTACCGTGGCTATTAAAGCGCCAGAACGCTTGTTCCTCACGAAGATAAGCGTAGTCACTATGCTTTTTATCAATAATATCAACAAGCTTTAGCATAGACTTATTTGAAGATATTTTTTGCGTAATAAAATCAACCCATTCTTTGGCAGCAGCTTTTTTCTGTGGTAAAGAAAGTTCATTGTTATTACCAATTGCTTTCAAATTTGCTAATAAAATATCTGTACCATAAAGGTTCCAATCGAGGATAGTCTCATTCGAAAGCTTTACACCTGCCCAGTTGACCTGCTCCAAAGATACACCAGTTAAATTAGCCCCGGTTAAATCAGCTTTTGCAAAATTACAATAGTTAAACTCAGAATCTTGTAAATCAGCTTGATTTAGATTAGCCCCGCTAAAATTCGAGTTAAAGAAAGTAGAATTTTTTATGGCAGACTGGCTAAGATCTGCTTGGCTGAAATTAGTTTCACGCATTCTAACGCGCTCTAATCTAGAAAATTGCAAATTCCTGGCGCTGAGATCGAGATGAGGCTGAATTTTGCTATCCCTTAATTTCAGATATAAATCAGGGTTATTAATTATGGACATAACTATTGATATAAGCGCATTTATATTTTCTTCTTTGCGCTGACTATTATTTACCTGCCGTGCTAGATCAAAAAGTTCAGTGCGATTATTAGTACTTCTAAGAAGGATATTGAGGGCATTATCTAAGGACTCGTTTGCAATCAGTTTTTCCGGAGAATGTACAAAATAAGCGGCCAAGGTATTTTTAATGAGAGATCTTAAACGAGCTTTATCATTAATTATCAGTGCATACTCATCATGTCGTTTAGCGTTAAAATGCCTGTCAGTAGCAAGATGAGACTCCTCATCAGCATGATCACGTTGTACCTTATAAGATTCCCAAGCTTGATGGATTGGTTCGAAATTAGGAAGTGCTTCAATAAGAAATTTTAAGAGCAAAGCATTTTTAGTTTCGCTTAGGTAAGCAAAGATACTCTTATCATTGCTTTTTGCGGCAAAGAGTAGGGATAGAGGTTCTTGCAGATCTGGATATTGGGAAACCACACTCAGCATAGAGACAAATACAGCATCATAATGCGGATTTTCTCTCAAGAAATCATGTAGTCCACTAGCTTGGATGGGATATTGAGTAAACAAGTCCTTATATTTTTTTAGCTGTTCAATACAAGATCTTAGAGAACTCCTAAGATTTTGATGCTGATTATCAATTTGAGCTAACTCAGATTCGATGTCTTTAAGTAAGGTTTCTTTTTGAGTAATGATGAGGTTAATATTTTCTTTATTTGCCTCTTTAAATTCATTGCTAAGAGTCAATATATCAAGAGATAAATTTGGTTTTGAAAGATCTATTTCAGCGCTTGCAATTGATTCACCTGCTTCGTTTTCTATTTGAATCAGGACTTCTTTTTCATTGGCTTTGAGAGCAGGATAGATAGCTAGCCTCAGGATAGAACCAAGATCATCTACCCCAATTATATATACCATAAGAATTCACCATTACTATTCTAGTTATAGAGATCTTACAAAACCAAACTTAAGGCATTATGAACAACTGTAGTTCATTGCAAATAATTTATATTCAAAAATAAATTCTCTAAATATTTAACCAGGCCGACCAATATCAGGTTGCTCAGGATTAGGTGGCTCGTAATTGTATATAAAGTTAGCTGGAATATTAGCTTGATGCCCTTGATGCGCTCTAACAAAGGTATCAGTGACTATTCCTCGCTGAATTTCTGCAATGGAGGTATTCCTGGAGGCATTTAAGCCGTCAATTTTCCTATTCAAGGCATCATGTGCAGCTGGATTAAAAAAGGCATTATTATCTAGCGCACGTCTTTGCATTTGGCAACTGCGAATTTCTGCGAGCACCGCTTGCAAATGTTGCCCTTGAGTAGCAGCAATTTTTCCTTCGATAAGCGCTGTTAATTGCACTGGTTGCATATGATGTTGGTTAATGATTTCTGCACAGGCTTGGGCCAGATTTTGAATTTGTTCCACGTATTCAGACTGATCTCGCAACATTAATGAACGGTTTGCAAGAAAGGTATGGGCATTAATTGCAGCTAAACATTCATCACGAGTACGAGGCTGGGCGGCACCGTCTTTCTCTTTCATCATTTACTTCCTTTTAAATGGACTCCTCTAATTATAGACAATAAAAAGAACTAACTGCGCTTAAGATCCCAACATTGCTCATAACTTAGATCAAACTCATCCTCAAAACCTAAACCATAATCCAGACGAAGTCTAAATCGATTACCTGGAATTGCTCGGTGATTAATCGCCTGCAGATCGTCTTGGCTAAGAGAGAAATCCATAATTGATAAATTTTCTTGCATATGTGTCCTGTTTTTACTTCCTGGTAAGGGAATACAGCCATTTTCGACAATCCATCTTAGGGCAACCTGGCTAGCAGACTTATTATATTTCTGGCCAATCTGGATAAGTTGCTGATCCGATTGAATACTACCAAAAGCTAAAGGCCACCATGCTTGAAAGGCTATAGAATGTTGTTGGCAAAGCTCATAAAGTGGTTTATCAAAAAAATTGGGATTCATTTGAACCTGCACCCAGGAAATTGCTATGCCGACCTCTAAAAGCTTCGTTAAATGATTAACAGTAACGTTGCAGATTCCAATATGACGGACTTTATTCTGCTTCCTTAGCTTATCCATCTCTGCAAGTGTTTTATCGATAGCAATGCTTCGATTTGGCCAATGAATCAAGTAAGCATCAAGATAATCCGTACCAAGGATTTTTAAAGTCGAATCAAGATCCTTAGACAGATTTTCAGGCTCTAGCATGTCATGCCAAACTTTTGAAATTAAATAAAATTCAGAACGATCTAATTGTTTTAAGGCCTTAGCAATAGCATCGAGATTTTTATAAGCCGTTGCTGAATCAATAATGCGGTAGCCAAGATCAGCAGCTTCAAGAATTAGATCAGTGCATTCCTGCCCTAAACGCCTATCAGAACCAAATCCAACCATGGGACAAACGATTTTACCCGACTGGAATATGCCTTTTTTTGAATCAATTTTGATTTGTTCTGAATTCATAATTTCCCCTAATAAAACCCTAGTTCTCTAAATAAAATTTAGCACACCTGCACAAAATACGTACAGAAACTAACCGTTGTTTAATTGCCCATTGATATTATGTTTCTTGAGGTCCAACAAACAAAGCGATAGACGAAACACTTAAGAAACTTGCTAAGTAATTTGTATATTGCCCTCATTTTTAAAAGGAAAGGTTATGAAAAGTAGAGTTGAACGTGAAAGAGATGACCTTGATGGTTTAGAGCGAATTGTAAATGAAATTAAATGGTTCATAACCTCTATTGCAAATTTACCTGCGGGGAACCAATTAGAAAATATTCCACCAGAGCTTTTCCTAAAAATTATTTCTGAAATAGATTTATCAGAGCCACAAAATCTGACGAATCTACTCTATGTTTCTCAAACCTTTTCGAAGCTTTTAGCAACCCCCGATTTATGGAAAGAGAGTGGCTACAATAGTCATGAAGACTATGTTGAAGCAAATCGTCTGAATCGGATTAGTAAGGAAAAAGGCGAAGCGGTTGTTTGGGCTCATCAGGCAATGAACTTAGCTGGTCCAGATTCCAAAATGAAACTTTTGCTCGTTGGTGAAGGTACAGCTGGAAAAAGATTAGAAGCCACAGCGGCTGCTATGGATATCATGGGATATGCTACCGAAGGTGGGGTACAAATAGGGAAGCATAATTCAGCACCGATTATGCTCTTTAGTAGAGTAGAACCTGGCGCAGGTACCTCTCAAGTAAAGCGATTAAGAGATAAATATGAGGGGATACAAAACACCTATGCCCGCTCCTTTACAGCGAACGGACAGGAAGGGGGGGCACAAATAGCCTTGGTTTCCATGGACTATGGTTTTGACCTTAATCGATTTATAAAATACGCACTCGATGAGCAAATGGCAGGGAAATTACTTTATGTTGTCTGTGATGAACCTATTAATGCGAATGCAGTTCGTCAAAAGCTGGCTTCTTCTAAATATCCTGAACTCGCGGATCGTTTTGTTGGTGTAATTCAACCAGAAGGTGAAAATCCCCAAGAGTTATTTGATTCAGTTGTTTCGCAAATGATGCCTTCACTTTATGAGAAAAGCTTTGACTGTGAAATTTCGCCAATGTTAGATAAATTACCTAACGATCTACAAGGCCAAGTTATGGGACATTTGGTTAATCAAGGAGCGGATAATCTTGCTCATGTATCAAAAAATTTCTATGGACTATTTAATCAAATACAACAACAAGCAAATGCTGTACATAGGGTTAATAATGACCAAGACAATTTGCAAGATGTAGAACAGGGTGATGCAGCAGACTGTTCAATAATGTAAGCCGAAAGCAGCGTGGGTTAAACGCCCACGCGATGTTCCTCAACAACCTTAGCCCCTTCAGTAATAAACATAGAAGCAAACCAGCAAATTAGTGAGCAGGTCAGCAGGCTAATCGCTAATAAATTGAGATCATAAACAATAATAACACCAATACCCCCAGCGATAATTGCAGCCACCGTCATTCTAACGGTATTAATAATTGCTGTCGCTGTAGCCGCTTGATGCTCATAATCCGCAAGAGCAATAGAAAAAGTTGGTGGATTTGTGATACTAACACCAAGACTGATCAGTAAAATTGGCGCTAAACTCAGCGTACCTAAGCCCTTAAGAAAAAATAAAATCAGCATAAGCAAAGAGCCAAAAAGCATTAATAAACTACCAAAATGGATATTCCAGCCTAAGGACCGTTTATCACGTAATTTAATACCCAGATAATTACCCACAATAAGCATGCAACCATTACAGGCAAATATGATAGAAAACATAAATGGGGAGTATTTCAGCTTCTCAATCACTAAATAAGCCGCATTGACAATAACCAACATGATGCAACTATATGAAGAAGTAACAATAAGGATCCCGAGCCACAAACGACCATGTCCTAAGATTTTTTTATAATTGTCTAATGAGGTGCGAAGTAAAAAACCTTCATCAGATTTTTGCCAAAAGGGTGATTCACTTAATTTATATTTCGAGGCGAAAAAAAGCAGGATAGCAATTACTATCATTAGCAGGAAAGTTGCCTGCCAGTCATAGTTGGTAAAAATTAATGAACCAATAAGCGGTGCAAAAATTGGCGAAACAGAGACAATCATTGAAATATTAGATATAACTCGCGCCCGCTCTGTGCTGTCTTCATAATCACGCGATGATGAAAAGGCTACAACGTTAGAACAGCAAACGGCAAAGCCCTGAGTGACTCTAGCTACAATTAGCATTTGAATGTTGGTCGCAAAAATACAACCTAGCGTAGCAAAAACATAAATGATTAGACTTACGGCGAGACTTGTTCTCCTACCGAAATGATCTATCCATGGCCCCCATATCAGCTGGGACATGCCAAAAACAAGGAAAAATAAACTAAGGGTCAACTGCCCTAGAGCATGTGTTGTATTAAAATACTGCGTTATTGCGGGTAGGGCAGGCTGATATAAGTCGAAGGTTAACAAAGAAAATGCCGACAAAAGACCCAGAAACCAAAAAGGTGTTGCTTTATTCAGCATAAATACCCACACTTACGTTTGTTGCAAAATGTTTATACAGTGAAGTGCGATAGTGTATGCTAATTTAATTTTAAAACAAGAAAATTTATGAGCAAGATGGATACTAATAACCAAAAGAAACTATTCATAGGATTAATGTCTGGAACCAGCATGGATGGTATTGATGCAGCCCTCATTGATCTTTCGACTAATTATTTTATAGCCGGAATTACTCGACCCTATAGCCCCACAGCAAAAAACTATCTTAGTGCCGTCTTATCAGGCAAGCTTTGTAGTTTGAAGGCCTATAGCCAACTTAATACCATTTTAGGCAGAGAATTCGCGGCAGCAGCCCAGGAGCTACTAGTCAAAGCGCAGATATCAGCCAGTACTATTCAGGCGATTGGCAGCCATGGACAGACTCTTTGCCACGATGCAACAGCCGAAATTCCTTACACGCTGCAATTAGGTTGCGCCCATACCATTGCTGAATTAACAGGGATCACTGTCGTTGCAGATTTTAGAACTCGCGATTTAGTTGTAGGCGGGCAGGGCGCACCCTTTGCTCCGATTTATCATCAGGCTCTTTTCAAGGATCAGGATTTCCCGCTTGCTGTTGTCAATATTGGAGGGATTTCCAACTTAACTTATCTGGCAGATGAGCTAAGGGTTACAGGCTATGACCTCGGGCCAGGTAATTGCCTGATGGATGCCTGGACTCAGAAACACCTTGACCAACCCTATGATAAGAATGGAAATTGGGCTGCCTCAGGCAAGATTATTAAACCCTTGTTAGAAAATTTATTAGCAGACCCTTATTTTCAACGTAAGCAGCCTAAAAGTATCGGCAAGGAATATTTCTCGCTGGAATGGTTAGGGCGCTATTTAGACAATGATTATAGTACTAATGATGTTCAGACAACTTTGTTGATGTTGACTGCCAGGGCAATTGCCGATGGCATCAAAGTGGAAGAAAAAGCACCGAAGCAGGTTTTGCTTTGTGGTGGTGGTGCTCATAACTCTACTTTACTAAACGCTTTGGCCGGTTTACTACCTGAATTAAAGGTCGCAAGCACAGAAAGCATCAATATCAACCCTGACTTTATCGAAGCGTTGATGTTTGCCTGGCTTGCAGAGAAGACCTTAACAAACTCTGCTTTGGATCTAAGTCGAATCACTGGTTCAAAACGTCCTACTGTGCTGGGTGCAATTTATCCTGGGGTTAAGGTATAGAGCTTTTTTCCTTTCCGCGACATCGCCCCAAAAAAAATCAAACGTAGCCTTGATGCAGCGCAGTGTAATCTAGATACCTATGGGTCAAGCCGCGAGAATTCGCAATGGTTAAAAAGATTTATAAGTTTTGTCTCTTCCCCTACAAAGAAAAAATATTCATTTGCACCCTAAACCAAGCATTGACAAAGGAAATTCGCTTAAGGTGTAATGTTCTGCATTTCTCACCAACTAAGATACTCACTTGGACACATCGAATAACCACCAGCAGCCTAGTAAATTAAGCGCATATGTTGTTTTTTTATTGTCAGCCACCTTTTATTTATATGAGTTCGTCCTCCAGGTCGCGCCGAGTGTTATGGCTGAATCTATGATGAAAACCTTTCAGGTATCAGCTGCAGGATTTGGAATTGTTTCTGCCTTTTATTTCTATGCCTATGCGCCTATGCAATTGCCTGCAGGGTTATTGTTTGACCGTTATGGTCCACGTAAACTAATGACCTATGCATTGATTTTATGTGCAGTTGGCTCGTTTTTTTTCGCTTCAACGAATAGCCTATTTACAGCTGCTTTGGGACGCTTTCTTATTGGGATTGCTTCAGCCTTTTCGTTTATTGGGGTTTTAGTATTAGTCTCACGCTGGTTTCCCCCTCAACAATTTGCTTTTCTCGCTGGTATTGCCCAATTAATGAGTTCAGTCGGCGCTATGTTCGGAGAAGTGCCGCTCGCTGCTTTAATTAATCAAGTCGGATGGCGTAATGCTAGTTTTATTCTGTCTGCAGTAGGCTTAGCGCTCGCTGCATTGATCTGGTTTGTTATACGTGATTATCCTCATCAAAAGGTGCAAAGCAATCCGCAGCGGCACTTTAAAGAAGAATGGCACCGTCTATTAAGTGTTTGCCATCGTGCCTATACCTGGGTAATTGGCGCCTATGCATTCACCATTTGGACTCCTATCGCGGTCTTTGCTGCTCTTTGGGGTGTTCCATATCTACAGCAAAAGTATCAGGTTAGCGTCATTTTAGCTTCTGGCATGTGCTCTATGATTTGGCTTGGAATTGGTGTTGGTAGTCCTTTGCTGGGATGGCTAAGTGATCGTTGTTCTAGCCGACGTCTAGCCCTAAGCATTAGCTCGGTTTTTGGCCTGGTAGCTACCTTGATTCTCTTATATGTACCCAATGTTCCACTAATTTGGATGTATCTCGTGCTATTCTTGCTCGGTTTTGGCGCTGGCGGCCAGACAGTAAGCTTTGCGGTGGTTAAAGATAATAATCCTCCAGAATTAGTCGGTACTGCATCAGGATTTAATAACCTCTCTGTTCTTTTAGGCGGTGCAATTTTTCAGCCTATCGTTGGAGTGATCTTACATAACAGTACTGGTTGGAAAATAATGAATGACGTGCCCGTCTATTCAGTTGCCAGCTACAATAAGGCTTTATTTGTTATGCCTTGTTGCTACTTTCTCAGCTTGGTTATTGCTATGTTTGTTCTTAAGGAATCCCATCCAGGGCAAATACATAAGCATTAATAAACTTACCTTGCTACATGGATTGAAAGTAGCCTGGATGGAGCGAAGCGCTGAGGAACCCTGGCATTTTTTTAAACAGAAAGCATGTGCCATATAAGTTCTTTCTGTTCTTTTGTGTGTCATTCCCGCGTAGGCGGGAAACCATTTCTCAAAGTGGTTCCTCACTTTGTTTGCACGATGGTTTCCCGCCTACGCGGGAATGACACACATATAAGTCAAAGTAACTGAATTAATGTTCACATAGGTATCTAAATGATACTTTGATTAAAAAAATGTCAGGATCACTCAGAGCGAAGCGGAATCCGGGAAGTCAGATCACTGCTCCCGGATTTCACTACACTTACAGATTGATTCAAAGAGAATACCTTCACGCAATGATGGCCTAATGTACTCCTAAAAGGCTTGCATATCTGCTTTGAGATCGCTAATCTTCGCCAACTATTCTCACTTAAAGAGGTTGACTGTGGATAGCATTGAAATTTTTCAGATAGATGCTTTCACTGATAAGGTCTTTTACGGTAATCCCGCAGCAGTATGTCTATTAACTGAATGGCTCAATGATGAGTTAATGCAGGCTATAGCTGCTGAGAATAATCTCTCGGAAACAGCTTTTGTCATAGAAGACGAGCAACAAGGATTTCATATTCGCTGGTTTACACCTAATGGTGAAATCAGCTTATGTGGTCATGCAACCCTTGCTGCTGGTTTTGCGCTCTATGAATTAGAAAAATTCAAGGGCGATGCCCTGACGTTTTCAAGCTTGAGTGGTCCGCTCTCGGTAAAAAAAAAGGGAGAGCGCTATATTTTGGACTTACCACGACTTTCCTATTCCGCGAGTAAAACACCTGAAGCCATTACGGCACTCATAGATAAACCTACCCTTGCTATCTTTGAAAGTGAGCTTGATTATCTAGCCTTGTTTGCCAATGAAAGCCAGGTATTACAAGCGCAGGTTGATCTTAAAGGCTTATTGAAGTTACCAAAACGAGGCCTGATTTTAACATCGCCAGCTACAGAGGCTGATTTTTACTCCCGTTGTTTTTATCCAAAACATAATATTTTTGAGGATCCAGTGACAGGCTCAGCACATTGTGTCTTAGCGCCTTTTTGGGCTGAACGCTTAGCTAAGACAACACTTCGAGCAATACAAGGTTCGTTTAGAAAGGGCGAGGTTAATTGTGAGGTGCATGACGAAAGAGTGCTAATTTCTGGTTATTGCAAATGGTACTTAAAAGGGCATCTTGTTATTTAACGTCAATTCGGGATAAGAGTTTAAACGATTCTTATCCCGAATTGACGTTATTTAGCCTAACAAATCAAAGGTTTAGTTTTGCTAGAAAAAATCTTGCTCCCAAGGATGTGGCAGGAGTTGCAAACATGTTCTATCCTGAGAGTGCCTGGTTTGAATTTTAGGCGTTTTGTTCAACTTACCAACTAAGGATAGCCAAGATGAACGCATGGAATAGTGTAATTTTTATGAAAACGAATAAATCATGGGATGACCTAAGCATGATTGCTAAGTGGGAAGGCGTCGAAAGAATGTGGTCTACCACTGGTGATTGGGATTGGTGTATAAAACTCGATTCCGACATGTCATCTCCCGAAAAAACAGAAGCCTTTGTTGCTCGTATGCGTGATGGGCATTGGGCTACTGAGACAAAAACAAATTGGTGGAAAGAAGTTCCACTTAGTTAACGTCAGTTATGGATGGTTTTGTTTTGCCTAGAGCTGCTCCAGTCGCGCTGAGCAACTCAGTCCCTTTGGGGCAAATATCGGGAAAGAACTTCGAGCCAGAAACCCCTCATCCGCCCTTTGGTCACCTTCTCCCCAGAAGGACGAAGGGAGAAACAAGAATCTCTTCGCCCCGTTCGCGGGGAGAGGGTGCCCGAAGAGCGGATGAGGGGTGATTCGAGCACGATCCCTCATGACACTTTTTTCTCACGTTTTGAAGAGCTGTTCTTTGAGAGGAAGACAGAGTCTTGCCCTTATTTATGCCGTTTCTATTACCCTAGCATGGCAAATTTAACCTCAGACCTCTTCCCCAGCTCTGTCTTTGCATGGCATTATATATCCGCGTAGATGCGAGAATATTGATTTGATTGGGGAAAAATAGAGCTCTTGTCTAGTTATCCAGCATTTTCTGCGTTATCTTCCATGTTGCTATCAGCCTGGTAGCGTGTTAAAAAGACTTTCCACAGGTCAAGGAGTGAATTTCAATGTCTTATTCTGCAGGTAAGCAATTCCGCTCATTGGTTAAAAACAACGCCCCTTTACAAGTTATAGGTACTATCAATGCCTATTCAGCAATGCTTGCTGAATCTGTTGGTTGTCAGGCGATCTATCTTTCTGGCGCCGGAGTTGCTAATGCTTCCTATGGCTTACCTGATTTAGGTATGACTGGTTTGGCCGAAGTTTTAGAAGATGCCAGACGTATTACTCAAGCGTGTTCACTGCCACTTTTGGTTGATGTTGATACAGGTTGGGGACATGCCTTTAATATAGCGCGAACCGTGCAGCTCATGGAGCGTACAGGCGTTGCAGCTATCCATATTGAAGATCAGGTTTTAGCTAAGCGTTGCGGCCATCGCCCCAATAAAGCAATTGTTTCTATGCGAGAGATGGGCGATCGCATCAAGGTTGCAGTTGATGCTCGTCAGGATGAAAATTTTGTCATTATGGCACGCACAGATGCCTATGCCGTTGAAGGCATGAATGCCGCAATTGAGCGCGCCCAGCTCTGCATTGAGCTTGGTGCTGATATGATTTTTCCTGAGGCGATGACGACTCTCGCTGAATATGAAACCTTCTCTAAACAACTCAACGTGCCAATTTTGGCAAATATTACTGAATTCGGCAAAACACCATTATTTACTCGTGCTGAGTTAGCTGGAGCAGGGGTTCAGCTTGTTTTATATCCACTTAGCGCATTTCGGGCAATGTCTAAGGCTGCATTCAACGTTTATCAGGCAATTATTAATGAAGGCACACAGCAGGATATGCTTGATAAGATGCAAACCCGTAACGAATTATATGAAGTACTTGGTTATAACGATTATGAAAAGAAACTAGACCAATTAATGGAGGCAGAGGATGGTCAATAAATCAACAGGCGGTTTGGCTGGAGTAGTTGCTGGTGAGTCAGCAATTGCAACTGTGGGGCAAGAGGGAAAGGGGTTAACCTACCGCGGATACTCTATTGACGATTTGGCTGCGCATGCAACCTTTGAAGAGGTAGCCTATTTATTACATTATGGGAGCTTGCCAACAAAAGCTGAGCTAGCAACATATACGGCAAAGCTAGTCAGTTTGCGCCATTTACCTGAAACCTTAAAAACCGTATTGAAGTTAATCCCTAAAAATACGCATCCCATGGATGTGTTGCGGACAGGCTGTTCTATGTTAGGAACCTTGGAGCCTGAAGAGTCGTTTAGTCAACAATATAAAATTGCAGATCGCTTACTCGCACTCTTTCCCGGAATGTTGTGTTACTGGTACGCCTACCATTTCCAAGGTAAAGAAATTAGTGGCGAAAGTGATGAACAAACAGTTGGTGGCCATTTCCTTACCCTGTTGCATGGCAAGAAACCAAGCAAGCTTGAAACTGACATGATGAATGTCTCGTTAATCCTTTATGCTGAGCATGAGTTCAATGCCTCAACCTTTGCTGCACGTGTAACAGCAGGAACTTTATCTGATTTTTATTCAGCGATTACCTCAGCGATAGGCACTTTGCGCGGACCACTACATGGTGGTGCTAATGAAGCTGCTATGGAATTAATTGAGCAGTTTAAGAGCCCAGATGAAGCAGAACATCGCCTGATGGATATGTTAGCCGCAAAGGCAAAGATTATGGGCTTTGGACATCGAGTTTATAAGGATTGCGATCCTCGCTCAGATATTATCAAGGCTTGGTCTCATAAGCTTGGTGAGTCCAGAAATGAACTGGTTTTGTTTAATATTTCAGAGCGGGTTGAAGCTGTGATGAGAAGAGAGAAGAAATTATTTCCCAATCTCGATTTCTACAGTGCTTCGGCTTATCACTATTGTGGTATCCCAACACCGTTATTTACCCCCATCTTTGTTATGTCCAGAGTAACTGGCTGGTCTGCCCATGTTTTCGAACAACGTGCTGATAATCGCTTGATCAGGCCGACTTCAGACTATACTGGGCCGGAACCAAGAAAATTTATTCCTATTGCGGAGAGAGGTTAAGATGCATTCCTATGTAGAAGACAATATTAAGCCTGATTACGACCCAGTAATTAGCGGCATAGTTGATTATGTATTAAATACTGAAATCACTAGCGCACCAGCTTATGAAACAGCAAGACTTTGCTTAATGGATACCCTGGGTTGTGGAATGTTAGCGCTCAATTTCCCTGAATGTACCAAACTGCTAGGACCTGTAGTTCCGGGTGCTACTTTAGCAGGTGGTGCGAGAGTACCGGGTACAAGCTACGAACTTGATCCTGTTCAAGCCGCATTTAATATCGGAACAATGATTAGATGGCTGGATTTCAACGATACTTGGCTAGCTGCTGAATGGGGACATCCTTCTGATAATCTAGGGGCTATTCTCGCAGTAGCCGATTATGTCAGCCGTCAAAATCTGCAAGAAGGCAAAGAAGCAATAAGCATGCAGGATGTATTGACCGCTATGATAAAAGCCCATGAAATTCAAGGCTGTTTAGCGCTTGAAAATAGTTTTAATCGTGTAGGTTTAGATCATGTTGTTTTAGTAAAGGTTGCTAGTGCTGCTGTTGCTGCTTTGCTGTTCGGCGCTGATAGAGATCAGATGTTGCGTACCTTGTCGCAGGTTTTTGTTGATGGACAAAGTCTGAGAACCTACCGACACGCACCAAATGCTGGCTCACGTAAATCCTGGGCAGCAGGGGATGCGACATCCCGAGCAGTGCGGCTAGCCTTGATTGCTGCAGCAGGCGAAATGGGCTATCCCAGTGCCTTATCTGCACCAAAATGGGGATTTTATGATGTACTCTTTGGCGGCAAGGCATTCAAATTCCAGCGCCCCTATGGTAGTTATGTCATGGAAAACGTGCTGTTTAAATTATCCTATCCTGCCGAATTTCACGCTCAAACTGCAGTAGAGTGCGCAGTTGCCTTACATCCCTTAGTAGCTGAACGCTTTGATCAGATTGCTCGTATCGAGTTAATCACCCATGAGTCAGCAATTCGCATTATTAGTAAGCAGGGTGCTTTGCATAATCCTGCAGATAGAGATCACTGCCTGCAATATATGGTCGCTATTGGCCTATTGCATGGCGATCTGCGGGCAGAACATTATGAGGATGAGATTGCGGCTGACCCACGCATCGATCAACTACGTGAAAAAATGTATGTCAGTGAAAATCTGCAATTTTCACGTGATTATCACGATCCTGAAAGGCGCTCAATTGCCAATAGCATTAAATTAGTCTTCAAGGATGGTAGCCAATCCAACTTAATCACTGTTGAATATCCTATTGGTCATCGTCGCCGTCGCGAGGAGGGTATTCCCGTGTTACTCGAAAAATTTAAACGCAATCTAGCTACTCGTTACGAGCCAGAGCAAGTTGAGAAAATATTAGAGGCGATGAATGATACTAATTCTCTTGCAGCCATGACAGTTGTTGATTTTATGGAGCTTTGGCAAGTTAGGGACTAAGGTAATCGGTCAGCCAATGGCGTCAACTTAAGAAGCAATACCTCAGGTTTGAAGGCTAGATGTCCTCTCTCACCAAGGGACACTGCCATTAAGTTAAGGAAGGTTTTGTCATTCCCGCGAAGGCGGGAAACTATTTCTAGCTAAGCACAGTGCCAATGTAGAGATGGTTTCCCGCCTTCGCGGGAATGACAAATGCCCTTAACTTAATGGCAGTGTCCCCAAGGGGAGAAGGGCATATAGCCTTCGAATGCAAGTATTATTCATTAACTTTCTTTTCAAGCTTCTTTACAAATGAGTTATTCATTAAGAGATTGCTTATCTTTCGTATCAGCCAACCGTAGGGAAAAGGAAGGGGTCTATGGAAATCAATGTAAAGAACTACTCTATCCTGAGTTGAATGATTGTACGCAGAATGAACAAACATATCGTCAAAAACAACTCCCTTTCCAAGTTCCCAATAATGCTTTATTCCATCAACTTCTAAGTAACATTGCTGACCATCAGGTATAAGAATCCCTAAATGGTAACGTAAAAAGCTTTTGCTATAACCACGATGCGGAGCAATTACAGATCCGGGGCCCAAATGAGAGAAAAAAGCATTAACGATAAACGGCATTTGACTCACCAAAGCTGCCAGAACCGGAAAGTGTTCGGCATTCCTTGGAACAATATTATTATTTAACTTGATAAATACACTGGACCAATCTAGAGAAGCATCTACTTCATCCTCTTTCATCGTACAGTCTTTGTTCCAAGGTAAATTAGTTTTTGAATTGCCCCCAAATATTCCGAGTTCAACCATAGAATGCTTCTTATTATTAAGAAGCAAATAGTTGAGGTACTCATCACGAATTAAATTAAAATTATCTTCAAATAATTTGGTATCAGGAAAAGTGAGAGTTAGATCCGGGTATGGAGTATCTTCAAATAACTTTTTACGACCCAAGTAAAATATGAATTGATTATATAAATTTAGTATTGTCAAACTGTTCATAATAGTCTCAATCGTCAAGGTTCTAATGCTTTTATAGCTTCTAAATAACCATAGTTTAATAATGCTAATTCGTCCTTTTCACTAACCTGATATATGCTGAACTCGCTTAGGCTTGGATTGATTAAAATCGTTGCATTTTCACTATTATTTTTTTCTTTCAAAGATGCGCTAAGCAACAGAGATTGTAGAAATATATCTTTCATATCAGGATAGGAGGTTTTAGTTTTAGTTCTTCTTATTTTCTCTCTAATAAAATGTAAAAAATTAACGTTTTTTGGAAAGTCATACTCGTGCTTGTCCGGGCTTAAATTGGTAAGGCTTGAGGCAATTATAGTGCTCTCAGATCCCACTAAATTATGCATTATATCAATAGGCAGGTTATTGATTATCCCGCCATCAAAATGCAATTTTTTATCAATAATATAAGGAGGCAAAATACCTGGTAGTGAATTAGATGCCATTAGGCTAGAAACTAAACTTCCTTTGGAATGAATAGACTCCTTATATAAAGACAAGTTAGCGCTTATACAAAAAAAAGAAACCCAAAGATCTTCAATATATTTTTCTTTGAATATCTCTTGTAAACCATCAATTGCTTTTGAAGATTTAAATATAGATATAAGTGGCCATGCCAAATTTCTATACTGAGTTAGTTGATAAAATATTCTGGAGAGATATCTCAATTTTTCAGTAATACTATCAATGTCTTTATCGATCGCATAACAAGCACCAATAATTGCACCTGCACTTACTCCGCTAATAATGTCAATTTCAATGTTTTTCTCAATTAATGCTTTAATAAGTCCTACATGAAACCATCCTTTGGCACCGCCGCCACCTAAAACAAGAGCATTTGTTTTACCTGATATGAAACGAAGAGTTTTCTTATAATCACTACTATTATTTTTCCTTATGTGATGATGAAGCAAGAAATCATTTTGATTAAGCCAATGGCAAGTATTAATTGGCTCCTTAACATCATCTGAGTGTAATAAAATCAATTCCAAGGGAAACTTAGAATTCTTTATAACATCTAAGGTCCTTTTATCAATTTTGTCATGAATTGAACTATCTGATAGTAAATAAATTTTTTTTATATGATGAAAACAGTTTTTATTTAATAAAATATCAATTGAATTTGTAACCACTATTAAGTGATTATATTCTTTAGCTGCAGTGTCACTTGCGTGCAATATCAAATTAATATCATCTGAGCAAATTAATTTTGTCTTTAAATTAGCAGAAATGTTAGCTTGCATAACTTTAGAAAATTCATTCAAATCAGTTTGCTTATTTGAAGAGATAATAACATGCCAATTTAAAGAGAACTCTGCAGAAATATAATCTATAGTATTTTGTGAATTAGAGATAATTATTTTCAGTATTTCTTGCATAACAGCAGGATAACTATTGCATAGCTCATTAAAATCTTTTGCCGGTAATTTAGCAAGAGTAGCTTTTGAAGTGGTTTTACATGTGAGTGTCCTGGATTTTCCTGATAAAACGCCAATTTCGCCAAATAATTTTATAGGTTTAATATGACCAATAACATGCATTTTATTATTTTTATCTAATAAATAAGTAAGAAGATCTCCCTCTATTAAGATATAGATATAGTCTGCCTGATCGCCACGATTAAAGATGATTACATCTTCTTCCAGAAAAACAAATTCAAACTTTTTTGTTAGCTCGAGTAGAGAATCCTCATCAATATTTTTGAATGCATCAATATTTTTTAAAACTTGATCTAATTGAATGTTCATATACTTTCTTTTTGGGAATTTTCTATATTTCTCTATCCTATAGTATAGATTTCATTTTTATTTTTGCTTCACAATCAGTGGGAAAAGAGCAAAGGTGTTTATATAGCGATGCGCTTGTTGCTGCATGACGGAAGCAACCTATTCGATTGCATCCAGAAGGGCTAAATACTCTTCACCTGAAACTACCTCTTTTTGCAGATAACGATTAGCAAACAATCTTAATGCAGCCTCCTTAGACTTTGATGGTTCAGCCCCTTGCATTTCTATAGCCAAAGCGAGCGCGGCATGGAGAGCAGCCATTTGTTCAACAACGCCCTTTATCGCTAAGGTTTGCAATGCGGGACTTTGGACTTTCATAGTCTTAATTTGCGTGCTCAATTGATTAATATTCTCTTGAAACAGGGTCTTATCAGCAAAACTTGCGCTAATTCTCGCCATCATTTGTTCAAGATGGTTAATAAATAAGGTATCTACTTGAAATTTTTCAATATCTCTTAGTGTTTGCATCCATAGGGTGAAATGAGTGCCTTCCCAATTCTCGCAAACGATGGCGTCTCGTAATAAGCGCGGCAAGGATGAGAAGGTTTCTATAGTGCCGTTTCCAGCCAAAATATCGAGGCAGTGGTGGATATTTTCTACAGTACGCTTGGCAGTGAAATATTTATTCAAATTTGCCAGGGTTCGCATTAAGAGCTGCTGTGTTTGGGCTTGTTCCTTATAGGGGATAACATCGAGCTTATCCTGGCACTCAGCCATAAAAAAGATACTTGCCATCATTGCAGTATTTTCTGCTTTTATTTGTGCCAATGTTTCCTTTACCAACGGATAATCAATAATCTTTTGCTGAAATGCAGAGCGGTTTAGGGCATAAGAATAAGCAACTTGCTGGGCCCGTCGCGCCATACCCAAGACTGAAAAGGCATTAAAAATTCTTGAAAGATGCAAAACATGTCCCAAAGCTAAATGAATCCCCTGATCTAATTCCCCCACGGGCTGAGCAACTGCCCCCTCAAAATCGATTTCAGCAGTCGCCATTGAGCGTGTACCTATTTTCTGTTTAAGACGTCTTAGCTTATAGTAGTTTGGTCTACCGTCAGCTAAGCGCTTTGTAATGAGAAACAGGCCTAACCCCTTGGTACCTGAGCTATTTTTATCATAACGGGCGGTAGCCAAAATCAGATCGGCATTTGCATTAGAACAAAACCACTTTTCCCCAGTGATTCGCCATTGTTGATCCTTATCCTGATAAGCCAGGGTTGCATTGGCCCCCACATCTGAGCCGCCTTGGATTTCTGTTAAAAATTGTGCGCCAGTAAAATTGTCACTAAAGGAGGGGTGGGTCAGTTTTTCCAGATAAGAGTGGGTTTGCTCTAAGTTTGAATGATTTTTTAAAACGCGAATAACGCCAGCAGAACAGGCAATCGGGCAATTATGACCTGCTTCTCCAGCATGGGAAGATAGCAAAAATAAGCTCAGCGTCTTAAGCATCTGCCCTGGTTCTAGCAGATAGTGCATAAGCCCAGAACCATAAATTAGATCCCCCGCAGCGATATAAGAAGGGTGATGAATAACCCGATCATCACGCTCACCTATAGCATTGTAATGTTCAACCCTGGGGAGGTTTGGGTCTTGATTGTTTTCTTGGACTAAGGGCTCTAACTGATAGCTAACCACATGAGCAAAACCCTGTAATTTATTGATGAAAGCTGGATCATTGGCAAAATAATATCGATAGCTGTGCATCAAATTTGATTTTTCAGTCAATATTGAATCTTTAATCTGTTGACTCCATTGACTAAAATTTCGTCGTGCTTCTTGATATTTGAGCTCGTTATCCATTATGTCTCCATTAGAATTTTCGCTTAATCCCTGCAATTGCCAATACCTTGGTAGCAATTTCCTCAATAGAGAATCGAGTGGAGTTCAGATAGGGAATATTTTCTTTTTTATACATGGCTTCAACCTCAGAGACTTCAAGGCGGCATTGCTCAAGGGAGGCATATTTAGAATTAGGGCGCCTCTCTGTTCTTATTTGTTGTAAACGCTCTGGATCAATTGTCAGGCCAAACAATTTCTTCTTATAAGGTTTTAAAGCTTCTGGAAGGATAAAATAGGTTAAATCATCGTCAGTGAAAGGGTAATTGGCTGCAAGTACACCAAAATGAAGCGCCATATATAAACAACTGGGCGTTTTCCCACAGCGTGATACACCAATTAAAATGATATCTGCTTTCTCATAGCCCCGTGTTTTCACGCCATCATCATGTGCTAAAGCATAATCAACTGCCTCGATGCGATGAGAATAGGTCTGCAAATTAGCGACTCCATGAGTACGTCCTACAGTATAGGAAGATTTAACTTGTAGCTCTTCCTCAAGAGGGCCAAGAAAAGTGTTAAATAAATCAAAGACATGAGCCTTAGCTTGATTGATAGTAGTAGCGACCTCCTGATTAATTAGGGTCATAAATATCAGAGGCTTTACGCCTTCTTCGTCATGACAGATATTGATTCGTTCAACTACTGCCTCTGCTTTCTCAACAGTATCGATGTAGGGAAGGGTTAGTTTTTCAAATTCAATATTTTCGAATTGAGTAATCAAGCTGTTGCCTAAGTTTTCGGCAGTAATACCTGTTCCGTCTGAAACCATGAAAACGTATCGTTTCATTTTTGCATCCTTTGTTTTAAATAGAAATTCTAAAAGCAAGGTTCCTTACTTGGCAAGATACCTGGCTTCTGCTATGTTCACTAATGTCGATACTAGTCAAATTATAAAGTATGATAATTTGGCATGGTTTATAGTTGTTTCACAATACTTTAATTCCAGGGTTGATAGATATGGAACAGGACCGTTACCAACAGAATAGCAAGCTTTTTGTTGTTGGTTTGATTTCTTTGTTATTGTGTTTAAGTTTAGCTGGATTTGGTTTTTATATTTTTCCTTATCTCATTTGGAATTGGGGTTATGATGTTCCCGAATTAGTTCCGAACCTTAGGGAATGGTATAAGGGAAATTATAATTTCGGTGATTCTGGTGCATCGTGGATGGTTTTTCTTACCTTCATTATTCCAGCTGTAATCTCTGGGTTCATCTCGCAGTGGGCATCCAAATACATTGAAAAACAAATGTATGGTCTCACCGAAGAAAACCCAGAAAAACATGCGGAAATGCAAAGAGACATCCAGGAAACAATTAGTTTCGGGCTAAAAATTTTCTTTCTAATCATTCTGGTTATAGTTGGAATTACCTTGGTTGAATGGTTGGTTGCTCCACCATCTATTTAAAGGAGTATCTATGTTTTTTAAACGTCGAAAAATTAAGAGATTAACAAAAAAAATAAAGGCCATGCAGGGTAACCGCGTGCATAACCAGCCACGTGATGAGGTTCTTGCAAAGGAAATAGCAATCTATCATGAACTTGGCGGTATTTATAAAGGATTGATTGGTCATAAACATTATCCCTATGCAGCCGAAATGGAAGAAGCCTGTCTGCGAGCAGCCGCGGATCTTGAAGACTCCAATGCACAATACCAGCTAGGTAAGCAGCTATTAGAAGAAGCTAAATTTCGCGATAAAGTCCAGCAAGAGGTGCTTTTTGCAAATGCTAGTAATGAACGTAATATGAACCAGCTGTACACCGAGGCAATAGTGTTTTTGGAGTCTGCTGAGAAGCTTGGTCATATTGAGGCGAGGCGTTTACATGGTCTCTGTCACATCAATGGCTGGGGGCTTCCTCCTGATAAAGATAAAGGCTTCGAACTTGTTGTACAAAGTATTGAGCAAGAAAATAGCTGGGATAGGGTACCGCAGATTTTTGCTGCAATCGGCTTGAATAAGCCTGAGTTTTTCTCTGCTTTAATGCAGCATAGAAATAAAAGTTAATTTTCGTTTCGTCATCCTGAGTGCCCCAGCCCCATTGGGGCAAACATCGATAAAGACCTCGTCATCCCGGGTCTCCTGAATACACATAAGGAGATGTCTCTCTACGTTCGACATGACGTGTACGTCTTTGGGAGAGGTACTCAGGATGACCAACCATTCAAATTGTACAAATTTTGTAGCTTGCTAATAGTGAGTATTAAAAACTAATATCAAAGACATCCGTTCCAATATGGTAACCTTTTAGGCAAATATTAAACCATTGAGGAACAACAAATGTCATCCAGCGAAATAATTGTACACAAAGAGCTAAGTAAAAAGCTGAAATCTACAGCTAGCTCCTCGTCGCTATTTACTCAATCGACTGAAGGTAGAATACACAATCTACAACATCAAGTTGCTCATGGAAGTCAGGACAGAGCAAAAGCAGTATTATCGCGCTGTGCTGATTTGATGTTTAGTAAGGGAAATTTTTCTGATAATACCAATCGCAAATTTTTTAAAGCCTCAGCCCTTCAATACGCCTGGTGGGCAAGAGATACAAGCATGTTGAATATGATGTGGAACTGCATTGTGAATGATGAGCAGCGTATTGAAATGATTAACCAAATTAAAGACGTTATGATCAATGGCTTGATCTATGAATATAAAGGTGTTGAATACCAGAAAACGCATTATAGTTTGGAATTATATATTCGCGAACTTGAGGATTTTAATTCGCTATTTAACATTTTCAAGATTGAAAATGATGAGCTGAAGCAGCACAGGCTCGATCGAATCGGGCAATTTCAGCGAGAATTTCCTGCCCATGTTCGTCAACAATATTGCAGTTTTTATGGTGCATATTTAGAGTGGGCTGTTTTTTCCAAGGAATTGAATCGCAGTTTAAAAATTCATTCACTTAATCAAGTCAGTCTGCTAGAAGAAGTAGTTGATTGGGACAGCGACCTCGATAATTTCATGCAAGCCAATAATATGCTCATTTGCTGGATTGCAAATGGAACAAGAAGAAACTTGGAATTAATTCCTATTGCAAGCAAGGCAAGCTCGTTTGATGCCTTAGATGATTCCATTCAATTCGTACGATTATTGGATAGTGAAATGTCGTCTAGTTCAAGGTGTTTTTATGAGAAAATTCAGCAACCTTTCACTCTTCAGATTGAAGAAAGTCCTCAATGTTAGAGAACCTCGAACCAGTGCTCCTCATCCGCATCTTTCTCTTCTCACCTCAGGGGAGAAGGTGCCCGAAGAGCGGATGAGGGGTATTCCAACACAAAATTGAACAAGCAGAACATGTTCTCAAGCAAGAATTGTACGATCAATTTGTGCCAAGGAATTAACCCCTGTCAAAGTCATAGCAATGCTCATTTCGCTCGCAAAAATTGTCAGTAGATTCTCAACACCAGCTTGTCCTGCCGCTGCTAAGGCATAAGCCGCGGCTCGACCAAGCAAAACGCCCTTAGCTCCTAAGGCTAACATGCGCACCACATCAAGCCCTGAGCGTATGCCAGAATCTGCAAGGACAATTAAATTATTACCTACTGCATCTGCAATTGCGGGTAGGGCTTTGACTGTTGATAGAACACCATCAAGCTGCCTTCCGCCATGGTTTGAAACGACAAGGCCATCTGCCCCAAATTTCACGGCATCACGCGCATCTTCGGGATCGAGGATCCCTTTAATAATTATCGAACCTTTCCAAAAATCTCGGACCCATTCGAGGTCAGCCCAACCCAGTGAGGGATCGAAATTATTAAGAATCCAATTCATATAATCGTCTAAACCCGTCGACTTTCCTAAATACCGCGAAACATTACCAAGTTCTAAAGGCCGTCCCTTTAGAGCAACGTCATAAGCCCAGTTTGGTTTAAAAATCGCTTGTAAGGCACGTCTTTGGCGTGACCAAGGTCCAGACAAACCAGAGTGCGCATCACGATAGCGCGCACCTGGGAGGGGCAAATCAACGGTAATAACCAAAGTAGTTACTCCGGCGGCCTGGGCTCTTTCAAGCATATTTCGCACAAAGCCACGATCTTTGAGGAAATAAAGTTGATACCAAATTGGCTGCTCACTTTCTGAAGCAACTTCTTCTAAAGCGCAAATTGACAGGGTTGAGAGTGTAAATGGGATTCCTTTTTTTTCTGCTGCCTTGGCAGCCTGAACTTCGCCACGCCTAGCATACATCCCTGTTATACCCACAGGGCTTAAAATAATTGGTAAGTCTTGCTTACGACCAAATAATTCTGTTGTTAGATTAACTTCGCCAACAGATTGTAAAACCCTTTGACGTAATTTGACTTGTTCAAGCTCAGCTGTATTCGCCTGCAAGGTATTTTCACCATAGGCACCGCCGTCAATATAGTCGAATAAGAAACGAGGTAATCTGCGCTTTGCTGCTAGACGATAATCAGAAGGAGAGGAAATAATCATAAGCAAATCCTTATGCTGCTATTGAGTTAATAACAAAAGATAGCACATCTAGTCTCAAGATGTTTAGCTTAATGAATTTCTGATATTTTAATCATATAAAATTAAATAAATATGTTAATAATTCGTTAATATTCGTATTGTAGAATCCCTCCAAGAAACGAAATATTTTACTGGAGGAATCCTATGCCAGCATTTAAATTTGAAACTAAAAAAGCAACTTTTCATATTTCTGGTGAAAAGCTTATTATTGCGCCAAAACAAACTTATTTAAAAACACGTGGCTTGGATGAGAATGGTGAATATTACATTAAAACAGAGTATTTCATTTATCCTGAGGCATCAATTGTCAACAAAAATTTGAATCAGTTGGGCTATCCTTCTACAAAAATGTCTATTGATGGAAAAGAGCATTTTTCATTTAAAAATAAAGGTGAAATTACACCTGAATTAGCCAGGATGTTCATCGCTATTTGCGTAATCCAAGATTTGGTTCCGCGAAGTGATGGAGTGAAATTTTTAGAGGATTTTATTAGCTATACTAAAGATGCAGCGAACGCTGAAAATTTTTATGTCTTCTTTGCTGATAAAGCTGAAACAACTGATAAACAACCACCATGCCTTAGTGGTGAACAATCAGCAAAATGCTCTTAAAGATAATTAGTCCGTAGCCTGGATGCTGCGAAGTGGCACCCAGGCACCTTATTTACATGTAATAGGTCATCCCCCCTGCAAATACGTACGTCATGTCGAACGTAGAGAGGTGTGGCACAGTGCTAATCCCGGAGATCCCTCAGATGACGGGTGATGTTTGGATGACGGGGGTGACCTATTACATTTACATTCGCTTTAAAGTCTTTATTCCAAGTAAAGACAGACCAAGTTCTAAAATCTTTGCAGTTAATCCCGCCAGTTTCAGTCTACTTTCCTTAAGTAAAATATCGTCCTGATTTAAGATAGGACAGGCCTCATAAAATGAAGAAAAAGAGCCAGCTAATTCATAGAGATAAGTGCAGAGCAAATGCGGTGAAGCCTTAGCAACTACATTGTCAATTATTTCGGGAAATATTGTTAATTGTTTAGCTAGGGAAAGATCATGAAAATCTCGTAATATTATTGGCTTTGTTAACTTTTCTGAAGCGATTCCAGCCTTTTGAAATAAGCTATTTATGCGTGTATAGGCGTATAAAAGATAGGGGGCTGTATTACCATCAAAACTTAACATAGTATCCCAATCAAAAACGTAATCGCTGCTCCTGTTTTTTGATAAATCAGCGTATTTTATTGATGAAATCCCCAGGATATTTGCCATTTCCTGCAATTCTTTTGGTGAAAAATCAGCTGTTTGCTTTGAGCTAATCAGGTCTTTTGCGCGTCGCTCTGACTCATCAAGCAAATCAGCTAATTTGGTTACATCACCTTCTCGGCTTTTAAAGGGTTTACCCGATTTATCCAGCACCATGCCAAAACTTACATGTTCCAATTGCATCGTTGGTTTGGCAAAACCAGCCTTATAGGCTAAAGCGAATATTTGTTGAAAGTGTAGGGCTTGCCGCGCATCGACCACATAAAGCGCGCGATCTGCCTTTAACTGGCTTTGTCGATAATGAATAGCTGCCAGGTCTGTACTTGAATACAAAAAGCCACCATCTTTCTTTTGCACGATGACTGGGAGAAGCTCATTATCTTTTCCTTTAAACTCATCAAGAAAGACACATTGAGCCCCTTCGTGCTCTACTAATAATCCTTGTTGGCGTAAGGAATCAACAATCATTGGCAATAAATCATTGTAAGCACTCTCAGCCTTGACGTCTGAGGTTTGTAGCGAAACGCCCAAACGCTGATAAACATCCTGGCAATGGGCCAAAGATAATTTAATAAACTTAGTCCATAACTCAAGACAGTGCTGATCGCCAGATTGTAAGAGTACAACCTGAAGCCTCGCTCTCTCGGCAAACCCAGGTTCTGTATCGAAGCGACCTTTCGCTGCCTTATAGAAACTTTCTAAATTATTTAACTGAACTTCGCCGGGATGGATGTTTTCCTCATCCTCCAAATGTGCGAGCAACATACCAAATTGTGTACCCCAATCACCGACATGATTTTGGCGAATCACCTTGTAACCCTTTAATTCCAAAGCTCGCACGATAGCATCGCCAATAATTGTCGAACGCAGATGACCTACGTGCATCTCTTTAGCCAAATTTGGCGACGAGTAATCAACGACAACGGTGTGGCTTTGTTGGTTTGCAAGTACTCCACAAGCAGGGGATTGCCATATAGCTTCAAGCTGCGAGCTAAGGCATTGCTGGCTTAAAGTAAAATTGATAAACCCAGGACCGGCGATATTAATCTGTGCAATATCCTCATCAGAAGGAATACAGGCGATCAAACGCTCTGCTAGAACTCGTGGAGACATTCCCACTATTTTTGCCAGCACCATTGCTAAATTACTGGAAAAATCACCATGACTCGAATCGCGAGGGCGCTCTATATTGACCGTTAACATTGCAGGAAAGGTTAATTGATCTTGTATTGCGAGCTTGTTGATGGCTTCTTGTAAGAGAGATTCTATTTTATGTTTCATAAATTATGAGCTATATCTGATTAAATTTGTGCTAACTATACAATAGGTCATTGTTGTTCGGAACTAGATAAACGCTTGATTGCGAGAAAGGCAGTGACGAAGCAATCCCTTAGATCTGAACTTTGGATTGCTTCGCAGCATTCTTAATGACGAGAGAAACCCTCTCAATTATAAGAATAAGAACAATTATTTTTGCTCATAGGAAAACTGCAACCCAGCAGTACCACCAGTTTCAACAAATAGATTAATGAAACCTGGGACAGTTTTACTACGGTTCCAATCACGTTGTAGTTCACAGAATAATTGGGCAACAGAGATCATTTTGGCGCCAGCTTGCTCAAGGCGTCGCAAAGCAAAATTATGAGCCTCGACAGAAGTCCCACCCACTGCATCTGCAACAACGTAAACCTCAAATCCTTCATGTAGGGCATCAAGAGCTGGAAAAGCTAAACAAGCCTCAGTCCATAATGCTGTCATGATAAGTTTCTTGCGGTTAGTATTTTTAACTGCCTGGCGAAACTCTGTATCTTCCCAAGCATTAATGCTAGTACGATCATAGGTTGGATATTCATGCAAAACTTCACGTAATTGATGAATTGGAGGCGTATTCAGGCCCGTTGAAACATTCGCAGAGGAATGGATAATTGGTAAACCATAAGTTACCCCTGCTTTAGCAACCCCAGCAATATTATTCACCAAAGTTTGGCGATCCATCGAGGCAATTGTATTAACTTGTACAGGTTGATAATCAATGATGATGAGGGCTGAATTTTCTGGTGTTAATAACCAATCACTTTTCTGATCTCGCATAGCTGAGCTTGTCATTTAATTACTCCTTAATTAACTGAATGAAAAATATGATTATTTTTTAATTTATTGTTTCTCTAACTAAACAAAAATCAATAACCATAGTGCTTAATGTAAGTTGAAAGTTACCAAAATGCTAGATTGAAAAAATACTTTTTTGTTTGTTAGATTAGAGATAGTTAACACTAAGGGGCAGGGCATGAAGCGTATTGTAATCTGCTGTGATGGGACTTGGAACACGCCTGATGCGCTGCTTAACGGCCTTCACGCTCAAACTAACGTAGCGAAAATAGCTGGTGTAGTTGAAGAAACGAGCGCTGGAATAAAACAAATGATGTTTTATGAGCCTGGTATTGGGACTCAGGGCAATTGGCTAAGGCGCATAAGAGACGGTGCAACTGGCGACGGTTTAACTGCCAATATGCTTAGTGCCTATCGTTATCTTATTCATAATTATGAGGTTGACGATGAATTATTCTTCTTTGGCTTTAGCCGTGGCGCATTTACAGTAAGAAGACTCGCAGGAATGATTCGTTGTTGTGGAATTCTCCGTTTAAATGCAATTGATAAGGTTGAACAGGCCTTTGCACTTTATAACTCACGCAGCTCAGATTCGCATCCCCGCGCCATAGAAGCAACGCTATTTCGCCGCAGTTATGCGATTGCCAATCTCACACCTATTAAATTTATCGGGGTTTGGGACACCGTGGGTGCTTTAGGTAATCCCTTGTTATTCAATAAAATCTCCATGAGAAAAAACACTTTTCATGATTATAAATTGAGCGGCATTGTTGAAAATGCCTATCATGCTGTTGCTATTGATGAGCAACGACTTTATTTTCAACCAGCCTTATGGGAAAAGACCGAGAAGGATAGTCATCAACAGATGGAACAAGTCTGGTTTGCGGGCGTTCATTGTGATGTTGGTGGCGGTTATATCCCAGCAGGGTTATCCGATATAGCTTTGGCATGGATGGCTGAAAAAGCTAAGCATGTCGGTTTGGGATTAGCGCCCCTTAAAATAGAACCCAATTTTTTGCAAGCCTGCCAAAACTCCAGAACCGGCTTGTATCGACTTATTTCACCTTATTATCGAAAAATAGACAGCCCAAACAGACTAACCTGCGAGTCCTTGCATGAAAGTGTAATGGAGCGATTTTTGTTGGATAAAAGCTATCGGCCTAGAAATTTGCTTGATTATCTACGTAGGAAATCAATTGTGTAAGTAATAGGTCAGCTCTATCACCCTAATGCAACGTCATCCAGAGCGCAGCGAAGGATCTCCGAGATTAACACTGTGCCACATCCCGGAGATCCTTCGCTGCGCTCTCGATGACGTAGCGCTGAGACAAGGTTCAGCCTAGAACTTCAAACCAGCAGCCCCTCATCCGCCCTTCGGGCACCTTCTCCCCGCGAGCGAGGAGAAGGGAACCTTATTTTCCCCTCTCCCCTGAGGCCGGTTCTTGCGCAACCCCTCAACTATTTACCTAAAAGCCTCTGTTTCAATTCCTCATATTTGCGGCGAAACTTCTGCTCTGGACGTGCTCTAAAGGAAGAGGCGTCAAAAAAATAATCCTTCTCTTCAGGGCATCGTTCTGAAAAATAATAATTGAAAATACAACATCTCGGCGACTCACATAAAACAGGATTTACCGCATGCCAGGAAGAGCTGTTTGTTTCCATAACCAACAAGCGATTGAATAGGCTAGGCTCCACGATACGATGAGTTACGCTCTCATCCCACAGTTCATAGTTCCCCCCATTTTCTAGTTTCCAGTTAGGTGATGCATAAAAAAGGACATTCATTGTTCGATAATAGCGTTTGAATTGAACATCGTGTGAATTATCCAAATGAGGATTGATGTAATAACCTTTTACCAAGGTGCTAATACCGCCAGCAAAGCGGGTAGGGTCAGGAATTTGGTTTTTAACGGCAGTAATTTCTTCAATAGCCGCAACCACTCTGGGGTCTTGAATCGCCGCGTTCATATCCTGGAGCAGGGGGGCAGCATCTCTTAAGTGACTGTATTTTATCTTTATTTTTCCCCAATTTGTTATTGTATGCATTTTTCTCGGTTTGGGAAAACTAGCATGAATTCTTTCCGCAAGTTCTGTCGGTAAGAGATTATCAAGAACAAAATAACGAGCGATCTTTATGGGATGTTCACGGTTAAAGTCTTGCTTTAATTGCTCTTTAGCTTCATTTAAACGTTGAACGATTAATGCAATTAATTGTTCTTTCATACTGCTATCTCCGTCTTGCAAGTGGCTCGATTATACAAAAGGGTACAAGTGGACGGATTTTAAGGAGATTTTTAAGGTATTGCTATAGACAGCAGTTAGATTTCATATTTTACTGTCACAGGTTAAATTGAATTTTTAAAGGACATGGGTATATGGTCTTTTTCAGACAGATTATTTGCACATCAATTCTTTTATTAAGCTTTGGGGTAATCCAAACGACTAAAGCCGAAGAAACAGACCAATTTACTCTTCCGCCGACACCCTTAGTTGATATCGGACCAACTGCAAGCCATAAGCTAGCAGGTATCCTTGAAAAGGTTATGGATCAAACAAATGGAGAAATCCAAGCTCTCCTACCTAAAGCTCAAACAAGCAGGCACGCTGCCACACAATTGGCAGAGCGGCGCAGAGATGCTTATCTTATTGAATTAATTTATAAAGAAGTCGGAATAGGGCTGCCAGTATCAACCTTTGAACGTTGGTTACAGCGAGGCTCATTTCCGCAAAATTTACAGCCCATGCGCTATGCTGCCATTTGGCCTTGGAAGACCGTTTATTGGATGGTTATTTCCCAATTTCCAGGAACCCTGTTTTTACTTTCCCCCACAATTAATATGTATGGCCACTATTTTGGTACTGACAAAGTCGGCCATTTTTTCCAGCAAGGAAGAGGGTATTACAAAAATTACATGTGGCTTTTAGCACAAGGAAAATCTGCAGCCCAGGCACGGGCAGCTATTATTTCACGCGGTCAAAACCAAGAAAGTGGTCTTTACGGCACAATGATCAACGGTATTTTTTCCAATGCAGATTTATCAGCGAACTATGCCGGCTGGAAATTTTATATGAACTTAACACATACAGTAAAAATTGGCGGGAAGAGCTATCCACCAATACTTGTTTTGAAGGGTGATAAATGGGAATTTGCCCCCTATATCGACAAGGACAACCTGCTCAAACCCTATGTGAATGACAATTTAAATGAAGCCTTGAACCCCGCGCATTATTTTTTTCTTCGCAGTGTTATCCGGCGAAATATTAAGAAACGTTGTGCAGAATGGATTCAACGCAATAAAATAACCCATGAAACTGTGCAAATAAAGCTTGCGGAAACAAGCCAGTGGCGAGGTGAAAATTACGGCCATTGGCTACCCGCAAAGGATGCAGTGACTCTTGATAGTTGTTTTGGTGGAAAATAAATTTAATCGAAAGAGTATTAACAAATGTCTAATTATTCCCCTGTATGGCCGCATGGCCAAATTACTAAGGTTTTTGAAGGAATTTATGTCGTTCGAGGCACCAATATTACCCATTTTGAACAACTAGAAATTCAACATAGCCGCAACATGACCATTATTGAAAATGATGGCGAATTAACACTGATTAATACGCTAAGGCTTAATGAGAGTGGATTAAGCGAGTTAGAGCAACTAGGGAAGGTCAAGCATGTTCTTAGCATCGGTGCTTTTCATGGCCGGGACGATAGTTTTTACCTGGATCGCTATCATGCAAAATTATGGGCTGTACATCCTCAGGAAAAAGAAAATGGTAATAGACAGCAATTGCAGAATTCCACCTATTTACCAATAAAAAATGGGCAATTTTTCATATTCAAAAACGCATCACCTGCTGAAGGTTTTGTTTATCTTAGTGAGGAGGAGGGCATCATTATCAACTGCGATAGTATAAAAAACTGGGTAGCAGTTGATGAGTATTTTAGTGAAGACACCGCAAAGCTAGCGCAAGCTAGCGGCGAAATCGCTAAGGCAAGAATTTCACCAATTTGGCTTAAGGCCACAGGGGTGCAAAAAGCTGATTTTGACTCTCTTCTAAAGCTTAAATTTAAACATCTTATTAGTGCGCACGGCGATGTTCTGCGTGATACGGCTTATTTGGACGTAAAAAACTCTGTTGATAGGTTAGGCCAGGGGTAATGAAATCAGTTTTGGACAATGAGGCCCGAATTCACTCCGATCTGCCTCCGCTCCCGCGTTAACCATCTGTTTTTATTACCATAATACTAACGCGGGCGAGGGGGGCAGATCGGAGTGAACTTCAGCTGACCACCCAAAACTCAAGTTGAAGAAATGGAAACAGGCTCATCAGCCCTAAGCCTCCTAATTGCTCATACCGCAAACTATGCGTTATTATGGCTCACATTAATTTAAAATTAAGCATAAAATGGTTGGGGAACGAAGAGAAACAAAATCACTTTTCTTGTTGGAAGGATGTTGTGTTAATCAATTGGTGCAAAGACCTTTCTCCCCATCACTTTTGAAGGATTGGATACAATTTTACACTCCCATGCTTAAGCAGTTTGCAAAAAGAAATCCATCAGGAACAATTATTATCTCAGAGCCTCGTTTGTTTCGAGATGATGATAATAATGTGTGTAAGCAATACAATGTCCTGCGTAAACAGTTTCTTTCTGAACTTAAGAAACAGTTAGACATTGATAGTACGATTGAATTATGCGATCCCTTTGAATCGAAACATATGGCACGCATTCATCGTTTAACTCCTAAGGTGGAAAAATTTTATAATCGCAACTTTGTAGTGTTTTACAATTGGAGTTCAGAAGCTCAATTTAGACCCAAAAATCAAAAGCTCTATGAAGATAGAATGCGAAAGAATAAGAAAACTGACGTGAGCATGTTATTGGGACTTAAAATAGAAGATAAAGGAGATATATTTTTTACTGATCCTAATAAAAGAGAATGTCCATTTTTATGGACTAGTAAATCACATAAAAAGAATGCTCCTCCCCAATTACCGCTTAAAAATCCCAATGACTTCAAAAATTACAGAGTACTTGTAAATATTGTTTCAAAACTTAACTCATTTACTCTCGCGAAAAAAGGTTGGTTATATAGAAATACCCTTGTTGGGGAAGATCAGTATTCTATAAAAAAAGATGAACATGGAAGAACAATAAACGAAACAGCGGCGATCAAATTGCTTTTCCAGCTAAAAATACAATTGTGTAAGTTTTACCCCCGTGCGCAAGTCAATGATTACTTTCGCTTATATCTACGTGAAAATCGCCCAATATCCAAACTAATGGAAACCCTTTCATCGGATAAAAAGTATCAATTAGATAACACTCCACCCAGCGAAGGAACAAACTCAGATGAAAGTGAAAAATATTACATTAACTGTTTTAAACAAGAGTATATAAAACAAGTTAACGCGGATGCATTGGGTTGCTTTTCGTTTTTTAGGCGTTCACGTATTGATATTAATTACGTCAATTTAGCAACAATTATAAAGCATGCGAAAAACGGTGGTGGTCGTACACTAAGCGTATTAGAAAGATTAGGTTATATAGAAAATGGGGAAGTGCTCGTTGAGATTCAAAACATAGTACAGGATTCTAAAATAGGCGATACAGTGAACTCCACATTATCTCCTTGGGAACGTTTTCAATCATTTATAAAATGAAATAAGGTAATGCTCAATGTATAAAAACATCAAAATTCTCGTGATTGGCGCTGGTATAGCAGGTCCTGCTATTTGTTATTGGCTAAGAAGATTTGGTTTTTCTCCTGTTTTGATTGAAAAATATGCTTCTATTAGAAAAGGTGGTCAGGCACTGGATGTTCGTGGCATAGCAACTCATATTGCTAAAGAAATGGGCATCTATGATCAAATATGTGGTATGCGAACGCGGATAGAATGTGGTCGTTTTGTAGATTCTTCAGGTAAGGTTCTACATGAAGAACATGGTGAGAAATTCGGGTTTAGGCAAGATGACGAAGTTGAAATTGTCCGCGGTGATTTGGTTGAAATTTTGATGAAAACAATTACTGATATACCTTGTTATTTCAATCAATCCATTATTAGCATTCAGCAGAATTCTGATCATGTCACTGTCAATTTCAAGGATGGTCAGGTTGAACATTATGATTTAGTAATTGCAGCAGATGGCATTCACTCTGCTACAAGGCGTATGGTTTTTGATAAAAATGAGTATCAGTTAATTCATCTTGGTGCTTATCTTAGTACATTTACCATCCCAAATTACCTAAACTTGAGACACATAGATCTGGAATGTGAAGCTAATCATAAATTGGTATCAATTAATAACGATAATGATCCTGAAATAGCAAGAGCAGGATTTATGTTTCTCTCTCAGCATATCCTAAAAGACATCCGTGATGAGCATGAGCAAAAACAATTCCTGTGTGATACTTTTCGTGATTTTGGCTGGGAAACACAGAATATTTTAAATCGAATGTCAGAAAGTGACGATTTTTATTTTGATGCTATTACACAAGTAAAAATGAATAGTTGGACCAAAGGTCGAATAGCGCTTATCGGCGATGCCGGTTATTGTCCTTCTCCCTTATCCGGCCAAGGTAATAATTTGGCTTTCGTTGGAGCATATATTCTGGCGGGAGAATTAAAAGCTGCGGATGGAAATTATATGCAAGCGTTTACTCGATATAATGCATTGCTACGTCCCTTCGTGGATGCCAATCAAGAATTTGGTGTCTGGGTGAGTAAATCATTTCTGGTAGAAGATGAAGTTTCCAAGGAAATTGCAGAAGAACGCTCGAACAGAACCCTTGCCTTAATAAAATCAGTTTCAAATGCGATTACCTTGCCTCAATATGAATAATCATATTGAGCTACGGAGTAATGGACAATTTGGCTCAGAAAACCTTTTTGTTCTAATGATTGTCACACCCCAAATGCTACCACCCCACTAAGTCTGATTATCAAAATAATCAGACTTAGTGGGGTTAATAATAGATCACTCCTCTGAGTCATTATGGGCCCCGCTTAGCTTAGTTCAACGAGTTAGAGCTAGTAAGTTGCTGATCTTTCGCCATTCGGACATCAGCTAGCCCCCAAGTTTCCCAAGGGTTAAATCCTTGTTTAATCCAATCTTGAGCCATTAATTCAGCTGCCTCTATCATAGAGTCAAAGTCAGCTTGATGATCTTTGATATATCTTTCACGCGCCATTAAGAAACCTCAAAAAAAAATTTTTGCATCTCACGCAGCGCTTTTATTTTGTTCAATAGTATTTTTTTCATGATTGCCATTCGCTTATCCAATGAGATCGGTTGTTAATTAGGGTTAAAACAAGATATGCTTCATTAGTTTTTAAAGCTTAAGGACAGCAAAAAGTGAAGAAACGACTGTTTATGTGGAAGATGCTTATAGGGCTTCTAGCTTATACATCAATCTCAATATCCCAGGCTGGAATTCCTGTTTGGACCTTTAACCCACTAACTAATACCGCTGTCAGTGTTCCAGCTAATGACAAAGCGGTCATTCAATATCAGGTTATTAATCAGTCTGCACGGTTTCATACTTTGGTGATGGAGTCTACTATTCCAGGCATCACCCCGGTTGTCACAGATTGTGACCCTAGATGTAATGGTAGCTTTTGCCTACCCACCCGAAACTCCTCTTGTACGCTTACTTTTAATATTGATGGCAGCCAATTGGCCTCTAATCTAGCAATAATCCCAAGGTTCTGTGAAATGGGAAATCCCCAAATGTGCTATGGTCCCTCGCAGCCCTTAAGTATTACCCTAACCCCAGCAGAAGTTTCAGTTGGCGGAATGATCACCGGGTTAGCTGGTAATTTAACCTTATTACTTAATGGCAAAGATCCTTTTATAACAAACACGGATGGCAGCTACAGCTTTGCGAATCGTTTACCTGTGGGGAGCACCTATCAGGTATCTATAGCAAGTCAACCAGGCCACCAATTCTGTACCTTGAAAACACCTTCAGGAGTAGTTAATACTGCAGCAGACATTGTTGTCGATGTGAACTGCAACACTTATTCCTTTGACTTAGGTGGTTCTCTTACGCTTCCTGCGAACACAGGCCCTGTACTTCTTAGCAATAACGATGGCCAAGTCCTAAGTCTCAGTGCCGCAGGTAATTTTGTCTTTCCAAACAAAATCGCAGAAGCTGCGCCCTATGAGGTGCATGTAACCAACCCTTCGGGTTTGATCTGTGAGGTGTATAATGGCAAAGGAACTATGGGGCATGGCGATGTTCTTAATGTATCAGTTGTTTGTGCTCATAGCGGTTACTCAGTAGGTGGAACGGTGACCAATCTAACAGGTACCGTAACCTTAACGCTTAATGGTGAAGAAAGTATTACCTTAGATAGTAACGGCCCTATCACTACTTCAGCTCAAAACGATGTTAGCTTTGCCTTTTCTCAACGTATACCAAACGACAACCCTTATACAGTGACTGTGCAATCATCAAGTGCTGATGAAGAATGTGTATGTACGTCTATTTGTTCTGGCACATCGACAGGAGGAGCTCCAGTATCTGTTAATATTGCTTGTGAACCGGTCACAACAACCCAGCTATCTGTAGCTCCAACAGCGACCATCCCAGTAACAAGCGATCGTTCACTTAGTCAAAGTATCACAATAACAAATATTGGCACTGCCGATGCCCTTGATGTTTTTGTAGACTTTCCTTCTGAATGGTCTGGTGTGGAAGAGACGGTTCCCTTTGATTGCAATCGAATTCCGCCAAATGGAAGCTGTACAGTATCCTTTAGTTCAACGATCCCCTATGTTGCCCGCTCCGGCATTCTTGTGTCGGGTCACAATATAGTTCAGCCGCCAACAATCGCCCTAGCTTTTACTATTCAGGATTATTTGGTTTGGCAAGTTGCGATAAATGATCTTGGTGTTATGCAGGCTCAGGTGATTGATAATGATGATTTCATTCTTACACCCTGGGGGTCAGCTAGTTTAGCTACAGGCGCAACAAGCAAGTTAGATGGTTTTGCTAATACAAAAACAATTTTCCTGGCTGAGACTGCAGCTGGTGTTACTAGTAGTGCTGGGGTGAGTTGTTATACCAGTAGAAATGGTGGTGCGTCAGTGGGTGAATGGTATTTACCTGCTATTTGTCAATTAGGTGGCGCTAGACAGAATGCTAAGTGTGAAAATTTGATGAAAATAGCGAATATTAACTCCAATCTGGTTCAAGGTAAAAATTTTGGTAACTTTGTAGCTGCCCCTGGTCAGCCCCCTACTTTCTACTGGAGTTCTACAGAGGTCTCAACAAATATGGCCTGGTTCGAGTCCTTTAAGGTATCAGGAACAAGTCCTCAAATCAGTGCGTCAAAGATTATTCCAGTGCTTGCACGCTGTGCTCGGACTATGGGTATACCATAGCTCGTGTTTGATCCCGCGGTCGATGCCGCGGGATTTCAATTGTTGTTTTTCATAATCAAAACAAGGTATGCTTCTTTAGTTTTTAAAGCTTAAGGACAGCAAAAAATGAAGAAAAGACTATTTATATGGAAGATGCTTATAGGGTTTCTCACATACACCTCGATCTCAATATCTCAAGCGGCTGGAATTCCTGTTTGGGTTTTTAATCCCTTAACTAGTACCACAATCAGTGTTCCGGCTAATAACAAAGCGGTCATTCAATATCAGGTTATTAACCAATCTACACGGTTTCATACTTTGGTGATGGAGTCTACTATTCCAGGCATCACCCCGGTTGTCACAGATTGTGACCCTAGATGTAATGGTAGCTTTTGCCTACCCACCCGAAACTCCTCTTGTACGCTTACTTTGAATATTGATGGCAGCCAATTGGCTTCTAATCTAGCAATAATCCCAAGGTTCTGTGAAATGGGAAATCCCCAAATGTGTTATGGTCCCTCGCAGCCCTTAAATATTACCCTAACCCCTGCAGAGGTCTCGCTTGGCGGAACAATTACGGGCTTAGCTGGCAATTTAACTCTATTGCTCAATGGCAAAGAGTCTTTTATATCAAACACTGACGGCAGCTACTCGTTTACTAGTAAATTACCTGTGGGGAGCACCTATCAGGTATCTATAGCAAGTCAACCAGACCACCAATTCTGTACCTTGAAAACACCTTCAGGAGTAGTTAATACTCCGGCAGACATTGTTGTCGATGTGGATTGCAACACCAATGCCTTTAGCTTAGGTGGTTTTCTTACGCTTCCTGTAAATACAGGGCCCGTACTAGTTAGGAATAGTGATGGGCAAGTACTAACCCTCAGTGAAGCAGGTAATTTCGTCTTTCCAGGCAAAATTGCAGAAGGTGCGCCCTATCAGGTACAAATATCCAACCCGCCGGGTTTGGCTTGCAATGTCTATGATGGTAAAGGAACTATGGGGCATGGCGATTTCCCCAATGTATCAGTGATCTGTGCTCATGACGGATATCCAGTAAGCGGAACGGTGACCAATCTAACAGGTACCCTAACCTTAACGCTTAATGATAGCGAAAGTATTACCTTGAATAATAATGGCCCTATCACCGCCGTAGCAAAAACCAACAAAGCAGCTCAAAGCAACGTTGGTTTTGTATTTTCATCCTTAGTACCTGACAACAATCCTTATACAGTAGCTGTACAATCATCAAGTCCCGATGAGGTCTGCAGTTGTACATCTAATTGTTCTGGCGTATCGACAGGATTCCCTGTATCGGTTGGTGTTAGTTGTCAACCAATCGCCACTACTATACTATCTGTAACGCCAACAGCTACCATCCCCGTGACAAGTGATCGTTCTCTAACTAGTCAAAATATTACAATAACAAATATTGGCACTGCTGATGCCCTTGACGTTTTTATACACTTTCCTTCTGCATGGACTGGAGTGCAAGAGACGGTTCCCTTTGATTGCAACAGGATTCCACCGGGCGGGACCTGCACAGTAACCTTTAGTTCAACGATCCCCTATGTTGCACGTAGTTCAACGGATGCCTCTGTTGCCACAGACTCTGACCTTATAGTAACTGGTGACAATATAGTCCAGAATCCAAAAATAGCCCTGGCTTTTACTATTCAGGATTATTTAGTTTGGCAAGTTGCGATAAACGATCTTGGCGTTATGCAGGCTCAAGTGATTGATAAGGACGATTTCACTAATATACCCTGGGGGGCTCTTAATATAGTCACAGGTACAACGAATAAGTTAGATGGTTTTGCTAATACAAAAACAATTTTCCTGGTTGAGACTGCATCTGGTGTTACTAATAGTGCTGGGGTAAGTTGTTATACCAGTAGAAATGGTGGTGCGTCAGTGGGTGAATGGTACTTACCTGCTATTTGTCAATTAGGTGGTGCAAGACAGAATGCTAAGTGTGAAAATTTGATGAAAATAGCGAATATTAACTCCAATCTGGTTCAAGATAAAAATTTTGGTAACCTTGTACATCCCCCAATCCCGCCCTCTACTACTACCACTTACTACTGGAGTTCTACAGAAAGCTCGACAAATCCTATGAATGCTTGGTTAGAGACCTTTACGGAACCAGGAAGGAGCCCTCAGATCGAAATACCTAAAAACGCCCAGGATGTTATCAATGTTAGTAGGATTAATGCGCGCTGCGCCCGAACTATGAACATACCTTAATTTTTGAGAGATCCCGCGGTCGATGCCGCGGGATTTAATGTAATAGCTCACGTGGGATGTAAAAATCCTGGAGAAAGTCCGCTTTTGACCCGTCTCGAATTCCCGCGGCTTGAGCGTAATCAAGGTTTTCCTTAGATAAGAAGTGGGGGGACGTGACCTATCAATGGCGTCAACTTAAGTATTTTTATGCCGCACCTCCCCCTCTCTCTAACTCTCTCCCCAAGGGGCGAGAGGACATATCGTCTTCGAACCAGCCCCCCCTCTCAAAGATACTTAGTCTTATAATCCTCAAAAATATCTTGAGTAATTCTTTGGACATCTGTGCCTTTAACAGGCCAGCAGAGTGTTTTCCAAAGTGTCCAGCCCATAGCACGAACCCAGGTTGCTCGATCTAAGGAAAGCGCAGTTTGAAATACCTGACGACTCTCGTCACTAAACAGATTCCAGGCAATGGCTAAATCACAGGCCGGATCCCCAATTGCTAGCTGGCCAAAATCAATGACTGCGCAAAGTTTTCCGTCCTGTACTAATAGATTACCTATAGCAATATCACCGTGAACCCAAACAGGCTTGGTTTCCCAGCTCGAAGAAATTGCCTTAGTCCAAAGCTGTTTTACAAGACTTTGTTCTTTTTGATTTTCAATTTTTGCAAGAGCCTGACGCATTTCATCATCATAAACAGAAAGCGCCCCTCCTCTATGGAAATTATGAGCACCGGCGATTGGACCGCCTGTAGAGTCTATCTTTTGTAAGTCTGCTAGAAAACCACCTAGCGCCTTAGCTAATTGATTCAGATCTTGCACAGAACTAACAGAAATAGTTTCCCCTTTAATCCAACGGTTAATAGACCAATGCCAGGGATAATCCTCGCAGGGTTTTCCCAGAGCCAACGGTGTTGTGATTTGGCAAGCTAGATCTTTTGCTAAAATTGGCAGCCAATGAAATTCCTTCACTATTTGCGGCGCATAATCCTCAGCACTGGGAAGACGAATGGTCATTTCTTCGCCCAAATGAAAGGTACGATTGTCCCAACCACTTTGTTTAACAGGCTGAACTGTAAGTGTTTGCCATTGAGGAAATTGCGTAGCGACTAATTTCTTAGCAAGGGTTGTATTTATCTCCAAAGAAATCTCCTCTATCACTACAGTTGATACTGTTGTTCACCATCAACACTAGGCTGATTGAGAGAGTCATGAACAGTTTTCCTGGGAGGCTTTAACATATCGGGGAAATGCCCAACTTTTGGTCTTTTTATATTTTCAGGATTATCAGAATTGTCGACGATAGACGAAAGACTCTGTTGCATTGAGCCATAGCTAAGGTTTCCTGATTCTTGGTCAACTATAGTCTCTTCCTCCATTATTTTTGCAACAGCAAAACCAATAACCGCTGATAAAACAGCTGAACCACCACCCAAAACTGCGGCCAAAGCTAATACACCGAATACACCAAATCCAAAGGGAGCGAATACGCCTGTTGCAGCAAGGGAAATACCTAGGACTGCTCCCAAAACAAAGCCTGTAGCTCCGCTATAGCCGCCAACTTTAATAGCACTGAAATTAGATCTTGGTTCATGCTTGGGATCAAAGGGTTCTCTAGGCTCTATTTTTTCTTCTGGTTGCGCAGAGGTTTTGGCATCTAATTCCTCCTCTTGCGGCAAAAGAAGTCGTATATCGCTGAGATATTGCTCCCAGTCAAATTGTCCTGGTGAAAGTCGATAACCATGCATCGTAGCAGCTACCCCGCTATCTAAGACTGCGAGCTTCATAGCTTCAAAGTCAGTCACACTATCATCGAGGACATAAATGTGGCTTGGCCTCGCTTGGCGTAATAAATGACTAACATCGAAATATTTCGCACCAGAGCACATTATAGTTAATTTAGCTATTTCCTCTTCGGAAAAGCCCTGATAACGAAATAAGGCTGCAATATATTCAACGCGATTTTTGGTGATTATGTTTATTCTGACCTGGCTGTCACAACTCAATAATTCATGAAAGAAAGTCACTGCCGCGGGAGACATTAGCAAATCGCCATCTGTTTGTTCGGCGTAATTAAAGGACGGGTTATAGGGACCAAATTTCTCTTCAAATAAGCGCAGCAGCTCCTCAGCATTTTTCATCGGAGTTTCTTTGTAATCTTGCACAAAATTTGGTAGTGGTTGATAGTTTTGTAGCAGAGATTGGTAAAATGGAGTAAAAACTGTTTCATTACCCGCCCTTCCAGTCACTGTGCCGTCAAAATCTGTAAAAATGTCTACTATTGTCATTGATTTTCCCTATTACGGACTGCGTTTTTTATTTAACTAATTGATTAAAAATTAAAATTAAAAGGTTCCAGAAATAAAAAAAAACACAAGGATACTCCTTGTATTCAGAAAATAGCAAGGAAATTCATATAATTTTTTTAACTAGATGTTGACAAATTCTCCATATAGAAAAATAATGCGCCATTGCTTTTTAGGGGATAAACATGGTGCAATTCAAACAACTCTCGCGTGCTTTACTATTGACTCTACTCTCTACTCAGGCTGGTTTTGCTAAAGATGTTGAGGTTGTTGGTTCAACTCAATATCGCTTGAAAGAGTCTAATGCATCGGCTAGAGCAACAAGCAATGACAAAACTATTCAATTACTCCATGTACAATTGTCTGAAGAAGCAAAAGAGCGATTAACCAAACGTGCCGCAGATATTCTAACTAATAAAAACCAAGCTCTGTTAGCAAAGGCATCCACCGATAATTTACCTGCAAAAACTCAATTAGGTATGAATAAGGTTCCCGTTTTGGATCAGGGAATGCATGGCACCTGCGTTACCTTTGCTGTAACAGCTGCCTTGGATGCAGTACTTAATAAAGGCGATTACATCAGCCAGGTTTGCAGCCTGCAATTAGGTTCTTATCTTGAAAAACATGGCTATAGCATAAGTGGTTGGGATGGTAGTTATGCCCGTACAGTAATAAGCCAAATCGAACAATATGGGATTGTTAATCAGGATAAGCAAAAAAAATACGGGTGTGGTGGCTTAAAACAATACCCCGCTTATTATATGCCTAATTTTAATTCCTTCATTGAGCCTGAAACTTATCAGGGAATGAGTGAATGGGTTTTCGGCCAGACTGCTAGCTGGTCAAATGCTTATTATTCTAAAGATCCAGAGCGCACTTTAAATGAAGTTAAACAAGCTCTTCTTGCTAAAGATAGATTGGTTTTTGCGGTTTTATTACCACGTACTGATCTGGGTCTTGCTGGAGCTGTAGGAAAACATAACACCTGGTTTGCCAAGGATAGCTGGGTTTTAACGCCTGAAATATCTCAGGGTGTAAGAAACGCTGATTCCGCTCATGAACTGGTCATCACTGGCTATGATGATAATGCAGAAGCGTCTGATAATCATGGAAACAAACACAAAGGCCTATTAACTTTGCGTAACTCCTGGGGAGATTCCGTAGGTGATGATGGTGAGTTTTATATGTCTTATGACTATTTTAAGTTGCTGACCTATGATGTTAGAAGGATTTCTCCGCTGGCTAGATAAGGGCTGCCCCGCTAATAACACTTGCTCAGCATATACCTAATAATCTATCTTAATGAAGGTTCTCTCAACTGGATTAAGACTAAATGAATAATAAAATTTTGCGGGGTTTATTTCTGTTTTTTTCACTAAGTTCTATTGCGATCGCATCTGAGTCTGTCTCACAGACAGAATCAGATGCTGCTCGAATTTCTATGCTGGAAAAAGCCTTTGCACCTGCTACGGCTGACAGAGTAGCGGAAATGTTTGCGAAGGCAAATAAAGAGCGTAATGGAGCCGTGCAATTTATGCTTTTTTCTGACCAGCTGAAAAATGAGCATAAAAGCGACTGGCCTTATTGGGTATCTGGCACTTCCAGCCCATGGATTACAGGTTATTCAATCAAGAAAACGTCCTTGTCTAAGGGTAGCTATCAATTCGATATCACCTATCAATGGGCAACAGCTGATGGTCCTTTTAAGCCGGCATTAGAACAAAAAATTGTTGTAGAGCCTGTACCTAAAAATGCGAACTCTTCGCAAAAATGGTGGATAAGCAAATTTGTAACTGTTCAATAACTGCGGAGCCGGGAAAGGAGGAAACTCCCTTCTCCTCAGCGGGTACTGCAATTGTAATAGGTTACGTCCCCCCACCTCTTATCTAAGGAAAACCTTGATGCAGCGCAGCGCTGAGTGATCCTGACATTTTTTCAATCAAATGGTTGTTTAAATCTCTATATGGGCATTAATCGGTTACTTTGACTTATATGTGTGTCGTTCCCGCGTAGGCGGGAAACCATTTCTCAAAGTGGTTCCTCACTTTGTTTGCACGATGGTTTCCCGCCTACGCGGGAATGACACACAAAAGAACAGAAAGAACTTATATGGCACATGCTTTCTGTTTAAAAAAATGCCAGGATTCCTCAGCGCTGCGCTGCATCAAGGCTACACTTATTTGACAAATCGTAGCCTTGATGCAGCGCAGCGTAATCAAGGTTTTCCTTAGATGAGGGTTTAGGCAAAGATATAGATTTTGTTGCTAAAATCAGCCTGTAGGTGAAGACTGGCTGTTAGCGATTTCAAGATGTTCCTTACTTGTTTCAACCGCTTTCTTTTCATTTTTAGCAAAAAAACTCTGTTTAGCCTGAGCTAGGCTTTCATTAATAACGCGGTCAGGTGCAGGAATTAATTCACGTAGAATTAGTGGGCCAAGCTCGGGAAGCACTATTTGTTCTTGCATTAAAGCAATAAATGGTTCCAGATTGCTGAGCTCCGGCTCTTTGCCGCTACTGTTATCAGTAAAAATAAAACGCCCAAGTTGCTCATAAGGGACCAAAGTTTGTATACAAGCGATGAATGTAATTAAGAATGATGGTGGGTTAAGTGAGGTCATCACTAGTAATTTCGATGCATACTGCGAATTATTAGCACTAACTGGAAATCGTAATGAGCCGATTCAGTCTGTGACAAGTACCAGCTCATTATAGGATCATCCACCCTGTAGAGCCGTGTCGTTCTTTGATACGGTTTTATCTATACCCAAGTAACTTCAAGATGCATGATTTTACTTGGGTATATATACTTGTCGCATCCCCTTTATATGTTTATCATAATATTTTATCAGTCTGTTTCAACATGATGCATTTTACTTATAACTACCAACAACCTGATGAATATCATTTCAGTCTAGACTCAGTCCATCTTGCGGAATTTGTTGCAGCCGAATTGAAATCTCACCCTGATCTTGGTTCCTTACGAATATTAGATCTCTGCGCGGGCTGTGGGATCATTGGGATGGAATTATCTTGGTATCTTCAAGCAATTCGACAGATTGACTTTATTGAGATTCAGGAGATTTATACGGACTATTTTTATCAAAACTTAGCGAACATCAATCGACCTGAATTGCAATTTCGCTGGCATCTTTTAAATTATGATGAGTTGCACGAGAAAAAATGGGAAGGCAAATATGATTTGATTATCTCTAATCCACCCTATTTCCAACAAGGCCATGGAATGCTTTCACCGTCCAACTTTAAAAATCGTTGCCGGTTTTATTTGGATAGCTCTTTTCAGAATTATATTTTGGCGCTAGAGAATTCGCTTGCGAATAAGGGTAAGGCTTATTTTTTATTACGCCCATTAGAACATCATGGTTTTGATTTATTTTCTGATATACAAAAAATACTGCAGGAAACGTCCGTAACTGCAAAAAAAACATCACATATTCGCGGTTCGGATATTATTTTGTTAGAAAAACTGTAATAGGTTATGTCCCTCCTGGTCTCAACACTACGTCATCCAGAGCGCAGCGAAGGATCTCCTGAATGTGGCGCCGTGCTAATCCCGGAGATCCTTCGCTGCGCTCAGGATGACGTGGCGTTGGGGGGACAGGGCGTTCAATTACAGACACTTGTGTAGATACCTATGGGGCAAGCCGCGGGAATTCGGGACGGGGGTGACCTATTACGGCTACGATTTGTCAAATAAGTGTAGCCTTGATGCAGCGCAGCGTAATCAAGGTTTCATTTAAAATTCACTGCTTCGGGATTCGAATCATATTCCGATATTTATCACAATGACAAACTATTGCTACTCTCCTCATCAGTTTCTTCTGACCAGATAGAATTCGCTTCCAGGTCCATTACTTCGTAAATAAGCAACCCAATCTTTGTTGCAACATCTACATTGTGTGTAAATAAAAAATGAGAAGAGGCTTGTTCATCAGTTGCAGCTGTCATGAACTCAAAATAACACTTCCATGCCCAGGTTTTTGCCCAGTAGTCTTCAACTTCATGAAAAAGATCTTCTACTTTACAATTTAATTTATCCAATACAAAAACGAGTTGATCGCTATCGCTAATTACATGCTTCATTTTAATGGCAAACTGGAGTTTAAAATCCTTCCCTAGCCCCTTTGTATCCAATATAGCAGCTAGTTGTTCGCTAGTAGTAATAACCATATCGAGCGCATCAACAAAACACTCGGGGCAGTAGCTGCTCATTCTTGAAGATAAATTTATTAAATCTTCCAATTTAAAAATAGTTTTAAATTGCTCTGCAAACATGCTCATTACATCTTTAACAAATTCTTTGGTCTTGGGATTTCTCTCGTAATCCCAGGAATTTAGTCCATTTTCCACAGCCAGCCGATAATGCGTGCTTATAATAAGCATAAACAAATTCTGAATTTGCTCTACAGAGGACATGGTTTTTAGCTTTTCTCTATGGGTTACTATAAACTCAAACAACTCCTTACCATGAAATTTTTCTGCTAATTTAACAAAACCTTCATCGCTGAATTTTTTCTGAAAAAAGGTTGTTTTAAAAGATGATTTATCGTTTTTAGCTTGCATCAAACATTAGCCCCATGCGTTTGTCTCTTTACTGTCAATAAAATGCATCGACATTGTACAATAGAAACAAATAACGATCAAACAAGAGCCTGCCAAGAGGAGTATTCGAACAGTCTTAAGCACTAGCGCCCTTTGCCTGTGACGGCGGCACCACATAAAGCTGCTCCACTATTCTCATCATGATAGTGTTTGCGGTTAATTGATTATCAATTGACATATTCAGGTTTGTCCAAATGATAAGGGTGACCTTGTTGACTGGATCATAGCCTAAAAAGGTATTGTAGCCGGGAATTTCGCCGCCATGATAATAGAGTTTGTTCGGGCCAAATTGGATCGTATTCATGCCAAAGCCATAGCTTTGTCCTTGCGGTTTATCTGGGCTTTCAAGCATAAAGCTGTTAAGCCATTGCTTTTGAAAATCAGCATTGAACACCTTGCCGCTGACCAAAGCTTTAATCCAGATGGCAAGATCGTGAGCTGTAGAGATTGCGCCCCCTGCTGCTGTCGCATAGGAAGGATTTAAAAAGGTATAGTCGCTGGGTTTCAAGGTACCGGCCTTAGCGGCGGCTTGCATCTCCGGTGGATAGGGTTGATCGCGCAGGGCAAAAGTTGCGCTACCGTATTGGTAGCCATGTGAAAAGGGTTCTGGAAGCGTATTAGATGTTTCTGCTGGCAACAAGGTATTGCTCATGTTCAAGGGCTTGAACAAGCGCTCCTGCATGATTGCGGCTAAGGGCTTATGTTCAACCTTCTCAGCAATCAGTCCAAGAAGAACATAGTTCGTGTTGCAATAATTGAAGGCTGCATTGGCTTTGAAATAAGGCGGTTGCTTAAATGCAAAAGACAAGACCTCTTCTGGGGTCCACGCTTTGTTTGGCTCTGTATCGAGAATTGCTAAGAATTCAGGTGACTCCGTGTAATTGTAAAGACCACTACGCATCCTCAATAAATCTCTAATAGTAATTTTGTCACCATTCGGCACCTCAGGAATAAATTTAGACACCGGATCATCAAGGTTAAGCTTTCCTTCCTGAGCCTGCTTCAGAATCACAGCAGCCGTCATTGTTTTAGTATTTGAGGCAAGACGATAATGAGTGTTTTTATTTGGAGAGCTTGTTTTTCCCTCCTCCGTGGTGCCATAGGCAACCTCATAGTCACCTTGTGGTGTGCGAAGCAAGACAAAAGCACCAGGAACTAGAAAATCCTTCGCCGTCTTGCTGACAATGGTCTGAAGTATCTCTTGATTGATTGGCCTAAGTGCATCAGCGGCTTGTGCAGATTGATATGAAACCAAGGCTAACAGAAGACTTCGTATTATTTTTGCCATGATTATTTCTTCTTAATACACAGCGTGTGGCACGTTGAGGTAGATAGTCCAAGAATCAATAGGGCGATTTTTTTATTCATAGATTTCTTCTAAAGATTAAAAGTATCATTATCCTAAGTTGTCTAAAATAAATAATAAAGTGATTCATGCCTATATTTGATCTACTGACTTACTCAATAGCTTATTCATGCACACTAACTTAAAGCAGGCTGATTTCACGAACGCCATCAATTACAGTATCGATACCCAATCTAATATAGTAAGCAAAGCAAGCTTTTCCCTCCCTGAGGTTATTGGATTGTTAAACCATCTGGATATAAAAATTAATGGATGGCCCGGTGACGAAATTTAGCTTTGTACGAGACAAAAAATCTGTCATCTCAGAGAAAATTCAAATCCCCGCGGCTTGCCCCATAGGTATCTACACAAGTGACTGTAATAGACGCACGTCATCCAGAGCGCAGCGAAGGATCTCCGGGATTAGCACGGCGCCACATTCAGGAGATCCTTCGCTGCGCTCTGGATGACGTAATGTTGAGACAAGGAGGGACATTTGTGTAGATACCTATGGGTCAAGCCGCGGGGATTCGGAGCTAGTTAGTGGATTTCTATGTTTTGTCCCGTACAAAGGAAATTTAGGTAAACAGCATCTCGTGATAATCTCCCCCTTAAAGCGAAAAAACTTTATTTATTGAAAGCGATATAGTTTGCGCATTCAAACGTTGCCTGGTATTAAAAGCAATTGAACCTGAATTCAAACCAGTATTAATCGCTGGGGTGAAGAGTTTTCTGTTATTAAGGTGCGTGTTTCCTGTGAAGCTATAACTGTAATTTAAATTGAGGAACCAACTAGGATTAAGGTAATAAGCTATACCTGCCCGGGCTGCTCCCCCCCAAATCCATTCTGAATTCGAAAAACCAGCTGCGTTACCAATAAAAAGTCCTGAGGACTCATCATTAATCCGGCCAACTGTACGCTTAAGCTGGAAAACTGCAGGTCCAACACCAGCATAAAGGAAACTATTCGCCAGGGAATACCCTAAAAATACAGGCAGCATAAATTCAGTATGTACTCTGGTTTTTACTGGGTTCATGCTCAGAAAATCCGTAACATTCTGCGTTGGATCAGCTAATTGGATAGCCGCGCCAGAACCCAGCTTATCTCTAGTTGTTTTTATTTTGACTCCAGAATATTGATACAAAAATTCGAGTCCCCATAATAAATTTGAATTAGCAAAGTGGCTAAAATAACCAATTTTTGCCTCAGGTGCGAAAGCCTCTTTGGTCTTCGAATAGTTGCTCTCACCAGTGTACAAACCTAAGGGTGGAAAACCGTCTTGAGCATTAAGGACGCCTAAGGTTTTTGTTTTGATTTCAATCTGGTTATAACCACCACCCACACCAAGGAATAATCCAGTTTTATTAAGAGGCTCTGCGCCCATATCGCCGGCGTTAGCTAAAGAAATAAGGCTCGATAGGCCAAAGGCAGAAACAGCTAATCCAATGTGTTTCATAATCACTCTCTGTGTATATGGTTATCAAAAGTGAGCAGCAAAATTTACTGCTCCGACCCTCATCCGCCCTGCGGATGAGGGGCTAAGTTACTCAGAAGTAACAGTTATTCAAATTATCATTTGGACAATTACAGCTGCCAGTAAAACTAATTCTTTGGGCTCCATTAATTGCAACAGTAGAGGTGCAAGATTGATTTCCCCTGATTGTAATTTTTGCTCCGGGTAATACCAGATACTGTGGCCATTTTGCATCAGCCAAAGGACCTGGCATGCCATTACTATTGGCGGTAATAGTCGCATCAGCACCAGTCACTGGATTTCTCTGGCTGATAATTAGGGTGTAGGGATGCGCAAAACCAACAATAGTTAAAAGTGCTCCAGATGAAAAACCCTGGCAGCCTAAGGTAGCCGCCGGATTATAGGCTCTGTTAGGCAGTAGGCTTGTATTATTTGGCCCTTTTAAATTACAGTTTTGATCAAACACGCCATAGTAATCTTCCTGATCTGAACTATTGCCCTTTGCCGGTTCATCATAGGCTTCAAAAACAAGTAACCCACTGTTATTAGCTGGATTTCTAACAAAATTGTAGAGCGCTGAGAGATAAGATGCCTCATTGGCTACCGAAGGTTGGCAATTATTACCGCAAACATAGCCTGGATTGGTTGTACCAGCTGAAGCCCAACCTGACTCTGCCATTAAAATTGTGCGTGGTGGTGTATAGAACGGTTGTTTCATCACTTGATAATAATCCCAGCCGATGGAGTTTATGGCTGAGCTAGGGCTAACAGTTTCAACAGAATTCGCAACAGGAACTCCCCATTGAAAAGGATAGGGATCAAAGGCCAAGGGAGCCGATGGAGAGTACCGATTAACTAAGGTAGTGATATCCATTGTGGGTGGTGGTGTTACCAAATTGCCACTGACTAAGGCTGAGCTAACAGGAATCCCGGGAACAACGCCTTGTAAGGCACTCACAGCCTGGGTTAAATAGGCAATATTAGAGCTGCCATTAGGCCCACAAGTACCACAGTAATTCTCATGACCCGCTAAAACCAAGGTTACAGTGCTGTTAAAAGTTGCAGCACCAACACTGTTAATTACACTGGTTAATAAAGCCGTTGCCGCATTAATGTTAGCGGCATTGCCAGTTTGTGGAATAGCAGCCTCATAGACAACGTTCATACCCAAGGCATGCGCATCATTAATTAGGGCAATCCAGGAATAATCTGTTGTTTGATAAGAGCGAACTGTATTAAAACCCGCCGCTTTTAACTGAGCTAATTCCGCATAAACATTCGTATAAGGTCCATTTTGATTGTTCCCTACAAAAAAAACGTCGTGGGAATTAAAGGCATGGTTAGTTGGGTAATGATTGGGTTGATAGTTCACCCCAATGAGCCCTGTAAAGGATTGAGCGGCATAGGAAACAGTAGAAAATAATAAGGATGAACAAAGTAATTGCTTAAACCAAGAGTTCATTTTAGATAAGCCCTATTCATTGCGATTCTGCCTAACCTATCACAAATCGGTTATTCAAACATTAAATATGACATATCAGTATAACTAATTGGATTTATATAGGTTTATTTGATTAAATCCGCCAAGAATCTTAATTGCCCATGTGGATTTAATTTAAATCAATATGGTCAAATAAAAAAACCTAGTATTATTTATTTCCTGGAACAAGCATGAGCATTTTTAATCCCCTCAAAAACCTCCTTGAATCGAAACGATACCCCTTTGCTAACGCACAAAGAACCACTTTTTGGCAAAAACTATTGTCGGCTTTGACAGTATTTTCTGGTTATCCCTTTCCAGGAAAACCCAATAGCCCTGAACCTTATAAATATGTGCATTTCGGTGTTTATGACTACCTGACCTTAGGTATCCCTTTCATCCTGCATCAATTATTAATTTCTCTGGTGCGATGGTTAGAAAGCCCCCCTCTCAAAATATTTTTTACCGGCATATTTTTGCTTACCGAGCTACCACGCATTGCCTTTGGGGCAACCATGGCGCTAGTTTGTTTGCCTTTTGTTGCTATAGCGCATGCGCTTGCAAGTCCCGCTGGAGAGCCAATTAAAGCTGCAATCCTTGCTTATCAAGTAGAGACGGATGATTGTAAGATTGTCGTAGCAAATACAGCTATTAATAAAAAGGCCAACAATACCTTTTTCTTTATACATAATGAGAATAAATTAATTTATAAAGATATTACTGGAAATCTTAGAAATATTCCGCTTAAGGATGTTGTTGGACTTAGGAAAGAACTTGGCATTGGGGAAGGTTATCAGCCCTTTGAACTATTTGGATATCCTAGTGCTTACATAAGCAGAGAAAAGCTCAAACAGTTTCTAAGTAATGAAACGACTGTTTTAAATAGTTATCACAGCCTAGGTCAATTATTAGATGCTAAAGGATATGCGTTGGAAGATCTTGCGGAATCCAAGGTCGAAATAGTCCCCGCGGACAAAGAAACAAAACAAACAACAATTCGTTTAACCTTTAATAATGACAATAAACAACTCACAAGCTTTACCTTGTCTTTAAGTAAATCTAAGGATTTAACCCTATTTGGTAATCTCAGACGTTTAAATGTTGCTTGTGTAGAGAGTAACATTGAGGAAAGCGCTTATCTTTCACAAAACTTGCCTGCTTAACCGTAATCGATCAGGCTCTTAGGTACATCCAGTCATTGCGAGGAAGGTAGTGACTAAGCAATCTAGGGTTCAGAGCTCTAAACCCTAGATTGCTTCACTGCGTTGCAAATTCGGCGTTTCCACTTTTTTGATTTGTTTGGCCATATAATCCAACTAGTATAGTCTTAACTGAAAGTTATTAATTGAACTTTTCTATTAGTCCTGCTTTTATAGGATTAATTAAATGCTTCAACCTCAAGAGCAATCTAGCCTCTAGCTCTTTATATCTTTTAGAGGAAAATATGTTCACATTATTTGCGAATAATAAGGAAAAAGAAGAAGCCTGTGTTAATAGAGGATTATTAAATGAATTTTGTGCGTCAATTTGGTCACAAGATTCATTCTTGATTGACTATCTTGTCAACTATTATTTGTCTTTAGATTGCAGTCATTCGAAATCTTTTTTTATCGAAAAATTGCAAGAAATGCATCTTAAAATATTATCTAATCCTCTCCTAAAAGAAACTAATGATCTTCACAAATTTGGTTATTTTTTTCTTATTTGTTTTGAATATAAGATTAATCCCCAAGATCCCTTAGATAATTTTCTGTGGTTTGATAAGCAGAATCAATTATATCCCAGCCTGCTATTGCTGTTTCTTAGATCTGTTAAAGAGCCGGAGTTTCATACTGCCAATCCCATTTTTGCAGATTTAGGTTATCAAAATTTATCCTTATTTATGTTGCTAATGCGCAATTTTTCCTTTTGGGGCAACTTTATTCCAGAGATTGAATATCAATTTTTACAGAACTTATTAGAACACAGTGAAGTCAATTTGAATGAGCAAAATAATAGCTGGGGAAATACTTATCTGCATTTTATGATTTCCAATTCTTGTTCCAGAGAGTGTATTCGCTTTCTTAAGACAATTTTGGCCATAGATAAAACTAACCTTTGTCATTTGAATATTAATGCTTTATCCAAGGCTTATGGTACGGCACCTCTACATCTGGCAGTTGCTAAGGGCTATCGAGATAAGGACTCTGAAGGCAGGCAGGTTGCCAGTTTTCTTTCCTTGCTGGAAACCCTAATTCAAGCTGGAGCAGATGTTAATCTAAAAACAGCGACGCATTTATGTCATCAGATCAATGGTAGCTTAAAATTATCGCTCTTAAATTCATCAGCAGAACAAACTGCATTACATATTGCTTGTGCCAGAAGGGATCTAGAGATGATGACTGTCTTAATGGAGTGTGGTGCAGACACTACTATTAAAAATGCACAAGACTTAACTGCCTTAGATGTTTTTCAATTACCTTATCTCCGCAGAAAAGAAATTGTCGATAGTATTAGCGGAGAGGGATTAAATAATTTTGCCAGCTATGAGAAAGAACATTCCACCCCAGATCATATTGCTCTTTGTGAGGAATTATTTAGAAATAGTGCAGAAAAATCCTGGGCAATTTAACTTGCCTCCCCTCTAAATTCCTTCATGCCTTTTCGGAATAGGTCATAACCGATTGGAATAAACAACTAATAATTTGTTAAGTACATTGTATTTAGAATGGAATCATATCCGAGCAGGAGACTGAGATGACTACCATTGCGTTATTAGATGTTGATAATACTTTGCTATTTAACGGTAATGACCTGAATTATGCCTTGCTGAATTCCTTATTGGAAAAGGGTGTTAAGGATGTCTATCTATTTACTAATATGGGTTTAGAGGATATCAACACCTGTGGCCAAGAGCTTTTCCCCATGAGTCGTCATGCCATTATCCAAGAGATGCAACGGCTAGGCTTCAATGTTCAGGGCGTCATTACTCAGGCTGATGCGGGAAATTATGATAACCAGCAACAATTACAACCTGTAGGCACGCTCTTTAAACAGCTTTATACCCCTTTAATGCAGAAAGTGCTCAAAGAGCCTTTAGACTTACAAACCTTTAATTCCGATCCAGAAACAATCTGCGACTATTACTTAAACCTGCTAGCGTTTACTAGAGCAGAAAACATTATGAAAGCCCGTTTGGATACACCTTCTGGGCAAACTCGAAATATCAGCTTACCTCAACTAACTCTGCTAGATACCTTGACTCAGAAAGAAGTCGTTGCTAACAGAGGGATGTTAATGGAGGCTCTAAAGCAGGGACTAATCCCCAAGCCCTATCGTATTTGCCTCTCTCCCGAAGGTGGCGAAACGCTAACTGTAAGGGGCTCAGACTTTCCTGCCGGTACTGCAAATAAGGCGCTGATAATGGAAGCCTTCCTTCAGCAATTCGCAGCTAGTGATCCCAATTTATCCATCCTCTATTTTGATGACTCTCCTGAACAGTTGGAAGCTTGCCAGTTAGCTGTCGCCAACTACAACAAAACACATAGCAATCCTGTTCATCTTAGCACCCAACAGGTATCCAGGAATTATGGGGTTGCGAATAGCGATCACCTTAACTATACAAAGGCAATAAAAGAGGCTCAAGCACCCAAGATCATAAATCAAGCCTTAAAAGACGTAGCTCATCGCTATACAGGTGCTTTATACGATCAGGCTGGTGCTGCAAAATTCATAAGAAGTCATCTCGATACCATGAATTATCAGCAATACATTGAACTAGCAAAGGTAGCGCTGACTGGTAATAGGGTCATGTTTAACCCTGCTGGAGCCCATTCTGCATTTTACTGCCTGCGTATCGCCATGATTTTGGCTGAAAACGACGAACAGGAACAACAAGTGATAAATTCTTGTCGGCAAATAATGGGACATTACAGTTATAACCAATTAAAAATCCAGGATGTAGATGACAATCTTAAACAGACCTACAGTACCTTGATGGAAAAAACCGCAACGGATGATAAAGAAAAAATAGCAAAAATAACCACTCGCTTTGAGGATTTAAAAGAAAATCTTGGCAAAACAGCGCCTTCCTCGCAATTTTCCTCAGTGCTAGGCATATTTGCTCCAAAAAGCAGAACTAGCGACCATGCGCCACAAAGTTTACATAATGGGTTAAATAAATAGCTTATATTAACGTCCCTCCTTGTCTCAACATTACGTCATCCAGAGCACAGCGAAGGATCCCCTGAATGTGGCACCGTGCTAATCCCGGAGATCCTTCGCTGCGCTCTGGATGACGTTCGATATGGCCTAAAAGCCTCCTCAGCCCGAGCGGATGAACTTAATGGTAGTGGTCGCTAGAGGTTCTTGGAAATTTCTTGAGGTTGAATCTACTATGTAAGTAATAGATTTAATATTCTCAGGGTTTCAATATCTAAAGGAATAGAAATCATGTTTAAACTATTAGTACTTCGCCTAATGATAATTCTCTCTCTTTCCGCATCCCCCTTAGCCTATGCCTTTACTAATAATGAGGTTGCGGATTGGGCCCAAAAAGTATTAATGAATACCCTATCAGTCAGTTACCTGACCACAGTCAAGGAAGACAAAGAGGCTGCAAAATATTTCTCTCATGCTGCTTGGGTACCTATGTATGACTTTTTCCTTAATGAAAGCAACATAATGAAGGCTTACAAACTTACAATCCATCCTAGACCCTTGACTACTCCAACCTTAGTTGAAGAGCGTTGTTTTGAGTCGCCCTGTTGGCGGGTGGATCAAAATTACGATGTGCCTGAGTTACATCTTAATATTGCTTTTTCCTTACTTATTACTAGTAAAGCAACATATGGTGAAGCGCCTTTAATTGTGCAAAGTCTGAATATGAAGGTTCAACATTACTAGAAAATCTTTATCCAGAAATTGATGATTATCCTTAGCTTGACACCTATGCCCCAGAGAGTGGATATGGAAACGCCAATTATGCGCAAACCAGTTAATCTTCATTTAAGCTGGTTTTGTCATGATGAGCCTGAGATTACTCTTGAAGGACTAAATCATGTTAACCAAAACTGAGACGCGAGCAATAAGTGTGAGATTTCTAGGCCAAGAGGGTGTTGGGGTACGAACTCTGGTACAACGCCTTGCATAGTCAGAGGACGTTAGGATAACTGAAGAAGACTATTTAAAGCGCAAAAAACAAGATCCTAATGCTAAGCCAATTACTCCAGAAATGCCTTCTAAAACAACTGGCTTAAGAGATTTTCGCCTCATTAATTTCACTTGCCAAGATCCTGCTACTCAGAAACAAATTCCTTTGCAGGTACAAGTCGGCGTCTCGAGCATAAGTAAGAACACCACTAATGAAGGTCGTTCTGGTCAGAATGTCTATGTTTTAGTTTATAGCGTTTTAGATCCCTCTTCATTTGATTACATTAAGCAAATACTCCCCATACTACAAGAACAGAATCCAAAGTCTAAGTTTATTATTGTTGCAAATAAAAAAGACTGGCTATCTCGTCTTGGTACAGATCTTAGTGAAGACAAAAAATACGCTATAGCAAATGAATGTGATTTTATAAGCACATACGCAATCGGCGAACATACAGAATTAACAGGCATTAAACGGTCTATCTGTGAGCCGAAATCTAAGCCCATCATAAAAAATATAGTTGTCGGTTTGAAAGAATATATAGAATATGAAGCAAAATCACTTAGGGTTTCTTTTCCTCAGGGTTCAGTAGTTACAATTAAGGGTGAAGAGATAAGAGTTCCTGGTCCGATTAGTAAAATACTCAAACTGATTGACCAAGCCCAAAAATCAGATACCTATGATATGCATCTAGTTAATAGCATTAATGCCGTTCTTCAAAATGCTAAAGATAATACTTTCTCTATGTTCCAAAATGAAGCTCTGCCGTTTTATGAGCGTGTAGCTCGGCTTTTAAATCTGGACATGCAAAAACTTGCCCCTGCTGACTCTTTTACAACTGCGCCACAATTCTAATAAGTCAATAATCTTGTGAAGTTTCCCTAGGCTTGCGGAAACCTCACTGTCAAAAAATATTGATTTGATACTTAAGATCCGCTAACAATTAACTAAGGTCGCTTAGGAAGAATTTTAACAATAGGAGGTTTTATGCGTCAGTTAGCCAATTTAGCGGTTCTCATATCTAGTTTCATTGTTACAGCAGAATCACAGGCTGCTTCTGATAATCAAAGTGCGACTCAACCCATATTAATAAAAGCGGCAGATGTTCAATTTCATCCAGCCCCTGGTTTCCCTAAAGGCGCTCAGATTGTGTTACTTCAAGGCGATCTAAGCAAAGCAGAACCCTATACTATTCGATTTAAATTACCTGATGGCTTTGTTATTCCTGCTCATTGGCACACTACCGATGAAGAGGTAACTGTTCTTTCTGGGACCTTTAATGTGGGTACTGGAGATAAGGTCGATAAGTCGCAATCCACAGCTTTAACCGCAGGCGGCTTTCAGGTTGTACCCGCTAAGGTACATCACTATGTTTGGGCAAGTGGTGAAACAGTAGTACAACTGGATGGAATGGGACCGCGTACAACAACCTTTGTAAATCCTGCAGAATGGACGGACATGATAAAAAATAGTAGTAAATAAAACCGTTCCCGTCATTGCCAGGAACCTAGCCTCTGAGAGGCAAACATTAGGAAAGAACTCCGAACCAGCAGCCCCTCATCCGCGCACTCAATGATTGGGTTGAGGCTGAAAATTACTTAGCTAAAAAGCCATCTATCCATTTAATAGTACGCTCAAGAAAATCCTTTCTATTTTCAGGTTTTGTGAAGGCATGCCCCTCATCTGCATAATAAATATATTCTGTTGCCACCCCTTCTTGCCTTAGTAAACCGAATAAATCAGATACAGTGTTATAAGGATCAACTCCACCTAGTTTTGGGTTTCCCATAAAAAATAATGTCGGTGTAGTTGCTCCTTTGGCATGAGTGAGCGCTGAATCCTTCAAATAGTTTTCTGGCACATCCCAGGGAGAACCACCCATTTCTGGGTAAAAGAGCGTATCTGTAGGATTATTAATTGCCGGGATATAATCATCTGCCCAACCATCAATGGAAACAATTGCGCGGTATTTATGAGAAATTGCTGTTAATAAATTTGCCCGCCTTGCCCCTGCACTATGCCCAATAACTGCCAATTGATTCTCATCTGCAATACCTTGCTCAATCAAGTAATCAACCCCAGCATCGATATCCCGCAAATCAGCAAATAATAATTCATGATTTTTAAGATGATCCCGGGTTATAGCAAGTGAACCAAAGGAGCCGGATGAACGAAATTCCGGAATAAATACGGCATAATCTTTTGCAGCCATTGCTTGCCATTCCAGCGGCGTGGCACTTAGCAAACCACCACCAAATCTTAGAAGCAGAGTAGCACCACGCCCTCCTCCATGAATATTAACAATCAAGGGGTAACGCCGCCCTTTTTGGTAATTCTGCGGCATTACTAATAAACCACGCATAGGAACAGGATAATCGAGGCTATTCCACTGAATTTCACGTACTTCCGATAGGGAAAAATCGCTCGGTGCCTTAGAAACTGTGAGTATATTTTTTACTTTTTTGCCATTGCTTAATGCAACACGAATAGCTTGCTCTCCGTGCGCGTTGGCATCTACCCAGGCCAGATGAGATCCATCCGGTGAAATTGAAAAACTTTCTATGGAATTTGTACCCGAGGTAATCTGGTTTATTTCTCCTGTTTCTACCTCTACAGAATAAATTTGTCTATAGGCACCATAAGCCCTGGTGACATAAATCTTATCGCCATTTGGAGACCAAGCTGGCGAAAGAAATTTCATGTCGCGAGTTAATCGTTTTATTTTTGGTGAGTCATTACTCGACTCCCCATCATTTTTGATAAGGCCGATATTTTGGATAACATCAAAGAGAGGGCTTTCTGGATCATATAAAAAAGCAATTAACTTGCCATCAGGGGAGGCTTGAGGGGAAAGGCTTTGCTGCCATCCATTAAATTTGGCTAGAGTTCGTATTTTTTTATTTTCAATATTTAAGGCTGAGATCAATTCATAATCAATACTATCGTTGTATTCAAAGCCAAAACGTTCTTGGGTAAAGAGTATTTCATGACTATTAGGCAGCCAAGAAAAGTCTAGAATTCGATTATTAAAATCACCTAAAGAAGCGATTTGAGCTGTTGCAACATCAATTAACTCAATTTTGCTTGGTGGTATAATGCTATCAGGGGCGTCATCGTTATAATTTTGTTTATACAACAAGACGATTTGCCTGGAATCCGAAGACCAAAGATATTTAGTAAAAAAATCAGAAGGAAATAAGCCGTCTTTCACATGCGAGATTTGTTTAAGATTCTGGCCATGTTGATCCATGAGCCATAATTGTCTAGCTTCATTTTCTCCCCTAACAAAGGCTATCCATTGTTTATCAGGCGAAACAACAGGATTTGCTCCTGTTCCTAAGCGTTGTTTTGCATTCGTTTCAATATTTAGTATTTCCAAGACTCGGTCTAAGCGTCCATCGGTGGAGGGCACTGAGTAAATGATATTTTTATTATCAAACCAACTAATTGAAGCAGAATCTAGATTGGCAAAATACTTATCGACTAACCAGTCTGTTGTAATAGTCTTAGCCCCCTTAACCGCAGCTAAGGCAGGGGCTAAAGCTTGAGGAAGAATTTCTGAAACTTCATTTTTAGGCCTTAGCTTTGGGGGGGTAGCATGGCTGTAGTTCACTGCACTTAAAGAAAAAACGACTGTTAAGATAACTAAGCCTGGTGCGAGAAATCGTCGATTCCTCTCGATTTCATGGCAAGTTGTCAGTTTCATAGATTAATCCTCTTAAGTAAGGCTTCATTAGGAGAATTTAATTATATTGTTAATTTTTATTTATTCAATATTTAATTTATTTTATTTTTATTTTAATAATATTTATGTTTTATTCGTAAAATTTGATGATGCGCATAAAGCGATACCCCTCATCCGCCCTTCGGGCGGATGCATAGGTATCTACACAAGTGACAGTAATAGACGCACGTCATCCAGAGCGTAGCGAAGGATCTCCGGGATTAGCACAGTGCCACATTCAGGAGATCCTTCGCTACGCTCTGGATGACGTAATGTTGAGGACAAGGAGGGACATTTGTGTTGATACCTATGGGGCGGATGAGGGGTTCCTTAGCCCTAGTTCTTCTTAGATTTCTTCAAATAAAGGACTTCAAAAAAGCTCGCAAACCATTGACGTGCTGGGGTAATGAGACGTTCCTGATGTACCGCATTGGCGTCAAAGGGCACTGTATTAACTTCAATGCTATGGCGCGAAAGCTTCCTCATTTTGTCAGCAAAGTCCTGACTTAGAATTTCAATGCTGTACTCTTCCGTAGTTAGCGTGCCGGCCTTGGTAAAATTATGTGATCCGAAAAACACATGATCATCCAAAATAAGGAGTTTTCGGTGTAGGTAAATGCCAGTGTCAGGCCCCATTTGTTTCACCTCATGACCTACTACGCCAGCTTGTAGTAGATCATCCAGTATATGAATTCCCGCAAACCAACCAGGTGCTGTCGGGAAAATGGAGTGAGCCTCTTGTCCGTTAGTAATAAGCTCCATTTCCATACCTCGTTGCCGCTCTCTAAGAATTGCCTCAACAACGCGCTCATCCATAATCGTAGCAAGAATATTCATTTGAAAGCGCTTTGTTTGCGGAAGGAGCATAAGCACGGCTTCAATATAAGGATCTTGAAGAAATTCAGCTCTCTCCTCATAGCTAAAACTTTTCGGTGTACGATCCTGGTGGTCTGCCTGTCTTCTCATTTGCTCAAGGAAATTGTAATAAATGGATCGTGCTTGATAATCATGATTGTTAGAGGCTGGAGCTTCAGCCCAGGTCTTCAGTTCAGCTAACTCTTCCTTTTCCTCTTTGGATAGTTTTAGAGAAGGACTAGCGGCTAAAGCTCGCTGTCTAGGCAACTCTGCTGCTGCAGAATTAGTCAAGGAACGCCCACTTTTGAATTGCAATACACTTTCTCGCCCAACGGTCTGCCACATTTGCTCGAAGGCCTCGCGGGTTTGATCAACAAGAGCACCCTTATAAAAGAAAGCAGTATCTAGCCAGCCTAAATATTCTCCCGCATGACCACGACCTGACACTAAGGATATTTTATTGTCGACTAAAAATATTTTCTGATGAATTCCGTCTATAACACCCCATCCCTGTCGCCACATCGGCTGGCCACCTACAGCAATATATTTAAAATTGGGGTAACACGCGGCAAGCCCCCTCAAGTAGCGCTCTGTACTTCTACTCATGTCATTTAGCAGCCCAGAAAGCCAAGCAGCTGCAAAACGGATCTGAATCCCTCTTTTAGCTGCGACTTCTAAAGCTTGAAGCAGAGGCAAGCCTATATCCTGATCTAATCGTTGATCAAAGGTCACAATATCAATGGTTTCTTTGGCGTTGGCAATAAGATGAAGTCGGAACTCAGCTTCAACTTTTGCATGCTCACTCACTTGGATATCGTCCTTGCCTAGCCATACCCAAGGATAAGTTTCTGCCTTGGCTGCTGTGGAAAGGAGCCACAAAAAAATTGCTAGAAAAGCAAATAAAACATTAGTCAATCGTTGACTCTGAGAGCGATGTATTAAGACTGATTGCTTATTCATATATTTTTTATTTTTACTTAAAACTGGGGCGGCCATAATATCACTCGAGTAGTTATTTTGCACGCTATGATCAATTAATGGGTTAAGGAAGAAGGTATTAAATTCGACTAGCTCAAAGACCAAAAACTAAAAATGATTATCCCAAATGGAATAGTCGATTCTAATCTTTCATTGCTAGGTAACGTTGCGGTAACCGGCCAAGTCGCAAACTGAAGACTCATAGCTTTCATGGGAAAATTATCATGGCCACCAGTCAAACCGAATTAGAGAAAGAGTTAGAACAACTTATATCAACCAAATATCCCTTGCATCCAAAGCAATTCTCAACAGAAGAGCGGGCAGTGCTGCAAACCCTAACAAAGCTAGCCTATGTTTACGCGCAGCCTGATGGCCAAACCAGTCTTGTTTCAACTGTTCCAATAGCTTCAATTGAAAATATAATCCAAAGCGGGCAACTTACCTTAGTTGCAGAAAAATTGGATGACTCATTTTTAGAGTCAATAGAGAAAATTATCGCAAGCAAACACATAAAATTTACTGCAGAAGCAGAGGGTATGAAGATAGTGACTGATATGACCAGTCTCTACCAAAGATGTTGTAGATCCTTGCCAAAAAATGCTTCATTTGAGAATGTTTTATTTAAAATGTATACAGAGGAATCTGCATTCTACAGGAAAATGAATGCAATCATTGGCGGATATAACGATCCAGCGAAAACCACTGATGACGAAAAAATATTTGCCCTCTTGCTTAATATTGCCTTGCATAAGGCCGGCCTTAAGAAAGCCAATAATGAAATGCAGGAAATACCAGAAACTTTATATAGAGGGCAGTCAGTTGGTCTAGAGGACATCAAGAAAAAATTCGACATGGTTAATAGCATGAAATCCTCGGATACCCTAGCAAATGTTGCCCCTAAAGACCTTCAAGATATTAATATAGCCAGCGTCGTTAGAAAGAAAAATGTTAGCACAAGCAAAGATGAGGATATTAGCACTCAATTTGCCAAGGGTACTGCTGGTAATAAAAAAGGAATTGTATTGAAGATTCAAAATCCAGCAGAAATTGCTGATTTTTATAACATTGCTAACGTTTCAGGCACTCCTAAGGAAGCCGAATTTTCCAGTCGTTTTCCAGATGACGTTGCAATAATACCTGTTCATTTAGAAGAGGATGTGAATGGGGTTACTCACGTAGAAGCTGTTTGCATACGCTCCGATAAAGTTATTCTTGAAAACTCACAACATCTGGACAGTATAGTCAATTCGATAAAATCAAAAATGAATAACATATTAGATGATGAGTTTCTCGATCAGGATCAAAAAAATTTGCTGCTCCCCCTAGCTTCAAAATTCTATGCAAACCCTGATGCAAATCTGTTGGAGTTCACTGTAAAGACCCTACAAGACTTGTATCAAACCAACCCTGATGATTCACTTAAGGCAGATTTTGATGATTTAAAGCGTTCATTAGAAGCTTACTTCGCAATTACTGCAGACCTCAAAGTATCCCACAACCAACCCAAAACTCTCGAAAATGAACAAAAAAACATGCAAAAAATCTTGCAGGGTAAAAACACCTGGTTTTCAGAAGCAAATATCCCTGATAATCATGTGCTAAGTGCACATTTTAAGGTTCTATCTAATCCTAGCTCAACCAACGAAGAGCTACATGGGGCAGCTAGAAATATAAAAGCAGCAATCAAATTGGATAAGACCTTGACAACCCAGTACCCGCAGTTAGAACAAGGCATGAAAGATCTAATGTCATCAATTAATACTATACAGAAACTCGGAAAGGATAATGAATTTGCGGAAGACGAAACACAATCCTTGCGTTTTTGATTGCGAGAGCTAACTTCTCCCGTAATAGGTCAGCCAATGGCGTCAACCTAAGTAAATTTATGCCGCATCTCCCCCTCTCTCTAACTCTCTCCCCAAGGAAGGAGGGGCGAGCTTCTCCATAAGTCCTGCGGCTTGTAAGCAAGACATTAGCTATAATTTATTTGATGCGAAACGATATGGATTAATAAAGAAGGACATCAAGATGATGTTGCGAGGTTTCAAAGTCAGTATTCGTGTAAGTATTATTACTTTATTTATTACTCTGCTGAGCCTGACTGGCTTTAGTATCATCGGTATCAACTATTCATCCTTAAATACAATTCTAAGTTCAACTGCGAAAAATTCAATTGAGCAAACCTCCTTACTCATCAAAGAGCGTCTTTCCATTTATTTGCGCCCTTTAAATCGGAATTTGCTTGAGATTAGAAATATGATTAATGAAGGCATTCTTGATCCGTCCAATCATTCACAGTTCGATCTAATGCTGCTCGAGGCAATTCGTCATGACCCCAATATTTACATGGTTTATTTCGGAACGGTGGATGGTGACTTCTATGGAGCAGAACGGGAAAAAAACGGCCTTATCGCTTTGAATCATATTGTGAACTCTCAATCGCCAGGATATAGAATTCATTATGAATTGAATAATAAAAACCAGATCACTGCCAAGCAAACTCTTGTTCAACCCTATGATCCAAGAGCACGCCCCTGGTATCAACAAGCTGTAAAGGCTGGGAAACCTGTCTGGACCGGAATTTATCAATTTGTAGTCTTTGAGAATAATAGTAATAAGACTGTACTGGGTATAACTGCAGCGGTGCCTATTTATGATAAGGAGCACAAGCTAAAAGGCGTTCTTTCCATGGATATAACTCTTGATGGCCTCCAAAAATTTGTCAATCAATTGCAAGTTAGCAAAAACGCGATGATCTATATAACTAGCGAAGACAGACAGGTTATCGCCTACCAGAATCCCCTTCATCAGAATGATCTCCGCGGCGAAAAACTAACAACTGCCTTTATTAGAAAAGACCAAATACCATTAGAAGCTTTTGATATTGAGCATCTTGAACCCAATGTTTTTTCTTATGTTTACAAACATAAGGAATTCTATATAGCTAATCAACCGGTGATAAATAACGACAAAAAAGATATCTGGACTATTACTATTATTGTCCCGGCTGCGGATATTTTAGGCTCTCTACAAAATTTAAGTATTCATAGTTTGATACTGGCTATTTTGATTTTACTACTAGGAACACTGGTTGCTCGGTATGTCTCCCAAAAAATATCTAAACCTATTATTCAAATCGCTAAGGAAACACAGGAAATTACTAGCTTAAATCTTGAACCACGCCCTTTGCTTAAAACCATCATCAAGGAAATTAGCTATATGGATAAGAGCTTGGTCAATATGCGTGCCAGCCTGCTTTCCTTCCAGCGCTATGTTCCAAGTTCTTTGGTTAAGAAATTAATGCTTAGCGGGCAAATTGCCGAAGTAGGCGGTCAGCGCCAGGCGCTCACTATCTTATTTTCTGATATTAAAAACTTTACCCAATTGTCAGAAATGACTACTCCAGAAAAATTAATGATTTATTTATCGCGCTATTTCCAGTCAATGACTGAATCAGTGATCATGCACCATGGCATGCTGGATAAATATATTGGTGATGCTGTCATGGCTCTTTGGAATGCCCCCTTAGCTGATGAGCAGCATGCCTTACACGCCTGTCAAACAGCAGTAGATATGCAGGCTCGTGTAGCGAAGCTCAATAGAATAAATTTAAAAGCAGGATTAGCCCAGTTTTCAATAAGAATAGCTATTAATTCCGGTGATGCCGTTGTAGGAAATGTAGGTTCGGAGGAACGGCTTAATTTTACAGCCCTTGGCGATGCAGTGAATCTGACCAGCCGTCTTGAGGCTATAAACAAAATTTATCACACACAGATTATTGTGAGTAAATCGACTTTCTTGCAAGTAGAAACACAATTTCCTTTCCGTTTACTCGATGAAGTCGCTGTGCGAGGTAAACATGAGAGCACAGCTATTTATGAGTTAGTCCTCGCTGAAAACATAGAGAATCTGGAACAGCATAAAAAAGAGTTTGCTCAGGCATTTGCTTATTATCAAAGAGGTGAATGGAAGGAAAGTCTGGAATTATTTAAACGAGTCACAGCAGCCTATCCTGGTGATTATTTGGCAACAGTCTATATCGAGCGCTGCCAAACATTAATTGACTCCCCTCCTGAGGATTGGGATGGAGTCTGGCGGATTATAGAAACTTATTAACTGACCTATTACTGTTAACTCTTAAAAACCATAATTATTTTCTATCCATTGATGCAAGTCGTCTAGAGCGATAGGTTTACTAAAATAATAACCCTGCGCTATATCGCAATGATGGACTTGTAAAAATTGTAACTGTTCTTTGGTTTCTACGCCTTCAGCAACCACCTTCATACCTAGTTCGTGGCCTAGTTCTATAATCTTTATCACAGTGACACGTGCACTGTTTTCAATCAGCACATTGTCTATAAAGGATTTTCAATCCTAATTATTCATGTTTTAGCATCCCTCAATAATTTTTAAATATCTTTATTATCCCTTTAAAATCAAGTACATTATCGCTTGTTGAGATTTTTTAACTCTTAATTCGTTTTAAATAATCTGTCTACATTGTGTCTACATGGAAATTAATCCTCGGTTTTCTCTGGAGAAGAATATGGAAAACAATAAGTCGGTGAAACTCATTAAATCGGTGATTGATAAAATCAAACCTGTGGAAGGAAAAGATCAGGTGTTTTATCGAGATGAGCAATTAAAGGGGTTTGCATTAAGAGTGACTGCTGCCGGAGTAAAAAGCTTTGTTGTTGAAACTCGTATTGCCAATAAAGTTAAACGCATTACTCTGGGCAAGTATGGTCAGCTTACTGCTGAGGAAGCACGCAAGCAGGCAAAACATTTATTAGGGCAAGTTGCGAAAGGGGATAATCCTGTTGCTGAGAAGAAGACAAATAAAATTAAATCGCTTAGTTTGCAGGAGGTGTTTAATGATTACCTTAAAGCCCGTAAAGATTTAAAAGCGCTGACTATCAAAGATTATCAAAGTGTTCTAAAGCAAGTGATGCCTGATGGGCTTGGCAAACCCCTGATTAATATTACAAGAGAAATGATTGCCAAGCGTCACGCGCAATATGGCCAAACGAATAGTAAAGCACGGGCTAATTATGCGATGCGAGTTTTACGTGCGGTATTTAATTTTGCTGTTCATGAGTATCAGTTAGATGATGGCCAACCTATTATTGCGATTAATCCAGTGGAATATTTATCACATGCGCGTAGTTGGTACCGAGTCGATCGTAAAAATACCATGATCAAAAATCATCAATTAGCTGCTTGGTCTGAGGCTTTAACAAAGCTCGGTGAGCAAGAAAGTTATCCGCAAGCAACGATGTGGAAAGATTATTTTTTATTGATTCTTTATACAGGCTTAAGACGGATGGAAGCAGCTTCTTTGTCTTGGAAGGACATCGATTTTCAAGCGAAGACCTTTACTGTACAAGATACTAAAAATAGAGAGATTCATACCTTGCCTATGTCTGATGTTCTCTATTAATTATTCCTGCGAAGGAAGCAAAGCAAAACAAAAGAATTTGTTTTTCCTGCACCAAGTAAAAGTGGTCATGTTGTGGAACCAAGAAAGGCAATGTTAAAAGTGGTCGAACTCTCGGGAGTTTCTTTTACAGTGCATGATTTAAGAAGAACCTTTGCTACAACAGCAGAAAGCTTGGACTTACCGGCCTATGCACTAAAGCGCTTGTTGAATCACAAAATGACAAATGATGTGACAGCTGGCTATATTATGCGGGATGTTGAACGATTAAGAACTCCTATGCAACGTATCGCTGATCATTTAAATTGTCAGATGGCTAATACTCCAGAAGTTGAAGAAATTAATTAGCTTTTTAAATATAATCCTATTTGTATAGGATTATATTTAAAATTTACTATTTCTTTAGATTAATCCTATAATAGTAGGATTAATGAAGAGGTTTCATTAAGATTTCTAATTAAGACTATAGTAGTAGGATTATATGGCCAAGCAAATCAAAAAATTAGAAACGCCGAATCTGCAACAAGTAATTACCGCAGAGTTGCTAGGAAAAATAATTAAGGCGCGTCGAACGCAAAGTGATTTGCGCTTAGAGGATGCAGCTGCATTATGCGGTGTAGCTAAAGATACATTGATGAAAGTTGAACATGGCCAATCGACTTGTCAATTAGGAAGCGTATTACAAATTTGTTCTGCATTAGGAATAAAACTCCATGTAGCGCCATGGACAAGTAATGAGAGTGAAAATGATTGGAGCTAAGCAGGTTTTAGATGTTTATTTAGGCAAAGATCAAATAGCGCAACTAGCACTTATCGATGATCAGTTATATTGGAATTATTCTGATCCCTGGAAAAGAGAAGGGTATGCAGTTTCTCCACATTTGCCCTTGCAGCAAGAGATTCCACCACTAAATGTGCAGCGATTCCTACGAAATTTATTACCCGAGGGAGCTGCTCTAGAAGAATTATTGAATAACTTTCATTTAAGTAGAAACAATACCTTTGGTCTGGTTCGAGCTTTAGGACTAGATACACCGGGTTCCTTAGTTATATTAGCCTCTAATCAACTAATTCCAGAGCAAGCTAATTTTCGAGTAATCACTGATGAGGAATTAGCACAACGTTTAGACCATCGCGACAGATATAGTCTAATCATTTGGGATGGAAAACCTCGTCTTTCAGTTGCCGGAGTACAGGATAAAATTAACGTAGTCCTTAACGATCAGGGACAGCTTGGTTTTGGAGAAGGTAGTTTGTGTTCTACTCATATCCTCAAATTTGAGACAAAAAAAAATTCATCTATTGTTTTAAACGAATATCTTTCTATGCGTTTAGCTAAACGTTGTGCCTTAAATGTGGCGAATGTCCAGATAAAACATTTTGGCCCGCATTCAGCTTTATTGGTAGAGCGCTTTGACAGGAAATCGATTACTAACAATATTGTGAAAAGACGCCACTTAATAGATGGTTGTCAAGCACTGAATCTACCACCCGATTACAAATATGAACAAAATTTTGGAAATAGCAGGGATGTGGCACATATTAGGGATGGGGTAAGCTTACCTAAGCTGTTTGATTTTGCTAATCAGTGTATAAATCCTGCAAAAACCAAGCAACAAATCCTTGATTGGGTTTTATTTAATATTTTGATTTTTAATTGTGATGCTCACGGGAAAAATATAAGTTTTTTTGTTGGCTCAAAGGGTATTTCACTGGCACCCTTTTATGATTTGGTCAATATAAAAATGTACCCTGAATATGAGCATGCACTAGCTATGGCATTAGGCGATGAATTTGATGAGAATAACATCTATGCTTATCAATTAGCTGATTTTGCAGATACTTGCCGATTACCAAGATCGCTAGTAACAAATCGTTTGATATATTTAATTGAAAGATTAACAGATGCTTTGCAAGAGGAAATCAAATTATTGTTAGTTGATGAGAATGAAAAAAAATATTTAAGGCAGTATCAGGAAATTATCACAAAGCGATGCGAGCATTTATTAGTACAGAGCAAAGAAATTACTTCGGTGCAAATATAGTAGAATAGAGAACAATGTAAATGAAATCAGCTAACGAAGATTATTGTGGCAAATACCAGCATTTTAAAAATAAAAATTTATACGAGGTGATTGGTGTAGCCAGACATAGTGAAACATTAGAAGAGATGATTATTTATAAAGCGCTTTATGAATGCGAAGAGTTTGGTAAAGATCAAATTTGGGTTCGACCTAAAATAATGTTTTTTGAGCAAGTTGAATATGAGGGTTCCATAGTTCCGCGATTTATGAAAATCAGTTAATAGAAATCACTGGGACAAACGGGACACAGGGACAACTATACAAACACTGAATTTTGTTGTCCCAAAGTAAAAAATTCAATTGGGACATCAGGGACAAATCCGGCAAGAAAAATTTTTTGAGTATCAATCGATATCATTTAGTATCATTCTGATCGTAAGCCTCCAAAGCCCTTGACGGCCCTTTAAATTCCACGCAATACTTCGTCTGAACTGTGAATTTTTACGGTTCAATTAAAGTGACGGCAAACGAAATATCACGACTTTTTCCCTCAAGGGAACCCGGCCGGATAGTCAACTGATATTCATCGAGCAAGACGCAAACCGTCGATATTATGCTGAATGAATAAATCATTTGATGAGGGCTATATGAATAATAAACAAACCCGTTTACGACTATTAAACGAATTTGAATCTGCACCAGATTCTGCTTTATTTAATCAACAAACTTTAGCAGCAGTTTTAGACTGTTCAACCCAGCTTTTAGAACGTAATCGTTGGGAAGGAAAGGGTGTTCCTTACCTTAAAATTGGCCGCAAGGTTTTGTATCGTAAATCTGACGTTATGTCATTTCTCCAGCGACAAAAAATCTATCGTTCTACCTGTGATGAAGGGCAGTTCCTTTCACTTGTCACTGAATGAATAAACTGTTCACGGAAGGATAGATTTTCTCTCTTCCATGAACTCTGCTGGAGGAAATAGTCATGCAACAAAACCAAGTTATTACATTAAAAAATACAAACAATAATTATCCTGTGCTCTGTGACTATGCAGGCGGGTATTTTAAATTAACTGAGCAGGGTCTGTCGTTTTATGGCAAAGACAAAGATGGCAATCCAACCGCTCCCCGATGGATTTGCTCGTTTTTACACGTAGTGGCTAAAACCCGTGATGCGAAAAGCGGAGAGTGGGGGCGATTATTGGAATGGCAGGATGATGATCGGGTGACTCATCAATGGGCAGTGCCTCTGTCTCTATTACAAGGCGATGCGTCTGAGGTGAGAAGAGAGTTAGCCTGTCTTGGTTTAACCATTTCGCCGAATAGACTAGCTCGCGATTTACTCATTAGTTATTTGCAGGTTTTTCCTGTAGAAGATAGGGCGCGATGCGTTGATAAGCTGGGCTGGCATGAGGATATTTTTGTTGCTGCTTCGCAAACCATTGGTCATTCTTCCGAGAAAGTTGTTTTCCAAAATAGCCATGCTGTCGAATCAGCAATGTCTGTATCGGGTACCGTTGAAAATTGGCGGGAAACAATAGCACTGCTCGCATCTGGCAATTCACGATTGATTTTCGCTATCTCTGCTGCTTTTGCTCCAGCTTTGGCAAGGATTGCAGGAGAAGATTCTGGTGGTTTTCACTTCAGAGGTGCTTCCTCAAGCGGCAAAAGTACTGCTTTAAAAGTAGCTGCTTCGGTTTGGGGAAATCCTCAAGCTTATTGCCGATTATGGCGTAGCACGACTAACGACCTTGAAGGCTTGGCTGCCTTGCATAATGACGGCTTGTTGATTCTCGATGAATTAAGTCAGATGGAACCAAAAGAAACAGGGGAGGCAGCTTATCTACTCGCTAATGGCCAAGGAAAAACACGCGCCTCGCGTCAGGGAACAGTTAGACCATCATCTCGCTGGTAATTGTTCTTTCTCTCCGCAGGCGAGGAGTCCTTAATGTCTCTTATGGCCAAAGTAGGTCAAAAGACAAATGTCGGTCAGGAGATTAGGCTTGCTGATATTGAAGCCGATGCTGGATTGAAGATGGGAATTTTTGAAAAAATCCATAATCAGCTTAGTCCAGCTACTATGGCTTTATCCTTAAAAGAATATGCCTCTAAGTATTATGGTGCGGTAGGGTTAGCCTGGTTGCAGAAGGTCGTTGCCAATCAACAAAGTATTGCGGAAAAGATTGCTGAGTCAATACAGGAGTTTGTGAATAGGGTTGTCCTACCGGGTTCAACGGAACAGATTATCCGAGTAGCACGCCGTTTTGCTTTAGTTGCTGTTGCAGGTGAGTTAGCCAGCCAATATGGTTTGACTGGCTGGGCAGCAGGCGACTCCCAAAATGCAGCTTATAAATGTTACCAAGCATGGCTAGAGCATTTTGGTAGTGATGGAAATCGAGAAGACAGAGCAATCTTGGCTCAGGTTAAGGCTTTTTTTGAATCTTATGGCACTAGTCGTTTTGATAACGTGAATGATCCAAACAATGCTCGGATTCAAAATCGTGCAGGATTCTATAAAACCGATGATTTATGGTTTTACCGGGAGTATTTAAAAACGAACTCTGTCAGGGATTTGAGCCACGATCAGTAGTACGGGTATTAATAAATGAGGGTTGGTTAGTACCTGCAGCAGATGGAACGCCTACGCAAAAGCCCAGAATCAAGGGGGTAGGAACGTCTAGAGTATATGTTTTTACTATTAAGTTTTGGGGCTGGGAATAAGTTTTGCAATGAACCAGAAATTTGTCCCATTATTTTTAAGTTTTGGGACATAACGGGACAGTTTAAAGCCAGTGTTTACATGCTGTCCCAGCCGTCCCAATTGTCCTAGCCTCTTTTTAATTCTTAAGATATAACCAAAGTGTATTTCGGGATTTTATTCCCATTTCATCATGTATCATCA
>NZ_CCVW01000005.1 GCF_000756815.1 Legionella massiliensis
CATTTTCTTATCTGAATTCATTTTCTTATCTGAATTCATTTTCTTATCTGAATTCATTTTCTTATCTGAATTCATTTTCTTATCTGAATTCATTTTCTTATCTGAATTCATTTTCTTATCTGAATTCATTTTCATGCCTGAATTCATTTTCATGCTAGCCATTGAGGACGAATGATCCATATCCCCCATCATTAGCGACATCATTTCTCTCATCACCGGTTTGGGCTCAGGAAAGGGTTGTACTTGCTTAAAATTAACCACTTGATGAGGCGTTGTTACTAAAGCACCATAAGCTGCTCCTACAGTATCGATTGATTCAGCATAAATAATATAAGGGTCATTTTTTTTTATTTTAACCAACACATCAAAGGTCTCTCCTGGCGCTATTTTAAACTCATTAATAGTGTAAGATGTTACATCATTTCCTTGCACATGAACCATTTGCAGGGTGGTATTTGGAATTTTTACATTAAATATAGTACTGCCACCTGCCCCAATAAAGCGCAACCGCACCACATCGCCAACTGTCACAGGAGCAGTCCAAGGAGAGGCGTTTGGTTGTCCATTTAATAGAAATGCATCATAAGCCACATCACTAATATCATAAATACTCATGCGCATCTGCTGCATCATTTTATAATCATCAATGATTTTTTTACGCTCATCAGCAGATGCTTTTTTATAATCATGAATAAATTTGACAAGAGAGGGTTGAAGTGGAAATTTAGGAGAGTAATAATCCCCTTCTTTTTTTAAATTCGCTAAAATTTGTTCTGGGTAGGTATTGCTCCAATCGGATAAAACAACCACATAATCTTTAGTGTATTGATAAGATGGTTTCTTTGGCGGATCAATTAAAAAAGCACCATACATACCCTGCTGCTCTTGCAGACCCGCATGCGCGTGATACCAATAAGTTCCTGCTTGATGAAGAGTAAATTGATAGTGAAAAACGCCACCTGGTGGAATACCTTTTTGATTTACGCCTTCAACCCCATCCATTTGCCAAGGCATAAGGATTCCATGCCAATGGATAGCCGTATCCTTATCTAGACGGTTATACACATTAATTGTTACGTGATCACCTTCTTTAAAATGTAAGGTAGGCGCTGGAATTTGATCATTGACCGCAATTGCTTTTCTGGACTTGCCTGCAAAATAAACTGTTTTATAAGCAACCGTTAAATTAATCACACGCACCGCTGCAAAACTACTGGATACAAAAAACAGCACAAGACTGATTATTAATATTTTTTTTAACACGTGTATTCTCCCTGAATACCAATCAGCCTAACGATGTATCTATTATTTCAAGAAAGGCATTTCAAAATTCCGCACCGTGATGATGCCCCTCGCCCTCTGCTTTAGGTAGCGACATCACACCAAGTCCATAACGAAACACTAATTCAGCGCCTCGCCATGCAGTAGCCAATAATAACCCTTGTACACTAAGTAAAACAATAATAAATGTAATGGTAATTACTTTGCGTTTATAGGTGCGCCAAATAGACCAAAGCGCCGTCAGTATCATCGTGCCCGCAGTAACAAGCGCCCAATTGCGAGGATCAATCATTACAAGGTGAGAAGGAGCATCGTGCCTCACCGTATTAAAGGCATAAAGACCTGCTAACACCGTACCAATGACTAAAACACCTACTACCCATAAACACCAGCGAGCAACCAGTTCAAATTCAGCAGCTGTCTTTGGAAGGATAGCTAGCTTGCTACAGAGATAAGCTAAACTATAAAAACCTAATGAGGTGCTGAACAAAGCCACGGTAAAATGAACAAAAATGGGATGCCAATGGGTATAATTTCTATCATTTTTTAGTCCTTATGAATAGAGCGTTTAACCCTTCTTATTATTTTCTAAAGCAGTCAATTTGTTTTTCATCCAATCAATTTCTGATTGTTGAGATGATATAATTGAATCGCATAGTTTTTTAATTTCCAAATCTTGAAGAGGCGCATTCTGACACATTAAAATAGCTCCCGCATGATGCGGAATCATCGATTTAAGAAACTCTTTATCAGATATTGCCGTTTGATTTCTAATGAGCACAATAAACAGGATTAAAAAAACAACCATTAAACTGATGAGAACTGTATTAACTACCCTATTGGGGTACATCGCATTCATTAACACTAATTCAATTAAAATCATAGGGGCCATCATCATGCATAAAATGATAAAGCATTCACATCCTCATTATCCGGATGTTCATCATCGGCATGATCATAAATAAGTATATTTCAATGTAAATTTTGGGCTTGAATTGATGTAGAGGCTCACTTTCTATCTGGTTTGTTAGGCGCAGTCATTATTTTATTGCTGTGGTCACTTTAAATAAATTTTTATACAATAAACGATTGGCTTGTAAAATGCGCAGCGCTTCGGTCCAGTAATAAAGTTCTAACCAAGTTTCTCGTACATTGCGAATTAACGTTAAGGCTTTTTCGTGCGCTTTTCTATGCTCCGCAAGTGCTAGCGCCCGGCTTTGTTTTGATTTCATGGATAAGGAACGACCACGAGCAAACGTTTGTTGCAATCCTACTTGCTCCATCGTCATTTCGTCTTGGGTAAAACTAAAAGAATCAGTCGGCACATTAGCAACTCCAACGACCAATTGCGGATCAGTTAATTGACCCTCAGCAATAGCTTGTTGTTGTAATGCCGCACTCGCTGCTTGAAAGCGGTGTAATTCAGGCGAAGTAGCAAGAGCTAACGATTCTGCTTCAGATAAAGTAAGCTTTTTTTCCTTGTTTATGGCCAAGGAAGGAAAATTTATGGTCACAAAGATTTATTAGAATAACCCATCGAATAGGGCAATGTTGTTTCATGTGATACAGTCCATTCCATGTGCTCTAATGGATGAATAAATTATGGGTCATCTCAATAGTAATTATTGATTCTAACACCATAAATTCTTTCATAACCACTAAATCCATAAACATTTAGTTTCTTGTTATTATGGGCTATAAAGCGGCTAAGAAAATTTAAATCTTTATTGGATTAATTAAATAGTCTCCCTATATTGTGTTTATGATTCCGTTACACTTCTAATAGCCATTTAATAGTCAACATTATTAACCCTACGGCATAGATAAAGTGTCTTTTTGCATTCTATTTGCAAGGTAGTATGGGAAATTTTAAATTGGTTTAATAATAATAACTGAACTTCATCCCTGACCAGTTCTTCCTTAAAACGAGAATCAATGACAAGGTGAGCTGTTAAGCTAATCTTATCGGAAGTAATAGCCCAAATATGTAAATCATGTACGTCTAAAATACCTTTTATAGACATTATTCGAGACTTAATTTGGTTAAAATCAATTCCTGCGGGTACGCCTTCTAAAAGGATGTTTATAGTCTCTTTTAAAAGTATCCACGTGCGGGGCAATACCCACAATCCAATTAAAACTGCGATAGCTGAGTCCACCCAGCTCCAATCTGTGAAGCGAATTAAAAGCGCTGCAATAATCACCCCTACAGAGCCTAACATATCACTCCAGACCTCAAGATAAGCACTTTTTAAATTTAAATTTTTATCTTTGTCACGGGATAATAAATACATAGATGCTAAATTAATAAGCAGACCGAGACTGGCAATAATTAACATACCGGTGGAATAAATTTCAGGAGGTTGTTTTAACCGTTGATATGCCTCATATATAATATAAAGCGCTACTACAAAAAGAAGAGCGGCATTAAATGCAGCAGCTAGAATTTCAAATCGATAGTAACCAAAGGTACGGCGTGCATCAGCCGGTCGTTTACTTACACGGATAGCAATTAGTGCAATAATTAACGCAGTAACATCGGTTAACATATGCGCAGCATCGGAGATTAATGCAAGGCTACCGGTTAAAATACCGCCGATTACCTCAGCAATCAAAAAACCACCTGTTAATGAAAGAGCCCACCAAAGTGATTGTTCTCTCGAAACTCCTTGAACATTGGGCTTAATCTTTTTGTCCATAATGTCTTCCTAACAATGATGTGTCACATCACTCCCGATGCATCTAACAATTAGCACTTAAAGGCACTTGGCACACCCTTTATAACATTCTAAATGAAACCCCATGTAAAAAAATGGCTGCAAACATTAGAAAAATAAAGAGAACAATAATGAAATACCGGCTTTTTCTTTTTTTAAAAATGAAAAGAGAAAGCCCGCATAACACAATAACTGCGGCTGACAGAGCGACTAAAAACCATGGAGTAAGTTCCATCATCTTTCCTAGACTGATTAAACACCTGAGCTATTCTTTAGGTTCATGCAGATGTCCACCATCACCACCAAACCCTCCTTGATATCCTTCCTCAGGATGAGCTGTATCAGGATTGTTTTTTGCACAGGACATTAAACTGCAACCTAATAAGAATACCCCTATCAAAACAATAATTTTTTTAAATCCCATAGTCATTTTTTATTTCCTTTTGAATCGATACCTATTAAGCATAACATACTGAATACTAGTATGTATTCCTCTTCTATTTGAGGATAATATGTCCCAACCCCAACACTACATCATTTATTTTTATTATATTCCTCCAAATAATTAATTATCTTGGTGACATCGTTAATGTTCATAGGCTTTGCAAAGCAAGGGTAAAGACTGTTTTTTAAAATTTTATGAGGTGATGTACTCAGTAATATAATGGGGGTCAGTTTATTAAAAATTGATTGTTCCCGGATCAGGTCAATCAGTTCAAAACAATCACCTTCTTTATTAAGCTCAGCATCAATCAAAATGACATGATAGGTTTTTAATTCCACCAAAACTAAGGTGGATTCAACATCCAAAGCCATATCGACACAATGCCCCAATTGAGTTATTTGAGCGCGTATGATAATACGTGCGCCAAGAGAGGGTTCGGTTACTAAAAAATGCAATGACCCATTCATATATCACCTCTCAATACATAATCTCTTTTGTTAACACGACCCTTCTTTCTTATTTTTAATGCCTACACACGGCATGCCTTAAAGCACTACAAATCCAAACATTCAAACTCACCCTTAAGTTTTTTGCAGCCATGAATACATCCCGATGAAGTTCGGGCGAAACAGTGAGTGCCAATTGGCCTGATAAAGGTACTTCAGGCTCTTTCAATTGTTTCTCACAACTTTTTAGATAATTATCAATCGCTTCCATGAACGCATTTTTTAACTGATGAGACATGGTTGCCTGAAAAGTAATTACCGTCTGCGTATTAATTATTTCTCCAAAAAACAATTCATTGAGATCGTCAAATACCACATGACCTATGTAGCCTTTATACTGCAACATAACGACCTCCTAACTCATGTAACAAGCGTACTATTTACGCCCTTTAATTACTTAATTAACGTGTCACTTTCGGCTAAATGACTCTTTTTCATATAGCTTTTATGAGAATTCAGCAATCGTAAACCATTTGCCACCACAATTAAACTAGCGCCCATATCAGCAAATACAGCCATCCACAGGGTAGCTAATCCACTAAGAGCTAAAATAAAAAACACCAATTTAATAATCAGAGACAAGCTGATGTTTTGTCGTAGAATACGAGACGTTTTACGACTTAAATAAATGTATAAAGGCAGCATCGCCAGATTATCATTCATTAAAGCGACATCTGCTGTTTCTAAAGCAGTATCAGTGCCTTTCCCCATAGCAAAACTTACAGTAGCTGCAGCCAGGGCTGGGGCATCATTAATCCCATCACCTACCATCCCCACAGCTTTATATTCCTTAAGAAGAAGACTAATTGCCTTCATTTTGTCAGTAGGTAACACATTCGCTTGTACTTCATCAATTCCTACACGTTTTGCAATAGCACGAGCGGTAATGGCATTATCTCCTGTAAGCATCGCGGTTTTTATGCCTTGTTGATGCAAGGCTTCAATAGCCTTTTGACTGGTGGAACGAAGCGTATCCGCTACAGCAAAAATCGCTAACACCTTCATCTTATTGCTTAAAATCACTGTTGTTTTGCCTTCTTCTTCCAATCGCTCAAGCTCTTGTTCAACTCCTAAATTACATACTTCATTGTCTTCAGCTAATTGATGATTACCCACATAATAAAGTTCTTGGTCAACGAGGCCTTTAACACCTCGACCGGGTAATGCGGTAAATTGATCTATAGAGAGCATTTCTTCATTAGGTTGCTCTTTATGCCAATAGGCCACCAATGCGTGTGCTACGGGATGTTCGGAGTGAGAATCAAGGCTTGCTGCCAAGAGTAATAACTCGCTCTTTGTATGGTTTTTATCATAAGCAATAAAATCAGTAACTACCGGTTTTCCTTCGGTTAATGTGCCTGTTTTATCCAGAGCAATTAATTTTAAGCGGTATCCATTCTCTAAATAACTTCCCCCTTTAATGAGTATCCCGCTCTTTGCTGCAGCGGCTAAACCACTTACCACTGTAACAGGTGTCGAGATAACTAAAGCACAAGGACACGCAATGACCAGTAAGGTTAATGCTTTATAGATCCAATCATAAAAGGGATAGCCAAATACCAAGGGTGGGATGAGGGCGATTAGAACGGCAATGAGGACCATTATTGGGGTATAGTATCTCGCAAATTGATCGACAAATCGCTGAGTTGGCGCACGCTCACTTTGTGCTTGTTCAATTGCTTTGCCAATTTTTGCAAGTAGGGTATCCCCTGAAGCATTACTCACTTTAACCTCAAACGAACCATGTTCATTGAGTGTTCCGGCAAAAACACTATCCCCTACTCGTTTACTCACCGGCATTGATTCTCCAGTAATAGGCGCTTGATTCACCGTACTTTGACCTGAAATCAAATGACCATCGAGAGGAATACGCTCACCGGGTTTCACTCTAAATACGGCACCAGGTTGTACTTCTGTAACAAGTAGTGTGTGCCATTGACCATTGTCCCCTTTAACCAGAGCGACCTCTGGGGCAATTTCCATTAAACTTCGAATCGCCTGACGTGCCTTATCTAAGGAATAACGCTCAATACGCTCAGCAAGTGCAAATAAAACGGTCACCATTGCAGCTTCTGGCCATGCACCAATAAAGGCAGCACCCGTTATGGCAATTAACATTAAGCTGTTAATGTTCATCGCTTTCGTGCGTAAAGCAATCCACCCTTTTTTAATGGTTGCAGGACCACTTAACGCTATAGCTAATAAGGCAGGAACAATGACCCAAATGGATTGTTCTGATGCAAAATAATACGCAGCTAATTCTGAAAAAAGTGCAAATAATCCAGCAATTCCAATGGCACCCCAAGACGCATCAATACCAAAACGCTTGCCCTTTTGGTCTGACACATTGCTACTTTTAGAACGAACGCTCATACCCAGGCTTTCAATTTTTTGCTGGATGGGCTCAATAGTGGGTAAACAATGGTGTACGGTTACTTCTTCCGCGATGAAATTAAAATCTAATTGTTTTATTTCAGGTATGGTTTGTAATTGCTTTCTGATTAATTGTTCCTCAGAAGGACAATCAAGGCCTGCAACAAAAAAGGTCGTTAATGTTAAAGGTGCGGTCATAATTAACACTCCAAATAGGCCTTGTTCTACCAATTAAGATATTCAACACCTTGCTCTCAAAGACGTGTTCCATTAGAAAAATCCTATTAACTGTCCGTCTCTTCGGTAAAGTGCTTTAGCATGTCATCTAAAATACAGCGTACATGCGCATCATAAATACTGTAATAAATGTGTTTGCCTTCTCGGTTAGCAACGAGCAGTCGAGCCGAACGAAGTAAACTCAAATGATGACTGGTTAGTGGTACCGATAATTGTAATTGTTGTGCCAGTTCAGAAACAGACTTAGCACCTTCCAAACAAGTCACCAAAAGTCTTAAGCGATTAGGTTCACCCATTAAATGTAAAATATCGCTTAGCGTTATCATTTGATCGTGTGTTAGCATAATGACTTAAACAATTAAACAAGTATTTAACTATTAATATAGCTAAATACCGTGCTTTGTCAAATTCACTCTGACTTTTTTTGTGGACTGAGTTGCCCTTTTTTACGGCGGTCATGAAAAATGTAATATAGTCCTGGTAAAACCAACAGGGTCAGGAAAGTGGATGAAATAATCCCGCCAATAACTACTGTTGCCAAAGGGCGTTGCACCTCAGAACCGGTGCCTGTTGCAAGTGCCATAGGCACAAAACCCAAGGAGGCGACTAACGCGGTCATCAATACTGGGCGAAGTCGTGCTAGGGAGCCTTGCAATACTGCATCTTTTAAATAAAACTTTTTTTGTTCCCGTAACTTTTTGATGAAGGTAATCATTACTAGGCCATTTAATACAGCAACACCTGATAAGGCAATAAACCCAACACCTGCTGAAATGGATAAAGGAATTCCTCGTAGCCAGAGTGCGAAGATACCCCCTGTTAATGCTAAAGGGATTCCAGAGAATACTAAAAGGGCATCTTTTACGCTTCCAAAGCTCATAAACAGCAATAAAAAGATGGTCACTAAGGTGATAGGGATAACGATTTGTAGTCGAGAAGATGCGGACTGCAATTGCTCAAACTGACCGCCCCAAGTAATCCAATACCCACTGGGTACTTTAACATTTTGTTCGATGCGTTGTTTTGCATCCATCACAAAGGAGCTTAAATCCCGACCTCGAACATTCGCACTAACAACCACTCGACGCTTGCCTATTTCCCGGCTAATTTGATTTGGGCTTTCGCTGCGCGTCATTTTCGCAACCTCACTCAGCGGAATGAAATGGCGCATACCATCTTTAGACAATGGTAATGGGATAAAAACCTGTTTTAGCACGTCAGGGTCGAGCCGCAATGATTCAGGCAAACGAACCACCAAGTCAAAGCGCTTATCCCCTTCAAAAAGTTCCCCACCTTTTTTACCACCGGTAGCGATGACAACCGCGTCTTGGACAGTACCAATTTGTAAGCCATAGCGTGCCAGTGCATCTCGATTAATGTCCACTGTTAGCAAAGGAAGGCCGCTGACTTGCTCCACTTTCACATCCGCAGCGCCCGGTGTTTTTTCAAGTTGGGCATCAATTGTTTCAGCAATTTTTAATAGGGTGCCCATGTCATCACCAAATACTTTGACAGCCACATCGCTCCGAACACCAGAAATTAATTCGTTAAACCGCATTTGAATGGGTTGAGTAAACTCATAGTTATTTCCTGGGATTTTTTTTATGGCCTCTTCAATTTCTTGCACCAACTCTTGTTTGGTTTTTTTAGGATTTGGCCAGTCGTCCCGTGGCTTTAGCATGATAAAGGTATCCGCTGCATTAGGCGGCATAGGGTCTGTTGCCACTTCAGCAGTACCAATCTTAGCAAACACGCTCTTAACCTCAGGAAATTGCTTTACCCGCTTCTCCACCATATCCTGCATGGCAATGGATTGGGTAAGGCTGGTACCCGGTATACGCATGACCTGCATGGCAATGTCTCCTTCATCAAGGCTTGGAATAAATTCGCCACCCAGACGAAAAGCAATAATAAGGCTTACAACCACTAAGACCCCAGCAATACTCACCACCCAGATTCGCGCATGAAAGCAACGTCTTAAGGCACGCTCATACCCCTGGGAAATATAATGAACTAACCAGTTTTGCTTTTCCTGAACTCGGCCTCGCAAGAAAATAGCAATAGCCGCAGGAATAAAGGTTAAGGCAAAAAGCATGGAGGCCATTAGCGCAATAATCACCGTTTCAGCCATCGGCAAAAACATTTTCCCTTCAACACCTGTGAGCGTAAGGATAGGCAAGTACACTACAGTGATAATGAACACACCAAAAATACTAGGTCGAATGACTTCGGTGGTTGCATGGGAAATGACTTTTAATCGCTCTTCAAGGGTTAACAGCCGCTTTAGTTCATGCTGTTGTTCCCCTAAATGTTTGATGCAATTTTCAACAATAATCACGGCGCCATCGACAATCAAACCAAAATCAAGTGCACCTAGGCTCATGAGGTTCGCACTGATTTTATTCGTCACCATGCCGGTAATAGTAAGCAACATGGACAAAGGGATGACCATCGCAGTAATAAGCGCTGCACGAATATTCCCTAAAAACAAAAAGAGAATGATGCAGACTAATAAAGCCCCTTCAAGGAGATTTTTTTTCACAGTATTAATCGTGGCATTAACAAGTAGCGTACGGTTATAAACAGTAACTGCCTCAACCCCTGCGGGAAGGGATTTATTAATTTCTTTCATTTTGGCAGCCACGCGTTCTGAAACGGTGCGACTGTTTTCTCCCAACAACATAAATACCGTTCCTAATACCACTTCTTGACCGTCTTCTGTGGCAGCTCCAGTACGTAACTCCTTACCCAGTGCCACATCAGCCACATCACGAATGCGTACTGGTGTTCCTTCAAAACTGGCTACCACAATATTTTCAATATCAGGGATGTTTTGTACTTGACCTGGAACTCGAATAAGACTTTGTTCGCCATTGCTCTCAATATATCCCGCACCTACATTCGCATTATTGCGCTGAAGTGATTCAACCACATCAGTTAAACTCAAGTTGTAGCGAACTAATTTTGCAGGATCTGGCGTAATATGAAATTGTTTTTCATACCCACCAATAGTGTTGACCTCGGCAACTCCCTCCACATTGCGCAACTGGGGCTTAATAATCCAATCTTGAATCGTGCGAAGCTCTGTTGGGTTGTAACGTTGTTTCTCTGAAAGATTCGGTTTATTGGTTACTGTGAACATGAAAATCTCTCCAAGTCCTGTGGAGATGGGACCTAAAGAAGTCTCAACTTCGGGTGGTAACTTATTTTTTACTTCCTGCAATCGCTCATTGATTAATTGACGCGCAAAATAAATGTCCGTGCCATCTTTAAAAATCACCGTGATTTGAGATAATCCATAACGAGAAAGAGAGCGCGTGTAATCTAAATGAGGTAATCCGCTCATCGCGAGTTCAATAGGAAAGGTAATGCGTTGTTCTACCTCAAAGGGTGAATAGCCTGAGGCTTGAGTATTAATTTGCACCTGCACATTGGTAATATCAGGAACCGCATCAATAGGAAGCTTTTGAAAGTTATAGACACCAAAAAGTGCTATAACCAATGTAAACAGCAGGATAAACCAACGGTGTCTTAGTGAAAATCGGATGATTTTTTCGAGCATCTTTTATCCTTAGTCGTCATGGCTTGCGCCTTCCTTGCCAAGCTCCGCTTTAATATAGAAACTGTTTTGAGTGACATACTTCTGCCCGGCCTCCAGTCCTGATATCACCTCACCCCATTGTGAATCCTTTTGCCCAAGAACCACTGGGGTTGCTTCAAAATAATCACCTTGTTGTACATAGACTAAGTCTTGGTCACCAATACGTTGAATGGCTGAAAGAAGTACAGCGACAGGTACTGTTTTTTCTTTGATAATAATTTCCCCATTAACGTACATGCCCGGCAACCAAAGACGCTTCTCATTGAGTAAAACGGCACGTGCCAATGTGGTCTGACTGTCCTCAATACCAAGAGGGGCTATATAGGATATCGTACTGCTCGAATTAGGTTTGCCTTCATCGCCTGTTACCCGAATAGTCATGCCTTGTTTCACCAACGGTGCATCTTTACGGTATAGACTAAAATCAGCCCAAACATTACTTAAATTCGCAACATCATAAATAGGTTTGGTGGTTTGTGCCAACTCACCATTAGTTACGTATTTTTGGACGATGGTGCCGGTAATAGGCGCGTTAATCGTATAGTTTTGTAAGCTTTCATTGCTTTCAATAGTCACCAGCGGTTCACCTTTAGTGACTTCTTCGCCTAAATACTTATTCATCGATTTGATAATGCCCGCATAACGCGCATAAATAGGCGCCATCGTATCTCGATTAGGGACTATTTTCCCTACTACTTTTATCTGGGTTTTTATAATCTTACTTTTTGCGGTTTCCGTTTGAATGTCCGCGGCTTTAAGCGTAGCTGGCAGCAGTTTCACGCGACCTTCATAGCTTGCGTAATTCCATTCATACGATTGCCCCGATAACACTAATTTAACGGAGACATCAAACGAATGGGGCTCTTGAATCACTTGATTACTTTGCAAATAGTCTTCAACAGGAATAAACGTAATGTCTTCTTTTTTCTGATTAAAACGGGTTAGTTGTACCGTAAGCTGGGCTTGTTTTGGGGAAATTATTGTATCGTTTTGATATATATAGGCGCGAAAATGAGGAGGCATGCCCCGATTAAATAACTGAAGTTCAAGACTTATCTCTCCTTTTTTAAGTAAACGGCCGCCTGTTGGCCCCTTCTCTATTTGCTCTTTCTTCTCCTGAGGCACATTAGCTTCATTAGAACAACCTGACATAAAACTAAAACTTACCAAAAAAATGATGAGCATAAAAAAAGATTTAAATAGCAGTCGGTTCATTTACTCTCCTTAGTGGGATGTAATCCCAAGAGTCCTGTGAGCTGGATTAAGGTTTTATGATAATCCGCATGAGCTTGTTGGTAATGGCGCTCCTCTTCAAACAAAGTGTTTAAAGAAAGTGATAATTCAAGGTAGGTGTAACGCCCCATTTTGTAGCCCTCCTGAGCCAATCTAATCGATTTACGCGCCAAAGGAAGTAGGGAGTTGGTGACCAAATTGGCTTCATATTGGCTCTGTTGGGCTTGCAAGAAGGCGGTATAAACATTTTGTCTTACATCAAGGCGTGTGCCTTGATATAGGTGGGCAGTCTGCGTGTATTGGGCTTCTGCCGTAAGAATTTTCCCCTGATTTCTATTGTATACCGGCACCTCAGCATTAACTGAGGCCACCACCGCATTAGAACCGTCGTCTTCAAAATGTCGTCCGCCCAATTGCACATTTAAGTCAGGCCATACGGCCTTTTTAACGGCAGTGATGGTAGCACGTTTGGCTTGTAATTGGATTTGTACTTGTTGTAATTGCGGGCTTTGTGGCAGTTTCTTAATTAACTCTGGCCATTTCAATGTCACATCAGGAAGCCCTTTATCGACTAAACGACGGTCTTCTCGCAAACCATCACCCAAAAGGCGCGATAATTTGGCGCGTTGAGCCAGTGTATCTCGACCTGCTTTTTGCTCTTGAATGCGCGCATCACCGAGTCGCACTTGAGCTAACCGTAAATCCAGTTCCGCGCCAGCGCCTGCTTTTACCCGTCTATCAATAGCGGCTACAATATCCTCGTTGACACGAGTCAATTTTTTCGTAACCTCATGCCACTGACCTGCATACAAAGCATCTACATAAGCGGTGCCTACATTCATGTATAACGTGGCCTTATATACCTGAATTTGTGCTAAAGAAGCGAGGTAATCACCATACGTAGCTCTTTGTTGATAATACAAACGGTTTCCTAAAGGGATAGGTTGGGTAATAGACGCTGTGGTTTCTGCAGCTTCATAGCTTGAATAAGAACCTGAACCACCAAAGTTTTCTGCGGTTAAGGTCACTTGGGGATTAGGGTAGAGTCCGCTTTGGATGAAGTACCCACGCATGGCATGCGCTTTATCAATTTCAGCCTGCAATTCTGGATTGTTACGATAAGCAATATCGACTGCTTCTTTAAATGTTAGGAGGTGAGCAGCCATCACTTCGTTGAACACAAAGACGCATAAAAACCCAAGCACTCCTCTTGAAAAATAAAGCATTCCCTACCTTAAAATGTCTGCAATAGCAATCTTCTTCTGAGTTTACTCTTAAACAGATTAATTATACAGCCCTGCCATTTATTCTTTAAAAATCATTTCAAAACTTAGGGATACATGTTAAAACAAATACATTGATCATTCAATTAATGCTTTATTATAAGTGATTCTGTTATGTTGATTCGTTTTATAGGCTTAATTCTGTTGATGCATACCTCTCTCATAATAGCCAAACCTTTAACAGTAGGCATTGTATCTTACGATCCCCCATTTACTGTGCGTGCAGATAATGATCATTACTTTGGTTTTGATATAGAGCTTATGAGCAGTCTATGTACTGAAATGAAAACCCAATGCCAGTTTAAACCCATGCCCTTTAATCAACTCTTTACCCAATTAAATAAAGGAACAATCGATTTAGCCATTGCCGCAATTATCATAACCGATGAGCGACAAAAACAATTTACATTTAGTCTTCCCTATTTAGTAAGTAACGCACGTTTTATTACCACATCAAAAAACTCAATCACGTCGATGGATGATTTCAATAAAAAAAATGTAGGCGTGATACAAGGAAGTATCTTTAAACAATGGATCACCCTTAAATTGCCAGGAATATCCATTACAGAATATCCTACTACAGAACAATTAATCAGTGCATTGAATAATAATGAAGTGGACGGTATTTTGATGGATGATTTTTCAGCAGACTATTGGATTATTAATAATCAGCAGTCTTTTACAGGGATTGGAGAACCATTACTTATAGGGACAGGCTATGGAATTATGGCTAAAAATGACTCTTTGACACTCATTACGAGAGTGAATAAAGCGCTTAGAAAAATTACCAACAATGACATTTATATGACTTTATATAAGAAATATTTTCATACCATTCCTATGCACTAATGATTATAAACGCTTTCATTCTAATTCTTTTTAAATTAGAGTTAATCTATTGAAACTAATACGGATAGTAACAGGATAAGATGTTTTTTATTTTAACACTTTTAGTGTTCTTATGCTCCTGTTCCTCGTCTACAGAAAACACTAAATCTAATAATGACGCTCCGAAGAAACGCAGCTTTGGAGGCTATCAACCTCACCATCCACGACATTAACAGAGGATGAGTTACTCTCATTAGAAGGAGCAAACTATGGACATAAAACGCTTTATCCAGAGTTCATTATTCACCAAAAGTGCTAAAATCCCATTGCTTTATTCTATTGATATCACTGGCAATAGCAAGTGATCATCCTGCATCTGAAGTGATTATTCCTACGACTGCTCTAGAAATTTTTCAAGAGATTGATGAGTGCACTAGGCCTTATTAGATCACCGAGTCTATATTAAAAAATACGGTGTTGACCCAGACGAGATAGAAAAATGGTAATGGTAAATGAATAAGGTTTTAGCTTTTTTCGAAATTTTTATTATAAAGTCAAAACAATATTTGTAACCAGCAAATACGTTCCCCTTTTTTGATTTCCAAATAAATTTTGAGTAACTGGTAACCCAAAACCAAACTGAAAGATAAGTTTTTTTGAGGAAATCCACAGTGAAGGGGGCTCTGTGGAAGAACCCCCAAAAGTGGTCGTTCTGAGTTAACACGTTTCAGATCGCTAGCCAGCATGTCTTATTAGTGATCTATTGTTGTCCCACAAATTGTTATTTGATAATTTATCAAGAAATTCCTGTAGGTTTTTGGATAATAGTTTACTAACTGATAAGATTCTTTTATCAAATTGTTCCTTAGCATTCTTACTGCCAACAATATGCGTGATCCCTTTTATTGCAAACATAGGGGTTGTTGTTAACATGCTAACCCAAGCGACTGCAGCTGCTTCCATGTCCCTTGCAGCACATCTGTTTTTTAAAATAATTTGGTAATCAGTGTCATTTTTATCAAATGAATCACCAGAGCATATTATTCCTTTTTTTAGATTAATCTCATTTCCAATTAAGTGGGTATCAGAGGAGATATAGCCACCAAACCCATACTGGGAATAACCTGAATTTGGCATTCTTCTATCAATAAAATAGATTTTTCGGCTTATGTAAATATCTCCAATCTGAGCACCACTCTCTGCTATACCCCCAGCTGTACCTATGTTGATGACTAGATCGGGATGAAAATAAGAAATTCCTAGATAAGTAGAAAGCGTAGCGGGTTGAGTTCCTATATTTTGAACATTATATAAAGGGTCTGTTCCATTCGTTATAAGAAATATATCAAAGTTAGCATATTTTCCTACATAACCTTGCATAGGCATTTTATCGAAATGGTGCTGACTTTTATGTAAGTTTAACTTGGCTATTATTGGTTTTGCTTCTTTATCCAAGGCAACAACAATTAAGATTTTTTGAATTTTTTTATCATCTATGTTGGTATTAATTTCGTTCGCATAATTATCAGGGGAGAGTAGCAACAAAAAAAACAGAAGTATTAATATAAAAACGATATTTATTAGACTGTTAATATTTTTTTTGGAAATTGGAATATTAAATTTCATTTTTTACACCTATATCGACATTTCTGTGTCTTAAGTACAAATACAGGGTGGTTTTAGAAATATTTAATTGTTCAGCAATTTTTTTTACGGGAATAGTTCCATTTTTATAAAGTGCTTCAGCAATAGCAGCTTTTTCAATGGCTGATTGAGACATGCCTTTTGGTCGACCCCCTTTGCGTCCTCTGGCGCGAGCCGATTTTAATCCTGCTTGTGTGCGTTCACGAATTAATTCTCGCTCAAACTCTGCCAACGTTGCGAAAATACCAAAAATCATCCGACCCTGCGCAGTTGATGTATCAATCGGATCATTCAAACTGATTAAGCCAACTTTTTTCTCAATCAGTTTATTAGTTAAATGGACGAGATGTGCCAGATTTCGACCCAGTCGATCCAATTTCCAAATGACCAAGATATCTTCTTCTCGAAGATTTCGCATAATTTCTTCAAGCACTGGTCTTGCCGTTTTGGCACCACTGGCAATTTCCTCATGAATTTGATCACAACCGGCTTTTTTTAAAGCATCAACTTGCATGGACAAAGATTGCTCTTTGGTTGAAATACGCGCATATCCAATTTTCATACATATGAGTCCATTTTACTAACTAAAAAATGATATTTTGAACCAAGATTTACTGAACCGCTTTATCTTACCAAAAATCGGCGTACAATACGACCTTCGTTGACTGAAAGCCCAGTCCATCCAAACCTCCGTTTTTTTGAACCCGCATGACGAACCTGAAACGTATTTATCTGCTGCCAGAAGCTGAAATTGCTGATCTGTATGCAAGACCAGTTTTTAATCAAAATGAACAACAGCTCTATTTTGATCTCAATCAGGTCGAACTGGATCAGCTGGAACAATTTGGTACTGTCAAAACAAAAACGTATTTTATTTTGCAACTTGCGTACTTCAAAGCCATGAACCAGTTTTTTACTTTTACCTTTGATGATGTTCGGTCGGATGTTGAATATGTCCTTGCCAGATTTTTTAAAAAAACAGATCCGGCTTTTGATGGTAGCATCTACCGTAAATGCATAAACCAGCAAAAACAGATTATTCTCAACCTTTTTGGGTACCGGGACTGGTCAGTGGAGCTTGCGACTGGAGTTCAGGCACACATCTGTGAATTGTTGCGATACTACCCAAAAGGTCATGACACATTTCGTCAACTGCTGGTCTGGCTTGATAATCAAAAAATTGTCATTCCAACTTACCGAAGCTTGCAGGATATGTTTACTCAGGCCTTTGTCAGTGAGGGCAAAAGACTTGATGAGCTTGTATTGTCAATACCTGGGGAGCAACAGGAGAAGTTATCAGAATTGGTCGACAGGGAAGAAGGTATAACCAAACTTAACATATTACGGGTTGATCAAAAAAACTTCACATATACCGCGTTATGTACTGAAGTTAAAAAAGCATTGGAGATTGCCGGTCTTTATCAATTTTCAAGGAATTTTCTTCCAACTCTGCTGTTATCCAAAAATGCCATTCGTTATTTCGCTGATATAGCGGAACAATATGCGGCTTCACGATTGCGAAGACTGGCCAGACCACAACAATAGTTACATGCCCTCTGTTTTATCTATCACCGCTATCAACAGATTATGGATAATTTGATCATCAGTTTTATATACCATACGAGAGCTATCATCGTTGACGCGAAAGCTTATGCAGAAAAGGCAAAAGCCGAATATCATTCGGGCCTGGTGGTTGATTTACCAAAGCTGGCCAGATTTCTCAAATGGTTCCCAAAGCGCAAAAAAGGTCTGAGTCACGATGAATTGAATCAGGCAGCCTACAGGATTCTACCGGAAGAGCAGTTTTCAACGCTGGCACAATTTATACAGGGTAGCACCTTCGATACGAAAGCAGCCATGCGTGAATTTTATCTGGAATCATCACGTCTGTTCGCACTGTATCTGAGGCCAATTCTACTGGCAGTACCCTTTGTATTTTACAGGGAAGACAGTGAGATCATGGAGTATATTGAGGTGCTGAAAACCCATTATGGCAGTGGCAAAAGCCCGGCATCGTTTAAATTACCGCAGGAGCTGGAAGACACCATATCCAGAATACAGTTTTCCTATCTGAAAAAGGATCCTGATGATAAAGAAATAGACCCACATCTATTCGAGTTCTTTGTGTACCAAAAAATGTATCGCCGCCTGGAGAAAGGTTTGCTCTGCTGTAATGAAAGTGTTTCCTTCTGTGATATAGAGCATGATTTGATTGACGCAGCTATGGTCGATGATGTTGAAAAAATAGCCAGTGAATTTGGCTATTCCAAAATTCCCGTTTATTGTGATGAACGTCTGGATGAGGCGCTCAACGAGCTGGATACCACATGGGATAAAACAACAGCACGAATAGGAAACAGTGAAAATGCTGCATTCAACGTCAGGGAAATTAAAACTAGTGGTAAAGATGACTGGAGCTTAAACTATGATAGCTTGGACAAACTGGATGATGCATTTTTCAGAACCCTGACCCAGGTGGAAATACCGGATGTCATGATGTATATCGGCGAGCGCATCAATTTGTGGCAATCCTTTACCCACATGAAAACCCGGTATAATAAAAAGAAGGCACCATCAGTTTTGGCCATCAATGCCTGCATTTTGTCCGAGGCTTTTGGAATTGGTATTGAGAAGATGGCTGAAATGTCTGATCTGAATTACAACCAGATGCGCTCGACACGGGAAGATTTTATACGCATCGAAACTCTGTGTGCAGCAAATGACATGGTGGGTAACCTGATTCATTCGCTACCTATTTTCAAGCTATGGAATTTAATGGATGACAGATTACTGGCCGATGCTGACGGGCAAAAATTACCAACCAGTGAAGGCACGATACAATCAAGATATTCAAAAAAATATCTGGGAAAATCGCCCGGCCTGTCGATTTATACCCTGATTGCAAACTTTGTTGCCGCAAATGCTAAAAATATTGGGCTTAATGAATATGAGGGACACTCTCTTTATGACCTTATCCAGGGGAATAAAACTGACATCAACATCGATATGGTAACGGGAGACAATCATTCCCTGAATAAACTCAATTTTGTTATCCTGGATTCCATCGATGTTGATTATGTCCCGAGTATCAAGGACATAAAAGAGGCAGCAAACAATCTGTATTCAGTCAAAACCCTTGAAAATTATACCGGAATTATTCGACCCAAAGGTGTTATTGATAAAAATCTGATAAAATCGCAAAAACGGGATATTATGCGGGTATTGCTTTCCTTGCTGTTACAGGAAAATACGCAAAGTAACATCGTGAGAAAATTAAACACCCATGCGCGCTATGCCAGACTTAAAAAAGCCCTGATTGAGTACAATACTATATTTAAAAGCACACATGTGTTGAACTTGATTGATAATATGGGGCTGCGAAAAGCCATACGAACCGCCAGAAATCGAACAGAAGCTTATCATCAGCTTCAGGGACTTATCAGAAAAATTTATCGGGGCGTTTTTAAGAGTCGTAAAACAGTAAACAATCAGATAAGCGCGCATGCAGTAAGATTGGTTGCAAATGCCATCATCGCCTATAACGCCATTATTTTGAACACAGTTTATGAAAGAATGCTTGCTGATAGAGTTGATGAAGCAATTATTACCGAATTTGCCAGAATTTCACCTATTGCCTGGTCGCACATTGCTTTTACCGGCAAGTACAATTTTAAAAAGAGCAATGGTGATATTGATATGGATGCTATGGTCAATGAACTTGAAAAACATTTAAAACGGCACTTCTGGAAGGAGAACTAATTCAGAACGACCACTTTTGGGGGTTCTTCCACAGGACCCCTATAGGACATGTGTTGTGACAGATCATTGATAATTACTAGCAACGAGTTGGAGGTTAAAAATTAAACATGACTCTTTTTAACCAGGATCCCAGCCTGAGGCCTTGATGCGCCGCAGATCAAACAGTGGGCATCCATCTAACTATCATTGATTTCAAAGTATTTAGCAGAGTATTCACAAACTTACCCACAGAATTTGTGGATAACCTAACAGGGTATTTTAAAAGCAATTAATACCAACAGCCCTTATGAATAAAGAACTTAACAGAATAAGCAAATGAGTATGTACTGAAAAAGGCGAGCTAATAAAATAAAATATCCACATCGTCTACGAAAGAAGACTAGGGGTCGGAGATGATAACAAATAAATAATAAAAAAACAGTCTTGACTAACGATTAATATTGATTAATTTTTTCTCCATTAATGCCACTGGCGTCTGAGATATAAGAAACTGACCTTCCTGCAATCGTGCAGATAGGTCAGGATGAAGCGTGTTAGTTTTGAGGAAAAGGGATAACTTGTGCAGTATTCGATTTATCAACTGAAAATGATGGCATCCGGTAGGGAAACGATTGAAAAGGAACTAAATTTGGATACTGTAATAAATGATTCGCTCTGAGATAGTTCAAACATTTAACCCGAATATCGAGTTGAGAAATAAATGTTAGTTCATCCCAATATTTCACTTGTTGCGTCATCATATCCATTATTTTTACAACATCAATGTCGCCATCAGGCTGGCTGTCCCATTCATCGTAATCTTTTGGAAAAACGTTATAAAAGGAAATTTGTAACCTTAAATCAGACTCATTCTCTGTTGGTGGATCATCAAGTGTCTGTATTATTTTTGTTTCGAAACAATGCAGCTTCATTATAGACTACTCTGCGGGCTAGCGAATTGAAGCTCATCATCACTTTTCAAGACGGCCAACTTATCCTTAGGCTTACGCTTTTTAAGTATTGCAACCTCTTCCCTATCGACAGATAGGGTTTTCGGGGCTTTAATTGTAATGGCTAAACCACTAAACTCTCGATTTTCTTCGACAGTCGGCGTGATTATTTCTTGATTGTATTGAATGATAATTTGCTCGTTGAGCGTCATTTGGATTATATCCATTCCTATCTCCATGATTTTCCGATGTGCAAGGTATACGTTGTGTTGCTGGTTAGGAGTATACCCTAACCCTTTCTAACAGTGAACCAAGCAATATACAGGCTATAATGACCGTCCCTCTAAAAACGCCCAGCACGCTTGTCTTAATTGAGCATATTCATTAAAGCTTAAATCGATTAGCCTCTCTCCTGAATGACAGTCTTTGATATGAATGAATTGAACGCTACCGGCTTTTTCCTGCCAATTCATGGTGCAAGGCAGTGGATGAAAATCAAAATGTAACTCGATAGCTAACTCTAAACCGCTATCTCGCTTTAGGAGGACATTGATGAGAAATTGTTGCATGGTTAATTCGATAAAACGGTTCAATCCGATTGTAGTTGAATCGGGTTTATTGTATCAACACCCTGATAGCGTGAGTTATTCACTTTTGTTGAGACGGGATAGCAATGGAGATCTGTACCCGCATAAGGCACTAATAATGAAGTTAGCTCGTTGATAGACGAATTACAGTTAAGCCAAGCCTGTTGTTCCTTCTCAGTTAAAATAACCGGCATTCTGTCATGAATTGGCCTCATCATCTCATTGGCAGAAGTCGTCAATAAACAACAGGATTGAATCACATCTTCCTCACCTGGTGCTTGCCAACTATCCCATAAAGCTGCCACAGTTAACAGCTCATCTCGTTTCACACTCTCTATATAATAGGGTTGTTTCATGCCTAATCGTTGCTGCCACTCAAAAAAACCGCTCATGAGCATTAAACATCGCTTCGATTGAAAAGATCGGCGAAAAGCAGGCTTGACGGTGACTGTTTCCGAACGGGCATTGGCAAATTTATTGCCAATTTTCTTATCCGTTGCCCAAAAGGGTATAAGTCCCCAACGAAATAAAACAACATGCCATTGATTATCAACAGCAACAATTGCTAAAACCATTTGGCTCGGCGCTATATTAAACTGATTGGTAAAATCAGGTAACTTATCAATACCAAACTGTTCACGAACCCAGTCTTTTGAAGTAAACAAGGTAAATCGGCCACACATCGTTGTTTCATCCCTTGAGTGTCTCACTTAAGTGTAGAAAATATCTGGCTAAAAATTCAAGATGGATAGCTAAGCACCTTGATTTATTGCATAGTAGTGCGATAAAAATCCTTTTCCACTAACCCACGCTTGTTTAGAGCAATTTTTATGATCGAAGCCCTTATCCAACAAATCAAAGCCCATCCTGATTATCAACTATTAAGGCGTGTGCCAAATCACTTTGTCAAACGTTCTCCCTTAAAATCTGACTGTTTTAGAGCCTGTATCATCGATTTGGAAACGATGGGTCTTGAGGCTAAAGCCCATGAGATTATTGAATTAGGTCTGCTTTGTTTTGACTTTTCGACAGCTGATGGCATTGTTGAAGTCCTGTCTACCTATAATGAGCTCAACGACCCAGGAAAGCCTATTCCCCCTGAAGTGACTAAAGTTACGGGTATTCGCAATGAAGATGTACAAGGGAAGGCCATTGATTGGACTTTTGTGGCCAATGAACTTAAATCCGCTCATCTTATCATTTGCCACAACGCTGGCTTTGACCGAAATTTCCTTGAATTGCAAACACCTGACTTTGTTAAGCCTGTGGTTGAGGCCCTACCCTTTGCCTGCACGCTAAAAGATATCGACTGGAAAGAGCGCAGTTTTGAAAGTGCTAAACTCGATTATTTGAATTGGAAGCTTGGTTTTTTCTATGATGGCCATCGCGCGCTCAACGACTGTTGGGCGACTTTTAATCTACTTATCCAAGCGGAGGGAGCATTTGATGAGCTAAAAGCCAACGTTCGCAAAAAAGAGACCTTGCTAATCGCTGAAAACGCCCCTTTTGATAAGAAAGACTTGTTAAAGGCACGCAATTATCGCTGGTCGGATGGTAGCGCGGAACTCCCCAAAGGCTGGTATTGTGTCATTGCCAATGACCAGCTCGCTGAGGAAAAACAATGGCTCGATACCGATATTTATGGGCGAACGGGTATTAGTAAGCAGCTGCCACAACTAAGCATTACAGCAAGAACCCGCTATTCGTATCGCGCGCACACCATGAAGTGAGTGAATCCCCTACCCTCTTTGGGTAATGTACGGATTCTCATAGCCTTCGATTGCGGCTACCTTCACAGCCCAGGTCTTTTCCCAGACATCGGGCGGATAGAGCTTATCCCAAGCCTCTAATAATTGCCGTTGTGAGCGGCTTAGTTTTATGGTGTAACGGTCGGCCATGAACAAATTGGCTCGTGCCACTAACCCCTTAATCGCATCGTCAGGCTCGGCCTTGCGCGCTTGCTTATCAATGGCTATTGAACAACCATAAAAGCTGGTTTTATCACTCACCTCGCCGTAACGATAATTCGAACGGGCTTGATTCACTAAGCCTTCGGCAGGCCACAAGTTATACAGCTCCGCTTCTGCTTGCTTAAAGCGTGCATCAATCTTGGAGCAACAGCGTCGCCCCTTGTAGGGTTTCCCCTTGCTTTCACATAAGGCTTCTCGCCAACAAGAAAACTGCTGACCAAAATGCTCCGCGGGCAACATATGTTATGGTGCTATAAATGTGTTACAAAATATTTGTAGGAAATATCAACGAGCTTATTTATTAGACTTCATAAGGATAATCGATCATGCGATTAGTTTTTTCTACATCAGATTTTAAGCTTTATGGAGTAAGTTACGAAAATTTTCCAATCCTACTCAATGCAGAAATGAATATTGTCGAAGAGGTATTATTATTTCTTGTTCAGTATTGTATTAAACGAGGAAGAGTAAACAGCATTAGGAGTTGGGAGGCGTATGGCCAAACTCTCTATGATTATTTTAGTTTTTTAGAGGCCAATGGACTTGATTGGCGCATAAATAAATATGGCGTAAACCACAGCATTCTTGCAGCCTACCGCGATTGGTCTCTTTCTGAAATAAAATTACATCCTAATACGGTTAATTACCGTCTCCGCTATATCATCAAATTTTATCAATTTGCATTTGAAAATAACTGGATAAAATCATTACCCTACCATTTAGAAGAAATACGCATTAATCCATCAAAGCACTTTTTAACTCATGCTGATGGTAGAGGAAACTTCAAATTATCGCCTGATATTTTACTCAAAAAACACCACAGCCCTATAAAGCTATTGAATAAACAGCAAATTAGAGAGTTCTTAACAGCCTTAAAAAACCCTACACAGAAATTGATAGCTCGATTGGCTCTTTGTAGTGGCCTTCGTAAAGAGGAATTAGCTTCCTTTCCCGTTACTTACATATTCAATCCACAAAATTATATTACTTATAAAAGCCTTATTCGTATTCACTTAAATCCTACCGAAATGAAAATAAAGGGAAATAAGCCTCGTGGAATTGATATTCCGAGATCGTTGATGAGTGATCTTTGGCAATATATTTTGCATGAGCGTGCGCAATTAGAGAAAAGAAGCGGGGAAAAACAACCTACACTGTTTTTAAATCGAAATGGCTACCCCTGGGGAAATTCAGGAAAAAGCCTCAATAATTTATGGAAGCATTTAAATTTACCGTTCAAGGTCACTCCACATATGCTTCGACATACCTATGCAACACATACACTCTATGAAATGCGTAAACGTAAATCCCAAATTGACCCTTTATTGTACGTAAGAGAGCGTTTAGGCCATAGTAGCATTTTAACCACAGAAAAGTATCTCCATTATATCAACGATCTGGAGGATAAATTAATGACAGATTACCAAGAAGAAATTGACGAAATTTCTAGCTCAGGTATTTCATGAAACGAAAAAATTTTAAAAGTACGCAAATTTTCGATGGCACAACAAAAACTATTCACATCGACGAAATTATCTTACCGCCCGCTGAAACCATTATTAAATTTCCCAAACATGCCAGCAGCTTAAGAGCAGTTGATTTTGCCCCTTATTATGGTAAGGGATACGATATTATTGTGTATGAATGTCAAATGGCCATTGAAACTTTGTTGCTAGAGCATTCTCAAAGCAATGGAAAAGCACTTACTGTTGATTCTATTTCTTCATACTGCCATGGTTTAAAGATATTTTTTTCATTTTGCCAACACTCTTCGGAAGCATTGAGAAAAGAATTACTTATCGGCGATATAACTAGATTGTTTATTGACCATTTTATTGTTTTTTTGGCAAGTAAAAACTTTCAAAGAGTAACTCAAAAGAATTGTTACACACATACTAAATCAGTGTTAATGAATTTAGTAAAAAAAGGGTTTTTAGATAAAAATATTTTTCCTAGAAACCCTTTCCCCCGTATTAATCGACAAAAAAAGGGGCAGCATCCTTTATCTAAAATTGAACGGGAATCTGTTACCCTCGCCCTAAAAAAAGAATTAAAGCGGATTCAAAGTGAAACAAAGTTGCTATCAAGTTATGACCTAACCATTTGTGTTTTATCAATAGCATTACGAACAGGCCTTAATCCAACATCTATATTGGAGTTAAATACAGATTGTGTTCAACCTCACCCCATTAAAAATAATCGCCAATTATTAATTAGCCACAAAAGACGAGGTAGAAACACCCATATTAAGACTATTCGGAATTCTGATCATAAGGAACGATTAAAAACCATCATGATGGATGTGAGCGATATTATTAACCTAATTAATCACCGTAATCATGAGATTCGTTTAAAATTTAGAATCGCTTATCCCTTATTTGTTTTTCAGTCCAAAGGCGGCAATCGAGGGGCTATTAACCTCTTATCGAATAATACTTTAAACAAATGCATTGATTTATTTGTTATAAACAACAAGTTGCAAAACGCTGATAATCAACCCTTAACCCTCAATGTGATGCGGCTTCGAAAAACATTTGAAAACCGTATCTGGGAATTATCAGGACAAGACCCTTTTGTTACTGCTTCACTAGCAGGTCATACTGTTAAAGTCTCTAATGATTTTTATCTAGAAGCCCCGGATGAAGCAAAACACAATTGGCGATTCATGGGCGAGCTTCGCAACAAAGAATTACTTGCTAATAGTTCGCTGCACTCATTAGCTAATAAAGAGAATACGCCCATTGCTGGTTGTAAAAATTCTCAATATGGTGTTTACGCTCCTAAAGATGGAAGCCACTGCACAAAATTTTTGGCATGTTTTCGTTGTTCTAGCTTTGTTGTAACTGAAGATGATCTTTATCGATTGTTCAGCTTTTATTGGTTACTTATAAATGAGCGTAACTTAATAGGGACAAAAGCCTGGAATCGTTACTACGGTTATATTGTTAATGTAATCAATAACCAGATAATCCCCCATTTTGATCGGCAAAAAGTTTTACATGAGCAAGAAAACGCGAAAATAAACCCCCATCCGTTTTGGCGCTCCAATGAGCAACTCAAACTGGAAATAGAATGAGCACCTTGTCAGCAACAGATTTTCTTGAACATCCTTTAAAAAAGATAAGCTCCATTAACGAGTTATTGTCAGCTTCTAATTCAATAGTTATTAATAGCACACAAGGTAAGGATGGGATTAATCAAATTATTAGTCTATTCAAAGACGATATATGGCGTTTACCTGACAATCTATTCGTTCAGAACCATCCTGAACATATGAAAGTTTTAAATTTTAAAAGAGTTCCAAAGCAATTTCAGCTTATCTCTAAAGTCACCTGTCTAAAATATTATCTAAATGGAAGGGAAGGTTCTATCCGTCCTAGAGGATCAACTACCGTCAGTTTTCTTAAAAATACTCAATTATTTTTTAACTATTTAAACAAGTTAAGAGTTAACTCCCTGATGGATGTCACAGAACTAATGTGTAGTAATTATGTACATGTATGCCGTCAAGGCGTTAACTCAATTACCGGGAAAAATCATTCAAATAAGACCTTAAAAGGGAAATTTTCTTCTATCGAAGCCCTATTTGAGTTAAGCCAAGGAACATTTTCCCCTATGAGAGCGCCATGGCCAGGGACATCCTCCTTTTACTTATCTGGTATTCAAGGTGGCATCAATAAAACTGCATCAACACAAATAATTCCAGACAAGGTCTTAGCCGAAATTTTCTCACTCGCGGTGACCCATCTGAATGATGCTGATTCATTATTAACTATTCGTGATGAAATAGACCAAATTCGTATTCAAAATTTAACTCTTGTTGATTCTGTCATTTGCGATAAAGTAAGTCGCTTTTTAATAAGCCTTGGCCATAAGGGTGGGTTAAGAGCATTTAATCAAAAATTAAGCTTAATTTTAGACAGTTGCTTGATTACAATTTTAGTTACAAGTGGTATTCGCGTCCATGAATTGGCCAGTTTAACAATTAACTCGGTCTATACTACCTTGCATAACGAAGAAACGTATTATTGGATGAAGGGTCGCTCGGATAAAACACATGAAGGGAATACTGATTGGCTGGTCACAGCCATCACTCACCAGGCCATCAAAATAGCAATACGTCTCTTATCGCCACTACACACCGAATTAAATCAACTCATTAAAACAATGGATACGCATAATGTAGTTCAGATCAATAAGCTACAACGTCAGAAAAACATTCTATTACTTAATAAAAAGAATAAACAATTTCATACGCTGTCTTCTCCTGCCATACGAAATAGGATAAATAAATTTGCACAATTTTATGGCATTGATTGGCATTTTACACCTCATCAATTTCGGCGAACTTTTGCAGTCTATGCAGCACAGAGTGCTTTCGGCGACTTACGGTATTTAAGAGAGCATTTCAAACACTGGTCTTTAGATATGACAGCACTTTATGCTCTTAATGAGCAGCAAGATACTGAGCTCTACGATGATATTATGATCGCAATAAAAAGTAATAAAGTTTCAATAGTGGAGCATTGGCTAGAAGAAGATACTTTAATTACAGGAGGGATGAGTGAGCAAATCATTAGCTTCAGAAACAAACATCAAAACGTTAGAACCTACGAATCTCGAAAAAAACTCGCTGAAAATATATCAGAACAAATTCATATCCGAGCGACCTCCGTTGCCTGGTGCACAGCAGATTTAAAAGGTTGCCTAGGCGGGACAGGATTTGAAAAAACTCGTTGTGGGAAATGTTGTAATGCAGTCATTGATGATCGGAAAATTACCATTTGGCAAGAAATTTATAAACAACAATTGGAATTGAGAAATATTTCTGATATCGGTCCTTCTGGCAAGGAGAGAATAGAACGAGACATTCAACGATGTGAGCAGGTTTTAAAAGGGCTAGGCATTCAAATTAATAATGAGGAGGCAACTTCTTATGAATAAGCAATCAAAAAGTGAACTGACAAGACAGAGAATCATACAAGCTATCGTTCGAATACAATATAACCGGCCTAAAGTTATTGCAAAAGACCGAAAACTATCTATTTCGTCTGTAGCACAAGAAGCAGAAATAAGTCGTGCATCTTTACATAATAATTATCCAGATATCATTAAACGGATCCAAGAAATTAAAAGCGCAATAAGCCCTACCCCAATAGATAAAAAAGACTCATCTTTAAAAAAATTGCAGCGTATTAATAAGGAATTAAGGTTAGAAATTCAGCATCTAAATTCGGAATTGAGCAAAATTACATCAATCAATGCTACAATACTTATGGAAAATGCAAGACTTCACTCTATAGTTGATAGTAATAATATCGTTCTTTTGGGGAAAGATAATTGACTACCGGCATATGTAGACTTTGTAACCTTACAAAACCACTGTTAAAAAGTCATATAATACCTAAATTTATATTTACTTGGCTTAAAAAGACATCCTCTACAGGCCGCATTCGATCTAGCCAAAATATGAACAACCCCGTGCAAGATGGACTTAAACTTCCTTGGCTATGTTCTAATTGCGAAGAACTTTTCTCCCAATTTGAGAAATATTTTGCAGATAATGTTTTTTATCCGCTGCACAATGGTCAGAAAAGCGTAACCTACAACAGTACCTTACTTAAGTATGCTGTCTCTATTGCGTGGAGAGTATTAAATTACCAAATTGAAAACAATCAAACAGAGCATCTTAATCAATCCTTATTAACAACAAGTACCAATGCTCTTTCCACATGGCATGATTACTTATTCAATAAAACAAATAGCCTTGGTGAGCATGAAGTACATTTCTATAATTTTTTAGTCGATATAATTACACCAGGTAGCAATTTACCTACAAACATTCATCGTTATTTGCATAGAGCCGTAGGGTTTGATCTAAAAGCTAATGGTACAGTCGCTTTTATTTATATAAAGTTACCTGGAATAATAATTATTGCTTATATTATGCCGTTCCCTTACATCAAGGAACTTCAGAAGACAAAAATTTGTATCAATAAAGGTAAAATTGAACCCATAAATGGAGATTTTCCTCAGGCATTGTGGGATATTATTACTGAAGAAGCAGTTAAAACCGAGAAGCTGCAGAGTTCGATATCGCATAAACAACAAGAAAAAATAGATAAGCTTTATCGAAATAACCTACCAAAATCTGCCAATTCTGAAACAATAAAAGTTATTTCGAAAGATGTAAAACTCTTTGGAGCAGATGCGGTGTTTAAGAAAGAAGAGTAATTTTTCTTATCTCAAGCTACTATAGAGCTGACAACATATATCCAATACATTTAGCGCGCTTTTTCTCTTTTGCTTCTTACCATGATGCTATAGTGGCATTTTTTGCTCATGGGAACAGCTACCTAAGTTTTATTTTTTTGGGTTTCCCATTGGCTAATGTACGGGTTTGGATATCCTTCCAGTTCCGCGACTTTCTCAGCCCAGGTAAGCTCCCAAATCGTGGGGGCAAACTGCCTATTCCAAGCCTGAAACAATTGACGTTGGGCGGAACTCAAAGAAATCTGATAATAGTCGGACATAAAGAGGTAGGCGCGCGCCACAATACCTTTTACCTCATCAGCCGGCTCGACCCGTCGCAAGCGCTTATCTATTTTAAATGAACACCCATAATAACGGTCATTCCCAGGTAAAACACCAAAGCGGTAATTGGAACGAGCTTGATTAATTAAGCCTACCGCAGGCCATAAGTTATAAAGTTCAGACTCCACATGCCTAAATTGAGCATCCACATGCTCACAGCATTTTCGCCCTTTAAACGCCCTACCCTGCGCATCAGTGCATATGGGGATACGCCAACAGTCAAAGTGTTGGCTAAAGTGCTCCACTGCCATAACATGTTCTATTTCGATGCGATTCGCCCTGCTTTTTGTCCCTGCCTCGCTCATGCCACAGGAATCAAGATGCACCGTTTTATCCTGATAAGTACAACCGCAATAAATCGTTTGTGGATGATTTTTAAATAATTGCTGGACTATTTTTTTAGACTGATTAAACGAGTTTGGAGATTCGGCCCATACAAAGTGACTCAGACATAGGACACTATAGAGTAAAAAACGCATCCTCAACTCCTGCCCAAAATTAGGTGCCGAAGTGTACTGCATCCAACCCTTAAAGCATAGGCCCAAGTGCCAACATTTGAAGGCTGATTTTTAGGTTGATCCGGGTATATGCAACAAAGTTTGCAGTCGTGCTTTGCTTACCAATTCCATGACGGAATGAAATATTCCACAATGGAATTAGCAACTTCCATAATTCCATAGCTACTAGTGTTATCATTCCGCCCCGTTAGTTAACAACAATTTTTTTGGAGAAGTAAGATGTTGAGTAAATCAGAGCAATTAAAGGTGGAGCGAGAAGCGTGTACCTTACTGGATCGCTTACCTATTACCATGTTTGGCGCGAGAATTCACAATCCAGATGGACCCAAAAGAAAATCCTATGATATTCATCCCTATACCAAACAAGGCTCAGGTGTGTCTTGTACTATCACTTATACTGATGATGAAACCGGTGTTATTCAGGTACTTCACGCCAGGAAGCCTAACAAGGTCAATTACGAGCAGATAGGTGGTTACACACGAGGTCAAGGTCCTGCTGGTAGTGAAGTAAATTTTGATACTCGAAGTGAAGATCAAAGAGATCAGGAAGAGGAAGCGCTTATCGGAAATCTTAATGCAATAACTCTGACTGATGAAAAAGCATCGGATAAGCGCACATCATCCTATAGTTTGAAGCAATTGCAAGAAAATTCTTATAAAGGGTTTCTTCAACAACAAGGTGAAAAATTAGGAAAAAAAATTAACCCCCTAGTCATGAAAAAATACTTGGCTGATGCCGGTATTAATTATACTAATGACTATAATGCCTGGGAAACAGCGCTCCGTGAAGCTCAAGAAGAAACTGGCTTAAATTTAATGGAGCATAAGCCTCGTGAGTTGTATACCTCTGATGATTTTGGTGTGACTAATGAAGAGAGATTGCATACCAAGGTAACTCATTATCTGTTTCATCTAGGTCGTTTAAAAGAGCCACCTACCACCAAGGCAGGAAGCGATATTGCAGAAGTAAAATGGGCCCCAGTTCATGCTATAAATTTGAAAAAAAATGATTTAGAAGGAATGCCTCTGCGAGAAAGCTATTTATTACAAACCTTACCTCGCGCTATTAAAAAAGTAAGAGAGTTGGAACTTAAAAAAGTAAGCAACAAAATCTTTTTAAGTTATGAAAGTATCGGTGAAAAGATGGATTTAGATCCTTATTCTTTTGAAGCACACGAGCACCACCAAAAGGTTCTAACAAAGGCTCAGCTTTTGAGTCCGCAAGTAGCAGAGCTAATCAGTAAATTTGACTCAGCTAAGTTAGATAGCTCTATAAAACTTGGATCCTAATAGGGCCAAGGGCCCCACAACGTCATCCCTAGGTACCACGTGGGATGACGTATGATCGGGGCATAAAATACCCATCAAATGAATAATATTTCGTAGCTTGTGTGCATGCGAGTTCTTTTTACGATAGCAGAATAGAATAATAATTTTTTATAACACGTTGCTAAAGCGCCTTAACATATGTTCGAATTCAACGCGGCTCGCGCGTTTTTTATCAGCCGCCTCTTGCATCTGACAGCTCGCTAAATCAATGTGCTTGTTCGCATCAAAGGCGCAATGGCAATATAGCGTTAGACGATGTTCTGCAAAAAGCTGAGTAGCTATTCGCTTTGCCTGTTGGAACGAATGAGGCGGCTCAGCAAATAACGCTAAGGGCAATACGAGTAGACTGACTAATAATCGCAGTTTTTGCAGGTTAAGAGTGAACAACTAAAAACTCCCGATGACACATTTAAGTGTGCAGCAGTGTACGCCTGGCGCCCTCCCCTATCAATGTCAAATCAAGCTTTGACTATCGGCAAATCTGACCATCTTGTTGTGTAGGCTGGTGATTTTAACTCAGCTCGCATCGCCCAGGGCTTGGAATACCCTTCTGCAGCTAGGCGAATCGTTTGTCTGCCGTATTTGTGATTAATGCCCTCGATAACCTTCATGACTCGCTCATAATTAGCGATGGCTTCATCACTAGGTTGATGAAAGATATCCAGTTGCCGCGGGTTCTTAGGAATCAAATCCTCTAAACAAACACCGACCTTTTTGTATTGGTAGCCGCTACGATACAGTTTCTTTAAACACAGTTTTGACACTTTGGTGAGCAAGCTTAAGTCATCGCTGGGATTAATTAATTTAAAATGCATGCTCTTACAGTATTGCGGCAAATCGTCGCGAAACGAGTTGGTCTGCACAAAGACAAACAGCGCTTGCGCAACAAGCTCTTGTCGCCTTAACTTCTCCCAAGCCCTAGCACAATGTGAGCTGATGGCCTCGGCAATGGGTTCGAATTCAGTTTGCATCCCGCCAAATGATTTGGATGACATAATGGATTGTTTAGGCTCTTCAACGAGAAGCTCCGCGCAAGACCGGCCCTGCAGTTCCATGGCAGTTCGCATCATCACCACATTGTATTGTTTTTTTAATAAGTGGGCGTTCATTTGCGCTAAATCAAAGGCCGTATAAATCCCCTGCCCCACTAGTTTCTTATGCCATTGCCGCCCTATTCCCCAAACATCACCTACCCCAATACGCTTAAGCCACTCGCGTTGATGGGTGATGTTAAAGACCGGGATTTTCAATTCCTTTTTGCAGATGTGATTCGCGACTTTCGCGAGTGTCTTGGTAGGGCCAATACCTATTGAAGTTGGAATCCCTGTTTGTCTAAGAATACGCTGTTGCAGCTCAAGGCAAAAGGAATCATGCGAGTCTTTAGGCAGACTACTTAAATCAATAAAGGCCTCATCAATCGAATAGATTTCAACCGCATCCCAAGACTCTTGGATGACTGACATGACGCGATGCGATAAATCCCCGTAAAGGGTGTAATTCGATGAAAATATCTTAACCTTGTGCTGTTTGCATAAGGCCTTCACTTGAAAATAAGGCTCGCCCATTTTAATGCCTAGGGCTTTCGCCTCATTGGAGCGCGCAATCACACAACCATCATTGTTCGATAGGATACAAATGGGCTTGTCTTGCAAATCAGGCCGGAACAATCTCTCACAGCTAGCGTAAAAATTATTACAGTCAATGAGGGCGAACATGATTAACTCGCCTGATGAATGACAAAGGTCACAACACCCCAAATCACCAATTCAAGGTCTTCGCTAATATCAAGTGGTGGATAGCGGTCATTATCCGGCAATAATTGCACGCGCCCATCGTGAATTCGCAGTCGCTTAACTGTCAGCTCACCATTAATCGCAGCAATAACAATTTTCCCCTGCGCTGGCTCAAGACCTCTATCCACAATCAGTAAATCACCCGAATGAATGCCTGCGCCAATCATTGAATCGCCTGATGCCCGTACGATAAAGGTACTCGCTTGGTGGCTAATCAGATACTCATTTAAATCAATATGCATATCGATATAATCATCGGCAGGCGATGGAAAACCTGCACGCACAGTGCTGGCATACAAAGGTAATTGATGAGGTGTTCGACTTTCAAGGAAAGCAAAAACTCCCTCAAAGCGCGAACCGGGTATTGCTAGTTGTTTTGTCGACTCTCCATATCGCCCACCTTTTGGCCTCCTTGCTCCAGGACGATAACCGCCTTTCGCCATCATAAAAGCCTCTTTGATTGTTGTCACATAAATCAATGGTAGGACGAATTTTCATCACTGTAAATTGCTGTTTGCGAGACATGCGCCCAATTGCGGCCTAAGCGATGGATTGTTAATGAGAAAATTTTTATTCAAAAATGAAACGTCATTTTCGGGGTGCCGGGCGCGCTAATTTGTTAACGCGCTTTCGCAGGAAAGGGCTAGCCCTTGAAAAATCAACGGATATTTTCTGAGCAAGCCCCTTATTTTACTCGCTCTTCTCAAGCAGGTGTTTTCTTGTTGCTCTTGTTATTTTTTGAATACAATTTCCACTCTTTATCCTTTGATAACACATACTTTGCGGCTTCCTCAAAGAACCTATCTGTGCCATTTATATCAGCCCATGTGCAGTAGTCTTTAATTTTTTCATAAAGCGAACCATCGATAGTGAATTTTACTTTTTCTTTATTGTTTGCATCGTTTATAGATAGTAATGGCACCGTAGCCTCCAAAATTAGTTTGATCAAAATTAATTAACGACCAACTCAATGGCAGAGCGGGCCGCACGACCTCCAACCTTACACTTTTTTTATTTGACAACCAACCGTCTGTATTTGATTATTGTAAAAATTCAATGATAAATTAAGGTGCGCCCATGAATAAGAAAGAATTAGTTGCCGCAATTAGCGAAAAATCCGAGCTTAGCAAAAAAGACTCCGAGCAAGCGCTAAGCGCGTTACTTCACCACTTAACAGACACATTGGCTAAAGGCGACTCGATTGTCTTGCCTGGTTTTGCCAGCTTCTCGGTCAAAGAACGCGCTGCTCGAACAGGACGAAACCCTGCAACTGGGGATGCCCTCGAGATTCCTGCATCTAAAACCGTTAGCTTCAAACCGCTCACTAAATTAAAAGAAGCGGTGAATATTGAATAAATCAAATTCGCAGGGAAAAATCCGCAAAACCCATCCAGACCAAGGTATACCCTGTAATTGCCGAGGTCTGGTGGCAAGAAGAAAACAACTGCTTTTTATACGTTGACAGGATATAAAGACCAGGGTGACTCAAAACGCCTTCCAAAACGCGCTATACCCATGAAAAAGGGCTCGATGAATCGCAATGAATTGACTGAAATGAGTATCATAGAGCCTGTAACGGGTAACGCCTGGTGACGTGTTTTTTCACCCTGCCCTGGGTTCATTATCTGCATTTTAACCCCAAGGAATGTTTTCATAGTGCACGTTTTGAGAAAGACACACGCTATTATGTCATCCGCCTGGAGAAAGACTTATTAGGCGACTGGACGCTTTGCCTGACCAATGGACGACTTAAGTCCAAACTAGGACAAACTCGCATTATTGCCTTTTCAGGATTTTTCGAGGCCTATGACCATTTTTGCCTAATCGCTAAAGAACGTTATCAACGCAACTATCAGTTAACCACCTACCACACAGACGACGCCATTCACCAAGCCCTGCTGTTATCGCTATGCCTCGCAAAAACTCCTAATCCTGTACAACAGAACAATAGCCGAGCAGGTAAAACGCAAGTACGCAGCCAATCAAACCCAAGAGCAACCGCCCTGCCCCAAGGCCTACCTTCCAAGCAACTGTTATTCGATTTTTAAGCCCGAATACTGTTAATTAATGAACAAATATCGCTATTATTGAACGAGTTATCCCCAAGATATTTCTTACACAAGAAGAAGAAAAAGCCTTAATGACTTTTTTATGGGCTTCCTAGACAATGTTTTTGATGGCGGTTGTTGGCTTTTTAAAGACCAAGAGGGTTGAAAGGATACCGGTACAAGGAAGCACCGGCCACAGGATGTGAAAGCCAGCAACTGACCAACCAATGAGGTCACTACTCTCAGAATATATTGGTGTTAAAGCAAGTTAGAGCCGCGCAATGGAAACAGCCCAATCAACGTATCCCTCTTTCACTCGTTGCTTCTACGCCCCTTAAAGTTACTAGTTAAAGGGAATCATTACTTATGTTAACTCTCCATTCAACGGAAGCAGAAATCGTAGCCGCCTTTGAAACTTATGGCCCTATTACTGTTCTGAATCAAAGCCCAGACGAACTAAGGCAGCAAAAGAAAGTGATGCAGCTTGCGGTTCGCATCGACGGCTTAGCATTAACCCTTGCATCCCCTGAGTTAAAGGGTGATAAAGAACTGGTGATAGAAGCTATTGAACAATCCTTAGGCTGGGCGGTTTTTAGTGCCTCAGCAGAACTCAAAATTGAAGACGATATTGTAGAGCTCGTTAAACACTTAAACGCTTGGGCTTATTATTACTTATATGAATCCCCTGACAGATATCACTATTTTAGAATACCTGAAGAGTTGGAATACGAGGTCATTGAAAATATTAAACGAGCAGAACTCGCCACCTTATTAAAATACCCAATGTGGCTATGCCGTGCGCCTTTCTTCATTAGGGACAATACAAAAATAGTGCAGTTTCTAGTAGCAAAATACGGTTTGGCATTGGGGTCTGCCTCCGAGCGTTTGCAAAATAATTTCACCGTCGTCAAAACAGCCGTCACAGAAAATGGTAAAGCACTTGAGCGTGCGTCAAGACGATTACAAAACAACCCTGAGCTGTTAAAGTTAGCCGCCTGGAATAGCGGGATTAACGGCTGGTTCTATTATGGGTCTAAATTGGGGTATCTTGCCCTGACTAAAGACAGTACCGATGAGGCGACTATAGCGATTGATTTATCGGTTGATGAGGCCTTAGACAGCTTAAACAAAGAAATTAAACGTCAAAAATACACCCTTAGAACCGGGCTAATGACCGTGAATGACAATATCCAACAAACGATTGCAACGCAAGATAAAATTGGCGAATCGCTGCGCCTCGCAGTAGCCACCAATGAGGCGCTCGGCCATGAAAATGAGCGGCTTAAGGAACAACTTGCCACCACAGGCAATAAACTCGATGCCACTGCAAGCTTGTTACAAGAAAAAGATGACGAGTTGGCTCATCTAGTCAATGCCTTGCGTATCGTTGAAAGCGCGTTAACCCAAAAAGACGGGCAGCTAAGTGAGACTGTTGCTGGTTTACAAGAAACTAAGGCCCGCTTTGATGAGCAACTGGAGCGGTTAGATATCACTCAGGGCGTAATTGATGGGCTCTCCATTGATAAAGAGAAGGCGCTGGAGAGAGTCGCGACAGCCGAACGGCGCGCTGAATTACTTGAAATCAAGAATAAAGAGCTTGCTGAATCGTTACAAGCATCGAAAGCACAAATGGCGTCAATGGATAAAAAAACAACCTTCTTTGAAGAAGAGGTTATCCAATTAAAAGAAGAAGCAAGTAAATCCCGCGAACATGAACAACAACTTAAAGATAAAATAAGGGGTTTAGAAACGTCGCGAGCCCAGTTACTAAGACTATTAAAAGAAACCCAACATTTGGCTGTGGACGATAACCCAGATGACAAAGCCTCTTCACGCCGTGAAAGCTCATCGCGTTTTTTTTCCACAACACCCTAGCAAGGAGACGTTATGAGAGCCAGGCAAATTATAGACGGCGTGTTGGCCGTCGAGGAAGTCAAAGAAGAGGTCTTGCGTAAAACACAAACAGCCATTTTTGTAGAAGAACAAATCGAACAAGAAAAAAAGAAACGCGAAACAGAGGTTTCGGATATCCTTGAGCGCCATGATGACGAACTGCAAAGCCCATTTTCAAAAGTGGCGCAATGGGTCGGAGAGATCGCCTGGTACAAGCATTTAATCTTGCTAACCCTGGTGGTTGCTGCCGCAGCAACCGTAGGGATTTTTTTAAATGCTATTGCGATTTGCGCCATTGCAGCCGGCGCGCTTTATATCGCTATTGTAGGCTTATTGAAATTACATCATTACTATGACCAAAAGCGCTTCAACGAAACAACAAAACTCGCTGTCTATGCCGAAGAACGACTTAACGAGGGCATTGAAGAGGCCAAAGAGATGGGGGCAGAATTGCAAGACTTGGCAACTGGTCTTCAAGGTGCTAGTAACACCATGGATGCCAACAGCCAGGCCTTTGCAGCACAAGCACAGATTCAACTAGAGCAAACCCAGTCTACTCAACAGTTGAATCAGCAACAGCACCAAATACTGGCAGAACTTCAAGACACTCATGCAATCATCGACCAAACAAGTGAGCGCATTAGTGAAGCTTGGGAACCCCTGCACTCCAAGCTTGCTGAAAATGTCGCTCTTTTAGATAAAGCTCAACAATCGATTACTCAAAGTGCCTCGACAATTGCCCAATCGACAGTCTCATCAACCCTCGTGCATGAAGAACTGGCTCAAAATGTTAATGCGTTTGCCAGCAGAGTCGATAGTCTAAAGGAAAACGCCTCTATAGGACTTTCTCTAATAGACCGACTAGAGCAAAGTACACAACGTGTATGGGAAAGCACAAAAGAAGTTGACCAGGCAAATAAAGAACTTCAAGAGGTATTAACAACAACGTCCGAGAAAAATTCACATCGCGACGACGTCATTAAAGGTTTTGCTGAAAATCGAAAGCTCGCAGAAGAAGACCGAATACGTCGCGAGCAAACGATGAAGGAGTTAGAACAAAACGAGCGTGAATTCCAAGAAGAGCTAGTAAGAGTTATGGGCAGAGGAAGGTCTAAAGAGAAGTCTCATCGTCTTTCATATAGCGCTTAAGAAACTAGAACAGGATTGCATGACATTCCCCTGAAAAGTTATTGAGAACAATGTGAGTCATTTTGTGGTTTTATAATGCATACTGAGTTGATGGGATTATCTTTTTGAGCCAGTAACCCATCAATTCGCTTTGCCGTCTCTGAAATTTTAGCATCTGATAACAGGGTATAAGCGGGTAACTCGACAGCAAATTTCTCCTTCAGCATGGTCACTATATGCATAGCCAACAATGAATTACCGCCAATTGAGGTAAAGCTATGATTAATGCCTATCGGAAACTTAAAAATTGTTTCCATGATTTCAAGCATATCTTTTTCAGTGGTTGTACTGGGTTCTTCTATTTTATTAAGCGAATAAGCGATCGGTTTGTTATATTTCTCTAATTTTTTCCTATCAATTTTACCACTATCAGTTAAGGGCATTTGATCAATAAGATTAATCACCGATGGCACCATATGAGGTAGCAATCGTTCTTGAAGAAAGGAATAAATAAGATTAACTACTTTCTCATCGCTATCCTCTTCAAGCACAATAAAGGCCTCGAGATGGCAAACTGCATCAAAGCCTTTCCTAGCAATGACACCTGCTTCTCGAACCCCTGGATATTTGACTAATTCTAATTCAATTTCTTGAGGCTCAACCCGAAATCCACGAACCTTTAATTGCTCATCTTTTCGACCAAGAAAAACAAGGTTGCCATCAGGAAGAAATCTCGCCATATCCCCTGTTTTGTACAATCGAGCACCCTCTTCCTCACTCAAAGGATCTAAAATAAATTTATCTTTAGTTAATTCACTTTGATTGATATATCCCTTTGCTAGAGAGACTCCTCTTATATAGACTTCTCCGCTCTCACCAGGCATCACAGGTTGTTTACTCTCATCTAACAGCAGAATTTCAGTATTGAAAATCGGCCGTCCGATAGGCGGATAATCGGGCCAGTCACTTGTTTTTTCAGGAAAGGTAAACGCAGTAACCACATGCGTTTCAGCGGGACCATAATAGTTTAATAGTTTGCACGAGGTATGATTCGTAAAGAATGATAAAATTGCCGGATTAATGGTAAGTTGCTCTCCTGCAACAATAACCTCTTTTAAGCTATTGAAATGACTTCTATCGATGGGTGTCGAAGTGAGAACTTTTAAAAACGATACAGGGAGAACTAATTGTTGAATACTATGTTGTTTAACTAAGTTTGACAATTTCCAAGGATCTAGGCGCTCCTCTTCTGAAAGTAGTACAAGAGTACCGCCTGAGCCTAGAGCTGAAAATATTTCAATGAAACTCATATCAAAACTTAGGGTTGTAAATTGCAACACATTTCTTTTTTCAGAAATTTGTTCAAAATGCCAACTCATTAAATTAGTTAATGCTCTATTAGGCAACATAACACCCTTAGGTTTACCTGTTGAGCCAGAGGTGTAAATCAGATAGCCAAGACTATCTAAGTCCACATTCAACTGTGGATTCGTATCAAACTCTGCTGATGCAAGGCCCAGAATATCCTCAATAAAAAATACATTTTTTGCTGTAAAGGGCAACTTGTTTTCCAAGGCTCTATGCGTTAATACGACTTCAGCACCGGAGTTTTCAAACATATATTGCAGACTCTTCCCAGGATAGTTCGAATCCAAAGGTAAATAGGCACTACCTGCTTTAAGGATCCCAAGCAGACCAATAATCATTTCACTAGAGCGCTCAAGATAGAGTCCAACCATCGTATTAGCACCAAATCCTTTATTTATCAGAAAATGGGCCACTTGGTTTGCATTAGCATTAAGCGCATGATAAGACATTTGCTCATCACCATTGACCAAGGCAACGGCATCAGGAGCCTGAACCGCTTTGCTCTCAAAGAGCTGATGCACATAAGCATTGGGAAGAGGAACGGTATCAATATGCTCTATCTTTGCTATCGCAATGTCATCATAACTCTCAATATCAGTTAATGGATTGTGACTGACCATAGATCTTTCTTCTTTTAAAGCGAAATGATTGTCTTTTATTTTTAAATAGTCATCGATTGCTACATCCTGTGATTGCCTCACTTGCTCAATATTGCCGATTGTTTGACTGTAATCAGAGACAATGCCATGCAACTCGGATTGCTGGATTAAGACCCGTTCGCCCAAGGTAGTATTTAATGCTTTATTCACAATTTCATAGTACTTATAACGCGCCCAAAGCGAGGCACGATATAATTTGGATGAGTTGGTTTTAGTGAATTGATAATCGGTGAATGCTAATAGAAGGCCGTAGGTCATGACTTCTCCAACCAGTGCTTGGCACCAATACTCCTTTGAAAATTGCTTATTCCCCAATGCGTTTCGGCGAAAACACTTCGCTTTGACTTGTGAAATTGTCCGATTTATTTCCTCAAAAAGCGCCTCTTGGTTTAGTAATTTGGAAATAAAATGTTCAAGTTTAGAATTCATATCCAAAACGCGTGAGCCTAAGTACATATTTAAAGCCTCAGTGGGGCCTTCAAATATTCTAAAAACTCGTGCGTCTCTGAAATATTGTGAGACGCCACTACCTTCTTCATAACCCCTGGCACCTAAGAGCTGAACTAATTGATCGGTTATCTCACCTAGATATTCAGAACCTAAAATTTTCGCAACGACGAAGGCTTCTTCCGGCACTAAGTCAGGCTCATCATCATAAAAACTAGCAGTGGAGAAAACAACGTTATCAAGCGCTTCAACAATTGCGGTCATCTCACTTAATCGGACTAAGGTCACTGGATTATCGATAAGTAAGCCCGTCACTACTCGCCGCCTTTCGGCAAAACGACTCATTAATTGTATACAACGCTTCATACTACCGATACTTGCAGCTGCTAAGCATAACCTGATATACATCATGTTATCTTGAGCAATTTCCATGCCCTGCCCTGATTCGCCTAACAAATTTTCCGGTGTAACTTCGATATCTTCAAGATAAATAGTATGTTTAGAAAAGCCACGCAAGCCCATGGTCGGAGAAGCAGCCCCTATATGGAGCCCTGGTGTATTGCGAGGAACTAGAAAACCACTCATCCCAACCCAACTATTGTTTGCATCGAATTGTTGGACGTAAATTGCAATAAGCTCGGCAGAGTTTGCCATCCCTACCCAGCGCTTGCTACCTCGGAGTAACCACTTACCCTCTTGATGCGGAACAGCCATAGATTTCATTGCCCTGGGATTCGATCCCGCTTCCGCCTCAGTCATAGCACCTGAGGTAAATAATCCCCCTTTAGCCAGTTTAGTTAAATACTGGTTTTTCATGCTTTGAGAGGCATAGTTTTCTAAGGTATGAGCACCCTGGATGACTTCAATCAGTATTGTAGATAGCGTTAAATCGATAGCTCCGAGTTGTTCAATGACTCGAAGCATATCAAACAGTTTGAGCTCTAAGCCCCCATATTGGCGGGAAACGTGCATCCCAAAGAACCCTTCTCTCGCTAAATCCATAAAAACATGTGGCGGAAAAGAGCCCTGTGCATCAGCAAGATTAGAATCAATTTGTGTAGGAGCATAGTCACGCAACCAATTGATTAAAGTATCCGCAATTTCTCTGCTTTGGCTATAGTTCATAGGGATTCCTTAGAGGTAAGATCAATCAAATTATCCTTCGACGCACGATCTATATCTGTAATTCAAAAGGCAAATTCTACAATATTTCACTATAAAAGTGCATAAACAAATCAAACAAGCAAAAATTAAACTGATTTGAGACGACAAAATACATATTGGACATGATAATAACCATATGATTTTTCGATAATTAGAATCTATCAGCCAAAAAAGACCTCTTTATAGAAGTATATAACTTAATTTTTAAGCCAATGTGTTTCTTATAAGCTAAACTTGTATAAAATATATTTCATGAAGAAGCGTAAAAGGAATTAAACGTGTCCGGGACTAAGCCTATTGATTTTAAAACCGCTTCGCAGCTATTCCTAAAACATACAGATAATTTATGTTTTGTATTATCAAATACCCATACCATACAAGAAGTAAGCGCATCATTATTAAAAATGCTAGGATGTAAAAAGAAAGACATTCAAAATTGCCCTATTACTGATGTATTTGAAAAATATTCTGTTCAATCATTTATTAATACAAAACTACCTATTAGAAAGCTCAGTACCACCGGATTTATATCAAGCAATCATAAAGAACTACAAATCAAGTGGGACATTATTCCTATTTATAATAAGAATGATGAGGTTGAGCAGATTTATATCATTGGGAAGCAGCTAGCGGATTCCTCTAACAGCCAAGTAGAACATTTACAGCTGGAAAATATAGTGCGATACGCTCCTGGCTTTTTTTATTGGAAAGATAAAAACAGTATTTACCTTGGCTGTAATGATGAGTTTGCTCAATTAGCAGGTTTACAATATCGAAGTGAGGTCGTTGGCAAATCAGATTTTGATCTGATATGGCGCGAAAGAGCACAACTATATGTCGATATTGACCAAACCGTTATGAGGACTGGAAAGCCAATATTGAACCATGAAGAAAAAATTACCATTTCAAATAACAGGACGATTACAGCCATTACCAACAAAGTACCGCTAAGGGACAGCAAAAATAATGTCATTGGCATGATGGGCATTACAACGGATATTACAAAACAAAAAGAAATTGAAGAAGCTCTCGTTCTGGCTAATATTGCAGCCGAAGAAGCCACCCTACTTAAAACTAATTTTATTCAAAATATGCAGCATGATATCAGAACTCCAGCCTCTAGCGTCTGGGCCGTTTTAGATAATCTCGTTCAGAATCGTCAAACGCCTGATGAAGAACTGCTTACTATGTTAAGAAATAGTTCGAAGCAATTATTAAGCATCTGTAACGATGTCATAGACTTTGACCGAATCGAAAATTCCATAGTCCCTGTTCTTTCAAAGCGTTTTAATCTCCGTCAATTAATTAACAACGTCATCGAACTCAATCAAATAACCGCTTTTGATAAGGGATTGACTCTATCGTCAACCATCGATAGGGATATCCCTGAGGTTATAAAAGGTGATGAGCGCCGATTGAGTAGGATATTAATTAATTTATTAGGTAACGCATTAAAATTTACGCATAAGGGTTTCATTCTACTATCAGTCAGGCTTATCGAGGCTTATGAGAAAAATTATATTTTACAATTTATACTACAAGATACAGGGATAGGCATTCCCCTTGAAAAACAAAACACAATTTATGAAAAATTTAATCGTTTAAATCCCGCCAACCGAAATACCTATAATGGCTCAGGTCTTGGTCTACGAATTGTAAAAAAATATGTCGAAGATATGAATGGAGAAATCAATGTTCAAAGTGAGCCTGATAAAGGAAGCATTTTTTATATTGATATTCCCTTCGAAAAAGCGTTGGTTGCAAAAACATATGACAGTATGACAGTTACTGAGACTCATCGGGCAGTTAATAAAAAGTTGGCGCCTATATTAGATGAGGAAGAGCCTAGTGAAAGTCTTTCTACTGTGACAAAACTGGATATTAACAAACTAGATGTTCTTCTCATTGAGGATGATATGTTAGCAAGAAAAATTGGGTTAATATTATTAAAGTCTCTTGGATTAAATGTCAGTACAGCTATCGATGTTGCCAGTGCGATCAAATCCCTTAATCGTGCAAAATATGACTTTGTTGTCGCAGATATCGGCCTACCGGATGGCACAGGAATCGATGTCATAAATACAGTCAAACAAAATAAAAACGCAATTAATTTCCTAACCCCTTTTATAGCGCTTACTGCGAACGCTGATACAAGTACGATTGAAGCATGCAAAGAAGCGTGCTTTCTCCATGTTTTGGAAAAGCCATTAAAAACGCCACTTCTACAGTCACTGATAGAACAATTTGTGTTGGTACCCTATCAAGGTTCCCCTTGTGATATCAACGATGACAGTAATAAACCCTTAGGTGCCGATTTACCTGCATCGGAAAAAGAATTATTTGAAATCACACAATATCCCTTATTCGATTTAACCAATGCCATTACCACTCTTGGCGATGAAGGAATCTTGCGCGAACTATTGAAAGATTTAAAATTTAATATTCCACATGAAAAAGCAGAAATTGAACGAGCACATATCAACAATGACTGGAAACGAATAGAAGAACTTGCTCATAAAGCCAAGAGTGGCGCTTCTTACTGTGGTACTCTCCGTTTAAAGTATGCTTGCCAATACCTGGAGCGTTATCGTAAAGCGGGTTACACTAACCTATTAGAAAACCTCTACCAACAATTACTTAAAGTTTATGATGATACAAAATTGACCATAGAGGAGTGGCTTGCAAAGGAATAAGAACTTTATCATTTATAAATCCTAGCGTGAAAGCAAGTGGTGAAGCTCTAAACCATAGTACATACTTGTCCGGAACATGAACTCCACATGGATATCCACAGATTTTGTGGATATCTATTTTATTCACATCATTCATTTAAATAATGAGGAGCTGATGTTAATCAAGATTATTTTTGGCTATAATAAAAACCAAACCGCTATTCTATCAATTAGCCCCCTACCCTCTTAGTTATTCAATATCTATGTACGCTATTAAGCATACATCCTTTTGCTGTTTAATACCTGTTGCTTATTTTCCCTCTCAACATCTTGTTCTATGAGCTTTTGACGATGATAAAGGTGTTCTAATTCAAGTTTAACAATCCGAATCTGCTCCCGAATTATATCTATATCCTCTTGGCATGATTGATGATGAAGGCTTTTTGTTAACTTCTCACATAAATCCTGAGTTTGTTGCAAGCGTGCGTGACTAAAGACACCTCTTTTGTTTAGCCTGTAGCCTCGATGATTCTAAGAGGTCGCTTTATGAAAAGTGGAATAGATAGACTAGACTCAGTCAAACAACCGTTTAGACACTGGCGAGCAACACGAACAGCGCGGGGACGAATCCCTGATGAGTTATGGGAGCAAGTTAAAGAACTATTGGTTGATTACCCACCTTCAAAAATCGGCATTCATTTAGGTATTAGCCCCATCCAAATTAAGAAAAAACTACAGCTTCAAGAGAACAGAGGCTTGCAGTTTGTCGAGGTAAAGCTCGCGTTACATAACATTGAAACATAGTTTATCTAGTACTCTCCAGACTCAAGATTTTTTAGTTTCAGAGACTGTTAATGAGAACCTGCTTAGTTCATCCTCTTGGAATAAGTGCTAGGTAAGCAATTACTGTGCTTGACTATATAGTGTGAAAATCAGTAACGCTTCTCTAAATCTAAAACCTAGCCTAGGCCTGATTGAGACATGAACTCCACATAGATATCCACAAAAACTGAGGATGTCTATTCCATATAATCTGGGTTAGGCAAACGTTGAGGAACAAATACAACGCTCTATCTTCTTGTGTTATTCCATCTCCGCTAACATTAAATAGAAAGCGCTGCCCTTTTGTATTATTTTATTTTCATCTAGATTTTAAGCGCACAACATACTGCTGCTTTAAAAAATTATCTAAGTTACCTACATAGACTGTTTGAAATAATACTACTAGGCCAAACTAAAATAATAGATATTCGCTTTTCTTTTCAGGCCAAATATGATCTCTGAAATATTTAGAAAGCTTAGCTGCAGGTGGTGTCAGATCACCTTTAGCTCTTTCAGTAATTTTATTCCGCTCTTGTTCTGTTATTCCAGAATCCCATTCACTTAGAGCAAGCTTATAAGCCTCTTCTTCTAAAGATTTTTTACGTTCCATTTCAGAGCGTTTAGCTTCTAAAAATTTTTGTTGGGCAATTTCGATTGCCGATCGATAATCTGTTTCAACCCATGCTTGTCCTTTTCTAAGAACTCCCATTAGAACATTCAAAGGATCCTCATATTTTTTAAATTTTGGATTGTATTCTAATCCGAAGGCAAAATGGTTTATAGACTCTTGGACAACAGAAGGATCACTTTTTCCAATAATTTGTTTGATTTGTGTTTTTGAGAAGCCAATATGTGCAAGAGGTTCAAAATTAATATTTTCCCATTCAGGTGGAATTTGTTCAAATCTTTTATTTAAAGTAGTAGTAATTATATTATTACTACTACTATTATATTCATGACAGATATCTTTTTGATATCTATTAGACAAGATAATGTCACTATCAAATAAATTGTGTTTATTGGAAGTTTTTATACTGTTTACCAGGTCTAAAATTCTTGAAGTAATTCCAAGATTTATATATCCGCCTTTAGCATTTTTTCCGGGATGTCTTATCAGTAATTCTTTTTTTATTAAACGAGCTAACATTATTTTAACAGTACCAGTTGTTGTTTGTGCAAAGCTGGCTAAAGATGCTGTTTGTACCGGTCCTGTTGATAAGCTATTTCTTGCTGAGCATATTTCAATAACCATATCAAAAATTACTTTTTGCTTTCCTGATAGACTAATTATTTGTTGCTCTAGCCCCATCGATAAGTCATCAACCGCATTTTGCATTTTTAAATCTGAAATACTCTCCTTTTCAACCGATACTTTCTGTTGTGTTAAGTTGGATTCTTTTTCAGATTCACTTGAATGATCTGATATCTTATCGATATCTGAATTAGTATCTAAAGGATATCTAATAGATTCCTTTGGGTTATCTATCTGATTCCGATTAGATATCTCACGGTTGTCTTTTGAGTTATCTGATTGGTATCTGGTTGTTACCTTATTGCTATCTTTATTTAATTTAATTTCTTCAGGTAAGGTCTCAGACTTTGTAGCCTGCTCGTTAATAATACCTGGGTTATTATCTGCGGAAGCAACAGAAGTAGTATCATTTCCAGAAAGATCCCATGGTCGGTATAATTTTTTTGAAAATTTATTTACATTTCGTTCTTTTAGAAGCTTTTGTAAGTCAGGCACTATTATCTCCTTATGCTAAGGCTGCTTCTTCTCGAGTAATTTTAGATTGAGCTTTTTCATCTTTTGAGAATACTTCACTAGAGATCTCCAGTAATTCTCTGGTTAAACGATCAAAATCATCTCTTACCAAAGACTTCTTTAGATTACTAAATGAGCTTTTATTATCATCTGTGATGTTTGGAATTTCCTGTGCATATTGAACAGTTGTAGATAATACCTTCCCTTCTAACTCAGGATCTGAAATGAGAGACATTATTGCTTTGTCTGATAAAATCGTTTTAGCACTGAATTTATTTAGAAAAACTCTATACTCGATTTTTTTTTCAAATCGTTTGTTTAAGGTGTCTACTTCCTGTTTTAATATTTTTAAACCCTTAGCACTGAATTTGTCAGGATTGAGTGGAGCTAGGATTGTATCTGCATATAAGCTAGCCGCTGTAACTGCTTGACCCATAGTTGGAGGGCAATCTATGAAAATAAAATCGTAATTGTTTTCAATGGAGCTTAGAAGGTTGTTATACAACTTTTCTAAAGGATATCTTCCATTTACGATTTCGTTATCAAGTATTACATTCTCAATACGGCTAGGTATGAGGTCCAAACCACTTGAAACGGTAACGATACTATCGTTAATAGATGCATCGCCCTTCAGTAAATCAATCAAAACGGGAAAATTTTCTGCGTCAACACCATTTGCATCAGTTAGATTTCCCTGAGGGTCTGCATCTATAAGAAGTACTCTTGCTCCATAGGTATTTGCACAGCTAGCGATATTATTGATAGTAGTTGTTTTACCTGTGCCTCCCTTAACTATTTGCACGGCGATTTTTTTTTGTTTGAATTTAAAATTAAATAATTCTTTAGCAGAGTTGAAAGTTAAATAGGACTTGTTACCGACCTTATCGCAGTTGATACTTTTGTTTTTTAATTGCTTATGAACTGCCTGCATTGAAATTTCAAGAAACTCTGCTACATCAGAAATTGCTCGTTTGGGTTGTCTGCTCTGATTATTATTATCCATATACTCTTATATTTTTTAAGTTGATGTTATAAATGAATTTAAACATAAATCGACAACCGTGTAAATGAGGGATATATTGCATAAGCATAAAAAACTCGCAACATTGAATTGAGCAAAAAAATCCATAAAAACAATGTTTATTGAATAGCGTTATTTAACAATATACGGTCGAATTTAATATGATTGATTTCACCCATATAATAAGTATATTAACTTGCCTATAAATGAATTGTGTTTATATCGCTTGTCTTGAAGTATTACCAATATTACTTCTTATTATGAATGCCTTATCCTGTTGTCAGACATTTCATTGTCTAATGTGTATTTGGCATCACTCTTTATAAAATAAAAAATGTGCTTTTTTTCCTACCTTCATTATCGTATATGATATCCAAATAGATGCCTATTTTGATATCCAATAAGATATCTAAGTAGATACCCCCTTGGATAACTAATAGGGCTTTAAGTTGATTCCTGACATGTTATCTAATGTGATATCTAAGTCGATGCCTCAGAAGATATCTAATGTGGTATCTAAGTAGATTCCTGAGATGATATCTGATGTGGTATCTAAGCTGATCCCTAACATGATGTCTGATATGGTATCTAAGATGATTCCTGAGGTGATATCTAACATGGTATCTAAGTAGATTGCTTATGTGATATCTAATGTGGTATCTAACCGATTCCTGAGATGGTATCTAATGTGGTGTCTAAGTTGATGCCTGAAATGATATCTAACACGGTATCTATTGTGGTATCTAGGATGATGCCTCAAGTGATATCTAATATGATATCTAAATTGACGCCTGTGATGATATCTAGTGGGGTGTCTAAGTTGATGCCTAATAAGATATCTAATATGGTATCTAAATTGATGCCTGTAATGATATCTAATGTGGTGTCTAAGTTGATGCCTGTAATGATATCTAATGTGGTGTCTAAGTTGATGCCAGGAATGATATCTAATATGGTATCTTAGCTGATGCCTAATAAGATATCTTCTGTGGTATCTAAAATGATGCCTGTATTGATATCTAATGTGGTGTCTAAGTTGATGCCTGTAATGATATCTAACATGGTATCCATGTAGATTCCTGATGAGATATCTAATATGGTATCTAAATTGATGCCTGTGATGATATCTAATGTGGTGTCTAAGTTGATGCTTAAAATGATATCTAACAAGGTATCTATGTTGATGCCTAATAAGATATCCAATATGGTATCTGCTTTATTTATCAACTTAGCTCATTAGGTAATCCCCCCGAAAAATAAGTGATGTTAAAAGTAGAATTTTCTCATACGCTATATAGGAAGAGATTCTTCAGGAAAAGATCAAAATTTACAGACAGCCAAATCCTGTTGATTCTAAAACAAGCCGAAGGTGGCACCTCTGTATCAGAACTCTGCCGAGAACATGTCATTAGCGCAGCTACATTTTACAAATGGCGAGCTAAATTTGGAGGAATGGACGCATCGATGATGTCGCGGTTAAAAGAGCTGGAAGCAGAAAATAGCCGGCTTAAAAAGATGTATGCACAGGAACGATTGAAAGCGGAGATACTGAAAGAGGCCATTGAAAAAAAGTGGTAACACCGTCACGTCGATGAGAATTGGCGAGAAAGGCGGTGGCTAATAAGGATATTTCAATTCGCATGTCGTGTGAGTTATTTGGCCTCAGTCAAACCTGTTATCGGTATCAGCCACAATTAGACGATGAAAATGTAATCATAGCGGATTGGTTGATGAGTTTAACAGAGAACCAACGTAATTGGGGTTTTGGCTTATGTTTTCTCTATTTGCGTAATGTGAAGGAGTTTATCTGGAATCACAAACGCGTTTATCGAATCTATCGGGAATTAGAGCTCAACATGCGAATAAAACCCAAAAAACGGTTAATAAGGGAAAAACCAGGGGCATTGGCGGTGCCAACTGCAATCAACGAATGCTGGTCGATGGACTTTATGCACGCTCAGCTAAGAGATGGTCGGAGTTATCGGTTATTTAATGTACTCGATGATTTCAACCGCGAAGGTCTTGCTATCGAGGTCGATTTATCTTTGCCGGCAGAGCGGGTCATACGGACTCTTAATCAAGTCATTGAGTGGCGTGGCAAACCACGGCAAATACGTTGTGACAATGGCCCTGAATATATCTCTAAGTTGTTAGAACAATGGGCTGATAAAAATCAAATACAATTAGTCTTTATTCAACCAGGCAAACCACAGCAAAATGCTTATATTGAACGGTATAATCGCACTGTTCGGTATGATTGGTTAAGCCAATATTTATTTGAATCTATTGCTGAAGTACAACACCATGCGACACAATGGTTATGGACGTACAACAATGAACGTCCAAATACTGCTATTGGAGGCAATCCTCCAAGGCAAAAATTGGCACTAGTTGCCTAATTCTCTACTTTTAACTTCAGTTAAAAATGGGGGGATTACCCTAGCAATCACTTGGCAATCACCTAGCAATCACTCAGCAAGCAATTTGCAAGCACTTGGTATCACCTGTCATATGTAACCTGATTGATATTTTATCTTTAAAGTAGGTTTTAGTGATTTATACTGATTTCTATCCTGCGCCATCCATATGCGGGTTTCGGTAACCATCTAGACATGTCACAGGTTTTCAAGATAGTAGTTAACAAAAATTCATAGAAATACAAATTAACTCTTCCTCAGAAGAGCTTAAGAATATGGCAAAATCGTCAATAAATTATTTTGAGCTTTCTGCACGAATGGAGAAAGCTCATGCAACTTATTGTTCTGCTATTATTTTTACAGGAATCTCATTCAATACACACTTAGGCAAAAGCCAAATACCTAATTCTTCGGCTGTTCTTTGAAAAATATTTTTCTCAGCATGACTTGTTATTAAAAATCCTCTTTGTTGTGGGTTAATTGACTTCAAAAGATCAACCCCGTTAAGAGATTCCTTTCTAAGTTCATAATCCATAAAGTATAGTGTAGAATCCGATTTTTCAGATTGGCCATACCATTCTACAAATTCACTTCCAGAATAAAATTGAATCAATTTAACACCTGTATTTCTTAACTTTTTTTGCCAAAAATTATGAATAGAGAGATCATCATCTAAAAGAATTATAGTCTGATTACTGCATATAATTATCTCTTCAGGTAACCATAAAGGATTTTTAAAAAAAGGAAATGTAAGCGTAACCTGTGTTCCTGAATTTTCTTGTGAATTAATAGCTAAACTACCTCCCAAACTCTCCATATACTGTTTTGCATTAGAAAGCCCAATTCCTTTTCCTGGGTGTTTGGAGCTGAAACCATTCAGAACGGATTTAAGATGGGCAAAGGGAATACCTATGCCATTATCGGAAATGATAACTAATAATTCATTGCTATTTGATTTTAAAGATATGTCTATAGATCCATTATCCCTTAAAGATTCATAAGCATTATTCAGTATATTTGATAATACTCTTCTTGTTTCAGATTCAATTGAATTTATCCATTTGTTTTTAGCATTTTTATGAGCATTGAAAATTAGCTTACAAGGTTTATTTTTCCATTCCTGCTTTTTGTGGGAAATTACTGTATCTATAATAGACGAGAGCAGTAAAGGTTTAATTAAAAAATCAGTTTCTATTGGCGTTAATAGCTTTGCATTGGGTTCTCGATATTTATCGAGCAAATTATTTGCAATGTCTCTAATATTTTGTAGCGCTTCGACTTGTATTTGAACATCTTTCTTGGGCAAATAATCCTTTGCCTCTATAATACAAAATTCTAAAATTGAGAGAGGGGAGCGGATGTCGTGGCATACTCCTGCCATAACATCAACTAATGCCTTCATCTTTTCAGCCTCAATACGCCCATTATATTCTTCTTGTAAGTTTGATAATAACCTTTCAAACGCATCCTTAATTTCAACCAACTCCCAAGGTAGTTTTTTAATTTCCTCTATTTTGGGATGTATTACGTTATGAAGAGACCGGTTTAAGATGGCATTCTTTAATTTAAGCAATGGCTGAAGTAATTGCATATATAATATTTTTCTTAAGAGAAATATCAAAGTTAAAAATAGTAAGGTCAATATTAAAATGAAATAGATCACTGCTGGAGAAAATAAAATAAAAGGGTTGGATTTTGTGAAACTGAAAAGTAATCCTATTTTTTTATTGCTGGAAAATATACTATTGTCTATTAAGCTCGAGCAATAAATTGAGTACTTCTCTTTTTCTATGGTTTGATCAATTAGACTCGGTCTGTTACAAATTTTCCAATTATTAAAACTTTTTCCAAAACCATAAAGAGATCTATTTCCATAATCAGACATTATAACTGTGCCATTATCATCAATTATCATATACGTTTCATCAACTCCAGATGACATGTGCAACAGTTTCCTTACTTCTGATATATCAGAAATGGCCAAAGAGGGAACGATCAGTTGTGACAAAAGATGATGTCTTCTTTCTATATTTTCATTTTGTTTCTGCTGTTCCTCATATTTATTAAAATATATTCCAACTAGTAAAGTTGCCATTAAAACAAGAAAAATCGATGCAATAAAAAACGTCTCAATTAAAATTATAATTTTTGGTTGCTTTAGAGTCATGGTGCGTCTCTTGAAATGTTTCCAAGAAAATATTGGTGAAAAACAGATAATCCAATACCTGGTGTGTTTAAGTTTTTTCTAACAAAAATTTCTTTTGTTAGAGAAGTAAAAATTGGTCTAACTACACATAAATCAGCTATGTTATCAACAATATTCCTATATGCTTGAACTCTTTTTAAGGGGTTTGAAATAAATTGGCTCTTTGTAATTTGCTCATCTAATTTTTTGCTGGCTATTCCAGTAAAATTAGCTTTATTATCTTGATAAATGGTTAGAAACTCATAGCCATCAAAATAGTCTGATACTAGACCAAAAATAAGTACATCACATTTGCTGTTGGCAAAATATTTGCCATATTCTTTTACATTTGAAATCTCTTTCAAAGAAATATTTGGATATATCTTTTTAAACATATTTTGATATAAGATTTTTTGCTTTTCTTGTACTGATACTGTCAAGTAAGCTAAGCACAATGGTTGAGGATTTGAATTATAAATTGCCGATTTAGCTAATTTACTAAGTTTTTTATTAAAATCACTTTCTTTGTCATATCCGAAGGTCCCTTTTGGGAAAAAATCGTTCGCTAGCTCAGTTTCTTTCTCATAATTATTCAACAATTGTTCGTCAATCTGTAGGCTTGATAAAAACAAACAACGCTCATACTTATTTTTCCAGCGATTACTATTTGAATTTAAACCCACATAAAGTTGTTTGGGGCTATATAAGTCTATAATATTAAAATTCTTGAGTTGTTCAGAGTTCCCTCGAATATTTAAATTAATAATGTCGTATTTCGTTAAGTCGTTAGAGTCAACTTGATTATCTTTAATTACATCAAATCTGATCGGCAAACCCTTAGAGATAGGTGCTAATTTAATTACATGTTTACCAAATTGAATGACTTTATATCCGCCACAACCAATAGGTTTCTTCCATAGTCTTGCATCAATTTTTGCATTTTCAATAAACTCCTTTTTAAAAATTGTATAATTTGACGATGACAACACTCTTAATAGTTGAGGAGCTTCTTTGTTTAGGCTGATTTCAATGGTTCTATCGTCAATGGCTTGGATTTTATCAATCCAAGTCCAAAAGTTATTAAAAACGCTTTTTGATTGATTTATATAATCAAAGCTTGCAATAACATCTTCTGATTTTACTAATGATCCATCATGAAATTTAATTTTTTTTAATTTTATCCTAATTTTTAACGGCGTTATGTAATTTATTGTATCAGCAGCTTCTAAAACATAGGCGGAGCCCTGATTACGTATCAGTTCGCAATTAATTTGCCTTGAAATAAATAAGCTTTGTGTATCACGAATGCTACCTGGGTCAAGTGTAATATTTGATTTTTGAAGAGTGATTCTTAATTCTTCATTTACTGAGTCTGCATTTATGCTGTTTGCTGTCAAAAGAAAAATAACTATAAAAACTTGCTTTAATAGGTTCATAAACTTCTATTGCTTAATTAAAATTAAAAATCATGTCATCATAAAAGTAATTGCCGATATTCATTAGGCATTTCTTTTAGGAGAAAATTTTTTGGAGGCTCAATTCCCAATAAATTTCGCACAAAAAAATCCCATGTTTTACGAATAAAATAAGGATGAGTAGGAGTTGTCTTATGATTTTGATTTGGCATAATTAATAGCTCAAAATCTTTATTGTGAGTTATTAATTCATCAACTAATTGCATTGTTGCGCAAGGATGCACATTGTCATCCATTTCACCATGTACTAGTAATAATTTACCTTGAAGATTTTTTGCTAACACAGTATTAGACTGGTCTTCGTAGGTTGTAGTATCCAAGCTATTGTACTTTTCCCCATAGTTTGCAGGATAGCAGCGTAAATCATGATTGCCTGCTGCGGATACACATACATGATAGAAATCTGGATAAAGGAGCATCGCTCGCATTGCCGCATATCCTCCTCCAGAATAACCTGTTATGCCTGTTTTATCTTTATTAATAAAATCATATTTTGATGCAAGTTGTTTAATGGCTATTACATGGTCGGGTATGCTACAGTCTCCCATATTTTTATAAGTTGCGTCATGAAAATGTTTAGATCTTCCTGGAGTTCCTAATCCATCAAGCTGCATAACAATAAATCCCAATTCAGCAAGAGCTTGAGCTATCCATGCGGAGCTCGTTATTGACGAATATATGTTAAAGTCCGAAGGTGTTCTATAAATCTGTGGGCCAGGATAGATATGGTCAATTATAGGATATTCTTTTGAAGAATCGAAATGAGATGGAAAATAAAGGTTGCCATAAATATCAGTAACCCCATCTCTCGCTTTTACACAAAAACGTTTAGGGAGCATCCAATTTAATTTAGATAAACCCTTAATATCAGCAACTTCAATAGAAGTAACTAAATACCCCTCCATATTTTTAAGTGCGGCAACGGGAGCAGTATTAATGGTAGAGTAACTATCTAAAAAACAATGCTTTTGGGGTGATATATGAATACTATGGTTACCATATTCTTTCGTTAAACATTCCATTTCACTCCCATTTAGTCGGCATCTAAATAAATACTCATGATATGGATCTTTATTCTTATCGAAACCACACGCAGTAAAATAAAGTAAATTCTCTTTGTCATCATAAAAAAGGAGTTCTCTTACACACCAATCTCCTTGTGTAATAGCTTGGACAGGAGTATTGTTCTCTTTATCAAACAAATATAAATGCGGATAACCACTTCTTTGCGACATCCATATAATTTTTTGGCTTTCATTTAATATCAGAATCTGAGGGATCCAAGGTGCATGAGGGCTTGGTTCAACGTAAGTACGCTCTGCTTTTTCATCAATTAATAATTTCGTGTCACCAGACTCAGCATCAATTTCATACAGCATTAATGCTTTAGCACCACGAGTTTCTTTGAGAAAATATGCTTTTGTACAATTGTTATTCCACCAAACCCATTTAAACTCAATGGGAGTCAAATAGGGTGCTAATAAAGGTTCTGCATTAACACTTACTACTAATTTACTTTCGATATCAATAATTATTAACTTAACTAACGGTAGATGCTCATCGCCTGAAAAGGACATACGATAACTATGCAGCTTAGGTCTTTGTGAATTCTCTGGTGCATTTTCTAACAGAAATAAATTTTTAACTTTCCGTTGATCCAATCGATGAGTAATAATTTTTTTAGAATTTGGAGACCAAATAGCAACAGGATCAGGAGTAATTCCTTGTATTCTCTGGGTAATAGCATTTGTATTTGTTTCTGGAGAAGTTGCGTAATTATGATAAGGCTCGCCATCACTTGTCAGTTGAAATTCTTCTTCATTTATCAAGTCTCTCAAAATAAGATTATTTTTTTTTACCCGTAACCCCCAATTTTTATCGGGTGAAATCAAGTGTCCCGGAGTAATTTCATTAATATGCTCACAAATATCACTATCAATGTAATAGCACCAAGAATGGTTATTATGGATAAAAAATATTTTTTCTTCAGGGGATTCTTCTATGATAAAACCTGATAGTGATTTCTCAGAATTAGAACCAATTTGAAGAAAAAGTTTATTTAAGATCTGATCATATTTTAAAATATGCTTTTTTACCCCAGTTTTGATATCAACTCGTATTAATGACTTATCTGACTCAGTATCTTTGAAATAATATAATGCGTTATCTGTCCAGTATGGAGTAACTGTAGTATTGAATAAACATTTATGCAGATTCCATGGTAAAAATTGTTCTGCTTTTCGGTATAATTCATCGATATTCATATATGCTTTTTACCATTAAAAGATTACTTTTCTATAAGGCAGTAATAATAATTTTTCCTCTTTTCTAAAGGATATAGTAGGTTTTCCCAATTCAAAGCTGGAACTTTATAATCCTCTTCCTTTAGAAAAATAGGGGCATGTGTTTTGTTAACAATTTTCTCCAATAAATCAGGGGCAACATTTGAACTTTGTGCAACGTCAATAAGTTCATCTAATTGCGTGTTGGTTAAGACTATAAAATAATAGTTATGTCCTTGCTCTGAAATAATCAAATAACTACCTAAAGTATCCAATACATAATATTCAATAGCGTTTAAATTTTTTACTATATCTTTAAAATGATTACTATATTCCGATAAGCTAACTAGAGTGTTTTTGTTTGCGGACAAACAACTTAACAAAGGGAACGATTGTTTTTCAAAAAAAGTTTTTTGCATAATATCAATACTTTCATTAATATTATAAAGCATATTTTTTGAGTCTTTAAGTAAGAATCTATCTATTATCCCACGATTAAAAGCATTTATCGCAACATTAAAATCAGCGTGTCCTGTCAGCATTATTTTAAGAATAGGAAGATGGGAAATTTTTTCACAAAACTCTATTCCATTCATCAAAGGCATAGAGTAATCAACAATGACAACTGAAATAACTTTATTTCTTTGAGAATTGTCTGCTAAAGACCTAATTTTTGAAAATTCAACAAAATAATTATCATCATCTTCATAACTTGCTTCTTTAATAAAATTTGACGCATTAGCAATCAAATTATTTTCATAACTAGATACAATATAATTCAGAGCGTTATTTGGATTTGGAAAAGGTTTCAAAAGGTAGTTATTAGATAGTTTGTGGTTTAATGCATTTAAAAAATTTTCATTGTCATCAGTTAAAACAACCTCTGTTTTAAAATAAAATGCCTTAAAATCTTGATTCACTCAAATTCCTTATTAGTTCCATTATCTGTAAAAAACGTTTTTTCTTTTGTATCTTAAAATCTATCTCATTGGCTTTTCGCTTAAAATAGAAAATCGAAATTTAAGCAAATATGGCAATTATCTATTGCGATAAAAATAGATGCAAGAAAAAATCATAAAAACGTTAGTATTTTCCTCTTATATCTTGTGTCAGTTTATCTCCCCAGAAATATCAAATAAGTAAATGATTGCTTCTTCAAAGTGTTTAGATATTGTGGGAAAGAAAAATATTTACTACTCAGTTTTGCTGTTTGTTGGGGTATTGTTGTTTACTATATAATGCCTATATATAGGAGCTGCATATAGTAATCTCGTATTTATAATTGCTAGGTCTTGGCTTTTAGATAGAGGGTTTGTGCTTATAAGTGAATAACAGTCCTTTGACGTTCCTCTTTTAAGATACCGAATTAATTTTTTTCCATCAATTGTTTGCACAATACATAGTTGATTGACTGCCAAGCTAATTTCTTGGTCATACAATTTTACACCAGCTAAATAGTCACCCTCTTTAAAGTTGGGTAATACTGAATCATCATCTACTCGTTCTAGCAACGCATTTTCTAATAAACTTTGAAAAACAGTAAATTCTTTCTCTATAAGATTTAATGAAGATACTTCAATATTATCGCCATCTGTAAGATTACTTTTAGTAGAAGCAAGTGATGGAGAAGGATCCTTTCCATAAAGAAGCCAATCTGTAGTACAAATCACCCCTAATCTTATTACATGACTAATAATTTTTTCAGCCCCATCAGCAGGCAAACCACCAAATCTACCTAACTCCCACCCTTTGTATGTATTTAGATTAAGGTTACAAAATTCACAAATTTCTTTTCGACTCAAATTAGTTAAATTTCTCAGGCGCTTTAAACGATCCGCTCTTGCTTCTGGCGTTGAAAGCTCATCAGTAATCAAAACTTTTTTTATGTATTCTTTTGTATTCATATCACTCAAAATATTTTCAATCCATTTCGGATTAAATTTAATTGACAAAACAACGAATCGAAGTAAAATGATTTTCGACATAAATTTTTCCTCCATTATGGAGTAAAAAGCATCTTAAATAAAGACACTCATTTTATAAATAACATGGAGGAATAGTGAATACGATTGAATTGTATTGCCAAGCTAGAATAAGTATCGAGCATAAATTTAGAGGTCTTCCTTATGCACATACTCTGTTAGTTAATCACTTAATAGGGCGAGCCAATCCCTTTAATGGAACAGTTAGCAAGATCAGTTATAATGATATTGCCCTTCTTCTAACAATAAACAAGGCTCCTGGACGAAAAGAAAGTGGCACACCGACAAAGCAAACTATCCGCAATTATATCAAATCCATAGAGCGTGAATGTGGTGATCACTTTAAGGTCATTTCAGAAGGCCAGTCGCTCAAATTTCTTTTCCCTCAGTTGCCTAAGATTTTTAGTGAGTTCCTCAAGAACACAGAAGGTAACACAGAGCTTAACTCACCTGATTCCCTTATGGGATTTGGTGCAGAAGGGAATTTAGACGTCCAAGATAACAGAGAAGTTAACACAGAAGCCAACACACCAAAAAGTGCTGTAAAGAATATTAATATATTTAACATAACAAAAACTAACAAACTAACTAACACGCCGACTTCACGTTTTTGTCACAGCAAAAAACCAATTGATGACAACTTTTATCCTAATACAGCAACGATTGAGTTAGCGCTCTCTATGGGACTTAACAAAGTCCTTGATCAAGACGAAATAAATGCCTTTATCCAACACAACAAAAATCACAACACGCAATGGGCTGATTTTAATCCTATCTTTGTTACCTGGTTGGAACGGGATGCTCAATACATAAAAAATAAACAACAAAAGGCACAAAAACCATCAAGGAGTGATAAGAATGAGCGTAACAGCAATCAAAACTCTCTTTACCCAGAAGCACTTAGGCGAGTCAGTGAACTTCATGGCATTTCAATTGAGTCAATCTGGGGCAACCAAAGCAGCGAACACAGCACCAGTGCACTTATCGAAGGAACAGTTATCCAACCTATGGATACAACTGACTGCAATCTACGGGACACTTTTCACCTCTAAGCATGGCATTAGAGATACGGGTGTTTGGTTTACGGCACTTAAGGATTTAACGCCGAAAGCCTTAGAAAGTGGTGTAGAGCGTTTAATGACCTTGAATAAAGACGATAAACTTTGTGAGTTCCCACCCAATTGCCTACAGTTTCGTGCACTGTGCCTAGGCTTTTACAGTGATTTACGCATGCCTTCGGCCGCGGAAGCTCATCGAGAGATTTTGAATTGTGCTTATGCGAAGAAGCCAAAATGGAGTCATGCCGTCGTTAAATTTACAGCTAATCGCCTGGGTCCAAAATTTTTAGCAATCGAGAACGAAGGCCATTCTTTCGCAATATTCAAAGAGGCTTATGAACAAGTTTGTCATTTAATCCGTCAAGGTCATCAACTCCCAGCAATTGAAGAGCCTGTATGGTGTATCCCGCCCCAGTCAAAAGAGATTGCAACAACACAGCTTGCAAAAATACGTCAGTTACTAGGAGTTGTCTAATGAAACAGATTCCACAGTTAAAGCAGTTTACTAGAGAAGAGCTATACAGCCTGCTACGCGCTTGTTCAGAGTCATTGGCTCTAGCCTATCAAGACAATCTTCAAAGCGATTTCTTAGATATTGCTATGGCTGCGCGATTAGCTTGTGAATCGCTCAGGTTCGAAATTGATTCGCAAAACAAAGAGTATTCCATTCATTAACCAGTAGTCTAAAGGGAAGCAACATGACAGCAATGAACGATATTTCAACCTACAGAACAAAAGTTGATGATGTTTGTAGTTCATTACGTACCCTAAGCATTCCTTATTTTTCTATGGTGCTTAGTTTTAATAAGGGTGGCAATATAGTCTTATCCAATTGTGATGGGATTATTCAAGCCTATCAAAGACAGGCTCAACTAGCAGAGTTAAATGCAGAATCGTTAACACTGCGCCTCAATGCGATGTGTGCTGAAAACTACGGCCTATACCCTGTCTATCATATACTACGAAAGCACTCTGAATGCACGTTCTCATTTAGTGTGATTTTGGATAAACCTATCGCGAATGAAATCGATTTTTACTACACAACCCTCAATCAGTTTGAATCTTTTTGTGTGAATTTTGTAGATGAATTTGTTGATTTGATTATTGAAACCAATCCGGCTTATCGGTTTTCCTTTGTGTTTACCAATAAGGCGTTGCGAGAAGCTGTAATCAAACAGGGTTATGAAAATAAGATATCACTCTCTCTAAGAGAGCAGGAATGTATCCTGTTAACGGCACAAGGCAAACAGCCTAAACTCATTGCAAGAGAATTAAATATTAGCCCATTTACCGTTGAGCAGTATCTAAAAAAAATTAGGCGACAGCTAAACTGCGAAACGATAACCCAGGCGATATTTGAATGTATTCAACGAGGCCTGATAGGCTGCGACAATCCCTTTCAAAGAGAAAAACCATCTGTGGCCATGATCTAAGTTATTCCCCCAAAATCATCTGAGCGCCCAGAATGCCTAACCATCAATAGCTAGGCATGGGTATTACATCAAATACGAGACACTTTATTAAGTACACGGTTGATAACTGTCCTACATACACAATGAAAAGGTAAATTAACGATTTGCGGAGGGAAGGATGATTGAATTTTTCACACAATAAAAACAAGTCTTATCACAATTTAATTTGGATTTCAATTCCCCAAATTTGGGGAATAGTATTCACGATATAAACCAAGAATAATGGCTCAATATTAATGAGCGATAGCCACAGACATTGGAGAGAAAAATGTTGGTTATTTCAAAAACTATTGGTGAGGGTATTTCACTCTCCAACGAAGTAAAGCTAACCATATTAGGGATTCATAATAATCAAGTCCGTTTGGGGATTCACACTGACAGTTTATCGGATGTCGTTTTGGAGGATTTGAAGAGTAACGAGACTCAATTGCCCAATATTCAGGATAAGGACAATCACATAATCAATGCACGGGATCATGTGATTTATAGACTCAACAAACCAAACAAGGAACTATAAGCATGTTAATTTTAACCAGGCGAATTGGTGAAACCCTCATCGTTGGGGATGATGTAAATATTACAGTATTAGGCGTGAAAGGAAACCAGGTGCGCTTAGGAGTTAATGCGCCAAAAGATGTTTCTGTTCATCGCGAAGAGATTTATCTGAAAATTCAACAAGAAGACTTCGCGCTACATCAGCAAATCTCAGATTCCATTGCGCCAACAAAGACCAATGTTAGATATAAAAAAAGCCACAATAAGCATTAAAACAAGCGGCTTGCAGTCTAAGTAACTAAAAAAACCATTTCTAACAACAAGGCTGTTAAACGCCTAAAGGCATTTTATTATCAAAAAAAGGAGTAGAACAATGTATTTGGGTAGGAAATCAATCAATAAAGCTGTGGGTTTGTTAAGCGCATTATTACTATCAGGAAATTGTCTTGCCGCGCAGTTCGATAAAGACTCCTTAGCAATTCAGGCAACGTACTTAGGCGTGAGCCTAAATGAATTAGCGAAGGCAAATACCAAAGAGTATTGCTCTTTCGACGTTGACTATTCTGGGACGATATTAAAAAACACAGCCTCTCTAATTCGCGGCAATCGCAATGAAGTAGCCCAAGAAAATTTAGCCTTTGCAGCACGAGCGTTGGAGCGGGTGAGATCTAATAGCGCTGATTGTCGTTTTTTTTCATCAATGGTTCATCCTTATATCGAGCAGACAAGGCAGTTAATCAGTGAATTAAATTGGCTGTTGCATGCCACGGCTCATTAAACCTTAATTCATTGGAAAGGGGAGAACCATGAAACTCAACAAAATAATAAAATCAATGCCTTCAATTGCGGGTGTGGCGGTACTGCTAACGAGCTGTGCTGCAACACAAACCGCCTTAGAACACAGCGCGCTGCAAGTCAGTACCAAGCAAAGTGAAACAATCTTTTTAGAGCCTGTCTCAAAGGCTCAAAAAACGGTTTACGTCTCAATAAAAAACACTTCCGATGAGGACATCAATATAGCCCCTCAATTAAAGGCCGCTTTAAGTTCGCAGGGCTATAAAATCGTTAATAATCCGAAATCAGCACACTACCTGTTGCAAGCCAATGTGCTAAAAGTCGGAAAAATGAGCGTTGCGGCAAGCCAGTCAGCATTGGGTGGTGGTTATGGCTCAGCCCTTGCGGGAACTATCGCGGGTGCTGCCGCAGGCAGTTTGACGCAGTCAAGCACAGGAATGATTGCAGGCGGTCTTGCAGGTGGTGTTCTAGGTTTGGCTGCGGACTCTCTAGTCAAAGCAGTGAACTACACAATGATTACGGATGTGCAAATCTCTGAGCGGGTGGGGAAGGGTGCCGTTCACGAACAGTTTAATGCCAATCTTCAAAATGGGTCTGCATCCGGCACGAGCCAGATAGCCAGCAAACGCAGCGATTATCAGCGTTATCGCACCCGGGTGGTCTCTAATGCAGACAAGGTTAATTTAAAATTTGCTGACGCAAGACCGGCCTTAGAGCAAGGGTTAGTTAAAGTCATCTCAGGGGTATTTTAATGCGCCATAACACATAAAAAACACCGTTAATTCGTTATATAAACCACGTTGATTTGTGATTGAAAATTAGGCAGCTAAGCGCCTAAGGGATTTTTACAACCTAAAAATGGGGGAAAGCCATGAAAATGGGAAAAAAGATAGCAACCTTGATGAAAAAGGGAAGCTATTCACTGGTGTTTGCACTGCTTTCAAATAGTGCTTTTGCCAATGACTTATTGGCTCGTGCCTTAGATGGCGATGTCAAAGACTCGCTGGGAAGTGGATCGATGTTTTGGAAAGTCTTTATTTTGGTGGACATCATTCTTGCAACCGCCGCAGCCGTCAAAACGAAAAACCCCATGGTCTTTGTTGGGGTGACAGCGATTGCCTTTGTTCCAGCATTCTTACTGAAAACCTTTGTTTTTTGAGAGGGTATGCGAATGAGCAACATGAACTATGTTTTCCTAAATCTTATCGATGCACCAAAACGAGTCTTAACCTTAACCTGCGATGAGCTGGTGGTGGCAGGGCTTGGCTTTATGTTGCTCATTATTGCCAATCAAAAACTAGTGGTGGCGATGCTTGGATTGGGCTTGCTGAGTGGTTTGCGCTACTTGAAGAAAGGGGAGGGGCCAAAAGCACTTTTAGTGCTGGCTTATTGGTATTTGCCAAGCGTTATCACCCAGCTTTTCCTGCCCAAATTGCCGCAATCCCACCATCGCGTTTATGTGGCTTAAGGAGAGCAAATGGATTTTAAACCCTATCAAAGTCGCTTAAGCCAGTTATCTGCACGCTTTAATCTGATGGTGGCTTTAGTGTTTGGCCTTCTGCTGTCTAATATCTTGCTGGCTTGCTTTGTGTTTAAGGCATGGAATCACCATAGCATCGAGGTAACGCCCTTTTCAGGCGCGCCGGCTTATTTGAAATCAGCATCGGAGGTCGATGGCCATTATTTAAGTCTGATGGCCGAAAATTTTGTCAATGAACGGCTAAACGTCACACCTGAAACAGTGACAGCCAACCACCAACGCTTGCTTGCCTATGTGAGCCATCAAAGCTACCCACAACTGCTACGGCGCTTAACCAATGAAGCCAAGATTATCAAAGCGAAAAAAATGTCGTCCATTTTTTATGTGGATACCAATAAGGCCAACCCTCACAAACTGACCGTCGTTGTTTCTGGCACCTTGAAACGCTTCGTAGGGCTACACGCCTTAAATGATGAGCGCAAAACCTATGTGTTGCAGTTCCACTATAACGACAGCCGCTTGTCCATCGTGAAGTTTTCGCAGTTATTGGAGAAAGACCATGCGTAAATCATTAAGCCTCGCATTGGCATTATTATCATCGGCCGCTCTAAGTGCCATTCCCGTGAAAGACAATAGCGATACTGCCTTAGCGCTCAGTCAGGGGAACTACAATCGCCTGGTGGTCAAAAACGATAAAATCATGGAAGCAGTGTTTCCTCCAAATTCTATGGCGATAAAACGTGACGAGCAGGATGGCTCCGTCTATATCCTGTTGTCAGCTAGCAATCCCTTTACTTTGTTTTTAACTACAGAAGCAGGTCGGCATTTTTCCCTGACCCTGTCAGGTGAAGAGGCCTTGGGCAAGACCATAGAGCTTATTCCCGCAACGCATGACGTGGCTGTATCCAGAGCGAATGCCCTAAAAACAACCCCTGGGAAAACTGCACAAGAATCAGTCCCCGAAACGATTCTTGCCCTGCTTAACGCGATGGAGCAACAAAAACCACTGGGTTCAGTGCAGGTAAAACGCCAATATGGCAACGTGCAACGTTGGTCAAAGGGGTTAACGCTACTACCTCGCGAATCATGGGACAATAGCAGGCTAAAAGGTGAAATTATTGAGTTGTACAACGGCGGCAAAAAGCCGTTGGACTTAGAGCAGGAGTGGTTTGCAAAAGACCAAACACTAGCGGTTAAATTTTCAAAGTCCACGATTGCACCAGGTGAAAAAGCCATGCTCTACCGTGTTCAGGGGGTCGGTCATGGCTAATTGGCAATGGAATAAGCAGGTGTTAGGGCGTCAGGTGCGTACCTTAGGTTTAGTAGGCGTCGGTCTTTTCTTGGTCGTTGCTGTGATGGTTGGACTTGCGGCAGAGGGACGCCCCAAAAAGAACCTGGCAGCCAAAAAATCAGTCGATTTAACGGGAATTGTGGACGAATCGTTTACTGATGCCGTGGCAGAGCATGCCTTAACCGCTCAACAACTAGAGCTTGAATCATTAAAAAAGCAAATCAATCAATTGACTCTTAACCTTAAATCAATGGGAGAGGCCCAGCAAAAGCAATTGCAGGCGCAAAAAGACGCCTTTAGAGCACAAGTCCAAGAATTGATGGTATCCGCTAAGGAAGAAAAAGACAACGCAACGCCTCAAAGCTCTAAGCCTGCTGGACTAAACACCGTTCAAAACCCACAGCTGTGGCATAACCCCAACGCCTATGCCATGAATACTAGAAGTCTGGGTGGTACACGCCTCTCCGATACAACCTTAACCATTCACACCGTCTCTTTTCGCCCTAAACGACGCCTAACGAAAATAAGACCGCTTAGTTACCTCAACCCCGCTCATTACGTCCCGTCCAATACCTCAGTAAAGGCCGTTATTTTAGGCGGGGCGGATGCGGATGCCTCGGTCAATGGCCAATCGAAAAACAATGGGGTGATGTTATTTAAATTCATTGAAGACGCGAGACTACCTAATGGTCAGCGTGCACGCCTGCATGGCTGTCGCGTCAGTTCGAATTCCTATGGGGATATCTCCAGTGAACGTGCTTTTGCAACGCTTTATAAGTTGTCTTGTGCCTATCCAGGGGAAGCGATTATTGATAAAGAAGTGACCGGCTGGGTGTTTTACAAAGGAAAGGTAGGCATTAAAGGGCAACCGGTCATGAAAGATGGCAAGGTGATGAAATGGGCGGGCCTTAGTGGTGCTTTAGCGGGGATTGCCTCTGCTGCCCAATATGCTCAAAGCACGCAAAGTGTCAGCCCACTTGGAGCAACCTCTGTCGTTTCATCAGGCCATATCGCACCCTTTGCCGCCTATGGCGCGGGGACTAAATCGGCTGACTTATTATCGCAATACTACATCAAGCGCGCCGAGCAATACCATCCCATCATCCCGGTAGGTGCTGGCAATGAAGTCACCATCGTCTTTAAAGATGGCTTTTACTTAGAACCCGATGAGGAACACAAAGCGCATGCGTTAAATGGCGTGAAGATTGAAGGGGTAGCCCATGGATTAAAGGCGCTCAATCAAAACGACACAGACGAACTGATTGCATCCTCGAATGAGCAGCAACCCGCTGAGATGAATTTTACGGTTCCCCCCGAAGTCTTAGAACAGATTGATTCAAGCCGCATAGCCACAGGAGGACTCCGATGAAACAGCTCATTGTTGTTTTCACACTCACTCTCTCAGGCCTTGTAACCGGCTGTGGCACAGTAAATTCCAATGTCAGTTGCAAGGCAGAGGCCACCGATAGTTGCTTGACCATTGAGCAAGTCGATGCCATGACTCGTTTTGCTGATGATGCAAAACCATCCCGCCAACAACGCGGGGCGATGAATGCAGACAATAATCGCCAAAACCTTACAGGCCAACTCATCAAGCAAAACACCGGTCAGTCCATTTGGGTTGCCAAACAGGTGGAGGGGCAATCATGGGCTTAAAGGTGACTGTTTGGCGTGATAAAGCAAGACAGATTCTACATCGGTTTAGCCATCAACTGGGCGAAACGCTAAGCCATGAGCCCCAATCACTCGTTGACCAGCAAAAGGGCTGCGACTCATTGCAGGTGGATTTACCGTCTTTTCGCAGTTTACTGCCTTATGAAACGATGGATGAGGCCTTGTTGTTCATCAATCAGAACTCCATAGGCTTTGGTCTAGCGGTACTACCCTCTTGTGGGGCTGATGAATCACTGATGCACTCACTGGCACAGCTTTATAAAAACAAGCTGCCCGCAGGGGTTGATTGTACGGTGATGCTTTATAAGCATCGCTATGTATCCCAGAGGCTTTCAGAGAGCTTTTCGCCCATTTTAAAACGAGGAGGCATCTTTGCTGAACTGGCTAGAATGAGCATTGATTTTCATCTTAAGGCCATTAAAAAAGGCTATACAAATGGTCGCAATGTGCCGGCACAACTTGCCGACTACTCAGCCTATCTCTTTATCTCAACACGACACCATGCGGCTAACCGACAGGGTTTAATGCGTTTGCGAGAGGATTGGGAGTCTGAGTTAAAAGCAGCCGGCTTTGGTTTTTATCGCCTGGAACACCTTGAGTTTAAGTCCTTAATGCGAACACTGGTATCACCGTCTTTAGATGACATGGTATGGCCATTCATTGACAACGATGAAGACGGATTGGTTCGCGATGCCATTCCTAGTCTTACGAGCGTGTATGAGATTCATGATAAGAACGTTGATATCTCAAGCCAAAATTCAGCGCATGAGGAACAAACCGTCCGAGTTGTTAATTGCCAAATTGCTAAATGGCCTGACTCCAAAGAGGGGAATAATCGCTTTGGTTTATGGCAAACACCGGATTTATTCGCCAATCTGCTAAAGCCTGAGCATGGTATTCAATGCCCCTTTTTAATCTCATTTACCATTCGCGGCGTTAATCGTGAGAAAACAAAAAAACTCACGAAGCGTCGCGCAAAAGATGCGAATAGTAATAACAATGCCGTACAAAATTTTTTAGCACCAGGCACAGCAGAGCAGGCGGCGCAATGGAATCTCGTTCATCAGGAAGTGTCGCAAGATAACATGGATTTATTACCGACCTTTTATAACCTGATGTTGTTTACCGATCCTGAACACGAGCGTGAACACGTCGCGAAGGTTGTCAGCAGTTATCGCCAACACGGATTTACGCTCACCCAAAGCCATGGCACGCAATGGCTTCGCTTTTTAGGCTCCTTGCCGTTTGTGTTAACCGAAGGGCTGTTTTCGCGTTTGGAGTTAATGGGACTGACGAAACGACTGAGTAACTATAACGTGGCGAATCTGCTGCCCTTGGTCGCTGACTTTAAAGGCTGTAAGGAAGGGTTGTTAATGCCCACCTACAGGCATCAATTGTTCTTTTACGATCCCTTTGACGACCGCAATTTATCGATTTCCAATTACAACCGATTGACGGTTGCCTCATCTGGGGCAGGCAAATCCTATTTGCAGCAAGCCTTACTGTTAGACGGGTTATCTCGCGGCCATCAAATTTTTGTCATTGATTTAGGCGAATCCTACAAACATTTATGCCAGATGGTTGGCGGTACCTATGTTGATGCAACGACCATTAGCTTAAATCCCTTTACCCTGTTTGATTTTGAAGGCACGACGGAAATTGAAGGCACAGAGGTCAACAACTACATTCAAATTAGGGACTTACTCGCTATTATGGCAAGTCCTGAACAAGGATTGGATGAAGTTCAAAAAGACTGGCTGCTGGATGCCTTATTAACCGCATGGCGGGCCAAGAAAAATCGCTGTTGTATCGATGATGTGCTGGAGGCATTAAAAGAGATTTTGCACACACCGGTAGGAAAAAATGACCGGCGCCTCAAAGACTTATTAGTGCTGTTAGGTAAATACGGCAAAGACGGGTTATACGGCTCTCTTTGCAATGGCCAAACACCCTTGTTTAACAAATCGATGTTCACCGTGTTTGAGTTAGGTGGCTTTGAATCGAACCCCCAATTACTAATTATTGTGATGTTTGTGATGATAGTGATTATTCAAGGCCAGTTCTATCACGCTGACAGGCGATTAAAAAAGCAATGTAATTTTGATGAAATCTGGCGTGCCTTGATGAAAAGTTCCAACCCCTTGATGGCAAATTTTATTGAGCAGGGGTGGCGTACCGCCAGAAAGTATCTGGCAGGATTTTCAGGGGTGACGCAACAGTTATCCGATACGGAAAATACGGCACAAGGCCGAGCCATTGCCGCCTGCTCTGATACTAAGTTTATTATGAAGCAAGGGGCGTTTAAAGAATATATCGCAGAACATCCCACTTTGTTTAGCCCTTTACAACAACGCGTTATTGAGTCCTTTGGTGAGGCCAAATTACAAGGCTTTTCTGATTTCATGCTCCAGTGTGGTGGGGTGACGACCTTTCATCGCTATTTTTCCGATCCCTTCTCCAGGGTTTTATTCTCCACATCAGGCGATGAGTTTGGGGAGATTGAAGCCTTGATTCAGTCAGGCGTTTCCTTAACCGACGCGATTAAGCAGGTCGCGCTCAAATATTATGGAGCCCTGTTATGCGATTAAGTCCTGTTTATAGTGCGCTAAGCATCACATCGCTCCTGATGGCAGGGTTGTGGTATTCGATGAAAACAACAACAGCGATTGCCTTTTTTGATAAAGAGGCCGTTCAGGGGCAATTTATTCGTCAACTGGCCGAAATAAAGGCGACTGAACCTCAGGTGGAGCAGTCCACAAAACGATTTAATACTGTGCTTAACAACGTACTGCGGGATGCGGCCAAGCAGGGGAATCTAGTCATTTTAAGGAAAACCGATGTGCTTGCTGGCGGTGTTGATATCACTGATGAGGTGCGAACTCAGTTAAGCGTTGCCATGAGGAAGCCATCGTGAATCTAATGTATTACTCAATGCTTCTTTGGTTCGCAATCGCCCAGATCCACGCTAAATCTTTTGGTGTCGTCGGTGAGGTGTTTCCAATTGCTGAAAAGAACTTTTTAACGCTCATCGAAGAACGGTTGGCGACACTAAAAGACAATGGCGAACTAGACGCAATGAATCAGCGCTGGATTCAAACCGCCGCGGCTCATGCGAATAGGCCGGATCCCCTGCCACTTCGAAGAACCCAGCAGTCAACGACTCATAATTACCGGCCTGAAATCTCTTTAAGCCAGGATATCCGCGACGATAAAGGCCACGTGCTGTACGCGCGAGGTACGACGGTCAATGCACTTCAATCCTTGCCATCCTATCAACCCTGTTGGTTATTCTTTAATGCCGATGATGAGGCGCAACTTCATTGGGCTGAAAAACAAATAACGCGCTGTGCAAACCCTAAATTGATACTGACTGGCGGGGCTATCAAATCAACATCAATGCGCTTGCAATCGACCGTTTATTTCGACCAGGCAGGGCGTATCACATCCAAGCTTCATATTACTCACGTGCCGGCAAAGGTAACACGTGAGCAAAATCACTTAGTCATTGATGAACAGGCAATCAAGGAGAATAGCGATGCGCTTTAATGCTCTAGTCCTGCTGTTGTTACTCTTCACCATGACAACCACCAACGCCCGCCAATGCACAGGCCATTTTGTGAACCCCTTGACCGATGTCTGTTGGCGCTGTTTATTTCCTTTATCCATTGGTCATACCCAAGTGGTGCATGGCGCCCTTCCAGATACCGAAAATGCTGCCAGCCCCATAGGGGTGTGTCCTGCTAGTATAGGTGGCGTTCGTGTGGGATTGAACATTGGCTTTTGGGAGCCGATGGCGCTTACCGATGTAACGGATACCCCCTATTGTTTGGTTAATCTCGGTGGCACAAAACTTAACTTAGGCTCAAAGACCAAGCGGGGAGGGCGGCATGTTGTAGGACTTGGGCAAATGCGCGCCTTCTTTCATGTGCATTGGTATAAATACCCACTCATTAATTGGTTAAATTTAATTACCTCCGCAGGTTGCCTGCAAAAAGGGGATTTTGACCTTGCCTATTTAACCGAGCTCGACCCCACTTGGCGCGATTCGGAAATGAGTTTTGTGTTAAGTCCTGAATCCGCTTTGTTTGGTAATCCAGTGGCCGCAAGCGCCTGTAGTGCCGATAGCCTTGCCTCGACCCTCACCAAAAAACCCATCGATAGACTTTTTTGGTGCGCAGGCGCCCAAGGCACGCACTACCCATTGACCGGCCATGTCAATGCCGCCTTATCCCCTGTGCAAACGGCACTGCTTTTGACTGAGCGCATGAATTATAAGATGCATCGCGAGCCACCCTACATCCAGGACTCAAGCCCCAAAGAGGGCGCGATTTGCACGGAGCATCGCTATTTTGTCACGCCCAAGTCCCGTTACCGCTATGAACTGGTCAATCAGGTTGCCGATGGCAAGCATTGCTATCCATCTGGCTTTACAACCCTTGCCTGGGAAGCTGGGAAAATCAAGCCGCATACGCCTGACCAATATGGCTTTTTGGTATGGCGCAAACGTAATTGCACCTTTTTGTGATGGGAGATGGAAATGGTTAATAAAGGCCTGCTGTTTATTCTTGGTTGCTTGGCAATCACGGCCTTGCATGCCACACAGGTTTCTGTGTTTATTAGCTTTTCAATGCCCCAGTTGCTGCTAGAGGAAACCTTAAAAGAAAGCAGCGAGCGACGAATTCCTGTTTATTTGCGGGGGTTATACAAAGACTCCATGAAGGAAACAGCAGCCAAGGTGATGGCGCTAAGCAAGAAGATACCCATGCTCAATCTACAAATTGACCCCACCTTATTTGAGCGCTTTGGCATTGAACAAGTGCCAGCCCTGGTTCTCGATAATGGTAAGGCCTTTGATGTGATTTATGGGCATTTGACCATCAAAGAAGGCTTAGCTCGTATGGCAGGCCACGGCGATGTGACTTTATCGCCACAAGCTGCAAGGAGACTCGCTAATGACTAGAGGCCTTCTCTTCCTACTTTGCTGTCAGCTTATCAGTCTTGCGATGGCGCAAACTCAAAGCGATGCCTTGAATGCACGCAATGCAGCTTTAAACGCCTTAAAGGGGTTTAATCCTTCCAATGTATTCAGTGAGTACACAGCCAATCCAAAAGAATCGGCATTTAAACCGACGACAAACAATAACTCGTTAAGCATTCTCGGATTGAATGGATTGGCAACCAATCCGACGGCCAAAGAGCTCTACCAGCAAGCACAGACTCGCCCCAAAATACAACCAAACACGAACTCTATCGAGAATCGCTATGCGGAGACTTTGTTGGATGAGGCTGATAGGGTTTTAGATGGCGGCTGCTATGTCCAAAAAGGGGGATGCACAATAAATTCGGTCACAGAGCGCTGCGACGAGGCACTCCAATATCAGGCTAATGAATGCCAAGTTAGGCGAGAGGTCAGTATTGTACAAGATGTGCAGCAAGGTATTCGCGTAATTAATGCCGCCAAACATCAACAACAGGTCAGTTTTGATTTAGCAACTTGCGGACAAGACGAGTTCTTTTGTTTTACTGATAATTTAATGGTTTTAAAACCAATCTGTGAAACAGTCGATGTCGTGGTGACCCAATTAGGATTTCCCCTTCGTTTGATTAAAGCCCCCAATTGCCAGGAGTTGACCATTACAGTTGAATTAAGGGGCTTCTCGCCGTTTTACTATCCGCTAACCATCACCTTGACTGAGCGATTTTCAAAAGACGTTGATGCAGGTGAGGATTGCACACACTTCCAAGACAGGATGGCAAGTCAACATTGCTTGTTGTCGGAATCGACCGATTGCCTAAATCCAAATGGCATCGAAATGATTGATGGGTTAGCAATCAAAAGAGCGTGCTGGGGACGCTTTTCGCGCTATCACTGCCCACAAGTGGTATCGACGAATTGCAGTGCATTCATCAATAAGGGCTGCACGCAAACCGGTTCGTTGTGCCTATCCCAAGAGACTAATCGCTGCGAACGTTATGCGCAAACTTTTCAATGTCTGGAGCAAACCTGTTTGCCTGAGCAAACGATTTGCCCTGAAAAACCATTTTGTGCGGCGGGTGATTGTGTGAGTACCAACAATGAGACCAGTGATGATTTTCAAGAGGGGTTCACCCGATTAGGGGCGCTCACGGGAGCAGCCTCTGGGATTGCAGAATCACAAGTGCAACCCGGTGAGCCTAAGCTCTTTAGTGGCCAAAACCTGCAATGCCGCATAGCCGCCCTTCACGTGGGGAACTGCTGTAAGGATAAGGGGCGATTACTTCACTGTCGGCCAGAAGAAAAGCAATTGGCAGTGGCCATTGAAGAAGGGAGGGCAAAGAAAGTAGGGCGCTATTGTGCCCATAAAGCCGCCGGACTCTGTGCAGAGGAGAAAGAGTCCTGGTGTGTATTCTCGTCAAAATTGGCTTCAATCATCCAGGTTCAGGGTCGTTTTGGTCAACTTCACCTGGATTTTGGTTCGGCAAAAGGAACCCACAATCGCGCAAATTGCCGAGGGATTACGCCTGAAGAGTTAGAGCAAATTCAATTCGATACACTCGATTTAACCGCTTTAATGGCTGAGTTGAGCCAGCGCCTGGTTTTGCCAAAGGTCGATACTATCACCCAAAGCACGCAGGAGAAGGCAGAGGCGCTGTACCTGCAAGGAGAGGCTAATGGCTAGGCTTTTAGCTTGTCTTGTTGTTTTGTTGATGGGAGGGGCGCTCATGGCGTCCCCCATGCATACCACAAAGCCTTCTGGTTTTCTTTGGTACAAACTCGATAAAGACCACTCATCGCGTAATAAAGAGAGCAAACGAGGTTTAGCTTTTAACCAACTAAGCTACACGGAACGTGATGCGGTGTTGCGCTACTACACCATGGAAGCACTGCATAAAGCACGATACACCAAAACCGTAAAAGACATGCGCATTTTTTTAGGTCTGCAAGATTACTGGCTTAACGAATCCTCTCGGTTTAAATCGCTGTTTCAACAAACGATGCTAGCGCATCCTGACTATGATTATGCAGTGACTCATCCAACCTCCAATCTTGGTGCCAAAATTACCGATGAAGTTCGTGAGTCTAAAACCATAGCTGTGATAAGCCACTTAGCGCAATCACATGGCCTGCTATTTTTCTATCGCGGAAAAAGCCCTTATGACTTGAAACAAATCCCTATTGTTGTTGATTTTAGCAAGCGCTTTGGCCTTCCCCTAATCCCGATTAGTGTTGATGGCGTCATCAGTCCTGAACTGCTGAATTCCCGATTGGACAAAGGACAGGCTAACCGGTTAGGTGTGCGCTATTTTCCGGCAATACTCTTGGTGAATCCTACGAATAAGCGTGTATCGCCCGTGGCCTTTGGCTTAACCACCCAAGATGTCTTGATGATGCGTATCAAACAAGTAGCAACCCAATTTAAAGGAGATGAGTAATGCGTGCGTCTGTAGTTTTGAGCTTAAGTCTAGCCTTTATTGTCTCTGGTGCGAAGGCCGAAGGGTCACAATGGCTTACCCACATGATTGCGGAAAATGAACAGTCTTCTGCACATCAGGTAGTGCTGGGTAGCAATAAGAAAGATGAGGGATTTTTTAGCACCCATGAGTTGATTGTGTTTTATGGCAGTCAATGCCCCCATTGCAAGCAGTTTGCACCGATAGTCAAAGCGTGGGCGACTCGCAACAACGCACAACTGTTGCCGTTATCCTTGGATAATCAACCCCTACCTGAATTTCCCCAATTCTTACCGGCGACCACCGAATGGATTAACGCTGCCTTTGGAGGCAATGCCATTAATTATCCAGCCACTTTTATTCTAAACCCTGAATCGAAAGCATTGTACCCCGTGGGTTTTGGTTCAATGACTGATGCTGAGCTCAATGGGCGTATGACAATGCTCATTGTAAAAATTAAAGCCTATGAGCGCCGAGGAAGCTTGTCATGAAGCAATTAGCTCTCGCGCTTAGTTTGCTTGGATTTATCCTTCCTACTCAGGCCAATGTCAGTAGCGACCTGGATAATTTTTTTAATGGGATGGGCTATGCCTCTAATGTGACATCACCGGCGGCGTTTGAATCCCAGGCCGCAGGTTTTTTTGGTGGTGGGTCGCTTTATAGCCGTAATCAGGTACGCCAGTATCAGTTGGTGCAATTGGATTTACCCAGCTACCGTGCTGGATGCGGCGGCATTGATCTATTCACCGGCAGCATGAGTTTTATAAGCGAACAAAAATTAGTGGATTTGGGCAAATCAGTGATGACTAATGCGGGGGCTTATGCGGTGGATGTGATGCTGGCCTCTACAATACCTGAACTTAAACAGGTCAGGGATTACTTACAGCAATTGGAACAAATGGCTAATCAGGGCAGCATTAACACCTGTCAGCTTTCGCAAAACATGATTGGCGGCATCTGGCCAAAAACCGCAGAGAGTCAGCAAAAAATTTGTAAAGACCAGGCGGCCATGGGTAAGGAGGGATTATTCAGCGATTACGTGAAGGCACGTATGGCCTGCTCGGGCTCTGGCTTTGATCAGGTGATGAATAAAGCATCACAAGATCCCGAGCGTAAAAAGCAGGTGGTTTTAAATAAGAATCTTGTCTGGTCTTTGTTGCAGGCTAAATCGTTTTTAAATAGTGATAGTGAGCTCGCTGAAATGGTCATGAGTTTAACAGGAACCTTGATTATTGATAAAGAAGGCAAGGTGACCAATGTCCCTTCGCTTGCAGGAAATGCTGATTTAGTAAATGCATTAATTGGAACAGGAAACGGTATTCGGTCAGCAAAAATATGGCGTTGCAAGGACGCTGGTAGCAACAGCCAGTGCATGCAGGTAAGCTTGCAGGATATCAACATTCCACAAGAATCAACACTCACGTACAAGGTGCGGGATATTATTCGCACTATCAATACCAAGCTAGTTAATGACGAAAAGCCAGGTAATCGTGAGCTTAATTTTTTAAGCATGACGTCTTTGCCGGTGATGAAGTTTTTGTCGGTATTAAACAGTATGCACTACGGAAGTAGTGCGGTAGACATTGAAGAATATTCAATGTTGATAGCCCAAGACTTGTTAACTAATTACCTCACTGAATTAATGACTGAAGTAGGCCTTGCCACTGCGGGCTCTGAATTAAATACCGATTTGATCAAGGAAATTCAAAAACGGATTAATGAGGCAACAACTCGTGTGGCCGCTATTGATCCCAAGGTAGGCCGTAAGCTTACAGAAAAGCTCACGCTGATTGAGCGCATGGCGCAGATTGAAAAGCAGGTGGCCTCTCAAATGAACAGTACGGCAGGTTAGGAGAGCAACCTATGATAACGATTCATGTTTTGGCGGGTGGCGAATTATTCCAGCATGTTTTAAATGCAATCACTACCTTTATGAAACAGGACAGCTTTTTAGGTCTTTTGCGAATTACATCGTTGATTGGAATCGTCATGGCCATCATCGGGTTTATTAAAACCCATGATCCGATGGCTTTTGCTCGATGGTTTTTAGGTTATGTATTGTTTGTGAATTTAGTGTTACTACCTAAAACCGCCGTACTGATTGACGATATTTCCGCTGAAACACCGAAACTCGTGGATAATGTACCGGTGGTGTTTGCCTTGAGCGCAAGCCTTGTAACGACTATCGGTTATGGTTTAGCGCAATCCTACGATGCCCTACTTACTCTGCCCAATGATTTGCAATACACCAAATCAGGAGCTCTTTTTGGTTCGCGCCTGATTTCTGCGTCAACGTCCTTTCGTATTAAAGACCCTGAACTCAAGGAAGAAATGAATGAATATTTCCGTGTCTGTGTGGTCGGAGATATTCGCCTCAATCGAAAGTACAGTGTTAGTGAGTTAGCGCATTCCACGGACATTTGGAACCTTATTACTGCGAAAGCCTCACCGCTTCGCATGATTTCTGTGAGCGGCCAATTAGTGACTTGCCAAGATGCTTCAAAACCAGATGGGCAATACAGTTTGCGCAAAAAGCTGGACGCTGAAATCAATAAGGCTTACAAATTTTTTGGAGTGAATTTGTTCGGAAAGCCTAAGAATACCAAGTACGAAGCGTTATTCAGTACTCATCTCAAATCAGCCTTTGATTATTATCAGGGTCTAACAGACTCTTCCAGCAATATCTTTCTGCAAAGCATGATGATTAATGCCATGGGCGATGGTGTGGCGCATTATCAGGCGTTTACCGATGCAACCGCAGGCATTGTGAACCAACAATTTACCAAATCCCAGGTACAACACCGCTGGAGCTGGGAAGTGCTAGGGCAAAAAGCGCTGTGGATTTTGCCGATTACGCATACCTGCGTGACTCTTTTATTGTTTGGTGTGTTTCCTTTGATTATTGCATTAACCACCTTACCTGGCGGAATACGCATTCTTTATGGTTATATGCAGTTTTTTATGTCGCTGCAATTTTGGCCGGTGCTCTTTGCAATTCTTAATGCAGGTATGACTATTTACGGGGCTTCATCATCAAGTGAATACGGTCAGTTTACGATGATCAATCTAGATAAGATTGATGAACTGCATGCCGATATTTCAGGGGCATCGGGCTATTTGATGATGCTCATTCCTTTTCTATCGCATGGCCTAGTGTCTAATTTAGGAGGGGCTTTTAGTAATTTGGCAACCAGCATGATGAGCCATATGCAAGGCTCCAGCATGTCTGCGGCAGGAGAAGCGGCGAGTGGTTCCTTTGGTTTGGGTCAAACCAGTTTTTACAACACCACGGCCAATAATTTTTCTGCCAACAAACACGACTCCAATTGGACGCATTTGCATGGCATGCATACCGAGCAATTGAGTTCCGGGGTATTAAAAACCCTTACAGGCAGTGGCGATAGCGTTTTTGATGTCAGTCCTGGGATGACCAGAGGCGCTATATCGATTAACGCCCAGGAAGGATTAAGCGCCTCGATGAACCAGGCTTATGAGCATTCTACCCAGGCCGCTAAAAACGAATCAGCCCACTATCAACGTTCACTATCTAATTTTGCCCATCGGGCGTTGCAATTATCACAGTTAACAGGACATGACATGCGCTTAGGCGAGGGTGTGTCGGAGTCTGAGACAGGGCAATATTCTAAAGCACTATCCACTATTAGCCATATTGCAGAGGACGTGGCCGCCAAAACAGGGATGAGCAAGGAGGATGCACTGGCACATTTAACCAGTGGTGGATGGGGCGGTACGGCTGGCGTGAAAAGTCAGGGAAGCATTTGGGGTAAATTGGCACAGTGGGGTACTGGTTTTCATGGTGGTGTTGATGCACATGCTAAATTTGAGCGCTCTTCAACCAGTAGTGACCGATATCACACGGGCGTTGATAGTTCGCTTTCGGCAAGAGAGTCAAAAGACTTCAATGAAGCGCTTAATTACGTGAATCATTTTGCGAAGAACCATCATTTTGATGATAGCCATTCCAAGGCAGCGAGCTTAAGCAATCAATTAGGTGCTGACTTACGAGAGGCTGCAACGGCAAGCCATAATGTGGATTCCAGTTTAAATCACGCAGAACGTATCAGTCATGCAAAAAGCTATGTGGAATCCCATTCGGCGCAAATTTCTAAAAATTTGGATCAAGCCTTCCCATCTTATGTTGCTAATGCCCTTGGCGAATCAGCGCGTGATGAGTTGTACAGCCACCCAGGGGACATGCAATCGTTGAATAAGTTACAGGCCTTAGGTCAGGAGTTTATTGCCCATAAACGCGATGAGTTAATTGCTCAGTTTGGTAATCAGGGTAAATCAGCGCAGGTTGAAACGTTCTATCAAAAAGAACATGACTATCTGATGAATAAGGAGCCGCAATTGGCAAGTCAGTTCCATCAAAACAGTGAGCACTTGAGTCAGGAGGCTAAGCAATTGGAGGTGGGCTTTGATTCTAATAAGGCCACCCAACTTCAATACAAGGTTGAAGGTACTATCCAAAACACACAGACACAAAGCGCACAAGGCAAAGACGACATTCAATACCAACACGATGCGCAGTCTACTGACATGAATCATCGAATGGCCGAGGGTAAAACTGATGCACAAAAAAACTTAGTTTTGCCTGAGGATTGGAAATTCACCAACTGGTTCCATAAGGATAAATAGTGATGAATACGAACGAATTAAAACAGGCAATTACTGAGGATTTAAAGCGACTCAAACATCTGGATATAGACATCATTCCTGCAAAAACCTATTACACCGGCTTATTAAAATTAGCGTTCAATGCCTTTTGGAAACTAGGCCTGGTTTTGTTTTTATCCCTATTGTATGTCTATTTAACCTATACCGAGCCCCATGCGTTAATGAACGAGGTGTATTGGGGAACTAGCAAAACACAACCTTCTTATGGAGAGCACATTCAAAAGGCTTTATTCTTAGCAACAGGTATAACGCTGATTGCAACCTTACTCTTAACCCCAACGCTTAATAGCTATTATTTAATTCACTATCACTTGAAAGACAAACTCAAAACGGGCGATTTGCTGATTAGCAAACTACACAACTTCGCCTGGTTGTTTTTTGGTGCCTTTATTCTTTTTTCAATCCTCTTTGCCAGTTATGCAGAACCTGATGCGATGTTTTTATTTGAGATTATCGCCTTAGTGTTAAGTGCCGTGGTCACTTATTTTGTGATGGGCATGGAGTTCAATCGCGTAGGATTGAGTCTCTTACTTACGGGCATCGGGGGGCTATTGAGCAAAAACGAAAAATCCACTCTCTAATCTAACCACTAAAAGACCATAACGTCACATTTTTAGCCATCAACCGGGCATGGCCAGCCACTGCTTTGCCTAAATAACCTTGAAGGAGAACTAATGCGCAATGAGCCCAATTTCAAACACTATACCCGTGGTGGTCAAATTAGTTTTCATAATCTTCGGATGTGGGATCAAATCACCAAAACCTTAACCTTTCTCTGTCTTTTCCTTTGGCTTGTCTTCACCGGAATCATTACCTGGTGGGTGACTTCCTATGAACAAATACAACAAGCAATCGCCTATTACTATGCCTGCTTTTTACATCTCGTGGGGCAAAAACAGTCGTTTACCTTGCCCTTTCATGGGCAAAACTACCGCCAGACGGTGGAGTCACTGCTTCATTACTCCTATTTTAAATCGAATGCTAATCACATGGTCGAGTTGCTGGGTAAGTCAGCCTTGGCTGGGTTTGCTCTCGCTCTTTTCTTAGGACTTGCGCTTGCCGCCTACTTCATTAAACGAGGCAAGGCGCAGCGTGCTAACCAGTTTATAAGGGGTAGCCGCCTAGAAACCATGGACAAGGTGAAACAGCAAATCATTGAGGAACAAGCCTCTTCGGATATTCGAATTGATGGGTTTCCGCTTCTTGCAGGGAGTGAGGTTCAGCATCTGTTAGTGCATGGCACAGTGGGTACAGGGAAAAGCCAACTCATTATGAAAATTCTTGATGCGCTGCGTCAACGAGGGGATAGGGTCATTATTTATGATAAGGGGGCTGCATTCATCCCGCACTATTTTGATGCCAATAGGGATGCCATTTTAAATCCCTTTGATGCGAGATGCCCTAATTGGGATCTGTGGGCAGAGGCACCTCGTGATTCCGATTTTGAAAATATGGCAGAAAGCCTTATTCCCATGCACGGCGACTCTGAGCCTTTTTGGGTGAATGCCGCGCGCACGGTGTTTTCCAGTTGTGCAAGCGTTATGCGTAATGACCCTGAACGCTCGATAGAAAAATTACTGTTATTGCTTTTAAGTTGTGAATTTTCACAACTTGAGCACTACCTTCGGGGGACGCCTGCGGCAACCCTTGTATCTAGCAAGATAGAAAAAACAGCCATCTCTATTCGCTCGGTCATCACCACCTATCTTAAATCCCTCATGACCTTATCAGGGCTTCATTCCGAGGGGTCGCCGTCGTTTTCTATACGCGAGTTCATTATGAATGAACAACACAAGGGCTGGCTTTTTATCTCCTCCAACGGTGAGCAACATACCACCTTAAAACCGCTTATCTCGATGTGGTTGGCTATGGCCTCCTTAACGCTGTTAAGTCTTACACCGAATCCAGAGCGCCGTATTTGGTTTATTTGTGATGAGTTGCCAAGCCTTCACAAATTACCTCTTTTGGGGGAAACCATTGCCGAGGTCAGAAAATTTGGCGGCTGCTTTTTATTGGGCATGCAGAGTTTCGCCCAGCTCACTAAAGTCTATGGTCAAGCAGGAGGGGCTAAGGAACTCTTTGATTTACTCAATACTCGCTTTTTCTTTAGAAGTCCAAGTGCTGATATGGCACGTCTTGTTGCCTCAGAGCTTGGGGAAGAAGAAATTGAAGAATCGCGTGAGAATTATTCCTATGGTGCTAATTCTATTCGTGACGGGATTTCTTTAGGTTCTCAGCGTGTGACACGTCCCATTATCTCCTATCCGCAGGTTCTGGAATTAAAGGACTTAAGCTGTTTTGTTCGCCTGCCAGGACACTATCCAGTCACACAACTTGAACTCATTCATCAAAAACGCCCTATGCAGTTTAAAGGATTTGTCGCACGAGACATGCCGATTATTGAGCATAAGGTACCTCATGATGAAGCGCTTGACTCAATAGAAGACGACTCAAGCCTAGGCAGTGAGATTGTGACCACAACATCTAAAGCCTCTAAACCCAACTCCAATCAAAGAAAGTGCAAGAAAAAAGCGGAAGTCCTTGTGCAAGAAGAAGCTCAACTTTTATAACAACGCCTAAGGATCTTCATGCTTAGTATTCAACCCCTTAAAAGTGCGTCAGGTTCTGCCAATTATTATCTCAACGTGGTGAACTATTACGCCAATGATTCCAAGAGTATTCGCTGGCTAGGCGAAGGTGCCAAAGCCTTATCGCTTCATAATCAATTGGTGGAAAAAGAGCAGATGTTGGCACTGCTTGAAGGTAGACTTCCCGATGGCAGCCAATTAGGTCGAATCGATAAAGACGGCATTCATCACCGACCAGGGTTTGATATGACAGTCTCAGCACCCAAATCGTTTTCAATCCTTTTAGAAAGTGGTGCCGACTCCCGATTGGCCGAGGTTTTAGATAAGGCTGTGGAATGGTTTGTTGCTGAAATGGAACAGGAGTTTGCAGAAGCCAGACTCATGGTCAATGGTGAAATTGAGTACGTGGCTACAAAAAACTTTGTGGTAGCCTCCTTTCGCCAACCTAATTCACGAGCGAACGACCCTCAATCCCATGTCCATTTGGTGGTCATGAATATGACGCAATGCAAAGACGGGAAGTGGCGCTCTCTTGCCTCCGATATGAGTGCTGAGCGGGGCGTTGTCGAACAAATCATGAAAAACCACATTTATGGCGGTTTGAAATTCAGAAACAAACTGGCTAATTTAACCAAGGAACTCGGTTATACCCTGGAAACAACAGGGGAGGGTCTTTGGGAAATAAAAGGTGTTCCCAAAGACCTACTGACCCATTTTTCCAAACGCCGAGAAGACATTGAGCTCTACATGGAAGAACATGGACTTCACGGCGCGCGAGCTGCGAGCAAAGCGACTCAACGAACGAAAATGGATAAAGAAATTGTTGATTTTGCTGCATGGAAAGCCGATATTTTAACCGCTTGTAAATCGTTGGGTTTTGATGCCTTGCAATTTGTGGCACAAACAAAGGAACCTAAACCCCTTTTTGCACGTATCAAAGAAACGGTTGTGCATCAGTTTTTTGATAAAGAAAAATTTCAAACGATTAAGGGCAAGGAAGCAGTCACCCTGGCTATTGAATCGGTCAGCCAACTACATGCGGTATTTTCACCCCAAAAGATTAAAGAGCATGCGTTAAAACACCTCATTGCCTCCGATTGGGTGGTTGATGAGCGTTATATCAATCAAGCGATTGACTACCACATTCGCGAACAAACCCTCTATTGTGCTAGGCATCCTGTCACGCAAAAGCCGCTACTCACCACACCCTGGCAATTGCAGCTCGAAAGCGACACCCTTTCTCGGATGGAACAAGGAAAAAGCGCCATTCACCCGATTGCATCAGCCTTTCAGGTGACCTCCTTTATCACAAACAAAGAAGCTGAACTTCATTTGTCCTTATCACCGTCACAAAAAAAGGCCATGCATGGATTTTTAACCTCCAATGACCGATTCATGGCCATTCAGGGGTATGCGGGAACCGGAAAAACCACCATGCTTAAATTAACCCGAGAATTGGCAGAATCAAAAGGCTATCAGCTACGAGGAATTACCGCAGGAAGCTCTGCGGCCTGCGAGCTGCAATTAAAAGGGGGACTTAATGCGTCTACGTTTGCCCGTGAGCTTATACGTTTAAAAAAGAATGGGGATGATTTAACCCGTACGGTGTTTGTGGTGGATGAGGCCTCGATGTTGTCTAACCCTCAAGGGCATAAAATCATGCAACTTATTGATGAGGCAAAAAGCCAGTTAAAAATTATTGGCGATAGGGCGCAGCTACCCAGTCCATCCTCTGGCCGTTGGTTTAGTCTGATTCAAGATTATGGCATCAATACCGTTGAAATGACGGATAATCTCCGCCAAGAAGAAGGATTACTTAAGGAATCAGCCATTCATGCCAGTCGTGGTGAAATCTATGACGCCGTTGAAAAACTAACGGTGGTTAAAGAATACGAATCCTACCAAGAACGCATTGAAGACCTAGCCAACACCTGGCTAAACCTCTCACCCCTTGAGCGTAAGGAAACGCTTTGCTTTGCGCCAACGCATAAAAACAGAAAAGACATTACGGAAATTATTCGGCAGCGCTTAAAAGAAGAAGGGGTTTTAACTGGCAATACGCATTATCAAAGTATTTTAATCTCACGTCCCATAACCAGTATAGAACTTCGAAACAGTATTTATTACGCGCCAGGTGAAGTGTTGCGATTTAATATGTCGATTCCAAGGTACAACATCAAAACAGGAGATTATTTAACTGTCCAGGACATTAGCTCCAAAAATAAAAAAGCAAATACCTTAAGTCTGTCACGTGATAATGGCCGAAGCATCACCTTACCTTTAAGCGCTCTACCTAAATTCAATCCCTCTGAGAAAGACTTAGAGCGGCCTATCGAGGTGTATCGCGAGGGCAGAATTGAGATTCAAGTCGGCGATACTATTCAATGGAAACGTAATGACCAATCCAAAGCAATCCACAACTCGGATATTGCAACCGTCAAAGCCATTTCCAACGATGAAGTACTTATCATTAATAAAAACAATCAGGAACTTGTCTTAAAACACAGGGACTCGGTATTAAAACATTTAGATCACGGTTATGTCTTAACAACCTATGGGGCGCAGGGTAAAGACAGCAAACGAGGCATTGGTTTAATCGAGAGTTTAAACCGATTTGCAGCAACCATAGAAAACTTTTACGTCGAAGTCACTCGCGCAGTAGAAGAAATGATTGTAGTGACCGATGATAAAAATCATTTAGTTAAGGCAATTACCACCCGTGATTCAGAAAAGGGCTCATCCATTGAGGCAATTGATAGTACGACACTCAAACGCCATGCAATGCAACACAACCCAACCGAACTCGCTTTGCAGCAGGTTATCGCGAAAAAACAAGTCCGTGAAGCGCAGTGGATGCAGATGGAGCAGAATATTGCGTCATACAATGAGGCGCATCTAGGCACTAACCAACTGGCAGCGCCCATTCTGGCTTATAAGATAGTCACTGATAAGGTCTGCTATCGGTTGGCACAAGCGCGATTATCACATGGATACAAAAGTTATCGCCGGGATGCACTAGCGCTTCAAACAGCAAAACTATCTACAAGCTTAACAGACGCTGAGAAAAAGCATTTTAATCACGTCAAACAGTATGTGTGCCTCGCTGAACGGGTCGTTAAAGAGACACAACGTTTAGTTCAACTAAGAGATGTTAAAAATGATAAGGGAATGAATCAAAAAGCCCTACAAAAAGACTACAATGCCTTAAATCAATTGGCGTTTACAATCGCTGCCGATCTTAAAAGCCATAAAGAGTGGCTCACTCATTTTTCCATCGGGGAAGCGAACCGCTTAGGTCTGCCACAACATCATATTGAGACAGAAAACCAGAAAGCCTATACCCGACTGGAGCGCTTATGCAAGCGTGCAAGCCAGTTTCAAATGCGCCAAAAGGTTCTGGATTACATCAAAAGTGATGCGGAGCAAAAACCGTTTCTCGCCCAGCAAATCAAACGAGACTCCAAACTGGCCCATCGATTCATTATGGATTGGGCAAAAACCGAAGGCCAAACTGCCGATACGTTATGGAAAGCGATTCATACCGATGCGCGCACTCAAAGCGATAGACTCTTTCGACAGGGTTTAAGTAGTGAAGGCAAAAAGGCTTTTGATCAAATTAAAGCGCTTAAAACCCTACAGCTGGAACTAAGAACGTCCTGGCAAACTGCTTTAAACGTAGCAGGAAAAACAGACGGACAAAAAATTGCTCCGCAAACCCAGCAATTGCTAATACTTAAAAATAAAGTGTCCGCAGAGCTTATCAAAGCACCTGCTCTCATGGATGTGGCATCTTATTTTAAACTGGATCTCGATAGATTAAAAAAGCACAGTACGCAACACCACTATCGGGAAACAGTCTACCAATTTCAATCTTCAACCAGTCATTTTAAAAAGCGCCTACAGTGTGCACGCCTTATTAAAGAGAACGTTCAGGGGCATTACCCCTATCTAGTTGAAGCGAATATGGACAAACGACTCTTAGCGAAGTATTTGCGTGTGGTAGAGCGAGCAGAACGCCTTGAGGAACTTAAAGACGGTGAAAAGGACGATTATAAAAAAGTACTTCATTATAAAAAGGCAAATCATGAGGCTAAAAGGCATTGGAAAGCCCATTACGCACTCTCGCCGCTAGAGCGCAAAGCCAATGCCCAATTAACTCAAAGTGCAAGCCAACAATCAGGGATTCGAGATGCGCTTGCTTATTCGTTACGTGATTCGCCTTGGCTTGACACTCATTTAAATTTAGAACGCATCGATAGGGATAAAATCAATCAACAGGCAAAAAACCATGAAACAAAGCGCCAGCAAATTCAAGCAATCAACCTGTTGGCTTCAAAACTGATTCAACAATACGCTACTCTTGAGAATCAAAACAATGCAGCCCACATTAAAGCCTGGAAGACGAATTGGACACAGCTCACCGAGGAGCTAAACCGTATTCAAGGTAATTCTTCATTTAAGGAAGCGCTCAAAGGGCATGAATCCCTACTGAAACAGGTGAAGCAATTCGATGCGACCTATAAAGAGCGCTATCAGCTAGAAGAGCCGACTAGACCACCAACACAACAACTCAAGAATCCAACCCTTAGAAAAATTAAAAGCGAGACGCCTTTTCTTGATGCACAGACTATTAATGAAGCTTTAATGGTTAATCCAATAACGTCCTACACTGCCATTTTTGGGGAACCTAATTCGTTAAGCGCAAAAGAAATGCGTTATAGCGGAGGATTGCTAGTGGCACTAAAAGGCAGAAAACAAGGGCTTTGGTATGATTTTGGCGAAGGGCAGGGGGGAACACCCATTGATGCCATTATGTCGTCAAGGGGAATGAACTTTAAAGACGCGCTTCAAGTTGCCGCAGATTTAGCAGGAATTGCCCCAAACAAAAGCACCATTACGTTTATTACGCCCAGATTCAATGCACTCATACAAAAAGATGAACAACAACTGATTGAAAATAAACAAGCCTCTGCAAAAAGTATTTGGGAGGGAAGCTTGCCCATTCAAGGGACATTGGCAGAAACCTATCTTAAAACGCATCGAGGCATTGAACAATGTACCCAGCTCAATGTGCGGTTTTGGCCAAAGGGTGCCAAATGGATTAATTGCGATGAGGAGGGGATTCTAGTTGAGAAAACCAATCAAATACCTGCTCTTATCGTTCCTGCACAGGATGCCAATCATCAATTGACAGGGGTGCAACGGATTTATCTAGATGCGCAGACAGGCGGTAAAAACCGATTTATGGATAACCCAAAACTGTCTAAAGGAGTCATTGAAGGCAGCGCTGCCATTCTACAAAAAGGGATGAAAGGCGCGACTGTATACCTTTGTGAAGGGCCAGAGACTGCCGCCTCAATTGCCGAGGCCTTTCCTACTGCAACAGTCATTGCGTCACTCGGCATCTCAAATATCAAAAATATGGCTCCATTGATTCAACAAGCACAGGGTAAAGAGGTGATTATTGCCGGCGATCATGATGGCGATCAATCAAAAACATCCCTCATTGCCCAAGAAGCTCATGAGGCATTAAAACGCGATGGAATGGATGTGAAAATCGTATTCCCTGAGCCTATAAAAACGTTGACTAAAACAGATTGGAATGATGTGTTAATCCATAAAGGGAAAGAATCAATTAAGGTGCAACTCTCTAAAATTATCACTGTTAACAAGACCAGTTTATTGGACATAAACAGCACCATTACTGCTGACAAATCACCTGCTCTGAGAGAGCCAGTGAAATCAGATCTTCCTATAAAAAATGAGACTTTATTTAAAAATGAAATAGACAGATCTCTGCAAAGGATAAAAGAAATGGAGATTGAGTTATAAACAAATTCATTTCAATTTTAAGAAGAAATCGAAATGAATGTATAGAACAAAAAACAAATTTTTCGCATAAAAACAAGGCGAGCTTAGATAAACAATGATTATATAACCACCTTTTATTTCGCCATTATTATGCAATAACTTTATGAATAATGGAGTTTGTCATGTTAAAAATTTTATTCGTTATATTTGTAATATGCTTTGTAATTGAACGATTAATTCCCGGTTGGAAATTGCCTCATGTTAAAACATGGCCTATAAGAGTGGTACTGATTAATCTAATACAAATTGGCGTTCTTACATTGGCTGGTTATACCTGGGAGCAGTGGTTTTGTTCCTGGTCAATTTTCCATATTTTAAGTCATTTGCCACCATTCCATGGTGGTTTAATTGCTTATTTTATCGCAACATTTGTGTTTTATTGGTGGCATAGAGCTCGTCATGAATTTGATTTTCTATGGGTTGGATTTCATCAGATCCATCATAGTCCACAACGACTTGAGGTTATCACTTCATTTTACAAGCATCCTGGCGAAATGATTGCGAACTCTCTCATTGGCAGTATGCTTGTATATACAGTTCTTGGTCTATCCATTGAAGCGGGTATTGTTTATACCCCCTGTACTGCGATAGGCGAGTTTTTCTACCACACCAATATAAGAACACCTAGGTGGGTAGGATATATATTTCAACGCCCAGAGATGCATCGAATCCATCATCAATTCAACCAACATAAAAACAATTACGGTGATATCGTATGGTGGGATATGTTATTTGGCACCTATGATAATCCCAAAGAATGGTGTCAAACTTGTGGATTTGTTCCCGAAAAAGAGGAGAAACTATTGGAAATGCTAGTCTATAAAGATGTGCATAAAAAATGATTGCCAAATATCCATTTATTAATGATTAATTTAAAAAGAAATCAATCAATATAAAATAGTATTTTTTCAATGAACGGAGAGATTTCCATTAGTATCCATCCGTTTAAAATCAAAACATAATCTATGTTATTTAGCAATCAACTCATTATATTTGTCCATGGTTTCCTGGGTTATTTTTGCGATTTTTTCAGGACTTAACTCAAAATTATCCGTGGCCAATTCTTTAAGAATTCCATTGATTTGAATTATTAATTTATTACAGTGCTCTTCGATTTTTGAGGGCTGCTCGTCTTTATTTTGGTTCTTATTGTTGGCAACAAGTAAGCCTAATTCCACTAATTTTGAAACAGCATAAGAAACGCTGTGCTGTTCCTTTTTGGAAAACTTGAGTACCTGAGCATGAAGGGAATCCGGCATGGTAATCGTAATTCGAGCCATATTTTGTCCTGTAATTGATGAAATTAGGCAGTATGCAATATTGCATACTACTTATTATACAATATATTTGTTTAACTATTAAATTAACTTTAAAAATACTTTATTAACAAGGATAAAAATAAATTAGTATGCATATTTGCATACAGCTTTAAATTTATTATATACTACATTATGTGCATATAAGCATACTGCAGCATGCTTATAAATAGAGCAATTTCTTATGGTTTATGGGAGATGCTTATTTTAAGCATAGAAATATATTAATTATCATATGGTTATATAAATCAACACAGTTGCGAAAGGTGTGCTTGCTTTTAGAAGTTGCTTTTGTTGTATTGTTATTTGCCATGATTTCTTTTGTAATTTTTGTTTGATTATTTTAAGCGCGAATCAATTGCGCGTTTGTGATTGACTCGTTTGATGATGTTTTTTAACATCGTTCTAAATAATTTAAAAAGGAGTTTTTAAATGATAATCGCCATCTTATTTATTATCTGCTTTATCGCCATCTTTATTTTTAATGCCAGATGCGCAAAAAATGCTAGAATAATTTTTGAAAATGAATCAAACCAAACACAGTATAATCCCGCAACAGGACTTCCAATGATTGGTGCATTAGACAGCATGGGAAATTCCATGGGTTCCAGTGCATCTGACAGAAACGATTATTGGAATAGTGATTATCATCGTCTTTCAACATTCAATAGCAGCAGTTATGACCCATTTAGCAATCGATATTAACACAACTGAGGAGTTAAAATTATGGCGTTAATTACCGCTAATAATCCACAAAAAAAAAGAAAAATTTAAAATCGATATAAGCAAGAGAATCTATTCTGAAATAAAGAGTTATTGCTTATGGGCTGACATTGATATTGACTATTTTTTTGAAGAATCATCAATCATGATCTTTGCAAAAGACAAAGACTGGAAAGATTGCAAGAAGAAAAATATGAACATTAAAAAAATAAAGCCGAGTCCATCTAAACATATTATTGGTGTGAATTAATTAAATTGAATATAAAGTATTATCAAATTGCATTTCATTATTTGCTCTTAACGTCCCGTTATATGTTTCACTTTTAAGTATTCCAATTTGACAGATAGAATCAAATAATATTATCAACAAACGAATTATAAAATCACTTAATGTGAGCAGAAAAATAACGATAAATGCGAGAATATTGATTTATAAAATAGGGCAACAACAACTATTTTATTTGGTAGAAAACAGGAACTCATTACGGAGTGCATATTCTTGCTGATTCTGAACACCGATTCCTGCGAAGCTGAACAGTGATTCTTGTGATGCTGAACACAAATCGATAGTTTTTTTGGAGAAGAAGGGGGTATCGACCCCATTCATGTCAAAATTTACGGTTTGGGCTAGAAAAACGCGTTGAATGCAAAACTAATAAACGCTTTTTTATAAAAAAGTCTTCCTATTAAGATTTGTTTTTATATTTTTATTTATTCAAACATCTATTCAGTCTACTAACTATATTCTCTAAGTACCGGCTATAGCCCTTCAATTTAATATAGAAGTAGGTGTTTGATAGGTTGCAGTGTAGGTCTAGACTTCAAACCGTAAATTTTGACATGAATGGGGTTGATACCCCAAGTTTACTGATTCACCATTCCCTACTTAGCTGATTTGAGAATTCTTAACTTATTTTAATATTTCTCGGCCGTCAGTCACATTAATGGAGAAAAAATTAATCAATATTAATCGATAGTCAAGACTGTTTTTTTATTATTTATTTGTTATCATCTTCGACCGATAATCTCCATTCGTAGACGATGTGGATATTTTATTTTACCAATTCGTCTTTTTCTATACATCATCATTTACTTATTCTGCTAAGTTCTTTATCCATAAGGGCTGTTGGTATTCATTGCTTTTAAAATAGCATGTTTTTTTATCCACAAATTCTGTGGATAACTTTGTGAATAGTCTGCTAAATACTTTGAAAACAATGATGGTTAGATGGATGCCCTCTGTTTGAGCAGAGGTGCATTATGCCCCCTGACAGGGATCCTAGTAAAAAAGGGGCATGTTTAATTTTTAATCTCTTTACAGACAGGAGTGAGCATGAGAGCCTTACTTGATGCCGCGATGAAGCTAATATCGGAGCGGTCTTATAGGGGTCGTCTCAGAAAACGCAAAAAATCGTACGCTAAGCCGGTTGCAGGGGTCGTAGCGGTCTGAACTTGCCAGCACCGATCTTTAGTCCCAGGCCTAGTAATTAATTTTAAAATCTAACTCTTGTTCAGGCATCTCTTCAATATTAATTGGTTTAATTTGAATATCATTTGGTTGCTTTGCTTTATCATATTTTTCTCTATATCTTTCCATCTCCTCATCTTTTCTCGAGACAAGATTGAAACTAGTAGTTTGAGCAAAGCTATTTGCTAAATAATGAGTGTGATTTTTTTTATCAAATTCATCTTGCAAATAAACATCATCATTCTCATCTACATCAATAACTAACCAGCTAAAAGTATCTTCGCCAACCGAAACCCTTTGTTGTAGCCCAGTAACCAATTCACCATTAATATTCATTGTGGGAATATGAGCGGCCCCACCCAAGAATATTATCAAAGCATCGGGTTCTTCCCTCTCTACTTTAGTAATCTCTTCTGTAAATGCTTCATTACCTTCTTTTATTCTTAACTTAATCCCGTCTCTGACGACAGATCTAAAATTAGTTTTCTCATTTTCCCCACCTCGTACCTCAATGCCATTAGAAATAGCTAATCGGGCAATATTTCCGATTTCGGTATAACGAGTTTCTAATTGCATGTTGAACTTTGAGGCAATTAACATTTTTTCAGAGGATTCTCTAAGCTGAGGATTAAGGTACGAAGGGATGTGTTCCAATATTAAAATTATTTTTCCTCCGGTTTCCTTTTGGTAATTAACAAGCAAATCCATGTTATTTAATAATAAATTTTTTGATGTTTGACCCAAATGATCTTCAGCTAAAAGAAGCTTTTTAATTAAATTATTTGACAGTAAACCTTTAAGTAAAGCTCTATTGCTATCATGTAGGGTACTAGCAGCCTGTTTAATTAGTGAAGACGAATTACTTGAATTAGGCATAATTACTGCTTTCCCATAAGAATCTGAAATTAATTTCAGTATATTCTTATGCTAGTTATCGTAAAGTTAAATAGATATGAATGTTAGGAATAGCTTATTCCTTTTGGGAAAATGGTGTCCTTTCTGGGCCTAGTGTAATGAAATGGACTCCTCTCCTAATCGAGGCAATACTAATGCCTCGATTAGGAGAGGAGTCCATTTCATTACATTAGGCCTTCATCTCTGGATTCTGGCAATGCCAATAAATTTTCTCTCTCAGTGACAGACAGGATCGAGCGTCGAGGCATACGGTCTCCTTTTTCTTGAAAACGCAGGCATTATAGTAAATAAACACAGAAGCTCCTGTTAACCCCTCACTCTTGATTGAATTTACACTGGGGCAGGTTAGCTCTTGATTAGCAAACGAAATACTGGAGCAGGTTAACGCAACACCTTAAATGACAGATCTTGTCCATTGAAACATACCGTAATACTCTCCCTAAAAGCATATCATTTGTTACAAATGAACATAATACTCCGACCACAATCAGTGCTGCGCCAGTTTCCTGATTATCTTGAATTGCTCCAATATTTCCTTAGCGTGCTTTATTTTCCATTTTCTGAAACGACCCCTTATTGGAGATTTCCCTGTATGATTCTTCCAATTTTGCGTCAGGGCGCGAGCTCCGGAGCTCTAGGCCTAATTGAAACCTTTTTAGTGACGTTTATTTAAATGAGAATGGGGTGTGACAAACAGCGGAATGAAAAGATACTCTAAGCAATTAAGGCATTGAAAATTAATAATTTTACTTTTATCACTTATTGTTAGCTATCGCTTTATAAGCGCGTTTCATTGATTTAAATTTATATTTAATGGATGACTATAGAACTAAATTTGACGTTAGAGTATCTTTTCATTCCGTTGCTTGTCACACCCCAACTATGAAATTGCCTGTGGATTACCAGCACCTTCGCATCCATGTTTGGTCTTGATCCAGAAGTCAAGGAAGAGTACGTATGGTTTGGAGAGACCCGGCGGCCTTCCAGTATGTTAATCGAGAGAAAAGTATGTAGCGCATGGATCACCAATCAAGATGGTCAACACATTTCCTATCCTGTTGGTTTGTCACAATCAGAATCTGTGTTATCGCAATTACAGGATCCCCATCTTTATCCTGAGCTATTTGCCCTAAGCAAGGAAATTAAAAAATGGCGTTTTTATCATCATTTTCGAACAGACCATGAATCATCCATAAGAACTCCACAAATTGGAACTCGAACCCAGGTTTTAGGTAATGATGGTTATAATCTGGCAGCCGCCTTGCAGACCATTATTGAAACAGGTAACAGGGAACTGCTGGCTGAGTCCGTGGATAGACCTTCCCAGGTTCAAAATTAATCATAAACGTTGATAATAAAACACGCTTTGACATTCAGTTGCAAACGCCAGGTATCCTGCGACCTCTGGAAGCCAGAGAGCTTTCGGATGGAACATTACGGTATTTATGTTTGATTGCGGCCTTATTAAGTCCAAGACCTGCGACCTTGCTTGCTTTGAATGAGCCTGAAACGAGCCTGCATCCTGAACTCATGCAACCGCTTGCTGAATTAATAGCCGTAGCTTCTCAATACTCACAAATATGGGTGACCACACATTCGCAAGATCTTGCCATGATGATAGGAAAACTGTCTGGGAATAAACCGATTAACTTAATACGAACAGAGACTGGCACACAAATCGATGGCTTGTCTGCCTGGGAGCAACTTATATAAAACATAAAACAAATCCATTATCTCTAGTGAGATGGCAACAAATTAACATGATTAAATATATGAATTTCACAATAATATAAAAAATATTAATTTACATGATGTTATATACAAATTGCTAGTAAATAAAAAACTCCATTTATTCGCTACAGCTTAGACTGATAAAGGGCTATAAGGGTGTTCTGGGAAATTTCGTACCTTCCTGAAAAGAACCCCTAATAGAAACACCTCTTTACGCAAAATTAAAAGAATTTATTCGGATATCAAAAAATAACCAGGGTGATGATCTAATAAGATGTTGTTTTAATATACAATTAACGCACTTCCATTTTATAGAAGCGATAACTAGCCTGCTGCCTAGGCTTTTAGAAAAATAAACATTCATCGTTGGTTTAGTTGTATAGCTGCGTCGCAACAAATATTTGAATTATTTCTTGAACTATTGTGATATATATAATTAGAATGCCAATAATTTTGGCAAACTGGTAAAATATATGTACTCAAGGTCAGATTCTACTCTAACATTTCAAACTAAGCTTCAACAATTAACACAGTTCAATCAGGCATTAATCTACGGTTTTGATCCGGAGGGCTCTCCGAGATTTTTCCTTGGCTCTACAAAGTGGGAAGGTAATCCCCCCATTTTTAACTGAAGTTAAAAGTAGAGGATTAGGCAACTAGTGCCAATTTTTGCCTTGGAGGAATGCCTCCAATAGCAGTATTTGGACGTTCATTGTTGTATGTCCATAACCATTGTGTGGCATGTAGTTGCACCTCAGCAATAGATTCGAATAAATATTGGCTTAACCAATCATACCGAACAGTGCGATTATACCGTTCAATATAAGCATTTTGCTGTGGATTTCCTGGTTGAATAAAGACCAATCGTATTTGATTTTTATCAGCCCATTGTTCTAGCAACTTAGAGATATATTCAGGGCCATTGTCACAACGTATTTGCCGGGGTTTGCCACGCCATTCAATGATTTGATTAAGAGCTCGTATGACCCGCTCTGCCGGCAAAGATAAATCAACCTCGATAGCAAGACCTTCGCGGTTGAAATCATCGAGCACATTAAATAACCGATAACTCCGACCATCTTCTAACTGAGCATGCATAAAGTCCATCGACCAGCATTCGTTGATTGCAGTTGGTACCGCCAATGCCTCTGGCTTTTCCCTTATTAACCGTTTTTTGGGTTTTATCCGCATGTTGAGTTCTAATTCCCGATAGATTCGATAAACGCGTTTGTGATTCCAAACAAACCCCTTCACATTACGCAAATAGAGAAAACATAAGCCAAAACCCCAATTACGTTGATTCTCGGTTAAACGCATCAACCAATCCGCTATGATTACATTTTCATCATCTAATTGTGGCTGATACCGATAACAGGTCTGACTGAGACCAAATAACTCACACGACAAGCGAATTGAAATATCCTTATTAGCCACCGCCTTTCTCGCCAATTCTCGTCGGCGTGACGGTGTTACCACTTTTTTTCAATGGCCTCTTTGAGTATCTCTGCTTTTAATCGTTCCTCTGCATACATCTTTTTAAGCCGGCTATTTTCAGCTTCCAGCTCTTTTAGCCGCGACATCATCGATGTATCCATTCCTCCAAATTTAGCTCGCCATTTGTAAAATGTAGCAGCGCTAATAACATGTTCTCGGCAGAGTTCTGAAACAGGGGTGCCACCTTCAGCCTGTTTTAGAATCGACAGAATTTGGCTATCTGTAAATTTTGATCTTTTCATGAAGAATCTCCTCCAATATAGCGTATGAGAAAATTCTACTTTTGACATCACTTATTTTTCGGGGGGATTACCGGAAGATCAACTATATCCTGCCGCTGGTCAATATGAAGATATGTTAGAGGGTTATTTATTTGCTCAAAATAGCTTAGTTCCAATTTTTTCTAGAATGGACGATGATGAAATCAATGAAACCGTTTTAATAAATTCTATTAAACAATTACACGGATTTATTGGTAAAACCCTTTTAGAAATAACAAACGATGAATCAGGAAAATATGCTGTCCAGCAAATTATAAGATGGAATCCTTCTACTGAGACTGATAGATTAACTTACTTCACCTTGCATAAAATGCAACATTCAAGTTTAAACGGTAAAAATCCAAGAACTCTCCTTATGGAACTCTTAACACGCGAACTTCACCTTACCAAAAAAGAAGTGATTCAATTTATTAATCTTTTAGAGCGTTTAAAAAATGATCCGAATATAAAGCCTCGCGCTTCCCAATTACAATATATCAATGGTGATATAGCAACACTGACTATGGAAAAATTAGCTGTAGCATATTTAACTGATTTACTTACCCAGGACGAAAAAACCTTAGTTAGTAAAATTGCGACAATTTGCAGAGATCCGGCGGATATCCCTGCAGCGATGGAGTATTTTGCTAAAACAACCCTTGCTCAATGGAAAAGTTGCGATAAACAGGATTTGCGTGCTGTTTCGCAGTTTCTTTCTGAGATGTTTTATCAGCTTACTGATATCCATCCCTTTAGCAATGCAAATGGCCGGACTGCCACATGTCTAGTGAACGTCTTTTTAAGATCAATCGGACAACCTAGTATTTTAATGAGGAACCCAGGAGAAAGAGATCTAAGCTCCTCTTCTTACTCGATGGCTATTGAAAAAATTAATGAAACCAGGACTCCGCTCGCCAACCATATCTATCAACGAATTTTGGATACAAAAATTAGTCCCTTTGCTAATGCAAAGCTTGAGGAAACGATCACATTGCGCTGCAATGTAGTACGTCAACTTAAAATACTACAAGCTAAGAATCCGACACTTGATATCAATAATTATCAGGATACGATGAATCAGTTTTCATGGAACCCTGAAATTTATACCCTTTCTACTCTAGAAGATAAAGTAATATTTATTCTTAAAGGTATGCTTAATTTTTTGGTAAGAGAAGAACAAAAACTAGACCAGAATGCGCAAATACAATCAATCAACCGCAGCTTTATTCCAACAACTTTAACGAGCCCGCAAAAAGAGCAATTAAAACAAGATTTATTTACTTTAACTCAAGTAAATGGTTGGAAAGTTAATCCGCAAAATAATCTAGAATGTTGGATAGAAATTCCGCTAATGAATGAAGCAGAAAAAGTTGCAGCAAAACTGCGAGAGTCGGAAGTAGGCAATGTGCTTGTCTCAAGAAGAAGAGATAATCAAGTCCCTGTTATTAAATGCTCAAATATAAATTTGAGCGTTTTAAAAGATAAAATTATTCCAATCTCTGGCACAAGTTTGGAAGTTAGCTCTTCATCTCTTAGATAACACTTAATGGAATCTGACTCGATTGATTTAATGAGTTTTAGTAATTTATATCAATCGGGTCGGCTTGGATCGGCTTTAATGGGAGTCCATTTCATTACACTAGGCCATTATTTGCATTTGCGCTCACAATAATGATTTTATCGCCATGCCTCTCTCGCCAGAAAAACATTCATTTAGGGGTAAATTCAGACCATTACGACCTTTGAAGCCGGCTTAGCGTGCTTTAATTTCCGTTTTCTGAATCGACCTCAACCACATCAGCATTAGGTGAGTGTTGAAGAATCGACTCATAAACCGGTGTCTTGTCGAAAGCACCATCACCTGTGAAATGGTCAACAACATCATCGATTTGGTGCAGTAAAGCATCAACCTGCTGATCATCCGTTTCAAATCTATCAGTCAGAACACACGCTTCTATATAATGGCTCTGATTGACTGCAGCATGAAATTTTCGCCAGCTTGCTTTGCTTGATAATTCATATTTCTCATTATGCCATTCACTACGACCAAATCGTTTTAACCCCGTAGAATCAATGGCTATTGCATGCATGCCATCTATAGGTTTGTCTGTCTTTTTGTATCTTGGGGTGTTGATATTTAAAGCACTAAGCCTTTTACTTAAGGTACTGAAATCAGGACATTCCAAGTCTAATCTCCTTATCTGAAACAGGGAATTAATAAAACCTTGCGTTTGTCGTAACGGCAGCCGATACACTTGGCGTATTTCATGGCACGTGATGATGGCAAAATCAGTATAACGTTTGGGCGAACCGGTACCATCATATATCCTGCCTTGCTCATACCATTGGTATATGGCCTCCTCTGATAGCCAAACCGCAATACTTCCTCGACAACGCAAAGAATCATTATAGGCGGACCAATTATCAATCTTATAGTGCTGTTTCGGTACTTCCCTACCTTTCTTTTTTGGGTACTTATTTGGCATAGTCCGCTTTTCAAATTCACGGGACAGACATACTAACCAAGGTACAGGACTAATCCTCAAGTTTGTTTGATTATTGAGCTAAGAAACAAAGACCCATTGGACTTCAACTCCCTAAGAGATCGTATTGACCTTGCTACAATTAGGGACTCACGAAAATTTTTACCGGGATATCAAAAACTGCATATAGATAGGTAACGAGACCACATTACTATTAAACAAACACCTTCATAGCTAGAGATCTTTCTCGTTTGGAATCTACCATTCCAAATGCTCATGAGAAATTAATTTTCCTTTAAGGTAATTTTTTTAAACTCCGAAAGTTAGTGCAAAAGAGTCGAAAACCTTGTACTAGATAATTTAATTTTTGGAGAACAAATAATGTTTGGGAAAATATGCGCCAATCTAGAATCTAACATGCTAGTTAAAGATTTTTATACTTACAATAAAATTGACCCGAATGAGTTCACTCTTACCTTATGGTTAGAGAACTGTGTTGGAAATACCATTGGAATACCTCATAAATATGAGGAACTGTCTATCAAAGATGCCTGCAATAAACTGCTAGAAGAAGGAGATCAGCTCCTTCAAAAAAAAGGGTGTCTACCTTCTTCTTTTATTCATCATACTACAATAGCAAAAAGAAAATACTGCCTTAATTTATTAGAAGAATGTAAGGAAGCTCAAATTATTGTTAGCGAATCTCCCCAGCCGAACAAAAGCTGCATTATCAGTTAGGGAAAGAACTTCTCAAGGCGAAAAAGGTAGATCGAGCAGGAGGGAGCTCACAACCCTGACCGCTCGCATCACCTAGGTGCGATGATTGAAATTGATACTGGGGTTGCGGCAAGCGTGTGTGATTAAGGACAACCCTATTATATAGTTTATAGACTATATAATAGGCAAGGTCACGATTAATGAGTTCAACATCTCCGATACGAATAGTTCCTTTATTATGGGATTTATTGAAATTTAAAATAGTGAGCATTAATTAAAAAGAGTTGCATTTAACAATTGGTTAAATATTATCCAGATATAATTTACCCTATGATTAGTTCATTCATGGGCATATAATGTTGGGCAAAATTGATATAGCTACAGCAAATTTAGAATTTTCAGATTCCTCAAGTTCTTCTTACTATGAAGACTCCAAGCGTTCTCCAAAAACATCACCATCACTCCTGTTGCCTCCGACAAAGTTGGTAAAAGAGAAGAAGATAGTTAATGCCACCGAGGCAGTAGACAGTTCAGCGAAACTTTTAGACAAGGATGGACTTACTCGGACTCGTGCAATAATTCAGTTCCGTAGAGAGTTTTGTGAGTTTGTTTGCAACAATGTTGGGGTATTTGAGGATGGAGCCTACTTATTGGTTTCTATGGATAAAGAAAGTAACCCAGCAAACGATCGGATGCATCTTTACCCTGGTTCAGGAGTGAAATACCGCGAAGGAGCAGAGGTTCCAGAAAAATTCAGAGACCCGCAAAATCCCCTCCAGATGCACCCAATTCTAGATCTTCAAATAAGGCAAAAGGCACACAGAGTGTTCCATGAGGGCATTCTAGGAAAAAAAATTTCCATCCTCCAAACTATCCTGCCACACCCATTTGTAGATGGCTACCAGTCAAGAGGTGGAGGAGCGATTCTGATTTCAGATACAGAACTACAGCCCCATTATAAATCCGGTGTCTTGAATGGCAAATGGACTCTCCCTCTAATTGGCGAGAAATTAGCATATGGCGATTTACCAGAAGCCGATCACTCGAGATTCAAGGAAGCCATGAGAAAGACAACTGGTAAGGCGATTATTGAAAGCACTGTTGCAAATAATACCAGAGCTGTTAATCAAGCTGACAATACAGAAACTTCTGAGGACATTTCTCAAAATCTTGCAACACAAGAGTTTTATAATAATGACGCTGAAGTTTCAATAAGTAACAAAACCATAGAACGTTATAAATCTCGCCTTCAATTTTTCAGTCCCTTGTTGGAAAAGCAAGGAGAATCACAAGGCAAGGATTTAGCCAACTCTGCTGGAATACTGTTTTTTGCTTTTCTTATACCAACTGTGGCTGGTTGGCTATATTTAGCTCTTGAGCTTTTTAATGTAATTAATGAATTATTTTCTAAGAATGAAAATGGACAGAACAATGCTCTTTGCCATTAAAAGATGAGCTGGTTAGATTATAACTTTGTTTTCAAAGGACAGTGGTTCTAAACATTTTTGACTTTACAGCAAATAAGAGTGGATTGATTATTTCCTCAATTAACCTATTAATTTTATTACAACTGCTAGTTAATCTTGCTACCCTCAAGAGGAGCATGGTTACTAAATGACACTAGCCAAAGACTTACCAATGGTCATTGAAAAATCACAAGATGAGATTGAGCAAATCATTGCATTAGTGCAATCATCAAACTTATCTGAGGAAACAAAACTTTTTGTCATTGGGTGTATTAACCTGGCTTCTTGGATTCCCAGGGCATTGGTCGAGCATAAAATCACTGTATCCAATTTAAAACGTCTTATCTTTGGCAATGGGAATAAGGCTACGAAACAACAAGACAACTCTCTAAAAAAAGAACAGAATAACACCGCTCCAGAAGAGCCTACACCCAGCACATCAAATAATGAGAGCCATGAGCCCAAAGCCCCCAAAGGACATGGAAGACTACCACATACAGCCTACAACAATGCAGTCGAACACCATATTACTTTGGAACAGCTAAGCGCAGGCCAACTTTGCCCATTTGACTGCGGTGGCAGGCTGGCATCGTCAACTTAACTTTGAGCTAAACTGAGTTCGATTAACTCGGAGACAAAGATGCTAAAGACAAAGCCGAAAAGATATCGTTATCCGCTAGAGATTATTAGTATTGCGGTATGGAGTTATCATCGGTTTAATGACAGTTATCGAGATGTATCAGAGCGGCTCCTGTATCGAGGCATTGAGGTGAGTTATGAAATGGTACGTCAATGGTGCATGAAGTTTGGCTCTCAATTTAAGGATGTGATAAAGAAGCGAGAGCCCAAGCCTTCAGATAAATGGCATTTGGATGAGCAGCGACTGCGCATCAACAGTGAGGTGTATTATTTATGGCGTGCAGTAGTTGAGGAAGGCTTTGAGCTGGATGTATTCCTGCAAAAACGTCGAAACAAAAAGGCTGCTATTCGCTTCCTATCTCGCCTACTAAATTCCTATTCCAAACCACGCGTCATTGTGACAGACAAACCAAGAAGCTACAGGAAGCCCATTCAAGAGATGAGCAAAGGCACAGAACATCGGTCGCACAAAGGGCTCAATAACCGAGCTGAGAATGCACATCAACCCACCAGGAGGAAAGAAAAATGCCTCATTCGTTTCAAATCACCAGCTAGTGCTCAGAATGTTCTGGCGCTCATGGGTAAAATCAGAAATCTCTTCGCCATAACTGTTGGTCGTTACACAAGCTCAGCATCACAGCAGCGACTTCAATTCCTGAAAGCCAAGAATATTTGGCACGAGGCTGCTCTCGAGCTTCTTTGCGCCTAAAATTCAACTGTAGAGCTTTCTTGCGTCACGCTTTGTTAAGTTGACGATGCCCATAGACCTCATCGAGCAAGTAAGGGGCTGGCTAGAGTGGTCTTGCTAGTCTACTCAACCACGGCCCCTTAAAGTTAATAAAACATGACTTTTGGTTATAAAAGTCTGACAGCGCCCCAAAAAGGCCTGGGACTAAAGATCGTGCTGTGAAGTGTAAAATCAACTTAACTTCCTAATTGTAAAATTGCTTTCGTACTTCATGAGTTTATGCTAATCTTGGCTCAAAAATCATCAGAGTACAATAACCAATACTTCCGATACAGTCTAAAATAGGAACTTTAATGAGCAACAAGGAACTGTCTAAATCATCCATTGAAAATTCTCAGCATCGGATTTTGGTTGACGATATTGTTCAATTAATTCGGCAAGGACAGCGCCGTGTTGCAACTGAGGTCAATGCGACGGTTGTTTTGCTGTATTGGACTATTGGGAAGCGGATTAATGATGAAATACTTACCGATAAACGAGCTGACTATGGCGATCAAATTATTGATAGTGTTTCAGCTCAGTTAAGTCGCCAATTTGGGAAAGGTTATAGTCGGTCTGCATTGTTTAGGATGGTTCGTTTTGCCAAACTTTATCCTGATAGTCAAATTGTCGCTACAGTGTCGCGACAATTGTCATGGTCACATGTTGTACTTCTTTGTCAGATGGACGAAGAAATTAAACGGGATTTTTATTTACAAATGACCTGTATTGAGCATTGGTCTGTTCGAACTCTTCGGGAGAAGATGGGTTCAATGGTATTTGAGCGTACAGTGATTAGTAAGCAACCTGAAGAAGTCATTAAGTATGAACTTAAAAAGCTAGCCCAAACACAACAGTTAACTCCTGAGCTTGTTTTTAGAGATCCTTGTTTTCTGGATTTTATTGGACTGAATACAAAATACTCTGAATCTGATCTAGAGAATGCCATATTGGATCATATTGAAGAATTTATTCAAGAATTAGGCAGTGATTTTTGTTTTGTTGCCAGACAAAAAAGAATGGCGACAAAGCAGAAAGACCGATATCTCGATTTATTGTTTTTCCACCGCAGCATGCGCCGGCTGATAGCGATAGAGCTCAAATTAGATCGCTTCGAACCAGAGCATAAAGGCCAAATGGAATGGTACTTACGTTGGCTTGATAAAAACGAACGTAAAGAAGGTGAAGAAAAACCCTTGGGCATTATTCTTTGTGCAAGCAAAGACGAGGAAGATGTTGAATACCTAGAATTAGATCAGTCAGGAATACATGTTGCACAATATTTAACGCAACTACCATCCAAGGAGTTGATGGAGTCTAAATTACACGATGCGATTGTCAATGCAAAACAACAACATGAGATGCAATTATTAAATTTGGGTAAGCCATGAGTCGGATTCGATGGCAATTTACTGAAGAAGAGCTTTCAATAGTAAGAACCAAACACAAAAATAGTCAGCTTTATTTTGCGCTACAGCTAAAATATTATGAACACTCTATGGAGTTTATAGAGAATATTACTAGTCTATCTACCAAAACCGTTTATGCAGTGGCTAAAAAACTTGAATTATCTACTCAATTAAAACCTTTATCTAAAAAAACTCAAACGATTTATCGACAGGTAATAAGGGAATATTTTCAATCTAAAGCTGTCAGTGCAACCGATGAAATACTCATTAAAAATTGGTTAATTGATATAGTTTTTCCCCGCGAATCATTGAGCATAGAACAATTAAAGGAGCGAGTTTCTGATTTTTTGATAAAACAGAAAGTTGAATCGCCAAGTGAAGGGGCGCTAGAACGGGTTATTAAAAGTGCGAAACAACAACATGAAGAAACCTGGTTTGAGTCAATTTATATGGAACTTGATTCTGAGGCCAAAAATTACCTTGATAAGCTTTTAATAATCGAGAAGAATGTTTCTCGCCTATCAGAGATTAAACGATGGCCAGGCGGTTTATCACTGGAAACAATTCTAGATGAAGCAGAGAAGTTGAAGTTTCTAAAATCAATTATTTTGCCAAAAAGTTTAAATGATATCCCAAATAAAGCCCTGCAGCGCCATTACCGCAATATATGCACGAAGTACCCTAGCGCAATTAAAAATATGCCAATCAGCCATCGATATGCACTGCTCGCTGTTTTTTCACTTATCAAACGAAGACAGGTTACTGATAATTTAGTTGATCTTTTAATCCGCTTAACTCAAAAGATCGTGACTTCGGGTGAAAACAAACTTAAAAAAGAGCTATCAAAAGTAGTTGAAATTAAAAAGGGATGTAACCGTAAAGTACTATTAAATACTTTGATTACTACGATTATTAAATATGAAGATCACATCATTAAAGAAGCAATTTATCCTGTTATACCTAAAGAGCGCTTAGAGGCTATTCAAGAGAATGACTCAAAAAAAACAATCTCTTATGACGGATTAGTTCATGAGCGATCTAGAAACTCTTATTTAAAGCATTATCGTAGGATGATAGCACCTGTGCTAGAGCTGTTGGACTTCAAGACTAATAATGCACACTATCAACCAATCATCGAGGCATTATCTCTCGTACAGTCTCAATTGAATAGTGGCACAACCTATTATCCCACAAATCTGTGTATTCCTATTGATGGCGCAGTTAAAAATATCCATAAACCTTTAGTTCTAGAGCATACTGAACAAGGGGAGCGTATTAATAGAATTAATTATGAGCTTTGTATACTTAGAAATTTAAGGGATAAATTACGTGTTAAAGAAATTTGGATACAAGGGGCCTATCAATATAGGGATCCAGAAGAGGATGTGCCGCAGGATTTTAATGAAAAGAAAGAGTATTACATTAACTTATTAAAAAAACCAAAATCAGCAAAATACTTCATTCGTCACTTGAAGCAATTATTAAATAAAAATCTGGCTTTATTTAATAAAGAACTTCCCAAGAACCACAAAGTATCTATATTAAAAAAACCACTGGGGCACATAAAAGTCGCCCAGTTGAAAGAGCAACCTCCGCCACCACAACTTGAAGTTATTAAACAAGAGGTCTTTAGGCGCTGGCCCAACACAAGTCTATTGGATGTATTAAAAGAGACTGATTTATTTGTCGATTTTATCAAAGCCTTTACACCGAGCGGTCCCAAAGAAGGGCTTGATGTAGAAACATTAAAAAAACGATTGCTATTAGTCATATTAGGTTATGGTACTAACACCGGATTAAAAAGTGTCAGTGCAGGTAATGACGATGTAACTTATCAAGACTTGAAGCATGTAAAACTGCGCTATCTTGATGCGGATAATTTACGTGATGCCATAAGAATGGTAGTTAACCAACTATTTGAGATTCGTGCACCGGAAATATGGGACTATTGCACTACCGCTCTTGCATCTGATTCAACACACATTGGAGCCTCTGATCAAAATTTAATGAGTCAATGGCATCCCCGCTATCACAAAAAAGGGGTCATGATTTACTGGCATGTTGATACAAAATCTGTATGTATTTACTCACAGTTAAAGAGTTGTACCTCATCTGAAGTATCGTCAATGATTGAAGGCGTACTTCGTCATTGCACTGATATGAGTGTAAAAAAGAACTATGTCGATACTCATGGTGCAAGTGAAGTTGGCTTTGCTTTTTCATATATGCTTGATTTTGATTTGTTACCCCGCTTCAAGAATATTCATACACAAAGCCTATATGTCGCAGAAAAAGATGACTTAGATAAATATGGCAATTTATCTGCAATTATTTCTCGATCAATCAATTGGGGTCTCATCGAGTCGCAGTATGACCAAATCATAAAATATACAATTGCTTTGAAGTTAGGAACCGCCAATGCTGAGGCAATCATGAAAAGGTTCACACGAGATAATTTACAACATCCTACTTATAAGGCGCTTAGCGAGCTTGGTAAGGCAATTAAAACAATATTCTTATGCCGTTACTTAGGCTCTGAAGAGCTGCGACGTGAAATTCATGAGGGGCTAAATGTTGTAGAGCGGTGGAATGGCATTAATGACTTTATATTCTATGGTAAAAAAGGAGCATTTCGTACTAACAGACCAGAGGAGCTGGAATTGTCCATGCTTTGCTTACACTTGCTACAATTAAGCATGGTCTATATTAATACGGTTATGCTTCAGCAGGTGCTCAAGGAATCGGACTGGTTGGCTAAGATAACTATAGAGGATAAGCGAGCCATCACTCCACTATTACATGAGCATATTAATCCTTATGGAGTCTTTGTTCTTGACTTAAACTCCCGTCTTGCTATTAACCATCCCGCTCTAAAAGAGGCTGCATAATGGACAAACGAACTGGCCCACGAAAAAAAGCATTGCAGATTATAAAATATTTCAGGCATGAGCACCCTGATTACAATTATCTTCGCACGGTTTTTCAACATTTAAGAAAAGAGCTTAATGTTGCTGTAACAGCCGAATCAAAAAAATTACCTTACGTGCCAACAGAGGCTGAGCTAAAAAAATATTATGAGGTAGTTTGGCAGACAAAAAACATGCAAGATATGCTGATTATCAAGACTTTGCTCTATACTGGGATTCGTGTCAGCGAATTGATCAGGCTTTCTATAGAGGACATTGATTTTGATCGTTGTCAAATGAGAATAACTGCTGGAAAGGGAAAAAAAGATAGAATAGTTCCGTTTCCAAAAAGTTTTCGAGAAACTTTAGCAATGCATGTCTCAAATGCTAATAAAAACAAGCAGGTTAGCTTATTTGAATCATCTTGGAAAAGGCCGTATTCAGATCGGGGTATTCGTAAAATGCTGGAAAAATACAGCGAATTAGCTGGTATGAGCCATACCATCTCGCCTCACAAATTAAGACATTTTTTATTCACTTGGTTGAAAGCTCAAGGAGTTGATGATGCACTAATTCAACCCTATTCAGGCCATGAAACTCGCGCCTCTCTTGAGGTATACTCGAAATTGTCACTATCGAATGCTCAAGACATCTACGATGAAAAAATTAAAGATTTTCCGGTGTAATGTGAAAATTTTTACACTTCACAGCACGATCTTTAGTCCCAGGCCTGATTATCCATTGAACGGTTCTTATTTTTCTATTGTTTTCTCAAATTAAAAACCGAGTTTAAGATGGAGCAAAAGACCTTTTATAAAGGAGAATAGCAATAGAATTGAAAAAGCATGTTTATATCAACACAATATAAAGTTGTATTTAAAATACACCTTTAATATAATAAGTAGGAACCTACATCATAAGGAGCGTTACCATGTTAATGACTCACAAACCTGCTCAAACAATAAGTGATAAAATTGCCTTCGGTCTCGTTAAATTTTTTCGCTTTTTTGCAGATACTTTTTTCCAAAAGCGATACGGCAATCGCGCGATAGTTCTAGAAACTGTGGCTGCTGTTCCTGGTATGGTTGGTGCTGCCTTATTGCATTTGCGATGTTTAAGAAAAATTAAAAACGATGAAGGATGGATTAAAACCTTGCTGGATGAGGCAGAAAATGAACGAGTTCATTTAATCACTTTTATGTATATCGCGAAACCCAATTGGTTTGAGCGGTTCATCATTTTTACGGCACAGGCCATATTTGTAGTACTGTATCTTATAATGTATGTTATTTCTTCTAAAACAGCCCATCGTTTTGTGGGGTACCTTGAGGAAGAAGCGGTGGTTAGTTATACCCATTATATCGAGGAGCTAGATAAGGGTGCAATTGATAATTGCCCAGCCCCGCAAGTGGCTAAAGAGTATTGGGGTTTGGAGGAGCATGCACGATTACGTGAGGTGCTATTGGCTGTACGTCATGATGAGGAAGAGCACCGAGATGTGAATCATCAATTGGCTGACACGCTTGCTCAAGGGCAGGCCATTTTAACGGCATTGAAAACGGAGCAGCCTCGTATGGACGCGAAGAAACGTTAACAGATGCTGAAATGAAAAATATTTGATAAGGGATAGTCATGAACACACAAAATGATGATTTAATCTGTTACAAAAGTATACCCATTGATCCTCATGGAAAGCTCAAGTTCTTTCTTGAAAAACACAGTACGAAAGAGGGGACTTGGGGGCATCTGACCCTTCATGAAGGCGAAATTGATTTTGCTTTTTTAGATGGGGAAGGGCATGAGCTTTCACGTACACGGCTCAATAAAAACAACGCCAAATTATCTATTCCTCCTGCTTCATGGCATAAAATCATTCCAGTGAGTGCAGATTTTAATGCTCATCTTCAGTTTTATTGTAAACCGCATCGATATTTTAATAAGAAATACCATATGGGTGCACTGCATGGCGACCTATTCTATGCGTACCAAACTTATTTATCACATCAAAAACACCACAACATTCTTGATGTGGGTTGTGGTTCGGGGAGGAATCTGTTGTATTTTGCAAAACTTGGCTATCCTATTACTGGAGTTGATATCAATCAATCCGCATTAGAAAACATTAAGACGGTTGCCCAAGAAGAAAATCTAACCCAGGTCGATACTTTGCTACATGATTTAAATCAACCTCTAACTCTCACAAAAGAACAATATCACTTTGTGTTCTCTACAGTAACGCTGCAATTTTTAAATACTGAGCGTATCCCCTCCTTACTAACGGAGTTGCAAGAGGCAACAGCAAAGAATGGTTATCATTTTTTGGTTTTTCCTGTTCAATCAGAACTCTATTCATTACCTAATTCATTTACCTTTTTACCAAAACACGAGGAGCTTTATCATTTTTACCAGAATCGTGGTTGGTCTATATTGGAGTATAAAGAGTCGGTAGGCCATCTTCATAAAAAAGATGAGTCAGGTAGGCCAATATCCGGTTTATTTGGTTTGCTGCTTGCTCAAAAAATTATTTGATTGAATCAATCCTGGTTTTTTGTTTATTGAGTGATTCTCAGCAAAGCAAATAACTCGTTTTTATTGTGTAATACATCTGCCAAAGTGTAGCGTTCCAAAACACTGATAAAGGCGCTTTGTGCTTCATGTAAAATACTCTTGAGTTTGCATACCGGGGCAATGCAGCAATTTGCTTTTTCTTTATTAAAACAAGGAACCAAATCAAAGTGTGGCTCAAGTTTAATGATCAACTCACCCAAATTAATGGTTTCAGGAGAAGCTGCCATTAGGATTCCGCCATTCTTGCCGCGTATGGTCTTAATCAGCCCAAGTTTTGCTAAATTATGGATGATTTTGATCATGTGGTTGATGGAGATGGAGTAAGCTTCAGTAATGTCTTTAATAGTGCATGAGTCTTTTCTTAGCGCAATATAAATTAAGGCGCGTAGCGAGTAATCGGTAAATTGAGTCAGTTGCATAAAAATTCCTGTTAAATTTATTGACGCCTATTATTTCTTTTTATAAGATGCATATCAAATACATCTTATAGGAGTATACCATGTTTGAGTCGCTATTTGACCGATTAGGCGGACAAAATGCTGTCAATACTGCAGTAGATATCTTCTACCGCAAAATGTTACTGGATGAAAGAGTAAACTATTTTTTCGATGATATTGATATGGAGCAGCAAATTCTCAAACAAAAGGGATTTTTAACCATGGTTTTTGGTGGACCTAATCAATACACCGGAAAGAACATGCAAGAAGGGCATCGTCATTTATTGGAACGCGGATTAAACGATTCACATGTGGATATTGTGCTTGAACATTTGGGGGCAACGTTAAAAGAGCTGGGTGCTCATGATGAAGACATTCAAAAAGTTGCTACGATTGCCAATAGTGTTCGCGATGAGGTTTTGGGGCGCGCCTTATGAATACAGTAGAATTCAACCATCAGTCGTACACTTTGGCTCCTGACGAAAACCTTTTACAGTGTTTCCTGCGCCATGGAGTTGATTATCCTAACTCCTGTCAGGCAGGAATTTGCCAATCGTGTTTGATTAAAGCCAAAGAGGGTGAAGTCAATCCTATTTGGCAAGAAGGATTACCCGAAGTGCTTAAAGCTCAGGGTTATTTTCTTGCCTGTCTTGCAAAACCAGTCGCACCGCTTTATGTGACCTCACCAGATGCAGCAGAGTGCGAGGTGGAGGCTCAAATCATAAGCCTAGAACGACTCAATCAGAATGTGATTCAAGTGAAACTTAAGGTAGGGAATCTTGACCTTTGGATCCCAGGACAATACCTGTCCCTTATTAATCCTGAGGGAACCATGCGAAGTTATTCAATTGCTAATATTCCTACTCAGGATGGATATATTGAGTTGCACATTAAGGTTTATTCTCATGGTGCTATGGGGCAGTGGCTTTCGCAAAAAGCAACAAAAGACATGTCAGTTACGCTTAGAGGTCCTTTTGGCCAATGTTATTACTACAACCCAGATAAGCTTATGTTTAATCTTTTATTAGCAGGGACTGGAACGGGATTGGCACCGCTCATTGCAATTATTAAAAGTGCATTAATCCAAAAGCATGAAGGAAACATCACCTTGGTACATGGAGGTTTGGTTGATGAGGACATTTATTACAAAGAAGAGCTTGAAACATTGTCTTTGTTATTTCCTAACTTTTATTATGATCCATGTGTACTTCAAAGTCAGAGAGGATGCTATCCCGAAGCTTCAATTGAAAAAAGGGTATTGACGCACTTGAATGATCCGAATCAAACTCAAGCGTATGTATGTGGCCCTAAAGAGACGACCAACAAGTTAAAAACACGACTTTTTCTTGCAGGAGTCCCTTCAGCAAAAATTTACAGTGATGTTTTTCTATAATACGACATCTGAGATTAAGGGTATTGGCAAGTAATTGCTAATCGCTCTTTTATCTTCATCGTACTTTGTTATTTGCTACCTAAATTGAACTCATATATTGTTTTAGGCCTCATTCACAGATTGAGGCTCTGTGCGTTTAATTTGTGCTAATTTTGGGTAAAAAGGTTTTAATTTTATAATAAAATCGTAGGCCATAAACAAGGCACCCAGTGCAAAAACAACATCTCCAGGGAGGCGTAACCACTGCCACAACAACGTTGTATTATAAAATTCAAGACTTCGTGCATGGGCAAATCCATGCTCATAAACATCCATCAATTGTGCCCATCCGATAGGAAAGAAATTCAACACAATCCAAAGAACTAGGCCTATGTTATAGAACCAAAATGCCCAAGTACCTAAACGGTCACTCCATGGAAATCGATTTCCCGCAGCATAACGTAAACAAAAATAAATCAATCCCAAACCAAGCAGACCAAACGCACCAAACAAAGCAGTATGAGCATGATTTAAGGTTAAAAACGTTCCATGTTCATAATAATTGACGAGTGGTGCATTGAGTGTTCCTCCGCCGAATACTCCTGCGCCAACAAAATTCCAAAAGGATGCACCAAAAATATAAAGATAAGCTAAATTGTAGGTATAATCTCCTCTGCGCTTGATGAGTTGGCGCTCTTCAATCGCATCGATAATAAGAAGAGCTAAGGGTAAGACTTCAATAAAAGAAAACATGGAACCAAGTGGTACCCATATGTCAGGTGTACCCGTCCAATACCAATGATGTCCTGTACCAATGACTCCACCTAAAAAGATAAGAATGGTTTCAAAGAGCATGGCTCGCTCCGCCAGAAGACGAGAAACAAGACCAGTTCCCATTAAAATATAGGCTGTAGCGCATACAGCAAAAAATTCGAATGATTGTTCTACCCAAAGATGAACAACCCACCAGCGCCAAAAATCAGTAATGGTAAATGATTTTTCTATTCCGGTTAATGGGATCATTCCAAAGCAATAGAGTATTGCAACATTTAACGTACTTGCCCAAAAAAGATGCTCAAGATGGATTCGTCCAGTCCAAAACTCAACAGTCGCTGTTTTTAAGTGATTCCAGGTGGGCCACATCCCGCGAAACACAATAAAACTCCACAGGAAAAGCCCTAAACAAAATCCTATTTGCCATAATCGACCCAACTGGAGATAAGATAAACCCTGATTGCCAATCCAAAACCAGGCTTGATTCACATAGCCCATAATCCCTAAATAATCGCCAATAATTGCTCCACCAACAATAAACAAAGTTACCCAAAATAAGAGTTCCACATAAAAGCCTTGTCTTTTCGCCTCTTTTTTAGAAATCAGAGGCACAATAAAAACAGCAGCACTGATCCATGAAAGAGCAATCCAAACGATTGGTGTCTGAATGTGTACATCACGTAAGAAATTGAAGGGTAAAAAATTATTAAGATGAACTCCATAAAAGTCAGTGCGCTTTACATAATAATGCGCAAGAAGTGCGCCAACCGCAATCTGGACGAGAAGGATAAGTGCCACAATTACAAAATATTGTCCTACTTTACGCTGGCTTGGAGTCAATGGTTCGAAGTCCAAAAATAAGGGTGTTTTAGGTGCATTGTCCGGCGCACTGAGATAACGATGATAAATATAGAGCACTGCACCAAAACCTAAAAAGACAAAACAAAACGAAACCCAGGTCCAGTAAAAAGTATGAGGTGTTGGACTATTACCCATGGTGGGTTCATAAGGCCAATTGTTCGTATAGGAACTGTTTTGGCCAGGTCTACGAGCAATGGTCGTCAGCGATGAATAGATAAGAAAATCTGCCGTTTGTAACGCACTTTGCTCATCCAGGCTGTATGCTTTGGTCCAACCTGCTTCAGCATCATGATTGAGTAACGTTTGTGAGATTTCAGTACGTATCTGTTGTATGGCTTCTGTAAGAGGTTGAGATAAGATACTCGTTTGATGACTAAGATCTATTTGTTGGAGCTCATGTTGCATTGTTTTACGAACTACATACTGATCTCCTTCAGATAAACTCGCAAACGGCTTCTTTCCAAAACGCTGCTGCGCTATGTTTTCTTCGGTGAGCCTACCCAGTCGCACCAGATATTTTGCAGTGTAATCTTCCCCAAAATAAGAACCCATCCCATAAAGGCTCCCGTAATCCATAAGATCAGCGCGCTGAAATCCTGCTTTACCTGCGACAATATCTTCTTCTGTCATGATGATTTGTCCCGAAGAAGATATAAATTTTTGGGGTAGGGGAGGAGCCAATTGATAGGTTTTCACTGTACCCCAAATGATAATGGTGAAACAGATTATTGCTGTGATTAAGAGAATCCATTTTAAAACATTTGAAACAGGATCGATTTGGTTATTAGGCGTTCCATTGCTTGCATCGCATTGACTCATTAAATTTCTTCCCTTGGTGCTTGTATTATTTTTGCATGAGGGTTTTATTTTTATAACAAAATAATTCGTTATACCCAACCCAAATGACTCAAATTGTTCTATCTGTTTGACAATAGAGCGAAACAAGTTATTGTTTTATAATAAGATATAATATCATCAATAAGAAATAGTATAAATTTTATAGTATTCATTTTGAGATGAATTATGTGTACTTGGAACCTCATCCAGTACTCTTAGATTTCTTTATTTTAAAAGAGATACACAACTTGTGGCTATAAGTTGTATTTTAAATACAACTTTTGTAATATGAATGTAGTTCGGTGCTTAAGAGATTCATAAGGAGACAAAACCATGCATCTTGATCCACTTATTTTGTCACGCCTGCAATTTGCATGGGTTATTGGCCTTCATATTCTGTTGCCCGCGTTCACTGTAGGACTTGCTTCTTATATTGCCTTACTTGAAGGCGTTCATTTTATATCAAAGCGCGAAATTTATTTTCGTATTTCAACCTTTTGGACGAAAATTTTTGCCATTTCTTTTGGAATGGGGATTGTTTCCGGCATTGTCATGCCCTTTCAGTTTGGTACCAATTGGAGTCGTTATGCAGATTCCACGGCGAATGTTCTCTCACCACTTTTCGCGTATGAAGGGCTTACCGCATTTTTTCTTGAAGCAGCGTTTCTAGGAGTGCTCTTATTCGGTCGTAAATTGGTTCCTCGTTGGGCTCATTTTGGGGCTGCATTGATGGTCGCATCCGGTACACTCATCTCCTCATTTTGGATTCTGGCAGCAAACAGCTGGATGCAGACTCCAGCAGGCTATAAGATTGTGGATGGGCGTTTCTTTCCGGCAGATTGGTGGAGTATTATTTTTAATCCCTCATTTCCCTACCGTATTTTGCATAATGTCACGGGCTTTTACATCACTACCGCTTTGGTCGTCATTTCTGTGGCTGCTTATTTTATTCGTAGAAATCAATTTGTATCCGAAAGCCGAGTGATGCTTTCAATGACATTCTGGCTTTTAACGCTTCTTGTACCGTTGCAAATCGTCTTAGGCGATCTACACGGGTTAAACACACTGAAATATCAACCGGCAAAGCTTGCAGCAATCGAAGCACATTGGGAACCAGAAAAACGGGCTCCGCTTATTTTGTTTGCTCTTCCTGATGAAAAGAACGAAATGAATCATGCGGTGATTGAAATTCCATTGTTGGGGAGCCTTATTCTGACGCATGAACTCAATGGAGAGGTCCCAGGACTAAAACAATGGCCGGCTAACGAGCGCCCTCCAGTCGCAATCCCATTCTTTTCATTTCGTATTATGGTGGGTCTAGGCATTATAATGCTTGTCTTGATTGCCATTAGTTTATGGTTACGAATACGTCATCGTTTGTATGATACTCCTTGGTTTTTACGTACCTGTCAGTTTGCGGCTCCTCTTGGTTTTCTTGCAGTACTTGCAGGTTGGGCAACCACGGAAGTGGGTCGCCAACCATGGACCGTTTATGGGTTGCTGCGCACCTCTGATTCGGTTACTCCTTCACTGGCAGGTAGTGATGTTCTTCTTTCTCTGCTTGGTTACATAGTTGTTTACCTTATTATATTTCCTGTCGGTGCTTTTTTAATGGCACGAATTGTTCGCAAAGGATTTGCTGAACCAGAAGGCATTGAATTACCTATAGAAGGGGGTCAACATGCAAGTCCTATTACTTTCACGGAGCACCAATGATGATAATTGATTTTGCTCCTTTATGGACTGTCCTTCTTGCTGCGGCAGTGTTTTTCTACGTTTTGCTTGATGGTTTTGATTTAGGCGTGGGCATGCTTTATGGCCTGGCTCCAGACACAAAAACCCGTAATTTAATTATGAATTCTATTGCACCTATTTGGGATGGTAATGAAACATGGTTGGTATTTGGTGGTCTTGGCTTACTTGCCGCTTTTCCACTGGCCTTCGCCATTATTATTCCAGCTGTTTATTTTCCCATTTTAGTCATGTTGTTGGCCTTGGCTTTTCGTGGTGTTGCCTTTGAATTTCGTTTCAGAGACGCAGCTCATGTGACCTTTTGGGATCATGCGTTTTGTTACGGCTCAATGATTGCAACGTTTGCTCAAGGAGTCGTGCTTGGGGCATTTATTCAGGGTTTTAAAGTCGATGGGCGTCATTTTGTGGGCAGTTCTTTTGATTGCTTCACCTGGTTCTCTGTATTTACCGGTGTTGCACTCGTCTTTGGTTATGGTTTGTTGGGTGCAGGGTGGTTGATTCTTAAAACGGAAGGGGGTTTGCAACAAACTGCACGTCGGCAAGGACGCTGGTGTTTTCTGGGCGTACTTGCAGCAATTGTTATTGTAACTCTTTGGACGCCACTGATGGATGCGGACATCGCGCATCGCTGGTTTTCTTGGCCCAATATGGCTTATTTGTCACCTATACCGGTTATCACCATTCTCCTTGCCGTCTTTGAATGGCGGATGTTAAACAATAACTCTGAAATTGGCTCTTTTATTGGTGGGGTTGGATTATTTTTTATTTCCTACATTGGGATTGGTATTAGCTTGTTCCCCATGATTATTCCGCATCAATATACTTTATGGCAAGCAGCATCCCCTCCGGAAACCCAAACGTTCTTAATTGTGGGAACGATGTTTTTATTGCCTGTAATTCTTATGTATACAGCTTGGTCCTATTGGGTATTTCGTGGAAAAGTTCGGGCTGATGTTGGCTATCATTAATGGAAGTTTTTGCAGATATTTTAAAGCATCAACGTGTAGGCTTTTAATCCAAAAAAATTTCAGAAAATATCAGGTGCCCCATCGTCTTGAGATTTAAATGCAGGTGTTTGTGATGAGCGAATTGACTAAAAAACATATTGAGAAACTGGTAAAGCATTTTTATCTCAGGGTACAAAAAGATGAATTGCTCGGTCCCATATTTAACGACATGGCACAAGTTAATTGGGATCAACACATCAAACTGCTTTCTCAATTTTGGAACAGTATTATGTTAAAAACCCATGAATACCATGGCAATGCGTATGAAAAACATGTGCTCATTGGGCAAAAAACTCCTATTTATGAGGCACATTTTAGTCGTTGGCTCGATTTATTTAAGCAAGAAGCGGTAAAACACCTGCCCTCTGAGGCAGCCAATGACATGATACAAAAAGCTTCATTAATCGGAAAATCATTACAGTTTGGCATGATAGGGAAATCATGAAAAGTTGCAGGTGTGATTTTCAAAATAACGAAATAAGATGATGTTTGTTGTTTGCGGATTAAATCATAAAACGGCGCCAATTAATGTGCGTGAAAAAGTCGCCTCATCTTCGGCTATCCAAGATTTTTTGCTCCATAACCTATTGAGTCTTCCTGATATTAATGAAGCGGCTATTTTATCTACCTGTAACCGCATGGAAATCTACTGCTATACCCATAATCCACGAGTCCTTTCTTCCTGGCTTGCCCAAACACATCAATTGCCTGTTGAATCCTTAGCCCCTTTTTTATACCTGCATCAAAATGACCAGGGAATAAAACATACCCTACGCGTTGCGAGTGGCTTGGATTCCATGATGATTGGTGAACCTCAAATTTTGGGGCAAATGAAACAGGCTTATCAACAGGCATGCAACTTTGGAGCAATTAAAACCAAACTACGCCCTATTTTTGAAACTATTTTTAGTGCTTCAAAACGTGTGCGTACTCAAAGTGGGATAGGTACAAACCCAGTTTCTGTTGCCTATGCCGCAGTTCAATTAATCGGTAGGTTTTTTAAAGACTACAAATCGCTCAATGTCCTTTTGATTGGCTCGGGTGAGACAGCCTCCTTAGTTACAAAATATTTACATCAACAAGGTGTTCATCGTTTTCTAATCGCAAGTAGAACAATAGAACATGCCCAAAAGCTTGCCAAAGATTTTAATGGAAAAGCCATTGCACTTCATGATCTATCACATTTTCTACCACAAGCAGATGTAATTGTTTCTGCCACAACCTGTCCCATCCCTTTTATTAATAAAAGGCTGGTAGAAGAAGCTTTGTCGCAAAGAAATGATGCACCCATGTTCTTTTTAGATTTAGCAGTTCCTCGTGATATTGAGTCTCAGATTAACGAATTAGCACCAGTTTATCTCTATAATATTGATGATTTGCAAGTCATAATCGAAAAAGGAATGGATGAACGACATCAAGCCGCATTACATGCAGAACAATTGATAGAAGATGAATTAAACCTATATATTCAGAAACAGCGAGCCCTTAAAGCCAAAAATCTGATTTGTGATTATCGTAACCAAATGCACCATTTAGCACAAAAAGAGTTGGAGCATGCGTTGAAAAAACTTTCTTCGGGGTTATGCCAACAGCGCGTTTTAAATGAATTGAGTGAGCGTTTGGTGTATCAACTCATGAATATCCCTACTGCAATGAGCATAAGACATAGTCTCGAAGAGGACCACGAAGAGGTAATGAGCTTAGCACATTATCTTTTCAGTAAAATATAGAGTGGTTTACTTAACAACTTGATACTCAGTCTATACTAAATTTAAACCTAACTATCAGATGGTCTCTAAGTTAATAAATAGTCTCCTAAAGGATGAGCCATGAAAAAATCAGGCGATAAACAGGACAATAAAAAATTACAGTTGAATGCATCCAAACTTAGTCTGTCACATTTTTTGCATTGCGTTGCAAGAGGCGAACAGGAAGAAGCCGAGCGCCTATTGAATATACCAGTACAAAAAAATGGCAACTATGAAAATCTGTTGTTAGCACAAGAAACATTCACCGATTATTCAGATCGAACATTTGTATGTACTGCTTATGAGTATGCCTATTGGGCAAAGGATACACACATGTGCCGGATGCTGGAACAATATATGGATAAGGACACAAAATCGGATCTGTTAAAACGCTGCAAGTCGATAGAGAGGGATGGATTGAAGTACAGCCAACAGATTACACAGGTTGATGGGACCAAGCGTGTTGAGCAGTATTGTACAAAGCATTTTGACTTTACTCCACTCAAAACAGCATTGGAACAATATATTCAGGGATTTGCTCACTGGAGTTGGGATGAGAGAAAAAAGGCCTGGATGGCGGTAGGGGTAGCCCAGCGTGATCTTCCTGTTCATGTGATTAATGAATATTGCAGGCCGGATCGGACGTTTTATCCATTGCCACTGTTTGACGAAGATAAATTACCTAGAGTTATCACCTATTACGATCATCATATACGCAGTGATGTCTCATTGTATCCTTTGGTTATTTCTGACTCTTCTGGTCTTGGTGTTGATTTTGCATTAATTCGTGGCCGGTTTCGACCGGTGGCGGTACGAGCGCGACGCTGTGGCTCCGCGCTGCGGGCCGCGTGTGAATTAGCAGCCATTAGCCACCTTGATGAAGTAAGAACTACCGATCTCAAGCAGTCGGTTGAAAACCTGGGGTAATTCGAAAGAGCTGGTGAATGGGATTATCCCGTTTTTTAAAATGATGAATAAGGTTTTGCAAGAAATAATATCTCTTCATATGTTGAGGAGCGATTCAAAACTTTGTTCCTATGGGGGAATCTGCCAAACTTTTTTATAATGTTGTAATGCTGAGTCGCGGATTTTGCATGATTAAATAATCTTAAAGATAATTCTTGGTCAGCGATGTTTTCGCTATGCATGAAAGGCATGTACATAAAATGTCTTTTTTCATCAGTGGACAATTTTTTATCCATGCTCTGTTCAATTGCTAGTTTTGCTAAATTTAAAGCTTTAAGGTCAGTTGCAAAAGCCTGTGGAGATCCTCTAAAAAAGTTACGCGGAAATTGATCGAATATTATAATGAGACTTAACATTCCATCCGGCGTTTTTTTCCAGAAATCTAGTTTATCAGAACAAGCATCTTGATATGTTATTAAAAACTTATCTTTAATTAAGTTATCAAATTTTTTGTTTTTAGCAAACCAATATCGTTTTGATTCTGGAGCAAACCAGAAGTTTAAGATTTCGGAAAATGAAGAGTTAAGTTCAGGGATCATTCTGTCAATAAATGTAATATAAATATTAATAATACTCTTTAGTGATGCTTGAGAATAAGCATCATAAGAATAAATCAGTATAAAGTTCTGCTTTTGGATCCATAGCATAAGCTGAAAAATCAGTTACACCACTCTGTATTAATACCTCTTCATCTATAAAAAAATTACCTGTCACCAATTTTGACGGTTGAGTTAGTATCCAATGAGCTGCATCAGCAATGATCTGCGGTTTTCGACTTGCCATATATATTTCGTTAGGAAAATGAACTCGAATGGCGTCTGTCGCTATGGTTGTCCTTGGCCACAAGGAATTAACAGCAATTCCTGCTTTTTTTAACTCTTCAGAAAGCCCTAAAGTACACATACTCATACCGTATTTACTCATAGTATAAGCTAAATGAGGAGCAAACCATTTTTTATCCATATTCAATGGCGGAGATAAAGTCAAAATATGCGGATTAGTGCTTTTTATTAAATGCGGAATTGCAGCCTGAGAGCAAGCATAAGTTGCACGTGCATTAACTTCTTGCATCAAATCATAACGCTTCATAGGCGTATTAAGAGTATCTGTTAAACTAATTGCACTTGCATTATTTATTAAAACATCGAGTTTTCCAAAAGTTTCTATGGTTATATTTATAGCATTTTGGATCTGCTCTTCATCCCTAACATCAACCATTAAAGGAAGTGCCTGTCCACCAAGACTTTCAATTTCCTTTGCCACAGAGTAAATAGTTCCCTCAAGTGTTGGATGAGGTTGTGTGGTTTTCGCTGCAATTACAATACATGCCTTTTCTGTTGCAAATTTTAAAGCAATTTCCCGTCCTATTCCTCTGCTGCCTCCAGTAATAAACAAAACTCTAGTCATTTTTTTTCCTTAATTTTGTTGCCACCACCAATCCAGGCTAAAAACATACGCATTAATTTTCCATAAGGGGGTTCTAGCTGGTTGTTATCTCGATGTTAACGTGACTATTAATTGAATTCGAAATAAAACAATTTTCATGGGCTTTTTCACGCATTTTATTTACAGTATCATCGTCAGGAAGTTTAGATCCACCAAATTTAATTTTGGGATGCAATGTAATTTCTGTAACGCTAATTTTTCCACGCTCATTTTTATTCGTTATGCCAATAGCTTCATCGAGATAACTATCAATGATATAACCATTTTTGCAAGCTACTGCCAGAAATGTTTGCATATAACAACCCGATAATGCTGACACGAGCAATTCCTCAGGATTAGTCAATTCTGATTTACCAAAGTAGTCCTTTGGATTTGATGCTTGAATGTTTTCTCCACCGCTAAATGTGATCATGTAAGTACGATCATAGGTTTCATAATTAAAATCTTGCCCATTACGTTGCCAGTGAATAGAAGCTAAATGATTTCCCATAATGCCCTCCTTTTCTATAAACATGATTTAGTATTCAGAAAATTCTTCTGCAAATAAGCTCTAACGTGTATTTTCTTATTATTGTTTGTTACTCTACATGAGACAATCAAGTTTTCGCTAATAGTATAGTTAATAACGCCACTGCATTGTTGTGCCGAGTTTCCTTAGAACCATACAATAAAGTTACATTTTTATTTTTGGCTTCTTTTAAAATAACATCGATTTCTTCTTGTTTCTCAGTTAATTCCTCTGCATAGCGTTTTTGAAATTCAATCCACTTATTGGGATCATGATTAAACCATGTACGTAAAGAATCACTAGGTGCAATGTCTTTTAACCACAGATCAATCTGAGCGTCACTTTTTTTAATGCCACGAGGCCAAAGTCTGTCCACAAGAATTCGAAACCCATCTGATTTATTTGATTCCTCATAAATTCGTTTCACATGAATATTCATTGTCTCTGCCCCTGGGAGATGGCACGGCTTATTAATTTAAGTTTTTAACATTCCTCTTAGTACATAGTGTAAAATTCCCCCATTTTTGTAGTAATCTAATTCATTTAAAGTATCAATTCGCAAGATTAGATGAATCTCATTTTGAGTCTTATCTTCTTTATGGATAATAATTTTTACTTGCATACGTGGTTTCATCTCATGAGTAAGACCTACAATATCAATGAGTTCAGAGCCTGTAATTTGCAGTGTTTTACGGGTAACCCCTTCAGGAAACTCTAAAGGTAGAATTCCCATCCCTATCAAATTTGAACGATGGATTCGTTCAAAACTTTCTGCAATGACGGCTAACACACCTTGAAGCTTTGGCCCTTTTGCCGCCCAATCTCGAGAAGAGCCTGTTCCATATTCTTTCCCTGCAATGATAACCAATGCGGTGCGCTCCTTTTTATAACGCATTGCTGCATCATATATGGGTAGGATTTCATTACTGGGAATGTGTTTTGTAAAACCTCCTTCAACATCAGGCGTCATTTCATTTCTAATACGGATATTAGCAAATGTTCCTCGCATCATGACTTCATGATTTCCGCGACGCGATCCATAAGAATTAAAATCTTTGATTGAGACTCCTTTGTATTGTAGGTATTTTCCTGCAGGGCTGTCCGGCTTAATGGAGCCTGCAGGTGAAATATGATCGGTAGTAATACTGTCTCCAAAGAGTGCTAAAATTCGAGCTCCTTTTATTTCTTTAATTTTTTCGGGGTTCACATTCATTTCATCAAAATAGGGTGGGTGTTGAATGTAGGTTGAATTCACAGGCCAGGCATAAGTATCTGATTTGGAAATTTTCATCGCACGCCATTCATCTGTTCCTTCAAATATATGTGCATAAGTGTCATGAAACATGTTTCTGCTTATTTTTGCTACTTCACATGCAATTTCAGCATTTGTTGGCCATATATCTTTTAAATAAACAGGATTTCCTGATGCATCTTTTCCAAGTGGGTCTTTTGTCAAATCAATCAATGTGGTCCCTGCAAGTGCAAAGGCCACAACAAGCGGTGGTGATGCAAGCCAATTTGCTTTAACAAGCGGATGAATACGTCCCTCAAAATTACGATTACCTGAAAGTACCGCTGAAACAATCAAATCATGTTCAATCACCGTTTTTTCTACAGATTCGAGAAGTGGTCCGGAATTTCCAATACACGTGGTACACCCATAACCTACCAATGTGAATCCTAGTTCATTAAGATATTTTTGTAAGTTAGTTTCTTCCAAATAGCGAGTGACTACTTGAGAGCCTGGCGCAAATGAGGTTTTGACCCACGATTTTCGTGTTATTCCTTTTTCCACCGCTTTTTTTGCTAACAATCCTGCTGCAACAAGTACATTGGGATTAGATGTATTGGTACAACTGGTAATTGCAGCAATAACTACATCTCCATGATGCATTTCAAAATTTGAATCGGTAATAAACGATTTTTCCTTTTCTTCAGTACGGTTATTTTCTGTTAAGAATTGATGAAAAGTACTTGTCAGATAGGACAATTCAATGCGATCTTGTGGGCGTTTGGGGCCAGCAATACACGCTTTAATCGAGGATAAATCCAGTGTCACTATGTCGGTATAAACAGGCTCAAGATGAGGATCATGCCATAGTCCTTGAGTTTTCGCATAAGCTTCAACAAGAGCAATGTCTTGCTCCTCTCGTCCACTTAAACGCAAATAATCAAGGGTTATTTCATCAATAGGAAAAAAACCACATGTAGCACCATATTCAGGTGACATATTACCAATCGTTGCTCTATCCGCAATGGATAAATAACGTAGCCCATCACCAAAGTATTCAACAAATTTACCAACGACCCCTTTTTCACGCAAAAGATGGGTGATAGAAAGCACTAAATCAGTTGCTGTAATTCCCTCCTGTAACTGTCCTACCAATTTTACCCCAATGACTTCGGGAATGAGCAATGAAATGGGCTGTCCTAACATAGCCGCTTCTGCTTCAATACCCCCGACTCCCCACCCAAGTACCCCAAGACCGTTGATCATGGTCGTATGACTGTCTGTACCTACTAACGTATCAGGGTAGGCATATATTTTTCCGTTGATTTGCTGTGTCCAAACCGTTTTAGCCAAGTATTCTAAGTTAATCTGGTGACATATTCCGGTATCAGGCGGTACAACGCGGAAATTTTTAAATGCTTTTTGTCCCCACCGTAAAAATTCATATCGCTCATGATTTCTTTCCATTTCCATCTGTGCATTGACTGTAAACGCATTTGGAGTAAGGAATTCATCAACTTGTATGGAGTGATCAATAATCAGATCAACAGGAGAAAGTGGATTAATTTTTTCTGAGTTTCCACCAAGCTTTTTAATAGCAGCTCTCATTGCAGCGAGATCGACAATAGCTGGAACACCAGTAAAATCCTGCATTAAGACACGTGCAGGACGATAAGCTATTTCATGATCGGACGATTTTAATTTTAACCACTCAATAATTGCTTTGAGATCATCTACTGTAACGGTGTGTCCATCTAAATGACGAAGTAAATTTTCCAATAAGATTTTTAAAGTGAAGGGTAGTTTGGATAAATCCTTCAATCCTCCCTGTTCTGCCTCCTTCAAGCTGTAGTAATGATATTCATTTCCGTTGACTGAAAGGATTTGTTGTATGCTTTTGTGGAATTCATGGGTTAGAACAAGGTTTGATGAGGTTCTATGATGTTTTAGGTCATGTGTTCCAGCTGCCCAAGAGGGAGGGTCGCTTGCTGGAAAGGATTCCTCTGAAGACTCATTTATAATCGCCTGGTTTCTTTCCAACTTTGGACTTATGATCCAATTTATCCATCTTTTGATTTGCAACATGGCGATATCCTTATCGAAAAATTTTGCATGATAAAATTTTAGAAGCTAGATATATATTATAGTTAATTATTTGTGCGAATAACTGACTCAGTATGCAAGAAAAGAATGTGCCAAATTTAAAAGTTATGGTTGCTTCGAAGAACGAGTGTGTGTATCGCCTATCCGTTTGTAATTTACAATTTTATTTTGTATGACGAATTTATTTATTTTATTTTTATTCAATAGACTATAATTATCAGTATATTACTATGCATTGCTTGTAAAGGGTAAAGACGTCATCAATAATTACAGAAAGGTGAAAATATGCCATTTTCAGAAGCACTTGTAGAGGAAATAGTCCCTGTAGCGCAGAAACGTCTTATAACCATTAGAGACGATACTCCTTTATTAGAGGCCGCTAAATTTCTTGATGGTCGACACATCAATCTTGTCGTTATTTGCGACAAGGATGGAACAATGGTTGGTATCATTACTCGAACGGATGTTGTTCGCATGATGGCAGTGTGCCAGGGTTGTGGTTGTACCGTCTCTGTTGCGACGGTGATGACTAAAGATGTTATTTGCTGCCGTCCAACCGATTTGTTGCGAGATGTATGGACGACTATGAAAGAGCAAAATCTTTTGCATGTCCCTATCGTGGACGAGAATTTCAAACCGTTAGGGGTAATTAACGCACGCGATGCTCTTTTGGTTCTTATGGAAAAAGCAGAGTTTGAGAGCTCACTATTACGCGATTATGTTATGAACGTTGGATATAGATGATTTTGTGACGATAAGATTTAGAATCTAACTGAGAAATTCATCTTGAATTTTAGAGATTTGAAAAAAAAGTAGCCAAGATAAATTAGTCTTTTATCTTCTGAAGCGCTGATCCTTTATGCATGGCCATATGATCTGTTTTGTCGCTTTGAATCAAATATTGCGGCTCTTCTTTTGATGCATGAACGGTATAATTTTTAAATTTAATTTCAGAAGTAATTATTTTTTTAATTGTTCCTCTTACCCTTCCTGCTTCTGAGTTCCATTCAACATGATCGCCTATTTTAAACTCTTTTTTCATGAATGTATTCTCCTATCCATAGTTCAGATATCAAACAAGCCCTTAGCTTTTAGTTTCTGTAGCAATAAATGAAAATAAATCAATCCGGCATAGGGGTACCATTTTTGGGTAATCTGTGAAATCTGCCTGTAATCTAATTTTGTTTTAATCTGCAATAAGTTTTGTAAATTGTTTGACGCACCTACATCATCTCCTGGAAACATGTCAATTTTTCCTAGTCCACGTAACAAAATATATTCTGCAGACCATCGCCCAATTCCCTTAAATTGGCATAAAAATGCGACAATCTCATTGTTCGTCTTATCTTCTAAATGATGAAACAAGGTTTCATCAGAACTAATTCTAGTCGATAACTCAATAAGTGTTTCGCATTTATTGGTGCTATAGCCTAATTTTTTTAATTCCAAAATGGAGCAGTTTGCTACATCTTTGGGTATAGGGAATGCATAAAATGTTTCATCAGCATTATGGATATTTTTTCCAACATATTGAATAAAGCGGTTTTGAACTTGTAATCCTGCGTCAAGTGATAATTGCTGACAGGAAATTGCATTCACAAGTGCTTCAAAAATACTTGGAAATCGTGGTGGTTTCAGACCTTTAAATTGCCTTATTATAGGAGCTAAATGAGGATCTTGTTCTGCAATGCGATAAAAATCGATTAAGTTGCAGTTCAGACCAAACATCTTTTCTAATAATCGAACTAACTCTTTTTTTATTTTGGGGCTAATTGTTTGGTTGGTTGATACTAAAATTTCTTGCTCATTTTTTTGCTCTACATCCACTTTAATCAATTGATTTTCAATAAAAAACAATCGTGTGTAGCGGTTTTCACGCCATAAATCAACAATATTTTTGCTCCTTCTACGCAATGCCCATACCGTATAATCAAGTCTGAATGGTTGTAGTGGGAACAAAAGAAATGAAGTATCCATATTATTATTTTTTAATAAACTCTTTCTATTGGTTCCAATGGATCTACAAAATTAGGCTTCATATTGACAGGACGGTATTTGACCTGTTCATCTAAAAAAACAACGATGTGTTTTAACCAACCCTTATCATCGCGTTTTGGATAATCTTCACGGCTGTGTGCTCCTCTACTTTCTTTACGAGTTAACGCAGCTGTAGCAGTCATTAAAGCAACGTCCATCAAATTATCTAATTCTAAGGCTTGGATTCGTGCTGTATTAAAAATATTGCTCGTATCCGTTAAAACTGCATGCTGAAGCCGTGCACGCAATTCCTTTAATTGGTTGAGTCCTTCTAGCATGTGTTCTTCCATGCGAAATACACCAAAATTAATTTGCATTACTTTTTGCATTTCTTGTCGAATCAGTCTGTAGTCCTCTCCTTTTTTAGAATTATTCCAGCGATTGATTTGCGCACATGCTGCTTCAATATCACTTTCGGTGACAGAATGTAGCGGTAAATCTTCTTTAATTGCTTTTTCAGCATGTAAGCCAGAGGATTTACCAAACACAACCAAATCCAACAAGGAATTACTGCCCAAACGATTGGCACCATGAACTGAGACACAGGCACATTCACCGATTGCATAAAGTCCTTCTACGATTTGATCTTCATCCTTATTGCCTATTGTAATTACTTGACCATGTACATTGGTTGGGATGCCACCCATCATATAATGACACGTAGGTGTTACTGGAATGGGTTCATGAATCGGATCGGTATGTGCAAAAGTGATTGCTAATTCGCGTATTCCAGGTAGTCGTGAATTGATAACTTCCGCACTTAAATGATCGAGTTTTAATTTTACATGATCAATACCGCGTGTGTTAAAGCCATTACCTGCACGCAGTTCTAGTGCTATTGCGCGAGAAACAACATCACGGGAAGCAAGATCTTTGGCATGTGGCGCATAGCGTTCCATAAAACGCTCACCATTTTTATTGATAAGATATCCACCTTCACCTCGTACTGCTTCAGTGATTAAGATACCAACACCTGGTAATCCTGTTGGATGAAATTGCCACATTTCAATATCTTGCAGCGGCAGTCCTGCACGTAATGACATTCCTAACCCATCACCTGTATTAATCAATGCATTGGTGGAGGTTTCAAAAATTCTACCGGAACCACCAGTTGCAAGAATAGTGGCGTTGGCATTAAAAAATGCTAATTCACCTGTCTCGATGCATAGCGCAACTACTCCTGCAATTTTATTTTGAGCGTTTTTTACAAGATCAATCGCAAACCACTCATTGAAAAAGTGCGTTTTGGCTTTGACATTATTTTGGAACAAAGTATGAAGCAATGCATGTCCTGTGCGATCTGCAACAGCACATGTACGTTGAGCAACTCCTTTTCCATATTCTATTGTCTGCCCCCCAAAAGCGCGTTGATATATTTTTCCATTATCCAGGCGTGAGAAGGGCATACCCATATGTTCTAAATCATACATCGCATCAGGTGCCATTTTACACATGTATTCAATGCTATCTTGATCACCTAGGTAATCTGATCCTTTAACGGTATCAAACATATGCCAGCGCCAGTCATCAGGATGAACATTACCTAATGCGGCAGCAATTCCACCTTGAGCGGAAACGGTATGTGAGCGGGTGGGATATACTTTCGAAATGACTGCAACTTTTAATCCTGAATGTGCCAGTTGTAATGAGGCAGTCATTCCAGCACCTCCTGCGCCTACAATTACTGCATCAAATGTATACTGTGCTAAATTCATTTTAAGTACTCCGTTAAGCTATTTTCCATAAAATTTCAACACCCCAAAAAAAATACACAATCAAGGTGAAAATGACTAATACCTGGATGATTAATCGAATAGTAAAGAGGTTGATGTAATCGGTAATGACGGTCCAAATTCCAACCCAGGCATGCAAAAATAAGCTTAACAATGCAGTAAGTGAAAATACTTGCATCCATGTGGTAGAAAAGAAATGTCGTAAAGAGGCATGATCAAGATTTGGGTGGAGGTAAAAAAATCCTAATAAGACAAAAAAATAAAGGGCTATGACAAGAGAAGAAAAACGTTGTACTAACCAATCTTTCAAGCCACTCCCAGTTAAACTCATACTCACCGATAATTTGTTTACCATAACCAGCTCCCTAATAATATTGCTGCGAGGAGGGTTATTACTACGGTTATTCCTCCGCTTAAGCGTGCGCTTTTAAGGCTTTCTCCTATTCCAATATCCATCAATAGATGACGAATGCCCGCAATGAGGTGATACCATAGTGCAACTAAAAATAGCCATAATAATAATTTGACAGGAAGATTTGTTAATAGTGTTTGCACCCGTTCAAATCCATCTGTTGTGCCTGTAGCACTATCCAGCATCCATAATAAAAAGGGGATCAGCAAAAACAAAAAAATACCTGATAATCGATGTAATAGAGAAATAATAGCGGTGAATGGATAGCGAATAGTCAATAAATTTAAGTTACGAAATTGATGCTCATTCATCATTAATTTCCTTTGCTGAATTAGAAAAATTAAGATTCCTTTTTCGTCATTATTCGACGGATATCTGCTATAGCTGCAGAAGGATTTAAATGTTTTGGACATACCACCGTACAATTCATTATGGTTCGACACCGAAAAACACTAAATGGATCCTGTAAATCAGCTAAACGTTTATCCGTTGCTGTATCGCGGCTGTCTTGAAGAAATCGATTGGCCCATAACAAACCTGCAGGTCCAATAAATTTTTCTGGATTCCACCAAGATGAAGGACAAAAACTGGTGCAACACGCGCATAAAATGCATTCATATAGTCCATCTAACTTATCACGTTCTTCAGGTGTTTGTAGTCTTTCTGTTCTTGGTGGCTCGGTGTCGTTTTGTAAATAAGGTTGAACACGTTCATACTGTTTAAAAAATAAGGTGAAATCCACCACTAAATCGCGAATTACCGGCATATTAACCAATGGCCTTATCACTATGGGCGGAGTTAAAGATGAGAGTGATGTGATACACGCCAAACGATTTAACCCATTAATGTTCATGCCATCAGAACCACATACACCCTCACGGCAAGATGCACGAAATACAAGTGTTTCATCTTCTTCTTTTATGAGTTGAAGTGCATCCAGCACCATCATGTCAGAGCCTTGGGGAATTTCCAGTTCATAATCCTTCATATAAGGTGCTGAATCAGTTTCTGGATTGTAGCGGGAAATAGAAAATCGCATTAAGACCTCCTGTCTTTTAAGATACAAATAAAATCATATTCCCTGGAATCTATTAATATTTAGTATCCAGAAAATTCTTCCATACGAATCGTGTCATCATCAATACCTGCTTCATTTAACATGTGATGCATTGCAGACACCATAGCCGCTGGACCAGATATGTAATAAATAGGCTTCGCTAAATCTTTAATGAATTTTGAGAGCATTTTTTTATTAATATAACCTGTTTCATTTTGCCACGCTTCCTTCGATTTACTTATATCAGTCATGGTAGGGATAAAATGATAATGGCTATTTTCTCTTTCAAGAGACTTTAGTTCATCCAAAAAAGCAGTATCCTCTGGTCGATGATTGGAGTAAAAAAGGAAAAGTTCATGTGGTAATTTATCTCTTGCAGCTTGGATTACAATACTTCTAACAGGCGTGATGCCAATACCTCCAGTGAGAAAGACAGCAGGAGTTTCTTTTTTATTATGAAGGGTAAACGAGCCATGAGGGGCATCGAGTTGAAGCTCACTACCTAAGGGAAGGTTTTTTAAAACGCGTTTAAAAGCAGTGTCTCGCATACGAGTTGTCACCATTAAATCCTTTGCTGAGGGAGGTTGAGTCAATGAGAACGCACGAGTGTTACCTTCTGCATCAGTTTCTTGAGGATTGATTAATGTAAACTCTCCAAATTGGCCTGCTTTAAAATTGAATCCATCCGGTTTTTCAAACATGAATGCCATAGTATTTTCGGCTATTTCTTGTTTACTGACTAATTTAATCGTGTAAACAGACATTATTTCTCCTTAAATACGTCGCTATATTCTTTTAACACTCTATATTAATAGTTTTTATTTATAGTGTAGTGCATTAGTTCATTTTATCGTCATATGGCTTAAGTAGCATTTTTGTAACGGTTAGCATGAAAAATGGTTTTATGAAATTTTTTATATCATAAATAAATAATAATTCATAAATGCAAAAAGAAACATGGATAAGATGAGATTAAAAGTTGTATGTCCGTTAGTTTTTAATTGGTCGCGTCTGATTATTAGTTTTATATAGGGTTTTTATGTACTATAAAAATTATATAGCTTTATTGGAGAACATTTATATTGTTTATGAATAACTCAATATGGATATAACAAAAAGCAACGATACTTGAATCTCTTAAAGAAAAATTCAATCGTTTGTTCAAAGACCTTTTGTAAGGAGTTGCTGTGGTCAATCAAATATGTAGTGCATCAAATAGCATTACTCTACGGGTTCGTATAAAAAACTCCCGAGGAGCTTTCGGTGCATTAACAGCTGCTATTGAAAAAGAAGGTGGGCAAATAGGAGCTATTGATACTGTGCGTGCCGAAACAGATGCTCAGATCCGCGATATTACCATTTATACATGTGGCCCTAATCATGCGGAAGCAATAGTTGATCTATTGCGTACGATACCTAATATAGATGTGATTAACGTGTCTGATCGTACTTTTTTGGCCCATCTTGGTGGGAAAATTGAGATTAAAGGTCGAATTCCATTAAAGACCCGGGATGATCTATCAATCGCTTATACCCCAGGTGTTGCGCGAATTTGTACTGCTATTTATAAAAATCCAGAAGACGTATATAACCTTACAATTAAAAGAAATATGGTTGCAATAGTCTCTGATGGAACTTCGGTCTTAGGTTTGGGAGACTTGGGACCATATGCTGCCATTCCTGTCATGGAAGGAAAAGCATTATTGTTTAAAGAATTTGCCAATGTCGATGCATTTCCTATTTGTTTGGATACTCAAAATGTAAATGAAATCGTTACAACCATTAAGCATATTGCTCCGATATTTGGTGGGATTAATTTGGAAGACATTTCGGCGCCTCGTTGTTTCGAAGTAGAGGAACGATTAAAAAAGGAATTGAATATTCCAGTATTTCATGATGATCAACATGGAACAGCAGTAGTGCTGTCAGCTGCAATGATTAATGCACTAAAAGTAGTTAAGAAAAAACCCGAAAATATTAAAGTGGTTATAGTAGGTATTGGTGCAGCCGGTACAGCATGTACCAAAATGTTACTCAATTTAGGTGTAAAAAATATTATTGGTTGTGATTGTTACGGCGTGCTTTATCATGGCAAAGCAGGATTGCAAAAAGCTCACCAATGGTATGCAAAACATACCAATCCTAATCTTGAAAAAGGGACCGTACATGATGTAATCAAAGGTGCCGATGTGTTTATTGGTGTTTCTAAGCCTGGAGTCATTACAGCAAAAGATGTAAAAAAAATGAATAAAGACGCTATAGTATTTGCAATGGCTAATCCAACACCAGAAATCATGCCAGAAGAAGCAAAAAAATACGCTGCCATTGTTGCAACAGGGCGTAGCGATTATCCAAATCAAATTAATAATGTACTTTGTTTCCCGGGTATTTTTAGGGGAGCGCTCGATTGTATGGCCACGGATATTAATGAAGAAATGAAGCTTGCTGCAGCTTATGCTATAGCAAACGCTATAGAAGAAAAATATCTAACTTACAATTATATTATTCCAAGTGTGTTTGATACCAACGTGGTAAAGTTAGTGGCGCAAGCGGTAAAAGAAGCTGCCATTAAAACGGGAGTGGCACGTAAATTAAAAATATAATTTTGTTTTTATCATCATTTAATTTTTGAGCGACAAAAAGGTGTCGTTCATACAATTTACAGAAAATTCAATTATGGCAAATAGTTCTTTCTAAAAAAGGTATTAAAGAGCGTTATGAAGTACCTCGATAAAGTTTTATGAATATAAGGACATTGTTTATGCCTAAGCTTTATACGATTGGACACTCGACACATACTCTGCAGGAATTTATTGAAATTTTGCATGCGCATCAAATTATGCATGTCGTTGATGTGCGCACAATTCCAAAATCGAGTCACGTGCCATGGTTTAATGAAAAAGAGCTCGAAAAATCGCTTCGAATGGAGAACATAAATTATACGCATTTATCAAAATTAGGTGGTTTACGTCGAACAGTTAAAAATTCTATTAATAAAGGATGGCGCAATGCAAGCTTTCGTGGCTTTGCGGATTACATGCAAACACCTGAATTTTTCGAAGGACTAAAAGAGTTAAATGGTTTAATAAGGAAAGGTCGTAAAGTAGCAATCATGTGTGCTGAAGCAGTACCATGGAGATGTCATCGATCCCTGATTGCAGATGCTGAAATAGTTCGTCATTATATTGTTTGGGAAATTATGAGTAAAACCTCTGTACGTCCCCATACATTGACCTCATTTGCAGTAGTTAATAGAAAGAAGCGACCCATTCAGATTTATTATCCAGGTTGAGTTTTCGTAACATAAGATATTACTTGGAAGGAATTTGGGTATTTAAATTACAAGGAATTGTATCATGAAATCAAAAAATTTTTATCGTTGATTATTTCCATTATTGCTTAAAAAATGTTTTAACAAAACGATGCTGTGGTAAACGACGCACAAGGGAACAAACATGAGTGACTTATTGGATACGGCAATGAAGCTTTTGTCAGAACGGTTCTATTCGGAGCATGAACTTGGCAAACAATTAGAAAAAATGTTTGCAGATAAACCCGATATTTATGCTTTAATTCAGAAAACCCTAAAGCGCCTCAATGAGCTCCATTTGATTAATGACCATCGTCTTGCAGAGGGCATTGCAACACGTTATGCCCACAAGGGAAATCGCTTTATTATGCAGGCTTTGCGACAAAGAGAAGTCCGTGACGAGGTGATTGAGGACGTATTAGCTCAACTTGGCGATGAATACTCAAGGGCTTTGTATGAAGCACGTCGAAAAAGTAGAGGGTTAAGTGGTGAGTATCCTGAAAAATCAAAAACACGAATTTATCGTTTTTTAAGTGGTCGGGGATTTGCCTACGAAACTATCCAGGCAGTTTGTAAACAGTTGAGTCAAGCGTGTCGCCATTTTTTGAGAAACCTTCCGGGACGTCCAAGTCCCCGAAAGGGACAAAAAAAGGCGACAAGTATGCCTCCGGCGGCCCTGGCCGTCCTGGTCCCCCTTGATTTTGATCCCCCTTCGGGGCTCAAAATCTGCGCTCCCCAATGACTGACGCCTTTTCGTATGGCCTTATATTTTTCCTTCGGAAAAACATCCGGCCCTAAGGCTTCCAGGGACTACTCGCCCGCGCCTTCGGCTCTCCATGGCTCGCAGCGTTAGATACCCTCGAAGTTGACCATTCATCTCAAGAAAGCTTGGCTCCTGAATTTAAAAAATACATTGTTAATTTTGTTGGAAATGGCATGTGTTATGAACAAATTATTGCGGACATGCAGGCCGATGCAGCTGAATTGGAATGTAATGTAGTTGGTTTTAATCTGCGCGGTGTGGGTAATAGTACTGGCCATCCCCAATCCAAACAAGATTTGGTTAACGATGGAATAGCGCAAATTCAGCGTTTATTGGATGCTGGTGTATCTGCTGAAAATATCACTTTGAAAGGACACTCCCTGGGCGGCGGTATATCTACTCTGGTTGCTGATCATTTTCATAAGCAAGGATACAAAGTTAATCTGTTTAACGGCCGCTCATTTTCCTCTCTTACTAACTTTGTAGTAGGCCAGATTCGCACCGGTAGTTCAGAGACAGGTCATGAAGAAACGTTCGGTGGAAAACTTTTGGGCTGGCTCGCCAAACCTTTCGTTTCTTTTGCTGTCCGCTTAGTTAAATGGGAAATGGATGCAGATGATGCGTTTAAAGCAATTCCAGCAGAATATAAGGAATATATGTTGGCACGAACCAGACGAGAAATGAGAACGGCAGAGGTATTGGATGATCCAGTTATTCCTCACTATGCGTCGCTCCACGCCGCACTCAAAACAGAGCGTCAAATACAAAAAGACAACCTTGATGACGTGATTGCAACAGCACCTAATGCAACCAGAGATGCCGCGAAAAAAGCCAGAGCCTCTTATCAAGATAGAAAAATGGAAAATGATAACCCTCGTGGACATGGTCATGTTACGCCAATGGATAATCTCCATAGCCGCTCAGGCAAAACCGCAACGACTTTTTTTAGAGAGTTTGTGGGCAGGGCACATAGCGAACATGGCAACAAGCCTGCTGTCGATAACCCCTCTTTAATTTAAAACTGGTTGGCTTGGTGTGTACGCCGCACCAATTTTCGGGGCATCGTCATTTTGATCTTGCCTCGAAATTCCGGATACCAACTATGCGTTAGTTTCATAGGTAATCTGGCCATACCATCGAACTATGAAATACTCTGAGAATTTCAATTTGCTCTGATTTAATGCGATAGGGAACAATAAAAGGAGTTCCGCTAATGATTAATTCGCGTGTGTCAAAAATTCGGCCTACTCTACCCATGGCAGGGTTATGAGAAAGTAGCCCTACAGCTTTGATGATTTTTATAACGACACCAACAGCTCCTTTCGGGTTATCTCGTGCAATATACTCTTCAATTTGCATTAAGTTTTTTTGTGCTCCTTTAGTCCATTTTATTCTCACTCTTCCTTATCCTCCCAGAGCTTAAGGATATCGTTATGATCGACTAATTGGCCGTTATCTGCTTCTGCCAGTCCTTTTTTAATTTCAGCAAGCTGCCATTCTTGGGTTTTAAGGTATTCATTTATAGCCTCGGCAGCTAAATAGGATTTGCTACGATGAGTAACCTCCGCCAATCTATCTAAACGAAATTTCATCTCTGATTCCAACCGAATAGTCATTGTCGTTGAGCTCATGTAATTTCTCTAATGTGTTTTGATGTACACATTATAGCACAATAAGACTTGATTCAAATATTTTTAAGCATTTCATGGTATTTGCTATTGGGATATATAACGTACCTTATCTACCCTAAACTAGGTATAATGAGAAAAATGCTCACGGAGAAGGCCTTGAATTTATTGGATGCGCAAAATGATAAAAATCGAAAGTTTGGGGTAGATAAGATTTTTCATCCCCTGGCTGTACATTTTGATACCAATTCCTTGTCAGCCTGGTTGTCATTTTATTTTCAGGTGCATGTCAAAGGAGCACCTCTAAAAACAGAACAGGCGAAACAAAAAGACCTGGCAAAATTCTTAAATTTCTATCAAAGCGAAGTAGGGCATGACCTGGTGGATAATTGGACACCAGCAGTCAGCAAGCAATTTCAACGATCATTGTGCAATACGGTTTCTGAGAAAACAGGGAAGGCTTATAAGGCAACATCCATTAATCGCACCATGGCAACGGTGCGACATGTTGGTCGTTGGCTGCATCAACAAAGACCATTAATTGCGGGAGACCCTTTATCAGGCGTTAAAGATTTACAAACAGATGCTCCGGAATGGAATGGACTAACATCTAAGCAACTCATGCGTTTAAAGGCTGCTTGTGAACAACGGGCAAAAATATGCACCCGTAAAAATCAAAATGCTTTGTTAGAAACAGCCGTGTTTTATGTGCTTTTATGTACTGGCTTGCGAGAGTCAGAGTTGGTTTCTTTAAATGTTAATCAGTACCATTCTAAAGGGCTGCATTCAGTGATTCGTCATAAAAGCAAAAGGGTGACTAATAAAATACCTCTGCCTCAAGAAGCAAGAGAGCATTTGGATAATTATTTAAATAGTCGGGAACTTGATCCTGATGAACCTTTATTCATCAATAAGGTAGGGAACCGCATCAACACCCGCAATATTTATCGGCTTTGCCAGAGAGTATTACGGCAAGTATCCGCATTGTTAAATGAAAATGAGCAGTTTGAGTTTACACCTCATAAATTGCGACATACTTTTTTGAAGAAGGTCACTGACAAGCATGGGGTACATTTTGCACAAGAGCTGAGTGGAAACGTTTCGATTAAGGAAATTTTCCGCTATGCCAAGCCAAGCGAAGAAGAAATGCAATCGACAATTGAAGAGCTATTTGAAAACTAATGTATACCCACGAATGACAATAAGACCAGCATGTTTCTCATAACAGTTCTATAATGAAATTGAGAGCATTTTCCTTAAGAAATATAATTCAAATTTGGAGGTTTTAATGTCTCAAAGAACTAGTTATAAAAGAATTATCATTTGCTCTACTCCCTTCAATTTACTTAAAGGCGGTTTCTCAACAAATGGACACATGGAAATTCATACAGTGAGGGGTGTTTCAGTCAAAAAATTTCCTGGTTTGCAAGCTAGGATTTTTGCTACAGAAGATGAAGCGGATGAGAATTTTACTCTTGAAGCAAGAAGAATAATCGACCAATTAATTCCATAACTGCGTATCCGGTTATTAGCTTCATACCCCATTGAAGAATTATTTAAAAATAATTTTATATTCAGTTATCTGAGAACTAAGGAGCCAGGAATGGAGGAGGGGTGTGAATACATTAAAGATATTAATAATTGCGTTCAGAATTGCTCGATTATTTGTAAGAAGGTAATTGATAATATCAATTATTATCGTGCGCTAAAGATATGCCATGGTGTAAACAGAGATTTGAAGGATATACGAGATGACTTATTAGATGCATTCCTAAGCCAAGGAATAATCGCTGCCTGTGATTTATTAATAGATCATGATTCACCGATTAATTACATTAAAATTCAAAATAAAATTTCTAATGAATGTATTGAAAAAATAAGAAAAAAACAAATCATGAAAAAAATGACAGATTGGAGCGATATGTATAAAAAAGGCGAGGAATATTCCATATTAACAGACAAGAATAAAGGGATTCGTTTTTTAAGAGATAAAGTGTTTGCTCATACTGATAATCAAGGCTTATTTCTTGATATCGCTGACGAAATTATTGATGGTTTAGCTAAAGTGATTAATCGTTTGTATGAATTATATAGAGAATTATTAAGTGGGCTAGCCGACGATGATGAGCGAGCGTTAATTGCAAGAGCACAGCCGAGCGTAAATAAAAATATGCAACAATCTATGGATAAAGCGACTTTGTTAACCGGTTTATTCATCGAAAATAAAAAGCAATGAGGGATCTTGATCCAACAGAGGAATTATAATGTCATTCACATGTAATATAGATAAAACTGATCGGATAAATCGTGCAATAATTGGTGTGATATTGTGTATTGCGGCACTGTTTGAAATGGGGAAATTTTACTATTTCACATTGGGGTTTGCATTGATCATAGAGGGTATCATTGGTTGGTGCTCTATCCCTTTTGCTCTCGGAAAAATCAAGCGATTGTTCAATATACGCCCTATTAAATAGCCAATGGCGGAGAATTCCTTTCCAAATAAATTATGAAGCAGTCTAAGAACGCTTAATTATAGGCTTCTTTTTTCTTTTTTATTGCCTATCTATGAAGTCTAATCTTTGTGATAAGTAACTATCAAAAAATGAAAAACCAATTCATATGATGGGGTTTTAAGTTATCTCGCAGCCATCTACAAGGGATATACTTTAGTGATAGTCTTCATAGCTGCCTGTAAACAGTCAAATTGAATTTATTAATAGAGTGAAAAACGAATGATAGATCACGTTTTGATATATGTAAGCGACCTAGTAGAAAGTAAGTGTTTTTATGAAAAAGCGTTTACTCCTTTCGGTATCAGCATTGCTTTTGGAGAAGAAGGGAAATTTTGGTCATTTGATATTGGCAATGGCGCGCTTTTTGAAATTGCTCAATATCAAAACAAGGATAAACTGACACCTTGCCACATTGCATTCCGCGCAAAAAATCAAGATCAAGTCAAAAAGTTTTATGAGGCTTCAATTGAAGCTGGTGGAAAATGTAATGGTGAACCTGGCTTAAGGCCACAATACACCAAAAACTATTACGCTGCTTTTATAATTGACCCAAGCGGACATAACATTGAGGCAGTTTTCGACTCTAAGGCCTAGAGGCTACCCGACAAATATAATAAAGGGGACTGGTATGCATGCAAATACAAAGGAAATTATCAGTGATCTCGTAGTTGCCACTAGAATTTTGGTAAACGAACAGGTTATCGATGGCTTTGGTCATGCTTCTGTTCGTGACCCATGCCGGTCTGACCGTTATTTTATGACACGCGATAACTTTAGTTGGACTGATGCAGAAGACTACATTATTGAGTTGGATTTAGACAGTAACCCTTGCGGGTCGAATAGATCGGGGCCCTCGTTAGAGCGCTTTATTCATGGCGAAATTTATCGAGCACGGCCTGATGTTAATGCCATTGTTTATACAAACTCTCCGGTTTTAATTCCTTTTGGTGTTAGCAAAACACCTTTGCGACCGCTATATCATATGTGTGGATTTTTAGCCGCAGGTGCTCCGATATTTGATATACAGCATAAACATGGGAAGACGAATATGCTGGTTCAGAGTAGTGAAATTGGACGTTCATTAGCTTCGTCGCTCGGCAAAAGTGCTGTGGTGCTGATGCGCGGCCACGGCGCCACGATTGTTGGAAGCTCGTTGAAGGAAGCCGTATTTCGAGCAGTCTATGCAACGATCAATGCTCGTTGCCAACCAATCGCTATGCAGCTTGGAGAGCCAAAATTCTTGGATCATGAAGAGGCCGTTAAGACTGATGAACTTCACCATGTTGTCTTGAGCCGCCCTTGGGACTACTGGAAAAGCAAGCTATAAATAGGAAATCTATGGGGCTCAGGGAGTAACGGAAACGTTAACGTCGATAAACTACTTCCTATTACTGAGGAGCAGCCCTCTAAAGGTCCTGGCTGGGTTTTACTATCCAAAACCCATATCAATATAAAAATCTTGCAATACTAGCAAAATGCTTAACTTTCAGATTCTATTCCAAAAAACGATGGGTTTGCGGACTCCGCTCACTTTTTTTCAAAATTAGAAAATAACCCCGAAAGCCAGTTCGAAAACTCTATACATTAATCAAAGTTCATTTTATTCTATTCTTTTAGTCTTTCTGAACAACAAGGAATAATAATGAGAGTAGGGTATGCCAGAGTTTCTACCCATGAACAAAATTTAGACTTGCAATTGGATGAATTGAAAAAGGCGGGGTGTGAGCAAATTTTTACTGATAAGATTAGTGGTTCTGTATCTGAACGACCTGGATTCTGACTTTTCTGCAATCTTGCAGAAAAGTCAGGTTGCTATTAGAGGCTTATTTGCCAAATTGATTAGCATTATGCGGGGGGGAAGCCGGTTGCAATTCCTCAATATAAACAGCCGTTAATTTTTTTGATTCAATTAGCCTTGTTAACGGCTTAGAAGCAAAAGGACGATAGAAATGTGCTGTCTGATTTTCGCTGGCGAGATTGGTTAATCTGATAAAATCTTCTTTCTCGAGCTTTATATCTAGGAAGCCCTGTTGTTGATATTTAGCCTGCAATTTTTCTAAGGCTATACGCACCTCATCTATATCAAAAGCCATTATATTACGCGCTTTTAGCCAAGGGGTTCTTTCTGCTGCCTGATTGACGTGAGCACTAGTATCGGCTAAAAGAGTCTGTAGTGCGGCGAGTTTCATTGTGGGAGCAACGCCCATGACGGTTGCATAATTCATCTTCCACTCGTAACTAACATCTGAGTGTACTGTAGTGTCATACCGCAAATTAGCTATGATTGTTTCGATAAATCCCTTGTGTTCAGCAACTTCTATATCTACTTTTTTCGATAAGAGCTTGGCAATACATTCTGCATAACCTTCACCAACTGCATCTAATCGACCGCCACCAAAACAAAGCTGTAAGCCATCCCGGGGGGGGGCAGATGCCTCTAGAGATTGACAATCTTCTGGAAGCTCTCGAACGTATCCCAACATCAAAAATTTACATTCGCCGTTTGGCATCTCTGTTGGCACGATCACGGTGACCCCAATTCCTGGTCTATAGACATCCAGTGCTCCCCCTTTCGCAGTTAAATTAAAAAAATCCTCTGCCTTTTGTTCAGGATTAAATGGATTAAATTTATCAAAATTTAAAGTTTTTACTAACACATCTAAACTAGCTGCCACAATAAGTTCTCCTCTATGTTGAATTTGCAAATTATTTTGTGCAAAAAAGACGTTTTGTTGCAAAATTAGCTAGCTACTTATTCGTCAACTGTTACTTTTCAGCAAGCCTACATTATATAATAAATACCCGCCCCTAATAATATAAAATTTAAATATACAGTATTTAAAAATAATAACTCTTAATGAGTTTGATGCTCGTGAATTACTTGATTTAAATTATGGTTTTCTTGGTAATGTAAAATTTTTGCTAGATGATAATGTGAAAGAGACTGAAGATGAATTACACCATGCAATTGTGAAAGTATACCGAATTTAAATTTATAGTTTATCAATATCTTCGGTAAGACTATACTATTCTAAAACTACTACAAAAGGTTAGTTAATTAACAAAAAGTATGTCATAAAAATTATCCCTTTTATTGACAGAAGGCAAAGGAAAAAAATTATTAATTAATTTAGTGGAGTCCTTCATTTTAGCTATACTAATAAAATTTTTAAGTTCTTTCTCCGAAACTCTTTTACTATCAACATAACTTAATAGTTGATAAAGTAAAAAAGGAAATGATTTGTTCTTAAAAGAACCTAAATCAATTGTTTTTTCAGATAACAAGCCATTAATATTTATATATCTGAAATCTAATTTCTTTGTGATCTTTCTGCTGAGACTTGTTTAGCATTTTGAGGCCATTGTCATAATAATATTGGCTGTAAAGATTCCAGGTTTCCAAATCAACTGAGGAGTTTCTGCATGCTGCAGAAACTCCTCAGTATTCTCTGCGAATATTCCTAAACAGGTCTACAAAGAAAAATATCATCCAAGCTTCAAAGCCATGTTGGCTTTACAAAAATATTATATGGCCATGCCCTTTCATCGCCAGGACTATTTTCAATCACTGCTTGGTTTTCCTATAGCAGCATGGTAATCCCCCCGAAAAATAAGTGATGTCAAAAGTAGAATTTTCTCATACGCTATATTGGAGGAGATTCTTCATGAAAAGATCAAAATTTACAGATAGCCAAATTCTGTCGATTCTAAAACAGGCTGAAGGTGGCACCCCTGTTTCAGAACTCTGCCGAGAACATGTTATTAGCGCTGCTACATTTTACAAATGGCGAGCTAAATTTGGAGGAATGGATACATCGATGATGTCGCGGCTAAAAGAGCTGGAAGCTGAAAATAGCCGGCTTAAAAAGATGTATGCAGAGGAACGATTAAAAGCAGAGATACTCAAAGAGGCCATTGAAAAAAAGTGGTAACACCGTCACGCCGACGAGAATTGGCGAGAAAGGCGGTGGCTAATAAGGATATTTCAATTCGCTTGTCGTGTGAGTTATTTGGTCTCAGTCAGACCTGTTATCGGTATCAGCCACAATTAGATGATGAAAATGTAATCATAGCGGATTGGTTGATGCGTTTAACCGAGAATCAACGTAATTGGGGTTTTGGCTTATGTTTTCTCTATTTGCGTAATGTGAAGGGGTTTGTTTGGAATCACAAACGCGTTTATCGAATCTATCGGGAATTAGAACTCAACATGCGGATAAAACCCAAAAAACGGTTAATAAGGGAAAAGCCAGAGGCATTGGCGGTACCAACTGCAATCAACGAATGCTGGTCGATGGACTTTATGCATGCTCAGTTAGAAGATGGTCGGAGTTATCGGTTATTTAATGTGCTCGATGATTTCAACCGCGAAGGTCTTGCTATCGAGGTTGATTTATCTTTGCCGGCAGAGCGGGTCATACGAGCTCTTAATCAAATCATTGAATGGCGTGGCAAACCCCGGCAAATACGTTGTGACAATGGCCCTGAATATATCTCTAAGTTGCTAGAACAATGGGCTGATAAAAATCAAATACGATTGGTCTTTATTCAACCAGGAAATCCACAGCAAAATGCTTATATTGAACGGTATAATCGCACTGTTCGGTATGATTGGTTAAGCCAATATTTATTCGAATCTATTGCTGAGGTGCAACTACATGCCACACAATGGTTATGGACATACAACAATGAACGTCCAAATACTGCTATTGGAGGCATTCCTCCAAGGCAAAAATTGGCACTAGTTGCCTAATCCTCTACTTTTAACTTCAGTTAAAAATGGGGGGATTACCGATGCTGCAATAGGAAAACCAATCAGTGATTGAAAATAGTCTTGGCGATGAAAGGGCATGGACATATAATATTTTTGTAAGGCTAACATAGCTTTGAAGCTTGGATGATATTTTTCTTTGCTGACCTCTTTGGGTATAGGGCCCTCGGGGAGTAATGGAACGGCCAACTGACTTAAGCATTTAAATTATTTATAAACAATAAGTTATTCATGCATAAGCAGAACCCAAACAACTTGAATTATATAACAATACTTATCCCGGATTTCGCAGTTATCTTGCTGTGGTCCTTCGCAAAAACTCGAATTGATTCCCTTTTAGGCCGTGTGTGCGTGTAGCACCTGTTTTCGGACTAGATTAGTTCCCATTTGCCTTAAATAGTTGGCATTAATCACTTTAAATGTTTTGGATTTGATCAAAAATGTTATTTGCTAAGATAAGGGTTTGGAGCCCAACGGAGCGGAAACGTACGATAAGAACGAACAACATGATTTATAGGCAATTAAAAAAACAACAAATCGATTGTCAAAGTGTATTCTAATGAGCTTCAAAAATATAAATAAATCAAACTGTTCTTTATATTCGCTTAGCGTATGTTTCCGCTCCGTTGGACTCCAAATCCCCTATTCAAACAAGACTGGATTTTATTGATTAAGGGCTATTGAGATTCGGTTACATGACAATAAATCTCATCTATACCAGGATTAGAAGAAATTTTATTGATTGTGTACTGAAGATTCATGTTAGTACTTAAAGCATTAGTCAAAGCAGGAGTAGAAGCACCAGGATAATGAGCAATATCAAATTCAAACTCATGATGCTCTTTATCTGACTCAGCTGGGATTACTCGCATTATTCCTGATAAAACGGCATTTGCACCACCTATAGTAAAACAAGAAACTGTCCACGTTGTATTTTTACTAGGAGCAAAAGCAGGGAAAATCAATACATCGTTTTCCTTGAACTGATTCACTGGCTGTGGAATTCCCCATCCAACTGGGATATTAGCCGCAAAAGAAACTGAACACGCCAAACTTAAAACTATAGATGACGCTAGCAATACTGGTCTTTTCTTATTCATATAATTCCACCTAAAAATAATAAAACACAAATCCAATTTGTTGCACTGGTAGAATAGCTGTAGTGAAACTTTTAAGTCAATTGGAAATATAGTTATTTGATTTTTAAAAGAGCAACCCAAGGCATTATTGGGGTAAGTTAGGATACCTGGTAGATGAGTCATTTTGAATTTAGGCATCGTCAACTTAACAGAGCGTGGCGCAAGAAAGTTCTGCTGTTGAATTTTAGGCACAAAGAAGCTCGAAAGCAGCCTCTTGCCAAATACTTTTGGCTTTCAGGCGCTGCAGGCATACTTGTCGCGTTGACGAGTGAATTCTGGGGACTTGGATGTCCCAGAATTTATGACGAGGTAGCGACACGCTTGTTGTTTATAAATAATTTAAATGCTTAAGTGGGTTGGCTGTTCCATTACTCCCCGAGGGCCAGCTACAACATGAAATTTTGAACCAATATCAATGCCTGCAGCATTAGCATGAATAATAGCCATGCCTGATGGTTTATTAAATGAGCTCATTCTTTTCCTCTCAAATAAAATCAACCAAAGAGCGGGGTAGCAATTAAAAATCACCTTCCTAAACGGGGTCACTAATGTGCCTCCAATGCCGGGTACGCAGTACACCCTGGACCATGTTTTTTAACGGGGTTTAAACCACCAATAAGCGGACGGTCGCTCTCTTTGGAAAATAAAGTATAGAGAAAAAATGAAGTGGAGTTTCTATTTAACAGGGTAAGATCAGGTCTTTCGGTTGTTTTTTAGTATTTCACGCCCCTCTTCATGCTCAGCAATACGAGCTTTCAGGCGTCTCAACTCTAGTTCTTTCTCATCATGCTTGGGCTGATTAGGGAACGCATTTTCTTGTTTCTTATGTAACTGTTTACGCCAGTTATATAGATTATTTTCAGCAACCCCCAGTTCCTTGGCTACTTGCCTTACTGACTTATTTCTTTGCTCAAGGAGCTCTACTGCTTTTATTTTAAATTCTTTTGTGTAGCTGTTGTTGCTCATCATTACTCCTAGTTTCTGGGATTATACCCATTAAACAAGGTGTCCGGTAAATCGAGGGAGGTTCATGTTGATAGTCACGGCCAAAGTGAGGTCGCTTTTGCTTTCTCCCACTTGCTGGGATTTGATTTGTTGCCACGCCTTAAGGCCATAGCCAGCCAAAAACTCTATCGGCCCGGGACTATAATCGGTGATTACCCAAATCTGGAGTCGATACTGACACGTCCTATCAACTGGGAACTAATCATCCAACAATATGATGAGATGATCAAATATGCGACCGCGCTCAAGCAAGGCACCTCCGATCCAGAAGCTATACTGCGCCGTTTTACCCGAAATAACATCCAACATCCCACGTACAAGGCGCTTGCCGAATTGGGCAAAGTGGTCAAAACCATTTTCCTGTGCCGATACATTGATTCTGAAGAACTTCGCCAGGAGATCCACGAAGGGCTGAATGTCGTAGAAAACTGGAACAGCGCAAATTCATTTATCTTTTATGGCAAAGGTGGTGAAGTCGCGACTAATCGACTTGAGGATCAGGAGTTATCGGTTCTGGCACTGCATTTGTTGCAAATCTCCCAGGTGTACGTTAACACCTTGATGATTCAGCAGGTGCTTAAAGAGCCAAACTGGTTATCACGAATGAAATTGGAGGATCTCAGGGCATTGACACCGTTAATCTACTCTCATGTGAATCCCTATGGGATATTTGAACTGGATATGAATACGAGATTACCCATTGAAGTAGCAGCTTAAAAGTTGGCGGTTATCGCAGCTACCCGGTCACTACCCCTATCAGTGATTATTTCTCAGTGAAGATTGGTAATGCGGTTAACGTATTTTTTAACTACTGAGCCCCTCATAAGGGGCTTCTATATTGAATTTTGCATTAAAATAACTTGAGAAAGCGTAACAAGTAGAAAGGAAAATATGAAATTTTCGAAGCCATGACCAGTTTAGTCTGGATATGCGGAAAAACCCAAAAATTCATAACCACTATAAAAAATCAAGAATATAATTTAATTTGTTCTTAATTTAATCATTTTATAGTTCCTGTTAATTACTTTCATAGAGAGCGAAAAAATGTACAAAGGTAGTAGACCAGAATTTGAAAAAAGTTCAATACCTTCACAGAGTGAGCAAGATTTACTGGCTCGCCTTGCAGACGCCGAAAAACGGGCGCTACAAGCAGAAAGAGATTTGGCCTTAGAAAGAGCTAGAATTGCTGAAGCTCGCGTTAGAGAGTTAGAAAAGACTATAGCTGAAATACAACGATCTAATTCCTCCTCTCAATCAGCTCCTAGGCCTACTTATAGTGCGCAGTGGGATTTTTTTAGCTGAAGATATTCCATTAATTTAACCCACAATTAAGTGGTTCAGCGACCAAGAAATTATTTGAACGCGCTTATCATGTATATGGTGATAAGGCGTATGTTCGCCTGGCAATGATTGCCACACCCCGATATCTATCAAGCAATGAGGCGCAACGAGCATGTGAATATTTTATACCAGACGTAAAGTCAACGTTCTTTACTATCCTGATGTGTTGTTGCCTGCACTTATAAATCACTATTCTCGCATTTATCGGTAATTTCCTCTTGCAGCCAGCGCTGGGTCCATACATGACGGTGCCTTTCCAGGGCTTGATCGCTCATCCTATCGATAATGATTTATTAGATTATCTTCTAGTTCATTTTCTGTTTCATTCTGAGTTTGCGGTAAGTCTGTGTGGATAGATAAGTTGTTCACCAATGAACGACTTGTTGCTGAGTATAATTTATTGTCGCTGGTCAAGCACCCCTTCAGAAAACTCAGCTATTTCGCGTTGAATTGAGAGTGTGGAAAAAGGGTGATAAAGAAAACCCCCGATTTTAATTGTAAACATATCATCTTGTGATATAATTAAATAATGAAAGCAATAGATCATTCATTGGAAAACTTATTAGACCTTAATGGTGAGAGAATCGTAATTGATGAGTCTCTCGGATTATGGGTTAAGTTTGAGGTTATTAAAACACCAAATAGACATCAAGGTATTAAGTACTCGTTGACATTACATGATAAATCAAAAAAACGAATCATGGGTTTTGATAATAGCCATGAAATAGAGTATGGCGCAAAGAGGGGAGTTCGCCCTGAAAGGACATTTGATCATTGGCATTATGATGCGAAGGATCAAGGACGACCTTATGACTATATTAACGCTGGACAGTTGTTAGAAGATTTTTGGAAAGAAGTTGAGAAGCGCGTTGAGGCGCTTAAGGAGAGTAAATAATGAATAAGGCAAAAATAGGCATTATGTCCCTTGAGCAGTATAAGCAACGCACAATTGCTATTGCAAAGGGGTTATATAAGCCCAAAAAAGATGAACCCAAAATTTGGTTTACATCTATGAAATCGTTGGCAAATGTATTATCTGAAGAGAATCAGCATTTGCTAAAGTTAATTATTGAAAATGAACCCCAATCGGTTTCTGACTTAGAGGCATTAACTGGATATAAGAGGAAGGCTAATAATATTTTAAGAACCTTAAGAACTATGGAACAATATGGCCTGGTTAAGCTTGAAGAAAGTCCGAATAAAATTCATAGGGGAAGGACACGTTTAATGCCTAAAGCATTGTACGATGAGTTTGATGTTGAATTTTCACTTCAGCAGGTTTGTTAATCTTTTAGCTATCGACAAGCCCATAAGGAGTAATATGCGCGATAAAGTCAACGTTCTTTACTATCCTGATATGGATGTATCGCCAACTACTCTAAAAAAATGCATTTTATTTTTTGATGAAATTCATTTTATGGATAGGCCTGCATTGACTATTGGCAATTTTGGATTAATAGGTGCACCATCACCATTAAGAGCAGTAGAAAAATCCTTTCGAGAAGATGCTGGGGTACCTTTATATGTTCATGGAGTTAATGGCGGAGTTATTTCGGCTGATTTACTGGAAAAAGTAAAATCAGACTTAAGTGATTATTCTTTCATAGAAAATTATAGACAAGGTCTTACAGCGTCAAATACCTTTAGGGATCAGCAGGTTCCTGAGGGAAATTATGGTTCATTTGGAAGCAACCAAAATGAACTTATAAAGCTATTTGATAATATAGACTCTTCTGCATTGCATTCACTACAAGCAATAGATTTGTTGGAAATGCATATTTCTCCTTTTGATGTATCAAATCCTGAAGCTGTACGTGCATTTTTATTGCACAGAATTGCACTATGTTCTGCTCAGATAAATTTTGCACTAATGGAAGGAGCCAGAAATGGCTTTAAACCCTTAGCAGATGCACACCCATATGCTAATCTTTTAAACTCGCAGTATATGCGTGCTGTAAATATGCTAGGGGCTACAGATAATAAAATTAGTGTTGCAGATCTTAGTTTCGCAATATTCGATGCATTAATAGCTAATGAATGCATAGAAAATATGGATATTAAAGATGTAGTGGATTATAGGAAAAAATCTGAAAAAGCTAGGGAAGAGTTCTTGGAATATCTTTCATCTATTCAATCTAGGCAAGCTCATATACCACTAAATGAGGATTATTTAGGAGAAATTAGAAAATTAATAGATAAAGAAATTGTTCCAGCTGTAACTACCTTTAGGAAAAAGCTGGAAACCATTGGTGAGGGATTTACGAGCACATTAATTAAGGGCGTTATAAACGGGATAGCCGGATTTAGTGGGGTACATATATTCACCGATATTTCATGGATACAACTTACTGCTTTTGCTGGAATAACAGGCCGATATGTACTAAATGCAGCGGTAGATAATTATTTTGCAGAACGTGCTTTGAGACGAGAGTGTAGTATTTCCTATGTATTATCATTAGAAAAGCATAAGTCAAAAAAACAATAAAAAACGAATGCGCGCTAACTGTGAGTTAATGTCAATAAGTCTGATTAATTTTATAATCAGACTTAGTGTACTTGGCATTCGGCACCCCTCTCTTAACTATTCGTCATTCGCCGTATTTAAAAATCTTTGTCGAGCAGTCTCAATAGATTGATGCAGCTTCTTTTCCAATTCTTCTTTGGGTGGTAACGTTGTAATATATTCAGCAACGTGTATACCACTTTTGTCCAATTCTAACAGCTCTATTTGCTCATGAGTTTTTCCAGTACATAATATGATACCCAATGGAGGATTTTCACCAGGTTCTTGTTCATATTTTGCTAACCAACGGAGATAAAGCTCCATTTGCCCCTTATAAGCTGCGTCGAATTCCCCAAGCTTCAAATCTAGAGCGCAAATTCTGCGTAGACGTCTATTATAAAATAACAGATCAATGTAATAGTCACGACTGTCTATTTGTATGCGTTTTTGCCTTGCAATAAAACTAAAACCAGAGCCCAATTCCAATAAAAAATGCTCAATCTCACGTAAAATAGCATCCTCTAAATCTTTTTCAAGGTATCGATCTTTCATATCCAGAAAATCGAGAATGTATGGGTCTTTTAATATTAGATCCGTGCTGACTTTGTCAGAATCTCGAATTATTTCAATTTCGTGACGTATTAATTCTTCTGGTTTCTTGGAAAGTGCTGTGCGTTCAAATAACATAGATTGAATCTGTTTTTCTAATGTACGGGTACTCCAACGCTCAACGCGACACATTTCAGCATAAAAATCCCGTTTTAGTGGATCTTTTATAGGTATTAATGATCTAAAGTGTGTCCAGCTCAATTCTCGTCGCAGTGCGGCGACAATCTTCTCATCAGAAAAAGTATCTGCAAATTGGATCATGCGTCTTAAGTTTTTTTCCTCAAATGAGCGGCCGTACTCCGATATCAGATTTTTTGATAAATTTTCAATAATACCCTGCCCATACTCGGCGCGACTATCTTTTAGGATTTCAACATTGATCCGATGACCAATTTTCCAATACAACATAGTCAACTCAGCGTTTACAGCTAAAGCTACTTTTTGCCTTGAGGTAATAATAAGCTGTTGAATATCTTCTAATAATGGCTTGTGATCAAAAGTTCGTGTAATTGGTTTAGTCATAAACTGCCCATACAGTGATGCCTTCTTGTTTCTAAATTGAGTATCTAGATCAATGGCCAAGGTATTAATGGGGTAATTATATAACACTAAAGAATAATGTCTGCATGCAGGCATTATTGATAAATAAATTTTGTATGGCAAAAAAACGGGGATTTTCTTTATTTCTTTCCCTAATTTCTCAATTCAACGCAAAGTAAGGGCTGAAACTGTTAAGAAATTTGGTAAAAAATTCAAAGTTAAATTATTATCTTTGGGTTTCTTAACTGAAAGGGATAAAAATGCTATTGGGACATGCTCGCGCCTCAACAGATGATCAAAATTTAAACTTACATTATGATAGATTTCATTCAAAAAGCAGGTTGTTTAAAAATTTATAACGATAAATCACTGGCAGCAAATTAACTAGACCCGATCTCGAATTTGCTCTAAAGGTAATATAATTGTTGTCTATCTCCTGGAGGGAAAAGGCTTTGGCTTAAGAGTGTTCATGAATCAATTGATACTACTTCAAGCTTGGGGAGGCTAATTTTTCATATATTCAGCGCATAGCTGAATTCTAGCTTGAGCAACAGGCAAGATAGGCAGTAAACCTCAAAAGCTTAGCAATGAAAAGGTAAAACTTGCTAAAGAGCCCTATAATGGTAAGAACATGGACTATAAAATAGGTGTTTCAAAACCGACTTTATAACCGATATTTAGGTAATACATCATCTAAAGCACAATAAATATGAACAAAAAAACTATATTGCAAGATCACAAAAAGAAAGGGAGAAAGTTAATTCCTCCTATCATGCAACTAGAGAATATTCATGAATACTCATTCATTGATAATACTCTACCTTCTTTGATATGGATGTCCGCTTTAATTTTAAGAGCGGAAGAAAAAGAAGCAGTAAATAAAATAATTGACTTTATAAAGATATGTGATGAGACTATCAATAACGGTGAGCATTTTGCTTTCTTAAGCAGTTTTTATAAGCTCGATAAAAATCAAAAGAAAATAATTTTAAAAAAAATTGATGAAGAAACCGTTGTTTTTTTTCAAAATCACTTAGCACATCATTATTATTTTTTTGAAGAGAGCTACCCTCTTGATTTTATATTTAATGCCACACCTGACCTTTTGAAAGAAAAGGCTTTACAGAAATTAATGGATGACGTTAATTCTCTTCTAGATCGATTTAGTCAACACTCAACCATAGTCCAGACAACAGCTTATGTATCATTGTTAATAACTGGCAAAGTAAAAATATCAAATAATATTATCTTTCCAAACCCCGATATCATATTTACTTCCCCTGCTTCAGATGAAGCAAAGAGAGTTAGCTCTCATGTAAGAGCAGCATTGAACGTGATTCCTAACTTTAACATTTCTGACGATGATAAAGCAGATAATGAATGGGCTAACTTATTCTGGAAAAAAGCTTTTAAACTAAAAGGTTGCATGTAAATGGAAGAATTTGCTAAAAAAGAAAATTTTTTGCTTAATTATGAAAATCATTTAATTAAATTATTTGAAAAATTTTGGGGGAAAATCGAAATAGAGTATGACAAACTTGATGCATACTCAGTAATTGGTGGTTTATTATCAAGGCAAGTTACACTATCAATTGAAATGGCAAGATCCCCAAATATCTGGAATGGTCATTCAGCCCCTTTATTTTTAAGAGCCATGATAGATTTATTTATTGCTCTTGCATGGATAATGAATGATCTTGAAACAAGAGCTAAACAATATATCCTACATGGATTAGGGGATAAAAAACTGCTGTTAGAACATTATAAAGCAAGTCAATTAGAAGAGTTTTCAGAGAATAGAGAGTTACTTATAGAATCTTGTTCTCAATGGATAAATAGCCAAAGAAATGAACATATGGTTGAGGTAAATTTAGGAAATTGGGCACAACTTGACTATAGACAAATGGCAAAAGAAACAGGACATGAAGATTTATATAACTTTTCCTACAAGCCCTTTAGCCACGCATCTCATAATATGTGGCCTCACATTTCTATGTATAACAGTAAAATATGCAACAACCCTCTCCACAAGAAACATTTTATACCTACTCTTATTGATACGGAGTTGGATTTTTATTACTTACACCTATCCTGCAAATATCTTGATATGACATATCAATTATTTGTAGATAAATTCTCATTAACTCTAACTGAACCTTTACCATTAGACTGGTTAGAGGAGCATTTAAACAACCAATAAGTTATTTAGATTTTAAAGGCGGTGCCTAGGTGTTGCTGCTCGACCTTATAAATTACTATTCTCGCATTTATCGGTATTTTTCTGCTCACATTAAATGACTTTATAATTCACTTGTTGACCACATTATTTGACTCTATCCAGCAAGCTGTCCAAATTAAGTGATTTTATCCGTCCTCAGTTCTCACATTATTTGATTTAAACGGTCAGGTTCACCGTTTAAATATCAATTTAAAGAAAACATTAAAACAGCTAATTTTTTATGAACCTATCCCACTAATATAAAATTGATTACACTATCTTTTTTTGAAAAACCATTGAATACAGGGATGATATGAGTGGTCGGTTTGTAGGATTAAGTGATGTTGAGTGGTTATTGTTTTCTGATGTATTAGATGTAAAGACGAAGAAACGCAGTCGAGGTATGCCTGCAGTTTCACCTCGTAAGGTTCTGAATACGTTGCTTTATATTTTGATTAGTGGTTGCCGATGGTGTGACGTCCCTCAGAATGAGATTTTTGCCTCTAAAAGTTCTTCTCATCGCTGGTTAACCCGTTGGGAAGCTGACGGTACATTAGAGAGCTTGCGGCATCGTATTTTAGAAATCGCTTCTGCCAATGGTCTAATTAGGTGGGAGCACGGGGCTGTTGATGGCTCCTTTTCCCCCTGGCAAAGGAGGCGGTGAAGGCATTGCTTGGGGAGGCAAAGGAAAAGGGGTTTTAATCCACATTTTAACTGATGGCAGTGGTATGCCATTATCTCATGTGGTTACTCCTGCCAATGGCGATGAACGTAAGCAGGTCGAGCGATTATTAGAGCAAGTTAAAGTAAGGACTTCTGAAAGAGGGAGGGCTCGCTCTTGCCCAAAAGTCATTGCGGCTGATAAAGGTTATGATTCAAAAGGGCTAAGACTGTGGTTGAGGAAAAAAGGTATTCGACCACAACTTCCGAAAAGGCAATGGAAAAGCAAGCCTAACAGAGGAAGGCCAATAAAAACCGATAAGCCTAGATTTCAGATGGAACGCTGTTTTGCCTGGCTACAACGCAAGTATCGCAGACTCGTTGTGCGCTGGGAGAGAATTGCAAGATGTTTTCATGGATTCGTAACTATTGCTGTATGTCATCTATGGGTTAAACGTTTAGTGGGATAGTTTCATGATAGTTTTAGTATCCACCAGATATATAAAAATGATTATTATACAAGATGACTGTTATTTGGGCTATTCAAATAACTGATTTGTCAAATCAAAATTTAACTCTCTGCATCGCAATTTATACTGCAATGTATGCATCTCTTTTCCCTCTGGCTAGCAATGTTGCACACTCGACAAATCCGACGAAGCAGGATGCTCATCTCGACTGGCTCGCGCGTTGCGGACCAGAGGTATATAACATTCGGAACGGCACTCCCCTCTTTTTATCGCTTCATTAGCAATAACAATTGGCTTTCTTTACCGAGAAGATGAGATTGGCGAATCCATATGCGGCCCATTAGATCCGGAAGCCCTGTTTTCGCTTGGATCATCCGGCTTAAAAAATTGAGGGCCTTGCGTGCGAACTTCAATCCTAAGCGCACTTAAAATCCGGCCTTGTTCCTCTATATGTTTTTTCTGAATGACACTCTTCAGGAAGAACACAGGCTCACGGAAATTCACCATTTCTGGCGCATCTCTTAATACCTTAAGCCACTCCATAATTGATTCATAAGGAAATTCGTTATAGAGAAATTTTAATTGGTCTTTATGACATAACCACAAAGCACGTCTTTTCTCAGAACTAAGTCTAAGTGCAAAATCGCTCATCTGCGCAAATCTCGCGGTTACCAAGGTTAGAGCTAAATTAAAAATCCCAAAGGTTTTTCCAGCACTTTTAAACCAGGTTTTTAAGGCTTGGGGATTTTTTACATAATAAGCCGCAAAATAGGCAAGTGCCACAGGATTACCCTTAAGCGCGTCTGGAACGAAATATCGTCGTGTCGGTGTATAGCCCAAAGGCATCCGACTAGGACATTCCTCGCCAACCGAGCGAGCATCAGGCTGAACCTGGTTATCCCAGCAACTTTTCTCATAAACAGAAAGAGCAAGTCCCTTTAGGCTATTATTGCGATAGGTAATATTCTCCGCGGCTCGTCTAGACAACTCACTTTGCAACCCAACTGGACTAATCTTAGGTAGATAAAATCCACTCTCAAAAAAGGCATCAATAACTGCCACGTTTTTGATACTAACTGCATGCTTTAAAGAATGCATCTTGTCTGCGCCATGAGCTATTAGCACCTTAATCACAGCAATATGTTTATTTCGAACAGCGACACTAAGTAGGTCCTTCTCTCCGTGAATTTCTTGATTAATATCAATATCCTCTGCTTGCAGCAGTAACTCGACTATCTTAACATGACCCTTGTCTGCAGCGGCATAAAACGGGCTATATTTATATGGAGATGCTTCATCAACCACAATACCCCTTGCTTGCAGCAATTGCTCGACTACCCTGACATGACCATAGAAAACGGCACTACAAAGCGGGGTAAACCCTCTTTGATTTGCTTGATTAACATCAATACCCACTGCTTGCAGCAATTGCTCGACCACCTTGTCATGACCATTTTGTGCAGCAATATGCAGCGGGGTAAACCCGCTTTGTGGTGCTTGATTAACATCAATACCCACTGCTTGCAGCAATTGCTCGACCACCTTGTCATGACCCTTGGCAGCAGCAACAAAAAGCGGGGTAATACCTCTTGGATCAGCTTGATTAACATTAGCCCCTGCTCGTAACAGCACTTTCACGGTCTCAATATCGTCATTAGATTTGTTGATTGCAGCTAAAAGTGGCGTCGATCCATTTTCACTTCCTAAAGTCGGATCAGCGCCAAGAGTAATTAACTGCTGTGTAGTAATAGAAAATCCATAGTAAGCACTAAGAAGACAGGCGGTTACTCCATTTGGCTTCCTAAGATTCATGTCCGCCCCAAGCTCCTTTAATTGAGCAATCAGAGAAGGATTATCAAAACAAGCGGCAAGATGTAGGGGCGGTGTGTAGGAAATAATATTAATCTCAGCGGCCATCTCTTCTCGAATCGGCTGACGGCAAATTAGAGCCCACTGTAGGCGAGAAAAACTGGTTTCGTGATTGGTTGCATAGGTATACAAAGCATCGGCCAGGGTTTCGGGTAAGCGATGATGAATAAGAGTAGCCAAAATACTTGGCCTTCCTAGGTATTTTTTTTCCGGCACCGTATCCTGAAGCACTTCAACCAAGAATTGCAGGAGCTGTTCTTGTTGCGGTTCTTCAAAGCTAACTTCCCCAATCCTATCCGCAGAGAATAATTGAAAACATAGCCTATTCATTTCTTGAACAGGGGAACGCGAGAATAACTCTTCGATGCAGTGCTGATAGTAGTCCTTCCCCTCTTTGCCAGTATCAGACAGATTCATACCTAATAAATGCCTATTGATTAGCTCGCTCCAATTCACTGTTTCTCCATCATCACTCAAAACAGCGCTACTTGATGACGGAGAAGAAAACGCGGTGGATACAGAATCAGAAATGCCAGGATTAGTTCTTGGCCGTTTCACATTCGATGAGGAGGATTCTTCTAAAGCATGTTTTTTAGGCACAATCACTTACTCCACTTAAAATATCTTTGATAGCACTCAAAACTAAGAAGCGCTTCGACTGCTAAAAATTAAGCAAGCATTATGAAAGGGGGTAAATTAAGCGACAATTAAAATTGATCCTTGTTTTTTCATAGTGATTATGAATTTATTACTTTAGAGTTTGCCTAAAGCGGACAAGGTTCAAAATAAATAATATGTACTTGTACTAGAGGTTTATAAGCTTTTCTGCCAGACAATTTAATGAGGGCTTAGTAATGGCTACAACATCCCAAGACATTTTTAAAGCGGTGCTAGGAAAAGCTTTTGAAAACCCCCACAGTCGACCTAACATCCTCCTAGTGAGTGAATTACCAGAAAAAATTCATCGTGAAACCTATTATATTATTCAAAAAAAGGATTCCCCCTTAGAGATTGTTTATGTCACCGATACGCTCAATAGTAATGAGCTTCAGATAAAGGATGAAACCGAGTTTTTGCAGGAAGTACTGTCGTTGCTCAAGGGAAAAAACGAGGCACGTTTATCGAAAAACGACTTAGCAAGCTTGATGCGCCAATACAGCCCTCACCCCCATTTTAGATTCCGATGAGCTAGCTCGTCAGTTTGCCATCCAGACCATTTATCACGAGAAACCGGTGATTTATAACGGTAGCAAACAAAGAAGCTTATCTGAGACAAATCAAACAGTTGCTTGATTATTACAAAAATGAACTCGTTCCGTATTATTTTAATACCAGGTCAAAGATCCAGCGCACTCGACGATATTAATAATTTTTATAACAAAGTTGATAGAGAGACTTCTAATCAATCCACTGAAATCATGCAAACCTTGCAAAGTGCTTTAGCATTTAATGCTTATGTGTTTTCTCAGAAAAACGACAACCAACTTGGTAGTAATTTCCGTAATCTTAGTGAGCAGATGGGGCATTGTGGGCCAGGCTCAATAACCTCCGTCATTCTGCAAGCGAGCGAACTCAAAGGTCTCATTAGCAAAAATACTGAATTATCGAATTGGCTCACACAACTTCGCAAAACCACCTTCGATAGATTAATTCAACAACATAGAGAAGATAAAGACGTTAGCGTTGGCATGGATGTCCACTTGCGACCAACCTTCTTGGCTCTACCCCAAAAAAGTTGTTTCATTCGAGAAAAAGTCGATTCTATATGAGGTCTTAAAATACTTTCTGTAGTCACTTCCTCATGGTCGAAAAAACGATACGCTGCTTTTGTTTCATGCCATCCTCCACACGCGGCTGGAATACTTAAATTAGGTGAATTTCCTAATTGATCAAATAAAGAAAGTAAGCGCTTATGAAGTCTTTTATCCCCTAGATTAACCGTTTTCATCTCGTCTGCTGCCCAATTCATATTTATCATCCTGATTACGAAATCGGCAGTATACAAATTAGACGACTGAATAACATCACTTAATCCTACAAACCGACCACTCATATCATCCCTGTATTCAATGGTTTTTCAAAAAAAGATAGTGTAATCAATTTTATATTAGTGGGATACGTTCATATAAAAATATAAATAAATTACAATGAGTTATATTAAATTATTAAGATAGTAAAATGGTTCGTTTTTAATAGCTATTGTGGTAGGTGAAAACAACAGTACACTGGTCATACCAGGACTTGCTTGGACTCATGTTTGAATGAGCACGTGGCGGCTTACGCCGCCGAGCTTCTTCATCGACATAATGTCAATTCGGTCAAATCTGAGATACTTGCTGATGATTATTTAGCGTCATCTGGTCTCCAAGTTGCGATTTGAGATCGATAAAATCGTTTGTTCTTACTTTACATAATGCCGTCAAGGCAATTAAATCTAGGCCGCCCGCGGCTCCGCAACCCCACGCATCACGCGATAGGCGCACGCCGCACCACCCGCCCTTAAATATTGCAAAATCAACTGCCAATTTCGAATCAGCACTAAACCAATTTTCATACGTGCCAGTAAACCAATTAATAAATTGTTTCGATGATTTTGGCTGTACCGTAAACTCTGGTACTGGCTCAAAAGGAACTTCGGAACAGTATTCATAAACAACATGCATAGGAAGAAGCTTTTGTGCACCACCAACACCTTCTCGCCACTGATTATCAATGGTATCCCAATTCTTAACCCCTGGCGCTTTTATCGAATCTACTTGCGTTTGCAGCTCTTTAATGATGGTATTTTCGAAATCAAAGTGCTTCTCGGTGATAGTTTCTCCACGAAAGGTATAAGTCACACCCTCTGTGTTGAGTTTCTCATATTGAGTAAGCAACTCCGCTACTAGCTCCTTGCAGTCCTCATCTTTGGATAAGCAGTTTAGCATTAAGGTCCACATGTGCTTATCTAGGGCCCAAAGCGCATATTCAAAAGCACTAATAGTTTCAAAAGTACGGCCTGACCTATCGGTCACGCTTGCTTTTTGAACGAGTAACTTGATGTTTTTCTTTAGTAGCGCCGCAACCTTATCATGCTCACCACGCACCACATGGTGTAATAATTGGTGGGCATTCAATGCCGGTTTAAACAACTGCTTATAATTTGCTGTAGTCGAAGAGACAGCAAGGTTGACTACATCAGGTGCTGTTAAATGAGCGGCTAGATTCATTTTTATTTCTGGTGGTAGACCGTCAAAATCAAATTTTCCTTGCATGCTTTTTTCGCCCTTAATAAGAAACTGGGCTCAATTTTAGAAGTTATGCATTAAGGATTCCTTGGCGATGAAGGAAAAATTAGAAAGGCTTATTCCTGTTTGGAATATCGACTTTAAACGTCTGACTGATAAAATCAATTAATGTGAGAACTGAGAACGGATAAAATCACTTAACTTGGACAGCTTGTTAGATAGAATCAAATAATGTGGGCAATAAACTATTTATAAAGTCATTTAATGTGAACAGAAAAAAACCGATAAATGCGAGAATAGTAATTTATAAGGTCAAGCAGCAACACCTAGGGGCATGAATACTCGATCCTATACAATATGATATACCCTTATTTTTATTCAAAAAGTCAAAGGGCGAGTAAATATAATAAACTTTGATTTATGGCTAGAGATTACGAACCAATTTCTTGGGGTAAATATTTGGCTTACCCCACCTAATTGAATTGTTCAAAAAATTCATCGTTTAATGTTTGTTAAAATAGATTCTTTTACAGACCTTTAAGCATGATCAGTTGAGCATTTAACCTATTCATACACAATTACTGGTAATTAGCTGTTTATGGTATAATTGATTTGTGACATTAAGATGCAACTCATCTTATCCTTAAATAAAAATTTCTAGGAGATATTTCTTGGCAAATTTTTGTACACCCTCAACCTTAGGTTTGTAAATGTAAAATAGAGGGGCAAGGAGATTTAAGACTGTTCAGTTCATGACAATGTCGCAAGACGAGAATTGAAGTATTTATGGTTTACATTATTTCTAACAAAAAATTATTTTGGTTAGAGAATTACCTGAGGCTGTAAATACATTCTCTTTTATCCAAAATAACTTGGTCGATAACTTTATTTGAAATCAATAATAAAGTTTATATTTCAAACAATTCCTCAATTGTTGATTGCATTTCTTCTTGACTTGGTTTGGCATATCGAAAAATTTCCTTAATAGATACATTTCCACTAATTTCCTGTGCAAAATGCACCCCATGTTTATCTGTCACCTTCTTTAAGAAGGTATGTCTTAATTTATGTGGGGTAAATTCAAATTTTTCGTGATCAGGTAAAAAAGCTAAGGCTTGTTTCAAAACCCGTTGACAAATCCGATAAACATCTAGCGTCTTGAGGCGAGCCCCATAACGACTAACAAATAATGGCTCTCCTGGTTCTGGACTTCTAGTTTCAAGATAACTTTCGAGTACTCCCCTCGCCTCTTGTGGTAATGGGATTTTATTGGATACCCGTTTTGATTTATGGCGTAGAACTTGGTGAAGACCTTTGCTGTGATATTGAAAGACATCTAAAGAAACCAATTCCGATTCACGAAGTCCTGTACTCAACAAAATATAAAATATAGCCGTTTCCATTAAAGGGTTTTGGTTTTTGCGGGTACAACTTTTAAGTCTTTGCTCACAAGCTGATTTTAAGCGCATCAGCTGTTTGGATGTTAGGCCATTCCAATCTGGCGCATCAGTTTGCAAATCTTTGACTTGAGCAAGCGGGTCACCCGCAAGTAAGGGGCGTTGCTTATGCAACCATCGACCAACATGGCGAATTGTTGCCATCGTTCTGTTCACTGATGTTGCCTTATAAGGCTTTCCTGTTTTTTCAGATACCGTCTTACAAAGTTGCCGTTGGAATTGCTTGCTAACCGCAGGTGTCCAACTATCGACCTGATCGTGCCCTACTTCATTTTGGAAAAAATTTACAAATTTGGACAAATCTTTCAGTTTCGCTTGTTCGGTTTTTTCGGGAGCACCTTTCACATGCACTGAGTAATAATAGGACAACCATACCGAAAGCGAGTTGTTGTCAAAATGGACAGCCAAGGGATGATTAATCTTATCTATCACAAACTTTTGAGTTTTTACATTTTCTATCATTTTTGCCACTCAATAAATTCAAGGGATCATTAATTGGCATTTTAAGCCATTTTGCCTATTTGGGATAGATAAGGTACGTTATCTACCCCAAACATGCTAATATCTGCCCGACACCATAAATACCCCTCTGCCCTCTTAAATTGTTCTGGGATAAAAAGTCGGCTCACCTTATAATAGCGCATCAGGCTATAACCCCGGATTTAATAATGAACATCAGTCAATTAGACGTAGAAGAACAAATAATAAATCTCAGAAACACTCACGTTATTCTGATTCAGACATCGCCGCTTTATACGGAGTAGAAACAAGGGATATTAATAAGCAGTCAAAAACAACCCGGATAAGTTTCCTGAGAACTATATTATTCAATTAAATAAACATGAAAAAAATGAACTGGTGGAAAATTTCCACCGGTTCAATGGACTAAAGCATTCAACATACAACTATTCACTATGCGCCATGGCCTCTATTTAGGAGATTATCACCTGTATGAATAATTCAAATAAAGTAGTTGTATCCATGATGAAATATGTTTGGATATTATATTTTCTTAAACGCGATCCTAGAGTTAATTGGAAAGCTAAATTAGTTGTACTTATAACTCTCGCTTATGCATTGAGCCCAATTGATTTAATTCCTGATTTCATTCCTATTTTAGGATTACTAGATGATTTAATAATTATCCCTTTAGGGATTTACTTAGCTATTAAACTAATACCTCAAGAGGTTTGGAATGACTGTAATCGGCTTGCAGAGATTGCTATTGATAAAGGTGATTTATTACCAAAAAACTGGGTGGTTGCGTCAATTATTGTGTGCTTGTGGGTAATTATCATCGCTCTGATTGCTAAATGGCTATGGCATTTTTTTCTTTCTTAATGATCAGGCCTTATTTAATCTACTTGCTGCTGGTTGATTTTGCAAGAGCTTGGTAATATTCATTTCTTTCTTTTTTATATTGGTCTTCAAAGGTAATCTAAATGTTGCACTTACGAACCATTTCTCCAACGTTTGCCGCTTTTGGTGCCGCAGTATTTTTTGGCGGCAGCACGCCTTTTGCCAAACAATTTGTTGGGCAAATATCTCCTTTGCTACTTGCTGGATTGTTGTATGCTGGTAGTGGTATAGGATTAATTTTAGCTCGCTTAATTAAAGACCGCGGTTGGGAACATTCGGGATTAGTAAAAAGCGATTGGACTTGGCTCTTTGGTGCTATTGGTTTTGGCGGAATTTTAGGACCTATATTATTAATGTTCGGCTTACAACAAACAAGTGCTGCAACAACATCCTTATTGTTAAATCTTGAAGCAGTACTCACTGCCTTATTAGCATGGATTGTTTTTAAAGAAAATACGGCACATCGAATTGTGTTTGGTATGTTGTTGATTGTTGCAGGAGGCATCTTATTGTCATGGCCTCAAGGTCAAACACGTGATCAAAATCTACTGGGTCCAGTTGCCATTGTGGGTGCTTGCCTATGTTGGGCTATTGACAATAATTTAACTCGCAAAGTGTCCACTGGTGACCCTTTTTTCATTGCAGGAAGCAAAGGCCTTATTTCAGGCATGGTTAGTATAAGTCTTGCTCTTTGCTTTGGATTGGCATTTCCTCCGTGGTTGACAACAGGATATGCGTTATTGGTTGGATTTATTGGTTATGGGGCAAGCCTTGTTTTATTTGTTCTTGCTTTACGGGGCTTAGGAACAGCAAGAACAGGCGCGTATTTTTCGATAGCACCTTTTATCGGTGCCGCCATTGCGATTTTATTTTTTCATGAAACAACTTCTCTATCATTTTGGATTGCATCTTTATTAATGGGGATGGGTGTCTGGCTGCATCTCACAGAACATCATGAGCATGAACATGCTCACGAATTACTTGAGCACAGGCATAGCCATATTCATGATGAGCACCACCAACATACCCATGATTTTCCATGGGATGGCAAGGAGCCACATACTCATCATCACTATCATAAAACGATAAAGCATTCACATCCTCATTATCCAGATGTTCATCATCGACATGATCATAAATAAGTATATTTCAATGTAAATTTTGTGCTTGAATTGATGTAGAGGATCACTTTCTATTTGGTTTGTTAGGTGAAGTCATTATTTTATTGCTTTCAGTTGGAGTTTATGACAATCATTCGTTTTATCTTTCCTAATCCAATAAAACTCAAGAAATTAACCATTTTCACTATCATTTATTAAATAATTTTTCTTGGAAATTCGTCGTTCTTGCCACAACAGATACACTGCGGGAATCACAATTAAGGTCAGTATGGTAGCACTCACCATTCCTCCCACCATTGGTGTAGCAATACGTCGCATGACTTCTGATCCTGTTCCCCCAAACATCATAATAGGGAGCAAGCCACCAATAATGGCAGTAACGGTCATGAGCTTTGGTCGCAAACGAAGCAATGCTCCTTCAATCACTGCCAAGTGTAAGTCTTCTTGAGTCAGTTGTCGCTTTTCTCGTTGTGCCAATGCCTCTCGACGTTCAAGTGCATGATTAAGAAACACCAGCATCACTACTCCAGTTTCAGCAGCAACACCTGCGAGCGCTATAAAACCTACCCCTACAGCCACTGATACATGATAGCCTAATATATATAAGAGCCAAATGCCTCCGATTAGAGCAAACGGCAAAGTGGCTAAAATAATAACCACTTCTGCCATGCGCCTAAAGTTTAAATAAAGTAATAAAGCAATGATAAAAAGAGTAACGGGAGCAACGACTTTTAAGCGCTCTTTTGCACGTTCTAAATATTCATATTGCCCTGACCAGGACAATGAATAACCTGCGGGTAATTTGAGTTTCTTACTAAGCGCTTCTTGTGCTTCATTAACATAAGACGCTAAATCACGCCCGGTGATATCCACATAAATCCAACCGTTAAGCCGAGCATTCTCGCTGCGAATCATGTCAGGACCTTCGGTAATATCAATACGCGCAATTTCACTCAAAGGAATCGTAGCCCCTGTTGCAGTCACAATGGGAAGCATCCGCAATCGCTGCAGTGAGTCGCGAATCTCTCGTGGATAGCGCAGATTCACCGGATAACGCTCACGCCCCTCTACCATTTGAGTTACATTAAGCCCACCGATTGCCGTTTCAATCAGCTCCTGGATAGTCCCAATCGACAAACCATAGCGAGCGGCTTTAAGTCGATTAATATCAATGGTCACGTAACGACTGGAAGCCACACGCTCTGCATAAACTGAGGCCGTACCTGGGATTTGTTTTAATATCGTTTCAATTTCTTGACCAATTGATTGAATGGTTTTTAAATCAGCGCCAGCGACCTTAATGCCAACCGGTGTTTTAATGCCGGTGGCTAACATGTCAATGCGTGTACGAATCGGCATCACCCAAGCATTGGATAAACCGGGTAATTTGACCCGTAAAGCGAGCTCTTCACGAATTTTCTCCAGGGTCATACCAGGACGCCATTCACTCTTTGGCTTAAATTGAATTGTTGTTTCTACCATAGACAATGGCGCCGGATCGGTTGCCGTTTCGGCTCTGCCTATTTTGCCAAAGACTGTATCGACTTCAGGGACCGTGCGAATCAATTTATCTGTCTGTTGTAAAATGCGCTGCGCTTCCCCAATAGATACCCCTGGAAAAGTAGTGGGCATGTAGAGTAAATCTCCTTCATCTAAATCAGGCATGAATTCACCACCCAACCGGGTAACTGGCCAAAATCCGATTAACAAGATGACACCTGCCAATAGTAAGATGGTTTTGGGTCTTTTTAATACCACATCAATCGCTGGACGATATACCGCTCTCAATGCGCGATTAAGGGGGTTTTCTTCTTCAGGCCTTATTTTACCGCGAATCAAATAGCCCATGAGCACGGGTACCAAGGTGATGGCAAGTACTGCTGAGGCCGCCATCGCATAGGTTTTGGTGTAGGCTAAGGGAGAAAATAATCGCCCTTCTTGAGCTTGCAGCGTAAAAATCGGTAAAAAACTAAACGTGATAATCAATAGAGAGAAAAATAAAGGAGGCCCCACTTCAAGGGCTGCTTGCTGAATAATTGGCCAACGATTTTTAGAAGAGTCAGGTTCTTTCTCAAGGTGCTTATGCGCATTTTCAATCATTACAATGGCGGCATCAACCATCGCACCTATTGCAATTGCAATTCCCCCCAATGACATGATGTTGGCATTAATACCCTGCCAATACATGACCATGAAGGCAATAATAATCCCCAGAGGCAAGCTAATGATAATAATGAGTGATGAGCGAAAATGAAATAAAAACACAATACAGATTAAGGAAACCACAATAAATTCTTCAATTAATTTATCGCGAAGTGTATGGATTGCTCGCAGAATTAAGCTTGAGCGATCATAAGTGGTAATCAGTTCCACGCCTTTTGGCAAACTCGATTTCAATTGGGCTAATTTGTTTTTTACATTGGCAATCGTCTCCATGGCATTTTGTCCATGACGCATCACAATAATACCACCAACTACTTCACCGTCTCCATTTAACTCTGTGAGTCCGCGACGCATTTGTGGTCCTAATTGCACATAAGCAATGTCTTTTAATAAAATAGGAACTCCATTTTTTCCTAATCCTACTGGCGTCTGCTCTATGTCTTGAATGGACTTCATATACCCTTTAGCCCGCACCATGTATTCTGCTTCTCCCATCTCAATGGAAGAACCCCCAGCTTCCCTATTGCCGTTCTGAATGGCTGATTTAACTTGCTCCAAAGTCAAGCCATAAGCGCGCAGTCGATTGGGTTCTAAGATTATTTGATATTGCTTGACCATTCCTCCTGCGGTTGCCACTTCGGCAACCCCAGGTACTTTTTGCAGTTCGTATTTAAGAAACCAATTTTGTAAACTGGTTAATTGCGCCAAATCATGAAGTCCAGTCTTATCCACTAAAGCATATTCATACACCCAACCCACACCAGTAGCATCAGGACCCAATGCCACTTGTGCACCACTTGGAAGACGGTTGGTAATTTGGCTTAAATACTCCAATACACGCGACCGGGCCCAGTAGAGATCGGTACCGTCTTTGAAAATGATGTACACATATGCCACTCCAAAACCGGATTCGCCTCGAACCGTTACGGCTCCTGGAACCGCTAACATGGCGGTTGTAAGCGGGTAAGTCACCTGATCTTCCACGACTTGAGGTGCCTGTCCTGGGTAATCTACTTTAATAATGACCTGCACATCGGATAAATCAGGAATCGCATCCACTGCGGTATTGCTTAGAATGTAGGGAGCTGACAACAGAATAAGCGCTGTGGCTAATAAAATTAAAAAACGATTTTGTAGTGACCAGCGAATAATTCCTGCAATCATTTATCCTTGTCCTTTTTCATCTTGATAATGACAAACTGGTCATTTTCTTTTTTTAAAAAGAATTCGATCGTATCGCCAATTTTAAACTCACTAATCGGAATGGTTTTGACCACTAAAAAATCCATGGTCATAGCAGGCCAATCTAACTTAGGAATGGCATCATGTTGTAAGGTTATTATGTGGGTCTTTGCGTTGATTGATCTGATGATACCTCGAGCCTCAATCGCTTGGGTTTGCGAGGGTGATTGCTGAGTTGATTTTTGAGAAGATTCAAGGTGTTCCAAGCCCACTTTCAAATTACTTTCTGAATCAATCAGGAACTGACCTGAGGTGATCACGTTCTCGCCGACTTGAAGTCCTGAAAGAATTTCAATGCGATCTCCTGACTCGATTCCTGTAGTTACCGAACGCACCTGAAAACCATATTTCCCTAAAGAGACAACCACCCGCGCGCCTTCACTGCTTCGAATGAGCGCTTCGAGTGGAATACTAAGAACATCTTGTTTTAATTCTGCTACTAAACTGATGCTAGCATACATATTAGGCTTTAAAAGACCCTCGAGATTGTCAAACAAAAACCTCACCTTCAAGGTTCTCGTTTTAAGATCGACTTCAGGATAAATGTAGTCGACTTCTCCTTTCCAAATCGTTCCGGGAAATGCGGTTAATTGGGCTTGAGCCTTTTCTCCCGTTTTAACCCAATTGGCCTCTTCCTCAAACACCTCGGCAATCATCCAAATGTTGGATAAATCAACAATACTCATCATTTCTGTCTCAGGAGTCACATACATTCCTTCTCGCACATTGAGCATGGTTACCACACCACCTTGATGTGGATAAATATCAATTAAATGACTTGATTGCCGTGTTTTTTTTAATTGTGCAATTTGCTGTTCTGGAATGTGAAATGTTTGTAGTTTTTGGTAAGACGCATTGATTAATGTTTGATTCTTACTGTCAAGAGCAATTAAATATTCTTCCTGAGCATTCACTAATGTTGGCGAATACAATTGCAACACAACTTGACCTTTTTTAACCACATCCCCCACCGCCTTCACCAATAGTTTTTTCACCCACCCATTTGCATAAGCATGGATGTGACTGATGTTATTTTCGTTAGGCACCACATAGCCTACTGTTTCAATTCGCCGCGCTAAAGAGCCTTTAATCACAGGAGCGGTTCGAACGCCCAAGTTATTGACTAGAGAAGGTGAAATCTGAATCGTTGAAGCCCCTTGCTCTTGGGTATCTTCTGCATAAACAGGAGTCAATTCCATTCCCATGCGTGATTTTCCAGGTTTTGAATAGTGAATAGTCGGTTCCATGGAATCAATCCAATAAAGCGGTTTTTTTTTCGTAGTTTCTGAGGTGGTTTCTTTATTATTTATTATCGCTAAAGGGCTTAGGTAATAGCCTATTATTACTCCAAGCAGTAGGGCAAAACCCGTTATGAATAAAGAATATTTCTTCATTGAACCTTACCTTCTAAATACAAAAGCATTGCGCGAGATTTAGCGCGCTCCACGTGTAGTTGAATCGATTCCAGCTGAATAGTTAGTTCATTACTATAGGCTCTTAATACATTGTTTAAATCAGCACTAGTATTTTGATAAGCGATTAAAGAGGCCTTTGCATTTTGTCGAGCTTCAGGAATCAGCTGCCTTTTGTACACTGCTTCCCGAGCTCCTAAACGATTCCAAATGGAATATTGCGTGTTGAGTACTTGTAATAAATCACGATAATGGATTTGCTGATCAAATGTTGCAGCAGCCAATCGGCTATAAGCCGCTCGCATTTGCCTGTCTTGTCGATTGGCTGGAAAGAAGGGTAAATCAACCGTGACTTGTGCACCAACAAAATCAGAACGCGGCATTCCATCCGGCATGCGTCCTTGACGCTTAGCATAGCCAACATTTAACATCCATCCCGGTTTATATTGCTCTGCTGCAAACGCCACCTCACTGTGAGCCGCTGCAATCGCAGCAGCATCGATATTTAATAGAGGATGTTGAGGTAGACATCCTTGTAATCGCTTAAGTGAGGGTAAGGCCGGCCATGAGGGAATGGAAAGTGCTAAGGGACGATGGGCATCTCTTCCAACCCACCTTTCTAATTGAGCGTGCAAGACACTGATTTGTTGTTGAATCTGAATTTCTTGATCATTAAACTTCGAAACTTCTAACTGCACTTGTAAAACATCCGATTGATTTGTTTTTCCCGTTTGATATTGTGAAGTCGTCACCTTAAATAAATTTTTATACAATAATCGATTGGCTTGTAAAATGCGCAGCGCTTCGGTCCAGTAATAGAGTTCTAACCAAGTTTCTCGTACATTGCGAATTAACGTTAAGGCTTTTTCGTGCGCTTTTCTATGCTCCGCAAGTGCTAATGCCCTGCTTTGTTTTGATTTCATGGATAAGGAATGACCACGAGCAAAAGTTTGTTGCAATCCTACTTGCTCCATCGTCATTTCATCTTGGGTAAAACTAAAAGAATCAGTCGGCACATTAGCAACTCCAACGACCAATTGCGGATCAGTTAATTGACCCTCAGCAATGGCTTGTTGTTGTAATGCCGCACTCGCTGCTTGAAAGCGGTGTAATTCAGGGGATGTAGTAAGAGCTAGCGATTCTGCTTCAGATAAAGTAAGCTTTTTTTCCTGGTTGATAGCCAATACAGGCAGACTTATGGTCACAAAGATAATTAGAATAACCCATCGAATGGGGCAATGTTGTTTCATGTGATAAAGTCCATTCCATGGGGCCTATCTAAATGGGATGAACCAATTATGAATCACCCCAATAGTAATTATTAATTCTAACACCATAAATTCTTTCATAACCACTAAATCCATCAATGTTTGGCATGTTCCAATAATAAGGCAGTTAAAAAAACGGTTCTAAAATGTATTTAATGGTTGAATAGATAGGTTATAACTAAGAAATAATGAATTAATATGCTATCAAAATCTTAATAATTATTAATAGTAAGATAACAAACCACTGCCAGTAATAGCCCAAATCTTTCCATTCGTTTTGCTATAAGTAAAGTGGAGGGGAAAATTTTCGTAATGATGTTTTTTTTGACTTGTTCATTTGAAACTAAACTAACAAGGAAGTTATAGTGAAGATAAGGAGAATCACATGTTTCATTGCGCGATTTAATTATCTTTTTTGGCGGGTGCTGAATTCTTCCATATCCATATCTGTTTTTATTTTCTTGACTCATTTCCCTCTCAACTTGAGGTACATAATATTAACCCCACGGCTAAATAAATAGGGAATTCTAATTAGCGCCGTTATAACCTAGTCGCTATTAGTATGGGCTATAAAGCGAGATAAAAAACATCAAAACATCGCTAGCTAATTAAATCTCTATGGATAAAATAAATAGTCTTCCTATACTGGAGAAAGCTTGGATCACCAATAATCAGCAATCGTTTAAAGGGATTGGAGAACCATTGCTCATTGGAACAGGCTATGGAATTATGGCTAAGAACAACTCCCAAAACTAATAAACAGAGTGAATAAAGCACTAAAGACCCAGTACGCAATAATATTTATCTTTCTTTATATAGGAAATATTTTCATACCATTCCCATGCACTAATGATTATAAACGCTTTCATTTCCATTCTTTTTAAATTAGAGTTAATCTATTGAAACTAATACGGATAGTAACATGATTAGATTTTTTGTATTTTTAACACTTTTAGTGTTCTTATGCTCCTGTTCCTCGTCTACAGAAAGCACTAAATCCAATGATGACGCTCCAAAGAAACGCAGCTTCGGAGGCTATCATCCTCCCCATTCACGACATTAACAGCGAATAAATTACTCTCATTAAAAGGCGAGCCGTTACGGTTCGTGCTCCTAGACACAAAAATTATAATCGCTATGCAAATATAACAATGATACTTATATATTATGAAAGTACTCACCTAACTTTTATATTGCTACAATTTAGTAAAGCATCACTATTTGATTAAACAGCCATCTTTTCACATTCTTCGGCGCAACGATTGCACGCTTCTGCACAACGTTTACAGTGATCCATCTGTTGATGCTTTCCACATTCTTTTGCACAATCTCTACAGACCTTAGCACACAAAGCACAAATTTCCTTAGCATATTTCGATCCTCTAGCCATCATTTCTGCAGCTAAAGAACATAGTTGTCCACAATCCCTATCAAGCTGAATACAACAAACCATGTCTTTCACCTTATCTTCTTGAAGACAAGCTGTCGCGCAATGTTCGCATTCAGTAACACAAGCCAAACAAGCATCGATACACGATTGATATTGTTCATGAGCCATAATAATTTCCTTATGATATATGAGATAAAAATCCTTTGAGTGGCAAATACCATTCATAGGCCAACAACGTACTCATCTAGCATAGTCGATAAACTCCAAATTTGCGACTACGTTTATATTCATATCACTACTTCTAAAAACGAATCTTTCAATTAGGCGTTGAGCTCTTTATATTAATCTAACAATATCTGACTGGTTAACTACCTGTTATATTATTTGCTACTGATTTAGAGGATTTTAAACCAAAGAAAAAGACTATACTCTGAATAAATAATATACAAATAATAATCTTGTGACACAAAGGCTAATAAACCATGAATCGTTCATTTTATTTTCTTGTCATTGAGGAGTCCAGTATTGCTCGAATTATTATTCGCATTCAACTCCTGCAATTAGGGCAACGAGTTGATGTGATCTCAAGCTTAGAAGAGGCGTGGGACAATATAAAATCTGTAGCTTATGATATGATTCTCATCGATAGGAAACTATATAAGGTTGATAACCCAGAAATAACTTCCTTTATACAGCGGCACATTAAAAACGATACTGCACCCATTATCGCCATCACCGCTCAAACACAACACCAAGAAGAGGATGCATCCTATATAGCTCCATCCTATTTCTACAAACCTATTAATCAGCATCATGCATTAGCACTTATTGACTATCTAGACAATAGATTAAACAAAGAAAAATAACTACACGTCTGCGCATTGAAGAAAAAAAAATTGTTTTCATGAATTCAATAGCTATAGGCAGTGGCAAGTACCATGACATTAAAATAAAATCCCTATTCCAAATGTCAGGGTATTCTGCTTAGAAGAATTACCTGTACTCAGTTGGAATGTTTTAAATGCACCATAATCTTGTTCATATTCATATTCGGCATAGAGATTTAATCCTGGCATTAATCGATAATAAGGTCTTACAATATAGCGCATTTGATTAAGCCCACTACCAATTTCTGCGATTGCCACCGTCTTTGATGCTAAAATGCCACGTATTCCTGTTCTTATAAAAAAATTGTTAGTAATTTGGGTGTCACGAGAAAACTCAGCATCCAATTTGGCACTACCTCGATAAAAATATCCGCGAATATTGGTATCAATAAAATAAGGCATTAATCCTTCAATTCCAATTCCTGGCTGCCAATAAGGTGTTTGTGCCGGACGATTAAAATAATTAGCACCTGCTTTTATCGCCCAGAATTGACTAATAAGACGCCAATAAAATATATCGATATCCGCATTTTCTACAGATCCTTTGCTCATCTCTGCATCATTGGTATACAGCTCAAGTTTATTGTAATCTGGGCCGTATAAGCCTTTATAGGTGAGGCGCTGGGCATTATGGAAGGGATCTGCTCCAACATCGAGGAAGGTCGCCCGCCATAAACCTGCGGGATGGGCCATTGGATGGTTCACCAGTGATGTATCCAATGGGCGTACCTCATCCACTCGAACGATTGGTCGGTTAAAGTAAGGGGTTGATTTCACAACATTCTGTGGTTTGGCTTCTCCTTTTGCGATTTCAATGATCGTAGAATATTGAAATACTCGCGACATACCCGTCATCATGTGATAAAGCAGATGACAATGAAAAAACCATTGTCCGCTTGCGTCAGTATCAACATCCGCTGTGACCGTAGCGCCGGGAGCTATATCAAGCGTATGCAATAAAGGATCATAACTACCATGTCCATTGCGTAAAATAAACCAATGGCCATGAATATGCATAGGATGGCGCATCATCGACGTATTGGTAAAAATAAAACGATAACGTTTATTAGGTTCTAAAAGGATAGGATGGGCTTTATACTCTGGAATTCCGTTGATAAACCAGATAAAACGGTCCATATAACCAAATAACTCCATATTAATAACACCATCTACCGATTTATTAGGATCATTCGTTTTAACAGCAGATGTTAAGTCTTGATATTTTGTTCCTATTGTTTTTTGAAACGAATTAGGAGGAGAAATGGTATCCCCTATGATTGTTGGTTCAGTCGGCATTTTCATGCTTGAATTCATCTTCATACCTGAATTCATTTTCATACCTGAATTCATCTTCATCCCTGAATTCATCTTCATCCCTGAATTCATCTTCATCCCTGAATTCATCTTCATCCCTGAATTCATCTTCATCCCTGAATTCATCTTCTTGTCTGAATTCATTTTCTTGTCTGAATCCATTTTCTTGTCTGAATCCATTTTCTTGTCTGAATCCATTTTCATGCCTGAATCCATTTTCATGCCTGAATCCATTTTCATGCCTGAATCCATTTTCATGCCTGAATCCATTTTCATGTCTGAATCCATCTTCTTGTCTGAATCCATTTTCTTATCTGAATTCATTTTCTTATCTGAATTCATTTTCTTATCTGAATTCATTTTCTTATCTGAATTCATTTTCTTATCTGAATTCATTTTCTTATCTGAATTCATTTTCTTATCTGAATTCATTTTC
>NZ_CCVW01000006.1 GCF_000756815.1 Legionella massiliensis
CCCGCGTAAATAATATAATTTCACGGCAAGTCTCTGATTGTTCTTTTGCAGGGCAATATAAAAGGCGAGGCTTAAGGGATGCTTAAAGAGGTATGAATGTTATTCATGGACTATTCCATAATGGAATGATCAATGTCAGAGGTCACCCCCATCCCGAATTCCCGCGGCTTGACCGCGGGAATTCAATACTGGAGTGGGGGCTAAGCTATCACTGATCAATGGGGTTGAGGGGCTAAGGTTTCACCTAATCCTGCCCACTTTACAACAAAGAGAATGGCTGCCAGCACTGCGATCAGCGCTAAGCAGAGAAAGGTATTGAAAAATCCAAAGTATTGCAGTAGAAAACCTTGAATAAATACCCCAAACAGTCCTCCTAAAGCGAGGGCTGTTTGCATAGTTGATAATAAAGTATTAAATACTTTTTTCCCCAAAGCTAAATTTTCGCAGAGTAAACAGATCGCGACACCGTAGATGCCTGTACCAATCCCATCCAGTATTTGAATAACTAGTAACCAATTAGTATTGGTGGTAATACAGAGTAGAAAAATTCTGATGGGCAATAAGATAAAAGCAAGTGATAGGATTTTTTTAATCTCATGATAACGAGAAAATCGTGCTGTTATCAGCGATATTGGCACCATAGTGAGCTGAGTAATGAAGACGATTCCAGCAATTTTTTCATTATTTCCGTGAAGATGTTTAATATATAAGCTAAGAAGGGGAATGAGGGGGGCATTTGCTATATGAAATAAAGTGACACAGATAATTAAAAGACGAATGTGATGATTTTTAAATAACTCATTGAAATCATTTAATATTATTTTTAATTTTCTCGGGGGGGGGGTTATTGTGTTGTGAGTTAAGTCTGCCTCGTTAACTGCTGCGCTAATGGTATAAATTGAGATAACAGAAAGACAAGACATAATACCAATAAAATAAAAAATGGCGTTGATGCCATAATGTCTCACCAAAAACCAAGCCAATGCCATTCCGGCGATATTTCCCAAATGATTCCAACTTCGATTGATCCCTATTAAAGTTGAGAGATTACCTTGACCTACTAAAGAGAGGGCAATGGAAGCAAGCAAAGGGACAATAAAAGCACCCGCTATCCCTGAAATAAAAATAAGTAGATACACTACTAAGGTATAGTGAGAAATGAAAGGAAGCAGGGCGTAGACAGCTCCGAGCAGGAGGGTCGAGATAGCTAAGAGTAAGCGTTTATTGTTAACTTGATCGATTATAACACCGGCAATAATCTGGAATAAAAAAAGGCCAAGCGATGCAGTGGCAATACTCATCCCGATTTGATCATAATTCCAATTTTTTCCTTTAAGAAAAACTGCTAAGAAAGGGATGATGACAATAGTCATACCGGCCAATAAAAAATTAGTTGTATTTAATCCCCAAAGGCTGTGAGAGGAAAGTGATTTAGTTCTTAGCCTATATTTATTTTTATTGTTCAAGGTAAATCCATCGGAATAATTAATAATTATGATAGACGAGAGTGCCCCTCATCTCAATCTTCCACTCCATTTCAATCCAATAAGTTTTATACGAGAAACTCTCATTATTAGCTTAATCTGCTAAGCTTATCCCCCCTTAAACCCCGCAAGCTTTTCAGGTGCTTTTGAGACTTGAGCCAGATTTTCAGCAGATTCCTTTTGAACTGAACCAAACAGGGTGTACATTGAATTTGCTGGGTTAGAGCTAGGATTGTTCTTAATAATATCTATGATTTTTTTATATCCCATAATTTGCGCAATATCCAAAGGAGATAAAGCAACTAGGGTATTGTTGTCTTGATTGGTATTGTTGTCTTGTTTGCTTATGTGTTGATTTATGTTTTCTTGAATCGTTAAATCAAGTCCTTCCCCAAATTTAGTGAACGACCCTATAGTTACGTGGTACGTCAAATCAAGATTGGCTTTGTAAGAAATTAATAAACTTAATGCTTCAGCATCCCCATTTTGAGCAGCTATAAAAGCAGCTGTGGCACCATAACTAGTTCGTTCGTTGACTGATTCGGGATTTTTTTCAAGCAAAAACTCTAAGACATCCCTATGCCTATTTTGAGCAGCAATATGAGTAGGTCTTAGGAGGTTCTCGTTTGCCTTAGCTAAATCAGCACTAAATTCGTCTAGTAGTTTTAGTATGGAGAGTTTGCCTGTATCAGCCGCACAATAAGCAGGTGTAACGCCATTATTCATTTGTTTGTCACGTAATTCAGGCTTGTTGCTAAGTAGAAACTTTAAGACATCAGTATACCCACGTAGCGCAGCAATATGAGCGGGCGTGATACCATTAATATCTGCCTGAGCTAAATCAGCGCCCAATTTATATAGTAGTTCTAGTATGTCGAGTTGGCCTGTCTCAACGGCACAATAAGCAAGTGTGACACCATCACTGGTTTGTTTGTCACGTAATTCAGGCTTGCTTTTAAGCAGGAACTCTAAGACATTCCTATGCCCATTTTTCACGGCAACATGGGCAAGTGTGATGCCATTATCATCTACTTTAACTAAATCTGCGCGATATTGATGCAGCAGCTCTAGAGAGGAGAGTTTTCCTCTATCTGCTGCAGAATAGGCAGGTGTAATGCCATCAATGGTTTCTGCATTAACTAGTTCAGGTTTGTTTTTAAGCAGATACGCTAAGACCTCTTTATGGCCATCACAAGCAGCAAGATGGGCAAATGTATATCCCTCGCTATCTATCTCAGTTAAGTCCGCACCCAATTCGTGCAGAAACTTTAGTTGAAGGAGTTCTCCTCTAATAGTAGCAATACAAGCAAGGGTAGTATTTGAGTCGGCCTTTAAGCCCTCAAGCATTGCATCCGTGGCCTTTTTGATCAGCTTTAGTTTTTTTGCGTTTTGTGATTCTTTTAGCCATCTTAAGTCAGAGGGTATCATTCGCAGCAGTTGAGTATCATTCACTAAGAAAGAAAAAAATAATTTTACTTTATGCTGATGAAGACATCGTTCTATGAGTGAGTGCACAGCATCAGGGGATTTTGAATTTAATAGAGAAAGGGTTTCCTTCAGGCCCTTTGCCGTAAAATTGTTCATCAAATTCTGTGTTAAAGTTAATCCTTTATCATCGCTATTTGCTTTGTTAGACATTTGGATTTTTGCGTTCTTTTTTTTCTTTTTCTGAGTAGACTTGGTTTTTGACGTTTGATTAGCAGAAGGCGGTAGTGAATTGTTATTTGCTAGCGCCGGTGTTAAGGGTGCAGGGATTGCTGAAGAATTGTTATTAGACGACAAGGTATTTTTTATTGTTGCTAAATAGGTCTCCCAGTTAACCTCAGATTTATCCTGTAACTTATTCTTATAAATGAGAGAAGCTGCTTGCTGATGGCCTGCTAGTACTAGTTCTAATATCCTCTCTTGCCAATTTCCTGTGGTTTGTTGGGCGAGGCAGGCATCGGTTAAATCAA
>NZ_CCVW01000007.1 GCF_000756815.1 Legionella massiliensis
CGACAAGTTGCGGATTTAGAGCAACAACTGAGCGCAGGTAAAGAAGAGGCCGCAGAGTTGCTGGTAAAAGAACAAGCCAAGCATCGCCAGGCCTTAACTGAGCTGCAAGGCGAGCTGGATACAGCCACTGAGAAGCAAGACGAGTTAGCGACTAAGTTAAAAGAACAAGCGGAAGTTCTGCAAAGAAGTGAGGAGAAAACAAAAGATTTAGAGAGCAGCCTAAGCTTACTAAGCGAGGAAAACACACGTTTAAATCAAGAGTTGCAAACGAATACTCGTTTAGGGATCGAGGCAAGGGAAAGTCTTGAAAAGCAATTACAAGAACAACGCGGGGCTGCTGCTGTAGCGCGTGAAGAAACACAGCAGACCTTAGCTGAACTTAAATCAGCACGGGAAGAAAACCAGCGTTTAGTCGAGCAGGTTGAGAGTATCGAAACTAGCCGTAGTGAGCTGGCCTTAAAAGTTGGCGATCTAAACGGTCAAGTACAACGTTTAACAGAAACCCAGAGCAAGCTAAGCCAGGAGTTAGAGCGCGAGCAAACAGCGGCGCTAGAGGCGAGAAAGCAAAGCGAAGCAACAAACCGTTTGCTGGAAGAAGCGACCAAAGAGATTGGCCGCTTGCAAACTAGTTCTAAAGAAGAAGGGCAGAGGCATCAAGAGCAGGTCAGGGCTTTAGAAGAACAGGTTCATTTAGGTAAGCAAGGTGCATCAGAAGCCTTAGCGCAAGAAAAGGAAACACATAAAATCGCCTTAGCTGCTTTGCAACAACAACTTAAAGAAGTTAGCGAAAGCAAAAGACAACTCGATGAGAATTTAGAAGAGCAAGGCAGAGCTCTGCAAAGCAGTGAAGAAAAAACTCAAGACTTAGAGCAGCGCTTGACTTTGTTGACCGAGCAAAACGAACAATTGTCACAAGAGTTAAAAAAGAACCAACGTCTTGGCACTGAAGCAAAGGCCAAACTCGAAGAACAATTAGAGGCACAACGAAGCGCGGCTGTGAAATCCCAGCAAGCGGTTGAAGAGACCTTGGGTGAGTTAGAACAGGCTCGAAGAGAGAATAAGAGCTTGATTGAGAAAAGCGAAGGACTTGAAAGGCAAAGTGAAGTGTTGCGCGAACAGGTCGATAGCTTAGACTCTCAGGTAAAACAGTTAATAGAAAGTCAGCAAAGACTAAATGAAGAGTTAGGTGAAGAGCGCCAAAGAGTGCAAGAAGCGTTGCACCAAGTCGAGGGTACGAAGGAGTTATTAGCCACAGCAAATCAAGAAGTGACCAGCCTGCAAAGGAAAGCAGAAGAGGTCTTGGATAGTCATCA
>NZ_CCVW01000008.1 GCF_000756815.1 Legionella massiliensis
AAGGGCTTCGTGCAACGGCGGTTCTTGGCTGTAGGCCTCCATGGCGGGCTGGAAGAGGCGCCCAAACAACGTGGACTTTCTTTGTCTAACATTATGGCTGTTCCTTCCGATGATGTCGTCATAAACCCGCTTCACCGCGGGTCTATCCATGATGGAATCGTTGAGCTTGAGCTCGGTGGGTCTACTGCGGAAAACCTCCAGGATTGCGATGAGTTCGTCGTCGGATTTGGCGTCGAGGTTAATCTCGTACAAATCGAGCGACTGCAGGCCTTGTGGCAGGGCCTGCATGATGGCTACAAGTTCTGCGCCGGATTTGGTGCCGAGGTCATTCCAGCTCAAATAAAGCGACTGCAGGTCCTGTGGCAGAGCCTGCATGATGGCTACAAGTTCTGCGCCCGATTTGGTGCTGAGGTCATTCCAGCCCAAATCAAGCGACTGCAGGCCCTGTGGCAGAGCCTGCATGATGGCTACAAGCTCTGCGCCGGATTTGGTGCCGAGGTTATTCCCGCACAAATTGAGCGACTGCAGGCCCTGTGGCAGGGCCTGCATGATGGCTACAAGTTCTACGCCGGATTTGGTGCCGAGGTTATTCCCGTACAAATCAAGCGACTGCAGGCCCTGTGGCAGAGCCTTCATGATGGCTACAAGTTCTGCGCCGGATTTGGTGCCGAGGTAATTCCCTCTCAAATCAAGCGACTGCAGGCCCTGTGACAGAGCCTGCATGATGGCTACAAGCTCTGCGCCGGATTTGGTGCCGAGGTTATTCCCGCACAAATCAAGCGACTGCAGACCTTTTGGCAGCGCCTGCATGATGGCTAAAAGTTCTACGCAGGATTTGGTGCCGAGGTTATTCCCGCGCAAACTGAGCGACTGCAGGCCTTGTGGCAGGGCCTGCATGATGGCTACAAGTTCTGCGCCGGATTTGGTGCCAAGGTTATTCTTGCCCAAATCAAGCGAC